>NZ_JAVTSG010000002.1:0-878887 GCF_032678425.1 Pedobacter aquatilis | reverse complement strand
GTATCAAGAATCTGCAGGCTGAAATCAATTAATTCATTGCAAATTTAAGGCAACTGTATGTTTAAATACGAAGAGTATGATGTCGAAAAAAAACTATCCTGTTTTATTAAAAAGTTGTGGATACTCGATAATTCGGCTAGTGCTAGTGATGTATCGGGGAAATCGGTTTTGCCAAACGGATGTTTCAACATTGCTGTGATAAAGGGAAACGGATTGACGGTTGAGCATCAGGGCCGGGAACAACATTTAACACAAGGTACTTATTTCTGCGGGCAGATGACCGAAGCCATCAGCGTGACCGTCAGAAGTGGGGCGAAAGCTACGATGATCCAACTCCATGCCTGGACACCGGTTCACTTCAGTTCAGTTGACATGTACCAGTTCCATGACCAGATAGTGCACTTTGAGTTATCTGGAATAGACTTAGACGTAATGGGTAAACTGCCAGGACAAAGCAATCAAAAAATCTGTCAAAATATCTCCCTAATATTTGAACCACATCTGGTTACGAATCTTAACACCAGACTAATATCCATGGCCACCACGATCTTATTAAACAATAAGGGTTATTACGCTATAGAGAAATTGGCGCAAGATTTAAAATGCTCATCAAGGTACCTTCAAAAGATGTTTAAGAAACATGTCGGTTTAACACCAAAACAGTTTGCGTTGATATTGAAATTACGCTCTACGGTAGACGAGATTGCGTATCCACAGCAAGATCAATCGTCATTTGTTAATCTTGCTGTGGATAATCATTTTTACGATCAGGCTCATTTTAACAATACCTTTAAATCCATAGTAAAAACATCGCCAAAAAATTTTAAAGTACTGGATTATTTTCTTTCTCTGAAGAGGTAATATTTGCGGTATGATCAGCTTAAATAATTTTTTTACTCCTGAGCACAATCTATTTCAATACCACACCGTTGATTTTCAACCTGGTACATTTGCATGGATATCCTTGCCCCTTGGTGTAGGGATTGATTTAGGGATACCCTTTTAGATTGATGTGGTAGATGTAGTCAAAAGATAAGCTCATGATCTAAGCAAAAAAAAATGTCCTGACAAAATTTATCAGGACAGTATAATTTCCCAAAACAGTTGTGTTTTTATTTATCGCTGTTTTTCTTTTCTGTTACTTCAGCACGTATTTCCTGCGCCAAGACTTTTAATTCCTGCATTGCTTTACGTACCCTAGTTCCGGCTGCAGCATTGTTAGCATCATAGAACTTAGTTGCATCGATCTCAACACTTGAAACCAAGTCTTTTAATTTTGAAAATTTGTCCATTTTTTCTTGTTTTTATCATGCAGCAACAGGCTGCATTTGATGATGAAAAATAAATATAAGCGGGAAATGTAAGAGAAGATTTTAAAGTCCAACGCCCTGTTCCTGGTTAACCGCTTTAGTTTTGGCGCTGCTCTTATCCAGCGACTTTTCTTTGGGCTGCTCTTTAAGGAATTGTTCACGCTTCTCACTTTTGCCTTCCATATTGAAAACATTAAGCTGGCTATAACGGGGAACAGCCTCTATCCTGAGCGACACAACACTTCCATCTTTTTCAATGGAAACCGTTGCCCTATCCCCATTTTTAAGGCTGGATTCTAACTTATCCTTTAATTTTTCATCTGCCAGTTCTTTGAAAGGAAACCTGTCCAACACTTCCTGAAGATTGAAACCATACGATGGATCATGGTACTGATTGACATTAAGGTTCATGTATTTATCGCGTGGTCCATCCATATCCAGCTTCATCCAGGCTTTGTAGGCTGTACCTTCTTTTGACAACATATCATCGCGATAAACTGCCCTGCCTTCAATCAAATTAAGCGCCTGAGATGCCGAAAACCCTTTGCCCCTGTCAAGCCAGAAAGTCTGGCCCACGGGAGGATTTCGAAGAATTCTGGAAAAATCTTTTTCTACAAAACTTACTTTACCTTCTTCCATTGCCGCCATTCTGCTTTTATTTTTCTCTGAAGTTCCAACCGCCAGTTCTGCGCTGCCGGTCTGTTTTTTGAATACTTCAACAGCCTGTCCGACATTCTGATATTTCAGAACCGTATTTTTTCCTTCATCGATGGAAGGCGCAATGATGAGGTAGGACTGATCTTTTTCAAGGCCTTTGCCTTCAGTAAGCATGACTTCGAATTTGTTAAGGTAATAAAAATCAGACTGTGAGGATTGCCTGAAAAAAAGCTGAAAGTCAGCCTGGCCCTTCTCTCCGGTCATCCGGTCGGAAAGCTCAAATTCGGGGACATTGTTCTTCATTTGCGCCTGCATTTTTTCTGAAAGTGCCTCCGAAAAGCCAAGCGATTTAAGTTCCGCTTTAAGGGATTCTAAATTGTTTTGATTCATAATATTTGGATTATTAAATTGTTGTAAATAACATTCCCAGCTGAACTTCTCCAGCGAGGCAGGATTTTGGGCATGAACCTCTACATCACGCAGATGTACCCATGGCGGAAAGAATATTTTTTCCGCCAACTGGCCCTCTTTGCTATGAGCGGAAAGTATGTATTCAACTGGCGTGCCCGTGAAATAGGTTTTTTCCAGTTTTTCCGCAATCCTTAATGCTTCCATGTTCTGAAAATTTCCCAGGCCATCCTTGGCTCCACGAAATTTATCCAGATCCTCCAGCACCCGTTCCATTGCCTGCTGCTGGGATGAGAACAGACGGTAATCCTCGACATCGCTGCGACCGTAATTCTTCCAGTCCAGCACTTTCATCCGTCCTTCGAGTACCGCGGAGTGCACACCATTATTTTCCAGAGAAAGCGGGAAGCTGCCTGCCTGCTTCATGACCACGGCGAAAGAGGCCAGACTGATTTTCATCTCTGAATCACTGGACAATACCAGTTCTATGTGGGCAGGTTTACCCCCAAGCGCTTTACCCAATAGCAGTGTCTGCTCCTCCCAGGGACGGTCATAATATTGTGAGACGAATGGCGCCAGATCACGTCCGCTCAGGCCAATTTGCTGCAGATGCTCCAATACCGCTGTGACCTGCTGCGTCTTATGAAAGCTAGCCATTACCTGCCTTTCTTTTATCCGCATTATTTCTCAGCAGCACCGGAAGACCTGACTTGACTTTCACTTTAACGCGTTTTACTTTCTTGGAAAAAAGGTTTTTTGCGGCATCAATTCCTGCTCCGGCAACCTGGGCACCCATTGAACCATCCATGCTAATCACATTCATCCCCCGGATGGCATTGTCCGTTCCGGAATTAAGTGCTCCTGCAACGACTGCATCTGGAGCGAAAATCCCTTTGATCCCGTCCAGTCCATAAAGGGTAAGGTCGACGGGGATGATCTTGTTATCCAGCCTGATTGTTTTGATATCAAGTAACAGCCGTTGATTTGTCAGCTGACAGAGACCGAAAAGCATTGTGCCCGAGGGTATAATGATACCGTTAATATTGAGGCTGTCAAGCAGCTTGACCTGCATGGACGAACCCTGTTGCAATACCTGTTTGTCCAATACAAGGGCAGGTATCGCCGCAAACAGAACATCATTATTTGCCGGTTCGGTAATACCTGCAACCGGCTTTACAGTTTGAGGGTTTTGTACCTGGACTATCTTTTCCATAAGATTGGTGAGCTGCCTGAGTTCTTCGTCCTCTCCTTTGGGTGCCTGCATGGTTTTCATCAATAGCTCCAACCGGTCGACATCGCCTTTCATCCCGCCTGCATCCCGCGAAAGGCCAGTCTTGACAATTTTTGAATCCTGCTGGGTATTTTCCAATTCAGCTGTTATCCTTTTCAGACGGTCATCTATCTCGCGGCTCTTCAGATCAACTTCAGTTCCTGTTGTTTTCACAGGGCTTCCCGAAAATGCCCTGTCGCCTAGCTTTTTCAGTGAGTCCTTAGTAGATGATTCATAAAATCCCATTTTATCGACCGGGTCATCCTTTTTAAATTTCGCTGAAGGCAATGCAGGGTTGATACCTGATGAAACCTGAAGCGAGCCTGGCCCCTTTCCACCGTCGAGTGCGTAAAAGCCGAGGGCTAAAAAAGGGAGGATGATTAAAGGCAGCACCAGCAGCACTATCCTTTTGTCTTTCAATTTTCTTTCCATATTTATTTGATGTATTGTTTATAAAAACCCTATTATCAGTCCCAGGCAATAAATGCCAAAGAGTGCAGAAGAGAGTATGAGTAGAAATCTGAGGCTCTTGATCGGAACCACTGCCAGTCTATTATTTAAGTGATCCGCGGTACTTCGCCAGAATCTGATGAAGCGGCCTGTAAGACTCCTGATGACCAAATTTGTCTGCGAGCCTGGTTGTGGTTTTCCTCGCTGCATATTCTTACCCTTAATCATGGTTTCGCGGGTAAATCATTATTTTCCAGGGTTTCCCAGTTCTGAATCAGAAAACCGTGTGGATTGTTGTCCGAACGGCTAACATTACGCACTGAACCTTGCGTGATGAGTCTGCGCCTGATTGTCGAAGTAGAGCGGGTAAGCTTCTGGGTGGCATAAACCCTAAAAAAATAAGGTGTTGTATTTAAGTTTACCTGCGTGCTGTCAATACTGATTGCCTGCGAAACATTAGCCGAAATCAAACCCTTATAATAACCTTGCTCTTTGAGGTTATCATACGCTTTCTTGGCACTTTCATCTGCAAGATTTAATGCGGCCGAAATATTGGCGGCGATTACTTTTTCATCGGGATCGAGGGTAAAAAAATAGTGGTGGAACATTTTAATGTGATCCTTGAGTTCTACCGCGACATTATCCTTTCTTTCGGCAGAAAAGGCTTCCAATGCCTTCCCATTTGCCAATATGTAGATATGAGCCTGAACCTCCCTTACCATCCTGAATGCCTGCCAGATGGAAAATGCGCTAATCAGTATGCAGGCGATGATCATCATTAGCGAAAAGCTTTTGATGTGCCGGAATGCGGAATCTATATTTTTGAATTTGCTGAACATAGTTTTTGGTTTAGTTTACTTTGATTTACCTGATAAGCGTTCCCGCTGGTAGCCACCTGAGGAATCGCCATCCTTGAAATAATCACCCTGACCGGCGGATGCATAACCTTGTGATTGTTTTCTTACCGCATCTCCAAGCGCGTCGGCAGCCATACCACCTCCGGCAGACATTCCATGCATCCCTGTTGAGGAAGTGGAGAGGACAATGGCATTGATCCTGGAAAGTATGGCATTTCCACCACCCGCGTGCACAACATAATTGGCTACATTGGGCACCGAAAAATATCCAACGATCCCAATGATGAGGAAGATGAGATATGCAGTATCGGTGGAAGAAAAAAATGTATCCCCGGCGGCTTCGATCTGTGAAATATCCAGTTTAATCATATTCTCCTGTATTTTGCCGAGTATGCTCCCGAAGATATTGGCAATGGGCAGCCATAGAAATATATTTACATATCTGGCCAGCCAGACGGTAAGCGTTTGCTGAAAGCCGTCAAATACGCTAAATCCAAGTACCAAAGGACCAAGTATGGCGAGCACGATTAAAAAGAATGTTCTCAACGTATTGATGCAAAGTGCTGCCGCGGCATATAAAACCTCCAGAACTTCCTTCAGCCATCCCTTGATGGAATTGCGAAAATTATAGCTTTGTTTTTCCATGTAGAACTGCAGGTCATTACCAATGCCGTCCAGAAATGTTTCACCACTTCCATCCGGATCCTTGGGATGAGCGTACTTATACCATTTCTCCCTATCGCCCTGACCAGTATCACCAATGTACATTTGCCAGTATTTGCTTTCTTTTATCGCTGCTTCCTTGGCTTTGAGTAAGGCCTCGATTGCCTTATTGGAATCAGCAACCATTGCGCTGGTTGCGGAAACAGTCGGTTGGAGAACCCCGTTCATAATGGCAATAACTGCGGGAAACATGACAATGCACATTCCAAGGGCAAAAGGGCGCAGCAAGGGATAAACATCAACAGGTTCCGCTGATGCGAGTTGTCTCCAAACCCTCGAGGAAATGTACCATAGGGCGGCAAATCCTGCAATGCCACGGGCTACACCGATTAACCTGGAACATAGCGGAAGCATTTCCGAATACACCTGGTCCAGCACGGGCTGCATCCCGTTCAGGGTCTGGGAAATCCCCTGGGAAAAAGCAACCGCGGGCGAGAAAAATAAGGCAATGGCGAGCCCGAATCCCGCAATAACGGGAAAATATTTCGTTTTCATATGCTGAAAATTATGGGTTAGCGTAAATGGATTTGAGCATGTTGACCGATGCCTTTTCGCGGGTACGCTGCATTTTTAACAGGCTTGCCTGCTCATTAAAATCTTTGAGAAAAAGTACCTTATCCTGAACACTTTCAAAAATGCGGTCGATGGCACGAAGCCGCTGCTCATCATTCATCCGCAGCTGGGAAGAGGTAATGACCATCAGCAGTTCATCCAGATTCTGCAGGCTGGCTGAAAATAACTGGCCGTATACATTTGAAAAGTAGTCCAGTTCATTCTCAGAAAACAGGTCCGAGGATGAGAAACGTGCGAAAGCAGCGCGGTAAGCAGAAACAAGGTTACCTTGCATGGAAATGATCTCCCCGATCCGCCTGTATTTTTTTAACTCCGGACTGACAATTGACAGTCCGTCAATAAAGACTTCATGCAGCGAAAAATTTCCTTCCGAAATATTTTTCACGGCAGAATAACCTGTAGAGATAATTGCATATCCTTTCTTCATGTCTGATAGGATATTTTTAAGTTGGGAAAGTTTCTCTACATTCAATAGCAACTGCTCTGCCTCTGCACTTTGTGCGGTGGCATTACCCAGAAACAAGCTATTCAGTAAAAATGAGAGCCACAATGCCCGAATAAGAAATAAATTTTTCATAAACTATCCTCCTCTTATTTTAATTCTTTTAACGACTCTTTTTTCTGGGCCAGCAGTAGCCTGACCGAAGCGTCAAAGCCGGCGGCAGATTGATATCTTTCACAAACCTGATCATATAAGCGGTTGAACCGTTCAAACCTTTCCTCTTCACTCATTTCGAGTTTTCCCATTTCAAGGATCATGGAAAGCAACTCCAGGTCCGCTTTTACACTTTTACCGAGGTCGGCTTGAACGCCGGCGATAAAGCCTGCCTCAGATGGCCCAAGCAGATCATCAGCATAGTTTCTCCTGGATATCCTGAAAATCTCCTGCTCCATGCTGATTATATAAATCATCCTTGGATTGCTTGAAATTAAGGGGCTGATGGTTTTTAGCGAGCGAAAAAAGATTTCATGCAGACCAAATTCGCCGTCCTTGAATCCCCGGATAAAGTCAAGTCCGTCATCCGCAATTTTGTACCCTTTTTCCAGGTAACCGGCATATACCTTCAATGCCACGAGCTGCTCAAGCAAATACCGCTTCTGTGTTTTTTTCTGCTGAAAAAATTCTGACCAGGTTTGCGCGTTGACCGACACAAACGAAAGGCATAAGGCCACGAATACCAACAGCCTTAATACAAACCCCATTTTTCTATAGTCCATAAATCTCCCTTATCTTGGCTGCATCTTCAAGTGATGATGCCCGCTTGAGTGAAAGGCCCGCATTTTCGGAATTATACTTTTTGAGGTCTGCATAGTTGGACTGCATTCTTTCGGCCACTGCGGCAATGATTTCCAAACGGGCTGAATCTTCCATCTGCGTTTTCAGCGAACTGACGACAAGTAGAAGTTCATCAAGGTTCTTGACGCTTTCATCAAGGATTCCGGAATAGACTTTTTGCATACTCAGAAGCTCTTCGGCGGAAAAGTGTTTATCTTTTTCAAAAAGTGCCCATGCCCAACGGTATTCATCCAGAATGGCCACTTGCGTGGAAGTGATTTCGTGAACCCTTTTATAGTAGGCGATGACCGATTTTACTTTCCATAGGGATGAATAATATTCCGCATAAAGGTCTTTCTGTTTTTCAGACCAGTCGGCAATTTCGGTAAGTTTGAGTTTCGACAGCTGGTTTTCCAGGACTTTCTGTGCATTCTGCAACCATATTGTTTCATTCTGAAGGCGCTGGACTTTTAAGTCCACGGCTTTGATTACCTTTTTTACACCCGCCTTGATAACCTCAAGCACCGCAATCTGTGCAGTTGCCCCTTTAGGCAGCGAAACACATAGCATCATGGTACTCAAAGGGAGTATGACCATATAACTTTTCATCATTCTTTTCATTTTACTGTATAGCTGGCCTGCGGCCAAAAAACCTTTTTCCATCATTTTAAGCTTTAAAATTTTTTCACAATAAATCCCTGCTCTATTCTATCTTCAGATATTTCCGCTTGCCGATGAGCAGAAATCCTGAATCGGGATAAAAGATGAGCAGCCTCCCTTTTCTCAGCTCGGTCATCAAACCCGTACTCTCATCATAGACCAAAGACCAGTGCTCTTTTTCAAATTGCCTCTTCCCCAGTCTTCCGCTCTGAATCAGGCGAAACCCGGTTTGGCGTATGGCCTTGAAATTATTGCCTTCTTCGGTGGAAATGGTGAGGGTGTCACTGGCCACGCTCAACTCCCCTTTTGAATGGTTTACAAATTTTCCTGGTGCGAAACGCCTGACACGATCCGTCTTACAGGCGACCAAAAAGCTCATGCAGAGCAAGACCAACACTATTTTTCTTTTCATATACTTAGATTTTAAACTATGATGTTTGTTTTTGACGCAGGTCTTCAGCAAGCATTGAAATGCCTTTCCTGATGCTTCCATAGCGCCCAGTATACTGCTGGACCAGCAATTTTTCTTTTTCTTCTGTTGTATAGGTCAGGTATTCTTCGAGCGAAACCTCGGTCCTGTAAACCTTGGAGTATTGGCCACCAAGCGAGATAAAAACCTCCTTATATTTTCTGGCGGGGTCATTTGCCCGGTTCATGGAAAGAATCAAAGCACGCTCTTTATCTGTAAGTCCGAGCAGCTCTTGGATGCTGTCGAATTTATTCTGGTATTTGCTCTGGTCGAGCAGGATTTTGCAGTCGGCGTTGTTAATAATGGCCTGCTTGACAACGGGCGAAGAAATGATGTCTTCCACTTCCTGTGTCACGACTACCGCTTCACCAAAAAACTTTCTTACAGTTTTAAAGAGGTATTTAATATATTCTGCCATGCCTTCCTTGGCAATTGCTTTCCAGCATTCCTCAATAAGGATCATCTTGCGGATACCTTTGAGCTTCCTCATTTTGGAAATGAAAACTTCCATGATGATGAGCGTTACTGCGGGAAACAGTATTGGGTGATCCTTGATATTATCCAGCTCAAAAACAATAAACCGTTCATTCAGCAAATCAAGCTGCTGGCTCGCATTGAGCAGATAATCAAATTCACCTCCGCGGTAATAGGGTGCCAGGACATATAAAAAGTTCTGCATGTCAAAATCGCGGTCACGGACTCCATCCTCTTCCAGTACCTTCGTATAATGGGTAGACAGGAAATCATAAAATGAATTAAAGCATGGGAATATATCGGCATGAAGATCTAAATGCTGGTAATAGCCACTCAACGCATTTGATAGCGCCACATACTCTGAACGCCGAGAACGCTCATCATCCTTTTTCCAAAGTGCCAGTAGCAGCGTTTTGAGGCTTTCTTTCTTCTCAGTATCGAGTACTTCCCCTACACCCAGAAAAAAAGGGTTAAATTCAATAGGGGCACTTTCCGAATAAGAAAAATAATAGCCGCCAAGAAGTTCACATAAGCCCTTGTAGCTATGTCCTACATCAACGAGTAACACATGGGTGCCCTGCTGATGGTAACTGTGCACCATATGATTGGTAAAAAATGATTTACCGGAACCTGACGGGCCAAGAATAAACTTATTACGGTTTGTGATGTATCCTTTGTCCATAGGTTCATCTGAAATGTCTGTGTGGACAGGTTTACCGGAAATCCGTTCACCAAGACGCATTCCAAATGGGGAGATAGAGTCCCGGTAAGCAGATTCCTGGTTGAAAAAGCAGGAAGCCACCTGCGCAAAGGTGTCGAAAGTATCATTCATGGGAAAGTCCGCGGCATTGCCCGGAATACCTGCATACCAAATTTGGGCGGCGCCATCACTTTCCAGTTTGGCGACAGTGTCCATAACCGACATTGCGGAGCCCACCAGGTTTGCCGCGGTTTCCCCTTTGGCGCCTTCACCCCAGGTAAGCACATTGAAATGCGCCTTGATTGGTGTATGTCCCAGTGCTATAGCTTCATTCAGGTAATCATTTACGGCGTCCTTAGAAACTGAATTTTCGCGCGAATAGGCAGAGAGGGATTGTAGGCGAAGTTTTTTAGCTTCCAGCTTTTTTATTACTTCAAGTGAATTACCGATAAACAGATACTGGTTATAAATATGGTTGCAGGAAAGCAAGGCGCCCAGTGGTGAGGCAAAGCCAAGAGAAAATTTTGAATTGTCCCCCGAATAAGCATCATAATTTACCCTTGAACCGCAAAGTGACGGGAGGTGGTCGCTGTCGGCCATAGTATACAGGCTGACTTTCTCTTCGCCAATCATAATCCCTCCTTTCAGGTGCACATCCTTAATCTGGGAAGGCTTGCCCTGAGCCAGGAGAAAACAATAGCGTTCAATAATCCCCGGCTGATTAGCCGTCCCCGCAAGATCATCGTCTTTAAGGCGAAGGGCTGAAATAAATCCTGAATCTGATAGAATCCTGATGAACTGCGAACACTGATCGGTAAAGTCTGTTTTCAAAATACCGGACAACACCTGGGCGGGGACAATACTTTTTCGTAGCAGGTTGCAGTATGCTGAACTTGCCAGCCTGTGTGACGGGGCGCGAAGGGTGAGAAAAATAAAGCACTCGTGGGCGAAGAAATCGCGTTCGCAAAAAAAACGCTCACTCGAACGCGAAAGTAAATCCTCCCCTACCTTCTCAAAATCAGCTTTAAAAGTATTCTGGGAAAACCAGTCCTGCTTATGAATCACCGTATTTTCAGGTAAGGTACGAATGGCCTTTACCCAGGCATGGTGCAGGGCATCATAATCATTGTGTGAGAGGGTAAATATCTCTGGCAAGCTTAATCGGTATGCTAGGGTGATGTCCCCGTTCACAGAAAGCATGCAATCCTCTTCTACGGCATATACCGGAAAAATCTGTCCTGCTTCCATCATGGTCTGGCCTCCCCGATAAATTTATTCCCCATGCGATATTTCATCCCGGTGAACAACCTGCGTGAACGGAATACCAGAAATACGGGAACGCTTCTGGCAGCCAGGAACTTCATGAGCCCATGTTCCCCGAATTTCGCAGAGAGACGAAACACACAAAAAAATAAAGCAATTCCGAGTGATAAAATAACCGGCAATAGGTAAAGTATCGCTACCCCCGCCACATATAACAAAACGAACAGGAGTAATAGGGCCACCAGTCCTACAGCGAGATAGGCGATGTACTGGGCAATGAGCCCCTTGAAAACAATCGGGCGTGAAACACCTTTGTTAACCTGATATACAGCAGACATATGCATGAGGGTTTAAAGGCCAAAAAATGACTGAAGAACGGTCGCGACAACGACCAGAAAAATACAACTGCCGAACCAAGCCGCAGCAACCTTATTGGTATCCGGCTCTCCCGCATTCCACTTGTTAAAAACCTTGACAGCGCCTATGATGCCAACGACTGCACCGATGGCGTACATCAAATCGCAGCCGGTATCAAAGTACCCTTTGACCTTGTCCGCGGCCTCCTGTATCCCTGCATTCCCGTCCTGGGCAAAACAGGTTATGGCAAAAAGGAGGTTCAGAACCATCCCGCCGCAACAAAGCATCAAGACTTTCAGCCGATTATTTTTTTTAATTATTTTAACATGAGTAATCATTCCGATTGGTTTAAAATTTCGATTAGGTTAATTAATCCCACAGGTTTTCCAGCTCTTCCATTGAAAGTAAAAATGGTGCATGTGACTTTATAAAGCTGTTAATCTGTGAACGGGCAGGGTGTGCAGCCAGCGGTGGATAGCGAAGCTTCATGGCCTCAAGCAGTCCGAGGAAATCTCCTTTATCCCCGTCATTGTCCGCCAGGAGTGTAAAAATTTCTTTCAGTTCGGCAATGATGTCTGACTTAAGCCCTACCCCCTCATTACTATCTGAAGTGAATGAAAGTTCCCCCAGTGACGAAGATTCCAGTCCCTGGGTTTCCCTTGATTTACCCATTATTGAAAGCGGGGTAGCCATCTTTTCCGTACGCTCAATACTCTTCGTTTCAACAGTTTTCGGATGGGTTAAACCAGGTTCAGGCGCTCCCCTTGAAAACTTGAAAAAAGAAAGACACTCCTTGCGGTAGGCAGTTAGTGCGACGCCCGCGTACCAGAGAATTGAAAGCCCTCCCATCAGAAGCAGGAAGGCTGACCATGAATAACTTTGTAGCATAATAATTATTTAAACCACTGCTACCTTGCAGATGGATAAAACAAAGGTTCATAAAGCTCAAAACTGTATATCGGCAAATGCCGGTAGTACCGATAAATAAATATGAATGCTGAAAGATGCCAACCCAAAGCCATAATATCCACCAAATCATTTCAAGTCATCCTGATCCATTTTTTTAACAAGCGCGTCCCTCAACGAATCAACAAACTGGGTCCTGCTTAACCGTTTGCGCGCCCTGATTTCTGCAAAGCGCTTGGCGGGAACACCGATTGATACCACAAAATGCTCCTCAAACCACCTGAAAATCTGAGCCACGCCTGCCTGGCCATTGTTGATTTGCCCGCTCAAGTGCAGCGAATATGCCAGTTCGGCGAGATGGATCTTGTCGCCGGTCCATCGAAGTTCAGATTTAATTTCACTGGCATCATAACTCAATACCGGGTGACGCTTTAGGAAATTGATGCGTTCCATCAGCCAGTCTTTGAGCATATCCATTGCCCTGAATTTTGCGAACAGATAATCCCCGGGTGAGGAAAAAATAGGTTCGATTTCAGGTTGTTCCGGCAATAAAGATTCCGTTAAATCGACTTTTCTTAAAAAATAAAAAGTGTCGAGTTCGCACATATCCATTCTGTAATACTGATACTGAAATGGGTGAAGAAGCAAGAAACGTTCGACAACCCTAAGTTCACTTTCAAAGAACACACGCTGGATGTCCGCACCACCGGCAGGGATGTTTGATTCAACTGAATACAATTCGGCATGATATATCTTCCATTTATAAAACGCAGGCTTAATGATTTTAAAGAAGTGAACCTCCTCGGTTTCGCTAATACTTTCAGCTTCCAGAAATACTGTTCGCAGCTTACCGAGTGATATCCGGGAGGCTTTTAAGGCTTTTCTCATTTTAACAAATGGATCGTTCTGCTCATTTGAAATTGAACTCATTTCCTCTTCCAACTGTCTGAGCAGCTTGTTACTAATATTTTGTATCATAGTAATGAATTTAATGTCGGACCAAACCTAGCGCTCTGGATTTAAGGAGCACTATTTTGAGCTAAAATGGGCCAAATGTGAGCTTGCAGGGATTGGAAATGACCCACCTTAGTCCAGAATAATCGTAAGAAAATCAAATCCTCCCACGTCTCACGCTTTCCCTTAATTCGTCCTCCAACTGATATTTGTAAAACCGATCCCCTCCAGGCATTTTAACGGGTGTCAGTGTTCCTTGCTTCACTTTTCTTTTGTAGGTACTCTCACTAATCTTCAGGTAATCTTTAACCTGCTGCCTGGTCATTTGCAGCGAATCATCGGGAAGTTTACCTTCAGCGTCCTGAAGCTGAAAGTATTTTAGTATCGCATAAATTTTGTAGAGAATGTCCAGCAGAGCGTCGATCTTATTCATAAACAGGGATTTAAGATTTGAACAAATGAATTATACAAAAGAAGCCGCTGACAGCCTTTCTGTCAAGTTTCATCGGGGTGGCAAAAAGAGCCACCCGGTCTGAGCGTTATGAATCCACAGCGCAGCTGCATAATATTCTATCATGGCTAATCCTATTCCCGGTCAGCCAGGGAACACCGCCGGTGTAAAAGTTTTTGAAAACACCCAACATCGCAATACATTCAATGGCACGCTAAACGGCAAAATCATGAATTTTGAATTAGAATATCTATGGAATCTTTTTACCGGGCAGTCGCTGACACAGCCAACCGGCAAAAAAGTTCAAAGCCTGGAAAAGGAAATAGCCGGTGAAGCAGACCGTTTAAAAAGGGTATTTTTATTTTTTTCACCCTACCAGGGTGTATCGATCAAAGATTTTATCCAGTTTAATCAACATAGTATATCCAGGCTGATATCTGCAGTTGAATCCGGAAATAAATGGTCTAATCAAACCAGGATAACGACCTCAATTGATTCCGCGTTATTAATTGTTCTGGATGGATTGCTTGAATTCCTAAAGATAAATTATCCGTCTGAATTTGATTTCAGCGCAACAATTTCTGCAACCTGTTTAAGTAACGAAACAGCCACGCAAGAACAAAACGCTAAAATTATCCATGATAAATTAGCCGATGAAAACATTGATGATGAATTGCGGGATATAATTATTTCTGCCTTAACCTTATCGGACAGGGAAAAATTCATTTATGAAGACATCAGATATATCCATTCATTTACAAAAGTATTTCTTGAAAACCTGGAATCCCTTACCTCAGATAAAAGTGTTTCGGATTTACTTACCACCCTAAACTTTAATAACCTGCATTTTTTTGGCTATCTCAAAAACCTCATGAATGCAGAATTTGAGCGTGCACTTGAAATTTCTGAGAAATACAAAGTCTTGCTGATTTATAAGAAAGAAACGGAACAAACCATCCAAGAATCCAATGGACAATATTCATTGGATCACCCATCGCTTTCGCAGCTTATTATTGGACACCTGGAGTTTGAACGGTTATTTTTAAAAGAACTGGATCTGGCAAATACTGAATGGGTCAATTCGGGTGTGCTTGATGCAAATTACAAAGTTTCGTTAACCGTCAAGCAACTGGCTTTTTATGTATACCTAAATGTGGAGTGTGGCATCATCACTGAGCAACGGGCGAAAAAAATCCACCAGTATGTTATTTCCCACATCGATAGCCATGAAAAAAGTGGGATTTCAGAAAAAAGCTTTAAGAACGCCTATTATCTCCACCATGCTGAAGATATCCGGAAAGTGATTGAAAAAATTTCCAAAATGCTCGCCATTGCCCGCGAACGCTACTAGCAATTGAGAAACAAATTTCCCATCAAGCCTAAAAACATGCCTAGGCAGAAAATGGGTTTAAGGATAGCTTAGTACCCTGATATTTAAGTAGTAAGCTAAAAATTAATCAAATGGGTTTGGTGGTTCCAGGTGGCAAGTTTAGCCACTTGACAGAAACCCGGTAAAACCGTTCTTTGAGCAAAAACAATGAACAACAGTCAAATTTACGACTATCTTGAAAAGACTTTTCCGGTTAGTTCTGGTTTAGCGGCTTATCTTGATGTAGCGTTAAAGGAATTTCGGTTTGAAAAAAATCAAATCATCCCTGATGATTTTTTTGTGGATAATCCTTTATGCTTCCTATCGCAAGGAACGATTAAAACCCAGGTTAATGGATTAAAGGAACCTGGCCAACACTTGGTCCGCTTTACGTTTTCGAATTCCGTGATTCCGGATTTTGGCAAAATGGATTCAGAAGACTACTCCAAGACGACAACCTCAATCGAAGCCAGTCTGATTAAGGCACTACCTTTGAAACATGAATACAATCTTTTTAAGCTTTTTCCGGAATACCATCAATTGATTACCGGATTGCACAGAAATCAGCTTACAGATTTGATGTCTTTCATATTTGAGTTAAGATTCGAGGAAGGAAACGAAAGATTAGCAAATCTCCTGAAAATTCAGCCCAGATTGTTTCAGATAGCCTCAGTCAGTGATATTTCAGCAGCTATTGGTGTCCATCCGCATACGCTGAGTACCTACCGTAGATAAGATTCCTCGAAGAATATCTTCCAGCAGAGAAATTTTCGGAGTGGCAGTGCATATTTTCTCCTACAGGTAAGCAGCCCAGGAATATCCAAATTTCCAAATTTGAGGTATGGAAGCTATCATCAGAAAAAATAACCACTCAGAATTCTGGATACAAATGAGTATTAATGCATTGATAATTCTTTGGATATATACTGCCGGCTCAAAGCTGATGGATTTTGATGAATTTCAGCGCCAGCTTGCACTGCAGCCATTTGGAAAGCCTATCAATTCAGCGCTGTCCATCCTGCTTCCGGGAGTAGAAATACTGGCAGGAATATTACTTGTGATAAAAAAAACGAAGTTGCCCGGATTATGGGTATCGGCCTTGCTGCTTTGCGCATTTACTGTTTATGTGCTGCTGGTTTTGACAGGATATTTCACCAAAGTACCTTGCAGCTGTGGCGGTGTTTTAAAGTCGTTAAGCTGGAAAAACCACTTAATTTTCAATATCGTGTATCTAAGCATCAACCTTCTTGCGCTCTATAAAACCCAATTAAAGAAAGGAGGAAGCGGAGAATAGAAAAGAATAAATTATGAGCAGCGAAGAATAGTACCTGCCAGATACGGATAAATAAAATAATACCTTAAACTAAACTTTTTCGCTTGTTTTTTCAATGTAAAAAGCATTCACTAATATGAAAAATTTAAAAATTAAATCAGGCCTATTGGCTTTTGTATTCGGATTGGCAATTGTTTTCTCTCAATCGGCATTTAAGTATGCAGATAAACAAAATGGAAAAAGTTTTGACACCAGAACATTTTATTACCATGGTCCTTCAACCTATTCTGTAGCCGAAGTAGAAGATGAGGCGAACTGGAACACCACCCCTCCGGAAGAATTGTGTGATCAGCAACTTCAGGCGGCATGTAGAATTGATATTGATGTGAATTATGTCGATAACCCATCTTCCTCGACTCCAACTTTAAAATCAATTGCAAACCTTAGCGCAGTTTACAATACCCCGACATCTTCAGCATATATTAACGGATCTGCCGATGTTAATATGACTAAAGAAAACAAAACAAGATAGTTGCCGGAGGCTATCTGTAACAAGGGCAAGGCTATCCAGCCTTGCCTTCTTGCCTCAAAAAACCTATTTCAATTGCATTTAGTTCTGCGGTATGCCGCTCTGCTCAACAATATCTATTGGTAATGGCAAAGCGTAATATGGGGCATCGACTTCAAGCCTGTATAGCTGACCTTTGTATAAACGTGTGGGAATAATATTCGCGCCTTCCTTATTAAGTCTTTTGATATCGGGCCATCGGAGGTTACGCATTAGCAGTTCCTTCCTTCTTTCCAGCCTTATTTTCCCTAATGCTTCTTCCCTGCCGCTTGCTACCACGGGGACATAAACAACTTCCTTCCTCCATCGCGTTTTGAGCAATAAATTGAGATCTGCCATAGCCCCTACAATATCTCCGGTCCATGCCCGGGATTCGGCGCGGGTAAGGAACATTTCATCTACGGCCAATCCACTGAACAATGTAAATGCATTTGACGCATAACTACCTTTGAAAACCTGGTTACCACCATTAACCCTGAAATATGCACGTTTTCTTAAGTCGTTAGTGCTGTAGCTTGAATACAGCGTTGAATCAATCCTGGCTGAACTTGGCGAATGTAGGCCCATTCCCGGAAAAAGTTCAGCGTAAAATATAGTCTCCTTATTAAACCTCCGGAAAGGAACGGTGATGTCCAGCCCTAAAACATCGGGGTCACTGTTGAAATCCATCAGTGAGGATTGCAATTTTAGAGATTCATTTGAAAATTTAAGCGCATTTGGATAATCCCGCATATATAAATACACCCGGGAAAGTAGTGCATATGCTGCAGCTTTTGAAGGTCTTGTTGTACTCAAGGGTAATTCCGGGAGATATTGTACTGCATCCGCGGCATCACTTATCACCCTTTCAAGGCAAGCCTGTACATTGGAGCGTGTCGATGGGATGTTAAAGTTGCTCTGAAGGCGCAGAGCAATCCCTAAATCCTGGCCTGAGGTACTCAAATCATAGGCCTTGCCAAATTGCATGGTCAGCGCAAAGAAGTAAAAACTGCGGTAAAATAGTGCCGAACCCTTAATATTATCCCAGGATTTCGCATTGGCTGGTATCCGCTCCACGCCCCCTAAACCTTCCAGGCACACGTTCGTGTTGTAAATTGCCAGATAAGCCTCAGACCAGTCATTCTGATACCGATAATCAATTTTACGCCAGAAATATATATCCCTGGTGAGATTTGATGCAGCATTTATGGTGGCTTCCGGCCAAAAATAATCATCAGCCGACGTCTCACCGAATGATGGGCTGCGCATAAAATTCATTAGAGCGGCGTCATCCAAAAGGCCTTGCAAGTCATTCAAAGTTTGTGGAACGACCAGTCTGGCATCAGATTTCAAATCCAGATATTTTTTACAGGATATATTACCCATAAGCAATACGGCCAGGCAGGCAATCAATGTTAAAATTTTTGTTCTCATAATTAATATCATTTAAATTATAAACTGCCCCGAACTCCAATAGTATAACCTTTGCTTATACTCCATGTCCTCGGGTAATCAGGGTCAAGACCAAACTTATTTGCCCTCCAGAGTATGCCTAAGTCAGAGGCATTCAAAAACACATCCAGGCTCCTGAAAGGAAATTTCCATTGCGAAGCATTGAGTCGATAAGTAAGGTTTACGTAGTCAAGCCTGACCTGGTCAGCGCTAATAACATTTTCCCTCGACCTTGTGAAAAAGTCGTCACGTGAACTATTTAACGGATAAATGAAAGAAGGGATGTTTGTGGTGAGTTCGTCACCTGATTTCTGCCAACGAAAGGCATAATCCCCATGTCCTATTCCCGAATTGACGAGAGAATTATAACTTATCGAAGCTTTGGTCGTATAATAGCCAAGCTTATAGCTTATGTTAAAGGAAAGGCTGAAATTCCTGTATTGAAATGAATTGACCAGGGAGCCGAAGTAAACCGGAACGGTTGGTCCCACAAACTCGATGTTATTTCCAGAACTGCTCGCTTCGGCAAAGATCGCAGCATAGTTAGTACTTGGATTTCCATTAAGGTAACCCTGCGGATTCCCACTGGCGTCCAATCCTGCAAATTTGAATGCAGCGACCGCATATAGGGGTATACCGACTATCGGTGTTATACCTGTACCACTGTTAACCAGGTTATATATGGCAGCTGTGGATGATTGCGAAAAATATTTTAGTGTTTTGTTCTTATTAAAATTAAAATAAAAATCTGTATTCCACCCGAGTTTTCGGCCTTTAAGATTAACCGCATGCAACTCGGCATCGATGCCGTAACCTTCCATATCAGCAACGTTTTTTACAATCGTTGCGGTTCCGCCCCATGCTGTGTAATCATATTCGGAAGGACCATATAGATCCGTACCATGTTTACGAAAATAGCCGATTGTTCCGCGTAAGCGGTTTTCCCTTAATGCGAAATCAACCTTGATGTTGAGTTGGGCAAGCTGCTCCCACTTTAGTTCCGGGTTATTAATCGTCCTTACCCTGGCATACGGAAGCCCTGTAACTGTATTGGTACTATATAATGCAACAGCTGATGCAGTCTTTGAAAGATCCACGTTGCCACTATACCCAAAGGTTCCTGTCAGATTCAGTACCGGAAGCCAGTCAATGTGGTAAAAGTTTTCATCTGAAAGGGACCAACCAAGCCCTGCTGACCAAAGGGGGTTCCATTTGTCATTTGTATTTGCACCAAAAATATTGGAACCATCCCTGCGCAGGCTTCCTGAGAGCCTGTATTTTCCCTTAAATGTGTAGGATGCATTTCCATAAAAGCTTAGGAAACGGTATTTGGTATTGGTTAATGAATTTGCGGAAGAAGGAATCAACGAGGTACTACCGGTTAAAAAATTGGGATAGCCTGTCGTGAAATCCACATTACCAAAAGTCAATGGGTCGGGCTGATAACCATAAACAATGTTGCCGCTTCCTAAGGTTGCTACCTGCCGCCCCTCAAAACCTGCTATCGCGTTGATGGAATGTACGCCTATATTCTTATTCAAATCAAATTGCAATCGGGCAGTCTGTGAGTTCACCTCATCCTGGGAAGTACTAAGTGTTCCTCCATTAGGCACTACATAACGGACTGCCCCTGTTGACCTGTTCACCTGGCTGAAGCTATTAATGAGATTTCTGGCCTGGTAACCGTGCGCATCTGCGTGTGTTTTGGTAGCGCCATTCTGGTATTGATACTGGTAGCTTAAATCTGCGCTTAAAAACGGAAGGATTTTATAATTTAAAGCCAGCGCGCCAAATATCTCTTTCTGTTGCCTCGATACCGTTGTATGTTTATAATCCTCCGCCGGATAATATTTCCAATCCAGTAGCTTTCCCATGCCTGCGGTGTCGGTATATTCATTGCGGTAGCCAAAAGCAACGGGCAGCGGATTCCCCTCGGCATTTCTAAAAGAAAGATATGTAGGCAGACGACCCCCACTGGTTATAGAATTATAGGCTGGGGCACCAGACTTAGTTGACAAAGAGGATAAACGTAAACTGGTAACCGCCTTTAATTTCTTCGAAATCCGGTAATCCTGGTTTAAGATCAGGTTGAGCCTCTGTGAGGTATTTTTCGTTTCTCCCTTGACATCATCATAAGTCCCGGAAAGATAATAGTTATGTATCTCTCCCCCTCCCTTTAGATTCAGACCGTATTGCTGCGTCAGGGCATGACGATAAAACTCGTCGAGGTAACTCTTTCTTGCATCCACCAGCTTCAGTGCATTGAGCCGTTCATTGGCCTGGCTAGGGGTAATGCTACCCTTTCGTTGTGCGAGCAGCACCTCAACTGCAGGACTTAGGGCCAGATATGGCGTATTAATCCTGTTATCAAAAAATCCCCTACCAAACAAAAACTGTTCCACCTCGACATAGTCTGAGGAGGCCATCTGGTTATAGCTATATAAGTCAGGCAAAGCGCGGATCGTTGAATTTGCATTAAAAGACATGATAAGTTTTTGGTTATTCTTCCCTTTGGTCGAGGTTAATACGATAACACCATTGCCAGCCCTCGCCCCATAAATAGAGGATGCAGCTGCATCCTTAAGAATGGAGACACTTTCGATATCAAACGGGTTTATGTTATTGATATCACCTTCATATATAAAACCATCAAGTACAATTAGCGGGTCAAGGGGACCATTAATTGTACCCAGTCCCCTGATGGAAATGCCCGTATTATTCTGGGGATTACCACTGGTCCTGCCAACATTTAAAAGAACCCCTGAACTCTGGCCCAGTATCCTGTCGAGGATATTTGTTCCTGTCCGCTCGTTGAGCATTTTTTTATCAATTACCGATACCGTACCATTTATTTCATTAGCTTTAACCCTCTGGTACCCAGTATTGATATCAACAATACCCAGATCATATAACACCGGAACAAGTTTCACTGAAAACTCCCTGTCCAGGTCTGCGAGACTTTTAATAATTCTGGTCGTTGGCACATAACCTGCAGAGCTAATCCGAACAGTGTCCGGAAATTTTTTAATGTTTACAACGAAGCGGCCTGCGGTATCCGTACCAGTCATACCGCCACTTGCCCGCACTTCTGAAAGCCTTAAGTCTCCATAATCAGCTAAGAGGATAATTCCTTTAAGTTTCCCCAGCGCAGGTTTATCTCCCGTGAACTGACTGAAAGCGGTTAGTGTTGACAAAATAAGAATCAGAATACTCGCAAAAACAAGGATCAGGAGCCTCCTGCCCTTTTCCATTAGACTTGTATATCTCATACTATGGCTGCTTAACTGGTATGTGTATATCTAGACCTGCAATCAATCGTTCTATGCTTTCCTCCTCAAGTTGTTCTGCCCTGGTAATTGCTTTAATGCGACCATCAGCAGATATCCAGACGTAATGAGGAAAATGCCTATGCGGGAATAGTTTCTTTGTAATTTTAGGGTGTGTAAAGACGACCGGTAATTTGATTTCCTCGTTGTCTATTTTCCTTTTCTCTAAAAATTCTTTAACTATATGCAGTGAATCGGTAACAGAATCATTGATCAATAAGATCTGCAGATTTTTGCCGTACTTATCCTGTATCTCTTGCAAATGTGGAAACCCCTTGATACACGCACTGCACCAGGTCCCCCAAAAATCCAGGATTAATGATTTTCCTTTATAATCGGAAAACCTGAGTTTACCACCCGGCATATTGAGTGCCTGATCAAATTCCAAATCAGGAACCTTTTCTCCTATGTTGAGTGGTTTAAGTTCATCTATACTTTTTGTTAATGGTTTAAGACCTTGCGCGGAAACATCTAGAAAAAGGCAAAGCGTGGCCATGACGATCAAAATCATCGATTTTTTCATAAAATTTTAAGTTAGTTGATTTAAAAAATTTAGAGCCATTCGGTTTAAATGGCAAAGGAGAAATTACGGAACAGTCGAACCAATACTAAACTTAAAATTCAGATATTACTGTTCCGTAATCAATGAAGTAATGCTAGACGGGATTTTTAGGCTTTAAGGCATACAACCTGTCGAATGGACAAGTCCGCGGAGCCAATGGATGGAAACTGAGAAAATTCGGAAAATCTATTGCATCACCATTCCAACCTCTAAAATATAGTAGTTCAAAAGAATTCAGAAAGCAATGTTGTCGATTCATACCCGTATTGGTTATACGAGTCTTGTATAAAGGGCACTATAGCAGGGCTCTAAATACCGGATTGCAGGTTTCTGACGACCCATGAAACGATATACAATAGAGCCCACAACTCTATAGTGTGTACGAAAGTACGCAAAATATAGTCATGGGCATTAATCTATTGTCTCTTTCAATTGGCAACTGTCAGAATTTGCAATCGAGACTCTTGAATAATACCACGTCAATTATTTAGCAAAGGCTAAACTTCTAATAATGATGTAAATATAAACAAAAGTTCTGAGCGTGGCAATATTGCCACGATATAATTTCACTAAAAGGTCGACTTTCAATTGATGAGAATTCAAGACAGAAATCTTTATGAACTTATTGGAAAAAACATAAAATATTATCGCCTGTCAAAAGAATTATCTCAACAATCGCTTGCAAATAAGTGCGATAAAATCGACCGAGCGAAGATTAGTGATATTGAAAATGCGAAAGAAGACTTTATGTTTTCTACTCTTCTTGAAATATGTAGTGGCTTAGATATCACATTTTGTGATGTTACGACCGATCTCGGGGAGGAAGCTTATAAGTTATATATTAAATAGCCTATTTATAATCTATTTCGTAATCATTTTTTAGGTGTGATTTTATAATAAAATCACACTTACCACTCTCTATTAATCATTTTCTTTAAAAACTAATTATTTTCTATGATGTAAAATAAATATCCATTAACCTAACTCTCATTCCTATGCTTATGAAAAATAAGTTAAGATGTGTTATCATCGATGATGAAAAACATGCAATCAGACTTCTTACTGGTTATATTGCAACAATGCCAGTTCTTGAACTTGTGAAATCCTTCACAAATCCAGTAGAAGCCCTCTCCAACATTTTTTCGGAAGATAGAATAGACATCATTTTTCTGGATATTGAAATGCCCCACATAAACGGCATCGAACTGGCGGCCAGCTTAAAGTCTAAAACCAAAGCAATCGTTTTTACAAGTGCATATCAGCAATATACTTTAGATGCATTCGATTTAAGAGCTACACAATTTTTATTGAAACCTATAAAACTCTCAAAATTCACCCAAGTTCTAACCAATGTAGTCGAAGTGGATTTTGCGAGTAAGGAAAAACCAGGCAAAAATATTGTATTCATAAAAACTGGTGAAAAAGGTAAACTTACCCGAATTAACAAACAGGATATTATATATTTTGAAGGTGCGAAAAATTATGTAAATATGGTCACAACCAAATGTGAGCAGCTTATTTATTTAACTTTGAAAGAAGTGGAAGAGGTATTCTGTGTAGACTTATTTTACAGAGTACACCGTTCACATGTAATTAATGCTCGAAAAATCGAAAAAATCGTAGGTAACACTATAAATTTAGGTAATGGTTACCAAGTGCAAATGGGTAATTTTTATAAGGAAGGTTTAACAAAGTTTCTGGAAGAAAAAACCTTAATGTCCGGCCGAACATAAATTTTAATTACTCTTACTTATTGTTAACGACATGCGTACCAGTCGAAAGAATAATTATGCTTGTCGCTGTAGGGTCTGTACTCAGACGCTCTTGTTGTGGGGCTGATCTGTAAACGAATACTGTTTTTTTGACCAACTTTTTAGGGCTTTGTTTCATGTTTTTTTTCTTGAAACTAGCCTGTATTTTATGCCTGTTAAATGTTATTACACCGCAGATAGCGGTGATTACACATATGCAATTTTAGCCTACATGAAGAAAATTTTAGATAAGCTGGACACATATAAAATCCACATTCGAAGCTGGCTGATCTTTATACCAGTCGAGATTTTAGTTGTAGGATTAGCCTCGGGAGCATTTGGAAGCCCAGGGATTTATTCTATACACTATTTGCTGAATATCTTGCTTTTTTACTTATGTGGAGACCGGGTCTATCCGTTGGTTTTTAAAAAGAAATTTGTTTGGTTTTGGAAACTCCCTCTTTCATTATTGGTTATTTACGCATGTTATCTAGTCATCAATTACTTTGTAGACTATTATGTCAATAAGCACACATCTTGGTTGCTTTTCGATGAAGTTATTTTTAATAGTAGGTATGCATTTGGAGTGCTATGGAGAGCTTTGCAATTTATGGGCTTCTCGGCCTTCTACTATCTTTTCAAAGAGTACAATAAGTCTATTTTAACAAGATCACAATTGGAAGAAACAAGGCTTAATTATATGTTGAAGCAAAAGGAAATGGAAGTTAAGCTCAGTCTTGCAACTAACGCTTACCTAAAAGCTCAAATCAATCCACATTTACTTTTCAATACTTTAAGTGCAATTTATACCGATATTCATACCATTGCTCCTCGAACTGCAGAGGCAGTTATGACACTTTCAGACGTCATGAGGTTTAGTGTTAATTGCGAAACTACTGATGACTTGATATTATTAGGAGAAGAAATCATACAGGTTGAAAATTTAATCAAGTTACATCAGACCAGGTTCGACTATAATGTGAATATTAGCTTCAGATACGATAGTGAAATAAGAAGTTTAAAATTCTTGCCTTTGGTTTTATTAACTCTTGCGGAAAATCTATTTAAACATGGAATTTATACAGACGAAAATCATTCAGCAATCATTAGTCTATCGCTATCAGAAGGCGTATTATTAATAAAATCAAGTAATTTAATAAATCGAAATAAGCAAAATAATGGTTTTGGTAAGGGATTAGAAAATATCCGTCAACGAATTTTACTGATATACCCGGACAATTCAAAGTTTGGAATTAAGTCCGATGACACTCTTTTCGAGTTAATAATTGAAGTTAAAATTACACAAACCAACAAAATATTAGAGGAATAAATATAGTAGGTTTTTGCTCAACTTCCGCTCGCTCCTTTTTCAAAAAAAAGTACTGACCTCAAAAATGCCTAACCTGCAAGAAGCTCCTTCGCTGAATTGCAAAGCAACCATGCTGTATAGGCTTTGGTGGAAAGACGGCTCATAGCGCATCAGGTCATTATCTGAGGAATTGGAAGTACACCTGCGGTAAGTCGCAAACGAGCGTGGGCCCATAGGTTCGGATAAATATTATTATCATAAATAGTATTATAAATTTTCTATATTAATATACTTTCGATAGTAGAATGTTGTGAAAAATATTAACAGCATATATATGCATATCTTTATCACTAACATCATTACTTTAATAAATACAGAGAAGAATAAAGTATAAGCAAAACAGTCATGGTAATGGAAACCAGGAGCCTGTCCTTATAACTTATTTTATGATATTTAAGGGTAAGATACATAGCCAAACCAGAGCAAACTGTAAAAACAATCTGAATAATCATTGTTGCCCTGATGGAAGGCAGCGCAAGGATATCCGACTGTAAGGAGGCACTTACCTTCAAAAACTCTATCTCCTCTCTGAAATTTATGCATAACCATCCAAACTTAAAGATTTCACCAGCCATTAAAATCACAACAATTGAATTTAGAGACTTGAAATAGATGTCTTTTTCAATATGTAGATTATTGCCTTTTATCAGATAGCTACAGAGAAGGAATATGATGCCTATCAATAAAGCGGTAACACTGGCAGATAATATTAAAGAGAGGTAAGCACTAAAACGGGCTAAACCACGAACAGATTCGTCCATTTTCATGATGATCAGTTCAGACTGGAAGATGCTTATAAGAGCAATACAAAAAGCATACAAAAGTATATATTTTAAGGTATTAGAGAACGGCTTATTCATGTTAAATCGAGGCTTCAATTATGGCTGCCAAGAGCAGTCCGGAAAAAGGAAGTATAAAAGTTTTCAAATGTGGTAATTGTGCAAATTCGAATTTCATTTCATTTTTCAGCAGCATTTTATAAAATGTCCAACCCTGGAAACCAATTGCCCCAAGGTACAATAGGGATACAACCTCCAAAGGTCCATGTAGCAATAAAGAATGGGCCAGGCTGAGTTTTGACATTTTCAGATATAAGGCATTTTGGATAATAAATCCTAACATAAATCCATTGTACACAAACAGGATAGCGGTTAGGATTCCCCCAGTCGCAAATCCGATAATCGAAACCAGCAAACCAACTAATGCATTATTGAAAAATATTTTGGCGAATAAATGAAATTTAAAATCAAAAACAAGATTGACGTTTTTGGACAGGGGTGGTAATTTTAATACAGGATTCGGTGTATATAAGAAGTAAGAGAAAGCTGCTCCTATAACCCATAAAAGAAATCCAAGGAGAAATAGCATGGAAACCTTTTTATTCATGGTTTTTGTAGATATTCTTTATTCTCTGTTCCAGATTTGGGTGTGTTGAACTTCCTCTGGTCAATGCTCCATCGGTCATTCTGTCAAGACGTTTCAATGCACGTTCATAGTCCTCCGCACCAATTGTTTCGGCCGCAAAAGAATCGGCCTGAAATTCGAAACGCTTTCTGAAAATACCTGGCAAAAGCGTAAAATTAATGAATCCACCAACCCCTCCAAGTATCGCAAACTTGAACGCTTCAGGGAGGTGAAAATTGACCTTAAGAAATGCATAAAACAGGCCAAAATTGAGCAAAATACCAAACAAGGACACCAAATAAATTTTCAGAACATGGTTAAATTTATTATGGGCGTATTCATGCGCAATTACGCCTTTAAGCTCAACTTCTGTCATTTGTTCAACTAAAGGCCGTCCCAAAAGAATAATTTTATAAAATGGAAGAATACCAGTTGCATATGCATTTTTTAGATCACAGTCCACCACTCTTACCACCATATCGGCATCAAATCTTGTCGCCAAAAATTCAGTATACTTTGGCTCCCTAACAAAGTTTGAATTAAATCTTATTGATAAGATCGGGCTTAGGATAAACGAATAACTCATTATAAAAAATACCACGAAAATTGAAATTGCGACATTCAGGACCGGAAAGTCGGCGATGTGGAATTTTTCATAGCTCCAGGTAATTGCGAAAAAGACGGTAGCGTTAAACACTAGTGTGATAAAAAGCACCTTTGTACCTGTGATATAGAGTAAATTTTTAGTGGTATTAATCGCCTTTTTTAACGAAAAGTTCGTAAATAAACTTATTAAAAATGGAATCAGAAATGTGGTTAGCAGAAAAGCCAACGAAGTTAAAAAAGCTGTTATCAAACTGCCAATCATAAAATTCAAATGTTATAAGAAATCACCGAATGTCCCGGAACTAGCCGGGACTTTCGTTGTCAAAAAAACTTACAGTGCTCCGGCTGCACCACCAATGATTCCACCAACAGGACCGCCAAATGCTACTCCAAGTGTCGCGCCATATTCTGCTCCTGCCCAGGCACCTAATCCACCCCATAATGCTCCGGATACAGCCTGAACACCACCTGAGGAACCTTCAGAAGCCAAATAACCGACATGAGCCTGCTTATTGCTTTTAGAAAAAACTGTCAAAACAGAAACTGTCAATGCCAGTACCAGCGCGAATTTTAAATTGTTTTTTTTCATTTCTCAATGTTTTAAAGTGTTAAATTATATGTCCTAAAATTATAGTTTACAAAAACAAACCACAACAACGTAACACTAATTTGACAACTTAATTTTACATAAAATCATAATTAAAATAATATAATTGTATTATAAATAATACAATTTAAGACGATTTCGCTTTCAATCTTTAGGTGATCATCTCATAATCAGTGGTTAAACGAGAAAAAATTTATATTTGTAATTCTATTGTGTTATGGTTAAGCGAAATCATAGAAATCTAACATTTAACCCTTAATCCAAGCAAAATCTCATCAGAACGATAAATTTTATCTAAAAATATTGCTATACGTACAAGTCCCTTTCAATAACTTCCACAGACACTTTCCTCCACAAGAGATAGCCAAGTCTTCCACATAGGGAAGCTACGAAGTACTCGATATCAGCTGGTACATCATTTACGATACAATAGCGTATTTTAAACTTCATGGTGTAACTGATGTAAATGATTAAATCTTCAGATGAAAATCCCTTGCCTGACAAGGTTTTCAAATGAACTTCTTTGAGTTCAGTTGCGGCTTTTTGAAGCCTGTCATTCATCACATTGGCCAGATTTTTCTGGAAAATGAAATCAGTTTCTAAAATGGCCAATACGGTAACGGTCATACCGCAAAAATAGCAGTATATTTAAAAAAGACAATCGCAAAGCTATAAGCCGCTGATAAATAACATTAAATTTTATTTTTCGCGTTTTGTAAAGAAAACAAGTGGCCCTAGAAGTCATTTAATAAGAAACCGTTCGTTGCTGTTGCTTATCATCTGATAACCTGGATTTGTCTTCATCAGGAGACTTGTGTCGAACTTCAATTACATCTTGCTTAGCAAGTTCACTCCTCAACAAATCAGAAATTTCTCTTTTTATGCGAAGATAATTCTCCTCCACATCAACAGCACTGACTTTTTCTATCACTGGAATATCTTGATATAACTGTTCTTCCTCTCCAATTGCCTTATGGTCATTTTGGAATTCCGAATGAAACATCTTAAGCTTGATTTTCTGCTCAGGATTATCTGCAACAACGCCAACAAATTCTCCGGAACTCAAAGTAGCAATTTTACTAGCAGGAATTGCATAATCCATTTGAGTAGCCTTCGTGACCGACGTGTCAGATGAGTTGATACTTAGTGAATCCTTGTTTTGGGATATTTTCCCAAAATTCTCAGAAAGTGTTTTGGCTGTTGATCCCGTAACCTGACCAGATATTACGTTACCCACAATTCCCGTAATTACATCCGCCTGTTCTGCACCATAATCCTTCTTTAACTGACTGAAATCCTGGACGGCGAGACAAGTTGCCACCTTATTGCTTCTTGCCGTAGCAATAAGAGAATCCATATTATTAAAATATATTGTCGGAAATTCATCAAAGATTAAACTACTCTTAAGCTTTCCTTTGGTATTAACCAACTTGATCATCCTTGAAATATACAATGATAATACCGCACCATACACTTGTAATTTCTGCGGGTTATTTCCTACACATACAATTTTTGGCTCATCTTTATCATTTATATCTAATGTAAAATCATTTCCACTAAGTACATAATATAACTGTGGAGAAGAAAGTCTGGCCAAGCCAATTTTTGCTGAGGCGATTTGCCCCTCAAGCTGTGCCATAGCATTATTTTGATACGCTGAAATAAAAGGATTAATCAAAACCAGGATTTCTTCTTGCGTTTTGAGCACAGCAAATAAACGATCATAATCACTTTGCATCAACTCAATTACGTGTGGCAAAGTGCAAAATCTTCCCTCCTCATACTTTCTCAAGTACCAGATGCATGCTGTCAAAAAATTTATCGGCGACTCAACAAAAAAATCACCTTGCTTTTTAATCCAGTCCCTGTTTAAACCCATCATTATCGTTCGCGAAGCTTCAGTGGCATCTGTTATATCTTCCATAGCCATTGGGTCTAATGGATTACAGCGATGCGTATGGTTTAAATCATCAAAATTTATCACAAAAAACTTCGGTTTAATTTTATAACCTGAAGTATGTAGCAGGAGTTTATTGTAAGCGATCTTACTTAAATCATCATACTTAAAATCATAAATGAACATCGAAAAACCTTTTCTAATATGCTGATCAATAATGTGACGAATCACAAAGTATGATTTACCTGCGCCGGGAGTTCCTGCCACAAGTAGCCCGCGAAAGGGGTTTATAATGTTGACAAAACTATTCCTAACATCGTTTCCAATCCTGTATTTTGCTTTCAGGTTAATTGAATACTCATTTTCCAATAACCTTTCTTCCTGCGGAAATGTCTCATTTTCCTCGTTGAAAATATCTTTTTTGAGCGCATTCTTTATGAGCCTGGACAACCTTACGCCACCTGTCAAAATAAGTAAATATCCAATACTGGTAATCCCTATATATATAAGCGCAAGATAATTGCCTACGAAAGGCAAGTAAATCACCATTACGCTTAGAAAGTAAATTAAAAGACCGACTCCAATAGAGTAAAGCATTGGTGCCAAAACCAATTTTTCATCCTTTCTCCCCTTAGCTCCGATGAGCGATATCAACAACAAAATGCAGGCGATAACTTTTGGTAAATGAATTCCATTAAAGAGCACTGTTTTTAAGAGGTGTTTTAAGACATTGTCACTAATCTCTGAGGTTAATCCCAAAGCAAAAAAGGTTTGGTAGCAAGTTAAATAAAAATGTATTGTTAAAATAAATAGACTCAGTAGTCTCGTAAAATCGATAACCTTGCGTAATCCTTGAACATCTTCCCCAGTATTCATAATCCTAAATCATTAAATTGTTGTTTGCCTTTTTTCTTCTTCTTTCTCCTGCCAAGTAGACCTATTGGTTCAGATTCATCTTCAATGGACAAACCCTGTAATAAACTTTGGGTTACAGACGTTTGGTCCACCTTTGATTGTGCGGGGAATTTTTCAGGCAAGCTATTCTTTAAATAAATCTTTAATTGAACTTTGTCGCCCAGTATTTCTGTAAGTGCTTTGGCACTGTATTCTTTTCCCAAATCACTACCATTGAAAACAGTACGGTTTTTATGATCGATAAAAGTTAATCCGTAGACCATTCCAGAAGTATTTTCACGATATATCAATCCAATTTGATTACCAGCAAGTTCTTTCTGGAATGTTAGTTTAGTTATGGAAATATATTTATCCTTCACTGTATCAATCCTACGTTTTAAATCCGCTCTGAACGATTTGCGTTTTTCATCATTTGACTGGTAACGCTTTTCGAGTGACTTCATTGTCGCTCCTTGGAAAAACTCGCTAGCTTTGAACGGAATCCCAACTGACGAACCATCATTATCCTGAATTGAGTAAATTAATCCTTTATTATGAAACATCGGGCTATCCTTCTCACCCCTATCGGCATGAATTCGATAAGTAGAAAGAATAGCCTTAAATTCTTCAAAAGAAGTATAGGCATAATCTTGCATCACAGACTTTGTGATATTCGCAATCTGCCTCTTAGTCGAACTTGAACCATACTCGGCTACCCGCAAGTAATGTGTTCCTTCCAGCTTCCTACCTTTTGCCTCAATTAACTGATATTTCTTTTCGAGATAAATCCTTGCTGGCTCAGATTTATTTCTGCCAATCGCTTCCGTTTTAATCCGGTCACCATTTGTTTGAATTAAGGTTGTTGCAATGTGAATATGGGGATGGGCAGTATCAAAATGACTATAAACAATAAAAGGCTGGTCGCCCATGCCAATACGTTCCATGTATTCAGATGCAATCAGTTGAAGTTTGAAATTATCTAAATTATCATCTTTGTGAAAACTTAAAGAAATGTGCATCGCATTGGTTTTTGATCTTGAATTTAATTTAGTCAACTCCTGAAAACGGAAGGTCTTTTGATGTAGGTTTAGTTTATCAATATCTGTAGCGAATCCACTAGCCAATAATATTGCAGCCTCGCCAGACTTAATCTTCTGCTCATTATACACGAGCATGCCCCTGATTGATTTTCCACTCACGATTTTGGCAACCATTTAATTGCTAATTCTGAAATAAGATTGAGTAATGCTTCAATTTTAAGGTCAATTCCCTTATATAACCCTGATGTCTTCATAGCGTAAAATGTCTTTTCAGAACTGGATTTGCATGCGTTAAAGTATCTGGTCTGCTGATTAATGTTTACACCAATAGCCTTAATTTCTTTTCTAATTAGTGCGAATTCTTCCATTGGTGCAGACAGTGAATCATCACGATAAAAGCAATTGATTCTTTCATTTGACAATATTTTCCGCGCCACTTCGCCAAGGCTTCTGCATCCACTCTCCTTCATCAACCTCTCGAGCTTCTTGAAAGTCTTGTTATCCACTCTTATGATCAATGGATGAACCAGCAAGTCAATTTGGTCGGTAGCCTTTTTTCTTCCCATCTGTTTCTTATTGACTTGAAATCATTTGTAATATAATTAACGAGCCAATCTATTCATTAAAATAATTACAATTCACAATCAAATGCACGAACAACGATCCTGAAGTAACTTCAATGAATTCGTCATGTTATTAATTAATGATACTAATTAAATCAATGGCGAGTTTTTTTATTGGTAAATTATCAGCACTACCGAAATTTATAGTGGTAGATTAATAGTTTGTGAAAAATTGAAATCAAATAAAGGTTGCTCCTTACCCAAGAACAATAATTCTGGATTGATAAAACTTGAGGATTTATTTGATAATTATCAAACGATATGTAAAAGGGTGAAACGAATTAAAAAACTATCAATAAATTGAATTCATTTAGATTTCTAAAAGTTGACTTTAGCCCAACCGAGTTCCGAGTATTGGGCCTCGACTGTAAAGGCGACAAGATTTTTTTTGTATACAAAAAGACATCTTGCTAGTACCTTCGACGGTACTGTTTTGATCCAAGAAATTCGAGACTGTTATCACCCTGTTCTTTGAAATCTTGTCAATAAATGGTGAGTGTAATGCTCATGTTTTTTTTATATCCCATAACATAAGGGATAATGTGACCTTAACGTTTTCCTAGAAAATGAACTTATGGCAGTATTAGTCCTTGTCTGGACAAACAAATTCGTCTGACCCCTTCCAACCAATTTAATAACACTCAGGAAAACAGAACTTTACAAGAATTTTATTTCTGGTAAGATGGGGTCAACCTATTGCAGTTTGTCCAAGTGCAATCCCACACGGGTAAAGTATCTGGCGAAAACCCTCCTAAATAACATGCCTCTTCTTTTCTGTAAGCAGGGGTGGGGATTTCAGGGATAGTAGCCGCTTCATTTCATTCCAAAGTGGGCAGCCAGGTTTTGTCCACGGCATATGGATCTGGTAAGCATGGAAGACCATCAAGGGTAAATAATTCCGTTTATCTTAATCCATCAAAAACAGCGGGCCTGGTCTTTCCCCATCTCCTCCATGCTTAAATTTCATTACAAGCAGTCCTGCAAAGCCACTACCGCATTTATGGCATCCCATAAAACAAAAAACAAAAAGGGAAGTATCAACCAGAAAAGTATTTCTTTTTTAATCCTGTTTTAAGCCCTTCAGGATACTTTAAAATACCGCAACGATAGTTGAGCCGCAAGCTTAAAACCTCTAAAAATCATCCGAATACACACTTTATGGGGTAATGAGTGCACATTCTGGACTGGAAAAAAGCGAGCACTTTGTGTAGAAACCAGTGGCCACTTTTGGAATAATCCCCAGATATTAATAAAGAAAGTCTCCTCACAAATAAAATTATACTGCCCATACAGGATAAGGAAAGCAGCTTTAGTTATATTGTTCAACAGCTATTCGAACTTATGATTTTGTGCCCGAGGCTTTCTTAGATTCAGAGTTTGGTTCAGCAATTATTGCCTTGGTCAAACAGGGTTTAGGTATAGCCGTATTGCCCAGCTCCTACATGCACAATGAAAATTCCGGTATCAGATTCATTGCCCTACTGTTCCCAACTGACCTATTTCTTAATTGGAGTGTCAATGATCATCATCCACTAACTAATATATTGAGGCTCATCTTAAAAAGAGAAACTGTCGAATAGAAAGATGGCGACCTTGTTCTTGAGAAAGTGCCTACCGGAATAATGTTTGCTCATAAACCATTATCTAAAGATACCAATTGGTTTATTTGCCACAAGCGTTTATCATTGAACCGTCGCTTGCTGGAGGAATACTTTCATATAATTTAATATGATAATTGAAGTTCTCACGGTATTAATCAATCCATAAGGGCTTTGAAGTTTTCTTACCCTTTACAAGTGCAATCACGCCATCGTAGTTCTAGGAAATCAACAAAACAATTTTATTTAATTTGAGTTTGCCAGTAAATACAGAATTAAAAGGCCAGCACAATTATCAGCAATTGACTATGGTAGCTACAAATTGCAAATATTATCCTTGTAATCCTTACCCCAAGAATCTAATTCCTGAATGATCGACCTGAGCTTATACCCGATTGGAGTTAGTTCGTATTCGACTCTAGGGGGAACTTCGGCATATACAGTACGGGTAATGATCTTATTCTGCTCCAATTTTCTCAGTTCCAATGTGAGCATTCTTTCAGTAATCTGAGGAATTGTATTTCTGATCTCTCCAAACCTCATCCTGCCGGTAATCAAAGTTGAAAGAATACCTAATGTCCATTGGCCACCGATAAGTGATATGGCGTACATTTCGTTACACTCCTCATAGATGGCCTGTTTATTTAGATAATTGGTTGAAGTTGTCTTTATTCTTTCCATTACTTACATTTTTTATAGTACCATACAATTTGTTGATAGCATGCAAAAATATGACTATTGATCTAATTTTGCGGTATAAATATGAATTGGTAGAGCTCACTAATCAGCAATAAAAGATAATTACAATGAAAAATAATGTATTAATAATAAGCGGTCATCCAAATCTAAATCAGTCTTTTGCAAACAGAGCTGTGCTTAACGAAGTTGAAAAATTAGCTCCTGATTTTAAAATCCGTGATCTAGGTTCCTTATATCCAGATTTTATGATAGATATACAAGCCGAGCAAGATGCACTAGTAGAAGCAGATGTTATAGTATGGCAATTTCCTGTGCAATGGTTTACTGCTCCAGCAATCTTTAAAAAATGGCAGGATGATGTACTGGTCTATGGATTTGCATACGGCTCTACCGGTAAATATTTAAAAGATAAGAAAGTTATCCTATCGGTTACTGTTGGAGGGGAAGAACATGAATATGCAACGGATAGCACCTATAAGCATACTGTTGAAGAATTTATGTTACCGCAAATAGCAAGTATACCTTATTGCAATATGGATTATGCTGGTCTTGTCTACTCTGCTGACATGACTTATGTTGAAGGTGCTTTTGAGGCTGAGAAGTTGAAAAAAGTTGAATTAAAAGCTGTTAAGCATGCTCACGCACTTATAGAATTGATTAAAACTAGAATTTTGTAAGATGAAAGGGAAATTTAAGAAGATATTATTTACAGTTTTAACTGTTGGAGTGGTAATTGTTTGGGGAACAACCTTCGCATCATCAAAAGTGTTAATGGATAAAGGAATGGATACGATAGATATACTATTTGTTTCATTTTTTATCGCATATTTATCGGCCTTAACAGTTTCACGTAAGAAGTTGTGGTCTGATAATTTAAAAGACGAGATAATTCATTGTTTATGTGGTCTGATTGGCGGGGCCGGATATTACTTAACTCAGGTAGAAGCGCTCAAATACACGCTAACAACCAATGTCTCGATTATTGTTACAGCGGCCCCGATACTTACGGCTATACTCGCATATTTTATTTTTAAAGAGAAATTTAGCAAACAAATGCTCATCGGATCTGTCATTGCGCTTTCAGGCGCAGTTTTGGTTGTGTTCAACGGAAAATTTGAATTAGATGTTGATTTAACCGGCAATGTTTTAAGTATATCCGCAGCGTTATCTTGGGCTATTTATAGCATTCTCCTTAAAATATTAGGTCAGAAATATTCAACACCTTTTACGATAAGAAAGGTGTTTTTTTACGGATTGATTGGGCTTTTGGTATATTCAGTGTTTCATCCGCTAAATATCGCAATCGATATGTTGAGCGACATGACGGTAATTGGTAATCTGATTTACTTAGGTCTTATCAGTTCTCTGGTCTGTTATTTGATTTGGGGATTGGCCATTAAAGAATTAGATCCTACCAAGACGGCCAACTTTATGTATTTACAGCCATTCGCTACCCTTCTTATCGGCTATTTTTTACTCAATGAAAACATTACTGCCTTTTCAATAGTCGGATTGCTATTGATTTTAGGAGGTGTTTACCTTACGGAAAGAATATCAACAAATGCTTAACTTCCAAAATACCAAAGGAGTTGAAAATCATCGCCTTTGGTATTTAATTTCTATTGCAGACAAATAGATAACAAAAACATCATTTATTATTGGAATATTTTTTTGGCGTGGTACCATAATGCTTCTCAAATAATCTGCTGAAATGGCTGAGGTTTGAAAATCCTATTTCATAGCCGACCTCAGAAACAGAATGCCTGGCTTGTTTTAGCAGGAAGGCAGCTTTTTCCATTCTTGCCTTTTGGTAATAATCATAAATGGTATCGCCAAATGTCTGCTTGTAGAGCTGTTTGAGTTTTGTTTCGCTCATCGAAGCGATTGCAGCCAATTCTCTTAAAACTGGTGGTGTACTGAGGTTACTCAGGATTTCATTGCGAATAATCAGCAGTTTTCCTGCATCGCTGCTATTCAGGCTCTTGAAGGTTGAGTTTTCCCTCTGCAACAGTTTGGTAAAAAGAAGGTACATCAATTCCTGGACCTTGATCTGTACATAAAAATTACTCATGGAGCCATTCATATCCACAACTACAATGTTTTTAAATAACTGTTGCATTTCAATATCAAGACTTTCGAAGAAAAGAAAGGATGCGTTTTCTGCCGTAATCGTTTTTATCGTGGAATTTGGACTTTCGATGGAAAGAATAGCCCGCAGTCTTTCTGCTGCGATTGCAACTACCATATACTGGATATCACTTTTGGCTGGAAAACGGATCTCTGTTTGCAGGTCGTTTGTAGACAATAATATAGAGGCGTCATGCTGTGGGGAAAGCTTTGCGTTTTCCTCATTTTCGTATCTAACTTCAAGACTTTCCCTGTTGTTATAAAAGAAAAAAGTGCGGACACTACCGGTCTCTGGCGAAGGATTGCGCTTAATGATCAAATCTTCATTTAGCGTGTAGCGATGAATTGTTAATTTGAAATCATTTCCAAAGCCAACCTTACGCACATAACCAACTCCCAGTGCTTTTGGGATTTCCAAAAAATTATCCCTTACTGGTGCATTAATCTGTTTTGCAAACAAGGTGATAAAATCAAAACCTGGAGCTGTTGTAAATTCGAAAATCATTTAATTCAAATAGATTTAGGATACTAAATTAATGCAAAAATATGGGATCAAAATATTTTATCATAATAGGCAAATATTGTCTTTGTTGTGATCCTATAAACTAATTTAAATTTTAGCGATGTGGCAGTTCCTATCCCCAACTTTAGCTTAAATGAAAAAGTTTGTTATCAGAATGTCCAATTGGATGACCATATTCTCAAATCTTTCTACTCTTCCGAAACATTCAATACCATTGCCTTCACTATTTAGCCGTATTGAAGCATAGAATTTAAAATGCCCTTTTAGCCAAAATTACCCATAGATTAAAGCATGGTGACTACATTGATCACGGAAGTTCTGCAACGATAAATCAAAATCTTTAGAAGGCTTATTGGTAATTGTACTTTACACCAGATTCTTTCGGGAGGTTATGTTTAAGTCATTATTGCTCCTCCAAAAACTATAACACTTTAAGAATAAATCACAATTGTCGGATTGAACTATTTTTATGTCTTTTAAGGTTATTTCAATCGCATAATTGAATATACCTTTGCTAACATTAAATAAGTAATAAATAAAAAGATGTCTATTAAACATATAAATATCATGAAAGCAATTCAATATAAAGACTATGGAGACTCAGGCGTTATCGAAAACGTTGAAGTTCCAAAACCAGTGATTAAAAATGAGAACGAAGTATTAATACAGGTAAAAGCCTCAGGTGTCAATCCTATTGATATCAAGATAAGAACGGGACTTATGAAGGCTACCCGCCCCATAACGATGCCTTTTATTCCTGGTGGGGAAGCATCGGGTATCGTGGTTGCCGTGGGTGGCAAGGTAGCGGGATTCAAGGTAGGTGACGAGGTTATTGCCCTGACCAGAAATCATGCGTATGCAGAGTATGCCATCGCTAACGAAGACTATGTTTCTTTAAAGCCCAAAAGCCTTTCTTTTGAAGAGGCCGCGGCAATAACCGTTAATCTGGGAACCGCAGAAGCAGTTCTTTTCCAAAACGGGAAGCTGGAGAAAGGCCAGACAGTATTGATCCAGGGTGGTGGTGGTGCTGTGGGTGGTACCTTGGTACAAGTGGCCAAATCTATCGGCGCCTATGTTATCGCCACAGCATCAGGGAACGGCGTCTCATTGGCAAAAGAGCTTGGTGCGGACGAAGTGATAGATTATAAACTACATGATGTTTCCAAAGTGGTTACGAATGTAGACCTTGTAGCAGATACTGCTGGCGGAGAATCACAGTCAAGACTTTTTGAAGTTCTGAAGCCAGGAGGCACGCTATTAAGTATCGTGGTACCGCCATCTCAGGAACTGGCCCAACAATATAATGTGAAAGCAGGCTTTGTTGCCTCTGATAATTCAGCTAAAAACTTGGAAAGAGGCATCGGACTTATAAACTCGGAACAGTTCAAAATCATTGTAGCAAAAACGTTCAGGCTTGAAGAGGCTGCAACCGCACAGGATGCTGTTTCAGCTGGAGGTCTTAACGGTAAGATTGTACTCATTGTCAAATAAAATAGTAATAAAGATGAAAAATAAAAAAGTTATCGTTGTGGGGGCCACAGGAATGCTCGGCAGCCAGATCGTAAGTGAACTAATTAGTCAGGGAGCAGAAGTTACTGCCATGGTTAGGGAAAGCAGCAATCGAGACCAGCTTAGGGAACTGGGCGTGAAAAATTTTGTTGTGGGTGATATGATGGATGCGGCCTCTCTAAAAAATGTGCTTTCTTCTGAACCTGGATTTGATGTCATTGTGGCCAGTGCGGCAGGATACACACGCCGTAAAAAAGGTGATAACGCCAAAACCGATACGATAGGTTATAAAAATTTGGTTGATGCCACAAAACAGGCAGGCATACCAAGGTTTGTACTGATCTCTATTCTTGAATCGGATAAGGCCCAATCAGTGCCACATTTCTACAATAAGTATCTCATTGAGCAATATCTTCAGGAAAAAGAACAGCCTTATATCGCACTAAGACCTGGAGCATTTCTTGACCAGACACCAGATTTTATACTCGACAAGATCAAGAAAGGTATATTTCCAACGTTCTTAAAGGGAACCTATGGAATCATTTATACGCCCCAACTTGCAAAATATACAGCCCTGGCGGCAGTAACGCTTCCCGACAGTGAACTCAATACCTCTATCGACGTTGGCTGGGAAACACCTGTCAACGGGAAGATACTGTCCGATGCCTTTTCAAAAATTCTTAAAAAGGACCTTGAGATCAAGCCTGTATTTCCTGCATTTGTACTCAAATATATTCTTCCAATAGTCGCGAAGTTTAGTGAGAATATTCACGACATGTACCAGATGATCGGATGGATTGAAACGGGTATCTACATAAGTAAAGATCCAATCAGGCAAAAAACGCTTTTCGGAGAATTGCCTAGTGTGGAAGAAAGTGTCAAGGCATATTGTACTGACAGGGGACTGATCTAAACATCAGTCAATCCGGATCAAAAAAACAATTTATTTAACCGTTAACATTATTAAGAAACGACATTATGAAATTATTAGAAAAAGTAACCTTAGGTAAACAAACCTTACAAAATGCAGTGGCAATGGCACCCATGACACGCAGTCGTGCCAATTTTAAAGGTGTGGTACCAGATATTACAGCATTATACTATGCACAGCGGGCAACGGCTGGTCTATTGATCACAGAGGCAATCAACATATCAGAACAGGCTCTTGGAAGTCCCCTAACTCCGGGACTGTATACTCAAGAGCAGATTGAAGCCTGGATAAAGGTGACAAAAGCGGTACACGACAATGGCGGGGTAATCTATGCCCAGTTATGGCATACAGGCCGTGTTGGTCATTCAGTAGACAAAAATGGGCAATTGCCTGTTGCGCCTTCAGCGGTCGGAATCAAAGGACAACAACACTTTACATCTCAAGGCCCAAAGGAGTATGAGGTACCGCATGAACTGACCGTTGAAGAGATAAAGCAGATCATCAAGGATTATGGACAGGCTACGAAAAACGCAATTGAAGCAGGCTTTGACGGTGTTGAGCTACACGCTGCGTTCGGATATCTGCCTAATCAGTTTTTATCAGAGAGTGCCAATCTGCGTACAGATGAGTACGGTGGAAATATAGAGAACAGAAACCGTTTTGTGCTTGAAGTAATGCAGGAATTGGTGGATGTTGCCGGCAGCGACAAAGTGGGAATCAAACTTTCACCGACTATTTATTATAATAATATTGAGAATAGCGATCCGGAGGCACAGTTCAAACCTTTGATTGAAGCATTGAATGACCTGCCATTAGCTTACGTACATCTAATGAATGCCATGTTTCCATTAGATCATCTTCCCCACTATCCTAAGAATGTCATAGAGACATTTGGCAAGCTTACCGACCATCTGCTTATTGCCAATGCAGGATACGACAGAACAAGCGGAGAGCAGGAACTGGAAAAAGGTATTGCCAAGATCATTTCTTATGGTTCATTATTCCTTGCCAACCCTGACCTTGTTAAAAGATTTGAACGGGACGCTGAGTATAATGTAGCCGACCAGGCAACCATGTATGGCGGTGGTGAACATGGATATAGCGATTACCCATCTCTAGAAAACTGATAAAATATTTCTTTTGGCTATTTTTACTGAAAGAATTATGAATGCGGAAAATTTAAGGGAATATTGTCTGTCCTTTAAGGGTGCAGTCGATAAAATGGCCTTTACGAAGGCTACCTCCGAATATGACAGGGGCCTACTTGCTTTTTATGTGAAGGATAAATGGTTCTGTTTTTTCAATGTGGACGAGTTGGATTGTTGTACCCTGAAATGTGAGCCAGAGGAGTCGAAAAACCTTCGGGAAAAATTTGCGGAGATCAAGCCAGGTTATCACATGAACAAAAAACACTGGATCAGTATTGACCTGAATAAAAATGTCCCAGATAAGCTCATCAGGGAATTAATAAGAAAATCATATGACCTCGTTGTAGCTTCACTCACTAAAAACGACAGAGAGGATCAATCGGAAGATAGATGATTATAAACAATTGCACATTATGGAAATAGGAATTGATAGTTTTGCCTCGGCAATGTACGGCAGTAATACGCTCAGCAGTGTTGATGCAATGGAACAATTGCTGGAAAGAATTAGCGTTGCCGATCAGCACGGGCTGGATATTTTTGGGATTGGGGAGCACCATAAAAAGGAATTCCTCGATTCTGCCCCAGCGGTGATACTTGCAGCCGCTGCGGCAATGACCAGTCGTATACGTCTTACCAGTGCGGTAACAGTACTCAGTACATCCGATCCGGTACGCGTGTACCAATCGTTTGCAACGCTAGACCTTATATCAAAAGGTCGGACTGAAATTGTTGTTGGAAGAGGATCGGCTGTCGATGCGTATCCACTTTTTGGATACAATCTGCAGGATTACGATGCCCTTTTCAGGGAGAAGCTCGATCTTCTCCTAAAAATCCGCAATGAGGAATTTGTAACCTGGTCTGGAAGGTTCAGACCTGCACTTAACAATATGCCCGTTTATCCAAGGGCATTACAACAACACCTACCTATCTGGCTGGGTGTGGGCGGCACCTCAGAATCATTCGTAAGAGCGGGTACCCTTGGACTGCCCCTAATGGTCGCTGTGATTGGTGGGGAAACTGCACGCTTTCGACCCTTGATTGATATATATCGAAAAGCAGGTGCAGAGGCTGGTTTCAAACCTGAAGAAATGAAAGTAGGACTCCACTCCCCAGGTTATGTTTCAGAAACTACTAGTCAGGCGGTTGAAGAATATTATCCAGGCTATGCCAAGCTGTGGACCGAAGCTGGAAAGCAACGTGGTTGGCCACCCGTTACCAGGGTCGGTTTCAATCATGCTATTGGTATCAACGGTTCGCTTGTTGTTGGTTCACCAGAGCAGGTTGCCAATAAGTTACTAAAACACAGCGAAGCGCTGGGTGGAATCGACAGGTTTACCTTCCAGATGGACAATGCTGGATTGACCCATCAGCAGTTGACCAGTGCAATACAACTGATCGGGAAAAGAGTGATCCCATTGGTAAATGGTTACTGAGCAATTACCAAGAGCGATGGCTTTTCAGCCATCGCCCGATAAATTTTGGTAACTTAAATAAAATTCAAGGTCTGATATTTCTCTCCGAGAATCTCCTTATGATTAACCCCCAGCCATTTGTCCAGAACAGTCGCATAGACCTGCTTGAAATCGACGTTATGTTGCATATCCCCATCCTTTAGGTTAACCAAATCTGGAAGGGCGTTGAGGATGCCTTTTTCCTTAAGTCCACCGCTAACCATAAACATATTGTTTGCCGTACCATGGTCGGTGCCCACACTTGCATTCTGTGCTACCCTTCTACCGAACTCACTGAACGAAAACAATAGCACGTCATCAAAACGATTGTTCTGCTTAAGGTCTTTTACAAATGCTGAAACCGCGTCGTTCATTTCTGCAAAAAGGCGCTGCTGTGTCCATTGCTGGTTTACGTGCGTGTCAAAGCTGCCCAGGCTCACGTAATACACTTTGGTATTGATGTCCGAGAAGATAAGTGATGCGATGTTCTTCATGTTATTCCCGATCTCAGTTTTGGGATAGGCGGCCGAAGTAGGCCTTAGCTGACTCTGGTTAAAGATGTATTCTGCACTGTTTACCGTTTCGGCCATGGTCTTGTAAAGGTAATCGACTGGCTGCTCATGTTCGGCCTGATGTTTTTTTGCAATGTCCCTGAAGAACTGGTCCTGGCTGGAGCCATAAAGACGTCTTGGATCCTTAAGGGCAAGCCCCTTCATGTCGTTGCCCTTAAGCGCCAGACTTAACACATCGTCCATCTCTAGTATCTGGGTAGGCGTTTTGCAGTCCTTGCACTGTAAATCGAGATAGCGTCCCAGCCAACCTGTCGAAAGATATTCACTGCTACCACTTCCTGTCTGCCAGATATCCATGCTCCTAAAATGGCTGCGATCGGGGTTTGCATAGCCCACACCGTTCATGATGCCCAAGTTGCCGTCATCATAAAGATCTTTAAAACTGGTCAGGGCAGGATGTAATCCCACTTCATCTGTTAGGCCAAGAGCCCTGTCCCGTTGTATGCTCAAGGTCGGACGTTCTCGGTAATAAATATCGTTCCTTACCGAAATTACCGTATTGAGCCCATCATTGCCCCCGCTTAGCTGCAGTACAACAACAACTTTATTGCCCTGGGGTACGATGCCACCATTAAAGGCATGGAGAAATTTTGGAAGCATTAGCGATGCCGTTGCCAGCGAGCTGGCCTGTATAAATTTTCTGCGGTTGATCAACATAATTTCTTATTTGGTCCGCCTCAACGAATTGGGCGTATTAATAAATACTAAATAATTACTGATAATGTGTGCTAGCACATCTGGTATTCTGGGGTACTCATCAATGCCACGGTAACCGATCTGATATAATGTTCCCGGTTGCTCTTATCGGCAACCTTTTCTATGCTTGCGCTATCCTCGGTGCCTAGTGCCTGATGTATACCTGCCCGCAAAAACTGCACGAGAATTTCCTGTGGCATCTTTTCAAACTGTTTGACATATCTGGCCCAATCAACGGCCGCATTCATGGAAAGCTCATCTGCATTTGCCTGGGCATTACTTGCCATGCCCATATTGATATCATCATCGGACTTGGTATTGACCACAATCATTTCATTGTTCATGATCAGTTGGGGAAGTTTCAAACGCAACATCAACGTTGAGCCATCTATCCAATTTTTTCCCCCAGCCCATCCCGCAACATTCGGAGGCATGAAAAGTATCTGGCCCAATGCACTTTGCACCAAGAACTGTGCGCCTGTATTTTTAAGGTCCATTGGCACCAAGCGCCTGATGCCGACCAATAATTGAACGGGTGATTTGATGTTGCTGCCAATGTTCTTTTCACTATAGAACCAATCACTGGTGAAGATATCGTCAAGAAGCTTCTGTATGTTATACTTGTTCTTGTAAAACCTTCCGGCGAGCCAACTGATCTTTGCCTGGTCAGGCTGCTCGTTCACAAAAAAACGGTATATCTTTTCGGTGATATAATTGGCAGTTTGCTGCTGGTCCAATAGGATATCCAAAACATCTTCTCCCGTAAAGTTTCCTTTCTTTCCCAGTATGGTTTTTGAACCTGTATCATGCTGGTCCCTGCGAAATGCAAAATCGCCATTTGGCTGAAAGCTCCAGCCGGTAAATGCCCTAGCTGCTTCCTTGATGTCCTGCTCTGTATAATTTCCACGTCCCATAGTAAACAGTTCCATTACCTCTCGAGCAAAGTTCTCATTGGGATGCATCTTCCGATTCTGTACATTGTTCAAGAACGACAGCATAGATGAGCTTTTACTGACTTCAAACAGCAGATCCCTGAAACTACCAAGGGCATTGGAGCGAATATCCTGGAGCAACTTTTGCTGAAAGATCCCATTAAGATCGCGGGAAGCAAAATGTCCATGCCAAAAAAGCGACATTTTCTCGCGGAGTTGCCCAGGGGAACTAACCATCTGGTCCATCCATGCATGGTTCAAATTCTTAAGTACCTGTCTGCTGAGGCTTAAAAATTGGCGACGGCTTTTTGGCTCCATCATCTTCTGCCGCATCTGGGCCATATCGGTCTGACCAGCACCCGTTCCGACAAACTGGAAAAGCCTTTGGGCTACGTTAATCTCATTTGGTTTTGAAGAAGAAGACTTAACAAGTGAGGCATAAACCTCTTCGAGTGTTTTCTTATCTAAACCGGTCATGTCATCTGTAGACGGTCCAAAACCAGCCCGCCAAAGAAGGTGTTGTTTTTTTTGCTGAAGTGTGATCATCCAAGTATATTTTTGCCTCTATGACTAACAGATAACGGGAATGGTTTAAAAAACCATATTCAATTTATATCGATCGACATGCGAAGTGCATTATGAAAAATTTAGAATGTGCCAATTTTCGCATGATCAAAAATCTTTAAACTATTATTTACTGGAAAAACCAAACTAACTGACACCTCCTAGCCAAAACACTAAATGAAAGAACAGCAATATTTTATTTTAGATCTATTTCTGGTGACATGGCGTCAATCAACTCTGGTTTATCCACTTTGAGTACTAAACCTCAATTGAAATTATTTTACCACTCCTTAAGTCTTTTCAACATTTAACACATTCTCGCAATCATCATAAAAGTTCGACAAGTTGCCGCTCGACCTACATAAGGAAACACCATATTATGGCTGTTTCCTTATTTTTTGACAATAAAAATCTAATAGTCAAAACTTTACGCTTAACTAATATCAGTTCGAACATTACTTTTTAAGTCCTTAGACTTAGAACAAGAATAGTCTAAAAAACATCATTGAAAGATTTCTATGCTGACTTTGACTTGTTTGAAGTCTCCTTCGGGATTTTACAAGTTCCTCCGGCATGATTTTCGGAATAATTCTTAGAAATTAGATATAAGAAATCCAAAATAATACCAGCCTCACTGTCATCCACATTGATGCCATTCTTGGATAAAACAGCAATAGCCCGTTTAACGGAGATTTTACGCTCGGTGAAATTCATTACAATCAGCTTTTGAGTTCAGAAATTAATATTTTTGATAATACACTTTCCACTGTAAGAGAAACATCACCAGTTTGGAAGTTAACAGTATTTAATGGCAGAAAATTTAGCAAGTGCCTCCTATCCGCTATATCAAAAGTTTCATACTTTCTGAAAACCCTTACATTTTCTCCATGATCCAACTTCCTTTGAAAGTCAATATTATTCAATTTGTCAATATTATCCCCCAATTCTTTTTTAAGGCAAGAAGTCCTTATCAGGAACTCATTTTTAAACTCGCTGTAATCATCAAACTTAAGCCTATCCTCTACAAACAAACTTCGGGCTTTAGAGAGTGTATTCTGATGATGAGCCAACTGCCTTAACAACTCTCTTCTCTCTATTATATATTCCGCTTTATTTGTCCTTAAATTAGAATCGTCCAAAACAAGATCAAAAAGTTCTATCGCTCCAGGAGAAAGTAAAAGCTTTTGTAATTCTCTCTCATAATTAAAGTTCAACAACACTGCACTTATTCGATTATTACACCCCTTGTAGCAATGATAATATGGGTACTTACTTTTTGAGCCGCGTGAAAAACTGCCTGTAAGCTTTTTATCACATAAGGGACATTTTAAAAAACCTCTGAGAAAGAATGTGGTTCTAAGCAACTCTCTCTTGGTTGAAACCTTTCTCTTTGTATTAATAATATTTTGCACTTCGTAAAAAATAGACGGAGAGACTAATGCATTATGGCTGCCTTTTACTACCTGCCAATCAGAAGAATTAAGCTTCACCGGAATTAAACCACAATAAACTGGGTTACGGATGAGCTTTGAAAAGTTCGATTTTGAACATAGTAAACCCTTGTCCAACGCCATTCTCCAAACATCTGACATCCGATAAATATTTTTAGCTAGCTGATGAAATATCCACTTTATGACGCGCGCTTCTGGTTGCTTTGGCACTATACTTTTTTTACCATCCGAATCAGTTAAATTCGCAAAGCCAATCGGTGCCTTATTTGGATGCCTGCCCATCTGTCTTGCACGGCGCATACCATTTGCCGTATTCAGAGCCCGACGGGTATTTTCAGCTTCAGGCACAGAAAGGTAAACGGCTAACATAATTACACTTTCAGGCACATCAAGATCAATTGGCTGATCTATTGCGATGGCATATGCATTATTCTTCCGAAGAATGCCAATCATCTCATAGGCATTATGTATGTTTCGACTAAATCTATCCCATTTAATAAATAGAATATTCTTTTCTTCTTTCTTAGGCTTTCTTTTTATAACTGTAATAAGTTTTTTCCATTCTGGACGATTAAAGTTTTTAGCAGAATAATCTTTTCGGTAAATATCTTCAACGATAATATCATTCGCCGCACAATACTTTAACAATCTATCTTCTTGTTCGGGTAAAGAATAACCCTTTCTTCTTTGCTCGTCGGTGCTGACACGCACATATAGATAAACTGATTTCATAATGTTAGGACATTTGTTTCAACTATATATCGGCTAAAAGATCGTTAAGAAATAAAAAAACTAGATTATTAGAATTTACAAGCCTTGTTTACGTACTCTTGACCAATTCTAAGAAAGCAATATCGAACTCCAAACATTTGGAATGTTCACATCTAAAAAAGAAATTTGGGATACCAGCAAGACCGAACTTTATGCAATTTCTCCATGTAACAGGCTATGCCGAAGCATATCATGAGCCTGCCCCCAAATACACCCTTTCCTTTGTAGCGGGCTACTCAACGGATACATTGCTGCTGAGGCTCTCCAAGATCAATGCCATGCTGTTCCAGCAAATAGACAACCGGATGATCGATCCAGAGATTCTAAGGGAAGCGGTTTTCTGTGATGTCCCGGGTTTCAAACAGGTCACGGAATTTCGTCCCCTATTTACAGATGATAAAAGATGGTTTGCCGAAGGTCCGATTGGTTTGCTTATCATGGACCTGCTCAAGAACTTTAGGATAATCGACACGCTGGCTCCGATCGAGCCTTTGGAGTTTGCCCGTAACCTGTTCAAGACTATATTGGTCTATAACGATCTCTATTATGGGCGGCCCAGAGGAATTGTTTTGGAATCACTGGAAGGCATTTTCATGATGGAGGCCATGCAGCAGGGATACCTAAGGGCAAAAGGGGTAATGAAAGTTGATACTTTTGGCAGGTTCCTCTTTCTAAGCAAATTTATTGATAGTGACGGATTGCTACGGGAAGAAGCAGATATGTACTGCGAGAACATGAAAATTGAAAACCCTTGGACATTTGCCAAATTCTTCCTTGCTGTGCTGGCTTCTGCCGTACATCCCCAAAACTGGGGTAACCATATGTTGGATCTTGCACATCTTTGGCCGGAAAAGTTGATGAGGGAATTTGGGGCAGACCCGATGGAATTAGCTGGTAAGGAAAAGCTTTCGCTCAATATGGATGTGGTCACCAAGCCTTTCCTGTTCCTAAAGCCTGAGAAAATCCTTGTTCTGGATTACAATTTTTTCCAGTACGCACTAGAAAATGGTTTCCTGTACTCTTTATTTCGCCATAGCTCTAAGAAACTAAAAGCAAAGTTTAAAACTTATGAAAACTTTAAAGCCTACATCGCACTTGAATTCTTTGAAAAATATCTCGTAGGAAACCTGCTTGATAAAATCTTCCACAAAAAGAGCCATCAGCTTATCTCCACAGAAAAGTATCAGGATTTTATTGTCAGAGCCTCGAGCTGCGATGTTTTCGTTTTTGAGGTAAAGATGAACGATCTGCACCCCAATACCTTCGAAAATTTGGACTACAAAGCATTTACCAGTGAATTTTTGGACAAGCGGTTCCTTTCGGACAAGGGAACCGGGGCAAAGGACAAAGGGGTAAGTCAGATCATAAGACAGCTCGGCTATCTTTCAGAACCCAATAGTGAACTCAGAAAAAAGCTCGGCATCAAGCGCTCAGAAAAAATGAACATCTATCCCGTGATAATATGTTCAGAGCACCATATGAATATCGCAGGGGTGAACCACTATCTAAATGAAGGTTTCCAGCAAAAAAGCAAGCACCTGAAAGGCAGCTTCCAATCCATCAAACCGCTCACGGTAATCCATATCGATTTCCTTATCAAATATTTTGGGTCACTCAGGCGTAACCCTGCGCTATTCGCTGAATGGTTGAGCGGTTATCATCGCAGCAAAAAGGGACTTGAAAAGCTTTATGATGAGAAAGGAGGGCCAATAACTTACCTTCTTTCCAAAAGGTCACTTTTTGGCTATATGGAAATGAAAAAAAACTTTCCAAGTCCATACAAAACGACTGTAGCCGAGATAGAAAAATGCTTTGATTTGGAGACAAAGGGCGTATGGAGAGCATTGGGAATTTGAAATTGAGTCATGTAAACACATAAGCTGCCATCGTTTATACTTAATTCGAATACTTTCCAAATAACATTTATAGTCGCCATTAACTTAATGAAGCGGTTTGGCATAGGTTTAATCTTGGATGATGGCATTTTCTCTTCTATCTGGCGGCTCATACTTTTTGCCATCCCTGATTGCGCTGCAAATTGAAGGGTTCGAGAATAGGATGTTTTCGATATCGGAGCTTTGAAGGATAAGGCCCTTGATCTTTGTGGTCATAAATGTTAACATATCCTTTCCCCTTTTACTAATGTTTTCCCTATCCCAGCCTTCATTTATGGCTACATCAATTTCATTATAGGATCCAGTTTGGAAACGTCCCCTTTTATCTGACCAACTCCTGTTACCAAGAGATGAGTTTTTCCCGTTTTTAAGGATAGTAAGATTACCTAGGGTATGCAACAATACCTTTGTTCCATGATAGGCATGCTCTTCGGTCAGGTTTTCAAAAACAGAGCTTACCTGCTGTTGCCAGTTGGCTTCATATTCCTGGGGAATAATATGTTCAATGGTCGTAGAATCAAAATCCGAAAGATTTACCTTATCATTAGTTTCTTTATAATGATATTTAAGGTGTTCCTCATATTCGAACAAAAAATATTTTAGTGCACCCCAGCGGTGGAAACCCTTTGGTCCGCGCTCGTAGCCATATAACCCATTAAAGTAGTTCACCATATTTGCCGTCAAAACTGGAATGTCCAAGTGCTCGTTCAAACGGGCCATGACAAGCTCTGCTGATAGGTTGCCATTATAGATATCCCTTGCCCAGGTAGCGAAGGAACGCTCATCAATTACCCCAAGCCCTTGAATCCGATTACGGAACATGATGCGCTCGAGCCTGTCCAATGCCAGATCCAGATTTCCCGGTTCCCATTCAAATGATTTTAGTTGAGTGAGGAAAATCTTCATTTCCTTTCCACCATTTAAAAGTAGGACCTTATTTATCATCGGATGCCTAGAGTTATGTATTTCGTACCATTTTGGAGCAAATGCAGAAAGCTTCAAAATATAATCTTGAATTTTTTCATAACTGACCGGGCTTTCCTTGGTATTTTCCTCTCCCGAGTCATATTGTTCGGCACGGTTGGAGAATATTTCAAAGACCTTTTCCTCGGCAAGTTTTTCAGAAAAAACAGCATCTTTAGGTGTCCGGATCAACGATAGGTGAGCAGATAGAAAGATGTCCTCATCTAGGATCTGTTCTGGATTTTTGGCCAGCCAGTTGTATATGATGCTCCAGGATATGTTCACGTCATTCCTTAGCGACTTGCGGTCTTCATCCACCAATCCCAGTTTTTCGGTCAAGTGCATTAGGCGGTTCTTTAACTTTTCGAGCGTGGATAGAGGTTTTCCTCTATTGTTCATCGTTTCGAAAACGGCCTGAACGTCAAGATCCTGCTCAATTTCACGGAAATCAAATTTTAAGGCTGTAGTTACCTTCAAAAAGATAATTTCCCGGTCTTGATTGCTAAGTGGCTTTATTCGCTGCTCAAAAAAATCCTTGGCCTGGGATAGATTTTTGCTGTATAGGTTAAATTGGCTATCATCAAACACAGTACCTGAATACTCAAATATTTTATTTAGAAGATAGGCATAGTTCTTATCTGACTGGAAATAACAGAAACGGTAAATCCTACTGGCACCACTTCGGTTGGATCTGAATATGTATGCTTTCTCCAGGTCCTCCCTTGTCTCATTACAATATCCTTCCCCCGCATATTTTAACAGTACCTGAAGCAAAATGCTGATGGTGGTCAACCGTTGCTGTCCATCTACCACGTTATAGAAAGTGAAGCCCGTAAGCCATCGCTCGGTTTCCTCTGGTTGAGCAGCCTCTACATAAATGGTCCCGGTATAATGCGGTCGCAAGCCTCCATTAATTTCAGGAATCTCCAGTATATCCTCCCAAAGCTCCCGAAGCTGTTTATGTCCCCAGGCGTAGCCGCGCTGGTAGTCTGGAATCCTGTAAATTTTTTGACCGAATAGATCTGAGAGGCTAATGGCTTTCATCGTGCTTTTAAATTGAACTTCAGAGGCCACAAGGTAATCTTTTCAAGCTTTGCAGTCAATGGCAAACAATCGTTTTTTGCGCAAAAAGATAGACTGATAGCCATTGAATATTTTAGTTTCCATGCCGTAAACCATTTGGTGCTTTTTTTTCTGACGGCTCTTTTAAAGGATGTGAAACGGCTATACTCCGGCTAAAGAACAGATGATATCGAATGTATTTTTGCATAGAGCAAGAGCCGAAAACCACTTGTCGTTTATCGATTGGAATGGGTGTTTTACCTTTAACAATTGGCCCTGCAGTAGTTGCCGGCCCAATTTGTCTTTTATGAATATCAAATGGAAATATTAAATAGAAAAGGGATGATGTACAAAGATTGCGAGGCAGAAACCCAACCGCTGCACAAGTCCGGTACATGCAGATATGGCCATTGCAAAGGCCAGATTTGCCTGTCCTTTGCAATATCAAAGATTATTTGTATAATAGGGCGGTCCAACGCCCATAAAAGGGAGCGCAATAAAAAATTGCGATAGCTATGGACTATAACCAAATCATCAAAATAGTTGCCATCATCGGCGGATCTGCTAATGTCGGTATTGCGCTTACACTTATCTATAAGTTTATATTAAGGAAGAGGCCTTTGGAGGAAACTGAGGAATTTAACAGCAAGGGCAGGGTATTGAAACGCCATAAAAAATTCAGGTAGCAGGATGCAATCGAATGGACGATAATTTACTCGTGTCACCTTGCTATGCTGGATTTGGCTTTAGGGGTATTGCTTACCTTCCAGAGCTTGTAATTTATGTTGTACATTATCTTGAAGGCCGCGCTTGCCTTTTCTATCAATTCCTCCCAGTCTATGCGCTGGGCATCCCACTTCAGGCAGAACTGTCCGAGATCCAAAGATGGAGGCTGCTGATAATTGCTCCCGTTCATCTTTTCGGTCTGATAGAGCATAAAGTTTCTGATCAGCTGAAACACAGTACTTGTCTTGTTTTCATAATAAGGCCGTTCATCTTTAGTTATGCGCCCCACCTCAAAAAACTCAAAATCCCCAAGAGCCTTAAGCGCTAATATAAGCTCATAAAATTCATCATTCATATAGCGCAGGTTCTCCGCATAAATGATGTGGCACTCCAGATAAAAATAATGCTCATCCAGTCCCCAGTGGAAAATGGTATCCAGCTTTTCCGACTTCAATAGAAGGTTTTGCCCATAGACATTTATGTAGCATTTTGAGTTATCCCAGCTATCCTTGAATTTGCCAAGGCTGAAAAAATGCTCGGCAATCGACATCAGAAGTTCATTGCTCTGAAAGAAAACCCTTTCACGTTCCTTTTCATCCCAGTCAAGCCCGTTGTACTGGCAGTCGAAATGCTCATCTAACATCACATCCCACATTGGGAAATGTTTGGCAGCCGAGGAGTTTAATTTAGTTGCGGACATTTAGCGTTAGTTTATTTTTAGTGATTTGCCCAATATACGGCAAAAAGGCACTCTAGTGCAAGCTAGGTTTATACAAATTGCCGCCACAATAAATCAAAAATCCAAAATTTCAGGCTTTTTTATCTTACACTCCTCCTTTACGGTAGCTCGCTGGTAAGGTATTTCCTTCGTTATGACCTCCAGAGAGCTGATTTCAAATATCTGCAGATCATTTTCCCTGATCTTCAGCGTAATTTCCCTGGTATCCTCCACAATTGGCCATCGAGGAGAGGGAAGAAATCCTGTTGCTGGATGATAGACGTGATCTTTAATCGGCTCCTTTTTTTTCAGCTTCCCGGGCTGCTGAACAACGACATTATAGCTTTCATATTCTCCCTCTGCAGGTTCATATACGCTTGAATGTGCTGTGATCTTTGCGCCCTCCACTAGGTCTATCTGCTGAACCCTTGCGGCGCGGTGGAATAGCACAACATTGGCACCTTCCTTTTTTGACTGCGTGGAAGAAAAGATAATCCCATCATAAGGAGGGTCATTGGCCTCGGCTAAAAAGTCGGCAATGATCTGGGTGGAAAGGTAATCCTTTGATTCCTGCGAAGGCATTACGGGGAGAGCTATGCGGTCTACCAGGCGACTGAGGAACAATGCCTTTTCACGAAGTGGTGCATATTGGGGATCGAAGATGCTTCCCTCAGCCCGTGCATTGCGAAGAGCGGTAAGATCAAGAAGTCTTAGTGGCCTTAATATTTCAAAATATCCGATAACTACTTTACTGCCCACCGGTGGCCTTACTTCTGCAAGCGCAAGTTCGTGGCTAGTCGCACCATAAAAGACGGCAACCCCTTGTGCGTTCATCCTTCCGCCCCTTGCAAATTTCGAAGATGGGGTTCCAATCTGCTGGTCGGGGCTCTTGATCGCTGACAATATCTCATCCCGGTCCTGAAAAACCCTCGCCCTGTAGAGCCCCTTTATGCCCTTTGATGCGCCTGCCTTACGGATAAGTGGAGCAGCCTTGTAAGAGGTAAATTTCTCAAGCCCAGTGAAGACCCTGGTTAGGTAATCATATACCTTTCTGCTAAAAAAGCGGGATTCAGATTGCACGACACGTTCGAACTCATCCCAATCCTGCTGCCATAAGTGGTCAGAGACACCTCTCATTTCATATAGGGCTTCACTGCTGAAGCGCTGTTCCTCGAAATCGTTATCATGGTTGTCATACCTGGATTGAAGTATTGCCTGGATGTCTTCTGCCGCCTGCTCTGGAATGCCGCCCATATCTTCCAATAGGAATGGCAGGCTTTCCCCCTCGCGGTACCACCAGTATGAGGATTCCAGATCCGAGTGCTGCCTGTAATACTCTTCCTCTGTGGGCTGGTCATTGGTGGGCTCAAAATGCTGTTCAAAAGCTTCCTCAACGCGATCTGCCATTTTAGAGAGGGTGTAAGATCGCCTCTTCTTCTTACAATATGAGCAGATGCAGCTTATGCCACCTATCCTTATTTTCTCGCTGAGATATTCGTCAGTTACACACTTATAACATAACTTTTCCTCGTCATTGTCTTCCATATTCATGTCATTAAATTTTAAACACTAGACTTTTTGGTAAATACAAACGGTCAGATATCCTGATCCTATTTATCTTTTAGTGCTTGATAGTAATAACTAAAAGGAAAGCCGTGATATATAGGTTCGGATATCCTTGATCGCTCTTCCGAGTCTGTATCATCCTTGTCATCAGCGCCCATTTTTCCTACCATCAATCTTAATTTGAGCAGTAGCCGGTTGCGGCTGGAGTCTAAGCGCTTAAGCTGTATGCGAGAGTATTTATTGTCGGTCAAAAGTTTGTAGCCGCTTACCCAGCACATTTCATTTGGAATCTGCTTATAGTTCCAAAGAGATACCCTTCCCACGGACATGCCTATTAATCGGCTGGCAACGGATTCGTAGATGGAGCCCTTGCCACTGCGGCATTGAGGATCCTTTAAGATCTGCTTCAGGTCGCCCACCACGCGGAACTGCTTTTTCATCTCTTTTAATAGTGAGCTTTTTCTTACCCTAATATGCCCCTGGTAATGCATTTCATACCCCACGAAGCCAATCCAAGGTGAGCCCATTCTGCTTTCATTTCCCCAGCTATAGCAACTTTTTGATTTTTCCGACCAGAATTTCTTGGCAGTGGCATAAGGGGTTTCCACCGGATCATGCACCACCAGCTTTTTGGATTTTAGCCCCAAGAGATATCGTTGGAAGGCCTGCTCGCACTTGTTCCGCTCAGGGTGGATGATAAGCATATCATCGCAAAACCTTAGGTAGAGAAGCTTCCCATCCTGCAGAGCATTTACCTTCTTGTCTATGCCGTGCAGTACGGCATTCGCTATCAAGCCCGATAGTGCACCGCCCTGCGGAATACCAATTTTCGCGCTCGATAGGCGCTTGTAGTAATCCTTGGCAATCAGTTCCTTCCCAACCCATCCATATTCACCTTTGGGAATCTGGAACCTGTCGAAGTGCGCTTGTTTTTGGTTCAGTGGCAGAACAGTTTTATTGAAGGTGTAAGAATCCAGATATTCGTAAAGGATACGTTTTGCATCGGCCAGGTCTTGGGCCTGGTAATCTTCCATTCCCTTTCGATTAAAAAACTGCGCAAAAATCTTCTTGATCAATGTATGGCTAACGGTATCAAAGAATTTCTTCATGTCACATTCGGCCACATACAGGCTGCCTTCTTCAAATCTTTTCCTGTAATCCAGGATTTCCTGTACGGGTTCATGGTGCGTTGGGCACATCAGTTTTCCGTTTATCAAGCGTTTAGCTCTAAAGGCAAAGGAATGTTCGATAAAGAAGGGGTCAAAAACGCCCGTTAGATACCTGTTGGTGATACTTAGAATTAATTTGTCCTTCAGTCCAAATGAGGCTATCGGCCTGCATATATTTATTTTTGTATCACTGGCCTTATCCTCTTTTAATTTTGGGATGATCTTTGGAGCGCCAATCTTATAGTTGCCTCCATGAATACCATCCTGAACTTCTCTTATAAAGGCATCCAGCCTGCCCAGAAATGGAGCATCGGGCTGGGTATCTCTAAAGAACCTTAGAGTCGCCTGCAAGGAGAGCATTGTTTTTTCCGTTGAGCTGCGCGGGATGCCGTTTTTCATCCTTTTGCGCTGGAGTACCGATTTCCATTGTTTTCTTGGAGGAAATAAGCTTGTCAGCAGCTCGGTACTGTTGGTGCTGGAAGTCCTATGGTAATTATGTTTTTTAGAGCTTGTGTGCAGATGAATAATGTGGTCCTTGTTCCTGCGGTGAGCTAGTTTTACCCTCAGGCGGCAGAGCATATCAAGTATGCTTTTTTCAGATGAATAATCGCTGAGATTTAGCATAAAGAAAAAGAAAGTGGTCCCTGACTAGAAAATACTGAACTATTAGAGCTCCTCCCAACTTTGTCGTGCACAGAATGGCTGTTAATACTTGCGGGGTACTTTGCTATTTTCATAACATTTCCTCCACCTTAGGTACCTCTTTCTCTTTCTTATAGCCATTTTGCTTAGCAAAAAAGACTACGGTTGCAAAAGTAAACTTTCCCATCGAATTTGCATAGCAGTAATCGATCATATTTCGGCTGCCCCGTTCGTTATAGGCCCTGCCATCAAGTTTTGATAGTGAGAGAAAATATTTCATCCCCAGTTCGTAGGTGAATGTGTTGGCTATGGCATAAGATACCTGGTACCAGTTGTGAAAACTATAGGTTATCGAAAGTCCCCTTCTTGAGAGATACCTGATGATCGCCTGCACCTCAGTCCTATTTAGCTGGCTGTTCTTGCCCAATGGATTGAATTTCTGGTTGGCTGTTGGCTCGGCTGCATAAGAGTAGACCGCCGTCCTTAGTGTCTGCCTGGCCAACGCCGCTTCACCATCGGTATAAGAAACGGAAAAAGGTGTTGTTTCTTCCCGAATAAATAGGTCGGGATCGAAGGAGAAAAAACATAGACGGGTGACGTCACTACCGCTTTTATCCAATTCAACATCGTATTTTTCCTTAAAATATGTATGGACTTTCCTAAAGGCGTAAGTGTGCCTGAAGTTTGCATCCTCTAGGGGGAAGTCTTCTGAAAAATCTAGAAACATTAGCCCCTTCAATCCAGATCCAGATGGTGATTCCCAAAAGGATAGAATATGAGGGTCGGCTTGAAGTCTGGATTTCAGGCCAATCATCCCATCAGCCGTTAATTTATCAAAATCTAGCACAAGTAACCGGTTATACTCAGATATGGAAGCGCGGTTCCTTTGCTTTTCGAAACTTGCAGAAAAGGTAACCGCAGGAAGCCTTTTTTTTTCTCTATCATAGTAATCGGTATTTCCCTCACTGAGATGTCTTCTGAGATTCTCAACCTCCGACTTGTAAGTTCCTTTTTTTATAAGTTCAAGGCATTCTCCTACCTTAAGTTGTCCCGAAAGTGGGCTCCAGGAATTTTCCTGAAGGGAGACGGTCATGGATAGTAACGGTTGAGAGGTCATTTTTTCTATATTTGGATATTTCGGAAAATAGGCAAAATTTGAGGGCTTTAAAAATCTTTCTGATCTTAGAGCCAGTTGTCATTCATTCCGTCTAGAATGGCCTGCCATCTTGCCGTTTCACGCTTTGATAATATTGCCTTAACCCTGTTGGCAAGCGTAACTGAGTTTGCCAGTAAGGCATTTATTTTTCTTCCTATCAACCGTGAGCATACCAGCTGGATATAGTCATTGTTGGTGGTATCATATAATTCCATCAGCTCAAAATGGGACATATAGATATCATCATTGTTCAGTTCGAAATAACTCTGGATTAGATGTTCGATATCGGCAATGTCCTTTGTCCGCTCCGGACGGTCGTCGTTAGCAATCAGCTTTAGCAGGATGATACCTTCTATGGTACAGACCTTTACCATCTGGCCGTTTCCGACATCATAATCCTCAACAAAGGGATAAATTTCTGCAAAGCCCGGCATATTCAATACAAAGGTTGGGTCGGTCAATTTTACATTTCTGTTTGCTTCCTCAATTTCTCCAAATGGCAGAAGATCGAGTTCCACGCCCTTTTTATAAATCAGCTTTATGGCCTCTGTTTCATGCCCTTCAAATAGCCCAGTTCCTATCAGCGCTTTTTTTATCTGGTTGTACTGCCCCACATCGCTAATGGTGATGGCAAGGTCAACATCCTTGGTACCTCTTTTTGAAAGAAGTTCTTCGTTGGCAGATAAATGGATATCTCTTGCAATTGCACCCACGAGATAAAAATCGATATCAAATTTTGCGCATACGGTGCTCATCTCACTTAGCATTTCTGATACCAGTGGCAAAAGTATGGGGTTATCCGACATATTTTTCCTTTATTCTTAATGCGACTTCCCTGTTTCTGCTGTCCAGGCTGCTGATCAGTTCTGCATAGACCAACATCGGCGGAACCGTACCATCACCAGGCTCTGCGGTATCCTCATTCCAAAAAGGCCTCAGTATTTCTACATCACCAGTTGCAGATGGAACCAGTCTTAACCTTCTCATTAGTTCAAATCGGTCACTGTTAGAGTATATGGTATAAACTTCTGGCACCAAGTGTCCAGTTAGGATAGCCCCTGCAGTTTCGCCTCCCCAGCGGATGTCGCCGCTTTGAGCTGTATATTCGTGCCAATTTGCCCTATCTTCCTTTTTAGCGAAGCGAAATTTCCCGACCAGCTGCTTTGGCCTTAGGACTGTTCTATACATGTCGGCCCATTTATCTATTAGGGCAGTCTTGTTGTCAAGTAATAAAATTGGCTGTTCCAGACGTGTCCCCATGATGATGTAACCGTCGCGCTTCATCTCTGAGATAAAGTTGCCTACATTACCCAGGGCTACGCTAGATGCGTATGCCATGTTACGGTAAGAAGTATTAAGTATGTCCGGCTCCTGAAGAACTGCAAATAAAAACTTTAGCCCTGCTGGTGCCCATAATTTGGTATCTTCATTATGTTTTGGCTGTGTGCTTTTTTGGTCGCTTATTAGAACGAACATGCTACGGGTTTCGATATAGCAGTTCCCTGATGTTTCAATATAACAGATATTTTGCTTGCGCAGTTCCTCTTTCATGGGCGAGGGAATATATTTTGTAATAAGGATTCTCTTGCCGTCGGTCTGCTGCTGCCTTGAGATAATGTTGTCCAGCGTTGCAGTCCTGACCTCGGTCTTGACATCTGCTTCCAGAATGGATGTCTGTCGCCCTTTGGTAAGTTCTATTATGGCATCAGAATTTCTTCCGCGACCTGATGGATAGCTCAAGATTTTTGCTGTAACTCCAGCAATTTCTGTTAGTCTTTCCAAGGCGGGCAAAAGTATATCTTGCTCTTTCATGTTCAAAATTTTAATTTGTTCAAGATACATGAACAATCAAATATAATGAACAATAATTGATAATTCCTAAATAAGCTTATATTATGTTCAATAAAAGTCAATGTTCATGTTACATGAACACTTAAATTTACTGAACAATCATAAAGAATAGACGGAGAAAATCAGTGTCTTGGTGGCAAGATATAATAGAAATTGGTTACTTTAGGATATAATTACGCTCCGAATGATAACAATAAATACAAAACTAGCTTTCGAGTTAGGAGGCCAGTTGGCGTTTATCCCTGTTTCAAATAATCTAAGGCTATAGGGATGATTACGCTAAAGAAGTTTCGTAAAATAGACCAAGAGGTCAAAAATTGGACAGAGGTTCGAACGCTTTATGCCCTATCGGCTTTTGAAGACCTTGATAAAGCTATGGATAATCTTCGAGCCCGAGAAGGGACGTCATCTGATAGAATTGGTTACTACAATGTTTTAACCGGCGAAAAGCACATCCTAGCTGCCAATGAGATTATTCTGGATGCATTGCGTTCTTGGGCAGCTGAGCTAGATATCAATGCGATTGTATGGACAGATCTACCTCCGAATTTTCAAGACAAGCTTAACATACCTTTTACTGCAGAAAATATTGGAAAGTATTTGAATGGACTTGAGGCGAATGTCTTTGCGCAGGCTAAAAGATATATAGATAAAACCGATGAGCAGGTGCAAACCAGGTTTCGCACGGAGATTGTAAAGGCCGCTAGGCGATATTCAAAACAACAAGCCACCTGAAAAACCTGAAGATGCCTAATACCTAGTGGCATTTCAAGAAAGCCTTTTCGAAGAACAAAAACAAGCAAAAGAGTTTAGTCAAAAAAATTAAAAAACCTAAAATTTAAAATATGAAAAGAATGTTGGTTCCGCTGGAAGAGTTTCGTTGTGATACGTGTGGAGATATAATCGAATCACCGAAAACAGCTTATCTTGAATGGAATAGTGTTAAAGATGAAAATGGAAAATTGCGTGCAACTAATTTTAAGATTGTTCACCATGACCCAGCAAATAATGTAGTTTGCTCAGAAAATGGAACATCGACAACGAGTTTAGAAAAGTATGTTGGTTCAGAGGGATCTGGTAATTTATGGAGCTTTATCGATGAAGGAGAAATAGTTGCGCCAAATTATACTGGCCCTAGAGCATTAAACTTAAGAGAATTTACAGAGGTAGCTAGGCGTTTATCTATGCCTCACTATGAAGAAGCAAGAGATTTTTTACACATGGCAGAAAGTGATGGGTACATTAGCTCTAATCAATATGGAATATATAGTGTTGATAAGTTGCAATTTATAATAGAAAAGTACGGTGCTGATTTTGAAGACTAACAATATTCTGTGGATTGGAAATAAATGAATTTAGAAAACCAAGAAAAAATAAAAAAAGTTTGGAATCAAACTAGTGTACCAGTAATTTATCGCAGAGGCACCGGGCATCCATTACTAATGAGGTTGCCTTATAAAGAGGGGAATGGTTCTTGGCTAAAACATTATGAGCGTATCAACCCGCAAGGGATTGTCATTAAAAAACGTTGGGAATTTCCACAGGCTTGGTTTAATGACCTTGTCAGTAGATCACTCATAAGGTTTGGGAAGCTGTACATTATACAGCCATATAGAGAACAAGAAAAATTTGCGCCTGCATGTTGGAATGCACAAGGTCACGAATCTCAATGCTCTTGTATGGGTGCAAACCACAGTTCACAAAGTGAGGGGAATGGTTAGTGTGCTGTATCAGACACTTTTGCGACAGCATGAATTCAATCGGGCTTGCATGTCGTTTGCTTGTTAAAAAATAAACCTTACTTTTCAATTTGTAAAGTCCTACTGTAGCTTGTCATCAACCCGATACTAAAAAACACTCACGAAAACTTCTTTTTCCTATACTGTCCCTCAATTTTGTTCTTCACCACTTTCTCAAAATTTACTATGGCTTCACAATGTTCATAAAAGTTCGATTTTTCGCGGATTGACTCTAGGGAAGAGGAGTAAGATTTTGTATTAAGTCTTGTATAGATTTCAGCCTTCGTGATTCATTAAAAAGGATTTACTTTCCAAAAAATTATCGGGTTTTAAAATTTAGTCCACCAAAATAGTTTTAAATAAATCTCGTCAGTACCTAAATCTACTGAAATCGGATTTTTCATATTACATATCATTGATTCACGAGTCTGCATACCTTATGCAATCTGAGGGATAAAGCTGGCTAAAATCGTAAATATCTATTAACCTCAGCGGTCAACAGACCTGTTATACCTAATATCATACATCTAAGCCAATTAAAATGGATTATTATAAACTTCGGGAAAAACGAACAATGACACCAGAGAAGATGGTTGAAATCCTTGGAAAACATGGAACAATTATTAGTAAAGAAAAAGCTGGAATTGTCTTGGAATTAGTCTATAAATTAAGTAATTTGTCTGTTGGAGAGACAATTAGAAACGCTCACGTCAGGCAAAAATTATTGCTTAAGAAGAACCAAATTCCAAAACACATATTAGAGGATTCATGAAAATTGCAGACATATATGTTAGAGTTAGCACGGATGAACAAGCTGAAAAAGGATACTCACTAAGGAGTCAGCAAGGAACTTTAGAAAAGTATTGCGAGCTCAATCTTATCAAAATTAGGAATATATACATTGAGGATTATTCAGCTAAAACGTTCAACAGACCTGAATGGAAAAAACTTATTATTCATGCAAAAAAGACAAAAGGAAAGTGTGATCTTTTACTCTTTACAAAATGGGATAGATTCAGCAGAAATACAAGTGATGCTTACCAGACAATAGCACAACTTTCAAAACTTGGCATTGAAGCACAAGCTATAGAGCAACCATTAGATTTAAGTGTCCCAGAGAATAAGATGATGCTCGCAGTCTACTTAACTACTCCTGAAATTGAAAATGATAGAAGGGGATTAAATACTAAAGCTGGAATTAGACAAGCTAAAAAAGAAGGTCGATGGACAACCCTTGCTCCAAAAGGTTATCAAAATAGAACTGCAGAAACCGGCAAAAAATATATTTCGATCAAGGAAGAAGAGAGTGAGATTATAAAATGGATTTTCAATCAGCTTGCTCAGGGTACGTATTCTGGGGAAGAAATTTTAAAGTCAGCACGGCTAAAAGGTTTCGATTGCAGCAAAAATAATTTTTATAACATTGTTAGAAATCCAATTTATTGCGGAAAAGTAATTGTTCCCAAATATAAAAATGAAGACGCCTACCTTGCCCAAGGTTTGCATGAAGGAATAATCAGTGAAAAACTATTCTTTGATGTCCAGGATATTCTTGATGGTAGAAAAAAGAAATATGGGATTCCATTATCAACGCCTGATGAACTATTATTAAGGGGATTTTTAAAGTGTCCAAACTGTGATAGAGCATTGACTGGTAGCTCCTCAAAGGGTAGGTCCAGCCGGGTAACTTATTACCATTGCACGTCATCATGCGGAACAAGATTTAGAGCAGACAAAGCAAACGATGCCTTTATGCAGGATCTTTTGGAATATCTCCCTAAAAGTGGATTCCAAGAAGTTTTTGTTCAAACAATTGCGGATGCATACCACAATCAAGTGGGTAATATTCTGGATGAAAAGAAATTATATATTAATCAAATAAATGATCAAAATAAAAAAATTGATAAAGCGAGGGAACTCCTTTTAAATAGTGAAATAGATGCTGTAGATTTTAGAACTATAAAAATCGAAGCAAATGAGAAAATAGTGAGATTAGAATCTAGATTGGGAGAGATAAACAACAAAAATAATGACATTTTAGATATAAGGTCCATTGCGGAGCAAGCCTTAACTAATTTAAAAAGCTTGGATATATTTTTCGACAACGCTGATGTTGAAGGCAAAAGATATCTTATTAGCTGCATTTTTCCAGAAAAAATAGTATACGATGGAGACCGACATCGAACCACATTTGTGAACGAACTAGCAAGCCATATCTATCTGAAAAACAAGGAATTAGAAGCCAAAAAAAATGGTCCAAAGTCTTCGAAAAAGACCTTGGACCAACAGGGGTGGCTGATGGGGCTCGAACCCACGACCCTCGGCACCACAAACCAATACTCTAACCAACTGAGCTACAGCCACCGTATTTTTTAGTGTCACAAAAGTACGACTTTAAATAATTTTTGCAAATATTTTTTTCGAAAGATTTCAAAGCTTCAATTAAATAACTAATAATCAATTAATTTAATTTTAATATTGGGCAAAGCAATAGTTTAAACGGCATATTTAAAGCTAAAAACCTACCTTTATACTGTTTATGATTGAAATTTATACAGACGGAGCAGCAAGCGGAAACCCCGGACCTGGCGGTTGGGGCACCATTTTAAGGGCAGGGCAACATTATAAGGAGCTAAGTGGTGGTTTCCGAATGACCACTAACAACCGCATGGAATTACTTGCTGTTATAAAAGGATTAGAAGCACTAAAAAGCCTGAACCAACAGGTAACCGTCTATTCAGATTCTAAATATGTGGTAGATGCTGTTGAGAAAAAATGGGTATTTGGCTGGGTAACGAAGAATTTTAAGGATAAAAAAAATAAAGACCTTTGGCTGCGCTTTCTCGAGCTTTATAAACTACACAAAGTAAAATTCATCTGGATAAAGGGTCACAACGACCATCCGGAAAATGAGCGTTGCGACCGTTTGGCTGTATTTGCCTCACAAGACAAAGCAAATTTGGCTATAGACACTTTCTTTGAAGCTGAAAAAGCCCGCATGGCCTAATATTTCTTTTCTAATTTATTGCGATTAACCAACTACAAGAGCCGGCTAATTTAAAGGTTTTATTATTTGAATTAACAAGGTGATAACTCGGTGTAAACAGGGTAATCACAAGCTAAATACTAGGTATTAAGCGAATAAAAAATGTGTAATCAGCTTAAAGCGACTAAGTGATTTGCATTTATTCCTAAAAGTTGTTAAATTTAGATAAATAACAATTTTTATGGGAACTTTTAAAAATGGTATTCTGGGTGGTTTTTTCGGCAAGGTTGGTCCGGTTGTTGGCCTGCAGCTTGGTGATACCTACGTCATGCGGGCACTGCCGCGACGAACCAAACCCTTTACGGCCAAGGAACTCGAAAATCAGCATAAATTTAGATTGGTACAAAACTATCTATCACCTTTTATTGATTTGCTTAAAGTAGGCTTCAATAATTACTACACCAAAACCGGCGGTTTCAGAGCTGCAGTATCTTACACCAGAAAGGAAGCTTTAAAAAAGGGTGAAAATGGTTTTTACATCGACCAGCATCTGGTAAAAATCAGTGGAGGTGCCCTTACACCAGCCATCGATCCGTTGGTTGAAATTGCTGGCAATGGCGAGATTAGCATTCAGTGGAACACCACAACCGTTAATCGCTTTGATGAAAGCGATCAACTCCTGCTGCTGGTCTATAATTCAGAACAGAAAATTTTTACACACAGAATATTCAATGGCGCCTACAGAAAGGATGGTCAAATCAAAGTGACACCTAACCCGAGGCTTCTGAATATGGAAGTGGATATTTATATAGGTTTTGTGGCTGCTGACCGCAGCATGCAGTCAGACAGCCAATACCTTGGACGGTTTAAATTATAACTTTAGATTTAGGAGTATTGAAATTGAATTAATCAATACCACCAACAACACCTAAGTTTTCTAATGTCGCCTCTATTGTATCCTTCTCAATAGGCGTATCTGTGTACATTAACATCATTTCTTCGGCTTTTTCAACCATGTTTTTGGAGCCGATAAAGATAGGTACACGTTGGTGCAGTTCTGTCGGTACGATATCAAGAATCCTATCAAAACCTGTGGTTGCCTTCCCTCCTGCCTGTTCAATGATAAATGCCATCGGATTGCACTCGTAAAGCAACCTAAGCTTACCATTAGGCGAGCGGGAAGTTGTGGGGTAAATATATATTCCGCCTTTGATTAAATTTCTGTGAATATCGCCCACCATCGAGCCAATATACCTGGAAGTATAGGGTCTTTTTGTACTATCATCTTCTACCTGGCAATACTTGATGTATTTTTTCACACCATCCGGAAAGTGAACATAATTGCCTTCATTGACAGAATACATGTAACCACATTCTGGAATACGCATATTTGGATGCGATAAACAAAACTCACCGATTGAAGGATCTAATGTAAAGCCGTTAACGCCCTTGCCTGTTGTGTAAACCAACATGGTTGATGAACCATAAATAATATAGCCCGCTGCTACCTGTTCAGTTCCTTTCTGTAAAACATCTTCCAAAACCGCTCTGCCATCGGTCGTTTTACGGCGATAGATGGAAAAGATGGTACCAACGGCAACATTTACATCAGTGTTTGAAGAACCATCTAAGGGGTCGATACATACAATGTACTTGGCATTTTGAGAAACAGGCGATTCAATATGTATAATTTCATCTTCCTCTTCGGTAGCCACGATACAACATTCACCGCCACTGGTTAAGGCCGCAATAAATTGATCATTTGCGTAAACATCCAGTTTCTTTTGCTCTTCACCTTGAATATTTGTGGTTCCAATATCACCTAAAATATCTACAAGACCAGCCTTATTAACTTCCCGATTTACGATTTTGGCCGCGATGCCAATGTCTCTTAATAATCGCGACAATTCGCCCTTGGCATAGGGAAAATCTGATTGTTTTTCAATGATAAATTGCCCCAGTGTTTTAACGCCACAAACCATACTTAGTGTATTTTTTACATTATCTACCCGATAATTCTATAACCTCTAAGGTATGAATATTTTCATCAGTAATGCAAAAACGAATTAAAGTTCGCACTTTATGCCAGCCATGTTTTCCCGCCGCACCGGGGTTTATATGCAAACATTTCAGCTTTTCATCATACATTACTTTTAAAATATGCGAATGACCGGCAATAAATAATTTAGGAGGGTTAGTGTATATTTCTTCTTTTATATAAGATGAATACCGACCGGGGTAACCTCCAATATGCGTCATTAGGACGTTTATTCCTTCGCAACTAAATCGATTTTGCTCCGGATACAGCGATCTGATTGCTGCATCATCAATATTTCCGAACACCCCCCTTAGTGGTTTAAATGCTTCGAGTGGTGCTGCAACGTTCGGCCCGAAATCACCTGCATGCCAGATTTCATCCACCGAATCAAAGTGCTTAAAAACCGCATCATCCAGATAGCCGTGGGTATCAGAAATTAGTCCTATTTTTTTCATTATTTATTTTTAATCCGAATAGATTTATCAGTAAATACAGGCAAAATGATTTAAAAGGCCAGAAAAAATGGCTTCAATAAATCCTTGTATTCATTGGTATGTTCGTTTAATCCTTTGTAAATATAAAATTCAGATGTGCTGAAATTCTCCGCTTCGAAAGCAAGACAAATGATTACCCTGAAAGTTTCTTTAGTCTCATCAGAATGAAGATTGATTCTTTCACAAACTTTCAACCCATGCTTCTTGGCCAAATCTTCGACTAAGCTGGCTTGTTTAACAGGCAAAACAAAACACATTTTCCCCTTTGGGTTTAAACAAAATGCTGACTGCCGAACAAGCGCTTCAAAAAAATCGACACTAGCATGCCTGGCTATGCCTTTTCGCTGCTCTTCGTTTTTTAAATCGTTAATAAAAAATGGAGGGTTGGAAACAATCAAATCAAATTTATCGCTCGTTTCAAAATCTTCAATCGATACATGCGTACAAGTTAATCGGTCGCTAAACCTCGAATGATTAAAATTCTTCCTGGCCGTAAGTGCCGCCTGTTCATCAATTTCTAGGGCATGGACCTGCGCTTCCGTAAAGCGTTGTGCTAACATTAAAGACATCACTCCCGTTCCGGTTCCGATATCTAATATATTTCCAGGATTATCAAACTGAACCATCGCCGCAATTAACACACCATCTGTATTAATTTTCATGGCACAATTTGTTTGATCAACTTCAAACTCCTTAAACTTAAAAACTTGTGATTTCTGTCTGCTCAAAATAATTTTATTTCAAAAACAACGCTATACTTTATCAACACGCAACAAACCAATAAAAACCTATTAATCTGATGCTTAACAACTAAAAGAAAGCATTTAATCGGCATTCACTTAAACTGTTAATAACTATATCAAACGTTTGTTTTACTTGTTGGTTTGCAACACATAAGTTTGTAATAGCAATTTGAATGAACCGAGTTTCGACCGGGCTTTGAGTTGTTAAAACAACAGAATACTCGATCGGTATCTAAGTAGCCAACAACGAAATTGTTGGCTATTTTGCATTAATTACTTTTCATAAAGCTCTAAGGGCAATCCATCCGGATCGGTAAAGAATGTAAACCGCTTGCTGGTAAATTCATCAATCCTAATCGCTTCAGTTGTAACATCAAACTTGTTCAATCTTTCGATTTCAAGTTCAATATCATCTACCTCAAAAGCCAGGTGCCTTAAACCTAAAGCTTCTGGTCGAGATGGCCTTGCAGGAGGATTTTCAAACGAAAACAATTCAATCTGGTAATTATCATTTATCGCTAAATCCAATTTATAAGATTTACGCTCAGCCCTGTAAACCTCACCCAAAACCTTAAACCCTAATTTATTTACATAAAAATCCTTCGATTTTTCATAATTGGAACAGATAATGGCGATATGGTGAATTTTGTTAAACATCTTTTAAATTACGATTCTTGGTTTACGAATTACGATTAGACGCCCCAAATATCCACTAACTTTCCAACATTCCAACCGCTCAATTTTCAACAGCTAAAAAGCACTACAAATAAACCAAAAACCTCTACCTTTTTCACTTAAAAAAGGCTAAATTTGCATCTTCAAAAAAAAAGCATGATTCATTTCTTCTTAAATCAATCCGATACGGTTTTTGTTTTACAGACAGACCATCCCATATCTTCAACTGATGTTACTAAACTTGAATGGTTATTTGGCGGTGCCAAACTACAAAATGAGACTGCGCTAAGCGGTTTTTTTGTTGGTCCACGGGCAGCAATGATAACACCTTGGAGCACAAATGCGGTAGAAATTACCCAAAACATGGATATACAGGGGATTATAAGAATTGAAGAATTTAAAAAAGTTGCTGCAGATTTTTCTGACTTCGACCCGATGCTTTCGCAAAAATATGACGCCCTTAATCAAGAGGTTTACACCATAAATATTCAACCTGAACCTATTTTAAACATCGCAGATATTGCAGCCTTCAACAAACAGGAAGGTTTATCTTTAAGTGATGACGAGGTAGATTACTTAATTAAGCTTGCTGATAGATTAGAAAGACCTTTAACGGATTCGGAAGTTTTTGGCTTTTCGCAAGTAAATTCAGAGCATTGCCGTCACAAAATATTTAACGGCACTTTCGTTATTGACGGTGAAGAAAAACCAACATCGCTTTTTAAACTTATCCGTAAAACTTCAGAAGAAAACCCGAACGATATTGTTTCGGCATACAAAGATAACGTAGCTTTTATTAAAGGTCCGGTTGTACAGCAATTTGCCCCAAAACGTGCTGATGAGCCTGATTATTACACAACAAGTGATTTTGAATCGGTAATTTCAATAAAGGCAGAAACGCATAATTTCCCAACTACCGTAGAACCATTTAATGGTGCAGCTACTGGTTCTGGTGGTGAAATCAGAGATAGATTAGCGGGCGGACAAGGTTCTTTACCTTTAGCTGGAACAGCGGTTTACATGACTGCTCTTTCTCGTCTAGAAGAAAATCGCGAGTGGGAAAAAGGTGTTGAAGAAAGGGCATGGCTCTATCAAACACCAATGGATATTTTAATTAAAGCTTCTAACGGTGCAACTGATTTTGGCAATAAATTCGGACAGCCACTTATTACAGGATCAGTTTTAACTTTCGAACATGAACACTTCGACAAGCTCAGTATGACAAGTAGAAAGTTAGGTTTCGACAAAGTGATAATGCTTGCTGGTGGTGTTGGCTACGGAAAAGCGAGTCAGGCTAAAAAACAAAAACCGCAAGAAGGCGATAACATCGTTGTTTTAGGTGGTGAAAATTATAGAATTGGGATGGGTGGTGCTGCCGTTTCATCTGCCGATACCGGTGCTTTTGGTAGTGGCATTGAATTAAATGCGATTCAACGCTCCAACCCTGAAATGCAAAAAAGAGCCGCAAATGCCGTTCGCGGAATGGTAGAAAGCGATCACAATACCATTGTTTCCATTCACGATCATGGTGCTGGTGGACACTTAAACTGTTTATCAGAATTGGTAGAAGAAACTGGCGGCTTAATTAATTTAGATAAACTTCCGGTTGGCGACCCTACCCTTTCTGCTAAGGAAATTATCGGTAACGAATCTCAGGAACGTATGGGATTGGTTATTGGAAATGAGCACATCGAAACTTTGCAAAAAATTGCAGATAGAGAGCGTTCTCCAATGTACACGGTTGGTAAAGTTACAGGCGACCACCGTTTTACTTTCAAATCTGAAACTACTGGTGCAAAACCAATGGATTTTGAATTGAAGGATATGTTTGGCAGCTCGCCGAAGGTTGTGATGGAAGATAAAACCATCGATAGAAAATACGAGGAATTAAGTTACCAAACGGATAAACTGAATGATTATTTAAGTCAGGTCCTTCAGCTAGAAGCAGTAGCTTCTAAGGATTGGTTAACCAATAAGGTAGACCGTTGCGTTGGTGGACGTGTAGCTAAACAGCAAACAGCCGGACCATTGCAATTGCCTTTAAATAACTGTGGCGTAATGGCTTTAGATTTTCTTGGAAAAGAAGGTATTGCGACTTCAGTTGGTCACGCACCAATTTCTGCATTAATTGACCCGGCCGCCGGAAGCAGAAATGCAATTGCAGAATCACTTTCAAACATTGTTTGGGCACCATTAAAGGATGGCTTAAAAAGTGTATCGCTTTCTGCAAACTGGATGTGGGCTTGTAAGAACGAAGGTGAAGATGCCCGTTTGTATAATGCAGTAAAAGCTTGTTCTGATTTCGCTATTGATTTAGGAATCAACATCCCAACGGGAAAAGATTCTTTATCGATGAAACAAAAATATAAAGATGGTGATGTAATTGCCCCTGGTACGGTGATTATTTCGGCAGGCGGTAATTGCGATGACATTACCAAAGTTGTTGAGCCCGTTTTACAAAAAGATGGCGGTTCGATTTACTACATCAACCTTTCTAATGATGAATACAAATTGGGCGGTTCATCTTTCGCTCAGATTTTAAATAAAGTTGGAACAGAAACACCTGATGTAAAGGATGCTGCAAAATTTAAAACGGCCTTTAATACGATTCAGGCATTAATAAAAGCAGGTAAAATACAAGCCGGACATGATATTGGTAGCGGTGGTTTAATCACGACCTTGTTAGAAATGTGTTTTGCTGATAACGATTTAGCGGCAAACATAAATCTATCTGCTCTAAATGAAAATGACTTAGTTAAACTTTTATTTGCAGAGAATATTGGTATTGTTTTCCAGGCTGACGCATCAGTTGAAGAAACTTTAAATGCTAATGGCGTTGAGTTTTACAATATCGGAGCGGTAACGAGCGGAAATACCTTACAAATTAACCACGATGATACTGCTTATAATTTTAACATCAGCGAATTACGCGACACCTGGTTTAAAACGTCATATCTTTTAGATAAAAAGCAAAGTGGCGATGTTAAGGCAAAAGAACGTTTTGAAAACTATAAAAATCAGCCATTAAAATATAATTTCCCTATACAGTTTGATGGTAAAAAACCTCAGATTGACAATACCAAACCACGACCAAAAGCCGCTATTATCCGTGAGAAAGGCAGTAATTCTGAACGTGAATTAGCTAACGCGATGTATTTAGCCGGATTTGATGTTAAGGACGTACACATGACCGATTTAATTACCGGACGTGAAACCCTGGAAGATATTCAGTTTATCGGTGCTGTTGGCGGTTTTTCAAACTCTGATGTTTTAGGTTCGGCAAAAGGTTGGGCTGGTGCATTCATGTATAACGATAAAGCCAGAATTGCTTTAGAAAAATTCTTCAGCAGGGCTGATACATTATCTGTTGGTATTTGTAATGGTTGTCAGCTGTTTGTTGAGCTTGGCTTGATTAATAAAGACCATGCTGATAAACCGAAAATGCTACATAACGATAGCCATAAACACGAAAGTATTTTCACTTCATTAACAATTGCAAAAAACAGATCGGTAATGCTTTCTACATTAGAAGGCGCAACTTTAGGCGTTTGGGTATCGCATGGCGAAGGAAAATTCAGCTTACCATATAGCGAAGATAAATATCAGATTGTATCTAAATATGCTTACGAGCAGTATCCTGCAAGTCCGAACGGTTCTGATTACAACACTGCAATGATGTGCGATGAAACTGGTCGCCACTTAGTGATGATGCCACACATCGAACGTTCATTGTTCCAATGGCACTGGGCAAACTACCCAAAAGGCAGAAAAGACGAAGTTTCTCCATGGATGGAAGCCTTTGTAAACGCCAGAAAATGGATAGAAAATAGGTAAAAAAAATGGAAAATGTATGATGGGAAATATGGGGCGGAAAAGGAATTCATTACCTTTTATTTTTTAAAGCCTCTTCTTCATCTTATAATAAGCATACTTCATAAATAATTACTACATAAAAAGGCTTGAGTTAATACTCAAGCCTTTTTATTTATCTCCCCATCTTCCATCAAACATCTTCCATCACCACATCCTTCCTCACTTCTTTGCGCCAGGCTTTGCCATATTTACCATCCATATAATTAGCGACCACTTTGTTATAATCAGCTATACTTATATTTGAAGGCAATACACATCCAAACTGATAATATTTAATCTTATACTTCTTTTCGAAGGGCTTATCCCCTTCATAATGCTTTGATGCAAAACCACTCATAATTAAAAACTTTACATTTCCTTTTTTGATGTCAGCTTGAGCAAGTTTAATGCTGTTGCTTTTGCTTGTATCGGATGTTAAAATATCGGCTGCTTTTAAATGGTTTGTAAAAAAGAAGCTTAGTAATATGATTATGGTCGTTTTCATAGGTAGCAATTTAATTATTTATCGTGAAGGTTATTGGCAAATTGTAGCGAACACGAACGGCATTCCCCCTATTTTTACCAGGTTTCCATGCTGGTGATTTTTTGATAACTTTTAAAGCCTCTTCATCACAACCGAATCCAATACCCCTGATTAAATTAACATTGCTTATCGAACCATCTTTCTCGACTACGAAACTGATGAATACTTTTCCTTGTGTTCCAGCTTCTTGTGCCTGATACGGATATCTTAAATTACGCTGAATGTATTTTGCCCAGGCTTTCATCCCACCTTCAAATTCAGGATATTCATCAACGCCTGAAACATCTGTGATTGCATTACCATCTGGAGTCTCACCCTCTGCTTTATTTCCATTACCATTCCCTTCATCAACTTTAGCAGGCAAAACAATATTTGGATTAATATCGCCATCCTGAGTAATGTTGCTAATTACTGCATCCTTGGTATCATCTATTGTAGGTGCTGGTTTTGCAATTGCATCGTTCACCACCTCAATTTTTGATGGCATATTAATGCTTTTCACTTTTGCAGGTTCTTCTTTTTTCAGTTCCTCCTTTTTCTCGGGCTTTGGTTGCTCGATTTTAAAAATCTTATCATCAGGTAAATTCACCACAGTACCAGTTTCTACTACCTCAGCAGGTTTTAGCTTATTATAAATTAGCGGTGACACACTTAGCAGTATAAATACACCTCCAGCTGCGAATAGAGATTTAGTTAGAATTGATGACGATTGTGCCCTTAATGCATAAGCGCCATAATTTTTGTTTCTTCCAGAAAATACAAGATCGAGCCACTCGGTTTTGTAAATGTTAAATGATGAGTTGAACATAGTTTTTGAGTTTTAGTAGCATGATGTAAGAAATTCATCAATTCCATAAAACTTTAAAAAATCTATATTATTTGCAAAAAATGAAATTTTCAATCACAAAATCATTTTTATATTTCATTTTCGGTAAAATTCATATATTTCTTACAATTGTTTCATAAAAATTAATAAAATATACTATTTTTGACAAAAAACATAACAAATTAATGAAAAGCTTAAGAACCATCGCATTAAAAGAGGCTCAAAACAGAATTTCACCAGAAGTTAAATCACCATCAACAAAAATTTCTGACTTTTTTGGCGCTAATGTATTTGATAAGAAAAAAATGAGAGATTTCTTATCTAAAGACGTGTATGAAAAATTAATTTCATCTATCAACCAAGGTGAATTAATCAATACAGAGGACGCAAACCAGATTGCTACAGCTATGAAAGCTTGGGCAATGAGTGCTGGTGCAACTCACTATACACACTGGTTCCAGCCTTTAACAGGCACTACAGCTGAAAAGCACGATTCATTTTTTGAGCCAAGTGGCGAAGGTGCTATCGAGAAATTTGCGGGTAGTGCATTAGTTCAACAAGAACCAGATGCATCTTCTTTCCCTAACGGCGGTATTCGTAATACTTTCGAAGCTCGTGGTTACACAGCTTGGGACCCATCTTCTCCGGCATTCATTATGGAAAGCAAAGCTGGTAAAACACTTTGTATTCCAACTGTATTTGTTTCTTACACTGGCGAAGCATTAGATTATAAAGCACCATTATTAAAAGCATTAGCTGCATTAGATAAAGCTGCTGTTGATGTTTGCCAATATTTCGATAAAAGCATTACTAAAGTAAATGCATCGTTAGGTATCGAACAAGAATATTTCCTGGTTGATGAATCTTTGTTTAATGCTCGTCCGGATTTATTATTAACTGGCCGTGCTTTATTCGGACACATGTCTGCTAAAGGTCAGCAATTAGAAGATCACTATTTCGGTTCTATTCCTGAGCGTGTTTTCACTTACATGGTAGATTTCGAAAACGAGGCTTTAAAGTTAGGTATTCCTTTAAAAACCCGTCATAACGAGGTTGCACCTTCTCAGTTTGAGTGTGCGCCTATTTACGAAGAAATCAACTTAGCTATCGATCACAATCAATTATTGATGGATTTGATGGAAAAAGTTGCTCGTCGTCACCATTTCCGTGTTTTATTGCACGAAAAACCATACGCTGGCATTAACGGTTCTGGTAAACACAACAACTGGAGCTTAATTACCGATACTGGTAAAAATTTATTAGCGCCAGGTAAAACGCCTAAAAACAACTTAATGTTCCTGGCTTTCTTTGTAAACACAATTAAAGCTGTTAGCGAACATGCAGATTTATTACGTGCAAGTATTGCATCGGTAAGCAACGACCACCGTTTAGGTGCTAACGAAGCGCCACCTGCAATTATTTCAATCTTCTTAGGTTCTCAATTGAACGATGTATTAGATGAAATTGAGCACTCACGCATCAGCAAAAAAATTAAAGAAGATAACGCACTTTGGTTAGGTATCCCTAAAATTCCACAAATTTTATTAGATAATACCGACCGTAACCGTACTTCTCCATTCGCATTTACAGGTAATAAATTTGAGTTAAGAGCAGTTGGTTCATCAGCAAACTCTTCAGCGCCAATGACCATCTTAAATGCTATCATGGCAGAGCAATTGGTTAAGTTTAAAGCTGAAGTTGATAAATTAATCAAGAAAGGTGATAAAAAAGACATCGCTTTATTAACGGTAATCAAAAAATACATCAAAGAATCTAAAGCGATTCGTTTTGAAGGTAATGGTTATAGCCAGGAGTGGGAAGATGAAGCGGCAACACGCGGTTTATCGAACATTAAAACTACACCAAAAGCTCTAGATGCTTATTTAACTGAAAAATCTGCTGGTTTATTTGAAACAACTGGAATTTACAGCAAACGTGAAATTCATGCACGCCATGAAATCATGTTAGAAAACTTCTACAAAAAACTTCAGATTGAAGCCCGTGTAATGGGTGAAGTTGCAAATACAGCAATTATCCCTGCGGCTATTGCTTACCAAAATTCATTAATCGCAAACGTTAAGGGATTAAAAGAACTTGGTGTAGATAGCAAATCATCACTAGAAATTGTTAAAAAACTATCTGAGCACTTAGATATCGTTAAAACGAATATCGATGCGATGTTAGAAGAACGTAAAGTAACAAACAAAATCGAAGACACTCGTGAGAAAGCAATTGCTTACGATGAGAAAGTAAAATCTTACTTCGATACCATCCGTTATCATGCAGATAAATTGGAGCAAATTGTTGACGACAGCGTTTGGCCTTTACCAAAATTCAGAGAATTATTGTTCATGAAATAAATCTTAAGCTGTAAGGCGTAAGGTATAGGGCGTAAGGTAAAACTTTACGCCCTCTTTTTTTGAACAGGATTTTTTGGATTTAAGGATTTTAAGATTCAGGAGTACAAAAAATAAATTTCATTAATTGTTTTAAACTAATTTACCTTGTTCTTTACTCTTTGCTCCTTACTCCAACTCTTTGCTCCTTGCTCCAAACTCCCTGCTGCCTAATTGGATTTAAGGTTTTAAGATAAAGGTTTACTTAATAAACCTCCTCAATTTCTTAGACTAATCTACCCTGTTCTTTATTCATTGCTCCTTACTCTTTCCTTCAAGCTCCATTCATTCCAAAACTTATGACTTCCGTCTTCTGACTGCGGACTCCTAACTCCCTACTTTCCAAAAACCTTTGACCTTTCAGCTTTAGTCTTTCAGCTTAAAACCCTATCTTTGCACCCAACATGAGTGATAACAGGTACAATCAAAGAGGTGTTTCTGCCTCTAAAGAAGATGTGCATAATGCCATCAAAAACATTGATAAAGGAATTTTCCCGAAAGCTTTTTGCAAAATCATTCCTGATATTTTAGGAGCCGACGAGGAATACTGTAATATCATGCATGCTGATGGTGCGGGTACGAAATCATCACTCGCTTATGTGTATTGGAAAGAAACCAATGATTTATCGGTTTGGAAAGGTATTGCTCAGGATGCCATTATCATGAATATTGATGATTTAATCTGCGTTGGCGCAACCGATAACATTTTATTATCTTCAACTATTGGCCGTAATAAAAACCTTATTCCAGGTGAGGTTTTAGCCGAAATCATAAATGGTACGGAAGAAATTTTAGCCGATTTACGCGAACAAGGCATTTCAATATATTCTACAGGCGGCGAAACTGCCGATGTAGGTGACTTGGTTAGAACCATAATCGTTGATTCTACCGTAACTTGCCGCTTAAAGCGAGCAGATATCATCAGTAATGATAATATTAAACCTGGTGATGTTGTAGTGGGTTTGGCTTCATACGGACAAGCCACTTTTGAAACAGAATACAATGGCGGTATGGGTTCAAACGGATTAACATCTGCCCGTCACGATGTTTTTGATAAATCTATCGCTAACAGCTACCCAGAAAGTTTTGACCCTGCAGTTCCTTTTGATTTGGTTTTTTCCGGAAACCAAAAGTTAACAGATGAAATTGAAGTTGATGGCTTTGGCAAAATTACCGCCGGAAAACTGGTGCTATCGCCTACCCGTACTTATGCGCCTGTTATCAAGAAAATTTTAGAACAACATAGAAGTAAAATAAATGGCATCGTACATTGCAGCGGTGGCGCACAAACTAAGGTGCTTCACTTCGTTAATGATGATGTACATGTAATTAAAGATAATTTATTCCCCGTACCGCCATTATTTAAATTGATTCAGGAAGAATCTGGTACCGACTGGAAAGAAATGTATAAGGTATTTAATATGGGCCATAGAATGGAACTTTATGTACCTCAGGAAATTGCCAATGATATCATCGCAATCTCAAAAAGCTTTAATATTGATGCACAAATTATTGGTCGCGTTGAGAAGAGCGATAAAAAGCAGGTTACGATCGAAAGCGAAAAAGGAACGTTTGTTTATAATTAAAATCAAAATACAAAAGCCTTGCAGATATTGAATCTGCAAGGCTTTTTTTATGCAATTTAAAACCTACCAGTCCTTCGATATCTTCTGATAGTAATTTCGATTTGTAATAAATAGGATTTGAAATCCTAACTCATTCTGAATTCTTGATGCGCTTTGCTAACATCAAGAATAGCTAAAATAGCTAAAGAACAGTTAATTCCATCAATAGATAAAGCATAGCTTAAGTAGGGGTCAAGTATGGATAAAGCACAGTAATAGTACTAATTCGTATGTTCAACTTTAATAAGAACAAAAACAAACTGATCGCAATATCAAAATAGCCTATAAACAAAAAAAGTCCCGATTTGCATCGGGACTTTTCATTTATACTAAATTAGGTATTAGTTAAAGTTATAACGTACACCAAACTGCATGTAATAAGTAGAAGAAATAGTCTGAGAAGTACCAAACGTTTCTCTTACGATATCGCCGCCATTAGCATTAACTCTAAATGTTGGTTTTGTGGTAGCATTACCAAGAGCCGCAACATTTTGAGGAACTAATATATTAGTATTATTAACAAAGTTTACATTACCCCAGTTACGGTTTAATAAGTTACCTACGTTAAAGATATCTACAGTAAATTGGAAAGAGTTTTTAGATTTACCAAAATCTTTGAAAACTTCCTGAGTTAATCTGAAATCAAATTGATTTCTCCAAGGTGAAGTTGCACCGTTACGCTCTGCAAACTGACCTCTATGTTTGCTTAAGTAGTTATCTTGCGAAATATAATTTTCAAAAATATCTGCTTGTTCTTGTGCACTATATGCTCTAGCATAACCATTTGTACCTGCTGGAATAGCGACAAATGAAGCAGCAGAGAATTCACCTGCGTTTGGTACATAGATTAAATCATTTCCTGATATACCATCTCTGTTGAAATCTGTACTATACACATATGAGAATCTTCCTTGCTGACTGCCTTCATAGAATAATGAGAATGATGTAGCCAAGTTACCGAAGTATGCTTTTCTGTAAGAAATGTTTGCGATAATACGATCTGGATTTAAATTCTGAGAATAACTTAAAGTTGGCGTATTTGGATTAGCTGATGTTGCTGGAATTGACCAAAGGTTTAATAATTGATCACCACCACCATCACCATAATTACGTTGATCTGTTCTTGTGTACGCAACCATAGCTGATAAACCACTGTTAAACTGCTTAGTTAACTGAGCAGTTGCTAACCAGTTATATCCACCTTTAGCATTTGTCATCTGAATAACGTTAAAGCCTGATGAACTTGTAGATGCAGCAGTTGTTGCAACCGCACCAGCACTTGTTAACGAAACAATTTGTCTACCAAATGCACCCGCAGATGTATTTGATAAAGCATTTCCTGAAGGGAAGATAGGACGAGTATCACCATAACCACTAATATTTAAATTAGTTGGATTTACTAAGTTAATATTTTGCGCAACTGCAACATTAAGGTCTCTACCGTATATTCCTTCTAAAGTTCCAACAATACCCCAAGGTAATTTTATATCAAAAGCTAAACTAGATTTCCACGTTTGAGGGAATTTCAAGTTTTGAGACATCACACTGATACTACTTGGAATTGACGAACCTGCAGCTGGAGCAGCACTTAACAAGTTAGGCGCAATGCTTGGATTAAAGAAAGGCGTATTGGCCTGACCTGAATAAGTTTGAGTATATTGTAATAAACCAGCATCACCCGACTGAGAAACAATCCAAACGAATGGAATACGGCCTGTGAAGATACCTGTTCCACCACGAACCTGGAATGAACGATCACCAAATACATTCCAATTAAATCCGAAACGTGGTGAGTAAGAAATTCTATTTTCTGGTAAAGCACCAGTATTTACTTTTTGTCCGTTTGCAAAGGTTAAACCAGCAACCAATGGGTGTGTTCTAATCTCAGAAACATCAGGATAAGAAGCCTGTTCAACACGTAAACCAGCAGTTAATTTTAAACGATCACTAACTGTGAATTCATCCTGTAAATAAGCTGAATACTGATTGAACTTAAAGCTAGGATAAGCTTGAGAACCGTCTGCTGTCAATGGATATGTTATAGCGTAGTTAGCTGGTTTCTGATTAGTAATGAAATCATTCCATGAATTGAATACATAATATCCAGTTCCAAAGCGTTGGAAACCATTTTTTGTAGTACTAAATTCAGCCTGAACACCGACAGTTAAGTTGTGTTTACCTAAAGCTAAACTTAAATCATCACTATAAGTATAACCTTTAACATCTCTTAAATTTCCATAAGTGAACGGCTCGTAACCGAAAGTAGTTGCAACGTTTCCAGCATCTAAAATATCAACTAATGGAAATGGCGAGCTATCAGACGTTCTTGGGTCATTTTGGTGAGAATAAGTGGCGCGAGCAACATTGGTAACTTTACTACCAAAGTTCGAAGTTAACTCTGCAACACCTGAATAAAGATTGGCTGCTTGATAGTAATTACTATTGAAGAATGATAATGCATTATTAGATGCTCTGTTAGCAGCACTTCCAAATGTAATTCCAGAACCAGTTGTAGATGTACTTAAATTTGATGGAGATTGACTTTCTACCTGATTATAACGAATGCTAAAGCGATGATTTTTATTAATGTTCCAGTCTAAACGAGCAAACATTTTTTCATTATCACTTACGTTCGAATAGCCTTGGTATGGCCCTGTTTCATAACCATATGTATTTCTCAAATAAGAAGAAACTGAGTTCAAGAAATCTGCTGTTGGTTTAGCTACAGTACTGACACTTCCAAAAGGTTGTGTTGGAGTAGCAGCAATTTTTGTTGTACCTGGTGCAATAGTGTGCTTCTTTTCGTAGTTAACAAAGAAGAATAATTTATCTTTAATGATTGGTCCACCTAAACTAAAACCAAAATTTTTCTCATCTAATTTTTGTAATGTTGGGATACGGTAAGTTTCACCAATTCTTTTACCTTGATTTTCTTCGCCACGCATCGTGTAGAAAGCATTACCAGAAAAAGTATTCGTACCAGAACGAGTAACCGCACTTACCGAACCACCTGTAAAACCAGTCTGACGAGCATCATAAGGCGTTACGTTAATAGAGATTTGCTCTAAGGCATCGATTGAGATTGGAGAACCACCAGCCGGGATGTTACCTCCAATACCAAACTGGTTATTAAAGTTAGCACCATCAACTGTAAAGTTGTTCGAACGGTAGTTACCACCACCAATTGAAGTACCGTTAGCCTGTGGCGTTAAACGGGTTAAATCGTTTACACTACGTGTAATGGTTGGTAAGCTTTGAATTTGCGCCTTGTTAATAACAGTTGAAGTTCCGTTTTTATTTGAATTTAAAATTGAACTGGTACCAGTACCAACAATTTTAACCTCAGATAAAGTAGAGCTGTTATCCACCATAGTAGTATTAACTACATAAGGTTCTCCTAATTTCAAATAAACCTCAGTTTGTTTTGCAGGGTTGTAACCAACAAAACTAATTTCGATAGTGTACGGTCCACCAACACGCATACCGCCAATCGTGAAACGACCGTCGTTATTTGTTGATACACTGTAAACTGTTCCTGTAGGCGTATGCGTAGCTTTTACACTAGCACCAGGCAGAGCGCCCTGGTTGTCCTTAATTGTTCCTGTCATTGACGATGTAGTTACCTGTGCGCTTGCACCAAAAGTAATACCCACAAAAGCCACAACAACGAGTACTAATCTTAAAAGTAAAGATTTGTTCATACTTTGTTTTTTAAATTTGTTTTTTGTTGAATAATAAATCACAAAAGATTTTATGCCGCAAATGTAAATATTAATTTTTAACACATTTTAACATCCAATGTTAAATTATTATTAATTATCCCAAAACTTTTCAACAATTAACATCTTTTTTTAATATTTAACCTGCACTTTATCAGCAACTTGATTAAACCCGGTTTCTGCCAACGAATAGCTTGCCAGTAAATTGCCTTTGCTAGGCCATTATAAACTTATTGTAACGAATTTTTCAATTGTCGTTTATTAAGAAACATTTTTTTAGTTTTGGCAAATAATAAGGTTTAAACAACCTTATCGGTAATGTATGGTTGTTAATAATTGTACGAGATTAATCTGTCCCCGACAGAGACTTCTTCCTTAGAAGATTACCTTAAAACACAGTATAACGAAAATCAAATCTCTTTAAAAAAGATAAGAGCCATCAATAATTAAGGTACTGATAAATAAAAGGCATAATATTGACCGGCTACATCTTACAGATAAAAAATAAAAAAGCTAATAGATGAATTACGACGTTATTGTTTTAGGCAGCGGCCCAGGTGGCTACGTAGCTGCAATCAGAGCTTCACAATTAGGAATGAAAGTTGCAATTGTTGAGCGTGAATCTTTAGGTGGTATTTGTTTAAACTGGGGCTGTATCCCTACAAAAGCACTTTTAAAAAGCGCACAGGTTTTCGAATATATTAATCATGCTGCAGATTATGGAATCACTACTGCTGAAGCGACTGCTGATTTTGCTGCTGTTGTAAAACGTAGCCGTGGTGTGGCCGATGGCATGAGCAAAGGCGTTCAATTCTTAATGAAAAAGAATAAGATTGACGTAATCATGGGTACTGGTAAAGTTAAGCCAGGCAATAAATTAGAAGTTAAAGGTGCTGATGGTTCTCAAAAAGAATTAACAGCTAAAAATATCATCATTGCAACAGGTGCTCGTTCTAGAGAGTTACCTAATTTAAAACAAGACGGTAAAAAAATCATTGGTTACCGCCAGGCAATGGTACTTCCTGAATTACCTAAAAGCATGGTAGTTGTAGGTTCTGGTGCTATTGGCGTTGAATTTGCTTATTTCTATGCAACAATGGGTACTAAGGTTACTATTGTTGAGTTTATGGAAAACGTAGTTCCGGTTGAAGATGAAGATGTATCAAAACAATTATTACGCAGCTTGAAAAAAGTAGGCATTGATGTGATGACCTCTGCATCTGTAGAATCTGTGGATACAAGTGGTTCAGGTTGCAAAGTTTCAGTAAAAACAGCTTCTGGTATGCAAACCATTGAAGCGGATATCGTACTTTCTGCGGCTGGTATTGTTGCCAACATCGAAAACATTGGTTTAGAAGAAACCGGCATTAAAACCGAAAAAGGTAAAATCGTTACTGATGAGTTTTACAATACATCAGTAAAAGGTTATTATGCAATTGGTGATGTAGTTGGCGGACAAGCGTTAGCACACGTTGCATCTGCAGAAGGTATTATCTGTGTAGAGAAAATTGCTGGTCAACATGCAGAACCGTTAGATTATAATAACATACCAGGTTGTACCTACTGTACACCAGAAATTGCATCAGTTGGTTATACTGAGAAAGCTGCTAAAGCGGCTGGTTACGAATTAAAAATCGGTAAATTCCCATTCTCAGCATCAGGCAAAGCAAGTGCAGCTGGCGCAAAAGATGGTTTTATCAAATTAATTTTTGACGCTAAATACGGAGAATTATTAGGTGCACATATGATTGGCGCAAACGTTACAGAAATGATTGCTGAAATTGTGGTTGCCCGTAAATTAGAAACTACCGGACACGAAATGATTAAGTCTGTTCACCCTCACCCAACCATGAGCGAAGCCATTATGGAAGCTGCCGCTGATGCTTACGGAGAAGTGATACACTTGTAATTCATATTCAACAAATATTTCAAAAGCCTCGAAAATTTCGGGGCTTTTCTTGTATAGTTTCTGAGGAGGAAAGAAAAATTCCATTCTAAAAAAGCTGAGCATAATATGAAGCGCAAAACCTGTGGCTCTTGGTTTACAACACTCCCGCCACCGCTTCAAGTCCTCATTTCGCTGCGCTGCATTCCGGGCTTTCCGCTTTGTAGGGGCTATTTTTCAAGTGTTTTGTTAATGGCAGAAATTATGATTATCGATAATACAACATTTCGACTGCAGTAGAGAACCAACAAGTGCTCCGTGCCTTAAATTTTAAATATGTGAGGGATTGTTCAAAGTTCTCTCCATTTCGCTGCGCTTCAGTCGAGATGACGAGCATGGCTTTCAAAGCATAAACTTTGTACCTAAACCCGACATAAACGAGCATGAAGCGTAGCGAAATAAAGTGTTTGGCGGGACGAAACACCGCCATTGAAACCGAACCCTTCATTTCCAAATCATTAATACACCTTTACAATTGAAATCTTTTGCTTGTGGAAAGAAAATTGATTTTGATTATTAGCTGTCTTCGACAAGCTCAGACTGACACGAATAAGTTTAATTTAATGGCATTGATGGGCTTTCTACCCTATTCCTAAAACATTTAGCGCTGCCGGCTGTTCGATAATTAACTAACAAAATTTTCATTAAAAAATAAGGAGCACGTTATGCATTGGATTTTACTAGTCATTGCCGGACTTTTCGAGGTTGGATTTACCACATCATTAAAATTATCAGAAGGTTTTACAAATTGGAAATGGGCTGCAGGTTTTGTGGTTTGCGTAATTATCAGTTTTGTTTTTCTTACAAAAGCCATCGAGCAAATACCATTAGGAACAGCTTACGCAATATGGTCGGGCATTGGCGCTGTTGGAACGGTATTAGTCGGAATTTTTTACTTTAAGGAAGATGCCAATTTCTGGAGAATTTTCTTCATTGGCTTACTGATTCTATCAATTGTGGGCTTAAAAATGGTAACCCCAGATAAATCATCATAGTAAAACAATTTTGCTCATCGCCTAAAACATTTTAAATTTAGCGTTCATATTTTTTACAGCGATGAAATTACATACGATAGAAACCGGTTTTTTTAAATTAGATGGTGGCGCGATGTTTGGTGTTGTGCCGAAGGCAATTTGGCAAAAAACCAATCCGGCCGATGCAAACAACCTTTGCACCTGGGCGATGCGCTGCCTTTTAATTGAAAACGATAATAAGCTTACTTTAATTGATACAGGCATCGGCAATAAGCAAGATGAAAAGTTTTTCAGTCACTATTACCTGCATGGTGATGATTCGATGGAAAAATCTTTGTCTTCTTTAGGTTTCAGCAGTGCAGATATTACCGATGTATTTTTAACACACCTACATTTCGACCATGTTGGCGGAGCAATTGTGCGTGAGGGAGAAAAGCTTAGTCCTGCTTTTAAAAATGCGAATTATTGGAGCAACGAAAAGCATTGGCAATGGGCTGTTGAGCCAAATCAGCGTGAGAAAGCGTCTTTTTTGAAGGAAAACATACTACCAATACACGAAAGTGGCCAGCTGAAATTTTTACAGGAGCAGGAAAATATAGCATTCCAACCGAATATTAACATCAGTTTTGCATATGGCCATACGGATGCCATGATGCTTCCAAAAATTAATTACAAAGGCAGAACAATTGTTTACATGGCTGATTTACTTCCGTCGGTTGGCCATTTACCCCTGCCCTATGTAATGGCTTATGATATGTTTCCGTTAAAAACCTTAACAGAGAAACAAGCCTTTTTAGAGGAAGCTGTAAATAATGATTACATCCTATTTTTAGAACACGACCCCTTAAATGAATGCTGCACCTTACAGAGAACAGAAAAAGGAATTCGGGTTAAAGAAACATTTAAGTTGAGTGAAATTTAAGTGGTGAATGCTCAATTTTCAAGTAAAAATTCTCAAATCTCAATATTCAATTTTCAATATTCAATATTCAAATAGCAATCAGCAATATCCAATAGGAAATTTCCAAACCTCAATGTTCAATCAGCAAAATTCAAATTTCCAAATCACAATATATTCAATTAGCAACCTAACAGTTTACCAGTTTAAACGATTCAAACAATTTAACAATATAACCAAACAGCAATTTATCAGTTTAAACAATTCAACAATCTAACAAAACAGCAATCAATCTCCCATAAAACGATAAATACTTTCTCTTGACAATTTATTTCTGATTTTATTTGTATTTAATCTAAATAATAGCAACTTTTGTATCAATGGAAAAAGCGTGTATTGATATCAACGAACTGGTTAACGTATTCTCAAATAATCAGGGTTCTGTTTATCAATCAGATAAATTGAACTGTTTTTATGTTGATTTTGGCGGAAAGTTTGCTCGTTATAATTGCTTATCTCTTCAAAAATTAAAGAAAGTAGTTGAAGATATTGATATTGAATCACTTTTACTAAACACTAAGAAAGCGGATTTCGAGCTTGTTACTTTTAATGGTTGCGAGCATATTTACCTTTTAAGCGCCTTAGAAATTATTGCATTAAAAGATTTATTGCAGGGAACTTTCACCATGTTTAAGCTAAATCACCTGATTAGCGATTGCCTTTACCGTTTGGTTTATTAATTAGTTTTTTGGTTATTTAGGTGATTGGTTATTTAGTTTGTTAGGCAAATTAAATGAAATTATCTTCTATTTCAAGCATAAACCTCATGCTATCTCCTTAACTTACAACGAGTATCCGTTTGGCGTTATTACGCACATCATCCGTCTTCCATTCACCACCTTACATCCTCTTTTTGTCATTATTTAAACTCATTATAAATAACTTATTATCAGCAATTTAGACTAATTTCATATAGCAAATAATTTATACAAGTAAACAAATTGATGGTACATTTGTATTGTTATTAAAGCACAGAAATTATGAAAGATTTAATGCGTATTAAATGTTTAATATCTCAGGATATCGAAACACTTTTAAATCAGCAGATAAAAAAAGAAGCTCACTCTTCATCATTATATTTAGCAATGTCGTCTTGGTGTGACCAAAATGGATTCGACTTTTCAGCAGATTATTTCTTAAAACAATCTGAAGAAGAAAGAGTACACCAATTAAAACTATTTAAATATGTTTTAGACATGGGCGGTAATGCAATTTCTCCAGAAGTTTCAGGAATCAAAACTGATTTCGCTGGTTTCAGAGAAGTATTTGAAGATGCTTTGGAAGCTGAGATTTCAATTACACAAAGTTTTAAAAATTTAGCTGCAAAATGCCATAAAGAGCAAGATTTTGTAACTATGGAATTTTTAAACTGGTTCTTGAAAGAACAACGTGAAGAAGAATACAAAGCTCGTCGTGCGCTAGAATTATTTGAAGTGATTGGCGAAGAAGGTACAGGAAGATGGGAAATTGACAAGCACGTTAATAAAATTACGTATTCTGAAGATTAAGAATTGAACAACTAACAAAACAAATAAAAAAGCTACCCTCGGGTGGCTTTTTTTGTTTACACCTATCCTATATCGCCAAGAGTACAGTTGATGGCATGTTTAAAGGATGCTTATCCTTCGACTACGCTCAGGAGGACAATAACAGAGGGAAGAACAATAAACCCTTCCATACCGTGAATAAGAAACAACATTCGGTATATAAAAAGAAAGCTTCCTGTATTTCTACGGAAGCTTCTTTTAGTTTAGGTTGTTTGGTTTATGTTGATTATGAATAATTCTCTGTTGTTTTTATAAAAAAAGCGCCGTTACCAGCGCTTTTTTTAAACCAAATATATAATAATAATTAACGAGCATTACAAAAGTACAAACTTTTTAGATATTCACAAGTAAAAATGTAATTTATTTCAAAATAAATGACTTAAAAATCCATAAAGCACTACAATTCAGCACAAATAATTTAAATTTTACAAAAAAAAATAATAAATATTTAATTTTTATTGCCAAAACATTCATTTTAATCATTCAAAATCATACTTTAATAGAAAATTAAAGGCAAATGATAGAAAATTTTACACAAAACTATTCAAATCATCCAAAAATTTATGATGAAATGTTTCTTGATGGTGATAATTTTCGAAATCACTACACAAATTTCATTAAAAACTTTTCAAAGGAATCGCTGGAGAACTTAAACAAAAAGGAAGAGCTTGCCAAAAAACTCTTCATGAGTCAAGGCATTACCTTTACTGTTTATGATAGTGGCGAAGGCATAGAAAAGATTTTTCCTTTCGATATCATTCCACGTATCATTACCTCAAGCGAATGGCTCTTTATTGAAAAAGGCATCAAGCAACGTTTGAAGGCGCTCAACCTTTTTCTTAAAGATGTTTACAGCAATCAATTTATTTTAAAGGATAAGATTGTGCCGATTAACGTTATCTACTCCTGCCCTCACTTTTTAAGAGAAATGTACAATGTTAATGTGCTGCATGATATTTATATACATATCGCCGGCATTGATTTAATCCGCGACCACGATGGAACATTTTATGTTTTGGAAGATAACCTTAGAACGCCATCAGGCGTAAGTTATATGCTCGAAAACCGAGAAATCACTAAAAGACTTTTCCCTGATTTAATTCCGCAATGCGGCGTAAGAAGCGTAACCGAATACCCTGCAATTTTATATAAAAACTTAATGGCCTTGTCGCCGCGGGCAGTTTCAAATCCAACTATCGTTTTATTAAGCCCCGGAATGTACAATTCAGCATACTACGAACATACAACATTAGCCCGCTTAATGGGTGTAGAACTGGTAGAAGGCAGGGATTTAGTGGTTAAAAACCAGAAAGTTTTTATGAAAACCACCACAGGCTTACAACAGGTTGACGTAATTTACCGTAGGGTTGATGATGATTATATTGACCCCTTAGTATTTAATCCAAATAGCGTTTTGGGTGTTGCTGGTTTAATGGGCGCTTACAGAAAGGGTAATGTGGCTATTGTAAATGCCGTTGGAAATGGCGTTGCCGATGATAAGGCGGTCTATACTTACGTTCCGGATATGATAAAATACTACTTGAATGAAGAACCTATCTTAAAAAATGTTCCGACTTACCAGCTAAGCAACCCTGACGAACTAAAATATGTTTTCGAAAACATCAATAAAATGGTAATTAAGAAAACTAATGGAAGCGGTGGTTATGGTATGCTGATGGGGCATGAAGCCAGTGAGCAGGAAACAGAAGAATATAAGGTAGAAGTATTAAAAGACCCACGAAATTTTATTGCTCAGCCTACCATAAGCCTTTCTTCAGCACCATGTTTTATTAATGGGAAACTAGCTCCACGCAGAATTGATTTACGACCATTTGCACTGAATGGACCAGATGGGATTTCTATCGTTCCAGGCGGACTAACCAGGGTCGCCCTGAAAGAAGGCTCCTTAGTCGTGAATAGTTCGCAAGGTGGCGGTAGTAAAGATACATGGGTTTTAACCTCTTAGAATACTAATATGTTAAGTAGAGTTGCATCAAGCTTATACTGGTTAAGCAGGTACATTGAGCGTAGCGATGGTATGTTACGCATGTTAAAAATAAATTACGCTTCATCTCAGGATACCATTCAGGAATTTACCTGGAAACCGATTATCAGAATTTTTTCTGCTGATGATGAAAATGAATTATTGAACATACAACACGACAGCCGGGCAGTTATTGAATATTTATTGTTAAATCGTGAGAATCCAAACTCGATATTAAACATTATTACGCTTGCTCGCGAAAATGCAAGAAGTGTTCAAGAACATATTCCTAAAGATTTATGGCAATGTTTGAATGAATATTACCACACGGTAAAAGATGAAAAACTGTTGTGGTATGTACAAAAAGACGATCCTATTACCGCACTTGACATGCTTATTAAACAGGTAATGCTATATCATGGTACTGCTGACAGTACAATGGAACGCGGTGAAAGCCGTAGTTTTATGAAGATTGGTAAACACCTCGAACGCAGCATACAATCTGTAGATATTCTGGATATAAAGTTCAGCTCTATAAGCACAAACCCTGATTTACTTACCGACATTGCCTATTGGAAACATTTACTGCTTTCATTAGGTGGTTACGAGTTATACCTAAAAACCTACCGTCAAGGTTTCGACGCCAAAAATATCATAGAACTGGTGATGCTCAATAACGATTTCCCTCGCTCTGCACTCTATTCGATGAATAATATAGAACGTTATTTTAACAGATTAAAGAGCGAAAGCAACATCGAGCATTACAATAGTCTGTCGTTTAAAATTGGCAGGCTAAAAAGTATGATCACCTACAGCTCGGTAAGTAGCATGGAAGAGGAAAGTTTACATAATTACCTAATAGAAATACGTTCAGAACTTTTCGGCATTGGAAATATGCTAAATGAATATTATTTCGCAAATTCATAAATCACTTATCATCCTGGTAAAATAAGTTTAAAATCGTAATACAAATTAAAATGCCAATTTTTAAAATCAAACACATCACTAATTATAAATATGAAACGCCTGTTCGGGATAGCGCAAACCAGGTTATTCTTTTCCCGATAAAAGATGATTTTCAAAAAGTTATAAAACATGATTTAAACATATCCGGCAGTCCGGAGATTGAAATTTTTATTGATTACTATGGAAATGAGGTTGGCACATTCACCCAGAACGAACCACATACGCAGCTTAAAATCTTTTCAAAGGTAAGTGTTGAAACATTTGCGAAGCCGCTACCGCAAGATGATATGTTTAGCAGTGAACAATGGAATAGTCTTGATGCTATAAAATATGAAGTTCCTTATATCGACTATCTTCGACAAGAGATTTTTGATGGAATTTCTATTCTCAAAGAAACAGCTTTAGCAATAAAGCAAGAAGAAGACACACCCTATCAAACGGCAATCAAATATTGTGCACATGTATTTAACAATTTCGAATACATTAAGGGCGTAACAGCAGTAGATACTACAATAGATGAAATTTTAAAACTAAAAGCAGGTGTTTGTCAGGATTTTGCACACGTTTTAACGGCCATGCTCCGTTTAACCGGCATTCCATCAAGATATGTAAGTGGTTATATTTGCCCAAACCGCGATGGCATGCGTGGCGAGGGTGCAACACACGCTTGGGCCGAAGCTTATTTGCCTGAGTACGGCTGGCTTGGTTTAGACCCAACAAACAATTGTATTGCCAACGAAAACCATGTTCGTTTAGCTGTAGGTAGAAATTTTACAGATTGCTCTCCAGTTAAAGGCGTTTACAAAGGCGATTTTGAACATATTATGGAGGTGAATGTATCAGTAGGCTATAACGACGAAGATTTGAATGACAATGAAACCTATTTTAAACCAACCGAAATTAATTACAGCAAACCATCGGGAACCATTACAACGGCAAGAAAGCAAAATAGCTACCAACAATACATGGAAGCTATTCAACAGCAGCAGCAACAATAGTTATCAGTTTACAGTTGTCAGCTCAAGTATCAAATAGTTGCCAATTTAACAATTCAAACCATTAACCAATTTAACAACTCAAACAATTAACCAATTCAACAATTACCTCATTTTTTTTCTCTAAATTTGCCGCTTTTATAAATATCAATATGATTAAGAGACAGCAAATTAAAGATTTATTAAAATCGACTGCATTTGGCACAGAAGTAACGGTTATGGGGTGGGTTAGAACTTTCCGTAATAATCAGTTTATCGCTTTAAATGATGGAAGTTGCATGAGCAATATCCAGGTAGTTGTAGATTTTAATAATTTACCTGAGGAGCTGTTGAAAAGAATAACCACTGGTGCTGCAATTTCTGCTACCGGTAAATTGGTAGAATCTTTAGGTAAAGGTCAGTCGGTAGAGATTAAAGCTACATCAGTAAAAATTTTAGGCGATAGCGACCCTGAAAAATTCCCTTTGCAACCAAAAAAGCACAGTTTAGAATTTTTACGTGAAATTGCACACTTGCGTTTCCGTACTAACACATTTAACGCAGTTTTTAAAGTTCGCCATGCCCTGGCATTTGCCATTCACCAGTTTTATAATGAGCGTGGTTTTGTTTATATGCATACGCCTGTAATTACGGCAAGTGATGCAGAAGGTGCAGGAGAAATGTTTAAAGTAACGGCACTTGATTTCGATAACACACCTCGTACTGAAGATGGTAAAGTAGATTTTTCTCAGGATTTCTTTGGCAGAGCGACTAATTTAACTGTTTCCGGACAGCTGGAAGGTGAATTGGCAGCGATGGCTTTCGGACAGATTTACACTTTCGGACCAACATTCAGAGCTGAAAATTCAAATACAACCCGCCATCTGGCTGAGTTTTGGATGATTGAACCTGAAGTTGCTTTTGCCGATTTAGAAGACAATATGCAGCTTGCAGAGGATATGATGAAGTATGTTATTAAATATGCTTTAGACAACTGCAAGGAAGAACTTGAGTTTTTAAATACTCGTTTAGCTGAAGAAGACAAACAAAAACCGCAAAGCGAACGCAGTGAATTTACTTTATTAGAAAAGTTAGATTTCTGTTTAGCCAACGATTTTGAGCGCTTAACTTACACAGAAGCCATTAAGATTTTAAAATCTTCAAAACCAAATCAGAAAAAGCAATTTAAATATTTAATTGATGAATGGGGTGCAGATTTACAAAGCGAGCACGAACGTTACTTAGTAGAAAAACACTTTAAAAAACCCGTTATTTTAACCGATTATCCGGCAGATATTAAATCATTTTACATGCGCCAAAACGAACCAGATGCTGAAGGCAGACAAACTGTTGCGGCTATGGATATTTTATTCCCAGGCATTGGTGAAATGATTGGTGGATCGCAACGTGAAGAGCGTTTAGACCGTTTAACCAAGCGTATGGATGCATTAAACATTTCACAAGAAGAGCTGTGGTGGTATTTGGATACCCGCCGTTTTGGTTCTGCGCCACATGCTGGATTTGGTTTAGGTTTTGAGCGTCTGGTATTGTTCGTAACCGGAATGACAAACATCCGTGATGTAATTGCCTTCCCTCGTTTCCCGAAAAACGCTGAGTTTTAATTTTTGCTGAAAGGCAAAAGCTGAAAACTAATTCATTAATAAAAAAAGTCCGTTCTGTTTGAAATATTCAAATGAACGGACTTTTTATTTTAAGTTAGCGAAGGTGTATTGTATCTTCAAAAATGTCCCCGCATTCTAATCTGCATCAATCATCTTAATCTGCGGGAGAAACCTACAAAAACACTGGTCTATCCAATTTAATCGCAATGCGATAAGCTGCATTCATTAAACCTACATGACTATAAGCCTGCGGAAAATTCCCCCACTGACTGCCGGTTTTAGCATCAACATCCTCGCTAAAAAGCATTAAATGATTACAGTATTTGATGATGTTCTCAAACTCAGTTATCGCTTCATCTGTTCGGCCAACACAAGCTAAAGCTTCTACGTACCAAAAAGCACAAATTAAGAAAGTTGTTTTGGGTTTTCCGAAATCATCGGCATGTAAATAGCGGTAAAACAATCCATCTTCCGTCTTAAGTTCATTTTCCAACGCAATTAAATGGTCTTTTGCCTTCTGCGATGCCGGGTCTAAATACCCCATCATAATCAGTTGCAGTGTACTGGCATCAAGGTGATTACTACCAACCGCGTTTGTGTAAACCTTTCTTTCAGGGTCGTAACATGCCTCTATATGTGCCGAAGCTTTATCAATTAAAACCTGAGCCCTTTTTTCGAAATCTGTGTTACCAATGGTTTTAGCCATTTTAAGTGCCGCATGTGCGCCAGCCCATTGAAATAAATTACTGTAACAATGCATATTTGCAATATTCCTGAATTCCCAAATTCCGGCATCTTTTTCATCTATTGTTCTTTCGATTTTAGATAAAACACCTTCAATCCACCGCACAGAATCGCTACGCTCTGAAAACACAAAACGGTGGTCAGTATAAAGTGGTAACATTGAAGTTAAAACCTGTCCATAAATATCGTTTTGTACATGTTCATAAGCTTGATTACCAATTCTTATTGGTTGCTCACCCTTGTAACCTTCTAGATGGTCTAAAGTGGTTTCTACGATATCGCGTTCGCCTGCTATGCCATATAAGGGCTGATAACGAGTATCTTCAGCCTGGGAAATATCGGATAGGTAATTAAAATACTTCTCCATTTCTTCAAAGTGACCAATGTGATTTAAGGATGTAAGCACATAGTGAGAATCCCGCAGCCAGCAATAACGGTAATCCCAATTTCTGGTACTGCCTGGAGATTCGGGCAAACTGGTTGTACTCGCGGCAATTATTGCGCCTGTATCTTCATACTGATGAATTTTTAAAACCAGAGCCGAGCGAATTACAAAAGGTTGATAAAAACCGGCTATTGAGGAATGCTTAATCCATAAACGCCAGTAACTAATCGTTTCACGAAGAAAATTTTCAGCTGTACTCACTATCGGAGCTTCTAAATTCTGACCATAGGTCATGATCAAGTATTTTGTATCGTTTAAAACGAACGCTTTTTCATCAATAATATATGTTGTAGAAACGTTCGTGCTTAACCTGATATTTTCATCGCAGCCCAAATAATCGATGTGATTACTCCCACGACTAGCCCTCATTTTACCTTTACCATAATCGCAAACGGGTTCGCATTTTATAGTGATTCTTGGATTACCTTCCAATGGTTCAATTTTTCGAATGAACATTAGGGGTTTAAAATATCTTTCGTAAAGATGGAAACGTGGGGCAAAATCCGTGATGCGATAAGTTCCGTCTTCAGCAGTAATTTCAGTTCTTAAAACATTTGTATTTTCAATATAATATTGGTGTGAAGTAAAATCACCCTGCGGTAAAATCGAGAATTCACCACCTTTTTTCTTATCTAATAAACTTCCGAAAACGAAGGGGCTATCGAAACGCGGCCAGCAAAGCCAAGATACATCTGTGTTTTTGTGTATGTGTGCCATAAAGGCACAGTTTCCAATTATTCCGGTTTGATAGAGGTGTTGTTCAGCCATAAGCAAATTAATGTGTTTATGAATTAACAAGCCTGGCTTTAAAATGTTGGCGGGAATGTAAAAAAGGTTAATTGGTGAGGTAGATTTGACCGTTTTCTATTAAAACAAACATTGTTATTAAGCCTGATTGAAGTGGAAATATTTTTTATTCGCAGCAACCTTGAATATTCTGTCATGCTGAGGCACGAAGCATCTGCAACCGATGAAAGAGATTCCTCGTGCCTCGGAATGACAGAAGTAAAAAAATTGCAACGGAAAGCAGGACTGCAATCGGCAATGAAATGAGGAATGCTCACATCAAATCCTATTAAAGTGATATTCGTCATGCTGAATTTATTTCAGCATCTCCTGATTGAGACCCTGAAATGAATTCAGGGTGACGATAAAACAAAAAAGCCAGTTCCGAAAAATCGAAACTGGCCAGTTAATGATAATGATTATCTTAAATTACCGTTCCACTTGGTAAAACAGCACCTTTTTTAATGACAACGATACCATCTTTAACAGCGTAAAGTTCATGGTCGCCATCTTCTAAATGCGGACCGCCATTAATCTTCACATCGTTTCCGATTCTGCAATTTTTATCGATAATGGCATTATTGATGTAACATCTATCGCCGATTCCGATTAAAGAATTTCCTTTACTGGTTTCCGATTGAATTTCCTCGAGGGTTTGGTAACGATCGCTACCCATAATGTAAGCATTTGTTACTACGGTGTGCTTACCAATACGTGCACGAATACCCAAAACCGCATGTTCTACCCTACTTGCCTGTACAATACAACCTTCGGCAATAATTGCCTTTTCTAGTGTTGTGCCCGATATTTTCGACGGCGGTAACATCCTTGCTCTGGTAAAAATAGTATGGTTACTATCAAACATATTGAACTTCGGAATCTCATCTGTTAAACCTAAATTGGCTTCAAAGAATGATGAAATATTACCAATATCTGTCCAGTAACCTTCGTATTGAAAACTTAGAACACGACTTTCGGTAATTGCTCTTGGCAAAATTTCTTTACCAAAATCTTTCTCCTCTTCGTTTTCATTTAAAATATTAATTAAATACTCTCTGTTGAAAACATAAATACCCATTGAGGCTAAAAAATTACGGCCTTCGCTTTGCATTTCTGCACCAGTATCTGAAACCCAATCCTCTAAACCAGTTTTAGGCTTTTCGATGAAAGAAGTAATCATGTTCTCTTCATCGGCTTTCAAAATACCGAAATCAGTTGCATCTTTTGCTGTAACCGGGATAGTTGCAATGGTAATTTCTGCATTGGCTTCGATGTGTTTTTCAATCATATCTTTAAAATCCATTTGGTACAATTGGTCGCCAGATAGAATTAAGATGTAATCAAATTCGTGAGAAACGATGTGGTGCATACATTGGCGCACGGCATCGGCCGTTCCCTGGAACCAGCCTGCGTTTTGAACCGTTTGCTCTGCCGCTAAAATATCAACAAAAGCCGTACTGAAATGGCTAAAGTGATACGTGTTTTTAATGTGTTTATTTAGGGATGCCGAATTAAACTGTGTCAACACAAACATACGGTGGATGCCAGAATTTAGGCAATTAGAAATTGGGATGTCTACCAACCGATACTTACCTGCAATTGGAACTGCTGGTTTTGAACGTGTTTGTGTGAGTGGCGATAATCTAGAGCCCTGGCCACCGCCAAGGATAACGCCTAAAACTTTGTCAGTCATGTTTAAGCTTATTTTAGTAATTGGTATAAATCTATGTAATTCGTTGCTGCCCTATCCCAGGAATGGTCAATTTTCATCATTGTTTTTCTAACAGCTTTAAAAGCTTTTTTATCGTTGTATAAATCTACCGCACGATTAATGGCATGGGTAACATCCCATATGCTGGTTTGATCATGACACAGGCCGAAACCACCATCACCGATATCTGTAACGGTATCTCTTAAGCCGCCAACCCGGCGTACAATTGGTACAGTTCCGTACCTCAATGCGTAAAGTTGGTTCAAACCACATGGTTCAACTCTCGAGGGCATCAGCAGGAAATCTGCGCCCGCATAAATCTCATGCGAAACCTGTTCATTGTAACCAATATAAGCGTTGTATTTTCCTCCAAAAATATCTTTAAGTTGATTTAATCTGCCTTCAACCCAATTATCGCCTGAACCTAAAACCAACACATTGATATTATCACCATGCTGCTGTAAAGCTGTATAAAAGATATCTGGTAGCAAATCAGCTCCTTTTTCATCAACCAATCTGCCTATAAAAGTGAAAAGTGGTTTAGAAGAATCTAATTGAAAAACATCGCAGAGTGCCTTTTTGTTTGCCGCTTTTCCAGCTTCAACTGTTTTTAAATTGTAACTTTTGCCTAACATCGGGTCGGTTTCCGGATTCCAGACTTCACTATCAATTCCATTTAAAATCCCTGACGATTTCCAACGTTCCTGCCTTAATAGACTTTCCAATCCACGGGCATTACCCATCATTTCATCAAGATAACTTGGTGAAACCGTTGTCACTCTCCATGCGCATTTTATCGCTGATGCTAAAGGATTTATGGCATCATCCCAACCTAACAAACCGCCTTTCCATAAATCGAAAGCAGGTAAATAATACAATTTATTCCAGCCAAACTGACCCTGATATTGTGCGTTATGAATGGTTAAAACGGTAGGGACTTTGCTTATGCTTTGATATTTCAAGCAATTGGCAACCATGAAAGGAATTAAACCCGTATGGTGATCGTGACAATGAATTACATCCGGACGATGCTCCCACTGCGCAATCCAATCTAAAGTGGCAATCTGGAATGCAACGAAACGTTCGGTATCATCATGGTAACCGTAAACGTTTGGCCTATCCGTTAAACCTTGTATATGAACAATATATAAATCGAAACCAAGCTTGTTGGTTTTCTCTCTTAAAACTCTATATTGAAAATGGTGGTTGCCATAGTTAGACCATGCATCATAAGCCACTTCAAACTCGCTTTCGCGGATAAATTTTGTATCGTAAGCAGGCACAACCACCTTGGCAATGTGGCCTATTTTATTTTGGTATTTCGGTAAAGCCCCAACAACATCTGCTAAACCGCCAACTTTAGCAGCAGGGTAACACTCGGCACTTATGTGTATAATTTCCATCAAATATTTGGTGTAGATAACTCCGTTAAGTTAGTAATTGTTTTCTTATTTAGAAATAAAGAAAAGTTTTTAATATGAAAATTTAGCAATTAAAAATGGCTCAAATAATTGTATCAATTAATCATTCATCTATTTTTTATATTTTCGAGCGGAAAAGGTATACATATGGAAAAACGTAAGGTTTTAATAACCGGAGCAAGCAGAGGAATTGGCCTGGCAATAGCAAAAAAATTGAGCAGCAATTATGAATTAATCTTACATGCCACAACCGAGCAGAGTTTTACTGAAACCTTACCTAACAGCACCCTACTCTGTGCTGATTTTTCAAATCCTGATGAGGTAAACAATTTCTGCAAAACACTAAAAAAGCTCCACGGCAAAGATTTATATGCAGTTATCAATAACGCTGGTGTTACTTTCGATAAATCTTTAATTTTCCAACCGGAAAATGAAATTGACAAAATGTTGCAAGTGAATTTGAAAACGCCAATATTGATTTGTAAAACTGCAATGAAGATTTTTAGCTTAAACAAATTTGGGGTAATTATCAACATCAGTTCTTGCGTTGGCGAAAGTGGAAATGCTTTTCAATCCGTTTATGCGGCCACTAAAGCGGGTTTAATTGCATTTTCTAAATCGATAGCAAAAGAAATTGGAGTATTAAACCCAGCACATAACATTCGCGTACTAAGTGTTTCTCCAGGCTTTATTGAATCAGACATGACAGATAAAATTCCGGATGCTGAAAAGGCAAATTATTTAAAAATGCTTCCATCTGGTCGTTTTGGCAAAACCGAAGAAATTGCTTCTACAGTTTCATTTTTAATATCTGATGAGGCTTCATACATCAACGGTTCAAATATTCAAATTAACGGCGGAATTTTATAATGGAAAATTTAATTGGCGTATCGCCAGAAAATGTGCTGCTTCACGGGCCGAGCAAACAGCTTTTAAACAAATATCATTGGCATGAACCAACTATTGGGATTGTTGCAAGTTATACGCCAAACGAACACGATGTTAAAGATCATTTTGGCTTGTTTAGAGGTGTAGATCAAATAGAAGCCTTTGCGCAAGCATCAATTGTATCTTGCGCAGGATTTTTAGAATATAAAAAGCAAAACGACAATTTTGAAGCTGTGAAAAATAAGTTCTTACCCGTATTTATCAGCATAGGCAATGTTAATTTTCATCATTATATAGAAGAAGGCGAAACCTTTATCAGTTTAGGTATCATTAAATTTAACAAATTCAGGCAAATGGTTTGCGATGGAAGGATTTATAAGCTGGTAACTAAAAACCTAAATTTAGACGAATATTTTACTGATTTTAATGAAGATAAATTATTAAAATACGAACTTAGTGACGACTTTAAACTTGTTGCCGAATTATTTGATGTAACGGGCAGAGCAATAAAACGAGAAAAAATTAATCAAGAAATTAAAAATGAATAGACAAGAGATAATTGCTGATTTAGTTGAAATTTTAAAAACGGTTAGAACAATTGACCCCGAAAAACTAAAAGATTTAACAGAAGAAACTGATTTTATTGCAGATTTAAACACACCATCAACCGAAATGATAAACATTGCGGCGAAGGTTGAACAGAAATTCGACATCGAATTTGAAGATGATGATATTGATGATTTAGGTTCGAAAGTGAAAGATATTGTGAATTTAATTATTGCCACTCAGGAAAAAGCCTAATGCAAAACGCCTTGAGAAGAGTTGCGGTGGTTGGTATGGCTGGAGTTTTTCCAACTTGTACCGATTTAAATGATTTTAGAGATAAACTGTTTGCCAATAAAAGTTTAATCAGGGAGTGGGATAAAGCCACTGCTCACGGCAAAAATATTCGTTCTACAGTTGCAGGTTTTGTAACAGAAGCGGAAATGAATCTTGAAATCGTTTCATCTTCCATAATGGAAAACTATCCGGAAACTTATATTGATAAGCTTAACAGAATCTCTGCTAATAATTTAGCGACAGCCGATATTGGCAGTATTTGGGCAATGCTTAGCTCGCTTGATGCTATACAAATGGCAGGCTGGACAGATGCCGAAACGCAATCAGAAGAAACTGGTGTGGTTATTGGCTCAGGTGGTGGCGGACATGAAATTTTACGTTCGGCCTGGCATAATTTCTTCGAGCTTAAAAAGAAATCGAGGTTAGCCGGCTCACACAATGTAGATAGAGCGATGGTTTATCGCGATGCGGCAAATGTTTCTTGTTTAATAAAAAATAAAGGTGTTTGCGAATCCATCGGCTCGGCCTGCGCTACAGGGTTGGGCAATATTGGATACGCTTACCGATTGATAAGATTTGGTCTGCAAGACAGAGTGATTGCGGGTGGTGTAGAAGGTACATCGATAGAAACCTTTTTAGGATTCGATTCCATGCAGGTTTTAAGTAAAGGTTTTAGTCCTGATAAAAGCTCCAGACCATTTGACATTAACCGAAATGGTTTTGTTTGTGCATTTGGTGGTGGTGTAGTCGCTTTAGAAGATTACGATTTAGCAAAAGCTCGTGGTGCAAAAATTTTAGCTGTAATTGATGAGTATTTCAACAATTCTGATGGCGATGGCGATATGTTTGCACCTTCATTTTCTGGTCAGCAACGTTTATGGAAAGGATTATTAAAAAATACCGAAAAACGACCTGATGTTGTAAAAGTTCATGGAACCTCTACCCCTGCCGGAGATGCAATTGAACTTTTAAGTGTTGTAGATGCTTTGGGAGAAAGCGGTTATCACATTTCGGCTCCAAAATCACAATTCGGGCATATGCTTGGCGCTGCCGGTGCAGTAGAGTTTATTGCTTCTGTGTTGATGTTAGAAAACCAAACTGTACTACCTTGCTTAAATTCTGAAGAACTAAATCAAAATCCTGAAGGTTTCCAGCTTGCCGAAAACTGGAATGGACCAAAACAGCCATTAGCCGCCTTCAGAGATTTAATTCCGCAGCAGAGTTTTAAAAAGGAAATAAACACGGTTACCTGCCTCAATTATGGTTTTGGAGGTACAAACAGTGCCATAATGATTTCAAAAGACAACTAAATGCTAAACAACGAAAATAAAGTTGCCTTGATTTATGGTGTTCGTAACGAAAGTTCGATTGCCTGGAGCATCGCTTTAAAATTGCACCAATCGGGCTGTAAAGTTGCATTAAGTTATGTAGACGATACAAAAGATGAGGTGCTTTACTTAATGGAAAAAGCTGGCATGGATAATTCTTTATCTATGTTTGTTGATGTTCGCGAGGAAGCACAGGTTTCTGCATTTACTAAAAAAATCGCTGAAAAATTCGGTGAAATCCATTACATATTACATGGCGTAGCCTATGGTAGTCAGCAGGTTATGTGCTACAGTTTACCAAATAGCAACGAACCCGCACCAAGTTATTTAGATATTCCGTTTGATGAATTAATGGATGCGTTTAACATCAGTGCCTATTCGTTACTTAGAATTTGTCGTGTTGCTGAACCATTTCTGGCAAAAAACGCATCTGTATTGACACTTACCTATAATGCATCGCAAAGGGTTTTCCCGGGTTATGCAGGTATGGGCATTAATAAAGCTGCGCTTGAAAATATTATGATTTACCTGGCCAATGTTTTACGTGATAAGCAAATCAGGGTAAATGCAATTTCTGCCGGATTGGTTATGACAACATCAGCAGGAGGAATAAATGGCGTTAGAAAATTGCGCAAGATGGGCAAAATTACTGCACCACTTGGTAACATTACTTCAAATGATGTTGGCGATGCTGCCCTATATTATTTCTCTGATTTATCAAAAAAAGTGACCGGAAATATTCATTATGTGGATGGTGGCTTCAATATTATGGGTGTTTCTGTTGATGAAGAATAATATCGGAAATATTGAAATTGAAACTAACCAGCAATTTTACGTTGGAAATGATATTGTTTTTCTACCCGATTTCAAAGCAACATTTTCGGAACTTTTTAAGCAAAAGATTTACACTCAAAATGAAATAGATTATTGCAGTCAATTCGATAATGCTTTGCTCAGATATGCATCAACCTGGGCGGCAAAAGAGGCAGTTTATAAAGCGGTGAAGCAAAATGATGCTGCAGCTTTACCTTTTAATACCATCGAAATCATCAGAAATAAAATTGCGGGTAAACCGAGTGTTCATCTTTTAAAATGGTCGAATCAACCAAGTATCAGCTTAAGTATTAGCCATGATGGAGATTATGTGTGGGCGGTTGCAATCATCAATATTAAATTATGATAACGCAGCACCAGTTCGACCATCAACTAGCCCATTTAAACTATTACAAGTTTGGCGAAGGCAGAAAAACAATGCTTTGTTTTCACGGATATGGGATGCACGGCAAGCAGTTTAAAATGCTTGAAGAAAAGCTGGGAAATGCGTATACTTTTTACGGTTTTGATTTATTTTTCCATAAAGAAACTAAGTTAAAAAACGCAGATTTAGCATCTATCAAACAAGGAATAAGTAAAGAAACGCTGGCAAAATTTATATCCAATTTTTGTGACAGCCTGCAAATAGAGAAATTTTCGGTAATTGGTTATTCAATGGGTACGCATTATGCTGTTGCGCTTACAGAAATTCTTTATGAGCGAATAGAAAACCTTATAATCATTGCGCCTGCAGCACTTAAACCCGGTAAACTGGTTGAGTTTTTCTCTAAAAATAAAATTGGAAACAAGATTTTAGAAAAATTAGTATTATCTGAAAAGGCATTAATTAACCTTTTAAAATTCAGCAAACGCTTTAATTTTGTTGATGATGTTGGATATAATATTCTGCTTAAAGAAATCAATACAGCAGAATTAAGGTTAAGTTTATATGCTTGTTTTACCTATTTAAGGTTTTTAGATACCGATAAAAATCAATTATTGCAGATTTTAAAATCGAACCCAATAAAAGCTTTATTTATATCGGGTAGTAGAGATAAAATGTATCCACCCTCAATTGCGCAACAGTTTTGTAAAGATTTACCAAATGCACAATTGATAGTTTTAAACGAAAATCACGAAATGCTTAACCAAGCTTTTGTTGATGAATTAACTAAAAGATTACTATGATTAAGGACAAAACACTTCCAGATTCGGTTTTAAGATTTGGTGGTAAAGTACTTTCGTGGTTTATCAGGAGAAAATTCAAAAAAATAGTTCTGGATGAGATTGAAATTAAACCGAACCACTCCTACCTTTTGATGTGTAATCATTTCAGCTTTTGGGATGGATTATTGGCTTGTTTTATCGTTGTAAACGCCATCGACAAAAAACAACACTTAAAAAGCATGAAAATAATGGTTTTGGAAAAACAAATGGAAATGAATAAATGGCTGAAATATATCGGTTGTTTTTCCATCGCTCCCAAAAGTATAAGGGCAAAAGAAAGTTTAGATTATGCAGTGGATATTTTGAATGAGCCAGGAAATATTCTGATTATTTTTCCGCAGGGAAATTTAGAATCGATGTTTATCAGATACATTAAGTTTAAAGATGGCATAACTTCTATTATCCCAAAGGTTAAAACAAATTGCCAATTAATCTGGAGCTCTAATTTTATTGAGTTTTTTGAAGGATTGAAACCGAGGGTTTATTTAAACCTGATGGATGCCGGAACAAACCAAGATTTCGATTTTGAGCAGCTAAAAGACGAGGTGAATGTACACCACATCGAATCGATGAAAAAGAACTTTAGGTTTACTGAAGAACCATAAAAAAAGTCGCGGGCAATGCCGGCGACTTTAACAACAAAATAAATAATTGGTTTAGGTTATTTACTAATATTCTTCAGCAATAATTTCGTAGAAATCTCTAATGGGTTGAAATTGTGGATGCAGAGAAACTACGTCTCCAAAAACCAACAATGCTGGTGCAGCTATTTTTTTGTCTTCAACAACTTCTGCAATTGTATCTACGATGCCTACAGCAATTTTTTCCTGTGGCGTAGAGCCATTTTGAATGACTGCAACAGGCAGTAAATTTTTATTTTCTGCCTGAAAAATAGCAGCAATTTCTTTCACTTTTGCAATTCCATTCAAAACAACAATTGTCGCTTTAGTTTTTGCAGCTATATATAAATCTTCTGAAATTTCTCCTTTTGAATTTGTTCCGGTTACCGCCCAAAAGCTTTCGCTTAAATCTTTATAAATCATTGGGATTTTTTGCAAACTTGGCGCACCTGTAGCACTTGAAATACCAGGAATAATTTCAGTTGGAATGCTGTAAGATTCTGCAGCATCAATTTCTTCGTAACCTTTAGCAAAGAAAAACGGGTCGCCGCTTTTTAAACGAACAACATGGCCGTAGTTTAAAGCGTAATCAATAATCAACTTATTTACTGCATCCTGCGAAAAATCTTCGTCATCACTACGTTTGCCAACATAAACCTTTGGAATACCTTCTGGCGCATAACATAGTAAAGCTTCGTTCACATTTGCATCGTACAAAACAACATCTGCAGTTTTTAATGCTTTTACACCTTTCAAACTAAATAAATCCGGGTCGCCAGGACCAGCGCCTATTAGTGTAATTTTTGGTTCAATGTTCGCTTTTTCTACTTTACTTAAAATCATGACATAAAATATTAGCTCGTGATAATTCTTATTAATTATACAAATATATAAAGTCTATAGAAATTGTAGTAATTTATTTTAAAATAAATTCAATTGTAATAGAAATGGTCTGTGAGGACACAGACCATGGACTAATGATTATTTATTGGAAGAGTATTTCCATCTGAATTACGAGCTTCAAAGATTTCTCGACTGCGCTCGAAATGACGACTTTCTAAATGTGTTATTATTTACAAGGCTTTTCCTCAAAAGTAAACTTACCAGCTTCGTAATTAATCGGTTTCCCTTTTACAAAATATGAGCGGCCTAAAGTTGTTTCAATCTGCCCTACTCCCATAATCAACTTACCATCTTTCTTTAGAAATGCTAATGGATTTGTAAAAGCACGGGTTGTATCGCCTCCTGTATTGAATTTATAATCGACAAGCAAAGTATCTCCGCTGAATTTTCCATTTATAACACCTTCATTTTTTGGCTTCTCGCCATAAATAACTGAAAGCGTTCCGGTTACTTTACCTGATTCTAAAGTTTTTAAATTCAAACTTGCACTATCCTTCTCAAATCCAGATAGATAACAAGTTTCGCTAACAACAGGATCGGCCTTAACGGTTTCTGCCTTTTGCCCTGATTGATTACAGGCGAAAACAAATGGAATTGCTGCAAATGCAAGGTATAAAATGTTTTTTGTCATGATTCTTCTTTTATGGATTAGGTTGTTAGTATAAATATACCAAGATGATGAAATGTTTTAGCTTTTTCCACAATTGAGTTACAAATAAGTATCATTTTTGATAAAAACATTCCATCTACCTTTAAATAAAACGATTAAGTTAACAAAAGCGAAAGTTTTATCAATCAGCGTAAATGTTCGCTTAGCTATATTTCTTATCTTAGTATCAGTATAAAATATCATTTCACGCTAAAAATCTAAAAAACAAAGCAAACATTAATTAATATCTCTCCCTATGAACAGTAAAATATTTGTATTAGAAGATGATGATGCAATTTTAGAAGTTACAAAACTTATTCTCGAAAGCGAAGGCTTTGAAGTTACCGGATTTTCTACCGTAGCTGATTTTAATCAGGAAAAAACTTTACCAGACCTATATCTTCTGGATATTATGTTGCCTGATGGGAATGGCATGGCAGTTTGTGAATCGCTCAAACAAGGTGCTGAAACAGGCGATATTCCGGTTATTTTAATGAGTGCCCACATTGATTTGGCAAAAAGGAAGGAAAGCTCCGGAGCGGATAGCTTTATTGCAAAACCTTTTGATGTTTATGCACTTATAGATATAATAACAGGGCTTTTGAAGCAACCAACTTAGTTATTTTTAAATAGGTAGCGTGAACCAAAATTCGCTACCTTTCCCTGTTGCACTTTCTGCGCCTATCTCACCGTTGTGCTTGCGTATAATGTCTGCACTGATGTAAAGGCCAAGTCCCAATCCCGAAAACTTTAAACTGTTGTGGTCGGCGCGGTAATATTTATCAAATATGTGGGGTAATGTTTCAGGTTCAATTCCCGGCCCTTCATCCTTAACCACAACACGAACAGAAGCATCTAACTTTTTTATTTCCACGTTAATAATTTTAGAATCTGGAGCATATTTAATTGCGTTATTAACCATGTTAATAACCACTTGCTCAATACGTTCCCAATCTGCTTCAACTTCTACGGAAACATCACCGCTAATAAGAATCTCATAGTTTCCTTCAAGACTAATGTGTGTAGCGCAATCACTTATTAAATCACTAAGTAAGAATCTCGTTTTTTGCAGCATTAACATTCCAGAGTCTATCCTACTGATGTTTAGCAGATCATCTACCAATCGATTTAACTTCAATAAACTTTTATCCGCATGGCTGATAAGGGCTGGAACTATTGGAGAATCAAGAGAATTTTTTAGTTTATTAAGTACCTGTATAGTGGCTTGTAAGGTTGTAAGTGGCGTTTTTAATTCATGACTTGCAATGCTGATGAAATCATCTTTTTCCTTAAGAATCCTTCTACGTGATGTTGCATCTGTAAAAGTGCATACGCCTCCACTCAGCTTACCCTTAAAGTCAAACAGTGGTGCTGCATTTATGGTGATGTAAAATATCTCGCCATCAGATCTTTTTACACCAATTTCCTGATCATAAATCGCCTGTTTGTTTTTAAGCATCATCATTGTAGGGTGTTCGCTGCTTGGAAGTATAGAACCATCCAATTTAACATTAACCCATTTATTATCATTGTAAGCTCGTTCCCGCATTGCAGTTTCAGAAACGCCAAAGATTTTCTGTGCCATCGGATTAGTATATACAGGCTTTCCGTTTACATCAACAATTGCAACACCTTCAGCCATTGTATCGATAATGCCTTTTAGGTAATCTTCGTTATGGCGAAGCTTTATATTAATTTCTTCAATACGTTCACGCTGTTCGAGGTTGCTTAGGCGAAGTTCAATTTGCTCCATTACTACATTTGCCAAACCTTGTAAAATATTTTGTTCGTACATCGAAAGTTTACCTGGTTTTCTATCAACCAAACACATGGTGCCAATAACATACTTATCCGGACTGATAATGGGTGCACCAGCGTAAAATCTTAAATGAAATTCACCATCAACATATGGATGACCTTTCAGCCTGGGATCAAGAGATGCATCTTCGATAACAGTTAATTTGCTGTCTAAAATTGCCAGAGCACACAAACTAATTCCTCTGGGTACTAGTTTTATTTCTCTACCAATTCCAACATCTTCTTTTACAAATTCTTCATTTTTGCCTAAAAAAGAGATATGCACAATGGGCACATTAAATATTTTTGCAGCGAGGTTACAAATCTGTTTAAAACCTGGTTCATCAGGCGTATTAAATATCCTGTATCTTTCAAGCGCTTTTAAACGCTCTTGGTCGTTTTCCGGAATAATATCAATGGGATGATGATAGCTCATGAAAATCTGTCTTAATTTAAAACAAAGTTGATGTGGTTTTTGCCAATCAATTGGGTCGAAATTAATTCAAACCATTAGTCTATAAAGCTATATAATTCAAATGAGCTTTTATCAATCATTAAAAAAATGAACAGCAGAATATTTACATCAGGTTACAAATAAAAGCTTCAAAAAACAAAACCCTCGCAGATAACTACGAGGGTTTATTTTTGTGGAGCCGAAGGGAGTCGAACCCTTGTCCAGTTGTGAGATAACTTATACCTTCTACATGCTTATTTTTCAATTAATTTTCGAGAAATAAACGGGCTGAAAACCGACCTTGTTTAAATCCTTAGATACTTTATCTCACCTTAAGCCATACCTTCTTAAGGCCAGCGCTGTTATTTCGATGCTCCAGATTCTAACCTAACAATGCAGCAGTTAGAGGAACAAAAGCTATGCTAATTCTAAATTAGGCAGCTAAGGCGTAGTTATTTTCGCCAATTATTGTTTTGAACGTTCTCTTTAAAGTGCTCTCCGTACAACGCACTGCATGCTAACATAACCTTCGCCACCCTGTCAAATCCAAGAACGGCCCCTTTTTCGTTTTACAGATGTCTGCTGCAAAACAGGACAACAAATATAAGAATAATATTGGTTTGTTTAATGATGATTACTAAACATTAATGGATTTGGGCATCCAGGCGATGCACAAAATCATCTATATCAAAGGGTTTCGGAATAAAATCATCAGCCATGCATTTATTTTTCATTTCTGCTGGTGAATAATTAGCCGACATCATCACAATAGGCATATTTTGTGTTTTTTTATCCGCCTTAAGTTCACAACATAAATCGATACCATTACCATCTGGCAGCATCACATCCAGCAAATATAAATTAGCATCAAATTTATTAGCACCGTTTTTAAAATCGGCTATATTAGAGAAGTATTTAACCTCATATTCCTCTTCATTAAGTATATATCCAATGATATCCCTGATATCTTCGTTATCTTCTAAAACGCAAATTCGCTTTCCCATATCTTTTAGTTATTTAGATAATTAACTAATCAACATAGATAATGTTTTGAAAGTTAGCGTATTAAAACTTTTCAGAGTAGAATTTAATGATTTAAAAATCTGAATAATCGGCAGGATACAAAAACAGGGTTACATTTTTAGAAACATTGTGCTGGTACTGAGGTAAGCCACTAATCTTCTTATATTCTGGTCCGAAAGCTGACCAATGATTATCTCTATCTGCCTTATTATTAAACGTAGTTAAATACATCAAATTCGGCATTTTACTACCCGAAATTACCTGACCATAAAATACTGCATTAAAATTTAGCTTTGTAAAAATATCAACTTCCGCATCATTAAACATTCCAATTTTATTTAGCGAAAGGCTTTCAGTTGCAGCCTCGTAACTTCTTAATTCATAAATACGTTCGCTTTTTGCCGAATTTAATTTAGGCAAAGCATATTCAGGCATAGCCGAAAAAGCTTTTAAAATAATCGATTCGACTCTGGTATATGGAGCATCATCGTAAGTCGCATTTAAATAACCATTTCCAGCTTGAATGTATTGCTTATCCTTTGCTATAAGTTCATTAATCTTATCCAAATCAGAGAGCTTTTTAATTGGAGTAAATACATAAATCAACCGCTCTGCAGTATCCTGAGCAACAGGTTTAAAAACGCCGATATCTTTTACCCCTGCTCTATGAGAAGCGGGAATAAAAGCCTCTTTTAGATAGGTATCAATTACAGCTTCTTGTGCCTTTGTTTTTAAATGATAGATTTTAATCTGATAATAAGACTGCTTAGCCGCAGAAGCAGTCGCCGAAAATGCAATAAAGGTTATTGCCAATAAAAATAATCTGGTTAGGGTAGATTTCACAATATATTTGATTTAGATTGATTAACTGTTTACGCCCATTGCGTATAAAATAATATTGACACCAAATTTAGTATTATCCTCGGCTAAAAAACGTTTATTTCTAAAATCGTAATCCCATTCGCAACCGTAATCTTTATTGCTATACAAAACGCCAATCCGGTTATTCACTGTAATGGCCTTCAGATAATCATGCACTAAATCATCGCCCCAACCATTTAATTCGAATGAGGTAGTTGGCGGACCCTTTTCGAACTTAAAAAAAGAATTGTAAATAGGATGATTATTTGGAATTTTCTTTAATGCTGATGGACCAAATAAATTGCTCATTTGAGTTTCAAAAGAACGGGCAAACAAACCGTCAATATCGTGGTTGCAATCATCAACAAAAACAAAACCACCATTTTTTACGTAAGCTTTAAAATTTGAGGCTTCTTGCTGATTAAACTGAACCAATTTATGTCCGCTCATGTAGCAAAATGGATATTTGAATAAATCCATGCTACCTAGCTCTACAATTTTTTCTTCCTCTTCAAGCGGTATCGTAGTATATTCTAATAATGAATTTAAAATATTTGAAGGCATGCGTTGGTCGGTATCCCAATCGCCGGAAGTATATTTTAATCTCGCAAATGTGAATTTGGTTCTTTGCATCGCCCTAAATTAGTTTCAATTTTCCTTAATTCAGGTTTTTAACCAGATAATCTTGTAAATTTTTTGATATTCTTTTAGCGAGGATTAAAAATATGTATCATAATGCGCTATATTGACACTCAATATTCATACAAACTAAAAAAAATCGTTTTGGAGCGTTCAGAAACTAACTTAAAATTATTGATTGGCAAAATCTCCCAATTAAAAAGCGAAATACAAAAAATAATTGTTGGTCAGGATGTAATTATCGAAGAAATGCTCATTGCCCTAATGGCTGGCGGGCATTGCTTATTGGAAGGTGTACCGGGGTTAGCCAAAACATTGATGGTTAGAACCATGTCTCAAGCATTGGATTTGTCTTTCAGAAGGATACAGTTTACACCTGATTTAATGCCAACCGATATTGTTGGAACTGAAATTTTAGAGGAAGACCATGTAACTGGAAAAAGATTTTTCAAGTTTAATAAAGGCCCATTATTTGCGAATATTGTGTTGGCTGATGAAGTAAACAGAACCCCTCCTAAAACCCAATCGGCGCTTTTAGAAGCCATGCAGGAGTTTGAGGTTACTTATGGTGGACAAACCTATCCGCTTGACAGGCCATTTTTCATACTTGCAACCCAAAACCCAATTGAGCAAGCCGGAACCTACCCGCTTCCGGAAGCGCAGCTTGACAGGTTTTTATTATACATTAAAATTGGTTATCCAACCGCGGCAGAAGAATCTCGAATTTTAAGCAGCACAACAGGCGCTAAAAAAGTAATCATTAACCCAATTATTGGGGCTGAAGAAATAAAAGAATTACAGGCAATAACCCGCGAAGTGAGCATCAGTGATGATTTAATTACTTATGTGAGTGAGCTGATTCGGGCCACAAGGCCGGATACCACAACCGTACCTTTTGTTAAAGAATGGGTGCGTTGGGGCGCTGGTCCGCGGGCTGGACAAGCCTTAATTTTAACCGCAAAAGCGAGGGCTTTATTTTATGGCCGTTATGCCGTAATTACCGAAGATTTACAAACCATGGCTTATCCGGTTTTACGTCATCGCGTTTTAATGAATTTTAAGGCCGAGGCCGAAAATGTTTCTTCAGATAGCGTTACCGACGAATTAATTAAAGCCATCTCAAAACCGAAATCAAATATTTAATGAGTAAACTTTTAAATCCGAAAGTATTAATGGCCATTAAAGACCTGAATTTGTCAGCAAAAATGACAATTGATGGTTTTATGAGCGGCATTAATAAAAGCACCATAAAAGGTGCAGGATTGGAGTTTAGCCAATATAGAAGCTACCAGCCTGGCGATGATTTACGCTCGCTGGATTGGAAAATGTTTGCTCGTTCGGATAGGTATTATATCCGCGAATCGGAAGTTGAAACGAATATTTCGGTACGTATTTTAATTGATGCCAGTGCATCTATGAACCACAGTGATGGCGATTTCACTAAAATTGAATATGCCCGTTATCTTGGTGCGTCGCTAGCCTATTTGGCAAATTTGCAAGGCGATGCCATTGGTTTGTACGTATTTAAAAATTCGGGCATTTTTTCGATGACACCGAAACAAGATTATCAACACCTTGCCCGGTTATTTTATCAGCTCGAAAGTATCAATCCAACCGGAACATTTACAAAACCAGTTCATTACAAAGCGCTTTTTTCTGGAACACAAAAACGTGAATTGCTAGTTTTTGTTACAGATTTGTATCAAACTGATGATGAAATTTTAAACTTGTTGGAAACCCTGAATACCCTTCGACATGAGATTGTGGTTTTTCATTTGTTAGCTAAAAATGAAATTGATTTAGATTTTAAAGGTTACAGCACATTCGAAGATTTGGAAACCGGAAAAACCATACAAATAGATCAGGTAAAAGAAAGGGTTGCGTATAAAATTAAATTCAATGCACATCTGGAAGACATTAGAATAAAAATGCTCGATAGAAAAATTGCCTACCGAACAATATCTACAGAAGAACCCTTAGACCAGGCATTGAGAGATTTTTTAAAACAAAGAAGTAAATTAAAAATTTAGTGCAGTTTTTTTATCCCATCGGTTTACTGGCGCTGGCAGGTGTAATTATCCCGCTTATTATCCATTTATGGAATATTAAGCAAGGCAAAACCTTAAAAATCGGGAGCATTTCTCTTTTAGGAGAAAGTTCTCGCGAAAGTTCAAAAAGTTTTAAAGTAACAGATTGGCTATTATTTATAATTCGCTGTTTGCTGATTATCCTGATTAGCTTTTGCTTAGCACAACCTTATCTTAATAAAAAACTAAATGCAAAAGAAAAAGGTGGATGGATTTTGCTTGATAAAACCAATTTTAAATCTATTTATCAGGCAAACAGAAAACCCATAGATTCTCTTCTTAAAATTAATTACCAGATACACGATTTCAACTTTGGATTTACGCCTTTAACACTGAAAGACACCGCAGATAGGGACAAAATATACCCGATATCAAATCTCAATTATACTAACTTATTCAATCAACTTAACTACATTTTACCTAGCGGAACAAACATTTTTGTTTATCAAAATTTACAACAAAATAATTTTGGAGATAAATTGCCAAATACAAAATTTAACATCCAACGGAGGTTTTTGAATGGCTCCGATACTGTCAAAACATGGATTACGGATTTTGCCGGCAAGAAATTAAAAGCAAATTCAAATAAAAAACAGACTACTTACGAATACATAAAGAATCAAAACCCTGCCCCTATTTCAGTTTCTATCCATAATGAAGGAAATGCTAACGACAGTAAATATCTAATTACTGCATTAAATGCAATTGCTGATTTCACTAAAAGGAAAATTGTGATTAATTCAGCAGAAAAAAATAACCAAATTGGTTTCTGGCTTTCTGATAAACCAGTTTCAAACGATTTTAAATCGTCGATAAAGGATAAAGGCACCTTATTCAAATACGCTGTTGGAAAAACGAAATCAACGCATTCTTTTATCAAAATTGATGGAAAAAGTATTCCACTTTCAAAATGCATTATCGCAGTTAACAAGTTTCCTAAAATATGGGTGGATGGTTTCGGAAATTCAATCTTATCAAAAGAACAAAGTGAAAACCTTACAATTTTGAACTTTTACAGCAGGTTCAATCCTCAGTGGAATGATTTGGTTTGGGATGAAACATTTGTAAAAGCTATTATGCCAATTATTTTACAAAGTGATAAAGCCGAAACTTTTGGTTTTGAAGAAAACCTGAACGACCAAAGAACATTGCAAGCCAGTCAAATCAGTTCTAAAAATGTCGAATTTAAACAAAAGGATACCGAAATTGCAGTTAAAGAATCAATCCTAAATTACGTTTGGATTGCGGCATTGTTAATTTTCCTGGTGGAAAGAATTTTATCATTCAGAAATAACACAGATTATGCAAAAAACTGAAGGATTTAATTGGATTCGAAACTTAAGAACAAAGTGGATAACCGTCCGCCTGATAAAAATTATTGCCATTTCTCTGGCAATTACATTGGTTGTTGGTGCAATTGGTATTAATATCTTTCATTTCCAAATTTGGTTAATGTCTATTTTATTTTTATTGATATTAATTATTGCATTAATCTTTAAACCGGTTTGGAAAACAAGTTTTACAGAGGTTTCAAGATTTGCAAACAACAAATATCCTGAAGTTGAAGAGAGTGCTGACTTGCTATTACAAAATCCTGAAGAATTATCGCTTCTTCAAAAACTTCAATTAAATAAAATTGAGGCGATTTTACCTTCGTTAGTGCAACCAAAAGAACTTTTTAGTAAAATTTATACTTCAGCAGGAATATTACTTATTTCAGTAATTGTTAGTTATGGGATTACTAAAATTCCTGCTGCAAAAAATAGTTTAACCCAATCATCTGAAACAGATAATGCTATTCCGACCATTAAAGAAAACATTTTACCAGAGATTTCTGATTTTACACTAACCATTACGCCTCCATCCTATACAAAGAAATCAATAAGAAAACAGAAAAATTTTACTATAAAGGCTGAAGATGGTGCTAATGCAAACTGGCAAATTGAAACCAATATTGCCGTAAAACAGCTAAACTTAATCTTTAACGATAAAGAAAGTATAGGTTTAAAGCCAATTGACGCAAGCAAAAAAACCTGGACTTTTTCGAAAACAATCAATAAATCCGGCTTTTACCAAGTGGTAATTGATGGCAAAAAATCTGATTTATATCAAATTGAAATTATCGCCGATTTGCCTGTTTCGATAAAAATCAGTCAGCCGAAACAGCACACAACCATAGATATTGGCCAGCCACAAAAATTCACTTTAAAGGCTAACCTATCTGATGATTACGGCATTAGCGATGCATTTATATCTGCAACTATGGCCAGCGGCAAAGGCGAGGGTGTAAGCTTTACGGAGAAAAAATTATCATTTGAGACCAGTTTTGGCAATCAAAAAAATGTATCCTTAACCAAGAATATCGATTTAAAATCGCTCGGCATGAAACCTGGTGATGAGCTATATTTCTTCATTAAAGCGATGGATAATCACGGGCAATCAAGTCGCTCGGATGTGTATTTTGTTTCGATAGTAGATACAACTGAATTAATGAGCCTATCGGGAATGACAAATGGTGTTAATCTTGTTCCAGAATATTTCAGAAGTCAGCGGCAAATTATTATCGATACCGAAAAACTACTTAAGGAACAATCTTCTATTCCGGCAGAAGCCTTTAAAACCAGGGCCAATAATTTAGGAATTGACCAGAAACTACTGCGTTTGCGTTACGGACAGTTTTTAGGCGAAGAAAATGAAACTGAAATTGGCGGCGACCATGAAGACCACGATGAGCATGAAGAACACAAAGGCGGAGAAGAAAAGTTCGGTGATGTAACCGCCATAATGGATAAATATGCCCACAAGCATGATATTGCCGAAGATGCCACATTTTTTGAGCCCGAAATGAAAGCACAACTGAAAGCTGTTTTAACCGAAATGTGGAACTCAGAGTTACGTTTACGAACTTATAAACCGCAGGAAGCCTTGCCATACGAATACAAAGCCTTAAGATTGCTTAAAGATTTGCAGCAAAAATCGAGGGCTTATGTAGCCAAAACCACGGTTAAAACAGCTTCGTTAAAACCCGAAAAAAGGTTAAGTGGTGAGTTGGATAAAATCCTTCAACCCGTTCAAAAAATGAGTTTCGAGCAAAAGCAATTACGAACCATTTATTTGAAAACCGCTCTTTCAATTTTAGAGAATAGAAGAAATGGCAAGAAATTCACATCAGATGAAAAACTACTTTTGAGCGAAACAGAAAAGTACATGATTGGTGCAGCGGCAGATAATCCGGCTTCATTTTTAACAGCCCTAACCAGTTTAAGAAAGGTTTCTGCAGCAAGTATAGTAAATTTAAAAGATATTGATGCCGTTCAAAATGCCATTCAGAAAATGATTAAAACTGAAGCGTTGAAGCCGCAGCCGAAAACAACTTTACCTGCATCGGCACTCTATCAAAACTATTTCAATAACCTAAATAAATCGGGCAGATAAATATGGATTTTAAACTTGCAGCCATTTTAATTTGTTCGTTATTGCTGATTTTTCTGATGTTCAAAGAAATTAGCAGAAAGGATAAATCGCATTTAATCTGGCGGATTTTAGCCAGCATCTTCTCTGTTATTTCCTTCTTCTTTCTCTTAATTCCATTACAATACCATACTTTGGTGAAGCAGAATTTAAATGAAATTAACCTATTAACTGGCGGAATAGAAATTGATACAGCTTCAAAAATACCAGGCAATAAATATACTTTAGCAGGCAATAGTTATCCCGAGTTAAAAAATACAAAAACCATTCAAATCCCCGATTTAGCGTATTTTTTAAAAACGCATCCGGAGGTAAATAAAATTAATATTTATGGCTATGGTTTAAGTTCAACCGAATTAAAAAACATCAAAGGTTGTAAAGTAGAATTTCATCCATCGAACAAAATCAACGGAATTATTTCGGCAAATTGGCCATCAAAATTAAAGGTTACCGAAAAGTTTTTGATTCAGGGAATTTATAAGAATACAGGAAAAAGTGACATCAAACTGCTTCTTAAAGGATTAGGCAAAACCATTGATTCAATAACAGTAAAGCCGAATGCTGAGACTAGCTTTTCATTTAAAAACCAACCTACACAAATTGGTAAAGCCGTATTTAATTTAATTGCATTTAATGGAAAAAACACCATTTCTAGCGAGCCAGTGCCATTTACCGTAAACGAGCAACCTGAGATGAAGGTTTTAATCCTCGCCTCGTTTCCTGATTTTGAATACAAATTTCTGAAGAAATGGCTATTCGACAATCACTATCCTTTAGCTTATAGAAGTAAAATTAGTAAGGATAAATACACGACTGATTTTTTAAATTTAAACAACCTGAATTTAAACTCAGTTAACGCCTCAGCTTTAAAACAGTTTGATGTTTTAATCATTGATGAAGATGAACTTTCAGCGCTTTCGGTCGGGGAAAAAACAGCTATTCAAACCGCAATTAATAATGGTTTAGGTGTAATTATTAGAATAGCTAATTCAAAATCAAGCATTTTTTTGAGTGATAGATTTCCTCGGTATGAGTCGCCAATTCAAAAGGATAAAGGCTTAGTTCCTGTTGAAAAACGTGAAGGTGTAAAACTTAGTAAATTACCGATAGCGCAATCTATTTTTCTTAATCCATCTGAAAACAATCAAGCCGTTATTACTGAAACAAATGGAAAACTTTTAGTCGCGAGTAAAATAAATGGCTTGGGAAAATTAACTGCTTCTACCCTAGCTTCAAGTTACAACTGGTTGCTTAGCGGAAAAGAATTAGACTATGCCACTTACTGGTCGGCATTATTAACGAAAACAGGCCGAACAAAGACAGAAAATTTAGCCTTTAAAACATTGCCTGATTTTCCGATTGTAGAGCAGAAAACGAAAATTATAATTGATTTAACTGAAGGCGGTAAAACTCCATCAATAAAAATAAACAATTTACAGCTTCCCCCTATTCAAAATATGGAGCTTCCTTTCGAATGGAATGTTACGGATTGGCCAAAAACTAAAGGTTGGAATACGCTAAAAATTAACCAGGCAACTGAAGAACTTTATATTTATTCAACACAGGATTGGCTATCTTTAAGAAATCACCAAAAAACTCAACAAACTATCGAATTTCTACAAAACATTAAAAATCAAGACACAAATAATACCATTTCTGAGCAAACCACACAAAATGAGGTTTCAAAGTGGTGGTTTTTTGCATCATTTATATTGTGTGCCGGATTTTTATGGGTTGAATCCAGAATCCTTAAAAATATTTAATGTTTGAAACTAAAATGTTATATATAAAAACAACTATCAAAAGCATAAATAGCTATCTTGTAATCGTAATCACCTAAACTGAACCAATTGAAAAGAAAAGATTTCCTCTACTTATCCGGAATGGGTATGGGTGCCTTGTTGTTGCCCAATCTTTCCGCATTTGGAACACCTATCGACCCGCTGCAAGCGCTTGATGGTGTTGATGTAAAGATTAAAAAAGAGCTGGCCGATGTTGCACTTAATGCTGCAAAATCTAAAGGCGCAACTTATGCCGATATCCGCATAGGTCGTTATTTAAATCAATTTGTTGCCACCCGAGAGAAGCGTGTGCAAGGCGTAGCAAATACCGAATCGTACGGTGTTGGTATTCGTGTACTTGCAAACGGATGCTGGGGGTTTGCCGCAACAAACAACGTAACTAAAGATGCCATTGCAAAAGCAGCAGAGCAAGCGGTTGCCGTAGCTAAAGCTAATTCAAAAATTCAGGGAGAACCTGTACAATTAGCTCCGCAAAAGGGTTTTGGCGAAGTAAGTTGGAAAACGCCAATCGAAATTAATGCTTTTGAAGTGCCGGTTAAAGAAAAAGTAGATTTACTTTTAAACGTTAACGATGTCGCCATGCAAAACGGTGCAAACTTTGTAAATTCTGTAATTTTTGCCGTTAACGAGCAAAAATATTTTGCATCAACCGATGGTTCTTACATTGACCAGGATGTACATAGAATTTACCCTAATTTTAACGTAACCAGAATTGATAGAGCTTCGGGGCAATTTAAAACCCGTAACTCATTAAGTTCTCCAATGGGTAAAGGTTACGAATACATGCATGCCCGTCCGGAAGATAAAGTGAGCGGAATTGTAACCCGTTACAAAGGCCGTTACGATATGCTCGAAGATGTTAAAGAAGCGGCTCGAGTTGCTTCTGAAAAAATCAAAGCAAAATCTGTAGAGCCAGGCAAATACGATTTGGTTTTAGATCCTTCTCACCTTTGGTTAACCATCCACGAATCGGTTGGCCACCCAACAGAATTAGACAGGGTTTTAGGTTATGAAGCCAATTACGCTGGTACAAGCTTCTTGACGCTTGATAAATGGGAATCGAAAAAATTCAAATTTGGTAGCGAAAAAGTAAATATTGTAGCCGATAAAACACAAGTTGGCTCTTTAGGTGCGGTTGGTTACGATGATGAAGGCGTTAAATGCAAAAAGTGGGATTTGATAAAAGACGGAACACTGGTAAGTTATCAGGCCATTCGCGATCAGGCGCACATTATTGGTTTAACTGAATCGAACGGCTGTTGCTATTCTCAAGGTTGGGATGATGTTCAGTTCCAACGCATGCCGAATGTTTCACTTCAACCGGGTAAAGAAAAACTTTCAGTTGATGATATGATCAAAAATGTTGAAAAAGGCATTTATATTATTGGTGATGGTAGTTTCTCAATCGATCAGCAACGCTACAACTTCCAGTTTGGCGGGCAAATTTTCTATGAAATTAAAGAGGGAAAAATTGTTGGCATGTTAAACGATGTGGCTTATCAGGCAAATACGCAAGAGTTCTGGAATTCTTGCAATGCAATCTGCGATGAAAGTGATTATCGTTTAGGTGGTTCATTTAACGATGGCAAAGGACAACCAAGCCAAAGTAGTGCGGTTTCTCACGGAAGTTCGACTACAAGATTTAACGGAGTTAATGTTATTAATACAGCAAGAAAAATATAATTATGGCCATATTAAGTAAAGAAGAAGCCCAGGCGATATTAAAAAAGGTAATTGGTTTCTCTAAAGCCGATTTCTGCGAAGTAAGTTTACGAGGTTCTGACGGCGGAAATATTCGTTATGCCCGTAATGCGGTATCTACTGCAGGACAAATCAGCACCATGAGTTTAGGTGTAAGCTCAACCTATGGTAAAAAAACAGGTTCGGCAACGATTAACGAATTTGATGATGCATCTCTACAAAAGGTTGTAAAACGTGCTGAAGAGCTCGCAATGCTGGCGCCTGAAAACCCTGAATTTATGCCATTATTAGGTCCCCAAACTTTTGCAGAATCTAAAACCTATAATGCAAATACTGCGGCCATGACACCAGACACAAGGGCTGAAATGGTTGCCAAAAGTTTAAGTGTTTCAAAAGCTGCTGGCTTAGATGCTGCAGGGTTTTTAGAAAACTCGACCAACTTTACCGCTATAATGAACTCAAAAGGTTTATTTGCATACAATAAAGGCACAGGCGTTTCTTTCTCAGTAACCGTTAGAAATAAACAAGGAACAGGTTCTGGCTATGTAGAGCAAGATTTTAATGATTTATCCAAAATGGACACGCTTGCCCTTAGTAAAATTGCAGCAAGTAAAGCCAATGGCTCAGCTGGTGCAAAAGCAATTGAACCAGGAAAATATACTGTAATTCTGGAGCCGCTTGCGGCAAGTGATATGCTTGGCAATATGTTCAGGGGATTTGATGCCCGCAGTGCTGATGAAGGTAGAAGTTTCATGAGTAAAAAAGGAGGCGGTACACGTTTAGGCGAACAGCTATTTTCTGAAAACGTAAACATTTATTCTGATCCGCTTAATCCTGAAGTTCCATCTTCTACCTGGAGCGGTGATGGTTTACCATTGAAAAGAACACAATGGGTAGAAAAAGGTGTGGTTAAAAACCTTTCATATTCAAGATACTGGGCAGCTCAGAAAAATGCGCAACCTCTACCCTTCAGTCGTAGTATTGTGATGGAAGGTGGTACACAATCGCTTGAAGATTTAATCAAAAGCACCGAAAAAGGAATTTTAGTTACCAGATTTTGGTACATCCGTTCGGTTGATCCACAAACCTTACTATTAACAGGTTTAACACGTGACGGTACTTTCTACATCGAAAATGGTGAAATTAAATTTCCGATTAAAAACTTCAGATTTAATGAAAGTCCAGTGATTATGCTAAACAATGTTGAGGCTTTAGGCAAACCGGTTAGAACCGGAAGTGGTTTAATCCCACCGATGAAAATCCGTGATTTTACGTTCACATCATTGTCTGATGCGATTTAACAATAGTATTTAACCAGTCATTAAAAAGCAAATCAGTTTCGCAATAATATACAATATTAAATTGGTCGTCATTGCGAGACTGGGTTTAAGCAAGCCGAAGCAATCTATTCGTTATAAAGAGATTGCTTCGTACCTCGCAATGACGATAGTAAAAAGCATCCTGGATAAATTAAACAATAAACCGTCATTTCGAGCGAAGCCGAGAAATCTTTTCTGTTAGAATAATTTAGCTATTTAAAAGATCTCTCCGTTCCGCTGCGCTTCAGTTGAGATGACGACTATTACGAACGCATTAGGATTGCTTCGTGCCTCGCAATGACGGGTCGTAAAAAGCATCCTGGATAAATTAAACAGCAAAACCGTCATTTCGAGCGAAGCCGAGAAATCTTTTCTGTTGAAAACAATAGAATTGCTTTAAAGATCTCTCCATTCCGCTGCGCTTCAGTCGAGATGACGACTATTACGAACGCATTAGGATTGCTCTCTACCTGCAATGACGGCCGTATTAGCAAATGACAACAATCCATAAAAAAAATTAAAATTGAGAAGAAGAGATTTTCTATACATGACTGGCGTTGGCGTTGGTACAACCATGCTTCCAAACCTATCTGCCTTTGGTAAAATTATTTCTGTGGAAGAGGCATTAACACCTGTTGATGTTGCACTAAAGAAAAAAATGGCCGATGTGGCGCTAAACGCTGCAAAAAGTAAGGGTGCAACCTATGCTGATGTAAGAATCGGAAGATACCTAAATCAGGTTGTAGCCACTCGCGAAAGCCGCGTAGAAAACATTTCCAATGCAGAATCATATGGTTTAGGTGTGCGTGTTATTGCTAATGGAGCATGGGGTTTCGCCGCAACCAACAATCTTGATAATGCAAGTATTGCCAAAGCTGCCGAAGCGGCCGTTGCAATTGCCAAAGGGAATTCAAAACTAATGGAAGAACCTGTTCAACTTGCGGCACAGAAAGGTTTTGGAGAAGTTAGCTGGAAAACCCCAATCGAAATTAACGCATTTGAAGTACCAATAAAAGACAAAGTTGATTTGCTTTTGAATGTTAATAACGAAGCCATGAAGGGCGGAGCCAAATACATCAACTCCAATCTGTTTATGATTAACGAGCAAAAGTATTTCGCTTCAACCGATGGTTCTTACATCGACCAGGATATACACCGCATTTGGCCAACTTTTACTTTAACTAAAACCGATGCTGCAAGCGGTAAATTCGAAACCAGAAATGCTTTAAGTGCACCAATGGGAATGGGTTTTGAATACTTAAAACCAAAAGATGAAGAAAAAATAAAAGGCGGCCCTGTTACCATGTACAAAAAACGTTACGACATTCTTGAAGATGTTCGCGAAGCAGCAGTTCATGTTGATGAAAAGTTAAAAGCCAAGCCAATACCTCCAGGCAAATACGATTTGGTTTTAGACCCTTCTCACCTATTCCTAACCATTCATGAATCTGTTGGTCACCCAACAGAGTTAGATAGAGTTTTAGGTTATGAAGCCAATTACGCCGGAACAAGTTTCCTTACCCTGGATAAATGGGAATCCAAAAAATTCAATTTTGGCAGCAAGGAAGTAAATATTCTAGCCGATAAAACCGAAACAGGTTCATTAGGCGCAGTTGGTTACGATGATGAAGGCGTTAAATGCGGCAACTGGGATATTATTAAAGATGGTATTTTGGTGAACTACCAAACCATTAGAGACCAGGCGCATATCCTCGGACTTAAAGAATCTCAAGGCTGTTGTTATGCTGATAGCTGGGATAGCATCCAGTTTCAAAGAATGCCAAACGTTTCATTAGCGCCGGGAAATGCAGCATTGAGTGCCGCAGATATGGTTAAAAATGTAGAGAAAGGCATTTATATGTTTGGTAGAAATTCTTATTCTATTGACCAGCAACGTTACAACTTCCAGTTCAGTGCGCAATTGGCTTACGAAATTAAAGAGGGTAAAATCGTAGGCATGTTTAAAGATGCAGCTTATCAGGCCAATACACAAGAATTCTGGAATTCATGTGTTCAGCGTTGCGATAAAAATGATTACCGTTTAGGTGGAACTTTTTCTGATGGAAAGGGTCAGCCCGGACAAGCAAGTGCTGTATCTCATGGCAGTCCAACTACTCGTTTTAATGGTGTTAACGTAATTAATACCGGCAGAAGATTAGGTTAAAATTAATACTCAGCTGCAGAAAAATCTGCGGCTGAGTATTTTAAACCATCTCCTTCTCAAATATTCCCTGCACGACTTTTATCTGTTCCTCGTAAATCGATTTCTTACGTGTTCCGAAATACAAGGTATTTTCTATTTGATTATAACCATCCCACAGAATTTTAACACGACCAGATTCTAATTCCTTCTTTGAAAGAAAATCAGGAACTACGGCTACTCCTTTTCCAACGCTTAAACAGCGTAGAATAGAACATATATTCGGAACAATGTAATTTGGTTTAAAATCGGGCCTCGCACCAAAATTAATATGCCAAAATCTTCTTAAGTGTTCCATATCTCCAGCTGTACCGTACCAGATTTGCTTCTTCAGCCAGCTTTGTATCTCCAAAAGATTATTGGTTTTAAAGAAATCATCAACTGCACCGGTGTCTGTTTCTGTTCCTGCTACAACAACGAGTTTCTCTTTGAAAAAGGGCTTGTAAAGTAGATTTTTGTAATCTCCTTTTTGCGGAGTAATAATTAAATCAAGTATACCACTATCCAAATCAGCAAGCATTTGCGGATAATCTCCAAATTTGATGATTACATTGAATGGTAAACTTGGCAAATAAGATTCTAACGTAAACTGAAAAGTTTCAAAACACATTCCAATACTAATAGTGGGAACGTCTTTTTCTGTTGATTTATGAAAATGTTTTTCTGCTTCCTCCAATTTGCATAATGCCTCTTGAACATAGTTATACATCACTTTACCTCGTTCTGTAGATACCATTTTTCTCGATGCCCTATCGAAAAGTTTGTAGCCAACATAACTCTCTAAAGAACTCAAATGTAAGCTGACTCCGGGTTGCGATATAAATAAATTTTCGGCAGCAGCGGTTAACGAACCGGTCTCATAAATAGCCTTAAATGTTCTGAACCATTCTAAGTTTATCATAATTCTATTATAATTATGATACAAATGTATAATTTATATTATTTTATTAATGAAATAATGCGCTGTAATTTTGTCTCAATAAAAGAAAACATAAAAAGATGAAAAATATATTTGTTATAAACGGAGGGCAAGTTTTCGGTCACTCTGGTGGTCAATTCAATAAATCGTTATTAGAAGCAACACTATCGTTTTTCCAAAGCAATCCTGATTTCCAAGTTAAATCAACAGATATTAATCAACCTTACAATTTAAAAGAAGAGGTTGAGAAATATAAATGGGCAGATGTTGTAATTTACCATACACCGATTTGGTGGTTTCAACTCCCGCATGGCTTTAAAGAATATATTGATACTGTTTTTACTGAAGGACATAAGACTGGAATTTACAATAGCGATGGGCGAACCGCTGCCAACCCATCAATAAATTATGGAACTGGTGGTATGCTTCATGGTAAAAATTACATGCTTACCACTTCCTGGAATGCGCCACAAGAGGCTTTCACTTTACCCGGAGAATTTTTTAACCAGCACAGTGTGGATGAGGGGGTTATGTTTGGCTTTCACAGAATGAATGCATTTACGGGTATGAAACCTTTAGAAAGTATTCACTTTCATGATGTGATGAAAAATGAATATATCCTCCGGGATTTAGATAACTACAATAAACATTTAGTTAAATTATTTATAGATAATAAAATTGAAAATGAAAGTATACTTAACAGCCATTGTGCAATCTAAAGACGGCAGATCAGAGCGATTAAAGCCTATTCTTCAAAATATGGTACAACATTCTAGAAAAGAAGAAGCCTGCTTACAATATGATTTATTTCAGTCAACTGAAGATGAAAACAGCTTTGTATTTAACGAAATTTGGGCTAGCCAATCTGGTTTGGATTGGCACAATGAACAGCCTTACATTATTGATTTCGTAAAATCATCAGAAGAATTGCTTGCTGACATACAAATATTAAAAACAGTCAAAATCAGTTAACCGAAAAATCACTCATGCGCATAAAGCTAGCCATGCAATTGCCAGGCTAGCTTTACGCAAACCCGGATATATTCAGCTATACTTAGTACGTAAATAATTATTAGCCAGAGGATTTGTATAATCCAATAGGCTGATTCCCTTTAAACAACTACTCTACCCCTTTAGCTTTTGTTACTATTGAGTAAAGCGATTTTGATGCCGTTATGAACAAAATATTTCGATTTTTCCCGCCAAAGCAAATGTTTCCACACCAATTTTCCGGGACATTCAGGTGCCCGATTTTTTCACCCAATGGATTATAGACATCAACACCTTTACCCGTAATGTAGATGTTTCCATTGCTATCTAAAGTCATTCCGTCAGAACCTTGCTTAAACATCAATTTCCGATTATTGAGCGAGCCATCATCACTAATTTCGTATCGGTAAGTAACATCAGCAACTCTATCTGCAATGTATAAATACTTTCCATCTGGTGTTCCAACAATTCCGTTTGGTCTGGCAAAACCATCGGCAACAAGTATTGCTTTTTTTCTTCCCTTTGGGATGTAATAAACCTTTTCTCCATCAAGTTCAGTCGCTTTTCTTGTCCAGTAATCGCGTTGATAATAAGGGTCGGTGAAATAAATTCCGCCTTTCAAATCTAACCAAATATCATTAGGGCCATTCGCATTCTTTCCATCTATATCTGTAAAAAGAATCCTTAATTGTTTCTTTTTATCAATTGACCAGATTTGATTATTTTCATCGGCGCATACAATTAAATTCCCTTGCTGATCAAAGTAAGTTCCATTTGCACGACCACTTTTATCCATGTAGAGACTGAGCTTTCCATCAGTATCATATTTCCAAATCTTATCATTTGGCTGGTCGGTAAAGAAAATATTGCCTGCCTTATCAACTGATGCGCCTTCCGTGAATTCAAATTGAGATGAAATAAGTTTTAAACTATCTTGAACAAAAATTGGAGACGCAGACTGAGCATAAGATAAAGTTGTGTAAAAGGAAATTACACATAGTAGCAGAGAATATTTTTTCATTGGGTTTTATTTGGCAATATTCCGGATAATCGGTTGTAATTAATTTTAGAGTTTTAACTAGCCCTTTTCTCATTTAAAAGCATATCTAACGCATCATTCAAAGTGCCCGCTTTTTGCACTTCGCCGTCATTTACGAAATAGATTTCATTAGCATTTTCAATAGTATTGAGCCTGTGCGCAATAATAACCAAAGTTGTTTCTTTTGATAATTTGTTCAAAATATTACCTAAAAGTTGTTCGGTTATGGTATCAATATTTGCAGTTGCCTCATCTAAAATTAGCAATTCTGGGTTACGCAAAACAGCCCTCATAAAAGCAATTAACTGTTTTTGCCCTAAACTTATTCCATCTGATGCTGATGTGATTACAGTATTCAATCCTTCATCAAAAACTGCAAGAATTTCATTCAAATTAGCTTCTTGGATTATTTGTTTTAGTTCATCATCACTCAAATCTCTAAGCTTACTATTTCCATACAAGATATTCTCTTTAACTGTTCCACTAAACAGAAATGGTTCTTGAAGGATAAAACCTATTTTTTTACTGCGTTCTTCGTCAGAAAAGCTTCTGATATCTTTACCATCTAGCAAAACTGTTCCTTTGGTGGCATCGTACAAACGAGAAATTAGAGAAGCAGTTGTCGTTTTTCCGCCACCTGTAGGACCAATTAAAGCATAGGTTTTACCTTTATCAAAACGCAAATTGATGTTGTGCAGAATTTCTTTACTGTCATCATAAGAGAAGTGAACATTTCTAAATTCTACTAAAGCATCAGACTGTGAAGCTTCCTTATTTTCAATTTGCTTCAAATCATTCTCCAATAATAGAATTTGCGAAATCCTGTCCCAACTTGCCATAGCCACCTGAAAACTTGTCCACAATGCAGCCAATTGGCGAAGCGGATTATAAAAACTTGTTGTGTAGGCAATATAACTCACAAGCAAACCCAGTGTAAAATTACCTTTAGAAATTAAATAGATTCCAAAAAGCAACACAATAAGTTGTGCAGCACTCGCAAACAAACCGTAAACCGGAACAAAAATATTATTGGCCAAACCTGCACCAATTGCGGTTTTATAGTTTTCTTTGTTAGCCTTGTTGAATTTCTCTCTAAAGTAATCTCTCCTATTGAAGGCTACAATTACTTTAAAATTATTTAAACTTTCCTGTATCTCGGCACTCATGGCACCAACACTTTTCAAGTTAATGGCATTTTTTTTCTTCACCCATGGTGAAAAAATCATAGTAAAAGCCACAATTAAAACTGCGGGTAATAATGCAGCAGCTCCCAATTCAATATGAATAGAAAGCAAGAAAATGCCAGCACCTATCATAGTTACGATGCTGCCAATAAACTGAACCAGCGACTGTGAGAAAAACTGATTTAATTTATCGGTATCATTATTTACCCTCGAAATTAAATCGCCAGCTTTATTCTGGTTGAAAAAAGAAACGGGTAAGGTTTGCAGCTTATTAAATATCGCATTGCGAAGTGTGTAAAGCATCCTTTGGCCAACGCCACCCATTAATTTGGTTTGCCAATAACCAGTTATCATCGCCACCAAATAAATGGCCAAGAGTATGCCTGCAAATATTAAAACGCCGTGAAATTGCTTGGTTCTGATGTATGTATCAATGGTATGTCCTATTAATAATGGCCCAAGTAACAGTAACCCAGAATTAGCTAAAATGATAATTAAAGCCAGCCAAAGATTTTTCTTTTCGGCAGAAATTAAATTCAAAAGGCGCTTTAGAGCTTTATATGTAGATTGCTTTTCCTGCTTTTGGCTAAGCTGGTTAAGATTGTAGTTCATAATTGCTGGTGCTCTGTTGTGAATTAAAAATCTGTACGTATTCTGGACTTGTTTTCAACAAATCCCGATGTGTGCCTTCGGCAATAATTTCGCCCTGCATGATTAAAATAACTTTATCGTAATGTGCAACTGAGGCAATTTTTTGTGTTACCGAAATTAGTGTTAGCGAAGGATAATTCTTTTGGATATTGGCTAAAATACGAGCTTCGGTATTGGCATCAACCCTTGCGGTAAAATCATCCAGCAATAAAATTTTAGGGTTAATCGCTAAAGCTCTAGCGAGCATAATCCGCTGTTTTTGACCACCTGATAAACTACTGCCACGTTCAGAAACGATGGTATTTAGCTTTTCCGGCAAGGCTTCAATAAAATCTTTCAGCTCGGCTGTTTCAATGGCTTTGATTAACGATTCATCTGTAACGGTATCGCTAAAAGCAATATTCTCACGAATGCTTAAATTAAAAATGATGCTATCCTGAAAAACAAACCCCACTTGCTTATAAAAATGATGTTGATTATAAGTGTCGATTGTTTTGCCATCAAATAAAACTTCACCACTACTTGGTGCAATTAATCCGGTTAAAATATGCAGAAGTTGAGATTTTCCAGCAGCAGTTGGCCCGATAATGGCCACTTTTGAACCTGGTTCGACCTTAAACGAGATGTTTTTCAAAACTGGTTTCTGTCCGAAATTTAGCGAGATATTTTGAGCCTCAACTTCGCCTGCAAGTTTTTTAGTTAAAATACCTTGATGCTCTATTAGAGACGCATTCAAAACGCTTTCAATTCTTTGGTAAGATGCCGTAGCTTGTGCAATAACGTTACTCATAAAACCTATAACTAAAATCGGGAAGATAATCATGGTTAAATAACTGCTAAAAGCGGCAAATTCGCCTAAAGTCATTGAATCTGTAATTACAAAATGACCGCCAAGCACCAAAATACTCAGACCAGATAAGTTAGCGGTAAAAACGATTATCGGAATTAAGCCTGCGAAGAGCCTTAAAATTGAAAGGCCTAAATCACGGGCTTTTGCATTTGCATCTAAGAACTTATTGTACTCTAACTGTTGCGAATTAATTAACCGAATAAGTGCCGAGCCTAAAATACTTTCGCTAATTACTTTGTTAAGCCAATCGATAACCTCGCGACTTTTTATAAACAAAACCTTAACCTTACTCAGTACAAAGAAAAATGCTCCGCCAATTATTGGTACAATTACGATTACGCAAAGGGCAAGTTTCCAATTAATCATCAGTAACAAAATGCTTGCGCCAACTATTAAAAATAACGATGAGGCAATAGATACAATCGCCTGAGACACGAACATTTTAATGGAATCTGCATCGGCAGTAAGATTGGTTAATAACCTTGCCGGATTTGCCTGCAGAACGTAAGCATGGTTTTGCCTCGAAATTTGGTCTGAAAGTTTGGTTCGAATATCTCTTGCAACTTTTTCTGAAGCATAAGTTTGTACAATACTTTGTAAGTATGTAAATATGAAAACCAGTACAATTGCTAGTGCAAAGTAAGTTAGTATCGTTTCCAAATTAAATGTTTTATTCGAATAAGAATCAATCCCGTTTGCAATAATTTTTGGAATTAACAGGTTGATACCGTTGCTTAATAACGCGAAAAAAATAAGCAGAAAAATTAAACCTTTATAATTTGCCAGCAGACTAAAAACACTCGGTTTCTTAGCTTTTTTGGGATTGTCCATATTTTTGAATATGATTCAAATTTAATTCATTTATTGGAATAGGTTGTTTTTAATTTGAGTTTTTGGTTTTGTTAGCTACAGACTTACAGATTAATTATAAAGTAGAATTTAACTCATTGTAATTTTGTTTTGCCACGGAAACACGGATTTACACGGAAATTTTATTTCATATCTCATTGCTTTACTTTTTTCCGCTTTTTCAAAAATTTATAGCCACAGATTTACTGGTCAATTACAAAAATAAAATCTGTAAATCTGCTATTTATATTTTCCGCGATTTCCGTGCTTCCGTGGCAAAAGTTTTTAAAATCAATTCCAAATAAACATTGCTACCTTTGCAATTGCGCCATTGAAGAAAATGGTATAACCCAAAATAAAATGATTGAAATAGGTAAATACAACGAATTAAGGATTTTAAGTAAAACGGAGGCCGGATTAAATTTAACAGACGGCGATAAATTAGTTTTACTACCATACCAATACGTTCCGCAAAACGCTGAAATTGGCGATAATTTAAATGTTTTTGTTTTTATTCAAAAAGATGGACGTTTGACCGGAACGACTCAAAAGGCTTATGCCGAAGTTGGAGATTTCGCTTTTTTGAAAGTAGTATCTGATGGTGAAGATGGTGTTTTTATGGATTTAGGCATCGATAAAGATGTTTATGTTCCACAGCGAGAGCAAAAAAGACCAATGCAAAAGGGTTATAAATACGTGGTTTACATCTATTTGGATGAAAATAACGACCGTTTATTAGCATCATCAAAATTATATGATTTTGTGGAGGAGGAAGATTTCGATTTTGAAGAAGGTGATGAAGTAAGCTTATTGATAACGGAGGAAACAGATTTAGGCTACAATGCGATTATAAACAATACTAATATTGGTTTATTGTACCATAACGAGGTGTTTGATAACATCCAGATTGGTGAGCAACGCAAAGGCTGGATTAAAAAAATACGCGTTGAAGGCAAAATTGATTTGACTTTACAGCCGAGCGGTTACGGACACATTTTAGATTCAAAAGAGATGATGTTAGCTGAATTGAAAAAAAGTGGCGGCGTTATAGAATTAGGTGATAAAAGTACGCCGGAAGAGATTTACCATCGTTTTCAGATTAGCAAAAGTGCTTTCAAAAAGACTATCGGCTCGCTTTATAAAGAACGCAAAATAATGCTCTCTGATGATTCAATTAGATTGATTATCGACGAAGAGGCTGATTAATATTTTTTAGCCATAGATTTACCGATTTCCTTCGACTCCGCTCAGGATGACAGACCAATAAAAGGTAGCTTGGTTTCCGTTTATTCTGTGTTTCCGTGGCAAAAGAGGTCAAAGAATTGCGTACAAAAGCAAAACCTCACCCTTTGAATGCAAGTAGTTGGGCTAATTTGCATTCTCCCTCTCCTTGAGGAGAGGGATTGCAGTTAAGAACGAGGAGTAGAAACTTTGACAGGGAGCGGTTTTAAAATTCCATGTTTCCGTGGCAAACACGTTTCAACTATTAATTAAAAAAACGCCAATCTGTGGCCACCCATTTTAGTTCAAATTAAATTTATCCTGCTGAACTTTAACAACATTCGAAGCCGAAACAATGTTAACAATTAAAGCCCCGATAGCAATTGCCAAAAGCACTTGAAAAAACGAATAAACTTTAGTACCAGATACAAATATCTTTGAATCCTTAATCAGCTCGTCCCCAACCTTTGATTGTATTTTAATCAATTTGGAAAGTTGAGTTAAGGTTTGAGCAAAGGTTTTTCTACCAACAGTTTCATAAATCCTTTCCGCTTCATCTTCCGCCACATTAAACAACTGCAATTCCATTTGATGTTGGGTTTTTAATGCATTCTTTAAGTCATTTAAAAATGCTTTTTCTTGCTTAACCAAAAATGTTAGCTCATACTTATTTATAACAGAATCTATTTTTCTGTTATGTCCTTCAATCTTCGAAATAATTGTTGATGAATTGGTTTTATCGCTTCCAAATGCATCCTGTAGAAGGCTGTTTTTATGATAAAGGTTTTCGGCAATGAAAAATAAATCAGTAGCAGGCACCAACCTATCATTGTACATAGAAATAAATGAATCATTTATTTTAGTAACACTTTTATCTTCCAAAAAACGGATTAATAAAGTGCAGCACATAATGCAGAACAATAGAAAAGCTATTTTTATTTTGTTTTTAATACTGAAAGCAAATTTCATAATTTATTTGGTTAGTAATATTATGCCATCGAAACACAGAAAATACATTTAAAGTAGCTATCAATGTAATCTTTAAATCGGTATAATCACAATTAAAAATAATCTTCCTGCGCCGTTTTAGCAAAAAGCAATGGCGAAAAATTAACTAAATATAACTCTTGTTTGGCCCTGGTAACAGCAGTATAAAGCCAGCGGAGAAAATCCAAATCAACCATTTCATCCGTTAAATAACCCTGGTCGGTAAAAACAGCATCCCACTGTCCGCCTTGTGCTTTATGGCAAGTTACCGCATAAGCAAACTTTATCTGCAAGGCATTGTAAAATGGATCTTGTTTAATCGCCAGCATCCGTTGGCGTTTGTTTGCAATGTGTTCGTAATCCTCGTTTAAACCATCAAATAATTTCTTATTCTGCTCGTAAGGTAAGTTTGCAGTTTCTAAACTTAAGGTATCAAGCATCACTTTACAGCTTACCTGTCCTGCTGCTGGGAAATCCATAAACTCTAAAGTAGCATCCGCAAAGCGGAAACCATAACGTTCCTCTTCACCTCTAACCCGAATTACTTTTGCCATATCGCCGTTGGCGATAAAAGCAGTTTCATCATTATCCGGAAGCCAAAAGTAATTATTACGAACCACCATAATCTGGTCGCCACCTGTAAGTTCTTCTTCCCTGTAAAGCAACCTGGAACGGATTTGCTGGTTATAAACATTTGCCGATTTATTCGACCTGCAAACCACAAGTGTATTTTCCATTCCGAATTTTCGGTATGCATATTCCAAACCCTCAACCAATCTGGCACCTGCCATATTGTAAATATCCGTGTAATTTTTAGTTAAAAACTTAGGTAAAGGTTTGTCAGGATTTTTATTAATCTGATTACGAAGCATGGTTGCATTTGCTAAAATACCCGATTTTTTACCCTGTCGAACAACTTCCTTTAATTCAACCGAAGTAACGGTTAATGCAAATTTATCTTTTAAGTATTGCTCGTTTAACGCCGGACTATCCAAACTGCCAACTGGCGGTAATTGTGCGGTATCGCCAACAAAAAGGAGAAAGCAGTTTTTTGTATTGTACACAAACTCCAACAAATCTCTTAAAATAGATGAACCCGTTTCGTTAAACTCATCGGCAATCATCGAGGCTTCATCAATAATAAAAAGCGTATTTTCTGATAAATTTGGGGCAAGTTGAAATTGCATTTCTGGTGATGCCGCCGAACGTTTTCGGTAAATTCTTTTATGTATCGTTAACGCTTTTCTGTACGAATACTGGCTCATCACCTTCGCCGCACGGCCAGTTGGAGCCAACAGCTCGCTACGCAAATTAAATTTTGCCAAAACCTTAACCAACGCAGCCACCGATGTTGTTTTACCTGTACCTGCATAGCCTTTCAACACAAAACATTTGTATTCATCCTCATCTTGCAAAAAAACCGACATCCGCTCGCAAAAAAGAAGCTGTTCTTTAGTTGGCGTGTGTTCGTAGGCTTCTGCAATAAGTTGGTTTTTATTAATGTACATTGTATTGTTTATTGTTTTAACTGCCCAATTGTGTAATTGTTAGCAGAAAATATTTTTTTTGGAAAGCAATTGTAGTGCTAATCGGTTTCGAAAGTCCGTCTTTCCGCTATATCCCCGATGTAAAATCGGGGGATGCCGCTTCAATACGGTTTAAGCTGCAAAGATAGAATCCATTTTTAATGTCAGCTACTGCAAAATACCTAAATTTTAAAAGGGTTGCACATTGCTCAATTTAACAATTAAGCAATTAAACAATTTAACTTACAACAACAAGGTTTCAATACGATGCGCCATTACAACGCCTTGCTTTTCACTCCAGCTAAATATGGTAAAGTGTCCATCCTGAGAGGCAACCAAACCTATTGATTGTGGTTGGTCGTTAACAAATTGTGCTACAGAAAAGTGTCTTGTACCACCTAATTGACCTGGAAAAAGAATTTTATCCTCTCCTCCAACAATCGGTTCAGAAAAGGCAATCTGCTCTACAGTAGGTTTACCCTTTGCCCTTCCAATTTTTGCACCAAAGGCAATTAAATCGAATGCTTCGTTTATAATTGTTGCGCCATCAACAGCTGTTAAACCTGCTAAATGCTCAACTTCGCGGCGTAATGCGCCCTGAGAAAATATTTCAGTCTGATTGCCACTTTGCTTAGCCAGATTGGATAAACCACAAAAAGGAGGCTCAATTAAATAAGTTATTGGATGAATAATCGATTCGGCCCATTTTTTATCATCTTTTGGCACAATTAACAAGGCCCCACCTCTCCCATGCGAACGCATGGAAACTGCAAATTGTATTAAAATATTAATTGGGTCATTCCAGCTGGCTAAAACAGTTAAATCAAGTAAGGCTTTTAAAATCGGCGGACAATCTCTATTGGCACAGCTTGTATCATCGACAATTCGAATTTGCTCGCCTTTTAAAACGGCAACATTTGTAAACTTTCCTATTCCGTAAATCCTGCGATGCTTAATTACAATTAAACCTGGTTCAGAAACATCTACAACAAAGCAAAAATTTGGTATATTCAATGTAGTTCCCCAAATGTACAACTCACCCTCTTCCATCCATACGCCAAGATGTATTCCTGAACGTTCTATTCCAGGCGCAATTTTGGTAAGTGTATTTGCATTTAATGCCAGTTTTTTAGCAAAAAGCAATGGTTTTGAAGTTTGGTCTGGTGGCAAAAAGGCAATCGAAATTCTTGGCGAATGACCTTCTTCTTTTCTTAAACTGCTCCAAAAGGCAACATCAATTAAGGTTTCGATTGTAAATTTATCGGGTTGTGTCGCCAAATCAACCTCTCCCTGCGCAATCGCATTTTGATGCAGCTTGATAAAATGTTGCTCAATTGTGCCAGCAATTGTATTTGCTGCTTTATAGGTAGGTTGGTAGCTCATGTTTCGAATTTAAGCCGAATTTTTGAAATATTCATGTTTGCAAAAGTTTGTGTTTGGTAAAAAGATTTTGAGATGCTTTAGCCGTAAATCGGTTTGCCACGGAAGCACAGAAATCACGGAATAATTAATATAGAACAAAACTTCCGTGTAAATCCGTATTTCCGTAGCGAAAACAAATTCAAAAATTATTGCCACAGAAACATAGAAATCTCGGAATAATTAATAAAGAACAAAACTTCCGTGTAAATCCGTGTTTCCGTGGCGAAAACAAATTCTAAAATTATTGCCACGGAAGCACAGAAATCTCGGAATAATTAATAAAAAACAAAACTTCCGTGCAAATCCGTGTTTCCGTGGCGAAAACCTAAAAAATTCTTAATTGTAAAACTCCAGTGTCCAATTCATCTTTCATTGCGAAAAAACTTTGCGCCCTTTGCGGTTAATCCTTAAAAAACTCTATTTTTGTTTCAATGAGCAAAAACAGTCTTTTATTGGTCGACCCTAACTTTAAAGCTGAGGCATCTGCAAACTGTCATTTATTGTTAAAAATAACCAACGACAGCTTCTCTTATGCCTTGGTTGATAAGAATTCTGGAGCGATTAACGCAATATTTGATAAACAAGGTTGTGATTCTATAGAAGCTGAGCTAAAAACTGCATTCGATAATGATGCAAATTTAAGTTTGAACTATGCTGCAGTGAAAGCTGCAATCCATACTTCAAATTTTATTTTTATTCCGGACGAATGGTTCGATGGAGAGAATTTAGCGGTTTATGCGAAGTATCTTGGCGCTGAAAACCAGGTTTATTCAACACAAAATAACTTAGGTTTCAACACCGTTTTTTGCTTAGATGAAAAAGTTAAACAAACATTACCAAAGCATTCCTTAATTTTTCCTCAATCAGAACCCTTAATTGCTTTATTTAAGCATTTGGCTGATGAATCTTTACTAATTGATTTTACAGCACTTTCTTTTAACATTCTGTATGTGAAAGATAAAAAGGTAGTTTTCCAAAATCACTATCAATCCGAAAATGCTGATGAATTTAACTATTTCCTGCTGCTAATAATGGAGCAGTTAAATTTAAACGACAATGTGCCAATTTATCTTCAGGGTATTATAAATGAAGATGATGAACATTACAATTGCCTCTTGAAATATTTCAATAATTTATATTTCTTTTTACCAGCCGCAAAGCAAAACAACGAATTGCTTGCAGATATGCCACAACATTATTTCAGCGGACTTCTTGCTTTGGATTTATGCGGATAATTGGCGGAAAATTAAAAGGAATTCGTTTACAGCCGCCTACAAACTTGCCCGTTAGGCCCACAACCGACATGGCAAAGGAAGCTTTATTCAACATCTTAAACAACAGATTCGATTTTGAAACTTGTAGCGTTTTAGATTTATTTTGCGGTACAGGAAACCTTACTTTTGAATTTGCCTCAAGAGATGCAGAAAGCATTCTCGCAGTTGATTTGGATTACGGATGCGTGAATTGGGTTAAAACAACCGCCAAAAAACATAATTTCAATCAAATTGATGTGCGCAAAGGCGATGTTTTTAAGTTGCTAAAACAGATGACGGGCAGCTACGATTTGATCTTCGCAGACCCACCTTACAACATGCCGAACATCCCACAAATTCCCGTTATGGTTGCTGCTCAGCAATTATTAAAACCAAATGGATTACTTGTAGTTGAACACCAAAGCAATATGAAATTGAATAGTCAGCCGGGTTATACCGAAACCCGAAAATATGGCAATTCGTCTTTCAGTTTCTTTGAGTTTAGTTAGCTTTAGGTTTTGGCATCCGTCATGCTGTCCCGAATATTCGGGATCAGCATCTTAAGAAAAAAAGACCCTGAAATAAATTAAGGGTGACGATCAAAAAAAATACTTCAAATAAACGCTCGTCATTGCGAGGAATGTTTAACCTTTCTCCTTTCAGCCTAAAAATCTATATTTGAATTATGAAGATAGCGCTATTTCCAGGTTCATTTGACCCAATCACCATTGCCCACGTTAACATTTTACAACGTGCTACGCCTCTTTTTGATAAAATCGTAATTGGCATTGGCTTAAATAGTTCTAAACAAAATTTTTTAAGTGCTGAACAACGATTGCACATCTTAGAAACCGTTTTTCAAGGATACAAGAATATTGAAGTTCAAACTTATGAGGGCTTAACGGTTGATTTTTGTCGCAAAATAAATGCAACTTACATGGTTCGTGGCATTCGCTCTGCATCAGATTTTGAGTACGAAAGAGCGATTGCGCAAATTAATCAAACCATGATGCCTGAAGTAGAAACCATCTTACTTTTAAGCAAACCTGAATATTCTGCTATCAGTTCTACAATCGTTAGAGATATCTTAAGAAATCACGGCGATGTTAGTCCTTTTGTACCGCAAGAAGCTCTAGAGTTTTTGTAAAAAAATTATTGCTTTAAGATTCCCAATTGAATTGGGAATGACGAGCGCTTTAATTTGTTGCATTCCTATTCCCAATTAAATAGGAAGTGAAAAAGCAAAACTTACAAAATCCCTCCGGCTCTCATCACATCCATTATAGATGGAAAAGTATTTTTTACAATTGGTCCAAGGTGATTTCTATCCAGCCAAACAGCTTCATCAATGCCTTCTTCCTTTTGAGGAACCAAGTTTGGCTCTCCTTTAACTTTCATTTTATACCAATTGGTTTTTTTAATAACCATTTTCGAATTCATCGGATAAACATGGTAAGTTCTGCAAAGCTTTTCCTCACGTTTAAAAACCTTAATACCGCACTCCTCTTCCACTTCTCTAACAGCAGTTTCCTTCATGTTTTCGCCATCTTCCAGCTTACCTTTTGGTAAATCCCACTTCTTATTTCTGAAGATAAAAAGGAAATTTCCATTTACACTTTCTACTAAACCGCCTGCTGCTTTTATAATTTCACAGTTCTTTTTTAACCGTTTGAAGGTTTCTTTGGGATTTTTGGTTAAGAAAATGTAGCTTTTTTTTGACCCATTCTTTAATTTTTTATAAAATGTTTGCAAATCAAAATCCTGAATTTCAAGTTGTTGTATTTTTTCTTTTTGTTCAGGCAAAACATCTGATATAAACAAAGTGTTATCGTTGATATAAATTCTGTAATTTTGGGCCATGTATAATAAAAGTGATATTGAATTAAAGGTAGCGGAATTTTTATTACAAATAAAGGCAATTAAATTACAACCTAATAATCCTTTTACTTGGGCATCGGGTTGGAAATCGCCAATTTATTGCGATAACAGAATTACCCTTTCTCACCCACAGGTAAGAACATACATTCGCCAAAAGTTAGCGCAAGCCATTCAAGAAGAATTTGGAGCTGTTGACGTAATTGCAGGCGTTGCAACAGCTGGCATTCCACAAGGTGTTTTAGTTGCTCAGGAATTAGGTTTACCATTTATTTACGTACGTGCTAAAGCAAAAGAGCATGGAACCGGCAGTTTAATTGAAGGTGAGGTTGTAGAAGGACAACGCGTTGTAGTAATTGAAGATTTAATATCTACAGGAAAAAGCAGTTTACAAGCTGTTGAAGCGTTAAAAGCTGCAGGATTATCTGTAGCTGGCTTAGCCGCAATTTTCACTTACGGTTTCGAACAAGCAGATGAGAACTTTGCCGCAGCTAAATGTCGTTATTTAACCTTATCAAATTATGGTGCATTAATCGAATATGCAGCCGAACACAGCATCATTGCTAAAAGTGATATGGAATTACTAGGCAAATGGCGTTTAAACCCATCAGAATGGGGCAAAAACGAAGTGCTTAATTCGGAGTCATAAAAGTAAAAAAATCTCCTAAACCAAATATTTACGAATGACAATTATTGAAAGCGCTGTAGAAATTAATAAACCTGTTAACGAGGTTTTCGCATTTCTATCGAACATGAACAACCATCAGGAACTAATGCCTGAAAATATTTATAACTGGACATCTACTGAGGATGAGGCCCGTTTTACCATTCAAAATATGGCTAAACTTGCAATTAAAATCTCAAACCGTGTAGAAAATCAGGAACTGATTGCAATACCTACAGAAAAAGCACCTTTTGATTTGGAATTAAAATGGACGGTTGCTGATAACGGAAACGGTACAACAACTGCTAAACATATTATTTCTGCCGATCTAAATATGATGATGAAGATGTTGGCTTCTGGTCCTTTACAAAAGTTAGCCGACCACCAGACTGAAAAACTAAAAGAGATTTTGGGATAAGGTTAATAGTTAAATTGTTTGAATTGGTTAATTGTTTGAATCGGTTACACCAAACAGGCAACTGAAGACAGGTAACTGAAAAAAAGCATCTGCAAAATAAAACGCAGATGCTTTTTTTATGCGTTATGGTTTTCTTAAATAGATGCAAAAGCTGCGCCACCTAAACCCGATTGCAGCGATATCCCCAATTTTTCATTGGGGATACAGCGTAAAGCGGGACTACAAAATCAAAAGCATTACTACAATTGCTTTACAAATCTAAAAAACAAGACAAATCTTCAGTACAAAACACTATATACCAGCAACTTAGTCATAAAAAATAAATTCTTACCGACAAAATTACCGATTTAAAAAGCAAATATGCGGTGGCATTTGTTTTGATTAAAACGGTTATATGAACTTCAACAATTTTACAATAAAAGCCCAGGAAGCAATTCAACAGGCTTCTGAAATAGCGCAGGGCAATCAGCAACAAGCTATAGAAACGGCACATCTTTTAAAGGGTTTGCTTACTGTTGATGAAAACGTGGTTTCTTACGTGTTAAAGAAACTAAACGTTAACCTTAGTGGATTAAATCAAAAATTAGATGCAGAAATTTCTAAGTTTCCTAAAGTTAGTGGAAGCAATGTCTATCTGTCATCAAATGCAAATAATGTTTTACAGAAAGCGCAATCGTTTTTAAAGGAATTTAAGGACGAATTTGTTTCCATTGAACACGTTTTACTTGGAATTTTAGCGGTTAATGATAATACTTCGAAGCTGTTAAAAGAACAAGGCGTTACCGAAAAAGATCTTAAAAAAGCCATTACAGAATTACGAGGTGATAATCGTGTTACCGACCAAAATGCAGAAGCAACTTACCAGGCTTTAGGCAAATATGCCCGAAATTTGAATGAATACGCCGAAAGCGGCAAGTTAGACCCGGTTATTGGTCGTGATGAAGAAATTCGCCGGGTAATTCAGATTTTATCTCGCAGAACTAAAAACAACCCAATTTTAATTGGTGAGCCAGGTGTTGGTAAAACTGCAATTGCAGAAGGTATTGCTTTTAGAATTATAAAAGGCGATGTACCCGAAAACCTGAAAAGCAAAACCGTTTACTCGTTAGATATGGGTGCTTTAATTGCAGGTGCTAAGTACAAAGGCGAATTTGAAGAGCGACTAAAAGCCGTAGTTAAAGAGGTAACGCAAAGCGATGGCGACATCATTCTATTTATTGATGAGATACACACTTTAGTTGGTGCAGGTGGCGGAGAAGGTGCAATGGATGCTGCAAATATTTTAAAGCCTGCTTTGGCTCGTGGCGAATTACGTGCCATTGGTGCTACAACTTTAGATGAATATCAAAAATATTTAGAGAAAGATAAAGCCTTGGAACGCCGTTTTCAAAAGGTTATGGTTGAAGAGCCTGATACACAGGATGCGATTTCGATTTTGCGTGGTTTAAAAGAACGTTACGAAACACACCACAAAGTGCGTATTAAAGACGAAGCCATTATTGCTGCTGTAGAAATGAGTCAGCGTTACATTGCCGATCGCTTTTTACCAGATAAAGCCATCGATTTAATGGATGAAGCCGCATCTAAATTACGCCTGGAAATGGATAGCGTACCTGAAAATGTTGATGCTTTAGACCGTGAGATTATGCGTATGGAAATTGAGCGTGAGGCCATCAAGCGTGAAAAAGATGATAAGAAAGTTAAAGAACTTACTGAAGATATTGCAAACCTTTCAGCAGAGCGAGATGAATTAAAGGCTAAATGGCAGGGCGAAAAAAATCTGGTTGATAATATTAACAATCAAGTTGAATTGATTGAGCAATATAAACTGGAGGCTGAGCAAGCTGAACGTGCCGGAGATTATGGCAAGGTTGCCGAAATCCGTTATGGTAAAATCAAAGAAGCGCAAGATACCTTTGAAAAACTTAAAGCCGATTTAGAGAATCAGCAAAGCGATAGCAGAATGCTTAAAGAAGAGGTTACTGCTGATGATATTGCGGGCGTAGTTGGCCGTTGGACCGGTATTCCGGTTACGAAATTAATTGCAAGTGAAAGAGAAAAATTGCTGAATCTTGAAGCTGAACTACATCAACGAGTTGCCGGGCAAGATGAAGCGATTGAAGCCATCTCTGATGCCATTCGCCGTTCTCGTGCAGGATTACAAGATAAACGCAAACCAATCGGCTCATTCATTTTCTTAGGTACTACTGGTGTTGGTAAAACCGAATTGGCTAAAGCATTAGCGGAGTTTTTATTTAATGATGAAAATGCGTTAACCCGTATTGATATGAGCGAATACCAGGAACGCCATGCCGTTTCCAGATTAATTGGAGCGCCTCCGGGATATGTGGGCTACGATGAAGGTGGACAATTAACCGAGGCCGTTAGACGTAAACCTTATTCGGTTGTGCTATTGGACGAAATTGAAAAAGCACATCCTGATGTATTTAATATTTTATTGCAGGTTTTAGATGATGGACGTTTAACCGATAATAAAGGCAGAACGGTAAACTTTAAGAATACCATCATCATCATGACATCTAATATCGGCGCACATTTAATACAAGATAATTTTAAAAACCTGGATGATGAAAACCGCGATGAAGTTATTGCCAAAACCAAAAACGAATTGTTTGAGGTTTTAAAGCAAACGATTCGTCCGGAGTTTTTGAATAGAATTGATGAACTGATAATGTTTACGCCTTTAAATCGTAGTGAAATCAGAGATATTGTTTCGCTTCAGTTTAAGCACGTACAACAAACACTTGCCGAAATGGGTATTGAAATGGATGCCTCTACGGAAGCATTGGATTGGTTGGCTCAATTAGGTTACGACCCACAATTTGGTGCAAGGCCATTGAAAAGAGTGATTCAGAAACGGATTTTAAACGAGCTATCAAAAGAAATATTGGCTGGTAAAGTTGATAAGGATAGTAAAATAAAGCTTGACATGTTCGACAATAATTTTGTATTTCTTAATCAAAACGAATAATTGAGATAAATAATTTGTAAAGAGGCTGTTAATAAATAGCCTCTTTTTTTATAACTAAAAATTAAGTAGTAATTTGGAGTTACATCCATTACGCTTATGACTAAATCGCTCTACATTTTTTTCTGTTGTGTAATCCTATTCACAACATATCATCAAGCATTTTCGCAAGGCACAAATTTACACGATAAAAAGTTAGTCAGTAAATACGATAGTTTACTGAAGATTGCACCAAGGGAAAAGATTTATGTTCATTTAGATAGAGCCACATTTGTTCCACAAGATACATTGTGGTTTAAAGCATACTTAGTCGATGCCAATACAAACAGCTTTTCCAAGATCAGTGGTTTAGTATATTTCGAAATCGTTGATGCAACTGGTGTGATAATACAAACCATGAGTATGCCTACCAGCATGGGTTTAACATGGGCAGGCTTTGCATTAAAACCAGAGATTTACAAACAAGGCAGTTATACATTTAGGGCCTACACCAATTGGATGCAAAACTTTGGGCAAACCTATATTTTCTCAAAATCCTTTAAAATTCTCGACTTCTTAAAAGAAGAACAAATTACAGAGGTAGAAACCAAAAGGAAAGTCAAATCACCCAAAATTGTAGAATCACCTGCTGAAAGCCAACAAGCAATAGATTTACAATTTTTACCCGAATCTGGAATTTGGTTAGCCGAGAAAAATCAAAAAATGGCTTTCAAAGCCTTGGGTCAAAATGGAAAGGGAATAAAAATATCTGGCTCCATTCTCGATTCAAAGCAACAGCTTGTAGCCAACTTTAATTCAAATGAAATGGGTATGGGCTACTTCGAAATGATACCAACTGCTAACGAAAACTATGAAGTTAAAGTTAACGAATACCAAAATCTAAAAAAAATAAATTTCCCAAAAGCAACTACATACGGTGCCTATTTTAGGCTCTTTAATTATTACAATACGGATTCAATTAGCATTCAGGCTTATTCCGATTTGCCCGAACAAGAACTTACCATTATTGGTCAATCGAGAGGTACCATTTGCTTTCAGGCACAAATAAAATCACGTAAACAATATCGTCCGTTTAAGATTGCGAAATCACTATTCCCAACGGGTGTTTGTCAAATTCTATTACAGAATACTAAAGGTCAAATTATAAACGAGCGGAGTTTCTTCATCAACCATAATGATGATTTAAAGATAAATGCCCTTTCTTCAAATTTGATTTATAACATCCGCGATAGTATTTCTGTTAATTTAAGTGTAAGCGATGATGAAGGAAAACCAATTTCCGGAGCATTTTCAATAGCAGTAACGGATGATAATCAAATCAAAAAGGATTCACTAAATGACGAAAACATTCTTTCATACATTTTATTAAGTTCTGATTTAAAAGGCGAGATTGAGCAACCGGGTTATTATTTCCAAAAATTTGATGAAACTAAACACAACGATTTAGAAGCACTAATGCTTACTCAGGCTTGGGTGAGTTACAATTGGAATGAATACAAAAAACCAGTTTTCATAGCCGAGAAAGATTTTAAAATCACTGGAAAAGTGACCAATATGCTTAATAAGCCAGTTAACAAAGCAAATATGATTTTGATGGGGATGAAAAAATATTCAACGGTTATAGATACCGTAACCAATGATAAGGGCGAATTCGTTTTCGATAATTTTCCGCAATTAGATAGCGCTTCATTTATTATTCAGGCCCGAAACTCAAAAAATAAAGTCGGAACCTTGGGTGTACAATTAAATGAATTTAAAAATGCTCCATTTGTTTCCCCTATAAAAAAAAGAGGCATTATAAATGTTGAAACTCCTGATAGCTTAAGTCAGCAATTTATCGATATCAAGAACGAAGAGTACAAAGTGGCTTTTAAAAGTGGAATTAATTTAAGGGAAGTTAAAATTGTTGGAAAAAAGATTATTAAAAACTCTAAAAATTTAAACGGAGCCGGAAATGCTGACCAGGTTCTGAGTGAAGAGGATATGGATAAAGTAGCCAAGAGAACACTCCTAAATGTCTTGGAAGATAATCTGAAAGGGTTTAAAATGAAGTTTGGTAAAGACGGTACCTCTTTCTATGTTGTAAATTCTGATATATTCAAGTTAATTATAGATGGCATTGATGTAGATTTTTTCTATGAGCGAACAGGAATCCCCGGCAATGAATATATAAACTATATAAATTCTTATTTGAAATACTACACTGCCGAAGATATTAAAGGCATGGAAGTAATGGGAAGTCGCAGATATAGCAATACTTATCGGTCAAGATTTTTAGACCCGAGAGATGATAAAGAATATACTTTTGTAGAAATTACCACCCGAACCGGAGAAGGACCGTTTATAAAAAAAGTAGCGAACATGTATAAATATAAACCGCAGTTTAGCTATGGTGATAGTAAAGTATTTTACAGTCCGCGATACACAGCAGTTAATAAACCAGATAAAAAACCCGACTACCGCTCTACCATATTCTGGCAACCAAATCTTATAACAGATGCCAACGGGAGCGGTAGTTTTTCATTTTTTTCTGCTGATAAAAAAGGAAGTTATACCGTTTGGATTGAAGGTGCTGATATGAATGGAAACTTTGGTTTCAAAACACTTAGCTTAAAAATAAATTAACTTATAACTAAATAGTTACATATCTTTAAACTAAACGATTAGTTGCTTTGTGTTTTTTTATCTAATATTGGATACACACAAAAAAACACAAATGAAAAAACAACTATTAATTACGATGATGGCAGTACTATGCCTCTCTGCCACGGCAATTGCACAAACCAAAGGAACAAATGCTTTAAGCTTTGGTGTAAATGTTAACTCAAGTAAAAGCATTTTTAACAATGTGGAGCAAAGCGAAAGCAAATACAATCTTTTCACATTAGGTTATGGATATTTTTTTAAGGATAACAGTAAAATTGGGTTAGAACTTACCTATGGAGAGAATAAGATTTCTGGCAACTCAATGCAAACATATGGTTATAAGAACTACGGAGGAAACTTATCATACCAAAAATATTTCCCATTATTTAAAACTTTGTATGCCTATGCAGGCGGTAAAGGAAGCTATATACACGGCACACAAACGAATCCACAAAATACATCGCCCATAGAATATAAAGGCAATACCTACTCATTAGGTGCATATGGTGGTATTACGTGGTTTTTATCAAAAAGATTTGCCCTTGAAACCAGTTTACTATCAGCTGATGTAGCTTACAGTTCATCAGAAACTACAGATATGGCATTTTCTTCAACCAGTAAATCAAAGCAAACCAGTTTTAATTTAAGCAGCCAAGGTTTCATTAATAATTTAGGTTTTAAAATTTACATTCTCTTCTAAATATAACCCTTTCTCATCTACCTGTAATCCCGCCAAATATTTTTTTGGTGGGATTTTTTTTGGAAATAGTCCTCAATCATAGCTTAATTTCACAACTATAAGTTGTAAATTTTATTAGCTTTGCCCCTTTACATTATTTATTTAACAAAAAATGAGAAAGATTATTACAAGTTTATTTTTAGTGGTTTTAGCTTTTAATCAGGTAAATGCACAGATTGATGCTTACAAAGGCAAAGACGATTTGAGGTACCAGATTGGTGCAAGTTTTCAGAAATGGGGAACCGGAATTGTTACCTCGTTAGATTATGGCGTTGGTCCGAGTTTTTCGATTGGTGCACAAGCAGGCTACGTTTTAGGGGTTAAAAAATTCGCAGGTATTGAGCAGCCTGGCTTTGGCGATAGATTCGACTTAAAAGCAAAATTTAACGCAAACTTAGGCAGTGTTATTGGTTTACCAACAAATGTTGATGTTTACCCTGGCTTAAACCTTGGTTTAAAAAACTTTGGTGGCCACCTTGGAGGCAAAATTTTCTTTGCAAAAGGTTTTGGTCTTTTCGCCGAAGCACAATTCCCCATTGCAAGGTACAATGCCGATGCAATTGGTTATGAAAGGCTGAACAACCAATTTACGCTAAATGCTGGTGTTGCCTTCGATTTAACCAAATAAATCTTTTAAAAATCATCCCTACCCTATTTTTTCTTCGTTTCGATATTTGGAAGAAATCCTGTTAACAAGCCGATTAATGGCAGAAAAGCACAAATATTAAATACATATTCAATACTGGTACTATCGGCTAGTTTACCTAATAGTGCCGAACCAATTCCACCCATCCCAAAGGCAAAACCAAAAAACAAACCCGCAACCAAACCAACTTTACCCGGAATCAATTCTTGTGCATAAACTAAAATTGCGGAGAAAGCAGAGGCTAAAATCATCCCGATAGGCACGATTAAAATACCAATCCAAAATAAGTTTGCATGGGGCAATAGTAAAGCAAATGGAGCTGTTCCTAATATCGATGCCCAGATTACATATTTACGGCCTATCTTGTCGCCTATCGGCCCGCCTAATAATGTTCCTGCAGCTACCGAAAATAAGAATACGAATAAATATATCTGCGAGGTTTGTACAGAAACATGGAATTTATCTATCAAATAGAAAGTAAAATAGTTAGTTAAACTCGCCATGTAAAAGTATTTCGAGAAAATCAGCAGCAATAAAATACAAACCGAAAATATAACCTTGCTTCGCGAAAACTGATTAACAACGGTTTGAATACTCGCCTTTTTACTTCTAGACAAAACAAAACCTTTATACCAATTGCCTACGTAGCTTAAAATTACTATCGCCAGCAAGGCAATTACCGAAAACCAGATAACACTCATTTGTCCGTAAGGCACAATAATCCACGCCGCTAATAATGGCCCTAAAGAACTCCCTGCATTACCGCCCAATTGAAATACCGATTGTGCCAAACCTCTTTTCCCGCCAGATGCGGCATGCGCCATTCTCGAAGCTTCGGGATGAAATATAGACGAGCCGATACCGATTAAACAAACCGAAATCAGCATGGTATAAAAATGTGTAGACTGTGATAGCGTAATTAAACCCAATAAGGTAAAACCCATACCAACCGCTAAAGAATATGGCTGTGGTTTTTTATCGGTATATAAACCAACAAAAGGCTGCAGCAATGATGCCGCTAATTGAAAGGTTAAGGTAATTAAGCCGATTTGCGAAAAACTTAAATGGTAATTTGTTTTGATAATCGGATAAATAGCAGGAATTAAAGATTGTATGGTATCATTTAATAAATGCGAAAAACTTAAGGCAAAAAGAATTGGAAATACTGTTTTTTCAACAATTGCTTTTGTGGATGAGGAATCTGTCATAAAATTAGCACTTGTTGCAAATGTAAACAATTCAATTTTTTGTGAGGTAGGATGAGCCAAAACATTTAGACGATTTATTAAGTTTACAAACTATGGAAAAGAACAGAAAAATAATTGGTTTATGCGGAAGCCTAAGGAAGGGCTCGTACAATGCTTTACTTTTAAAAATCGCCGGAAGTTTAGTACCCGAAGGCATCTCATTTGAGATTGTTAGTTATGATGATGTTCCGGTTTACAATGCAGATAATGATATTCCTGAAGTGGAGAACCGTCCGGATGCTGTCGTAAAATTTAGAGATGCCTTGGCTAAAGCCGATGCTTTTATAATTGCTTCTCCAGAATATAATTACTCTATCCCGGGAGGATTAAAAAATGCCATCGATTGGGCAAGCCGTGGAAAAGATTCCCCTTTAATGCACAAACCTGTGGCGATTATTGGGGCAACACAAGGTATGTGGGGAACGGTTAGAATGCAAACGGCTTTTCTGCCTGTTTTTACTTTTTTAAACATGAATCCGGTTTTACAGCCAGAGGTTTTAATTGCACAAGCCCAAAATAAATTTGACGAAAATGGCGAACTTACCGATGAGAAAACATTGAGTTTAATCAAGAGAAAAGTAGAAAACCTGATTTCCGCATGTCATGTATAATGCGCATTAACTGACACGTAGGCTGTCAAAACCGGCTTTAAAATTTCTGACATTTATACAAAAAAAGTCAGATTGTCAATTTCTGTCACACCTAAAAATTAATCGATTGATTAATATTACGTCACACTAAAATAATATTGATTTAACATCAAATTTATATCTAATTACTAATAAACAAGTTAGCTATAAACTGATTTTTTTATGACTTTATGAATGTTTTTTGGCACAAGTGTTGACTTTTAGCCAAATATAGTCAGATGTTAAAACGCTAAAAACTGACTATAGTTTTAAACAAATAAATAATAAAAAAAGATGAAAAAACTATTATTATCATTAGTAGCAGTTGCAGGTTTAGTGTACAGTGCTAATGCACAAACAGAAAAAGGAAAAGTAATTTTAGGCGGTAGTGTTGGTTTCAATTCAACTAAAGTAGAAGGTGCTCAAAAATCAGATGTTAGCTTTAACATTATTCCAAGTATTGGTTATTTTGTAGGAAATAACTTTGCAATTGGTACAGGTGTAGGTTATACTTCGGATAAAGAAGTAAGCCGTTTAGTTCAAAACGAAGCATTTGTAGTTGCGCCTTTCGGTCGTTACTATGTTGGTTTATCAGATCAGTTTAAATTCTTCGGTCAATTATCAGTACCAATGGCTTTTGGTTCAAATAAAGTTGTTGCGCCAAATGGCGATACAGGTGCAAAAGTTGCTTCTACTACATCAATCGGTGTAAATGTAGCGCCAGGTTTTGCTTTCTTCCCAACTAAAAGAATTGGTATCGAAGTTTCGGTTAACGGTTTAGGCTACCAAAACTTCCAGGCTAAAAACGAAGCAACTGGTGCTAAAGTTACTTCAAACTCTTTTGGTTTAGATGCTGAAACATTCGCACCAAAATTAGGTGTAATGTTCCACTTCTAGTTTAAGGAAATAAATTCAACAAAGAAGCCACAGATTAGCGGATTTTTCCTGCTAGCCTGTGGCTTTTTTCATTTTGAGTTAAGCCGCAGATTTAATTGTCTTATTATCTTTGGCTTTGTCTAAACAATAATCAATAAAAAATATCTACCAATCTGTAGCTAAAAATAGTTGCCACGGAAACACAGAATACACAAAAACCAAATTACTTTCTATCAGTCTGTCATCCTGAGCGGAGTCGAAGAAAATCAGCCAATATGTGGCCAAAAAAGCAAAAAACTATTTCTTTTCCCTTATCGACTTAAACTCCGAGCCCTCCTTCCAGGTCGGGTAATGGCTTTCATTGCTTAATTTATATCCCAAGTCAAACACCAACCGAACATCCTCTACAATACCCGATAAATCCCAGGTATTTGCATCAAAATTATCCTGTGGCGAATGATAACGGTTTTTAGTAAAATCAGCAACCTGTTTTAAACCCCATTCCCTGCCATTTTTAACATTATCAACGCCCGAACCTGTAAACAAAGAAGGCACACCAACTTTCGCCAGGTTAAAATGGTCTGAACGGTAATACAAGCCCGATGAAGGAACCGGGTCTGGTACAATTACACGACCCTGCTTTTTAGCCGATGCCGCAGCATAATCTTCCAACTCCGACTGACCAAAACCATACACCACAATATCCTTTGTTTTGCCCGCAAGCCCCATCATATCCATGTTAATATTCGCAACCGTTTTCTTTAGCGGAAATACCGGATGCTTCGCATAAAACTCTGAACCCAACAAACCCTGCTCCTCTGCCGTGTAAGAAATAAAAACAATGCTCCTTTCAGGTGCTTTCGGCAATTTCTTAAAAGCCGAAGCAATTTCAAATAACGAAGCCACACCTGTCGCATTATCAACCGCACCGTTGTAAATCGAATCGCCCTGAACCTTTTCACCAATGCCTAAATGGTCCCAATGTGCCGAATAAATAATTGCCTCATCCTTGCGTTTATCGCCCTTGATGGTGGCGATAACATTATAAGTAACCGATTTTTTAATTTTATTCTTAACCGTAAGCGAAGTAGTCGATTTTAAATCAACAGCCTTGAAATCTTTTTTGCGAGCACTTGCCGCCAAGGCATCAAAAGATTGACCGCCCAACGCGAACAGTTTCTTCGCCACATCCAAACCAATCCACCCCTCAACAACCGTTCTGTTCATGCCATTATCCGGAGCTTGCAACTGAAGCTTTGATTTAGACCAACCGCTCCGAACTACTGTCCACGGGTAAGCCGCAGGCTCCGTATCGTGTACAATTAAAACACCAGCTGCACCTTGTCTCGAAGCCTCTTCAAATTTATATGTCCAACGACCGTAGTAAGTCATGTTCTTGCCTTTAAACAATGTAGAATCTGCAAATCCAGGGTCGTTTATCAGCACCACAACCGTTTTCCCCTTAACATCTAAATTCTTGTAATCGTTCCAGCCGTACTCAGGCGCAACAATTCCGTAACCCGCAAAAACAAGTGGCGAATTTTTAATGTTCACCTCTTCCTGAACACGACGAGAACCAGCTACAAACTCCGTTAAATAATTCAAGGTTAAATCTTTGCCCGCCCCCTTAATCACCATCCTATCTTCCGGTACAGATTTTATTTCCACCATAGGTACTTCCTGAAAATAGCTATCACCGTTGCCCGGTTCTAAACCAAGCTTCTCAAATTCAGCCTTTAAATAGTTAATGGTTTTCGTTTCGCCATTAGTAAAAGGCTTCCTGCCCTCTAAGCTATCAGCTGCAATAACTGATAAATATTGCGTTAAGCTGCTATCGTTAATCGCTTTTATGGCGGTAGAATCTGGCGCATCGGCTGTGCTTTCGGCGCTTTGTTTACAGGCCGTTAAGCCAATTGCAAAGGCAGAAAGGTAAAATAAGGTTCTCTTCATAAAATTTAATTTGAAGGTAATTTATAAAAAAATTCTTGGCTTTATTTGTTAAATCATTTGAAGCGCAATAACAGAAGTCCTTTTTTATGTTGGTCCCGCTATCCACTTCAAGCCGCCCCCGATAAAAAATCGGGATGCGGGCTTTCCATTTCTATCGGGGCTAATTAACCAATATTTGGTTATATTAGGGATAGATTTGGATGATATTGTGGAACATATAAATAAGTGATAGGCAAATTTAGAATGACAGTAACCGAAGACATAAAAGATATTTTTTCAATCCTTCATGATGGAACAATCTCAGCGTGGACTGGTGACAAAAACTTACTGACTTTGACGGTAGAGTGCCAATGTTTAGCAGAACGTATTAACAAGTCATTTGATAGTTTTTATGTTGAACTCAGACAAGTTGACGACTTATTCCTTTCGACTTGGCCGAGCCTTTTTGATTTACCAGTTCAAACTTTAACTGAACCCAGCGACATTTTTAAAGCAGAACTTGAATTGCTTTCCGCTAACATCAAAGATGAAAAAGTAATTATTGCTTGTAATCAACACAACACAGACTTTGACTATTGTGGAGGTAACTTGACACTTAGTTGTAAGGATATAAAAGTTTTTGACCAGAATAAAAACGAACTGACAATTGAGCAATTTGACATAATATGCAAAAGCTATTGGGACGAATGGAACGAGACATAAAATCTGCCTATAACAGCACATTTGCGATAGGCGAGGCTTCATGCTCCGTGAAGAGTTTAGCGGTAAAAATCCCGCCCTTCGCCAAGCCACAAAACGTTATACGTAATTGCCACGACAAAATGAAAATATTGACCACTATAATATTTTTTCTTTGTATGACGACAATATTGTTCGGTCAAGACCTTACTAATAGCCAATACGGAATGACAGTTGAAGAAAATGAGATATGGCTAAAAAAAGCTGTGTTATTAGATAGGGAAACACAACTAACTTCAATTCAGAATCGATTTTTTAGACGGATTGCGTTCAAGAAGTTAGCGAATGACGCTATACCAGTTATAGTAGCAAATAGAGTTATGGTAAATGAAGTTTCAAATATCGAGTTGAAAAATTTATTGAGTAACCAACTTACGACAGACAATGTTCAAGTTACAATATTGGAAAAAGAACCAGAAGGACTTTATGTTAACAAAGCTTGGACTGGAATTGTCATTTTAAATATTAAGGACAAGAAAATAAGTAAGCTATTGAAAAGCTATAAACCTTGATAACCATTTACAACTAAATATAACAACAGCTTTAAGTTAAGCCTCGGGCGAAGTGAAAACACAAAGTTTGAAGTAATTTATTTAGATTAGTTGAATAGGTTCTGTTGTGCAGATAATTTCGGCTCATCTTAAACCTGCAAAACGTTGGCAGTAATGTTAAAAAAATGAACGTAGAAACAACCTTTTTTGAAATATCTGAAAGCGGAAACTTTATAAGAATTGACTTAATAGGTTTCAATCATCCGAATTCGGAATTAGATTGGGATAAAAATTGGGTAAAAGGATTTGTAAAAGTTAGAGCAGGCGGATTTTTAGGAGAATTTACAGCTGATTTTATGACTACTGATTTCGTGAGCTTTAAAATCGAACTAGCAAAACTTTATGACAAACTAAATGGAATTGCAACATTTAACACGCTGGAAAGTCAAGTTGAAATTAAAATCGTTGGAGATGGAATTGGACATTTAAAAGCTGAGTGTGAAGTAATGGACAACGCAGGAACTGGAAATAAATTAGAATTTGAAATTGATTTTGATCAAACTCATATTCCGAAAATATTAAACCAACTTGAAAAAATTACTGACAGATTTCCGAAAGTTGGTGAATTGAATTAAAAAACACTACTACCAACAAGGGTTTGCCAAACCTAGCTTGCGAGCTCAGCGAAGCTATAGCGAGGTTTAAGTCTTCGATTGAGCATATATCCAAAGTTCAACAGTAGTAATTTTATTGAAATTTTGTGCTAAAAATCCCGACAGAACACCAATACTTCAACCGTTGACAGTAACGCTACAGAAAGAAACACATACCAACCATATGGAAGAAATCATTCAAAAATTAGACAAATATTTATCGACACTAAGACCTGAATATTATTCAGAACTTAATGAACCCTTGAACGATGAACAACTGGACAAGTTAGCGGAATATTATAGAATTAAAATACCTGCAGATTTACGAACATTATACAAATGGAAAAACGGACAAAAACCTAACGGTTACGAATCTTTTGTAAACAATTCTGGTTTTATTCCGCTACATCAGGCACTTTATGATGCATCTGAACTTACGTCCATGATTGGGTTCGACTTTGAAATCGAAAACTGGTGGAACGAAAACTGGATACCAATTTTTCAAAACGGTGGCGGAGACAGTATTTGCTACGATTTAAGAGGAATTTTTACAGGGCAAAAAGGACAATTAATTGAATTTTGGCCTGCAGACAACGACCGAAATGTAATTGCACCATCACTTAAAAGTTTCCTTGAAAAAATAATCGAATTGTATGAAACCAAACATAAAGACGAGTTTGATGAATATTTCCAAGTTCAGAAAATTGAGAATTATCCGAAAAAATTTATTTTAGAATAGCCCGCTTTAGTTTAAGTCTCTTCCTTCTTAATAACTATTTAAACCAAAGGTATTAACGAGGACTGCATTTGCGTATTATTAGAAAATCTGCTGAGGAATACAACTTATAGCTATATTTAGCCGACAGTTTATTATATCTATCCAATTTTGAGTTGAGCAAATGAAAAGCAATCCGCAGATAAAAAACATCCTCCTGATTATTATAAGTTTTATTGCCTATTACATCTTATTCGAAAATTTTAAATCCATAAAACTCGGATTAGATAAACTAACCCAACAAGGATTAACCAGCTACATACTAACCTACCTCATTATTGGCATTCCGATATTTATTGGAACTGGCTTAATCAACAAAACCACCAACATTTTAAAAAGTCTGGGGCTTTCATCCAATGCACTATCGGCCTTATGCTTAAGCATCTTATTTACCTTGCCGATGTTTCTTGGTGGTTTTTTATGCTTCACTTTTAATCAGCAAATCGATTTTCAAAATTTAATGGCAAAAACCATAGTTGCCGGATTTATGGAAGAACTTTATTTTAGGGGCTTTTTATTCGGACAATTATACAGAAACACAAACTTAGGCTTTATACCAGCCGTAATTTTCGGGGCGTTTATTTTTGCATCTGGGCATTTATATCAAAGTCAGGATTTGGCCGAATTAGCCGGAATTTTTATGGTTACTTTTTCTGGCGCCATCTTCTTTGCTTGGTTGTACGTAGAGTGGAATTACAACCTCTGGGTACCTATATTTACGCACACATTTATGAACTTGGTATGGCACCTCTTTCAGGTAGATAATTCTGCCTTGGGCGATGTAAAAGCCAATATTTTTAGAGGCTTAACCATCCTAACCGCCATCTTGTTCACAATTTTTTATAAAAGAAAAAAGGGCGAAAAATTAGCCATTAACAAACATACACTTATACGGAAAGTGCCAAACTAAATTTAAATCAACACCAAAAATCTATAATAAATGAGTATTTTGTATGGAAATATTATCATTAACAGAAGATGAAAGGTAATCGTGATTTTAAAAATGCGATATATAACCAAATAAAAGAATAACAAAAATATAAACCATGGCACTTATTAATCCACACATTAACTTCAATGGCAATGCCGAAGAAGCCTTTAACTTTTACAAATCAGTATTTGGTGGCGAGTTCTCAACAATTATCCGTTTTAAGGAGATAGCCAGCGAAGAATACCCGGTAGCAGCAAGTGAAGAAAATAAGATAATGCATATTGCTCTACCTATCGGAGGCAATTTTTTATTAGCCAATGATGTACCCGAAGCTATGGGACCAACCAACGAAAACGAAAACCGTTCAAAAATATCCATCACGGCAGATAATTATGAAGAAGCCACAAAATTATTCAACGGACTATCGGCAGGTGGAGCAGTAGAAGTAGAATCAAACCAGAATCCAAATGCCTTTTTTGCCATGTTTAGAGATAAATACGGCATTGAATGGATGATTGATTTCAGACTGTAACAATGATTTTCACCAAACTAAATGTTATCCTGAGCTTGTCGAAAGACAATTACTACTGTGTTCCGACAAGCTCAACATGGCTAAAGTTTTAACCTGTAAATCTGTGGCTTGTTATTTAAATAACTCACCATCTTAGACACCTTAGAAAATCTAAGTTTGTATTTCCTATCATCCTGAGCGGAGTCGAAGGACGATTATCATTGTGTTCGACAAGCTCAACATTACTAAAGTTTTAATCTGTAAATCTGTGGCTTATTATTTTAAATAACTCACCATCTTAGACATCTTAGAAAATCTTAGTTTGTTTTTCCTCGTCATCCTGAGCGGAGTCGAAGGACGGTTATCATTGTGTTTCCAAAGGCTCAACAGGACAAAATCTTTAATCTGTAAATCTGTAGTAACTTTTAAAAGATGATTTAAAAAAAAAACAAATAACAGTAAATATTTATTGTTATTCAATAAATATTTATTACGTTTGCTTTATAATTTAAATAATCAAATATTATGAAAAGAGCTTCAACCATATTCCTTCAAGCTGTAGTTGTGCTAATTGCACTAGTTGCGCTTACCATATTAATACGTGTTCCATTAACCGAAGGCAGAGCCACGAACTTAGATTTAGTCAGCATTTACGCCGACCCATTCATTTTATATGGTTACGCTGCTTCAATTGCCTTTTTTATCGCATTATATAAAGCATTTAGGTTATTGGGCTACATCGGGCAAAATAAAGTATTCTCTGCAGAAGCCGTGAAAAGCCTGAAGGGCATAAAATATTGTGCAATCGCATTAAGCATTATGATTATTGGAGCCGGATTATTCATCAAATTTAACCATCATCAGGATGACGACCCGGCCGGTTTTATCGCCATGTGCATCATGACAACCTTCGTTTCCATTGTAGTGGCCACCGCGGCCGCTATATTCGAAAAAGTATTGCAAAATGCCATTGATATGAAATCAGAAAATGACCTAACCATTTAAGCTATGCCAATTATTGTAAATCTAGATGTAATGATGGCGAAGCGAAAAATGTCGCTTAATGAGCTTTCCGAAAAGGTCGACCTCACCCTATCCAATCTATCCATCTTAAAAACAGGAAAAGCCAAAGCCATTCGTTTTACCACCTTTGAAGCCATTTGCAAGGCATTAGATTGCCAGCCTGGCGATATCCTGGAATATGTAAGCGACGAAAAGTAATATTCGCTGCTGTAAAGCCTATCTCTTCTGCTAATGCTTCGCCTTTGTTTCACCTAAAGCGAAGCATTTTATTTACCTGTACGATTATTTAACCAAATCTGCAGATAATCAAAAAAATATTACCTTTACTCCTAAACAGAATAAAACATTCACCCTTTAATACTTAAGAGTGAACGCAACTTTCTGCCCCTCCTCTATTGTTATCGTGCAAAATGTTAGTGCAACGCCCTAGTGTAATAAATCACTACAGAATTAACTCAATATGAAAAACCAGAACCTATTTTTAATTACCCTCTTTATTCTTTTAAGCAATTTAGCTTTAGCGCAAAGTAAGCAAGATACTTTAGAAATTAGAAAAGCTGCATTGAGTTATATCGAATCGCAGCACAAACCAAATCCGGCACAAATGGAGAGTGCACTACACCCCCGAATGGTTAAACGCACTTTCTGGAAAGATAAATCAACCGGTAAAGATTATGTTCGGGAAACCTCAACCGAATCGATGGTTTTACTTGCGGAAAGTTATAACAAGAACGGCGACAAATTCCCACCAAAACCGAAGAAGGATCTTATATTACTTGATGTATCAGAACGCACCGCATCTGTAAAATTAATTGCAGATGAATGGATTGATTACATGCACATCGTAAAACTAAACGGAAGCTGGAAAATCATCAATGTGCTTTGGCAGTATAATGATGTAAAGCAGCATTAAAATCTTAAATTTAAAAACAACAAAAAAATAAAATCATGGCAGCAGTAAACACTTATTTAAACTTCAACGGAAATTGCGAAGAAGCATTTAACTTTTACAAATCGGCATTCGGTGGCGAATTTGCTTACATCGGTCGTTTTGGTGAAATGCCATCAGGCGATGGTTATTCAGTTCCCGAAAGCGACAAAAACAAAATTATGCATGTAAGTTTACCTATCGGGAACACCATTTTAATGGGTAGCGATATGGGCGGCGATTGGGCACCAACCTTTGTTCAAGGAAATAACTTTTCAGTATCGATAAATGCAGAGAGCAAAGCAGAAGCTGATAAATTATTTGCGGCAGTTTCTGCAGGTGGAAAAGTAACCATGCCTATGGAAAATACTTTTTGGGGTGCATATTTTGGAATGTTCGTTGATAAATTTGGCATCAACTGGATGGTAAATTTCGACGAGAACCCACAATAATTTCGCTTCATTTACAAATGATTGGCAATTTGGCGAGGCAAGTGGTTACAAACTCATAAAAATCTTGCCAGATTGCCCTTCTTCTTTACATGCTAAACTTGACTTTCGATATTTTATCATAACAATTGAAGGTAATCAAAATCTATATATTTGGTTAACATCAACCTTTAATTTGATGCCTCGCAATAATTTTAAAATTTGTAAAGCATCATTTTCTGAAGGTATTTATCGTACCAATGACAATACACCAAGCCAAATTTAAACGTTATAGCAAAAACGAATAGCATAAACATGAGGTGGAAAAGTAGATTAACAAGCTTAATAGATATCGAATACCCAATTATACAAGCACCCATGTTTGGCGTAACAAGTCCTGAAATGGTTGCTGCAGCACACAAAGCCAACTGTTTAGGTTCTTTAGCCTTGGCAGACCTCAACGCGAGCCAATGTGTTGAAGCCATAAGAGCAACCAAAAAACTAACGAACAGAAACTTTGCAGCAAATATTTTTACACATAAAATCCCTCCACTTACCGAAAATTTAAAACAGCAATATATTAAGGCGAAAGCTTTTATTGAGCAACTGGCTTCACAGTACCAATTGGATGTTACGGTGCCAGACCTAGCAGATATAAAACTCAATAGTTATCACGAACAAATAGAGGCGATTATTGAAGAAGATTGCAAAATTCTAAGTTTTACTTTTGGAAACATTGACCAAGCGAGCATCGATAGCTTAAAAAATAAAGGTATACTTTTAATCGGGACTTGTACATCTGTTCAGGAAGCGGTAACGTTAGAACAATCAGGCATTGATGTGATTTGCGTGCAGGGATTGGAAGCGGGCGGCCATCGGGGTAGCTTTTCATCTGAAGATATACCCCACATCGGTGGATTATCTTTGTTGGCGCAGGTAAAAGACAGCACCAGTAGCCCTATCGTTTATGCTGGTGGAATTTATGATGCGAAAACCCTACTGGCAGCAAAAACATTGGGCGCCGATGGATTTCAGATAGGCAGCTTATTACTTGCATCAACAGAAAGTATGCTTAAAGATTTTGAAAAAGAAAGGCTGCGAAAGGTAAAGGAATCAGAAATTATGCTAACCAAAAGTTTTTCGGGGCGTTATGCCAGAGGAATTAAAAACACTTTTATCGAGGCCACTGAGAATAGCGACAACATCCTGCCCTACCCTTACCAAAATAAGTTAACAGCTGGTTTACGTAGCGTAGCACGAAGCCATAAAAACGCTGATTTTGTAAACCTCTGGCTCGGACAATCCATAAACGGTTACAACAGTGCATCAACAACCGAAATTATCAAAAAGCTGATTGCTGATACAGAAAACTATCATCATTAAAAAAGAAATACCATCGCAAATGCAAGAAAACAAAGCTGAAGTTCATCCTAATCAATTCTGCCCCACACCTTTTAGCCAGACTTATTTTCATGGCACAAAAGCAGATTTAAAAATCGGCGATTTCATTACCGTTGGATTCAATTCAAATTTTGGTAAAAGAATAAATGCCAAGTATATCTTTTTATCGGCTACCTTAGATGCAGCCATTTGGGGTGCTGAACTTTCTGTTGGTGAAGGGCCAGGCAGAATTTACCTGGTAGAGCCAACCGGAGCAATTGAGGATGACCCTGATTTAACCGATAAAAAATTTCCGGGTAACCCAACACAATCTTACCGCTCTACCCAGCCATTTAAAGTGGTTGGAGAAGTGAGCAAGTGGCATGGTCATCCGGTTGAACAGGTGGAAACCATGAAAGGGCATTTGCGCAAATTAAAAGAACAAGGTATTGATTCGTTAAATGATTTATAAGAAATAAAATATGAAAGTAATTATAACAGGCGTAACCGGAATGGTTGGAGAGGGTGTTTTGTTCGAATGTTTGGAAAACAATGCCGTAACCGATGTATTGGTTTTAAGCAGAAAACATTACGAAATCACACATCCCAAACTGAAAGAGCTATTAGTGAAAGACTTTGCTCAAATTGGCGAACATTCCTCAATATTAAAGAATTACGATGCTTGCTTTTTTTGCGCTGGAATAAGTTCCATCGGCGAAAACGAAGAAAGCTTCACCAGGAAAACTTACGATTTTGCCGTTCCATTCGCCAAAACTCTTTCTGAAGTTAATCCTCAAATGACTTTCATTTATGTATCTGGTAGTCGTACCGATAGTGCAGAGCAAGGTAAAGTAATGTGGGCAAGGGTAAAGGGTAGAACGGAAAATGCCTTAATGAAACTCCCGTTCAAAGGGCAATACAACTTTCGCCCGGCGATAATGACCGCAACCAAAGGTCAACAAAATGCGAAGTTGATTTACAGAATATTAGGCCCGTTGGTCTCACCCTTCATCTCTACTAAAACCTTAAGGCTGACAGATGTAGGCAAGGCCATGATAAATGCGGTTTCAAAAGGTTATCCTAAACAAGTTCTGGAAGCAGACGATATTTTCAAATTATCAAAGTAGACGGAGATAAATAAAATCTGCTGAAATAGAAATCATTCCTTAATGGATAATAACGATACAAAAAGACTTTCCAGACTAACGGCAATTTTAACCCTGCTCCAAACCAAAAGATTAACAACGGCACCAACACTTGCCGATAAATTTAAGGTGAGCGTAAGAACCATCTACAGAGACATCAGGGCATTAGAGCAAGCAGGCGTTCCGATATTAACGGAAGATGGTAAAGGATATACACTGATGGAGGGTTATAAAATACCCCCGGTTATGTTTACCGAGCGCCAGGCCAATGCATTAATACTTGCCGAACAATTGGTTTTAAAGAACAATGATGAATCTTTTGTAAGAGATTATCTGGAAGCTGTTGATAAAATCAAAGCAGTACTAAAGCAATCTGAAAAAGATAAAGTGAACCTCCTGGCAGATAGAACCCGCTTTGAGTTCAACACCAATAGAATAAGAAAGAGTAACAACATCTCTCAACTTCAGACAGCAATTACAAATTATTACCTCACAAAAATAAATTACACCAACGAGCAAAACCTAACATCCGATAGAATTATTGAACCCTTTGCCTTAATTAGCACAACAGAAAATTGGTTGCTTGTTGCCTGGTGTCGTTTACGTAATGAATTTCGGTATTTCCGCCTGGACAGAATTAAAAGCCTGCAGTTGCTTTCCGAAAACTTTAGCCCTCACAAAATGACCTTGCAGGATTTTTTTGATAAACATCCATAATCTATTTTTAACCCCTGACACAGGGCTGTCAAACACCCCGATTATTTTTGTGGCTCATCAATTAAAATAAAAGATATGATTAGTCAATTAACAAATTTAAACTGGGTAGGTATTTTAATCGCTTTCGTAGCCTATTTTATACTAGGTGCTTTGTGGTTCACCTTATTATTCAAGAAACAGTATGCAATTTCACTTGGAAAAGAAAATGCTTTGCCAGAAAAACCAGCACCAATTTTTATTATCGGCCCTGCGATTTGCACCCTTGTCATCGTATTGGCTACCGCAATTTTAGTTTATGCACTAAACATAAATACTTATGCTGAGGCTGTTGAATTTGCATTAATAATTGGGGTTGGTTACCTGGTTGCCAATACCATAAATATTGCAATAAACCCAAACATGCCCAACCCAATTCATTACGGAATTATTAGTGGCAGCTATCATCTAACGGGTATTTTAATCGCTACAATTATTATTTTTGCGATGAAGTAACTCAACAATGGCTGACACTGGTATTGAAACATTTTACCCAACAAGTAGACAAGCATGGCGAAATTGGCTAATAAAAAACCATGAGTCTGCACAAGCCGTTTGGCTGCTTAGTTATAAGAAAAGCGCTAACATGCCGACCATAACCTGGGAAGAATCTGTTGAAGAAGCCCTATGCTTTGGCTGGATAGACAGTATTAGAAAAAGCCTTGGTGACGGAAAATTCATACAATTTTTTAGTAAGCGCAAGCCAAATGGTACCTGGTCGAAAATAAATAAAGACAAAATTATTAAGTTAATTGAAGCAGGGCTGATGACAGATGCCGGCTTAGTTGCTATTGAAAAGGCAAAGCAAAACGGCTCATGGACAATCCTTGATGAAGTTGAAGCTTTAATTGTTCCTGCCGATTTAGAACAAGCCTTTGCAGAAAATCCTAATTCAATGGAATTTTATTTGAGCTTAAGCAAATCGACCAGAAAAGCAATTTTACAATGGATAGTTTTAGCCAAACAACCTGAAACAAGACAAAAAAGAATTAAAGAAGTTGCTGAACGGGCAAGTCAGAACCTTAAACCTAAGCATTTGTAATTTTCATTATTTAATCTGCTGAATTAAGATGCTGAAACAAGTTCAGCATGACGAACTCATAAAAAACAGATTGCTTCAGCCCGCACAAGCCCGGCTTCGCAATGACGGATTAGATGCTTTGACTCCTAGCAATAAAAAAAAACAGATTTAATCCCAACAAAAAAAGGCTTGTGCATAAACACAAGCCTTTCCATTCAAAAAAACATCAATTACTTCCCTGTCTTCTCAATATCTCTATCCATTTCAGTTAAATCAACATCTTCAGGATTAGAAAAATCTCCGATAAGGTATTTATTAAAGTGATCTGCCAATTTCCAGAAAGCATATTCCGTCATATCACCAAAACCATGACGCTGACCAGGAATAATCAAGAAATCGAAACGTTTTCCAGCCTTCATTAAAGCATTAGCAACACGAATACTATTAGCAGGATGTACGTTATTATCCACATCACCATGCATCAATAATAAATGACCTTTTAAGTTTTTAGCTAAATCTGGGTTTTTATCAATGCTGTATTTGAAGGTAGTATCACCCTTTAACGAAACAATTTCTTTTACACCGTGATGTTTTTCACTCCACCAACGGTTATAAATACTGTTATCATGGTTACCCGCATTCGAAACCGCAGCTTTGAAAAACTCCGGATAAACCAACATTGCAGCGGTCGACATGAAACCACCACCTGAGTGACCAGTAATTCCAACCTTCGTATCATCAATATAAGGGTACTTCGAAGCCAACTGCTCAATTGCGGTCTTTTTATCTGCCAATCCGTAATCACGAAGATTTCCATAACCATAAGTGTGGTACCACTTAGAACGAGATGGATTACCACCACGGTTACCAACGGTTATCACAATATAGCCAAACTGCGCCAAACGCTCTGTACGATCCATGCTTTTTGTGAAGGCTTTATTCACCGCCTCTGTTTGTGGCCCAGGGTAAACGTACTCAATAATCGGGTATTTTTTATTGGGGTCGAAATCAAACGGTTTGTACATTACACCGTATAAATCGGTGATGCCATCATCGGCCTTAACCTTAAACGGTTCAGGGAATTTGTAACCGGCAGCCATCAAAAGTGATAAATCTGTGGTTTCCAAATCCATTACTTTTCTTCCGGCCTTATCGTAAACGCTGGATTTTGGTGCAGTATTTACCCTTGAATAATTATCTACAAAGAACGTGTTATCATCATTCATGCTCGATAAATGGTCAAAATCTCCTGCATTTAACAATTTAAGATTTGAGCCGTCGAAATTGATGCTATACAAATGCAAGTAGTAAGGGTCTTCCTTTACTTCTCTACCGTTAGCAGTAAAGTAAAGCACACGGTTTTTCTCATCGATATTTACGATACTTTCACAGTGAAAAGCACCTTTAGTTATCTGATTTTTAAGCTTTCCGTTTCCGTCAAAAAGATAGAAATGTGCCCAACCATCACGCTCGCTCCAATGAATCAGTTCTTTACCATCATTAACCAAACCCGGACGGTTCACTTCAACATAAGTATTAAAACGTTCATCAATTAGTGGCGTAACCTTACCAGTAGCAATTTCAACCGTACCAATATCAATACGTTTTAAATCACGGCTGGTACGAGAGAAGTATAATTTACTATCGTTACCTAACCAAATTGAAGGGCGAAATTCGTTATCTCTATCTTTTGCTAAACTTGGTCTTCCCCAAACACCAATACTTTGGTCTTTAAATGCAGAAAGATTTAACTTTTTAGAAGTTTTGGCAGCAAAATCAAAAAGCAAGGTTTCATCTTTTGGTGCTTCGGCTTCGCCGGGCATTTGATATTTGTAGGTTTCTAAAGTCGGGCGACCAGGCGTTACGCTATTAATCACCCATAAATCTTTAACCTTACGAGAATCGGTTCTATCTAAAACGAAATATTTAGAATTTGGCGACCACAGCACATAAGCACCGCGACGCTTTTTATTGTTTTTTTCATTCTCTACATTGTTTTCTCCATCGCCATCACTTCCGTATGAATAGAACTTAACGCCATCTTTTGTAAGTTGATGCTCTACAATTGTGCTATCATCTTCATTTTTAACAGCCTTTTTGTAGTTTTCTTTATCCATCCAGTACAAATTATAATTGCGTGAAAAGATAATTGCTGATGAATCTGGTGCAACTGAACCCCATCTAGGTTTTGGTTTAGGCTTGCTGTAATTTGGAATTTCAGTAAGCTTGGTTGTTGCCAAATCATATCTGAAAGAGAAGATTTTTTTCTGCATAGAATCTGCAGCTTTTTTATCCTTTCTATCTTGCTTCAGCTCATCAATGGTACTTTTAATTTCAAATGTGATGCTTTTTTCATCCGAAGCAAATTTAAATTCATCTAATGGTAAATGCTCTGCATCAAACGGGTCGCGAACGATTAAAGTAATATCAGCAGCCAGCTTTGCATTATCAAAAATTACTTTTTTACTTTTTGAAGCCGGATCAACCAGGTACCAAAACTTTCCTTTTGGGCTTTCAAAAGTGTACCAGAAACGATTAGATAATTTTAACCAATGTGGATCTACTGAAGTGGAATAAACCATTTTCTTTAGTTTATTTGGAGAGAATCGCGATGCTAACTGATAATTTGCCTTTGGTTGAGGCGCAATATTTTCAGAAATGGTGAATGTTTTAGTTTGAGCAGCAACCGAAAAAGAGATTATTTGCGCAAAAAAAATAAGTTTGTAAAGTTTATTCATTAATAAGTTGATTTTTAGTCGCCAAAAATATTTATTAATAACCTAAAAGCTTGTTGTGCTCTGTAATAAATGCGTTAGTTAATGCAGCGTATTAAAAAAATTATCAACACCTTCTAATTCGGTGTTAAATAATCTGCTTTTTTTTAGTTTTGTGCTAAATATCTAAAACATGAAAATCAAAATTCTAACCATTATAACTGCTTGCGCAATATTAATGAGCAGCTGCCAGTCTAAATCTCAAACGGAAACAGATAAATCAACTGATTCGACAGCTGTAAATACATCAGGTGATAGCAATACAGCCAATCCTGTTGATGTTTCTAAAATAAAGGTTGCCGATGCAAAAACCATCTTGGAGCGTAAACAGGTGCCTATTCTTTGTTACCATCAGGTGAGAAACTGGAAACCAACAGATGGAAAAGTAGGTAAAGATTATATTGTAGAGATACAAAACTTTAAAGACCAAATGAAAATGTTAGCCGATAGCGGTTACCATACTATTTTGCCCGACCAGCTCTACGCATACCTAAACACAGGTGCGGCATTACCAAGTAAACCGATTATGCTAACCTTTGATGATACCGATTTGGATCAGTTTACAATCGTTAACCCTACATTAAAAAAACTTGGTTACAAAGCTGTATATTTCATCATGACGGTTTCTATCGGTAAAAAAGGAAAGTTTGTAGATTATATGAGTAGCGACCAAATTAAACAACTTTCGGATGAAGGAAATGTTATCGGTTCGCACACCTACGACCACAAGAACTTTAAAAAATATGCAGATAAGGATTGGGAAGAGCAATTAGATAAACCAACCAAAAGACTGGAAGAAATTACTGGTAAAAAAATGACCGAATTTGCCTATCCATTTGGATTATGGAATGCAGAAGGTATTCCAGAACTTAAAAAACGTGGCTTTAGAATGGCTTACCAACTGTCTACAAAACGCGATGAAAAAGACCCATTATTTACCATCCGCAGAATTATTGCCAGCGGTTATTGGAGTCCGAAAACGTTAAGCAATAGCATTAAAAATAGTTTTTAACACATAAACCCTGGCAAATGCCGGGGTTTCTCATTTACATCTATTATGAAAAAACGTTTATCTTTTTTGATTTTAGCCCTCTTTGTAATCACTGTTAATGCGCAAGTGCCACATTTAAGTGGAAAGGTCGAAATCTCGATGGCTACAGGTATGATTACCTGCGATTTTACCTTAAGTAATATTCCTGACTTTGGGAAAGACTATCAAATCCTTCTGAATAAAGGCTTTAACATTAAAGCCTTTAAAGATTCTTTGAATAACACACTGAGTTATGACGGATTTTACAACGGAAAAATGAGAGGCGAAGGTTTAACCTACAGTCCACTAAAAGGAAAAGAGGTTTTACAAAATCCTAAAAAACTACACATCAGTTACACCGGAGCATTTCCTATTTATAAGGATACCTTAAATTTTATCGATTTTAAAGGACTAATTGCCTTTAACGGTAAAACCATGCGTGCAACTGACCAATCTAAATGGTATCCTGTAATTTATGATGTAAAAAACGACAGGCAGATTGAACAACTTACTTTTAATATTCAAGTGATAAGTAAAGATGCCAAAACAATTTTTGTAAATGGTGATTTACCAAAAAACGGCCCCTCTGCTAATTTCTCCTCAAAAGTACCCCTATCGCCTATGCTCTTTGTGGGGAATTATGGCGTTCAAAATACTAAAAACGCGATGTTCCTCAATACTTCAATGAATGAAAAACAACTGCAAATCTTTGAAGAAAACATAGCAAAAATTAAAGCCTATTACTCAAAAAATCTTGGCATTCCTTATGAAACTAAAAATGTATTTATAGAGCATGAGCCAATCGAAAAGTTCAATAAAGGTAGAAGTTGGGGTTTTGTATCGTTCCCTGTTATTGCTTTTGCCGGAATCAAGCTTGGCGACATGATTAATGAAGAAAAATCAGCCCTAAAAGATTCAACGGATTATCCTTTTATAGCTCACGAAATCGGTCATTATTATTTTGGGGATGTTTTGCAACCAAATTCAACATTGTTCTGGTTTTTCCTCGAATCAACAGCAGAATATCTATCTGTGAAAGCAGCAGAAGCTAATTTTGGAAAGAATTTCACCACCAAATATTTTAGAGAACGTGGTAATGAGCTTAAAAGTTTTAAAGCAGTGCCATTAAATAAAATTACAGATATGAACCAAATCAATGGCACATATAGGTACTACTATGGACCATTTTTACTTAGGGGCTTAGAACAAATTATTGGAGAAAAACGAATGTTTAAGTATTTAACTACAATTTTAAAAGCTGAAAAATCATTTACCAACTACGATTTTCTTAAGCAAAATGCAATCAAATCGGGCATTACCGAAAAAGAATGGGCAACTTTTGAAAAAGAATTTATTCTTTCTGAAAACGCCGTATCTTTGGTTAAATAATTATTATCAAATTGAAAATAAATCTAAAAACAACCGCTCAAACCCTCTTAGCAGCGATAATATTAAGTTCAGTATTTAGTGCATGTTCAAATAATAAGGCTACAGAAACCATAGCGCAAAATACAACAGCAGATAATGAAAAAACCGATACTGCAACCTTAAAACCTGCTGATGCTAAAACCATTTTAGCCAGAAAGGAAGTACCGGTTTTGTGTTATCATCAAATCCGAAATAATATTGCTAGCGACAGCAAAAGGGCTCACGACGATATTATTGCTCCAGATAAGTTTAGAGAACACATGAAAATGTTAGCCGATAGTGGTTATCATTCAATTTTGCCCGACCAACTTTATGATTACCTGGTTTATGGAAAAAAACTGCCTGAAAAACCAATAATGATAACCTTTGATGATACCGATGAAGACCAATATACCGTTGGAAATGCGACGTTAAAAAAATATGGCTTTAAGGGTGTTTATTTCATTATGACGGTTTCAATAGGCAGAAAAGGTAGAATCAATTATATGACTAAAGAGCAGATTAAGCAATTAGCTGATGAGGGAAATACAATTGCAAGCCACACTTACGATCATAAAAACTTCGCACAGTTTACCGATGAAGATTGGAAAACCCAGATTGACGAACCAACCAAAAAACTCGAAGAAATTACAGGTAAAAAAGTAGAATATTTTGCCTATCCATACGGCGTTTACAAGGCGGCCAATTTACCGAAGTTAAAGGAACATGGCTTTAAGGCAGCATTTATTTTATCAACGGCAAGAGATGAAAATTATCCATTATACACCATCAGAAGGATAATCGACCCGGGTAGATATACTGCAAAAAACCTCCATTACAGCATCAATAAAAGCTTTAATAAAACAAAAGCTAAATCATAACTGTAGATTAGTTAAGAAAAACACATAACGACTACCCGTTTCATATGAAAAATTTAATTTACCTGGGCTTTTTTTGCCTGCTTATAACTGCTGCCTGTAATAACCCTAAATATGAAAATGATTCAGCAACTGCTGATTCTACAAAAAATATAAAAACTGAATTAACCGCTAATTTTTATAAACGTTTAGAAGGTACAATTGCTGGTAAACCCGTTGTTATGCATTTACAAAGCGTAGATAATGATTACAGCGGAGTTTATTCTTACAACGGTTCGTGGTTAAACCTTTCTACCGATACCTTAATTGGAAAAGATAGTGTTTTATTAAATGAAAACGGCTTCTATGATTACTATTTCGATAAGGATGCTAAGCAATCTCGCCTAAATTTAAAATGGACGGGAAATGGATTCAACGGAACCTGGAAAAATGATAAGGAAAACAAAACTTATCCGATTGCGCTAACCGAAAAATATCCGGAAGGCAGTTATCAGTTTGAAGCCGGTATTTATCAGGACTCTATAAAAGCGATGGTTAATGAAGAAAAATCGCCCGTTGCGCAAATTAGTTTTGAATACCTTAAACCTAAATCTAAAGATGAATCAAGCGTTTGGTTAGACAAACAATTAAAGCAAATTTTCAACCGTCAGATGACTCAAACAGATAGGCATATTGGATTTAAAAAGATTGCTTCTGCTTACTTTGAGGATTACAAAACCCAGATTAAAGACCAGCAAAAAAACGCTAAAGACCGTGGTTTTTTACAGTGGATGAATTATACCAACAATTCGCAACAATCTATCGCTTACAATGATAATGATTACGTGGTTATTGATTTCCTGGCGGATGCTTACACCGGTGGCGCACATGGAAATTATAGCAGCACCATGTTCTGTTTCGATGTTAAAAATAAAAAGCAAATGGTTTTAAGCGATGTGGTAAAAATCGATTCGAATACTCTACAAAAGATAGTTGAGCAAAACCTGCGTAAAAACTACAACATTAAACCATCCGAACAATTGAGCAGTGTATTGTTTGATAACTTTATAAAGCCAAACAAGAATTTCTATTTCAATGCAAATGGTTTAGCTTTTATGTACAACCCTTACGAAGTAGCCAGTTATGCGCAAGGACAAATTGTAGTTTTCATTCCTTATAGCGATTTAAAAGCGTATTTAGTTCCGGCTTTTGCCGATAGAATGAAAATTAAATAATTGTTTTTAAACAAGGAAAATTTTCAAATTCCGTCATGCTGAACTTGTTTCAGCATCTGAGTAGAAAACACTTACAAAATCTCCTGAATCAAATACTTTCTCCCGTTAAAATTCAACTCCTCGCCTACTTTTCTACCAATAAAAAGTTTGCCAATTGGTGCCGCCTGTGAAACTGCAAAATACTTTTGCCCTTCAAAATTCAATTCGCCTGCACTAATGCTGATGTAAAAATTACCTTCGGAGGTCAAAACCAGACTACCATTTTTCACCTCTTTAGCAGCATCTACATTTTCAATTTGCTGTAATGCAATCTTCTGCTGACCTGCTTCATACAAAAGTTTACTGTTTCTATCCATTTCCTGCTGCATCATTTCGCGGGTAGTCTCGTACTTATCACCTGCACTACTTTTGGTATCATCATTTGAAGCTTGTCTGGCCTGCTCCATAGAATATTCAATATTTTCTATTCTATTTTGAATAAAAGTTAAGCACAGCTGATACAGTTGAGATTTTAAGGCAGACATATATTAAGATGGAAAATGGATTGATGTAAAATGGATAATGTAAAATGGGTAATGTATTATTTGCGAAGTGCTAAAGCTTGTTTGAGAATTGATTTTATCTTTTGCTCTGGGATATCATCAACATGGTTAATCAGTAAAATTTTCATTCGGGCTCTTTTCTCTTGCAACAAATCTTCGTGGTTAATTTTATTTCCATCAACCCAACCAATGTAAGGCTGATGGATTTTTTTGTGAATCCAAAGATAACAGAACATTTTACCTTTGTAATAATAAAACGGCATTCCGTATTTCCAATGTTCAGTTACATCGGTATTATCTAACAAAAGTAACCTCAAATATTGAAGGCAACCTTTAACTGGCTCATCTTTTTGCTCGAAGAAATTATCTAATGGATTAAGCATATTTTAAGCACTCGATTTATTGTTTTATGGCTAAATTGTTGGGCATTTTTACTAACCAACTAACCAACTAACCAACTAACCAACTATTCCTCTATCCAACTCACCTTTTCTTCCATCGAAGTGCGATTTGGCGCCCAGGGCTTCTCGTTATGATAGCCCATATAAAATAAGCCAATGCATTTTTCATTTTCCTTCAACCCTAAGAAATTACCTAAATCGTGTATCAATGGCGGCGAACTCCAATAAGCCCCAACTTTTAAACTTTCAGCCGTAAGTGCCATATTTTGTACTGCACAAGAAACAGCAGCCAGTTCTTCCCACTCTGGAATTTTACCACTCACGGCCATATTTATAGCAATTATGCAATCGGCCTGACTGGTTTTTTCTGCAAAACTATCGAATTTCTTTTGCAGGAAATTCTGAGGTGAAACCAAATCTTTATATAAACGACCAAGCTCTGCACCTAATTTAGCCAAACCAGCCTTTCTGATTACAGTAAAGCGCCAAGGCTGTGTTAATTTATGCGTAGGTGCATAATTGGCCGTTTCCAATATCTGATTAATAACCTCAACCGGAATTTCTTTTTTAATATAACTAGCCGGAAAAATACTACGGCGTTCTTTTATAACTTGTGATATGATATCGTAATTGCTCATATTGTAAAAATAGCTAAATTGAAAAGATTAAAGTGAGCGAAATAAAGTTTTGACGTTGAGATAGCGGAAAGACTGAGCTGAAAGAATAAAGCGGAAAGACTAAAGATGAAAGACTAAGCGAAAAGAATAAAGCAGAGAGACTAAAGCTAAAAGACTAATACTGAAAGCCCTTAATCCCAACAGAAAGCATTGGTAAATCTTTCTATCTTGATACTTGATACTAAATACTTGATACAAACGGCTTGATACTAACTACTTGATACCCACCAACTGCTTCCTAATCTGCTTAACCTTCGCAAAAAAAGCAATACTTTCCTTATCTACTAAAAACTCCATCGTTTCGGTAAGTTCAGTTTTAATCCAGTTATGTTTATAAATTAAGTTTGCTAGAATATTTAAGCAATGTGATTTAACTGCAACTGGAACTTTTTCATCGATTAACCAAGCGAAAACAACCTCAACAATATCGTCTGTTTCGTAATTATTTATAATCTCTTTAATTTCAGTTGATGCTTTTTTATTGGTCATAAAAGCTAGAACTTTAACATAATGCCTTAAAGCAGATAGATTTTGTTGTAAAGGAAGTTTTTCTAAAAAATAAGCAGCGTCAGGTATAAAATTAATCTGATGATTGGAATAAACGCGTTCCAAAATCCAGGCGGCTCTGAATCCAATTTGCTCATCTTGATGGAAACTTAAATCGATTAAATCTCTGGTAGAAAAGGTATTGTTTGAGGCAAGAATTTCTGTTTCAATTTTTCCGATGGGTGCTTTTATGATATTGATTAAATCCATTGATACTAAAATAGCATTTTACCAGCTCTTCGAGATGTTCCGTAGGGCATCTCAAGGTTTAAATAATGAGGATTTCAAATCCTCTTTTATTACGGATTCAGGATGCGTTTCGCTAACATCCATAATAGCGGGTGAAATTAAAAAAATATTGCCATCTACTGAACAAGATGGCAATAAATGTAGAATCAGAAATATCTGATTTATTGACTAATTTTCTGGCACAAAAACTTTATTCCCAAAAATATCTGTTTTATAAGTACCGATTTTCTTTCCATTTTTATCCTCAACAATAGTATCTCCGAAAATATCTACTTTTTGCTTAGAAATAAGATTACCCCTTTCATCTTCTATAATTGTATCACCGAAAATATCTGTTTTCTGTTTACCAATCGTACGGCCATTTCCATCCTCAATTGTAGTATTTCCAAAAATATCTTTTTTGTAAACACCAATGACTTTACCCCTATCATCTTCAACAATTCTGTTGCCGAAAATATCCGTTTTTTGTTTAGTTACAGTTTCCTTTTTACCATTTCCGGGAATTATGCCTCCAAAATGATTATCCCTATCACTTTCTAAACTATTTCCGCTCTCTGTATGTATTACAGTATTGCCAAAAAAGTCTTTATTCTTCATTCCAATTACCTTACCCGATTCGTTTTCTAATACGATGTTGTTAAAGAAATCTTTTTTTTGAGTTCCAATGGTTTTGCCTTGATTATCTACGATGATGGTTTTACCAAAAAAATCCTTTTGCTGCTTTCCAATAGTGTTATCTTTTTCATCAACGATAATGGTATCGCCAAAAAAATCGACTTTATACTTGTAGCTGGTGGTTTGGCCATGAGCCAAAGGCCCAATAACGGACATGAGGATGCCCAATGTTAGTTTTTTCATAATGTTTCATTTTGTGTGTGTGGAAACAAAATACGAAAATGAAATTAAGAAATTAGCAGAGAGATGTATTTTTTTGAATACCATCTGCTAAAGCAGGCGGCAATGAAAACTAAAGCACATTCTTTATAATTCATTGCCCTTGGTTTCAACCAACGGATAAATACAAATGTAATTGGGCTTTAGCCAAAATAATACTATGGGTTTCAATATGGCCAAATACACAGTCCTCTGTTAAATAAACCAGATTGAACGGAAATACTTTTTGTTGCAGGTGTTCGATAGGCTCAGACTGGCAACAACAAAAAGATTGAAGTGAAAGCGGGACTACAATTACCAAGCAAACTGAACTTACATTTTCAAATTTAAAATAACCGTCAGCTTAAGCAGACGGCAATGAAACAAAGGCGCATAAACACAACTCAAAAAATAATACAACATTCATTGCCCTTGGTTTCAACCAACGGATAAATACAAATGCAATTAGGCTTTAGCCAAAATTATTAATCCTAAACCTTTTACCATCTACCTTTTTACCCTCAACCTTTTTGCCTATCTTTGCGGCTTATTTATTTTACAGTATGATTTCAGTTTCTAATTTATCGTTACGATACGGCAAACGCACACTATTTGAAGATGTTAACATTAAATTTACCCAAGGCAATTGCTATGGCGTAATTGGTGCTAACGGCGCAGGTAAATCTACTTTCCTGAAAATTTTATCAGGCGAAGTAAGCCAAACTTCGGGTAGCGTAGCTTTTACTCCAGGAGAAAGAATGGCGGTTTTAAAGCAAAACCACTATGAATTTGATGAGTTTTCGGTATTAGAAACCGTAATGATTGGCCATAAAGAACTGTATGCCATCATGAAAGAGAAAGACGCCATTTACATGAAGGAAGATTTTACCGAGAAAGACGGCGAACGTGCCGGAGAATTGGAAAATCTTTTCGCCGAAATGGACGGCTGGAACATGGAGAGTAATGCGGCAACCATGTTAAGTAACCTAGGTATTACTGAAGATAACCACCATAAATTATTAAAGGAATTAGATAACACTCAGAAAGTGCGTGTGTTATTGGCGCAAGCCCTTTTTGGTAATCCTGACATTTTACTATTGGATGAGCCTACCAACGATTTGGATATTGAAACCATTGCCTGGTTAGAAAACTTTTTAGCTGATTATCAAAACATTGTATTGGTTGTAAGTCACGACAGGCACTTTTTAGATGCGGTTTGTACGCACATTGTGGATATCGATTTCGCTAAAATGAGCACTTACACAGGCAACTATACTTTCTGGTATGAATCTAGTCAGCTGGCGTTAAAACAACGTAGCGACCAGAATAAGAAGATGGAAGATAAAGTGAAGGAGTTACAGGAATTTATCCGCAGATTTAGTGCGAATGCATCAAAATCTAAGCAGGCAACTTCACGTAAAAAGGCTTTAGATAAAATTGACATTACCGAAATTAAGGCATCGAGCCGTAAATATCCGGCAATTATTTTCAACAATACGGGTAGAGAAGCAGGCGACCAAATTTTACAGGTTGATGCTTTGGGCAAATCTGGCAATGACGGCATTTTATTCGATAAAGTTACCTTTATGGTGAATAAGGGTGATAAAATTGCAATTCTATCTCAAAACAGTTTGGCAACCGCAGCATTTTATGATGTATTAACGGGCAGAACACCTGCAGATAAAGGCGAGTTTAAATGGGGTGTTACCATCAGCACAGCTGATATTCCGAATGATAACTCTGAATATTTTGCAGGTAAAGATGAAAACTTGGTTGATTGGTTGCGTGAATATTCTGGAACGGATGCCGATGAACAATTTGTACGTAGCTTTTTAGGCCGTATGCTATTCTCAGGCGAGGAAGTTTTGAAAAACGTTAAAGTGCTTTCCGGTGGTGAAAAAATGCGTTGTATGTTCTCTAGAATGATGTTACAACAAGCCAATCTTTTAATGTTTGATGAGCCGACCAATCACTTGGATTTGGAATCTATTGAAGCATTAAACAACGGTATGAAAGATTTCAAAGGCGCTGTTTTATTTACATCACGAGATCACCAACTGACAGAAACAGTTGCGAACAGAATCATCGAAATTACACCAAAAGGTACAATTGATAAGTTAATGACTTATGATGAATACATTAACAATGCTGAAGTTGCTAAACTTCGCGAGGAAATGTACTCGTAAGATATTTAATAAAAATTTAATTGAAAGGGTTTTGATATTACATCAAAACCCTTTTTCTTTATAATACAAAAACCAAATATGAAAATAATCTATACGCTCCTAATCTCCCTCCTTTACATTACTTGTGCTGCCCAAAAAAGCGATTCAACTCGTGTTCGAAAAACTGCAATTGATTATAACCTAATAGAAGAGAGCACCGAATTAAAATCAAAGCCACATATTAAAAATGGTTCGGCTGAGGTTTTTCTTAATGATAAACTTATGGCCACTGGCTTATACAATCAAAATGAAAGAGTTGGCCGATGGCGCTTCTTCAAATACAAAACAGACACCATTTCTCAGATTTACAATTACAATTTAAAAAAAATAGAATATAACGTTCCTGATACAACAATAGCTTATAATATCGATTCATTAAATCAAGGTGATAAAGTTTTATATCCTGTAAAGATTGGAAATATGCATGATTTATATTCTTATCTAACATCATCTACAAAAATTCCTGAAGAATTATTTCAGAAGAACACCGACTACAAAGTAACTTTCTTTTTAACCATCAATGAGTTCGGCAAGATAACCAAACTCATTGTAGATTATAAGTTGGAAAATAATGGTAAAACCTACGAACTCGTAGACCAAAATCATCAATATAAAGATTTCGATTTTTCTCCTGCAATTGTAAACGGTAAAGCTGTAGATAGTCAAATGATTTTAAAAGTAATGGCAAGAATTACTAATTAATAAATCATAACACAAATTTTTAATAAAAAAATCATATCCACTGTAGCGTTTCTTAAGCTCGCCCCGTTTTATCAGAAAAATTGTTAATGGCCATTAAGCAGTTTTAAATTAAAAATTGATTTAGAACATTAAGATGAAAACTACTCTGAAAAACTTTAGCACAACTACAAAAATTATACTCTCACTTTTTGCAATTACTCTACTTTTCTCAGCCTGTAAAAAAAACTGGGATGACCAAAGTTCAATTACCGTTGCCGGCATAGGTTTCGTACACGCATCACCAGGAACGGGTTCATTAGATTTTATTGTGGATAACCAAAGAGCCAACAACCTTGAATTTAGTTATGGTAAAGACTTAGGTTATTACGGCGCATATCCTGGTAATCGCTTTTTTGGTATCGTAAAAAAAGACTCAACCCGCTACCTATCAACATTATCCAGCACACTAAAATCTGGTGTTTTTTATTCAGCATTTGTTGTTGATGTATTACCTAGCCCGAAAATTTTAGTTTTCGAAGATGATTTAAAAGCACCTGAAACCGATAAGGCAAAAGTTCGCTTTATAAATTTAAGTCCTGATGCACCCGCTTTAGATTTAGCCATTTCAGGTCAGACAGCAGCTTTATTCACAGCAAAAGCATACAAGGAAGCTACGCCTTTTATTTCCATCGACCCATCAGATAGCTATACTTTCCAAATTAAAGAGGGTGCCAATATTACCGCAACATTACCGGCAACTAAAATTGAAAAAGGAAAAATATACACGCTTTGGGCTAAAGGTTTAAAAAGCAAAACAGATAGCACGAAATTTAATCTGGCAATATTAAGTAACAAATAACACCTACATATGAAAGGAAAATTAACATCATCCATCATTTTGGGTGATGTTATTTTCTTTAAATTAGCGATGACATTAAAACTAATCTTCATTAAGTTCTTAAAGGGTTGATAAAAAAGATACTCAACGTAGAGGAAATTATAAAAGGCTGCAAAAAGAACGACAGTGCCGCTAAAGAAATGATGTATAAATCATTTTATGGCTATTTAATGGGTATTATTTTACGCTATGTTAAAAACAGTTACGACAGTGAAGAGCTTGTAAATGACTGTTTTATAAAGATTTTTAAGAATATTAACAGCTATCAAACACCTGCCAATGCAGTTGATCCCCAGAAAACCTTTAAAGGTTGGATGGCCAGAATAGCTTCCAGAACGGCTATAGATAAACTCCGGACGCTAAAAAATCAAAGTTATATTGATGATTTAACAGAAGATGAACACCCTGCAAGCCACGTTTCGGTTACCTCTGATTTGCATGTGCAGGATATTTTAAAATTATTGAATGAATTACCAGATACACACAGGCTTGTTTTCAATTTATATGAAATTGAAGGGTTTGCGCATGATGAAATATCAAAAATAATGAGCATTCCCGAGAGTTCGAGCAGGGTTTATTTAACCCGTGCAAAAAACAAACTACGAACGTTGTACACAAACACTTTGGTTAATTCGTATGAGAGAAATGGATAAAGAATTAATTGAACATATAAAAGATAGTCTATCGGAACACGAAGAGGTATATACTCCCGGCGCATGGGAGCGCTTTACTGTGCAGGAAGAAAAAAAACGCAGAGGTTTTGTATTATGGCCACTTTGGTCGGCCGCGGCCGTGATATTGGTTATTGGCGGATTCTTTGTCTTCAACAATAATTCAAATACGCAGCAACAAATTGCTGCTAAAAAATCTATATCAAAAGTAGAATCTAAAGGCGATACAATTTCTACTTCTGCTGTAAATCCAGGTAAGGAGGAAGTTTTAGCAAACACAGCTCTAAAACCTGCTAAGAACAAAGAAATAGCAACGGGCAATGAAAAACATTCTTTACAATCATCTCCTGAAGAACAAAACTATACCCCGGATTATAGCCAAAACACGCTTGTGCAAAATAACACCAACAATCCTGTTGTTGATTTACCTGTCGCCAGGCAAAATGAAAACTCATTATTAAACCCGAATAACACTTTCAGCATTGCGGCTTATAATAACAAAAAAGCAGAACTGATAATTGAGCAGAAAAAACCTGCTCAAACTAAATTAACCTTTGAGGATATTTTAGCCCGCGACAGCTATGCAAATAATCAAGCTAAAACAACAGATAAAACCAAAAACAGCAGTAAATGGGAACCTGGTATTTTTGTTGCGCCTTCAATGGGTAATGATAATAAAGTAAACATGAATTATGGCTTCTCACTTTCATACAATGTAGCCGATAAACTGTCAATCAGTTCGGGCATTGCTTATACCGCTTTAAGTAGTACCAGCAATCCATCAGCAAATAACAACAATTTTAATAGCTATAACGATGCTGCAGCTAGTCCGGTAATGAGTGCCAAAGGTTCATCAACGGTTAATTCGTCGAAAAGCTTAGAATCTGTTAATGCAAATCTTCGCGGTATAAATATTCCGATTGAGTTAAAATATACCATTAGTAAGAAATTTTATACTGGAATTGGTGTATCGGCATTAGCGGTTTTAAACAACCATCAAGACAATAATTACATTGTTAGCAGTGCACAAAACCGAACTGTTACCAATGTAGCAAATGGATATGCCGAGCAACAAATGCTTTTGGTAACCGAACGTGTTTCTGAACCACAGACAGAATCTACCACCGCAGCAGATAAATACATTGGTTTCTATAATTTCTCGTTAGGTTATAAACAAAAAATATCAGGCAAAAAGAATTTCGCTGTCGAACCATTTTTACGTCTTCCTATGAAAACTTTTTCAAAAGACAACCTCAACCTTACCAATGGTGGCTTAAGGTTAAAGCTGGATTTTTAAAGTTTAGACGCGATATCTTTAATTGAAGCCCTCTTTTTATAGTCTTTATCAAACTGTAAAAAGGTGATTTTACCATTTTTACCGATAATATAAGTTGCAGGAACAGGCAAAACGGCATCAAGCGCACCGTTGTTTTTAGCAACATCAATTCCATAGGTTTTATATTTCGAAACCAGACTTTCTTCCATAACAAAATCTACTTTGTAGGCTTTCATTATTTTGTATTCTCTATCTGAAATAAGCGAAAATGAAGCTTTGGTTTTTCCTTTCGTTTTAGCGATAGATTCATTTGTTTCTGGCGTTACGCCTAACACATAAGCACCTTTTGCGCTCAAACTTGTTAACGAATCCTGCAAATCTTTAATGTGTTTATTACAGTATGGGCACCATTGTCCGCGGTAAAAAAACAACACCACACTTTTATTTTCTTTTAATAATTCTTTTAATTTAATTTCTTTACCGTCGCTGTTTTTAGCAACAAAATCTGGTGCCTTATCACCCACCTTTAAACCGGTTTGAGCACGTAATCCAAAAGAAAATAGTAGCAAGAATATTGAGAAGATTGTAGTTTTCATATTGATTAAATTTAGATATAAATATAGTTTAATATTATGGAGTTAGCAGCTCAGCGTGTTCGGGAGTTTAACTAAAAAAAAGATTTCCATGTTAGTTGGGTTTAAAATAGAAAGGTTTACCTAAGTAAAATAAACCCGACAGCAGCGGGCATCCCGATTTTTCATCGGGATAAAGCGAATGGCGGGACTATCGGAACCGATACACTGCTGCAATTGCTTTTCAAAAAAAAGAATTAATAATTTTTTGCCACAGAAACACGGAAATCAGGGAATTTGCATTTTAACTGTTTTCTATACTGCAGACATATAGTAATTCCCGTTGGTTTCAACCAATCCATTATATATAACTATTCATATTCTTTGGCGTTGGTTTCAACCAACGGATAAAAAAAAGGCTTCAGGTTAAAACCCAAAGCCTATTTCTTTAATATTGTAAAGCGCTTAGTGACCTGAATGACCATCAGCACCGTGAGCGTGACCATGAGCCAACTCATCTTGTGTCGCTTCGCGAACGGTTAAAATAGTACCTGCAAACATTAGGTTTTTGCCAGCCATTGGGTGGTTTAAATCTACTGCAACAGTTTCATCATGAACGGCAGTAACACCAGCTCTGAACTGGTTACCATTGTTATCTTGCAAAGGAATTACATCACCAACATTTGGCACTTCGCCACCTGCCTCAGTAAACATTGCTTTAGGCAAGTCTGCAAAGGCACCTGGGTCGATTTCGCCATAACCATCAGCAGCTGATAATTCGAAGCTATATTCATCGCCAGCTTTTAAACCAGTTAAATGCTCTTCAAATTTAGGCAACATCATGCCTACGCCGTATAAAAATACTAAAGGATTTTCTGTATCAGCTTTTTCTACAAAAACTTGTTGTCCTTCTTCGTTAGTAGTATGTAATTCGTAAGTTAACGATACTACTGAGTTTGGTGAAATATTCATTTAAATTGTTTTATTGTACATACTTTAATGCTTCCTCAGCTTATTAACTGGCAAAGGGCATTATTATTTGCAATCGATTATCAAAACTTATTAAGGCCTTTCTAGTATTGCGAGGCAAAGATAAGTTAATTATTAAGCTAACAAAAAAGTATACTCATTTGTTCAAATAGAATACAAATAAAACATCCCAACGCATATCAAAGCTTAAAATCTATACCCCAAACCAGTTGATAAAACCTGATTTCTATCGGTAATGTAATCAGAACCTGCACCTCTAATATTCATTAAGCCTAAACCATAACCAACATTAAAGGTTAAATGCTTAGAAAACTCTATTCCAGTTACGAAATTCAATCCGAAATCAGTACGTTTAAAATCTCGACCGAAATTTATATCTACATTATACTCCTGCCCTGCTGCGCTTTTTAATTTTGTATTTCCATCAAAAGCAACTGCAAAATACGGCCCGGCACCTAGTAAAATATTACTTTTACCTACCGGAATCTTGTGCAGCAAATTTACCGGAACTTCTACATAAAAGGTTCTGATTTTACTTTTGTTTCCAAAAAACTCATTCTGACCGCCTTTACCAATCACCATTGCTCCGGTTTGTAAATACAATGCTTTTGATAATGAAAAATCTACCGTTCCGCCCACGTAAAAAGAAGTAGACATATTATAATCAACAGCACCAGGTGCATCCTGTAAATCTCGAGATTGACTGCTTGAAATAGCTGGAAAAGTAACGCCTGCTTTAATGGTAGGGACAATCTGGCTTTTTGCAGCACAGAAACTCATCACAGCAAATGCCGTTGCAATAAAATGTTTTTTCATAAGAAATTAATTTAAATAGATAGCCGCAATTTAAACCATTTGAGTTAAAACCTCATGAAGATTAGGTAAATAAATGCTTCTATTTTAAATGCTCCAATGCTTTCTCAACAGTTTTCACAGGCAGCTGACAAACCTTATTTCTACAAACGAAAATTTTGGTATCGTTACTTTGCTTGCCACTAATCAGAGGTAAATTACTCGATGCTCCACCCAATACAATTTTGTTTGGAATATAATAATGGCTTAGCTCCATTTTAACAACATCTGTTTCCAATCCGGTTATCGCGATTTCATTAATACCATATACTTCGTTTAACAGCTGAATAGCCCAATTAGAATAGGCCGAACCATAGGTTTTAATCTTTTCACGTACGCCTGAAAGCATTTCCGCAGCTTTATCTGCGTAGCTTTCATTATCAAAAAGTAAACCTAATTTTTTTAAATTCTGGCTCATGGTAGAGTTCGAGGCTGGAATTACGTTATCCATTACTTCATGCTTGCGGGCAATTAAATCTTCTGCTTTTGCAGAAGTATAAAAAAACATCGGCGAGTCTGCATCTGTAAAATTATTCATTACATAATCGCTTAATTGCTTCGCTTCATTAAGCCATTGCTCATCAAAATCGTATTCGTAAAGTGAAATTAAGGCTTCTATAAAAAAAGCATAATCATCTAAGAAAGCAGTAATGGTTGCTTTGCCGTTTTTGTAGTTTCTAAATAGTCCGCCTTTTTCAGTTTTAAGGTTATTTAGGATAAACTGAGCAGTTGCTGAAGCTTTTTCATAATATGTATGGTGATTAAAAATTTGTGCGGCTTCAGCCAATGCTTTAATCATCATACCATTCCAGGCGGTTAGGCACTTATCATCTAGACCCGGGCGAATACGTTTGCCTCTAACAGCCATTAATTTCTCTTTCGCCAAGCTAACCTTGCCTTTTAATATTTCGGCAGTTATACCAAATTTTGTTATGATATCATCATCACTTAGGGTTTTACGCAAAATATTAGTTTGCTCCTCTTCCCAATTGCCTTCTTCTGTAATGTTGTAATAAGTGCCGATTAGTTCTGCATCATCGCCCAAAATTTCATCAAATTCGGCTTTATCCCACACGTAAAATTTGCCCTCGATACCTTCACTATCGGCATCCAATGCAGCATAAAACAAGCCTTCGGGAGATGTCATTTCATCGAAAACCCATTCTATCGTTTCAATTGCAGTTTGCTTATACGATTCGAATTTTGTGCATTGGTACGCCTCAGCATATAAACTAATGAGCTGTGCATTATCATAAAGCATCTTCTCAAAATGCGGCACATGCCATTTATCATCAACCGAATATCGGGCAAAACCACCGCCAATCTGGTCGTAAATGCCACCTCTGCTCATTTCCTCCAGTGTGTGACAAACCGCTGTAAAAACAGATCCATCATCCTTTAAAAAGCCGTATCTCAAAAGGAAAACCCAGTTATTTGGCAAAGGAAATTTAGGCGCACGGTTATATCCGCCAAAGGCGATATCAAAATGGCGTTTCCAGGGTTCAATGATTTCTGTTAAATGCGCATCTGTATAGGCTTCCTCTACAGAGGATTGAATTATTTTTTCGCTGTCGCGGATGCCGGATGTTAATCGCTCTGCATATTGAATGGCCTTATCGGGTTCATTTGCCCACAAACCGGCTACATTTTCCAGAATGTTTATCCAGTCATTTTTTCTGAAATAAGTTCCGCCGTAAATTGGTCGCTGGTCGGGCAGGCAAATACAGTTTAATGGCCAGCCGCCGCTACCCGTCATCAACTGTATGGCATACATATAAATCTGGTCGATATCAGGTCGCTCTTCCCTATCTACTTTTATGCAGATAAAATGTTGGTTCATCACCTCGGCAACCTCATGGTTTTCAAAACTTTCACGCTCCATTACATGGCACCAGTGGCAAGCCGAATAGCCAATACTTACTAAAATCAACTTGTTTTCTGCCTTCGCTTTTTCCAATGCCTCATTGCCCCATTCGTACCAATGTACGGGGTTGTAAGCGTGTTGCAAAAGGTATGGCGATGAAGCGTGGATTAAATTGTTGGGCGTATTTTCCATATTTGTAAAGGTAAAGGGTTTAAGGCGTAAGGCATAAGGTTTTTCAAAACTTCATAGATATTTCCAATTTCACACAAAACCCTATACCTTTAAGCGTCTACCTTTAACCTTAAAAGCATGAAAATCACACATACCGAAATCTTCCGTTTCAGCATCCCGATGGAGCCATTTGTAATTGCAACCGGAACCATGCACTTCGCACAAAACGTTTTAATTAGAATTTATACCGATAGCGGCATTCATGGCATTGGCGAATGTTCGGCTTTCCCAATGATTGTTGGCGAAACACAAGAAACCTGCATTGCAATGGCTAAGGATTTTGCGGCAATTTTAAAAGGTAAAAATCCTTTGGAGATTCCAGAGCGTATGAACGATTTATTAGCCTATGCCGACCATAACAGCACCATAAAAAGTGCGTTCGATATGGCTTTGTTTGATATTTCTGCGAAGCATGCAGGCTTGCCTCTTTATAAATTCCTCGGCGGTACAAAAAGAACCATCGAAACTGATATGACGATTGGTATTGATACATCGGAAGGAATGGCGGAAACAGCTGTAAAGTATAAAAGTTTAGGTTGTCGAATCATTAAAATCAAACTCGGCAAGAAAGTCCAAGATGATATTGAGCGTGTAAAGCACATTCGAGAGGCAGTAGGTGATGAAATGACCTTACGCTTGGATGCCAATCAAGGCTGGACTTTTGACGAAGCCTTATTTGCCTTGGGCGAACTGGAAAAATACAATATCGAATTCTGCGAACAACCAATGCGCACCTGGTACGATGATAAGCTGCCCGAACTCAATCTAAATTCGCCCATTAAATTAATGGCCGATGAAAGTTGCTACAATTACCACGATGCCAGAAAGTTAATTAACAGTCAATCGACCACTTACTTAAACATTAAGTTTTCTAAGTCTGGCGGAATTTTAGGTGCTCAAAAGATACACGAAGAAGCTTTACAAACTGGCGTAAAATGTATGATTGGCAGCATGCTCGAAAGTAGAATTGCTTTGAGTGCAAACCTACACTTTGCATTAGCAAGTCCGAATGTTGAGTTTTTTGATTTAGATACCGCCCTACTCGGCCATTTGGTAGACCCGGTTGTGGACGGTTTAACTTATAACGGCTATTTTCTTGATGTCCCCGAAACACCAGGAATCGGCGCAGAAGCGGATGAATTTTTCTTAGAGAAATGTGAAAGTTGGGTGATGTAGTTCATTAGTCATTGGCTCACTAGGGAATTGATTTGGATGCAGAGATAACTATGCTCTCAGCGAAGCACTCAAAAATAATATTTTCGCTATTGGCGCCATGCTCATCGGCATAGGAGATGATGGAAGGAGAAAAGAATAAAGTTTTTGCAATAACTTTCATAAGACCACAGTCCAAGGCATCGCACACTCTGCGATTTTTCATCGCAGCTTGTGATGCCGAAAGAAAACTTTATCCCTTTTATCCGACATCAGATCCAAGCCTTGATTTTTGTTAAACTTTTTATCAAGAAAAAGTTTAGAACCATTCAGCGGCGAGCCGAATCAAGCCTGTGAAGAGGAAATATCAACCCAGCCTGCCTACCGCATGCAGGCAATAGCGAATTACGGATAGAAAACAAAAAACCTACCTCACTACCATCTCCGCCAACGCTGTACTATCCCCATTAAACGCATTAAAATCAACCACATGACCAATGCCACTAATCTTCGCTTTATCAGAATGTTGCCAGAATTTCCAGCGGCTTTTATCTAAACGAAGTTTAGGCTGATAATAATGCGCAATCCAAAGCGGATATTCATCAAACTTTTCAATAAGGTAATCTTCGTAAAACTTTAGTCCGGTATAAATAATCGGTCTGACTTTCGTTTTCATTTCCACATAGTTAAGGAAATCAGCCAGCTCAGCCCTCATTTTTAATGGAGAAACCCCATCCAAAGTTTCAATATCCACAACAGGAGGTAAATCGCCTTTCTCTATTTTAACCACTTGAAGAAAGAACTTTGCTTGGGTCTTACCATCTCGTTTCGGCCTAAAAAAATGATAAGCGCCACACAGTATACCTGCCTTTGGCGCCTCACGCCAGTTTCTTTGAAAATACGGGTCGACAAGCAAAATGCCTTCTGTTGCTTTTATAAAAGCGAAGCTGACATTTACTTCATCTTCTTTCATCGTCTTAACTTTTGCCCAATCTATTTTACCCTGATAGTAAGAAACATCAATACCATGAATCGAATATTTCTTCGGTATTTTAATGTTGAAACTTTTGTAAGTGCGATAATTGGGGTCTTCGCCAATATCGGTTATCCAACGCCAGGTTGAGACAAAAGCACTCACCACATAACCATAATAAAATGGCGACAATAAAATCAACAATAAACCCGAAATAGCCACTTTCCACGCCGTTGGAAAGGGTTTTGATTTCTTTTTACGACTGACTGGTTTTCGTGCAGAAGGTTTTTTTACAGTTGGTTTTCTTTTCTCAGGCGGCATAATTATTTGATGCCGCTAAGTTGAGGAAAAATGAGGTGAAATGGAAAAAGAGTTAAACATGAATTCCATTAATCAATAGATGAATTTATCACAGAACCCGCTTTTTTCTTAAACTGCTGTTATGCACTGATTTTTTGACTAATTTTATTAATCAATTTCATGAATTTTTAATGAGCAAAAAAATATTTAAGCTCCACAGAATAAATAAACGAACTAAAAAAAGATTAACTAAACCTAGTCATAAAGCAAGCATTATTGATTATCTTTAATTACACCCCAGGATATTCAATCCATTAAAAATTTTCTCACCAAAATTTCATTCAACAAGTCCGTATCAAGTCCGTGTCATATCCATCTGTGTATCGATTGTAATCCCACCATAAGCGCCTGACAAACCGATGATACCTTAGTTCAAAGGAAAGGGATATTTAATGAAGTATCATGCATTCAGCCAGGGATAGTCGTCTTATGGAGATTCAATGGACGCTATCTTTTCAATGATTAGATTATCTGGTTAAACGTAAGCTATTCGAGATGTTAGTTCATTCGGAGCTTGTTCGAAATTCGGTTACTTTTTTCGAAGAAGTTACGAACAAGGTGCGAACATGAAGGCATGAAGGGTTTTAGTTAAGTGATTTAACTAAGGAGATGCTGAAATAAATTCAGCATGACGACGCGTGGGTTAAACTGTCCCCTCCAAAGGGGGATAGCGAGCGCCGAAATGACTTTAAGAAAAATAATACTTTCGCTATTGTCGCCATGCTCACCGGCATAGGAGATGATGGAGAGAGAAAAGGATAAAGTTTTTGCAACATCTTTCATAAAATCACAACTCAAGGCATCGCACATTCTGCGATTTTTCATCGCAGCTTGTGATGCCGTACAGAAACTTTATCCCTTTTATCCGACATCAGATCCAAGCCTTGATTTTTGGTTACCTTTTTATTAAGAAAAAGGTAAGTGCTAGTCCGGCCAGGACAACATATATTAAACCACCTCCAGTTTTCCGAACAATCGAGATAAAACACTCTTTAAACAAGGAAAGGAGTCTGCCACCCAATTTCGAAAAATTAAATTTAACGGCATCGTAAATTACCCTCATTATTTAAAATCTCTCCTCATTTATCACAGCCCATTTCATTACTTTTGCATTTCCAAACCAAACCATGTTCAAACTCATATTAAATACCTATAAAACCTCATTTAGCGGCTTAAGCAAAGAAACCTGGCTGTTAAGCATTGTGATGATGTTTAACCGTTGCGGAAGCATGGCCGTTCCATTTATGGGTTTGTATGTAACACAGAGTTTGCACCGCTCAGAAATTGATGCAGGTTTGATTATAACTTTGTTTGGTTTTGGCTCTATTCTGGGTTCGGCAACAGGTGGTAAACTGACGGATATTATTGGTTTCAGACCAGTACAAATACTTTCCTCAATCATTGGTGGATTACTGTTCATCTTATTTTCCACCATTACCCACTTTTCTACACTTTGCGTTTTAGCAGTTGTCATTAGTTTCTTTTCAGAGGCTTTTCGTCCGGCGAATTTTACGGCAGTTGCGCATTATGCAAAAGAAGGTACCATAACGCGTTCATATTCCTTAAATCGCCTTGCGGTTAATATTGGTTGGTCAGCAGGAATAAGTATGGCGGGGATAATCGCCTCTATAAACTATAAGCTGTTATTTATTGTAGAAGGTGGTGTAAGTATCCTGGTTGGTTTAGCTATCTTATTTTTGCTTCCTCAGGTTAAGGATTTTATACAAAAAGCCAAAGAAAACCGCAGCAATATGGTTATTTTAAAACCCTGGCAAGATAAATTTTATGTTCAGTTTATATTGTTAACTACACTTTTTATTACCTGCGCTTTTTTGATGTTTAGGGTGGTTCCGGTATTTTTTAAAGAACAATGGCACATTGATGAATTTGCAATCGGCATCATAATCGGATTAAATGGTGCTATAATTGCCCTTTTCGAAATGATCATGATTAATAAAATCGAGAAGAAACGCTCGCCAATGTTCTTCATCATCATAGGTTCCGTATTCTTTGCGGTTTCTTACTTAATACTTAGTGCACCAATAAGTTTCCACATTTTTTCGGCCATATTAACGATTGTAACTTTTACCATAGGCGAAATGTTTGTACTGCCTTTTATTAACACAGTGGTGATTAGCAGAAGCAATGAGCATAACAGAGGTTTATATGCCGCAGGTTATACCCTGAGCTGGAGTTGTGCACAAGTTGTAGGACCAATGGCAGGATTTTTTATTGCAAAGCATCTAAGTTATAATTGGCTTTGGTTTGGCTTAGCCTGCATACTTTTGCTTTGCGCTTATGGATTCAGCATATTAGATAAGAAGCAGGAAAAAGCCGTTTTGAGTGCAGATTAATTTTCCGTTTCCGACTGAATAGCCGAAAACGGAAAAAAGAATTATTTTACCTTTTGAGGTTTAACACCCTCTTTGGTAATTTTTACAGGAAGGATATTTCCAGCTTCATCAAACTTCATCTCATCGATACAAGTTTCACGGTGATTACCATTCGTTTCAGTTAACGGGCGACGGTGATAAACAATGTGATAAGAATTCTTTTTCTCATTAATGATTACAGAATGATGCCCCGCGCCCCTTGCAATTGTAGCATCTTGCTCTAAAATTTTACCCACTCTTTTAAATGGGCCAAATGGCGAATCGCTCACGGCATAAGCTACACAATAATCAGGACCAGTCCAGCCACCTTCGCTCCACATAAAATAATATTTACCGTTTCTGATGAACATATAAGGCCCTTCTACATACTTATCTGGAGTTATTTCTTTAAAAATTGTTCCATCATCAAAAGGCAAAAAGCCAGTAAAATCCTTATTTAACTTAGCGATGTTGCAATGTTTCCACCCACCATAAATCAAATAATACTGCCCATCTTTATCTTTAAATACGAATTGGTCAATCGGCTGCGCTCCGTTATGAAATTTATCTACCAGCGGTTTGCCTAAAAGGTCTTTAAAAGGACCTTCAGGTTTATCTGAAACGGCAACACCAATTCCGCCAACTTCGTTATCACTTTGAATATCGTTTGCACCAAAAAACAAGTAATATTTCTTGTCTTTTTGAACAATTGCGGGCGCCCAAACTGCTTTATTCGCCCATTTAACGTTTGCCGTATCCAATACATGCGGGTGTTTTTTCCAGGTTACCAAATCATCCGAAGAAAAAGCATCTAAAAAAACCTGCTCTTTATACTTAGCAGAATAAGTTGGATAAACCCAATATTTATTACCAAAAATAACGGCCTCCGGGTCGGCATACCAACCTGGAAAAATTGGGTTTCCCGATTGCTTAATCGATTTAGTGCTTTGAGCAAAAGAAACGCTTGCTACAAAAATTAAAAGAGATGAGAATATGTATTTCATGCCCACAATTTAAAAAAAAATAATTTCTAAAAGAATTTAACCCTTCAATGATTTTTATATAATGATTTGGAAAGCAATTTCGCCGTGCATCGGTTTCTTCAGTCCCGCCCCCATTTCAAATCTTTGCCGATAGAAAAAATCGGCAAAGGATTTTACATTCAGGTCGGGTTTAGGTGGCTGGGCTTGTTTTACTATGAAAGGTTTTGGAAGCTTATAACCAGCCCCGCCCCCCTCTAAATGGAATAGCATTGCGTATTATACACCATGTTATTATCATAATCTTGTTAGCTCAATCTGTTATCCTGAGCGGAGTCGAAGGATGAATATTTATGTTTTCGATTAGAAATTCTTCGACTACGCTCAGAAGGACAATTATTTAACTTAAGTTAACGACATTGGGCGTTGGGGGTGGTTAGTTTTGCCTTAAAAACCTAACCCATAAATTATGAACCCGACAGCAGCGAAAATCCTTTTTGTTGTTCATAAAGAAATAGATTGCTTCGTCGTTCCTCCTCGCAATGACGATTATGAACGGCTGTGAAAGAATACAAAAAGATTGAAGCGAATGGCGGGATTGCAGCATCTATGAAAAACTGAGCGTTCATTTTCAAAAAACTCATACAATGGTTAATTTATCAAAATCGCTTGTCTGTCTAAGTTTATCGAAGACCATTTTCCATTTAAGGAGATTGCTTCGTCGTTCCTCCTCGCAATGACGGTTATGAACGGCCTGAGAAAGAATACAAAAAGATTGTAGCGAATGGCGGGATTGCAGCATCTATGAAAAACTGAGCGTTCATTTTCAAAAAACTCATACAATGGTTAATTTATCAAAATCGCTTGTCTGTCTAAGTTTATCGAAGACCATTTTCCATTTAAGTAGATTGCTTCGTCGTTCCTCCTCACAATGACGATTATGAATGGCCTATGAAAGAATACAAAAAGATTGTAGCGAATGGCGGGCCTGCAGCATCTATGAAAAATAGAATATTCATTTCAAAAAAAAATCCCTGTCTATTAAAAAATAAACAGGGATTTATTGTTTCCCGAGCTCGCTCAGAACGACAAATGAATTACTTACTTAATTCAGCAAAGTATTTATGGAACAATGGCAAGGTTTCGATGCCTTTGTAGTAGTTGTAAATATCATACTTTTCGTTTGGCGAGTGCAATGCATCGCTATCTAAGCCGAAACCAAATAGTACCGATTTAATGCCCAAAACATCTTCAAATAGAGCAACAATTGGAATAGAACCGCCACCACGAGTTGGAATAGCTGTTTTACCGAAGCTATCTTCAATCGCTTTTTCTGCAGCACGATAAGCAATGCTATCTGTTGGCGTTACTACTGGCTCGCCGCCGTGGTGAGGGGTAACCTTTACTTTTACATTTTTAGGCGCAATGCTTTCAAAATGTTTGGTAAAAATTTCCGAAATCTCTTCTGAACTTTGGTTAGGAACCAAACGCATAGAAATTTTCGCGTTTGCTTTGCTTGGCAATACGGTTTTAGCACCTTCGCCAATGTAACCACTCCAGATTCCGTTAACCTCTAAAGTTGGACGAGTACCTGTGCGCTCTAAAGTAGAATAACCTTTTTCGCCCCAAACTTCTTCTATATTAAGGTCTTTTTTGTATTCCGCTTCATCATATGGAGCAGAATTTAAGGCTTTTTTCTCTTCATCGGTTAATTCGATAACCTTATCGTAGAAAGCAGGGATAGTAATGTGGTTGTTTTCATCATGTAAGGAAGCAATCATCTTGCACAAAATTGTTGCCGGATTTGCCACTGCACCGCCATAAACACCAGAGTGTAAATCGCGGTTTGGACCAACAACTTCAACTTCCATATAAGCTAAACCACGTAAACCAGTTTCGATTGACGGATGTTCCATGCTAATCATCGAAGTATCAGAAATTAGGACAACATCTGCTTTCAAACGTTCTGCATTGGCCTTAACAAAAATGCCAAGGTTAGCCGAACCTACTTCCTCTTCACCTTCAATCATAAACTTAACGTTACAAGCCAAAGTGTTGGTTTCCATCATTAATTCAAATGCTTTAACATGCATGTAAAACTGTCCTTTATCATCGCAAGCGCCACGGGCATAAATTTTACCATCGCGTACAGTTGGTTCGAAAGGTGGTGTGTGCCAAAGCTCTAATGGGTCGGCGGGTTGCACATCGTAATGTCCGTAGATTAAAACAGTTGGTAAAGAAGCATCTATAATTTTTTCGCCATAAACAATCGGATAACCCGCTGTTTCGCAAATTTCAACATTATCTGCACCTGCATCTTTAAGCTTTTGAGCCACATAATCTGCAGTTTTTAAAACATCGCCTTTGTATTTCGGGTCGGCACTAACCGATGGAAAACGCAATAATTCGAACAACTCATCTAAAAAACGTTGTTTGTGCGTTTCTACATAATTTTTAATCTCTTGCATAACAAAATGAATTTGGGCAAATATAGGGTTTATGAAACAGAAGTAGTAAAAGAAGAACCTAATTGAATATTTTGACAAATATCAAAAGGTTTGTAGTGTAAAAATTACAGTTTTTTATATTTTTTGTTGGATTAATATATATTTGTATTCAATTATAGTTACCCTATGGCTGTAATTACTTGTAACAATTTTAGTATTACAAAACGTCATCCCGAAAAACATTTTAATAACAAACTATATAAAACTGCTTTAAACAAAGCAAGGGATTTGATATTTTTTATACTATGATTAGGATTTTTTTAATCTTCGCTTTTTTTCTTTTCGCAAAAGCCACATCCGCACAAATAACCTATCAATCAGGAAGTTACAACAAACAAAAAACCAGAACCCAAACCGTTATAGCGGGCAATTTGCTTGATAAATTCAGCAAAAATGGTTTTAATTGGTTATTGGTTCAAAACAAGGGAAAGGTGTATACAGTTAATGTTGTCGACACAACTTCGTACCGAGCCTATGAAACAAAAAAATGGATTGTACTTAATAATTGTTTCCCAATTGAAACGGAAAAGTCAAATATGAAATACTGATAGCATATTTATATGTTTTTTGGTAGATTGCGCCCTAATAAAATTTTATTAAAATCTCTATACAGAAATATTAAGAATGAAATTAGGTGCAATTTTTACTCATGCTTTGCTTCTATTTTTGTTTTTAACACCGATTTGTGTTTCAGCACAAACAAATGTTGGTGTAAGCTGCCCCGAAGCTGCCCAATATTACGCCAAAGACAGTATTAACATCGTAACTTTCGGAGCCAGTACCGTTGAAGGTGTTAAGGGTTTAAGTTTTCAACCCTTACTTGAAAATAATTTTTCCAACTGCTATGCGGGCAAAATCATTAACATAACAAATCATGGTATTGGTGGACAAACCACTCGCCAAGGCTTATTAAGAATTGACAATGCCATCGCCAGCAGAACAGGCTTTATTGTGTTAAACATGGGGATTAATGATGCTTTAGCAATGTCGAGAGGTGTTGGAAGCGTTGCCGAAACCACAGAAAATATGCGTTTGCTGATTACAACCAGTTTAAGGCAAAAACTTATACCTATAATATGTACACTTCAATTTGTAGATGATAGGGGAAATAGAGATTTGTTCGCAGTAAATGTAACGATTAGAAATATTAATGCAGCTTACCGAAGACTGGCAACTGAGTATAAAATATATCTGGCAGATGTTAATGCCGCTGTACGTAGAGATTTTTCTTTATATCAAGACCCGTTCCACCCTAACGCAAGAGGCTACAGATTAATTAGTTATGTAGTTTTTGACGCAATTAACAAAGCAATTTTTGATAGATTTTTGAAGTTTGTGGTTACGCAGAATTATCCTAACCCGGCATCTACCCAAACCTTTATTGATATTATTTTGCCTGAACCGGATAAAATAAATGTTCAGGTGTACGATATGATGGGCAGATTGGTTAAAACGGTTATTAACGATTACCTTAATACGGGTAAGCACACGCTAGAAATTAACACCACGCCTTTTACCGCCGGAATTTATTTCTTCAAAATATCATCAGATTCAGGTCAATACAATTCGGTTAAAAAGTTTATTGTTTCCAGATAAGCTTTATTAAGCTTTTGCAATTCCTTAAAGTGTCATAATACCCTTAATGTTAGCAGTTTGTTTATAGATAGCAATCACTTCATCTGCATTTTGCACATTTTTATTTACTGTTATTGACACATATTTACCCGTTTTAGATGGTTGTTCAATAAACTCCTCATTAGGAAAAATCTTGCGTAAATCTTCAATTTTATCTAAACCACCAGTTATGATAAATTTAAAGCAATAGACACCCGGAAACTGTTGAACGCTTTCCAGCTTTTCTTTCAAATTCGCATATATGTCGGTGCTTGTTCCTTCTGGTATATCTGTAAATTCTATGTTATTATTTATTCTTTTATTTTCCATATAGAACACTTAACAAATTCTATTCCTAATTAATCAACATGCAATTTTGGCATAATGCGTAGCAAACCATAAATAATTGCACTATTAATTTCCTTAAACCTTGGCGAAGCAGATACCGGCCTGAACTTAAGATCTGCGTTAGGCAGGTATGAGCAAAGCAAAGAACTAACATTGTTTGATACACAGGTTTTACTTTTCAAAAAGATTTTGGATGCTATTTCTCAACAATTTGTTTAATGCGCATTGGATTTATTATTTTTGGAGCTTGTAAAAACAGGAGCCAATTTGGATTATTTAGAAGGATTAAACCCACAGCAAAGAGCAGCAGTTGAGAACACAAAAGGACCGGTAATGATTGTTGCGGGTGCAGGTTCGGGGAAAACGAGGGTAATTACCTATCGCGTTGCACATCTTATACAAAGTGGAACGGATGCATTTAATATTTTAGTGTTGACCTTTACCAATAAAGCCAGTAAAGATATGCGTGAGCGTATTGGAAAGGTGGTTGGTGCAGAGGCTAAAAACATTTGGATGGGCACTTTTCACTCTGTTTTTGCTAAAATTTTACGTGTTGAAGCGGAGAAAATTGGTTATCCGAATAATTTTACCATTTACGATACGGATGATAGCAAAAGTGTTTTGCGTGCAATTCTGAAAGAAATGCAGTTAGACGATAAGCTTTATGCGGTTAACTTCGTTTTCGGCAGGATTTCATCAGCTAAAAACAACCTTATTTCCTGGGGCGAATACCAGGCTAACGACCAAATACAAGCGGAAGATATTCAGAATAAGCGTCCGTTAATCGGGCAAATTTATGAGCAATACGCGAAGCGTTGCTTTAGGGCTGGTGCAATGGATTTTGACGATTTACTGTTCAAAACCAACATTTTACTTAAAGAGCATCCGGATGTTTTAAATAAATACCAGCAAAAATTTAGGTATTTAATGGTAGATGAGTACCAGGATACCAACTTTTCGCAATATACTATTGTGAAAAAACTAGCCGCAGCTTACCAAAACATTTGTGTTGTAGGTGATGATGCGCAAAGTATTTATGCTTTCCGTGGTGCAAATATTCAAAACATTTTAAATTTTGAACGTGATTACCCGGATTTAAAGGTCTATAAACTAGAACAGAATTACCGCTCTACACAAAATATTGTTGATGCGGCGAGCAGCATCATCGCTAATAATAAAAATCAGCTGGAGAAAAATGTATTCTCAGAAAATCCAGAGGGTGATAGAATTAAGGTTTCGAGAGCATTTACAGATAATGAAGAGGGTAAATTAGTTGCCGAATCTATTGTTCAGGAACGCAGCTTAAAAGGCTACGATTACCATGATTTCGCCATTTTGTATCGTACAAATGCTCAAAGTAGGGCGATGGAGGAATCTTTAAGGAAACTTAATGTTCCTTATAAAATATATGGTGGTTTGTCGTTTTATCAACGTAAAGAGATTAAGGATTTAATTGCATACTTCCGTTTAACTTTTAATCCGAAGGATGAAGAAGCGATAAAACGTGTGATTAACTATCCAAAACGTGGTATTGGAGATACATCTATAGATAAAATCATTGTTGCTGCCGACCAGCATGATAAAACCATGTGGGATGTAATTTCGAATGCACACAATTATGTTGATGGTCGTTTGGCCAACCAGCTCAACGATTTTTCGATGATGATTCAGAGTTTTGCTGCAGAGGCAAAGAAACTTGATGCATACGAAACTGCTTTATTTATTGCGCAACATGCCGGAATTTTAAAGGAATTATACAGCGATGATAGTGTTGAAGGCAGAAGCAGGTACGAAAATATCCAGGAATTATTAAATGGTATAAAGGAATTTGCCGAGCGTGAAGATATTGAGGAAAAAGGTCTTGATATCTTTATGCAGGATGTAGCACTTTTAACCAACGATGATAAGGATGGCGACAAAAACAAGGATACCGTTTCCTTAATGACGATTCACTCAGCCAAAGGTTTAGAGTTTAAAAACGTATTTATTGTTGGTTTGGAAGAGAACCTCTTCCCTTCGCAAATGTCGGTTAATTCGCGTTCTGATTTGGAAGAAGAACGTAGGTTATTCTATGTGGCCATTACCCGTGCGGAAATAAAATTAACCATTACTTATGCTACATCTCGCTACCGTTGGGGAACTTTAACCAACTGCGAGCCAAGTCGCTTTATCAATGAAATTAATCCGAAGTTTTTAGAACTGGACGTTAAACCAGCTACAAAAAGTGGTTTCCTGGATGGCAGTTTTGATGATGAACGCAAAAGTTGGACTTCGCAACCAAGAGATTTCTTCAGTAAACCTAAACCGGCAAGCGCAACAACATCGGCTCCACCCGTTCGCCCAAAAACGACTTCATTGCTTGCAAAGGCACATGTTCCAACACCAGGCTTTGCGCCATCGCAACCACATGAGTTTCAAAATGGTATGGAGGTTGAACACGAAAAGTTTGGATTTGGAAAGATTATAAGCTTGGAAGGTAGCTTGCCTGATGTAAAAGCTACTGTATTTTTCCAAGGCTTGGGCAATAAGCAGCTGTTACTAAAGTTTGCAAAGCTGATGATTGTGAGGTAATTTATATTTACCACAAAGACATAAAAGCACGAAGAAAATCTTTGTGCTTTTTTTATAAGGGTATTTAATCAAAAATTTTGTGCCTCAGTGGTAGGATTATTTTTTTAGCCACAGAAACGCGGAATACACGAAAATTAAGTCACATAAAATATATGGTAACAAATGACCCGGAGGAAGAAAAAAATTCCGTGCCTTTTGTGCTTCCGTGGCAAACTCATTTCTCTAGCCACGGAAAAATGGAATACACGGAAATCAAGTCATATAAAATACAAGATAACAAATGACCCGGAGGAAGACAAAAATTCCGTGACTTCTGTGCTTCCGTGGCAAACTTATTTCTCTAGCCACAGAAAAATGGAATACACGGAAATTAAGTCACATAAAATACAAGGTAACAAATGACCAGGAGGAAGAAAAAAATTCCGTGATTTCTGTGCTTCCATGGCAAACTCATTTCTCTAGCCACGGAAAAATGGAATACACGGAACTATATTATTTTGATATGTATACAATGACTTTAAGAGAGAAAAAAGTTCCGCGACTTCCGTGCTTCCGTGGCAAACTTATTTCTCTAGCCAAGGAAAACTATTGAACTCAGTGGTTAAACATTTACAATACACACCTTGAAAAACCCCGAAATAATCGTTAATATTGAAATCCGCTTCCCCGGATTCGAACCATGCAACTTACTAAGTTAGAGATTAAAGGTTTTAAGAGCTTTGGCGACAAGGTAACCATCAATTTTAATGAGGGTGTAACCGCTATTGTTGGTCCGAATGGTTGCGGAAAATCGAATGTTATTGATGCGATGCGTTGGGTTTTGGGCGAGCAGAGTACAAGGGCACTTCGTTCTGAAAAGATGGAAAACATCATTTTCAATGGAACAAAAAACAGGAAACAAGCCCAACTTGCTGAGGTTTCCTTAAGTTTTGATAATACTAAAAATATCCTGCCAACTGCTTATTCATCCGTAACCATCACCAGAAAATTATACCGAAATGGTGATAGTGAATATCGTTTAAATGATGTTCAGTGTCGTTTAAAAGATATTACCGATTTATTTTTAGATACGGGCATAGGTTCCGACAGCTATTCGATTATCGAACTTAAAATGGTTGATGAGATTATCTCGAACAAAGAGAACTCCCGTCGTTCGTTATTTGAGGAAGCTTCAGGAATTTCAAAATATAAGCTAAGGAAAAAGCAAACTTTTAATAAGTTGAAGGACACTGAAGCAGATTTAGAACGTGTTGAGGATTTACTTTTCGAGATTGAGAAAAACCTTAAAACACTTGAAAATCAAGCCAAAAAAGCGGAGCGCTACTATAAATTAAAGGAACAATACCGCGAACTAAGTGTGCAGTTGGCAGCGCATCGAATCTCTTTTTTCCGAACAGATTTAACTGCTTTAGAAACCCAGGAGCAAAACCAACAAGTTAACAGAACCGAATTAAGTACGCAAATAGATTCGGGTGAAGCTGGTTTACAAAAACTAAAACTGGAAAGCATTAATCAGGAAAAAAATCTATCTGTACAACAAAAGGCAACCAATGAAGTAGTTTCGAAAATTAGAGCTTACGAGAGCGAAAAAAAAGTAAAAAACGAGCAAATGCGCTTTTTACAGGAAAAAGAAACACGCTTATCTGCCGAACTTGAGAAAGATAAAAACCAGGTTAACCACATTAAATACAACATTAAGCGACTTAATGAAGAGGTTTTAACAGAAACTGAGGTTTTTAATCGGGTAGAATCTGATTTAAAAGCTTTAAAAGCTTCGCTTGATACCTTACGCGAACAGCAACAGACAGAGAAAAACAGAACAGATAACTTGATAAAATCGGTTAGTGAGTTGCAAAATCAGGTTTATGCCTCGCAAAAGGAAATCGATATTTTAAATATACAAAAGGATGCTTTAGTACAGGAAACCAACAGAAATGTGGATGATACTGAAACTAAAAGTATGGAATTAAAGGCTTTCGACCACGCTTTGGCAGAGCTTGATATTCAGGTGAGAGAAAAGCAGGCAACAATTAAAAACCTGACAGAAGCAGAAGAAGTTTTAAAGGAAAAATTGTCTAATGCAGAATTTAATCTAAGCAGCAACAAAGAAAAGTTGAATGCCGAGAATCGTAAAAAAGATGCAAAGCAGAACGAATACAACCTAACAAAATCACTTGTTGATAGTTTAGAAGGCTTTCCGGAGTCGATACGCTTTTTGAAAAAGAACAGTTCTTTCTCTAAAAATGCCTTGCTCCTATCTGATATTTTATTTTGCGACGAAGATTATCGCATTGCAATTGAGAATTACCTGGAGCCGGTAATGAATCACTATGTGGTTGAAAAATATGCCGATGCCGTTCAGGCTATAAATTTATTGACCGACGCAAGCAGAGGGCGGGCAAACTTTTTCATCCTGGAAAATATTCCGGATAAAAATGCTTCTGTGGTTAATCAAGAAGGATTAATTTCTGCGCTAGAAGTGACTGAGGTTGATAAAAAATATCAAAATCTGTGTAATTTGCTGCTTCAAAATGTTTTCATCGCGGTAAATGAACAAGAAAACCTGTTTAAACAAAATGCGAACACTAACATTACAATTCTTGCAAAGAATGCTAAATATGCCCAAACCAAATTTACGCTATCCGGCGGTTCAGTTGGTTTATTTGAAGGTAAACGAATTGGAAGAGCAAAAAATTTAGAGAATTTAGCTAGGGAAATTAAATCATCAGAAACGCTTATTAATCAATATAACACCGCAATTTCGGTAGAAACTGATAATATTTTCAACTTAAAAGAGGCTTCCAAAGTTAACCAACTTGCCACTTTGCAACAGGAAATGAACCGATTAAACAACGAACATATTTCCGTTCAAACGCGTAGAGACCAGTACCAGGAGTTTATAACTACGAGTGAAAATCGAAAAACAGACATCGCTCAAAAAATTGTTTCGATTGAGCAAATGCTTTCTGAGAAATTGCCTGCTTTGATAATGCTTCAAAAAAATCAGCAGGAAGCCCATTTAAACCTTCAGGAGCAACAAATTAACTATCAGGAAATTGCTGACTCGGTAAATGAATCAGCAACCAAGTTTAATCAGGATAACATTCGTTTTCATCAACAACAGAACAAACTTTCGGGCTTAGAGAAAGATTTAGATTATCGTTTCGTACAAGAAGAAGCGTTAAATAAAAGAATTTCGCTAAATGATAAAGAACTGCAGGAAGCCCTAATCGAAATTACGAATACTTTACAACTTACCGATTTGAGCGATGATACACTTTTAGAGATGTATCAGCAACGCGAAGAGATGGAAAAAGGCTTGGCAGAAGCTGAAAAGGATTATTTCGATAGCAAGGGAAACATTAATGAAGTTGAAACCAATTTAACCACCTTACGCAAAAACAGAGAAGAAACTGATTTCATCTTAACAGAAATTAAGGACAAAAAGAATACGTTAAAAATTGACTTAAATTCACTTAAAGAGCGTTTAGCTGTTGAATTTAACATCGATATAAATGATTTATTGGAAACAGAAACGGAAGTAACAGAAAGTGAATTCGAGCTGCGCCAGAAAGTAGAAAAAATGAAGCGTCAGCTGGACGAGTTTGGTGCAATAAATTCAATGGCAATGGAGGCTTACAAGGAAATGGACGAGCGTTATACCTTTATCCAAAACCAAAAAAAGGACTTAAATGCTGCCAAAAGCGACCTTTTACAAACCATTAAAGAGATTGATGATACTGCAAAAGAAAAGTTTATGCAAGCCTTCACCCAGGCACGCGAACATTTCATTGTTGTGTTCCGTTCGCTATTTAATGATGAAGACAGCTGCGATTTGATATTGTCGGATACGGTTAATCCGCTCGAAGCCGATATTGATATTATTGCCCGTCCGAAAGGCAAGCGTCCACTATCTATCAATCAGTTATCAGGTGGCGAAAAAACCCTAACGGCAACTGCATTATTGTTTTCGCTATACCTATTAAAACCTGCCCCATTCTGTATTTTCGATGAGGTTGATGCACCTTTGGATGATACCAACATCGACAAATTCAACAACATTATCCGTAAATTTTCAGACCAGTCGCAATTTATTATTGTTTCGCACAACAAACGAACCATTGCCAGTACCGATATTATTTACGGCGTTACCATGGTAGAACAAGGCGTTTCCAGAGTGGTTGCTGTAGATTTAAGAGAGGTTGCAGCTTAGAGGAGCGGGAAGCAGAAAGCTAAAAGCAGCAAGCTCTGAATGCAATACAGGATAAAAAACGACGTTTTCCTATCAATATCTCAATAATTAATATCTTTAGCTTTTAATATTCGTAAAAATGAAAATCCTTTACCTTATTCCCTTAGCCATTACGTTGAGCTGCTGTTCATCAGTAAAAAACCAAAATTCAACAGATACTTCAAAATTAGATACACAATTGCTAAAAGATGTTGAAGTTCTATCATCTGACGCTTATCAAGGCAGAAAAACCGGAACTAAAGGCGCTGAAATGGCGAGGGCCTATATTATAGAAAGATTTCAGAAATTGGGACTAAAATCTTACCCTCAAAATATAAACTATGCACAGGAATTTTCTTTTAATTCCAGAGGCGGTGCAAAAGTAAACGGAACTAATATAATCGGCTACATTCCTGGTAAAAGTTCAAATGTAATTGTTGTTTCGGCACATTACGACCATTTGGGCGTAATAAAAGAAGAAGTTTTTAATGGTGCGGATGATAATGCATCGGGCTCTGCCGGGTTATTAAAAATTGCAGCTTACTTTGCAAAACATAAGCCTAATAACACCATAATTTTTGCGGCTTTTGATGCTGAAGAAATGGGGTTACAGGGTGCAAAAGCATTCGTAGCTAATCCACCAGTACCAATTGGAACAATTGCTGTAAACTTAAATATGGATATGATTGGCCATAGTGAAAAAGGAGAACTGTATGTATGTGGTACTTTTAAAAATCCATATTTGAAAAAACATATTGATACCAACAGAAAAAATATAAAAGTAAGTTTAGGTCATGATGACCCAAAACTTGGCCACGATGATTGGACGAACCAAAGCGACCAAGGCGCATTTAACGCTAAAAATATACCATTTCTTTATTTTGGTGTTGAAGACCATAAGGATTACCACAAAGCAAGCGATGAATATGAAACCATTACCAAACAATTCTTCAGCAATGCAGCAAATGTGGTTTTAGATGTAGTGAAGAGCATTGACACACAGTCTGGCTTACAACAACTGCTAAAAGATAAAATGATTATGACGGATAATCCGCGAAAGCAAGAAAAGTTCTAATCGTATTTCAGAATTCAGAAACCTGCCCCTACCAAGGCAGGTTTTTTTATGTCTAATCGTTCCAAAAAACAAATAACATATCTGATAGTCAATATATTAAATAAAAACTATAAAAATAGTTTGCAAACTATAAAAATAGTAGTAACTTTAATTCAAGCAAACTATAAAAATAGTTACGATGATAAAAGAACTTACAAAAGCAGAAGAACAGGTAATGCTTATCCTTTGGGAAATGGGCGAAGCATTAGTTAAAGATGTTATTGAACGAATGGAAGAACCCAAACCCGCTTACAATACGGTTTCGACAGTAATTAGGGTTTTGGAAGGAAAAGGTTTTGTAGATCACAAAGCAATCGGCAATACCCATATTTATTTCCCTATTATAAACGAACCTGATTATAAGCGTTTTGCGCTTAATAAGGTAATGAATAATTACTTCGAAAACTCCTACGAGAGCCTGGTTTCTTTCCTGGTGCAAGATAAAAAAATGAGTACTGAAGAATTAAATGAGATAATTAAACTAGCTGAAAAGCTTAAAGATCATAAATGATGAACTGGATATATTATTTACTCGAAGCCAATCTGTATTTATCAATATTCTATATTTTTTACAGATTAGTGTTGCACAAAGAAACGTTTTATGCAGCAAATCGTTTTTATCTTTTAAGTACAGCAATACTTGCGTTCGTTTTGCCTTTTCTGCAGATTGGATTCTTATTAAAACCATTAATTCAATATCAGCAAGTTGCTTACAGCCAAACAGAAGCACCAAAAATGCTTTTTACATTAGAAAATGTACTGCTAATGGTTTATTCAATTATTGCTCTGTTTCTTTTCGTAAGGCTTTTATTTGGTTTCAAACATCTTATAGCTATCCTAATTAAGCAGGATGTAAAGTTTCAAAACGGAATAAAAGTTATTGAACTTTCAAATACCAGAACCGCTTACTCATTCTTTGGTTTGCTATTTATCGACCCTGCTTTACCTAATAAGAACATTGTTATAAAGCATGAATTGGTTCACATTAACCAAAAACATAGTATCGATGTTCTTTTCTTCGAGGCATTGCAAATCGTAAGCTGGTTTAACCCTTTAATTTATTTTCTAAAGAAAGACGTAAAACTCTTACATGAATTCCTTGCAGATGAAGCAACCACAAACGCTGATATTGAAAGATATGAGTACGCAATGTTCTTAATCCAGAATACATACGATAGTCAGCATTTATCACTCACTAACCAAATATTTAATTCATCAATTTTAAAACAAAGAATCACTATGTTAAATCAAAAGAAATCGACAAAATGGGCAAGGCTCAGATTGTTAATTACACTACCACTTGCAGGTGCTATGGTTTGCGCATCAACAATGGCATTTACTAAAGATTATGGTGTGGATTTATATCCTAAAGCCATCAGCAGCAAATTTATCCCGAAGCAAACAACACCAAAAAAGGCAAAAGCCAAGGAAATTGTAATAGAAGAACCAGCGAGACCAGTTCCGCCAAGACCACCGGTAGGGCCACCAATTGTTAAACCAGACGCACCAAAGAAAGGTAAAGTTCCAGGTCCACCAGCTCCGCCAAAGACACCGAAAAAAGGTATTGCCCCTCCACCTCCGCCAGTTGAACCAAAGCCAATAAAAGGAGAAGTTTTAGAAATAAAATTAGCGCCACCTCCACCTATCGAGCCAGCACCAGCAAAGAAAAAGTATGATAAAGATGATGTTATTTACGGTGACCCAATTCCAGGCACGAAATAATTCTAGAACTATTGTGGAACGTAAACCACATACTTAGTTTCAAAAAAGTCTTCCTCAAAATAAGCTGAAAGCGGATACAATTCTGCTTTCAGTTTTGATTCCTTAATTTCTTCGGCTAAATCTCCACCTTTTAAATATAGAATGCCGTTAGGAATCGCGTTTAAAGATTCCTTTTTAAATTTACCTTGAATCCAGGGATAAAATTCGCCCAAACGAGTAACTGCTCTTGAAACCACAAAGTTGAATTTCTCCTTGATTTGCTCTGCCCGAAGATGGTCTGCCCATAAATTTTCTAAGCCCAAAGCTGAAGCAACTTCATTAACAACCTTAATTTTTTTACCGATAGAATCGACCAGATAGAATTGAGTATCAGGAAATAAAATAGCTAATGGAATGCCGGGAAAACCACCTCCAGTACCCACATCTAATACACTTTCGCCTTTTTTAAAATTACAAACCTTAGCTATACCTAACGAATGTAAAACATGACGTTCATAAAGTTCTTCTATATCCTTTCTTGAAATTACATTGATTTGCGCATTCCAGTGACTATATAAATTGAACAATTGCGAAAATTGCGCAAGCTGTTTTTCTGATAAATCAGGAAAATATTTAAGAATAATATCAGGCTTTACTTCAGACATGTGTTTGTATTTCAGAATTATTTATTTCCAGTTTACTTTTTTCTTTCCAAAAATAGATAAAAAGCCATTAAGGGTTAAAAAGAAGAACAAAAGTATATCTAAAATCGGGAACCACCAACGTAAATCTCTATAATTTAAACGATTCAGCAGCTTTGGATAAATCAGGCTTCTTATAATAATGCTTAGTAGTAAAATTCCGCCAGCAATATATTTGGCTTCCAAACTAAAAAACATACATGCAGCAAAGGCCGTGTAAAATAGAAACTGAAAGACAATTTGAAAAGTTAGGATAAATTTATGTTTCGGTTTGTAGAATTTCCCGGCTCCAAAATGACGTTTTTTCTGACGTAAATAACCTGCCCAGTTTTTATTAGGTTCGCTCCAAACCTGGCTCTCTTTATTAATTCTGATTTCAGTATTGCCTCGATGAGCGTGTGCATTTACAAATAAATCATCATCACCAGATGGAATATGCATGTGCGCCGCAAAGCCTTTATTTTTAAAAAACAGCGATTTTTTGTAAGCCATATTTCTGCCTACGCCCATGTAAGGCATTCCTTTTAAGGCGAATGCCAGATAATTTACAGCAGTAAAAAAAGTTTCAAAACGAATTAAAGCATTTAATAAACTTCTTCTTTTTAAATATGGCGAATAACCAAGCACAATTTCTGTCGATTCATCCGCAGGTTGCTGCATACACCTTAGCCAATTTTCACTCTCAGGCACGCAATCAGCATCTGTAAAAACCAACCAATCGTATTTGGCAGCCTTTATACCCATTGTAACAGCGAATTTTTTTCCGGCGATAAACTTATCGTTATCTAAAATTTTAACCACTTTAAGATTAGCGTATTGCTTTTCTAAATCTTCAAGAAATTCTTCCGTACCATCCCAAGACCTATCATTTACTACCACAACTTCAAATTCCGGATAATTTTGGTTAAATATGGTAGGTAAATATTTTTCAAGATTGCGAATCTCGTTACGAGCACATATAATTACACTTATTGGTGATTTTGTAATTTCAGGAACTTCATCAACAATCGCATTTGCAAGCTTTAAATGCACAAAAAGTGCATAATATAATTGAATGATTAGGCAAAATGTAAAAAATGAAATCAAACAGATTTCGACCAGGGTTAGTATCACAACGTTAAAATAAGCAGGCGCAAATTTCTCATTTTAAATCTGCAATCTTGTCTTTTTTAGAAAAAACATTAATAATATTATCTAAAAACAACATATTAATTAAAATCATATTCGAAATACAATTCATTTGCACGTTTCCCTGAATCATTAAACTGATTTACTGTATATATAGCTGCTGTAAATTTGTTACTTTTGCAACCTATATGAAATTTACTTTAAAGGCTAACGACCCATTATCTAAAGCCAGAGCCGGAACTGTAACGACAGCGCATGGCGAAATACAAACTCCAATTTTTATGCCTGTTGGCACTGCTGGAACAGTGAAAGCTGTACATCAGCGTGAGCTTGAAAATGACATAAATGCGCAAATAATTTTAGGCAATACCTATCATTTATATCTAAGACCAGGACTCGACATTTTAGAATCGGCTGGTGGATTGCACAAATTTATAGGTTGGGACAGACCGATTTTGACAGATAGTGGCGGCTATCAGGTTTATTCGTTAAGTAAAGTAAGAAAAATTAAAGAAGAAGGAGTTACTTTCAACTCTCATATCGACGGTTCAAAACACCTTTTTACGCCAGAATATGCAATGGATATCCAACGCACAATTGGCGCCGATATCATAATGGCTTTTGACGAATGTACGCCCTATCCATGCGATTATACCTATGCTGCAGAATCTGTAAAAATGACGCACCGTTGGTTAAAGCGTTGTTGTACTCATTTTGACAATACAGAGCCAAAGTACGGTTTCGACCAAACCTTATTCCCTATCGTTCAAGGCTCCGTTTACAAGGATTTACGCATCAAATCAGCAGAATTTATTGCAAGTATGGATCGAGAAGGTAATGCCATAGGCGGATTATCAGTTGGAGAGCCGGCCGATGAAATGTACGCCATGACTGAAGTTGTGTGCGATATATTACCAGCCGATAAACCACGTTATTTAATGGGTGTTGGTACTCCAATTAATATTTTGGAAAATATCGCTTTAGGTGTTGATATGTTTGATTGCGTGATGCCTACCAGGAATGCCAGAAATGGTATGCTTTTTACAAAAAATGGCATTATAAACATTAGAAATAAGAAGTGGGAGAATGATTTCTCGCCAATTGAAGCGGATAGTGATTTACATGTTGATTTGGTAACAAGCAAGGCATATTTGCGTCATCTAGTACACAGCAATGAAATGTTAGGCGCACAAATTGCAACCTTGCACAACCTTCATTTTTACCTTTGGTTGGTTCAAACGGCCAGAGAAAAGATTATTAGTGGCGAGTTTTACGACTGGAAAAACAAAATGGTAAAGGTATTGGGCAATAAATTATAAAATGAGCTTAATAAGGGGAAATTTTAAAATTATCGACCGTTTTATAATCGGCAAATACCTGGGTACATTTATTTATACTCTTGCAATTTTTGTGGTTATAATTGTTGTTTTCGATTTATCGGAAAAACTAGATGATTTTTTGAAAAGTGGATTGAGTTTCTGGGGTGTTTTAACAAAATACTATGCCGGCTCCATTCCATTTTACATCAATATGCTTTCGCCCTTAATTAATTTTATTGCGGTTATATTCTTCACGGCAAAAATGGCCGACCAAACCGAAATTGTACCAATACTTAGTGGAGGTGTGAGTTTTAACAGATTTCTATGGCCATATTTCATATCAGCTACAATCATCTTTTCGGCAAATTTATTATCGAATTTATACATACTTCCTTACACAAACACCTTAAAAAATAGCTTCGAAAATACCTACGTAAAGCGTAACGACCCTTCTACAAAGTCGAATATTCATATGAAACTGGATAATAAGACTTATATATATATCCAGAGTTTTGATAATAAAACCAATTATGGCTATCGCTTTTCTCTAGATAATTTTGACGGAGATAAGCTCACTAAAAAGATTATCGCTGAAAACATTAAATGGGATTCGACAAAGCGTAAATGGCAGCTGAGCAATTATTCTATACGCAATGTAAATGATTTAAAAGAGAAAATGGTTTACGGAAACGGAAACGTTAAAGATACCATTTTAGACATGCGTCCGGATGATTTTTCTGCTTATGACAATGTGGTTCAAAACCTATCTACAAACGAGCTTTCAGAGAAAATAAGAAAGGAAAAAATTCGCGGCACTGGTATTATGAACGACTTACAATTTGAGCAATACAAACGTTATTTACATCCACTTTCAGCATTCGTTTTAACCTTGATTGGTGTTGCACTTTCCTCAAGAAAAGTTCGTGGCGGTGTTGGTGTTTCTTTGGGTATTGGCATCTTCTTAAGCTTTGCCTATATCGTGTTTAATCAGTTTACACAAATGTTTTCTACAAAGGGTGGTTTACCTCCATTCATAGCTGTACTACTGCCAACAATAGTATTCGGTTTGCTAGGTTTTTACCTCTTAAAACGTGCACCAAAATAACATGGAAGCTAACAAAAAAAACCTCCTTATTCTTCATGCAACTGTATTTATCTGGGGCTTCACCGGCGTGCTTGGAAAGGTAATTTCAATCGACGCAGTACCTATGGTTTGGTACAGAGTATTGATTGCAACATCAACGCTTTTTGCCTGGTTTTTAATCACAAAAAAGAGTTTAAAAATTACAAAAAAACAATTTATCCAGTTCTTTTTAACTGGCGGAATTGTGGCCATTCACTGGATATTTTTCTTTCATGCAATTAAAGTTTCTACAGTTTCAGTTACACTTGTTTGCCTTTCTTCATTCACATTATTTACCGCAATTTTAGAACCTTTAATAAAAAAACAGCCCATTTATATGGGCGATATTTTAGTCGGTCTATTAATCATTGCCGGGATTTATATGATTTTTAAATTCGAAAGTCAGTATACTTTAGGCATCATTTTCGGCCTTTTAGCTGCAGTAGCTTCAAGTTTATTCTCTACAATAAATTCTACATTCGTACAAAAAAGTGAGCCATCAATCATCGGATTTTATGAATTAATTGGCGGCTTATTCTGGATTACAATTTACCGTTTATACGACGGTTCGTTAATTGAAATGCCATTTAATTTAAGCGCATCAGATTGGTTCTATCTGGTGATTTTAGGCACATTCTGCACATCTGTTGCTTACGTTGCAGGCGTATCCGTAATGAGAACTTTATCGGCATTTCGTGTTGCTTTAGTAACCAACTTAGAGCCTGTTTATGGAATAATTTTAGCCTACATTTTCTTTCAAAGTAAAGAACAAATGAGCACAGGATTTTACCTTGGAGCTATCATTATTTTAGCTTCAGTATTTTTATATCCTATCTATAAAAACAGAAAAAACCACCGTTAAAAATAACGGAATTTCACCGGATTATTGAGGGTAGATTTACCTTTAAAACACATCCCGATTCACACAAATTATTTTAAGTCTGCCAATTCTATATTGATGATTTTTGTGGCTTAATATATCCTTACCAAAATCTAAAATCACCTTAAAAAACAATAGCTATAAAAGCTAGAATTCTTAGAAGTATTAGAGAGGAAATACTCCTAAAATGCTGCCATTTATATAGGTTAATTTTAATATTCTGATGAGTATTTAGTCAGAATAATCAATCCCCTTCTCCTGCGCTCAACACAGCCTTAAACAACGTATAATTAGCTAAAAATAAAGCAGTTAAAACAAGAAAGAACTTTATGCTTTAAATTTTATTTTTCAGTGCCAAGCTGCCAAATATTGCAAAGAAATACAATTAGAAATCAATTTTAGGCTCAAAATCGGCCTATAAATTGTCTTTAAAATATACATATTTTAAAAAATTCTGCTGATAAAACTGAAGAATTAGGACAAAATCCAGCTTGTTAAATATATAATTTGAATCACTTTTGATTGACATCTTTCACATTTTTTTTCAAAAGAACGCCATGATTAATCTTGTTATCTAGCAAAAATCGACATTTAAATAAAATGCCAATTCGTCAGTAAACTAAAATTAGAATCAAATAAATTAAAGTGTTTACTACATGTAATTCGAAATACAAAGTTCGAATACTTGTCATAAATAAAGCCTTAAGAGCGCTTAATTTTTCACCCAAAAAACAGGAGAATTAAACCTAATAAGAAGCGAACTAAAATCAAGAAGTATGGTCAAAAACAATGGAAATTTACCAGAAAATATAGAAGATTTCTGACAGTATTCAATGAATTTACATCCTATTTCCTAATGTATTCTAGCAACTAAAATTGGAGACTGAATAATTTTTTGTCAGAAAAAATCAATAATAAAGTGTAAATTAAAGGCATTAAGTTTAAAATAAAAATATCGACCATTTAACTACATTTAAGCTTTCGAAAATAGCATTTATAAAACGAATATCTGTAAAATATCACAAAACTTAAAAACATATAAAATTTTAAAAATCAATTATTTATAACTTTCAATTTAAATTAAAAATTTATAAAAATTAAAAACATACAAATCAATAAAACTAAATATTTTAGCAATCATTTTAAATGAATATTTTAAGTAGGTTTAATATATTATTTTTCAAATACTTAGCATCTTTTATATTAAGTATTATTTCATTATCAGTTTTTGGGCAAATTTTCGGCAGTGAACAAAACCCACTTAGTGTAAAATGGAACTATATTCAATCAGGCGGCTTCAAAATCATTTATCCAAAAGAACTGGAAAATGAGGCGCAAAGAATGGCTAATACCCTACCCTACATCTACCCCAAAATCGGACTAGGTTTAAGGAGACAAAACACTTCCATTCCACTGCTGCTTCAGAACCGAGGTACTATTGCAAATGGCTTCGTACAGCTTGCCCCAAAGAAGTCTGAATTCTATGCAACACCACCACAATATTTCGATAGTCAGGACTGGTTAAATAACCTCGCCGTTCATGAACTTAGACACATGGCGCAATTTGACAAATTGACAGGAAACCAAAAACACCCTTTCCCAGAACTAGTCTACTTTGCCTATTTCGGAGCTGGCATACCCATATGGTTTTTTGAGGGAGATGCAGTTGTGAACGAGACTGCACTTACCGAATCTGGACGAGGCAGACAGCCTAGTTGGATAATGCCATTTAGAACTTCACTTTTGGAAGGCAAAAAATTCTCGTACAGTAAAGCTTATTTCGGCTCGAATAAAGACGTAACTCCAGGCTATTACCAAACCGGATATTTAATGGTTGCCGACATGAAAGAAAAGTATGGACAATTTATTTCAGACAGCATACTTTCTGATATTAAAAAAAGACCGTTAAGGTTATATCCATTTTCTCAAAGCTTGAAAAAAATTACAGGAAAAAACACAAGAAACTATTACTTATCCACCCAAGAAAAGTTGGCTGAAAAATGGAAATTACAAAGCGAAAAAATTCAGACGGCAAACCAGGAAAGCCTGAACGCAAAAACATCTTTAGCAACAAATTATTTTCTTCCGGTTCGGTTAAATAAAAACCAGATTTTAGCACTTAAAGAAAGTAGGCAAAATGCCAGATATTTCACCATTATTAACGATGATAAAACAGAGCAAAGATTATTTGGAATTGGCTACCAGGAACAACCTTGGTTTAGTTACAAAAATGATGTTTTGGTTTGGGATGAAATTCGTTACGATCCGCGATACAAACAGAGAAGTTACAGCGTAATTTGCAGCTATAATTTTAATACAAACAAATTCAAAAAACTGAGTAGCCAAAGCAGGCTCTTCTCCCCTAGCCTGTCAAACGATGGCAAGAAAATTATTGCCGCCCAAGTCGAACTCAACAATCAATTCAACCTTGTAGAAATTGATGCATCAACAGGGAAAATTTTAAAGACTTACCCAAATCCAGAAAATCAAATTTTACAAACTCCGGCGTTTGATAAAACCGGAAATCGAATTGCTTACATCAGTGTTACTGAAAATGGAAAAAGTTTATGGTTGATGGAAGGCGATAAAAAAACATTGATAATTTCAAACAGCAGACAACAACTCAGTCGCCCGATTTTTATTGATGAGAAGATTGCTTTCAATGCACACTTCAACGGCATCGATAATATTTACAGCATCGATATAAATTCAAAGAAAATTACAGCACTTAGCCATTCAAAATACGGTGCTTTCAATCCATCAGAAACTGAAGACGGAAAAATTATTTACAACGATTATAAAATTAATGGTTACGAAATTGCAGAGCAATCGAAATCTGAAAATCCGGTGGGTAAGAATGTTTTTGTAGATTTTTCGGAAGCCGCAGAAAAACGGGAAAACATTGGCAACGTTTTTGAAAATATTCCCGATAGTACATTTGAATCTAAACGTTATCGCCAGGGCTTAAATTTGTTTAGTTTTCACAGCATCATTCCTGTGATCGATAACGAATATGTATTCGGATTGGAGCTTCAATCTAACAATTTGCTCAACACCATGAACTTTTACAGTGGTGCAAAATATCACCGGGATTTGAAGCGCTTTGAATACACCGCAGATATTAGCTATAAAGCACTTTATCCTGTTTTTAGCCTCGCATACCGCAACCGACCTAGAAGAACGTTCTATCGAGCCAGAAATGCTATTCAGCAAGGCGATTGGCGAGAAAATTATGTTAAGCTTAACGCATCCATTCCACTTTCGTTTAACGCAAGGAATCACAACTATTCATTTGCATTAAATACTGCAACATCGTTTACCAGCAGATATCTGACAGAAAATATGCCTTCGAGTTTCATCCGTGAAGTTAAATTTCCGATGGAGTATAATTTTACCTTTAACCACAGTGTACGAACAACTGAAAGAGATATTGCACCAAGATGGGCGCAAATTTTAAGAGCGACTTATAACCACCAACCTTTCGATAAAAATCTTGGGGGAGAAATTTTAGCTTTAGAAAGCTTTTTATATTTCCCTGGTTTCGCAAAAAACCATTCGTTCTTAGCTAGTTTTAATTATCAAAAAGCAAACGGTGTAAATCAGTATGCGATAGAAATCCCAACCGTTTACGGTTATAACAACATTTTAGCCAGAAATAGATTACAAAACTCAATGCTCTTCAATTACCGTTTTCCATTCGCTTTTCCTGATTGGGAATTAGGTTCACTTGCTTACATAAGAAATTTTAGAGCAGGTTTATTTTGCCATTACGAAAACATTGGCATCAACACAAAAATTACCGAGCCAAAAACTTACGGCGTAGAAATAAACAGTAAATTAAACCTTTTACGGTATCAGCCTGTTGTAGATGTGGGCGCAAGATTAGTTTTCGTTAACAAAATCTACAATCAAAACCCGATATTAGAGTTTTCATTTAATTACAGCTTTTAAAACAATGAGCGGAAAAACCATATTTATTATCGTGCTAACTGCACTATTAACGGCATTTTTATTTCTGAATAGCGATGAAGTTCCTTTTAATTTTATCGTTGTAAATGATGTTTTGGTGTCTAAACTGCTGGTAATCGGTGTTTGTGTGCTTATCGGTTTCATCATCGGTTTTATTGTTGGCCGTCCTCGAAAAACAGTAAGTAGTTATGATGATGAGATTGAGAAAAACCATCCCTCAATGGGCAAAAAAGAATTAAGCGACGAGGACAGAGATTATATATCCTAGGCGCATAAAGATTTACCCGGATTTTAAGGATTAAATGATTTTAGGATTCTTGTTTACAAGAGTTTTCAAAGAAAAATTATGTAATTGATTAAAATTTAATCGATATTGGAGTATCCCTATTTCTAATAAGTAAAATTTAATTCTACTGAAATGAAATATGGAGATTTGACAGGAAAAATCATCGGCTGTGCAATGAAAGTACATGGATCCTTGGGTTCGGGCTTTCAGGAGGTGATTTATCAAAGAGCACTTGCCATAGAAATGCAAAAACAAGATTTAAGTTTTCGCAGAGAAATGGAAATGACCATTTATTATGATAACATTCAAATTGGAATAAGGCGTGTAGACTTCTTTGTAGAAGATATTATCATGCTCGAGCTAAAAGCTGTTTCCGAATTGAACGATATACATTTAAATCAGGCAATAAATTATTTAGAAGCTTATAATCTTCCAGTTGGGTTATTGATAAACTTCGGAAGCAAAAGTTTGACTTTTAAAAGAGTGTACAACACAAAGCATCCTGAAAATAAAAGCCAAGATTAATAGAATTACATAATTCAACAATTAGTATCGAAAGTACTAATCCTAGAATCCTTTAATCTTAATAATCCTAGTCGAAGACAGTTAGCCCAAAGCCGTCATAATTTCGCCGTAAAGCAAACCGCTTCCACCTCCGTAATGTTGAATAATCTTTACTTCGGGTTTTAAAGCGTTTAAACGCTCTCTAAGCGCCTTTTCACAATCCGCATTAATTCCGTTACCTAATAATACCAAATCGACCTCCTGCGCTTCGAAAATCGAAATCGCTTCTTCGTCTGTACAAACGCACAAGCCTTTCCATTCTAGCCTGGCGTTAAGTAAGCGGTTCATCACGGTGGTAATTTCTGTTTCTCGCCCGATGTATAGTATGGTTATTTGCATAATACTTATTAAAATGAATTTAAAATTTGGTTCCGTCTGGCTAAGCCAGAGCACTGAGCCATCGTTAACCTTTAATCGGCCTAACAAATTTTTCGGAAAGCACAGGCAAATCCTAGCCACTAACTTTAATAGAAAAATTTTAAGCCGACATTTTTGTTTCTTTTGATGCCAAAAGAAAAGAGCCAGTCTGGCTAAGACAAAAATATAAACCTCATAGGCTTTTGAAACCCATGAGGTTGGTAAAAGTTAATTATTAATTCAACTCCATCGGAACATCCATCAACAAAACCTCTGCATCAGCAGAATTCGCTTTAAATTCAATGCTATCTGTATCCCAAATACCAATTGCATCTCTTTGACTTAAAACCTGCCCATTAATGGTAACTTCTCCGCTAATTACAAAAGCATAAACGCCGTTTCCAGCTTTTTTAACTTTATATTCCGTTTCGAAATCAGCATCGAATTTACCTAAAGAAAACCAGGCATCCTGATGAATCCAAACGTTATCATCTTCAGCATTTGGAGATAAAATTTGTTGAAAATTGTTGTGTCGAGCAGCAACATCTAAAGCTCTTTGGTCGTAACGTGGTGTAACATTTTTTTTGTTAGGGAACAACCAAATTTGCAATAAGTTCAACTGTACATCTTCCAGCGCATTGTATTCACTATGGCTTACACCTGTACCCGCACTCATTACCTGAATTTCGCCAGCAGTAATGGTTGCCGAATTACCCATACTATCTTTGTGCGCAATTGCACCTTTTAATGGAATGGTAATAATTTCCATGTTATCGTGTGGATGTGATCCAAAACCCATTCCACCATCAATCAAGTCATCATTTAAAACGCGTAAAACTCCAAAATGCATTCTTTCAGGATTGTAATAGTTAGCAAAACTGAATGAGTGGTGAGCGTTTAACCAACCATGATCTGCATGGCCTCTGGTGTTTTCTTTGTACAAAATAAACTGTGACATAAATTTCCTTTCTTGTTTATGATACAAATTTACTGCAGGTTTTAAACCTGTGCATTGATGTAGGGTAAGAAAGTTTTTAGTCTGAAGTCCGGTAGTCTTAAGTTTTAAATCCCTAACGATTGAGTTTCTTTAGAATAGCATTATTCTTTCTAGCGTTCATAGTGCGAATTTAAGTTTGTAGTAATGTTATAAGTAAAATAAACCCGATTCTAGTGAATGCCGATTTTTCTTCGGCAGAAACGAAAAGCGGGGCTATCGCAACCGATGCCCCACTGTATTTGCTTTCCAAAAAATCGTAATTCGTAAATTTAAAATCGTAACTACGAAAGCGCCTGCTCAATATCTGCCAGAATATCGTTTATGTGTTCCAAACCAATTGATAAACGGATAGAACCTTGTTCAATACCAACTTCATTACGTTGCTCTTCGGTAAGTTTGCTGTGCGTACTTGTAGCTGGGTGCGTTGCAATTGAACGCGTGTCGGCTAAGTTTGCAGAAATGGAGAACATTTCCAGTTTATCCATAAAATTGCGGGCCGCTTCAATGCCTCCATCAACAACGATGGTAACGATACCACCGCCCTGTTTCATTTGCTTTTTAGCAATTTCGTACTGTGGATGCGATGGCAAAAACGGGTATTTAACCAATTTAATTTTCGGATGTTTCTCCAAATATTCGGCAACTTTTAAAGCACTTTCGCAATGACGGTCCATACGAATCGCCAAAGTTTCTAAGCTTTTAGATAAAATCCAGGCGTTGAAAGGCGACAATGCTGGTCCGCTGTGTCGAGCAAAACCAACAACCTCTGCAATTAATTCTTTCGTGCCTAAAATAATACCGCCTAAAACACGGCCTTGCCCGTCGATATATTTTGTAGCCGAATGGATGGAAATGTGTGCGCCCAACTTAATTGGTTGCTGTAAATATGGTGTAGCAAAACAATTATCAACCACCAAAAGCTGATTGTGTTTCTTTGCTAAATTGCCCAAAAATTCTAAATCGATAATATCGATACCAGGATTTGAGGGCGTTTCTACAAAAATCATTTTGGTGTTCGGCTTAATCAAACCTTCCCAATCTTGTGGTTTATCTAAATCGGCATAATCGAATGTTACGCCCCATTTAGAGAAAACATTGGTTAATAATTGGTGCGTAGAACCAAAAACCGAACGACTAGAAACGATGTGATCGCCAGCTTTTAAAAATGCACCAAAGGTTGTAAAAATAGCAGCCATGCCCGTTGATGTTGCAAAACCATCTTCAGCACCTTCTAACAGGCACATTTTTTCGATAAATTCTGAGGTATTTGGATTTGAATAACGGCTGTAAACATTTCCTTCCTTTTCGTTGGCAAACAAAGCCCGCATTTCTTCGGCATCATCAAATTTATAGCTTGATGTTAAGTAAATTGGCGCAGAGTGTTCTTTATGTGAGCTACGTTCGGTTTGAGTGCGTATGGCTATGGTTTCAAAGTTTTGGGATTTCATTGTTAGTATCAAGATTTGAGTATCAAGACATTAGTATCAAGATTTGAGTATCAAGTATTAAGAACGAGAACCAGTTCAAAGGATCTCCTTCTTGATACTTGATACCTGCTACTTGATACAAAGTCCATTATTTTTTTATTGTATATGTGAAGTTAATTTTTGCCGATCGACCTAAAATGTTCGACACGGAGCAGTATTTATCGAAAGTCATGGCTAAAGCACGCTCTACTTTTGCAGGATTTAATTCACCATATAAATCAAAGTGAATATCAATAATATCAAAAATCGGAGGCATTTCTTCGTCCTTTCTGGTTGCATTAATGGCGATTTTAATATCCTCAAGCGGTTCTTTTTGCTTGGTTAAAACATTCACCATATCAATGCCACTACAACCACCAAGTCCAACTAAAAGCATTTCCATAGGCCTAAAACCTTTGCCTTCGCCACCTATTGCAGCTTTTGCATCTAATTCAACGGTAAAACCGCTTTCATTTTCTGCTTCGAAATTAAATTTTCCGCTTTTACGGATAAGATTTATGTTCATGTTGTTAGTATTCCAGTATCAAGTAATTAGTATCAAGACATTTTGCTCAGACCTTTCAGCTTTAGTCTTTGGGCTTTCTGCTTAACCTTTCAGCACTATTTAAATATTATAATAAACTAAATTGTGTTTTTCCAGTTCGGGCAGTTTAACGGGTTGGTTAAAAATTGCAAAAACCGACGAGCCGCTACCACTCATTAAAGCGAATGTTGCGCCTGCATCGTATAAACTGGTTTTTATTTGATGAATTTGGGGATACTTTGCGAATACCGATGGCTCGAAATCGTTGATAACCTTATTTTTCCATGTTGTTGGCGACAAATGTATGATTTCTTTTAAGGATTGCAAAGGTTTTTGAGGTTTTACCAGCGCATAAGCATCTGCTGTACTTACGTGTACAGGCGGTTTTACCAAAACTTTAAACCATGCTGACAAATCAACTTCGCAGTTTTCAAATTCATCACCTTTATTAAAAGCATAAACGGGTTTATTTTCGATGAAGAAAGCACAATCCGCACCGAGTTTTCGGGCGTAAGCCTCCATTTGATTAACAGTTAAACCTAAACTAAATTTCTCATTAATGAGTTTGATTACAAAAGCACAATCTGCCGAACCTCCACCCAAACCTGCACCAACAGGAATATTTTTCAGAAGATTAATCTGTAGCGCAGGAATATTGTAATCAGCCTTTATTAAATGGTAAGCTTTTAAGCAAAGGTTGTCGTTCGAATCGCCTGGAATATCAATTCCGTGAATTTTGCATGAAGTTTCCTCCGCATCCACAATTTCTACCGCATCCTTTATATTAATCGGATAAAATACGGTTTCCAGATTATGGTAACCATCTTTCCTTTTTTCGGTAATGTTTAAGCCTAAATTTATTTTCGCGTTTGGAAAGGATAACATTCGGATTTGAGATTTGAGATTTGAGATTTGAGATTTCTCTCAAAACCAAATATAGTGCTGATGCAAACATACAAAAGTGTTTTTAGTGATTTGCGTTTCTTTCCACTTTCTGAAACCGAATTTGAAGCGCAAAACCTGCAAACCTATTTAAGTTTGTTCCTGTGTTTCGCTTATACGCTTCGCTTCGTCATTCTTCCTCGCTGCAGGGTAATCGCTACACCCAAGGCTAAATGGCCAAAATTTTCAAATATTTGCGTTTTGCAAAGCACAGTCTTTAAATTTTAAACCTGATTGAAATGAAAAGCCCGCAAATGAGGTACGAGTGCGGACTTGAAATGAAAAGCAGGACTACAGCCTGCCATTGACATAAAAACCGTTGTTTTCCAAATCAAAAATCATTTCAATGTTAGTAAACAGCAAGTGTGCATAAAAAGGCATATCAACAAATTATAAATTTTAGATATTTGTAAACGATAGAAAGATTATGAAACAATATTTAGATTTAATGCAGCATGTGCTGGATAACGGCGCACAAAAACACGACCGTACAGGAACTGGAACGATTAGCGTTTTTGGCTACCAAATGCGTTTTAATTTGCAAGAGGGTTTCCCGATGGTTACCACGAAGAAGCTGCACTTAAAGTCTATTATACATGAATTGATTTGGTTCTTAACCGGCGATACAAACATTAAATACCTTAAAGATAATGGTGTGCGTATTTGGGACGAATGGGCAGATGAAGATGGAGACCTTGGTCCTGTTTACGGCTCACAATGGAGAAGCTGGCCAACACCCGATGGAAAACACATCGACCAGATTACGAATATCATCAACACGATAAAAAAGAACCCTGATTCGCGTAGAATTATTGTTTCGGCCTGGAATGTTGCAGAAATTGAAAATATGGCTTTGCCACCTTGCCATGCATTTTTTCAGTTCTATGTGGCTGATGGTAAATTAAGCTGTCAATTATATCAGCGCAGTGCCGATATTTTTTTGGGAGTACCTTTTAATATTGCTTCTTATGCACTATTAACGATGATGGTTGCACAGGTTTGCGGCTTAGAGGCTGGAGATTTTGTTCATACTTTGGGCGATGCACATTTATACAATAACCATATTGAGCAAGCGAACTTACAATTAAGTCGTGAACCAAAACCGCTTCCTACAATGAAAATTAATCCTGATGTGAAAAGTATCTTCGATTTCAAGTTTGAAGATTTTACGTTAGAGAATTATGAAGCGCATCCACATATTAAAGGTGTAGTGGCTGTTTAGTTCATTAGTCATTGGTCCAATAGTTCATTTGTTTGGGCGCTTGCTAAAACTCAAATAAAATCATCCTTATAATTCATCTTTAAAAACATAACCATGAATTATAAATTAGAAGATTTAGAAGTCTATAATCTGTCAGAAGTAATTTCTGATAAAATTTGGGACTTGGTAATGAACTGGGATTATTTTGCCAAAGATACTATTGGAAAACAATTGTGTAGAGCTGCAGATTCCATTAGTGCTAATATTGCTGAAGGTTATGGAAGATTTCACTTTAAAGAAAATAAAAATTTTTGCTATTATAGCAGAGGTTCAATTCTTGAGGTTAAATCTTTCTTGAGAAAGTCAAAAAATCGACAATTAATCCCTGATGAAATTTATGAGGAATTATTTTTAGACCTGCAAACTATCCATTTAAAATTAAACGCATACATAAAATACATTGGTAAGAAGGCTGAAATGCCATAAGCCAAATTATTACAATTTGGTTCTGCTCTTTGCTTAAAAGCCATGCAGACTAATAAACAAATGACTAATGACAAATAAACAAAGCCATAGGCTTTCTATTGCCGTTGCCGTTGGCGAAAACTTTGAAATTGGCAAAAACAATCAGCTTTTGTGGCACATGCCCGCCGATTTGAAGTTCTTTAAACAAACAACTTCTGGCCATACTATAATAATGGGTCGTAAGACATTTGATTCTGTAGGCAGACCATTGCCAAACCGTAGAAATATTGTAATTACCAGAGCTACGGAATTGACGATTGAGGGTGTTGAAGTGGTAAATAACTTAGATGAGGCTTTAGAGATTACCAAAAATGAAGAAAAACCTGTTTTTATTGTCGGTGGGGCAGAAATTTATCGCCAGGCTTTGCCAAAAACTGATACACTTTACTTAACAACTATTCATCATACTTTTGATGCAGATACTTTTTTCCCTGAAATTGATAGAAATGAATGGGAAACTTTAAGTATTGAACCACACAAAGCAGATGAAAAGAATACATACGATTATACTTTCGAGGTTTTAGAACGGAAGAAATAATCGACAATCGTCATTGCGAGGCACGAAGCAATCTTTTCCAATAAGATTGCTTCGTGCCTCGCAATGACGAAAACCTAATGTTATAAGCCGAAAATAGAAATACATACTGTGCCACCTAAACCCGATAGAGTGGAAATACTTTTTTTTGCAGCAACCTTGAATATCCTATCCTGCTGAGGCACGAAGCATCTGCAACCGATGAACGAGGAATGACAGAAGTTAAAAAAAAGATTGGAACGGTAGCGGGACTGAACCAAAGCCAAAAGCTGCTGCAATTGCTTTTCAAATAATTTAATTAATCAAATTTATTGGAGAAAACGAGTTTAACGTAACGATTGTATTGCGTTTATTCTATGTTAAAAATTAATCTTAATAAATTATCAATTAAGGGGTTCTATAATTTAAAAATTTAATTAGATTTGCCGACTTGTTAAAAAACAGCGAAAGACAAATTATTTTAAACAAACAATGCAAGGAAAAGGTTTTATTAAGTTTATAGCGATAGTTTTAGCTATCGTTTGTGCGTATGCTCTCTCTTTTACACTGGTAGCATCTAGTGTAGAGAAAGACGCCAAAAACTATGCGAAAGGTGATTCGGCCAAAGAAAAGGCTTATTTAGATTCGATGAGTACTGAAAAAGTTTACCCTTTATTGGGCTTTACTTATCAGGCTGTAAAATCGAAAGAGATCAATTTAGGTCTGGATTTAAAAGGTGGTATGAACGTAACGATGGAAATATCGTTAGCGGAATTAGTTAAATCGTTAGCAGATAACACAACTGATGCTAATTTTAACAAAGCATTACAAAATGCGCAAACCCAATTAAACGCAGGCGGTAAAGATTATATCAAACTTTTTGTTAACGAGTTTGAGAAATTAAGTCCTGGTGTTAAACTTGCTGATTATTTCTCAAATCAAGATAATGCGTCGCTTTTGAAGCCAAATGCATCTAACTCAGAAGTTCAATCTTTCTTATCGAAAGAAGCTGAGAGCGCAATCGACCGTTCATTTACAATTTTACGTTCTCGTATTGATGGTTTTGGTGTTGTGAGTCCGAACATGCAAAAACAACCTGGAACAAACCGTATCTTAATTGAGATGCCGGGTATTCAGGATAAAGAACGTGTTTATAAATTATTACAAGGTTCTGCTGAATTACAGTTTTGGCAAGTTTATCAAATTCAGGAAGTTGTTTCTTTATTAGAAAACATTAACAAAACTTTAGCTTCAACTTTAAAAGAAACTGCTCCGGCTACTAAAGATACTACAGCTGCTGCTGCAACTGGCAGCAAATTAGCTGGTTTAGAAAAAGCTGCTGATACTGCAAAAGGCGGTAAATTAGCAGGCTTAGCTAAGAAAGATTCTACGGCTGCAAAAGCTGAGATTGCAAAATCTAACCCATTATTCTCAATTTTAAGTATTCCTACTTACCAGGCAGAAAATGGTCAGCCCTCTTTACGCCCAGGACCAATTGTTGGTTGGGTTGCGCAAAAAGATACGGCTAAAGTAAATTCATACTTCAAATTACCTGAGGTTGCTGCTTCTATTCCTTCTTCAATGAAGTTTATGTGGAGTGTTAAACCAATGGAAGGCACTAAAGTTTTCGAACTTTATGCAATTAAAGTTACAAGTGCTGATGGTAAACCAGATTTAGGTGGTGAAGCTGTTAGTGATTCTCGTAACGATTTCGACCAAAAAGGTAAACCGGAAGTAACCATGTACATGACCAGCGAAGGTGCTGCGAAATGGAAAAAAATTACTGCTGAAGCTTCTGCTGATGCTCAGAATAAAAAATCTATTGCAATTGTATTAGATAACCAGGTTTATTCTGCTCCAACTGTACAAAACGAAATTCCAAATGGTGTTTCTTCAATCTCTGGTAACTTTACTCAAGAGGATACAAAGGATTTATCTAACATCTTAAAAGCTGGTAAATTGCCTGCTCCTGCTCGTATTGCTGGTAGCTTTATTGTTGGTCCAACTTTAGGTGCACAAGCAATTCACGATGGTTTAATCTCTTTCGTAATTGCGTTTATCGTAATCTTAATCTTCATGGCGTTATATTATCACCGTGCGGGTTGGGTTGCTAACTTTGCTTTGTTAATCAACTTATTTTTCATCATCGGTATTTTAGTATCGTTAGGTGCTGTATTAACCTTGCCTGGTATCGCAGGTATCGTTTTAACAATCGGTTTATCTGTTGATGCAAACATCCTGATTTTTGAACGTGTACGTGAAGAATTAGCACTAGGTAAAAACATTCCGACTGCAATTAAAGAGGGTTTTAAACATGCAATGCCGTCTATCTTAGATGCGAACATTACTGTATTTATTTTAGGTGCTATCCTTTATGCTTTCGGTAGCGGACCAGTTCAAGGTTTCGCAACTACATTGTGTATTGGTATTCTTTCTTCATTATTTGCTGCTGTTGCAATTTCAAGAGTAGTTTTCGATGCGATGTTGGATCGTAAAATGGAAATCAGTTTCGATAACAACTTTACGCGTAATGCATTCAAAAACTTAGCCTTCAACTTTGTTGGTCGCCGTAAAATCTACTATATCATCTCAACAATTATTATTGTTGCGGGTATCGGTATGTACTTCAAAAATGGTGGTTTAAACTTAGGTGTTGATTTTAAAGGTGGTAGAACTTACTTAGTTCATTTCGATAAAACAGTTAACACTGAAGATTTAAAAAGCACTTTAGCGCCTGTTTTCGGTAACGAAACACCAGAGGTTAAAACTGCCGGAGAAGATAGCCAGGTAAAAATTACAACTACTTTCCACATCGAAGACCAAGATCCTAAAACGGATAAAGTTGTAGAAGATGCTTTAAACAAAGGTTTAGCTGGTTCTAAATACGAAATTGTTAGCTCGCAAAAAGTAACACCAATTATCGCAAGCGATATTGTAAACGGCGCTTTCTATGCGGTATTAATTTCATGTATCTTCATGTTTATCTACATCGTAGTGCGATTCAAAAAATGGCAATATGGTTTAGGTGCGGTACTTGCATTAGCGCATGATGTTTTAATGGTACTATCTTTCTATACAATTTTAGACGGTGTTTTACCATTCTCATTGGAAATTGGTCAGGATTTTATCGCAGCAATTTTAACGGTAATGGGTTACACCATGACAGAAACTGTTGTTGTATTCGACCGTATTCGTGAGCGTTTAAAAGAATCAGGTAAAGAAGATTTACATGGTGAAGAACGTAATCAATTAATCAACTTCGCGTTGAACAGTACATTAAGCCGTACAATTTTGACTTCATTAACTGTGTTCTTCGTATTATTAGTAATCTTCATTTTCGGTGGCGATAGCATCCGCGGATTCATCTTCGCATTGTTAATCGGTCGTATCATTGGTACGTACTCATCATTATGCATCTCTACGCCTATCGTAATCGATTTGGGTAGCTCTGCAGAAAAAAGAAAATAAGATTTTCTAATTCTTAAAATATTAAACGCCTCGATTTTAATCGGGGCGTTTTTATTTCCCCCACCTTGTAACAGCTAGTTCTAGCAAGGGCCGTAATCCTTCTCCTTTGGAGAGGTATGCAGAGAAATATCAAAAACCACAAACTTTCACATGGTGAGGAGATTATTTGAAAAGCAGTTTCAGTATTTCATAGGTCACAACAGTCCTGCTGGACACTTTATTCAGCTGCGCTTCATGCTCGTTTCCATCAGGTTTATTTAACTCCAAATTCTGCACGATACTTCACTAAGCTTAACCGTCATATTAAAGTTATTTTATTTTCAATAATTGCTGAAAGTTTAGATTTTTAAACCTTTTGGCTATGTTTTTGTTACGTTTATAGATATAAAAATGCAGATAATATGGATTTACAGCTTCCTAAAAGTGAATACCCCAGAGTAGTAATTGTTGGTGGTGGTTTCGGCGGAATTGAACTTGCCAAACGATTAAGAAACAAACCTTTTCAAGTTGTTATGTTGGATAAACATAACTATCATACCTTTCAACCATTACTTTATCAGGTAGCTACTGGCGGTTTAGAAGCTGATTCAATTGCATTTCCCCTTCGCAAAATCTTTAAAGGACAAAGAAACCTTATTTTTCGAGTGACAAAAGTTACCGAAGTGAATTCGGCTACGAACTGTTTGCAAACCGACATCGGTAGAATCAGCTATGATTATTTAGTTATTGCAACAGGCTCTACCAGCAACTTCTTCGGCAATAAAGAAATCGAGGAAAATTCAATGCCGATGAAATCAATTCCAGAGGCTTTGGATTTAAGAAGTTTAATTTTGCAGAATTTTGAAAAATCTCTAATTGAAACTGATAACGACAAAAAGAGTGCTTTGTTGAATTTTGTTGTAGTTGGTGGTGGTCCAACAGGTGTAGAAACCTCTGGCGCAATTGCAGAGCTTAAAAAGCATGTAATTCCAAATGATTACCCAGAAATGGATCTAAGTAAGGTTAACATCTACCTGATTGAGAATTCCCCAGAATTGCTCGGTCCTATGTCGCCGCAGGCACAACAAAAATCTAAAGAGTTCCTAGTTAAAATGGGGGTTCAAGTCATGAACGAAACCAGGGTTTTAGGCTATGACGGACACACATTATCATTACAAGACAAAGCACCAATTTTAAGTTCGACCGTAATTTGGAGTGCTGGCGTAAAAGGGCAATTAATTGAGGGCTTGGATAAAGCCGAAATTGTTCGTGGTGGTCGTGTAAAAACTGATACCCAAAGTTTAATAGCTGGTTACAATAACATTTATGCAATTGGAGATGTTGCTGCAATCATTGATGATGAAACGCCAAACGGTCATCCGGGTGTTGCTCCTGCTGCAATACAACAAGGGCATCAGTTGGCAAAAAACCTTATCAATATTAAAGAAAATAAGCCCTTAGAAAAGTTTAAATATTTCGATAAAGGCTCTATGGCAACTGTTGGAAGAAATAAAGCGGTTGTTGATATTGGTAAAATCCGCTTTCAAGGGGTTTTCGCTTGGTTTACCTGGATGTTTGTTCACTTAATGACGTTGGTAGGCTTCAGAAATAAGATAATCGTATTTGTAAACTGGGTTTGGAGTTATTTCAGCTATGATAGAGGCACGCGTCTAATTATCAGAACTTTTGCTAAAGATAGAAGTGTGGATTATCGGGAAGAAGTTAGGGAGGTTCGTTAGTCGTTAGTCGTTAGTCGTTAGTCAAAACTCAGGTTATAGACTATTGTTTTTTGATTTTTTTTTTCTTTGCGGAAAACTTTGCGCAATTTCGGTTAACCAAAAGATATGAGCCAGAACAAATTTAAATTAGTTGAATGTCCTCGTGATGCCATGCAGGGATTACATGATTTTGTTCCAACAGGACTAAAATCTGAATATTTAAATTTACTGCTTCAGGTTGGTTTTGATACGCTTGATTTTGGCAGTTTTGTTTCGCCAAAGGCGATTCCCCAAATGGCTGATACGGCTGAAGTTTTAGTAAATTTAGATTTGAGCAATACACCTACGAAACTTTTAGCCATTGTGGCCAATTTAAGAGGAGTGGAAGATGCTGTAAAACACAAAGAGATTGATTACCTAGGTTTTCCCTTTTCAATCTCAGAAACCTTTCAACAGCGAAATACCAATTCCAGTATTACTCAATCACTCACAATTGTTGAAGAAATGCTTTCACTTTGTGACAAGAATAACAAAAATGCGGTAGTTTATTTGTCTATGGGTTTTGGAAATCCCTATGGAGATGAATGGAATTACGAAATTGTAGAAAAATGGGCAGATGTTTTGGTCAGTAAAGGCGTTAAAATCCTTTCGCTGGCAGATACAGTTGGAGTTTCTACACCAGAAAAAATTGAAAACATCTTACCAAAATTGATTAGCAGATTTAGTAGCACAGAAATAGGAATCCATTTGCACTCTACGCCTACCGAACGATTTGAAAAGATTACAGCCGCCTACAATTCTGGCGTAAAACGAATTGACTCTGCCTTAAAAGGCTTTGGTGGTTGCCCGATGGCAGCTGATGATTTAACTGGAAATATTGCAACGGAAGACGTAATCGGATTTTTAAATTCCAAAGAAGAAAACCTAAACATTAATATGGATAAATGGAATGAAGCAATGGGTTTTTCTGCTAAAATATTTGGGTAATTTTTGCACTCGATATCGTCATTGCGAGGCACGAAGCAATCTTTGTTGTAAAGAGATTGCTTCGTACCTCGCAATGACGGGAGTTTAATAATTAGATAGTGCCATAGGTAAAAATTTTTGTGAAAAACAAATTTCCGTGACTTCCGTGTTTCCGTGGCCAAAAACTTACACCTTTTTTACCATTTTAAAATGCTGAATACCAGCTTCTTCAAACTGGTCACCCTCGGCAGCAAAACCGAATTTGGCATATAAACTCATTGCGTCTAGCTGTGAATTCAAATAAATATAATGTGCATCTTCAGGTAAATCAGATAAAGCTTCTGCAATTAAAGCTCGTCCCACACCCATCCCTCTAAAATCTTTAAGCACAGCAAAGCGTTCTAACTTATAGCCTGCTTCGGTTTTACGCCAACGGCATGCACCACAAGGCTGACCATTGTGTGAAGCCAGGAAATGCGTAGAAACGTCTTCGTTCTCCCACTCCAGCTCCGGCGGACAATTCTGTTCGTCTACAAATACAACTTTGCGAATGGCAAATACTTTATCTAAATCTTCAGGATGATTAACTTTTTGAACTAGCAGACTCATTATTTATCGTGTTTAAAATGTTTATTTGTTTTAAGTTTCAGCTCGTTTAATTCCTTTGCAACATCAATTGAATGCGAACAATGAATATCGGCCTCTTTTTTTGCAAGTGCAGCAATGGTAACGTAAAATTTATGTAACTGGTCTAATTCCTTTTCACTCAAATCCTCAATATCAACCATCCGATTACTTGCGCCTTGTTGAGCAGCAATTAATTCATTTAACTTTAATTGAATGGCTTTGCCATCTTTGTTTTGTGCTTTTTGAATTAAGAAAACCATTAAAAATGTGATGATGGTTGTTCCGGTATTAATAACCAGCTGCCAGGTTTCAGAATAATTGAAAATCGGACCACTTACAGCCCAAATAACCACAATTGCAGTTGCCGAAATAAATGCAGCAGAACTACCGGTAAACTTGGTTGCCGCATTAGCAAATTTCTCAAAAAAATTGTTATTCTTTGATTTGGCTCTAGATTTTATCATCACACTTTCGTTTGATTAAATATAACTATAAAACAAACAAAAGCGCCATCGGTTTTAATCCAATGGCGCTTTTATGAAATTATTGAATGAATGATTTTTTGAATGACTAAATAATCTATTTTGTCATCAAAACCAGCATTTTTATAATTTATCGTTTGCGTTAATGCAATTTAAATCTTCGAAAGCTAAAGTTAAACGTTTAACAAAAGCTTCTTCCGCCTTGCGTAACCAAACGCGTGGGTCATAGTATTTTTTATTTGGTTTATCATCGCCATCAGGATTACCAATCTGACCTTGAAGATAAGCTTCATTTTGTTTGTAATAATCTAAAATACCTTCCCAAAATGCCCACTGCATATCGGTATCAATATTCATTTTTATCGCACCATAAGAAATTGCTTCTCTAATTTCCTCTTGCGAAGAACCAGAACCGCCGTGGAAAACAAAATTAATTGGTTTCTCTGCAGTTAAGCTATATTTCTCTTTGATAAAATCTTGAGAGTTTTTTAAAATTACTGGTTGTAACTTAACATTACCCGGTTTATAAACACCATGAACGTTACCAAAAGCAGCAGCAACTGTAAAACGAGGAGAAACTTTACTCAACTCATCATAAGCATAAGCAACCTCGCTTGGTTGAGTATATAATTTCGAACTATCTACATCGCTGTTATCAACACCATCTTCTTCACCACCAGTAACACCTAATTCAATTTCGATGGTCATGTTCATTTTTGCCATACGGGCAAAATATTTAGAAGAAATTTCCATGTTTTCTTCGATAGATTCTTCTGATAAATCTAACATATGTGATGAAAATAATGGTTTTCCAGTTTCAGCGAAGAATTTTTCACCGTGGTCTAAAAGGCCATCAATCCATGGCAATAATTTTTTAGCGGCGTGGTCTGTGTGTAAAACCACAGCAACACCATAATGTTCTGCCAATAAATGCACATGCTTAGCTGCCGATACAGCACCTAAAATACATGCCTGCAATTTGTCATTATCTAAAGATTTACCAGCATAAAACTGTGCACCACCATTAGATAATTGAATCATAACCGGCGAATTTACTGCCTTAGCAGTTTCCAATACCGCATTAACCGTGTTTGTACCGGTAATGTTAACTGCTGGTAAAGCAAACTGGTGTTTTTTAGCCTGCTCAAATAATTCTTGAACGGCATCTCCGTAAATTACGCCTTTGTAGCCTTTTAAACTCATCTCTTGTTAATTTTTATTTGTCCGAAGTTATAAAAAAAAATAACATTCCAAGCTTTTGTAACAACAGAATTATTTGCCTCACAACCAAATAGAGGGCGTTTAGTGTAAAAAAGACATTATCCTTAGTGTAAAAAAGACACACTAGCAGAAAATTTCAAATTCCAACATTCAATTTTCAAGCTACACACAACGCCAGACAAGTTTGATAATTTAGATTTTATTATTGAAAATTCCATCTCACCCATATTGGTAATTGAAATTTGATTATTGGTAATTCACAATCTTAATATTATTTTTCGTTTCTTTGCAATCCAATTCTTTAAAAAATTATATGGCTTGGTTTAAGAGAGAAAACAAAGGTATCATTACCACAACCGAAGAGAAGAAAGAGGCACCAGATGGCGTGTGGAATAAGTGTCCAAACTGCAAAAAACCGCTACATCAGGCAGAATTACAGGAAAACAAATACGTTTGCCATTACTGCGATTACCACTTGAGAGTAGGTTCAAAAGAATATTTCGAAGTTTTATTTGATAATAACGAGTTTAAAGAGCTTTTTGCCAACCTAACTTCTGGCGACCCATTAAACTTTAACGATAATAAACCTTACACCGATAGAATTAAAGAAAGTCAGGCTAAAACCGGCTTAAAAGATGCAATCAGAGCAGGTGTTGGGAAAATAGAAGGCGAAGAAATTGTTATTGCCTGTATGGATTTCGCCTTTATTGGCGGCTCAATGGGTTCTGTTGTAGGTGAAAAAATAGCCCGTTCTATCGATTACTCTATAAAACATAAAATTCCGTTTCTAATGATCTCAAAGTCAGGCGGAGCACGTATGATGGAAGCTGCATTTTCACTAATGCAAATGGCTAAAACATCAGCAAAACTGGCTTTGTTAAGTCAGGCAAAAATCCCATATATCTCTTTACTTACCGACCCTACAACTGGCGGTGTTACAGCCTCTTACGCCATGCTTGGCGATATTAACATTGCAGAACCGGGAGCACTAATCGGCTTTGCTGGTCCACGGGTTATTAAAGAAACAATTAAAAAAGATTTACCAAAGGGTTTCCAAACTTCTGAATTTGTTTTAGAACACGGTTTCCTTGATTTTATCGTAGATAGAAGAGCAATGAAAGCCAAATTGGCTTCCTTTATTAAAATGATGAATAATTAATTTCATTAATTGCTCAATTGTTTTAATTGCTAATTGATATTTGAAAAGCAGGGCTTGAGTAACTTCGGTTAGTTCAGTCCTGCTTTTTGCTTTATTCCGCTACACTCCATGTTCGCTCCAATCAGGTTTAAAGCACCTAGGTCTGTATTTCATCCAAATGGCAGCTTACTTTCTATTCTGTCTGCTGAAATAAGACAGCATTCAACCTAACTCATATTACAGTTTTATAAGCCATATTGCTACAGCACCCATTAATTACCCTTGACTTCAGTCAACGGACAAGCAAATAATGTTTATTAAAAGCAAAATTTCTAATTTTAACTAACCAAACAGAACATCATGAAAAAAATTTTTCTTCTAACATCCCTCCTATGCTCATGCATAATTACTAATGCACAAGAAACAAAGCAAAAGATAGCATTTGATGAAACATTGGCAAAAAAACTTGGAGCTGATGATTATGGCATGAAAATGTATGTTTTAGTTATGCTAAAAACAGGTTCTAATACATCAGAAACTAAAGCAAAAACGGATAGTTTATTTGCCGGACATATGACAAACATGGGCAAAATGGTAGAAATGAATAAACTGATAGTTGCAGGTCCGATGGGTAAGAACGATAAAAATTATAGAGGGATTTTTATTCTAAATGCCAAATCCATTGAAGAAGCTAAGCAACTACTCGAAAGTGACCCCTCAATAAAAGCCAAAGTTTTGGAGGCTGAATTGTATAATTGGTATGGCTCTGCTGCGTTATCAGAATATCTACCGTTTCATGATAAAATTCAGAAGAAGGGTTTTTAATAGTTTGGAAAAATCTCCTAATACTAAGGCAGGAGGTTGATTTATTTATCACAAGGATGAGGATTAATCTGCAACATTTCCATTAACATCATATCGCCAAATATTATTTAATTAATTTAGCTTATCAATTCAGCTAAACTTAATTATGAATAAAAAATTACTATTCCCTACCTTACTTCTCTTTACTTCGTCTTTTGCTTTTGCGCAAGACAAGAAAGTTATCGATAATATTGTTAAAGAAGTAAATGAAAACTCACAACTAGAAAAACTAGCACATGAGCTTTTGGATGTTGTTGGACCGCGATTAGTTGGTTCGCCACAAATGAAACAGGCCAACGATTGGGCTGTAAAAAAATATGGCGAATGGAATATTTCTGCTAAAAATGAAAAATGGGGCGAATGGCGTGGCTGGGAAAGAGGTGTAACGCATATCGACTTGATTAGTCCTCGCTTAAGAACTTTAGAAGGTACACAATTGGCCTGGAGCCCATCAACCAATGGAAAAGCAATTAATGCTGAAGCAATTGTTTTACCTGCAATTACAGATTCAGTTTCGTTTCAACAATGGTTGCCAAATGTTAAAGGCAAATTGGTTTTAATATCGATGAATCAACTTTCTGGCCGCCCAGAAAAAAACTGGGAAGAATTTGCAACTAAAGATTTATTCGAAAAGTTTAAAAAGGAAAAAGCAGAAGCTTTAAGAACTTGGAATGCTAGTTTGGCAAAAACTGGCTTAAATGCTAAAAATTTAGCCTTAGCTATTGAAAATAATGGTGCAGCAGGAATTATCATCAATAATTGGTCGCAAGGCTTTGGCGTAGATAAAATTTTTGGTGCAAATACTACTAAAATTCCTACGTTGGATTTATCTGTTGAAGATTACGGATTGGTTTACCGTTTAGTTAAAAGCGGTAATAAACCTATGTTAAAAATCGAATCAGAATCTAAAGAACATGGCGTAGTGCCAACATTTAATACACTTGCAGAAATTAAGGGCAAGCAAAAACCAAAAGAATATGTAATGCTTTCTGCTCATTTCGATTCGTGGGATGGTGCTAGTGGTGCAACAGATAACGGTTCGGGAACGATTATGATGATGGAAGCCATGCGTATTTTAAAGAAATTTTACCCTAACCCAAAACGTACAATTTTAGTTGGACATTGGGGAAGTGAAGAGCAAGGTTTAAATGGCTCAAGAGCTTTTGTTGAAGATCACCCTGAAATTGTTGGTAATTTACAGGCTTTATTTAACCAAGATAATGGAACTGGTCGTGTGGTAAACATTGGCGGACAAGGCTTTGCGAAATCTAAAGACTACATTACGCGTTGGTTAGCGGCTGTTCCGGATACGATTAAAAATCAAATTAAAACCAGTTTCCCAGGTACGCCAGGCGCTGGAGGTTCAGATTTTGCCTCTTTTGTAGCTGCTGGTGCTTTAGGTTATTCATTAAGCTCGACCAGTTGGGATTATGGAACTTATACTTGGCACACCAACCGCGACAGTTATGATAAGTTAGTTTTTGACGAAATCAGAAGCAATGTAATTTTAGCGGCAATTATGGTTTACATGGCTTGCGAAGACCCTGAAAAAACTTCTACAGAGAAATCGACTGATTTACCTGTAAATGAACGAACAGGTAAACAAGCAACCTGGCCGGTACAATCTAAAGCGAATAGAAAAGGTGGTTTGTAAATAGTTCACAAATAAGAATTTTAAAAAGAGCATTTGGTAACAGATGCTCTTTTTTGCTATACTCTAAATAAAGGTATAATCTTTTTGAAGCGCAAAACCTGTTGGTTTAGGTTCTGTCCCGCCAATACTATTTCCGATGAAAAATCGGAATTCGTTATGTCGGGGCTATTTAACTTTATGTATCACCATTTTGAATGGTTTCCATGCACCGCCCGTTCTTCATAAACCCGATAAAGTGGAAATACTTTTTTATTACACTGAATTTAATAAATTGCCACATTGTTCCTCCTTGCAATGACGATAAAATAAGGAAAGACAGAAGTTAAAAAAGATTGGAACGATAGCGGGACTTTCGGAACCGAAGGACTACTGAAATTGCTTTTCAAAAATTCCTTTTTCGCATTCTATCGCTCTAAGATTGCTTCGTACCTCGCAGTGACGAACGACTCTTACTCCTCCTTTTTCTGGAATTTATAAAACAAATAACCGAGAAAAGGTAAAATTAAGATGCTACCCAGCAGTAAAGCCAAACCTAAACTATAAATGGTTTTTTCTGGCCCTACGGTTTCGAAAAGTGAAATTGCATTTCCATTTTTTAAGCGGATAAAATTAGGAAAGTGTGCATAGCTGATGGCAACCAAAATCATGGTTACCTGAAAACCAGCCAAAATCCTCAGTACCTTTGTTTTTCCCTTTAGAAGTAAATACCAGAGTAAAATAAGCGACAAACTGGCTAATATTATTGCACTTAAACCAACTGTATTTTTGAAAACCCAATCAATTAATGGAATATTATCAAAATGCGCGGCGATGAAAACCATTGCACCAAATACGACTGCTCCAATGTTCATGTATTCAGCCTTTTTAATAAACCTTTGTTTATCATGCGCATCCTCTGTTTCGCCTATAAGATAAATGGCAGCCAAAAAGCCACAAAGTGCTACCGTAAAAAAGCCAACGGCGATGGAAAACCAATTTAGCCAACCAAAAACATAGGCAGAAAGGAAATCGTTTGCATCTGTATCGATATGTCCTGAAATTAAACTTCCGGCGATTATACCTAGAAAAAGTGCTGTAATAAAACTTGAGTATCGAAAGATTCTGTTGTATAACCATTGCATATCATCTTTAACAGCATCATAATGGCGAAAAACAAAGGCTGTGCCACGGGCAATAATACCAATGAGCATAATGAGTAATGGAATATGCAGATAAACCGACATTGTAGTGTAAATTTGCGGAAAACCAACAAATAGAATTACAATAGCAATAATTAGCCACATATGGTTGGCTTCCCAAACCGGACCAATTGCCTGATACAAGGTTTTACGCGTCCTGCTTCTGTTTTTGGTTGAGGTAAATAGTTCAATAATACCAGCCCCAAAATCTGCCCCCCCTAAAAGGAAATAAAGGAGAATACCTAAACATAAAAAAGTAATTACGACATAGTCCATATTATGAAAATGATTATATAGATATTAGGATTTTAACGATTCTTATCGCTAATCTGTTCATCCGTTGTATTTGTGGTTAATTATTTAAATCCTTTTTATTATACAATTGCGGAACCATTTTTATTTGTCGATATAATAAGAAGGTTACAATTACACTAAGCGAAATATAAATAGCTGAGAAGATATAAAATGAATAAGCAATGCCTGGCATTGGGGTAACCGCATCTTTAGTGCGCATAATACCATAAATAATCCAGGGCTGTCGCCCAACTTCTGTTACCACCCAACCGGCTTCTAAAGCGACATAACCTAATGGAATTGCACATACAAATAATTTGAGCAGCCAACGCTTATCTAATAAATCTTTCTTGCGAAGCAAAAAGAAAAAATAAACTAATGAAATAAGCATTAATAAAGTTCCGATTCCAACCATAATTTGGAAAGCGTAATGAGTAATAGCCACTGGAGGTTGTTCATCAGCCGGGATTTTATCTAATCCTTTTACTTCTGCTTTAAAATCACCATGTGCCAGAAAACTTAATGCCCCAGGTATTTTAATTGCGCCTTTAACGGTTTTATCTTTCTCATTTACGATTCCGCCAATTAACAATGGTGCAGGTTTTTCTGTTGTGTAAAGTGCCTCCATTGCGGCAAGTTTTGCTGGCTGCCTTTTGGCTACATCCTTAGCAGAAATATCGCCACTTATGGGTTGAAGCAATGCACCAATACAAGCAAAGACTGCTGCAATTTTAAAAGCCTTTAGGTGAAATTCTTTATTTTGATTTCTTAAAATCATTAAGGCATGCACACCAGCTACCGCGAAACCAGTTGCAGTAAATGCAGCTAAACACATGTGTAAAGCTTGCGAAAACCAGGCTTTATTAAACATGGCTTGCATGGGGTCGATGTTTAAATATTGCCCGTTAACAAAATCAAATCCGGCCGGACTATTCATCCAGGCATTAGCGGCAACTACCAATATTCCTGAAGCCAATCCGCTTACACCAACAACCATTCCTGTAAACCAATGGAACCATTTGTTTAATTTATTCCATCCATAAAGAAAGAAACCTAATGCGATTGCTTCGATAAAAAAGGCTGTTCCTTCTAAAGAAAATGGCATTCCAAAGATTGGTCCGGCGTGTACCATAAACTTTGGCCACAACAAACCCAATTCGAATGATAACATGGTACCCGAAACTGCACCTGTAGCAAAGAAGATAGCTACGCCTTTACTCCAGGCTTTAGTTAAATTTCTGTAAACCTCATCATTAGTTTTTAGCCATTTGTAATGCGACACGGCCATAAAAAATGGCATAACCATACCAATGCACGAAAAAATTATATGAAAGCCTAATGATAAGGCCATTTGGGAGCGGGCTGCTAAAAAATCATCCATATCTGATAGTGGATTTTGTGTAACACAAATATAGCAGATAAGGACTTAGTTATGTTGAATTTACAATGCTTGTTTAGAATTATTTTAAATATAGAATGGTTATAAATTGAAAATAGATTTGATAGTTATTTTTTGTCTTAGCCCAATAGGCTTTCCACTTTTTCTTGATAAAAAGTGGAGCAAAAATCAAGGCTTTCGAACCTTTGTTGCAAATACTTACTAAATTTTATCTGAAATCCTAAGCCGTGTTAATGATTGTGGTGTATTGTAACACGCTGCTACACTCGTAGGATTTCTTGCTTCGATCGGTTATAGAATGGTAATGCCACAAAATTTAATTAGTCTTTGCTGCCAAATCTTCTAATGCCGGATGCGTTAATCGGAAAGTTTGTGATATTATGAAAAATTGTTCCAACAGATTGTTGAAAATACAAAAACTGTTATGAAGAAATTTACTTTGCTGTCTTAGGCAAGTTATATTTTGAGCGGCCGTCCATCCCAATTTAATTGGGAATCCTAAAGCTATTGTATTTGCATAAGGATTCCCGCCTTCGCGGGAACGATGACATTAAACTCCCTTCAATTCATCGTAAGCAGCAGTTAAACTTCTCTGAATACCTTCACCTTGCCATTCGGAGGCATTTGGAATAGTAGTAATTTTTAAAATGTCTTCTTTTGATTTTCCGGCTTTAATTTCGCCTGAAACCAATGTTAATAAATTTTGTAAATAATTTTGAAATGCTTTTAAATCAGCTTTGTTTCCTGTTATTTTTTCAGGCTCTCTGCTATGTCCAAAGATAAATAGCGTGTCATTATCGAATTGATTGTGGATTTTATCCAATGCAGTTATCCAATTGCCAATATGCGCTCCGTTTTCTCTATCTATGTATGGAAATTTACGATTTGAAACCAAATCGCCAACATGAACAATATTTGCATTTTCAAAATGGTAAACGGCATCACCGTTTGTATGTGCAGAACCATAATAGTAAGCACTTATCTTTTCGTTACCAACTGGTGCTTTCCACCCTGTACCAAATGTAGTATCTGGCAACAACTGTTTATCTAGGTTATTGGCTTTTTCTGCACCTCGCTTTTGGTTAACTAGCGAATTTTGATGCGCAACAACTTTCTCTGCCAAACCCTTAAAAGCAATGTTGCCTGCTGTATGGTCGCCGTGATGATGCGTATTAATTAAATATTTAAATGGTTTATCGCCCAGTTTTTTCAATTCATCGATAACATGAGGTGCAGATGCCGGAAACTGAGCATCGACAACTACAAAACCGTTGGGTGAGTTTAACCATCCGATGGTTCCGCCTTGCTCTGTAAATACACCAACATTGTTTCTCAAAGCTTTAAAATTATAAGCCCGAAGCATTTCTTTTTGAGCAAAAACATCAGTTTTATAAATTGAAAGCATAGCCATTGCTAATGCAGAATTCTTGATAAAATTTCTTCTTTCCATTTTGGGATAAATTAAAAAACCACAACTTACGTTGTGGTTTAAATTTAATAATTTTTTGTTAGGAATGTTATCTATTAGATTCCAGAACCAGGTGTTGTGCCTGGCTCATGACCAGGGCCAAAAGCATTGTTCTTACGGTCTTTATCTTTATTAAAAAGATTAGTTGCAACCTTTGACGATTTATTATCATCAAGATTTCTGTTTTCCTTAACGTCTTCAGCGGTTTTATTAAGCAATTCGTTCTCAACGATTTTACCTTTTTCTTTATCAGTTCCCATAGTATTTTCAATTTGATGTACTAAAAGAACACTTAAAGAATAACATTGTTTTTAATAGTAGTTTTTGGAATAGTTATTAAACATAAAATTCCCCTACTATTAAAGTAAATTTAAGTAAAAAAAACAATTACAACATTGCTCCAGGCAGCTTACTTAAATCATGAATACAGCCAAATGAATTAAATTTTCTCTTATGAATTTTACTAAAATGGTGTGATGATTCGAATGAAAATGGCGCCAAAATAAATTTGTAGAGGTGTTTCCTTTCTGTTTTTTCTAATTTTTCAGATTGAGGATTTTCTTGTTCTGATTTTGATTGGTAATTTTCCATAACGGTAAGATTTATAGAAAGCATATACTTTCCAGGTGTAAAAATTTCTTTTTGGTTAAACCTTATACTGATGGGATTTTAATAAGGTTTCGTTAAGGAACTATATGTTCTTGGCATTTGGGTAGCCATTATCTGTATTAAATTTAAGCTTTTGTTTTGAGATTTGCAATAGCTGAGTTAGCCGTTGACTAAAGTCGACGGTAATGAAGCAAACAATAACTGAACTAGTTGTAATTCATTTCAGTGCAGTGTTGCTTCGGCAGACTAATTAAGGTTTGATACTATAGCTGTTTTTGTTACTAAGTACCACAAACCTTTGTAATTTAAACCTGATTGACGTGGAAACCAAAAGCTTTTTCTGCTTTTGTTGGAAAAGAAAGCAGGACAGATATTAAAAAAGGTGATGAAATTGCTTTTCAAATAAAAAATGTTTTGAAACGCTTAGCAAACAAATAAATTCAAAAAGCAAAAAAGTCCCGAATTTCTCCGAGACTGTTCCTATTTGGTTAATGATATTTTAGGCTAGCGCATTTTGCTTTACCACCATTTTAACTTTTTCTATTACGTAATCTAACTCTTCTTTTGTGGTATATTTACTGAAAGAGAAACGAACCGAGGGACGATTTGGGTCGGCATTGATGCCATTTAAAACATGCGAACCGATGTTTGAACCTGACGAACAGGCACTGCCACCAGAAGCACAAATGCCGTTAATATCTAAATTAAACAACAACATATCGGCCATATCCATTTCAGGGAAAGATACGTTTAATACTGTGTAAAGGCTTTTATCTGCATCGGTTTCTCCATTAAAGGCAATACCCGGAATTTCTGCAATTAGCGCTTCTTTTAAATAATCCTTTAAACCCTGGATGTGATTTTGGTGTTGCTCCATTTCTGCATAAGCAATTTCTAAAGCCTTTGCTAAGCCAACAATACCATAAACATTTTCGGTACCGCCACGCATGTTACGCTCTTGTGCACCACCATAAATCATCGGCGGAATTTTAACATTGCTATTCACATACAAAAAGCCAACACCTTTTGGCCCATGTAATTTATGTGCCGCACAAACAATAAAATGTGCCTTAAGTTCGCGTACATTATGCGGATAATGCCCCATGGTTTGAACGGTATCGGCATGGTAAATTGCATTATATTTTTCGCAGATATCGCCAACTTTAACCATATCGGTAAGTGTACCCAGTTCGTTATTGGCATGCATTAACGATACGAAACTGCGTTCGTTGTTTTGTAAGAGTTCTTCTAAATGAGCATAATCTACATTACCTTTTCCATCAATATTAACAAAGCTAAGTTTATCAATTTCGCCATTTTTAAGCATGGTATTTAGTGTATGCTCAACCGCGTGATGTTCGATTTTAGAAGTAATAGCGTGTTTTATTCCGTAAGCTGCAATACCACAACGAATAGCGGTATTATCCGCTTCTGTACCTCCGGAAGTAAAAAACACTTCTGATGGTGATGCATTTAGCAAGCCTGAAACCGTTTTACGAGCTTTTTCTACCAAAGTACGCACCTCGCGACCAAGCGCATGAATGGCTGAAGGATTACCGAAATAATTCTCCATCACATTACTCATTTCAGCAATTACTTCTTTATCTAAAGGCGTTGTAGCCGCATTATCTAAATAAACTCTCTTCATTTATTAGTTTAATTTAAGGATTTCCTTAATGTCGGAAATAATTTTATTCGCCAAATTTTCTGCAACAGTTTCATTTTCAGCTTCGCTGTAAATACGAATAATTGGCTCTGTATTAGAACGACGCAAATGCACCCATGTTTTATCAAATTCGATTTTTAAACCATCAATTGTACTATAAGGTTGATTTTTATATTTCTCCTCAACCTGCTTTAACAATTTATCGATATCCATTTCTGGTGTTAACGTAATCTTATTTTTCGAAATAAAATACTGTGGATAACTGCCTCTTAAAACCGAAATAGATTTACCGAACTTAGCCAAATGCGTTAAAAATAAAGCAATTCCAACCAAAGCATCTCTACCATAATGCGATTCAGGATAGATAATTCCACCGTTTCCCTCGCCACCAATAATGGCATTGGTTTCTTTCATTTTGTTAACCACATTCACCTCGCCCACTGCCGAAGCATAGTATTCAGAACCAACTTTTTCAGTAACATCGCGTAAAGCACGGGTAGATGAAAGGTTTGAAACTGTATTTCCCGGCGTATTTTTCAATACATAATCAGCAACAGCAACCAATGTATATTCTTCGCCGAACATGCTGCCATCTTCGTTTACGAAACATAAACGGTCAACATCCGGGTCAACAACAATGCCTAAATCGGCATTTTGCTTTTGCACTTCTTTAGAAATTTCAGTTAAATTTTCGGGAAGTGGCTCAGGGTTGTGCGGGAAATGACCATCAGGTTCACAGTATAATTCTGTAACCTTAGTTACGCCTAAAGCTTTTAATAAAGCCGGAATAAAAATACCGCCAGTTGAATTTACACAATCAATAACAACTTTAAAATCTGCTTTTTTAATGGCTTCAACATCAACCAAAGGCAATGCTAAAACTTTGTCGATGTGTTTCTGTAAGTAGGTATCATTTTTAATTACTTTGCCAAGCTTATCAACTTCAGCAAATTCAAAAGCTGCACTTTCGGCTAAATCTAAAACTTCCTTACCATCTAAATCGCTAATAAATTCGCCATTAGCATTTAATAATTTTAGGGCATTCCATTGTTTTGGGTTATGGCTTGCTGTTAAGATTATGCCACCGCCAGCATTTTCATCAGGCACAGCAACTTCAACGGTTGGCGTTGTAGATAAACCTAAATCTATTACTTCGATGCCTAAACCTTGCAAAGTTCCGATAACTAAATTGTTCACCATTTCGCCCGAAATACGAGCATCGCGACCTAAAACAATCCTTCTAATACCCGTTTTTTGAACAGTCCAGCTACCAAAAGCAGCTGTAAATTTTACTATATCTATTGGTGTTAAGCCATTTCCAGCTTGCCCGCCAATAGTTCCCCTTATTCCTGAAATTGATTTTATTAAAGTCACTTACTGTATTTTATATTGAATTCAAAAATACGAAAAAAAACAAGATTGAGGGGAATTTAGAGTGATTAGCTAACTTAATTTACATTGTTTTTATATCTATTTATACGATATATTTAGTAGAAATACCTAGTCAATCGTTTGCTATAAATTATTTTTAGAAAAGCAAAACCAGTATGTTTTCGGTTACAGCAACCCCGCCCCCGTTTCAAGTCCGCTCCCGATGAAAAATCGGGATTGCGGGCTTTCTCACTTTGGTCGGGTTTAGGTGGATGGAGCAGAAATACAATTGTACGGAGGATAACATAAGGTATTTAAAGTCATCCAAAAACTCAAACGGACAATACAATCAGTTCTTTCGACTGATACCTTTCTTAGCTTATCGTTCCAAATAAGAGAGAATGATGATGAATTTCAAATTAATTAATTTTGCAATATTGTTGCATAAAAACCAGCAACCACTTCTCATACAAAAGCTAAAATCTTATATTTGCATCTTTTTAAAATACAAAACGGCTTTTTATGCAGCGCAAATGGTTTCAATATTGGTTTAATTCGCCATATTATCACATTCTTTATCAACAAAGAAACGATGCTGAAGCCGAATTTTTCATCGATAAATTAACAGATTTTTTAAAGCCCGCTGCTGAAGCAAAAATACTTGATATTGCTTGCGGAAAAGGAAGACATTCAATTTACTTGAACAAAAAAGGCTTTGATGTTACCGGAATTGATTTATCTGAACAAAGCATAAAATACGCCAAGCAATTTGAAAATAACAAACTACATTTCTTGGTGCATGATATGCGCCGCTTATTTTACATTAACTATTTCGACATTGCTTTAAATCTGTTTACCAGTTTTGGTTACTTCGACACAGAAAAAGACCATGTTAACGCTTTAAAAACCTTTAGAAAGTGTTTAAAAGCTAATGGAATATTGGTGTTGGATTATTTCAATACTGAAAAAATTGTGCGAAATTTAAATTCTTGCGAAGCAAAATCGTTGGACGGCATTACCTTTAACATTACCAAAAACGTGGTAGAGGGAAAAATCATTAAAAAAATAAGCTTTGAAGATAAAGGCAAAATGTACAATTTCGAAGAAAGAGTTCAGGCTTTCAGTTTTCAAGATTTTGAGCGAATGCTTACTAAAGCCGGTATGGTGATTGAGAAAACATTTGGAAGTTACGCTTTGGATAATTTCGATGAATGTACATCTGACAGACTTATTTTAATCTGTAAAAAAGCATGATAGAAAGCATACAGCAATTTGATGTAGAATTGTTTTTGAAAATCCACCGCGGACTTTCGAACGGCTTTTTTGATTGGCTGATGCCTTTAATGCGCAACCGATTTTTTTGGTCGCCACTTTACCTGTTTATTGTAGTTTTCTGCATAAAACAATATAAAAAACAAGGTTATTACATTATTGCAATGGTGCTTTTTACATTTGCCATGGGCGATTTAATTGCATCCAGAGTAATTAAACCTTTAGTTTCGAGAGTACGTCCGTGTAATGATTTTAGCCTTTCGAATGAAATTATACATCGAGTAACATGCGGAAGCGGTATGAGTTTTCCATCGGCGCATGCAACCAATCATTTTGCGATTGCGGTTTTTTTAATATTTGTATTTTACAGCAGGTGGAAGCCTATTTTACCAATTGGTATTTTTTGGGCGGCAATCATCAGCTTTGCGCAAGTATATGTAGGCGTACATTACCCTGTCGACGTAACAGCAGGTGCAATACTTGGAACAGTAATTGGTTTTATCTGTTCAAGAATTTTCAAAAAATTACAACCTGATTTTTAAACTATGGAAATCTGGAAATTCGCCGTACTTTTTTTCTGTGCTTTATTTGGAGGCTCGTCTATCTTCCTGGTTAAAAGTGATAAATCTAAATTACTAAAACTGATTTTATCTTTTAGTGGCGCTTACCTTTTTGGGATTACGGTTTTACATTTAATTCCAGATGCTTACAGCGGACCGGATAAATGGCAAATTGGTATTTTTATATTAATCGGCTTTTTACTTCAGATTTTTCTCGAACAGTTTTCTGAAGGTGTTGAACACGGACACATCCACAAACACCACGATGGACACGTTTTTCCCTTTGGAATAATGATAAGTTTGTGTCTACATGCATTTTTGGAAGGAATGCCGCTTGCAAAGGACCAACACAACGAATTGATATTCGGGATTTCGTTGCATCACATTCCAGCCGCATTTGCCCTGGCTAGCATATTGTTGCAAAACCATTTCAAAAAAGGCAGTATTATGCTTTATTTGCTGATTTTTGCAGCTATGGCGCCCTTGGGCTTCTACGTTAGTGTAGGTTTAAGTAATGGTACATTTGGCGGTATAGATGCCTATTTCAATAAAATAATGGGTATTGTAATTGGTATTTTCCTACACATCTCAACAACAATTTTATTTGAATCAAGTGCCGATCATAAAATAAATACCCGTAAAATGATAGCCGTTTTACTGGGAATTGGAGTATCTCTAATTGGTTTTTTCGCTGGTGGGCATTAAAGGAATTAGCTAAAACTATTTAGTCAAAATCACTTTTTCTCCTTCTTTTTCCCATATCCCCACGGACAGTGCTTACATTTATTTTTACAGCAATAGCCACGCTTTAAATGGTAAGCTTCGGTAAAAACCATAAAACCATCTTCATTAAAATAAAAATCTTCTCCCTCTTTCATATTTTAATTATTGAATGACTGAATTTTGAATGATGGAATTTAAAATTATTGGATTAATAAATTTGTTTGTTTTAGCATTATTTAATCACTTTATCACTCAATCATTCATTCATTATTTTAATCTCTAGTTTATCTCTAAAATATTCCTTTAGTTGTTTACCATCACCATGCAAAGTCCAAACTTGTTTTGGTTTTACTTTTTCGATGGTTTCTAAAATAGCATTCCAATCGGCATGATCTGAAATATACAATGAAATTCCATTTTTCTGTTGTAGATTATTCCATCCGGATGCAAATGCCCGAACAACATTTATAGCTTTATGATAGCTATGAAAAACCATTGGCGGAACAATATAAACCTGATGTTCCTGGTTATTTTTCATCACCTTTCTATCGTACATCTTAGAGTTACCGAGCTTCATACCATAATCTTCGTAAATCTTTACAAACGGCATAATACTGTGATGAACCATTACATTTCTTGTTGGACAATGCTCATTTAACAATTGAATAATCCGTTGACTTTTACCTAACGCATAAGCGCCCAACATAATATTCGCTGTTGTTTCATTCAACTTTTTTATTTCTTCTATTGGAGATGGATGTTTAGTATCCGGATTTGCAAAAGTGCTTTCTGTTATCAAAACATGTGCTTCAACAAATTCGAAGGGTTCACAGGTTACATCTGGTTCAATTTTGTAATCGCCAGTATAAAGATATTTAATTCCTTCATACTCCATTAAAACCTGTGCAGAACCTAAGATATGTCCGGCAGAATAAAATTTAATGGATACCTCTTTAATTTTAAAAGTTTGATGATATGTTTTGGTATGAAAATCTACCGCAGCAAATTTCCGATACCGATGTTCCATAAAAGTTTTAGTTGCCGCTGTACAATAAACATTCTGACTGCCACCAATTGCATGGTCGCCATGGGCATGAGAAACAACTGCATTTTGTACAGGTTGTTGCGGGTCTAAATAAAAATCACCATAAACGCAATACAAACCGCTTGGTGTTATGGTTATAAAATCTTCTAAAATCATGAATAGGATTTGCAGGATTTAAGGGTATGATAGAAATTTGGTAAAAGAAAATAAGCCACAGATTAACAGATTATTATTGAAATTCATATTTGATTACTCGCTTTTTTAGAGTATCAAAAGGTAATTACGATATAAAAGGATTAAGAATATTTATTTTGAGAATTAATTATGGCTCGCAGCGATATTTAAAAACTGTTGATGCAAAGCTAAAACTTGTTCAATAATCGATAGCTTTTCATCATTAATGATAAAATGATTAGCCAATTTAGATTTTTCATCATCGCTGAGCTGCTTGTCCATTCTGGCCTTAACTTGCTCGGCGGTTACATTATCGCGTTGCATAACCCTTTTGAGCTTTGTTTCAAATGGCGCTGTAACTAAAATTGTGGTATCCGCCATTTTGTAAGAACCACTTTCAAATAACAAAGCTGCCTCCTTTAAAGTGTACGGAACATCTGCAACAATTTGCGATTCCCAAGCATCAAAAACTCTAAAAACCGCCGGATGAACAAGGGCATTTAATTTTGATAATTCTACTTCATTATTAAAAACAATACTAGCAATATGCTTATTATTTAACTTTCCATCTTCAGAATAACTTTCTTTACCGAATGCATTTTTTACACCTTCAATAAGTAAAACGTCAGTAATCATAATTTCCTTTGCCACTGTATCTGCGTAAAAAACCGGAATGCCGAGCACTTCAAAAACTTTACAAACTGTAGTTTTGCCACTTCCTATTCCGCCTGTTATACCTACTTTATACATTACTTTTCTACAACAAAATCAATTTTCGCAGGAACAATTTTAACCAATTTACAATAGTTAGGAAACTGTGAGACATTAACCGTAAGTTGATGGTGATTTAGCTTTTGCCATTCGTCTGCATCAACAGTTGCGGTAATGAAATTTTCATCCACCTGTTCGTAATTACCCAAAGCAACCAAAAATGTAACCTTAACTTTTTTTGGGTAAAGCTTAATACTGTTGTAATTCCAGTTATTAGTAATTTTTATAGGAACCTCTACGGTTTTCTCTGTAAACTCATCAACCGGAAGTTTTACCTCTACAATTGAGGGAAAAATATTTACGTTTTTTAATGTGCTATGCTGCAATGCAACCCTTACAGTAGCATTATTTTGAACTTTTACCAATTTAAGGGTATCCGTATTCCAAGCCTCAATCTTTTGTAGCTCTTCAATCGGACCAGTTACAGTTACTTGTTCAGGTGTCAATTTTATGTCGTTAGAGATACCGTACTGGTTCACAAAATCTATATTTTGAACTAATTTGATATTAACTTTTTTGGTCGACCTTTTAGTAAAATCAAAATAGAGCGTATCAGGTTTAACAGAAATTATCTTCTGAGAACTTTCCAGTTGTTTATTTATACCATAAAGCTGGTCGGAAAGCACAACGTAATCTCTTCTGTTTAATTGATTTAAACTTACAGATATTGATTGTGGGTTTATTCTCAAACGGGCAAAAAGTAATTGCCAACCAGTACCTTCAACTTTTAAATCTACCGTATCAGATTGTGAAGGATGAAAAGCTCTCTTTTGAGGAAAGTTTTTGTAAATCAGAACGGTTTTTGCCGTATACTCATACTTATTATTTAATGCCATAAAAAGCCAGGCTGCGATAGCCAAAAGCAAACAAGCAATTAAGCTTATTACACGTCTTTTTTCTATTTGAGTTAACTTAATAAATGGCATAAATATTTACATATGGCTGAAAATGCGATATATTCAAATGTAATAAAACAAAAACAGTCCCGAAAGTTTTCGGGACTGCTATAAAAATTTATCGTTTAAATCTAAGCTTTTGGTGTTGTAGCAGCTTTAGTTGCATCTAAAGAAACTGCAGATTTATCGAAACGAAGTTTAGCTCCAAATTCAGATTCAATTACAAAAGTAGTTTCATTCATATCGATAATTTTACCGTGAATACCAGCAGTTGTAATTACTTTATCACCTTTACCTAATTCTGCAACTAGTTTTTTATGGTCTTTTGCTTTTTTAACCTGCGGACGAATCATAAAAAAGTAGAATACTACCATAATTAATACCATTGGTACAATCGTACCCAACATACCTCCGCCGCCTGCTGCTGCTTGTAAAATTATTGTCGAAATCATTTCTTGTTTTATTTGTGTTGTTAAATTTTAACTGATTAACTTATATATTCTGTTAATTACTATTTTATTAATTGGAAATTGGTTATTAATAATTGTGAGCTGAACATTCAATTGCCAATTATTTCTTCGCCAGTACCTCTCCCACTAAATGTACCATACTAACGTTCGGGTTTGCATTTGAAGTTACAGTAACTACTTTATCCTGCATACCCACTTTTCCTGTACTATTAAATACAACTTTAATTACACCTTCTTTACCTGGTAAAATTGGCTCTTTTGGTGTTTCAGGAACAGTACAACCACAGGTTGCTGTCGCATTTGAAATAATTAAAGGACTTTTGCCTGTGTTTTTAAATTTAAATTCGTGAGATGCTGATTCTCCTTCCTGAATTTTCTCAAAGTCGTAAATTTCACGTTCGAAAGTAATTACAGGTGCATCTGCAGGTGCAATGCTCGAAGTTGCTGAACTATCGCTTGCAGCAACTTCTGCCGTATTATTTGCATTACGACAAGCGCCAAAAGATAAAGCAGCTATTGCGAGGATAAATACTTTTTTCATATTATTCTTCAATTAATCCGCGACCAATTTTTTTAATTGTATTGTTCTTTTTAAGGTCGCCTAAAATTTTGTCTAAAATACCGTTAATAAACGAATTACTCTTCGGTGTACTGTAATCTTTTGATAACTCCAGGTATTCATTAATGGTAACTTTTACAGGAATTGATGGAAAGTTGAGCAATTCGCAAATCGCCATTTTCATTAAAATTGTATCCATCAATGCAATACGTTCCGATTCCCAGTTTTTAGTTCTATCGGCAATCATATCCTGATATTTTGCATCGTTTTGCAAAGTATGTACAAATAAGTCTTGCACAAATTTGCTGTCTTCAATCCAATCAGCACTAATTTCAGTTAACTTATTTTTGAAAGGATCGTCAAAAGTGAAGTTTTTAAGCGTTTTAGCAACCATACCTTTCATCACTTCGTGGTCTACTTGCCAATTGATAAACTTCTCTTCAAAAACCTGAATAATTGCCTGGTTTTTTAAGATAATCTTTCTGAAAATATATTTTATTATATCCTTTGATGATTCTAAACTTTCGTCCGAATCGGCAAGGTATTCTGCATATTCCTTTGATGCTTTTAGAGAATTATATACCGTTTTTCGGATTTCAGGATCGAAGCCCCAATCAACCTTGTATTTTTTAACTGCCGAGATGTATTCTGGGTTTTGCTGCATTAAAACGCTGAATTTGTTGTGGAGCAACTTCAGGTTCGGATTTATATCCTCCGCAGTTTTGATGTATTTGTTGGCACGTTCGGCAGCATCGTTTGCTGTAAACTCTGTAACCTCTACCATTAAAGATAGCATCCAGATGTACATTTCATACACGCTGTCGATACTTTGCATTAAAAGTTTTAAATCACCTTTAATGTCTTTTTTGTCTGCCATGTGCCAAGCAAAAATGTTTTGCAAAGCTTTAATTCTTAAATGCCTTCTATTTAACATGAATGTAAGAACGAGTGTGGTTTGTTAAACCTGTTAATAAATAATTAATATGTTGATTTGATTTTTTTAATATCTGCAATTCTTTTCTCAGCGATTTGATTTGCGGCAATGTTTGTTGGTATTTGTTCAGCCTTACTAAGTTTAATAACGTTTCTGGTTGCTTCGTAAATATTTTCGGTTAACTGTACGGTACGTTTTTTACCAAAACCAGTTAATTCAGAGTAACAAGCGATTAAACCACCGGCATTAATTAAATAATCAGGAGCAAAAAGAATTCCTTTTTTCAAAAGCAACTCGCTATCTAAAACCTCGTCCTTTAACTGATTATTTGCCGAACCTGCAATAATTGCAAATTTCATGCGCTCAATGGTTTTATTATTTACTGTTGCCCCCATCGCACATGGAGCATAAACATCCGCATCAATACCGAAAATTTTATCGGCTTCAATTGGTCTTGCTTTATATTTTCTGGCTACGTAGGTAAGTTGTTCCTGGTTAATATCGCTGATTAAAACTTCAGCATTTTCTTTCCTCAATAAAGCAACCAAATGTTCGCCAACGTTACCAATTCCTTGTACAACAACAGTTCTACCAGCAAGCATATCTGTTCCAAAAACTTCTTTAACACTTGCTTTAATACCTAAATATACGCCTTGTGCGGTAAATGGAGCCGGATTACCCGCACCACCTAAAGATTCAGGCACACCAGTTACATAATTGGTTTCCATGCGGATATATTCCATATCCCGCGTGTTGGTACCCATTTCTTCAGCGGTAATAAATTCCCCATTCAGGTTTTTTATAAACCTGCCATAGCTACGCATTAAAGTTTCTGATTTGTCTTTTCTTGAATCGCCGATGATTACGCCTTTTCCACCACCCAAATTTAAACCCGTGATGGCCGATTTGTACGTCATTCCTCTCGATAAACGAAGTGCATCTTCCAATGCTTCGGCTTCCGTTGTATAGCTCCACATACGTGTGCCACCCAAAGCCGGACCTAAAGTTGTATCGTGAATGGCTATAATTGCCTTAAGACCAGTATCGGGATCATTACAAAAAACCAATTTTTTGTGCCCGTAAGCACTTAATTGCTCTAAAATGGATGAATCTGACGAGGAATTTACTGGCATAATGAACGTTAGGCTTAACCTGATGCAAAATTAAAATAAAAAACCATTATTACACGTATTTAACTAAACTATAACAAAATTTATTCTGTTATAGTTTAAAAGCACTGCCTAACAACTAATAACTTGGGTAATGAATATATTTTTTTTGAAAATCAATTGCAATGGTACTTCGGTAACTTCAATCCTGCCATTTGCTGCTATACCCAACGTTTATTTCTGCATAAAATTGAATTTGCACAGGCTAGCTTCCCTCCCTATTTTCAAGGAGGATTTGGGTGGTTTTAAAAAAATTGAGTTTCATGCTTCTGTTTTAAGTAAATTAAACCCGACAGCAGCGAACACGTAGCCGAATTTTTATGAGGCAAGTAAAGCGAATGGCGGGACCAACCTTAACCGATGTAAAACCGAAACCTGCTTTTCAAAAATTTATTAAAAATGTCATTAGTTTTTAAAGCTTAAATACATAACCACAAATATGTAGTGCGAAACGCCAATTTTACCTAAGTTTGTATGGTATGAAACACCTGAGCCGCTTAAACAAATACTTCTTAAAATATAAATGGTGGATTATTCCGGGAAGTATTTTCGTGGTAATTTCTAATATTTTCGGCGTTGTGCCAGCACAGGTTATCGGCTATGCATTCGATTTAATTACCGAAAACATTCAGATATACAGCCTTTTTGAAGGTTTCAATCGCCAACAGATTGTTTACGATATTTTTAGTAATAGCCTTTTATATTTTGGTTTTCTGGTAATTGCGCTTTACATTTTAAGAGGTTTATTTTTATTCTTCATGAGGCAAACCATTATTCTGATGTCGCGACATATAGAATTTGACATGAAGAATGACATTTACCAGCATTATCAAAAACTAAGTTTAGGTTTTTACAGACGTAATAATACTGGCGATTTAATGAACCGTGCCACCGAAGATGTAAACCGCGTGAGGATGTACGTTGGTCCGGCGATTATGTACACGATAAATACATTTGTTTTATCGGTACTTATCATTTGGTCGATGTTTGATGTAAATTCTAAATTGGCCATTTATTGTTTGCTACCACTCCCATTTTTGGTTGTAATTATATACTATGTAAACACCTTAATTTTTAAAAAGAGTGGTAAAATACAGGAAAGACTTTCCAATTTATCAACCTTTGTGCAAGAAAGATTATCTGGCATAAGAATTATAAAATCTTACGTACGCGAAGATTATACGCGTGATATGTTCGAAATACAAAGTAACGATTACAAGAAAGATTCGATGGGTTTGGTTAAAGTTTCGGCACTTTTTTACCCAACCATGTTATTGCTTATCGGCCTAAGTACAATTTTAACCATTTACGTTGGCGGTGTACAAGTTATGAATGGCAGCATTACGGCTGGTAATATTGCAGAATTTATCATTTACATTAACCAATTAACTTTCCCTGTAACGATGTTGGGCTGGGTTACATCGTTGATACAAAGGGCTGCAGCATCGCAAAAAAGGATAAATGAATTTTTAGATATTCCATCGGATATTCAATCAACTAATAGTAAAAACAAAGAAATCAGCGGAAATATATCCTTCGAAAACGTAAGTTTTACTTATCCGGATACCGGAATAGTGGCTTTAAAAGACGTAAGTTTTGAGATTAAAAGTGGAGAATTTGTTGCTATAATCGGTAAAACTGGTTCAGGTAAATCTACGTTGGCAAATTTAATTATGCGAATGTATGATGTTGAGCAGGGAGCAATAAATATTGATGGACAAAATTTGAAAGCTTTAAACCTTAAAGATTACAGAAGTCAAATTGGTTTTGTACCACAAGAGGTTTTCCTCTTTTCGGATACAATAAAAAACAACATTGCTTTTGGTTTAGATACCGTTACAGATGATGAAGTGTATGATGCGGCTAAAAATGCATCCGTTTATAATAACATTATCGATTTTGAAGAGAAGTTTGAAACCATGCTCGGCGAACGTGGCATAACTTTATCAGGTGGACAAAAACAAAGAGTTTCGATTGCCAGGGCTTTAATTATGGCGCCTCGCATTTTAATATTCGATGATTGCCTTTCGGCGGTTGATACCAAAACTGAAGAAGAAATACTTCAAAACCTTGGTAAAATAATGCACAATAAAACGAGTATTTTAATTGCACACAGAATTTCAACAATTAAAAACGCCGATAAAATTTTGGTTTTAGATGATGGAAAGATAATTGAACAAGGCACACACAATGAACTGATTAGCCTGAATGGCAGTTATACAGCGCTTTACAACAACCAGCTATTGGAAGAAGAAAGCCGTACTGCTTAAATTGTGTTAAATTCTATTTTGAACTTTAAATATTTGCTTTATATTTACCGAAACCAAAAACCAACATCAATACCAACCATGGGAGAATTCGACAATAAAGAGAGAGAAGAAGTTTTTTCAAAGAAAGTAAGAGCAGGTAAGAGAACTTATTTTTTCGATGTGAAGGCCACTCGTTCAGGTGATTATTACTTAACAGTAACGGAAAGCAAGAAAAGACTAGAAGACGGCGTATTTGTAAAACATAAAATCTTTTTATATAAAGAAGATTTCGAAAAATTTGCAGAAGGTTTAAATGAAACTGTAGATTATATCAAAACTCATCAAGATGTTGTAGAAAAACGTTATGAATACTCAGAAAACGGTGAGCATAGCGCAAAAACAACCGACGATTTTTCGTTTTAATTACCATAAATAAGAAAGCCCCGAATAATTCGAGGCTTTTTTTTATATGAATTGAATTATTTTAAACTGCTGCCATTGCAGCGCCAACCAATATTCTCGAAAAGAAAAGGAAAGCAATAATTATAATTGTAACTATTCCCCAGAATTTAAAAAGTGATTTTAAACTTGCAAAAGATTCGTTAAGACTTTCCTGGTCGCCATATAATACACCTTGTTTTGCTTTTTTCGCAATTTTGTTGAGTAAAATACTCGGATAAAATAACAATAAGCCAAGCACAAAATAAACAACTGTAATAACTGTTGCCCCATTTGAACCTAATTGGCTCATTTGAGCAGCTACTCCAGGATTACTATTCATTAATGCCGGAATGCTGAATGCAGCCATTATCACAAAAATAGAAATCACAAAACCAACAATTGATATAAATCTGGCCCATTTCGTAATATCATAAATGTAACTACGCATATCTTCTGTTACAACTAATTTCACTTCCTCAGGCTTATCTTGTTCAAATTGTTCTGTCATCATTTTTAATTTTCGTTAAACTTAGATAAAATTTATTTAGCCACAAATTACTGCCTTTAATTAAAGGTTTTAAAAGCTTATCTTTGCCGCCTGAAAAGGTGAAAGGTGAAAGGTGAAAGGTGAAAGGTGAAAGGTGAAAGGTGAAAGGTGAAATCGTAAATCGTAAATCGTAAATCGTAAATCGTAAATCGTAAAATCAAGATATATTTAAATGGCATTACAATGTGGTATAGTTGGCTTACCAAATGTGGGTAAATCGACTCTTTTTAACTGTTTATCAAATGCAAAGGCACAAGCGGCAAACTTTCCTTTTTGTACTATCGAGCCAAACGTTGGTGTAATAACAGTACCAGATGAAAGATTAACAAAGCTTGCTGAATTGGTAAAACCTAACAAGGTTCAGCCAAACACAATTGAAATTGTAGATATTGCAGGTTTGGTTAAAGGCGCATCAAAAGGCGAAGGTTTAGGCAACCAGTTTTTAGGAAATATTCGTGCTACAAACGCTATTATCCACGTTTTACGTTGTTTTGATGATGGAAATGTTATTCACGTTGATGGCTCTGTAGACCCAATTCGCGACAGAGAAATTATTGATACAGAATTACAACTTAAAGATTTGGATACAGTTGATAAACGTATTCAAAAAGTTGAAAAAATGGCTAAAACTGGCGGCGATAAAGATGCAAAACGTACTTATGAAATTTTAACTGTTGTTAAAGCTCATTTAGAAAGTGGAAAATCTATTCGTACTGCACCTTTGGCTCAAGAAGATTTCGATTTTATTGAAGATTTAGGATTACTTACCCAAAAACCGGTAATGTACGTTTGCAATGTTGATGAAGCATCGGTTGTAACCGGAAACAAATATGTTGATTTAGTTAAAGCTAATGTTGCTGATGAAAAAGCGGAAGTTTTAGTGATTTCTGCAAAAATTGAATCAGAAATTGCTGAATTAGAAAGCTACGAAGAACGTCAGGAATTTTTAGCTGACTTAGGTTTGGATGAATCTGGTGTTAATAAATTAATTCGTGCAGCTTATAAATTATTAAACCTTTACACTTACTTTACGGCTGGTGTACAAGAGGTTAGAGCCTGGACAATAACAAAAGGTTTTACAGCACCGCAAGCAGCTGGTGTAATTCACACCGATTTTGAAAAGGGCTTTATCCGTGCCGAGGTAATTAAATACAATGATTTCGTAACCTTAGGCTCAGAAAACGCTTGTAAAGATGCTGGTAAACTTGGCGTTGAGGGTAAAACTTACGTTGTTGAAGATGGAGACATCATGCACTTCAGGTTTAATGTGTAACCTCTCTATCTATTAAAAGAACTTTAAAAAATATAAAAAGCCATTCGCAAGAGTGGCTTTTTTCTTTAAATTGCGCAACTCATATATTTAAGATGATTTTAAAATATATTTTAAGAGAAGAAGACTTCTTAAATTCACAACTATTTATTTCTTCAAAAAGTAAAATAGCGAAGAAAAATCGCAGAAATAGCTATTTGTTAGTAACCCTTGGTTTATTAATTATTGGTTCCTTAACACTTATCCGCGAGAATAATTTTTCGGCTTATTTTATACTTTTTTTAGGAATATTATCTTTTTTATTATACTCAAAATATCAAGCTTGGTTTTATAAAAGATATTTTAAAAACTATGTCAAGAGTAGCATGCAAAACTCATTTAATGAATCAAATCTGGTTGAATTCAGCAACAATTTTATTGAAACCTCTGACAAGACAGGCTACACTAAAATCAATACTACAGAAGTGAATCAAATTACAGAGATTAGCGAATACTTTTATATACGGACTAAGTCTAATCAATATTTAATTGTTCCAAAAGACAGAATTGATTCTGAAAGCGTCAGAACTTTTTTAACAATCTTCGCTAAAAAATTAGATATCGAATTTGTTAGCGAATTGAATTGGAAATGGTCTTAAGTTAGAACTCAACTAATTTTCCAGTCCGTAAGCAGCTAACTGCGCCTTGGTAACTTCGTAATCAGTATGATGAATTCCCTTCAAACCTAATCCTTCTGCAACTTGCACAAAAAGCATTCTATCATCAATATACAGACTGGTTTCTACATCGCTTTGAGAAATATCTATAGCCACCTTAAAAATATCAGCATCGGGTTTACGGAAATGTACAAAGCTTGATGAAACGAAGAAATCGACAAATTCGTTCAGCTTAAAAGTATTGATTCTATATTGATTTAATTCTCTGCCTTCATTGCTAATAACCGCAACTTTAAGGTTGTACTTCTTTTTTAAATCGCAGATTAACTGAATCATTTCAGGATATGGCAATGATTTCTTAAACATAAACTCCTTGAAATCATCATAGGTAAAAGAGCGTTCTTCAAAAAAAACAATCCTTTCCAGATATTCGTCAAGCGTAAGTTTACCAACTTCGTAGGTATCGAAAGTTAAATGATGGCGTTCCTCCAAATCAACCGAATCGAGATTAAAAAGTACTGCAGCTTCTCCCCTTGCATGCCTATCCCAACCGTTGGTTAATAAAACGCCGCCTATATCAGTAAATAGTGTTGTAATTTTGTTCATCATCAACTACGTTTAAAGTAAAATTCCACTTAAAAATAATATTGCAAAAGAGAAGTAAATAATTAGTCCGGTAACATCAACCAATGTTGCAACAAAAGGTGTTGAAGAAACGGCCGGATCGGCGCCCACCTTTTTAAGCAAAAGTGGTAACATCGAGCCCATTAACGTTCCCCATAGAACCACTCCAATTAGCGAACAACCAACAACTAAACCAATTCTTATGTAGTGGTCGGTAAAACCGGGCATAAAAAGATTCCAGCTGGCGATAACGGCAAAACTCAATAAACATAATGTTGTGCCGAGTAACATTCCCGAAAAAATCTCTCTTCGCATTACGTTCCACCAATCTCTAACGGTAACTTCTCCTAAAGCCATTGCCTGTATGATTAAGGTTGCCGCCTGCGAACCACTGTTACCTCCACTTGAAATAATTAGTGGAATAAACGTGGCTAATATTACAACCTTGGCTATCTGGCTTTCGAAATTAGACATTGCGGCGATAGTAAGTAGTTCGCCAAAAAATAAAACGATAAGCCAAACCACACGTTTTTTATAAAGTTCAAATACTGGAACGTCTAAATAAGGTTCGTCTAAGGCCTGCGAACCCCCAATTTTGTGAATATCTTCGGTATACTCTTCATTGGCAATCCATAAAATATCATCAACCGTAACAATTCCTAACAGGATATTATTTTCATCAACAACAGGTAAAGCCACACGGTTATTCATCCTGAAAATGCTAATGGCATCTTCTTGCGGATCGTTAGCTTTTAAGGCAATGAAACGTTTATCAGTCAGTTCGCCAATAATAGCTTCGGGGTCGGCCAATAAAACTTCTCTAATTCTGATATCATCTAATAAAACACCTTCCTTATCAATCACATAAACCACATCGATGGTTTCGGAGTTTTTGCCATAACGCCTAATGTGCGCCAAAACCCTGGTAATGGACCATTCTGGTTTAACGGCAATATAATCAGGCGTCATTAAACGACCAATACTATATTCATTATAACCTAAAAGTGCAAGTGATTCTTTACGTTCTTCTGGAGGAAGAAGCGTAATCATCTTTTTTACTACATCGCCTTTAAGCTCACTAAAAAGTGCCGTACGATCATCAGGCGGCAAATCTTTTATAATTTGATTTAATTTGTTGCCCGAGAGTTTTTTAATGATTCTTTCCTGAGTACGAAAATCAAGAATTCTGAAAACGTTAACTGCTCTGTTTAAGGAAATTGTCTCAATGAATTTGGCTGCATGTTGCGGAAGTTCGTCAATCAATTCTTCAACATCCGAGATATTCAGTTCATCAAGATATCGCTTTAACGCTTTATCGTTTTCTTTTTCAAGTAGTTCCTGAATCTCCTCTACAACCAATTCTTCCATAAGCAAAATATTATTTTATTACATGATAAAAACCTCTATTAACGGTTCGCAAAGGTGCGGTTTTATTTTCGAAAAAGCCAATTTTGCTATTAAGAAGCCGTTATTTTAATATTGTTTTTATGATTTTTGGGCAGAGAAAACAAGCGATTTAGCCATTCTGCAAAAGGTCTTCAATTGTGCGTACTAAATTGTCAATACTAAAAGGTTTACCAATGATTGCATCTGCATCGCAGTCTATTTCGCTAATCTCATTATAACTGAGTCCGGTTATCATAATAATCGGGATATGACCAGTTACCAAGCTAGATTTCAAATCGTTACATATTAAACGTCCATCAATGTTTTCGAGTTTAATATCAAGTAATATAAGGTTGGGATTAAAATTTTCTACATATTCTGATATTAAATTAGCTTGAGGTAAGGCACTGACTATAAAACCCTTTTCTTCCAAATCCTCTTTTAAAAGGTTTAAAAAATTTAGATCATCGTCTACAATTAATATTTTGCCAGGCACAACAGCAGATTTCATTTTATGAAAAGAATAATACCAAGTTAGAATGTTTCAATTTCAATCAATAATAATAGCAAATATTTTGTTGACAATTATCAAATTTTTTACAGTATTTGAATTATTATTTTCTTTGTATTAAAACCATTTTAATTGTAATTAGTTTATCTTAAGTGAATTATTAACCAAATGCCTCTAAAATGTTTGCTGCTATGAGTAAAAATGATGATTTGCATGAAAAACTTAAAGCGTTAATTCTACAAGAAATTGGCTTAGTTGATTTAAAAACCGAGCCTTACAGACTTATATCAGAAAATATCTTTCTAAAAACTAAAAATTATATTTCTCAAAACACAGTAAAGCGATATTTTGAATTTGGAGGTTCAGATTTACTTTTTTCTTTTTTTGTTTTGGATAGCCTTGCTCAATACGTTGGTTACGAATGTTGGAGCGAATTCTACCAATCGGTTACTGCTTAAGTATCGATTCCATTCTAATCTTACAGGTTTAAGATGTTTCTTAGACGCAAATACAAGAACTAATGATTCGGCCAAGCTAAATTATCTCCATTTTAGCCTCATAATTAAAAGAAACTAACATTTGATTTTCTATATTTGCAGCCAATTGCTCCCGTAGTTCAATGGATAGAATTATGGTTTCCGGTACCATCGATATGAGTTCGAATCTCGTCGGGAGCACAAAAAGGAGATAACAAAATGTTGTCTCCTTTTTAGTCATTAAAGGTTTTTGATTTTAATATTTTTGAACGCAACGCCTTTGTTCCAATCCTGTAATGAAATTTGCCCGCTGGTTTGCTTTCCAAATTCAGGAAAATTACTGAAACTGGTTGCTGCAATAGCTTTTTTCCATTGCTCTGTGGTAAAATCCTGTTCTGCAGTTAGTACACCATTTAAGAAGAACTGTACTTTTCCATTTTGCTGACGGATTATTGAATGGTTCCATCCACCCGCAGCTACTATTGGCGGGGCATTAAGTTGTTTAGAAAAACCATATAAACACCCAGAACGTTTCAGTTCTTTAGCATAATCATAATGCTTACTATCCAATAACTGATATTCAGGGCCCGAAGCCCAGGCAGTTGGTATATCTTTTCGCTCTAACACATTAATGAACACGCCGCTATTTCCTTCTTTAGAAATTTTCCAGTCAAAGCGAAGTTCATAATTTTGAAACTTTTCATCAGTAACTAAATCTCCATGTGCCGCGGCTGTTCCTGGCACACACCTAAGCTCACCATTTATAGCCAGCCAGGCTGATGATATTTTTCCCTGATTATAAAGGTGCCAACCTTTCGTGCTCTTACCATCAAAAAGGAGTTTAAATCCTTCATTTTTTTCGTTTTCGCTTAAAAGATTGTTTGTAACCTTTTGGGCCGAGGCAGCAGTTGAAATGGAAGCCATTATAGCTACGCTGAGAATAAAGTTTTTTACCATTTGCCGTTACATTATTTTATAAATCTCGATTAATCTATCTGATGCAGAGATGATTTACTATATTATGCAAATATTCTAGCTATTGCAAAATAAATATTTGTAGGTGTGCTTTTGTTCCAAAATAATCTCTTCTAATAAAAGAGGTAGATGGCGATAAAATCCTTAATTAGATATTAAAAAATATCATAAATAATTACATTTACTTAATGATTAGCTTTTTGCTAATAAATCCCTATTAAATAAAATTTTTGAATGCGTAACCGCTTGGTACAGCAACGTTATATGTTGCTTAATATAGATGTTGTGGCCTTAAACTCTAAATGGAGTTATCAAGATATCATCAGCCCATATATTAGAATCTATTATATAAGTTCTGGAGAAGGAAAGCTTTATGATGCTTCCGGCAGCATTAAATTAGAAGAAGGCTACTTGTATATCATACCTAGCTATACGATGTGCAACATGTCTTGCGAGCTCTCATTAACCCAATATTACGTTCAGTTTTTTGACGATTCTGAAAGTGGAAATTCAATCTTGCAGAATATAAAATCAATATTAAAAGTACCGGCAACTAATTTAGATTTCTTACTTTTTCGGAGGCTTTTGGATATTAACCCTAACCGGGGTATAAATAAATCGTACGACCCCAGAAAGTACGAAAACGAGGTGTTTTATAATGATTGTCAGCAAATGAATGTTCGACAAAGCCCGGCAATTTTTCATGAAACCCAGGGGATTCTTGAGCAATTAAGCTCCAGGTTTTTGATGGAATCTCATCTTCGTAGTAATCAACCAACGCAATACTCCAGGGAAATGGGCGATACGGTAATCCACATCCTTAAGCATTTGGATACTAATCTTTCAGTTGCACAGTTGGCCGAGCGAATTGGTTTAAATGTTGATTATTTTTCTCGTCAATTTAGAAAGCAAACCGGAATACGCCCACTTAGTTTTATCAACCAGAAACGTATTGAAAGAGCACAATACTTAATGGCTACAACTGCTTTAAACTACACTCAGATTTCGCTCTTGCTTAAATTTGATAGCGTATCGCACTTTTCAAAAACCTTTAAAAAGATAACCGGGCTTTCGCCCGGAGTTTACAAGAAGCAAATATACATTTCGGGTTTTTCTAAAGATTGATGATGTAAAAAGACACTGATTAATAAAATCTACTTTAAATAAAAATGGCCACTAAATAGTGGCCATTTTTGTTATGCTAAATCGTTTAGAAATTACTTGTTGTAGTGGTATCCCACCATAATCTTGACGCGATATCATCTTTACCAGAAGTTAAAAAGGTTGAAGCTTCTGCTACTGCCGGCGCATTACCCGTTCTTTCAGCTGGAACAAACACTAATCGCTTAATCCATTGGTCTGAAGTAATGATACCCCAATCCGGACTGCTATCGTTTTTAGCAACATGCGGAATTTTAGGATAACCTGTTCTTCTAAAATCTACCCAAGCTTCCAATGTGTTGGTGAAAGTTGCTAAATACTTTTGAGTGATAATTTTCTCCAACTTTAATTCATTTGAATCACCTGCATTCCAGGCAACTGTAATGGTAGAAAGCGCAGTAAAATTATTTCTCGCATCTTTAGGGTCGATGTAATTAATAGGCTTGCTTGTTGCATCTGCTAAATAAGCATCTACACCAGCAGCGCCCCAATCTGAGAACGATAAACGTACACCATTCTCGTAGTTAGTTTTAGCGTCGCCTGCGTTAGCCCAACCACGTAATGCTGCCTCAGCTTTTAAGAATGCAATCTCAGCAGCTGTAAAACCTCTTCTGTTTTGCACTGATTTAAAATCGGTACTTACAGTTGAATAAGAAATTCTATCATCTTTAGAATTGATAAATGCACCGCTACGGATACCTTTATATTTGTAAGTTGGGTGGTCAGTAACTAAAGATGCATCAGTCACTTCACTGAAATATTTCGCCATACGACCATCTTTTAAACCAACCATAAACGACTCCATGGTTGCACCCATACGTGTATCGCCCCAATCAAAACTAATCATCGAAACTGGCATTACGTTTCCATTTAAAGGAATTAAGAAGTTTTCAGAATTGGCAGATATTAAGCCAGCTGGGTCTGCCAAAGCTTTTTCACCTTGTGCTTTAGCAATTGTTGGGCTTACTTTAACCAAACGCATCGCTAAACGTAAACGAACAGAGTTGATAAGTTTTAACCATGCAGCCATGTTCCCTTTATAACTAGGATCGAATTTTGTAAAACCGGTATAGTTTGGACTTGCTTTAAAGTTGGCTTCAATTTGATCTAATTGCGTAAACATGCTGGTGTACAAATCAGATTCTTTATCGTATTTAATTGTACCTAAACCTGCAGTTCCGTAGTTTGAATAGATTACCGGACCGTGTATAGCCGTTAATTTAGAAATGGCAAGGATTCTAACAAATTTTGCCCAATCGCCAAAAAGTGGTAGGTTTTTTTGTTGAGCCAACTCGATTACCTGTTTCGATGGCGACATTACGCTTCCGTAAACACGGTTCCAATACGCATCAATCCAACGTAAGTAATATGTGGTATTATTAATACCACCAACATATGGTGTAGGTGCGCCCATATAGCCCATCCAGTTATCATAACACAAATCTTCCTCAATTTGATGCCCCATAAGGTTAAACAACATTACCGAGAAAGAAGAACCAACCAAGTTGAAATCTTGCTCTAATAATTGATCAGTTATCTGATTAGGATTGGTATTTATTTCTTCGAAATTTTTGGTGCAGGAGTTAAACAAAACCATGGCAAGCACCACTAAATATATTTTTTTCATCATTTAAAATATTAAAAGTTCAACTTTAAGTTAAAACCGTAAGAACGGGTTGCAGGTACTGCAAAAACATCATTTGCCTGATTGCTGTTGCTGGTACTCATTGCTTGCTCCGGATCGAACGGTGCTTTTTTGTAGAAGAAGAACAAGTTACGGCCAACTAATGAAACCGATGCCGATTTAAATGTTGAACCCTTGATTGGAATGTTGTAAGCCAATGAAACCTGAGCCAAACGAACATTAGTTCTAGAGAAAACGTAAGGCTCCATAATTCCATTTCTATCACCAATTACGCTGTAGTAAACTTCTGGGTCGATTGATGTAACCGCAGTAGTACCTTGAATAGCATTAATTGGCATAGTTGCTCCAGCATCACGAATCTCACCTGTTCTTTTACTAACGCCATAAGCATCTAAAAAAGCTTCTGTTTTAGAGAAAGCCACACCACCAAATTTAGCAGTTACTAAAGCACTTAAGCTAAAATCTTTATAAGTAAAAGTGTTGTTCCAACCAGTAATAAAATTCGGGTTCAAATTACCTACATATTCTTGATTAGCAGTTCTTGTTGGCTTACCATCAGCATCTAAAATGATTTGACCAGCCGAATTACGGGCAAGTTTGTAGATGTATAAATCATTGAATGAACCGCCAGATTTAATAATCGAGTTAAATCCTTCATCATTACTACCCACTTGGTATTCAGGATTCTCTGCAATAAGTTCTACAATTTTATTTCTGTTTTGTGATAAGTTTAAAGTAGTGTTCCATTTAAAGTTATCATTTTTTATTGGGTCGCCACCAAGCGTTAACTCAAAACCTTGGTTGGCAACTTTACCAGCATTAACATAATAGAAAGTATAGCCAGAACCCGATGGTGCTGTAAGAGATAAGAATTGATTTGTGCTTGAATTTTTGTAGTAAGTGAAATCTAGATTTAATCTGTCATTAAAAAAGCGTGATTCCAAACCAATCTCATTACTGATTATCTTTTCTGGTACTAAGGTTGCAAATGGCGTTTGTGTATTTCTGTTAATACCACCAATACCATCCGGACCACCAGCACCACCAATTGTATTACCTGGACTAACAATATTGTAAGGTACTTCGTTACCAACTCTTGATGTTGATGCCCTTAATTTTAAAAAGCTAATGGCTTCTGGCATTTTAACCATTTGACTGATAATAGCCGATAAACCTGCTGAGTAATAGAAATAAGAATCGTTTCCTGTGGTTGCTAATGTAGATGCATAATCATTACGACCAGCTAAATCTAAATAAAGCATTTCTTTAAAGCCTAATGAAGCATTTGCAAACAAACCTTGTTTTTGTACGCGGCTAAAAGTTTGGTTTACACTAACATTATATGGAAGATTTGCAAAACTGAAAAAGTTTGGATATTGAAGCGGTACAGTACCGTTGTTAAATGTTAATCCGTCGTTAAAGGTATAATCCTGAATAGTTGCTCCTAAAACACTGTTTAAACTGAATTTCCCAAAAGTATTATCATAATTTAAAATCGCATCACCATATAACGCTTTATCGTTATATTTTGTGTAATTCCAGGTTCCGTTTGTACTTACACTTACTGAGTTACCTCCGGCAGCGTAACGGTAATCTAATACGCGGTCGTTATAATCAATATTTCCCCTTACGTCAAATCTAAAGTGAGGTAAAAATGAATACGATGCTTTGGCTGTAGCAATTACCCTGTTGCTTGTTGTAAGTTTTGGGTCGTTGTACAATTCCCAGTATGGGTTGTTTTGTTTTTCTTCTGTAGAAAACCAGTTTTGTCTGAATAAATTTCTGGTCGCATCAAAAATTTGATAATTCGTTTTATAATTTTCAAAATCACGCTCGCGAGCAAACAAATATAAGCCTGTAATTGGGTTATTATAGTAACCTGCGCCCGGACGATTTTTAGAAGTTTCGTGTGAAAACCTAACATTTCCGCTTAAAATAAGCTTATCATCAAATAACTTTGTTTCCTGACTTAAAGTAACATTATGTTTATTATAAGAACTGGTTGGTACAACACCGCTAGCATAATTATTTCCATATGAAAAATAATTTGTTGTTTTTTCATTACCTCCTGAAACAGATATGGTATTAATTGTATTTACCCCAGTTTGGAAGAAATCTTCGATGTAACCGCTTTGATAGTTACCTCTAACTTTCGACCAGCTTCTGTCGTTCCCGGCTACTGCACCATAATTGTATTGAAATTCTGGCAATGTAGCTACCGTGCTAAAGTTTGTAGTTGAGTTTAAGGCGATGTTAATTTTACCAGCCTGACCTTTTTTGGTGTTAATTAAGATAACACCATTGGCACCTTGGCTACCATATAAAATAGCACCATTCGCACCTCTTAAAACGGTTACTGATTCAAAATCATCCTGATTTAATGCAGATAATCCATCACCACCATCAGTTCCACCGTACGAGCCTGGTTGTCCGCCTTTATTGTTAACTACAGGCACACCGTCAATCACGAATAATGCTTCACTGCTACCTGCAATAGATTTAGAACCCCTTAACACAGTTTTCGTTGAACCACCTACACCAGAGTTACTAATCCCAATATCGATACCGGCAGCTTTACCACTCAAAGCCTCCATAAAGTTTGGCGCACCAGCTTTTGTTAACTCTACTGCACTTAGTTGTTGGGCAGCAAAGGTTAAAGCTTTTTTCTCACGTTTAACACCTAATGCAGTTACTACAACTTCCGATAGATTTGCGCTACCATTATCTTTAAGCTTTATTGTAACATTAGTTAAATTACTAATATTTACTTCTTGAGGTACCATCCCGATGTATGAAATTACAAGTACACTTGCATTATCAGGAACATTTAATGAAAACTTACCATCGGCATCGGTAACCGTTTTAACGTTTGTACCTTTTACAACAACGGTTGCACCTGGAAGTGGCGCCCCGCTTTCATCGGTAACAACACCTGTAATAGGCTTGAAAACTTTCCTACTTGCGGTATAAGGATTATTTTCAATTTTGAAGGGTGATAAAGAAAGATTAATGCTTTCAACGCCAGTTGCCTTTGCGGTACTCTGCAGGCTCAATAGCGCAGCACCGAGTATTGCAAATCGGAGAAAGCCTTTAGTCGCGACAGGGAATCTTTTTTCACTGTCTGTAAAGTTGGGATGGATTTTCCTCAGTTTCATATTAATTAAGTTTAGTTGTTGTAATGTTGTATTCGATATTCAATTATGTTAGCGATTAAAATTTAATATTAGTAAAACGTTTTACCTACAGCCAGAAGTTACCGAACGCGGGTTTTCCATATATTTTTTATTGTAAATAAATTGATTTCAATAATTGTGATTTTTTGGAACTAGACATTCTGTTAAGGGAAAATAGATATTTGGGTTCACCAGCATTTATACTGAATTAGATTTTTTAAGGATACAGCCAATAAGTCCATAAAAATCCATAGATAGGTAATTTGATGGAGTAGAATAATAACCGAAATTGCACATGCCTTTTATTATCAAATTAAAATATTTGGTCCATTAACTGTAACGGCTAAACAGAAATTGAAGGTGGTCAAGAAGTTTCGAGCACATTATGATATTTGAATTTTTTATAAATATCACAACATCCCTGTTACAAACATTAACTTCCCTTTCAACCTGCTAATTTTTCAGCCTGAATTACATATTATAATTGGTGAATCAAACATATCTCAAAATAATTAACGGCATTTGTATATAAACGTTCATTTTTTGTACAAATCCGACTATATCAAACCTAACTTATAGCATTTAGGAATATTATATACTTGAAATATGCTTTAATACAGAACAATACCTTCCAGATTTGCGGCTTTTTGAATTCCCCTTCATCTTAAAAATCCCTGAACCAACATAACAAACCTCCTAACTCGAGCAAAATATTCCAGTTAGATTTTAATTCCAATCATCAGTTAGGATAGTTAATTGATGAAGCATAGATGAAGTAGGGATCAAGTATAGATAGAGTACTATAATAGTACTAAACTGTAATTCTACTTTCTTTAAATTATAATTTTATTTTACATTTCGATTTACAAATGTCAATACCTTAAATAGCCAAAGCCAAATATTTTTTAAAACCATTGATTAAAAAAATGGTTGTATGGTTAACAACAAAAAAATATACTATGAAAAAATTAATGTACGCAATGGCAATTCCTGTCATTGCATTGAGCATGCAGGCTTGTAGTGGAAACAAAGATTCTAAAGATACAGCCGATAGTTTAAATATGGCGAAAGACACTACAACCAATGTTGCTGAAACGGGTGGTATTGCTGTGCCTGAAGGCGACTCTAAATTTGCTACAACAGCTGCCGTTGGTGGTATGGCTGAAGTAGATTTAGGTAAAATGGCGCTCGAAAAAAGCTCCAATGCACAAGTTAAAGAGTTTGCAACCATGATGGTGGCTGACCACGGCAAGGGAAACACCGAATTAATGTCTATCGCTGCAATGAAAAACATTACACTGCCAACAACAGTTGATGCGGACCACCAGACAAAAATGGATGATTTAAGCAAAAAAACTGGCGCTGAGTTTGACAAGGCTTATGTAAATGCGATGGTTGACGGACATAAATCTACCCTTGATTTGATGGAAAAAGAAGCTAAGGACGGTGAAGATGCAGATCTGAAAGCATTTGCAGCGAAAACAGCTCCGGTTGTTAAAGCGCATTTGGATAAAATCGAAATGATAAAAAAATCAATGAAATAACCTTGCGCTTAAGCTAGGAAACAAAAAACCCGGCCTATGGTCGGGTTTTTTGTTAGAATAAATTAATGTTCTTTAACTACTTCCAAATTGATTTTGCCGAGTAAACTTGCAAATCTTTCACTTCAATATTGTTTCCAAAGAAGTTGAAGCCATCTTTATTTTTCGAGTCTAATTTTCTTTCCATAGAGTAAGAATAAGCACCGCCGTCAATAAATACCTCTACCGATGTTTTATCAATAAAGATATCTGCTGATATTTCCATGCTGGTCATATCCTGCGGAGAATAAAAAACACCATTTACCAGGTTATAATTCATATCATAATCTAAAATCCTTTGTCCGTTTAAACTGATTCCTGCACTTATTGCATGCGAAAGTTTAATCTTCGTTTTAATTCTTAAGGTATTTGTGTTGTTAAGGGCTTTTAGCTTTTCGGTAGCCTCCTTGGCATTGATGTTTGTATAGCTATCCTTAATTTCAAATAATTGTTCGGTTTCTTTCACTGGATTACTAAAAAGCCTTAAACCATCCTTTGTAGTTTTTAAAGTCAGTTCAGTTGGCATTAGCATCAATCCATTAAATGGCATCCCTTTATGACTTATTCTCCCCCATCCAATCTGGATTCTTCTTCCATCAGTTTCTGGAATATTGCTAAAGGTTTGGGCGGCATAAATACTTCCGGTAACATAATAATGTTTCCCACTTTCTGGTGTAAACTTTTTACCATCAAAAGTTCCAATCATATAAGTATTTGATGCGCCATACATCACCCATTTTGTTTTATTCTTATCGCCATCTATTGGCAATTCAAATAAATCGGGGCATTCCCAAAAACCAGTTGTGTGACTTTCAAAAGTCCAGTCTTTTAAATTTGCTGAGTTGTAAATAGAATGGCCATCACGTTCGTTTAAAACCATAACCCAGTGTTTTCCGGGTTTATACCAAAATAACCTTGGGTCGCGGGTATCAACGCTGTTCCATTTTGCTTTAGAATCGATAACTGGATTTTTAGTGTATTTCGTCCAGGTTCTGCCTTTATCCAAACTGTAGGCAATACATTGCGTCTGCTTATCGGGTGTAAATGCTGTGTATGCAGCAACCATTGCAGGAGTTTTGCCCTTATTAAAACCTGCCGTATTATCGTAATCAATAACTGTCGAACCAGAAAACATAGTTCCATGTTCGTCAGGTAATAATGCGGTTGGCAATTCTTCCCAATGCATCATATCTTTACTAACTGCGTGGCCCCACGACATGTTTTCCCATTCTCTTTCGTAAGGGTTATGTTGATAAAAGAGGTGGTACTCTCCTTCATAGAAAATCATCCCATTTGGGTCATTTATCCAACCACGTTTGGTGGTAAAATGGAACTGGGGTCGGTTCTCTTCTTTATAAATTGAATCTAGCCCTTCAATTTCATTAGCTTGGTAGATATTTTTTAAGCCACTCGCATCGCCCTCATATTTTATTTTGATGGTTTTACCTTTCAATACAGCCACATCGCAAAACACCCAATAATCAGGCGTTGAATTTGCCAGGCGGATAGCAAAATTTCTTTCGGGTTTACCATCAATCTCAAAGGTCATTTTCTTTCTGTCTTGCATGTGCGAAATAGGCAGGTTTAAGAATCGCTTGTTTACTTTAATGGAAATATCTTGTGCATCAACCACATTTAAAAAACATAGTAATAGGATGCAGATACCTGTAAATTTTCTTTGCGTAGTAGCTTTTAACATAGGGCTTTTGTTTAAGCTAAAATATCTGTTTTTTCCTTTTAAAAAAAACTGCAAGAGAAAAACTCGATAATAATTTCTACTAATAATTAACGTACCGTTCTTCAAAACGGCCATCAGCATATAAATCTATTAAGCCGTATCCTGGTGCGGTTTCCCTCCTATTTCCATTCCACCAAGCGCCAGAAACTGCGCCATTGCACAGGTAAGTCACATTGTTGTAAACTACTTTATCCCGCATATGCAAATGACCACTCAACGCCAATTTTACGTTTGGATATTTATAAAATAGATTGATGATTTTTGCAGTATCGGTGTGCATATCTCCACCAAGCATGGTCCATTTATTTACAATGTTATCTTCAATCATTAATAAAGCCGTAAGAATCGGAATGTGCGACATTACCAAAATCGGTGTGTTTGGATTGGTCGACTTCAGCTCTTGCTCCAGCCAGGCAAATTGAACATCACCAAGTTTACCGATATACCAGGTATTATCAATATCCAAATGCGTGCTATCCAAAACAATAAACTTCCACCCGTTTTTATTGAAGCTGTAGTAAGGCTTACTAAGCTCCAGCTGATTCATGGCATACTTTTTACCATAAAATGCATCGCCTTTACTATCTTCATTCCACCAAATATCATGGTTTCCTAAAGCATAATGGATTGGTAATGAACACTCATTTTTCATGATGTTGTGTTGTAATTTCCACTGCGCATCGATATCTGATAACTTTTCTTTATTCATATCGAACACCACATCTCCCCCATTTAAAATAAAATCTACCTTCGGAGATTGTTCTTGAACATGATGAAGGCATTTTACAAATTTTGTCGGTGCACCTAAATCATTTTTTAAATGTACATCGGTTATATGTGCTATGCGTAAAACAGGTTTATCATCAGCAATGAAACCAAGATTAACTGTAGGCAGCAACATTAAACCGCCCAAACTTTTTAAAACAGATCTTCTTTCCATATTCTATTTAGATTTTGATGCAGCCAGTGCGCTTAGTATTTTAATAAAAATTTCATTATTTGGATAAATGCCTCTAAACTTATCAGATTGTGGACCATAAGCGAAAACCGGAACCATAATATTTGTATGATCATCGGTACTAAAATGGCCGGTAATTTTCCCTGTTGCTGCATCTGCATCTAATAGCGTAAGTCCGCCAGTTTCATGGTCTGCAGTAATAATTACCAATGTTTCCCCATCTTTATCAGCAAAGCGTAAAGCAGCTTCAATGGTTTTATCAAAATCATGCATTTCGGTAACTACTATGGGCAAATCATTTGAATGTCCACCATGATCGATTTGCGCACCTTCGGCCATAATAAAAAAACCTTTTTTATTATGAGATAACAATTTGGCAGTTTTCAAAAGCGATTGCTTTAAAACATCATCTCTGCCTTTTATCACTGGTTTAACATCTTCGTTAGATAATAAAACAAGTTGTTTACCTTCATTTTGCTTAGAAAAGTCAGCTAAATTTTCGCTTAAATTAAAACCATTTACCTTTAGCTTTTGCATCAGTTGCCCATCTTTATTCCCTATAAATACATTTCGGTTTGAACCAATAAGGATTTCGGCTTTTGAGGTTACTAAATCGGCAGCAATTTCGTTATTCATGCTACGTTCAATTTGGTGTGCATAAAATGAAGCAGGCGTCGCATCGGTAATATCGCCAACGCTTATTAAACCGCTTTTGATACCGAAAACGGCCAAAGTGTCTACCAGATTTGTTCGCTTTTTACCATCGGTGCCAACACCGATGTATCGATTATTTGTTTTCTCTCCAGTTGCCATTGCGGTTGCACCAGCAGCAGAATCTGTATTACCCGAGTTCGCAGCCGAAGTTTGCGAAAAACCTATATTGCGAATGCGGCTAATGTTCAAATCGCCATGATTGGCAATTAAACCCGCATGAATTTGAGCAAGTCCCATTCCATCACCAATAAGCAGAATTACATTTTTAACCTTTTTCGGTTGTCCATCAACTTTATATTCGGGCGTGTAAACCGGATGAGGATTTGGATTTGTATAAGTTAGTTTATCCTGATGAAGATAAAAATCGGACAACGCCGTTGGGTTATCCGTATTTATCCAGTCGGCACCCAAACGCTCTAAAACTATCCAAGTATTCTGACTATCAACCGTTGCCCAAAATCTAAATGGTTTACCCAATTTATGCGCATCATCAATCGCCTTTTTTAGTTTAGCATAATCAGTCGGTGTTGGTACACCTTTACCATTCCAAACAGAATACTTTTTTATATCCTGACTAATCATTGCAACTCTTTTAAGTTCGCTTTCAGAATATTGAGTTTCAGGTCTGCCATCAAAAAAAATATAATCAGGCCAATTTTTAAAATCTACCAGCTGTGGCATATTTCCGCTGATTACAATTTTAATTGCATTTGGATTTGAACTCGAATTAAAAACATCATCAAATGCCTTTAATTCAGAAATAAGTTTTTTAAGAACGTTAACATGATCTTCCTTAATGTCGACAACCAGTTGCAGTCTTTTAAGGCTGTCTTTAAAAGCATGGTTTTTATTTTCTTTATAAAAAACAGCTAAAGGCGATAAGTATAAATCCTTTAATGTTCTGCCTGTTTTGATTTCTTTGGCTTCGTGAGCAACATACAACTCACCTTCCTTCAAAAAAACATCTGCTTCGATAGAATTCATCCCAGCATAATAAGCTGTTAAAAGTGGTACATTTTGATGGTAGTCATTATGACTGTGCCCTTGGGTTTTAGCATTTTGGGCAAAGGCTGAAACTGATATAAATAGTAAAAGCGCAAGGCTCGAAAGATTTATTTTCATGGATGATTTGATAAATTTCCCAAAACTAAGAACGTAATGTTTTCTTAATATTAACGATTTACTTTTTATTTAGCACTCAAAAAAAAAACCACCAATCTAAATTTAGATGGTGGTTTTTTATAGTTTTGGATTCATTGTTCTTGCTAGAAAACCAAATTGCCTTTCGATACGAGCGATTTAACAGGCGAAATCCGTGAAACAGCTTCAGCCGAGCAACTCGAATCAATTAATACAAAATCTGCCTTATCACCTTGCTCTGGACAAACTTGCTTTCCATTATCATCTAAAGGAAGAATATTCCCGGTAGCCAATTTCAAAATTCTCGATAAATCAAATTCTGTTCTGTAGCCGTAAATTTGAGCAGCTAAATTTGCCTTTTGTAAAATACTTCCAGTGCCAAAAGTACTCCAATGGTCAACAATGCAATCATTACCCGCAACAACTTCTACCCCATATTTATACAGTGTTGGAATTGGCATTGGCGTACCCGAAAGTGGGATTGTTGAAGCAATACCGATTTTTGCTGCGCCAAGTTTTTCTGCCATTTGCTCGGTTTTATTTTTATCAAGATAGCGAAGTGCAAAAGCATGACTTACATAGGTTTTGCCTTTTAAAACCGGGTTTTCATTCACTTTATCAATCAAATATTCAATTGTTTTCACGCCCGATTCGCCCGACTCGTGAAGGTGAATATCAATACCTTTTCCGTTATCCAAGGCAAGCTGAATGATATAATCCATGTGCTTTTCAATTCCTCCGTCGATAGATGTAGGGTCAAGTCCACCGATAAAATCAATATCCATTTTTGCGGCTTCTTTTAATAACTCGTCAGATTTTGTGTAGTAAATGCCATGTTGAGGAAATGCAACGATTTCTGCTCCAAATGATGATTTTTTATGCTCTAGCGCTTTCTGAAGATTCTTTAATGAATTAAGTTCTGATGTGGGTTCAATATTTACGTGAGACCTGGCAAAACCAGTTCCGTAAGATTGTAGCAACTCAATCAGTTTTTCAGTTCTTTTTGTTGATGTTTTTAAAAGTTCGGGAATTACCTGTTGCTCAAAAGCAATCATATCCTTAACACTTTTATTTTTCTTTAAATGCGCTTGCCACGGCAATCCATAGTAAGTTTTATCCAAGTGGATGTGCATATCTCTGAAAGATGGCAGCATCAAAAAACCTTTAGCATCTATCGCATTAGCTTTAGGATTATTTGGAGATACATTTTTAATTTTACCACCATCTAACTCAACCGTAAAAAGCGAGGTTTTTGTTTTGATTACCTCATCTCCATCATATTCAAAACCGGTTTCAAGTAGTACATTCTTAAAAATCAGATTTTTGTCCATGGGTACAAAACTATCGTTTTCATGTGCTTTAACATTTTCTGTTGATAACAGATAAGAACCTGCCAGTAAAAGAGATGAGTTGCGAATAAAGTGTTTTCTTGAAATATTTTGTGATATCATAACTTAAATTGAACAATACAAAAGTATATTTCTAACGGTTAAACCTACAGTAGAATTCATCTTAAAAATTGTACGATTTATAACAAAAACCTTATTAATAGCAATTCTATCCAAAAAATTCAGCATTAAACCAGTCCAATTTTATAACTTTCCCCTAAACTTATTAGGTGTAACACCGGTATACTTTTTAAAGAATTTAGAAAAATATGGCACATCAAAAAAGCTTAGTTCAAAAGCAATAGACTTTATTGGCTTTTCTGTTGTAAGTAGCATTCTTTTCATCTCCAGAATCAATCTTTCATGTATAAGCGATGTAGCTGAAGCATTTAGGTTTCTTTTGCAGAGGATGTTTAAATAATTTGCGGAAATATTTAACTGTTCTGCATAAAATGAAACTAATTTTTCTGTTTTAAAATGCGCTTCAATTAAAGATAGATACTTCACTAAAATCGGGTTAGTTTTAAAAATAGTTGTATCATCGAATAATGTTTCAGCTTGCTGACTAATCATTAAAGCAATAAGTTTTATCCTGGCTTCAATTATTTCCCAAATTATATTGCCCTCAGCCAGTATTGCTTCTACTTGTTTAAATTCATACAGCATCTTTTTAAAGGTAGTTTCGCTTAAATTAATTACCGGATGGTTTTGATATAGTATGATTGAAAATCTTAAGGAGCTTGCCAATGTTTCAAATATGCCCTTACTCATCATAATCTGCTGAGCCCGTGTATTCGGTTTCAAATCCCATTTATGAATTTGCTCAGGAAAAAGCATATGCAGTTGAAACGGAGCAACTTGGTGTTCTGTAAAATCAATAGTATGCGTTCCATTACCATTCTCGAAAAGCATAAATAAGAAAAAATCATGCTTGTGGGGCTTTTCAATAAAACGTTCGCCAACAATTTCGTGGTACAATAAATCGCTTCCTGAATCTTGCTTTTGCCAAAACTCACTCAAATCAAGCGTAGGAAAATGCCCTTTATCATCCATAAACGAAAATTAATGTTTTTCTATGAATTACAATTCTTTAATCATCATTATAAAAATACAGTAATCTAACTGCAACCATCATCATAACCAATCAGCTTTTAAAAAACAAATTGTTATTTTTGCAGCAATGATTTTTTACAAAACTGATGAACAAGTAGAACTGATGAAAATCAGTGCGCTTCTGGTAAGTGATACCTTAGCCGAAATTGCAAAAATTTTACGCCCTGGTTTAGCAACAATTGAAATTGATAAACTGGCGAACGAATATATTTTAGATAATGGTGCCGTACCGTCATTCTTTAATTATGGTGGCTTCCCTCACCACATTATTACCTCGGTTAACGATGTTGTTGTACATGGATTTCCGGGCAAGGAAATACTTAAAGACGGTGATATTATTTCTGTTGATGTTGGCGTAATTAAAAATGAATACCACGGTGACCATGCTTATACTTTTGTTATCGGCGATGCCAGCGAGGAAATTTTAAAATTGGTTAGAACTACCAAAGAATCTCTTTTTATTGGAATTGAGCAGGCTGTTGTTGGTAAACGTTTAGGCGATATCGGTTTTGCAATTCAAAATCATAATGAAAAGCAAGGTTATGGTGTAGTTAGAGATTTCGTTGGACATGGTCTAGGCAAAAGCATGCACGAAGCTCCACAAGTACCAAATTATGGCAAACGTGGCAGTGGTTTAATGTTAAAAGAAAACCTAACAATGGCGATAGAACCTATGATAAATCTGGGTAAAAAAGATGTCTTTATCGAAAAAGATGGCTGGACAGTTAGAACCGTCGACGGAAAACCATCTGTACATTTTGAGCATGATGTATGCGTTAAAAAAGGTAAAGCACTTATTTTATCTGATTACACACCTATTGAAGCCGCAGAAAAGAACAACATCAACTTAAAAATTAGCTAGTCTTAAAGTTTTGAAATTTCGCCTTTTAATTTCATTATTATTTATAGGGGTTTATTGCAATGCCCAAGTTCTGAAAAAACGAACTACTATGCTTATGGGCGGTCGTTTTGAGATTACGATTGTAGCTAAAACTGCCGCCCTTGCTGAGCAAAATATAGATACCGTAATTAATGAAATCAGCAGAATTGAGTTTCTGATTTCTGATTGGAAGCCAACTTCTCAGGTTTCGGAGGTAAATCGAAATGCCGGAGAAAAACCTGTAAAAGTTGACAAGGAAGTTTTCGAACTAACCAAAAGAGCAATTAAGCTCTCGCAACTTACTAATGGCGCTTTCGATATCAGCTTTGCAGCGATGGACAGAATCTGGAAATTCGATGGTTCGATGACCGAAATGCCCACAGCAGATTTGATTAAAAAATCGGTTGAAAAGGTTGGCTATAAAAATATAATCCTTGATAGTATAAATTCGACTATCTTTTTGAGTAAAAAAGGCATGAAAATTGGCTTCGGCGCTCTGGGTGAGGGTTATGCCGCAGATAATTGCCGCGATATGATGCTTGCTAAAGGTATTAAAGCGGGTATTGTAAACGCTACAGGCGATATGAGTACTTGGGGCAAACGGCCAAACGGGAAGAAATGGCTTGTTGGCATCACCAATCCATACAATAAAGACAGTCTTTTTGCTGCAGTGCCGCTCTACAATAGCGCCGTTGTAAGCTCTGGAAGTTATGAAAAGTTTGTAATTTTCGAAGGAAAAAGATATTCGCATATTATTAATCCGGCAACCGGTTACCCCGCAAGCGGCTTAAGTGGCGTTACCGTTTTAGGACCTGATGCAGAATTGGCAAACGGTTTGAGCACATCGATAATGGTTTTGGGCAAAGATGCAGGATTGAATTTTATTAAAAAATTCCCAACGTTTAGCTGCATTATGTTTAGCGATAGCGGTGAAATTTTTCTATCTGATAATTTGGATAAGAAAACTATTGAACGCTGGAAAAAGATGTTATAGTTTTTTTAGCAGTAATCTTTAACCACAGATATACTCAGATAAACACTGAGTTTTTTGCTTAGCAAACTTACGAAGTCTAAATGTAGCAAGTGAAAAGAGACTTCGCAAGTTTAGCCAAAAGCTCCAGGTTTTTAACTGCCTTTCAAACCTAAACCCGATAGCAGTGGATGCCGATTTTTCTTCGGCAGAAACGAATAGCGGGACTAACGATTAAAAAAATCTTCTGCCATTGCTTTCCAAAAGAAATCTAGCAATCTTTTAATAGCAATCCATTAATATCTGACCGCGAGATTGGTAAAAACTAACACTTTTGCTTGCATTTTTCTGGCATAAAATCTCAAGCCATTCAATTACATCATTCTGCATACTTAACGAACCGCAAAGCATGATTGTGCCACCATCTTTTAAAGCATTGTAAACCAATTCGGCATCTAGGGCAAGCAAATCTTTAACATATTGCTTTTCGCCCTCGCGTGATAAAGCCACGTTTAATTTAGTTAACTTATCAGCTTCTGTATTAATTGCACTTTCGTAGAGTTCAAAAGAAACCTTATTTCTAAAACCGCAATATAAATGGATATTTCTGCCTTTGCTAAATTGGTCAATCATGCCTAAAAACGGTGCAATTCCGGTTCCATTTGAAACCATAATTACCGTTTTTGCTTTTGATGGAAAATGAAAATGCTCATTTTTTAAAAGTGCAGCATTTACGGTTTGTCCAACTTCCAAACGATGTAAAAAGCCCGAACCTAAACCACCATCGTGCAATTTAACGCTCAATTGAACATCTTTACCAACTTTACCAATTGAATATTGTCTCTCGCGATGATCGTTTGCCGGATAAATTGCCAGTAAATCGCCAGAAGTAAATCTCTTACGTTTTTTAGGACTTAGCCTGATGATAAACGAGGTTTCTTCGTGAATTGAAACTTTCTTATCAACCACAGAAAACTGATTTAACTTTACAGGTTTGGTTTCCAAAAGTTTCGAAAGCAATGTTAATTCTACATCCGAACTTTGTGCCCACAAAGTTGCCCATTTTGTAAAATCTTCAGGCGACCTATCGTTAACCGTATGGATTTCGAGCAATGGTTTTGCCCAGCTTTGATAAGATAATGCGTTATTTACTTCGTAACCAAATTTACAAAAATCGGGATATGAATGTGAACCAAATGCAACCACCGAAAAATCGATTTGATTTGGCTGCTTAATTTTTTCTAATAATGATAAAAATTTAGATGAATTGGTTGGTGCCTCACCTATGCCATAAGTGGCGGTTAAAACGATAAGCTGCTTCGCTTTGGGGAAAATTTTATAATTATTTAACTGCCCGATGAATGATGTTTGTCCGTTTTTTAACAACTGCTGATGAATTGCTTTTGCAAAGCGAAAAGTAGTTCCATTTTCAGAGCCGACTAAAATAATATATTCTGCTTGCTCAGCTTTATATTTATTTTTAACCTGACTCGACCTTCTCTTCCACCAGATTACAAAACCTGAGTAAATAAAAAACAAAATATTTGCAGATGCAATTGCTAAAATGATTGCCCAAATCGCATTGGTGCGACCGGTATGCAAATCCATGCTTAAGGTAGTTAACAACTTTGCATTCGAAAATGGTTGTTCAGTTAAAACATCACCAGTTATTTGATTAACAGTTATTTCCTTATCCTCAAGTTTGATGGTGAAATAGTCCTCTACATCCTCAGAAAACGGAAATTCGATAGATTTTAATGCAGATAGTTTTGTGTTTTTGAAAACATCGAAATCTGCCATTTTCTTTTCAGGATCAGTTTTTATAGCATCAAAATCAACTTTATGAGAAATTTTCTGTTCTTTGATTACCTCAAAGGTTTGTAAAGACATTACTGTTCCCGTGATGGAAATAATAATTATAGGAATTAATAAAAGCCTGCCTAAAACCACGTGGTAATATTGGGCGAAGTTATCTTTTACAATTTTAGCGAAGAATTTCTTTAAACTTCGCTGTCTTTGAATAATTAAAACGGTACCTGAAGTTGCAATCAGAAATAATAGAAACGCGGTTAAACCTATAAAAAATCGGCCAAGTTCGTGCAAAAACAAAGAACGATGTAATGAAGTTACCCATTGGAAAAATTCATTTTCTTTTGCAACCTTACCTAAAGTTTTTCCGGTTTTTGGGTCAATATAAAACTTACCCGCATTATCGTTTGCATCAGTTGCGTCAATAACAACAAATTGATTGTTATCAACCGTAACCTCAATAATATCGGTATAGTTTTTTGTAAGGTTTGGGACTAAATCAGCAATGCTAAGCTGATTAAAATCTTTAGCCTTGTAAGGTTGAATTTTTTCGGTTACCGGCTTAAAAGAAAGGATAATACCCGTTACGGATGCAAGGGTTAAAAAAAGAAAAGAAGATACAGCCAGTGCTAAGTGGCTGTATCTCCAAATTGAAATTGTCATTTAAAAAAATTATTAGTTCGCACTTAAACGAACGTATCTAATGTAACCAGTACCTTCAGTTTTAGCCGCAATACCTTCAGTTGTTAAAGGCACTTCTAAATCTTTAACGATGTATTTTTTATCCTCAACAGCCGATTCGAAACGCAACGTATATCCTTTGTTAATTTTTGAATCTTCTATTTCGAAAGTTGTTACACTTCTATCGCCACCAGTTACCGATGCGCCTGTGATTGCACTAAGGTTTGTTGGTTTGCTTTTGTAGAATTTATGCCATTCTTTAACATCAGGATACCATTTTTTATCAGAACCCATAACGTAAAGTGTCTTTTCATAAGCGCCTTTAGCATCAACTAAAGAAACAACGATGTAAGCACCTTCTCCAACATAATTAGTCATTTGCAGCATACACTTGTATTTAGTAGTTTTTTGCGCCATCGAGGCGAAAGAAGTAGAAAATACAATACCCAATCCTAGGCATACTTTATAAATATTATTCATTATTTTATTTTAAAAAGTCAATCGATATTTTGTTCTTGGTAAGAAATTCGTTTTCAGTAGCTAAATCGTAAGGTGTTTCTTTAAAATCTGTAGTTACATCTTTTTTAGCACCGATAGAAACTAAATATTTCATTAATTCGGTTTCTTTAGCAGTCATAGCAGCTTTGTGTAATGCAGTATAACCCTCTTTATTTTTAAGATTTACATCAATTTTTAATGGCTCAATGCGTTTCAATAATCCTAAATCATTTTTAGCAACGGCAATATGATATAATGAATTTCCGTTATCCTGCACTTTTTTAACATCGAAACCTTTATCTGCAAGCAATTTGTATTTAGCTTCAAAATCTTCCATACCGCGTGGGTTATATGCCTGGAAAAGATAAGCAGCCAGGTTATCGCCGTTTTTATCTACAACATTTAAATCTGCGCCTTTTTCAATTAAGAACTTTACTACTTCAGCAGAATTACCACGTACAGCTAAATCTAGAGCAGAAACACCTTTAGCATTTACCTGATTAATGTTTTTAACGTTTTTTGCTAATAATTCGATAGTTGCTAAATCTCTGTTAAAGCCCGAAGCATTCATAAATGCAGTGTTACCGTCTTTGTCGGTTTTGTTAACATCAACTCCTTTTGAGATAAAATAATTGATAATTTCTTCTTGCTTTGGTCTGCGTACAACATTGTGTAAAGCCGTTTCGCCATTGCTTCCTACCGCTGTAGGCTTAATTTTTAAGCTTTCCAAGTATTGAAATACTTCTAAACCATTAGAAGTTCCTCGTCCACCTTGACTTGCCATAATCATTGCATTATCAGTAAACTTAACCCCTTTTTGAATTAATTTCTTCATCAAATCGATGTTTCCGCCTCTTGCAACATAGTTGAAGGCTGTATTCCCAGCAGCATCTTTGCTGTTTAAATCCAACCCTTTTGAGATGAAATAATCAGTTAATGTTAAATCTTTATCATTAGGAATGGCGATTAGCAAAGCGTTTGCACCATCGTGGTTTACATCCCTTTTTAAATCAAAACCATTTTTTAATAGTAAATCGTAAACTTTTGGGTCTTTTTGACCACCAACTGCCGCAAAAGTTAATGCGCTATAACCATGGCTATCCTGAATATCCGTTTTAGCACCGTTTTTTAATAAATATTCCATTACCGGAATATTTCCTTTTGATGCAGCCCAAATTAAATAAGTACGGCTGTCGTGCGTTAATTTATTTACATCATTTCCTGGTTGGGCCAAAAGATATAAAATAGATTCAGTTGGTGCGCCGCTATTTATAGCAAAAACTGTTGCATCAAATGATGATGGATTTAATTGCGATGGGCTACTTCCCTTTTCAATTTCTGCTTTAATTGTTGCTAAATCGGTATTTCCTTTCCAGAATGCCTGATCGAAAAAAGCGTTTTTTTGAGCTTGTGCGCTCAAAGATGCTACTGCTAAAATAGCAAAGATGATTTTTTTCATTTTAGAGCTATATATTATTGTTATAATTCAAATTATCATTCAGATATTAGAATTTCGGCTAAGTTAACAAGAATCATTCTAAATAAAGATTAAAATCAGTGTAATTTAGTAATTACAGTTGTATAATAATCATTATAAAAAATTCAACTTATTAATTTACAAATATTTAACTACACGAAACTATTTAAATACAGTCTAAATAAATTCTAATTCTTTGGCAAAAGTATAATTTAGATTTGCCATCAAATGACTTTAAAGGGAGAATTAAGAACGAAAAAAGGAATTAATGTTTTGATTGATTCGTGCTGACAATTCTAATTAATTGAGCAGATTAAAAAATAAAATTATAAGTTAGCGACAGAAAAACCGTTATAGCTTTTAAATTTACTCGTTTCAAAACAAACATTAAACAGTATTAAACATGAACATCAAGAACCTCTTTTTATCAACGATTATCGGATTATTAGCACTCACCATGTATTCTTGCAAGGCTAAAAAACCACTCGCAAAGGCAGAACCGGCACCGGTTTCGAAACCAACGCCTCCAGTAGAAGAGAAAAAACCTGCACCCGAGCCAGTAAAAGAAGAAGCACCCGCACCAGCTGAAAAACCTAATTTCAACTTAGATAATATTCAATTCGAATTTAATTCGGCGGTTTTGAAAACAGCATCTTTTTCAATTTTAGATAAGGCTGTTGCTGAAATGAAAAAAGAGCCTAATAAGAAATTTGTATTAAATGGCCATTCATCGGCAGAAGGAACGCCGGAACATAATATGTCTCTATCAATTGACAGAGCAAATTCAGTAAAATCTTATCTGGTAAATGCGGGTTTAAACGCATCTAACTTTAGAATTGTTGGTCATGGAGAGAAAGAACCTGTGAGCACAAATAATAGTGAAGAAGGTAGAATTTTAAATAGAAGAACAGAAATTAAGATTGACAATTAATAAAAAAATGGCCCTGACAAAATCAGGGCCATTTTTTTATTTTAGTCTATTGCTCTGATTCTTCCATACGTTATTTCAGCATCAACTGGTGCATCAGCAGGATAAGAAATAAATTTTAGAGTAAGTCTATCATTCAGGATAGAAAATTTTGCCTTTTCAAATAATACCCTGCTAACTTTCCTTTTTGTAGCAATCCCTGCTGAATTAATATCTACATCTTCGCTAATATTAATTGTCAGGTTATCCCCGTCTATTTTATAAACACCATTAACCTCGCCAGATTTATATGAGTTGGTCCAAATTTCCATGGAAAAATCGCCACCAGCCTTAAAAATTACCCTTCTACCCATTCCGCCGCTCATTCCAGCCTCTTGCCAAGCGCCTGTGAGTACATCTTTTTCAGCTTCAGATTTTTCTTTTTTGCATGAAGTAATTAAGATTATCAGTGAGAACAGTAATCCAATGGTTTTGAGTTGAGTTTTAAACATAGCTTTAGATTTTTACTTCAGAAACGAAAAAAATATAAAAAACGCTACAGCTTAATAATCTTCGTTTTCCATTCCGGCTTCAAGGCGTTTAAGCTCGGCATCCATATCTAACATTGCCATTTCCTGCTTTGCAATTAACTCTCTGCAGGAAGCAAGCTGGTTCCGCAAATCGAAAATTTCTTTCTGAAGTTCGATTAAACTTTTTCCGGTTTCTTCCTGAGTTTTTCTAAGTTCGAGACGGGTCATAAAACCACCCTCACTTAAAAAAATTTCTAAACCCGATTGTTTTCCAATTAATGCCGGCAATGGATGCCCGTGAACCTCACCAATCAACATAATTAGGTTCAACTGATTTAATAACTGAAGGTATTCAGACGCGAGGATTGCATTACCCCTGAATATGTGAAGTATCCTATCAGTTTTAACATAGTCTTCATGCTGAAACTCTTGTAGTATTCTATCTAAAAGTTCGCATTTAGCTGATGTTAAGTTAGTAGGAAACCTGTCCATTACTATTATTTTGAGGGATGATAAGCGTGTTAGGGATTGTAAAATTGATTACAAAAAATAAATATAGAAAATTTTCTAATGGTTTTTAATTTCAGGCTGCTTATTGCATCATTTTTAAGCTTTTAGAAAAGAAAAAAATAAAACCATTTTGTTTATAAGGCAAAATTCGAAAGTTTATATTTTCAAAAACTAAACATCAAATTCCTCTATCTTTTAAATTGTTACAGCTTTTTGTGGCCACAATATAAAATAAACATCAACATTCAATACATTAGCAAATATTAATTATCTTTTTGATGAAAAAAATATCTACACTTCTATTTTTAGCAAGTTTCGCATTTTCGCTTAACGCCCAAACCATTGTAAACCGCAATACTGATATTGATAAAATGGTTAAATCAGTTAATGCCGATTCATTGAAGTCTTACATTTCGAAAATGGTTTCTTTTGGTACGAGAAGCACCATCAGCGATACAAAAAGCAAAACAAAAGGAATTGGTGCAGCAAGAAACTGGGTAGTTGCTAAGTTTAATCAATTTGCAAAGCAAAGAGATGGAAGATTAACAGCTTTTTTAGATACCGTTACCATAAATTCTGATGGAAAACGTGTGGATAAACAAATCTTATTAGGTAATGCAGTTGCTATTTTGAAAGGTACAGATGCCAATGATAAGAGAGTTTTTGTGGTAAGCGGTCATTTGGATAGTCGTGTAACCGATGTAATGAATAGGGTTAGTGATGCTCCAGGCGCAAACGATGATGGTAGCGGCGTTGCAGGCGTTATTGAAGCCGCCAGGATAATGAGCCAATATAAATTTCCGGCTACTGTAATTTTTGTTGCAGTAAGTGGCGAGGAGCAATCTTTACTTGGCTCTGGTTTTATGGCAGCTAAAGCTAAAAAAGAAGGCTGGAATTTAGAGGCCATGCTTAATAATGATATGATCGGTAGTAATAATGCCAGCGAAACTCAAATTATAGACAACACTAAACTTCGTGTTTTTAGCGAAGGATTACCAGCTTACGAGTTGGATAAAAATGCAAAAAACATCCGTCAGTTTGGTTTAGAAAATGATGGTAAAAGTCGCCAGCTTGCACGTTATGTAAAAGAAGTTGGTGAGCGTTATGTAGATCAATTAGAAATTAAATTGATTTATCGTAATGATAGGTTCTTACGTGGTGGAGACCATACGCCATTCGTAGAGAACGGATTTGCTGCAGTAAGGCTTACAGAAATGAACGAAAATTTCGAACATCAGCATCAGGATTTAAGAACTGAAAAGGGCGTTGTTTATGGCGATTTAATTGAATTTATGGATTTTGAATATCTAAGAAAAAACACAGCAGTTAATATTTCAGTTCTTGCAAATCTTGCCAAGGCACCATCTATGCCAACTGAAGTTAAAGTTGATGTTAAAAACCTAAGTAATTCTACTTTTCTTTATTGGAAAGCTCCTGTAAACGGTAACATTAAAGGTTATTACATTTTAATGCGAGAAACCAGCAGTTCGGTTTGGCAAAAGAAATTTTTTACTACAGTTACAGAAATCCGTTTGCCTTATAGTAAAGATAATTATCTTTTTGCTGTGCAAAGCGTAGGAAACGAGGATAACGAAGGCCTTCCTGTTGTACCTTCAGTTGGAAGATAAAACTTTTTAACTGGTTCATTGGTTGGTTAGTCATTAGTTATTTGGTTAGTTCACTCGTAATTGTAAATTTAATTCGCGGAACTAACCAACAATAAACAATCTTCCAACCTTTAAACTTTCCCGCAAATAAGAAAATCTAAAAATGAAATTTAAACCTTTAGCTTTTATCATCAACATAGCTTTAACGCTTGGCGTTGGTGCATTAGGCGGTTGGGCGACTGCAAAATCTATTCAAACCTGGTATCCAACCTTAAATAAACCTTCATTTAATCCGCCAAACTGGTTATTTGCTCCAGTTTGGACAAGTTTGTACATCATAATTGGCATTGCAGCCTATTTGGTCTGGACAAAAAGATATAAGATTGAACACTTACCGCGTACGGTTGCACTATATTTAATTCAATTAATTTTAAATTTAAGCTGGTCGTTTATCTTCTTTTATTTGCATGAGATTGGTTTTGCACTAGCCGAAATTATAATGCTGCTCATTGTAATCATTGCAAACGCAATTACCTTTTATAAAATCGATAAAGTTGCAGGCCTCCTATTCATCCCCTACATACTTTGGGTAAGTTTTGCATCATTTTTAACTTATAACATTTTTATCCTCAACTAATTTTAAAAGAAAACCCTTATTTTTAGGGAGTGGTAGCTTTTAAAAAATACTTGCTGATGCTTCTCGTTTTGTGCTGTTTCAAATTACAGGCGCAAAAAGTTGGTTTGGTATTTAGCGGCGGTGGCGCAAAAGGATTGGCCCATATTGGAACTTTAAAAGCCTTAGAAGAAAACCACATTCCTATCGATTACATTACAGGAACTTCGATGGGTGGCATTGTTGGGGCGATGTATGCTGCCGGGTATACGCCTGCTCAAATAGAAAAAATTGCCACCAGCGATGAATTTCAAAACTGGGTTAACGGAAAATATACCAGCGATTACACCTATTTCTTCGAAAAAAATGCACCAAATGCATCAATGCTCACGGCAAAAGTCGCGGTCGATTCTGGCTTCCATTTTAGCTTTCGCTCAAATCTGATTAATGATATTCCATTAAATTTCGCATTCCTGGAGTTATTTTCGCAAGCATCAGCAGCATCAAAAGATAATTTCGATAATCTATTTGTACCTTTTAGATGCATGGTTGCCGACGTGCTTTCACAAAAAAGCATTACTGTTGATAAAGGCAGTTTAGCAGAAGCTGTACGGGCTACAATGACAGTTCCGATTATTTACCGACCGATAAAACTGGATGGCAAATACGTTTTTGATGGCGGTTTGTATAACAATTTCCCTGCCGATGTAATGCAAAAAGAATTTGCTCCAGATTACATTATCGGTGCAAACGTATCTTCAAAAACCTATAACGAATATCCTAAAAGCAACGATGAAAGGTTAATGAACCGCTTTTTGGTTTTCATGTTCCTCTCGAAATCAGATTCGACTATGGTTGGTAAAAACGGCATTTACATTCAACCAGATTTAGCAAACTACAGCGTAACAAATTTTTCTCCGGTTAAGGATTTAATACAAAAAGGTTACGATGCGACTATGGCCGATATGGAGCGAATTAAAGCACTTATTAAACGTAGGGTAAATGAAACTGACCTCGCAATCAGAAGAGAGAAATTCAACAGAAAAAAACCAGACTTTGTTTTCAATAACATTACCGTAACTGGCGTAAATGCGCAGCAAAAACGTTATGTTGAGCGCTTATTTAAAAGCGATAAAAAAACCTTCAACCTTGAAGATATCAAACGTGGCTATTATAAGCTTGTAGCCGACCAAACTTTCGAAACCATTTATCCGAAGATTGTTTACGAGCCTGCAAACGATAGTTACACTTTTGAAGTGGTGGCTCAACCTAAAAAAAGCTTTAAACTCGATTTAGGTGGAAATATATCCACCCGACCAATTAGCAATGTTTTTTTAGGTGCGCAGTATAATTATCTCAATCGCAAGGCTTACACTTTTGGTACAAGCTTTTATTCTGGCCGGTTTTATGAATCAGTACAGGTAAGCGGACGAATAGATTACCCTACAAAACTACCGCTTTTTTTAGGCGCTGAGTTAACTTACAATCACTGGAATTTTTACAACACCAGTCAGATTTTTATTGAAAACCCCCGCCCTATTTACATTGAGCAAGCCGATAGAAAGATCGATTTAATGATGGGCTTTCCGTTGAATTACAACACTAAAATTGTATTACATTCTGCTTTTATCAACAATCAAGATGAGTATAGTCCGAATAATTCCTTTTCTGTTGGGGATATATTAGATCAAACTGTTTTTAACGGATTTAAGGCATCTTTAAATCTAGAGAAAAACTCGCTAAACCGTAAACAATATGCCACCCGCGGACAAAGCTTTACCTTAAGTTTTAATTACACTACAGGGAGAGAAAACTATAATCCAGGCAATATTTTCAGAAATATAGTTCCACCAAATACGATAAAACCTTTCAATCAAATCAGACAATGGGGTAGCATTAAGTTATCGCAAGAAAATTATTTCCTTCACCTAAACAAATATACGTTAGGCTATTTAGTTGAAGGTGTAATTTCAAATCAGCCGCTGTTTAACAATTATTATTCGACGCTATTGGTTTCGCCTGCATTTTACCCCTTGCAAGATAGTCGATCGCTTTTTTTAGATAAATTTAGGGCTTCTACTTATGCTGCAGGTGGCATTAAAAACATTTTCAATATCAGAAAAAGTTTAGACGTGCGATTAGAAGGCTATTTATTTTTACCGCACAAAGAATTCGAATTGAATAATTTACAGGATATTGCTTACGCAAAAGCCATTAGTAAGTTACGCTATGCAGCAACTGCCGGGGTGGTTTATCAATCGCCACTTGGTCCGGTAAGTTTAAGTTATAATTTATATAATGATGCGATTAAAAGAAATGGTGTATTATTGCATATTGGTTACTTAATTTATAATAAACGTTCTATAGAATGAAAAGAGGATTTATCTTATTTTTTCTTTGCTTAACCAGCACTTTTGGTTTTGCACAAACTTCGGCAATTAACAACTTTTTAGTTAAGGAGAACCTCTTAAAAAATAACAAATTAGCCATTATTGCGGCCGATTCGCTCGATAATCCTAACGAAAACATAAACGGCTCCTATACTTTTAGTGTTAGCGGTTTTACGCAAAGCTTAAAATTTAATGATGGTATAGCTGTTTTACCATTGCCAATTGAACGCTCTACTTTTGTGTATTTAAAACATCAGAATGATGCAGGTACACATAGCAAACTTGTTTACGTTTATAAAAAAGACAGCGATTTAAGCCCTTATCCAATAAATAGTTTATGGTTATTTATCATTCCGATATTGTTGGTGATAATTGCTTTTGCCTTTAGAAAACTTATCATTTTCGCCGTAATCATCTTCTTGGTTTTTGTGTATTTTAATCACAGTAGTGGATTAAATCTGGCAACATTTTTCGAAAGCATTTTTGATGGATTAAAGAATTTATTTTAAAGCAAATTCCTTTTTGCAAAAACGAAATCAAACCAATTTTACTAATTATTTTAGTATTTTTGATGATGGAAAATTTATTTTTAGTGTGTATCGTTCCGCCAGTTTCAATTGTAGAAGACATTGATGTTATCCGCAATTCAATTTCTGACAAACATAAAGTCTTCGAATCGCTAAAACGTCCGGCTCATATTACACTTTATAATCCAGTAAAAATTTCTTCTTTAGAAAAAGAAAAACGTTTTTTTAGTGCGTTGGATCGTGCTGCATACTCAAATGCGTTTCATCAGACCATCCAGAACTTTAATTCTTTTCCACAGCATACCATTTACATTGATGTTGAACAAAATGAAAGCTTAATGAAATTGCAAGCGCAAATTAAGAGCGAATTAAAGCCATTAAAACTTCTTGATGAAAAGAACAACTTCAAGTTTACACCGCATTTAACGATAGCTTTTAAGGATGTTAAGCCGCATCAATTTACTGCGATATTGGACGAATATCAGAATAAAAACTTTAAGAGAACATTTGAAATTAATCATTTATCTGTTTACAAACACATCGACAAAAGATGGCAACCCTTTAAAGAAATTCAGTTTAAAAATCCTGATGCAAAACCAGGCGTTTTAAATTTATTCAGTTAATTAGAAAGGCATCCCGATACCAAAATTGTATTGTAGGAAACGGTAAGTATCTGGTGCATGGGTTAAATTAAAGTTATTTCTAAAGTCTCTTCCGCCAGATAAAAATTTACCAATAACCCATTGTTCTGAGCCCGAAAATTGAGGGTCCTTAACCTTTAACCCAATATCAAACCTAAAAACAAAATACTGTACATCGTACCTAAAACCTGTACCAGCGCCAATTGCAGTTTGTTGCGCTAACTTACTAAGCCTTAAAAGCGTTTGCTGTCTAATTTCTTCACTTATGTTACCACTTAAGGTACTTTTGCCGTTAATATTCCACACGTTACCCATATCTACAAAAGCCGCACCTTTTAAAACACCTCCAAAGAATTTCCTCAACAAGGTATAACGATATTCTAAATTGGCTTCAATTTTCAACTCACCCAGCTGGTCTAAACCGAATAAAGTTCTTCTGCCTAAATCCGTACCAATCACATCACGGTTATAATTACCCGGGCCTAATGTTCTGGCCTGCCAAGCTCTGATTCCGTTTGAACCGCCTGCGAAGAATAACTTTTCAAATGGAATACCTCGTTGTTCAGAATTTCCATAGGCATAACCAACACCGGCACTTAATCTGGCTACAAATTGGTTTGTACCACTTAAATGCTTATACCAACGAATATCAACCTCCGGACGTACATATTGGTTAAATGGCAAACCTAATAAATTGGCAGAATTACCATTTGCGGGGTCTTTTTGCGCACCAAATGCGTTAGTTATCCCCTGTAAAAGGTTTCCGGCAATATCTACCCCGCCACGGAAATAAACAAAAGTTCTAAGCTGGTTAAGTTTATCAGCATTTAAGGTATAGGTGTATTTCATCCCTAAGGTTAAATCTTTTCTACCTAAAAGGATGCCGTAGTAAATATTATTAAGCAAAATCTCTTCCGGAATACTTGGATCTAGGTTTCCGAATCTGTACTCAAAATTTAATGGCGTAAAGCTGTGAAGCTTTGATTTTGTTTCAAACCAATCGTAAGTAATGGAGTTGATGAATATTCTTCTAACGGAAACATCTTTTTGCAAGGCGTAAATATAACTCGAAGAGAAAGTTGTGTGCGGCATTCCATTTCCACCCAAAACAGGATTGTAAAATGGAATAATCAGTCTTGGCACACTAATACTCGCACTGATGGAGAAATCACGTTGGTAAATATCACGAAAAGGCGAAGTTCCGTTTCCAATTCTGGATTGCAAACCGCCCTTCAGCTGTAATTCAAATCGCTCTGCGCCTCTAAATAAATTATTATTTGTGTAGGTATTACTCAAGTTAAAACCAACTGTACCACCATTAAAAGGCACCTCGCCCTCAACCCTATTACTCATTACCTTTTGCGGCGTTAAAAGTATAATCGGGTTTATTTTGTTCGATGTACTATCTCTTCGGTAATAATCGATTTTAACATTTTTGAAGATGTTAAGCTCATACATTCTATCATATGTAAGCTGTTCGTTCCGAATATCATAAAGGTCGTTTTGCTTTAAAAAATCGTAACGAACGATTGGATTTCTTCTGTACCGACCAGAAAAATCAGTATAAACAATACCATTGATGGTGTCTTTACTCAATTTATACCTTGCAGAATCCGGCAAACCATCCGGACTTGGCGCAATAAGCATATGTGTATTACCGATTTGAAATTGCTTATGGTTCCCATTAGGCGGATCAGTAACATTCAATCTCAAATCAACCTTTTTTATATCTTCAGTTTCAATTACATCGAAATTTACAAATGGACGTAAAAACTCATAGTAACCATTTTCTTTCATCACACGATAAATCTGATCGCGTTCGTAGCTAAGCGAGTCTGAATCGTATTGCATACCCTCATGCAAATGTGTAAAAATTGGTTTTTCCTTTTTATAGATTGCTTTTACTTGGGGTGTTAAAATAGAATCAGATAGATTTCTGATGTACGAAGCCGGACCAGGTTGCGCTTTAAACCTTACATCCGCTTTTTTATCTTTTACTTTAATATCTGATGTAACCTTTGCCTGAAAATACCCTTTGCCTTTCAAAAAACGTTCAATTTGGTTTCTGGATATTTCAACCAGAGCGCTATCTAAAATAGCAGGAGGTGAACCAAAAGGCTTTATATCAGTAGTTTTATACTTACCGTCTTTTGTATTAAATAAATTGTAGAGAGGCACATTAATACTAAAAGCAGATGATGGACGAATATCTTTCTGAACGTAATTGTAAGCCTGCTCTTCAAACTTGGCATCAATACTATCAATGGTAACTTTTTTAACAATAGCCTGGTAATCTGGAATGTATTTAGTTGATGAACAACCCTGTATTAAAACAATAATTAATAGTAATATTGCAGGACTTTTCAGTTTAGAATATTTAAAGGATTTGTATGCTTTCAAAATCTCAGATTAGTTTTATTAAATCATTACATCAAAAAAAATATCGTAAAGAAAATAGTCTTTTTTTGGTTGAAGGTATAAAATCAATAAAAGAATTTATACAATCAAACTATCAAATCCATACCATATTTTACAACACAGAACAGTATCATTTGTTGCCCAAATTACCTGCAAATATAAACTTATTTGAAGTAAACAACGCTGAATTAAGTAAGATTAGTACATTGCAAACGCCACAAGGTTTTTTAGCAGTAGTACACTTCCCTAAAACGTCTGCTGTAGATTTAAAATCACTCAAAAATCAATTCACCATTATTTTGGATGGTGTTCAAGATCCAGGTAATTTGGGTACGATAATCCGTACCGCCGATTGGTTTGGTTTTAAAAAAATTATTTGCTCTGATGATTGTGTTGAAGTTTATAATCCAAAAACGGTACAAGCCACGATGGGTTCTTTGGCAAGGGTAAATATTTACTATGAAAACTTAGTTTCAATTTTAGATAAAACCGATATACCAGTATTTGGTGCCTTATTAGATGGCAACTCAATTTATAAGGTTGATTGGGGAAATGAGGGATTAATTATTTTGGGTAATGAAGGTAAGGGAATCACTACAGAAGTAATAGAAAAAATAAACAAACCAGTAACTATTCCAAGGATTGGAGCAGCCGAATCGTTAAATGTTGCAGTTAGTGCTGCAATCTTTTGTGCTGAAATAGTGAGAGTTCGAAATTAAAAGCAGATTTTATTTGCGGACTAATTAATAATTCCTATTTTTGCAACCTTGAATTTAAGGGTCGAGTGGCCGAGTGGCTAGGCAGAGGTCTGCAAAACCTTCTACAGCGGTTCGAATCCGCTCTCGACCTCCATTTGTACAAATAAAAATAATAAAAGGTTAAAACCATGGCAGTTACCAGATTAAAAAGAAAAGACAGAAGAAATAAAAATACCGCTCACCAAGAAGTGGATTTCTTAAAAAGAGCTACTAACATTGAGTTAGGAAGTCGCTCTGCACAACCTAAAAACGACCAATTAGCTAAAAACAACGCTGTATTAGCTGCTTTAGCAAAATAGTTTTTAGAATCTTCTAAAAAGCTTAAAGCATCCTTCTGATCAAAGGATGCTTTTTTTATGCCTAAAATTTTCTCTTTAATTTTATATTTTTCAAAGACTGTAAGTTAATCTATTCGAAATCTATGACTGATATAACTTACTTTCACGACAGTTATCTCAATTAAATCCATTTGATAATTTTAATTGCATTGAAAATTTCGACTATTGTTGCCAAAAGAATAAATTTGAGTAAGGTAAATCGTTAAAAAATGAATCTTCAAGAAACCATATCAACACTTAAATTGCTTGGCGATGAAAAAGTTAGACAAATGCACCTAAAAAATGGAGCAAGAGAAAACTTGTACGGTGTAAAAATGGGCGACATCAGAGCGGTTGCTAAGAAAATAAAAACCAACCATTCTTTAGCGCTCGAACTTTGGAATACTGAAAATATTGATGCGAGATTGCTTTCTATTTTAATTCTGAAACCGAAAGAACTCTCGGCTAATGAAATTGAGCAAATGGTTTCTCAAGAAAATTTTACCTGGGCTGCAGATTGGTTTTATAATTACATCGTTAAAGATTATCCAAACAATGAACAATTTCGTGAAGGATGGATGAATTCAAACAATAAAATGCTTGCCAGAGCAGGCTGGAGTCTAACCAGCGGTCGTGTAAGTAGAAATCGGGAAGGAATTAACATCGAAGCCTTATTAGTTAGAATTGAAAAGGAAATGCTAACTGCTGCTCCAGAAGTACAATGGACAATGAATACTACACTTGCCCAAATCGGAATAAATCATCCTCAACACAGAGAAAGAGCCCTAATGATAGGTGAATCATTGGGGGTTTACCGTAACTACCCAGTATCTAAAGGATGTACATCACCCTTCGCTCCTATCTGGATTAATGAAATGGTGAGTAGAAGCGATGGTTAATCTGAAATATAGACATTAGCCTCTTATTTACTAACTGCGTATAATTGCGTAATAGCTATCACAAACTCACGCAAAACACAAACACCTTACAATCAGAAGCTTATCTAAAAAATCTTGGAGAAACTCTAAATCACCCCCAATTAGATAAGGAAATTTTTTTATTACTTTCGCACTCCAATTAAGAATACGGATTGTAACCTCCTCATTACCAGATTTGTTTTATACTTTTTTTTTTACACCTCAAGCTGTACTTATAGTGAATAGTACAACTTGCTTTTATCCGCTTACCATAAGCTCATATGATTATGCAATTTAAGCAACTTTGACAATTATTTACGATAACAAATTCTACAAAATATACTATAACAAATGAAAAAAATAATTCTTTCCTTGGCACTATTATTTTCAACAGCTGTGTTTGCGCAAGTTGGAATAAATAATAAGGTTCCAAAAGCTACATTAGATATAACTGCAAAAACAATAGATGGTACCAAACCAGAAGGTTTAATTGCACCAAGGCTTTCTGGTGCCCAGATTAAGGCGGCAAGTAGCCAGTATGGAACCGACCAAACAGGCACTATTATATTTGCAACGAGTGCTTCAGCAGCAATTCCTGCTGATCCAAAAACAGCCAACATCAACGCTGCCGGCTATTATTATTTTGATGGCTCGGCCTGGCAAAAAATACTTACAGGTGCTGGTTCATCAGATTTAACTAACGATGCTTGGGTTAATGATGCTAGTAATGCAATGGTGAAATTGGGTACAAATGCAGACGGTACAACTTCAAGAGCAGCTGGAACAGAATTTGTAGCAAAAGATAATGGAACTGTTGGAATTGGAACTGCTTCGCCAAATAGTTCAGCTATATTAGATCTTTCGACAAGTAATAAAGGCTTACTTGCACCAAGAATAGGGCTAAAGAGCTTTACAGACCAAACCACCGTACCATCTCCAGCAACAGGCCTTTTAATTTACAATACAGGTGCAGATGCATTAAAATATAAAGGTTATGTTTTTTGGAATGGCTCTGAATGGAGATCTCTAAATAATACAACACTCATTAATCCAAGATTAACGAAAATTAACTGCAATACAGCATACCTCACGCCTGGAACCTATACCGCAAATACTGCTTATAGTGGTGTATTAACTATTCCATATTCTGATGGTAACGGTGGCCAATACGAAGGTGGAACATCAACCACCTCTAACGGATTGACATTTAAGTTATTACCTGGAACATTAGCTTATGGCTACGGATATTTATACTTTGTTGTAACAGGAAAACCAACACTTAGTTCACCAGCGCCATCAAATATTTCTATTAATAGTACCTTAATTCCGTTTTATGCCGGAACAAGTTGTATGACTGTTGATGTTGGCACAGGAGATGAAGACCCAGCTGGAACATCTGTAACAGCTAGCTACGACATTAACGAATTTACCCCAAGTAGCTCTGTAACATGTTTTGATGGTAGTAGATTATGTGTAAGGTATAATGGTATTACTGCAAATCAAATAGTACAAATGAAACAAGAGTATGGCTCTACCCAAGTTATGCTGGCTTATTCCTTTTTTGGCTCGGAAAGTGTTAACGGTGGTTCTGAAAGAAAATTTGTTAAAAGCCTAGCAGAAAATACATGGACGGATATATATAATTATGGGGGAGCTAACAATACTGAAGCTGCAACATCCATTGTTACACTTTTTGATAAAATTACTTTTCAGGCCAGAACTTATCAAGTTACAACTTCAATTGCATCTAGTGATGATTTAGGCTCAGGGAGAAGTAAATTATTCATTAAAATAACTAAATATTAGCATCAAAATATTTAAAGAAATCTGTTCTACTATTACCGGTTAACTTTATAATAAAATGTGTAATACAGACGCACACAGCAAAGTAAAATCCGGTGCAGATTTCCCTTCCTACATCAAAGAAATTAAATCTTAAGGTGTTACCCTTTATGAAGCATCCGTTACGGATGGACATATCAGATTTTTTACAGTTCATTAAAATGTGCGCAACTTGTGGTATTGAGAAATGGTTAATTTTAATTAATAAAATGAAATGTACTTAATTATGGTAGCCACGGAAATGAAGTTTTGACGGAGAAAATTCCTGAATAATATTTTCTTACTAAAAAAACTACTCAATAGATTAAATAATTTAGCTTAACTGTTAGCATATTATTTTTTTTTTAAATTGCATCGAACAATTGTTATATGAGCAAAGTAGCCGAAATAAAAACGAAAGAAAACGATTTAAATGTTGATGATTTTATTAATGGTTTAGCAACTGAACAAAAACGTGAAGATAGCCGAAAACTGATTGATATAATGCAACAGGCAAGTGGCGAAGAACCTAAAATGTGGGGTTCTAAAATAATTGGTTTCGGTAAGAAACGATACAAAAGCCCTAGCACAAATCGTGAAGTTGATTGGTTTAAAATTGGTTTCTCACCTCGAAAGACAGATTTTTCTTTGAATTTAGTTCTGAGTTTAAAGGAATATGAAAATAAATTAAACCAACTTGGCAAACACAAAAGTGGCGTTGGCTGTCTTTACATTAATAAATTGGCCGATGTTGATGAAAACATTTTGAGAGAATTAATTACCGCCGCATTAGAAGATAAATAATCCCTTGTAAATAAAATTATGAGCAAAAAACAACTATCTGCTGAAGAAACTGAAGGACTATTAGCTCTATTAAAAACCCGTTTTGACAAGAATGCTAATAGACATAAAGGAATAGAATGGAACGATGTTGAAGCTAAACTTAAGGAAAACACTGGCAAACTTTGGTCGCTAAACGAAATGGAACGGACCGGTGGCGAACCTGATGTAATCGATTACAATAAAGAGACCAAAGAATACATATTTTGCGATTGCTGTACGGAAACGCCAAAAGGCAGAAGGAGCCTTTGCTACGACCGCGAAGCATTAGATAGCAGAAAGGAATTTAAGCCTGAAAACACAGCCATTGATATGGCAAATGAAATGGGCATCGAAATTTTAGATGAGACAGATTACAGGGCCTTACAAAAGCTCGGTAAATTTGACCTAAAAACATCAAGTTGGATCAAAACACCAGATGACATCAGAAAACTTGGCGGTGCAATATTTGCAGATTATAGATATGAAACTGTGTTTATTTACCACAACGGCGCATCCTCTTACTACGCGGCAAGGGCTTTTCGAGGATTACTAAAAGTTTAACTTACTTTACCAGTGATTTACAAATCGATTTAATCAATCCCGGACCTTCGTAAATAAAACCAGTATATAACTGAACCAAACTTGCACCAGCATCTAATTTTTCCTGGGCATCTTTAGCAGAATGAATTCCACCCACACCAATAATCGGGAACGCTTTATTTGATTTTTCTGATAGATATCTGATAACTTCAGTAGAGCGTTCCTTTACAGGCTTGCCGCTCAAACCGCCCATCTCCCCGCTCAGGTTTTTTTCTGTAGCCAGATTTTCTCTGCTGATGGTTGTATTAGTTGCAATAATCCCAGCAATTTTAGTTTCTGCTACAATTTCGATAATATCATCTAATTGTGCATCAGTTAAATCTGGTGCAATTTTGAGCAATATTGGCCGAGATATGTTGTTTTTTAAATTGAGTTGCTGAAGTGTGTTTAAGATATTTTTAAGTGGTTCTTTTTCTTGTAATTCACGCAAGCCTGGTGTATTAGGGGAACTAACATTAACCACAAAATAATCAACCACATCAAACAATCTATCAAAGCATTTAATGTAATCACTTACCGCATCTTCATTCGGCGTTGCTTTATTTTTACCAATGTTTCCACCAACCACAATATCAGGGTGTTTATCTTTTAGCATTCGCAAGCGCTCTGCCATTACATCAACACCTTTGTTGTTAAAGCCCATTCGGTTAATTAAGGCTTCATCGTTTGGCAAACGAAACATCCTCGGCTTATCATTGCCAGGTTGTGGCATTGGCGTAACCGTACCAACTTCTATAAAACCGAAGCCAAGATTGCTTAAAGATTCGACATATTCGCCATTCTTATCGAAACCAGCGGCCAAACCAACAGGATTTCTAAATTTAATACCAAAAACTTCTTTCTCTAAGCCTTTTATGTGTACATCGAAGCTACTACGAATAATAGTTTTACCAAGTGGAAATTTATCATTAAACCATTTTAACCGCTTTACAACGAAATAATGTACGTTTTCAGGGTCAAACTTGAAGAATATTGGTTTAATTAGGCGATACATGCCACGAAGATAAATAAAATATAGAAAATAATGGAAAATGTAAGATGGATGTAGGGAAGATGGATAATAGGAAAATGTAAGAAGAGACAATGGATGATGGTAAATTGAAAAACCTCTTAATATTTTAAGTTTCCCATAATATGTCATCAATATTGTATCTCAATTTACATCATCTATTATCACATTATCCCTGTTACATTTTCCATCCTACTTATTCCATTTTCCATATTAAATCACGCCCATCTTCCTTCATCCATCTTCACATCTCACATCAACTAGTATGCTGCTGTAAATTGTTCCTGGTGATGTGCATTATTTTCCAGTTCATCTGCCAAAACAATCGATAAATCTTCGACAGATAATACTGAGCGGCCTTCTTCATTAAAAACAGGAGAAGTTTTACCTAAACGATATTTGCCCGTACGACCGATTGTAATACCAGGGTGCATTTCAATCGCCGGACTAAAAAACAACCAATCCAATTCTTTTTCTTCTTTTAAAGTATTAAAGTAATCCCTAACTGCTGATGCACCCGGATAAATATCTTTAGGGAAATTCTCGCCATCTACCAGTTGATTTCCATCAATTTGCAAAGTACCTGCACCACCAATAAAAATATAACGTTTTACACCGGATGCTTTAACGCCTTTCTGAATTGCCTGTGCACCTGTTATGGTATCGTTATAAAGATTCGGGTTTGTCCAACCAGCATTAAATGCACTGATTACAGCATCTGCACCCTTTAATGTTTCAGCTAATTTTTCTGTATCTAAAACATCAACCGAAATTTTGGTTACTTTATCAGCGCTGTTTTCAATTTTTTCGGTATCGCGGGCGATTGCAATTACTTCATTGCCACGATTTACCAATTCGTTAACCAAAGCTTTACCTACAAAGCCTGATGCGCCTATTACTGCTACTTTCATGTTATTTAAATTTAAATTATTAAGTTTTGAATGAGTGAATTTTAAATGTTTATTGTAATAAATTTTGTTACAGTTATAATTAAAAAAATATTATTTAAATTTTAATGCAAAATCAGAAAGCGTTTGTTTTGATAAATTACCAATCAAAGCATTTTCAGCATCGCTGTAAAGCGTACGTAGATGTTGATTAATTTGCTTTCCAATTGGACATTTTGGGTTAGGTTCATTTTTACTTTGTCCTAAAATATTATCATTCCGAACGGCCCTGTAAACGTCTCCTAAGTTAATATCGATAGCATTTTTCGCCAGAAAAGAACCCCCACCCTTCCCCTCCTTACTTTCTACAAAACCATGTTTGCGCAGATTGGCAATTTCCTTTCTTACTAAAACAGGATTTATGTTAATGCTCCCGGCCAGATATTCCGAACTCACAACTTCCCCTTTCGCATCTTCGAGCAAAGTAAGTATGTGTAAGGATATTGGAAATCTGCTATTCATTCTGTAATTATTTTTATTACAGTACAAATGTATGTAAATAATTTAGATTTCAAAAAAAATTAACACTTTACTCTTAATTGATTTGCGCTGGAAGTAAATTAAAAAAAGTAGGCGATGCTAAGCATCAAACAAACTGTTGATTTGTGCATACTGCAAAAGCATTATCGTTTTACCATCTTTAATTTCGCCTGTAGCAATCATATCTAAAGCTTCATCAAATGATGTTTCTAAAACCTCAATATTTTCTTGCTCTTCAAGATGTCCGCCGCCCTCACTCACCTTCATATCTTTTGAATATTCAGCAACAAAAAAGTAAAGAATCTCAGTCACCGAACCTGGCGACATATAGGCTTCAAAAACCTTTTTTACATCTTTAATTTTATAGCCCGTTTCTTCTTCCGTTTCGCGTTTTATTGCCGTTTCCGGATTATCTTTGTCCAATAAACCTGCACACGTTTCAATGAGCATTCCAGTTTCATTACCATTAATGTAGGTGGGTAATCGGAATTGCCTTGTCAAAATTACAGTTTGACTGGCAACATTATAAAGTAAAATTGTAGCACCATTTCCTCTGTCGTAAGCTTCTCGGTTTTGGGTTTCAACTGTACCATCTTTTTTTAGGTATTCGAATGTGATTTTGTTTAGGGTGTACCAATTATCTGAAAGAATTTCTTTGCTTATTATCTTTATGTTTTCGTTGTTCATGCTCTAAATATATGAGCTTAAATGTAATTATTTTTTTCCCAAGGGATTGATGACATGCAAGCCTTAATATAAAATTGGGTTGTCTTAAAACAACATTTGGAAGGTGAAACACTTATATTTTACGACAAATTCGACAAAATATCACTGACTAATTTGAATGTCCTTTTATTCTTAAACCCGATTGTAGTGTAAATACTTTTTGGAGTACTTAATGAATAAGATTACTACGCCCTTCCTCCTCGCAATGACGACAAATATAGCATTGTAGAATCTAACAAAAAGATTGCAACGGAAAGCGGGGCCAACCCTAACCGATAAGTCACAGAGCCCACATTTTCAAAATAAAAAAATCCTTGCAAATTTAAGATTTGCAAGGATTTTTAGCTTTAGTCTTTCGTCTTTCAGCTTATTATGGCCATACACCTAAATTCATGTAAGAAACGGCAATTTTGTCAATTGAGTTAACAAAAGCTGCTGTTCTCAATGTTTGTGTACCTGGTTTTACTTTCAAAGTTTCACGAATTTCGTGGTACGAATGAATCATGGTATCTTCTAAACCTGAGTTTACCAATTCCATTTCCGAAGCGCCTTTAACAATCATTAAACGGTGTTCAGGAAGAATGGTTTTACCAGTCAAGTTTTCTAAAGTTGCAATTAAATTTGCGTTTGAATTAGCCGCGTAACGGTTTTCCATACGTCCGAATGCTACGTGAGAAAGGTTTTTTAACCACTCAAAATAAGATACCGTAACACCACCGGCGTTGCAATACATATCCGGAATAATGATACCACCCATTTCGGTGAAAATAGCTTCAGCTTCTGGAGTAGTTGGTCCGTTTGCACCTTCAGCAATAATTTTTGCTTTGATGTTGCGGATGTTTTCTTCTGTAAATTGGTTTTCTAAAGCTGCCGGAACAATGATATCGCAATCTTGCTCTAAACCTTCCATTGAGTTTTTGAAATCGGTAGCGCCTGGGAAACCTAAAATTGAACCTGTGTTTTTACGGTGAGCAAAAACTTCATCAACATTTAAGCCGTTTGGATTGTAGATAGCACCTTCATACTCGCATAAACCAACGATTGTTGCACCAAATTCTGCTAAGAATTTAGCCGAGTGGTAACCCACATTACCTAAACCCTGAACGATTACACGTTTATCGCCTAAACCAGCTTTTAAGCCAATTTTTGCCATATCTTCTGCAACTTCTACACACTCACGCACTGCATAAGCAACACCACGACCAGTAGCCTCTTTACGTCCGCGGATACCATGTAAAGCAATTGGCTTACCTGTTACGCAACCTAAAGCATCTAACTGACCAGGATTCATGGTCATATATGTATCAGCAATCCAGCTCATTTCGCGTTCACCTGATCCATAATCTGGAGCAGGAACATCGATACCAGGACCAATAAAATTCTTTTTAATTAACTCAGTAGTGTAACGACGGGTAATCGTTTCTAACTCTGCTACACTATATTGTTTTGTGTTGATTTTGATACCGCCTTTAGCACCACCGAAGGGTACATTAACGATAGCACACTTGTATGTCATTAAGGCCGCAAGTGCCATAACTTCATCTTCGTTAACCATTTCGCTGTAGCGAATACCACCTTTTGTTGGGCTCATGTGATGCGAGTGCTCCACACGCCATGCATCGATTACTTCAAAACCGTTTCCTCTGCGAATTGGAAATTGGAAACGATACACACTATTACACGCTTTAATCTGGTTCAATAAACCTTCCGGATGATTGGTGAATTGAGCCGCACTGTCAAAGTTCTTACAAACATCTGCAAAGAACTTGTTCTCGTCTGCTAGATTAGCCATTATTTATTTTTTATGAATTAAGTATGCTGCAAAATTGCCTAAAAAAACCGCATATATCCAAATGAAAAAATACTTAGTGTATAGCCAACACCAATCGTTTTTGGTTCAAAAAACAACTTTAAAACGTTTAAACTTAGTTTTTAGTCGTATTTTCTTTTTCGATTTTTTTTAATCTTTTATCGATAGAAAATAGATAAACCAATAAACCGACTAAAATTATCACAATGCAGGCTACAACAACGTAAATTTTGCCATTGCTGCGCAGCGTATCGGCCATTTCTACATCGTTATTTTGTGCAAATAATTGTATAGTTGTAAACATTAGTATAAGTGAGAATATTATTTTTTTCATGATGAATTTTTAGTTGATTGGTGATTCGTTTTTTCGATGTTTGGATGTTGAGTTTTTGGTTATTTAAACCACTCTTTGTTCCTTAATCCTTGTTCTTTACTCTTTAATCCAAATTCTGTTGTTTATTCTCTATCGAACGTAACCTGAAACGAATGGTATAAACCCAATAACCGATTAAAATCCAACCTAAACAAGCCGGATAAAATACCATGCGCATACGGCTATCTAAATCATAACTGTTAAAACCCGGATTACCGCCGTTTCCTGGATGTAATGAATCTTTTAAGCGTGGTAAAACGAAAAGTAAAACCACCATCATTGGGAAGGCGAAGATGTTATAAATGGCCGAAATTTTTGCTCTCTTTTGTTCTTCATCTATCGCATTGCGAAGAATTAAGTAAGCGAAGTAAAGTAAAACAGATATCGCAGCAAAGTTTTGTTTTGGATCAAAACTCCAGAACTGCCCCCATGTATATTTAGCCCAAACAGCTCCGGTTACTAAACCCAAAAGTCCGAAAATGATTCCTGCATTTACACTTTCTACAGCTTTTAAATCATCAATTTCGCTTTTTGAGCTTAGTGATTTTACACTGTAAAAAACAGAAATAGAAAATAAAACAATCATTGCAAACCACATTGGTACGTGGAAATACAGATTTCTGATTGATTCATTTAAAATAGGTAAACGCGGAACGCCTAATAATAAGCCTGCAATTGCAGTATAAATTACCAAAACTGAACCCAAAATTTTCCACCAAGTTTTATTCATATGTAATATAATTATTGAGTTTTGAATGATTGAATTAGTGAATGTCTATCACTTGCCAAATCAATTATACACTCATTCTATTTAATTTTGAATTTTAAATAATTGAATTGATGATTGCTGTATACCCATTCTTTCATCCAAAATTCACTCATTCTACAATTCCCTTAATCCCTCCAAAGGTAAGGAAATAGTAATAATGAGGTTGCAACGGTTAATACATTTACCAAAAACAACATCCCAATTTCATCGTAACTATTTTCCCAAGGCAAGCCATCAACCGCGTTTTTAGCCAATTTTATTAAAAGTATAAGTACGGGAATGATGATTGGAAAACTCAAAATTGCCATAAGCATTCCACCATTTCCTGCCTTACTTGCAATTGCAGAAACCATTGTAAAAACGGTTGAAAAACTGATGCTACCCATTAACACAGCAACATAATAAAGCAGCAAATCTGGAGGTGTAAAAGAATCGAAAACCAGAGTATAAAAACCTAATGCAATGGTAGTTAAAACTAACATCAACAGGACATTGTAAACGGTTTTAGAGATTAATACCGCAGCCGGACTTGCTAAAACATAACTATACAATTGCTGTCCTCTGGTTTCTTGTAAAAAACTTTTAGAAACACCGTTAATAGATGCGAAAAGTATAATTATCCAGAACAATGCATTCCAGGCTAGTTTATCGCCAAGACTAACAAAAGATAAATAGCAGGTAAAAATTGTAGAAACAACATATAGCAATACTCCGTTAATGGTGTATTTGGAACGCCACTCTAACAGTACTTCCTTGTGGATTAAGTATTTAACCTCTTTGGCCAATTGCATAACCGCAAAGATACTTTTCTTACCAAATATTGCGATGTTAAATTGTAGGTTTGTTGTAATATTGTTTAGAATTTTAGCGACACTTCGGCTGCCACAGAAACACAGAATACACGGAAAATAAATTTGATTTTGCTTTAATGAAAATCTTTTTAGAAAAAAATAATAACTTTCTTGTTTCTCCGCGAACTCGGTGCTTCCGTGTCGAAAAAAAACTATGAACCACGCATCAGTTATAGAATCTCCAATTGGCAAAATAACCATCATAGCTGATGATGATTACATAACGGAAGTAACTTTTTCTGAAAAGGTAATTGATGAAATGCCTGAAAGTGAATTAACTAAACGTGTTGCCTCTCAATTAGAAGCGTATTTCAAAGGCGAATTAAGGGATTTTGATTTTCCTATCAAACAAAAGGGAACAGAATTTCAACAGGAAGTTTGGCGAAATTTATTGACGATTCCCTACGGCGCAACTACATCTTACGCTAAATTTTCGGCACATAAACCTTTAGCCATTCGGGCAATAGCCGCAGCAAATGGCAAAAATAATATTGCGATTGTAGTACCCTGCCATAGAGTTATTGGAAGCAATGGTAAATTGGTTGGTTACGCTGGTGGCTTATGGCGTAAGCAATGGCTGTTGCAACATGAGCGGGAAATAGCTCAACAGGGCCAGGCAGAACTTAAATTTTAAAACTTAATTCAAATAGTTTTCGTAAGTAACATAAACCTCTATTGTTATGAAAACGTTTTGCACCATACTATTCGTAGTATTTAGTTTTTTTTCTGCTGATAAAAATACGCCCGTTAATAAACTCGACTTGAATAAATATTCAGGCACTTGGTATTCGCTATATTCTATTCCAACAATTTTTGATAAAGGCAGCAGAGAAACTACCACAAGATACACTTTAAATAAAGATGGATTTTATAATGTGGTTACTACTTACAAAAAGCCAAATGACGAGAAAGTCTATTCCAGAAACTCGAAAATGTTTCCGTCAGAAGATGGGAATAAGGGCGAGTTGCAGGCGCAATTTGTTTGGCCGATTAAGGTAGATTACTGGATTATTGAGCTCGCAGATGATTATTCATACGTAGTTGTTGGTCACCCAGACCATAAATTTTTGTTCATCATGAGCCGCACGCAAAGTATGCCGAAGAAAACTCATGATGAAATTGTTGCCCGATGTAAGGCTAAAGGCTACGAGGTTGCTAAACTTACTTCGCAATTTAAAGACTAGTTGTAGACGCTGTAATTTTTGCTCCGCGTTTAGTGCTGAAAAGCAAAAATATTACGCCTACTAAAAAAACTATCCATCCCCATTGGAAATGAACAACTTTACCAATTAATTTATTTGCAAAACCATATTTGGTGTAATTATTTGCAGTGAAGTAAACCGCCACAATAGCTAAAACATACCAAATTGCCATAACAAAACTGATAAATCTAAACGCTCCAGCTTTTCTGATAAATAAAATTAATACGGCAATCGCAAGTATTGCATAAGTTATGATAAACAAACGGGCATCTGATTGATAGAGATTCCAGTTGCCTTTAATTGGCACTTTTAACATTGGGCAGAAACTTGCTACAACGCATAGAACAATGCCTAAATATGCCCTGAATTTATTTAGAATTAACATATTGATTTACGATTTTAGATTTACGAAATACGATTAGGAATAACGAACTTGACTGGCATTTTTAAACGACTTCCGACTTCCGACTTCCGACTTCCGACTTCCGACTTCCGACTAGCCTACTGCCCTTCTACAATACCCATCTTCTCAGCGAAATGCGCACAGTAATCTCTTAAATCCTCAACAATTAAGGTCTCATTTGTTGCTTTTAAAAAGCTATCACCCATGGTTTGTAAAGTTTCGTAGAAGAAACGTTTCATTTCATCAACAGGCATATCTTTAGTCCAAAGGTCTATTTTTAAAGTGTTTTTATAGTTATGATCCCAAACGGAAAGGAACATTGCTTTTGCAGGCACTTTATCTGAGTTTTGAGAATCTGAGCTTTCCCAAAGAATGTTATCCGGATTGTTAGCCTCGTCTAATTCAACTGTTAATTTTATTTCTGCTGTCTTCATATTTCTTAATGATTGGATGAGTGATTGATTGAATACCCATATAATCGATTATTTTTAGGTTGCAAAGATGCTATTTAATTTCATTACAAAAATGAATTGATTACATCTTGATAATGTTTTTTGACCTGTAAATTACGCTAGCTTTTGAATAATGAAGATAAGGATTACCGTAAAAACCACGAAAATCGACTCCACAATCCAAATCTTTTTTAAATCCTTTAGCGTAAAACGAAAAATGATATCTGTTATAAAAGTTACCAAAATCAGGCATCCCAATATAAAAAGGTAAAAACCACTCATATCAATTTGTCGGGGTGCGTTGTTTTTAGTGCCTAAAATATTAGCTACAACCAAACCCAAACTAATGGCACTAATGATATTTAAAGGTGTAATTCTAAGCTTCATTATTTACTTTTTCTTATCGAAACGTTTACCTTTTTTGAAACTTTTAACAGTTTTTCCGGCCTTTGCTTTAGCTTTATCTCTTTCCCTTTGTTCTATAACTTTTGCATTTTTCTTTTCATGGAAGGCACCTTTAAAATCAGGGTCTTCCTTGCGTTTTTGCATATCAATTTCGCGGGCAATATGTTGGCGTTCCTCGTAAGGCGTTTCATCAATATAAACGCCTTCCGGGATTTCTGCAACCGGAATATATTGACGAATTAATTTCTCAATTTTACGGATGTAATATTTTTCTGCGTCAGTTGCAAAAGTTATGGCATCGCCTTTGGCAAAAGCCCTACCAGTACGCCCAATTCTATGTACATAATCTTCAATAATAATCGGAACATCGAAGTTAATAACATGACTTACATCGCTTACATCTATTCCACGACTGGCAACATCGGTAGCGACCAAAACGCGAATATTCCCTTCCTTAAAGCTATTAATCGAATTAATTCTGGTGTTTTGACCTTTATTGGCATGGATAACCCGCACATTTTCTGCACCATATCTACGCTCAATAAAGCTAAAAATATTATCGGCAACAGTTTTTGTTTTGCAGAAGATAATCAAACGGGTAAATGCCTCATCATTCTTCAGCAAATGCTGCAATAAATTAATTTTGGTTTTAAAGTTTGGCACATAATATAGGCTCTGTGTTACGTTTGCGGCTGGTGTAGCCTGTGTAGCGGCCTCAATAACAAGTGGGTTATTCAAGAAATCGCCTGCTATTTTTTGTACCAGATCGCTCATTGTAGCCGAGAAAAGTAAATTTTGACGTTTACGAGGAACGATTTCCAAAATACGATGAATAGAACCGATGAAACCCATATCCATCATTTTATCGGCTTCATCAAGCACTAAAAACTTTAAACTTTGGGTATTAATATCGCCTGTTAAATATAAATCTAAAAACCTGCCTGGCGTTGCAATTAAAATATCAATTCCTTTTGCAATCTGCTCTTTTTGTGTTTTCGGACCGATACCGCCAAAAATTACAAGCGAGCGTAAGTCAGTATAAGTAGAAAATAACTTAACCTGTTCTGCAATCTGCATCGCTAATTCTCGAGTTGGCGATAAAATCAAAGCTCTTGGATTTTCGCCCTGAGCATACTTTAATTGCATTAAAATTGGCAAAACAAAAGCTGCAGTTTTACCTGTTCCCGTTTCAGCAATACCGAAAATGTCTTGTCCGGATAATACCGGAGCAATTGCTTTTTCCTGTATCGGTGTAGCAACGGTGTAACCGGCATCGGCAACTGCATTTAAAATTTGCCTGTTTAACTTAAATTCTTCGAACGATTTCGCCATAGCGCACAAAGATAGGCTTTTTAAGCTGATAGGAGTTTAGAGTGTAAAGTTTAAAGTGAAAAGTTCAGCATTTACAGTCTAAAACTTCATTTTCTGAATTCTAACCGCATTTAAAATTGCAAGAAACGCTACGCCAACATCAGCAAATACGGCTTCCCACATGGTAGCAACGCCACCTGCACCCAAAATTAAAACCAAAGCCTTAACCGCAAAAGCCAAAACTATATTCTGAATAACTACACTCTTTGTTGCCTTACCAATTTTAATCGCCGTCACAATTTTTGATGGTTTGTCCGTTTGAATCACAACATCGGCGGTTTCTATGGCTGCATCACTACCCATAGCCCCCATCGCAATACCGATATCGCTGATGGCTAAAACAGGCGTATCATTAATTCCATCACCCACAAAAGCCACAACATTTTGTTTGTTTTGTTTAATTTCTTCTAGTTTATTCACCTTGTCTTCGGGCAATAAATCACCATAAAATGAATCGATGCCTAAAATCCCGGCAACTTTTTTAACAATAGATATTTTATCGCCACTCAACATCACCACTTGTTTAATACCATTGGCATGAAGATTTTTCACAGCATCTACAGCATCTTCCTTAATTTCATCAGCAATTAATGCATAACCAACATACTTACCATCAACAGCTAAAACAACAATACTTTCTTCAAAATCATTAATTTTCTTATCGTAATCAATGTTAAATTTATCAAGTAGTTTAGTATTTCCGGCAAGCACTTCTTTGCCATTAACCATGCCTTGTAAACCCATTCCGGCAATTTCTTTTATGTTTTCTGCGTGATGAATTTCCTTTTCGCCATAATATTCAACAATAGCCTTGGCAATTGGATGTGTAGATTTTGCTTCAACGGATACCAGATAGCCTAAAAATTCGGCTTCATCAATGTTGCTTTCTATTTTCTGAACCTTAAAAACACCTTTGGTAAGCGTTCCGGTTTTATCCATCACAACGGTATTCAACTTTGTAATTAAATCTAAAAAGTTAGATCCTTTGAATAAAATTCCGTTAGCCGAAGCAGCGCCAATACCGCCAAAATAACCTAATGGAATGGAAATAACCAGTGCGCAGGGACAAGAAATCACCAGAAATACCAATGAGCGATACAGCCAGGTTTGGAAATTATACTCGTTACCCAAAACTAATATAGGAATGGTAACCAAAGCCAAAGCCAGAAAAAACACAATGGGCGTATAAATTTTAGCAAACTTGCGGATAAACAATTCGGTTTTTGCTTTGCGGGTAGTTGCGTTTTGCACCATTTCCAAAATTCTCGATAATGCGCTATCGGCAAATGCTTTGGTTACTTTTATTTCTACAACCGAGTCGATATTTAACATTCCGGCTAAAACATTTTCACCTTTATTTATAGTTTTTGGTTTGCTTTCGCCTGTTAAAGCTGCTGTATTAAAGCTGCTTTTTTCTGATAATAATTCTCCATCCAAAGGAATCTTTTCGCCTGCTTTGATTTGTATGGTTTCACCAATTTCTACTTTTTCAGGATTGAGGTTTTCGTATTTCCCATTTCTGAAAACATGGGCTATGTCTGCTCTAACATCAAGCAAAGCAGAAATATTTCTTTTAGCTCGATTAACCGCAGCCATTTGAAAAAGCTCCCCAATTGTGTAAAATAACATTACGGTAACACCTTCAGGATATTCTCCAATGGCAAAAGCACCAATCGTGGCGATTGACATTAAGGAAAATTCAGTAAAAAATTCCTTGGCCTTAAATGTTTCCCAAACCTCTTTCAAAACCGGAATACCAACCGGCAAATAGGCCAGAATATACCAATACGGCCTGATTAGCTTAAAAGCTCCCAGGTTAAAAAGATTATCAAAAGCAATCCCGGTTAGTAACATTACAAGTGTTACAATTGCGGGCAAGTAAGTTTTAAATGCAGATGGGTCGCCACCGTGGTCATGATCATGTTCATCGCCATCTTCATGGCTGTGTGCGTGCTCGTGAGTATGTTTATGCGCCTTGCTACTGCAACAGCTATCTTCTTTATCGTGGGGATGACTCATTTAGACTATTTTTTTGAAAAGCAATTTTAGGTGCATTTCGGTTTCTTTCTTCCCGCCATCGCTGCAAATCCTCAGCCAAAGAAAAATTGGCTTCCGGGTTTTCTACTTTGTCGGGTTTAGGTGGCACTAATCGTTTACTATCAAAAGTAAAATAAACCCGACAGAAGCGGAAATACTTTGGCAAAACTTACGAAGTTTATACTTAAAAAACAGTTCATCAAAATTCGTAAGTGTTAAAAGCCAAAGATTGCAGCATATGGCGGGATTGAAGAACCAATGAAACACTACACATTCTTTTTCAAATTACGTATATTTACATATACAATATTTCTTAAATTGCGTTTTATTTTTAATCGTTCTTAATAATTAAAATTTTTGATTGTGCACAATAAATTATGTTAAAAAATGTTAATAGTGTAATTAAGTTTAAAAAAGATGAAATCTCTAAAGTTCCATTTCTCGCCAAGCGAATTCTTAAGACGACTTGGTTTAACTAAAATTTACTACTGGTTTAACAAGTAATATTTCTAATATATTGTTTCAGTATTAATTAGTATTTCATAAATTTCGCTCAAATAACTAACTTATTTAAGCGAATGAAATACCAAAATTTGAAAAGATATTTTGCTGCACTTGGTATAGTTGCGGCGGGCTTTTCTGCAAATGCACAAGCACCAAAAAAATACATCGACCCTGCAAACATGGATTTGTCGGTTAAGCCAGGCGATGATTTTTATCAATACGCCAGCGGTACATGGATAAAAAATAATCCTGTTCCTGCCAAAGAAACCAGATGGGGCTCTTTTAATGAACTTCGTGATTTTAACATTAATGCTGTAAAATCTTTAGTAGAAGAAGCCGCGGCTGATAAATCTGCGCCTGCAGGTTCAGTTAAGCGTCGCGTTGGTGATTTCTTTGCCGCAGCAATGGATACGGTAACCATTGAAAAATTAGGTTACACGCCAATTAAAGCCGATTTGGAGAAAATCAAACAGATTAAAGACATTCAAGGCGTATTAGACCAAGCTGCTTATATGCGTGTAAATGGCATCGGTGGCTCTATGTTTAGCATTGGTGTTGGCCAAGATCGTAAAAATGTTAATAAATACATGGTTAACATCGGTCAGGGTGGCACAACTTTACCAGATCGCGATTACTATCTGAAAGATGACACCCGTAGTGTTAAAATCCGCGAAGCGTATAATACTTATATGACTACCTTATTTACTTTAACGGGTAGCAGCGCTGATGTAGCAAAACAAAAAGCCGAAACGGTTTTTAAAATTGAAAAGCAATTTGCTGAAGCGCAAATGAGCCGCTTAGAAATGCGTGACCCATACGCTACTTACAATAAACTTACCGTTGCCGATTTAAGTAAAAAGACACCTGGCATTAACTGGGCTACTTATTTACCGAAATTCAGCATTAAAGGACAAGATACCGTTTTGGTTTCTTCGCCCAAGTTTATGACGAGCGTTGATGGCATGTTAAAATCTGTTTCTGTTGCAGATTGGAAAACTTACTTAGAGTGGAATGTTTTAAAAAGTTCTGCCGGAAGTTTGAGTTCTCCATTTGTTAAAGCAAGTTTCGCTTTCACTCAGGCACAAACCGGACAAAAAGTTCAAACACCACGTTGGCAACGCATGTCATCTTTAACTGATGGCACTATTGGCGAATTATTGGGTCAGCTTTATGTTGCTAAATATTTCAAACCAGAAGCAAAAGCCCGTATGGATGCGATGATTGTGAATTTACGCAAGGCTTTTGAAATCAGAATTAAAGGTTTAGAATGGATGAGTGCTGAAACTAAAACTAAAGCGCTTGAAAAACTTGCTGCATTTGAACCAAAAGTTGGTTACACCACCAAGTGGGAAACTTATACAGGCTTAAACATTAACAAAGCTACCTATTTCCAAAACTTACGTAATGCAAGTGTTTGGGGTTATAACGAAAATGTTAACAGATTGGGTAAACCGGTAGACCGTACACGTTTCGGTATGACGCCTCCAACTGTAAATGCGTCTTACAGCCCAACAATGAATTCAATTACTTTCCCTGCCGGAATTTTGCAATTCCCATTCTTTGACCCAAATGCTGATGATGCTTTGAATTATGGCGGTATCGGCGCTGTTATTGGTCACGAAATGAGTCATGGTTTTGATGATAGCGGAAGCCAATACGATGCAAAAGGTAACTTAAAAAACTGGTGGACTGCTGAAGACCGCAAAAAGTTTGAAGAAAAAACCAAAGCCTTAGGCGAGCAATTTGATGCTTATACGGTTTTAGATACGGTTCACGTAATTGGAAAATTAACAATGGGCGAAAACATTGGCGATTTAGGTGGCCTAAATGCAGCTTATACTGCTTTCAAAATGACTAAACAAGGACAAAGCAATGAAAAAATTGATGGTTTTACACCAGATCAACGTTTCTTCTTGGCTTGGGCACAAGTTTGGAGAGGTAATATTTTACCAGAAAGCGCAGCGCAATTAATTAAAACTGATCCACACTCTCCAGGCCCGTACCGTACAATTGGTGCACCTGTTAATATGGATGCCTGGTATACTGCTTTCGATGTTAAACCTGGTGATAAATTATACAAAAAACCAGAGGATAGAATTAGAATGTGGTAATTTGAAGTTAAAGATTTATAATTCGTAACTTTAATATAACAAGCAATGATTTTCATCCCAGAGAGGAATATCAAACCTAAAAAACGTCCCGAGAAATCGGGACGTTTTTTTTACGTCAAAACAAATTGAAGCATTTTCTATTCTTAATTATCATTCTATCTTTGAAAAATATAAACCCTAGCATGAAAAGCACCCAAAAACTCATATTTATAATCAGTTTATTTCTATTTTCTTTAAATACTTCGGCACAAAATCAGTTGATTAGTTTGGATAAATTAATCAATAAAACCGACCCAGCGTGGCCTTTGGTTAAAAAATGGATTGATTCTGCCAAGAATAAAGTTGAAGTTTTACCCGTAGATTCTGCTAAAGCGAATCAGGTTTTATACAATGCGCAAATGACAACTTATGCAACGCTTGGCTCTGTAATTTACAATACGGGAGGAATTATGGTTGATAATGGCTGGATAAGAATTTTAGGCTCTGGAAGCGAACGTTTGCAAAGGGATGTTGCAGAATGGAACAAAGGAAAAACGATAAAAGAATACGGCGATAATGTTCCTTATCTTCTAGTTGCTGATGATGCAATAGGTGGATTTTTCGCCATTAATTATGGAGGTTTAGGTAAGGATGTAAAAAACATGTATTACCTTGAACCAAATAGCTTAACCTGGCAGCCTTTAGGTGCAGGTTATGGTGAGTTCTTAGTATTTTGCTTCGATAGCGACCTTTCTAAATTTTACAAAGGCTTGCGTTGGAGCAGTTGGGATCAGTTTATTGGTAATTTGGAAGGCACAAAAACATACAGTTTCAGACCATATTTATGGGAAGCTGGAACGGATATTGAAAAATGCAGCAGAAAACTTGTTGGAATCGAAGAAATGTACCGCTTCAATATTATGAAATCGAAGGAAATAAATGCGGATAAAGGCATTAAGAAAGACGATAGTAAACAGTAAGATATTGTTGCCGTCATTGCGAGGTACGAAGCAATCTCTTTGCGATGTGTCTTATTAATAAAGATTGCTTCGTACCTCGCAATGACGATTTTGTCGTCTATTTCAGATTATAAAACTAAAAACCCGAACTATTCTGAAATATATTTAGCTTGTATTTTCTTTGGCAATTTTGCCAGTACCAACGCACGAGAATCTGCAACCCTGGCTTTTAGTTCTTTATCGTTCAAAACATCAAGATTTTCAATTTGAATCCATTGTCTTTTTGCCAAATGGTAAGCTTGTGCAATGCCATCCCTTGCCGTTAGTGCATCAAAATCATCAGGATTACATTTTATAGAAAACCTACTCCCTGTATCAATATCTGCTATAACAAATATTTTTTCTTCAATCATGAAGCAAAGATGGTCCCACTTCATACCTTCGGTTGTACCAGGCAGACTTAAACAATATTCTCTGAAAGATTCGATGTCCATTGAGCTGAAAGATTAAAGCTGAAAGACCAAAGATAAGATAGAAAGCTTAAAGTTAAAAGAATTAAGGATATACAGCAGTTTAAATTTAAAACTACTGTCAATTATTAAATCCTGTATATCTTTACATTTTAATCCTTAAAATCTTGTAATCCTTTAATCCTGCTCAAAAATCCTTGCTATGAATATTATTACCCAAACTGCTGATGGTTCGAACACTTTATACAACGAAACGATTGGTGAACATTACCATAGCAAACATGGCGCACTTCAGGAAAGTAAGCACGTTTTTATCGAAGCCGGGTTAAAATTTGCTTCAGCGGGAAAATCAGAAATTTCAATTTTTGAGGTTGGCTTTGGAACGGGCTTAAATTTTATTTTAAGTTTTGAATATTGTTTAAAAAATAACATAAAATTAAATTATACCAGCCTCGAAGCTTTTCCCTTAACTTTAGAAGTAATAAATCAGACCGGCTATTCAGAATATGTATCTAAGGAAGTTTGGACAGATTTTATTTCGAATTACAATAAGGCTTTGAAAGAACCTACAGATATTGCTCCACTTTGTACGCTCGAAATTCCACATATTAAATTAGCCGAATTTAATACCGATAAAAAATTCGATTTGGTTTATTACGATGCATTTTCTGTACAACATCAGCCCGAAATGTGGAGCGATGAAATTATTACACATACTTGCAACTTATTAAAGCCTGGCGGTACTTTCGTTACTTACGCAATTACCGGAAAACTTAAACGTGCGGTTAAAGCCTGTAATTTTACGATAGAAAAATTGCCAGGCGCTCCTGGAAAAAGGGAAATGTTAAGGGCTATTAAAATGTAGCATAGTTGATGTAGACGAATGATGGGCATATTGCCGGGAAACTTTAATAGCTGCAAAATCTTTAGTACCTAAACCCGGGTGAAGCGGCATACTTTTAACAAAATTGAGCGTAGCGAAATGCAGTTAAAAGATACAGCGGAACACGGGACTAACTTTAATAAGAATTGGTCGATTGCTTTTCAAAACAATATTAATCTGACAAAATTACGACCACTAGAAAAAACCAGTGCATTTTAATTTTGTTAAACTAACATAACATTTCACATCATGGAGAAAAGAATTTTAGGAAAAACAGATTTAAATATTGCGCCTATTGTATTTGGAGGAAACGTTTTTGGCTGGACAATCGACGAACAAAAATCGTTCGAAATTTTAGACCAATTTGTTGATAGTGGTTTTAATTTTATTGATACTGCCGATGTTTATTCGCGTTGGGTACCTGGAAATAAAGGTGGCGAATCGGAAACAATTATTGGTAATTGGCTTAAAAAGCAAAATAAAAGACACGATGTAATTATTGCAACCAAAGCTGGGTCGGATATGGGTGATGGCAAATCTTTAAGAAAAGATTACATTATTAATCAGGTTGAACATTCGCTCTCGCGACTACAAACTGACTATATCGATTTATATTTCTCTCACTTTGATGATGAGCAGACGCCTGTTGATGAAACTTTAGCTGCTTACGAAACTTTAATAAAAGCCGGAAAAATCCGATGGATTGGCGCATCAAATTTTTCTGCAGAGCGATTAAAGGAATCTTTAATCCATTCGGCAGAAAATAATTTACCACGTTACGAAGTTTATCAGCCTGGTTATAATTTATTCGACAGAGAAGAATTTGAGCAAGAGCACGAAAAAATTTGTTTGGAAGCCGGTTTAGGCGTTGTTACTTATTATTCGTTAGCTAGTGGTTTTTTAACAGGAAAATATCGAAGCGAAGCTGATTTAGATAAAAGTAAACGTGGTGGCGGCATTAAAAAGTATCTAACTGAACGTGGTTTCAAAATTTTGGATGCACTTGATGCTGTTGCCAATAAACATAATATAGAGCAAGCTTCGGTGGCAATGGCTTGGTTAATTAATCATCCATCCGTAACGGCGCCGATTGCAAGTGTAACCGATTTAAGTCAGCTAAAATCTTTTACGGAAGCGGCAAATTTAAAATTAACACCCGAGGATATATCAATTTTAGATAAAGCGAGTATTTATTAACAGAATAATAATATATTTAAATGCCCGATTAATGAAACATTTTTCGGGCATTTTTGTATTAATTTGGATTTTATTAAACCATGAAAGACAAACTCTCTTTTTTACCAAAATTAGCCCTGGTATTATTCTGTATAATCAGTTTAACCTATATTGCAATTTTAGGGCAATCGCTGCTAGCGCCTCTATTCTTCTCTTTTTTAATGGCAATTTTGCTATTGCCGTTCGCTAATACTTTAGAACATAAACTCAAATTTAAGAGAAGTTTATCTACAACAGTTTCCGTAATTGTTATGGTAGCGATGATTGGAGGCATTATCTATTTTTTTGGAAACCAACTGAGTGATTTATGGCAAGATTGGCCACTACTTAAAGAAAAAGCCGACGTATCTTTTACAGAACTGCAAAAATGGATTTCGAAAACTTTTCATGTGAATACCCAAAAGCAGTTAGATTATTTAAATGACAGTACAGAAAAGGCATTAGCTACAAGTGCTACAATAGTTGCCACAACGCTTGCAACATTATCTTCTACCCTATTATTTCTAGGTTTTACATTGCTATTTACGTTCTTCATACTTAATTACAGACGCATACTTTTCACATTTTTAACTTCGGTTTTTAAAGAAGAACATAAAGAAAAGGTGAGCGAAATCGTATCACAAATTCAATACATCATTAAAAAATACATCATTGGCTTGTTTTTACAAATGCTAATTGTTACCATTTTAATGATTGCCGTTTTAAGCATTTTGGGTGTTAAATATGCCGTGTTATTAGGTTTAGTTGCAGGTATATTTAACGTAGTGCCCTATTTAGGAATTTTCTTCGCTTTGCTGATAAGTTGTTTAATCACTTTCGCAACAGCGGGGGCTGGTAAAGTTTTGTTAGTGCTTATCGCTTTTGTTGGCGTACATGCAATTGACGGAAATATTTTAATGCCATTGGTTGTTGGTTCGAAAGTTAAAATAAATGCATTAATTGCCTTCATCGGTATAGTTGTTGGCGAAATGATTTGGGGAATTTCGGGTATGTTTTTATGTATCCCGTATTTGGCTATGCTTAAAATCATTTTCGATAGAGTTGACAACTTGAAACCTTGGGGTTTATTAATGGGCGAAGAACATAAACCTGAAAAGAAAAAGCGGGTTTATCGACTTACGAATAAGATAAAGCTGGAAGAAAAAGATTAGATTTTTCTTAGTGGTTTGGTATTGGTAATTTAGCGCACAATAAATTTAGAACCATGCCGAATAATCCAATTCCTGCAACTGCAAATAATCCTGCCGATGCCTTTAACCGCTTGCTTACCGTTCTAGATACGCTGAGAACGCAATGTCCGTGGGATAAAAAGCAAACCATGGAAACCTTGCGCCATTTAACCATCGAAGAAACTTATGAGTTAAGCGATGCAATTTTGGATGGTGATTTAAACGAAATTAAAAAGGAACTGGGCGATGTTATGATGCATTTGGTTTTTTATTCGAGAATTGCTTCTGAGACCAATGATTTCAACATTGTTGATGTATTAAATGGTGTTTGCGATAAATTGGTAAACCGCCATCCGCATATTTATGGAGATGTTGAAGTGCAAAACGAAGAAGATGTAAAACGTAATTGGGAACAGATTAAATTAAAGGAAGGCAATAAATCGGTTTTAGCTGGAGTTCCTGCATCACTTCCTGCATTGGTTAAGGCATCTCGCATTCAGGAAAAAGCTCGTGGCGTTGGTTTTGATTGGGAAGATAAAAGCCAGGTTTGGGAAAAAGTTGAAGAAGAACTACAGGAATTTAAAAGCGAATTTAATGTTACCGATAATACCGCAATAGACATAGAAAAGGCAGAATCAGAATTTGGCGATGTGCTTTTCTCACTGATAAATTATGCTCGTTTCATCAACATCAACCCAGAAAATGCGCTGGAAAAAACCAATAGAAAGTTTATCAAACGCTTTCAATATTTAGAAAGCAAAGCGAAGGAAAATGGCAAAGCGTTAGCTGATATGACACTTGCTGAAATGGAGATTTATTGGAACGAAGCAAAGAAATTGTAATAATGCGTGCAGAAGATAACGGAAATCAATTACCCAAAAACCTACTTAACATCATCACATTTAATGTGCGGGCAACCAAAACTGTTGGTGACGATGGCATAATTCCATGGATAAATATTGCCCATGCTAATGAAGAAATATTAAATTTAATTGACGCTGATGAAATCGTAATTAATGAAAATGAGGTTACTATTTCTTTGGATTATCCACTCCACAATCCGGAAATATTTTCTATAAAGTCATTAACTGGTTTTACCAGAAAGCAATTACTAATCTCGATAAGAGAAAAATTTTTAGTGTTTTCAAAAGCACAGAAAGTTGATATCAACGGATTGGATTTAGTTTCTTTAGATGTTTACAAAACAGATTCTGGCATGATAGAAGTTACGTTGGATATTGATATTTAAACTTAACGAGCGCCTAATAAAACGTTCCATCAACATAATACCACATCCCATCTTCCAATTTAAAGTTTGATTTTTCGTGTAGAACTTCAGTTTGAAACTTGTGATTTAAATAAAAAGCTTTAAACTCGACTTTATCAAATTCGGCGGAAACAATTTCTAATTTAATCCATTTCGTATTTTTTGCGCTTTTGGTGTAAGCATCTGCCGAATTTCCTTTGCGTTTACTAATGTGCGTGGTTTCATATAAATAAGCACCATCACCCAAAACAAAAGCAGTATATCTAGAACGCATTAAAGCCTCAGCGGTTGGTGCATTTTTTGTTTTCGAATGGTAAGGTTTGCAGCAATTTTCGTATACTAAACCACTTCCACAAGGACAGATTGAAATATTCATCAGTAAAATTTGATGGCAAAATTAGAAATTTATATTTCCTGCGCTAAAATTTGCGTAAAATTGCAATCGAAAAATGAGGTATTTCTTTCACATTGCATATCACGGTCAATATTACAGCGGTTGGCAAAAACAACCAAAAGCTAAAAGCGTTCAGGAAGTTTTAGAAAATGCGTTACAGCAAATTTTTAAGTTTCCAATCCCGATAATTGGTTGCGGTAGAACCGATGCACATGTACATGCAAGCCAATTTTTTTTTCATGCTGATATTCCTATTGAATTCGATTTCGATTTAATCTTTAGGATGAACAAAATATTGCCTTATAATATTGCAATCTTTGATATTATAAAAATGGAAGGATTGCCTCATGCCCGTTTTGATGCCGTTCAAAGAAAGTACGATTATTTTTTACATACTTATAAAGACCCATTTTTAAGTCAGCAAAGTTCTTTTTATTTATTGCCAAAGCTTGATGTTGTGCAAATGAAAGCGGCTGCAAAATTATTACCAAAATATAAAGATTATCGTCCGTTTTGCACACATCCTGATAAGTATGAGCACACCATCTGTAATGTGATGGATGCAGATATTTTCGTAAATGAAAGAGGCGATAGAATCCGCTTCCACATTGCTAGCAATAGGTTTTTAGGTAAAATGATTAGGATTTTAATGGGCAAAATCTTAAAAATTGGTAAAGGAGAACTATCGGTTGCAGAGTTTGAGCACCATCTGGCAACCTTAGAAATGCCTAAACTTTTAGAACCGGCGCACCCAACCGGACTTTATTTATCAAAGGTTACTTACCCATACCTAAACTTACCAGCCCGAACAGAATTTTTATCGGCTTTGGAAGGCACAAAGTGGATTTCTGTGTAATTTATCTAGGCTTACGAAGTCTTTAAAGCACCATAAAATTAAACTTTGTAAGTTTAATTATTTAAACCTAATGGCTTTGAGCGGCGACACTTTGCTAATCAGCAATGAAGGGATAATCAACACGGTTAAACAAACCACAACGGTAATTACGTTTAGCGCCAGTACATCGATAAAATGAAATTCTATCGGGGCATAAGCAAGGAAATAATTGGCTTGGTCTAGCTTAAAAATATGTGTTGCTTGCTGAAAAAATCCTAATCCCAAACCTAAAATATTACCCAATAATAAACCAATACCAATTAGATAAGCGGCGTTGTACAAGAATATTTTCATAATACTCCAGTTGCTTGCGCCGAATGATTTTAGCATTCCGATCATATTTGTACGTTCCAAAATCATGATAAGCAAAGCAGTTATCATATTTATTACGCCAACAATTAACATTAGTATTAATAAAACGTTGGTATTTACATCGAGCAAGCCAAGCCAGGTAAAAATATTCGCGAAATTTTCTTTAATGGAAAATGAGCGCAAATTTTGTGGGAGTTGTTCGAAAATATCATCGGCAACAAGCTTTATTTTGCTGAAATCTCTCGTGCGGATTTCTACACCACCGATTTCATTTGGTTTCCAGTTATTTAGTCGTTTTACAATATTCAGGTTTCCGAGTACAAAACCTTTATCAATATCCTCTACACCAATATCGTAAATACCAACAATTTTAAATTTTCTGGGACGAAGTTGATTTTGAACAAAATACATGATGAAATCATCGCCGGCTTTTAATTTTAAGCGTTTTGCAGTGTAATTTGAAACCAGCAATTCTTGCATTGCAGCTGTAGAATCCGCAAAATCAATTACTCTCCCACTTATGATGTGTTGTTTAATGTATGTCCAATTGTAATTTTTATCTACGCCTTTAAAGTTGATGCCTTCGATTTCTTCATTGGCTGATAAAATTGCAGGCTTTGTGGCGAATGGATAAAAATATTCGATGTTTGGGTTATTTTTGAGTTGCTTTTCAGTTTCTGAATCAAGAATAAATGGCGAGTGTTCGAAAGAATTATTTAAATCGTAGCGGGTAATTTGTACATCGCCTAAAAAACCTCTAACCTTATCTTGAATTTCAGTTTTAAAGCCTTTAATAATCGCGATAGATAGTATCATAACAGCCAAACTGAGCATTACGCCCGCAATGGCAATCCGTACAATAAGCTTTGAAAAAGTACGCTCTGATTTTAAGGAAATGCGACCTGCTATGAAATATTCGAAATTCAATTTTGATAAATTTATATGCTACAAAAATGCTTAATTACTATTTAAAAATGGCATTTTTGATGATAAATAACCAATAGTAAAACCGCAATATTTATAACAATAATAAAAATTACTAAATTGTTTAATTATTGATTTGAACTACCGAAAATATCTAATATGAAAAAGTACATCAGCTTTGCTTTATTAAGTGTTATTGCACTTTCTGCCTGCGGACAAGCACCCAAACCGACCGAAACGGAAAATCAGAAAAACGAAACCGTAAAAGTTTCAAATAATGATTTACCTGCAAGTTCAATTAAAACCGGAGCAGAGCAAACCGAAAAATATTTACCCCTGCTAAAAGGCAAACGCGTTGGCATGGTTGTTAATCCGACATCAATTATTGGCAAACAAACTTCTGTTGATAGTTTATTAAAAAGGGGGATTAAAATTCAGAAAATATTTGGTCCGGAGCACGGTTTTAGAGGTAATGCAAGTGCTGGTGTAAAAGTGAGCGATGACGTAGATGAAAAAACCGGCATAAAAGCAGTTTCACTTTACGGAAAACACAGTACGCCAACTAAAGAAGATTTGGCCGATATTGATATTATGATTTTCGATATTCAAGACGTAGGCGTTCGTTTTTACACTTACATTAATACTTTGCAACATGTAATGGAAGCTTGTGCTGAAAACAATAAACCTTTAATAATTTTAGACAGACCAAACCCAAATGGTTATTTAATTGATGGTCCGATATTAGACCCAAAATTTAAATCTGGAATAGGTATTCAGCCGATTCCAATTGCGCATGGCCTAACAATTGGCGAGTATGCACAAATGCTTAACGGCGAAGGTTGGTTAAAAAACAAGTTAAAATGCAAAATTACAGTGATTAAAAATGCAAATTATAACCACGATTTAGAGTATACTTTGCCTGTTAAACCATCGCCAAACTTGAATACACAACAATCGATTTTGCTTTATCCATCTACTTGTTTGTTCGAAGGAATTTATCTAAATCATGGTCGTGGCACACAATTCCCTTTTACTATTATTGGGGCACCATATCTAAAAGGAATTTATAAATTTTCTTACACGCCTACCGGAATAAAAGGTATGGCAGAAACACCAATTTTTAAAGATGAAGAATGTTTTGGTATCGATTTGAGAAATTATGATACATCTATCTTAAGAAAAAAAGGACAAATTAACTTAGGTTGGGTTATAGAATTGTATAAAGCATCGCCTAAAAAAGAAGATTTCTTTAATTCTAAATTGAGTAATCAAACTATGCCTGTCGAAAAATTAATTGGTGTAGGAGATTTCAGACAGCAAATTATCGATGGAAAATCAGAAGCAGAAATAAGAGCTTCATGGGAGCCGGGGCTAAGTGCTTATAAAACGATGCGTAAAAAATACTTGTTATATAATTAATGAATTTTGAATGAATGAATGATTGAGTTTTGAATGAGTGAGTGAATAACCAAACAATAGCTTTAAAAAGATTGTTATTCTAATGATGCTGCTTTTTGCAATTCCATCATTCAAAATTCATTCAATTATTAAAAGTTTGATGCTGCGTTTTGCAATTCAGTCATTCAAAATTCAGTCATTCAAAATTCATTCATTCAATTATAATAACCATGAGCGGTAAGAAAGAAAAAAGTGATAAACCTGGTAGCAACTATGAGGAAGAAGTGCCAAAAGGCAGAGAACCTGAAGATAAAAAAACGGTTAGAAAACCAAATGATAGCAGTCCACAGAAGCCAGTAAAAACGGAGGAACCAGCTAAAAAAAGGGAAAATGAAGAACAACCCGTTCACCCTATAAAAAAAGCACCAAAGGAATAATAAAAAGCTTTCACCGAGTTCTGTGAAAGCTTTTTACATTTAATTACTATTCGTAGATTTCAGAAAAGATAACAAAACCTTTTCATCATGCTCTAAACCTAATTTTCTGATGGAGCTATTATTGTGGATTTTTTTCAAAAATTTGTCCAATTTATCTTCCTCAAAAGCCGTAAGTAGTAAAGGATAAACATAAGAGCTTTTACAAACCGCTCGCGTATTTCCTAATTTTTTCGCCACGCAATCAAGTACATTTACTATGGTTTTCTTGGTATTTAGTTTTATATCTTTATCGTTTTTACATTGAGAAAATTGCCTTAGCGCTTCCAAAGTGCCGCCCCAAGTCCTAAAATCTTTTGCGGTAAAATCGCTTCCGGTAATCTCCCTTATGTAGTTATTTATTTTCCCCGAATCGATGCTTTTATGCTCTTTCCCGTTAGAATAAAATTGGAAAAGTTCTTGTCCGGGAATATCCCTGCATTTTTTCACCAGTTTAGCTAATGAGCGGTCGTTAAGCTCGACATTTTGTTTTACGCCCTTTTTACCAATAAAATCCATGCTGATTTTACTGCCCTTAATTTTAACGTGTTTATCTCTTAAGGTTGTTAAACCGAAAGAACCATAAAGCTGCTTGTAATTTTCGTTACCAATCCGGATTAATGTTTTTTGCAAAACATCAACAGAAATTGCCAGTACTTTTCGTTCGTCTAAATCTTTGCGTTTTAAATCTTTAGCAAGTTTTTTCCTGGCTTCGGGCAAAGCTTTTCCAAACTCATATAATCTAAAATATTTATCTTCAGAACGACGTGAAGTCCATTTTGCATGATATTTATATTGTTTTCTTCCGGCGGCATCAATTCCGGTTACTTGCAAATAGCCATTAGGTTTGGGGCTAATCCACACGTTTTGCCAGGCAGGTGGTATTACTAATGCTTTTATTCTTTCCAGATGTTTTTCATCCGTAATTTTTGAGCCGTTCTTATCCTCGAAATGAAATTTTCCAGCTTTACCTTTTCTGTAAATCCCAGGCATCGAATCGGTAACATAAACAAGTCCGTTTGCTTTTACTACATCTTTCCCTTGTATCATTTTAACTATAAACTATGGTTTATTTTTTAGTTATTTTGCAAAACCTAACGGGAGCCTTTCGCGTTAATTTACAAACACAACATATCTCAGATGAAAATAGTTTTTATGGGTACGCCCGATTTTGCAGTTGCTTCTTTAAATGCTTTAGTTGAAGCAGATTTTGATGTTGTTGCCGTTGTTACCGCAGCCGATAAACCTGCCGGACGCGGACAAAAATTAAGCGAAAGTGCCGTAAAAAAGTATGCTGTGGAAAAAGGCATTCCGGTTTTACAACCCGAAAAACTAAAGAATCCCGAATTTTTGGCTCAACTAAAATCTTACAATGCCGATTTACAAGTTGTTGTTGCATTTAGAATGTTGCCAGAAGTTGTTTGGGCAATGCCTGCAAAAGGAACTATAAATTTACATGGTTCTTTGTTGCCGCAATATCGCGGTGCTGCACCAATTAACCATGCCATAATTAATGGAGAGAAAGAAAGTGGCGTTACTACCTTCTTCTTAACCCATGAAATTGATACTGGAGATATTATTCAAAGTGCAACTGTTGAAATTGCAGACAACGATAATGCCGGAGATTTACACGACAAATTGATGAATGTTGGCGCAGATTTATTGGTAAAAACTGTAACTTCTATAGCTGAAGGTAATTATAAAGAGCAACCACAACCACAAAGTGATATTTTAAAACATGCCCCTAAAATTTTCAAAGAAGATTGTAAAGTCGATTGGAACAAATCATCTGTAGAAGTTTTTAATTTAATTCGCGGCTTAAGCCCCTATCCTACTGCATTTACTTTGTTAAATGAAAAAACACTAAAAATCTTCAAGGCAGAAATTGAAGAAAAAGAAGCCGCAATTGTTGCAGGAGGTTTTTTAACTGATGGAAAAACTTATTTAAAGTTTGCCACAAAAGATGGTTTTATTAAACTTTTAGATATTCAGTACGAAGGCAAGAAACGGATGTTGATTGAAGATTTTTTAAGAGGGATGAGATTGTAAGATTGGTTCATTGGTTAATAGACTTCCAGCTTATCAAACATTCCAACAATTTAGCCCTCCAACTTCTTTACAACATTAAAACATTTCAATCTTAAAACATTGATACAATCTCCGTAAATTCGCCCCATGGCAAAAATATCAATTAACCTTGCTACAGGTTCGTTTCAAAAGGAAGAAATTATAGTTGGAATCGATTTAGGCACTACGAATAGTTTGGTTGCTTTCATCAATCCAGAAAAAAATCCACAAGTAATTAACGATTCCGGTAAAGGATTATTGGTGCCGTCGGTGGTTTATTTCAACAATCAAAACGAAACTGTTGTAGGTAACGAGGCAAAAGAGTTTTTAACTACCGACCCTGCAAATACGATTTTTTCCGTAAAACGATTATTAGGTCGGTCCTACAAAGACGTTGCAGAGCACAAGGATATTTTCTCTTATAAAATAATTGACGACGATACGGATTCATTGGTAAAAATTCAAGCTGGAAATCGCTTTTACACGCCAATTGAATTGTCGGCTGAGATTTTAAAAGAACTTAAGGCAAGAGCAGAACATGCTTTAAAAACACCTGTAAACAGAGCGGTGATCACTGTTCCTGCATATTTCAATGATAGTCAGCGACAAGCAACACGAGATGCCGGAAAACTTGCAGGCCTAGATGTAATGCGTATTGTAAATGAGCCAACTGCCGCAAGTTTGGCTTATGGAATTGGCTTAGACCCATCGCAACAAAAAACCATTGCCGTTTACGATTTAGGCGGCGGTACTTTTGATGTATCGATTCTTCAAATCCAGAATGGAATTTTTGAAGTTTTGGCAACGAATGGAAATACATATTTAGGTGGCGATGATTTTGATAGAGCCATTTTAAACCACTGGATTGAGAAAAACAATCTGGATATTAAAGTTTTATCTAATGATAATATTTTAATGCAAGCCTTGCGTTTACAAGCTGAAGCTGCAAAAAAGGCATTATCAAGTCAAAATTTATACAACGAGAAAGTTGGCGAAATCTGGTGCACACTAGATAAACAAACTTTTGAGCAACTGATTTCTGCAAAGGTTGAAGAAACCATCACCGCCTGCAAAAACGCATTAAAAGATGCTGATTTAACTGCAACCGATATTGATGAGGTAATTATGGTCGGTGGTTCTACCCGTACGCCTTTCGTGAAACAACAGGTAGAGAATTTCTTTGGTATAAAACCACAGGATAATATCAATCCTGATGAAGTTGTAGCCCTTGGCGCCGCCATTCAGGCTGATGTTTTGGCCGGAAACCGTTCTGATATTTTATTGCTTGATGTTACGCCACTTTCGCTTGGCATTGAAACAATGGGCGGTTTGATGGACGTAATTATTGCCCGCAACAGCAAAGTTCCAACGAAAGCGGGTCGCCAATATACAACATCTATTGATGGTCAGGTAAACATGAAAATTTCGGTTTACCAAGGCGAACGCGATTTGGTAAAGGAAAACCGTAAACTTGCAGAGTTCGATTTAAAGGGTATTCCCGCCATGCCGGCTGGTTTACCGAAAGTAGATATTAACTTCCTGCTAAATGCCGATGGTATCTTAACCGTTCAGGCGATTGAGTTGCGTTCAGGTATAAAACAAGAAATCGAAATTACGCCAAGTTATGGTTTGAGCGATGATACAGTTGAAAAAATGCTTTTAGATAGCATTGAGCATGCCCAAAGTGACGTTCAGCAACGCATGCTGATAGAAGCCAGAAGCGAGGGCGAACAATTACTTTACACGGCTGAACGCTTCATCGAAAAACATGCAGAGCATTTATCATCAGAAGAAATTTCGGACACTAAAGTTCATTTCGAAGCTTTAAAAGCTGCTTTGGCTACTCAAGATAAAGATTCAATTCTGAAAAAAGCGGATGAATTGAACGAATTCACCCGTCCCTTTGCAGAGCGTGTTATGGACGCCGCGATTTCTACCGCAATGAAGGGAAAGAAAATAGAGTAAATCAGGAATTTAAAATTTACCGTCATTGCGAGGCAAGAAGGAATCTACTTATTGAGAGAGATTGCTTCGTGCCTCGCAATGACGAACGAATAACCAATTCTTTTCATAGTAATTACCATCTTTTCTTACCATACATCAAAAATTCTCTGCTCCTAACCTGCTAACTTTACGTTATAAATTATAGCACTATGGAACTAGGTATCGGCATGTTTGGCGATTTGCAAGTAAATGCAAAAGGTGAAATTCAACCCGCACAACAAAGACTACAAGAAATTATCGAAGAAATTAAACTCATGGATGAAGTGGGTTTGGATTTTTATGGTATTGGCGAACACCATCGCCCTGATTATGCAGTTTCTAGTCCCGAAATTATTCTAGCTGCTGCTGCAACAGTTACCAAAAACATCAAATTAAGTAGTGCGGTTTCGGTTTTAAGCTCATCTGATCCGGTAAAACTTTACCAAAATTTTGCAACTGTAGATTTAATTTCCAATGGTAGAGCCGAATTAATGGCTGGCCGAGGTAGCTTCATTGAATCTTTCCCATTATTTGGCTTTAACCTGCAAGATTACGATGAACTTTACGAAGAAAAATTAGAGCTGCTTTTAAAAATCAATTCAGAACAAAAAATAAGTTGGAAAGGCAAATTTCGTCCTGAGTTGGTCAATCAGGAAGTTTTGCCTCGAGCAGTTAATAATAATTTAAAAATCTGGGTAGCAGTTGGTGGTACACCAGAATCGGTAGAACGTGCCGGCAGATTAGGTTTACCAGTAATGTTCGCCATCATCGGCGGACAGCCAATACAATTTAAACCACTTTTCGATTACTATAAAAAAGTTTATCAGGCTTATGGCCATGATATGAATAAGTTTGAAGTTGGCGTACACATGCACTCATTGTTTGGTGACAACAGTAAAGAAATTGCGGATTACTACTATCCATTGTATTCTGCTCAAATGAACAGAATTGGGCGAACTCGTGGTTGGGCACCTTACCAACGCAACCAGTTTGATGCGGGAATAGATAAAGCAGGCGCTTTAATTATTGGCGATGTTAATCAATCTGTTGATAAAATTTTAGCAATGGAAGAAACTTTCGGTTTAACTCGTTTCTCTGCGCACATGGATGTCGGCGGACCATCTCATGCAGCCATGATGAAATCAATTGAGATTTTTGGAACCCAGATTGCGCCAAAAGTTAAAGAAGCATTGAAGAAATAATTAGACTTTATCCTTTTTCAATATTTGTAAAAAAGTATAAACGTAACAACCAATACATACAGCAAATAAACTTTCAAGCAAAGCAAAAACTATCATAATTGATGTAAGTATAATTGTTCCTTCAAGAAAGTTGAACATAAATGTCGCGGTAATCAAGAGGCAAAAAATAAAGCCCATGGTTGCCGCGAATTTTTTTGGTCCCAAATCGGTCATTTTAGGATTCAAACCCATCCCTTTAGAAATTTTAATTGCGATAAATTTCAGCAAGCTTAATTTTCCGGTTGTAAATGCCCTCATCCCAAAATCGAAAGTAAGAAATAATATAGCCCAGTAATTTGAAAATGAAATGCAAAAAATTGCTTTCATTGCAACCATAAAAGCAATAATTCTAACCACGTTTTCATTAATACGTTCTGCAGATATTGGGCAAGATAATTCCATATTTTATATAAATATTTTAAACTGTAAATATCAATAAATAATTTTTCCTTAACCTTGTAAAAATTCATCCCTATATTTAATAAGTAAAAACCTACGAAAAATATAGAATGGATAATTCCGAAAAGATAAATCTACTTTTAATAAAGCTCGAAAACCTGTTGTTAAGGCAGCAAAGTTTTGATGCTGAAATTAAGAATTTAAGAGATGAGGTTAAAGCACTACAATCTTCTGGAGCAGCACCAACCCAAATTCCAATTGTAAACGAACCAGTAATTGCTCCACCACCAAGAAATACGCCTCCAAGTCAGGTAATACAAAACAATAGCATACCTCAGCCTTTTCAGAGTACACCACAACCAAATTTAAATCAACCTCAAGCTAATTTCGCAGAGCGATTTAAACGTGAAAACATGGTTAAATCAGATTTCGAAAAGTTTATTGGCGAAAATTTAATCAGCAAAATCGGGATCCTGATTTTAATTATTGGTGTAGCCATTGGCGCAAAATATGCAATCGACCATGATATGATTAGCCCTTTAACACGCATAATTTTAGGTTATGCTGTTGGCGGAGGTTTAATGGCTTTTGCAATCAAATTAAAGGAAAAGTATGAAAATTTCTCGGCAGTTTTAGTAAGCGGTGCAATTGCCATAATGTATTTTATTACCTATGCCGCTTACGATTTTTATGCCCTCATTCCACAGGTTTTAGCTTTTGCGCTGATGGTGGTATTCACTTCTTTTACAGTTATCGCCGCTATCAAATATAATAAGCAAGTTATTGCGCATATTGGTTTAGTGGGTGCTTATGCTGTTCCATTTTTATTGAGTGATGGTTCAGGCAAAGTTGGCGTATTATTCACCTATATGGCCATAATCAATATTGGAATCTTAATTTTAAGTTTTAAAAAATATTGGAAACCACTTTTTTACGCATCGTTTGGTTTAACATGGATTATCTTCTTAAGCTGGCGATTGGATTTAGGTTTTGACAATCGTTTCTTCAATCTTTCACTGCTTTTTTCTACAATTTTCTTTATTATTTTTTACATCACTAACCTTGCCTATAAAATAACAAAAAAGGAAATTTTCGGCTTGAGTGATGTGGTTATCATTCTTCTAAATTCATTCATTTATTATGGAATTGGCTATTTTATCCTATCGGGAAATAAAAATAGTGTAGGATTACTAGGCTTATTCACATTGGCAAATGCAGTTATCCACTTTGTGGTAAGTTTAATTATTTATAAAAAAGAATTAGCGGATAGAAACCTTTTCTACCTGATTTTAGCGATGGTAATTACTTTCATCACAATGGCTGCACCAGTGCAACTAAATGGCGGCTGGGTTACTATTTTCTGGACCGTTGAGGCGGCTGTTTTATTCTACCTCGGACGAGTAAAAGCCATTGCTATTTACGAAAAACTGTCGTTTCCATTGATATTTTTAGCGTTTTTAAGTTTACTGCAGGATTGGACTAGTTATGACGTATTTTATGGTTCAGCCTTAGTTAAGCCAATATTAAATGTTGGTTTTTTAACCTCAATTATTTTCATTGCAAGTTTTACGTGGATGTTTTACATCAGTAAAAAAGAAACAGAAAAACCTATTGATTGGGGTTGGATGAGGCAATTTCTAAGTTATTCGATTCCCACAATTTTAATATTCGTTATATATATAACCTTTAGATTGGAGATATCGAAATACTTTAATAGTATGTTTGAATTGAGCAGAATCACGACAAATCCAAACGGGAAGGTCGGTTACGAAAATTATCAATACAACTATAATTATCAAAAGCTTCAAACCAGTTGGATTTATATTTACACCCTGTTCTTCGCAGCAGTTATTACTTATTTCAACATAAAAAGAATTAAGAACGGACAATTAGCTGTGGCCAATCTGGTTATTAATTTATTAGTTGTTGTACTCTTTTTAACTCACGGACTTTATACGCTAAGCGAACTGAGGGATAATTATTTGCATCCCGAAAGTAAGTTTTTTACGATTAGCAGTTTTAATATTAGCATTAGATACTTATCGTTCGTCTTTTTTGGTTTACTAATTTTTCAATGTTATAAACTCATTCGTTCAGGTTTATTAAAACAAAACTTAAAAACCATGTTCGATTTCTTACTCTATATTTCAATTTTATGGATTATCAGCAGCGAATTGATTAATCTTTTAGAACTATCAGGAACACAAGAAACCTATAAGTTGGGACTGAGCATTTTATGGGGAGTTTATTCGCTTATTTTAATAAGTATCGGATTAGCGCAAAACAAAAAACACCTGCGCATTGGTGCTATGATTTTATTCGGCATTACTTTGATAAAATTATTCTTTTATGATATTTATACACTTGGCACAATCGCAAAAACAATTGTATTTGTGTCGCTTGGCGTGCTCTTACTCATTATTTCATTTTTGTACAACAAATACAAACACCTAATTATTGATGATGCTAAACCCGAAAATTAAAATATTTGCTTTGATTTTGCTTTGCGGAAATGTCGCCTTTGGGCAAACCAATCAATATAAATATCAGCGCAAACTTGAGCATATAAATAGCAATTGGCATATTTTAAAGCTGCCTAACGATATCTACAAAACCATAAATACTGACTTAAGTGATTTGAGAATTTATGGCATTAAGGGAAAAGATACGCTTGAAATGCCTTACATACTTAAACTACGCAGTGATGAAGTTAAGACGCATGATGTAGATTTTAAACTGCTAAACCAAAGCTCTAGTAATGGAGATTATTTTTTCACCTTTCAACCAAACAAATTATCGGTAATTAATAAAATCGACCTGAATTTTAAACAGCAAAATTTTGATTGGAAAGCTACGTTGGAAGGAAGTAATGACAATAAGCAATGGTTTAGCATTATTAAGGATAGTCGGATATTAAGCATAAAAAACACCAATACCGACTATAGTTTTACTAAGCTTTCCTTTTTTGATGCTAAATATGCTTATTATAGATTAAGCGTTAAAAGTAACACTGCACCCAATTTAATAAGCGCAAAAATAAAGCAAAGCGATACCACAAAAGGAATTTATCAAACTTATCTGCCTACTCAAATTTCAACCGTAAATAACGAACAGACTAAAAAATCTGAAGTAACGATTTCCATAAAGCAGCCCTCTTTAATTTCAAATCTTGAATTAAAAGAAGCTAGTCAGCATGATTTTTTTCGCCCGATAAAAATTGAATATGCAACTGATAGTTTTAAAACGGATAAGGGAATGCAATATCAATATGCAACGCTTTTTGAAGGTACTTTCAGTTCATTAGAAAAGGCAAATTACAGCTTTAACAATACCGTCCTATCGCAACTAAAGGTTACAATAGATAACGGCGACAACTTACCTTTAAACATTATTGGCGTTAACTTACAAGGAAATATTTATGAAATGGTTACTCGCTTTGATGAGCCAAACCTAAAATATTCCTTATACTATGGGAACAAAAATGCAGCATCTCCAAATTATGATATTGCAAATTTTGAAAGTAAAATCCCAGCTAATTTAACTTCTGTTAATATCGGTGCAGAAGAGAAAAACCCTGTATACTCCATAAAAAGTGAGCAACCATTATTTGAAAACAAAGCCTGGCTTTGGGTTTTGATGGCTGTAATTATTGCGCTTTTAGGTTGGTTTTCTTTTAAAATGTTAAAGAATTAAACCTTAAAATAACCGTAAACCTTAAAAATGAAGAACATTTTTCAATCTACAGTAACCGACGAAATAATTGGTAGAATTAACAATTTAAAGCCTGAAACACCCCAACTTTGGGGCAAAATGAACGTGGCTCAAATGCTTGCACATTGCAATGTGAGTTATGAATTGGTTTACGATAACATCCATCCAAAACCAAATGCATTTATGAAATTTATTATGAAAGCGTTAGTTAAAAATCTTGTCGTTAATGAAAAACCATATAAAAAAAGCAGTCAAACTGCGCCAGCTTTTATCATTGTAGATGAAAGAGAATTTGAAAAAGAAAAAGTCCGTTTAATTGAATATATTAATAAAACAAAAGGATTAGGAGAAGCGCATTTCGACGGAAAAGAGTCTCATTCATTTGGTAAGCTCAACAAAATAGAATGGAACAATATGTTTTATAAACATCTAGACCATCATTTAAATCAGTTTGGCGTTTAATATATATTACAAATCAACAAATGAAAAGATTAACGATTCTTCTAGCGTTAATCATCCCTATTTTTCTCTGCACTTCCTGGGGTTTCTTTGCCCATCAAAGAATAAATAATCTGGCGGTTTTTACTTTGCCTACCGGGATGCTATTTTTCTACAAGAAGAATATTAAATACATTACCGAACATGCTGTAGACCCTGATAAAAGAAGATATGCAGATACTTTAGAAGCACCTCGACATTATCTAGATGTAGAAAACTATGAAAAAAACATCGACAGTATTCCCGAAAAATGGAATGATGCATTAGCTAAATACGGACAAAAGCACCTAAATGAAAATGGCATTGTGCCCTGGCAAATTCAACGCACTTATTATAGTTTGGTTAAAGCTTTTGAAGCCAGAGATTCAATAAAAATCTTAAAGTATTCTGCTGATTTAGGGCATTACATTGGCGATGCGCATGTACCACTTCACACCACATCAAACCATAATGGTCAGCTAACTAACCAAGTTGGCATCCATGCCTTTTGGGAAAGCAGGTTACCTGAATTATTTTCTTCTAATTACAATTTCGTGGTTGGGAAAGCAGCCTATATCGAAAATCCACTAAGAGAGACTTGGAAAATAATCAAGCATACAAGAAGTTTGGTTGACACGGTTTTAACTTTTGAGGCACAACTTGCGGCATCTTTTCCATCAGATAATAAATACAGTTTCTCAGAAAGAAATAATACTGTTTTAAAGCAATATTCCGTGGCTTATTCTAAAGCTTACCACGATAAAATGAATAATATGGTAGAAAGACAAATGCGTTCTGCAATATTAAAAATTGGTTCATTTTGGTTTTCGGCTTGGGTCGATGCTGGACAGCCAGAACTGAAAAATCTCTTTAAGGTTGAATTAAAACCTGACGAAAAGAAAACAGAAAACGATGTAGAAAGGAAGTATCAAAAAGGACTTCCTATTGGTAGAGACATTTGAGAAAAAAAGAAAGGCAAGAATAAATTCTTGCCTTTATATAATGTGCTTGCTCAATCTATTTTGAATCGTCGCCTTCGATAATTTCTTCAATCTTTTTAGGCTGCATTTTACTTTTAATAGCTGCCCATATTGCTGGCACAAACGTAACAACAGCAATAAATACGATTACAAGCTCAAAATTGTTTTTTATAATTGGAATTTGGCCTAATACAAAACCACCCATTAATAAAGAAAATATCCATGCAACACCACCAATTACATTAAAGTATGTAAAGCGACCAAAAGGCATCTTTGCTATACCAGCTACGAATGGAGCAATTGTTCTGAAAATTGGCAAAAAGCGACTAAAAATTATGGCTTTACCACCGTGTTTCTCAAAAAACTCATGAGATTGATGATAATATTTTAGTTTTAAAATTTTATTCTCCTCCTTAAAAACACCTGCACCTAAAACACTTCCTAATTTGAAATTAACTGTATTACCTAAAATCGCAGCAACAATTAAAATCACTAACATTACCCAGATGCTTAAACCTGTTTCATGCTCACCTGCAATTAATGCCCCCATTGCAAACAGCAAAGAATCGCCAGGTAAAAATGGTAAAACCACTAATCCTGTTTCAGCAAAAATAATAAGGAATAAGATTAAATAAGTCCATGTTTGGTAATCGTTAACGATTTGAGCCAAATGAACATCAATGTGAAGAATAAAATCTAAGAGTTGCTGTAGTAATTCCAATTTGTATGATTTTGGGCAAAAATAGGAATATGAATTTGATTTAAAGACTATTCTGAATTTATTAGCAGAAATTTAATTACTATTGACAATTAAGCGTTCCTTTAATTTCCCTTTTCTCGAACCCTTATTCACGCCATCAATCAGAATTGTATATTTTACACCTTTGGTAAAACTCGTATATGAAATGGTATCAATTACATTTAAGGAATCCAAAAGGTTTAAATAGATTTTAGAATTTTTACCAGGAAGCATTTTTATATAACCTGAATTTTCTCCCAAACCTAAGGTCCTAACAAGAGTAGAAGACTCGTTTCTGATGCTAACCTTTGAGCCTAAAGTATGACCTAGATTAATAAAAAATAGCGTTACCTGAGCCGTATCTCGTGTTAAATCATCTTCCAAAACAGTTAAAACAGAATCGGTTGCCGAAGTTTTGGAATAGAAAACTGAGTAATTTCGACCAACCTTTAGTGAATATTTTATAGAATCACTAATCTGACTAGTATTGGTGTTCCTGGCAAAAATATTGTATTCCTTATCTCCAACAGCAGTTATGTAACTACTGTTTGTACCGTAAGTAATTGAAGGTGCAATTTTTAGTCCGTTTAAATAAAAATCCTGAGCTTTCTCATCAACAGTGTTGAAAAAACGAACTTTAGTATCATAATCAAGGTTGTCATTTTTAACACAACTTACCAGAAGTAATGCAACTGCAAAAAATGTTAACGAAAGCTTGAGAAACGCCGATAATTTAATTTTCATGCGTGTTTATTAAAATAATATTTTCAAAGATAGCCTTTGTAATTAATAGTCTACAACTAATTATCAACTATTAAATGTGCCTCGAGTGATGCCGATGTTAGGCCACTCAGCCAAATGGTGTAGATTTTACCCGGCAATAAATCGGTTGCAGCAATGGTTTTAATGTTTCCAGAACCTACAACGTTATATCTTAATGCTGCACCATTTTCTACTGTAAAATAGTTAGAAGCTTCTTTAAACATTATCGCATTAATAAATGGTGAACCCGTTTGAATACTAACGTTAATACCTGTAGTAAAATAAGGAGTTAAATTTACAACTCTAATTTTTGCAGCTGTCATATCAGAAACACTTAAATTATCTTTGTAATTGATAATTTCCTTTTTTCCGTCTCTATCTGCAATTAAAAAGGTGCTGTAAGTTAACGATGGTTTAAAATTCAAATTAGTATCAGTATTTAAGGTGTTAGAACCAACAAAACTGATAAATCTACTTCCCGATGAAACTTTAACATAATCGCTTGTTTCTCCGAAAGATAGAGCTGCACTTGTCATTTTTGAGTTGTCTACATAAACTTCTTCCTTGGTATCACTTTGTACAGCGTTAATTACTTTTAGTTTCGCTTGCCCTTGTACCACAACATTCGGATCGTGTTTTTTACAGGACATAAAACACATCGAGCATAACAAAAACAGAAAAATAGACGCCTTTGGCGTAGTGTGAGTAGAGCTTTTCATAAGATGGATGTATTTGGTAGTAAACAAGAATGGCTTGGTCAAAAACCAAGCCATTCTTAATATGTTTAACTAAAAATTTAGCGATTTAGTAACTGTTATTTAACATTACCGGCATCACTAACATCAAAACATCTTCATTTTCATCATTGGTTTGTGGAATTAACAATCCTGCTCTGTTCGGTGTAGAGAGTTCTAAAGTAACTTCATCACCACTTAAATTATTAAGCATTTCGATTAAAAAGCGGGCATTGAACCCAATTTCTAAATCTTCACCATCATATTGACAGCTTAAACGCTCATGTGCTTCGTTTGCAAAATCTAAATCTTCTGATGAAATATTTAGTTCGCTTCCGTTAATTTTTAGCCTAACCTGATGCGTAGTTTTGTTTGCAAAAATTACTACACGACGAAGTGTATTTAAAAACAAGCTTCTGTCAATAACCAGTTTATTTGGATTATTCTGAGGGATAACTGCCTCATAATCAGGATATCGTTCATCTATTAAACGACACACCAAATTGATATTTTCAAACTTAAAGAAAGCGCTAGTTGCATTATAATCAACCGATACATTGATATCATTTGATGGTAAAGCGGCTTTTAAAAGTGTTAAAGCTTTTTTAGGCAGAATAAATGAGGTTGCTTTATCAGCTTTGCTATCCATACGACGGTAACGCACCAATTTATGTGCATCGGTTGCTACGAATGTAATGTGCTGAGGCGATAACTGGCAAAAAACACCCGTCATTGCCGGACGTAATTCATCATTACTAACTGCGAAAATTGTTTTTGTAATGGCTTCTGTTAAAACAGATGCAGGTAAATTAACAGAAGAAGCATTTTCAACTACCGGAATTTTTGGAAAATCATCTCCATTTTCGCCGCTAAGTTTATATTTTCCATCACCAGCGCTAATTTCGATTGCGAATGTTGCATCATCAATATTAAATGAAATAGGTTGGTCCGGTAATGTTTTAAGTGTATCTAATAAAATTTTAGATGGAACTGCAACTTTACCTTCTTCTTTTGATTCAACAGCCAAAGCAGTGGTCATGCTGGTTTGTAAATCGGTTGCAGAGATTGTTAAATTGCCTTCTTTAATTTCAAAAAGAAAATTTTCTAATATTGGTAAAACCGTACTGCTGCTAGATGCACCATTTACAGTTTGTAGGTGTTTTAATAGAGTTGATGTGGATACTATAAATCTCATGATATCATTAAGTTCTTCTTCAAAAATAGAAAAATTATTTAGCGTACTTGTACTTGCGGTAATAATGTTGAAAAATTGCGAAGAATATTAACAATAATAACGGAAGTATAACATTAATAACCTGCCATTTGGTTTTTTCGAGCTTAATTTTTGCCTTATCAAGCAAACGAATTTTAACTTCTTTGTTTCTCAGTACGATAAGATTATCATCATCTGTAAAATAATCGGCAATATTGAGCAACAAAGCTTTATTTCCATAAGTGCGCTGAGTGTACCTATCGAAACCAAGTGGCAATGGCGAGTTATCCTTTTCAATTACCTGATTTTTAAAGATATCTCCATCACCAATTATAACCATTTTCGAATTTTTACTAACACTTACATTTGTGAAAGCACTTGTAATTTGGGCTGGTAGATGTCTTCCGGCAAATACTGATGGAAACTCCCCTTCTAACAAAACCCCTGCACTTTGTAGCGGATTTTGAAATGATTTCGGATCTGGTTGTTCGGCAACCATCTGCAACGAAAATAATTTTGGCACATTAAAAACCTTATTAAAAGAAGATGAAGTTAAAATGTACGTTTTCTTAACACCTTTTGAACCAATTGTATCAACTGTACTCGGAAATTCAGCTTTTATGCCATCTAAATTTTTAACTAAACTTGCGGCTGTATCGGGCAGTAGAATAGGGTAATATATCCAAGGAACCAGCTGAATTTGCGCTTGTCCGCCAACTACGCCTGTTGAAACCGGAATTTCAGCAGAGTTTTTATCAGCAATAACATTATAGTTTATTCTTGCACCATACATAAATAACATGTCGTCAAGATTCAAGTTTTTATTGAAAACCATTTGAGAACCTTTCCCACGTAAACTATCCAACTCGGCAGAAACCTGGTCGATACTCCAAAGCACCCTGCCCCCATTCATCACAAAGTAATTTATTTTATATTTTTCGGTTTCGGAAAATGCTTGTTGCGGTTTTACAATAACCAACATTTTTAACTTATCAAGCCCTGCTTTATCAATCGTATTTAAGTTAACCCGTCCAACTTCATAACTACTGGAAAGTGTATGAATTGCATCATAAAGTTCTAAATCAGATGGTTCGCCATTTGCTTCGGTAAAACCAATTCGGGGATTATTGCCAGTTACGACTTTTTTAATACCTGAAGTAAATACATATTCCAGATTCTCGATTGAACGGTTGATGTTATCCTCATAATTTCCGCTGGCATCAAGATTTTGAAAAAGTTTAACAGGTAACTCTTTACCATCAGTTTCAATCATCGCCATTGGGTAAACCAGCTTTTGAGTTAAACCGCTTTCTGTTTTAACACTCAAATTTGTGGCTTCTATACCATGTTGGTAAAGGTTATTGATAACCATATCCTGATCCGCACCATTTAAACCTTCTAAAGGATCTACAAAAACAACCTTTAACTCGGCATTGGAATAAGCTTTGTAATCGCTCAGCAAATCTTTTACTGATGTTTGCAATCTTTTAAATGCTGATGGCAATTCTCCATTTAAAAACACAGTAACTAAAATCGGTTTCTGCGTGTTTTTTAGAACATTTTTTGTTTTATCGTTTAGGCTGAATCTTTTATCAGCCGTAAAATCAAACCGATGAAAAATATATCTACCGATAATATTAACCGCAAAAAGAATTAATATAGCTACAACTATGGTTATCCAATTTTTTTTATTCTTCATTATTTCTTCCCTCCTGCTGCTAAGTTTGTTAACAATAAAAAGACTGAAGAAAAGCTCAGAAAATAGATCAAATCTCTGGTATCTAAAACGCCCCGACTAATAGACTGGTAGTGCTCATTTATCCCAATAGATGATAGTATAGTTTCGAATGAGCTTAATGCAAAAAGTTGACTGGTATAATCGAAACCTAAAAATGCAAATGCACAAATAGTAGCAGAAATTGCAAATGCAATAATTTGATTTTTTGTAATTGATGAAGCAAAAATGCCTATAGCTGTAAAAGCCGTTCCGAGCAAAAATAATCCAACATAGGAACCAATTACTGCTCCGGAATCGATATTTCCTTCAGGCAAACCTAATTTTGAAATAGAGAAATAATAAATGGTTGTTGGTATTAAAGAAAAAAGTACCAAAACCAAACAAGATAAGTATTTAGCAAAAATAATTTGCCAAAGGGTAATTGGCTTGGTAATTAACAACTCATATGTTCCTTCTTTTTTTTCTTCAGCAAATGAACGCATGGTAATTGCCGGAATTAGAAACATGAAAAGATATGGCACTAAACTAAAGAAACCACCAAGTTCTGCATAACCATATTCGAGTATCGATGTATCAGGGAAAAACCATAGTAATAGCCCAGAAACCAATAGAAAAATGCCGATAGTGATAAAGGCAACCATCGAGCTAAGAAAACTATATAATTCGCGCTTAAAAACTGCGTACATAACAAAATTTAAATGCCGAAGTTAATAAAATATTAAGGCAAATTATAAATGATGGCGTGTTAAATAAGCCTTAAATAAATTGCTTACATCATTAATACTTTCATAGTTTGGTCTAACAAAACCTATACCCGGATGGTCCTGATCCCAAATTGCACCAATCATAACTGCGCTTATAATTACAAATATGGTAGAAACTATAAAAGTTTCATTCGAATGGAATTTCTTCATAAATCCGATAAGAAACCCCATCATAAAAGAATACAGAATTAAAATTGCAATTATCAAAGATGGTGTGGTTTTACCGTAGTTTTGGGTTAAGCGAATATAAGCAGAGCGCAAACCGCTTGTATTGGTCGTTATCTCGCCAATTTCATTTTTATATACAGGATTTTTGACCAAATATTCAATCAAAAATTCATCTAGTTTTTGGTCGTTCGCGATAACTTTTTTAACGATTTCACCCGATGCGGCCGCATTTGCATTAAGGTTATGTTCGTGAATATCAAAAAAATCTCTTAAATATTTATGGATAGCACTGCGTAATTCTGGTTCAAAATATTTCGATTTTTTAATCACTAAAGATAGTCGGTCTGCAACATCATAAATTTCCTCATTCCGTTCGGCTGCATTGTTACTTGAGCCGGCAAGTGAAAACGAAAGCAACAAAGCGTAAATGCTCATTAAGCTAGATTCCAATCCAATATTCTTCCAGGATTTATTTAGATTTAACCGATAAGAAGCATATCTGGCACCAACCAGAATACTTACAATCAGCAAAGCTGGATAAAGAATTATAAAAAAGAAATATTGCAACATAGTTTAGAATTATCTACAAAGAAAAACCAAAACCTACCGATAATACATTATTTTTTTCCTGATAAAAATTGCTATTACCACCTGTTATTGTTCTAAAACCTATACCATAACCCACATGAATATTTAATCCGTTATGTAATTCGTAACCACCTAAAAGATTTAAGCCATAATCATCTTTTTGAAAATCTTTACCGCTACCAAATTCCAATTTCCTATCACTGGTAGTAGTCGTTGTACTACCATTTACGGTAATAGTAGATTCGAATTTATTTCTCCCACTAATTGCCATACCATAATATGGTCCTCCGCCTAACAATATCTTTCCTTTTCCAACCTCAATGGCGAATATTCCATTTACCGGAACTTCAATATACATCAGATTTACTTTGCCATCAAAGTGATACACATCTGGGCCCAAATTATATCGATGACCATATTTTGCACCTTTATTTAATAATGTAACACCCGGCTGCATAGAAAAAAAGCTTGAAACTGGAAAATCGACAATTCCACCAATGTAAAATGAGGGATTCATTTTGTAATCTGGCGGTTCCGGGCCATCATAAGCACTTGCACCACCATTTGCCGAAATGGTTGGCAATGTAAGTCCGGCTTTTATGCCCACTTTTACTTGATTCGTTTGTGAAAATGCTGCAAAAAATGCAGTCAGAAAAGAGAGTGTTAAAATTAGCTTTTTCATAGATAGTTTTTTGATACCAGTAAAATAGCAAAAACTTCTATCAACTAAGAAAACCTTAGTTGATTTAATAAAAAATTAACATGAGGTCTTGTTCTAAAGTTCAAATGCATAAGCTACTCTTAAACCTGCAAAGCCCTTTGAATTTGATCTATTCAGAAATTGTATTTCATCATTTCTACCCGTCCAGCCTTCGTACCTCAAACCTACATCAAGCAACCCTTTACCACGGAGTTTAAAAATATTTCCAACACCCGGCGACCATACAAACAATATTTTTTGTCCTTCGTTTATTGGCAAGCCAGTTCCTGCTTGGGCTTCTGCATAAAAACCTTCACTTAAATAATATTTTAAACCTGCTTTTATAGGAATATATGTCAAATCTTTAACGGTAAGAATTTGACTTCTTCTTCCAAAGAAATTCATAAAACCAGCATTTAAGCTTAATGCAAATTGATTGGAAACCGGTAAATCTAATTTAATAGAAGCACCTGTTCCAATTGCAGAAATACCTGAAAAATTACCGGATGGAAGACCGATTTCTGCACCTACACTTAGATTAGTTGTATTTTGAGCCTTTAAGCTTAGAGTTGAAAAAAATAATAAAGCGAATAACAAAAAAAAGTATTTCAACATAAATTAAGCAGTAAGTTTTCTAAAAATATCTTCCAATGAACTTTGATTATTTGCCTTTTTAATACCCTCAAGCGTATCGTTTGCAACAATTTTACCTTTATTGATGATGATAATATCATCGCAAATGGCTTCTACCTCTTGCATAATATGTGTTGAAATAATAACCGTTTTATTTTTGCCAAGCGCTTTAATCAACGCTCTGATATCAACCAACTGATTTGGATCCAAGCCCGATGTTGGTTCATCTAAAACCAATACATCTGGATTATGGATGATCGCCTGAGCTAAGCCCACACGTTGACGATAACCTTTGGATAACATTCCGATTTTTTTATGTTGCTCCGGAGTTAAGCCAACCATTTTAATCACTTCTTCAACTCGCTCAGAAATATTTTTTAACCCGTAGGTTTGAGCCACAAAGCTTAGAAATTCCTTAACGTACATATCTGTATAAAGCGGTGTATTTTCCGGCAAATAACCAATATGTTTTTTAGCTATAATTGATTGAGTAACGATATCTTTTTCAGAAATTTTAGCTTGACCTGATGTGGGCTCCAAATATCCGGTTAACATACGCATTGTGGTAGATTTACCCGCACCATTCGGACCAAGAAAACCCAAAATCCGACCCGGTTTTGCATCGAAACTAATAGAATCAACCGCTTTTTGTTTACCGTAATGCTTGGAAAGATTCTTTACTGAAATACTCATTGTGTTTCTAATTAGTCAGTCGTCATTGCCTCGCAATGATGATATTTTTAATTAATGTATGCCGAACTTAGCTTTTTATTGTATCGAAACTTATCCAGTTGCTCCGCAGCTTGCGCAATATTATCTGATGATAAAATATCAGCACCATTACTTACCAAGTGATAGTAAACATTTTTTGCCGGATTAGCTATTGAGCTTTTATCAATATTACCCATTGTACCTAAAATCGTTGTAATTTCTTTATCGTGCAGATATTTATACAAATCTTTATCGGGTGCGCTAACACCAACGAAAGCAACAATCCTATTATTTGGTATACCCAAACCATTAAGTCTTTTCAATTCTGATTTCTTTTGTACTGATGCCGAAATCATTAAATCTGGTGCCAATTGATGTACTTCCTGAGCCTGATTTGCAGTATAAGTTATAATAATCGAATTGCTTTCTGCCTGATATTGTTTAACCTTTTCAATAACCTTTGCATAAGAAACACCTCTTTTTAAATCAATAGTTAACAATGCTTTTCCTTTACTCCAGCTTAAAACGCTATCTAGAGTTGGTATTTTAAAATTCGTTTCTTTCCCTTCATCATCCTTCAAATTAAATGCTTTAAGTTCATCGTAAGTGTAATCGCCAATTGGTCCTTTTCCTGTTGAGGTTCTATCCAATTTATCATCGTGCATAATTACTAAAACAGAATCCTTGCTATAAGCAATGTCAAATTCAATAACCATTGGATTATAAGTGGTGGCATTTTCAAATGTTTCGATACAATTTTCTGGGAAACCAGGCATTGGACCGCCACGATGCGCACTAATTAAAGGAAAACGATTTTCTGGCGCCCACTTTAAAAACTGATACAGCTCGTTAGTATTCTCAAATTTAATATAATGATGAACTTTTTCTTCTTGCTTACACGATAAAAACACCGTTAAAACGGTTAAGAAAAGTAAAAAATGGAATTTCATGATTCAAAAGTAGGAAAAAATGGAAAATGGCAAAGGTAAATTGGATGATTTTTGGTCAAATGAGGTTGTTGGTTCAATGTTAAACTGGTTAATCTAGCCTTGAACAGTTGACCAATTTCACAAATAAACAATCAAGCAATTAACCCTCCTCTACGCATATCCATTTTTTATAGCGAAGACCGCCAAACCAACACGGGTTTTGAGTTCTAATTTATCGCAAAGATTATCGCGGTAGCTTTCAACAGTCCTGGGACTACAAAACATTTTATCGGCAATCTCTTTGTAATTAAGCTCGGTTATGGTGTATTTTAGAAATTCTTTTTCCCGGTCGGAGATTTTTATTTCAGCTTCCTTTGCCTTATTCAAGCTAAAAAATATAATTTTTGATGCCCATTCGGGATAGAAAAATCCATTCGTGGCTAATTTGGTCAAAGCATTTTCAAGCTCTGTTGGGTGAGCATTTTTTAAAAGATAGCCAGTTGCCCCATTGGTAACCATTCTGATAACACTTTTGTCCTCGCCTTGCATACTTAAAGCCATAACCAATATTTCTGGGTGATTGAGCTTTACCCAAGTTACGGTTTCAAAGCCATCCATTACGGGCATGCTAATATCTAACAATAGAATATCAGGAATTTTGCTTCCGTTAACAAACCTATCAATTAAATCCTTACCGTTTTCGCAAACGTAGATAACCTCAAAATCACTAAAATTATTGATAATACCTTGTAAAGCCTTTGCAATTAGAATATGATCATCTACAATAACAATTGTTTTTTTCATGATTAGCCATTTAAAATAACAGTAAGTGATGTACCGTGATTTGGTTTACTTTCAAAACTGAACTGTCCGCCAATAATTTCTGCCCGTTTTTTCATATTCTTCAATCCAATACCATCAGAATTACTCCTCAAATAATCAAACCCTACGCCATTATCTTCAATTTTAAGTTTTAAAAAAGCATCATTGTCAGAATGCAACCCAATTTTAATTTCGCTACAGTTTGAATGTTTAAGGCTATTTTGAAGGAATTCTTGTGTAATCCTAAGTAAAACGTTTTTCCGAACAAAATCTAAATTAAAATCATCACCGTTATGATTAAACAAAACATCGCATCTTTTTAACGCATTTAAAGTATTCACTTCATCCTGTATTAAAGTTACAATTTCATGCGTATTAATATTATCATTGGTTAAGTTTTTTGATAAGCTTCGTAAATCATGCAGTGAAGAATTTACAATCTGGTAAATCTGTTCAATTTTTTCACTCGCTTGCGGCACCTTCTTTTCGTAAACAAGCTGCTGTGCATACAAACTAACCAAAGTTAATTTCTGACCGATATTATCATGCAATTCTCTACCAATTTGTTGCATCGTATCTTGCTGAATCTCTAATTGGGTGCTTAACAATTCCTTTTGGTGTATTTCGTTGTTAATTTTTATCTCGTTTAAATATTCCTTTTTTCTTGATTTATACTTACGGATGTAAACCATTATGGCAACAGTAAAGCTCACAAAAAACAGGTTAAACAAAATAACCGTAATCAATAATTCTGTTTTCCCCATATAAATGAAATTGAAAAGAGTAAATACATCACTACCCCAGAAATTAAGAAGTAATCATAATAGATATCCCATATGGTTATATAATCTTTTAATAAGGAATAGAATGCAAAAAAGGGCAGTGTGCCAATGTAAAATAGCGTTACACCAAGGTTGATGTAAAACATTTTATTCCTATTGAAATTAAGAATATTTACCGAGTTAACCTGGTTATAATATTCTTTCAGCACTAAAAACATCAGCAATAAACAAGCGAGCGTATAATTAAAAGAAAAATATATTTTGCTTTCGCTGAAAAAGATTTCGCTAATTAAAAATGAAGCCAAATACAGCACCGAAAATGAGTAAAATAGTGCTTTGTTATTAAATGATTTGACTGCATAGAGCCAGTAAAAAAATATAAATTGAAATGGAATAACGAGATAGTTGTAATATTTTGCTTTGGAAAAGCTAAAATACAAACCACCCCATTTACCAATAATTTCGCTTAAAAAAATTAAGACTAAGTAATAGATAAAAAATCGCCAGTACTGATTTTTTAAAGTTTTAAAATTAAGCATGGCGATAAAAGCGGCCAAACCTTCTACATAAAGAAAGCTTTCGCTTAAAAACTTTTGAAAATTACTTAATTCCATTGCTATTAATAGTCTTCAACAACGGTTACAGCCGGAGGAATGGTTTGTCCGTGATTTTGTGCCATTACCTGTAAAGCCTGCGTTTCATTATCATTGCTAATTGACATCATGCGCATCGCTTGATTTTTTTCACGTCTATCAATCGAGTAAGTTGTCTCATCCAAGGGATTAAAATCATAATCCAAATATCCACCATCAACACTTTTAATTTTTAATGTGGGTATCATAACTAAGGTATGTTTCTCTGCAAAATCTTTCGGAATGGAACTATCATTTCCCAAAACATCCCAATCTTCAATTTTTGGATAAGCGGCATAATAAAAACGCAATCCAAGCCTATCGTCGGTAATGTGTTGTTGCACTTTTGTGCTTTCTATTTCAATATCAGCAATAAATTTCTTTAAAGTTTTAAAATCAAACCAAACAGAATGCGCATCATTTATGCCCAGCGTTTTATTTATCAGCTCCAGCTGAACATTTCGATAATTATTTACCATTTTATGAATGGCCTTTTGCGACATCGTATTAGGCTTTGTAGTACCATGTTCTTTTTTTGTGCCGCCGAAAAGTTTCTGAATTAAGTAAAGGGCAATCGCTCCTAAAACGAATGCAATAATGTAACTAAATGTTGGGTTCGATTCCATAGTTTTTGGTTTTTATTAAAGTTAACTTTTATTCTCAAATGTGATAAAACTTTAATGCATAAAACATGGGGTTTTCCCCATATTTCTATCGTTGTTTTCACCAATTGTAGAATTGTTGCTTTCCCTACTGATTTTTAGTGAATTACCTGCCAAATTTAATCGCCGTTTAAGAGAATTTTGGTTCTACTAAATATCACAAAATTTTAAGGAGCAGGCTGAAAATCCAAAACAGAGTAGGCAACAATCTTAAACTAAAAAATCATGTCAAAAACTTTAAAAAAAGAAGAAAAGGTAGAGTACACAGGTCGGTATCTTGTGCTTTTGCCAGAAGGTTCTAACACATCGGATTCTATTAACCAGATTAATTCGATTAGTGGTTTAAACTTAAAAAGCTCATTAGAATTTGAAAACGAGTTTTTTACCGATAAAGACCTTGCTAAAACTGATGGTATTATCTTAGATAAACTAGGAATAGCAATTGTTAACGAGAAACCAAAGCTTGAAAATAACATCAGCAGTTTTGGCGAAAACCAAATGATTGTAGAAAAAGAAACTGTTGTTTATGCAATTGGTATGCTTGATGAAAGTACCCAAAATTATGTTGAAGGCTACAGAGATGCGATAAACCAAATTGCAAATGTTTTAGTTGGACAAGAAATTGATGAATCGAGTTACACTGAACAAGAATCTGAAGTTGAATCTGTTGGTGCTACCTGGGGTTTAAAGGCAACCAATGTTGTACCAACAAGCTTTTTAAAATACAATCCTTACAATGGTGCGGGTATCAAAGTTGCAATTTTAGATACAGGATTTGATTTTGCACACCCTGATTTTGCTGGTCGCCCGGTTGTACACCAAAGTTTTATCGCTGGTGAAGCTACACAAGATGGACACGGACATGGTACGCATTGTACAGGAACAGCTTGCGGCCCGTTAAATTCGCCATCTGCATCTGAAAGATACGGTATTGCTTATGCGGCTAGTATATACATTGGTAAAGTGCTGAGCAACGGTGGTTCTGGTGGCGATGGAGGTATTCTTGCAGGCATTAATTGGGCAATTGCGAACCGTTGTGAAGTGGTAAGCATGTCATTAAGAGGACTTGTAAACGGAACAGGTTACTCAGCTGTTTTTGAAACTGCTGCAGCAAGAGCTTTAGCGCAAGGCACTTTAATTATTGCTGCCGCTGGTAACGATTCTGCCCGACCAGGAACTGTAAGGCAAGTCATGCACCCAGCAAATTGTCCATCAATAATGGCTGTTGGCGCTGTTGATGTAAATATGAATGTAGCCAGTTTCTCAAACGGTGGCTTATACCCTACTTATGGCGCCGTTGATATTGCTGCACCAGGTGTTGGCGTTTACTCGTCTACAAAACTGCCAACTAAGTATGCAACCTGGAGTGGTACAAGCATGGCTACACCTCACGTTGCAGGAATTGCGGCGCTTTGGGCACAGGCATCGGGTTTGCGTGGTATTAACTTATGGAGAAAATTAACTTCAACTGCAAAAGCATTATCTTCGCCTGCAAGAGATGTTGGCGCAGGTTTAGTGCAAGCACCAACAAAAAACAGGTTAATAAAATTTCCAATTGACAGGATTCCGATTGATAGATTTCCACTAGAAAAAGTTCCGATTTTGGTAAATCCAAGATTCCCTATCGACCCAATTGGACCTATTGAAAAAATAATTAGATGAAATCGAAATGGTTAATATCTGTTAAGGATGGTAGCTTAGAAACAGTAACAAATCAGCTGAAAAAACTAGGTGTTAAAAGCGTAGAAACGCTTGAATCTATCGGTGTGATTATGATTGTACCAACAAACCAGAAAATAGCAGATGTAAAAAAAATTAATGGCGTATTAAGTGTTGAGGAAGAAAGGGACGTTAACATTTAGCCTAAACCATTTTTGATAAATTTTAAAGCGATGTTGTATAATCTGCAACATCGTTTTTTGTTTTAGGCTTTAGATGACCATTAATAATTGCATAGCCTGTGCCACATAAACCCGATTGCAGCGAGCATGTAGCGCAGCGAAATAAAGCGTAAAGCGGGACTGAAAAAACCGATAAGTACTGTATTTGCTTTTCTAAAAATTTTTGAACCATCTAATGATTATAAGAGCATCTAAGCCTAGCATTTTACTTTAATCTTTCAGCCTTAGTCTTTAAGCTCAAAATAATTATCTTTGCTTCCATTATGGCTCAAAAGAATAACGACGAACAATTTAAAAATGTAATATCACACGCTAAAGAATACGGTTTTGTGTTCCAAAGCAGCGAAATATATGATGGCTTAAGTGCCGTTTACGACTACGGCCAATTGGGTGCTGAGTTGAAAAACAATATTAAAACTTATTGGTGGAAAGCCATGGTGCAAATGCATGAAAATATTGTTGGGATTGATTCTGCAATTTTTATGCATCCGAAAGTTTGGAAAGCAAGTGGGCACGTTGATGGTTTTAACGACCCGATGATTGATAATAAGGATTCGAAAAAACGCTACCGTGCCGACCAATTATTAGAGAACAAAATTGATGAGTTATATTCTGAATTAGCTAATTTCTCAGCAGAGAACAAAGCTAAATTTGAAGAATTTCAGCAAAATATACTTTCTTGGAGCGATGAAAATCAGTCTGGTTGGATTTCAGGATTTAAAAACGAAAATGAAGCATTAGATAATGCTAAATATCCGTTTGTTGATGAAGCCAGCTGGAGATTTGTTAAAAAAGGTTTAGCGCTAGAGGTTGAAATGAACCTTGCATTAAAATCTGAAAATTTAGCTCAGCTGAAAGATTTAATTGTAGATTATAAAGTAATTTGCCCAATTTCTAAAACTTCCAACTGGACTGATGTTCGCCAGTTTAACCTAATGTTTAGCACACAATTTGGTGCAATGGCTGAGGGAAGTGACGAGGTTTATCTTCGTCCGGAAACGGCGCAAGGTATTTTTGTAAACTTTTTGAATGTTCAAAAATCGGGTAGGATGAAAATTCCATTCGGTATTGCGCAAATTGGTAAAGCTTTCCGCAACGAAGTAATTGCCCGCCAGTTTATTATGCGTATGCGTGAGTTTGAACAAATGGAAATGCAATTCTTTGTTCGCCCAGGAGAAGATAAAAAGTGGTTTGAATATTGGAAAGAAGCCCGCTTAAAATGGCACAAGGCTTTAGGAACTTCTCCAGAAAAATATCGTTACCACGACCACGTTAAATTAGCGCATTATGCAAACGCTGCGACTGATATCGAATTTGAATTCCCATTTGGATTTAAAGAAGTTGAAGGTATTCACAGTAGAACTGACTTCGATTTAACGCAGCACCAGGAATTTTCTGGCAAGAAAATGCAATATTTTGATAACGATTTGAATGAAGATGGTAAACCTTACGGAAATTATGTTCCTTATGTTATCGAAACTTCAATCGGTTTAGACCGTATGTTCTTGCTAACGATGATTAATGCTTTTGAAGAACAAGATTTAAGCACCGAGGATAAACAGGATAGCAGAACTTTGTTACGCTTGCACCCTGCTTTGGCCCCTTATAAAGTTGCGGTTTTCCCATTGACTAAAAAAGATGGTTTACCAGAGAAAGCTCGTGAAATTATGGATGAGTTAAAATTTGATTTCAACTGTATTTACGAAGAGAAAGATGCTATTGGCAAACGTTACCGCCGTCAGGATGCGATTGGAACACCTTTTTGCATTACTGTAGATCACCAAAGTTTAGAGGACAATACCGTTACCATCCGCCATCGCGATAGCATGGAGCAAGAACGTGTTGCGATTGCTGATTTGGGAAATATTGTAAATAAACAAGTGAGCTGGAAGAATTTATTGGCTTAAGTGTGAACGTCACACTGAATTTCGTTCAGCATCATTACACGAAATAAATATTTAAGTCGCAGGTTTATAGCCTGTGACTTTTTTGTTTTCGAACTTTCTAGTATCTTCGGTCGTCAAAAAAACGCCTCTATGCAAAAAATTAAATTCCTTGTATGTGCGCTGATTATCTTCAGTGTAACCCTTTCATCTTGTAAAAAAGAAATCGATTATCACCCTGAATGGAGTAAGTCATCAATGAGTGGAAAAGTTGATGGTGTTTTATTGGAATGTTCAATCGCAACAGCTAGTTTCTTCCCAGATGGCACAAAAACAACCGCACAAATTTTAGGAAACAAAGGTGAGTTTGGTTTCAATTTATTAATTGATGATTTTAAAGGAGTTGGTACCTATTCAATTTCAGACCGTAACATTGGCACTTACCTAACTAATGTAACCGGAACGGGTACATTTATGGGTTTTGAAAAAGGAACTGTAAAAATTACCAGCTACACCGCAGATAAAAATATAACCGGAACATTTGAATTTGAAGCCGAGAATTTTTCTAACTCAACAAAAAAGACTATTACCGAAGGCAAATTCAGCATTAATTTAGTACCGGTTAAAATTCCTGAAACAATTGTTAGTACCGCAAACATGAGTGCAAAAATTGACGGAACAAAAACCCTCTTTACTGCCCAGGCAGAGCTAATTAGTTCTGTTGGAAACCTTATGTCGATCACAGGTGTAAATGGTGAGAAAACAATTGGTATCGGCATGTTTGAATATAAGGGCGTGGGTGTTTACGAATTTAGCAAAGGTATGGGGCAAGGTCATTATGGCCAGGATAAAACACCAACAGGCTCATTTTCTGATGATGTAAACGGAAAAATCACGGTAACACTTGCTACGTCAACTACTATAAAGGGAACCTTTGAGTTTGTTGCACCAAATCAAGATTCACGCATCAATACAAAGCGAACTGTTACTGAAGGTGAGTTTGAAATGAAGTATTCTAAACTTTAGTCTTTTCCTTCTGAGATATTAAGAAAACATCAATCGATTGAAATATCGCCAAAGCTAACAAATTAGGTTTTAAATAGTAGCGGTGAGAATATTGTCGACACATTCATTAAATTAGAATCATAATCTAACCAAATGAAAAAGACATTTTTAACGCTACTTTTTTCCCTAATTTATTTTGTTACAGTTTTTGCTCAATCAAAAAACCCAAAATTTAAAGTTATTGCATTCTACACGGCAAAAAGTGATTTAGCTCATATCAGCTTTGTAAATGAAGCGAATAAGCGTTTTCCTGAAATGGCGTTGCAAAATAATTTCAGTTATGAATCTACTTCTGATTGGGATAATCTCAATGCAGAGTTCCTATCTAAATATCAGGTAGTTTTATTTTTAGATACCAGACCAGAACAACCAGCGCAACGAGAAGCTTTCCAGAAATATATGGAAAATGGCGGTGGCTGGATAGGTTTTCATTTTGCTGCATTTGCGCTCAACAAATCAGCATACGATATGAATTGGGATTGGTACCATAATACCTTTCTAGGTTCTGGTGCCTATGGCAGTAATACCTGGCGACCTACTTCGGCAATACTCAGAGTAGAAAACAAAAATCACCCTGTGGTTAAAAATTTACCTATTACCTTCAAGGCTCAACCTAATGAATGGTATCGCTGGCAAAATGACCTAAGAAAAAATCCTGACATTAACATTTTATTAGCCATTGATTCGACAAGTTTTCCGTTAGGAACTGGGCCAAAAGCACATGAAATATGGCACGAGGGCTATTATCCTGTAGCTTGGAGTAATAAGAAATACAAAATGGTTTACGTAAACATGGGACATAATGATATGGATTATGAACATAAATATGACAACACAAATAAAACGCTCTCTTTTACTTTTGATAATGAAACCCAAAACCAAATGATTTTAAACAGTTTGATTTGGTTAGGCACAGGTAAAAAATTTAAGTAAGCGATTAGATTTATATGGTTACATATTATATTTGACTTACATTAAGCGGAATTGAATATGAAAATCCCTCAAAAATTCTTTGCACGTCAACACGAAATTGCTGCTGATTATTTAATAGAATTAGATAAACATCTCGATGATATTGTTTCAGGCAGAGCTACAGAAATGTTTGAAGTTAGGAATTTTGCCGAAATATTACACGTTCATCCGACTCACTTTAGCAATACCATAAAATCGGCGACTGGTCATTCGCCTTGCTTCTTTTTCGAAGAACGATTAATGGAAATTTCTAAATCGATGTTGCAAAATGTTAGTACACCAATTTCTGAAATTGCAAGGATTTTAACCTATGACCCATCAAACTTTACTAAGTTCTTCAAACACTTTTCTGGGCAAACCCCAAAACAATACCGCGAAGCATATTTTCAGTCTTTGTCCGTAAAAAAGGAAATTATCACCATATAAAACTTAAATGCTCACCATTTTTCCTTAACGTATCACCATTTTTGCAGCCATTTTCAATTTAACTTTGTTTATCAAATTAAAAAGAAAATGGAAAAACAAAATAAAATTGTACTTGTAACCGGCGGAAGTCGTGGTTTAGGTAAAAATGCAGCGATTCATTTAGCTAAAAAAGGTTTAAATGTTATCCTAACTTATCAATCAAAAAAAGAAGATGCAGATGAGACTGTAGAGGAAATTCAAAAAATTGGTGTTAATGCAGCCGCTTTACAGCTAAACGTTGCTGATACTAAAAGTTTTGACGGTTTTATCAACGAAGTTAAAGCTGTTTTAAAATCTCAATTCGAAGCTAATAAAGTTGATTATTTAGTAAATAATGCAGGTATTGGCATTCATGCATCGTTCGAAGAAACTACTGAAGAACAATTCGACACCTTGTTAAACATTCAATTTAAAGGTGTGTTCTTTTTAACTCAAAAAGTGCTTGCAATTATGAATGATGGCGGTGGTATTGTAAATGTTTCTACTGGTTTGGCTCGTTTTGCATTGCCGGGTTACGCAGCTTATGCATCTATGAAGGGCGCAATGGAAACCTTAACTAAATATCAGGCTAAAGAGTTGGGCGCAAGGGGCATAAATGTAAATATTGTTGCACCAGGAGCTATCGAAACTGATTTTGGCGGAGGTGTTGTTCGTGATAATGAACAAATGAATAAAGGAATTGCATCTCAAACTGCACTGGGAAGAGTTGGCTTACCAGATGATATTGGTCCGGTTGTGGCATTTCTTTGTACCGAAGAATCTAAATGGATTAATGCACAACGCATCGAAGCATCGGGCGGTATGTTTTTGTAATGAATTAATTTTAGAAAACCTCATTTTTAAATTATAAAATGAGGTTTTTTATTAAAATGCATACTGTTTTCGCTCAACAGAAAATAAATAAAAGTTCATGGCGTTATTGATTAAAACCAATCATGTTACGTCTGTTTATATTCTCCCTGTTAACATTTATTACTGCAAACGTAGCAATTGCACAACGCTGGACAGATGCCGAATTTAGAAGGGCAAATACCGGAGCAAATGCCGAATATTTAACCAGCGAAGAAAAAAACACGCTTCTATATATGAACCTGATTCGTATAGATGGAGAAAAATTTTACTACACTTTTTTAGAAGATTACATTAATAATTACAACGAAAAAGTTAAAAAGTACCGCAATTACAACGAACTTAAAATTTCCCGAAACAATTCTTACTATACTTCGTTACTTAAACAGGTAAAGGCAGTTAAAAATCTGCCAATGTTTTATCCTAACGAAAAATTAAGTTCAATTAGCAGAAGTCACGCTGTAGATTTAAACCGGAATAATATTGATACACACGAAAGCAGCAATGGCGAATCTTTTGCCAGCAGAGTATCAAAACATTTCCCAAAAAAAGCAATAAGCGAGAATATAGATTTTGGTTTTTCAAACAGTTTGGATATCGTTTGCCATTTATTATTAGATTGTGGCGTACCCTCACTGGGGCACAGATTAAACCTCCTCGACCAAAAGTATAAGCTTAATACCGTTGGCATAAGCATTCAACCGCATCCATCTTACAGCTGGTGCGCTGTTATCGATTTTGTAGCCGAACCGCCAACTTATACAAATGGCAAATAAAAACTTAATCAAAGTTTACGTCTCTACACTTCATAAAAATTGTAAACAAACAATTAATTATTATATATTTTGAAAGTCTTGGTTTCTAAAACTAAGACTTTCTTATTTTGAAATTATAATAAGAATTTAAAAAAATTACCTTTGCAATCTCAAATACAACAAATGCGTAAATTCATTTTAGCCTTTATCGATTTTTTTTATCCGCCATTTAAAGGCTTTATTTCTCAGCATAATTTTAGGTATTTGGCAACTGGAGGCAGCACTTGGCTTTTAGGAATTGTGGTTTATTGGTTGGCATTTCACTATTTTTTTTTAACAGAAGATGTAAACTTTGCACTTTTTACCCTAAAGAGGGAAACCGCAGCGCTTGTTGTAGATTTTATGGTGGTTATTCCCTACAGTTTTTTATTAAACCGATACGTAATATTTACCCATAGCGAAGTTAAGGCGCACATTCAGCTACTTAGGTTTTTAAATTTGAATTTTGTAAACATTCTCCTAACCTATGTAATGCAAAAATTCTTTATCGAAATATTGGGCATTTATCCAACAATTTCGAAAGTTGCTGTCTCGGTTTTAATTGCAGGTTTTAGCTATTTGTATCAGCATTACTTTACATTTAGCGTAAAAAAAATTGGCGAGAAGAAAAAAAACAAGAAGCATTAAATTTATTAGTAAAGCAAATTTTGAGCTTTTAGGTAAGCGCAATCCCGCCCCCGTTTCAAGTCCGCGGCTCGTACCTCGCCTTGCGGGCTTTCTCACTTCGGTCGGGTTTAAGTGGCGCAAATAATGCTACTATTTCCGTTTTTATTTTCAAGTCTAGTAAACCTTTCGAATTCTCCCGAGCACTGAGTAAATATACTTTGTAAGTTTATTTGGCTACTGCACAAACGTTCACATTAAACGGGATGGTAGCGGTATCCTTTTGAGCTTTTTTGCGAAAAAGATTTAGCGAACAGCCCGGCTGCAATGCCCAAGAACTACGGGCATGCATTTCCTAAAACAAAAACTCCTAAACAAGCATTATTACTTCAAGGTGTTAAATTTAGCCTTAAACTTACTTGATAACATAAAATCAACATCATAACTTAGCAACCGACCAACTTATTTTCTTAATACCTATGAGCCATTTTAACGATTTTAATAATGCGCAGGTAGCAAAATTGCCCAATCATTTAAAGCAGTTTATTGTTGCCCAGAATTACGAAAAATATACACCTATCGACCAAGCTGTGTGGCGTTATGTAATGCGCCAGAATTATAGTTACCTTAAAAATGTTGCGTATTACCCCTACATAAAAGGCTTGCAAAGAGCTGGTTTAAGTATAGAGTACATCCCCGATTTGCAAACCATGAACGATAATTTGGGCAAAATTGGTTGGGGTGCTGTTACAGTTGATGGCTTTATTCCACCAGCAGCATTTATGGAATATCAGGCTTACCGGGTGTTGGTTATCGCTGCCGATATTCGCCAGATTAACCACATCGAATATACACCTGCGCCAGATATTATACACGAAAGTGCCGGACATGCACCAATTATCGCCGACACCGATTATAATAATTACTTAAGTTATTTTGGCTCAATTGGCGCAAAAGCCATGTTTTCGGCAAAAGATTTTGAGCTTTACGAAGCCATTAGAAAACTTTCGATTTTAAAAGAAGCTTCGGATGCGGATGATGCGCAAATTGCCAAAGCAGAAAAAGAATTGCGTTTTATTAACGAAAACATGGGCGAACCTTCAGAAATGGCTTTGCTTGGACGCTTACATTGGTGGACGGTTGAGTACGGCTTAATCGGAACTTTAGAAAACCCGAAAATTTATGGGGCGGGTTTGCTTTCATCAATCGGCGAAAGTGCTTCGTGCATGCAAAGTAATGTGAAAAAGTTGTTGTACAATATCGATACAATAAATTATCAATATGATATTACAAAAACACAACCACAGCTTTTTGTTACGCCAACTTTCCAAAACCTGATTGATGTGTTAGAAAGCTTTGCCGATACAATGGCATTTAGACGAGGTGGCACGGAAAGTATTATGAAAGCCATCGCTTGCAAAAATATTGCAACGGCTGTTTACAGTTCTGGCTTGCAGGTTAGCGGTGTTTTTACTGATGTTGGTGTAGATGCAACTGATGAGTTAACTTTCATAAAAACGACAGGCGCAAGTGCTTTATCGGTAAATGGTAAGCAGTTAGAAAACCATGGTAAAAATTATCATGCTGATGGTTTTTCATCGCCAGTTGGTAAGCTCAAAAACAGTTTAAAACCATTAGAAGATTATACAGAAGCGGACTTAGAATCAGCAGGAATACGATTAAACCAGCAAGTTATTTTAGTTTTTGAAAGTGGCATTAAACTAACAGGAACTGTAAAAAACATATTAACTACTGATAGTAAAATCATATTAATAACTTTCGATAATTGCACGGTGACAGAGGAAAAAGGTAACATTTTGTTTAAACCAGAATGGGGCAATTACGATATGGCGGTTGGCGAAAAAATTGTCTCGGTTTTTAATGGTGCAGCGGATAAAGATGCATACGAAGAAATTACTTTGATTAGTCAGGAGAAAACGCACATAGTTTATTACGATGATAAAACCGTTAAACTCCACGAACTGTACAAACAAGTTAGAGCAATCAGGGCATCAAATACCGACTTAGAAAAGCTAGGTTCAATTTTTGAAGAATTAAAAACGCAGCACAGACAAGACTGGCTTTGTAGTTTAGAAATTCTGGAATTGGTTTTTCATAAAAAGATTTATCATCAACTCGAAAAAGAAATTATCATTTACCTTGAAATTAAAGCTGGTAAAGAACCAGAACTTACTAAATTAATTCACGATGGTTTGCATGTTATTAAAAATCCAGTTTCGCAGCTTATTGGCGAATAGTTAACTTTGCATTTTACGATAAAGAAATAAGATGAACATTATAATTACAGGTGCAAGCAGTGGTATTGGTTTTGAAACCGCATTAGAACTTAGTTTACAAAACAACAATAAAATTGTAGCAATTGCCCGTACAGCTGATAAACTGCGTAAACTTTTAGAAATTGCAAGAAGCATTAATCCCGATTGTATTTTGTTTCCTGTTGAATTCGATATTGTGAACGATGATTACGCGGCATTAATTCCTTTTTTGAAGGAGCGTTTAGGCACGATTGATATTTTAATAAACAATGCAGGTGCTTTAATAAACAAACCGTTTCTAGAAACTACTGAAGAAGATTTAGGCGAAATGCTTCAAAGCAATGTAATTGCTCATTTCAGGATGATACAAAATACAATTCCTTTAATGCAGGCTGGAACACATATTGTAAATATTGGCAGTATGGGTGGTTTTCAAGGCAGCGTTAAATTTCCGGGTTTATCAGCCTATTCTGCAAGTAAAGCAGCCTTACATACTTTAACCGAATGCTTAGCTTTTGAGCTTGCCGAAAAAGGAATAAAAGTGAATTGTCTTGCCTTAGGTTCGGCACAAACAGAAATGTTAGAAGCAGCTTTTCCAGGTTATGAAAGCCCGGTTATGGCATTTGAAATGGGTAAGTATGTAGCTGATTTTGCAAAAACCGGACATAAATTTTTTAATGGAAAGATATTGCCCGTTGCAGTAACTACTCCTTAATTGCATAAATATTGAAAATTATTTGTTATTTAGAGTATTGATAATCAATAATTTAAATTATGGAAACAAATAATCCCTTTCAAACAAATCCAGTATCAACAGATAATGGTAAAACGGCTTCAATTGTAAGCTATTTTTGGTTTATTGGCTGGTTAATTGCCTATTTTGCCATGTATAAAGATAACAAAACCGAATTGGCCCGTTATCAATTAAGGCAAACACTATTATTTCATATTGCTACAACCGTTATCAGTTGGGGTTTGGGTATCCTTTTTGGTCTTTTAATATTTACCACAGGAGGTTTTTCAATCTATTATGTGTTAAGAGCCATCCAAATTGGATTTTTAATCTTGTGGATTATTGGTTTAATTGGCGCAATTAACGGAGAAAAAAAACCAATTCCATTTATTGGCGAAAGAGCGCAGGCAATGTTCCCAAGCATATAATTTACTCATAACTACACTCTAAATCAGTCAGATTCTGAGTGTAGTTTTTACACTCATTTTCAACATTTTAATCGGCCTAAAATATTTTTTATATATTTGCGACCAACATATGAAGAAAATATTAGTAGTAATTTCGTTTTTCATTTTGTCTGCAACTGCAGTAAAAGCCCAAACCCAATTGCCAGTCCAATACCAGGAACTGGTTAAAAAGTTAAGCGAAAATCTCCCAAAAAACCTTGAGGAAGCTCAAAAAAGCCCCAACTCTACAAACTCTACAAGTCTTATTGATTTTGCAAAAAGCATGTTAGGTATCCCCTATCGGTATGCAACCAGCAATCCAAAAGTTGGCTTTGATTGCTCCGGATTTGTAAGTTATGTTTTTAGCAATTTTGGATTTAAAGTACCGCGTTCATCCAGAGAATTTAGCACAACAGGTAAAACCACAACACTTAGCAATGCTAAAGTTGGCGATGTCCTTTTATTTACTGGAAGTAACTCGAGAGTGAGAAGAATTGGCCATGTAGGTATTATTTATTCTATTGATGATGATGGCATTAAATTTATTCATTCATCATCCGGTAAATCACGAGGCGTAACCATTACCGATTTGGATGGACATTACCGTACCCGGTTTATGAAAGTTGTAAGTATTTTATAGTCCCCTACTTCTTAATATATTTCCACATTCTAGGTTTGCCATCTGCAATCCACTCCAATGCGGTTTCTAATCTTCGCTGTTTAGTTGCTTCGGTTTTTGCTTCTTCCAACCAAGCTACGTATTCCTTTTTATTTGAATGACTAAAGTTTTGGAACACCGCTAAAGCTTTTGGCTCTTCTTGCAGCGCATCGATAAAATATTGCGGCACTACTAACTCTATTTGAGCTGCTTTTGGTTTTGCAGGCAATTTTATTCCATCTTCATTTAGTTGCACCGCTTGCTGAATATAAGCCATCAAAACATCATCTTCAGGCAAATCATTAAACGATTTAATTTTACCTAAGAAACCCATTGCTTCATTTCGTTCTTTAAAAATACCGAACTCGTCTGCCATCAAAGAGCCCTTCCAGAAACCAAATACACAATGATTTTTAAAAGCTGCCATGTGGCAAACCGTACCCTTATATTCAAAAAATGGCATACTCCACTTCATCCTTTCTTCTACACGGTTATCCGCTCTATGCACCAAATCTCGCAAATGCTCCAATATTGGAATGGCAAATGTGGCAGCATTGGCAATATAGTGGTCTACAGCAACTATGGTTTTCATGATGGGTTATTTTACAGTAAAACAATTTTTAGCGCAAGCGCTACATCGCCCTTATTTAAAAAAGTTTGAGCCAATTCATGTAATTCTCTTTCTCTATTCTTTGCGTCACCAATCGTAGCATCTAAAACTTCTTTAACTTCTGCCAGTTGACTCACCAAATCGATTTCATCATCAGTTGGCAAATGTTCTACATTGCCCAACATGCCCAAATCATTTCCGGTTAAAACTTTTGATAAACGAACCGATTGTGGCAAAGCATCAACACCAATGCCTAATTTTGCTAATGGTTTGGCTACTTTAAATAAATTATCTGCTGTAACTCTACAATACCAATCGCCACCTAAACGGGCAACCAAATCAATTTTCTCCTGGTCAATTTTTCCCGTGGCATCTAAAATATTTTCGCTAATATGAATTAGTTTTATTTCTGCCAAAATTAAATTGCCTGCACCATGGTTTTCGCCCAACGGAATTACCTGATTAATAATACATTCAAATTGAACTGGCGCTTCTGCGACTCTAGGAGGTTTAACTAAATCAGATTGGAGCATTGTAAAACCAGCTTTCTCAAACTCGTTAATGCCTTTCGCATATTCCGTGCTCGCCAAACTCATTTGTTGCACCATATCGTAATTAACAATATTGATAACGCATTCTTTTACTTGCAAAACATTTTCGAGCGTATGTTTAGTTGTATTGTCTCGTACTCTCCTGGCCGGCGAAAAAATACAAATCGGCGGTTTCGTGCTAAACATATTAAAAAAGCTAAACGGGCTTAAATTAATATTGCCATCAATATCAATTGTGGATGCAAAACAAATTGGTCGGGGTGCAATTGCATATTGCAAATAATCTTGAAGCTGTACAGCAGATAAATCTTCAGTTTTAAGGGTTAGCACGATTATTTTTTTTAAATTATTATTTTGAAAATCAATGACAGATGCTACTTTTAAAGTTAGCCCCGCCATTTGCTACAATCTTTTTCAACTTCTGAAATGCTGAGCTAAGAGGTATCCATTTCATAGGTTACAGATGCTTCGTTCCTCAGCATGACAGGACAATTGAAAGTTTTTACATTGAAAAAGTATTATCGCTGTTGTCGGGTTTATAATATTAAGGTTAACCTAAGTAGCCTAAACCTGACAGCAGCGAGCACGAAATGTAATGAAGTAAAGCGAATGGCAGGGCTTTCAAAACCGATGAAAACCGAAGCCTGCTTTTCAAATTATTTTATTTCTTCAAAGCCAGTATTGAAAAATCAGTATTTGCTTTTGTAATGGTATTCGTTAAAGCGCCTAAACCGGTAATTTCCATTTCAACTACGTCGCCTGGCTGCAACCATTGGGTTTTATAATTTGGATCGTTTAGCAAACCTGTACCGTTTAATTCAAGAAAACAGCCTGTACCAACAGTTCCAGAGCCAATCACATCGCCAGGAAGAATATCCACACCATAAGCGCAGCGCTCTATAATTTCGGCGAAAGTCCAATCCATATCAGCAGCATTACCTTTAGAAACTTCAATTCCGTTAACTCGGCAGGTCATTTTTAAGTTGTAAGCATTACCTACATGACCATCTTTTGCAGCCACTTTGTATTGCTCTAATTCATCTGGCGTAACCAACCAAGGGCCAATAACGGTAGAAAAATCTTTGCCTTTCGCTGGCCCCAAATTCAACAGCATTTCTTCCATTTGCAAAGTTCGGGCGCTCATATCGTTCATCACCATGTAACCCGCAATGTATTCATCAGCTTCTGAAGCCTTAATGTTTCTGCCTTTTTTGCCAATTACGATAGCCAGTTCCAATTCAAAATCAAGCTTATCGAAATGGTCAGGCATACACTCAATTTCTCCGGTTCCTTGAATGGCATTATGGTTTGTAAAATAAAAAATCGGGTATTCATCAAACTGCGGAATCATATCAACCTTGCGGTTTCTGCGAGCCGCCGCAACGTGTTGTCTAAATGCATAACCATCTCTGCAACTTGTAGGGTGCGGAACTGGCGCTAAAATTTCGTAGAAAATTTCTTCTTTGGCATTTATTGTACCGTTTTTAATTTCAGCATCTACTTTTTTAGCTCTTTCCATTAATACTTCGCCACCTTCCAAAAAATCCTTCATATTATCTGGAATCAGCTTATCGCAACTATTAAGATTATAAATATGCCCGTTATTGAAAATGCCAAGATGCTCTTGGTCTTCGGTTTTGTAGGATACGAATTTCATATACGATTTGGTTAAAATACGTGGTAAAGCTAATAATTAGCCGTATAATAAAACTATAAATTATTTTTTATTGAAGTTGTAAAATTTTATCTTCAAAATAAAATCTGTAATTTAGCTGAATCAAAACCATGATTTTAAAAGCATTACATATCAATTTAGTAAACGATGCCATCGCTGCTCGTCGCTATAAAATGCTATCTAAATTAATCATGGCTCAATATTCTTTGTAATTTCTTTTACAATTCTTTTTGATTAAAACGCATTCCCGTTTTAATTGTTTATTTCTTGAGATTTTTTTCTAACCATAACATAATCAATATGCCTATTTATCATAAATTAGGGCAAATTCCTGCAAAACGTCATACGGTTTTTCGTAAACCTGATGGAAATTTATATGCTGAAGAATTGGTATCAACCGAAGGTTTTTCAAGCCTTTACTCGTTGGTTTACCACTGCCACCCGCCTACAATTGTAAAACATTTAGGCGAACCTTACGATGTTGAGCCAAAAATTGCCCGCGAAAAACATTTAAAACACACCAGCTTAATTGGCTTTAAAATTAAACCTGAAGATGATTTTTTAAAGAGCCGAAAGGCCGTTTTAGTGAACAGCGACTTGCATATTGTTTTGGCTGCACCGAGAAAATCGATGACGGATTATTTCTATAAAAACAGTCAGGCTGATGAAATGATTTTCGTACACGAAGGTTCGGGCAAGTTAAAAACCGGCTTCGGCGAAATTAAGTTCGCTTATGGTGATTATTTAATCATCCCGAGAGGTACAATTTATCAAATGGAGTTTGATAAAGAAGAAAATCGTTTGTTTATAGTGGAGAGTTTTAGTCCGCTGAGAGCACCAAAGCGTTATTTAAACCAATACGGACAGCTAATGGAACATGCGCCGTATTGTGAGCGAGATTTACGATTGCCAGAAAATTTGCAAACACACGATGAATATGGCGATTTTAAAGTTTTAATAAAAAAGCAAGGATTAATTTACCCTTACAGTTACGGAACACATCCTTTTGATTACGTTGGTTGGGATGGCTACCATTATCCTTATGCATTTTCGATACACGATTTTGAGCCGATAACCGGACGCTTGCATCAACCACCTCCCGTTCATCAAACTTTTGAAGGGCATAATTTTGTGGTTTGTTCATTCGTTCCTCGAAAATACGATTACCATCCCGATTCTATTCCAGCGCCTTATAACCACAGCAATGTTGATAGCGATGAAGTCCTTTATTATGTTGACGGCGATTTTATGAGCCGTAAAAGTGTAGTTAAAGGACAAATAACGTTACATCCGGGTGGAATTCCGCATGGTCCACATCCCGGAACGGTAGAGAAATCAATAGGAAAAGAAAAAACAGATGAACTGGCCGTAATGATTGACCCTTTTAAACCTTTAATGTTAACGCAAGAAGCATTAGATATTGAAGATGAAAACTACTATAAAAGCTGGAAAGAGCAAGATTAGTAGGATTAACAAGATTTTAGGATTTGCATGATTGGGGAGCATAGCATTTCAACTTAACAACATTCAAACAAATTCAACTTTACAACAAAAATGGAAACACTAACATTCGCAGAAAAAATATCCAAGGCACAAGATTTTCTGCCAATTAATGGAACTGATTATATAGAATTTTATGTGGGTAATGCTAAGCAAGCGGCTCACTACTACAAAACCGCTTTTGGTTTTCAAAGTTTAGCTTACTCCGGGCCAGAAACTGGTGTACGTGATAGAGCATCTTATGTTTTGCAGCAGGGCAAAATCAGACTGATATTAACAACCGCTTTAAAATCAGATCATCAAATATCTGAACATGTAAAAAAACATGGTGACGGTGTTAAAGTTTTGGCACTTTGGGTGGATGATGCATATAGTGCTTTTGAGGAAACGACAAAACGTGGTGCAAAACCTTATTTAGAGCCGCAAACACTAACAGATGAAAATGGTGAAGTGAAAATGAGTGGTATTTATACTTATGGTGAAACAGTTCATATGTTTATCGAAAGAAAAAATTATAACGGTATTTTTATGCCTGGTTATCGTGCCTGGGAAAGTGATTATAAACCTGCTGATGCGGGATTATTGTACATTGACCATTGCGTTGGAAATGTGGGATGGAATAGAATGAACGAGGCTGTACAATGGTATGAAGATGTTATGGGTTTCGTAAATATTCTTTCTTTTGATGATAAACAAATCAACACCGAATATTCTGCATTGATGAGTAAGGTGATGAGTAATGGCAACGGTTTCTCAAAATTCCCCATTAATGAGCCTGCCGAGGGTAAAAAGAAATCGCAAATTGAAGAATACCTTGAATATTATGAAGGTGAAGGCGTACAACATATTGCTGTTGCAACGAAAGATATTGTGACTACAGTTAAAGAATTAAAATCCAGAGGCGTTGAGTTTTTAAGTGCGCCACCAGAAGCTTATTACGATATGATGCCAGAAAGAGTTGGCAAAATTGATGAGGAAATTAAAATTCTTGAAGATTTAGGCATTTTAGTTGATTGCGATGAAGAAGGTTATTTATTGCAGATTTTTACCAAACCAGTTGAAGACAGACCAACTTTATTTTTTGAAATTATACAACGCAAAGGCGCACAAAGTTTTGGCGCAGGCAATTTTAAAGCACTTTTCGAATCATTAGAGAGAGAGCAAGAATTGAGAGGGAATTTGTAGATAAGAAAAAGGATGAAAGAACAAGGATAAAAGAACAAAAAATGCTTAATTGTAGTAAAGTGTTGAGCAATATATCCTTACTCTTTGTTCCTTAATCTTTAATCCTAAATATTTCTTCACTAAAACTTCATAATTGAAATGCACCTTTGAAATAACAAAACATGAAGCGATTTCTATTTTGTTAAATTCTAAAAACATAATTAGTTTTTTAGTTTTCCGGTTACCCTTATCTGATACCTGATGTATTGCAAAATACATCAGGTTTTTTTATTCCGCACTTTCTTTCAGCATTGCTAATAAATCTTCGGCGCCACCATCAAATTTACTTCCATTTACATAAAATGATGGCGTACCATTTACACCGCTCCTTATGCCACTTTCAAAATCTGATTCGACCTTTTCAGTTAAATCGCCAGAGCTGTAATCTTTTTTAAACTGGTCGATATCTAAGCCTATCTTTTCAGCAATTTCATTAAAAAGATTTTCTCCGAGTTGATTTTGATTTTGGTAAAGACCATCATGCATTTCCCAAAATTTGCCTTGCAATGCAGCCGCTTCTGCAGCAACAGCCGCCGGAAAAGCATATTCATGTGCTTCCTGAAGTGGAAAATGTCTGAAAATAAATTTTATCTGCTCCCCAAAAATTTTCTGAATCTTTTTAATAATTGGAAAAGCATGGCCACAATGCGGACATTGATAGTCGCCAAATTCAACAATTTCTATCGACGCAGATTTTCCGCCTTCAAAATGATCTTTTTCTGAAACCGCAGGTTTTAATGTGCTCATATTATTTTTTGTTAAGTTCTTCTAAAGCATCTAAAATACCATCAGCGCCGGGATTAACCGCAGTTGGCGACAAATAACTCCAGGCAATTTTGCCTTTTTTATCAATTACAAATAAAGCTCTTTTGCTTTCGCCCACTTCCTCATCGTAAACGCCATAAGCCTTAGATACTTTTCCTTTTGGTTCGAAGTCAGCTAGTAATGGAAAATGTAGTTTGCGGTCTTGCTCAAAAGCTAAATGACACCAAACGCTGTCAACGGAGATACCAAAAATCTGAGCATCCTGTTTTGTAAAATATTTCAGCATTTCATTGTAAAGCGCCATTTGGTCACTGCAAACCGGACTCCAATCTGCCGGGTAAAAAGCCAGAATTACATTTTTCCCCTTAAAATCTTTGAGTTTTATTTTTTGATCGGGTGTAGCATTTAATTCGAAATCGGGTGCTTTGGTTCCTTTTTCTAACATAAGATTATGGTTTTGAAATTGTTGTTTTAGTTATACTTCAAAAACCATCAGATTGTTTGTTGAAAAATTTCAGCCTTTTGTAAATTCTAACCTAATTTCTGCCTTTTGATTAAATACGCTTGTAGAATCGGGTAAAATCCTTCGTTAATATCCGCATCAATCAAATCAATTTTATACTGCGCACACTTTAAATTAATTTGCTGACGATAACTTGCCACCGCATTTGTATAATTATCCTTAACCTGGTTCGCGTGAACTTTTATTGTTTCTCCAGTTTCCATATCTATAAACTGATACGGCCGATTTTCGAATTCAAAATCAACTTCTTTCGATTTATCAACAACATTAAAAACTACAATTTCGTGCTTGTTGAATTTTAAATGCTGTAAAGCGTCGAAAAATTCCTCCGTTTTTTCGGGACTGGTTTGGGTGTTGAATAAATCGCTAAAAATTACCACTAATGAACGTTTGTGTATCAAATCGGCAACTTGATGTAAAGCCTCGCTTAAATTAGTCTGTGCATTTACCTTTGGATTCTGTAGCAATTCATCAAGCTTTGTAAATAAATACTTTTGATGAACAGTTGTAGATTTTGCAGGCGTATTCAGCACAATTTCATCGGCAAAAAGACTTAAACCGAAAGCGTCTCTTTGCTTTTTCAACAAATACATTAATGAGGCACTTGCCTGTATGGAGAAACTTAATTTATTACTTTTTGGAGCAGGAAAATACATTGATGAAGAAACATCAATTACAAATTGACATCGAAGATTGGTTTCTTCTTCAAACCTTTTACTATAAAGCTTATCTGTTTTTGCAAATAATTTCCAGTCGATATTTTTTACGTTATCGCCGGTATTATATTGCCTGTGCTCTGCAAATTCTACAGAAAACCCATGAAAAGGACTTTTATGCAATCCGGTTATAAATCCTTCTACAACTTGTTTTGCCAATAATTCAAGGTTTCCATAGCCCGATTCGTTTTCATAGTTGACTTCCTGCATATCGTAAAGCTAAAAAATATCTTTTCATTCTTTATTCTTAAAATGCTTTTTTACTTTAGACTTCCAAATTAAAAGCTCAGAAAAAATGAAACCATTTCTTAAGAAACAGTCTAAACATTATAAATATAAAAAGCTACTTTATGCCATATTTTTACTCCTTTTAAGCAGCTTATCAATTACTTCAGCGCAAACATCATCAAAGACAAAATATTCTACCAAAGCAGTTGATTTACAAAAAAGGGCAATTAAATATCAGTTTAATATAAAAGACAACGAAACACAAACGTACAGTAGAATGTTGAAGATGTTAGATAGTGCAACTAGTATTGAACCTAGTTATGCTTTGGCATATCGAACTAAAGTTATCCCATTAATCAAACTTAAAAAATACAATGAGGCTTTAGTTGTACTTCGCAAGGCAAGAAGCATCGATCCTACAAATTTAAAGGATCTTATCAGACAAGGTATTATTTTAGAATCTTTTCTTAACAAACCGAATGAAGCTAAGCGTATCTATTTTGAAGCATACAAACAAGCGTTGAAATATAAAAAAGGTAAAAATAATCAAAACCCGTATTATGATCAGGTTGTTGCATTTAACTTAATGTTTTACAGAGGCAAGGAAGAGGCTTTAAGATATTTATCAAACAGCTTTAAAACTTATACTGATCAAAAGTCTAAAGAACAAATGAAAAAGCTTGAAAATTTGCTTCGTTCAACACCATTCGATGCTGAAAGTAAGATAAGTTTACTCAATGGAAATAATTAGAAAAAAAAATCCCGAAACTTAAATTTCGGGATTTCTGATTTTATTTCTTCGCTATTTTATATAGCTTTCCGTTATCGGTAACGCTGTACATTGCGCCATCTTTACCTTCAACCATATCTCTAAAACGTTCGCCTTTTCCTTCCAGCAAGCGTTCTTCGCCAACAATTTTATTGTCTTTAATCACTAATCTGATAATGTGAGAACCGCTTAAAGCACCTACAAATAAATTCCCCTTCCACTCAGGAATAGCACTACCGTTATAGAATGCGATACAACCTGGCGAAATACTTGGATTCCAATAATAAACTGGTTGCTCCATTCCTTCTTTCTGTTGAATACCGTCGCCTACTTTCTTACCGCTGTATTCTGTACCGTAAGTAATGATTGGCCAGCCGTAATTTTTACCCGGCTTAATCAGGTTTACTTCATCACCTCCTCTTGGTCCAAATTCTGCTTCCCATAAATCGCCGGTCAGCGGATTAATCGCCAATCCATCCGGATTGCGTAAACCATAAGCGTAAATTTCTGGTCTTGCATCGGCTTTGCCAGCAAACGGACCGTTTGGAACAGCCTTTCCATCCTTAGTTAAATGTAAAATTTTACCTAAAGAAGAATTTAAATACTGAGCCTGGATTCTGATATCGCCACCAGAACGCTCGCCCGTGCTCACAAATAAGTTACCGTTTTTATCAAAAACAATCCTCGAACCATACTGAAGTTTGCCTCCGTAAGCAGGGGTTACACGATAAATTATGGTTTGATTTTCGATAGCTGTTTCATTTGCAGATAATTTTCCTTTTGCAATTGCCAAAAGAACGCCTTTAGTTTGCGGTTCGGAATATGCCCAATAAATCATTCTGTTTTTAGCAAAATCTGGATCTAAGGTTACATCTAATAAACCACCCTGACCAGAATCGTCTACTTTTGGTAAGCCTTCTATAGTTTTGCTTAATTTCCCATCAGCAGTAAGAATGACCATATTCCCACCTTTCTGAGTAATTAAAAAACCACCCTTTGGAAGTTCAGAAATTGCCCAAGGGCGTTCAAGTTTATCATTGATAATGGATACATCTAATGCTGTACTGGTTTTAACGCCTGCTATTCTGGTTTGCCCTTCAAAAGCTGGCTTAAAATCTGCCGTTGGTTTTTCTGTTTCGACAGGATTTTGTGCCGAGGCAATTCCGGAAATGCCTAAATTTAATAGGCAGCATGAAATTACAAATGTTGATGTTTTGATGTTGGATAGTTTCATTAGTTATGATTTTGTCAAGATAAAAGAACAAAAAATATCTGTAATAAAAAACCCGAACTCTGTAACGAATTCGGGTCATATATTTTAATAAAGCGTTGTGCTTTACTCAATTAAGCAATTTGCTTGTTTAATTTTTCAGCTAATACTGATTTTGGTACCGCACCAACTTGTTTATCAACAACCTGACCATCTTTAAAGTATAATAAAGCCGGGATGTTACGGATACCGAATTGCATAGAAATTTGAGGGTTGTTATCTACGTTAACTTTACCAACGATAGCTTTGCCATCATATTCTTTAGCGATTTCTTCTACTACCGGACCAACCATGCGACAAGGGCCACACCATTCTGCCCAAAAATCTACTAATACTGGTTTATCTGATTTTAATACAAGCTCCTCGAAGTTTGCATCTGTGATTTCTAATGCCATAATCTAATTTTTTATATTCAAATATATATATTCAATTCTAATGCCACCAATAGTGTAATGCCAATTTGACAATATTGTGGTTTGTTTTACGCTTCCGTCATTGCGAGGCACGAAGCAATCTATTTACTCAAGGGATTGCTTCTTGCCTCGCAATGACGTTGTTAATCTTAGTTTAACTTATAATTTACAACATTCAATCCGGTTAATTGTTCTAAGAACTTATTGTTCGGATTTATCTTTAAATTTTTAGAGGGTAAATCTAGCATAAACTCCTTTTCTCTATCGTAAATCGCAAAATTTAGCTGACAGTTTTGCTGTTCTGAGTTTGCCTTATTGTCTGCTAAAATTTCCTCAATTTGGCGCATTAATTCATCATTTACCTTTTCTATTGGCACTTGAATGGTTATTGTTTTTGCCAGTTTATCTCTTAACTCAGACATTAAATTTATCGACGTGATTTTGAATTCCCAATCGCCTGCTTTTCCAAAACGTTCACCAACTCTACCACGAATTTGTAAGAAATAGCCTTCGGTTAAAAATGATTTAAACTTGAGGAAATCTTCACCAAAAAGCGCCATTTCACAAGCATCATCATAATCTTCAAAAACAAATGTTCCGAATGGCTTACCCGTTTTTGTAATACGTTGAGATGCGGTAACAACCAATCCGCCCACACATAACTCTCTGTTTTTTAAAGTTTCAAATACGGCGAGCACGTCTTCATTCGTATCACCCATACGTACTTTATTGATAACACTTAATTGCTTAACACCGTGTGTGCAAAATCTATCTAACTCTAGTTTATAATTATCTAGCGGATGACCTGAAAGGAAAATTCCAATCGCATCCTTCTCATATTTTAATCTATCCATTAAAGCCCACTCAGGCGAAACCGGCAAAGATGGCTCTAAAATCATATCGGCTTTTGAACCACCAAATAACGATGCCTGTGAGGTACTTTCATTATTCTGGAAATCGTTGGCATATTTGATTATTTTCTCAATGCCATTCATTTTATCATTTGGACCGATGTAAAAATACTGCGCTCTGTGACCGCCGAATGCATCAAAAGCACCGCTGTAAACAAAACTTTCGTAAGCTTTTTTGTTTACGATACGGGTATTAGAACGTTTTGCAAAATCGTAAATGCTAATGAAAGGCCCTTTTTCTAATCGTTCTTCGATAATACTTTCTACCGCCTTTTCTCCAACACCTTTAACTGCCGACATACCAAAGCGAACTTCGCCGTTGGTGTTTACCGAGAATTTCAAATCAGATTCGTTAACATCTGGACCTAAAACAACAACGCCCATTTGGCGGCATTCTTCCATAAAGAAAGCCACTTGTTTAATATCGCTCATGTTATTAGAAAGTACTGCAGCCATATATTCTGCCGGATAATGTGCTTTCAAGAACGCAGTTTGATAAGCAATCCAAGCATAACAAGTTGAGTGAGATTTATTGAATGCATAAGATGCAAAAGCTTCCCAATCTTTCCAGATTTTTTCTAACGTATCAGCTGCGTGTCCTTTTTCCGAAGCTTGCTTTACAAATTTAGGCTTCATTTTATCCAATACATCTTTTTGCTTTTTACCCATTGCTTTACGCAAAACATCGGCCTCACCTTTGGTAAAACCAGCCAATTTTTGCGACAAAAGCATTACCTGCTCTTGGTAAACGGTAATTCCATAGGTTTCTTTAAGGTATTCTTCGCACGCATCTAAATCGTATTTTATTTCCTCCTCGCCATTTTTTCTTCTTACGAAACTTGGAATATACTCCATCGGTCCAGGGCGGTATAATGCGTTCATGGCAATTAAATCATCGAAAACCGTTGGTTTTAATTCCTTCATGTATTTCTGCATACCCGGACTCTCATATTGGAAAATACCAATGGTTTCGCCACGTTGGAAAAGCTCGTAAGTTGCTACATCATCAATCGGAAAAGTATCCGGATCTAGATCAATATCATGTCTTTTCTTAACGAGTTTAACAGTATCTTTTATCAGGGTTAGGGTTTTCAAACCCAAAAAGTCCATTTTTAATAAACCCGCACTTTCTACAACGGAGTTGTCGAACTGGGTAACATATAAATCTGAATCTTTCGCCGTAGCAACCGGAACGAAATTGGTAATATCACTTGGGGTAATAATTACACCACAAGCGTGGATACCTGTATTTCTTAAAGAGCCCTCTAAAACTTGCGCTTGCTGAATGGTTTCGGCACTTAAATCCTTAAGTCCGCCCATGTTTTTCAGTTCCACAACACGTTCATATTCATCTGGTCGAAGCGAATCTTTTAAGGTTTTCTCATCAAGATTGAAGATTTTTGCAAGCTTCATATTCGGAATCAGCTTCGCTATTTTATCCGCTTCAAATAATGGTAAATCTAAAACCCTCGCCGTATCGCGAATGGACGATTTCGCCGCCATTGTACCATAAGTGATAATTTGCGCCACCTGACTAGAACCGTATTTATTAATTACGTATTCCATTACACGTCCGCGTCCCTCATCATCAAAATCGATATCAATATCGGGCATGGACACACGATCCGGATTTAAGAAACGCTCAAAAAGGAGATCATATTTTATCGGGTCGATGTTGGTAATCCAAAGGCAATACGCAACTACGGAGCCTGCCGCAGAACCACGACCAGGACCAACAGAAACATCCCTCCTTCTGGCTTCGGCAATAAAATCTTGTACAATTAAGAAATAACCCGGATAACCCGTTTTCTCAATCGTTGCCAATTCAAAGTCTAAGCGTTCGGTAACTTCAGGTGTTAATTCGCCGTAGCGGATTTTTGCGCCTTCGTAAGTTAAATGTCTTAAAAATTTATTTTCTCCACGTTTTCCGCCATCCTCTTCATCTTCAGCAACTAGAAATTGTTCAGGAATATCAAATTTTGGAAGTAAAACCTCACGTGCAAGTTTGTAGGTTTCAATCTTATCTACAATTTCCTGTATGTTTAAAATCGCCTCTGGCAAATCGGCAAAAAGCGATTTCATCTCATCAGCAGATTTAAAATAGTATTCTTGATTGGGCAAACCATAACGGTAACCACGGCCACGACCAATCGGCGTTGCCTGCTTCTCGCCATCTTTTACACAAAGTAAAATATCGTGCGCATTAGCATCTTTTTTGTTGATGTAATACGTGTTATTTGTAGCAACCAGTTTAACCGTATGCTTCTTAGCCAAGGAAATTAAAGATTCGTTTACACGATTTTCATCTTCCTGATTGTGACGCATTACCTCAACATAAAAATCATCGCCAAACATTTGCTTCCACCAAATCAAAGCTTCCTCTGCTTGGGTTTCGCCCAGATTTAAAATCTTATTAGAAATCTCTCCAGATAAATTACCTGAAAGTACAATGATATCTTCTTTATACTGCTCAATTACATTTCTATCAATACGAGGAACATAATAAAAGCCTTTGGTATAAGCGATTGAGGACATTTTAGCTAAATTATGGTAGCCATTTTTATTCTTCGCCAATAGTACCATTTGGTAACCATTATCTTTTGCAGTTCTATCTAAATGGTTATCGCAAACAAAAAACTCTACACCAACAATCGGTGTCATTACCATTTCTGTTGGTCGTTGGCCTGCTTCAATTGCTTCAGCATTTTTAGCTTCTGCAGCTTTGTTATGGTTTAAAACTGCATTTACAAAGTGAAAAGCGCCCATCATATTCGCATGATCAGTCATTGCAACGGCTGGCATTTTTTGTGCCGCAGTAGCTTTTATCAAGGCAGGAATACTAATGGTACTTTGAAGAACCGAAAATTGTGTGTGGTTATGCAAATGCACAAAAGTTGCTGCAGCAAGTTCTTGTTTATTTCCTTCAAGTTCTTGTTTAGAAATTCCACCACCTTCAGCTTTTTGAATGCGTTTGCGGATTTCTTCAGATGCCGACTTTAAATTAACGTGTTTTAAACCAACACCTTCAATTGTTGTAGGGTTTATTTCTCTAAAACGAGGGAAATATTCAGCATCAACTAAAAGTTCTTCCTTTTTAAAAACTTCGCGTTTTACCAATTCCAAAAAACAACGCGTTGTAGCTTCCACATCGGCGGTTGCATTGTGTGCTTCGCTAAAAGGAACCCCAAATAAGTAAGAGTGTAATTCGGTTAAGGTTGGTAATTTAAATTTACCACCTCTACCGCCTGGCAATTGTAAAAGTTGTGCAGTAATTTCTGTACAAGTATCTAAAACTGGCATTTCGGCCATACGATTTGCAACGCCAAAACGGTGAAACTCGCAGCCCATAATGTTAACATCGAAGCCAACATTTTGCCCAACAATAAATTTAGCTTTGTTTAAAACCTCATTAAATTTAGCAAGCATTTCATCGAATGAAATACCTTGTTCAATGGCTAAATCGGTAGAAATTCCATGAATTCTTTCGGCATCGTAAGGAATGTTAAATCCTTCTGGTTTTACCAGATAATCTTGATGTTCAACCAATCTCCCCATCTCATCGTGCAATTGCCAGGCGATTTGAATACAACGCGGCCAATTATCGGTATCGGTAATTGGTGCATTATAGTTACGCGGCAAACCTGTGGTTTCAGTATCAAAAATTAAGTACATATGCTGCTTTAAAGAATTAGCCGTTCAGAATAATAACGGTTCTTCAAAAATAAGGAATTTGACACCTTAAGTTGTCAGTAAATTATCAACAAAAGATAAGAATTGCAGGAATGTATTTTGACTTAGAGAATTGCGATAGAAGCTGTCATTCTGAACACAGTGAAGAATTTTAGAGTTGTGAAAACGAGGCCTTCATTTCGACTGAAACACAGCGAAATGGAGAAGTCTTTGCAACTAAAAGCAAAATTTAAGGATTTCTCGACTTCGCTTGAAATGACGGAATACTAGGAAATCAAATATCATTTGGCAGGTTTAACCTAGCTTAGCCTAAGCACAAAATCTCCGTTTTATTCTAAACTGGCCTAACAAATTTTTGGGAAAGCACCATCAAAGCCAAAGTACTAACCTTAAAACAAAAATTTTCAGCCGGCAATTTTGTTTCTTTTGTTGTCAAAAGAAAAAAGCCTGTCTGGCTAAGATTAATAACACTCAAACTTGCGAAGTCAACTTCTGTAAGAAGATTGAAAGGCAGATGAAAAATCGGTTTTGCAATGATGAGCGCACTTACAAACATCCTAAAAATGCTCCTGACTCACCAGTTCACTTACATCATATCCTTTCTCACGGCATCTTTCTATAATATCAACCAATAATTCAGCTTCCATTCTAGGTTCACGAGCCATTATAAAAAGGTATTTTTCATCTGGATGTCCAACAACTACATAACTGTAATCTTCTGCCAATTCAATAATCCAATATCCGACTTTAAACGGCCAGAAAAACTGCGCTTTCATATATCCATCGGCTTTCTCATCATAAAAAAACAATTTCGAAGTAATCGTTTTTTCTTCAGGATTGCCTTCCTTATGGTAAGTTGTTAAAACATCAAAGTGATCATCTTCTTTTAAAGTGTAAGTTTCCGTTGTCTGTTTCCAATGCTTATCCATTAAAGTAGGGATGGAATATAATGAATACCATTTACCCTCGAAAGTTTTATAATCTAAATTTGAAATCGGTTTATTTTCCATAGAATGAATATCTTTTATCTTTTATCTTTTATCTTTTATCTTTTAAGTAAACCCTCATCAAATTATAAAGTTTTGAAAAGGATTTTTTAACCTTATATTTATTTATACCTTCGATTGATAATTAACAGCAAACCATAAAAAATATAGATATATGAAAGTAACGGTTGTAGGAGCAGGCGCTGTAGGCGCAACTTGTGCAGATAACATTGCACGTAAAGAACTGGCTAACGAGCTTGTATTACTAGATATTAAAGAAGGTTTCGCCGAAGGGAAAGCTATCGACATGATGCAAACTGCTACCCTTTTAGGTTTCGATACAAAAATTTCGGGTGTAACAAATGATTACAGTAAAACTGCTGGTTCGGATGTTGTTGTAATCACTTCTGGCTTACCACGTAAACCCGGAATGACCCGCGAAGAATTAATTGGAATTAACGCCGGCATTGTAAAAGGTGTTGCCGAAAATATATTAAAATTCTCTCCAGAAGCGATTATTATTGTGATTAGTAATCCAATGGATACAATGACCTATTTGGCATTGAAATCTTTAGGATTACCTAAAAACCGCATTATTGGAATGGGCGGTACTTTAGATAGTTCTCGTTTCAAATTCTATTTATCACAAGCATTAGATTGCAACCCGAACGATTTACAAGGTTTTGTAATTGGCGGTCATGGCGATACAACCATGATACCTTTAACCCGTTTGGCAACTTACCAAAGTTTACCAGTTAGCAATTTATTAGATAAAGCTACGCTTGATAAAGTTGCGGCTGATACTATGGTTGGTGGTGCAACTTTAACTGGTTTAATTGGAACATCGGCATGGTACGCACCTGGAGCTGCCGGAGCTGCCTTGGTTGAAGCCATTTTACGCGATGAAAAGAAATTATTTACTTGCTGCGTTTCACTTGAGGGAGAATATGGACAAAATGATATTTGCCTAGGTGTACCTGTAATTATCGGTCGCAATGGTTGGGAAAAAATTATTGATTTCAAATTAACTGACGAAGAACAAACTGCATTTAACAAAAGCGCAGATGCAGTTAGAAATATGAATACCGTACTGGCGGATATGAAATTAGTTTAATATTCGAAATTGAAGCAACACAGACGAAAGTTTAACGTCTACTGTTTAGTCTCAATTTTTAAACGCTTATGAAATTAATTTCAATTCCACTAAAACTTATAAACTTACAAGATGACGGCTTCCACCTATTGGTGGAAGTTGTTGTTTTTAAAGAAAAGCATTTTGCTGTATTAGATACTGGGGCATCCAGAACCGTTTTCGATAAGTCTTTGATAGAAAAACACCTATCAGAAACCTTAAAGGTATCTGACGAGATAAACGCAGCAACATTATTTACAACTACAACAACAATCCAGGCAACCATTCCGGAATTAAAAATTGGCAAATTAAAAATTCCAGCCTACGAAACTGTCGCGTTTGATTTGCAATCGGTTAGCGAAACTTACGAGCAATTTGGTCACCCGCCCATTGGTTGTATAATTGGTGGCGATATTTTAATGAAACATCAGGCGGTTATCGACTATGAAAATTTATTACTCCTTCTAAAAAAATAATCTGTAAGCTGATTAAAATCATATTTTAATCACCGACTTTGCTCCATATTTGCATCAGGATTACAAAGATATTTAGCAACATGAGCAAAAGCGATATTAAAAACCGGGAAGACATTATACTTCTGGTAAATACCTTTTACGAAAAGGTTCAAAAGGATAATAAAATCGGAACTATTTTTACAGATGTTGCACAAGTAGATTGGTCGCATCATTTACCTAAAATGTACGATTTTTGGGAGAGCATTCTTTTCGGGAAGGCAACTTATAAAGGCAACCCTATGCTAACACATTTTGCATTGCAACAAAAAGTCGATTTACTTCAAGAAGAATTTGATAGATGGAAATCGCTTTTTTACACTACAGTTGATGAACTTTTTGAGGGTGAAAACGCTGAAACCATTAAGCAAAAAGCGCAATCAATCGCCGATTTAATGCACTTTAAACTAAACTCGCCAAAGCCAAAAATTAATATCGTTTAAAAATTTGTGTCATTTGATTGTTTGTTTTAAATTTAGGTAAACAAACAAATTAGATATGAAATTTTTAAGAGTCTTATTAGGAATTATTGTTGTATTGGCAATAATTTTGGTGGTTGGAAGTTTCTTCCTGCCTAAAACTTATTCGGTAAGCAGAAGCACAACCATTAATGCAACTGATAGCGTAGTCTACAAAAACATCGCTGATTTTAACGAATTCTACAAATGGAATCCATGGGCTAAAATGGAACCTACAGCTAAAACAACCTTCACCGGTGCTCCATGCGAACCTGGTCATGTTTATGCCTGGGTTGGAAAAGAAACTGGTGCCGGAGAAATGAAAATTTTAAAGGTTGAACCAAACAAGCAAGTTGATATCGATTTGTTTTTTAAAGAACCTTTTGAAAGCCATGCAGACACAAAATTTGATATTGTACCAGAAGCAGGCGGCAACAAAGTAACCTGGACCATGAGTGGCGAGAACAATTTCATTAGTAAATGGATGTGTGTTGTGATGGGTGGCATGGACAAAATGATTGGAAAAGATTTTGAAAGCGGTTTAGCATCCTTAAAGGAGAAATCAGAAAAAGGAAACTAAAACACTCTATTTTCTTATGAAGCCTTTCGCTAAAACGGAAGGCTTTTTTTTGTAATATTTTTTTGTTGATAAACAATAATGTCTATTTTACATGACTAAAACCAAATTATACAGATTTGGTAATCCCTACACTTTAAATTAATTGCTGAAAAGATGAATTTGTTAATTGTTGAAGATGAGCCAAATGTGGTTTCAGTAATTTCTAGAGGCTTAACTGAAGAAGGTTTTGAAGTTAGTATAGCTCCAGATGGCTTAATCGGAAAGCAAATGGCATTAAATAATGATTTCAGCTTGATTATTTTAGACATCATGTTGCCAGGAATTAATGGTTTGGAATTATGCAAAATCATCAAAGAACAAAAACCGAATACACCTGTAATTATGCTTACGGCTTTGGGTACCACCGAAAATGTTGTAAATGGCTTAGATAATGGTGCAGATGATTACCTGATTAAACCATTTAAGTTTGCTGAACTTTTCGCCCGCATCAGAACATTATTAAGGAGATATAGTGGCGCAGCTACAAATGATCAGATAATTCAGGTTGCTGATTTAAAAATTAACTTGAGCGCTAAAACCGTTCAACGTAATAACCAAGACATTACACTTACAGCTACAGAATATAGACTACTGGAATTTATGGCTAAAAATAAATCTAAAATTTTATCTAGAATTGATATTTTGGAAAGCGTATGGGATATAGATTTTAACCTTGGCACTAACGTGGTTGATGTTTACGTTAACTATCTCCGAAAAAAGATTGATAAAAACTACGAACCAAAATTAATTCGCACTGCTGTTGGTTTAGGTTATGTTTTAAGGGAACAATAATGTCTATCGCCAAAAAAATCACATTACTCTTTGTAATCTTATCTGCGGTAATTATTTCGCTGTTAAGTGGTTTTGTTTGGTATTTCTCAAATGAGTTTGCTTTCGAAGATTTTTACAAGCGTTTAGAAGCGAGGGTAAATATTGCCGCTCAAATTAAACTCTACAAAGACGATAACAACATCGTTTACGCTAAAATGCGCAACCAATATTTAGAACGTCTTCCATCAGAAAAGGAATACATTGTTGAAGCTGGAAAAACGGAGCAAACGCTGGATAAAGAATTATCCCAAAGCTTTTATAAGAGAATCAATTCTGGCTTTACAGCCAGGTACAGAACTGGAAATCACTTTTATGCGGGTAAATATTTCAAAAATCCTTCTGGTGGATATATTGTAATTGTATCGGCAAATGATCCGGTTGGTTTTAGAGAGCTAAAAGACCTTCAAAAAATATTAATAATTGGATTTTTCCTTTCCGTATTCTTATCATTTATTGTTGGCTGGAAATTTTCCGATTACATGCTTCAGCCATTGCGTAATATTATAAGGAGTGTTAAGCACATGAAAGCCGAAAATTTGCATATGCGCTTAGATGTTAAAAAAGGCAAGGATGAAATGACTCAACTTGCCGAAACCTTTAACAACATGCTAAATCGGTTGGAAACCGCTTTTGAAACGCAAAATAATTTTATAAGTAATGCTTCGCATGAGTTACGCACACCTTTAACCATTATAAGTGGCGAGCTTGAGTTAGCCATAAATACCAAGCAAGATGCCGAAAAGCAGCATAAAGCATTAACTAAAATTAAGGATGAAGCAGACCGTTTGGAACACATCATCACCAGCTTGCTTGGCATGGCACAATCTGGTTTCAATGGAAAAAACCAACCTTGGGAACAAGTTCGGGTTGATGAAATTGTTTGGGAAGTTATTGAAGCTGTAAATTTGGTTCACCCTGAAAACAAAATTGAAGTAGATTTAAGCCGATTACCAGAAGATGAAAATCAATTGGTAATACGGGCAATTAAGAACTTGGTTAAGCTTGCCATTTCAAATATTGTAAGTAATGCTTGCAAATACTCAAACAATAATGTGGTTACCGTTTTAATAGAAAGTAACCAAAATATTGTTTCTGTCGCAGTAACTGATAGAGGTATTGGCATTCCTCAATCAGATATTCAACACATTTTCGAACCGTTTTACAGAGCATCCAATACTGACGAATTTAAAGGTTATGGAATTGGTTTGCCACTATCATTAAATATTATTAGATTGCATCGTGGCAGCATTGGCATCAAATCTCAGGTTGGTGCTGGCACCGAAATAAAGGTTATGATTCCGACTAACTCTAGTCAATAATCTATTGATTGTCAATAGCAAACCCTTCCATTAAGTATTTCCAGGTTAAATTCAAGTATTTAAAATTCTAATCTAATTTTAATCTTACTCTTATTCGGCTGTAATCTCATTGGCTTAAAATTGTAGTATAAAATATTATCAATTAAAAAAGAAAAGCCATGAAAACAGTATTAGTACCAACAGATTTCAATTTAGAAAGCACTAAAATTATCGATGCGCTTATTCAAAATCAACCGAATGAGAAATTAAATATAATTTTCTTACATGCGTTTAAACTTTCAGATTCTATAACGGATATGTTAATGTTGAGTCGCCGCAGCCGCGATTATGAAAACGTTAGTGATGAATTTTATCAAACCATAAATCAATACCGCGAAAGGTTTCCAAACCAAGTTGCAACAACTGGCGTAGAATACTTTTATGGAAGCACAGTTGCAGCATTTAAAAACTTTATCGAAGCATTCGATGTTGATTTTATCGCCTATCCGAAAGCATATGATTTCCGTCCGATAAACAAATACAGCATTAACCCGAAATTTTTAACAGAACGTTCTGGATGTGCCGTACTTGAATTAGACATTAACAACAATCAGGTTCAAGAAAACTTAATCGATTCGAAAATACCTGAAAAAGAATTAATAGAGGCAACTGCCTAATTATACACGAATTTAAATCAGTTATCATGCTGTTACGTAATAATATTCCGCTCACCTATATATTTGGAAAAATAAAAACAGAGTTACTTTTTGTAATAAGTTACTCTGTAGGTATCGTTGTTCTATACCAAAATTTCCACATCACACGCATCTCTATTCCTGTAGCAGTACCAGCACTTTTGGGTACGGTAATTTCATTATTACTCGCCTTTAGATCTAACCAGGCTTACGATAGATGGTGGGAAGCCAGAATACTTTGGGGTGCAATTGTAAACGATTCAAGATCGATTTCCCGTCAGATTTTATCGTTTGTAGAAAATCCTTATCAGCAAGAAGATATTGAACAATTCAAAGATCGCTTTATTAAACGCCAAATTGCCTGGTGTTATGCGCTTAGCCAATCTTTAAGGGGCTTTAATCCACGTAAAGGCTTAGAGCAGTATTTATCTCCAGAAGAAATGGATTTTATTAAGAAACGTAAAAATGTTACCGTTACTTTATTAGAATTGCATGGTATGGATTTGAAAAGAGCCTTGCAGGAAGGCTGGATTAATAAATATCAACAAATAGAAATTGATAAAACCATTACTGCATTGTGTAACCACATGGGCGGCTCTGAAAGGATTAAGAACACGGTTTTCCCGGTAACCTATAGTAAATACATCAGTATGTCTATCCATTTATTTATCGTTTTATTGCCTTTTGGTTTGATAGAATATTTTGGATATATGGAAGTTCCATTGGTTGTTGCAATTGCGGCTTTTTTCTTATTGGTTGAAAAAATGGCTGTGCACTTGCAAGACCCTTTTGAGAACAAACCTACAGATACCCCTACAACAACGATTTGCAGAACCATTGAAAGAGATTTATTGCAAATGTTGGATGATAATAAAATATACGAGGATAAACCTCAAACCGAACTTGCTCCAATGGGCTCGTACTATATCTTGTAATAGAAATAGTTTTTAGTTACATCTCATAGTTTGGGATGGTTAGTTAGGCCGTTGCTTTCTCTCCGGATGGAGAAAAGGTTAGGCAGAGGTTAATAATTGACTTAACAATTATTGATTCTAAAAGCAAAAACCCTCTTCAAGTTAAACTCGAAGAGGGTTTTAATTTTTTGCCTTTCAGCTTTAGTCCTTTTTCTTTTTAGCTCTAATTAAGCATCAATCTTTGCGTATTTCGCATTACGTTCAATAAACTCTCTACGTGGCGCAACTTCATCGCCCATTAACATAGAAAAAGTATGATCGCATTCTGCAGCACTTTCGATTGTAGCTTGCATTAAAGTACGTGTAGCTGGGTTTAAAGTAGTATCCCACAATTGTTCTGCGTTCATTTCTCCTAAACCTTTGTAACGTTGTATATGTACACTATCTTCTTTACCAGCACCTTTTAAACGTTGTACAGCGGCATCGCGTTGTACATCATTCCAGCAATATTCAAACTCTTTACCTTTTTTAACCTGATAAAGCGGTGGTGAAGCAATATAAACGTAACCAGCCTCAATTAAAGCACGCATGTAACGGTAAAAGAACGTTAAAATCAAAGTTGTAATGTGTGAACCGTCGATATCCGCATCCGTCATGATTACAATTTTGTGGTAACGCAACTTAGTTAAGTTCAAAGCCTTATCGTCTTCTGGAGTACCAATGCTAACGCCAATCGCCGTAAACATATTCTTAATCTCATCGTTTTCGTAAATCTTGTGCTCCATTGCTTTTTCAACATTCAAAATCTTACCCTTTAAAGGTAAAATAGCCTGAATGTTTCTATCACGACCTTGCTTAGCAGTTCCACCTGCCGAGTCACCCTCTACTAAGAAAATTTCACATCTTTCCGGGTCACTGTCTGAGCAATCGGCCAATTTTCCTGGCAAGCCAGAACCACCCATTACACTCTTGCGTTGAACCATTTCGCGGGCTTTACGAGCCGCAGCACGAGCTGTAGCCGCTAAAATCACCTTATTGATGATCATTTTAGCCTCTTTAGGATTTTCTTCCAAGTAATAACCCAAAGCCTCTCCTACCGCAACATCAACTGCGCCCATTACCTCACTGTTGCCCAATTTGGTTTTGGTTTGACCTTCAAATTGCGGTTCTTGTACTTTTACAGAAACTACTGCCGTTAAACCTTCTCTAAAGTCATCACCGGTAATTTCCATTTTAAGGTTTTTTAGCAAACCAGATTTATCGGCATAAGCTTTTAATGTTCTGGTTAAACCTCTACGGAAACCTGCAATGTGTGTTCCACCTTCGTGGGTATTAATGTTGTTTACATAAGAGTGTACATTCTCCGAATAGCTATCGTTATACTGAAAAGCTAACTCAACTGGTATGCCATTTTTAATACCTTCGATATAAATTGGTTCTGGCAAGAAAGATGCTCTTGTACCATCTAAAAAGGCAACAAATTCCTTTAAACCACCTTCAGAGTGGAAAACTTCCGAGAAGAAAGTGCCATCTTCTAATGTTTCACGCTCATCTGTTAGGGTTAACGTAATTCCTTTATTTAGGAAAGCCAATTCGCGTAAGCGTCCAGCTAAAGTATCGTACTTATACTCCGTTGTTTGCGTAAAAATAGTTGGATCCGGACTGAAAGTTACAATTGTACCACGTTTATCCGTTGTACCAACTTCTTTCACATCATATTGAGGAACACCAATTTTATATTCCTGCATCCAGATTTTACCTTCACGGTGTACTTCGGCTTTTAAATCGGTAGATAATGCGTTAACGCAACTTACCCCAACACCGTGTAAACCACCAGAAACCTTGTAAGTGTCCTTATCGAATTTACCACCAGCGTGTAAAACCGTCATAACGATTTCTAATGCCGATTTATTTTCCTTTTTGTTGATACCGGTTGGAATACCACGACCGTTATCTTCTACCCTGATTGAGTTTCCTTCTAAAATTCTAACGTCAATTGTATCCGCATGACCGGCCAAAGCCTCATCAATTGAGTTATCTACAACCTCGTAAACCAAGTGGTGCAAACCTTTTACACCAGTATCACCTATATACATCGAAGGGCGCTTACGCACCGCTTCTAAACCTTCTAAAACCTGTATATTATCTGCCGAATAATTTGACTTTAAATCTTGTTCTTCGCTCATATTTTGTTTAAAACTATAATCATCAAAAATACGGAAATTTCGGCACTTTAACTAATATGTGGATAAGTTTTGAGGGGATAAAAAAATGCATTTTAAAGGCGTAAATAAGATTTTGAAAAGCAAAAGCTGTAGCTTCAATTAATGTTCGTCCCGCTTTTTATTACAAGCCCCGAGAAAATCGGGGGCTTTCCATTTCAATCGGGTTTAATCTTCAAAAACTCTGGCTCTTTTGTTTCTTCCGCACCTTGCAACCGCCGATTGAAAAGCTACATTTGCCACCTAAACCCGATATTAGCGGAAATACTTTTTGTTTGATCAAACTCCGAAAATACTGTCAAAAACCTCAACAAAAAGATTGTAGCGCTTAGCGGGAAGAAACTTTAGATTGAAAAACTGCTATTGCTTTTCAAATATTTTTTAATGCTTAACGTTTTAAGCTATTAGTGCATAACTCTTAAATTGCATATAAAAACTAATTTATATAAGTTTGCTAAAATTTATTAAACAATAATGGAAAGAAGAACCTTGAAAACCTTTGGTTTATTTGCAACGGCAGCATTAATTACAGCTTTTTCTGCATGCCAAAACAAAGACGCTAAATCAACTGAAACTAAAAAAACAGATAGTACAACTACTGCAGCATCTGCTGATGAGAAAATTGTATTCGTTAACTCTGACTCTTTGTTAACAAAATACGATTATTTTAAAGACCTTAAAGTTAAATTTGAAGGTAAAAGCAAGAATGCTCAGGCGGATATGCAAGCTAAAGGTCAGGCTTTTCAAAGAGAGGTTAATCAATACCAACAATCTGCTCAAACTTTATCGGCCGACCAACGTAAATCTACTGAAGAACGTTTAGCTCGTAAACAACAAGAATTGCAAACTTACCAACAAAATGCTGGTGGTGCTTTGCAGAATGAGCAAGCTGTAGAAAACGAAAAACTTTATGATAAAGTTGCGGCTTACTTAAAAGTTTATGCTAAAGATAAAGGCTATAAAATGGTTTTAACTTACTCTAAAGGTAACAGTGCTATTTTATTTGCTGATGAGAGTTTAGATGTAACTGCTGAGGTTATTAAAGGCTTAAATGCGGATTATTCTAAAAAATAATCAAAAGAAATATTAAAATTTTAAATGCCCTGAATATTCGGGGCATTTTTTTTGCTTCAAATTTTATATGGAAAATCTGGAAAAACATGCCGAATTTATGCATTTGGCCATCACGCTTTCGGTAAAGAATGTTAGCGAAAACATTGGGGGGCCATTTGGTGCAGTTGTGGTTAAAAATGGTGAAATTGTTGCAGGTTCTGGCAATAAAGTTACCTCAACAAACGACCCAACCGCACATGCAGAAGTTTCGGCAATTAGGTTGGCCTGCACAAAACTAAATACTTTTGATTTAAGCGGTTGCGTAATTTACACCAGCTGCGAACCTTGCCCAATGTGTTTGGCTGCTATTTATTGGGCCAGAATTGATACCATTTATTACGCGAATACGAAAGTTGACGCCGAGAACATTGGTTTTAGCGATAAGTTTATTTATGAGGAATTAGAAAAAGATATGAACAATAGAAGTTTGCCAATTAAACAAATGATGAGAGATGAAGCGATGGAGGCTTTTAAACTTTGGGAAACATCGCCAATGCGAATAGATTATTAATAAAAATGCCCGATTAAAATCGGGCATTTTTATTATTTACTTACTTGCTTCTTTTGTGGTAAGCAAGCCAAGCATGGAATCGATTTCTTTTACAACCCCATCATCAGAACCGGAAAATCCTACGGCCTTAAACCTGATATTTCCTGCTCCATCAATTACAAATTTGGTAGGAATTCCATCAACTTTATACGCACTTACAATATCAAATTTCGATGGATCTTTTACATTTTTAGTATCGTATAAAACGTTAAAGTTTAGTTTCTTTTCGGAGATAAAGTCGGTCACAACTTTTTCTCTGTTCTCTTCATTTTGCCATGTATTTACATATAAAAACACAACATTAGGGTTATTTGCATATTTAGCCATAGCTTTTTGCATCCCCGGAAAAGACGCTACACATGGGCCGCACCAGGTTGCCCAATAATCTAGTATCACAATCTTACCTTTCAAATCAGCAAGGTTAACCTTCTCTCCTTTTAAATTTGCCAACGAAAATGTTGGAGCAGGAATATTAATCATTTTTTTAGTCCACTCGGCTTTAGCTTTAGCCATCGCTTCTTTCTCTAAACCAGCCTTAAATGCTTCATATGTCCCCTCCTTTTTAAGATTTGTGTAAAGAATTTTGAAATCATTCTTTAATGAATCAGAAGCTTTTCCATCTTTAATCAATTTTTCTGCTTCAGCAAATGCCTTTTCATTTTGTCCATTCTTAATTAAATAAGTTACGTAACGCGTACTTACATCAGGTGGAATTACTTTATAAAATGAGATTGCCTTTTCTTGTGTTTCTAAAGCATCTTTAAATTTCTTGTCGTGATAAAGAAGCAATGCATAAGTATCTGCATACATACCCCAACTTTGGTTTAGCGCATTAATATAATCTTCTTTAGTTTGATAAAAAGCCGGTCTTTCATCATTCTTAGCCGATTCAATTAGTTCAAGAGATTGTTTAGAGATTTTGGTAGCGAATACAACATTTTCATTTTTCTCTGCTAAAGGCCAGGCAAATTGGTTATATAAACCTGCTCGAGAAGTTTTAGCTTCAACTTTGTTGGCATATAGTTCAAATTTCGCATCATTCTTGGCCTTTGCGAAAGATTCTGCAACTAAGCCATTGATAGAATTTAATTTGCCAATATCTGACTTCTTGCTTTTATCTAATTTAAACTTGGCAACCAACTGATTAGCTTTTTGCTCCAGCGCAACGGCATCCTTTTCAGAATATAGTGCATTCATCTCTTGACCAAATGCATAATCTCCAGTCGGAAATTTCTTTAAAATAATTGCTTTAACAGAATCGGCTTGTGCTTTTTTCTTTACGATGGTATATAAATTCAAATTTTTCAACAACTCATCTTCAGTCGGTTCTTTAATATTTGAAAGCTTTTTAATATTTTCTTCAACTAATTGTGTACCAGTTTCTTTATTAGCTCTGTAAGCATTAGATAAATATGATACCAGATGTTTCTTTTCTAACTCAGGTTTAATTGCGAAAGCTTGTTTATACAGTGCAGGGCTTTTTTCATAATCTAAGGTTAGACCCAAATAGTATTTACCGGCCATACCGTATAAAAAAGCCTGATTAATATAAGATTCGGCAGGAATTTTTCCATCCTTACTAAGTGCCAACATATAGCCATTTGGTGATTCGTCTTTTTGTTCATCAACGGAAAATGCTAATGCCGCAAGAGTTGTACTATCTGTCGTTTTAAATTCTCCTTTGTAAACCTCGCCTTCTTTCACTAAATCAATTTTTGCACTTTTAGGAGTAGTACTTGAAAAAAAACTGTATACAACACACTTAACATCACTCAAATTTTGCAATGTTGTACCTTTCGGGTCATACGTAAATTTAACCGTAGCACCGGCTTCCGGCTGTGCCTCTGAAAATTTAACGGATTGAGCACCTGCTAATTTTACTATATAACACAGCAGAATAAATAATTTTAATGATTTCATATTGAAAAGGTTAGGTTTAAAAATAGATTAACTAAATATATAGTTATTGTTTTTAAAATCCAAATTATTATTCAAATTTTAGGGTATAATTATTGTAGAAGATTTGTGTATGACTTACGAGCAGAAAATCTCTAACGAACTGGAATTTTGGAAGTTTAAAACTTTGCAAAAACCATCGCTTTTTAATAAAGTAACAGATAAAGTTCAGAAGAAAATCAACAGCTACATTCCAGATAAAGTACATAATGCCATAACTGTTGCCATAAAGCAGATGGTTAAAGCCGTGCTTTTTGGCTCTGCATTTACAACTTCTAAACCTGTTTTAGATTTAACATTAATGCATCGCGAAGCTTTAATAAAACAGAAGATAGAAAACTACAAGAAAACGGCTGCAGCTGAGGGCGGAATTACTGGAGCTGGTGGTTTTTTAATGAGCCTCGCCGACTTCCCTATTCTTTTGGGTATAAAAATGAAGATGCTTTTTGATATTGCAGCCATTTACGGCTATGATGTTAAAGATTATAGGGAACGATTATTTATCCTCCACATTTTTCAATTAGCGTTCTCCAGCAAAGAGGAAAGTCAAAACATTTTCAACAAAATGCAGAATTGGGATAATTTAGCGCATAAATTACCAACCAATATTGATGAATTTGATTGGTTAACTTTTCAGCAACAATACCGCGATTATATAGATTTAGCGAAACTTGCTCAAATGCTTCCTTTTATTGGGGCTGCTGTTGGTGCCGTGGCAAATTATAAACTTATCGAAAGATTAGGCAAAACTGCAATGATGAGTTATAGAATGCGATATTTTAGTCTTCAGTCGGTAGTAATTAGTCAAACGCAGACTAAAGACTTACGACTTGAAACTAACGACTAACTAATCCTCCTCCTCAAACATTCCACTAATTAGGTCGTCCGTTTCCCGTCTGTCCTTTTTAGTTGGTCGTCCTGTTCCTCTGTCTCTCTTTAAATTTGGTGCATGAAATGCAGACTTAAACGCATGTGTTTCCTCAACAGGTGTTAAATCTTTATACTTGGTTAAGGCTGTTGGAGAATCTGTTCGATTGTAAGAGAATTCAACCACTTCGATAATTTTTTTCTCAATTCCCTTAGATACCTGATACACGTCACCAATTTTGACTACAGCTGATGCTTTGATATTTTGTCCGTTTAGTTTTACTCTTCCTGCCTTACAGGCATCTGTTGCTAAACTCCTGGTTTTAAAAAGCCTGATGGCCCACAAATATTTATCAATTCTAAGTTTTTCTGCTTCTGCCATGTGTAGCTTGTTAGTTGCTTGGGTTTTTAGTTGATTGGATTATAACCTAAGCCTAAAATCTAAAAAACCAAAGTTAATCAACCCAAACGCAAAAAACCAAACATCTAAAAAACTAAAAAACCAATTATTTTAAGTTATTTTGCGTAAAATTTAAAAACATCATGTATTCAGATTTAAAGAAATTAATTGAAGCCGCTTGGGAAGATAGAACCCTTTTAAAATATAGCAATTATTGCGAAGCTATTGAAGCCGTAATAATGGGTCTTGATAAAGGAGAAATCCGCGTTGCTGAACCAGTTTTAAACTCTTGGGGCATTAACGAATGGGTTAAGAAAGCTGTTATTTTATATTTCCCAATCCGCGAGATGAAAGAAATTAAAAGCGGCCCGTTTGTTTACCATGATAAAATGGATTTAAAAACCGACTATAAAGCTACAGGTGTTCGTGTTGTGCCTATGGCAAGTGCTCGTTACGGTTCATTCTTGGCTAAAGGAGTAATCATGATGCCATCTTACGTAAACATTGGCGCATATGTAGATGAAGGTACAATGGTTGATACCTGGGCTACGGTTGGCTCTTGTGCTCAAATTGGCAAACGTGTTCATTTAAGCGGTGGTGTTGGTATTGGTGGTGTTTTAGAACCCGTTCAAGCTGCACCAGTAATTATTGAAGATGATGCTTTTCTAGGTTCGAGAGTAATTGTTGTTGAAGGTGTAAAAGTAGAAAAAGAAGCGGTTCTTGGCGCAAATGTTGTTTTAACAGCATCAACAAAAATTATAGACGTAACCGGACCAACGCCGGTTGAATATAAAGGGATTGTGCCTGCACGTTCGGTAGTTATTCCAGGTAGTTACACAAAAAAATTCCCTGCCGGAGATTATCAAGTTCCTTGTGCTTTAATTATTGGTAAACGTAAAGAAAGTACAGATAAAAAAACTTCGCTTAACGATGCGTTGAGAGAAAATAATGTAGCAGTTTAAGCTGAAGGCAAAAAGTTGAAAGCTGAAAGCGAAAATAAAATACGAAAAGCCGAAAGTACTAAACTTGAGCAATCAAGCCTTGGTCTTTCGGCTTTAAGCTTTGAGCTTAAAATTGGTTTCGATGGCAAACGTGCTGCAAATAACTTAACGGGTTTAGGAAATTATAGTAGATCGCTGATTGAGAGTCTTGCTATTCAGTATCCTCAAAATGATTATTATGTTTATACCCCAAAAGTTAAAACAGCCAAACAAATCCAATCTTTTTTTAAAGTAAAAAATATCTTTCTGAAGCTTCCTCAGAGCGCTAAATTTTTATGGCGCAGTTTTAATATTTTAAAAGATTTAAAGAAAGATAAAATCCAGATTTTTCATGGTTTGAGCCATGAAATTCCTATCGGGATATCAAATGCTGAAATTAAATCAATTGTTACCATACACGATTTAATCTTCCTTCGTTTCCCTAATTATTATAAATTTATTGATAGAAAACTTTACGAATGGAAGAGTAAATCTGCCTGCAATAAAGCAAATAAAATCATCGCTATCAGCGAAAAAACTAAGCAAGATATTATTGAGTATTATAACATTACTCCTGATAAAATAGAAGTGATTTATCAAAGTTGTGATGATACTTTTAAAACTTTACTTCCTCAAGAATCCTTATCAAAAATTAAAAAGACCTATAATCTTCCAGAGAAATACATTTTAAATGTTGGTACAATTGAGGAGAGAAAGAATTTAAAACTAATTGTTCAAGCTTTAAAAGATGTAGATAGCGATTATAAATTGGTCGTAATTGGCAAAGCAACCCCGTATTTTGAAACCGTTAAAGCGGAAATTGATAAACTTGGTTTAAACAACAGAATTGTGTTCCTTAAAAACATTCCATTTGCTGATTTACCAGGCATTTATCAACTTGCAAAGGTTTTTGTTTATCCATCGTTTTATGAAGGTTTTGGCATTCCAATTATCGAAGCCTTATATTCTGGAGTTCCTGTTATTGCAGCAACAGGCTCTTGCTTAGAAGAAGCTGGTGGACCTGATAGTTTATATATTTCGCCTTATGATGTTAGTGGTTTATCTTATTGGATGAACCAAATTATTTCATCTATTGATCTGCAAAAAGAAATGAAAGCAAAAGGGCTGGAATTTGTTCAGAAATTCAGCAGCCCTCTTGTAACGCAGCAATTAATGGATTGCTACACAAATGTTTTAAAATAAATTATTTCGAAGCAACAGCTGGCGGATATTGAGCCAAAATTTCGCTTATTCCTTTGTTCAAACGCTCTTCTCTATTTTTCAAATTATCAAGGTTAAAACCGCTTCCGCGACCATGCCATACTAAAGTTTTTGATTTTGGATCTAAGAAGTCGATGATAACCGTACCTTCCATAAATTGGTTAACGTTGGTCATGGCACCGCCTCCCCAGCCGCCCCATCCCCAGCCCCAACCCCAACCTGGTCCATAAAAACCTGGTCCGTAGTTGTAAACATCGGTACGTTCTCTTGCCACCACAACTAAATTAACTAACAAATCAGGTTTTGCAGCTTTAGTAAAACCCTTTGCGTTCAAATCAGCCTCAACGGCAGCCATCATTCTACGTTTATCCAAATTATTCATTCGTAATCTGGTTAAACCTTTATCGTAAAAATTATAAGTCTTGTAAATACCGAAGTTAGCGGTTTTATCGAAATCAGAAGCTGTACGAAGCGACGAGCAACTGCTAAATGCTATCACAATCGCGAAAAGCATCAGTAATTTTAGGGAATTTCTCATATATGTATTATTTGTGTGTTTCCTTATTTATAACCTATTTAAAAATACGATTATTTAACTTAAATGGATTACATAATCGCTTAATTTTTACATTAGATTGTTAATCTAAAACGTTCTGAAAATCCCTTTGTTTTGACTAAAATGTTAAATAATATTCAATTGAGAAATTTAACATATTATCTTTGTACATGCTTAAAGATGAAATCAATAAAGCTTTAGAAGTTTTAAAAGCCGGTGGAGTAATTTTGTATCCAACTGATACAATTTGGGGACTTGGTTGTGATGCTACAAATCCTGATGCTGTAGAAAAGCTTTTGGCGATTAAAAACAGACCTGCAGAAAAAAGTCTTATCATTTTATTGGATACGGAAAATAAGCTTCAGAGTTATGTAACTGAAGTTGCCGATGTTGCTTACGATTTGATTGAGTATGCTGAAAATCCTTTAACAATAGTTTTTTCTGGCGCTAAAAATTTAGCTCAAAATGTAATTAATGCAGATGGAAGTGTGGGTATAAGAGTTGCTAAGCATGATTTCTGTACGCCATTAATTCAAAGATTTAGAAAGCCAATAGTTTCTACATCAGCAAATTTAAGTGGGAATCCTTCACCAAAATATTTTGATGATATCGATAGTCAAATACTTGATTCTGTTGATTACGTAGTAGATTTCGAGCAAGAAAATAGAAGTATTAAAAAGCCATCAACCATCATGAAACTCTCTGCAGGCGGACAGTTCGAATTTATTCGTAAGTAATTTTATTACTTTTGTACAAATTTGATTCTGCCGTCGCTCTAAATTTATCTCAGTATTTTAAAATCACTGAAATTAAATTTAGCATGACTACTTCATAATTATGCAACAACATTTACAAAATCCCATTTTCAAAACATTATCTACAATTGCAGATAAAAATCAAACCGAAGCTTACGTAATTGGTGGTTTTGTTCGCGATTTATTTTTAAATCGTTCTTCAAAAGATATTGATGTTGTGGTTGTTGGCAGCGGTATTGACTATGCTGAAGCTGTTGGTCGGAAATTAAATACCAAAGTGGCAATATTTAAAAGTTTTGGTACAGCTAATATTAAGTATAACGATTTAGAAATTGAGTTTGTTGGCGCCAGAAAGGAATCTTACCGTTCTGATTCGAGAAAACCAATTGTTGAAGATGGTACTTTAAGAGATGATCAACTTCGTCGCGATTTTACCATCAATGCGTTGGCAATTAATTTAAATGCTCAAAACTTTGGCGAACTACTCGATCCATTTGGAGGTATTCAGGACATTGAACAAAAGATTATCCGAACACCACTTGATCCTGAAATAACATTTTCTGATGACCCCTTAAGAATGATGAGGGCCATTCGCTTCGCATCGCAACTTAACTTTAGTATTGATGATAAAGCAATTGAAGCTATAAAATCGCAAAAAAGCAGGATAAGTATTGTTTCAAAAGAGCGTATTACTGATGAAATGAATAAAATTATTTTATCGGCAAAACCATCTGTAGGTTTTAAACTGCTGTTTGATACTGGCTTGTTGCATTTGATTTTTCCACAGATGGCGCAACTTTATGGTGTAGAAATCATTAAAGGTAAAGGGCACAAAGATAATTTCTATCATACATTGGAAGTTTTGGATAATATATGTGAAACAACTGATGATTTATGGTTGCGTTGGGCAGCAATTTTGCATGATATTGCTAAACCTGCAACCAAAAGATTTGAAGAAGGGCATGGCTGGACTTTCCACGGACATGAAGATAAGGGCGCTCGGATGGTTCCAAAAATTTTCACACAACTGAAGTTACCGCTTAATGAGAAAATGAAGTTTGTGCAAAAATTAGTTCAGTTACACCTTCGCCCGATAGTTTTAGCACAGGATACTGTTACCGATTCAGCAGTTAGAAGATTGCTTTTTGATGCTGGAGAAGAAATTGAAAGCTTAATGCTGCTTTGCAATGCTGATGTTACTACCAAAAATGAATATAAAAAAACGAAGTATAGGAACAACTTTGAGTTGGTAAAACAAAAACTTAAGGATGTAGAAGAACGCGACCAGATAAGAAATTGGCAACCTCCGGTAACTGGGAATGATATTATGAAAACCTTTGCTTTAGAAGCAGGTAAAGAGGTTGGAATTATCAAAAGTGCTATAAGAGAGGCCATTCTGGAGGGCGAAATCGCTAATGATTACCACGAAGCCTACAATTTTATGCTAAACTTAGCAAAACAAATGGGTTTAAATCCTGTTAGTAAATAATTTAATTGCCTGAATCATAAAACAAACAACCTTTTTGTTGCGTTTGTTTTTTTGTGATGAAACAAATTAACTTTATTTTTACGGCTCCAAAGAACAATAATGGCTATTTATAAATTTAAAATTACTTTCGAAGATTTTGATGATGTTGTGCGAGAAATCGATATCAAATCTAATCAGACATTTGAAGATTTGCACAAAGCGATACACAAATCAACTGGTTACAATGCAGAAAAACCATCATCATTCTATGTGAGTACAGATAATTGGTTAAAAGGTGATGAAATTGCTTATTTGCCAAACGAGCGCAAGAAAGACCGTGTTGTTTTGATGGAAAAGTCAAAACTCAGTGGTTTTATAGAAGATCCTCACCAAAAATTTTATTACACTTACAATTTTGACCGCCCTTATGATTTCCATGTAGAACTGGTTAAAATTATTTTAGATGCCGATCCGCATATTGAATATCCATTTTTAGCTAAAAGCACAGGTGAAGCACCAAAAATTATGGAACAAAAAAGTGGCCAGGTAGTTGACGCCGGAAGTACTGTTGCTTCTGCAAGTGAATTTGATTTCTTAAACGAAATGAATTTTGTACCTGAAGATACAGATGAACTAGAAGCAATGGGCGAAATGGGCATTAATGAAGAAGAACGTGATGAAGAAGATGAAAGCGAGGATGATGAGTTCGGAGACGAATTTTCGGACAACGATGGTTACGAAGATGATAACCAAAAAGACGATTATTAGTTAAAACATATTATCAATTAATATTCAACTGTCGGACAAATCATCCGGCAGTTTTTTTATATAAACAAAATGGCAAAAAGCGAAATATCTAAAACTTTGGTTGTAATTGTTGGGCCAACAGCGATTGGAAAAACGGCTTTAGCCATACAAGTTGCGCAGTATTTTAAAACAGAAATCATTTCTGCCGATTCCCGACAATTCTTTAAAGAAATGGAAATTGGCACTGCTAAACCAGATGCAGAGGAATTAAAAGCTGCGAAACATCACTTTATAAATTCTCATACTGTAAAAGAGTTATTCAGTACTGGCGATTTCGAATTAAGCGCTTTAGAAGTAATTGAAGAAATCTTTAAGAATCACAACATTGCAATTATGGTTGGCGGCTCAGGTTTGTACATTAACGCTGTTATTAACGGCTTAGATGAGATGCCCGAAATCGATATGGAAATCCGTTCAAAACTCAACCATCAATTTGAAACCGAAGGATTGGAATCAATTCAAAAACAGCTCGAAGAATATGACCCTGAATATTTCGAAAAAGTAGACCAAAATAATCCGCAGAGAATGATAAGAGGTTTAGAAGTCTTTTTATCTACCGGAAAAAAACTGTCTTCAATGTTATCAGCAACTAAAAAAGTTCGCCCATTTAACATTATAAAAATTGGTTTAAATACAGACAGAGCCATTTTATACAATCGCATTAACGAAAGAGTAGATAAAATGATTGACGCCGGACTTTTAAAAGAGGTAGAATCCTTAATTGAATTTAGAAACCTGAATGCACTAAATACGGTTGGTTATAGCGAAGTATTCGATTATTTGGATAAAAAAATATCACTCGAGGAAGCAATCGCCTCTATCAAACAAAATACCCGTCGTTTTGCTAAAAGACAGTTAACCTGGTTTAGGAGAGATGAAGAAATCAGCTGGTTTGAACCTAATCAAACCGAAGCAGTAATCAACTTAATTAATCAAAACATTTAAACAAAAAAGGTTCCGAAATTATCAGAACCTTTTTTGTTATTTCATCCTTACTAATTAGGAAATTTAACCCCTCTATATTGCGTAATATCAACTACAGGAATATTAGAACCGTATTTCGCGTTAATCGCATCAATAAATACATTTGCAATAACGGCATTTCCTCTTGGCGTTAAATGCACACCATCTAAAGAGAAAGCTCCACCAGTAATAAACGAAGAATTTAACCCAACTCCTTGAATAACAATTCCAGTTTTTACCTGATTTAAATAACTGTAAGTGTCAGCAACAGCTAAACTTTTACTATCTGCCAAAGATTTAATCGTACTGTTGTAACTTAAAACATAATCTTTAACTCTTGCAACTTCATCTTTATCTAATACCCAATTATTTGCAATTGGATTTAAAGGATGCAAACCATAAGGCAAGCCAGCTGAGTTAGGAACACCAAACAATCCCGAAGATTGAAAAGGTAAACGAATCAAATCCTCAGCAGTTGCAGCTCTCACTGCTCCTGCTCCTGTTTGTATATAAATTGCCGCCGCCGCCGGGTTGATGGCTTTAGCTGCATTTAATAAGGCAGCAACTGTAACAGTATTAAAATAAGGTATCGAAGTTACATCAGGAATGGTTGCTACAACACCTTTCTGACCGCTCGCAGTTAACGAATTAATCAAATTTGAATACAGAAGAGCAAATGTAGATTTATCAGTTAAAACATTTGTGGCATCTGTAGTTACCCCACCATTCGTAGCATAACCCAAAGCATCGTTATTGCCTAACCAAAGTGAGAAAAAAGTGTGGTTTCTACCTTGAATAAATTGAAAATAACTAACCGTACCAACCTGAGTATCTGTTAATAAGCGCTCAAGGTATGGATTGGCTGCTCCAAATGGTGCGGCAAATGCCAAATCGACACGCATACCCGGAATCCCAAGGTTTTGAACTTCACCACTGTATTTAGTTAATTTTCCCGTAGCATCTCTCAAAGCTAAGTTAGTTGTAACAGGTGTTAAAGTTGGTGTGCCATTTACCAAAGCAGTTAAAGATAAATATCCAGAACCATTAGCTTGGGCATCTGTAAAAAATGGTGAAGTAAAACTTCCGCCACCAACTGTAGCCATTTTTGCGGCTATTAGGTTAGGGTAAGCAACTTTCTGTCCTTCCAGATAAAGTCCGCCATCTGCAAAACCAGCGGTTAAAGAATTACCAACCGAAATGTATTTGCTAAAGTTAGCCTGGCCCGCAGATGTACCAGCTGTAGGTTCGATTTCAGGCTTGCAAGATGCCGTGAAAAGAACTACCGCAATTGCTAAGCTATTGAATATAAATTTTTTCATATAGAATTCTCCTACCATTTATAAGTTAACGAAATACCAGGTGCATAAACCAGTGTTTTAAATGTTCCGTCTAAACCGGTCTCAATATTTCTTTGCTTACGCGATTCCACATCTTCGAAAAAGAATGAGGCGTTCACTTCGAATTTTGAAGTAAAGGAATAACCTGCGCCTGCGCTAAGAATGTAGCGATTTGCATCCGGCGCTTCTGGGGTAACATAACCATCTTGTACCGGGCTTAAGGCATAACCAACACCGGCTCTTAAAGATAATTTTTCACTTGCTTTGTGGTTTACACCTAATTTGAATGATGAACCATCGCGATAATTACGTGCTGACCTCGTATCTGCTAAAGCAGAAGTGTTTACAGCATAATCAAATGCGAGTTCTTCATATACCCTCCATTGAACCCAACTTGCATCAAAAGCTAGTGTTGTGCTTTTAGAAATTGGAATACCAATACCTAAAGTTGTTGTAGATGGTAATGGTAGTTCGGCATTAAATTTATTTCCGTCCGGGAAAGAAGGTTTCAAAGATGCTGGAACATCAAAAGTTGCATCACCATCATTTAATTTAGTTACAACTTTTGAACGGTGAACAACTGCGAAAGTAATGTTACTGAGCGTATTGATATAAATACCTGCATTCCATCCAAAACCACTACCTGTCCCCTCCAAGGTGGCATGGCCAGAACGGCCATCAGGATAATTTACGGGTAAAGCACGTTGAAGGTTTACTTCTCCATGATTGTAAACGAAACCTGCTCCAATCCCTATTCTGTCGGTAATTTTAACACTTAAAGTCGGTTGAATGTAAATTGCTTTTAAGTTTAAAGAAGTTAAGGTGTATTTTCCAGACCAGTCATTTCCCCAATCTACCATACCACCAAACGGGGTATAAACACCTAAACCTAATTTCCACTTATTTGATTTTGGCCCCCAAACAGCATACGCTTCAAATGGTGGCGCAATCTTATTTTTTACATTTTCAGAGATATTTGAGCCGCTTTGCTGAAAAACGGATTTGAAAAGTAAGGGATTAACGCCAGCTGATATAGAATTTTTCTCCAAAAAACTTACAGCACCAGGGTTAAAAAATACGGAGGCTTCATCTAATGCTAATGCCGAACCTGCCCCTGCCATACTTATTTGTTTCTGCCCTTGTAAATTCACCTGAAAACCCTGCCCCAATACCCATAGAGGAGCAGAAAGTAATACGCTCAATAAAATTTTTTTCATACTTATAAATGGTTATAGCACAAATGCATACTATGCTAACATAGTAGTGAATATTTTGTTTAAGAAATAGTTAAGAAAATTATGCCTGTGCAGTTGGTCCGCCAAAACCCATTGGAAATGGTGGCTCTTCCTGTGTTTTAATTCTTCCGTTAACGGCTTCAAATTTTTGGATATTATCATCCAGCGCAGTTAGTAATCGCTTTGCGTGCTCTGGTGTTAATATAATCCTTGATTTTACTTTTGCTTTTGGAATTCCGGGCATAACGCGGATAAAGTCTAAAACAAATTCTGTATTTGAGTGCGTAATAATTGCCAGATTTGAAAAAATCCCTTCGGCAATTTCTTCTGACAATTCGATATTTAGTTGGTTTTCGTTTTGTTGCTCGTCCATAACTTGATGATGATATTCGGTAAATGATAAAGCATTAAAGGTAAGGTTTAATCGCTAGCTTTAAAATTATTGCCAACAAAAAAGGGTTGTTCCTTTTGGAAACAACCCTTTTTAAAATGATATGATATTTCTATGCTTCTACTTCTTCTTGTTTCGAAGCTAATAATTTATCGTATTCTTCTTGAGAACCAACGATGATTCTTTCGTAACCACGAACACCTGTTCCAGAAGGAATTAAGTGACCAACAATTACGTTTTCTTTCAAGCCTAACATGTTATCGCGTTTACCTGCAATAGCTGCTTCATTTAATACTTTCGTTGTTTCTTGGAACGAAGCCGCAGAAATGAACGATTTAGTACCTAATGATGCACGAGTAATACCTTGTAAGATAGAACTTGCCGTAGCTGGTCTTGCATCTCTAACCGTAATCTGTTTCAAATCTTTACGTTTCAATTGAGAATTTTCATCTCTTAATCTACGTAATGAAACGATTTGACCTGGTTTGAAATCATTTGAATCACCTGCATCTTCAACAACTTTCTTGTCGTACATTGCATCGTTTTCTTCAGCAAAATCCCAACGGTCAACAGCGTTATTTTCTAAGAAAATAGTATCTCCCGGATCTTCGATGTGAACTTTCTGCATCATTTGGTGAACAATTACCTCGAAGTGCTTATCGTTAATTTTTACACCTTGCAAACGGTAAACCTCTTGAATACCATTTACTAAGTATTCTTGAACCGCTGCAGGGCCTTTAATTGATAAGATATCCGCAGGAGAAATTGAACCATCTGATAAAGGCATACCAGCTTTCACAAAGTCATTATCCTGTACAAGGATGTGTTTAGACAATGGAACCAGGTATTTTTTAACTTCACCATCTTTAGATTCGATTGTAATCTCACGATTACCACGTTTAACACCACCTAAAGTTACCACACCATCAATCTCTGTAACAACTGCCGGGTTAGATGGGTTACGAGCCTCGAATAACTCAGTTACACGAGGTAAACCACCTGTAATATCTCGGGTTTTACCAGTTGCACGTGGGATTTTAGCGATAATCTGTCCAGTTTGGATAGTTTCACCTTCATCAACTGAAACGTGAGCACCTACCGGAATGTTATAACCTTTAATAAATTCACCTTTCTTATCAACGATTTGAACAGAAGGGTTTTTAGTTTTATCACGTGTATCGATAATTACTTTTTCACGGTGACCAGTTTGCTCATCTGATTCTTCACGGAAAGTTACACCTTCGATAATTGCATCGAATTGTGCTTTACCAGCAAACTCAGAGATGATAACCGCATTGTACGGATCCCATGAACAAATCTTGTCGCCTTTAGCAACTTTATCGCCTTCTTTAACAAATAAGAATGCACCGTAAGGGATGTTATTGGTTACAATAACTCTTCCACTTCCTGGCTCAACAATTCTGAATTCACCAGAACGGCCTAATACAACTTGTACTTTACCATCTTCCGTCTCAGTATCAACCGTACGGATATTTTCAAATTCGATTACACCATCGAACTTAGCTACGATGTTAGATTCTGCAGCAATGTTTGATGCAGTACCACCCACGTGGAATGTACGAAGTGTTAACTGTGTACCCGGCTCACCGATTGACTGTGCAGCAATTACACCTACAGCCTCACCTCTTTGAACACGTTTACCTGAAGCTAAGTTACGTCCGTAACATAATGCACAAACACCACGTTTAGCTTCACAAGTTAATACAGAACGAATTTCGATACCTTCTAACGGAGATTCTTCGATTGCTTTTGCAACGTCTTCGTTAATATCTTCGCCCGCACCTACTAATAATGTGTTATCCAAAGGATTGTAAACATCATGTAATGAAGTACGACCTAAAATTCTTTCATATAATGGTTCAACGATATCTTCATTATCTTTTAATGCAGTTGTGTACATACCTCTTAAAGTACCACAATCCACATCATTAACAATCATATCTTGAGCAACATCATGCAAACGACGAGTTAAATAACCAGCATCAGCTGTTTTTAACGCCGTATCTGCCAAACCTTTACGAGCACCGTGAGTAGAAATGAAATACTCTAATACCGATAAACCTTCTTTAAAGTTTGATAAGATTGGGTTTTCAATAATATCACCACCTGAACCTGATTTTTGAGGTTTAGCCATCAATCCACGCATTCCACAAAGCTGACGAATCTGCTCTTTAGAACCACGTGCACCCGAATCAAGCATCATGTAAACCGAGTTAAAACCTTGGTTATCGCTAGATAACTGGTTCATAACGAATGTAGTTAACCTGTTGTTGATACGAGTCCAGATATCGATAATCTGGTTGTAACGTTCGTTGTTTGTAATGAAACCCATGTTATAGTTGTTTCTTACTTCTTCAACTTCGTTAGCTGCTTGCTCTAATAATGTATGTTTTTCTACCGGAATGTTTACGTCTTGTAAGTTGAACGATAAACCTCCTTGGAAAGCCATTCTGAAACCTAATTCTTTGATATCATCTAAGAACTGAGAAGAACGAGCCATACCAGTCATTTTAACTACCTCACCGATAATATCTCTTAACGATTTTTTAGTTAATAATTCATTGATATATCCAACTTCTTCTGGTACCAATTGGTTAAATAATACTCTACCAACAGTAGTTTCAGTTAATTTATTAACGATTGAACCATCATTTTGCTTAACATTAACTCTTACTTTAATGAATGCATGTAAATCTAATTCTTTCTCGTTATAAGCAATGATAACTTCTTCTGGCGAATAGAAATTTGAATCCTGTCCTTTTACAACTCTAGTTTCATCAGTTCTACGGCCTTTAGTAATATAATAAAGACCCAAAACCATATCCTGAGATGGTACTGTAATCGGCGTACCGTTCGCAGGGTTTAAGATGTTGTGTGCCGCCAACATTAATACTTGGGCTTCCAAAATTGCTGCGTTACCTAAAGGTAAGTGGACAGCCATCTGGTCACCATCAAAATCGGCGTTGAATGCAGTACAAACTAATGGGTGTAATTGGATAGCTTTACCTTCAACCAATTTAGGTTGGAAAGCCTGAATACCTAAACGGTGTAATGTAGGTGCACGGTTTAATAATACCGGGTGACCTTTCAATACATTTTCCAAGATATCCCAAACTAATGGGTCTTTTCTATCAACAATTTTCTTAGCTGATTTTACTGTTTTTACAACACCTCTTTCAATCATCTTACGAATAATGAATGGTTTGTAAAGCTCAGCAGCCATATCTTTTGGTAAACCACACTCGTGTAATTTAAGGCTAGGCCCTACAACAATTACCGAACGAGCAGAATAATCCACACGTTTACCTAATAAGTTTTGACGGAAACGACCTTGTTTACCTTTCAGGATATCAGAAAGAGATTTTAAAGCACGGTTACCTTCAGTTTTTACCGCATTAACTTTACGTGAGTTATCGAATAACGAATCTACAGCTTCCTGCAACATACGTTTTTCGTTACGTAAAATTACCTCTGGTGCTTTAATCTCGATTAAACGTTTTAAACGGTTGTTACGGATAATTACACGACGGTATAAATCATTTAAATCTGAAGTAGCGAAACGACCACCCTCTAATGGAACTAAAGGACGTAATTCTGGTGGAATAACCGGAACAATTTTAACAATCATCCACTCAGGGCGATTCTCAATACGTGTATTAGCACCACGGAAGGCTTCTACAACTTGAAGGCGTTTTAAAGCCTCATTTTTACGTTGTTGAGAAGTTTCGTTAGCTGCCTGGTGACGTAAATCATAAGATAAAGTATCTAAATCAATACGTTTCAATAAATCTTCTAATGCTTCAGCACCCATTTTGGCGATGAATTTATTAGGATCTTTATCGTCTAAGTATTGGTTTTCTTTAGGTAATTTATCTAAGATATCTAAATATTCTTCTTCAGTTAAGAAGTCCATATAGTTGATACCTTCTTCAGCCATTAAGCCTGATTGAATAACTACGTAACGCTCGTAATAGATAATTAAATCTAATTTTTTAGTAGGTAAACCTAATAAATAACCGATTTTGTTTGGTAACGAACGGAAATACCAGATGTGCGCAACAGGAACCACCAAGGCGATGTGTCCCATACGCTCTCTACGTACTTTCTTTTCAGTTACCTCAACACCACAACGATCACAAACGATTCCTTTATAACGGATACGTTTGTATTTACCGCAATGACATTCGTAATCTTTTACCGGGCCGAAAATACGCTCGCAGAACAAACCATCACGCTCAGGCTTGTAAGTACGATAGTTAATCGTTTCCGGTTTCAACACCTCACCGCTCGAACGTTCCAAAATAATTTCTGGAGACGATAAGCTAATCGTGATTGATGTGAAATTGCTTTTTAATTTATTATCCTTTTTGTAAGACATATGCTTTTGTTTGTAGTAGCAAGTACTTTGTATCAAGTATCAAGATTATAATCCAATCTTGATACTTGATACTTTATACTCGGTACTTAGTCTAACGTAATATCTAAACCTAAACCGCGTAACTCATGTACCAATACGTTAAACGATTCTGGTACACCTGGAGTTGGTAGGTTTTCACCTTTAACAATGGCCTCGTAAGTTTTAGCTCTTCCGATAACATCATCCGATTTAACGGTTAATATCTCTTGAAGAATATTAGCAGCACCAAATGCTTCTAATGCCCAAACCTCCATCTCACCAAAACGCTGACCACCGAATTGAGCTTTACCACCCAATGGCTGTTGTGTAATTAATGAGTATGGTCCGATTGAACGGGCGTGCATTTTATCATCAACCATGTGACCTAATTTCAACATATAGATAATACCTACAGTTGTAGTCTGATCGAAACGCTCACCTGTTAAACCATTATATAAGTAAGTTTTACCCGAAGCAGGAACACCGGCTTTAGCAATCCACTCTTCTACTTCATGATGAGTAGCACCATCGAAAATTGGAGTTGCAAATTTAACGCCCAATTCCTGTCCAGCCCATGCCAAAATAGTTTCGTAAATCTGACCAAGGTTCATACGTGAAGGTACACCCAGTGGGTTCAACACAATATCAACTGGAGTACCATCAGCTAAGAAAGGCATATCTTCATCACGTACAATACGTGCAACAATACCTTTGTTACCGTGGCGACCAGCCATCTTATCACCTACTTTTAATTTACGTTTTTTAGCAACATAAACTTTTGCCATTTGTACAATACCCGATGGAAGCTCATCACCTACACTAATCGCAAATTTATCGCGTTTGTAAGCACCAAGTTCTTCATTAACACGGATACCATAGTTATGAAGCAACATTTTAATCATCTCGTTTTTATCATCATCAGTAGTCCATTTGTTTGGATTAATGTGATTATAATCAAGTTCTGCTAAAATTTTCTGAGTAAACTTAGCACCTTTAGCTACTAATAATTCTTTGTAGATGTTAAATACACCCTGAGATGTTTTGCCATTTACAATGGTGAATAATTTATCAACTAATTCTGCTTTTAATTTTTCAGTTACTTTGTTATAGTCTTTGTCTAATTTCTCAATTGCCGATTTTTCTTCAGCTTTTGTAGTTTTCTTAGCACGGCTGAATAATTTAGTATCAATTACTACACCTTGGATTGAAGGAGGAGTTTTTAAAGACGCATCTTTAACATCACCAGCCTTATCACCGAAAATTGCACGTAGTAATTTCTCTTCTGGCGATGGGTCAGACTCACCTTTTGGTGTAATCTTACCAATTAAAATATCGCCTTCTTTTACATCAGCACCGATACGGATAATACCGTTCTCATCTAAGTCTTTAGTCGCTTCTTCAGAAACGTTAGGGATATCTGGAGTTAACTCCTCTTCACCGCGTTTTGTATCACGTACTTCTAACTCGAATTCTTCAATATGCAATGAAGTGAAAACATCATCACGAACAATACGCTCGTTAATAACAATCGCATCCTCAAAGTTGAAACCTTGCCAAGGCATGAAAGCCACTTTCAAGTTTCTACCTAATGCTAATTCACCGTCCTGAGTTGCATAACCTTCGCAAAGCACTTGTCCTTTAGTAACTTTTTGACCTTTCTTAACGATAGGTTTTAAGTTGATACAAGTATTTTGGTTGGTTTTTTTGAACTTTGTTAAACGATAAGTTTTGCTATCACCTTCAAAAGAAACTAAACGGTCATCTTCGTTACGTTCGTATTTAATAGTGATTTCGTTAGCGTCTACATATTCTACAACACCATTACCTTCTGCATTGATAAGTGTTCTTGAGTCACGAGCAACGCGACCTTCCAAACCTGTACCAACAATTGGCGCTTCAGGACGTAACAATGGTACGGCCTGGCGTTGCATGTTTGAACCCATCAAAGCCCTGTTCGCATCATCATGTTCTAAGAACGGAATTAACGAAGCTGCAATTGAAGTAATCTGGTTAGGTGCAACGTCCATTAAGTCTAATTTCTCAGGCTCAATAATCGGAAAGTCACCCTCGTAACGTGCTTTAACACGCGGTGTTACGAAAACACCTTTATCATCGTATTCTGCATTAGCTTGAGCGATAGTTTTACCATCCTCATCTTCTGCTGATAAATAGATAACATCTGAATCAACTACAACTTTACCATCTTCAACACGTTTGTATGGTGTTTCAATGAAACCTAAATTATTGATTTTTGCATGCACACAAAGTGATGAAATCAAACCAATATTTGGTCCCTCTGGTGTTTCAATTGTACATAAACGACCGTAGTGAGTGTAGTGAACGTCACGTACCTCGAAACCAGCTCTTTCACGTGATAAACCACCTGGACCTAAAGCTGATAAACGGCGTTTGTGTGTAATCTCTGCCAATGGATTCGTTTGATCCATAAACTGAGACAACTGATTTGTACCAAAGAAAGAGTTAATTACTGATGATAACGTACGAGCGTTAATCAAATCAGTTGGTGTAAACACCTCGTTATCGCGAATGTTCATACGCTCACGGATTGTTCTGGCCATACGTGCCAAACCAACACCGAACTGTGCGTATAATTGCTCACCTACTGTACGTACACGACGGTTTGATAAGTGGTCAATATCATCAACTTCTTCTTTAGAGTTAATTAATTTAATTAAGTATTTAACAATAGCGATAATATCTGCTTTAGTTAAAACTTTTACATCATCCGGAGTATCCATTTTCAATTTACGGTTGATGCGGTAACGACCAACATCTCCTAAATCGTAACGTTTATCTGAGAAGAATAAACGATCAATAATACCACGGGCAGTTTCCTCATCAGGTGGTTCTGCGTTACGCAAAGCACGATAGATGTTTTCAACAGCCTCTTTTTCTGAGTTTGATGTATCTTTTTGTAATGTATTATAAATAATGGTATAATCGGCTTGGCTAGCACCATCTTCTTTAGAAAGAATAATGGTTTTAACACCAGCTTCAATTACCATATCAATGTGTTCGTCTTCTAAAACGGTTTCTCTTTCAAGAATCACTTCATTACGGTCGATAGAAACTACCTCACCTGTATCTTCATCTACAAAATCTTCAACCCATTTCTTTAAAACTCTTGCTGCAAGTTTACGGCCGATATATTTCTTTAAACCTGATTTACTAACTTTTACTTCGTCAGCTAAGTCAAATAATTCAAGAATGTCTTTATCAGAATCGTAACCAATAGCACGTAATAAAGTGGTAACCGGGAATTTTTTCTTACGATCGATGTAAGCATACATTACGTTATTAACGTCTGTAGCAAACTCGATCCATGAACCTTTGAAAGGAATAACACGAGCAGAATACAATTTGGTTCCGTTAGTGTGACGGCTTTGGCCGAAGAACACACCCGGAGAACGGTGTAATTGCGAAACGATAACACGTTCTGCACCGTTGATAACAAATGTACCTTTTGGTGTCATATACGGGATTGTACCTAAATACACATCCTGAATAATGGTTTCAAAATCTTCATGTTCAACATCGTTACAAGAAAGCTTTAGCTTTGCTTTTAATGGAACATTGTAGGTTAAACCACGCTCGATACACTCATGAATATCATAACGCGGTGGATCAACAAAATAATCAAGAAACTCTAATACGAAGATATTTCTTGAATCTGTGATTGGAAAGTTTTCAGCAAATACCTTAAACAAACCTTCGCTCGAGCGATCGTCTGACGTTGTATCTATCTGGAAAAATTCTCTGAATGATTGCAATTGCACATCCAGAAAATCCGGATAGTCTATAATGTGCTTACTAGTTGCAAAATTTACTCTTTGTTCGACTGTCTTTGCCAATGGACTAAAAGATTTTAGTTTAAGAATAAACTATTTGTTTGGTTTTGGTTCAAGCATCTCATCAACCAAGCAAAATGAGATGATTATAAACAGGTAAAGACACCGACATTTTCAGTCGGTGTCTAATACATTTTTAGCTTAGCTAAATTAAGTGATTACTTAATTTCAACTACTGCTCCAGCCTCTTCTAATTGTTTTTTAAGAGCTTCTGCTTCGTCTTTAGCAACACCAGTTTTTAATTCTTTTGGTGCACCGTCAACTAAGTCTTTAGCTTCTTTCAAACCTAAACCAGTTAAGTCTTTAACAAGTTTTACAACTGCTAATTTCTGACCACCAGCTTCTTTTAAGATTACATCAAAAGATGTTTTTTCTGCAGCAGCAGCAGGTGCATCACCACCAGCAGCAGGACCAGCAACTACAGCAGCAGCTGCAGGCTCAATACCATACTCATCTTTTAAGATTTGAGCTAATTCATTAACTTCTTTTACTGTTAAGTTTACTAATTGCTCAGCAAACGCTTTTAAATCTGCCATTTTATTAAGATTTTAAAAATTTACGTGTAATAATTTTGTTTAATTTGCGAACTTAAGGTGTTCGTTAACCTTCTCTTTCTTGAAGAGTTTTAACAATTCCTGCAATTTTGCCACCGCTTGATTTAAGGGCAGAAACAACATTTTTAGCTGGTGATTGTAATAACCCAATGATATCGCCAATAAGCTCTTCTCTTGATTTTAAGCTTACTAAGTTATTCAATTGGTCATCGCCAACGTATACTGATGAATCTATGTATGCCGCTTTAAGCACTGGTTTATCAGATGTCTTTCTCAAAGTTTTAATCAACTTAGCCGGAGCATTAGCTGTTTTTGAGAATAATAAAGATGATGAACCTTTAAGGGCTTCGTATATCTCAGAAGCATCGCCATCTAAACCTTCAATCGCTTTGCGGATTAAAGAATTTTTAGCAACCTTCATTACGATATCACCTTCAAAACATTTGCGACGGATATTATTAATCTGCTCAACAGAAAGGCTAGAAGTATCAGCAATATAAAAATTGCCAAACTCTTGCATTTGTCCTTGTAGTTCTAAAACTACTTCGTTTTTTTCTTCTCTGTTCATGATTAAATCCCCGCTACTGATTTAGTTTCAATTGCAATCCCAGGACTCATTGTAGAAGACACGTGAATGCTTTTAAAATAAGTTCCTTTTGCAGCAGATGGTTTTAATTTAGAAATTACTTGAATTACTTCTAAAGCATTTTCATAAATTTTTTCTGCCGGGAATGATACTTTTCCTATCGAGGCATGTATGATACCGGTTTTGTCTACCTTAAAATCAATTTTACCGCCTTTAACATCAGTTACAGCTTTACCAACTTCGTTGGTTACTGTACCAGATTTTGGATTTGGCATTAAGTTACGCGGTCCTAAAACACGTCCTAACTTACCTACCTTAGCCATACAAGCCGGTGTTGTGATAATAATGTCTACATCGGTCCAACCACCTTCAATTTTAGCAACATACTCGTCTAAACCAACGAAGTCTGCGCCAGCTGCTTTTGCTTCTTCTTCCTTATCAGGAGTTACTAAAGCTAAAACACGTACAGTTTTACCTGTTCCATGTGGTAAAGTAGCAATACCACGTACCATTTGATTGGCTTTACGCGGATCTACACCTAATGAAACATCAATATCTACTGATGCATCAAATTTAGTTGTAGTGATTTCTTTTACCAAAGCAGCAGCATCCTTCAAAGTATAAGCTTTGCCAGCTTCTATTTTAGCATGTGCCTTTTTTTGATTTTTAGTTAATTTCGCCACTGTTGTAAACTTTGTTTAATTAATTGTTCCAGGGTGCGTCACCAGAAACGGTGATTCCCATACTGCGTGCTGTTCCAGCAACCATACTCATTGCAGATTCGATTGTAAATGCATTTAAATCAGGCATTTTATCCTCAGCAATAACTTTAATCTGGTCCCAGGTCACCGACCCAACTTTTTTACGGTTAGGCTCAGCAGAACCACTCTGTAATTTAGTAGCATCTTTTAATTGGATAGCTACCGGAGGGGTTTTGATGATGAAATCGAATGACTTATCAGCATAAACAGTAATTACAACTGGCAATACTTTACCTGCTTTATCTTGGGTACGAGCGTTGTACTGTTTGCAAAACTCCATAATGTTAACACCTTTAGCACCTAATGCAGGTCCTACTGGTGGCGATGGATTTGCCGCTCCGCCTTTGATCTGTAATTTGATCATTGCACTGACTTCTTTTGCCATTTTGTGTTTTTTGTTTATTTAAAACTCAATGTTAAATATTGGAAGCATGTAACATTTATTTTCCTTTCAATTCCTATAAAACTAAAAGGACTGCAAAGATATGAATAATCTTGCAGTCCTACAATACATTAGCAAAAATATATTTACCAATAGGAATTTGATTTGGAGCATTGCATTCTAGCATTTCGCAGAAAATAGCTAATTTTTAGAATAAGCGTTAATTAGTTCCTTTAAGTTGATAAATTCTTTAAAATAAAACTTTACAGGATTCTTTACATCACCAAAATAATCTTTACTAAATTCAGATTCAAATGGAATAATTGAAAACTCGGTTACTCCTACCCCGATCTTATATTTAATTTCTGATGTTACTCGGCCGAATGTGAAATCCATATCGTGGACTGGCTTTAGACTTATCCAAAAATCAATTTCTTTGTTATTACGATTAATTGATTTAATCAACCATTTATCATAGAAATCATCTACCCAAGTTCCAAAAGGTTTGAATGCTGAAGAATCCTTTGAAATAATCTGACGTAGAGAATCGATGGCTTTAGATGAATAAGGCTTTGAAAGCAGATTTATTTTAAATTTAGATGATTTAGCGCCAAACTTTGGAAAATATTGTGGGTCTTCTTCGATTAAAAAACCCTGTCCTAGAATAGTTGCGTTACTGAATGCATAATAATTAGTCTTAATTTTTAAAATCGGCTCGAAATCAAAATTATCGATATAATCTCCATCTGTGAATTTATTTTCAGCATCTACAGGGTTAACGATTTTGTTTTTAAACACTTCATCTGGATTTGTGATCATTTTCAGTTGAAGCTTATTTTTTGGAGCAATGTAGAAAGTAAACATCATATCCGCATCATCACCAATTCGGCTATGATACTCCTTGTCTAGTTTTAATCGATAATTTAAAACATAAATTTCTTTCCCATTATTACTTTTGGCACTAAAAAAAGATCTCGAATTACTATCAATATTTATTACAACGACTTCTTTTATACTATTATAAATGTTTTGTGCAAAGGTAGGTACCTTACATAGTAAAAGAATCAATATTATGAAATGTCTCATTTAATTTGTTTTACATTTTAAAGCAGTAGTTATGGTTGCCGAACTATTTCCTTGTTCCGCACTGTTAGTATAAGTCGTTCCTGTTGGAGCAAATTTATATAAAGATGTATATTGAAGGCCACCCCAAGCCATTTTATCAAAATAAAGTGGATCAGCCGGCATAGATATATTCTGAATAATTGCATATTGCTTTAGCATTCCAGAAATCTCAGATGTAAAACTTCTGGCAATTTGCTCATGTTGCGCTGCATTTCCATACGCATCTGGAATCGGTGTTCCACCTTCGTCAAACAAAAGTGTATAAACTTTTTCAAAGTCTGGATCAGCATTCTTTTGTCCGCTTCTTATCAAGTATAAATTCCAATCGAAATATGAGTGTAAGTATTCGTGTATCATAGTTCTTACAGTACTAAGTTCGGATGCAGTATTCAAGAATGATGAATTAAAATTAATTTTTGATACATAACCTTGGCTACCCCATGAGTTTGGATTAGTTATAAATGTAGTTGAAGCAATTCCACTATTTAAATTTCCTTCTGTAATTATCGCATTAAAGTCGGAGCCAGTACTTAAGTTTAGTTTATTTAAAATGTTTGAAATCAATCCAGCACTCTTACTAGTATTTTTCATACCCAAACTTTCGAGCGCTGCTTTAATATTTTTCAAACATTCTCGAGCGTCAGGATCAACATCGACTTTTTGAGCACAACTTTGTATCCCCGTATTTCCGCTAACACAGCCACACTCTGCCATATAGGCACCACCATTTAAATCCCCATTACAATCATAGAAAGCACCCATATCAGTGGTGCTTGGAGGAGAATTCCAGTGGCATTCTCCTGTTTCAGGATCTTGGTATTCTGCATAAGGATCAGGGTCACAATATACCACTGGCAGCCAACCCCTTACATAGTATTCGCATTGCGTGTAATTACCTGCGCCAACACATGATTGCCCATACACTGCTATCAAGTATTCATAGCATCTTTGCCCTCCACCTAATTGAAGTCTTTCCCTACCTAACCCCTTAGCGCCTGGTAAAGTATTTAACTGATTAAGCTTTAGGTTTGCAATATCAATTTTTTTGTTTTGTGTACCTGAAGATATTTTCTTCACAATTTTGCCCGAATTATATTGCCAACCATTAACAAATGAGCCTTTTAAATTAAAAAATAAAACTTCTCCACTTAAATTCTTTACTTGGGTATAATGTATATTATCAAACTCTTGTTGAGAAACATCATTGGTTATTGACATGTACGCTGAGTAGATGTTGTTATTCCGCTTATCTTTAAAGATCAATAATTTAATTTTATTAAATGTTCTTACTTTATCTTCAGTATTCTTTTCCAAAGTACCCTTAACCTGAAAAATATTTTTTGGGTTGTCCAATTCCAACTCGTATATACGCAAACTATCATTTTCAATCAAGTAGGTTTTGTTCCAATTTGGTTTCATTTCAGAAAATATACTTCTTACCTGTCTAGTTTGATTATTATACCAATTGCTTAGTTCGGCCGTTTCTACATTCTTGTTATTTTCTTTCTTACAAGAATAAATAATAATTGTAATCGCAAATAATAGGGTTAAAGCAAAGACGTACTGCTTTAACAAGGCGTAATTTTTCCTCATTTTGTTAATTTACATTTAAGAAGTTAATAGCTTTTTTGAGAGATGAGTTAAACGAATATAGCTATTAAGAATAAAATTAACAATGTCATGTAAACGAAAAAAGCTTTCCCTTTTGAGGAAAGCTTTTTAATATTTTAAATCGTAATTCGTAAATCTACAACCGTAAATCTAATTACTCTTTTTCTACTTGCATATAGTTAAGTTCAAGTGGTGTTTTACGACCGAAAATCTTAACCATAACTTTTAATTTTTTCTTCTCTTCGTTAACTTCTTCGATAACGCCAGAGAAACCGTTGAATGGTCCGTCCATAACTTTGATGTTTTCACCAACATAATATGGAACATTCATTGTTTCGCCTTGCTCACTCATTTCATCAACCACACCTAAAATACGGTTAACTTCGGCCTGACGCATTGGAATTGGATTGCCAGCTTTATCACCCAAGAAACCAATAACACTGTTAATGCCTTTAATGATATGCTCTAACTCTCCATCTAAAGTGGCTTCTATTAAAACATAACCAGGATAAAAGTTACGTTCTTTGGCAATTTTCTTACCATCTTTCATTTGGTAATATTTTTCCATCGGGATTAAAACCTGCGGAACCAAATGAGTAAATCCTAAACGACTAATCTCAGCATCAATATACTGTTTTACCTTTTTCTCTTTACCGCTTACTGCTCTTACAACATACCACTTTAATTCGCTCATTATAGTATATTAATTAGAAAGTGATTTGTAAAAAGTATCTAACACAAAAACAGAACCTTTATCCATTGCAAAAATAATTAATGCAATAATTAAAGAGGCTACTAAAACAAGAACTGCAGAGTTTTGAAGTTCTCCCCATGTAGGCCAAGTTACCTTTTGGGTCATTTCATCGTACGATTCTTTTATAAACTGAACTACTTTAGCCATATTTCTTTTAATGATTAAATGATTGAGTTAGTGAGCGTGAGAGAATATTAAAACATCCAATCATTAAAACATTCACCAATTCAATCATTATATTTTTGGCACGGGAACAAGGATTCGAACCCTGATCAAAGGTTTTGGAGACCTCTATTCTACCGTTGAACTATTCCCGTGTGTATAAAAAAGAGCTAGCCTAAACTAGCTCTTTTTGTATTATGAAAGCTTAAAATTAAGCTAAGATTTCAGTTACCTGACCAGCACCTACTGTTCTACCACCTTCACGGATAGCGAAACGTAGACCTTTTTCCATTGCAATCGCGTTAATTAATTTAACAGTGATTGTAACGTTATCACCTGGCATTACCATTTCAGTACCTTCAGCTAATGAAATTTCACCAGTTACGTCTGTAGTACGGAAATAGAATTGAGGACGATATTTGTTGAAGAATGGAGTGTGACGACCACCTTCTGCTTTTGACAATACGTAAATCTCACCTTTGAAATCTGTGTGAGGAGTTACTGAACCTGGTTTACAGATTACCATACCACGACGGATATCAGTTTTCTCAATACCACGTAATAATAAACCTACGTTATCACCAGCTTCACCGTAATCTAAGATTTTACGGAACATCTCAACACCAGTTACTGTAGATTTTAAGTTCTCAGCACCCATACCTAAGATTTCAACTGGATCACCTGAGTTGATTACACCACGCTCAATACGACCTGTAGCAACAGTACCACGACCAGTGATTGAGAATACATCTTCAACAGGCATTAAGAAAGGTAAATCAGTTAAACGTGGAGGGATTGGAATGTAGTTATCTACAGCTTCCATTAATTCCATGATTTTACCAACCCATTTAGCATCACCGTTTAATCCACCTAATGCAGAACCTTGGATTACTGGAATATCATCACCTGGGAATTCATAGAATGATAATAATTCACGAACTTCCATTTCAACTAATTCTAATAACTCAGGGTCATCAACCATATCCACTTTGTTCATGAATACAACTAATGAAGGTACACCTACCTGACGAGCCAATAAGATGTGCTCTCTAGTTTGTGGCATTGGACCATCAGTAGCAGCAACAACGATAATTGCACCGTCCATTTGAGCAGCACCAGTTACCATGTTCTTCACATAATCCGCGTGACCTGGACAGTCAACGTGTGCATAGTGACGGTTAGCTGTTGAATACTCAACGTGAGCTGTATTGATTGTAATACCTCTTTCTTTTTCCTCTGGAGCAGAGTCAATAGATTCGAATGAACGTGCCTCAGATAAACCTGCATCAGCTAAACATTTTGTAATAGCTGCTGTTAAAGTTGTTTTACCGTGATCGACGTGACCGATTGTACCGATGTTTAAGTGCGGTTTACTGCGGTCAAATTTTTCTTTTGCCATTTTATTTATAACTAATTAGTAGGTTAACTTTTTATTAATTTTATTTATTGTTTTTGCAATGCAACACAAAAAACCTTGCCTCTTCTGTTTTTAAAACAGATTTAACAAAGCTATTTACTTGAGCCAACTATGGGAATTGAACCCACGACCTCTTCCTTACCAAGGAAGTGCTCTACCGCTGAGCTAAGTCGGCTTATTTTAAAAGCTCATTAGTTCAATTATTATTAATTCATCTTATTTAATAATGAATCAATTCGCTAATGAACTTCCAAGAGCGGAAGACGAGGTTCGAACTCGCGACCTATAGCTTGGAAGGCTATCGCTCTACCAACTGAGCTACTTCCGCTTTTCAATTTACGATTCTGAGATTTACAAATTACGATTTTTCAATCGTCAATCTAAAATCTTTAAATCTAAAATTAATTTGTGGGGAGAGAAGGATTCGAACCTTCGAAATCTTGCGATAACAGAGTTACAGTCTGTCCCATTTGGCCGCTCTGGAATCTCCCCATCTTTTTATCTACAACCTTCGATTTATGAATCCGATCTTGCAATCGTTAATCTAAAATCGTCAATCTAAAATAAAAAAGAGCCTCCTATCGGAATCGAACCAATGACCTACTGATTACAAGTCAGTTGCTCTACCAGCTGAGCTAAGGAGGCTTTTAATTTTGTGCAATGATACGAAAAATCTTCATTTATCACATCAAAACGTATATTTTTAAAATTTTATCTTTTTAAAGAACTAACCATTTCTTTTTGAGGTAACCCCCTCTCCGAAATGGAATGCAAATATACACACTTATATTTCACTTCAAAATAAAATTTAAAAAAAAATAGCAGGTTTAAATGCCTGCTATTTCATATTACATTTTTCAGCAAAATAGTTGCTTAATAATCAGATATTTCGCTTTCGATTAAAGCATTTTTTTGTTCACTATTTTTTTTCCTTGTTTTTTCTTTATGCTTGGTTATTTGCTTTCTTAACGATTCAATTGCCAAATCTGTGGCTTCCTCAAATGATTTACATTGTTCTTTAGCGAATAAAGTTCCACCTGGCACAATCAGCTTTATCTCGCTTATCTTATTGGCTTCGTCTTCTACATTCTCTAATTTTAAATACACTTCACCGCTAATAATCTGGTCGAAAAACTGATCCAGCTTATTTGCCTTTTTCTGTATAAAATCTAACAACTTACTGTCTGCATTGAAGTGGATTGATTGAACTCCGATTTTCATTTTTCCTCCTTTTTTTATGCCTTTGGATGGGCTTGTTTATAAATTGTCTTTAATCTTTCGATTGAATTGTGTGTGTAAACCTGTGTAGCAGCCAAACTTGCATGCCCTAAAAGCTCTTTAATCGCATTCAAATCTGCACCAGCATTAAGCAAACTTGTTGCGTAACTATGGCGCAAAACATGCGGACTTCTTTTATTACTTGTGGATACCAACGCTAAATAAGAACTCACAATACGGTATATTAACTTTGGATATGCCACCGCACCTGTATTGGTAACGATTAAGTTAAACAAATTGTTATTAAATTTCTGCAACTTTTTTAACTGCAAATAACTATTTAACTGATTTATAAGCTGTTTATTTATAGGTATGATTCGTTCTTTATTCCTTTTACCTAAAACTTTTAAGGTTTCGCCGTAAAAATCAATATCAGTTTCCTTTAATTGTATTAATTCTGACAAACGAATACCGGCACCGAAGAGCAATTCGATAACCAGATTATCTCTAGTAGACGCAAAGCTTTCGTCAAAAATGCCATCTTTATCTAAAAGTTGATTTATCTTTTCGGTTTCTATAAAGACAGGCAAACGCTTTGGCATTTTTGGAGCCCGGATAACTTGCATCGGGTTTTTAGTTATCTTTTCTTCACGAAGTGAAAATTTATAAAAGCTGCGTAAAGTAGATATTTTACGATTGATGGTGGTTTCTGAAGATTTAGTTTCCATCAGTGAAACCATGAAACCCCGAACATGAATGGCGGTTACTTCTTCAAATTGAATTTCATACTCAGTTTTAAGATAGGCCTCAAAACTTTCCAAATCTTTTTTATAGGCAGTAACCGTATGTTGAGAATAACGTTTTTCGTGTTGTAGATATGTAAGAAAACTGTTCAGCAACATACAATTGATATTAGTTCTGCACTAGAATGAAGTTACTAATTGTTTTAATATTAAGAAATTATTAAGGATTTTTTTACAAAAAAAATGCCTTCAAGAAATATCTTGAAGGCATAATTAATCTTATATCGTTAACAACTAGATAGTTGTATCTTGATTCATGTTTTGAATATAAACAGCATGTTTAATTTCAGTACGACGAGCTACAGATTTTTTCTCGTATGCCTGACGGCTACGTAGTTCTCTTAAAACTCCAGTTTTCTCAAATTTCTTTTTGAAACGTTTAAGGGCTTTATCTAATGATTCGCCGTCTTTAATATTAATGATGATCATAACGCTGAAATACCTCCTCTCATTTGGGACTGCAAACATAAGAATTTTATCCGAAATGAAAAAACTTTTTTAGCAAAGCGATAAAATAATAAAAGCAGCTAAGGCCTCCGCCTTAAACTGCTTCAATTAATCAAAAAACTAATTAGTTATCAGTCATCAATTTATTATATAATAATTCTGTTCCAGATATTGGCCAAATGTATTGTGATGATGTTGCTGGAACGGCCGCAACGTTTCCTTTACCAGGAATCGTTAAACCTAAACGCAACAAATCCGGGCTACGTAAACCTTCTCCTAAAAATTCTATGTTACGCTCTGTCATGAAAGCATCAAACAAGGCTTGAGGATTTGCAAAATTTGCTGCAGTAAAAACTGTAGTTGCGTCAGATCTGCCCCTTACCGAATTTAATAAAGCAATGCTTTGCGCATCAAGCGTATTAGAACTTCTTGCTCTGGCCTCACCTAAATTCAACAATACTTCTGCATACCTAATTACTGGTACATAATCCGCATAACCAGCTGCAGCTAGCGTTGGAAACTTAGACATATATGGCAATCCCCCAGATAAAGTAATAAAACTTCTTCTTCTATCGGTGGCTTTATAACCAGCATCACCAATTATACCTGTAGGATTTAATGAATAAAGCTTAACCCCAAAAAAATACGAACCTAATGCACTTTGACCGCCTCCAACTTCTGTACCTGTTACAAACGGCATTGACAAGATAGATTCGCTGGTTGTGTAAGGAGTCTTGAAAACATTTGTAATATCGCTCTGCAAAGCCAATGTTACACCTGATGTTGCAGTGTATGGCGCAGTTGTACTTACAATTTTATTAGCCTCAGTTATTACATCAGCATATCTCTGCATAGTTAAATATACTCTTGTTTTAAAAGCGATGGCACTATTACGGTGAGCCCTTGTAACATTTGTTACGGCTACTCCATAAGTTAAAGGCAATTCAGTCTCTGCCTCATTTAAATCTTTTAAAATTTGAGTATAAACCTGAGCAACAGTACTTCTTGCCAAATCGTAATTTCCGGCAACCGAATTTCCTGTTAAACGCAATGGCAATCCCGGTTTACTTCCCTGCCCATCATAATATGGCCTGGCGTATAGTTGCAACAGACTATAATAACTTATTGCCCTAACAAGCTTTGCCTCTGCCACATAATTTCTTGCAACATCAGCTCCAACAATTGAAGCACCTCTCGCCGCCATCCCTTCAATAAATAAATTACATCTATTTATTGTACTGTAAGCTGATGCCCAAAAATCGGTAACTTCTTGAGCGCCATTTCCAAGTGTATAATTATAGGTTTGATAGGCGGTTACTGAATTGCTACTTTGAGCTAAAAAATTATCAGCTCGCAGCTCATTATAGATAAGGTAACGACTGCCATAAAAATCGCCCGCTCTTAAGCCAGCATACAAACCTAATACCTGGCCTTGAATTCTTCCAACTGTAGAAAATTGCGCATAATCTAAAGTTGCTACTGCTGTTTGCGATTCAGGCGTTAGCAATTCTTTCTTACAACTTGCAAATAATCCAATTGCAATAAAAGTTATATATATTAATTTCTTTTTCATATTTATAAATGATTACACTAAAACCTAACTGATAAACCTGCGGTAAATGCACGACCATTACCTACAGAGTTTCTTTCAACACCTTGTGATGCATTACCTCCTATTGAATTTCCGTTTGATGATACTTCAGGATCGGAACCAGGATACTTTGTCAATATAAATAAGTTATTACCGCTTACATAAAGCCTGGCATTTGCTAATTTTAGTTTAGATGTTATTGTTTTGGGTAATGTGTAACCTAAACTTGCACTTCTAAGCTTTAAAAAGTCGCCTTTAAATACGTTAACATCAATTGGAAAGGAAGAACCATTGGAAACATTATCACCATTAATTATCTTTGGAATATCAGTAATTTGCCCTGGAGTGGTCCATCTGGCTAACATATCAGTAGAATTGTTCCAGAAACGCTGATCCCTTAAACCTGAATTTGTACCATAATAAATGTAGAAACCAAGCTGATAAGTAAATGTTAATCCTAAATCGAATTGTTTATACCTGAAAGTATTATCGAAACCACCAGAAAACTTTGGTTGTGTATTTTTATACGGAATACCATCATTATTTAAAGAAATACCATTTCTCGCTTCCGTTCCATCTTCATACGAATAACGGAATTGACCAGCAGGCGCAACTTGTTGATACAAAACTTTTCTTCCTGTAGCTCTTTCAATAAAAATTCTTCTACCTGTAGCCGGATCAACACCGGCAGTTTGAACCGCATATATCATCCCAAGCGGACCGCCAACTCGTGAAATGCTGGCAGATTCCAAAGATGAGGTTGCTTGAATAAATTGTGTTAAACCATCTGATAGGGAAAGTATTTTATTTGTATTGTAAGAGATGTTGAATGATGGGCTCCAGTTGAAGTTTTCATTTCGAACAGCATCGCCCGTGATCGCAAACTCAAAGCCTTTATTATACATTGATGCAATATTTAATTGTGGCGTACTTGGCAAACCAGCAGAAGGTACTTGCGGAACATTATAAATTAATCCATCTAATTTATTTTTATAATATGCTGCCTCAACAGTAACCCTATCGTTTAAGATTCCAAAATTAAAACCAAGATCTAATTTTTTACTTTCTTCCCAACCAATCTGATCATTTCCTGTTTGGCTAGGCACCAATGTAGCAGCTCCATTGTATAATCCAGTAGAATAAAATGAATAAGATGCAAGGTTACCTAAACCACTAGTATTACCAACAGTTCCGTATGAACCTCTAATTTTAAAACTTGAGAATGTTTTATCAAGCCCGATTTTAGACCAGAATTTTTCATTAGCAATCTCCCAACCTAAAGCAACACCATAGAAAACACCTTTTTTGTTATCAGCACCGAAAGCAGAATATTCATCCTGACGAATATTAGCGTTTATGTAATATTTCTTATCGTAATTGTAGGTAAGTGCGCTAAAAAATGAAACTAAATAGTTTTCACCCATGTTTGCCACGTTAATAGCAGGCGTAGCATAACCGGCGGCAAAAACGTTAAATGCCGGATCGGATAAGGTTGTGCGGGAAGCACCAAACCCTAAAGATGTACTTCTTTGTTGCTCGTTACCTAATAATAAAGAGAAATTATGTTTCTCACCAAAAGTTTTATCGGCCTGAATTGTATTTGTTAAAACCCAGCGTTTATTTTTATTAAGACTTTCAGATGCCGAACCTCCTGAAGCAGCGGCTCCACCATTTATAGGATTCGAAAAAGAATCATTATCTGAAAAAATATAATCGATACCATAAACCGATTTTGCATTTAACCACGGCGTAATATTTGCTTGTAAATAAATATTTGATTGTATGTGGTTAATTTCATTATTCGATCTATCTAAATTTAAAACCGCTGCCGGATTATAAAAACCAACATCAGAACCTACATTGGCACCTCTGCCTATTGTTGTTGCATTGAAAACATTATAACTACCATCTGCATTATATGGCGATACGTTAGGTGCGGTAACAATTGCCAACCTACCTAAACCACCTGTACCAAAAGCCTCACCAGCCAAAGAACCTGTAGAAGTTGCTGATAAATTTTCTTCATTCGAGTAAGAGATTTTTCCGCCAACTACAAATATTTTTCCTTCTTTATGATCAACCTTAAATAAACCGGCTTTTCTATTATAGTTATTATTCATTACAATACCTTGCTGCTTCGTATAACTTCCAGATAGATAATAGCTTGTTGATTCGGAGCCACCTGATATGCTTAATGAATTACTATGCGAATAGCCTGTTCTATATATGTAATCGTACCAGTTAGTGTTAATTACATTTCCGGCAGCATCATTTTGCAAAGCGAAATATCTTCTCGCCGCAACATTAGTATTTGTATTATCAAAAGTTCCAGCATTTCTTAAGCCCTCATTTTTCAAATCAGTATATTGATATGCATCTAAAAGCTCTGGTAAACCTCTTGCTTTTGTAGAACCTACCCAAGCATCGTAAGAAACTACTGCTTTTCCAGGCTTACCTTTTTTAGTTGTGATCACAATTACACCATTAGCACCCCTACTGCCATAAATTGCAGAGGCTGCTGCATCTTTCAAAACCTCAACACGTTCGATATCATTTGGATTGATACTAGAAAGCGCATTACCTGGCGCACTGGAACCACTCACGTCGCCTGTGTAAGTTGCCACACCATCCACAATAATTAATGGGTAAGAACTTAACGAGATAGAACTTGTACCACGAATACGAATTACCGGAGGATTATTTAAAACACCGTTTGGAATGGTAACCTGAACACCGGCAGCTCGACCACCTAATGCCTGATCGAAACTTTGAACGGGTTTATTTTCCAAGGATTTACCAGTAATTGTGGCAATAGAGCCAATATTATCTGCTTTTCTTACAGTTGAATAACCTGCGATAACCACATCAGACAAAGAATTACTTTCTTCAGCTAAAGCCGCATTAACTACGCCCGATTTAATACTTACGGTTTTAGCTTCGTATCCAACAAAGCGAAAAATTAATGAAGTGGTGTTATTCGGAACTGAAATAGAGTACATACCATCAGCACCGGTTTGGGCAGCAATCCTAACACCGGGAACACTAACTGAAACACCTGGGAGCGGTAAACCATCCGAAACAGAAGTTACCTTTCCGGTAATCTTCTTTTGTTGCGCCTGAACCGAAAAGCTCATAAAGGCGAGAAGGAATAAAACGAGTAGTTTTTCTTTCATACTTGTAATTTTAGGTTATTGATTAATTATTTAGAGAAAAATTGTATTCATTTTACAAAATCAACCTAACATAATCGATCAATAAGCCTAAAAAGCTTAAAAAACATCACATTAATCCATTCGGATACGATTAAAAAACACAATAAATAAAAAAACACCACATAATTAAACGTAAATCGAAAAGATTTACACTAAAAAGTGATATTTGGTTAAAAGATTAGTTTGTTTTAGGTTTTGATTTCATAAAAGAAAGAAAAAAAATCAAAAACAAAAAATAAAATAAAATTTTTAACATATTTATTTTATAAAACATGCTAAAAACAAAAAATAATCAAACAAAAACACCAAAAACGACAAATTAAAATCTAAAAAACCAAATTACACAACATTAAATAAACATTTCACCACAAAAAACACCTTAAAAATCACATCACTAAAAATCCATGCTATTCATAAATAGTTTTATTACATTTATCTATATAAAATCTATAAAATGAGCTCAGGAAAAAAAATTATCGTAATAATCTCTATCGTAGTCCTATTAATATTAGCCGGAATTGCATACTATAGATATTTTTTCGTTTTCGGCGAAGGTGTTAAAGCCGGAGAACTTAATTTTGTTGTTAAAAAAGGATATTTATTTAAAACCTACGAAGGAAAATTAATTCAAAGCGGAATAAAATCGAGAGCAACTGGAACATTACAGAATAATGAATTTGAATTTTCAATCGGCAACAAAGCCATCGCCGAAAAAATGATGGCAAATAGTGGCAAGTTTTATGAACTGCGTTATAAAGAATACAAAAACACTTTACCCTGGAGAGGCTTCTCTGTTTACGTTGTCGATAGCATAATATCAGTCAAAGATTTACCGCAGTAGTTGATCATTGGTTACCTGTTGAATTTGGTTAATTGATTAATTGGTTATTGTTAATTGATTATTGATTAAAAAAAGGTTTCAAAAATTACAAAAAAAATCCGGAGGCTTTCACCATCCGGATTTACTCATAATATATTTGGTTTGTTGTTTCTATACTTTAAGTTTTCAAGCTTTTAGCTTAATATTTCCCTCGCAATCACTATCTTCTGAATCTCAGAAGTCCCCTCACCTATTGTACACAATTTACTATCGCGATAAAATTTCTCAACCGGAAAATCCTTGGTATAACCATAACCGCCAAAAATTTGCACCGCGTCAGTCGCAACCTTTACCGCTACTTCCGAAGAAAAATATTTTGCCATTGCCGATTCTTTTGTCATTGGCAAATGCCTGTTTTTTAAATCTGCTGCCTGGCGAATTAACAATTCTGAAGCTTCAATTTCCGTTGCCATGTCGGCAAGCTTAAAACTAATTGCCTGATAGCTCGAAATTGGTTGCCCAAATTGCTGGCGTTGTTTCGAATAACTAACTGCGGCATCAAAAGCACCTTTCGCAATACCTAAGCCCAATGCAGCAATTGATATTCTTCCACCGTCCAAAACTTTCATCGCCTGTTTAAAACCTTCACCAACATTGCCAAGCAAATTGGCTTTTGGTACACGGCAATTATCAAAAATCATCTCCGTGGTTTCTGATGCCCGCATACCCAATTTATTTTCCTTTTTACCAGCCGCAAAACCTGGTGTTCCACGCTCTACAACCAATGCCGAAATTCCTTTTGAACTTCCTTGCTCCCCTGTCCTAACCATAACAACTGCAATGTCGCCGCTTTTGCCATGCGTAATCCAGTTTTTTGAGCCGTTAATAATATAATTATCGCCATCTTCAACAGCTGTTGTCATCATTCTCAAAGCATCCGAACCTGTATTTGCTTCTGTTAAGCCCCAGGCACCAATCCATTCTGCAGTGGCTAACTTTGGCAACCATCTTTGTTTCTGTTCATCATTACCAAAGGCTAAAATATGACCAGTACACAGCGAATTATGTGCTGCTAATGATAATCCAATTGAGCCACAAACTCTTGCAACTTCAACTATTACATCAACATATTCTTGATAACCCAAACCTGAGCCACCGTATTCTTCGGGAACTAGAACACCCATTAAGCCCATTTCCCCCAATTGCTTAAACAATTCTAAAGGAAAAATTTGCTCCTCATCCCATTGCATAACATTCGGACGAATGTGTTTTTCGGCAAATTCCCGAACCATCGCCTTAACGTTTAACTGCGTTTCAGTTTCTGAAAAATTGTAGCTTACGCTCATTAATTTATATTTTTTACGTGGTTAGATGCGGCAATGATAAACAATTATTTTTGAGTTATTTACCACTAAATATTTGCGCAGGTGTAGAATGAAATGGTATTTAGTTCAATTAACATAGCCGTTAATTTTAAACATTGATAAAGCCAAAATAAATCCTTTTAATTTTTTTTATCGAAATCTGTAAATTTTCGAAAAAGCGAACACTAAAAGCCTTAATTGATTAGAATGTTAAATATGGTGCAATCTTATCAATTACCTGTTGATTTAAAATCATAACCTTTCGTAAATCATCAACATTAGCATAATTGCCATGCTGCTTACGGTACTGAATAATTGCATTAATTTGTTTGTACGAGAGGTATGGAGATGCTTTTAGTGCATTAAAATCGGCAGTATTAACATTGATGGTTCTAATCAAACTTGGGTTAATAGAAACTTGATCTTTAACTTCTGCATATTTTGCCGAATCTAATCCATAAACCTCCATCAATTGTTCTTTCTTGTAAAAACCACCCAAACGTTCGCGGTATTTTAAAATCCTCAAAGCAAATGCCGGCCCAATTCCTTTAATTTGATCTAAAGCGGTTGAATCTGCCCGGTTAACATCAACTACAACCAACGCTTTTTTAACATACTCCTTTTTTTCAAACTGAAAATCTTTTTTGGTAAATGACTGCGCTTCAATCTCAACGTAAGGCAATAGCTTTTTATACATTTCAGGCGAAATCGTGTACATCCTTTGCAAATCTTCAGCCTTAAAAAATTTACCGCCTTTATTTCTATAATTTACAATAGATTGAGCTTGCTTTGCTGATAAACCTAATGTTTGCCAGTCTTCAACATCAATTTTATTCGGATCGAATTTGAATAAACGATGTGATACTTTTTCCGAAGAACTTTCGACATAGTCTTTCGTATACGTAAAACGTTGTTGGTCGCTTACCTCAATAGCCTGGATAGATGCGAGCAAATTTGCATCATCATTTTCAAGTGGCTTGAAATAATTATACACTAATGGAAAAGATTTTAGAAGGATGATAATGATGATTAAAAGCAGCAATCCATTGAATTCGCCTTTGCTGAAACCAAAATGTTTGTTTAGCCAGATTCTCATTATACGATATGACATGTGTATTATAAATATAAATCTTATTTTTGGGATTGCAAAACACTCACCGTTTTGCAAATCAACAATCCAATTATTTTCTATGAAGATTATCACTACCTCAGAATTTGCAAAGGCAACCAAGATCGATAAATTGGGTGTACCGGGACTAGCCGGCTTGCTGATGGAAATTATGAAATTGAACGACATTAATGATGTATTCTCTCAAAATCAGCATTTTAAAGGTTTAGAATTTGTAGATAAAATATTAGAAACCATTGGTGTTTCAATCGATTTTGATGAAGATGAACTAAATAGCATCCCTAAAACCGGGCCATTTATCGCCATTGCAAATCACCCTTATGGTGGTGTTGAAGGTTTGGCCTTGGTTAAACTTTTATGCACCGTTCGTCCGGATGCGAAGGTTATGGTAAACTTTATATTAAAGAAGATCCCAAACTTAGATGAATTTTTCGTAGCCGTAAATCCTTTCGAAAATGTTCAACACTCATCAAGCATTAGTGGATTAAAAACAACTTTCGATTTATTAAGAAACGGCACACCTATCGGGATTTTTCCTGCCGGAGAGGTTTCAACATTCAAACTCGATGCACAACAGGTAACCGACAGAATGTGGCATCCTGTGGTTGGTAAATTAATTGCCAAAGCAAAAGTTCCGGTTGTACCGATCTATTTCCACGGCAACAATGGTGTTTTATTTAATATCCTAAGTTTTATACACCCAACGCTTCGTACAGCAAAACTACCTTCAGAGTTTTTAAACAAACATGGCAGAACCATTAGAATAAGAATTGGAAAAGCCATCGGTTTGGATGAAATTTCAAACATGAATAAGAGCAATAAGTTAATGGACTTTTTACGTGCCCGTACTTATGCTTTAGGTGTTGGTTTAGATACTGAAAAAAAGATTTTCAATCCGCTAAATGTATTTAAGATTAAAAAGAAAGCTGCTGATGTAATTGAAGAAACATCAAGGGTTTTAATTAAAGATGAAGTAGCAACACTCGAAGATTTTAGAGTTTGGACAGAAAAGAACTACGAAGTGTACATCGTGCCAACGCTTAAAATTCCAAATGTTTTAAGAGAAATTGGCCGTTTAAGGGAAATTACTTTCCGCGAAGTTGGCGAAGGCACAAACAAGAAAATCGATTTAGATAATTACGACATTTACTACAATCATTTATTTATCTGGGATAAAGATTTAGAGAACATTGTTGGGGCTTACAGAATTGGTAAAGGTGATGAAATTTTAGAAAGCATGGGTCGCCGCGGCTTCTATTTGTCAGAATTATTTAAAATGAAGGACCAGTTTTACCCTATCTTAAGGCAAGGTATAGAACTTGGTCGCTCGTGGATTAGAAAAGAATATCAAGGCAAACCTCTTCCACTTTTCTTATTGTGGAAAGGAATTTTGAAATATCTGATTGATAACCCTCAATATCGCTACATGTTCGGACCGGTGAGCATTAGCAACAGTTTTTCAAAATTCAGTAAGGCTTTAATTGTTGATTACATCACTAAAAACCACTTCGATTATGAAATGGCTAAATATGTGAAACCTAGAAATAAATTTAAGGCAGATTTACTGCCGATTTCTACTGATACATTGGTAGATAGCAGCGACTCATTTAAGGATTTAGACAGCATTATTGGCGATATTGAAAACTCGCATATTAAAGTACCTGTGCTTTTAAGACAATACATGAATTTGAATGCAAAAATTATTTCATTCAATATAGACCCTAAATTCTCTGACTGTTTGGATGGATTTTTAGTGGTAGATACCCACAACATCCCGGCGGAGATTCTGGAGAAACTTGGTAAGAATTTGTAAACAAAAAACCCGGACATCCATCCGGGTTTTTTTTATTATCAACTAACCTAAACTTTTATAAATACTAACCAAATATTTACATGGGCAAAGGTGAAGTTTTAATGTTAAGTTAAAATCAATAAATCATTATAATAAGACTTAATTTCCTCAACTATTCACCCCTCAAACCCAAATTCAAAATTAAGTAGAAGTTAATTTTTTAAACGCTTGTTAACGTTAAATAATTGTTGATTTAATATTAATTAATGTTAAATTTAATGTTACCAAATACTTAAAATTGAGAAACAGAGCCAATCAATACTTTATTGCTTTCTTCATACTGATAAGCCCAATTATCTGGGTAAAAAGTGTGCAGGCTCAATCTTATTCTTTCGAATTTTATGATGGAACTTTCAATTTCACTGTTGATAGCAGCGCACTTATTGCAAGCCCGGCTCTTGCAACAGCACAATCGGTGAAAGAATTTTATAAGGATGCAGATCAAAGCAAATACAACTCCATAATAACCGCTTTAACTGAATACAAAAAGAAAAACAATTTGAACGACTGGATATTTTATCAGCTGATAAGAAAAACTGCACAGCAAATTAGTCCGAAGCTAGATAATTACAGCCGCTATACTTTGTACAAATGGTTTTTATTAACGAAATGTGGTTACGATGCCAAAATTGCCGTTGGCGATGGCCAAATCATCTTCTATGTAAGAAACGATGAAGACATTAGCGATATACCATTTTTTGAAATTGATGGCAAAAAGTATATGTGCCTGAATTACCACGATTATGGAAAATTGTTCAAACAATCTGGTGCTTACAAAGAGGTTAACCTTTCAGTTCCAGAAGCAGAGCATTCATTTTCTTATAAAGTGACCAGGATGCCGGATTTCAAACCTGATAACTACAAAGAAAAAGATATTCAATTTAGCTACAATCAAAAAGTAAATCATTTTAAACTTAAGATAAATGAAGAAGTTGAAACAATCTTTAAAAATTATCCGATAGTAGATTTTGAAACCTATTTTAATATTCCATTGAGCAGGGAAACTTACAGTTCGTTAATTCCGGTTTTAAAAGAAAACTTAAAAAAGATGAACCAAAGGAAAGGTGTAGATTACCTGATGCGATTTACCCGATATGCCTTTCTTTATGAAGATGATTCTGAAAGCTATGGCAAAGAGAAAAGGTTTTCGCCAGAACAAACATTACTCAATAATGCAAGCGATTGCGATGATAGGGCTGCCCTATTCTTTTATTTGGTTAGAGAAATTTATAACCTGCCGATGCTTGCAGTCTTATATCCTGCTCACTTAACAATTGCAGTACAATTCGAACAGCCAATTGGGCAATCCATTACGTACAATGGCAAAGTATATTCTTACTGCGAACCTACACCTCAAACTCAAAACTTAAAAATCGGACAACTATCAAGTAGTTTAAAGGACAAAAAGTTTGAAATTGTTTATGCTTACGAGCCATCCAAACGTTAGCTCGAATAAAGGTTAATTTAACGTTAAGCGAATGTTATCTTATCAATAACTCAATAAAGCCCTACAGTTTTTACTTACATTTATTTTTTAATTACATTTTTAGATTTATCATTATCACATGGCTGCAACTATCTATTCTGTTTTAAAAGAATTTTTTGTCGAAATTCACAATCATCAGGTTAAAGCCCGGATACTCTCTCCCATTCATGATGAAAATTTATTTATAATTCAGGTAAACCTATATTTTAAGAGTAAAAGCGATGCTGATGCTAACGATCCGACATCTACATTTACTTCGTATGCCAACGCAGAAAGGCATTTATTAGGATACCTCGAGGCTTTTCAAAACACATTAGATTTAGGTGGTATTGTTGCTGAAGGCACCAGGTTTTAGACATTTTCCTTATCGTCTTTTTCAGGCGGCAGTTCTGACTGAATTATCTGTTGTTCAAATTTTTTCATGTCTTTGCGGTTTCTCCTAATCAAATAGATAATGAGAATGGCCACCAAAATGGCTACACCTACTAGCACTGGTAAATTAATATCCATTTTCTGTTTGTTTAATTACCACTTTTATAAAAATAAGCTAAATACTTTCGATGTTAACTTGTATTCGAGTACTTAACATAATCATAATATTAATTTCACTTTAACATAATATATCTTTGAGCAAATCCATTATTGTTAGATGAAAAAGAAGAAAACAACAAAACCAAAACAAGTTACGAGCAAGACACTAAGAAAAGAGATAGCATCTAAATTAACTTTAGCATTCAGCGAAATTGCAAAAGCGTATGGAAAAGAGAAGAAGGCACAAAAAGCAATTGAAAAACTTGCAAAGCAGTTATCCAAAAAGGTTACCATCAGTGCAAAACAAGATGCTATTGAACCTTTTATAAAAGAAGATGAACCTCTGGCTATTGTAAAAGAAGAAAAGCCAATCGTAAAGAAAACTACAAAAAGTAAAGCTAAAACTGTAGAAAACACAGAAACAGCTTCATAAAAAAAGGAGTCAGAAATTAAATTCTGACTCCTTTTTTATTTATTTAAATATTAATTATTTTACTGCACCTGGAGTAGTGTATGGTAAATTTTGTGGGTCGAAATGTGCCCAACCAGCTGCCCAGTTCTCAGCACCGAAAGCACCTTTGTAAGCAACACTTGTAAAACCAGCAGTTAATTTAGAGTTTGTGAATGCTGCACCTGAAGCTGCTGCTGAATTAGCAACTACTGTAAAGTTAGGTACACCTACTCTTGCTGCAGCAACTAAATCTGCTGAATACTTGTATGGGTCAGCGAAGATACTTGCAGCTAAAGCAGCCGGGTCAAATACGTTAGCAGCTGCACCAGCATTTAATAATGGCGTAACAACACCTAAAGCAGTAGCATTTGAAGCTTTGATTTGGTTACTTTTGCTATTTGAGTTATATACTAAGTTATTAGCGAAAACTGATCTTCCAGCAACTAAGTTACCTGAAGAGTTTAATGTTCCGCCAGCTGGCAATGCATCATCATAGAAAATACCTTCTGTATAACCAACAAATACTGAGTTGAAAATGCTGATTGCAGAGTTACGACGAATTTGAGCACCGTGTTGGAAGTTAGCATTGATACTAGAGCTACCAGAACCTACAGGGCCTAAAATTGTCATGTTAGAGAATACAGCTGAAGTTTGAGGAGTTGCATTATCACCAGCTGCGTTGTTATCTGATTCGAAACCATTTGAACCTGAAACGTCTGCAGTTACTGATAAACGTTGAGCTAAACCAAATTGAATTTTACCAGAGAAACCGTTATCTGTATCGAAATCATCATCCCAAGTATCAATAGCAATTAAGTGATAACAGTTAACTGAACCACCAAACCATTCGAAAGCATCATCACCAGAACGGTAAACTTCGATATAATCTACAGTCGTTCCAGAACCTACTGAACCGAAAGTTAAACCATTGATTTCATTATCAGGACTTAAAGCGATACCTGCATATTCGATACGGATATATTTTAAAACACCAGAGTTATCTGCGTTATCAGTACCACCGTGCTTACCTTTATCAGTAGCATCAGAAATACCTTCGATAGCAACTGAAGTACCTACGTTATTTTGAGCTTTACCCAAAACAATTACACCACCCCAATCACCTTCTTTACGAGCACCTGCAGCAACACTAGATGTAAATACGATTGGTTTATCAACAGTACCAGCAGCATTAATTTTAGCACCTCTGGTGATAACTAAAGCACCTTTAGTAGCTTTATCACCTTTAATGATTGTTCCAGGCTCGATTGTTAAAGTAGCATTATTAGTTACGAAAACATTACCTTTTAAAAGATAAATCTTACTTGCAGACCAAGTTGTAGCTGTAGTAATGTCACCAGAAATTTCAACTGTATTTGCATCAGTTGGTGGGTTAATCTCGCCATCATCACCACTTTTAGAGCAGCCTGCTAAGAAAACCAATACGCTTAATGCGCATAGTAATAATTGTTTTTTCATTTTAATTAATTTTACTTTTTCCAAAATTATGATATGAATGTAATTTGTATATTAAGCCTTCTTTAATAGATCGTTAACCTAATTTTAAGTTAATGTTACGACTAGAATGTGTATGAGAATGATAATGAATAATTGCTACCTGGTTTAAAACTAGCGATGGTTTCATCTGATGCTCTATCGTATTTTTTATTAACATCGATGTCGTAATATTGAGTGATACGGTTACCCAAAATATCTCCAGCGTTAAATTTAATTTCGCCTTTGTTTTTAATTACTTTCAATGCTAACTGTAAATCAATTACATCTCTTGGCACTTCCCAAATCTCAGGGAACAATACACCACCGGCAACAACTAATCTGCGCCCAACTTTATTGTACAAGGCATTAAAGCTTAATTTATCACCCAAGAAATTATGTTGTATACCCGCATTAATAATGTAAGGTGCCTGACCAACCATTGGTCTGTTTGTTTCTTTTAAGTTGATACCTGTATTCGCCGTTTCAACTTTAGATTTAATTAAAGAAACATTCGTGTAAAAAGTAGTTTTCTTTAAGAAGTCTGTTTTAGCAATGAAGTCTAAACTCTTACGGAACTCAAATTCAACACCATAAACGTCTACCTTATCTGAATTGATGTAAGTGATAATTCTGGTAGAACCTGCATCCTGGTTATAAGATTCAATAGCATTATGGAATTTTTTGTAGAAACCTGATACCGATAATATTTGTCCGGCTTCAGGGAAAAATTCGAAACGTAAATCGGCATTATCAATTTTAGCCTCTTTTAAATTAGGGTTACCTTGTTGCAAAGCCAATAATTCATAATCATAAATCGCTGCCGATGATAATTCTCTAAATTCTGGTCTTGCTAAAGTGCGGTAATAAGATGCTCTTAAGTTCACTTTCGGCGTTAAGCTGTAAGTATAATTTACAGATGGAAGCACATCCACATAATTATCATCTACAGAAGTTTGCGGAGTTGGTACTTTCGCATCTAAAACAACATTAAACTGCTCTACCCTAACACCCCAAACCAATCTCGATTTTTCGCCAAATTTATTATCAAGCATTAAATAACCTGCATTCGTTATCGAATGCGCATTGTAACTATCTGCATCTGCAGAAATATCATCTAATGAATATGCTCCATTATTAATTGCATCTGCTCCATATAAAGTGCTCAACGGACGTTGACTAATCAAATCAGCATTTGGCGCTCCTGTGTTCGCTCTGAAACCAACAAACCTTGCATCAAAAGTTCTGTCGCGATAGATTGAACTTAAGCCAGTTTTAAACGTAGCCAATTGACCAAACATTTTTAAAGGAAGAGTGTAGTTTAATCCTCCACTAAAATTATCTTCATTTAATTTAGAGAACAATCTCGAGTTTTCTTTACTTAATGTTCCTGTACTGGCAGTATATACATACGCAGCAGTTCCAGCATCTGATGGATTTCGTTGGTACGAAATTTTCTTTTGGTCTGGTTGGTCGTTTAAGATATTAGCATAACTTAAAGACCAGTTAATTTTTGAATTATTTTCACCTAAAGCATGGTTACCCTCTACAGTCGATTTAAATAATTGCTTTTGCATTAAATCGAAAGCAAAAAACTTAATATCACGACCTCTATCGCTATTAAATCCATCTCTGGTTAAATAGGCATCATCATATGCTCTGTTGTAAATATTTTTGAAGGTAATTTTACTCTTTCCGTAAGTGTAAGCGAAGTTGGCAATTGCACCTAAACTTGTAGAGAACCTGTAAATATTATCATGGTAATCGTAATTTACATAATCACGAATCACATCATTATTAATAGTCTGTGCATTTCTGTAGGTTAACGAGAATAAAGCACCGAATTTATTCGTGCTCTCTTTAAATTCTTTAACTCTACCTAATGTGAATTGATAGTTTTGAGTTGGTAAAGCCGTATTGTTGTAAATTTTCCAATCTTGGGAAAGTGATTTCATTGCAGCAATCTGTTGTGCCGAAGTTAATCCGCCACTAATTCTGGTACGAGAAGGGAAGTTTGCAGGTAAAGCCTTATCTCCATTATCAAATCCTAAATAATCAGTAGCATTTCTCTTTCCGCTTTTGAAATCTTTAAATGTAGATTCTGTATTGTATCCTGTACCAACACCAAAGCTTATAAAGTTTCTATCCGGAATATCTTTTGTATTAATTTGAATTGCACCACCAGTAAAATCTGCCGGTAAATCCGGAGTAGCCGTTTTGCTAATCACTAAGTTATCAACCAAATTTGAAGGCACGATATCGAAAGAGAAAGCTTTACGGTTTGGCTCAGTACTCGGTAATGAAGAACCATCTAATGTTGCATTATTGTAACGGTCGCTCAAACCTCTGATAACAACAAATTTGTTATCCTGAACGGTTGCACCACTTACTCTTTTTAAAACATCAGAAGTATTTCTATCTGGAGATTTTTTAATCTGGTCGCTGGAAACACCATCAGAAATAACAGCGCTGTTTTTTTGTTTGGCGTATAAAGAGTTAACAGATTCTTGTCTGAAACTTGCTTTAACGACAACCTCACCTAAGTTCTGGCCACCAGATTCACTCAAGATTACATTTAAAGTGGTCGTTGCTCCGCCTTTTACTTCAACATCAGAAACTTCTTTACCTTGATATCCTATGAAAGAAAACTCCAAAGTATGTTTTCCATCAGCGATAGGAAGAATGTATTTCCCGTCAACATCAGTAGAAACACCTTTGTTTGTACCTTTAATTCTAACCGTTGCACCAATAATGGTTTCACCAGTTTTTTTATCTGATACTGTACCTGCGATTTTTCCGGTTTGCGCATAAGAAACTATGCCCATGAATAAAATCAGCATTGTTAACGCCGATTTTCTAAAAATTGTGATTGAGTTCAATTTGCCTACGTTTAATTTTAGGCAAAGCTATTACCACAATGTTAGCTATATGTTAGATGTTAATTAAGGTTTGTTTAGCTAAATGTTAACCTAATGTTAATCATTAAAAGATTAATACCTTAAACCTATTTTCTTGCAGATGAAGTGCAATAACCATATTGGTCCTATTAACAGGAATTTAACATCATCTAAAAAGGATGGTTTTTTACCCTCAATTTTATGCCCGATGAACTGACCAATCCAGGCAACAACAAAAATAACCAGACAAACTAACCATAATGCCGGACCGCCAATTTTCTCCCATTGCTCTAAAGCAACAATGCCATAACTCATGGCTGCAATTATCAAAAGCATAAAATAAGACAGCACTGGCGATAAACGATAATAGTAATAAACAGAAAAGGCAATTAGAAACGATGCCCAATTCAAATACATATTATACTTACCCAAAAAACCAATTTGCGGAAATGGAATCGACCAAACTAAGCCAAGCAAGCTGAAAATAATAAGCGGTACACAAATCCAATGTATAACTTCATTGGTATGGTTGTTATGACTTTCCTGATATTTATCAAAATAAACGTGAACGGGGCGCTTTTGTACAATAGTTTTGGTTTGCTTGCTCATCATGTAAAAATAAAAAAAATAATTAAGAAGCGACTGATGTAATATGCAGTCAAAAGAATTTAAGACATTGAAATTTTTTCTGTATTGAGATGGCTACATACCTCACCATTATAGAACAATTAAAATCAGCATTAATCAATCCAATCTGCGGGCAAGAAATAAACTGAAACACAAAATTCCGTGTCTTCTGTGCTTCCGTGTCAAACAAATTATCTAAGAAAACAAAAAAAAAAAAAAGCGATGAAAACTCATCGCTTTAAAATCTATTCAACCACATGAATCTGTGGAATCTTTCAATCTGTATAATCGCCTTCTCTACTTTGCAAAGGCTACAGAACGGGTTTCTCTAATTACAGTAACCTTAATCTGCCCTGGATAAGTCATTTCCGTTTGAATTCGGGTAGAAATATCCGCTGCAAGCAATTCTGCTTGTGCATCAGTAATTCTTTCACTTTCTACAATAACCCTTAATTCTCTACCTGCCTGAATTGCAAAAGTTTTTTCAACCCCTGGATAAGAAAGCGCTAGCTCTTCTAAATCCTTCAAACGTTTGATATAACTTTCCACAACTTCTCTACGTGCACCCGGACGAGCACCTGAAATCGCATCGCAAGCCTGAACAATTGGAGAAATCATCGAAGTCATTTCGATTTCATCGTGGTGAGCACCAATTGCATTACAAATTTCTGGATGCTCTTTATATTTTTCTGCCAGTTGCATACCTAAAATTGCATGTGGCAATTCAGGATTATCATCAGGCACTTTACCTATATCGTGTAATAAACCCGCACGCTTAGCCATCTTCGCATTTAAACCCAACTCTGCTGCCATAGTTGCACAGAAATTAGCAACCTCGCGAGAGTGGTGTAATAGGTTTTGACCATAAGATGAACGGTAACGCATACGACCAACCATACGAATTAACTCCGGATGTAAACCATGAATGCCTAAATCGATAACGGTACGTTCACCGATTTCTACAATTTCATCTTCAATTTGTTTTTTAGTTTTCGCAACAATCTCTTCAATACGAGCCGGGTGAATACGACCATCCGTTACTAAACGATGAAGTGCTAAGCGGGCAATCTCTCTTCTTACCGGATCAAAACCCGATAAAATAATGGCTTCAGGAGTATCATCAACAATAATTTCAATTCCGGTTGCAGCTTCAAGCGCACGAATGTTTCTACCCTCTCTACCAATTACCCTACCTTTAATCTCATCGCTTTCGATGTGAAAAATAGATACAGAGTTTTCTATTGCAGCCTCAGTAGCTGTACGCTGAATGGTTTGGATAACAACCTTTTTCGCTTCTTTACTTGCCGTTAATTTCGCTTCATCAACAATATCTTTAACCTGCATCATCGCCTGTGTACGGGCCTCTTGTTTCAGGTTTTCAACCAGTTGCTCCTTCGCCTCTTCAGCCGAAAGACCAGCAATGGTTTCCAATTGTTTTAAATGCTGATTTTTAAGAACCTCGACTTCCTCTTGCTTTTTAACGGCAACTTCAGTTTGTTTCTCTAAATGAACTTTTTGCTTATCAAGTTCCTGCTCCTTTTTATTATAATTTTCTAAACGTTGATTAACCGACTGCTCCTTTTGCTTAATCGTGTTTTCACGCTGATTAATGGTATTATTTTTAGCGTTAACTTCTTGCTCATGTTCAGCTTTCAATTGTAAAAACTTCTCTTTCGCTTCTAAAAGTTTATTCTTTTTTAAAATTTCAGCGTTATTCTCTGCATCTTTTAAAATTTTCTTCACTTTACTCTGTGCGGCAACCTCTTGTTGTTTAAGCAAGCTGCGTAACAGGAATCTACCAACCACAACGCCGATGGCTAAACCGGCAATCAAGGCAAACACGTATCCTAATATTTCCATTTTGTTTTGTTTGTAAAAAAAAACCGCAGCTAATTTTTAAAGTCTCATCTTTTTCAAACCTCAACTAAGCATAATTAGGGTTTAAGCCATTTTCAGGTGCCATAGCAGATGAAATACGCCCTCTTAACCCTATAGATATTGAAGTGTTAAGTTTTATAAAATTTGAAACTCAAAAACTAGCCGCGGCTATGTTTTAATGCTATTTATTATAAGCTGTCGTCATACTGAATTCATTTCAGCATCTTATAAACAGGCTCTGAAACAAGTTCAGAGTGACGGCAACTATTAAAGAACGTACCTTATTTTGAAAAGAAATCATTTAATAAAACATCCAATTCTTCAACTTTATCAGCAACAGCAGTATCTTGGTTCTGAACTTTGTTCTCCGTTCTTAATACAGCAGTTGCATAATGCAACACCGCCATAGAAAGTAAATCCTGCTTATCTCTAACCGCATAATTTTCCTGATAGTCTTTTATGCGCTCATTAATCATTTTTGCTGCCCGTCTCACAATCTCTTCCTCTTCCATATTAACCTTTAATGGGTAAATACGGTCGGAAATGGTTATTTTAATAGAGATTTCTCCCATTGTTTAGCTTAGTTTCGATTTTTTTGCTTCACTTATTTCTTAAGTAATGCAATACTTTTGTCTATCTCCCGCACAAAATCGTTAATTTTTTGTTTAATGTCAAGCGACTTCTCACTTGTTCCTTCAATACTTTTGGCAAGTTTTGTAACCCTTAATTTTTCTTCAAGGTCTACATGTTTTACTTTCGAAGTATCAAGGGCAACTTTTAACGATTGATTCTCAAGCTTTAATAAATCATTTTCTTCCTGTAAGGCATTACACAACTCGATAATTCGTGTTGTTTTTTGTATTACTTTACTTAATTGTTCTGCAACAGAAGTCATGAATTTATTTTTAAAAATACAAAATAATATTTTATTTCCTAATTTCCGCGCCAGCTTGAGCAGTTAAGTTGCTAATTAATTTCTGCATAGTTTGCTCAATCTGCTTATCTGTAAGCGTTTGTTCTTCATCTTGCAAAATGAAATTTAACGCATACGATTTTTTGCCTTCAGGTAATTTATCGCCTTCGTAAACATCAAAAACACCAACTTCTTTAATCAGCTTTTTATCCGTTTTAAATGCAATTCCTTTTAAAACCTCAAAGCTTATATTTTTATCAATCAATAAAGATAAATCTCTTCTTACCTGTGGATATTTTGAAACCTCTTTATTTACAATTTTATTCTTGCGAACAATATCCAATAAAAGCGCCCAATCAAAATCTGCATAGAAAACCTCTGCATTTACATCAGCAACTTTTCTATCAGCCTTTGTAGCAGCTCCAAAACTTACCAGCGTTTTATCTCCTCTGAAATATTTTATTCCGTAGGCGAAGTTATCATCTTCCAAAACATCAGATTGGTAGGCTGTAATCCCCAACCTCGAAATAACTGCATCAACTGCTGCCTTTAAGTTGTAAAAGCTCGATGATTTAGTTTTTTGATTCCATTGCTCACTTTCCGTTGCGCCAGAAATCAATAACAATAAACGCGGACGTTCTATATATTGCTCGCTAATTAAATGATAAGTTTTACCATATTCATAGAATTTAACATCGGCGTTTTTACGGTTTTGATTGTATGCAACACTTTCTAAAGCAGGCATTAACAAGCTTTGGCGCATTACATTTAAATCGCTACTTAAAGGATTTAATATAAAAACAGCTTCGTCGGTATTTTTTGAATAAGCTGATTTAGTAAGTGAGTTACACCAGATTTCGGCATATCCATTTGCCGTAAGCATATCTGCAATTACATTTTGCGTGTTTTCTTTATCAGGCTTTGAAGTATAAGAAAGCGAAGCATTAATTTTTGAAGGAATTTCGATGTTGTTATAGCCGTAAATCCTTAAAACTTCTTCGGTAATATCGCATTCGCGAGTCACATCAACTTTAAATGATGGCACACGAAGCGCCAAAGTATCATCAGATGTATTAGTTGCAGAAATACCCAAAGCAGTAATAATATGCTTAATCTCTGCAGCCGGAATATTTGCGCCTATTAATTTGTTAATATTCGAGTAGCTAACTTCAAACTCGAAAGGCTTAATATGGTTAGGATAAATATCAGAAACTGAAGATGAAATGGTACCTCCGGCAAGCTCTTTAATTAACAGTGCAGCATATTTTAATGCAGTTACCGTCATTTCAGGATCAGTACCTCTTTCAAAACGGAAAGAAGCATCAGTTTTTAATCCATGTCTTTTAGCTGTTTTACGTACAGAAACCGAATTGAAGTAAGCACTTTCTAAGAAAATGTTCTTGGTTTCAGTATCTACACCAGATGTTTTGCCGCCAAATACGCCGGCAATACACATTGGCGCATCCGCATTGCAAATCATTAAATCATCTGCACTTAACTTACGTTCAACATCATCAAGCGTTACAAAAGGCGTACCTTCTGCAACCTTCTTTACAATTACTTTTCCACCAGCAATTTTATCGGCATCAAAAGCATGCAAAGGCTGACCAAAACCATGCAAAACATAGTTGGTAATGTCAACAACATTGTTTATCGGTCTTAAACCAATAACTTTCAACTTATCTTTTAACCAATCCGGAGAATCAGTTACCGTAACACCAGAAATGGTGACACTGCTATAACGCGGACAAGCTTCCAAGTCTTCAACCTCTACCGGAATAACTAAATCCTCATTATCTGTTTTGAAGGCTGATAAATCAGGCATTTCAAATTCACTTCTGAAATAAGCAGCTAAATCTCTTGCCACACCTAAATGTGAAGCTGCATCAGCACGATTTGGCGTTAATCCGATTTCAAAAACGAAATCATCATCCATTTGAAAATGTTCTTTAGCTAAAATTCCAATCTGGGTTTCAGCAGGAAGAATCATAATTCCATCATGAGATTTACCTAAACCGATTTCATCTTCTGCACAAATCATACCTTGAGAAACTTCACCTCTGATTTTCGATTCTTTGATTTTAAATGGCTCGCCTTCTAACGGATAAACGGTTGTACCAACGGTTGCAACAACAACTTTCTGTCCAGCAGCAACGTTTGGGGCACCACAAACAATCTGAAGATTTTCCTTGCCACCAACATTCACAGTGGTAACACGTAAACGATCGGCATTAGGATGTTGTACACAAGTCAAAACCTCACCAATAACCAAACCTTCTAGGCCGCCAACAACTGGCTGTACCTTATCTACGCTTTCTACTTCTAAGCCCACATTTGTTAAAATGAGCGAAAGTTCTTGCGGAGTCTTATCTATTTGAATGAATTGTTTTAACCAGTTGTATGATATTTTCATTTTTGAGAATCAAGTAAATTGTATTAAGTAAAAAGTATTAAGTGTTAAGACTCGACTTAGTACTCAATTTTATAAAACGCAAAGATATTATTTAAAGGTTAAAGCAGAAAGCTTATCTAGAAATCTTGATGTAATAAAATCAACTTACTGTCATCTCGACCAAAACGATACGGTATGAATAGTTCTTTGAACAATGAAACCATTATTAATAAATGAAAAACCGAATTGAAGGATTTAGCTTCGCTGAGCACTCCGTGGTTCTTTGCTACCATCGAAATAACGACAACAACCAATATCTGCGGGAGAATAATTAAACCCAATAAAACACTAAACTACCACGTAAAAAACCGCGACAATCTGCGAGAAAAACCTTAACCGACTAACCTAAAACCAGAGCCGTACAAAAACAGGTAAATGATCCGATGGGTATCTTTTATCTTTACTATCACTTAAAATAGCAAACTTCTGAACCTTAAAACCCTTGTTAACAAACACATAATCGATTCTATTTTTCAGCTCACTGTTAAAATCAAAACCATTAAAAGTACCATTTGGTCCGTAAGGTGGCTCTTGTGTAATTTCTTTAGCATCCTGTAGAAAAGACTTTATAGTTAATATCGCTTCTGTTTCAGGCGTAACATTCAAATCACCAGTATAAATTACAGGTAATTTCGGTGCAATTTCCTGTATTTTTTGTTTTATCAGCTTTGCGGATTCGATACGGGCTTTAACACCTACATGATCGTAGTGTGTATTGAAAACCAGAAACTCTTTTTTATTTAATTTATCGAATAGCCTCACCCAACTGCAAACCCTTGGCAAAACCGCATCCCATCCTTTCGATGGCACATTTGGTGTTTCAGATAACCAAAATGTACCGCCATCCTTTTTTGTAAGCCTGGTTTTATCAAAGAAAACAGCAGAAAACTCCCCTTTCCGTTTACCATCATCTCTGCCCACACCAACAAAATCGAAGTTTGAGTTAGCCAGTAAATCATCAAACTGATCAGCTAAAGCTTCCTGCACACATAAGATATCTGCATCGTAAAACTTAACCAAAGCTTTAACATTTTCTTTTCGATTTGGCCAGGCATTAACGCCATCACCAGGGTTATTATACCTTATATTATAGGTTAAAACATTTAGCGCTTGTTCGCCTTTTTGGGCGAAAACACTTACCGATATAAACAAACAAATTGCAAGGGTTACTAAGTTTTTCATGCAGCCAAATTACAAAATTGTTTATTTCTGATGTTGATTTTATGTTAAGTAACAATTGTTTTATCCTTAAATAAGACCTTCGTCTCGATAACTGTAATAACCATTATCCGTAAAAATCAAATGATCTATAACGGGTAAACTCAATAAATTACCGGATGCAACCATACTAGAGGTTAACTTATCGTCACTATCGCTGGGTTTTACATTGCCAGATGGATGATTGTGCGCCAAAACAATGTAAGCAGCATTCTGCTCTAAAGCAACTTTGAATATAATTTTTGGATCGGCAACCGTTCCCGCTTGTCCGCCCTTACTTATCAAATGCTTACCAACAATCTTATTAGAACGATTAAGTAACAGAATCCAGAATTCTTCATGGTTTAAGTGTGCAAAGGTTTGATAAAGGTATTTATAAACATCGCTAGATGCAGTAACTTTAACAACCTCATCTACTCTAGCCTCCTTTCTGCGTAAACCCAATTCTAGTGCAGCAACAATAGATATAGCCTTTGCCTCGCCAATGCCCTTAAATTTAGAAAGTTCGGATATAGAAGCCTGACCTAATTTTGTTAAGTTATTATGAAAGGTACTCAGTATGCGCTTACTTAAATCGACAGCACTTTCATTTCTATTTCCCGAGCCAATCAAAATGGCAATGAGTTCAGCATCCGTTAAGTGCCTTCTTCCGTTAAGCAGTAATTTTTCCCTTGGTCGGTCTTCCTCTGCCCAAAGTTTAATCCCAAATTTCTGTTCGTAGTTTTCCATAATTTTTTACGCAAAAAAAAGGCATCCCAACTTGCGGTTGGGATGCCTTTTACTAATATCGTAAAAAATTAGCTTATTTTAAACCGTTAACGAATTTCGTTAATTTTGATTTATTGTTAGCTGCTTTGTTTTTGTGAATAACGTTTTTCTTAGCTAAACGATCTAACATAGAAATAACTTTAGGCAATAAATCTGATGCAGATTTTTTATCTTCAGCTGCACGCAATCTTTTAATAAAAGTACGTGTAGTTTTTGCCTGATATCTGTTACGTAAACGTTTTGTAGCGTTTGCTCTAATTCTTTTTAATGAAGATTTATGATTTGCCATTGCTTAGCCTTTATTTTTTTCTTTAATCGTTTCCTATAATTCGGGTTGCAAATATAGGATTAATGTTTTTAAATAACAAAACACTTTTAGATTTTTTATTATATTTTTTTCTCCCCTATTTAACACCCCAAAAATACTGATATTTTTCCACTTCAAATACTGTATTTCAGTTTATTAAAATGTTTTCTATTAAACCTGCCTAAAAATGCTATTTTTGAGCAAAACGAATTTTTAGTGAAAAAACGAATAGCCATATTTGCTTCAGGTTCGGGCTCCAATGCCCAAAAACTAATGGAGCATTTTAAAAGAAGCACCGATACGGAAATTTCATTAGTATTAACCAATAATGCAGATGCCTATGTTTTGCAACGGGCAGACAACTTTGAAATCCCTAGCCACGTTTTTGATAAACACGAGTTTTATAAAACTGAAGAAATCATCGACCTGTTAAAAAATCTTGATATCGATCTGATTGTGCTCGCTGGATTTCTTTGGCTTGTTCCTAAAAATTTAATTGCAGCTTACCCAGGCAGAATTGTAAACATACACCCTGCTATATTACCTAAATTTGGTGGCAAAGGCATGTATGGCGACCATGTACACAACGCTGTAATTGCAGCTGGTGAATCTGAAGGCGGCATTACCATTCATTATGTTAATGAAAATTACGATGAAGGTGAGTACATCTACCAAGCCAGATATAAAGTAGATAAAAATGATAACCTTGAAATGGTTAAATTCAAAGGACAACAACTTGAACATTTACACTACCCAAGAATTGTAGAAAGTATTGTAAAGAAGATTAAGAAGTAACATAAAAATGTTTACTTCTTAAAGAATAACCTGGTAACGCTTTGTCTCTACAAAACTGAGAGCGGAGCATAAATGGTTTTAATCAATATAGTTGCAGGCTTAAACATTCCAGCAAAACTGACCGCTTATTCCGCGTTATTGCTGGCAGCTGATTCCGCTTACAAGCGAAAAACTTTAAAATTTCCCATTTATTTCCACCAATCAATTCCGACTCAAGTCCGTGTTTTGGTTATGCCTGCTTGCACCCTGCTCCTACCATTAGTCGGGTCTGCTCCCACAGTACCTCGGTATAGGGAAACGTACACGCAAGGAAGTGTCATGCTATAGCACTGCGATAGGGAAAGAAAAGCGTAAGTATTTAGTATAGCCAGCCTGATAAACCTCCTAACCCTAACTAAAGAAATCTCCACGCTGCTATGGGCATAGCAGATATTTGAGGATCAGAGAAACGAATGAGTTTCAACTGGTTTAAACATCAGCCGATGTAAAAACGACATTTAAAAAAGCCTAGTGCCTTTAAATGCATTGTATGTAAAATCAATTACAAACCACCATAACGTCCTCAAAATAACATAATCTATTTTTTATCCTTACCTTACAAAAAAAACATTCTGTTTTACTACCTTTGCGGCTCAAAATTTACAGTAAAATGAGTCAATCCATTAAAATCAAAAACGCTTTAATTTCAGTATATTATAAAGATGGTTTAGCACCGTTAGTAGAGCTACTTGCCAAGCAAGGAGTACAATTATTTTCTACAGGTGGAACTGAACAATTTATTAAAGACTTAAACCTGCCAGTTACAGCTGTTGAAGATTTAACGGGTTACCCTTCAATTTTAGGTGGACGTGTTAAAACTTTACACCCCAAAGTATTTGGTGGCATTTTAAACCGCAGAGGTTTAGAAGGTGATAAACAACAAATTGCAGAATACGAAATTCCTGAAATTGATTTGGTTATTGTGGATTTGTACCCATTCGAAGAGACTGTTAAAGCCGGTGGTACTCCCGAAGAAATTATTGAGAAAATCGACATCGGTGGTATTTCATTAATTCGTGCGGCAGCTAAAAACTTTAACGATGTTGTAATTATTGCATCGAAAAATGATTACCCAACTTTACAAGCACAGTTAGAAGCTCAAAATGGCGAAACCACTTTAGCGCAACGTAAGGCTTTTGCTAAAACGGCTTTCCATACATCTTCTCATTACGATACTGCAATTTTCAACTACTTCAACCTGGAAGAACCACTTGATGTTTTTAAACAAAGTGTAACAGAAGCTAAAACTTTACGTTACGGCGAAAACCCACACCAAGGTGGTGTTTTTTATGGCGATTTAGATGCCATGTTCACTAAATTAAACGGGAAAGAACTTTCATATAACAATTTAGTTGATGTTGATGCAGCGGTTGCTTTGATTGATGAATTTGAAGAACCAACTTTTGCTATTTTAAAACATACGAATGCTTGCGGTATTGCATCTCGCGATACTGTTAAACAAGCGTGGATTGATGCCTTAGCTTGCGACCCGGTTTCAGCTTTTGGTGGCGTATTAATTACAAACCGCGAAGTTGATTTAGCAACAGCCGAAGAAATTAATAATCTATTTTTCGAAGTTTTAATCGCACCTTCTTACCAGGCAGAAGCGATTGAGTTATTCAGCAAGAAGAAAAACCGCGTTATTTTACAGCGCAACGAAGTTGAATTGAGCAAGAAACAATTCAAAACTTTATTAAACGGTGTAATTGAACAGGATAAAGATTTAATCATCGAAGGTCCGGAGCAAATGACAACCGTGACTGAAAAAGCGCCGACAGCACAAGAGTTAAAAGATTTATTCTTCGCCAATAAAATTGTAAAACATACAAAATCGAATACTATTGTATTGGTTAAAGATGATGTTTTGATTGCAAGCGGTGTTGGTCAAACCAGTCGTGTGGATGCGTTAAGACAAGCGATTGAAAAAGCAGAATCATTTGGTTTCAGTGTCAAGGGTGCTTCAATGGCATCTGATGCATTTTTCCCTTTCCCTGATTGTGTGGAGATTGCAGCTGATGCAGGAATTGCAGCAGTTTTACAACCTGGTGGCTCTATTAAAGATGCAGATTCTGTTGCAAAAGCCAACGAAAAAGGCATTGCAATGGTAACTACAGGCGTTAGACACTTTAAACACTAAGCGGTTAGTTGTTTAGTTTGTTAGATGGTTAGTTGGTTAGTTGCTCCTGCTCGTCATTGCGAGGCACGAAGCAATCTTAAAGCGATAAAAACACATAGTAGCAAGATTGCTTCGTGCCTCGCAATGACGATAGTTTTATAAAGGGTAGGAATTTTTGCAACACCAAGCCCAAATAAAATAAACCCGATTGAAGTGGAAATACTTTTTGATTGCAGCTACTTTTAATAGCTGTCATGCTGAGGAACGAAGCATCTGCAACCGATAAGACAGATGCTTCGTTCCTCAGCATGACAAGAACCACAAAAAGATTGAAACAAAAAGCGGGACTGATTTAACCGAAGAATTACCGTTACTGATTTTCAAAAGATTTTAATTGCAACAAAATCAATTAAATGGATGATGAAAATCAAACTTAAAACAATAAAAATCCTATTTTTAAAATCAGGTAAAATAAGAAGTAGAAGTGCCTTTAATTAAGTTTAGAGGCATTTTTTATTTTTAAATATTTTTGATTTATCGCTGATTTGTCCCCGTTTTGTCCCCTTTTTCAAAGATAACATCATTGAATTTAAGCACACCTAATAGTGAACTAATCCAAATTCATCAATGAATTTTGCACTAACATAGCCACGTTTATTAGGTGCTTCAACCTGTTCTATCAATACCATATCTGAATCTACAGTACCATTTTCTACATCTTCATCTGTGATAACATGTACAAGTTGTTCATCCCAAGCTACCTTATATTTTCCATCTTCTTTTAACTCAAAAGCAAAATCCTTTTGGGTTCTATCAGTATATGCATAAGTAGAGGTAAGTGGTGCAGTTCCAGATTCAGTATTATGTAAATTGATATGGATTGGTTTATCTGCATAAACCTTTTTAAGAGAGTCTAAGGTATTTGTTTTTTCTGATGGTTCAACACTGCACGATGCAGCAAATAAAGATACCAATACTATAGGTGCAATGCTCTTCATAATAAGAAACGTTTTCTTCAAAGATAGAAAGATTAACTAAACCGTCACCAACAACCAAATCTATATCGGATCGCAAGTCAACGCCTCCACCACTTAGTGAAGATATTTCAATAACCGTTTAACTAACTGGAAACTCCCATGATATTTTATTGAGATAAGAAATGACATAATCTAGCAAAAATTAAATCGTGAATATCACTGCCATCAGTTTTTGAGTATAGCCCATCTTTATGAAGAATGTAACCCTTAAACCTTTGGTGTATATTAATTCTGAAAAGATTTATATCACCTTTAACTGGTTCTATGCTGACTAATTCAGAACCGATTTTAATTTCTTTTGTGTCTGTTGCTGCTTTATTATTCATGAAGCAAATTTTGCTAATATTATTAGCTAAAGCAAAATGAGTTATAAACAATCAGCATTGAGAGAGTTGTAGAACACTTTTATTCAATAATTACAACAGGTACTGTTTTTGCAATACCAATCTTAGTTTCATACTGATATGTTCCAATCTGTCTGGCACATTGATTTTTAGGCACTAAAATTCTTTTGGAATCATAATATACCATGCCACTTTTGTTGACAAGCAACACCAGTGTGTTATTTGGAAATGTACCAAATTCAGCTAATGCCATATCTGGGCGTATGGTTTGAAATATTTTTAAGTTTCTTTTGGTAATACATTGCCCTCTTTGTTTCAAAAGGGTCAAACCAACTAATCCATCATCTTCTTTCTTATAATTAATATAAATATAATAGCCAATAATTGTTGCGAGAATACCTACAATAAAGCCGCCAAAAAATTTCATAGAGATTCATTAATTAAATAATTCAATACCAATTTAAAGAAAAAACGATTACTTTTTATTCATCCACCAGAACAAATAACCCACCGACCATTTGCCAAGTCGATACAAACTACTTTTACTTCTTCTTCAAATGAACCATAGAACTTATAATGAATCGTTATGGATTATGCCTTCTCAAAATAGGTTTAGATTTTTCTTGATAATATTCAATTACCTTTTTATTGAAAACTTCTATCCTATCAATAAGATTTTGTGTTTCTTCTTTGTGCTTTTCTTCAAGTTTAGAAACTTGTTTGAATGCTGCTGATATTCCGCTTCTTGGGTCTCTGATTGAAATATCTTCAAGAAAGTTTAACATTTGAATAGACATGAAATCCTTATCATGATATTCATCATAAAATTCATCTGGTGTCCACCATCGTAAGCTAGTTTTGTGAAAAATCCAGCAATATGCCTGTTTTGCATTCTGTGTTACAGAATGTATATCAGTAAATCTTGGTGGTGTAAATTCATAGGCCATACACAAAGATTGAATATGCTAAAATTATTAGCAAATTAAATTACTAACAATTTTTATATTTAGTTTATGAAAAAGCTAAGCAAAGGAACTATTTTGAAAACAGAAGATAGATATTTTGAAATTTCAAAAATTATAGATAGTGGTTACAAAATATGTGAAGTTGAAGGTGATTTTGAAATGGGATTAGATGAGAAAGTAATTATAAAAGGGCTAAAAGATGGTAGTTGGGAAATTATAGAATAAAAAAAGCAGAGTGTTAGCCCTGCTGTTTTAACCAAATATATAATTGAACATCGATTGATGTGATGCAATGTTAAACCATTAACATTAGCTTTTGTTTAATTTTTTGTAAATAAAAAAAAGCACCTACAAATTAATGTAAGTGCTTATCTAAATTAACGCTCTCATTTATGAACTAAATGATGTAAGGCTCTCAACCCCTACACCACAATGATACAAAGTTTATTTCATTTACCAGTTCTTGTTCCAGACAAAGAATAGAATGAATGCTAAAGCCAAACCAAAAATAATTAGAAATGAATAATTGATTTTAGAAATATCTTTTTCAACCTCACTGGTCTTCATTGATGTTTTTGATTTATCAATTAATGAATTTTCAACTATCACTTCATGCTTTTCAGCTTTACTTGTATCAATATCGGTGATTTTACTGGTTGAACTTTTCTTAATATTTATTTCACTGAATGGCACATCTGCTACACCAGATTTTGATTTTATCTTAGCTGTAAGCACACCATTTTTCCCATTCTGGTAAATTGTCACGCTTACATTTTTATCGCTCACATCTATTAATTTGAGTGCTGTATCTCCCTTTAAAGTAGCGTTACTATCAATTTTAAAATTAGCTGTAAGTTCTATAGCTGGTGTTTTCTTAACACTAATTTCTTCAATAGTTGAAGATTCTATAATTGTAGATTTTCCAGATTTTGTTGAACTATCCACAACTTTTAAGGATTGTTTTGCTTCAATATCTTTTTCAATTTTAACTTCACTTGAAGATTTATTGATTTTTCTCGTAGTACTGCAACCACCACAAAAAATAAAGACCATGAAGATTAATAAATAATTTTTCATCGTTCTTTTGGTTTAATGGTGATTACACTTCTGCGCCCTTTGATGTCTAAGATATTTTTTAGTTCTTCAAAGTTTTTATCAGTTCTTGTAAGAAGTAACTTCTGTAATGAATCAATTAATTGCTGCTGTCTTTTAATCTCTAATGCATCTTTTTCACTTTCCTTAGACAGCCATGTTGCCCTATCACCTTCTATATTTTTGATATAATTTCTTAGATATTCAATTCTCTCAATCTGATACTTTTTGTCATCAGCATTGTTCTTTATGATTATTCCAAAAAGCAAACTCACACCACTCAATAAAATAATCAGTGTGCTTTGCCAAGGAAATTTTGAAAGAAGATTTACATTCTTTGCATTTAGTTTAAGAGACATTGAAGATTAAAGGATTACATATTTTTCACCGTTATCGGTTATAGTTTGGTTATTATTGTATTTAACCAATAGTTGTTGCCATGTGTTGGAAAAGGTCTTTTCAAAGTGTGGTGAATCTTTAATTGATTTAAAATCGCCACCCCACTTCCAGCCATAAGCTTTGAAAACAGTTACAACCTCTTTCCAATCGGCTACAGCATCACCATCAAAATCTTTTACTTCATTGTATGACATTGTTTTACCATCCAGAATTAAGCAGAAATCAACAGCTAAGCCGTAGTTATGCAGACTTTGACCGCCTTTAGCATTGGTTACAATGCTGCCTTTTGTAGTTCTGCCTTGATTATATAGACTGTTTTGATAATCGATGGTTCTTAAACCTTGTGTAAGCCTCATTGAAGCATTACCAGTAAGTTTATCTTGAATTTCTTCAACGATTTTTGTTAATTCTACTCTTAGTTTTGGATGTACTTTAGCAATAATATTTGCAGTTGGTTTGTCATTTATCATCGGGAATTTTCCCGATAAATATTATCTAGTAGGTTTGCTTGAAGATATTAACTAATCCAGTTGATGAATTGAATGATGCAGATGTTGCATTACTGGTAACTGATTGAATTGTACTATTTGAATTAACATTAAATGATAAGTCTTTCCAGCGGTTCTTATTTGATAAATTGGTTAAATCAACTTCAATAGTTAGAGTATCACCTACCAAATTTTGTGTAATTGGTAGGTTTTTCATTTCACGATATTCAAAAATCTCACGTGTTGTTGAAACTAACAACCTATCATTAGATTGATTTTTGATGTAATTGAAATAGTTAGTGAATGCTTGTAAGTTATCGATTCCGTGACTGCCCAACCTCAAAAACCAATTTTCTTTAGTTAATAAAGTATCAACAAATGTTTTTATTTCATCATAACTATCTACCCAACTATCAGTGAATGCCCTTCTTAATGCCCCAAATGTTGGTACTAAACCAAAATCACCAAGGGGTGTATATAATCCTACTGGCGTGAAATTATCAAAAGTTCCAGTTGAAGTTGAATACAAGTAACCTTGATTATATGCTGCTGTAGCATGTCCTTCATAATTAGTTGGTACAGCTTTACTTCTCACCTTATAACCATTGAACTTTCTAAGAATGTAATCTTGCATTCTAATAGTATTTTCCAAGGGCGTTACGCCTGCACCATATCCTTCTGGTTCATGGAAATATGAATGGTCTGACAAATCGCCACCAGCAACTAATATTTGATTAATTACTTGTACAGTAGTTTGAGATGGGTTAGAACCATCATATTTTTCTTCCAAGCCTGAATAGTTACTTGCACCATTAAGTGCTAAACCTAAACGGTAATTAATATTGTTGCCACAACCATCGGTGTAAAATAATTGGTTAAAAATATTTAATGCACTCTGTAGTGATACACTTGCATCATCCAGTTCAAAACTAAACCAATTCTTTTTATTGAATTTTAAATTAGGTACAGTTGCAACTGCACTTGAAGGTGCAGAAGCAAACTTAATTTGTGTTATCAACTTATTGTTGTTTTGTCCTAATATATAGTGTCTTGATGCTTTCATTATGGTTTTGCAATATTAGTTTGTTCAATAACCATCATAGCTAGTGCAGCCTCCCAACTTCCACTAACACGGGTTATTGTTGCTTCAAGTTGCGTTCCAGTTAAATTATTAAATACAATAAATTGTGGGTCATTTAAACCATTACCTGCAACACCAAATGTTGTTGCACTTGCGGTAACAGGTTTATTAATTGTTGTCGCTCCAATCGTTACCCCTCTAACAGTATCTTGTGCCGTTGGCATTAAGAAGTAAAGTTGATAAAATTTTGAAGCATTCAAACCAAATATTTTTAGTTTAGCGTTGTTTCCACCGTTGACAATCCAGCCTGTGTTAACCATAGCATTTTGATACACTCCTGTATCACCTGCTGTTGTTTGGGCTGCGCTAATCTCACCAACTGCTCCTGCAAATGGTGTTATATTGCTGATTTGAAAACCTGTTGGCGTATTTGTTATATCTACCAAATTGGCAGAAGTATAACCGCTTGCAGTCTGCAAAGTAGTATTTGATGGTTGAGCTACATTTACATAAGCAGGGTTACTTGTTGGCACACCATTATATTCACTCTTAAAATTTACAAAGACGGTTTTTTCAACTGTATAAGTTGCGCCTGTGGTTGCTATCGTTGCTCCGCTAGCAGCTACATATGCTGAATCACTATAACTAGCTGCTTTTGCTTTTACTCTATAGAAATAATTAGTTGAAGCAGTTAAGCCAGTATTGTTAAATGAAGCTGTAGCACCATTGTATAGAGTTGTTGCACCCGTATAAGCAGCGTTGTTTGCTCGTTGCAACTCATATGATGTAGCATTTGCCACTGTTGACCATGAAATTGTTAATGCACTGCCAGTTGCACCACTAATAATTAAATTAGTTGGCGCTGTTAAAGTTGGAGTTGTACCACCTAAGCCTAAAGATTGAAGATAACTTAATTTAATACCAATTGTGCCATCTGGTAATGTTTCAAATTGCAAAGGGCTTAATGTTGCTTCTGGTAGCTGATTTATAGGTACTGTTCCACTAACCAAATCGGCCTTAGTTGCTAAGTCTGGTTTACCAGCTAAATCAGCATAAGCACCTGATGTTGCTATAGCAGATAATATTGGTTTACCAGTTACTTGTGTATATGTAACGCCAGTTAAAAACCCTTTTGAATCAATATCTGATTTACTATAAACATCAGAAACATTTGATTTACCAGTAAGGCTATTTAAAACAAATGTTTCAGAGGCTAGGCCAGTTATTGATGGAATAGTGGGTTTGTTAATTAAATCTTGATAGTTGAATGTAGTACCTGTTAAGATATATTTACCATCAGATTGTGATTTAGTATAGGCATCTGGTATTACTGGTTTCTCTGTTAAATTTGAATAACTGAATGTAGTGCCTGTTGATAGGTATTTACCCACAACATCAGCAGCAACTAAATAATTACCTTTCAGTTGGAAAGTATTTGTAGCACCTGTTAAGGTTAAGTAACTAGATAATAATGATTCATCAGCTTTGCTATTTACTGCTGGTACTATTAAATTAAATTCATCAGCAGATAGTGTGCTGCCAGATGATTTTATAGGAATGTTTAAGTTCATTTTTAAGCTAATTGTAAAGGGAATGCATAAGGAAATGCATCATTAATTATTGGTTTCAATGTAAAGGGTATTGAATTTTCACATGCATCTCTAAAGCCTGTCATGGAAACCACAAAAGTTACACCTGCAACCCTATCGGCAAATGAATCGCTAAAAGGTTTGATTGTAACATTGGTGAATATTTCCAACTGGTTGTTATCAAGATTTTCAAAATGTGTAACTAAATCATCTGCAACCATATTTGCATCATTGATTACATTTAATTCAATATTTTCATTTGAAAGGGATGCAATGATAATTTCATAACGGTACACATCATCGTTATTCCTGATAACCTTGTCCAAGTATTCAATGTTGGCTAATGGATAAATAATATCACTTTTACCAGTGATATCTTTTTTATCCCCAACTAAGATTGTGTTAACCTGTAAATGTTCACTAAAAAAGTCTTTCAAAAGGTTTAAATAAGTGTATAATGTAACCATTAGTATCTACGGTAATAACTTGTTTTGAAGGCTCTAGCTTCATTATATTCTGCTGAATAATCCTTTGCATCAGGCAAATAAAAACCCAATACAGATGATGTAGTATCTTCTGATGATGAAGTTTTGGTTTCTTCTTGTTCATCAGTTTTAAAGTATTCAATTAGCTTCCTTTTATAGGAATCAAATTTCTCTTTATAGTAGTTTTTGAAGCTTTCTAAATCCTTTGCATCAGGTCTGGTTAAGTTAGAATCAGTTGAAATGTTAGCACCTTTATTGTTTAATTTGAAGTGTAAAGGCACTACGCTATAAACCAGCGTACCATAAACCAGATAAGGCTCAATCACATCTGTAAGAATCTTAAAGTTTTCATCAGTTATCGTTTTTTCTGCAATAGAATCTTGTAAAATCTTATAGTAAGCATTACCAACTAATGGCATTAATTCAATTTCTTGAACTTCTAACAATGCACCAGTAATGATTTTTTCATTAGTGGAATCACCAAATATTGATTTTTCTTTAATCCTGCTAACAGATACAAATAATATATTTCTCATCTTAATTACTCCCCTTTCTGATTACCTGTACCCTTTTAAAATAGTGCCTACAAAAAGGTGTTATAGTTGGATTCTTACCACCAGTTGAATAAAATCCACCTGCATAGGTGAATACATCATAGCCAAATATGGCTGACATGGTTTGAATATCTTCACGTGAAAATAGTTTAGGACTTTCACACAATTTTTTGCAAAATGCTCTGCTGGTCTTTATGATTTTTTCACCATCTATGTTTGGCCTTTTTTCATAGCTGTACATAACTTCAACTTTACGCTCTGGTTCAGTTTTGTCTTTACCAATAATATTTGCTTGCTTAAGGCGAGAGATTAAGGTTGAGATGGCTTCTTTGGTGATATCAATTGATAATTCTTTTTTGATTATCGCCTTAATTTCTGCTGGTTCTTTATCAGCTAAATCATTTTTAATGATGTAGTTTGCAACATCTTCATCATTATCAAATGCCATTTCAACATGTTTTAAGCTTGAAAATTCATCGGGTGAATATTCATTAAGGATTATGAAATTTTCTTTTAATTCACCTTTGTCTTTCACTTGTTCAAAATCTTCTTCTGTAAGTTCAAACTTTTCTCCTTTTTCAGAATTGAATCTGTTAACTGCTTTTTCTACACCTTCTAGTGTTGATGCACCAATCATTACATCACCATCTTGAAGTTTTGGTAAACCAGCTTCTGCACGTAATTCATTTATGGTTAGTACCTTTTCTTTGGTTGCATCACTAAGAACAACAGCAAACAATTTTTCTTTGTCCTTGAAGGCTACAGAAGGGATTGTTGGAAAATCAGAAAATAATCTATTTAAACCACTCTGAATTTCATTTCTAGCGTTTTTAACATAGTTGTTTTTAAAAATTTGATAAGCATTTTCTAACTCACTGGCGTTTCCAAGTGAACCTTCTTTCTCAATCCCAAACAAAAGTGAACTAGTACCCTGATGACTGGCTAAAATGTTTCTTTCAACCTTTTTGATAACTTCAACTAGTTTGCCAGCATAATCTGGTGATTCAATAGTTTGTACTTGTAAGCCTTTATCATTGATAGTATTGAAATCTAAAATATACTTCAAACCATCATTACCAGTTAAGTGACTATCAAATTTCTTAGATGCAATACGCTGGTCTTCTGGTGATGGTAAAGATGTTTTGAAACTTGAAATAATATGACCTGCTGAAAAGCCAGCTTGTATATTATTTTGAAAAAATTCATTGATAAGCATATCAGTAACAATTGATTCAATTGCCCCTGAATAATCTACTTCACTAAATATGTTGTTTACCGATGGTGTATAATTGGAATAAAAAAACATCTTAGATTTTCCATCTTCATTTGAATGTGGTATAAATCTATCATAGCTTAAAAGGTTTCTACTGTTTAAAAGCCAGTCATCAGAATAAAAGAATTTACTTTTGTTGTTATTTGGCCTAACATTAGAAATTGGTACATGAAAATAGTGTACTGGTTTATTAAGTTTAGAATAAACTACTTCAATAGCAAACATGTTGAAGATTACATAGTCTTTTGTAATCTTCTGCACCAAATCCGCTAATGTATCAAGTGGATTAACTTTGATTTTAGATATATCATTACCATTGAAATCAACTAAGCCATCACCATAAATATAATCTGATTTGCTTACACAAATTCCCTTGTGAATAGCACTTTTATTGAAAATCTTAAGTAAAAAATTTGGGTATAAATTATCAGCACCCCATTTTACAGGTTTGCTAGAATCCTTTTGTACTATCTCCTGAAATAAGGGTGTAACCTCTTTTGCAAAGTTTAAAATCTGATATTCTAAACCTGTGTTGTTATTAGCCATTGAAAACTATGTATTGTGTTGGTTCAGATTCAGGTGTTATCATCACATCTTTATTCAAGTCATTTTTCACTCTTAATTTTCCCTGTGTTGCAAGTAAATTTTCAGTTGAATAAGTAATTGAATAATTGTAAATACCAGTTTGTACAGTATCAAAAAGTGCTGTATTTAGTTGATAGATGTAAGCCCGATAAGAATCTTTTGATAGATTATTTTCAAGGCTAAATGAATGCGTTTGATTAGTTGAATCTGATTTTATTTCAAATTGAAATACACCATCAAGATTTAAGCTTTCTGCATAGAAAACTATGTTTTGTACAGGCTGTGTTAAGTCAATTAGAATCATTTATATTTTCTCGATAAATATTCTAGGGCAAAAAAAACCTCTACCAGAACGGTAAAGGCTCAAAAAATGAAGACTTTATTTTTTAGATTAATGAAGGAACTACTGTTGCATCTAATTCTGGTGGAATACCATTAGTATCACCACTGAAATTTAAGGTTGCACCATTTGCAGCTTCATCTACAGCAGCTTCATATGAAGTCAATACAAAACCACCATCCAAACCAACAACGATATATTTACCAGTTCTTAATTTTGTGATGATTACTACAGGGTTTCCCATTAGTGAATCAATAAATGCACCTGTTTTTGCATTAAACCCATCCAAGCCTAACGTATATTCTGCATTTGAAGTAGCAACACCAGAATCTGATAATTGACCAGATGCTTTTAATGCTAATGATTTTCTTGTGTTATCCACTTTTACAAATTTCTTAGAACTAGCTAAACTAATTTGATTAACTAAACCGCCAACTGTTGTTGCATAAGGTTGAGTTGAACCAGAGATGATTGCTAAATCACCATAAGAAATCATGTAATTTTCCTGAACACCAGCCTGATTTTTTCCGCATTCTTTAGTAAATGGGGATAAAGACGTACATGCCATTCTTTTAATAAATTTATTTTAAATAAGGATCAACCAGAATGGTCAACCCTGTAAGTTCTTTGCAGAAAATGAATTTGATTAGTATTTTACGTAACCAATTTCTTGTGTGTACACTGGAACTACACCTAATGAAAATCTTGTATCTAACATTAAAGTTTCAGTTGGATAATCAAAGTATGATTTGAAATCAACATCAGTCATTTCACCACCTGCTACCAAGTTTCTTAAACGAGTTGCTACAACATGTCCACCATTTAAACCATTTACAGATTTGATTTTTGAAGTAGTACCCCATAATACACCATCAGATGCAGATGCATATAAATTCAATGCAGCCATTTCAGCAACATATTTTTTATAAGTGTCCTGACCCATTAAGATATAGAAGTCATCAGCTTGTGAAACTTCAATTGGCATTGCTGCATCAATTGCTTGTAACTTAGCTACAGTAGTTGCGCCTGTTGCGCCAGATAAATTGATATATGAACCTGCTTTGATTTGTTTAATAAAACCATCAATTTGTTTTAACGATGTGCTACCAGTTAAAGTAGTATCACCTAACCAAATCATTTTTTCAATTTCTAATGATGCTTTAGCTGAATTAATTTCTGAAATCTCTTTCAAGAATGCCATTGAATCATAATTCTGACCAGCAGACAATTCACCTTTAGCCCATGTTTTTTCTAAAACACGTTCACAATAATCTTGATTGATTTTTAAAGGTTTAACAGTTAATAGTGCTTGTGATAACACTGCACCGCCCGATGGATTACGTCCACAAGCTGAACCATCAGTGATGGTGATATCAGAATCAAGTAATTGAACTGATTGAATACCTTTAGCTGTAGCATCAAAGTTTGTTAACATGCTGATGGTTTGCGCTTCAAGGATTGATTTAATAACAAATGCTTTTCCTTCTGTTTGGAACACTGGTAAAGCGGTAATATTATATGCCATTTTTGCTTATTATTTTTTGGCTTTTTCTGCCATTGCTAGGTATTTAGCCATTGGGTTATCGGCTAATTCTACCCTATTATCAGTTTGGGAAAACTGTGTGGGAATTGCTTCCAATTTTTTTAATTCTGCTGTAAAATCGCTTTGGAATTTCTCTAAGTCTGATTTGGTTGGATATGCTGCAAAGCCTTCTTTTAATTTGGCTATTTCTGCTTTTAATGATTCAATTTCTGCTAGTAATGCTTCTTTATCTTCATCTATTGCTTCTTCTGCAACTGGTGCATCTTCAACTTTTACTTCCTCATCTTCTTTAGCTGCTTCAACTTCAACTTCTGGCTCATCTTGTGGTTCTTTTACAACCTCTGCAATTTTGCCATCTGCAACTTTTATTTCTGCACCATTTGCAAGTGTATAGCTACCATCAGGTGCTGGTTCACTGCCATTTGGAGTTGAAATAAATACTTCTGCATCTACAACTAATTCAGGAAATTCTAAGGATTGTTCAGAATCTTTAATCTTTTCAGTAGTGAAGGTTTCAGCTTTGAACTTCATTACTTTATTGAACTTTTCTAAAATTGATTTGAACATCTTTTAAATATTTACAGATAAATATTCTACAGATTGTTAGCAAGGATAAAAGCATCTAACAATGCTTCTAACTCTGTAAGTAAATCGTGTTCTTTATTTTGAAATTGGAAGTCAATTTCTTTTTCTAGGTCTAAACTTGAAAAGATGCCTTCAACACTAAAGCCTTTCTGTTTGCCAGATTTTATATCACTCCAAACTGAATTACTTAAAACTTTCACACCAACTATCCAGTCACCATTACCTGCATCATCAATACCTTTTGGTGCTAACATGCCTTTATCAAAATCAACTATGTAAGATTGGAATACAAAGCTTTCAGCATCGATTGATGAATGTTCAATGTTTAAGGATTTTGAAAAGTTTTTTTGGAAAAATGTTTGTGCAATTTGTCTGATTGTATCAGCAGAAAACACTACAGCATATTCACCAAATTTGGCATCCTTGCGGTAAATTGGAACATTTGCCTTCATAGCTATTCCTATCAATTCACGCTTTTCATCATTTAAATTGAATTGATGAACATCTTTATCCTGTGAAAAGGCAATGAATTGACTTTCAACTGCTGGGGCTTCAACTAAAGAAATGGCAGATACAAAAGATTCATCTTCTGGATTTATTTTAAGTTCAATTAGTGGTAACTTCTTTATCATTTATGTTTTTGCACATAAATATTATCTAGTTAGAAACTTGAATATTTATCATAGAATGCTTGCTTTTGTGCATCAGTATTCAATTCTTTACTAGTGATATAAGCAGGTATTGGTGAAGCTGACTTGGTATTAATTGCACTCGCTACAGTATTTGCACCTGCATCATTCTGTTTTAAAACTGTACTATTAATTGTTGGTGGCGTTATCGCCCTTGGAACTGCACCGCCTGTAGCACCTTTAACTGGAACTGATAATATTGCCTTAACATTTTTTAAACCAGATAATACTGCTGCACCAGCAGCGATACCACCTCTAATTGGTGATGATGGCGTTGGAACTGGTAAAAATTGTGATGCATAAGCTTGTTGTGCTGCTAAATAGGTTGAAATTGTAGTTGATGCAACTGCTAAACCTTTACCAACAGCAGTATTTTCACCTGCTAATTCAGCAGCAGAATTTCCAGCATCTGCTATTAAACCATAAAGTGAAACCTTTGCATTCTTTTCAATTTCAGCTATATTTTTTCTTGCATCAGCATTACTTTTTTCATCTGCTGTTACATCAGCTTCATGTTTAGCTTTTAATGCTCTGATTGCCTCATTGTTTCCAGCCAGTTGTTCTAGTTCACGTTGAAATGATGCAGATTTAACTAAGAATTTAACATCTTCAATTGCTTGAAGCTTGGTTCTTAAGACATCAGGTGTATCTTTATCATTAGGTGCATTAGCGTTTTCAACTTCCAATACTTTTGCATCAGCTAAATCTTTGTAGCGTTTGTTTTCATCCTCTAAAGCTTTTTTGGCTGCATCATCTTTGGCTTTCTTTTCATCTGCATCAAATTTTTTCTTAGCTACAGCTTGTTCAGCAGCCATTGCATTTTGAAGTATTAAAACATCTTGCCCGTTCTTTTTGGCTAAGTCAATTTGCTCTTGATATTTTACTTTAATATCATTCAGAGTTTTTTCTCTCTCACTTCTAGATGCATCGCCAATTGCTTTTTCAGCAGCCTTAATATTTTCATCTGTTTTTTTCTTTTCACCATCAATAACTGCTTGCAGTCTATCCCTTTCTTGTTTAGCTTTTGCTGCTGCTGCTTTATTTTTGGTTTCTAGTTCTTTTGCCTTTTTATCAGCTTCATCTTTAAGTCTTTTCTTTTCAGCGATATCTAAAACAATTAAATCATTTTTACCTTTTCTGAATTGCTCATTTTCTTCTTCTGTAAGTTTCTTTTCAACCTCAATTTTCTTCCTTAAAAGATTTAATTCTGCTTCTGTACGTTGCTTTTTTAGCTTATAAATTTCAGCTTCTTTACCACCTTGTGCAGCTAATCGTTCAATTTGTTGGTCAATTAATTCATTACCACGTTTAACCGATGCATGTAATTTATCTAGTTCACGTGTTGCATCAGAAGTAAATCCAATGAAATCTGTAACAGCATTTTTTAATGATGTAAATAACTTACCTAACTCTTTTAAACCTGGAATAAATCTGTAAACAGCTTCCTTAATTTCATCAAAATGACCTATCAAATAGCCTAAAGCAATGACTATTAAACCGATTCCTGTACCAATTAAGGCTGTTTTAAATGATTTTGTACTGTTGGTTGCACCATCTGTAGCACCTGCAACTTGATTTGTTGCGCTAGAAAGTGCTTTACCTGCTGTTGCAGCATCCGTTGTAGCTTTATTGCTTGCAAAAATGTTTAGTTTTAACGCCTTAAATTTGTCATTCAAATCGCCAATACCATCTAAGGCAGTAACAAGTGATTGAATTTGTTGAAGTTTTTGTATTCCCTCAACAGCAGTTTCAGATTCAATACCTAAAAGTTGCATACCTGATGCCAAACCACCAACAACAGCAGTTGCAGAACTAGCAATACCTACAAAACGTCCAAATTTATCTGGATTAAATGATGCAACGGAATTTGCTAATACATCGGTTTGGTCCTTCAAGTCACCTATTGTAGCAACCAATTCACGATATTCAGCAGTGTTATCTTTTCCAGCCATTTGCAATTGAATAGCTGCCTGTGTTGCTTCTCTTAATTGAGTTTTTAATGATTTAAACGGTGCAGCAGATGCATCACCAGTTTTATTCATGTTGTCAATAGAAGTTTTTACTTTTTTTATTTCAGCATTGTATTCTGCTAGTTGTTTTGGATTATTTGCTGATTTTTGTTTGTCTTCAAGATATCTTAACTTATCTGTAAGCTGGTCAATGCTCTCAATAGTTGCACCAACATTGGTATTTACATTAACTTCTAAATCAAGAATTTCAGTTTGATTGTTTTCTGCCATTAGGTTTTTAGCAGATAAATATTCTTTTACAAAAAAAGCTAACCGATTGGATTAGCCTTGATGTTTAGCAGTAAAATGAATTTATAATTGTTCCACTTGAATCAGTTTGATATGAGTAATAAGCATCTGAATAAAAACCTGCACCAACTGGTGTTGTACCTGCTGAATTAGTAAAAATCTTTTGACCTACTGTTATATATGTCGTATAATAATAAGTACCTAAGTTGAAGCCAATACCAGCGTTATTACATGAAGATGTTTTTGATGAATTGGTTGCTAAAATTGCTTCATTTAGTCCAACGTTGGAACAACTACCAGTTACATTTATCGTTGCAGTTTCATTTGCCAGATACCAGTTACCACCCGTTGAATAATAACCAAAACTTGCACGTGAATAAATGCCATTAATCTTTTTGAAAATGATTGAACCTATCTCCAATGTTCCTGTTGAAGTATAATATTCAACAGAATCAGTTACAGCAGCACATGCATCAGTATTTGTATCTGAATAAGCTAAACTAAACTGTACTGATGTATTTATACATGCTCCGCTATTCTGATAGCCTGATAACATGTGATTGTATTCAGCTTGTGCTTGTGCATCAGCATCAAGTTGTGAAATCTTACTTGAATATTTTCCAGCAGCTACATTTACAAAGATATTCTCTGATGTAGTACAAATTGAATTGGATGTATAACCAGAAATTGCAGCAGAATAAAAAATTTCAGTTTTGTATGTATCAGCTAGATAAATCTTTTGGAAAACTGCATCTGATAGTTCAGTATTGTTATTATAATTCAAGGAAACTAACTTGAAATAACCATCACCAGATGGTGAATCAATGTAATAAGGCTTTTTGAAGTCCAGATTACTTATATCTATCTCATTTAATAGTGCTTTTGCTTCAAATGTTACTGTATTTGAATCATTATATTCAGTGATTTGATTGTTGTAAAAGGCTATAAATGCATATTTTGGTTCATTTTCATACTTATAAAACACTTCATCAGGTTGAATGAATGATAAATCCACACTAGAATTTAAATGTGTAGTGTGAAATTGAGCATAATTCAACCGATTAGAATCGTATGAAGTAAACTTCCAAGTAGCATTATCAGCAAAATCTTGATACCATTTACCAATATTGTATGATTTACAGTCTTTAACACCATTGTAAACCATTAATCTTAGTACACTTTGATACGGTTTTTTATTACCATTGCTTTCATATTTAAAAAATAATGGTTGCGTTCTATCATTCCCCTCAAAATTAGCTACTGGTGTACCTGCAAATGTTAACTCAAGACTATTTTCAGTGGTAGATTTGGTTGATGAATTGGAATAAATGTAGTTACCATATACTGAACCATATTTACTTCTATAATCAGCATTCAAATAATCAGAATCTTCTTTATAATTGAACTTATAGCTTTTGTAAATCGTTGAAAATGCTTTTTTAGTATAATCTGAATAATCAATTTTCTTTGACCAGTTCAAAGCATTGCCCTTGATTGTTGTGGTTAAACATTCATTGTAAAAATCATTGTAGCTTTCAAAAATTAAATGTTTTGGGTTTTCTGTTGTTGCATAAACATACAAATTGAAAAGATTCAAGATAGATTTAACAAAATCCTGTTGCTTGTATGTTGAAAGACTAAAATTATTCTTGAAGTCAATTAAATCGCCTTGCTCTAGTTGGGCTACACTATTGAATGAAGTATCACCAATCTTTAAACCAGAATTAGCAGGTGTTATGATAGCTTCTAAATATTCATCAGCAAGCGGTATCAATCCACCCCAATCTTTGTAATAATCGGTAAACTCAAAAGCCAACATTAGCTGTCCACCTCCAACCAGATTTAAGTTTCCTTTAACCTTGAATACTTTTGATGCTCTAAAGTTTGCACCATTAGTTTCAACCCTTTGTGGCTCACTAGATAACACTTTATCCCATCCATAAACATCAGTAGTTCTAGTTAATACATGAAGTGTAACTGTTGCATCTAACTTATCTTCTGCATGTCCATTTCTAGGAAAGTAAGTTTCAAAATCAATTCCAACTGATGCTTCAATTGAAGTAGAAATTGAACGTAATACATGAAACACATTTTTAGTATAATTTAGATATGCAGATGTGTTTGGTTCTAAAAATGAATTAATGAATGAAATGTTGTTCCAGTTTGGCGATACCTGTAAATTCTGTGCATTGTTAACGCTTTCATAAATATACTGGTTTCTACCTGTCCTGTAACGTTGTGAATTGGTTTTAGCTGCAACTAATAGCTTTTCACTATTCAAATAATTAACTAAATACTCTGAATTGTTTGGAACAACCAAGGAATTAAACATTGATTGAAATTGTGTAGAACCAGAAATACTGTAAGTATAATCTGTTTGAGCAAAGATTTTATTTAGGTATTCAATCAGATAGAAACTAGGTCTGTAGTCTTTAAATGAAGCATTTTCAACGGTTGCTTTATCTGGATAAATTGAAGTTCCATAATCAGAAGTACCATAAACATAGCCTTTACCAAGTTGGAAAGGTGTTGATGTGCCGGACTTTTGAATTGAAGTTGACCAGCTATTGAAGATATTTTCTAATGTATAACGGTGATTGTATTCAGTAAAATCTAAATCGCTTAATAGTTTATCAGATAATTTAACAAAGAAATTATTGATATAACCAGTAATTGAAGCTGAATAAGTAATTACACCGTCTTTAACATTTGATTCAGTAATCTTAAATAACCCTTTACTTAATAAGCTATCATTTTCATAAAATAATGCTTCAACCTCTCCGTTTATATTGTAGTTATAAAATAAATCTTCATTAATATTCTGGTTGTTGAATACATTTAAATTGAAGCAATTTCCAAGAATTTTATTATTGTTTTTGGTTGCCTTAATAGTAATATCTTTAGTGATTTTATCTTTTCTTCTGGTGATGTCATTGATATCGGCAATGTTAAAATCTGTATAGCTTAAAGATAAATCTTCAATGTCCAGCTTTCCATAATTACCATTTTTACCTAATAAGTAAATGCTTTGATTAGTCATTCTTTTTTAAGAATAAATATTATCAGCAGCACAACCCTAACAAAAAAAAATGCTGATGCTATTGCTAACATCAACATCCATTTAAATCTAATCCTTAATTATCACTACATTATAAATTCAATTAAGTTTTAAAAAAAAATGCAGAAGTAATTTCTTACCCCTGCACTACCTTTGCTAAATAATCCTTAATTAATTCCTTATTAAAATAACATTAGAAATTAAATAAGGTTTAAAAAAAAATACAGACATAAATCCTTACATCTGTATTTTGATAATCAAAAACTAGAGTTAATAATGATAGAAATTAACTTACTCTCCCTAACATTAGAATGAGATTAAAGTTTTATAAAGTTTCTTCATTGTTTTGAAGGGTGGTATTATCTTCACTTCTGGTCTTCTCAGAACCTCCACCGCTACCACCAGTATTAGTTGGTGTTTGCCCTCTATCCCTTAGTAGAAAGTAACCTGCTATGGCAAATGCTGCCAGAATTAAAAAGAAATATATCATAGTTATTTTAGTTTAGTTTTAAATGTTATCCTTGATGGGCTTCAAAGGTTGTTCCCACTGGTGTAATTGTATTTACTACAGCTTTTGAATAAGCTGCACCAAATGCTGGTTGATAGGTTGTATCATAACTGCCTGACCACTGACCAGCAGGAATAGTTACATAAAAATTAGCATCGCCAACAGAACCACCAATACCATTATTATTTGAATCAAAACTTTGAATTGTACCAATGATTGTAACATCTTCTGTTTTCAATGCTGACAGCATAGCATTAACGCCATAGAATGTACCATTACCAAAATCTTGTTGAAGCAGATAAATATTTACATCTTTTGGTGCTTCTGGTGGTGTACAATATATCCAACTGGTAAACTGTCCATCGTTACCAACCACAAATACTTTAGTTGTATCACCCTGCAAGCCAACATAGTAACCAGCGTCAATGGGTAAAGTAAATTCATCATCCTTGTAGCCATAGATATTTGTACTTGAATTTGTGTTTTCTGGTACTAAAGCAAGATTTACATAACTAGCGTTATCCATCCAAATAATTTTACTTACCTGATTTGAAGCATCGCAAACAGAGGTTCTAAATTGTGACCCAAACTGATAAATTGGTTCAGTGCCACCAAATGAAACTTCATCACCTAAAAATTCACCTTCTGGATTGATTATGTAAGGTTTTAAATAGATAATTTGTGTTGTATTATAACTGGTGTTGGCTATTTCTGTTGGATAAATGCTAGTATCTTGCCCTTGATAATCTTGATTAACAATTATTTTTCTCCACGTGTTATCACTGCTTCCTTTAACATAATAACCATGCTCTGTACTACCATCATAATAAGCAGACTTAAACCATGTAACCAGCTTAATATAATTGACCGCTGTAATCTTTATTTGCTGAATACCAGCATGTGCTAGTGTATTTAAACCACCATCGGTGTATGAAGTTTGCACACCTCCGTTTGCACCACGTCTTCTTAATGCTCCAATTCTGTTGGGATTATGATATCTGATATTATTTCCATTTTCATATACTAACCCCACAAAACCGCTATTAAAATCAACATCATTTACTGGAAATATATCATCCAAATAAAATCTTGATAATAAGGTTGCTTTATCAGCTTGCAAAATTGCACGACTATGGTTGACCAATTGCCCTGATGGGTCATTAGCACTAAAATGATGATTGTAATATGCTCCGCTTGGTGCTGCCATTGAATATTTTATCTATACATATTCTTTAAGCAACCCAAATTGCCCCCACGATATTTGAAGGTGTTGTAGGAATGATTAGAGCATGTGGTGCATATACTGCACCAGTGAAATAAGCACCACCTGTTGTTAGATTTAAACTGAATGTTGTACTTCCACCGTGTCTACCAACTATTTGATGATTTGCAGAATGTATTGGTGAATTGTAGCTGTAGCCTAAACCATAGTGATTACCTATTGAATCCCAACTGTCACCAATTGTCCAAATGATTTTATCTGTAGTACCTGCTGTATCATAGTCACCAGCTAAACCTTTGTGTGTTGTAGATTTAAAACCGTTTACCGTTACAATCCTATTACCATTTATTTCATTCTGTACTAAGAACCCTTTACCACCATATACCCTAACCCAAGTTGAATCCTCCATATATACGCCAGAACCGTATGTTGAATTGTACCAACCAGTGTTACCATTACTTCTAAACCAGTTATCAGCATTTACAGAACCTGCTAGACCTGAATCATAACCTGCTATAATTCTTCCACCATGAACATAATTTGAACCATAAACAGAATTTGAAGCACTCAATACATTTGTTGCAATACCGCCAGAATGCCAATTTAATACACCTCCACTATTAATATATAACGGTGCTGCATAATTCCCAGGGTAATGAAAAGTTATACCAGCGTTAACACCCCTTACTTCAAGTGAACCTTGATAAGTAACAGAACCATCACCACTTGAAACAGTCGTTAATTTTGAGTTAGCAACAAAACCTAAACTATCTGTTGACCAAGTATGATATTTTGTGCCATCCCACCAATTTTCTTTCCAATCTAAAGTAGCACCATCTGCATTCCTACTAATATATTTATGGAAAATATCACCCCTTTGATTTTGTATAGAGGTATAATAAGGTGCGCCATCATTGGTCATGTTTAAACTAGCACCATTATGTAAGTAAACATTTCTATAAGCGTTAGGATTACGTACAAGCATTGCATCCCAAGTTTCATTAGTCGTATCTGATACCCTTGAACTATCAACCCTAACACCATATGTATTAATACCATTCCAACCCATTAAAGTTGGATAAGTACCAGTCCAAGCCTGTTGTGAATTAGCATTGTTTATAGCAGCACCATTTGGTGCAGTTGATGAAGATGCATCAAAAATAACGTGACCGTTGCCATAATTTGACCAGCGTAGCCATTTTGCAACACCATTATCAACTGTAGCATTACCAATATCTGTTAGAACTTCTGAACCATAAATATTTGAGCGGTAAGCAAAAGAACCTAAACCTAAAAAGCTTTGAACTGCACCAGCAGTGAATGACCTGTGGTAGTTGTCACCACTGTTTAATTTACCTACAATATAGCCAAGGCTACCACCATTAACATCATCAGTTGTATTAATATAAGTGTTTTGGATATATCCATTAGCATCACGTTGGACAACACTATTTCCAACTGATGAAACAGAATAAGTAAATTGTGCAGAAGTCCATACTTGATACCAATTATTCCAAGTACCAGCATCACCATTTTTGGTTCTGAATGCTAAGTTAACGCCTGTACCATAATTTGAATTTAGCTGCAAACCATAACCATTTGCCCCAAAATGTTGAAGTGAACCAACGTAGGGTGCATTAGCTGCATAGGTGAAATTATTTGTGTGTTCTGGAACTGTGTTAGCATCTCCTGTGAAAGTGTTGTAACGTTGGAATAAACCTAAGTCTGGTTTGTTAGTAAGTCCGTTATAGTCACCGCCAAATAAAATTGAATTTTTCCATTTACCTAAACTTGAATCATAAATAATACTTTGACCATTAAGCGGTGAAGATATTTGTGTATCAAGCAAAGCACTTAAATAACTTACACCAGAACCACCGCCCGTAGAACCAGTTGAATTTGCATTTGATAGCCAAATAGCATTTACAGTATTTGATGGTGTTGATGGAATTACCAATTCACCAGTCAATGCTACATTACCGCTAACACTCATATTTAATCCAGATGTGTTACCCCTTGAAAGGACTGAATTTAATGTATCAGTTTCAACATAGCCAGTTATAAACCCTGTATCATTATTAAATTGTGATAACGATGTAGGTCTTGAAGTAATTTCATTCCATGAAGGAACATAATTGATATTTTTAAATAAGCTGTTTGATTGTGCTGATGTATAGTAAGCACTTAAATCAGTTATTGTAGTTTGGTTAGTCCACTTGTTACCATTGTAAATTAAAGCCTGTCCACTTAATGGTGTTGAAAACGCAACATCTAGCATTGCAGCAAGGTATGATACACCTGAACCACCACTTGTATTTCCTGTGGAATTAGCAACTGATAACCAAATACTGTTAGGTAAGTTTGATGGTGTTGAAGGTATTACCAGTTCACCAGTTAACGATACTCTACCGCTAACATTCATACTTTTAGCTGATGAATTGCCACGACCTAAAACAGTATCAAGGGTATCAACTTCTGTATATCCTGTTATAAAACCAGCACCATTTAATAACTGATTGTTGTTAGTTGGAATAAAAGGTTTATTTATTAATTGATTATAGTCATTTGTTCCACCGCCAGTGTTTCCAGTCTGGTTTAAATATCTAGCATCCGCTTGTGCTTTTGTCCAATAATTAGCAAAGCTTGCATTTGTTAAATATCCTTTAGATAGTACATATGATTCTGTTGCATAGCCAGCAGGGTTTAGTGTTAATGGATAAAACCTATTATTTGATTCTGTTTTGGTATAAGCATCAATTGAACCACCACCGATTGTTGAATAAGTTGGTGATAATTCTGAATAACAATAAACAACATCATCAGCAACTAATGTAACTATCAATGTAATGCTATTTGGTTGCATGTTAATCGGAACATCACCAGCCAAACCAGCACCAAGTATTACTTTATGACCACCAATTGAATCTTGTTTAACAATTATTTGTGTACGTTTCAAAATTGTTGAAACATCGCTTTGTGATATTGTTGTATCTCTAGTTAAAAGAAACCTTTCTAAATTTTTATTTACAAGCATTGATTAAAGATTAACTGTACCATTGCTGGCATTATGATAAACCACACCATTATTATATGTTGGTGGTACTGGCATGTTGATGAATTGAATGCTTGCGCTTCCAACTCCTGAACCAAATAAGTCTGACTTTGATGGAATGAATCCCGATTGAGTTGAATAAGAAATATTCAATCTATTCAACTTGTAACCATTTGTTCTACGTAGCAAAACATCATAGTTTGTTTCTTTGATATTGATAGGCAACAATGTCTGGTTATCGCTTAGTTCCAAATAAACATTTTCAGAGGTGATTAACTCTTTCAACATTATAGTTTCTTCATCGGTTAAGACATCACTAAATATTTTAAAAGTTGATTCTGATGATGATGAAATAAGTTTTTCTGTTGGGTTAATTATTCCGTTTGAATGGTCTGAATACACACCATTATCTAGTTGCAAAGGATTAGTTTTAAGCTTAGTTTTAGCAACAGCAATGCTTTCAATTGGATTGAATAAAGTAAACGATTCTACACCCCCTAATGAGTTTGTCCACAATAAATTTACTGGTTGCAGATGACATGGATAACCACCAAATAAATAAACTTTCTCCTGACTAACTACATTATCAAAACCATCTAAAAGGTCAACACGATAATGGCCGATGTTGGTGAAATCTGCACCATACAAATTGTATAATGTTTTTGGCGATACATTCAACCTGATAACATTACCTGCTGGTAAATTAGCAATGTAGTTAGCAACTTGAACCCCTGCAATATTGTACAATCTGATTCTAGCTTTAGCTGCTAGACCATTATTAATGAAATAAAGATGCTCTGTTGAAGTAGCTGATTGTTTACTGATTTGTTCTTTTAGTGAAAGGAACTTACACGTGTAACTTCCGTTAACAACATATTCATTTTGATTATAAACAGTAAATAGCAGCCTATCAAACTTAGCATTCCAAACAGTGTAATTATCAGTTGGAACATTATATACTGCACCAGATATAACAACACCATTATCATTAATCTTTTCAGTAATGATTAAACGATATGATACTGATGCATCATCAATGGCTGCTGCCAATACATTAGGTGAATTGTTAACCTTAGTTTCAACTAGGTTACTTAAAATTGAAGAAAGGTTGAAAGAAACACCATTAGGATAATCAGGTCTTACATAAAACTTCTGATTAATGATAGTCTGGTTAGATGGTACTTGAACCACCTGTACCTGAAAATAAACGATATTGGAATTATCGCTGGTTAATTGAAATATGATAGGATTACCAGCAGGTGTAAAAGATGCTGGTGCATTCTGAATTGTAATCATCTATGGTCTTTTAAACCATAAATATTCTTTGGTAGGATTCTTTAATTAGCTGATTGAATTAATGGGATGCCCCATTTAATAAAAGCATATATTGCACCAACAATTGTTATTGCTTTAACAATGAAATCAAATGTATTTTTCACATCATTGTTACCGTACCATTCATGAAAACGTCTTGAAAGTCTTTTCTTTTCTTCTGGTGCTATTGGAAGCACTTTAGGTTTACCATGTAAAACTTCACTTGCTGTTTTATTATCTGCTATCCGTTTATCTTCAATTATCTTTTCAGCCAATGCTATATTAGGTGTTGGTTTAGGTTTAGGATAATTAACCCATAATTCAGATTTAGGTTGAAAGTAACCAATTGCATCTGGATTATTTTTGAGTGCCGTTAAATAATCAACAGGTTTAGATGTTGCTTCTTCTGAGTTACCATTCTTTGCATCTTCATAAATTTTTAGAAAATCGGGGGCATCATCAATGATTGGTTTTGGATTAATGACAGATTGATAACCACCCTTACGTAATAATTTAATTCCGTTTATATTGATTTTATAATATTCAGTTCCATTTAAGAATACTACATGTGTATATCCTTCATCCAATAGCTCATCAATTACCTCTTTTGAAAATCTATTACCAGAACTATTAAAAAAATATTGCGGAAATTTTTCCCTTAAATTGTTAACTATAATTGTTGACCTTAGCCCAGATGTTTTCTCGTGCAATAGTTTCAAAACAAAATCATAAAACTCTATAGGTGGTGTTTCCATAACACAAAGATAATGTTAAGGTTAATTGAAACTAAAGCATATTATAAACATTCTTACCGCAACTACAAATTACACTCTAGCCATTTATAATTGAAATCATTTACTAGTCTTCTAACCAATACATATTGTAAAATGGTTACTGTGGAGAAATTAGCCAATTCAATCACATTAACATAACGTATTTTTAAGAAAATTTCTAAATATGCTTAATTATCTCCTTTCAATTCCTTCAATAGTTTACATTGTACTAATTGTGATTTTCACTGCAATTTCAACCATAATTCCTCTATGTGGCGTGAAACTAAGAGATGGTAGAGGTCATCAAAAATGGTATAAGGGTTTTAAACCAGCAGGTTACATTGTAATAGTTTCTGTACTAATTGCAACAGCGATAACAATAGCAAAGGAAATTGTGACAGAAGAATTGACTTCAAGAAAAGAAAAGGCTAATAAAGTTATTGCAGATAGCTTAGCTAGAAAAACAGAAATGCTAAACACCTTGAAACAAAGAGAAAATAATGCTATAATCATCAATACCTTTGTGGCTAGCTTTAAAAAGCAAGGGATAAAGACAGATTCAGCACAATCTGCTTTAGAAAATCTTTTAAATGAAAATTCAAAAAAAACGCCAAAGCAAATCCCAAGTGAATTAATACTTGAAAATATAGTAGATAAAGGGTATCAAAATGGTTACCTAAATTTAGAATTTTATTATGCATCAAACCACCAAACCGCTAAAGATATAGTTATAGAAGTTATTCCATTTATTGACAATAAAGATAAAAACATACTTGTTTATCAAAGCGCAATTTTAACCAATGGTGCAACTGTTGAACTTGGTATTATGGGCGTTCTACCATTAGCGATAAAAGTTGATGATAAAGCTAAATCAATATCTTTTGCACAAAAATGTACTTGGAAAGATGAGGACGGAAGTCCTCATAAAGAAACATATTTTTCAGGTATCAATAGAGGTGAAAATGGGATATTCAGTTATCTAAAATCTGAATATCCCAGAATAACTAAAGCGATTAGGAAACGTCACCCAAAATTTTAAATCTATTTCTTCTTATTGAAAATATCCTGATTGAAGCGGTTTTTAATCGTTGAAATGATATTTGCTTTAACTGTAGATTTTGTTACTTGTTTAACCTTATCAATGTAATCAGGTATAAATTTTTCAAACACTGGTACTGGTGCTGAACCATGCTTTTGTCTATTTTTAGCTATACCCCATGAACTACGCTTAATTAGTTCTTCATCGGTAAGGTCTTCAAATGGTGATGGCTTACCATAGAAAAATTCATTGTTCCTTAGATTGATATTCTTTCTGGCTAGCCATTCAGCAAATGCACTAGGTGGTGGCATTTTATCTGAATAAAAGTGTGGTGAATCTGGTGCTTTATCAGATGTTTCAGCACCCCTTGTTCCTCTATCAACATATATTAAATGTTCACTGCCATATAGGTAAACATGGTTATCTTCAATCTTCATTGAAATATCTTCAATCTTACCTGTTGTTACAATATCGGCCGCTTGTATTCTTTCTTTTATTTCTTCAATAAAATCACCAGTAACAGATTCTAATGAACTTAACTCAAAGATAAATTCATCAGTGCTTGTACCTAATGAACCAAGCTGGTCAATCTTATTTTGGAACTGTGAAGCCTTAGATGCTTTTTTTAAATTATCTGCCATTTTTTAATTCTATTAATTCTACTTCATCTTTGATAAGTGTGGCAAACATTAGAACCTCATAACAATTGCTTTGAAGTACTGCTGTCATAGTTTCATTTTTCCAATCACTTACATTCTTAGCGATTAGTAACCAGCCCCATTTTTTTTGATGCTCGCCAGCAACCATTGCTTTTTCTTCTGCCAGAATATCTTTACTATCTGCACCAGTATTTTGAACAATAAAGAAATTTGAAAATATATTAAGCGTTTCTTCATTATCCGACTTTGCAAAAAAAAACAAGCCATAGCATCTTCTACACTTACATTTTCAACATCAACACCATCTGGTGCAAATATTTTAACTATTTCATGTAAGTTATCAATTGGTTCTTCTGCTAGCTTTTGGTAATTTATGTATGATTGAAAATCTAATTCATTTAATTGTTGCCACTTAATATTACTAATACCAATTGGTGGTGTCCCGATGAACAGTAATCTATTTTGAATAGCAGTTAATCCTTCTGGTTTAATATCAACCTGATTAATCATTTGGTTTGTAAACACATAAAATGCAGCTTGTAATACTTCTGCATCATCATCTAAATCTTCAATAATCGGTAATAGTTTTAAATAGTCTTTTAGTTTAACCTGTGACCATGAAGCAGGTATTTGTTCTAAATATTTCATCTTCTTTTTCTCAATAAATATTCTTGCTAGAAGAAACTAAATGATGATAAGAAGTTGGTGTTTTCTTTTACTGTCTTAAGATATTTAAAAGCCATTGCCATTGCGGCAATAGTATCGTCATGACAGCCATTGATGGCTGAATATTTAACATGGCCTGTATTGTGATTGTACTTCCATTCAAACGTTGAAAGTTCATCACCTGTAATCTTATTGAACTTCAATAAACCCTTTTCAATAGCCAGTACCATTTCCATTATCAGCTTTGGTTTACTTGCACCAGTAAATTCAAACCCTATTAAGTTTTGTACACCATCAGCCAGTAATGATTCATAAATACCATCACCTATTGAACCATGTGTACTATCTACGACTTTTAATACTGATGCTGGTAATGCTTTAATTTTTTGTTTAGTAACTTCATTTGGTGATTGAAATCTATCAAAATAACTCATTTTACCATTTACATCTAAACCTGTTATTACAGTCCAATCTGAATACTTTGCAACGTCAATACCATATACTACAGTTGGTTCAGTAGAAAGTACATCAATTGTATTTTCTAGAATGTATTTCATTGCTACAACTGCGCTGGCATTCTCGCCAGCTACAGCCATTATTTCCTGATTGAATACTGCTTCTGGTGTAGATTCTTTCTTCTTTGCTAGTTCATCTTTATTCAGATGTGGATTTTCATAGCTTGAAAAATGGAAGTTTTTCCAATCGGGGTTATTGGTTCTGGTTAGTTCAAAAAAATAATCCTTACCACGAGGGGTTGAAACAAATATGGCACGTGAATTTGGTGCATAATCCAAAAGCGTGTTTGACATTGCACCTTCCCAACCTTCTTTAAGATTTGGTATGTAAGCTGCTTCATCCACCAGAAGCAGATGGAACTTTTGCCCTCTTAGATTATCTAGTTTTTCACCTGTATAGAACGTTATGAAGCTTCCATTGATTAAGGTGATAGTTCTATCAGTTATATTACTAGATGCAACTATATCAACTGGAAACAGGCGCAACATATCATTAAAGAAAGTCTTACCTAATTCATAAGTAGGCGTAACATAAGCAACACGTGTATTTGCTTTAGATAGTTCTAATAAAGCTATGGTTTGAATTATCCAGCTTTTACCAAATCTTCTACCACAAATCAGTGTTAGAAAACGTATTCCTGATAAATATGCTTTGAGAACCTTAAGCTGCGCTTTATGTGGTGGCGGTAACTTGTAATGCTTTTGCTCTCTCACTAATCTTCATCTTCAATACCTTTTATGTTATCCAAATCAAAAGTGAAGTTTACATCAAAACCACCACTTAATTTAGTATCGTTTTCATTCTTTGTTGCTGATAATTTAGGCTTAACATAATTCATTAAGTCTGTATAAAGTTGAAGCCTTCTGCTTGGATTAACTTTATCTAAATCATCTAATATTGTACCCTCTAAAGCATTCATTACTAATTCTAATGATGCCTGAATTGCTGCTGTTTTTTTATTGATTGTGCCTTTTGCACGTCCACCAGTTTTTGGTGTTCCTTTTGCCTTTGCCATTCTAATCTATTCTTTTATAGATAGATATTATGGTATGTTGTATATTTGAATTGAATTAACAGCTTCAAACAATGAAAAAATTCTTACTACTCTTAACCTTCTCAACATTCTGGCTAACAGGTTATTCACAAAAATTATCATTAGCTAGATTGAAAATCTTCACAACAAGTGATGTTGGTGGAATAAGTGATTTTCTTGTGGAACGTGACTGGGATTATTTACCAAATAACCCCGATGAAGTTAAAGATGATGCAGTAAGGAAATTAGTTTGGGCTTTTGATTATAAACCACTTGAAAAATATGCTTTAGCTTATTTGAATGTTTTACATGGAAATGCCTTTGGTAGCATCGTTGTTTATGAGATTAACGATAAAAACATTTATACTGAAATTATTAATGCAGTAAAAAATGAAGGTGCTACAAAAACTTCATCGGGTGTAAACGATAAAGGTGATATTGAATCTAAATATGAGACAAAAAGCTACAAATACACGTTCATAACTTCACCAGAGCAACATATCATTACAGTTGTGAATAAGGAAAAGATGCAAGGTGGATTGAATGACATGTTGAAATCAATGCAAGAGAAATACAGAAATCAAAATTGATATAGTTTACTTCTTGTAGTGACTAACATAATCTTTCAGATAAGATTTAATTATTCCATAAATATTCTGGCACAATTGATTTTAGAACAGTATAGAAAGCATCAATTTGAAAAGTCCAAAACTTATTGCAACACAAAGTATCAGTAATGTAATGATTAAATACACTGGATTTTTTGAACGCAAAGTTATACGAGAAGACAAATATTTAAACGTCACTAATAATACAACAGCTTCAATAAATAAGAAGAAGGGTACAATTGCAATTTTGATTGCAGATGGATATTCATTAATAAAATATATGTATAAGCCTAATGTGATTAGAGTAAGTCCACAAATAAAGAAAATGGTTTCAAACATGTAACCAATATATTTTAATGGTGTTTCTTCCATATTTGAAATACTGTCTGATAATGCGTTAAAATAAGTAATACATTCTTTAACAAGAATATACAGTAACACAAAGTTAACTGCTGTACATCCGCTTATCATTATCAAACTAGCCACGCCTTTTTCCAAACTCATAGAAAAAATCAATAAGCCATTTAGTATTCCAAAAACTGAAAGTTTGTTTGCTATGGTATCAATAAATCCACTGAATGATAGTTGCTGAGGCGTATTTTCCATACCCCTAATATATTAAAAAACAGCTAATGTAACCCCTATCAAATACGTTGAAAAATTAGACTTACCTTTGTGTTGTGGGAATCAATGGAGATTTTCACTTAAATAAATTATCTAAAAATGTTTTTAATTGTTGCAGCATCATTAGTTGAAATTCTAGCTTTATTGATATCAATAACAGGATTAGTTTTTCAAATTTGCGAGTTTTACAAAATGAAAAAACCTACTGAAAATCAGCAGGTCTCATCATTTACTTTGTTAGTTTTTCCTCTAACTTATCAAGAATCTCAAAAATCTCACTCATTACGTCTACATTTTGCCAGTGGGTTACATCGTAACCATTTGACCATTCACCACAAGGGTTTCTATAAGCCTTTTTAACATCACCGTTTGATAAATTAACCAGAACTTTAAGATTATCTGGTGGCATTTTATCTCGGATATCTATCCATTTAGCCATGCCCAAAATTAAGACTTTCTTTGTTTCTTAGCAGTCAATGATTTATCAGATTCAGGTTGATGAAAAGTAAATTTCAACCTATCATAGATTGCTATAAACTGTTCTAAAGTGTTCAAAATGCATGTAGGGCATGAAGATTGAAATAGCCTGGGCAAAACATTTGGATAAACTTTTTGAACATTCAAATAAGGTAATCTCATCATTTCAGCATCATCGGCCGATACATATGTAAGTTGTTTTGCTTTGTATTTTTCAAATAGTTCTACCAATGGTAGTAAACTATTATACAATTCTTTTTCTGTCATTGTCAAATTTGGTTTTAATTGCTTTTATTTTTTCTGCTAAAGCAAGCATGACCTGTGTGGTCTTATCGGGGTTGAAGGATTTGCCAGTGTTTCTGATGAACAAATCTCTTTCTTCTGGTGATAAATGATTCAGTATATCTGATGGCTCAAAACCATATTTTGAATGGAATACATCATCACTGTCATCATCATAAAGGATTAAACAGTGTTCATCACCTGCATTTTCATCAACATTTTCAATAGGATTTACACCTAAGTTGCCATGTGTAAGTATTGAACCATGTTGAAATTTAGTCATGTAACTATGGTTAACAACAAGTAAACCTTCTTTTGGTGCTTCCTTTGGTTCAGTATCTGGCTGTAACTTGAAGTAGTCATCAAAGCTGATGACCTGAACATAAGTAGATTTACCTTTATGTTTGTTCTCACGATAAAGTTTAAAAAATGCTTTGCGCTTAACCATTAAACATGCGGTGGCGCAAAGCTTATTTACATTTAAAATACCATCTTCAAAGTATGTATTAATGAACTTATCATCATCAATCTTTGCCAATTCAACAAAAATAAGTTGATAGATATCATGTATGAATAAATCCATTGTTTGGAATACCCCAAAGTGTTTAAACCATCGACTGATGTAAAACTTTAAACCATTCACTTTTGAGTTAGAATGTTTTTTCATGTAAACCCCGTTTACACTTCCGTTAAGATATAAATCTGTTAAGACTTTATCTTTTATTTGTTTGTTGGTTAAGCCTTCATAACCTGCTAATAAATTCAAGTATTACATCGTTATTTCAATTTGATAGGCAAACTATTTAAGTATCTATCAATTAATGTTGCAACAACTGCACTTGCTGCTGCAACTAAAATGTTTTCTGGTTTCATGGTTATTAATGTATAACCTATGCCAATCCACCAACCAATGCAAAAACTACATGTAAAGGGTTTCTTTGGTAAATTCTGCACCAACAACTGGTACACTGGGTTCATTAATAAGAAATTAGTTACCAATGCCAGAATAATAACCTTTTGAATCATTATAAAAACACTGTATTTATGCCAGCTTCATTCAATTTACTTTTAACTAAATTGTAAACAAATGATTCTGTAATCTCATCATCTGATGTTACTGATGCTGTATAATTCCAAGGCATTGACTGTGCAATAAATGGTTGCATAGAATCAGCTTTGTCTTGTTCTGATTTATACAAACTATAGTTGATTACAAGTGATTTACCTGCTGTTGGTAATGCCATTGGCGATGTTGAACCAGTAACCAATTGTACTGTTTCTGATGTTGTATAATTAGTAATTTCTAATACAGCTTCATTAGTTGTAAAGCCATTTAGCTGTGTTAAGGTTGATGTAATTTTAATCATTGTTTAGGGAATTTAATTTTAGAAAATCATTATTAATCTTATCCAGCATTTCTTTAAACATTGGAGGAAGTTTACTTTCTTTTACTTGTTTATCAGCTTCTTCATTGGCAGTTCCACCCATTAATGAGTGTTCAAATACTTTTGCAGCATCCAGATATTGACTATGAAGATGTTTTTTAACCTTAAGTAGAATTGCCTTAGCATCTCTGGTAATTTCCTCACCTTCATCTGTAGTAAGATTATATTTTGAATGTACTTCTACAGTGTCAAAAAAGAAATCTAATTTCAATTTATGTGCTTTATATTTACCGCCCTTGTGTAGTAAATAAAATGTGCTAGGAGTGTTTGAATTAGTTTCCAATATTGGATTATATTCTTGATAGAAAGATTCTAGCACTGAATGATAAATTGTACTTGTAAATGGGTTATATGTTGTCATTAATGTTTTCCTGTTTTGTTGTTGCTTGTACCAATTGTGCTAATGTGCCTAAAGCACGATTTAAAACGTCACTATCAGCACGATTTAATTGTAATCCACCAGTTAATTGATAAATCACTTCAAATGCCTGTGGCGGTGTTAATTCTTTATTTTCCATTTATTTCTTCTTTTATTTCTTTTAAATAGTTGCATATCTCATAATTCTCAACTTGCTCGTTCATCCTCATTAAAGCATCAGCTACACCATTGAAACCTGCTTTTTCATCTAACAAACTAGTAAGATTGAAAACTAAGAATGCTTTGTTAAGCTTGGCCTTATCATACCCACCTCGATACATTTGAAGGTGTACTTCATCGAGCATTTTATTTATCTTGTTTATCTTCTTTCTTGTCATTCTTTTTTAACCATTTGTAATATTGCCAGCAAATCAGCAGTATGATTATAATTTGAAGTATTCCCATTTTAATTACCTTTTAATAGTTTGTCTATATTGTAACCATAATTCAAACCACCCTTTTTTAAAACCCTCATGTATCCCTTTTTTACAGCCTTACTTTTGTTAATGTAAACCCATTCTTCTTCTCGGTAGTAACCTATTGAACCCATTGTGGTGTTTCTGTTAACTTGTTTTTTAATCTCAAATACATCTGCATCTGCTGCAATTTTTTTCAAGTTCAGACAATAGGTAACAGAGTTCATAATGATGAAATAGAATGCTTCAACATCTTCTGGTGTATTTGCAACCAGTTTATCAAAATCGTGTTTGGTGATTATGGTGGTTGAGAAATTCCTCTGATTTGAAGAATTACATTTAATTTCTTGAAGGATGCGATGACCAAAAAAAGTTGTACCTGATGAATCCCACCAGCCAAATTTATCTAGTTTGTTGGTTTGGAATGTTGACCAGCCAATCATTTTTGAGATGATGTCATTTCCTATTTGGTCAAAGTGTGTGAATTTATTATCTGCTATCATAATTATAAATATCACACACAATGCAAAATTTATAAAGGCTATAAAGTGATTACAGAAAAATGACAAAAGAAAAACCCTTTAAGTTTTTGGCCTAAAGGGTTTAGATAGATATATAATAATAAAGTTATTCCAGCGCACTAATCTCGCTCACAAATTAAAGATATATCATGCTTCAATTTTTTCAAGTCTTAGCGGTATATTTTTTAATAATTCATCAATTACAGCTTTATCATATCGTTTGGTGACAGTTTCAATTCTTTGTAGATATACCATTGAATGTATTGTGTATGGTTTTTCCTCGTTGGGAACAATATTATTTTCTTTTAGGATTCTGTTTAATTTGGTAATACCAATTTTCCATTTTTTTAGTATCTCGCTCTGACTGTACATCTATCAAAAATAAGTTAATTCTTTAATATTAATTGTAAGCTATACTAATAACATCCTTTGAAACATAAGCTTGATAATTTTCATACCTGTAAAACTTTGTCTTAGTATTAATATTGGTTTTTAGATAATCTAATAATGACTGTTTAAGTTCAATGTTATCTTTGTTTTTAATACTGTATTGTTTATTCAATTGAAGACTTTCTATGAAGTCGATTTTAACAGGTTCAATAGTTTCTACTGCTGAAATTGTTTCACCAGCTTTTATTTCTAGCTGCAACCTTAAAGCTTGATTTTCATCTCTAAGTTTTTGCAGTTCTTTCTTCAAATCTTTTAATTCTATTTCAATATTTAAGACTGTCTTAACTTTTTTAGGTTGTGGTTTGTTAGCTGATGAATTTGATTCAGTTTTCCATTTAATGTTACCATAATCTTCAATATATCGTTGAACCCATTTAGGTGTACTTTTGTTATCCAAATAATAAAACATCTGATAATCTAAATCCTTATTATAAGTTTTATTAGGGTACTTTGCTGGTGGTAACATGAAGTATTCAGTGCTTTTTATACCTTGAAAGAACAGGCCATCATTGTTAATAATTAATAGTGTCTTTAAGGTTGAAAGAATTTGTGAAACCTGTCTGGTTTCAAGCGATAACATACCAGCAAGTTTCCTGATATTACATGCTAGGTTTCCTTCAAGATTTATTTTATATACCAGAAAATATATCTTGTTAATATTATTCTGTGTGTAAGTTGCTGCGAATGCAGCATCAATCTGATTCTTTAATTTGTAAGGTACATGTACATATAGTTCTCTTACTTGTTGTTTTAAATTTTCCAAAATTTTTTAATTAACTGCCCCAACTTTCTTAATGCCCATTTCCAAAAGGCAAAATCTGGCGTGTACCGCTAGTTGGAAATAGTACACACCAGATGTAATTAAAACAATTGACATCATTTATCATAAATACTTAGCAAAACAGCAAAGTGATGAAATAAATGAAAATAATTCTAAATGAATTAATACAACAATATATCTTAATCGTAAAATGTCAAGTTGTTACTATATTCTTTCCAGTTTAGAAAGTGCTACACTTTCTGTTACATAAACTGCTACATTTTCTGCTACATAAAGTGCTACAAAAACTGCTTACATATATTAGTATTAGTATTAGTGTTAGATATTAGTATTAAAAGAAATAATATAATGATGTAGCAGAAAAACTGCTACAATAGAATGCTTCATTAATGTAACAGTTTAACCTTCTTTCTTTATCTTTTGCTACTGTGGGTTTAGAAAGGTAACAAAGTGAAGAATGAACTTTGTAAATCTTCTCAACAGATTCTTTTAGTGATGGTATATAGTTGATGTAGCACTTTTTCTGCTACATTAAAAAACACATTGTTGGTGAAATGTAAAATGGATTATGATTTTAGTTAAAAATTGGTTTGTCATTTTGCCTTAAGGTAAATTTGAGTATTAACTAATTAATTATAACACACATGAAAACATTTACTTTAGAAAATCCAAGACAACTATCATTAGACAGTATTGAACAAAGAATGAAAATTGCTTTCAAGCCATTACACTTTCAATATTCCAATTCCAATCCACCCATTGCAGAAGATACTGATAATATCATTTCATCAGTTGGTAATTCAATTAAAGTTTCCCTTCAAGATGATTTTGTGCAAGCCGATGAAGTTGAAGCCTTTTTAGAAACTTTACTTGCTCCTAATTATATGAGAACCATTATCGAGTTTGCAAACAAATTTAAAGCAATTGATGGTGCAACTGTTATTGAAACAGAACCTTCAAGTGTAAGTATTCATATTGATGGAAAACCTGCTGGCGGATTTAGACTCTGGTTGAATGAGCAAAAGCAACCACATGAAATAGAAATCATTCCTTTTGCAACACCAGAAGGCGATATTCTTTTTAAGTGGGTAATGAACAATAAACGTGATATCTTAAATACCAACGTTTATGTTGCTGGTGAATTGATAAGATTCATTACTATTCTTTAAATTAGCTTTACAATGAATCATAAAGCATCTGGTGAAGCAATGTAACTAGATGCTTTTTGTGTTTCCAGTTTGTCATCTTAGAGATTTTTTCAATATTCCTAATTACTCTGTTAAGTTGATTAAATTTATCATCTTCAACAAGTTAAAGCACCATTCAAACATATTAGGATTTATCTATAAATCTGCAATTAATATTGATTTTGATATAATAATTAACCTCATTAGTTTTGATTTATTAGTAAAGAAAAACACAATGAAAGAACATTATGCAGCATTATTTGAAGCTTATCAAAAGAAGAAAGATGCAGAGTTAACAGACCTGAAAATAATGGTTAGTAACATTGCACACCATACAGAAAATATATACAGTTTCTTTGAAAAAATAGGCCAAACTGCAACGCCTAAAATAAAAAAGCAGCCAGCAAGAAAACTGACTGCAAAACAAATAATGGAACAAAGGAAAGGTTTAGAATCGTTAGAAATTCTTAAAAAACTTTCCCAAAGCTAAATTTGGTTGTTTGGTTTAAATCAATTCCTAAATCCTTTTTCATATATTTTTGAGTGGTTGCAAAGTCCTTATGGCGCATTAAGTCTTTCAATGCTTCCATAATTTCAAACGGACTAATATTTAATGCTTTGTTTTGCATAATAAATAATTCTGCGCCTGTGTGCTTTAAAGCATAAGGAGTTTTCTTTATAGTTAGTGGGTTTTGCTTATCATTTTTCAATGCCCTTAAAACAGTCATGTAACGTGTGTAGAAGTTATTGTAGATGTCTTCCTTGGTGATATCATCATCTAAAGGGAACAGTGGCAAGGATGGATTAATACTATTGCCAAATTGATTTTTTATATACCTTGTTAAGCACTCTTTTAACTCTGGAAAAATTGGAACAAAAGCTGTTTCACCATCTCGTTGCCCCTTAGCAATTTCTGCTTCAATTTTAAATCTGTTATTTTCTAAATCGAGGTTGGAAACTTTTAACCTGAAAATTTCTGAAAATCTAATAAAAGCAAAATGAAGTGTTTTAAAAATTGCTTCATCTTTTGTGTTATGCACGTAGGCAAAAATTCTTTCCTTTTCTTCATCGGTATAAATATTGAACCTAACTTGTTTCTTCTGCTTCAATGTTTTAACACCATTTTTCACAACTATCTTATCTTCATTAATTTTCTGAACATGAATCATTGGGTTAGTTGGAATAATTTTTTTCTTGAATGCATAAGTGATTAGGCCACTAATCCAACCAATTCTAACATTTGAAGTGAATGCACCCCAATCGCCAGCATCATAATGTTTTTTAATGAAGCTGTTGATTAAATCATCTGTAACCAATCTAAGGTCATGGTCAACATTATTTTCTTCTAGATATGGCAAGAATTGGTTTAGGTGAAAAGATTTTAGATTCTTAGCACTTAATACTTTTGATGGTATTGGATTTGTATAGTTTTTTTCATCAAACCATTTTTCAAATACATACTTATATTTAAATCTTTTGGAATCTTCAATGGCTTGCAATGTCGCTTTTTTAAGGAGTTCTTCACGTTCATTTGGGTCTATACCGTTAGTTAAATCATCGTTGACCCATTCTAGCAATATTTCAAATTCCTGAATCTTTTTCTTTAAGTCGGTAATACTATTCAAATTCCCTATATTGTGTTGTTTAGTGTAGGCTTTGCCATATTCTTTCCTATATTCAACACCACCATCAGGAAAAGTTATTTTATACCTGATGCACCATTTTTTTATCAATTCACCGTTAGTATTAATTGGATTGCCTTTTGTATCTTTGTCCACCTTTTCAAGGTCGGGGTATAAGTAAGGCTTTGAAAACTTGAAAGATTGCATAGAAATAGATTTTAAAATTTGTCCCTTTTTTGTCCCTTTTAGAAATAAAATTCCTCTAAGATAGCTTAAATGCACAAAAATTAAAAATCCTATTTTTACATTAGGAATAGTATAGATTTAAACAAATTAAAATAAAGACACCTTTTACATGGGATTATTTAACTGGTTTACGCAAGAAGTTGCCATCGATTTAGGCACTGCGAACACCCTGATTATACATAACGATAAAGTTGTGGTTGATGAGCCATCTATTGTAGCTTTCGACCGTACTACAAATAAAGTAATTGCAATTGGCCGCCAGGCGATGCAAATGGAGGGTAAGACCCACGATAATATTAAAACTGTTCGTCCGCTTAAAGATGGTGTAATTGCCGATTTCAACGCTGCTGAGGCGATGATTAAGGGTATGATTAGGATGCTAAACGGCGGTAAAGGCTGGATGTTTCCATCTTTGCGTATGGTTATTTGCATTCCATCGGGTATTACTGAAGTTGAGAAACGTGCAGTACGCGATTCGGCAGAAATTGCTGGTGCTAAAGAGGTTTATTTAATACACGAGCCAATGGCTGCTGCCGTAGGTATTGGTATCGATGTGGAAGAACCGATGGGTAATATGATTATCGATATCGGTGGTGGTACCACAGAGATTGCGGTTATTGCCTTATCGGGTATTGTTTGCGATCAGTCTATCCGCGTTGCGGGAGATAACTTCGATTCAGATATCGTGAATTACATCCGTCGTCAGCATAATATTATGATTGGTGACCGTACCGCAGAGAAAATTAAAATTGAAGTTGGTGCAGCTTTACCTGAATTGCAGGATGCTCCTTCTGATTTTGCCGTTCAAGGACGTGATTTAATGACTGGAGTTCCTAAACAAATCACAGTATCTTACACTGAAATTGCGCACTGTTTAGATAAATCAATTTCTAAAATTGAAGAAGCGATTTTGAAAGCATTAGAGATTACACCTCCAGAATTATCAGCAGATATTTACCAGACGGGTATTTATTTAACTGGTGGCGGTGCATTATTAAGAGGTTTGGATAAACGTGTTGCAGCTAAAACGAAATTACCGGTTCACGTTGCAGAAGATCCACTTCGTGCGGTAGTTCGCGGAACAGGCATTGCCCTTAAAAACATTGGTAATTATAAATTTTTAATGCAATAAGTAGAATTACGAATGTAGATTTTAGATTGACGATTGATGAATAGCGAAACGTTAAAAATAAGGACTAAAGCATATTCTGTATCAATTGGAAAATTAATTATTTCTTTGCCATACAATGTTTAAATAAAAATTATTCAAATCAATTAGTTAGATGCTCCAGCTCTGTAGGTGCAAATTACAGAGCTGCCTGTAGGGCAAAATCGACCGCTGATTTTTTAAATAAATTGAAAATTGTGGAGGAAGAGCTAGATGAATCTATGTTTTTCTTGGAATTATTGGAAGAATTTAATCCCGAAATAAAAGAAACCATTAAAGAGAATTGGAAAGAAGCGAATGAATTGCTTTCGATTATTGTAGCTTCAATAATAACTATTAGAAGAAACGAAAAAAAATCGTAAAGCATTCTAAATCTAATTGGAAACTATGCAGGCAATCGTAATTCGTAAATCTAAAATCGTAAATCAATATGCGTAACCTTTGGATTTTCATAAGCAGATACAACGCATTCTTCTTGTTTATCATTTTCTTTATTGTTGGGATTTACCTTACGATTAAGAACAATGCTTATCCACGTAGTGTAACCTTAAATTCATCAAACGAAGTTGTTGGAAATGCTTACGAGCAATTGAATGTGCTGAAAAGATATCTAAACCTCGGAATGGTTAACGATAGTTTAGCTGCTGAAAATGCAAAGTTAAAATCGCAGTTATTAGCTTTAACTACTGTTGATTCGGCAAAGGATACAAAGGTAATTGATACCCTTACAAACCAGCAATACACCTATCTTGCTGCAAAAGTGGTTAAAAATTCCATTACGCTTAGAAACAATGTAATGACCATTAACAAAGGTTCTGTTGATGGAATTGAGGCCGGAATGGCGGTTATTTCACCACAGAAAGGTGTTGTTGGTTTCATCAGAGATGTTTCAGCACATTTAGCTACAATCCAATCCTTATTACACAAAGACACCAAAATCAGCATCACGCTAAAAAAGACTAATGCTCTGGGTTCTTTGGTTTGGGGTGAAAATAATTTCGACATTAGAAAAGCTTTTATCAAGGAAGTTCCAAACCACATCAAAATGAATGTAGGCGATACTGTTATTACCTCAGGTTTTGGAAAGTTTCCGGCCGGTATTTTAGTAGGTAGGTTAAGTAAAACCGGAGTTGCTACAAACGATAATTTCCTTTCAGGAGAACTAAACTTATTTAACGATTTTGGTACACTACAGTATGTTTACGTTATAAAAGATAAATTAGCAAAAGAACAAGATCTTTTAGAAAACCCTGTAACCCCTAAATGAACAGCAGATTAATTATAGTAAACGTAATCAGGTGGTTCATCCTTTTGTTTGTGCAGATATTTCTGCTTAAAAACATGGGCTTTTATGATTTATCCACACCTTTTATCTACGTTTTATTCATCCTTTTACTTCCCTTTGGTTTGCCTAATATCGTGTTGTATGCTTTAGCCTTTGCAACCGGATTAACCTTAGATGCATTTTACGATACCATGGGTGTACATGCCACAGCTTGTACGGTAATGGCTTTTGTTAGGATATCCTTCATATCTATTAGTTTAAACCGCGATTCTATCGACGATCCGGAGCCATCTTTAAGTTATATGGGCTTTCAATGGTTCGCATTATATGCCTTACTTTGTGTAATTGCACATCATTTAGTTTTGTTCTTTTTAGAAACATTTAGGCTTACAGAAATTAATTATACGTTAATGAGGTGCGGCTTAAGTTGTATATTTACGCTACTCCTAATTTTACTGGTAGAGTTTATATTCTTTAAAAGAACATCTCGCTAATGGATCAATTATTTAATAGAAAATACATTATTCAAGGTTTATTTATAGTGGTTGCCTTAATCCTTTTGGCAAAGCTTTTCTATATACAAATTGTTAGCGATAAGGCCTTCGTTTCGGCAGAAAGTAACGTATTAAAAAAGAAATTCAAGTACCCGGCTCGTGGTGCCATTTTAGATAGAACAGGAAAAGTTATCGTACAAAATGAACCTGTTTACGATTTAATGGTTATCCCTAATGAGGTTAAGGCATTCGATACCGTAGCGCTTGCCAATGCATTGGAAATTTCGATGGTTGATGCCCGTAAATTTATGCGTAAGGCAAGAGCTAAATCTCCATATCAGGCAACGCCTTTTGTTAAACAAATTTCTGTTCAAAGTTATGCTCGACTGCAAGAGATCATGTATCGATTCCCTGGTTTTTCTACCCAGGATAGAACCATACGCCATTATCCGGATAGTTTAGCAGGACTACTCTTCGGCTATGTTAAAGAGGTAAGTCAGCAAGATATTGATAAATCTGAAGGCTACTATAAATCAGGAGATTATAAAGGCCAAAGTGGGCTAGAAAGAGCCTACGAAGAAGTTTTAAGAGGTGAGCGTGGTGTGGTTAACACAATTTACGACGTTCACAATACGCCGCAAGGCAGCTATGCAGATGGAAAATACGATATAAATGCCGTAGCCGGAGAACGTTTGATTTCTGGAATTGACATTCAGGTGCAGAGATTAGGCGAAGAATTAATGAAAAATAAGGTTGGAGCAATTGTTGCCATCGAACCTGCAACCGGAGAAGTAATTTCAATGGTTAGTAGCCCCGGTTACGATCCGAATTTATTAGTAGGAAAAGATCAGGGAAACCATTACATGGATTTAATCGGAAATCCTTATCGTCCTTCTTATCCTAGGGCGATTCAAGGTTATTACCCTCCTGGATCTGCCTTTAAACCTATTGATGCTTTAATTGGGTTGCAAGAAGGTGTTATCGATCCAAATACCACATTCTTTTGTCCGCATTATTACCAGGCCGGAAACCGAAGAATTAAATGTGAGCACTTTGATGGACCAATAAGTTTACGAAAAGGTATTGCCCGCTCTTGTAATACTTATTTCTGTTACGTTTTTCAAAAGTTAATTACCAAAAACGGGATGAAAAAGCAACGCCCAACCTATCAGGAATGGCGGGATAAGGTTGCAAAATTCGGTTTCGGCACCAAGCTGGATATTGATTTACCTTTCGAAAAGAAAGGTTATTTCTACAACTCAGACCATTACGATAAAGTTTACAACAATAGATGGGGTTACACAAATGTGATTTCTCAGGCAATTGGTCAGGGAGAAATTACAGCAACTCCATTACAAATTGCTAATGCAATGGCGGTTATTGCCAATCGCGGTTATTACATTAAACCCCATTTAATCAAAGCCATAGGCGATAGAATTAAAAAAGAATACGTAGAGAAAAATTATGTTGGTGTAGATGCCAAGCATTTTGAACCCGTAATTGATGGCATGCAAGATGCCGTTAACACCGCCTGGGGTACTGCAACCCTTTCGCGTATTCCAAATATTTTAATGTGTGGTAAAACCGGAACAGTTCAAAATTCAAGAGGGAAAAATCACTCCGTATTTATCGGCTTTGCCCCACGTGATAACCCAAAAATTGCCATAGCAGTAATAGTAGAAAATGCTGGTTATGGTAGTACCTACGCTGCGCCAATAGCCAGTTACATGGTCGAGAAATACATTACCAGACAAGTTTCGGGCGCAAGGGCAAATCAGGTAGAATGGATGAAAAACCAAAACCTGCTGCCGCAGATAATAGATAAATCGAAAAAGCCAAAATTAACAAAGGCCGATAGCCTTGCCATTAAAAAGGCCGATTCGACCAAAAGAATTCAGGATAGCATCAGAATAAAATCGGCGACTTTGAAGAATACCATTTCGGTGCAATTAACAACGAAACCTAAAGTAAATACCAACTAAACAATGCAGCAACAAGGCAATCGATTTTTCTTTAATGTTGATTGGATTACGGTACTAATCTATATGTGTTTGTGTGCAATAGGTTTTGTGAACATTTATGCCTCTATCCCCCATCCTGAAAATGCTTCAGCATTCGATTTTGGTAGCAGTTATGGTAAGCAGTTAATTTACATCATCACCGGATTAATTCTGGGTTTGTCAATATTACTGTTTGACGGCAGGCTGTTCAACGTCTTCTCCCCTTTTATATACGGAGGTACATTAATATTACTCGTGGTGGTATTATTTGTAGGTAGAAATGTTGGCGGAAACCAGGCCTGGATACCTTTAGGCTCTTTCAGACTCCAACCTTCTGAGTTTGCCAAATTCGGAACTGCACTCTTTCTGGCCAGGTATGTCAGTTCATTTAATCCAAAGTTCAGGGATTTTAAATCGATATTCTTTGCAGCTATTATTGTACTAGCACCATTAGCGCTTATTATGCTACAACCAGATACTGGTTCAGCGTTGGTGTTTCTAGCCTTTATGTTCCCTTTATATCGTGAGGGTTTATCTGGTTACTTTCTATTAATATTTTTGGGAATGATTGCGCTGTTCGTTGCAGATTTCTTAGTACCTAGTGCCGTTTTAATTGGCATTATCATCACCATTGCCGGATTGTTTATCTATGCCAATAAGCGAAAGCAAACCATAATCATCACAACAGTTTTAGTTACGATTGTAGCGATTGCTTACCTTTTTCTGGTTAAAGTTGCATTCAACAATGTGTTGGCTCCGCATCAGCGTACACGTATCGAATTGATGTTGGGTTTGAAAACAGACAATAAGGGGGCTGGTTATAATGTAATTCAATCGCAGATTGCAATTGGCTCCGGACAATTAACCGGACGAGGGTTTTTAGAAGGTACACAAACAAAATATGGCTATGTTCCGGCTCAAAGTACCGATTTTATTTTCTCTACTGTTGGCGAAGAATGGGGCTTTGTGGGCTGCTTTGTTATTATTGGATTGTTTAGCTTCCTGTTGCTGAGGTTAATCAATTTAGCAGAGCGGCAGCGTTCAACCTTTTCCCGTGTATATGGTTACAGTGTAGCCTGTATTCTGTTTTTCCACGTATTCATCAATATCGGTATGACCATCGGAATTATTCCTGTTATTGGCATACCTCTGCCCTTTATAAGTTATGGAGGTTCTTCGCTCTGGAGCTTTACAATTTTACTTTTTATATTCCTGAAACTCGATTCTAACAGAATGGGATTTATTTAATCTGTTATGAGTTACCAGTTGTCTGTTGCCAGTTACCTGTTCTGAGTTACCGGTCATGATGCTTAATAACATAAATACCATCATACAAAAATTACTCCTTAAGATAATCTTTCGTAATTTTAACTAACCAATCAGAAAGAACTGTTATCCACCCAACCAAACAACAGGTAATAGGTAGCCGAGAACAGACAACAGATTCTAACTGAATCTTCTGTTCAACAATTCGTAAAATTGATCAACTGTAGATTGCTTATTTGTCCAATTATTTTTGCCAGCATAATTATTTTGCAAAAAGCTGTCTGCTGATTCGAAATTTGGCATCTTATTTACAATATCAATCGCTTCCGAATAGGCCAGGTTATATCCTCCGAATAAATCTTTAATAAATAAAAGTTTCTCGTTTAGATTAATGGCATTTTTTAAATCGCCAATTGGTGCAACTTTAGCTGGTTCCGGCTGTTGATTTGTTTTCGCCAGCAAATCATTTAAAGTTGGTGCTTTGGTTTCTTCAACTACTGGCTTAGGCTTAACTGGTACAGCTTGCGGAAAAAAGGCAGGCTTTTCTTCTACAGGCGGGGAGATAATTGGCTCATCATATTCAACGGTTTTTACCGCTTCAACAGGTTGTTCGTCAACCTGAGTAAATAAGGTTTCTGCAATAGGTTTAGCTTCAACAGTTTCTTCATGAGGAATCAAAAATGGCTCAGGTCCCATTTCATCTTCATCAGCAGCAATAGGTGCGTTGGCACGTTGCTCATCTTTTTCATGAATACGTTTCTTCTGCGCCAATATCTCTTCTTCCTCCTTACTTAGCGGTCTGTCGAAAATTTCATTGGCCGTTTTTTGTTCGTAATCAAACTTATCATCTGTACTATGGTTGCCTAAAACAAATTCGAAAGTGTTCTCTTCCTGGTCGGGTTTAAAAAAATCTTTATGTAAAATATCATCGGCAATTTCTTCCTGGTTTTTTTCTTCGTCAATAATTTCTTGCTCAGGCTGAATATCTACCCTCGCTTCTTCCTCTTCAGCAGTTACTACTTCAGGTAACTCAGCAGGGTCAAAACATTCTTCTGCTTCCTTATAACTTTTTACATCAGGTAAGATGATTGTATTTTGCTCATTTAAAAGGTGCGATGAATCCGTTTCAACATAGTTAGATGCAGGCTCATTAGGGTTTAGTTTTTTAACAATCCTAACATGATCTGCTAAAAAATCAGCGTTAGCCAGAAAAAGTTCAACTTCTAAGTCATTGAGTTTTTCAGGATGTTGAGCTAAAATTTCATATTGCTCATTCAGTTCTGCTAAAATGCTACCTACTTTTCTGAAAATATCTTGTTGATTCATCATAAACTATAAACGTTTTTTTTGCTGATTTATGTTTGTAACTAAACGTTCAAAAATAACACTTAATTAATGATATTGAAGCGTTTTATTCAAAAATCAGGCATCAACAAGAAACACAATCAAAGGTTATGATTTGTTTTAGAATTATTAGATTTAAGAATTTTCATGCACAACAGAAATTGCATGCTCAACATTCTCAGTTAAAGCTTTTTTACCATTAATCCAGGTTTGTGGCGCAGCTAAATCTTCAATAATGTTGTCAATTTTTTCAGGCGATTCTGGTAGTACATCATGAAACTCTTTAAGTTCATTTACCAGTTTAAACGAATTCATATCTCCGTAACCACGAAGTTGCTTCACTCGAAAGAGGAATTTATCTAATGTTTTTAATTTGTCTTGGCTCTCCATAAATGGGCTAAAATGTTCTATATTTTGATAACTAGGCATTTTGATTTACACTTACGAAGAAAATAACGGCTTAGATTTTTTAGGAATATTTTTTTTCTAACTATTCATAAATACTTCAAAATAAAATGAAAATTTACACGCTTGATTTTTCGATAAAATTAAATCTGGTCCCTTATCAAATCAGATATTTTAATACCTTTGAAACTCATTTAAATTTCTAGAGCATAAATTAAACCATGTTATTCAGCGAACAAAATTTTAGAAGAAGGGGCGAATTTTCGGGCAGTATTGAAGTTGTTTGCGGTTCGATGTTTTCAGGAAAAACAGAAGAATTAATAAGAAGGTTGAAAAGGGCTCAGATAGCAAAATTAAATGTAGAAATCTTTAAACCCCGTACTGATACCCGTTATCATGATTCGGCTGTCGTTTCTCACGATTTAAATTCCATTAATTCCACTCCTGTTGATAGTGCTTCAGCAATTTTATTGCTTGGCACAAATACACAAGTTGTTGGTATTGATGAGGCACAATTTTTTGATAACGAACTACCAGATGTTTGCAATAAACTTGCTATGCGGGGCATCAGGGTAATCGTAGCTGGCTTGGATATGGATTTTACAGGTAAACCATTCGGACCAATGCCTGCATTAATGGCCATTGCCGAGCATGTTACCAAGGTAAATGCAGTTTGTGTTTGCTGTGGAAACCCGGCGCTTTACAGTTATAGAACTGTTGAGGATGAATCGACTGTTTTACTGGGTGAGAAAGAAAGCTATGAACCGCGTTGCAGGGCTTGTTACAATATCAACAAAGCCTAAACTATTTCTCCTTAAACAATGCAGGCTACCCCAATAAAAAATATTTCTGTTTTAGGTTGCGGCTGGTTCGGGTTTGCTTTTGCGAAGAAATTGGTCGCCTTAGATTATGCTGTTAAAGGCTCTACAACGACCAGCGAAAAGTTAATGCTGCTCGCAGAAGAAAATATCCAACCTTACCTGGTCAATTTCACTGCAGATAAAATTCAGGCTGATTTAGATTTTTTCGATGCTGATGTTTTGTTTATTTGCATTCCTCCAAAACGAAACTCAGTAGAGCTGGATGACTATCCGAATAAAATTCAGTCCATCATAAATGCTGCCGAAGGTAAAAGTAGAAACATTGTTCTTATTAGCTCAACCAGTGTTTACGGTGATGAAAATAAAACTGTAAACGAGAATAGTGAAACCAAACCCGATACAGCATCTGGAAAAATTATTTTACAGACCGAGGGAATTATTCAAAATCAATTACAGCAAAACTTTACAATACTCCGCTTTGCGGGATTAATTGGTCCGGAAAGAAATCCAGGTAGATTCTTCGCTGGAAAAACTGCTGTTCCAAATGGTTTGGCACCTGTTAATTTAATTCATCAAACTGATGCAGTTGGCATTGCATTAGCGATTATCCAGCAGCAAGCCTTTGGCAGAATTTATAATGCCTGTGCACCGCAGCATCCGGATAGAAAAACTTTTTACACAAAAGCTGCAGCAGATAGTGACTTAGAAAATCCTGAGTTTTTGGAAGAAAAAACCAGCTGGAAAGTTATTGAAAGTTTGAATGTTCCAAAGTTTTTGGAGTATGAGTTCGAGGTTACTATTTAACCATTTCCTAAAATATAACACCTATTTCCACATGTTTTTTAATTATTCTTGACAACAAAACATCCGTAAAAAGAATTAACTCAGCAAACCCAGCAACTCTTTCTTGGTTAAGCCTTTGAAAAAACTTCCGTCACTTTGGATTAAATCTTTAACCAAATCCTTTTTAACGGCTTGCAGTTTCATAATTTTCTCCTCAATCGTATCCGGGCAAATTAAACGAACGGCCATAACATTTTTTTGCTGCCCAATGCGATAAGCCCTATCAATCGCCTGGTTTTCTACAGCAGGATTCCACCATGGGTCGACCAGGTAAACATAATCTGCTTGGGTTAAATTTAAACCCGTTCCACCAGCTTTTAAACTGATTAGAAAAACCGGAATGGAGACGTTTGATTGAAATTCATTCACTGCTTCTTCCCTATTTTTGGTTTGTCCGGTTAAATATTGAAAGTTAATTTCCTTTTCCACTAACCGTTTTTTAATTAAATCAAGCATTCCCACAAATTGAGAGAATATTAATATTTTATGGTTTTGCGCTTTGCTTTCAATTTGCTCTATCAAAACATCAATTTTTGAAGAAGCTTGCAAGTAAGATTTTCCATCGGCAAGCAAAGCTGCTGAATTGCAAATTTGTCTTAAACGGGTAATGCTCCTTAAAACATGCATCGAACTTTTAGGCAATTCATCTTCGGTTTTACCCAAAATATAGTCTTGAATTTCCTTCTTATTGGCTTCATAAACTTCTCTTTGCTCGGTTCCCATCTCGCAATAAAGGGTTATTTCGGTTTTATCAGGCAGTTCTTTTGCAACCTGCTCTTTGGTTCGCCTTAAAACAAACGGCCGAATTTTACTTTGTAATTCCTTTGCTCTTTTACTGTCCTTAAATTGGTCGATTGGCGTAGAATACAAATCGGCAAATTGTTGTTTACTTCCAAATAAACCCGGACAAGCGAAAGAAAGCTGACCATATAAATCGAAAGTGTTGTTTTCTATCGGTGTTCCGGTAAGGGCCACTTTATTTCTGGATTGCAACATCCTAACGGTTTTATAACGCTGCGATTCGGGGTTTTTGATGTTCTGAGATTCATCCAAAAAGATATAATTGAACCGGAAATCTTTTATGAATCGAATATCAGAAAGCAGCGTTCCGTAAGAGGTTAATATTACTTCGAAATGCTTAAAATCTGTTGTAATTTTAACTCGTTCATTACCATAGATGGTTTTAACTTTTATTGATGGTGCAAACTTCTCAATTTCAGCCTTCCAGTTAAAAATTAAGGAAGCAGGCACTACAATAAGGTTTGTATTTTCATTTACTTTTTCTCTTTGCGATAAAATAAAAGCAATTATCTGAATGGTTTTACCCAAACCCATATCATCTGCCAAAACAGAACCGAAGTTAAAATCATCGAGAAAATTTAACCAGTTTAAACCTTCATGCTGGTATGGCCGAAGTTTAGTTTTTAATGTTTTGGGGACATTAGCAATCTGAATTTCTTCAGACCCTTTAAACTTTTCATTTAAAAGACTAATTTCATTTTTAACATCGCCATCCAGCAAAGCATCATCATATAAATCATTTATAGAGGCAAACTTTATCTTCGGCGTAAGTAGCACCTCATCGGTAACTTCGGCGGCATTAAAATAGTTAGTAAACTTTTCAATCCACTCTTCGGGTAAAATACCTAAAGTTCCATCATCGAGCGTTACAAATTTACTTTTATTTCGTATCGATTTATGGAGGTATTTCAAAGCAACTTTCTGCTTGCCAAACTTTACCTTAACCTTCGTTTCAAACCAATCTGTCCCGCTTAAAACCTCAATATTAATTTCAGCTTTATGCTCGTTAAGTTTATTGTTTTTAAGCTGATTGAAGCCCAGAATGTGAATGTCCTTTTTCCTCCAGGCATCAAAAGCATCCAGAAACCAAAGTTCTTCTAAAAATCTTTTTCTGTGGAGATAATAAGAATCGTTCGTTTCCTGATCATAAAAATAAGGATGTTGCCTTATCACATCTGCGGCAAACTGAAGTTCAGTTGCTTCATCCCGATGCAGTGTAAAAACATTACCAAATTTATCCTGAGCCTGAATTTGCTTCTTCGATAAAATCGGAATTTCCAGATTACCGTATTTCATTACAGGAGTAATTAAGATGTAATCTTCAGATTCGGAGAGATAAAGTAGCTTTTCATTCTCCAAATCAAAACCCTTCTCTTCGATTTGTTTAGGCGTTGCGGGCTTTAAGTAAGAATAATCGACATGAATATTTCCCTCAAGCGGAATGAGGATTGTTCGCTGAAATTCTTCGTACTTATTTTTGTGAATAACGAGTCGGTTGCTTTGCTTAATAAAAAAACCAATCACCCGAACAAAATCAGGCTTTTCAATTAAATAAAGCTGATTATTTAGCTGTACAAAATATTGATATTTAATGGCCAGATTATCCAGCTGGTAATCATTCCCGTTGATGAACAGACGACCAGTAATCTCAAAGAAATCATCCTTTTGGTTCACTTGCAAACGTAAATCCATGTCAAGCAAATGAATGTTAACCGGCGTTACCGATGAAGCCTGGATATTTGCAGAACGTTTTTCATCGTGCAGATAAACTGGAATGTCTAACGGATTTTTAGCTATCGCTCTGTGCGCTTCAAGTTCAACATCAATTGCTTCAGTAGCATAATTTTGATGAAAGCGGCTAACGCCACTAAAATATTTCAGGACATCGCTTTGCTCGGTTTTAAAAACTAAATCGGCAGGATTTACTGACTTAAATGGGTTTTTAACTTTCCCGCTTTTGGTAAATTCAGCTTCGAATAAATTTAAAGTTAAGTTGCCATAATAACGATGCGGACTAAAAACAAGAATCAGTTTACTTCCATCGGGTTTTAAGTGCGCTGCTGTAAATTTATTTTTTTTAACAGGAAGTAAGGCAGTTTGCAAATTCTGTTGCATTTCTGCATTAAAACCTTGCAAAGCCTTATTCTTCGGCTTAATCTGTAAACTTTGCTGCTCAATAATTAAATCAAAAAATTCGTCGAGGTTTACTTCCTTTTCTAAGCCGTAATCGGCTGCTACTTTTACTAATTTCTGTCTGCGTAGATTTTCATCAAAGAAAACAAGCAATTCATCACGCTTTAAAATATTATATAAAGTTTGCGCTTGATGAATGCAAAGCTTGGTTTTTGTTGTTTCGCATCTGCAAGTGAGCTTTACAGAGGATTCATTCTGCTGAACCAGTACAATTGGAAAATAATCATCAGCAAAGGGAAAGCTGAAAGCTGCAAAATTGATTTCTATTTGCTCTGCATGAAGGCTGTAAAAGCCCTTAGAATCTGTAAAAACCTGTTGATTTAAATGCTTTAAAATAAAGGTTTGATTAAGGTTTTTTAAGTTAAAATCCGATAAAATATAATCATACAGATTTGCTTCCCGTTCATCACTTCCGATATTATTTTCCTGCATTTAATCCTTAAATATGAAGAAATAAAAGTAAGACTTTTTAATCCGTATTTAAAGCTTTGACGTGCTAAAGAAGTTTTTCTTCGGATTATCGTTAGGCAAAATTGTTTTTATTGCTTCACCAACCTCAATCGGCAAATCCGATTCCAGAATATCGGCACCTTGCAAAAAAGTATTTTTATATTGCTCAGCCCTTTCTTTCTTATCAGTTAGTTTATCATAGCTTGGTGCGGCAGAAATCATACACATTACGCCTTTGCTGTGAAGCATTTTAAATAACTCCATATTTTCAGGTTTATTCACAGAACCAATGTAGGCAATCATATTTTTCCACGGAATGCCGGCTGCTTCATATTCATCAAATGCAGCCTTCGTTTTTACAAAAGCCGAAAACATGGTCTGCGGATTTTTATCGAAATAAAATTTAGCATGTTTGGCGTCATGTACGGTAACCATTATAACCTTATTTGGATGCTCTGCTAAAATTTTCTCCTGCAAGGCAAATGGCACATCCTTTTTATCAAGGTTTAACACCGTTTTACCTTTACTCCAAGCTATCGCTTCTTTTAGGTTTGGAATTTTATAATCCGTAACATTGCCATCAACATCCTTTAACCTTAATTTTTGTAGTTCGGCGTAAGTATAATCTGCAACTTTTCCTGTGCCATTTGTGGTTCTGTTTAAAGTGGCGTCATGCATTAAAACCACAACGCTGTCTCTAGTCAGTCTTGGGTCTACCTCAAAAAATGCGGGTGAATATTTTAAGGTATTTTCAAAAGCTTCAATGCTATTTTCTGGGAAACCTTTAACCGTCCCGCCGCGGTGACCACTGATAATGGGCGTATTTTTACCCATGTATTTAAAAAACTCATGAAGTTGTTCCGCGTTATCAATTTTAAGCACTTTAATTTTTTGCTGCGCTTTTAGGTTGCTAAATGGAATGAGAAAAATGAGCGCATAAAAAAAACCAGAATTGAATTTCATATTTAAAAATAGTAAAATTCAATTCTAGTAAAATATTGTAACCAGAATATTAAGCTGATGTTAACTTGGGGATTAAACCAATAAGCCTTTTAAATCGGCCGGAGAATAATTAATAGATTTTAAGGTTTTATCGTCGGCTTTTCTAAAAACCAAAAACAAGCCATCTATTTCCTTGTAATAAGATTCGGTGTTGTCTTTGTCCAGGTAAAACTGGATGGTTTGTTCTGCCTCTTCAACAGTTTTACAAGCCTTACTCATATTCGAGCGGTGAACTTCGTCGAAAAGGGTTTTAAATTTACCACCCAAACCAAACTCGTGGATTGCACCAGCTAAAACATACTGTAAATCGCAAAGCGCATCGGCAACTTCAATTAAATCATCATTATCCACCGCTTCCTGTAATTCTTTCAATTCTTCGGCTAAAAGCGATATTCTCAAATTAGCACGCTGTTTTGAAGGAATAACTGGCGTTTCTAAAATTGGATGTTTAAAGGTAGTATGAAATTCTGCAACCTGATTTAATGAATTTGTTTCTTGCATGGCAATGTTTGATTTATAAAGCAACAAAGTTAAAAATATTGTTTAATTGCCAATGTTACTCAACATTATTGTTAGTAAAATTGGCTTATTTCTCCCGAACAATTTTGAAAAAAGTTTCTCGGTAAGTATCACCTATCGGGATGGATTGGTCGCCAATATAAAGCGCATTGCCATCAATCATCTTAATCTTTTCAAGCGAAATAATGTAAGATTTATGCACCCTGTAAAAAGGCGGTTGCGGCAATTGCGTTTCCAATTCGCGAAGCGATTGATAAGTAATTATCCTTTGATTGGCCGTGTAAACAGAAACGTAGTTTTTTAAACCTTCGATGTACAAAATTTCGTTGTAGTTAACTTTTATAAATTTGTTTTTGGTATCGCCTTTGATAAAAATATAATCGCTGGTGGCAGCAGGAGTACTTAAAACCTCAGTTTGTGCTGGCGAAATGATTTGTTGCGCCTTTTGTGCCGCTTTATAAAAACGCTCGTAAGAAATCGGTTTTAATAAATAATCAACCACATCAAATTCAAAACCATCAAGCGCATATTCAGGGTAAGCGGTAGTTAAAATTACCTTGCACTTGTCTCCACAAATTTTCATAAACTGAATACCCGTCAGTTCAGGCATTTGGATATCAAGGAAAACCACATCAACCAAACCATTCTGCACCATATTTAGTGCTTCAAAAGCATTGGTAGTGGTGCCAACAAGTTCCAGAAAAGGCGTTTTTGTAATAAATGCGGCAATAATATCCGAAGCATAAGCTTCATCATCAACGGCAAGGCAGCGAATCATATTTAAAGGTTAATTATTAAAGTTGTTTTATAAGTATTACCATTGTTTGCAATAAGCAAATCGTGTTTTTCAGGGTAAATTAAATCTAACCTGCGGTGTATGTTTGCCAAGCCAACACCACTGGAATGGTCTTTTTGTGCATGGCTGATTTTATTGCTCACCTCAAAACTCAACCTTTTTTGTTGAACCTTTAGGCGGACACGTACCGGATGTTTTTCATCATTCACCGTACCATGTTTAAATGCATTTTCCAAAAAAGGTATCAGCATCAAGGCCGCAATTTTCTGTTCTTCAACGCCTTCGGCTTTAAAATCTACGTAAAACTTAGGCTCAAAACGCATTCTAAAAAGTTCGATATAGCTTTCCAGGTAATCAACTTCTTTATTCAAACTCACTTTTCCATCCGGACTCTCATTCAGCGTGTAGCGCATTAAATCAGACAACCTCAATACGGCATTTGCTAATTTATCCGAAACCGGAATGGCAAGCGAGTATACATAATTTAAGGTATTATACAAAAAGTGTGGGTTGATTTGCGATTTCAAAAAGGCGAGTTCAGATTTGACCACCTCATCTTTAAGTTTGCGGTTGGCAATTTCAGCTTTAAAATTTTGCTGTACCGCATAAACCGCAGCAGGAATAACCAGGTAAGATGTACCATAATAAATATTATCTGTAATATAACTAATCGTTGTGGTATTGTTGGAGTAGTTGTGAAAGCCAAACCACTGTAAATACAAAACCTCTTCAATTAGGTATCGCAAAGCGATAAAAACAGCCAATGTAAAAACAATACCTAAAACCAATTGAGGAATTTTACCTTTTTTTAAATAGCTTGGATAAACCCATAAATAGCAGATGTAAAATTCTATGATTTGGATAACCGTCATGGATATGCCCAATGCAATACTTCCGAAACTAGCCGACTCAACCAAATAGCCGCTATATTGATAGGCAAGAATGAGCAACCAGCAAATAATGTGTATTAAAATGACTTTTGTTTGTTTCATGCTATAAAACTATGTAAACCTTTTCAAAGGCTAAATCTTCTTATCCCAAAGCCGAAAAAATTTATCCCAACAGGCTGTTTTTTTAGATGAATCAGATAAGCTGGGCAAATTCGGTTTGGGATAAGAATTTGAACCGTTGGGATTATATAATTTTCAGCACAAGGATTACTCTCCAACTTTGAATCATCAAACAAACGAACAGATTATGAAAACAATACTTAGAACCTTCGCCCTTTTTATTGCATTTGCTGCAAGTTATTTCACTTCATTTGCGCAAAAGCAAGAAGTCTTATTAATAGGAACCTTTCATTACAACAATCCCAACTTTGACGCCGTAAAAACGGATGCATTTGATGTGTTGAGCGAAAAATCACAAAAAGAGTTAGAATACATTGCAGAAAAAATCAAAAAATTTAATCCTGATAAAATTTTTACTGAATGGGATTTTGATAAACAGGCAAAACTCGATTCGTTATATCAGTTATACGTTGATGGCCATTACAACAAATTCATCAGTGAAAAATATAAAAGCGCAGATAATTATGCTTTCTACAATGAAAATGAAATATTTCAACTAGCATTTCGAGCAGCTAAGAATGCCAAATTAAAAAACGTTTACGGCATAGATTATTTTGTCGACTTACCTTTCGATACGGTGATGAATTCGATTAAATCTGCAAAGCAAAACGAACTTATGAACGATATTAACACCTTTATCAAAAAGACAGGTGATGATGCAAACCTGAAAAGAAAAAGTTTGAGCTTAACCGAATTAACGCTTGATTTGAATACACCAGAATCCAGAAAGGCAAACTTAAGTTTCTATGTGCGAACCCTTAATAAAGCAGGCAGCAATGAAAGTTTTGCAGGTGCTTATTCTGTATCAGAATGGTATCGCCGCAATTTATATATGTATTCGCTGGTTCAAAAAATAACCCAATCAACCGATAAAAGGATCGTAATTCTCCTCGGGGCTGGCCACATTTCGATGATTAAAGAATTTATTACCCTGGAAGATAAATTTAAAATTGTAGAGCTGAAAGATATATTAAAGTAAGCTTTACTGGTGCTGTAAAATTACAGCACCAGTAACATCCATACGTTGCAGGCAAAATGTCCTGAATTACCCAAAGGGCCCGTTAAGTTCTTAAATCCGGCCTTCTCATACATACCAATTGCCGTATTGAGTTCGGGAAAAGATTCTAAGTAAATTTCGTTGTAGCCAAAGTGTTGTGCTGATTCGATACTTTTTTGCATCAGCAACTTTCCAACTCCATTTCCTCTTGCATCAGCCGAAACATAAAATTTCACCAATTCAACACATCCCTCAGGTAAACCATCTGTTGGATAAATGCCGCAGCCACCTAATAGTTTGCCATCTTCTTCTGCGAGCCAATACACAGCGCCATCGCTCTGAAACAACTCGTAAAGCGAATCTGTTGTCGGGTCGGTATAAACAGTACCGGGTTTATCAATTTTAAATTCTCTGAAGATGACTCTAATCAGCTCAGCAATTATTGGGTTATCATTCTTTTCTATTTGTCTGGTTTGAATCGGCATTTATTATTTTTTTAAGGATATAATGCTTTGGCAACATTGTGTTAACATAGCAAAGGTACATTTACTTATATTTTATTTTAATTTATGAATCAAATTTTTAGCTTATTTATACCGAAAGACAGAACATTCCAGCCACTTTTTGAAACAGGGGCAAAAAACCTGACCAATATTTCAGAAGCACTTGTACTCTATTTACGTTCTAAAGAACAAGCTGAAAAAACCAGGTTATCTAAAGAAATAAAAGGAATGGAATTGCTTGGAGATAAGGCAACCGACACTATTTATGAGGAATTAAATACAAATTTTATTGTTCCTTTTGATAGACAAGATGTACACTTACTGGCTACCAATATTGATGATATCGCAGATGAAATTCTTTCCATATTAACCAAAATTGAGCTTTATCAGCTTGTTGATTTTAAAGAGCCTATTGTAAAATTTGCCGAAATCATTTTTAAGATGTGTTCGATTCTTGAAGTTGCCATTATTGAAATTAAAAACTTCAAAAACAAGCAAACCATCATAGACATTTGCAAAGATGTGAACCAATTAGAAAGCAAAGCAGACAGACTTTACGAGCAATCTGTTTCTATTTTATTTGAAAGCGAGTTTGATGCCATTACACTTATCAGGCAGTCAGAAGTTTTAACTTTATTAGAAAACACAACAGATAAATGTGGTGATTTGGCAACAACGATAGAAACCATCTTTTTAAAGAACGCTTAATTAGATTGCATAATATCAAAACAAAAGGCTGATAAAAAACCTTTGTTATAGAAAAGATATTATGGAAAATCAAGATAAAAAACTTAACCCGAAGCCATCTGATGATGCACAATCTTTAGTAGAAACGATAATTCCATCTACAGAAACTGAAGAGAGTAAAACCACAGAAGTAAAACATAAAATTTCTTTAGAAACACCACAAGCTCCAGCAGAAAAAAGGGAGGAAAATCCTGAGCACAAAGATGATTCAGAAAAAGAAGAGAGCATTGATGAAACTGTAGAAGACAAAACAGAAGAAATAACGAATAAGAATTCAGAAGAAAAAGCGGAAAGTTCGGAAAACGAGTCTGAAAAAGTAACAGATGCTGATTCCGAAGAGGAAGCTGAAAACTCATCAAACCAGAAAAAGGAAGGTACAGATGAGGGCGACAAAATAGAAACCGTTGCACCATAATGCATTTGGCGAGATAATTGTTATACCGCTGAAATAGTTTAACTAATTTGGCATTATGACACACATGAAAAAAACACTATTATTTTGCTTTTTAACCGTTTCGATGTTCGGTTGCGGCATAAATAAGCAAGCCCAGCAAATTAAAGCTTTAGAAGCCTGTACCTACAAAATCAAAAATGTAAATTCTATTTCCTTAGCCGGAACAGATTTAACAAGACTAATTAATCAGCAGGATTTTAATATTGGTAGTTTACCCGGAGTTGCCTTAGGTTTGTTAAGAAAGGATATTCCGTTGAGGGCAAATTTGAATTTAGAAATTACAAATCCATCTGCAAACTTGGCTGCTATAAACCAGTTTGAATATAAAATTTTGGTTAATAATACAGATTTAGCTGAAGGAATTGTAAATCAGGCGGTAAGTATCCCCCAAGGACAAACCGTAACCGTTCCGGTACAAATGGGCAGTAATATTTACGGCTTAATTTCTAACGGTAACGTTTTAAATGATATCATTAAGGCAGCACAAAAAGGCTCCAAAAGCGATGAGAAGCTAGGCCTATTAACCATAAAAATCAAACCGACAATTATGTTAGGGAATACACCAATCAAATACCCTGGTTACATCACCATAAATAAGGATATAAGCAGCAAAATTTTATTGTAAAACAAAAGCCCGGACAATAAATCTGGGCTTTTATTTTTAAAACTTTTTAGCGGGTTCTTTAACCATCCCTTTAAAACTATTTTGGTCTAACTGTTCTGAAACCAATTTTATTTCAGTAGTTGAAAGCCTTTGCGGCATCGTAGTAGAATTTGCACTTAAACTGGCAGTCTTAGCCGCAGAAGTTACAAATGTTCCAGTTTTGGCATAGTTTAGGGCATAACCAAGTAAAGTTTCGGTTTCATCGCCCCAGGCTTTCGTTAAATCCTCGAAAGCTTCTTTATCAACCGTTAATCCAGAATAATAACCACCAACACCCAGTTGATTTTTAGTTTCAAACTCAGGAATATACATTTCTACCTTATCAATTTTAATCGGGAAGAATCCAACAGGTTTACCATAAGTTTTCGTACCAATTAATTTAACATCCATTACCGGTTTTAAACTATTGATGGTTAATTCACTTGCAGACGCTGTTGCATCCGTTACAATAAAATACACTCTGCTTAAATTTAATGAACCTGTTTTAGCGAAGCGTTCAATGTTATCAGAAGATGTAGATGAATAATCCAAATCAGCATAAGTTGCATATTTTTTGTTAACACCACTGGTGTAATTCTGCAATTTACCCTGACTATCTAATATCGGTTGGTGAGCCAAAACAGACGCCTGCCTTTGCGCTGTTGTTAAACCTTGAAGAAATGCATTGTAATGTGTGGTGTACATCACATTTCCATTTTGTGCCGTGGGCGCTAAAATATCTATAATTTGGGTAGCCGTACTAACATAACCGCCACCGTTGTAACGCAAATCAACAATAACTTCTGTAACGCCTTGAGTGGCAAAACTTGCGAATGTTGAGTTTATCGCTGCAGAAACATTATTGGTAAAGCTATTAAAAACAATATAACCAACCTTCTTTGTGCCTGCGGTGTAGATGTTCGTAAATAAAATTGGGTTGAGCGTATAGGTGGATTTAGCTACAGTTACCGTTTTGCTGCTTCCACTTAAATCAGTAAATGTCAAATTTACAGATGTAGCTGAACCGAATAACGCATCATTTAAAAAATTCACAGTACTGTTGCTATAGGTCAAGTTTGTTCTTCCGTTAATAGCGGTTAATCTACAAGCCCTTGTTAATCCTTGCTGGCTAGCAGAAGAGTTTGGATAAACATATTTCACACGTAAATCTGAAATAGTGTTATACATAACTGAAAAACCGAAGTCAGTTTCTGTACCATTTAAATCTGCTTTGAGGGCAGCAGTTTTGCCTGTGGCACCATAATCAAAAAACGAATACTTGGGCAAAGTGCTGTTAGTTACATATTCGTATGGTGAACCAGTTTCCGGGTTTTTCGAGTACTGAGTCAAAGCATATAATTCGGTTTCATTACTACTGAAACTACGAGGCTTAAAAACATCGTAAGTTGGTAGGGATGTATTCCAATAGTACAGTTCTTTAGCATACAAAAAGATAGAATCTTTAGTTAATTCATCTCTGGTTCCGGTAACAACAACTGGAGGAGTCGGTGTTACGACTGGCGGCGTGTCTGTTTTTTTACAAGCGAACAAAACAGATATGCCAAATGTTAAAAGAAATAATATTAATCTTCCGTTATTATTTTTCATAAATTATTGATTGTCAAATCAGTATAATACATATACGTAAAACACCGACTAAAAGTTTATTGCAATGATATTACAACAATTTTATGACTTAAATATACGGAAAGTGAATGGTTTAAATTGTAGTGTATCGATATATGCCGGAAGAATATCGGTAGAAATTTTAAACAAAAAAGCCTTTCAATCGCTGAAAGGCTTTCTATTGTAACAATAGGATGAGATGTTACGTATCATTTCAGTCCTTCTACCAACTGAAATATTTTAAAACGGTCGCTAAAATAGCAAACGACCTAAAACAACTAATTGATAAAAAAGAAACACTAAATCAAGTTTATAATCTATTCAATTCTCACCCAAATTAGGTTCGAATTGAAAGATTATGGAGAGCGTGTTCTTTATTTAATACTGTAAACTTATTAAAGATATTGCTGCAAAAATAATAAAGTAGATGAAACACACTATTTAGTAGATGAGCAGTAATCTAAATTAGATTGCATGTAAATATCAAAAGCCAAATATATAAAAAATATGCATTTTTACTATTAGTCAAACGTTTGTTTTAATTTTTAGATGAAATTAATATTATAAATTCAAGCACCCACAATTTGTCTCATACACACCTTAAATCTTTTTTCCTTTTATCCGATATTTACTATGGAAACATTAAATACCAAAAGCTATGGAAACATTAGAATTTGAAAAAAAAATTAAAGCAACTCCAGAAAAAGTGTGGAGCATTTTATTCGGAGAGCAAAGTTACAAGCAATGGACATCGGCTTTCGCCGAAAATTCCACAGTAGAAACAGACTGGAAAAAAGATAGCAAAGCTATTTTTGGTGATGGTACCGGAAATGGAATGATTGCCAGAATTAAGGAAAACATTCAAAATGAGTTTTTATCTATAGAGCATCTTGGAGAAATTAAAGATGGCAAAGAGCACTATGATAATGACTGGACCGGAACATTGGAAAATTATACCCTTGTGCCAGCAAATGATGGCACACTTTTAAAAATTGATATTGGTGTTCAGGAAGAATGGAAAGCTTATTTTAATAAAACCTGGCCGAAGGCACTAGATAAAGTTGCCGAATTGGCGGAAGCTTAGAAAAGCAAAATTATACCCTAAAACAAAAGCCCCGAAATTTCGGGGCTTTTTAAGGAAGTGGTGCCACCTGGATTCGAACCAGGGACACAAGGATTTTCAGTCCTTTGCTCTACCGACTGAGCTATGGCACCTCCCGTTTGGGATTGCAAATGTAATATTCTTTTCTTCAAATGCAAGAATGCTTTTTAAAAAAATAAACATTCTAAAACTCGAAATAAAAAAGCCTTCTATCTCTAAAAGGCTTTTTGAAGTGGTGCCACCTGGATTCGAACCAGGGACACAAGGATTTTCAGTCCTTTGCTCTACCGACTGAGCTATGGCACCTCCCGTTTGGGATTGCAAATGTAGTGTTCTTTTTCCAAAAGCAAAACTTTTTTTCAAAAAAGAACCTGTTCATCTGATTATCAATAAATTAATTTTTTGTGGCAATAACAACAATGGTAACAAAGTAATTTAGAATAAGTACAAACTAGTATTTTTTTATGCATGCATAGCAATTTATATGAATTAAATATCCTAATTTAGCGCAACAATCATAAAATACATGGTGAGCCAAATCCTTTTTCTTGCACTTACTATTGCTGCAATTGCACTTTTTACGGTTAATCTGCGCAAAATTATCCGCAATATCCGTTTGGGTAAAGCAGTAGATCGTAATGATCAGCCTCAAAAAAGATTGATGACCATGTTAAGGGTTGCTTTTGGTCAATCGAAAATGGTGGTTAAACCCATACCTGCGTTTCTGCACTTCTTTGTTTACATTGGCTTTGTAATCATCAATATAGAAGTTTTAGAAATTATGATTGATGGTTTATTCGGCACGCACAGAATATTTCATGGATTAGGTGGTTTATATAATTTCTTGATAGGTTCTTTTGAAATTCTGGCCTTTACTGTTTGGTTCTCATGTATCATCTTTTTAATCAGAAGAAATATTTTAAATTTGAAACGCTTTAAGGGCGTTGAAATGACGAAATGGCCAAAATCAGATGCAAACTATATTCTGATTACAGAGGTTTTGTTAATGACCGCATTTTTACTGATGAATGCAGCTGATGCTAAGTTGCAGTTACTTGGTGCTGAACATTACGTTAATGCAGGTTCATTTCCGATTAGCCAGTTTTTGGTAGATTTATTACCAAATTCGATGCAAGCATTAACCATAATCGAAAGAAGTACCTGGTGGTTTCACATTATCGGAATCCTAGCTTTTTTAAACTATTTACCATATTCAAAGCATTTCCACATCTTATTCGCATTCCCGAATACTTATTATTCAAACCTTAATCCCAAGGGCGAATTTACGAACATGGCGTCTGTAACAAATGAAGTTAAAGCTATGCTCGACCCTTCCTTTGTACCTGCAGAAATAGAAGCCGGAAAGTTTGGAGCGAAGGATGCAACGGATTTAAACTGGGTGAATTTGATGAACGCGTACACTTGTACTGAGTGCGGTCGTTGTACATCTGTTTGCCCGGCTAATATTACAGGCAAGTTATTATCACCACGTAAAATTATGATGGATACCCGGGATAGGATTACCGACATCGGGAAAAACATTGATAAACACGGTGCAGAACATCAGGATGGAAAATCTTTATTGGATGATTACATCACCAGAGAAGAAATTTGGGCATGTACCAGTTGTAATGCTTGCGTTCAGGCTTGCCCGGTAAATATTGATCCTTTACAAATTATTACAGAATTGAGGCGTTTCGCAGTTATGGAAGAATCTCAGGCACCGGGAAGTATTAACGCCATGATGGGCAATATTGAGAATAACCAGGCGCCATGGAAATATTCGCCAGCCGATCGTTTTAATTGGGCGGAAGAAAATAATGGTTGAGGTTTTGAGATAAAACAGGATTTTATTTTATAATCACTAAAAAAGTCTTGATACTTGATACCTAATACTTGATACTAAAACAATACTTGATACAGAGAAATGGAATTTAAAGTACCAACAATGGCCGAGCTAATGGCAGCAGGAGAAGAACCAGAAATATTATTTTGGGTTGGCTGTGCCGGGAGTTACGACGAACGTGCACAGAAAATCACCCGCGATATTTGTAAAATTCTTCATCATGTTGGTATAAAGTATGCGGTTTTAGGTACGGAAGAAAGTTGTACAGGAGACCCGGCAAAGAGAGCCGGAAACGAGTTTCTATTCCAGATGCAGGCCATGACCAATATTGAGGTTTTGAATGCCTACAACATCAAAAAAATCGTAACAGGTTGTCCCCATTGCTTTAATACCATTAAAAATGAATATCCGGGCTTAGGTGGAACTTACGAAGTAATACACCATACCCAACTTATCCAGGATTTAATAAACGAGGGAAAATTAAAGGCCGAAGGTGGAGAAAGCTTTAAAGGTAAAAAAATAACCTATCACGATCCTTGTTATCTGGGTCGTGGAAATGGCATTTATGAAGCACCAAGAAAAGCACTTGAGGTTTTAGATGCTCAATTAGTGGAAATGAAACGCTGCAAGAGCAATGGCTTATGTTGCGGTGCAGGTGGTGCTCAAATGTTCAAAGAACCCGAAAAAGGCAAAAAGGACATTAATGTAGAGCGTGTTGATGAAGCTTTAGAAACCAACCCACAATTTATTGCCGCTGGTTGCCCATTTTGTATGACCATGTTAAGCGATGGCATTAAACTAAAAGATAAAGAACAAGAAGTTAAGGTTTTAGATATTGCTGAAATAACTGCAAGAGCGAATGGTTTATAATTTATTTTCTTTAAGCTGAACAGTGTTGTTTGGACCTATCCGAGTGAAATTTTCTTTAATCTGGTTTAAATCTTCGGCTTCAATGTTTTTTAGTGGAATAACAATACAGGTAGCCATCGAATCAACATCTCCCGCCCTATCATTGTAAGTTTGCACAATTACATCATCGTTTTTTGTGCGCAAAAATAACTTACCCGACGTTGTCGTACCGTAATAATCTAAATCCTTGAACTTAGCGAGTTTAAAAGCAAAATATTCTACTTTCCCATTATTAAAGTAACGCTTATACCTGCAAAACCCATTGTTGGTAACATTCAGTTCGTACTTCTTTATCGCATTGCTTTCCTGGGCAAAATCATAATGGTCGGTAAAGCTTTTTTGCAAGTAATTTACATATTCATCAACACCATCGGCCTCCGAAAAAGAATATAAAAATATGCTCAGAGCCGGAATACTCAACAATCTCAAGCAGAATGTAAACTTTTTCATGGGGTTAGCGTTTTGATAACACCAAGTTAATTAAAATGATAAATTTGCAATATGATTTTTTCTCCACAATCAAGAGTTTGGATATACCAAAGTAACCGTCAGTTTAATGCAACTGAAGAAAAAGAAATTCTTCAAAAACTTGAAGCTTTTACAAGTCAATGGAAAGCGCATGGCAATGAGTTGATGGCAAAGGCAGAAATTCGCTATGGTTACTTTATTATTCTTACGGTTGATGAAAGTCAGGCAGGCGTTACAGGATGTTCTATTGACAGCTCTGTAAGAATTATCAAAGATATTGAGCAAACCTACAATGTAGATTTATTTAACCGTTTTAATATTGCGTACAAGCTTGAAGGAGAAGTTCATGTTCAAGGTAAAGAAGATTTTGAAACCCTTGTTAACATTAAAAATGTAACCCCAGAGACTATCGTTTTTAATAATATGGTTCAAACCCTTCAAGAGCTAGAAACTAAATGGGAGGTTGCCTTTAAAGACAGTTGGCATGCTCAGGTTTTTGCCCACTTACTTTAATTTTCGAAAACCTCATATTTCAAGCCCATAAAATAAATACAATACTGTGGAATAAAGCGATTTATTTAACACAATGCCAAAACAATTTAACCTGTTAAATCATTATATTGGTTAAATCAAACATTCTCTATGGCACGCTGGTTAAAAATCTCTCTGAAAATTGTTGGGGCATTATTTATTCTGGTAATTCTAACCTGGCTGGCTGGCGCATTTTACATCAGCAGAAATAAGAAGGAAATTTTAAGTTCAATTTTAGCTCAATTGAATAAAAACTTAAATGGAGAAATTACAGCAACAGGCATGGAACCAACTTTATTAAGAAGTTTCCCTGGCGTTTCGGTTTCTTTGAATGGCGTTTTATTGAGAGATAGTTTATGGAACCAACATAAACATGATTTACTGAAAGCCCAAAATATAGATGTTTCTTTAAATGTACTATCGTTGATAGTTGGCAATGTAAACATCAATCAAATTTCAATTAATAACGCCTCAATTTATCTCTTTACGGATTCTACCGGATATAGTAATACCAGTATATTTAAGAGCAAGGCTGCTAAAACAGAACCATCCGATTCGAAAACGCCCGATTTCGCAGTTAAAAAAATTGACCTGAATAAAGTTGAACTTACTGTTGATAATAAAAAAAGGTTTAAGCTTTTCAATTTCAATATCGATCAGGTTCAGGGGCGAATGAAATACCCGGACAGTGGCTGGACAGGCAAAATCAGATTAAGAACTATGGTCAATAGTTTTGCTTTTAACACCAGAAAGGGTAGTTTTTTAAAGGATAAAGTTTTGGATGGAACGCTTTCAGCTCATTACAGCAAAAAAGAGGAAGCCGTAATTTTAGACCCCGAAGTTTTAAAAATTGGCGAACATCCATTTAAAATTGGTGCGAAGATAGATTTAGCAAATGCCGGTTTTAACATCAGCATTGCGGTTGATAAAATTTTGTTTAGGGATGTTGCGCTTTTACTGTCGCCAAATATCTCGTCGAAGCTTTTAAAATTTGGTATCGAAAAACCGATAGATATTCGCGGAAATATTATAGATGATGGTTCAGGAAAATATGGTGATCCATTAATTAAAGTTGGTATTAAGGTTCGTGATAATGTAGTGAGTATTCCTGCAGGTAAACTTACAGCTGCAAATTTTGATGGCTCATTTACCAATCAGGATACGGTTGGCGGCATTATTGGCGATGAAAATTCATCCATCAAATTTCATAACCTAACCGCAAAATATTTTAACGCACCGTTAAAGATAGACACCTTTACTGTAAACAATTTGGCACAGCCGATTGCAACAGGCTTGGTTACTTCACAGTTTCCCTTATCTAACTTAAACAACTCTTTAGGCACAAACGATTTTGAGTTTAAAAATGGAACTGCCAATTTAAGGCTATACTGTAGAGCCGATATCGATAACTTCCGCTTTACCAAGCCTGTTGTTTCTGGCGCAATAAAAATTGCAAATGCCGATATTCTTTACATTCCACGTAAGCTGCATCTGGTTAAAAGTGCACTAAACATTAATTTTAATCAAAACGATTTATCCATTAAAAACGGTCATTTCCAACTTGGTAAAAGTGAACTCAATGTGAATTGTAGCATCGCTAATTTTGCCAATTTGTATTATACCGACCCAGATAAGATTATTGTAAACTTAAATATGTACAGCCCGCAACTGTATTTAAATGAGTTCCTACCCTTTTTAGGTCCAAGAACAACTGGTAAAAAAAGTAAATCATCTTCAGGCGGAATTAAAACGGCATCTAAAGAATTGAGCAATGTACTGGAAGTTTCAAAAATGAACATTCAACTTAAGGTTGATAAAGCCATTTACGATAAGTTTACAGCCAAAAACTTAAATGCTGATGTTTCGCTTAGAGGAACTGGAATTTATTTTAATAAAATAAGCGTTGCGCATGCAGGTGGTTTGCTTAATCTAAACGGAAATATTATTCAGGAAACGGGCTCAAATCTTTTCAAAATAAATTCTAAAATCAGCCATGTTAGTGTAAAGGATTTTTTCTATTCGTTTGATAATTTCGGTCAGCAAACCATAACCAATAAAAACCTTCAGGGTTATTTATCTTCTCTGGTAAACATTTCGGGAAAAATTTCTCATAGCGGAAAGATATTGCCTCGTTCTATCAATGGAAAAGTGGTGTTCAATTTAAAAAATGCGGCTTTAGTAAACTTCGATCCAATGGTTAAAGTTGGAAAATTTGCCTTTGCGAACAGAAATTTATCTGATGTTAAGATTAATAATCTTGACGGTACGCTTTTAGTAAAAGGAGATAAAGTTGAGATTAAACCTATGCAGGTAAATTCAAGTGCGCTAAACTTCAATGTTAAAGGAATATATGCCTTAAATACCGGCACAAATGTACAAATGGATATTCCGCTAAGAAATCCCAAAGGGGATGAAAACTTAACAGCAAAAGAAAAACGAGAAGCCAGAATGAGGGGCATTGTACTTCATCTAAAAGCTATTGATGATGAAAAGGGCGGAATAAAAATCAGGTGGAATAAGGATCATGATTAGCTAAAAATATAACAAAATAACGTAGACAATTTCTGGTATTTAGTCTTTTTAATTATTACAAGTAACAATACTAATGATTAAGATTATAACAGAAATAAATTCTACATAAATTACTATATTCGAACTCCCTATTATGCACTCGAATTCCCTTTTGAAGTTTCTTTTTCTATTACTATGCTGTGCGCTTTTTAGTTGTTCTCGAGATAAGGTTAAAAGAAATCAAAAAGTTGTTATACAGAAGGTTAATGAAAAATATTCCATCTTAAAAAACGGAAAAATTTTCACTATCAAGGGTGCATCTGGTTATACTAATTTTGCTGAACTTAAAAAAAGTGGTGGCAATGCAGTTAGAATTTGGGATACCACTCACGTAGATCAGATTTTAAACGATGCAAATGATAATGGCATATCTGTAATTGTTGGGCTTCCATTACCCGAAAGTCAATACTTATCTTATTACGATAACCCTACTAAAGTTGCCTCAGATTTTAAAAAAGTAAAAGGCTTAGTTAATCGACTTAAATCTCATCCCGCCCTATTGATGTGGTGTGTAGGGAATGAATTGGTATTTCCAAACAAACCATCGTATCATAACTTTTATAACTCATTTAATGCCATTGTAGATATGATTCATTCGGACGATCCGGATCATCCTGTCACAACAACAATGGTAAATTTCCAAAAAAACGACATTGCTAACATCAAGCTCAGAACCAATGTTGATATCATTTCCTTTAACATTTTTAGCAGAATATCGGAGCTGGAAGAGGATTTGAAAAATTTTAGCTGGTTTTGGGATGGGCCATATTTAATAACCGAATGGGGTATTGACGGGCCTTGGCAAGGGCATTCCCGTACGGCATGGGATGCAAAAATAGAACCAACCAGTACTGCAAAAGCGAAAGCTTATTTAAGCAGATATAAACGATATATGCCTGTTAACGATCCTAGATTTTTAGGATCATTTATTTTTTTTTGGGGGCAGAAACAAGAAATTACGCATACTTGGTTTAGCTTGTTTGATGAGTTTGGAAATAAAACAGAATCCATTACTTCAGCAGAAGAAATATGGAGCGGAAAAGCTGTAAACTTTAATGGGCCAAAAGTTAGTGGCATAACACTGAATAATAAGGTAGCCATAGATAACATTTTCTTGAAACCAAAAGCACTACAAACAGCTCAAATTAAAGTTTTAGGAGATACCAGCAATTTAAAAATTGAATGGGAAATATACCCTGAAGATTGGTTTAAAAAAAATAATGTAAATAATGTAATTAGGCCAATAGCACTAAAAGGACTGGTTTTTAGTCAAAATGGCTTTATGGTAAAATTTACTTCACCTGATATCGAAGGGCCCTATAGATTATTTTCCAAAGTTTTTGATAATAAAGGAAACATAGCCACAGCGAATATTCCATTTTATGTAGTTGATAATGAAGAATAAGCCTGAAATTATAATTGCACCATCAAAATGGGAACGTTTTCGTCTTAGGGTAATGATATTGGCCGGAATTCTTGTAATGCTGCTTTTTTTGAAAGAAATATATAGAGGTACTGCAGAATATCCGGTACTATTTTATATGCTTGCAGCAACAATTATTTATTCATGCTCGAGATTAATTCACGAATGGGTACATTATTTTTATATAACTGTTCCTCCAGCAATATCCACTGGTAGAATATTTTCCGTTGATATTTTTACAACATTTTGCAAAGGCGAACCATATGAAATGATAGAGGAAACGCTGCTGGCCATTGTAAACATAACCTATCCTCATCAATCTTATTTATGTGATGAGTCTGATGATCCCTATCTAAAAGCTTTGTGCGAGCAATTGGGTGTACATCACGTTACCCGAATTGAAAAAGTGAATGCAAAAGCTGGTAACATTAATAATGCATTATTAATTTCTTCGGGTGAGTTGTGTGTGGTTTTAGATCCTGATCATGTGCCTCAACCAAATTTCCTGGATCCAATTGTGGCACATTTTAACGATGAAAAAATTGGCTACGTTCAGATTGTTCAAGCTTATAAAAATTATGGCGAAAGTTTAATAGCTAAAGGAGCTGCTCAGCAAACGTTTCAGTTTTACGGTCCAATTATGATGACCATGAATAAATATGGAACAGTGCTTGCCATTGGTGCCAACTGTACATTCAGAAGAGCAGCACTCGAATCTATTGGGGGCCATGCAGCTGGTTTAGCTGAAGATATGAATACGGCAATGCATCTTCATGCTAAAGGATGGAAATCAATTTATGTTCCTCAGATATTGGCAAGAGGACTTGTTCCATCAACAATGTCTGCATATTATACTCAACAATTAAAATGGGCCCGAGGAGTTTTCGAACTTTTAGTTACTTCCTATCCGAAACTTTTCACAAAATTTACCTGGCAGCAGAAAATTCATTACGCCTTAATCCCACTATATTATTTATCAGGGATTATATTTCTAATTAATTTCCTCATACCCATTCTTTCTTTAATTTTAGATACCAGTCCGATTAATATCGACTTTCTATATTTTATGATGTACGCAGGGCCTTTGGTTCTGCTATCATTTTTAATCAGGCTCTTTGTTCAGCGTTGGGTTATGGAAGAGGAAGAAAGAGGATTTCATGTTGTTGGCGGATTGCTAATGATTGGCACTTGGTGGATATTCCTCACGGGCTTGTATTATACAATTTTAAGGAAGAAAATCCCATACATTCCCACTCCAAAAGATGATAAGGAAGAAGGCAGCTGGAAAATTAATCTTCCTAACATCGCAGTAATAATTATCTCGGTTTTGTCCATAATTTATGGCCTTGCTACAGATTGGAATCCTTATAATTTAATTATGAGTGGTTTTGCAAGTATAAACTGTTTAATTCTATCATTCTCCATAGTTGCAAGTAAGCAGGCATACTTCCGATCGATAAAAAGAAAATCTTCTTCTCTAAACACTACAATATCAGGCTTGGTAGCATTTAAAAAGCGATTTTGGCTTTTAAGAAGATTTCTATATAAACAAATAAGGCGCTCGGCACTGCTTATAGCTGTAGTTATAGCAGGGTTTATGTTTGTGTGGTCTGCAAACCATAAAAATGGAACGGACAAAACGCCGGTTGCCAATTACAACAAGAATATTTTAATTGCTGGTATTTTTGAACCTAACGGTTCCAATGGCTTATCATCAGTAAATAATATTATCAATATCGAAAAACAAAACGATATTAATTTCGGCATTGTATCATTATACCTGTCATGGGGCGATACTGAAAAATGTAAATTCCCAACAAATCTTTTAGATTCTATCTATACAAAAGAAGCTATACCAATGATAACTTGGGAGCCTTGGCAGAGTTTATTTGCCAGCTCAAAAGATTACAAACCTGAAGATGTTGAGAAACACATTTTCAAAAGAATTTTAGAGCATAGATATGATCCATATTTAGAAAGTTTTGCAGATGAACTAAAACGCATTAATAAGCCAATATTTATCCGTTTTGCACACGAAACTGATAACCCTCAGTATCCTTGGAGTTTAACAGGACAAAATAGCGCCGAAGAATTTAGGCAAGCTTGGCAATACATTCATAACTTTTTTTCAAAAAGGAATTTAAATAACGTAATCTGGGTTTGGAATCCATGGAAACCAAGTGCAGTAAACAACTACTTCCCTGGTAAGGCATATGTAGATTGGATTGGGGTTACAAACCTTAACTACAGTATCGATGATAAAGCTATTCAAAGTATGGAACAACTTTATACACCTTTTCATCAGAATCCTATATTTAGAATGGGCTTACCTGTAATGCTTGCCGAAATGGGCACACTAAAAAAGCAAAACGAATGGTTCAAAGAAGCCTCAAAAACATTGGATAATAAGTTTCCTGAAATCAAAGCATTTGTACTGTTTAACAGTGGTGTAGATAAAAATTTACCTAATGGATTTAGTGGACAGACTTTGGATTGGAAAGTAGCTAATTTTTCAAACTTAGAGGGACTTACCCATCCTGGCAGCAAGCGCAATATTTGGTTAAAGGTTAATCAGAATCTTTTAACAAACTCCAGAAATTCAAAAAAAATAGCTTTAAAAAACATTTCATTCCTTAATAAAATTAGAGGAATCAACTACAGGAAAAGCCAAAATTGGTCAAGTAATGGTTTAGTGCTAAAAAAGAAAATCATTGTTAAGGATATGGAAGAAATCAAAAAAATTGGTTTCAATACCATTAAAATATATGGCCTTAGTATTTACGATGAGAATATACTTGAGGTTGCAGATGAAAAAAATCTGAATATAGTATATGGTTTTTGGCTCCCGGATAACATAAGCTTTATTACAGATAGTACGGAGATGAATGGGTATGCTGAAAAAATTATTTCCAACATAGAGAAAAACATAGATAGAAGACAGATTAAGATGTGGAACATTGCAAATAATCCGCTGAAATCTATTCGGTATAGAAATTTTAAACCTGATTTAATAAATGAACAGAACGCTTATTTAGTTTGGCTAAATAAATTAATAAAGAAGATTAATCAAATTGATGGCGTTAGGCCTGTAAGCGTGGACATATATGTAGATGAAAATTTTGATACAGATTACACTCTTTTAGATAAATCCGTTTCTGGTATTGATTGTTTTGGTTTGATTGAGAATCGTAATCCGGAAGTTCGTCCAACCAGTATACCAAATGCATCATTTATGAGCAGTATTACCCCAAATTCTTATCTATCGAATAAGAGTTTAACGGCTGGTATATTTCTTTCTCATTGGCAAGACGAAAAAACTGTCAATTTTGTTTCTCTAAATGGATTAAAAGATAATAAAGGGAAATACAAGCTAGAATCGTATCAAATATCCAATAAATGGCATAACTTAAATCAACAAATAAAAATACCTAAAATTAAGATTTTGCTACCGGCAAATACAATGTGGCCTGGTGCAGAAGTTACATTCCATGCTACTTATTATAACAATAAGCAATGGAAATTGACTAAGGAGTTAACAGAATATAAATTGAGGTGGGAATTAATTAAATATGACCAGTTTGAAAATCCGGTTCAGGTAAAAGAGATTGGTATAGGGAATGAAGTAAATCTAATCGTACCAGAAAATCCCTCACGTTACAAAATAAGATTGTACATTTCAAATGACACACTTGTTAATGTAGCGCAATCCAGGTTGAATATTCCGTTAAAAACCAACCTTTCAGAGAAGTTGTAACTTTAAATTATTTTATCTTGTTTTTCGGACTTACCAAAAATTTCAATTTATTAAATTGTTTTTCAACCAAGTGCCAGGATAGCGTTGCAACAATTACTGTTATAACTGAATAGATTATAAAACAACTAATCTGTGATGATATTATTTTTATAAAAAGACTTATTCCTTTTTTATTTTCTATAAAAAATTCTGGGTCCGAAACATATAATCGGTTATAGATTTTATTAAACACCTGCCAAAAAACAATTGGGACAACTAAGTGATATAAATATATCCCGTAACTAATTTTACCTAAGTAAAGTACAATTTTGCTTTGCAAGAATCTTCCTAAATACCCTTTATATCCAAAAATTGCAATATCAATAAGTTTGTAGGATATTATAGAAAATACGAAGCTGTTTATTACAAAAGAAAAATAGTGAGACTTTACGAAAAACGAAATAATTGCGATTATAATCGATGGGTGTAATAAGTACTTAAAGCATCTAGAAACCCAATGCATCTCATATTCCGCCCTAGAATACTTATATGCCAGTAAACCGCCAATTGCAAAAGAATCAATACAGAATTGCGTTAAAATGTCTTGTGGAATATTTACTGGTGGTATATAAAAGAATATTCTCAGAAAGATTCCTAAAAGAACGATTCCAATCAAGGCTTTAAAAATATATTTTTCAGGTAGGAAAATTATAATTAGAGGCCAAATAATGTAGTATTGTTCTTCAACAGCAAGTGTCCATAAATGAGCTGTTGAAATGGGCCATACCTGTTCATAATATATCTGATAATTTGAAAGGTATGCGAAATACATTGCTGAATTTCTATTAATTTCATCACCAAGTACAGGTATAAACAGTAAGATTATTAAGTACAAATAGTAAGCAGGAAAAATCCTAATACTTCTTCTAAACAGAAAAAAAAAGATTGTCTTGAGACCAGAAACCCCAAGTTCATTTGCTTTGTTTTTCGATGTAATTAATATCTTAGTGATTAAGTAGCTACTTAATACAAAAAAGAAATTTATAAAACCTAAGAAAAAGTAACTTGCTTCTCCAGTAAATACTTTTGCTAACCAATGATAACATAATACAAAAAGAACTGCACAAAACCTTAAACCATCCAACTGCGGATTATACGGAATTACTCTATGAGCATTTTGCTGGTAAGTAGACATTTAGATGCAGGGAGGATTATTTTATGATTAAGATCTCCTGTAAAAATAGAAATAATAGTGATGTATAGTGGGATAAATTAGCTTTTTATACAAATTATTATCCGTTTAGAAAAAATGATTAACTGAAGTTAAAAGCGCATTTAAATTTGAACTCAAACTTAATTAGTATATCTAACTAATTTTTTATTTAGCCACTTCCGCAAAGGCTCATCATAAAAACGTAAGGCCACATAAGCTAGTAAAATTAAACCGCAAGTGGCAGTTAATATAACCAATAAAGCAGTTACATTATTAAGTTGATATATTTTACAATAGTTACTGAGGATGGTAATAAACCAGTAATGAGTTATATACAGCGGGTAAGATAATCTTCCTAAGATATCTGCAGTGTATTTTAATTTATTCGAAATTTGCACACCTGCTGCCAATGCGATTATAGTCGGAAATAATACGGTTACAATAAAGACCTCTACAAGCCAATTATATTTCAAATAAGGCATTGCCAAAGCGACTAAAAGCAATATCATTACAAATATCGGGTTGGCTTTATCTTTGATTCGAATAGAATATCTTTTTATAATTAGGCCTGCAAGAAATGAGAAACTCATTCTTGCTATACCCACAATTAAGGTTTCCGAATGCCACCCACCAGATAAAGTTCCAAACTTATGAGCAAGATAAATTAGTACCAGTAGTGAGCATGAAAATATAAGAATTAACCCCTTACGTGGCAATCTAACTAAAATTAGTATATAAATGATATTGGCTAAATATTCTAAACTTAATGACCAGGATGGTGGATTAAAGGGAAATAAATTTCCGTATCTATTTGATACTGGGATGGTAGTTGGAATCAATACATTGGATTGAAAGTAAGCCGTTACAATTAAGACAGGATTCCAGGATATCGAATAATTAGCCCAGGGATCAAAAAGGTATATGGCAAGCCCCAATACTGAACCCAATATTACCAATGGATGAAGCCTAATCAGCCTACGCTTTATAAAAGGTAAGTAGCCTAGCTTTCCAACCCTATCATCATAAGCGTATGCTATAACAAAGCCGGAAAGACAGAAAAAGAAATCAACCGCTAAAAAACCATGCGCAAAGAGGTTAACATGCTGCTTTTGATAAATAGATTCAAAAAGATGAAATATAACGACAACAATTGCAGCGATACCTCTCAATCCATCCAGGAAAACAAAGTGTTTGGTTTCTTTCATTAACCCTTGAAACATTTAAGCATCCTAATTCGAATCATTAAAACTAATCATTTTTCAGGGGAAGCCACTAGCTTATAATTTGATTTTTGTTAAAAATCTAAAGGCCCTAATCTTTTCATATTCCTCAATATAAGATACTGGCGATGCCTGATGTAAGGAGTTGCATTTTTAGGTGTCCATCTACGCGGGTTTGGGAAACACGAAGCAATTAAAGCAGCCTGGTTACGGCTAAGTTTATGGCAAGATTTATTGTAATATTCCTGGGCAGCAGCTTCTGCACCGTAAATACCATCGCCCATTTCAATAACATTTAAGTAAACTTCTAAAATCCGTTCTTTGCTCCAGAAAATCTCAATTAACAAAGTAAAGTAAGCTTCGAAACCTTTTCTAATCCACGAACGACCGGGCCATAAAAACACATTTTTTGCAGTTTGCTGAGAAATGGTGCTTCCACCCTTTATTTTCTTACCCTTAGCATTGCTGGCAAATGCTTTTTCTATCGACTTAAAATCGAAACCAATATGTTTAAGGAAAAGCTGGTCTTCGGCAGAAACCGCCGCACGTTTCATATTATCTGAAATATCTTCAAACTTTACCCACTTTTTCTCCAGTTTAAAAGGCTTTCCATCTGCTTTGCGTTCAATGTTGCGCAAAACCATCAATAAGGTTATCGGTGGATTAATAAAACGTAAGGCAATAACCCAGATAACCGAAACCAATAAAAAATAGATAAATACCTTAGTTGCAATATTAATTGTCTTTTTTAGCCAAGGTCTTTTTGCTGTTGATTTCGATTTAGTGCTTCGTCTTTTCGCCATGTAGCAAAGTTAATAAAATCTTAATCTTGCTATAATTTCAAACTTTCCCTTTCTGACACTTTGAATACTTAATTTTAAATATGCTTAAACATATTTGCATTTCATTGGTTAAATCAGAAACAAAATTATGAGTCAGAAAACAGTTTTAATAACAGGCGGAAGCAAAGGAATAGGTTACGGAATTGCAGAATCTTTATTAAAGAATGGTTATAAAGTTGCGATTACAAGCAGAACTATAAATAGTGCAAACGAAGCAGCATCTAAATTGGTTGCACATGGTGATGTATTGGCAATTGAAGCAGATGTTAAAGATTTTGCATCGCAGCAAGAAGCCGTAAATTTAATTATCGAAAAATGGGGTCGAATGGATGTTTTAATTGCCAATGCAGGTGTTGGGCATTTTGCACCAATTGATGAGATAGAGGTTAAAGATTGGAATGATATTATCGATACCAACTTAACAGGTGTATTTTATAGTATTAAAGCTACTGTTGCAGAAATCAAGAAAACACAAGGACATATATTTACCATTTCAAGTTTAGCAGGAACAAACTTCTTTGCTGGTGGTTCTGCTTATAATGCCAGTAAATTTGGTTTAACAGGTTTTACGCAATCTGTAATGCTCGATTTAAGAAAATACGGTGTTAAAGTAAGTACAATTATGCCGGGTTCTGTAGCCAGTCATTTCAACGAGCACAATCCTAACGAACAAGATGATGCCTGGAAAATTCAACCTGAAGACATGGGGAAATTAATTGTTGATTTATTGGCGATGCCTGCCAGAACTTTACCAAGTAAGGTAGAGATAAGACCGACGACACCTAAAGGATAAAAAAAGCCTCCCGATTCTCGGGAGGCTTTTTTGCTAAAGTGTATCAGCTGAAACACGTTTACTTACAAAATGTCTGGTTGTAGTATTGTTTATTTTTAATTGTTCTTCAGCATTATCAATTTCTTTAATGATATCCTTACTATCTTTTTTGTCATAATCATTATTAAAAAGCCCTTCAGCTTCCTTTCGTGCATTAGGAAAATCCTCCAGCATTACATATATAAATCCTAAATTAAAAAATGCTGAATAACGCATTTTCTTATCCGACTTATCATCTTTGCTAAATCTGGTTTTGACATCATTAAAATAATCAATAACAGGCTTGAAACTTTCCTTTATTTCTGGAGTGATAGGTTGATTTCCTCGAATAAGCAAAGATGCGGCTTTTAGCTGTTCTATCATTTTGTTATTAAGCTCAAATTCGGAATGTTTCTTCTCGCCCTGGAACCAAATTAGATAATTATATTTTGCCTGGCGATATCCATATTTATTAGTAATTATACTATTCGATTGGTCTATCCTGCTCTTTACCGCTTCAGTTATCAGATTTGATTTAATTGTTTCCTTGTTATTATTCCAATAACTTGATGCTTCAGACCTTGTTGAATATTCTGACGAGTTATGGGTTAACTTAGAATACTGAGTTTGTAATACACTATTCATTAAATCATGGCCTAAGATATTATTTACTAAACGAAAACTCCCGGAAAACGAATATGTTATTACAGCCCAATAATAATATTTCCTGCCAGTTTCTTTTCCTGTTTTGTCTTTAGTAATCTCTACCCGCTCTTTAATTTCGGCATTATCTATCATAAAGTCGCCAAACTTAAATTGAACTGATAAATCTGCTTTTGTTTTTTTATCAACTTTCTGAAAACCAGAAATATTACCTCTGTCTTCGATTTCTGAAGCTGATATGTTAGCGCTTGAGGTATTAAGAGTTGCAGATACATTATAAGATTTGTATTCTGCAGGAAGTGGGTTACTTGGTAAAGAAGTAAAAGCATATGTAGCGTATGCTCTATCCAAATCTACCTTCTGAGCGTTTGCAAAAGAATAGATCAAAAGACTAATTAAAATGGTAATTTTTGATTTCATACTTGGTTTTTCCGTTTTTAAAGACAAAAAGGTTACCAAATGCATAATATGCCACTGTATATCAATTGACCATTAAAATTTTAATTTTAAAAAACTTATAGCGAAAAAAAATCCCCAACAGAGAATAGAATTGAGCATACCATTCTACAAAAATGAGTGCATAAAAAAAGTCCTTTCAAATTAATGAAAGGACTTTTTTTATGTTTTAAAGAAATGCTTATTCAGCGATAACTTCGAAAGGAACCTGAACTTTCACTTCTTTGTGTAAGTTTAAGTTAGCAACATATTCGCCAACAAATTTAGGTTCAGTTTCGAAAGTAATACGACGACGGTCAACATCAAAACCTTGAGCTTTTAATGCTTCAGCGATTTGGATAGTATTAACAGCACCAAATATTTTACCGCTTTCGCCTGCCTTAGCACCGATAGAAAGTTTAACCTCAGTTAAACGCTCAGCAATACCTTCAGCATCTTTCTTAATTTTATCTTGTTTAAAAGCAGCTTGCTTTAAGTTTTCAGCTAAAACTTTTTTTGCAGAAACAGTAGCTAAAGTTGCAAATCCTTGCGGAATTAAATAGTTACGACCATAACCTGGCTTTACTGTAACGATATCGTCTTTCTCGCCTAATGATTTAATATCTTGTTTTAAAATAATTTCCATATCAAATCCTCCTATTTTAATTGGTCAGCAACGAAAGGTAACAAACCGATGTGGCGAGCACGCTTTACAGCTTGAGCCACTTTACGTTGAAATTTTAACGAAGTACCAGTTAAACGGCGTGGTAATAATTTACCTTGATCGTTAATGAATTTTAACAAAAAGTTTGCGTCTTTGTAATCAATGTATTTAATACCATTTTTTCTGAAACGGCAATATTTTTTACGGTTATCCTCTACTTTAGGGGCAGTAACGTATTGAATTTGTTCTCTTGCCATTACGCTGCAACCTCCTTAGTTTTTTTGTTGAACGCACCGCTGCGTTTTTTTGCGTTGTAAGCAACTGCATGTTTGTCTAACCTGATGGTTAAGAAACGTAACACACGCTCATCACGCTTTAATTGTAACTCTAATTTAGCAATCAAATCACCTGGAGCATTATACTCAGTTAAATTGAAAAATCCGTTTGATTTTTTAGCGATCGGATACGCTAATTTTCTTAAACCCCAATTATCTTCGTGGATAATTTCGGCTCCGCCATCAGTAAGAACAGCTTTGAATTTAGCCATAGCTTCTTTCGCAACTTCTTCTGATAACAACGGGGTTAGAACGATAACAGTTTCGTACTGATTCATTGTTATAAAATTTTTTAATTTTTTAATCCCGAGGTATATTACGGGGTTGCAAAAGTAACAATATAATTCTTAAAATCAAACCTTTAATAGAAAAACTACAAAAATGATTTCATTAAAATCATTTTTCTTCTGCCTGATTTATAAGCAACTATCATGAAATAACCTTAAATATCTGCATCATTAATACTTCACGCAAAGTAAACGATATCAGAGCTGCTGTAAATCGGCTTAATCTTTGCTTCGAATACCATTAAATTTTAAACAAAAATCTATTTAAATGAAAAAAAACAAACTACAGGTATTATCCCAAAAAATAGCTGTCTTATTTTTAATATGTACTACGCTTCTGCTCTCAGCCTGTTCAGAAACACCTGAAAAATTCTTTGATATCGCAATCCTTAATACTAATATGGTAAATGATTTTGCAAGCCCAAATCTAGCACGTCACATTAACGATGAAACTAAAGAATATCCGGATATCCCATCCAGCAAGAAGAAAGGAGATGAGGCTTCAACAAACATCAATAACAAAGCTTTATACCTGGAACAAGCACTGGAAAAGGTAAAAAAACTTTCTGCTTCCGGCGCTGAGGAAGAGGAAATAAAAAAACAATCTATTCAGCTTTACGAATTGGTAATTCCGGTTTATAAAAATGAATACTTAGCATACGCCGAAATCTGCGATAAAAAAGGAAGTCAGGCAGATAAGGATGCAATCATTCAAAAAATTGAGCAGCAGTATGGAGCCCGCTTCAATAAAAATTATGATACCTTATTGGAACTTGGGGAAAAGTACGCAGCAGAACACAACATACAGGTTAACTGGGGCAATTAGTCGCGAAAAACAATATTCGGTAAATATAAAAGGGGGTTATCTGAGCAGATAATCCCCTTTTATATTTATTAAATTACTAAACGTATCGGGTTAGGGTAAATTAGTAACCTTCTGACTTAAAAACTGACTAAAGTCTGCACACCCACCCATAACACAAAAAGGGTTACCTTACAGGCAACCCTTTCTACTTAATTATAAAATCTAATTAGCGAGATTCTATTGTTTTGCTGAACTGTTGTTTGTTTGTTTTAACGATAAATGTTAATTCTTTTGATGGCGTACCACTGATGTTGAATTTCTTAGTCAACTTTGCTTTATCGGTAAAAGTACCTTTGTAAAGTTGGTCGTTATATTCGTTTATAATTTCAACTTCAATCGGACCTTTATCGGCATTATCGATATCAAGGGTTACCATACCGTCCTTTTTAATTACAGCTGGCTTGAAAAGTTCTGTAATTTTTGGTGCAGCAACTTCTGCTTTATCATCTTCGATATGGATTGGATATTGCGCCAATTGTGAACCCGAAGTTACGTTTAATACGTAATCGCCATCAGGCAATGCATTTAAATCGTAAGTTTTAGTAGATGCGCCCGAAGCGTGGATGTTTTCCTCGTAGATTAATTTATTATCGGTTAAGTCGTTAATGCTTAATTCGATGTCTTTCGCCTCATCGATAAAGAAACGAATGGATTTATTATTTTCTGCTTTAACTTTTAAGGTAACAACTTCATCATTTGCTTTTACACCTGGAGCTGCAAATATTGCTGCTACAACAAGGCTAATTTTTATAAAGTTTTTCATGTTTATGTATGCTTTAGGATGAACAATTATTTAACACCACTAAATTACCACAGTATAAAACACATAGTTGATTGTATATTTTCAAATATATATGCTATTTTACCCCTAAATAACAAATTCATATACAAAAGAATCAATTTACTATATTTTAATTATTATTTTTGTGTAGAAAAATGAAAAAACTAAGGCCAAGTTTCGAAATAATTGAACCCTCTTTTGGTAGCTCATTTTATTACTCTAAATATGTAGAGAATGAGAACAATAAGGCGCACCTATGGCATTACCACCCGGAGATAGAAATGGTTTTTGTAAATGGTGGTTCTGGCAAGCGGCAAATCGGTAGCCATGTTTCTTATTATAACGATGGTGATTTAATATTAATTGGAAGCAATTTACCCCATTGCGGCTTTACTGATGTTGACACCGGTAATAAAACAGAAGTTGTTATACAAATGAAACCTGATTTTTTAGGTGCTGATTTTTTAACACTTAAAGAAACCAGGGGAATTGCCAACTTATTTGAAAAGGCTAAATATGGAATTGCATTCGGCAGAGATACCATGAAACTTGTTGGCCCGACATTGGAAAAGATGCACAATGCCTGGCCGCTTGAAAAATTACTGGCTTTATTAGGTATATTGAGAGAATTGGAGCAGGCATCTGACTACAAACTGCTAAATGCCCAAAGTTTTTCCCTGGAAATGCAGGTGCAGGATAACGACAGGATAAACATGGTTTTTAATTATGTAAAAGATCATTTTCTCGATGAAATCAGTCTGGAATATATTGCTGATATGTGCAGCATGACGGTTCCCTCCTTTTGCCGGTATTTTAAGAAGATAACAAAGAAAACCTTTACCCGATTTGTTAACGAATACCGAATTGTACACGCATCGAAGCTTTTAGCAGAGAAACCCACCAGCATTGCAAATATTTGCTTTGAAAGTGGTTTTAATAATTTCAGCCATTTCAATAAGCTTTTTAAGGAGTTTACGGGTAAGAGTGCTTCGCAGTATAGGCAGGAGTTGAAGGCAGTGATGAGGTAGCTTTAGTCTTTAGTCTTTAGTCTTTAGTCTTTAGGGTAAATTGTTTAATTGTTTAATTGCTATTTGAAAATTGAATATTGAATATTGGTCACTTCAACTTTTCAACATTCCAACTTCCCTACTCCCCAACTCAACAAAAATTCCTATTTTCGTGCCGATGGAAAATTTTATTGTTTCTGCCCGTAAATATCGCCCGGCTACATTTGAAACTGTAGTTGGACAATTGCATATTACCGGAACTTTAAAAAATGCCATTAAAAACAATCAACTTGCGCAGGCCTTTTTATTTTGCGGTCCGCGAGGTGTTGGTAAAACCACTTGTGCCCGTATTTTAGCCAAAACCATTAACTGTACTAATCCTACAGCAGAAATGGAAGCTTGCGGCGAGTGCGACAATTGCCAGTCTTTCCAAAACGGACATTCTTTTAACGTACACGAATTAGATGCGGCATCGAACAACTCTGTTGATGATATCCGTAGTTTAATTGAGCAGGTAAGAATACCGCCGCAAGCCGGAAAGTATAAAATTTATATTATTGATGAGGTTCATATGCTATCTCAAAGTGCGTTCAATGCCTTTTTGAAAACTTTAGAAGAACCACCATCTTACGCTATATTTATATTAGCAACCACCGAAAAGCATAAAATTTTACCCACGATTTTATCCCGTTGTCAGATTTTTGATTTTAACCGCATACAGGTTGAAGACATTTCTGCACATCTTGCTAAAATTGCCCAAAGGGAAAACATTGCTTTTGAGGCCGATGGCTTACACATCATTGCACAAAAAGCCGATGGCGGTTTGCGTGATGCGCTTTCCATGTTCGACCAGATTGCCAGTTATGCAAACAAAAACATTACTTATAAAGCCGTAATTGATAACCTGAATATTTTAGATTATGATTACTTTTTTAAGTTAACGTCTTTTCTAACTGCTGCAGAAGTAAGCCAGACCTTATTGTTGTTTGATGAAATATTGAATAACGGTTTCGATGGAAATAACTTCATCAATGGTTTAGCTACGCATTTCCGTAATTTATTGGTTGGTAAAGATGCCGCAACAATCAAATTGCTGGAGGTAAGTGAAAACATCAGACAAAAATACCTGGAGCAATGTAAGCAAACAGAATTATCATTTTTGTTAACGGCATTGAATTTAGCCAACGCTTGCGACTTAAACTATAAAAACTCCAAGAACCAGCGCTTACAAGTAGAACTCGCACTGATAAAAATGTGCCACATCCGGTCGGTGGTTCAACTCGCTCAACAGCCTTTAAACAACAATAACACAGCAACTGACGCAGATCAGGATAAAAAAAAAACTAATGTCGTAGCTGGGGAAGCGGAAAGCATAAAGCTGAAGGCTGAAAGCGAAAAGCCGAAAGCGGAAAGTGAAAGTCCTAAACCTATTAGTCAAGCACCTGTTGCTACAGTTGCAGAAGAAAAACCAAAGGAAGCGCCAAGAGTTTCACCTATACCATCTGCAACTTCTATTAGCATAAAAATTCCCAAAGCCAATGCAGGCAGTACGCTTATTCCATCCTTAAATGATTTGGAGCGTGTGGCCAGTGGAGAAGATGATGGCGAACCCAAAACTGTTACCGGCGATTCACGAGAGCCTTTTACCCAGGAAAGATTAGTAGAGGTTTGGAGCGATTACTGCGAGAAACTCAAAAAAGACAATAAGATAAACACTTATACCATATTGAATAATTTCCCGCCCCTGCTTAAATCGGCAGAGGAAATTGTAATTTCTGTTGAAAGTAAAACTCAGGAAGATTTGGTACAGGCAGAATCGGTAGAGTTGCTTAATTATTTACGCAATACGCTTCGCAACTTTGGTATCGTAGTTTCTTATTTACATGCTGAACGTAAATTAGAAAAGAGGCTTTATACCTCTAAAGAACGTTACGAATATTTACTGAATAAAAACCCGAAACTTGATGAATTGAGAAGACGGTTTAACCTGGATGTGAATCCATAATCAGTTTGCAGCATCTATCAATACCACAAACTGATTACTGATTAAAAAATATTATTTCTCAGGTGCATCATTAATCGGATAACCTTCTTCATCTAAATCATCACGGTTATCTTCTGGTGTGCGGGCTAAAATTTCATCCTCTGGGTTTAGTTTTACACTTTCACCATTATCTACATGCATACCTAACTCCTCTAAATTATCGTCTGCAATTTCTTCATTGCGGGCATATTCATCGCCCACGTAAGGGTTTGCTTCATCATAAGTAGAATCATCATCAACCGCACCAGCCGCAACAGTTTCGTAGCCCATCGGGTGATCATAGTCCTTGTCCTCTCCCTTTACATCTAATTCGTAACTCTGTTTATGTTTATCGTAAGATAAGTTTTCCTTATTAATTTCACTGTTTTGTGTAGTGCTGTGGATTTTATCCTGCGAGCCTTTATTTTCTTTATCTGCCATGATGGTATCTCCTATTTTTATTTATTATAACAATGGCTTATGGTGTATGGTTTTAATAGCCTTGAGATTCTTTGACCTAGAATTCATTCTAAATTTTATTTATAAAATATAACATAGCCTATCAAAAAGGCAGTGTCACGGTTCAATAAGGCAATGTCAAAATTAAATAAGTCAGTGGCAAAATTAAATAAGATAGTGGCAAAATTAAATAAGACAGTGGAAAAGTTAAATAAGGCAGTGGAAAAATTAAATAAGGCAGTGGCAAAATTAAATAAGATAGTGGCAAAATTAAATAAGACAGTGGCAAAGTTAAATAAGACAGTGGAAAAGTTAAATAAGGCAGTGGAAAAATTAAATAAGGAAGTGGCACGATTCAACAAGGCAAGGGTAAGAAACTATGTACCTAAAATGAAATTTATCTTTCTTTATATGGCTAACAAACAATTAATTTTACAATACGAGCCATGCAAGCAAACTTAAGCTCAATTGTATAAGGTGGTGAGTATTTAAAAATATAACTCATTTCAAATGAAACGAATCATATTAATTATCGGCTTTGCGTTTTTAATATTAAGCTTACACGCTCAAAAAGATGCAAGAACGAAAATTGCTGTAAACAAAAAAACAAAAACCCAACAGGCAAATCTCTTTTCGTTGCGAGAGATAAAGAGTGAAAATATCATAAAAATTATTCCACCAAAAAATTCAAATTTTAAACTCCCTGACAGTTCTGCAAAAATTCAATCTATTAAAAGAAGTGACTTCAACGCAGATGGAAAGATAGATTTATTGGTTTATTTGGGTGCTTGCGGCACAGGTGGTTGCATGTATGGCTTATTCTTAAACCAACACAATAATTATTACAAATTGGCTTTTATGAACTATTTAAAAAATGCAAAATTTAAAAAAGAAAAAAATGGTTTGCTGTCAATTCATTCATCAGAAGAAACAGAGGCCTATGATCCTTCTAAACTTCAAATTACAAAATACAAATTCAACAAAAATAAATATCAGTATGAGGTAGATACGACTTTTTTGTACATTGATAAATAATCAAAAGATTCAGCAAATAAGAGATCATAACGCATTTAGCAAAAAGTTTGAAACCTGATAAGCAAACAAGTTTAGTTAAAAGCACATATAATTATATAAAATAAACGCATTATGATAGTATCATATGATATTATCATCTTTTAATATTTTAAACCAAATGGAACAAACCAATCTATCCGAATTAACAGATGAACAATTATTACTAGAGGCCAAACAATTAAAATCATTCTCGATTATGAATGCTTTTATTATAGGTTTCCTGGTCGGAATAGTATTATTTAGTATTTACTTTAGCGCTTACACCATCGCTTTGCTTATTCCTCTTTTTCTGATCTACAAAATAACCAACGACCCTAAAAATAAACGAGCGAAAGAACTGCAAGCCATTTTAAAAGAACGTAACATAAAATAAACCGCAATGGTTTAATTTTCATTTGCCATACAAGACATTTAAAGAAATATAATTGACAAATTAGTTCCGTGTATTCTGTGTTTCCGTGGCAAATATTTTTTTTTAATTTTCATTTTACCATATAAAGCATTTGAGAAAATATAAGTGGCTAATTATTTTCCGTGTATTCTATGTTTCCGCGGCAAATATTTTTAGAGATTAATACCTTTACTACGCAAAAACCCCGATAAAAAAATTACCGGGGTTTCTTATACTTAAAAAATATTTAAACTTATAAACTTGCTAAAGCACTGTTTAAAGTAGCACTTGGACGCATTGCCTGACCAGCCAACTCATCATTAGGATTATAATAACCACCAATTTCTTGTGGTTTACCTTGCGCTGAAATTAACTCTTCATTAATCTTCGCTTCATTTTCAGTTAAAGCTTTTGCCAATGGCGCAAAACGAGCCTGCAATTCAGCATCTTTAGTTTGAGCAGCTAATGCTTCAGCCCAATATAATGCCAAATAGAAGTGTGAACCACGGTTATCGATAGTACCTAATTTTCTACCTGGAGATTTATCAGTCGCTAAGAATTTAGCATTAGCTTCATCCAAAGCATCAGCTAAAACCTGTGCTTTCGCATTGTTTTGTGTTTGCGATAAATGCTCTAAAGAAGCCTGAAGCGCTAAAAATTCGCCAAGCGAATCCCAACGTAAATAACCTTCTTCAATAAATTGCTCAATATGTTTAGGTGCAGAACCACCAGCACCTGTTTCAAATAAACCACCACCATTCATTAATGGAACGATAGATAACATTTTAGCAGAAGTTCCTAATTCTAAAATCGGGAATAAATCTGTCAAGTAATCACGCAATACGTTACCCGTTACCGAGATGGTGTCTTCACCTTTACGAATACGCTCTAAAGTAAATTTAGTTGCATCAATCGGAGCAAGAATGCGGATATCTAGTCCAGCAGTATCATGATCTGCTAAATACTTGTTAACCTTGGCAATGATTTGGCTATCGTGCGCTCTGTTTTCATCTAACCAGAAAACTGCAGGCGTTTCTGATAAGCGTGCTCTGTTAACGGCCAATTTAACCCAATCCTGAATTGGAGCATCTTTAGTTTGGCACATGCGGAAAATATCGCCTTGCTCTACTTTTTGGTCGAAGAAAACTTTACCATCTGCATCCGTTACACGGATAACACCAGAAGACGTTGCCTGGAAAGTTTTATCGTGTGAGCCATATTCTTCAGCTTTTTGAGCCATTAAACCAACATTTGGAACAGAACCCATTGTGGTTACATCAAAAGCACCGTGTGCTTTACAATCATCAATAGTTGCAGTATAAACACCAGCATAACAACGATCTGGAATTAAAGCGATTGTATCTTGTGGTTTACCTTCTTTGTTCCACATTTGGCCCGAAGTACGAATCATTGCAGGCATTGAAGCATCAACAATAACATCACTTGGAACGTGTAAGTTGGTAATGCCTTTATCAGAATTTACCATTGCCAAAGCCGGACCGTTTTCAATTGCTGCCGCTAAAGCTGCTTCAACCTCTGCTTGTTGTGCATGGCCGGCAATTTTAGCGTAAACATCTCCTAAACCATTACGGGTATCTACATTTAATGAAGCAAATAAATCAGCATATTTTGCAAAAACATCAGTAAAGTAAACTTCTACAATTGCACCGAAAATAATTGGGTCGGAAACCTTCATCATCGTTGCCTTTAAGTGCGCTGATAATAAAACACCAGCAGCTTTTGCTTCTTCGATTTCTTTAGCTACAAAAGATTTTAGTGCCGATAAACTCAACGCCGAGCTATCAATCACTTCGCCTGCTTTTAATGGTGCTAAACCTTTTAATTCAGTTACCGTTCCATCAGCCGCAACAAATTCAATTTTAAATTGAGCTGCAGTTTCAACAGTAGTCGATTTTTCAGAACCATAAAAGTCGCCTTCGCTCATGCTGGCCACTTTTGTTTTGGAATCTGCCGACCATTTACCCATTGAATGTGGATTGGCTTTCGCGTAATTTTTAACCGCTTTCGGTGCTCTTCTATCTGAGTTACCTTCACGTAAAACCGGATTTACAGCCGAACCTAAAACTTTAGCATATTTTGCTTTAATTTCTTTTTCTTCTTCCGTTTGTGCATTTCCAGGATAGTTTGGAACAGCAAAACCTTGTGCTTGCAATTCGGTAATTGCACCAACCAATTGTGGAATAGATGCAGAAATATTAGGTAATTTAATGATGTTAGCTTCTGGTGTTGTTGCCAAGCCTCCAAGTTCTGCCAATGCATCACCAATTTTTTGGTCATCTTTTAAATACTCAGGAAAGTTTGCCAAAATTCTTCCTGCTAAAGAAATATCTCTGGTTTCTACATCAATACCTGCTGATGCGGTAAAAGCTTGTACAATAGGTAAAAGTGAGTAGGTTGCCAACATTGGCGCCTCATCGGTTTTGGTGTAGATAATTTTTGATGTATTTGACATGTTTTAATTTGATTTTTACTAATTAATTAACAAGAAATCGGATTTAGAATAAAATCCAGAATTTTAAAATCGCCTAAAGATAAAATAAACAGATGAATTAAGGAACATTGTAAAGTTAATTCTCGGGTTCACTCTATCTATTTTTAGTTTCGTCAATAAACAAATAATTACCGTTAGGTTTTTATCAAATTTTAAAAATATTCAAAATTGAAAACCTTATCAAATTTGTTTTACCATTAAATGATAAAGAAACAGGCAGCTCAATAACTTTTAAATGAAAAGAAGTATTTTTATGATATGGATTGAAAAACAATACGCATATATGCTAGGTGGAGCCTTTTTACGCTAGGACTATTGCCAAATAATTAAAATTTTATATCTTCAAAGCATTAAACGCCTCACAATGAATGAAGATATAGTCGATACATCCAAGCAAATCGAAACACAATACTTAATTGATACAAATAAATTTATTTTACTCTCAGTCTTAACCTTTGGATTTTACCAAATATGGTGGTTTTATAAATCATGGCGATTTTTTCAACAAAAAGACAATGCTGATTTAGCACCAGCAATACGAACAATTTTTGGAATTGTTTTCATTATACCATTATTTACCAGAATAAAGGGATATGCAATTAGCAAATCTTATAAAAAACGCTTTCATTCTGGTTTACTATTTTTGGCTTATCTTATAACTACCTTATTAAGTTACTTACCATTTCCTGCCGGCATATTGTCTATATTTTCAGTGTTCGTTTTACTACAACCATTTACTGCATTAAATTTTGCAAAGAGAAATTCAGCAGACATTATTGCCATAGAGCAGAAAAACTTTAATGTCAGGCAAATTATCCTAATGATTATTGGTGGAATATTATGGCTCTTCAATATTTATTATATTTATCTAATGCGGAGTTATGGTTATGAAACTAATTAGGAATTTAAAGCGATAAATTATTGGTTACTTATCAAATTGAACCTTTCTATTTCGAAAAAAGAAGATCTTTAAAACATCTTCTCATTTATTCCTGTTTATAGTGCATCAATCCTATAAACATAGATGAAAAATCAGATCCTATACACTAGCTTATTTTCAGCGACAGTTTTATTTAGCTGTCAATCAGGCTCAAAATCAAATTCGCAAAGCGATAGTTTGAATAACGACACAACTGCTCAAACAGCCGTTACAGATTTAAATCTTCCTGCACCAGATACTGCGGCATCGAAAAATAAGTTCAGTAAAGTTATCGGATGGCCAGAAGGTAAAACCCCTATTGCTCCCGAAGGTTTTGTGGTTACCAAATTTGCATCAGGCATAAAAAGCCCTAGAAATATGATTGTAACGCCAAATGGTGATGTGTTGGTGGTGCTAACCAATTCAGAAAGAAGTGCTGCCGAAAAGATTGCAGGTGCGGTAACGGGCAAATCAAAATCAGAAGTTCCGGGTAAAAGTGCAAATACCATTATATTATATCGTGATGAAAATAAAGATGGGAAACCCGAAACCACAACTACATTTTTGGAGGGCTTAAATCAACCTTATGGGATGGCAATAATTGGTAATAGTTTTTATGTAGCCAATACGGATGGCTTGTGGCAATATCCATATAAAGCCGGCGACACTAAAATTACCGGACAAGGTAAAAAGATATTAAGTTTGCCTGCAGGTGGCTACAATAACCATTGGACCAGAAACCTAATTACCAATGCCGATAAAAGCAAAATTTATGTAACTGTAGGTTCAGGAAGTAACGTTGGCGAAAACGGAATGGAAAATGAAGTTAGACGGGCAAATATTCTGGAAATTAATCCTGATGGTACAGGAGAAAAAATTTATGCCAGCGGATTGAGAAATCCGGTAGGTGTAGATTGGGCGCCTGGTACAAATATGTTGTGGACAGCCGTAAATGAAAGAGATGGTTTAGGCGATGATTTAGTACCTGATTATATAACCAGCGTTAAAGAAGGTGCATTTTATGGTTGGCCATACGCTTATTTTGGTCAAAATGAAGACCCTCGTTTAAAAGGTCAGAAACCTGAATTGGTTAAGAAAACCATCGTACCTGATGTTCCTGTGGGTTCACACACGGCATCATTAGGTTTGGCTTTTTATAAAGACACAAAATTCCCTGCTAAATATCAGGGTGGTGCATTTATTGGTCAGCATGGTTCGTGGAACCGTTCAAAAATAGCAGGTTATAAAGTTGCCTTTGTTCCATTTAAAAACGGAAAGCCAACAGGCAAACCAGAAGATTTCTTAACAGGATTTATTGCTAACGAAGAAAAAGCCGAAGTTTACGGCCGACCAGTTGGTGTAACCCTTATGCCTGATGGCGCTTTATTAGTGGCTGATGATGTGAGCGGAGTGGTTTGGAGAGTAGCGGCTAAGTAATAATAATCCTCAAAAATTTTCAAAGCAGATTAAAATTGTAATTTTAATCTGCTTTTATATTTAACGAAATCCTTAAAATCCATCCGCTTGAAAACAATTTTAGCTGCTGCTCTCTCCGCTTTAACCCTTTCTGTTTCTGCCCAAATCATTCAAACCGATAGCGTGAAAAAATTAAATGAAGTTGTAGTAAAGGGTTATTACAATAATCAGCCAATATTGCGCTCCGTTTCTGCAGTGAGTCTGGTGGATAGCAGCCTGATACAAAACCAACCAAACGCATCTTTAGTAAGTACCTTTAATACTGTTCCGGGTTTACGAATGGAAGAGCGTTCGCCTGGCAGTTACCGTTTATCGCTTCGCGGAAGTTTGTTAAGGTCGCCTTTTGGTATCAGGAATATTAAAATTTATGTTGATGATTTTCCCTTAACCGATGCCGGAGGAAATACCTATTTAAATCTTTTAGATGTAAATGCCATTGGCTCAATAGAAGTTTACAAAGGTCCGGAAGCCAGTATTTTTGGTGCGAATACCGGAGGGGCGGTTTTAATCAATTCGAATACCATTCAAAATAAAATAGATGCATCAGTATCTGGCGGTTCATTCGGATTGTTTCATCAAACGGCTGGCGTAAATCATCAATTTAAAAAATATAGTTTTAGCATCAATCAAGGTTATCAGCGTAGCGATGGCTACAGGGAAAACAGTGGGATGACCCGCAAGTATTTTCAAACCACCCAGCAATGGAATTACAACCCTTCAGGCTATTTAAAAGCCTTTATCTTTTATAGCGATTTAGCCTATCAAACACCTGGAGGCTTAACGGCGGCACAATTGGAGCAAAACCCTAAACAAGCCAGACCAGCAACTCCAACCATTCCTGGAGCGGTTACACAGCAAGCGGCGATTTATAATAAAACCATCTTTGCAGGCTTATCCAATACATACCAAATCGACAAGAATTTCAGGCATGTAGTTGCTTTGTTCACCACCTATACCGATTTCAAAAACCCTTTTATTACCAATTACGAAAAGCGTTACGAAAGTACATTAGGTTTAAGAACCTTTTTAGAATTTGCAGAAGCAAAAGAAAATTTCAAATGGAATGCACAGGCTGGTGTAGAAAGTTCAGGTACCCGAACGCAGGTAAAAAACTTTAATAATAATGCAGGTTTGGCCGCAGCGATGCAGGCTTACGATGATTTAAAAGCCAATCAGAATTTTGCTTTTTTGAGGTTTAATTTCGATGTCAATAGCAAATTATTGGTCGAATTATCTTCAAGTTTAAACTTCTTCAATTACAAATACGAAAGCTTTTTTCCGGTGGCAGTTGCCGAGCAGCAAAGAAAGTTTAGTGCGCAGCTGATGCCTAAACTTGCTGTTTCCTATTTAATAATTCCTGAGTTTTCAATTCGAGGTTCGGTAAGCAAAGGTTATTCGCCACCAACACTCGCCGAAGTCCGCTCATCAGATAATAATATCAACAGCAATTTGCAGGCAGAGAAAGGTTGGAATTATGAAATTGGCTTACGTTATAAAACGAGAAACAACCGATTTTACGCGAATGCTAATCTATTTAGTTACCAGTTAGAAGATGCTATCGTGCGAAGGCTCAATGCCAACGATACCGAATTTTTCATTAATGCCGGAGGTACAAAACAAAAAGGCATTGAATTGGAAACCGCAATATGGATTATTCAAAACAAGGGTAATTTTTTAAATGGTTTACAATTGAGGAATAGTTATACCTTCAGCAATTACCACTTCAAAGATTTCATTATTGGAAGCAACGATTTTACGGGGAATAAACTCACTGGTGTTCCTGAAAATGCATTGGTAAGCAGCTTAGAATTTAATTTTGTGAAAGACATATTTCTTTTTGCACAACATAACTACACTTCATCCATTCCGCTAAATGATGCAAACACGGTTTACGCACAAAAGTATCATTTGATTGAAGCGAAAACCGGAATCAGAAACCTAATGATTGGTAAAACCAATTTTGAGGTATTTGCAGGCATCAATAACTTGTTAAATGAAAAATATAGTCTGGGCAATGATTTAAATGCAGCAAATAACCGTTATTTCAATGCCGCAGCAACCAGAAATTTCTATGCAGGTTTGGCAGTAAAGTTATAAAGCTTTATCAGGATGTTTTATTTGTTAAAGCTTTATAACTGTCGATATTGTTCTACTGTTGCAGCGCAATATGTTTTTCTTTATCAATAAGTACTTTCAGCATATTTATTAATCTACACTTTCTGGTTCCTTTAAGTGAATTTCATTAACAAAAATCTCCATTGAGTAGCGTTTGCTACCATCCTTACTTTCGTAGAAATTATTTACAAGTCGACCTTCAATGCTCAAATAAGTACCTTTTATTATGTGCTTTTCTGCAAAATCGGCTTTCGCATTCCAAAAGGTTAAGTTAAACCATTGTGTAGTTTTAACCTCTTCGCCAGAGCCATTCTTATAATATTCATTTACAGCTAGTCTTACTTTGGCTAACTTTTGTTTTTCTGATAACTTTTTAATCTCTGCATCTGCACCGGCAAATCCGCTAAGCGTTACTCTGTTTGTTACATTTTCCATGTCTTTTGTAATTGGGTTCTTAATTGTTAACGACCAATAGCCACCACGACTATCGACAGTCCAAAAGTGCAACAAGCCCAAAAGCCTAGTCGGTTATTAAACATTTATAGTCGTGTATAAACGGTTAAAAACGGATAAATCCACGCAGTAAAATTTATACCAAATTTTATTTTTTATTAGCTAATCTAAAGCGGATTTTAAACGGAGACAATTGTAATAAATCCGTCACACATCCGGCTGATATCCCTTTAACATCCGTTCAAACCTGTACTTTTTCTTCTTTTTTAAAGGTGGGTTTAAACTGGTACAGGATGTTATTTGCTAAATACTTGAAATATTTTTTTTTGCAAAGACCTAAAGCTTTTGCTTAAGGAAGTTTTGTAGATTTTTTAACTGAGAAAAGGATAGTCTGATTAGACTATTGTGAACCAAGCATCAAAAATGATAATGCCTTATTTGTATTATCAAATAAGGCATTATTCAGTCATAAATTGCTGTCGTTTTTCTTAGGATGTAGGATCGATAGGTTTAGACGACTTATTTAATTTGTTTGGTTTGATATTTCTTAATTTTTAAAATCCATCTCCTGTAGAGTGGAGTAATTTAAATGGAATTTTAGGCTTTGTAAACTGCTTAATTTTGGGTAAAAGCTTATGATTTTTATACAGATTTGGTTGTAATTAATTCTGTAGTAAAATCTGTTTCTGAGAATTTAACGAACGATAGTTATTTACAACTATTGACAGAACAAAGGTGCATATACATTTTCTACTTACACGGCTAATAAACACTTATAGTCGTTTATAAACGTTTAAAATCGGCTATGGAGCTGATTTTGAATGATTTATTTTTTTACTTTATATAATTTATTAATTTTAGCCATCATCCCATAATTTAAAGTTTAAATAAAATTATGGACCGTTTATGCCTCGATTGTGGCAACCCTGTTAGAGGGCGTGCTGATAAGAAATTTTGTGACGACCTTTGTCGTAATAACTACAATAACCATATTAAAGCTGAAGATAATGCTATCGTTAAAGCCGTTAACCTGATTTTGAAAAGAAATCGTTCTATTTTATCGACTTTTAACCCCGATGGAAAGGCTAAGGTGAGCAGGAGTAAATTGCTTGGCTCTGGGTTTAATCTGGATTATCATACTTCTATCCATCAAACTTCAAATGGCCACACCTATACTTTTTGCTATGAGTATGGTTATCTAGCGATTAATGAAACAGACATTTTAATAGTAAAGAAAGAAAAGTGACTAAAAAATTTTTAATTGGCTATTATGAGTTGATACAATCTGTCTTAAATCAAAACCATTTATGTCACATTCGCCCCTTTAAGTTTTTTATGTAAATCGTAATTTAGATGATAACATTACATATATGAAAACATCTATAAAAACATCACCGTCCGAACAAGTATCGGCACATATTGTGGCCCTTGAGCCAGCCTTGTCCAAAATAGCGGATTCAATAAGAAAAATTATACTATCTGTTGATGAAGAGATTGCCGAGCATATAAAATGGAATAGCCCTGGTTTTTATTATACAGGTATGATGAAAGATTTTGATGCAAAAGAATACAAAAGGGATATTGCCGTTTTAAATCTTCATCGAAATCGGATTATGCTGGTTTTACCAACTGGTGTAAGAGTTACCGAAGGTCTGGAAATTTTAGAAGGTGATTATAAGGACGGTCGGAGAATAATCAATTTTAAAGATTTGGATGATGTTTTAGCCAAAGCAGAAAAGTTAAAACTGGTTATCAGAAACTGGTTGGATACTGTAGAAAAATAAAAAAGGTCAGGTTTTAACCTGACCTTTAAATTCTTTAATTGGTTTTATTATTTAAACTCACTTAACTCTACAATTCTATCCGGGTCACTCTCTTTTAAAAATGGGGTTCCTTTAGCATTTTTATACCAGGTAAAGTTATTGTTGAAATTTGCCATGTTCTCAGGTGCAAGTAATTTCGCTGAAACTTTTAAATCTACAGATTCACCTGTCTTGTAATTGGTTTGGTAAAGCGTGGTCTTTGTCGCAAAAACAAGCGTGGTTTTATCCTCAGAATATAAAATTAACCTACCCTGAATACGTTCAGCTTCATTTTGTCTCTTAACTGGATAAATTCTGCCGTTAATAATGGTTACTACGTAATCGTTATTCAATAAAAATATGCTCAAGCTAATTTCTTCCAATCCTTTAGTAATTTTACTATCGTTCGCTCCGTTTGATGGACGATCTAGTTTAGTCACTTCAGTTTGTCCGTTACGTAAGGATATAATGTAAAATGGGGCAACTAAACCAGAACTATCTGCCACCTGAACAATTGCCGCAGTTTTTTGCGTGTTTAAAAACCTTGGTTGTGAAAATATACTTGCTACAGGTTTCGGGTCGTTCTGAACAGAAATTACCGTGTCTTTGAATTTCACGTTATATGTTATCGCATTGGCATTTGAAGAATCGACTTTCGAAAAGGTTAAAATATCCTTTTTGCCTTTAGGTGCTTTATTAAAATTCTCTTCACCGGTAAAGGTTTTGGCAACAATGGTTTTTTCGAGCTTAGATTCGCTGCAAGAAAATAAAACGACCGAGAGTAATAGAAATGAGTAAATTGCTTTCATATAATAGGTATCTTTTTTCTGCTAATTTATCATCTTTATTTTCAATTCAACACTCGTTTGAAACATTTAATGAAAATATAATCAGCCAACTAAAAAATATTGACCTAAATTTTCAATCAGTTTTTTTATTTATTTTTAGTGGAGAATTATCAAATGTCTTCAATTTCAAATTTTCTGAGTAGAAACAAGAAATCCATTTATTATGGTTTTATTTTGGCTGCACTCCTACTTTTATTGAAATGGATTGAATTGCGCTTTCTTATCATCAATCATTCATTTGAAATTTATGTGGGCTTAATCGCTGTAATTTTTACGGCTTTGGGTATTTGGTTAGCCTTGAAATTAACGAAACCAAAAATTCAAACGGTTATCATCGAAAAAGAAAGTATTGTAGAAAAGAATTTTAATTTCACCATTAACCAAAAAGCGATTGAAGTTTTTAATTTGAGTAAACGCGAACTGGAAGTTTTAAATTTAATGGCTGAGGGCTTAAGCAATCAGGAAATTGCCGATAAGTTGTTTGTATCGCTGAATACGATAAAGACACATAACTCGAAGTTATTTGAAAAAATGGAAGTTAAACGCCGAACGCAAGCCATAGAAATTGCAAAACGGGTTCAAATCATAAAATAAATAACGCTGGTACTTAAGTACCAAAAAGCTGTACATTTTTTAAAATCACCCTAAAGTATGACTGTTGAAAATCCCATTTGAGGCACATTTGTATCAAAAAATAAGAAGATGAAAAAAATTGTATTAGTATTCGGTTTAATTTCAGGGTTAATTGTAAGCTGTTTAATGCTTGTAAACATGATTAACCACGACAAGAATTATGAAAGCAGCATGATTCTTGGCTATGCCTCTATGTTGCTTGCTTTCTCTTTTATATTTGTCGGCGTTAAAAGTTTTAGGGATAAACACAATGGAGGAGTTATCTCTTTCGGAAAAGCTTTCAGAATCGGGCTTTTTATTACACTAATTGCTTCAACCATGTATGTAGTGGTTTGGATGTTTTACTACTACTTGTTTATCCCCGATTTTATGGATAAATACACAGCCAAGATGCTTTTAGATGCCAAGCAAAACGGCGCTACAGCCGCGGAGTTAGCAAAACAAAGCAGTGAAATGGCTGGTTATAAGGAAATGTACAAAAATCCATTTTATGTAGTACTCCTAACCTATTCAGAAATTTTACCATTGGGATTGGTTATCTCTTTAATTAGTGCTTTGGTTTTGAAAAGGAAATTTTCGAAATAATTAAAAGTGGTTGATTAATAATTATTGATTTTCAAACTAATTATTTAGTTTATTTTTCTATATTTAATTAATCTAATCCTTTCAATATGAAATTCTATCTACTTACTCTACTGTTATGCTCTTCGGTCTTCGCGAATGCGCAATTATTAAATTTTAATATACAAGGTGAAATTAAGGACACCACAGGTGCAAAATTTGCCTACCTAACAACCAAAACCCAACAACTCACTATTGCGAGTGATAAGATTTTTATGGTTAGCCCAATTATTGATGGCAAATTTAATTTTAAAGGAACCTTTGACTTGGGCGATAAAAAATTTCAACATGCGACTATAATTATTGATAAACGTGGAAATATAACTAAGGAAGAAGCTGCATCAAGATTTGATAATTTTATCTGGATTTCGGAAAAAAGTAATATGAGAAATATAATACTGGAATCTCTGAAAATAAATATCGAGAATATACAATCTGTAAAAATGGCCAGTATTGTTGAAAAGGGTACTTTAACTAAAAATTTGGATAGTATAGGTCTTGCTTATAGAACTGGAAACAGAAAAATGTTAACAGTAATTAAGCAATTCTCAAATTCTCCACTCAGTTTTGATGTTGTTAGAAGAAATACTGCAAATTTTAGTGCAGAAGATGCTGATTATACTGAAAGTCGAGAAGGCTTACCATTAGAGCAGTTTAATCAGCTTTCGTCTGATATTAAAATGAGTAAAGATGGCTTGGCACTTAAAAAAAAAATAGATACCAAAAGCAAGTCAGGCTTAAAAGCAATGCACAAAAATAATGAGAAACAGAATCTTACAAATGACAATATCAAGAATATAAGATTATATGCAAATTCTGATAGTTTAACAGATTTGCCCTACAAAATTTTAATTGCCAAAACTGATTTAGCTGGTTATAGGTTTGACAAAGATACAGTCTTCATTAAAGGAAAAGCTTTAGATTTTGAGATAAAACTTAGCGAGCCTCAAGTTATTCAATTAAGTTTTTATTGGAAAAATAAACGAATTACTTCGGCAAGTTTTTTAGCCGCAGCTAACGAATATAAAATTACTTTTGATAAAGAGTTTAAACCAAAAATTAAAGGTTCAGTTCCAGATTATGTAACTCATATTTCTGAAATAGAAACTGCACAATTCAAAACTTATAATTACGGAACTGAGTTATTGGAGAAACTAGATTACCAGAAACAGCCAATAGATATTATAGAACAAAGAATTTCAAAAATTAGGGATTCATTAAGTCTGCAAGTTGATGAGCAGATTTATTTATCATCTGTTTCAAAATATAAAGATTCTCCTGCGGGAATTTTTGCATTATGGAGATATGCAGGTAAGCCATTATCAAACCCAAGAGTTAAATCGCAGCCGAATATTATTGATTCACTTTTCAATTTATTAAGTCCAGAAATTAAACAGCTTCCAGTTGCTAAAAAATTAAAGGAACGTATTGCATACGATAAAAATCTTGAAGTGGGTAAAATGCTTGCAGATGTTGAGTTGCCGGATGCAAACGGGAAAAAGATTAAGATAAGCGACTTTAAGGGGAAGTATGTTCTGGTAGATTTTTGGGCAAGCTGGTGTATGCCTTGTAGGGCAGAAAACCCTGCTCTAATTAAAGCCTATAATAAATACAATACTTCCGGATTTCAAATATTTGCGGTAACCAGAGACAAACCATCTGCTAAAATCGAATGGCAAGAAGCCATTAGAAACGATAAAGTAAACTTATGGCCTCAGCTGAGCGATTTTGATAACGTTGCGCAAAAAACTTATAATGTAGAAATCATTCCTATGAACTTTTTGATTGATCCTAAAGGTATAATTATTGCAAAAAATTTAAGGGGCGAGAATCTTGAAAAGGAATTAAAAAAGATTTTTGAAAGTAAATAATTTCATTTCATCAAAACCAAAAACCATAATCAGCTATTTTATAAGTAATTAATAATTTTAATTATGCTTGTAAAATTAATTTTGGATGAATTTCTGCAAGAAGCAGAAAGCACCCGCAAACTTTTAAAAGCTATACCTGATGATACTTTAAATTTTAAACCATCAGAGCATTCGTGGACAACCGGACAACTTGCCTTGCATATTGCCGAAGTTTATGGTTGGTTTCAAGGTGTTTTTGAAACCAATGTTTTTGATTTGGATAAATATCCTTACGAAAAAACGGCAACAGATAAAATGGACGGCATTTTAAAGAAGTTTGAAAAACATTTCGAACTCGCCAGGCAATCGATAGAAAAATCAAGCGATGATGAAATGTTTGAAAAGTGGAAAATGGTAAGAGGAGATAAAACGCTTTTGGGTGAGTTACCAAGAATACAAGTAATTAGAGGTTTTTTGATGAACCATATTTATCACCACAGGGGAGAAATGATTGTTTACTTACGTTCGACAGGAAATAGAGTGCCTGGTTTATACGGTTCAACTTACGACGATGAGCAGAAAGATAAGCCTGCGTAAATGTTTTTATAATTGATGAAAGCAAATCGCATTTCCTATTTTTTTATCGTTTGGATTGGTTTTTGTGTGCTTCAGCGAAATCAACTACTATGAAAAACATAATCATCTTGGGCATTGTATTATGTCTGTTTAGCTCATGCTTAGAAAAAATTGATCCGGATACTTTAAAAAATACAAATTGGGAACTAACCAATATTACGGGAATAACCTTACCTGCAAACGCTAAAGCAACATTAAATTTTGGAGACAGCTTAAACGTTAGCGGAAAATCTTTTTGTAATAGTTATGGCGGGCAAGCAGAAGTTATTGAAAACAAAGTCTCTTTAAAGAATTTATTTAGTACGAAAATGTTTTGTCAGGATACCGATTCATCAGAAAGAGCTTATTTAAATGCATTGAATGAAACCAATACTGTAAAAATTGTCGACAATAAGCTTCAACTATTGAAGGATGAGAAAATCTTACTGATTTTTGAAAAAAAATAAGTTTTAACAGTTTCCAGAAAAGCCCGAATAGAAATTTTTAGTATTTTCGGACTTTTTGCTTAATCTCCGTAAATGCCAATATTAATTAAAGAAGATTTAAAGTTCTTTTTCTCAACCTTGAGAAAGGCATTTAATTTGTTTCAAACAAATGACCCGCTCCGATTGGCAGGTGCTACGGCATTCTTCACCAATTTTGCGCTCCCGCCGATATTAATTATTCTGATTAGGTTATTCGGCATGTTTACCGATAGAAGGATACTTGTTGCAAACATTTTCGACCGATTGGCCAACATTTTAGACGAAGACAGTATCAAGCAAATCAGATTAACACTAAGAAATATTCGTGGAATTGATCAGAAGTGGTACGTAACCTTACTAAGTTTTGTTTTCTTTCTTTTTGTGGCCACAACCCTATTCAACGTGATTAAGAATTCGCTGGAGCAAATCTGGAATATTGGGATGAATGGCAAAAAAGGTATTGTAAACACGCTAAAATCAAGAGCAATTTCAGTTACAATAATTCTCCTGGCGGGAATTCTATTTTTAATCGGCTTACTTGCGGATAGCGTTCAGGCTGTTATAGGTTCGTATTTAAAAACCAATTCACCTTCTTTTGAACTTGTGGCTACATCAATAATCAATCAATTTGTATTTGTAATTATTGTAACCGCCTGGTTTACCATTCTTTTTAGGTTTTTAACCAATGGCCGACCAACCTGGCGTGCCGCAATTTCTGGTGGTTTATTAACAGGTTGCCTTTTTACTGCAGGGAAATACATTCTACGCATTTTACTTCCCTTAAGTAATATCAGCAATATTTATGGCTCTGCCGGTTCAATTATTGTAATTATGCTTTTTGTATTTTATTCTTCATTGATATTTTATTTCGGAGCTTCATTTATTAAAGCCCTAAGTGTTGGCCGGGAAACGCCAATTGTACCAAAAAACGGCGCTTTCGCATATGAATTAACAGAAATTGAAAACGAGATAATCGCACATAAAAAAAGGACAGAAGTTTAAAATCTGTCCTTTTTTTGTTTAAAAATAAACGCCTTAGTGCATTGCCGGAACTTTTTCATATCCTTCCATTTCAAACACGGCAAGCTTATTTAATAAGTTATAATGTAAAGTTCCAAACAGATTTACCAATCCGTCGTTGCTTTTGCCTTCCATCCACACCGTTTCTTTTACAACTTCAGTATTTTTATTAACCTGACTTTTAAAAATGTTGTTTTCATCCTTAATAATCAAATCATTTACATCAATTCTAAATTCATTTAATAGTGAAATGAAATTTTGGCCTTTTAGTAATAGTTCCTTTAAATTCATAGGTAAATATTTAAGGTTTGTATTACTGATAACCAATGGCGTATTAAATTAGTTTTAAGTTTTTGTAAAATAATTACAAGATTCGATAACCAATTCCGATTGTAAATAAATTAAGTTTCGTATCCGGATAACCTGCTTTATTAATTTTAGATAAACCAAGCTCATAGCGTGCGTCAAAAGTTAATTTTTTAATGTCTAAGCCCGCTCCAAATTGCCATGCAAGCGCTTGGTTTTTAAAGTTTGCCCTGAAAACATTTCCCGCAGCCTGACTAAAATTTTGATTTTCATCCAAAATTAAAGAAAACATTGGGCCAGTATTTAATCTTAAACCAACACCTGCAGCACCGAATTTTGTACCAATTAACAATGGCACATCTAAACTTGTAAAATTAACCTGATTAACTTCGCCCGTGGCATCGCTAACCAAATTCGTTTTCTTACCTGAAACATATAATTCAGGTTGAAAATGAAGACCACCTGCTCCTACTCTTGCCCACAAACCACCGTAAAATCCGGTTCGGTTTTTACTACTGAACGTATTTTCAGTATCAAATTTTGAAAAATTTGCACCAGCCTTAAGACCAAGTTGGAATGTTGGTAAAACCTGAGCACTGGCGAAAAAGCCTGTTAATACACAGGCAAGGGTTAAATAAACGGTCTTCATATAATTAGGGAATGATTAAATTTTACAATTAGCTGGTTGCATTGTTAATGGCTTCCTGCTCTTTCAGTGCATCAACATTATTTTTATCACCAAAGTTTTGTGTCTTGTTGGCAAAGTAATCCAAAATACCTGAAATGGTATCTAAGTTATCTGCCAGATTTTGATGAATGTCTGGTAAATCTTTTTCAAGTCTGCCATCGCTCAATTCGATGTTATCTACTTCGATTTTACCAATTTTTTGAATAAGTGCCTGTTGAGAATTTTGCAAATCTTCCAATTCACGCACTATCTTTTCCATTAATTCAAACTTTTTTAAAGTATTCATAGGTTCTTATTTTAAATTATTAACTGTACTGATATAAACCAATACATCGGTTTTTTGTTTTTATATCGGTAAAAGTTTGGAATTTCAAAAAACAACTAATATTTTAGTTCTATAATTCTAACCTTATGAAAAAGCTATTAGTTGTTATTCTATTTGCATTATCATTATCTGTTTCTGCGCAAAATCAATCTTCAATTGATAAAGAAAAATTATTTGAATTTTACCAGTTGCAGAAATATGGAGAAGCCGCCGAATATTTGAGAACGATTTACCCTAATGATACCAAAGATTTAAAAGCATTAACTCAAATTGGATATTGTTATATGATGGCAGGTAAAACAGCTGATGCAGAGCAATTTTACACGAGTGCCTATCAAATACAACCTCAAAATTTATCGATATTATTTAGCCTAGCGAGTATTGCAGGTAAAAGAGGCAATAATAATAAAGCGAAAAGCCTGTACGAAGAAATTATAAAGATAGACAGCAACAATTTTTCTGCCTATAAACAATTGGCGAATTTAAATGATGACGTTTTAGGTTTTAAAAAGGTAAAATATTTATTGAAAGCGAATAAATTAAATCCAATTGATGCCGATGTAGTTTTCGATTTAGGGGAAGTATATATGAAAAGTAATCTGTACATGATGGTAAATAAAATATTAGAACCCGCACTAAAAGCAGATTCGGCAAATATTCAATTATTAAAAATAAAATTACCAGTTTGCATTGTTGAGGCTAAACTTGATGAAGCGATTAAAACCGGAGAAAAACTTTTTGCTTTAGGCGACAGTTCTACATTTGTACTGAACAATTTGGGTAAGGTTTATTACATGAAAAAGGAGTTTCAAAAAGGACTGGATTATTTTGGCAAAGTAAAATTGCAGGCTGCAGATGATGCCAATGAAGGACTTTTTTACAACATGGCACTTTGCTATAAAGGATTGAAGGACTATAATAATGCTGCCATACATTTCACTAAAGCGATAAATGCTGGAATTTCGAAGAAAACACTACTCTATTACACCAAATTAGGTGAAAGTTATGAGCAAGGCGAAAAATTTGAAAGTGCTGCAGCGGCCTACAGAAAAGGTGCATTTTTTGATAATGAAGGTAGTATGCTTTACATTCTTGCGCAGATTTACGATACTAAGTTAAATCAGAAAACGAATGCGATAAACACCTACGCCCAGGTTTTAAAGGTTTTGCCAAATACAGACGGGAACAAAGAGGTATTTGAATTTATTAATAAAAGGATGGCAGTTTTGAAGAAGTAACTAACTTAAATCTTCAAATACGGGCTTAACATTATCCCAAAACTCATCAAGCGCAATTATTCTGGGTTTAAAAAATGAAATTAAATCAGGCCAATGGGATTGATTAAAAATACTAAAACCATTAAGGCTTATTAAAATTTGGCTAACAGTTTTGCCGTTTTCGTCGGTATAATCTTGTACCCAATCCCATTCTTCGTTAACCGTACTGGTAAACATTGCCTTAAATTCTTCAAACTGATTGAAGATTAAATGCCTGATTCCGCTATCTGGGTGGGTGAGTTGAATAGAAATGGTTGCCGTTTTTTTATCAGCATCCATTTTAAAAAAGATATTTTTTACGCCAGTTTTGTAGTTGGTCCAATGTACGGTAGAACCACTTGCCGATGGCACAGGTTTCATATATTGCCCAAAACTAATCCAAAATTGTTGACGCAAGCGTACCGCTTCTTCCTTACTATACAAATTGATTTACGATTAAGAGATTTACGAGGTTCGAGTATGAAAATTGTCTCGATTTTCAACACTACTTTTTACTTTCTACTTACTCATTAAACGAGCTACGTATTTACCAATAATATCAAACTCTAAGTTTACAGTATCTCCAACCTCAACTTCATGCAAATTGGTATGCTCAAAAGTATAAGGGATAATAAACACGGAAAATTCATCGCTTTGCGAATTTACAACCGTTAAACTGATGCCATTAACGCAAACAGAACCCTTTTCAACCGTTACATTACCATTAGCTGTAGCGTATTTAAAACGAAACTCCCAACTGCCATCCAAAGCTTCTTTTTTTATGCAAATTGCAGTTTGGTCTACATGTCCCTGAACAATATGCCCATCTAACCGACCATTCATTTGCATACAACGCTCCAAATTAACCTTGCTGCCAACTTTAAGATTTCCCAGACTTGTTTTACTTAAAGTTTCATCTATTGCGGTAACGGTATGGCTATCATCACTCGATGCAACAACGGTTAAACAAACGCCATTATGTGCCACACTTTGGTCTATTTTCAACTCATTACTTATTGCTGAAGAAATGGTGAAATGTATGTTTGTATTTTCAGTTTTGATGGCTTTTACTTCGCCAAGGGTTTCAATAATTCCGGTAAACATGTTTTGGGATTAATAATTTAATCTGTTTTTTTTCCAGTTTGATGTGGGTTTAACTACTGATGTGCCAGTTAAATTTTCACCTTTCTGATTAAAAAGTTTTGTTGCAACCAAGGCCGCAATAAGTGCTTCTGCTTCATCTTGACTCTTCAAGCTGTCGGATTTGAAATATTTGCCGACAAAGTGCGTATCAAACGCTCCTGTTTTAAAGGCCTCGTGTTGCATTACAAATTTACCAAAACCGAGCGTCGTTTCTATCCCCGTAATCTCATATTCTTCAATTGCCCTAATCATTCGTTCAATTGCTTCTTCCCTATCTTTACCAAAGGTGATGAGTTTCGCAATCATTGGGTCGTAGTATATCGGGATTTCCATACCTTGCTCAAAGCCATCATCTACCCTTACACCGTTTCCTTTTGGGGTTTTATAGGTTTGCAATGTGCCAATATCCGGCAGGAAATTATTATTCGGGTCTTCAGCGTAAACCCTAAGTTCTACCGCATGTCCGTTAATTTTTAAATCTTCCTGACTGAATGATAAAACCTCACCTTGTGCAATTTTTATCTGTTCTTTAACTAAATCGACTCCAGTAATTAATTCCGTAACCGGATGTTCAACCTGCAAGCGGGTATTCATTTCGAGGAAGAAAAAATCAAGGTTTTCATCTAAAATGAACTCAACCGTTCCAGCTCCTGTGTAATTTACAGAGCGGGCAACATCTACGGCACATTTGCCCATTTTAGTCCGGATTTCTGGCGTTAATACGGATGATGGTGCTTCCTCCACAACTTTTTGGTGACGTCGTTGCACGGAACATTCACGTTCAAATAAGTGAACAATATTGCCGTGTTTATCTCCCAAAACCTGAATTTCGATGTGGCGTGGAGAAGTAACGTATCGCTCAATAAAAACAGAACCATCGCCAAAGGCGGAAGTCGCTTCGCTTACGGCAAGTTTCATTTGCTCTTCAAAATCTTCTACCATTTCTACAATTCGCATTCCTTTTCCACCACCACCTGCGGCTGCTTTAATTAAAATCGGGAAACCAACTTCAACGGCTCTTTCCTTTGCTTCAGCAACATTTTTTATGGCTTCTTCCGTTCCGGGAACCATAGGAATATTGTATTTTAATGCCGCAGCCTTTGCCGAAAGCTTATTACCCATTGTTTGCATTGCCTGCGGCGAAGGACCAACCAATATTAAACCGGCATCAGCCACCATTTGCGCAAAAGCTGCATTTTCAGACAAGAAACCATAGCCGGGATGAATGGCTTCAGCACCGGTTTTTTTGCAGGCATTTATAATATTTTCGGCTACTAAATAACTTTGATTTGACGGTGCCGGACCAATGCAAATTGCTTCATCAGCATAACGAACATGCAACGCATCTCTGTCGACTTCTGAAAACACAGCAACAGTTTTTATACCCATTTCTCTTGCAGAGCGCATAATGCGTAATGCAATTTCCCCGCGATTGGCAACAAGTAATTTAGAAATCGGACGAATGTTTAGTTGTTTTTCTGGCATTTGGTTAGTCATTATAAAGCCTAAAATATGATTTGCTTTTAAGGCAAATGTAATATAATTTCGATTGCGCTATTAATCATTTCGGCACTAATATCTAAATGAGTAACCAATCTAATGGTGCTATCGCTAGTTGTTGAACACAACAAACCCTTGTTTTTAAATTGTTCTACAATTTTATTTGCACTGCCTTTTTCTACCTCAAAAATCACAATGTTGGTTTCTACAGGCATTATTGATTTTACATAAGAAGTCCTTGCAAGTGCCGCTGCTAAATCTTTAGCATGCTGATGATCGTCTTTTAATCGTTCTATGTGATTATCCAATGCATAAATACCTGCTGCTGCCAGAAATCCGGCTTGCCTCATTCCGCCACCAAATGCTTTTCTAATTTTTCGTGCTTTTGTAATGGTTTCTTTGCTTGCCAATAGAACTGAACCAACAGGAGCACCCAAACCCTTTGATAAGCAAACAGATATGCCATCAAAATATTTACCGTAATCGTGTGCTTTATCGCCGGTTGCAACTAAAGCATTAAAAATTCTTGCGCCGTCAAGATGAAGTCTTAAGTTTTTAATGTTACACAAATGATGAATTGGCGCTATTTGAGAAAGCGAATAGCACTTTCCGCCTCCTTTATTCACCGTATTTTCTAAAACAACCAGCGACGAATTTGGATAGTGTATGTTATCCTCATTAATTTCAGGCTCGATAAGTTCAGGGGTTAAAATGCCTCTATCGCCATGCAATAACCTTACCGATGCAGCAGAATGAAATGCGATTCCCCCAATTTCATAACGGTAAACATGAGCCGTTTGGTCACAGATTACCTCATCCATTGGTTGGGTAAAACATTTAATTGCAATTTGGTTGGTCATCGTTCCGGAAGGACAAAACAAACCAGCCTCCATATTAAACATTGCCGCTAATTTTGTTTCTAATTGATGTACGGTTTCATCTTCTCCAAAAACATCATCTCCAACTTTTGCCTGCATCATGGCATCCAACATTCCGGCCGTAGGTTTGGTTACGGTATCACTTCTGAAATCGATAATTTTATTAATCATTCTGCTAAAAATTTGTAAAATATTTTTGACGCTTTTAAAAAAGACCAATGCCTTTTCGGGTATAATTTTAAGGTTTTAATGCGATTAAACAGCTTCTATAGTGTATTTTTTACACACTTAAATTCTGACAACAACAAATTGTTAAAAAATTATTAAAAAAAAAGATACAAAATATAAGACTTTTTATACTTTTATCGTGCTAAAACCAAAAATAAATAAAATGATAGTAATTGCAGACGGCGGATCAACCAAAACAAATTGGTGCTTGATTAACGAGGCCGGCAGAAAAATTTACTTTAATACCGAAGGTTACAATCCGTATTTTTCAAAAGGAGAATATATTGTAAAATCATTAAACGAAACTCTTCCGGACCACTTAGAAAGAGAAAAGTTAACAGCCGTGTATTACTATGGAGCTGGTTGTTCTACTCCAGGCAACAAGAAAATTGTTGCTGATGCTATGCAACAAGTTTTTACAAGCGCCGAAATATTTGTTGGCCATGATTTACTTGCATCTTGCAGAGCTTTACTAGGAAACGAACCTGGTTTTGCTGCAATTTTAGGAACAGGAACAAACTCTTGCCTTTATGACGGTAATGACATCACCTTAAATATTGATTCATTAGGTTATTTTTTAGGTGACGAAGGAAGTGGTTCTTACATCGGTAAAAGAATTTTAAGCGATTACATGAAAGGTTACATGCCTAAAGGTTTGAGAGAAGCTTTTTATGATAATTATGCACTAACTAACGAAGATATTTTCGATAACATTTACAACAAGCCTTTGCCAAATCGTTTTTGTGCAAGCTTTAGTAAGTTTTTATACGATTTTAAAGATAGCTACGAAGATTACACATACAAAACTATCGATTATGCTTTTACTGCGTTCTTCGAAGCTTTGGTTATCCACTACCCTAACTATAAAGACCACAAATTAAATTGTGTGGGTTCTGTTGGTTACAGTTTCCGCGATATTTTAAGTATAGTTGCCGACCGTTACGAAATGGGCGTTGGTAAAATTATTCGTTCACCTATAGATGATTTGGTGCACTACCACTTAGAACTTTCTCCAAAAGGATAGATTCAGCATTGAAAGTTAAGGGTTCAGAGCCTTAATAGAGTGGATAAAAAAGGTCCGGTTTGAAATTTCAAACCGGACCTTTTTCTTCTAACTACTTCGCTAAATGCCTTTCTACTTTTCACTTTCAGCTTTTAGCTTTTAGCTTAGAAAGATATTTCCTTACCGAAAAGTTTAGCATATTTTCGCTTATCAAATCTGTATAAAGTAGCTGCTCTATAAGAAACACCTTTTTGCTTTTCATCTAATTCTTTCAAAACACCAAAGCTTACAATTTTCTTTCTAAAATTTCTTTTATCCAGTTTTTTACCTAAAACGAGTTCGTAAACGTGTTGCAACTGGGTAAGTGTAAATTTTTCTGGCAATAATTCAAAAGCAATTGGTTGGTGTTTAATTCGACGTTTTATTTTCTCTAAGCCTTTATCATAAATCTTCTGGTGGTCAAAAGCCAGTTTTGGTAAAGCAGTAATCGGCAACCAGTTTGCTTGTTTCGCGTAATTACTTACCGGGCGTAAATCTTTATCGCCACCTAAGCGAATTAATGCATAGTAAGCTAATGTAATTACTCTTCCCTGTGGATGTCGTCCTGGATCGCCAAAAGCATAATATTGCTCCATGTAAATCCCACGTAAACCAGTTAATTCGTATAAAATTCGAGAGGCGGATTGGTCCAAACTTTCATCAGGACCAACAATATTTCCTGGTAGTGCCCACCAATCTTTAAAAGGCTCTTCATTCCTTTCGATGAGTAAGATTTTTAATTCCTTCCCATCGAATCCAAACAGCACACAGTCGATGGAAAAAACGGAATCTAAATGAGGTAAAATTTGTTCCAAGGTAAAATTTAGTTAATTTAAGCGTTAAAGGTATGACTTTCAATATTAAGTAAAAAAAATAAAATAAATTACTTAGTGTAGAAAATACACACTATATTCGTAACACGAAGATGAAACCAAATATTAAAAATATAGCTGTACTTACTTCTGGGGGCGATGCTCCAGGCATGAATGCTGCCATTAGAGCGGTTGTACGTACAGGAATTTACCACGGCATAAACATGTTTGGTGTTATGCAAGGATACCAGGGTTTAATAAATAACAACATTAAACCGATGGACGCCCGCTCTGTAAGCAATATTTTACACTTGGGCGGAACCATACTAAAAACTGCCAGATGCTTAGAGTTTAAAACGGATGAAGGTCAGCAGATTGCTTACGATAATTTGAAAGCAAATGATATTGATGCATTAGTTGTAATTGGTGGTGATGGAACCTTCACTGGCGCTAAACGTTTCGGAGAAAAATTTGGCGTTAAGGTTATTGGCATTCCGGGTACAATTGATAATGATTTAAGTGGCTCTGACTTTACTTTAGGGTACGACACTGCTATTAACACCGTAATCGAAGCGATTGATAAAATCAGAGATACTGCTGATGCACATGATAGATTATTTTTTATCGAAGTGATGGGTAGAGATTCTGGTTGTATCGCTTTGCGTAGCTCGATTGCAAGTGGAGCTGAAGCTGTTTTATTGCCGGAGATTGAAACCAGTGTTGATGAACTGATTCAGAAATTAGCTTTGGGTGCAGCAACAAAAAAATCATCGAGCATTGTAATTGTTGCCGAAGGACATAAACAAGGTGGCGCATATGATATCGCAAAGCGTGTTAAAGAAACTTTTGACCATTATGATACGAAAGTTACTATTCTTGGTCATTTGCAAAGAGGTGGAAGCCCAAATAGTTTCGACCGGATTTTAGGTAGCCGACTAGGTTATGCAGCGGTTAATGCATTAATTGCTGGAGAAAGTGCTCAAATGGTTGGCTTACACGGTAACATAGTAAAATTAACCAGTATTGAAGAAGCTTTAAGTGCCCATTCTTATAAACTTGAAAATGATTTGATGGAAATGACAGATGTCTTATCCATATAATAAAAAATGATAGCAGTTGTTTACAGTGGTTCGAGAACAGCATTTTGGAAATTAACCCAAAATGGAGAAGTGGTGGCACACTGCAATACTTTGGGCATTAACCCTTGTTTTGTTGACAGAAAAACAATCCTTCAAATATTAAATAAAAAGGTTGTTTTGGTAAACAATGCAGAAAATATCAAGAAGATATACTTTTTCGCTGCAGGTGCATCTTCTGCTGATAGAAAAGCTGAACTTGCAAAAACATTGTCATCTTTTTTTAAGTATAGCAAAGTTGTAGTAGAAAATGACTTATTTGGAGCTGCTAAGGCAGTTTGCTATAATAAATCAGGTATTGTTAGCATGTTGGGTAGCGGTGCTAACTGTGCATACTTTGATGGCAAAAAGCCTCAAACTAATAATTTTGGCTTAGGTTATGTTTTAGGCGATGAAGGTTCGGCAAATTATTTAGGTAAAATGCTTTTAAGGAGTTTTTTAACAAAAAAACTCCCAAAAGAACTGGAAACTAAATTTATCAGTGCTTATAATTTAGATAGAAGTCAGATATTAGAGCGGATTTACAGAAAACCACAAGCTAATATTTTCCTGAGTTCGTTTCTTGATTTCTTTATACAAAACAATAAGCATGGTCATATCTTAAAAATGGTTGATGAAGGATTTGAAAAACATTTTCAAACCTATATTTTGCCAATGAAAGATAAATACCCAAAAGAAGATTTACATTTTGTTGGTACGGTTGCTGCAGAATTTGAAGATAGATTAATACATACAGCCGAAAAATACGATTTAACCATTAAAACTATTATAAAAGAACCAATACTAAATTTATTAAAACATTACACTAATTAACAAAAACAATGAGCAAAATTGGAATAAACGGCTTTGGCCGTATCGGCAGACTGGTTTTCAGAGCCGCATTAAAAAGAGGATTAGATATTGTAGCCATTAACGATTTAATTGAGCCTGATTACATGGCTTATATGTTAAAATATGATACTACCCACGGTAAATTCGATGGTACAATTGAAGTTGTAGATGGTAACCTAGTTGTAAATGGTAAAACTATCCGCGTTACTGCAGAAAAAAATCCTGCTGATTTAAAATGGGATGCTGTAGGTGTTGAAGTTGTTATCGAATCTACTGGTTTATTCTTAACACGTGCTGATGCTGAGAAACACATCGCAGCAGGTGCTAAAAAAGTAGTTTTCTCTGCTCCTGCTAAAGATGCAGATATCCCTACTTACGTAATGGGTGTTAACCACGATAAATTAACTGCAGATCAAACTATCGTTTCGAATGCATCTTGTACTACAAACTGTTTAGCACCAATTGCTAAGGTTTTAAATGATAACTTCGGTATTGTGGAAGGTTTAATGAGCACAATCCACGCGGTAACTGCAACACAAAAAACTGTTGATAGTCCATCTGCTAAAGATTGGAGAGGTGGCCGTGGTGGTTTCTCAAATATCATTCCTTCATCAACTGGTGCTGCGAAAGCAGTAGGTATGGTGTTACCTGAATTAAAAGGTAAATTAACTGGTATGTCTTTCCGTGTTCCTGTAGCTGATGTTTCAGTTGTAGATTTAACAGCTCGTTTAGAAAAACCAGCTACATATGAGCAAATTAAAGCAGCTATGAAAGCAGCATCAGAAAGCGGGCCATTAAAAGGTGTATTAGGCTATACTGAAGATGATGTTGTTTCTTCAGATTTCATTGGTGATGACCACGCTTCAATTTTTGATGCTGGCGCAGGTATTTCATTAAACGATAACTTTGTAAAAGTTGTTTCTTGGTACGATAACGAATGGGGATATTCTTCAGCGTTAGCTAAATTTGTTGAATACTACGCAAGTTTATAAAAGCTGGGATTCTTAGATAAATTATCAAAATTAAATGGGTTAACATCAAAAATGTTAACCCATTTTTTATTTACCAGTAAATACATGATTTAGAAAGCAAAATCAGTGTAATTATTTTCTATTATGAAGTCGAATAAAAATTAAATATCACATGTATTATTGTAATCAGTAGAATATTTTATCAGAATAATTTACTTTACTTAAAATTGATACAATTTTAACATCAAATGATACGATTTTACATTATTTAACAATTTAATATCTGATTTTCTTGTTAAATTTGAAAAATCAATCGAAATATTACATGTTAGTAGTAATAAATTATTGATTCAAAAAAAATGACAATAAAAAAACTTTATTTTTTCTTAGTGTATTTTTTACACTAACATTTTTTTTGCTATATTTGTAGAGTAATAATCAGAAAGAGATTTTTACATCGATAAAAAGATAAATCATCTTCTTAAAAAAGCAATCCTTTTGGTAGAAGATTAAAGACAAAGCCTGGCTCATAACAGGTTTATATTTGGTTAGAAAAAAGAGATACGTCTGGATGGAGTATCTCTTTTCTTATTTTAGGGCTAACCTTACATCAACTAAAATATCTGATTTAATAACATATTATGAAGTATAAATATATACTCGCAAGATTTCACCTATTATGTTATACTTATATTTTGTAATATTCCACATTTCTTAGTTTACATTTATACTCAAACAGAAGACATATTCTACTAAGTTGTACGTATTTATACTTGTATAACATAAAAGTCACATTACTCACACAATAAATACACATTCTTTATATAATATTGTACGTATTGGCAGCCACAAACTTCTATGCCTCTAAAAAAGGCTGCAACAACCATTGTAAGCCAATTTTACTATTTTATTATTTTGAGAAGAATATTTACATTTCTACTCCTTCTGGTAGGCGTACTAAATGCAACTGCACAGTACGAAATTAAAGAAGGTACTTTGCCGGATGAAATTTCGATTTTAAATCATGCATCAATTTTTAATGCTGGTAAAGAGGATATCCCTATAGCGCAAATCATCAAAAATTCCGGAAATCTTAAATTTAAACCATTAAGTGGCCGACTTGGAAACCTGGGTTTTACAGATGATAATTATTGGGTTAAGTTTCAAATTAAGAATAGTTTGGATGTACCAGCATTATATTACCTGCAAACCGCCGAGCCCGTAACTAATAATGTAAATCTTTACATAACTGGCACCGACTCGAAAATACAAACGCAAAGAAGTGGCGATAATTTAGATTTTAGCGAAAGGAGTATAGCCAACAGAAAAACGATTTTTAAAATTGAAATAGAACCTGGTGAAACAAAAAGTGCGTTTATCGAATTGAAAAACGATGGTGAGAAAAATTCTTTGCCCCTAAAATTATTAAGTCAGCAGAAAATGCTTGAATACACCTATAAAGACCAATTGGTTATGGGTATTTTTTATGGCATTTTGGTTGTTATTTCCATCACTTATTTCTTCTTTTATTTTGCGCTAAAAGATATATCGTTCCTTTACTATACCTTATATGTGGTTTTTATGGGGCTATGTCAGTTTGCTTTAGATGGCTTTTATCATCAATACCTTGGCAAAGGTAATTCTTGGCTCAGTTTGCATATGGTCATCATAAGTGCCATTTTAAGCTGTTTCTTCTTTGGAAAATATAGTGAAATCATACTGGAAATTAAGCAAAAAAACCAGCGCATACATAAGTTATTTAAACCTTTGTATATCGCTTTAGGTTCAGTTCTGATCTTAATTATATTTATTCCTTCATTTCTAAAATATGCCTATCCGATTATTAACATTTTAACGCTGTTTGGCTTAATGCTAATTTTTTCAGCGATAACAGTCATTATAGTTAAGAAAAAATCCATCGATTTATTTTATACCATCGGGATTTCCATTTTGGCACTAAGCATCATTATGGCTATACTAATGAATTTTGGTGTATTTCCCGAACACTTTTCTACAGATAATATCACCAAACCAGGAATTGGTTTAGAAATCATTGCACTTTCTCTGAGTATGGCAAACCGGATCGGGATACTTAGAAGTAAAAAAGAAGAACTTCAAAATATTGCCCTTCAAAAATCAGAAGAAATGAATGATATTAAATCGTATTTTCTTTCCAATATGAGCCACGAGTTAAGAACGCCGTTAAATGCAATTCTTGGATTAGCAGCAATTATGGAGAAAGAAACCAACGATGATAAATTCAAATTAAATTGCGAAAAAATAAGGTTTGCTTCTAATGATTTAATTTCTTCAGTTAATGATATTCTTGATTTCTCTCAAGTTGAAAAAGGTTTATTGCAACTTAACAAGAACGACTTTAGCGCACATGAGATATTAGAAAAATTAGCCATCGGTGCCCAAAGGCAATCAAATGAAAAAGGTTTGGATTTTAGCTTCGAATCAACATTAGATAATAATACAATTTTGCTTGGCGATTCTGGAAGGCTAGAGCAAATTATACATAATGTTTTGGGTAACGCTATTAAATTCACTTCTAAGGGCGAGGTAACTTTAAAATCCAAATCTGAAATCAAGGATAATATTTTAACCTTAAGCATTACCATTAGCGATACAGGCATCGGTATTCCGAAAGAAAAATTAGATAAAATTTTCGAATTATTTGCACAAACAAATATTGATAACAAAAGAAAATATGGTGGCTTTGGAATTGGTTTAACGATAGCAAAGGCACTTATAGACCTACATCGAGGTTCTATTAATATCGATAGTAATGTTGGCATTGGCACAAACTGCGAAATTGTAATTCAATATCCGGTACAAAGAGTGGTTGCTAAAACTGTGAATATCTACCCAACCGAAGACCATGATTTACTAGGAAAACACATTTTAGTCGTGGAAGATAATCCGATGAATCAAATGATTGTTCAAATGATTTTAGAAGATTGGAAAAATACCAGGGTAAGTTTAGCCGATGATGGGTCGCAAGCATTGGAATTATTAAAAACCGACAATAGCGTTGACTTGATTTTAATGGATTTGCAGATGCCTGTAATGGATGGTTACGAAGCAATGACTGCCATTAGGAGTGGCTTAACTGGCCCGAATAATAGTGGAAAACCAATTATTGTTGTTACTGCTGATGTAACCAGTCAAACAAAGGAACGCATATTTAATATTGGTGCAAACGAATACATGAATAAACCAATTGATGAAGAACTTTTGTATCAGAAGATAACAGAAGTATTATCTACGCAAGCCAATCAGGCTAATAATTTAACGCAAAGCGCTTAAAAATTTTTATTGGATAAATCTTTGCTGGTTTTTAAAAGCCAGATAAAAATCTTTGATTTAGATTCATCGAATGCTGAAATATTATGCCAGGCATAAGTAAATGTAGCTTCTAAAAGCTCATTACTCAATTTTTCATTCTTTACATCGCGAATAATTGCTCCGTAAAGTGCAGAAGCGTAAAGCCTATATAGGTTTTTAAAGGTTTCGCAATCGCCGGATTTCAATTTACCAAAGCAAATTTCATCTTGAGCCCGCCATACTTTTAATACAGGTCCAGTGTTTTCAAATGAATTATTTTTGATTGGCATTTGCATAAATTAGTGGCAATTAAATCATCAACACTCATTTTTTGCAATTGTTCAGTTTCACCAGATAAAAGAAACAACCCAACGGAGTAATGGTTTCTACGAATTAAATCAACTTCTTATTTTAAATTAATTGATCAGAAATCTTTACAAGAGAAATAAAATTAAAGCTGTAAATGAATGCGTTACAGAATTCGACAACAAATAATTAGCATTATAAACATTTTCGCTGTATATTTGTGCCTTTCGGATGCTTCCACTCCGAAGAAAAGAAAAGCTTTCCGGCAACGGAAGGCTTTTTCTTTTTACAAATAACCTTAAATACTTTTGAAAATCGTTACGGCCAGTGGCGGCAAAGTGATATCAATCGAAAATTCTTTATTGTTATATGCTACTGGTTCAGGCACAATATTTCCTTTGTTATTTATTCCAGAACCATAATAAATAATATCATCAGTATTAAAAATTTCCTTCCATTTGGTTTTAAACGGAACTCCAATTCTATAATGTTCTCTAACCACTGGTGTAAAATTTAAAGCTACAATTAACGTATCCTTAGCCTTTGGTCCTTTCCGCATAAATACAAACACCGATTCGTTTCCGTTATCTGCATCTATCCATTCAAAACCTTCATAACTAAAGTTAAAATGATAAAGTGCGGGCTCATTTCTCAACAGAAAGTTTAATGCTTTTACAGTTTCCTGCATGCCTTTATGTGGCGGATATTGAAGCAGATGCCAATTCAAAGATTCAGTAAAATTCCACTCGCTGGTATCTCCAAATTCATTGCCCATAAAAAGCAATTTTGCACCCGGATGGGTAAACATGTAACCATAAAGCGCTCTTAAGTTTGCAAACTTTTGCCATTCATCACCCGGCATTTTATAAAGCATTGGCGATTTTCCATGTACAACTTCATCGTGCGAAAACGGCAACATAAAATTCTCTGTGAAAGCATAAGTCATACTAAAACTAAGTTGATTGTGGTGATGTTTTCTGCCTAAAGTATCTACTTTAAAGTACTTAAGCGTATCATTCATCCAACCCATCATCCATTTCATACCAAAGCCAAGTCCACCGTCATGAACCGGGTGTGTTACGCCAGGATAAGTGCTGCTTTCTTCGGCGATGGTTTGTACACCTTCAAAATTGCCATAAACAGCAACATTCAAATCCTTTAAAAACTGTATTGCACCTAAGTTTTCACTTCCACCATATTCATTGGTTGCAGCATCTCCATCCTCACGAGAGAAATTATAATAAAGCATAGAAGCCACCGCATCTACCCGCAATCCGTCGGCATGGTATTTATCCAGCCAAAATAAAGCATTGCTGATTAAAAAAGAACGGACCTCATTTCTATCGTAATTGAATATATACGATTTCCAATCAGGATGAAATCCTTTACGCATATCTGCATGTTCGTATAAGTGCGTACCATCAAATTCGTACAAACCATGTCTATCACCAGGAAAATGTGATGGTACCCAATCTAAAATTACAGCAATATTCGCTTTGTGTAACTCTTCAATTAAGTACATTAAATCCTGTGGACTACCGTACCTCGAACTTGCGCCAAAGTATCCGGTTATTTGATATCCCCAACTTGGAAAAAATGGAAACTCCATTACAGGCATGAGTTCTACATGCGTAAAGCCCATTTCTGTAACATAAGGAATCAATGCCGATGCAACTTCACGGGCATTTAAAACACGTTCAGGTTCATTTGGGTCACGCTGCCAAGAACCTAAGTGTAATTCGTAAACAGAAATTGGCTGATTTAAAGCATTTAACTTTGGTCTTTTCTTTAACCAAGCTTTATCTTTCCATTTGTAATCGGTATCCCAAATTACACTCGCTGTTTGTGGTGGATGCTCCCACTTAGTTGCATAAGGGTCGCCCTTTAGATGTTCAGATTCATCAAAACCTTTTACAAAATATTTATAAACTTCGCCCTTGCCAATATTTGGAATAAAACCCTCCCATATTCCTGATTTGTCCCACCTTTTATTTAACAGATGTGCGCCTCTATCCCAATCATTAAAGTTACCAACTACACCAACCTTAATTGCATTAGGCGCCCAAACTGCAAAGTATGTTCCATTTGTATTATTTAAGGTTGCTAAATGCGAACCCATTTTTTCGTACAAACGAAAGTGCTTACCCATCAAAAACAAATCAACATCATAATCTGTAAACAAACTATGGAACCAAACGCTTTGATTGAAATCTACTTTGGCTGGGGCTGATTTTTTTACAGTTTCTTTTTTTGCTGCTGACATTGAGTTGTTTTCGGTTAGATAAATATAACCCCGAAACTGGTTTAAAGTTTCGGGGTTTGAAAAATGTTTACAGGCTTAAAATCTGTATTTCTGAGAAAGTTTTAAGGCATTTAAAGTGAAGGACATTTTTATCATCGGTATAAAAATCATTCACCTCCTTATTATCAACAATAATCTTTTTCACCTGGAAATTTACACCCATAACATTGCAAGCGTAAAACTCGTAATTAGGCGTATACAAACCTTCTATTCGTTGGTTTACTTTTAAAAGATGATTATCAGCTTTAACGGTGAATTTTTTCTCCAGATAAATATCTTGCTCGAAGGCAAAAGTATCGCCATGGTCTTCATACATATACGAATTCACCTCATAATCACTGTTGTAGATATTTAAAACAACTTCCGTAATTGCCTTTTCATCAACGTATTGCATAACAGGATATTCAGGAATAACTGAACCCGCACGTACAAACATTGGCATACTATCAATTTTTGCTTCAATAAGATGCTCACTTTCTCCGTCCAGAATTTCGTTAGTCCAGAAGTTGTACCATTTTCCTTTTGGAAGATAAACTTTTCTTGAGATTGCACCTTGCTCTAAAACCGGACAAATTAATAATTTATCGCCATAGCAAAACTCATCTTGACGGAAATGATTACTGATATTTTCTTGCTCAAGCATTACAAGAGGCCTTAAAATTGGAAAACCATAACGGTGATGTTCCCAAAAAACCGAATATAAGTAAGGCATTAAGCGATATCTTAATTCAATAAATTTACGGTTGATGTCTTCAAAAAACTCTCCGAAACTCCAAGGTTCACGTTCAGCAGTATCACCGGCAGAGTGTGCTCTCATAAATGGCGAAAATGTACCAAGCTGAATCCATCTTGTGAATAATTCTCCGTCAGGTTCACCACTAAAACCACCAATATCGGTTCCGCAAAAAGGCACACCAGAAACTGATAAACGCTGGCATTGTATATTTCCAATTTTTAAGTGTTCCCAGGTTGCAATATTATCACCAGTCCAAACACTGGCATAACGCTGCATACCCGAATAACCCGCTCTAGTAATGGTAAATGGACGTTTATTACGCATCAGTTTTTTCAAACCTTCGTATGTTGAGCGCACCATTTGCATTCCGTAAACGTTGTGTGCTTTACGGTGCGAACCACGATATCCGTCGTAATTATGACGAACATCATTAGGGAACGTTCCCGAGCCAAAAACGGCAGGCTCGTTCATATCATTCCAGAAACCGGCAACACCCATATCAACCATTTCCTTGTACAAATTACCCCACCAACTTCTCACTTTTGGGTTTGTAAAATCAGGAAATTGGCATCTTCCAGGCCAAACATGCCCTTCCATATAATAGTCATCGCTTCTGCGACAGAAAAATCGTTTTTCTTTCCCTTCTTTGAAAACCCAATAATCATCATCAACCTTAATTCCAGGGTCAATCATTACAACAGTTTTAAAACCATCATCAGAAAGCTCTTTAATCATTCTCCTCGGGTCAGGAAAATATTTTTTATTCCATGTAAAACAGCGATAACCATCCATGTAATCAATATCAAGATAAATCGCATCGCAAGGGATTTTACGTTCTCTAAATTGTTTTGCAATTTCTTTAACTTTGGTTTCAGGGTAGTAACTCCAACGGCACTGCTGATAACCTAAAGTCCATTTAGGAGGCATTGGGTGTGTTCCCGTTAAAGTTGCATAACGTTTTACAACATCCATCATATGTGGACCATGAATGTAGTAATACTGCAATTCGCCACCGTCAGCCCAGAAACTGGTTTTATTTACGTCTTCTCCACCAAAATCGAAATAAGATTTAAAAGTATTATCGAAGAAAATACCATAGGCCGCCTGGTTGTGCAAGCCTATATAAAACGGAATGGTACGATATAAAGGGTCTTGATTCCAGCCAAATGAATAGGCATCAGTATTCCAGTTTTCAAATCTTCTACCTCTTAAATTGAAATTACCTGATTTATCGCCTAAACCAAAGAAGTTCTCCTCTGGATGGCATTTTTTAGTTGCATAAATATAATATCCACCAAAATCAACATTTTCTTCCCAATGCATTGAATTGGCTTCATCAACCATTACTGTATTGGTAATATTATCCGAGAAGGAAATGTGGAAGTTTTTCTTTTCAATTTTACAGGTTACAACACTTGTAGAAACGGTGTAATGTTCATCATGCTCCTGCATTTTAAATACAGAAACTTTTTGATCAACCTCAGGAACAGCGTAAGAAAAATCATCTAGAAACACACCATGTGGCGCAAGGCGAACACGGATAATTTCATCGCTAACCACTCTAATTTCTACCCTTGCATCACCATCAGAAAAATAGAAACGATTGCCTTCTTTTTTAACTCTTTTAACTTCTCCTAAATATTGCTTAACAATTGGCTTTACCGAAATATCAACTGGATTGTTTAAATGTTGAATTTCTTGTTCTTTTTCAATCAAATCGTTAACCTCGTTTTGCTTGTCGTTTGTTTCTTCCATCCTTAATTGTTCAAAAAATTAAATTAAAGTTTCTTAAACCAGAATACGTTTAAGAAAGTACTATAATACAAATATTTTGTAAAAGGAAACTTAATTGTGCATAAAAAAGCCTGCAAAGTTTAAAACTATGCAGGCTGGTAAAATTATTTCGATTTAATTCTGAACTATGGATTAAATGAAAATGCTAAATAATAAATCGCTCCAGCAGCTGGGTTACCATAAGAAGTAATGTAATACTTGTTCATAATATTTGAGCCTCCTAATTTAATTGCAGAATTTACTGATGGAATTTTTAAGCTAACCTGAGCATCTAGCGTGCTGTAAGCAGGTACTTCTCCTGATGCAAATGATGAATTCCAGTAGAATCTATCTTGCCAACGATATGAAACGTTGAAACCAAAGTTTTTGATGATTTCTTTATTCCCTAAACCTAAATTAAAACGAACTTTTGGTGTGTTGAAATCGTTAATATAATTAACCGGAAGGTCGCCGATTTGATTGTAAGAGACGTTACCACTTACTGTCCATTTGTTCATTAAGTAATCTAATCCTAAAGCGGCACCGTAAGAATTTACTTCGCCTTGTGCATTAACCGGAACACCGAATTTTACAAAAGTAGGGCTAGCTAATGTACCCACATTTTGATAAACATCTACCGCAGTGATGAAATCTTTGTAAGTGTTATAATATCCGTAAGCATCAATTAAAAGGTTTGAGGTAATTAAACCTTTGTAACCTAATTCAAATGATTGAACACTTTCAGGACGAACGCCACCAGCATCAAAAGTATACTGTTGCAGTAAAGCAGGGTTTGGAGTTCCAGTTGCAGCTGAAGCTAAGAATGCTCTGTAACTCACATCAGTAAATGCTTTGTTTCCGTTAAGATTGTATTTACCAAACATAATTTCTGGTAAACCACCAATTAATCTTTGAGAACCACCACCTACTGATAAATCAATGTATTGATTTTGAGTAGTTGGGTTACGGTAACCCGTTTGATAAGATGCCCTGATGTTATTATTTTTCGCAACGGTGAAAACCCCTGTAATACGTGGTGTGAAACGACCTTCAAAGTTCATACTCTTATCATATCTGCCAGCAAAAGTAAACTTCACCTTATCGTTGAAAAGTTTTTTACCAATCTGAGCAAATGCGCCATACTCACTAATATCAATCGATTCGTTTAAATCATTAAAAATTGTTCCTGCTGAATTTAAATCGTAAAGACGATATGAAGCACCAACTTGAAATTCAACAACATTATTAAATGCATTGGTAAAATTGTACATACCTTCATAATGATAAAGGTTTGTTTTATCATCGAATTTTGCACCATAAATACTTTGAGATGGATTAGCCGAATTGATTGAAGTTGCGCTAATCGTTGTATTCATAATGGTATTCATTGCGGTTGCAAATTGTGGCGAACCAGGCTCAAAACGACCTTGATTTGCAACACCTCTTGCAAAGGCATGCGCCGCAGCATCCGTTTGTCCGCCTGCTCTTGCGCCAACATAATTACCAATGTACTGAGGAAACCAAGTTGTTGATGGTTTTGAAACCTCATTAATATAACTACCTAGAATTGATGAAATATAAGAATCGCCCGAACGTTCTTGAGTAGTGTATCCTTTAATATAAAAATCCTGTCCCTTAACTTCTAACTTATATTGACCAATATTAAAGTTGCGTAAAGAGTAACGATCTGAACCTGTGTAAACCGACGTTCCTGTACCCCAATTTGCCTGCGCAACCGCCTGAACTGTATTGGTGATGTTGTAATAAATCGCACCAGATGCCTTTAAAGATTTAGTATCATAATCCACTAAATTTTCTTCGTTGTAACCTGTTCTTGATACATTTTGATCAGGAATTAAGTTTGCTTTCAAACCTACATAAAATGGAAAATAATTTTGAACCGCCGGACGCAATGCAGCTGGTAATCCCGCTAAAAATCCTGCTTGCTGCACAGCATTAGGAATTGCTGCACCAAAAGCGCCATCCATTGCAGCCTTAATATTTGGTAAAGCGCCACCCGAACCAGCATTAATACCAGCTATTGTTGCATTTTGTACACTCAAGGCAACATTTCTCATATTTTGGCTAACTTCATCGCCATAAACATTTATACCATCGTAGTTAGTATCGCTGTTTCTATCGCCAGATTTGGCAGTTCTCGAATTTCTATCAAAGTTTGAATAATTATTACCAAACCAATCTTTAGCTTGTAAGAACGAAAACGCAGCTTTTACACCGAACTTGTTGTTCCATGATTTAGCCATACGTACATCCAATTGATTAAATGGCTGAACGGTGCTATTATTATCATTAACATGGTTTACTCCAGTTTTATACTGAAAACTCGCACCTTGATATTTAAATGGATCTTTAGAAGTCATTAACAAAGTACCGTTAATACCTCCAGCGCCATATAATGCTGATGACGCTCCAGGCAAAAGCTCTACGTTATCAATATCTAATTCAGTAATACCAACAATATTACCTACAGAGAAGTTTAAACCAGGCGCTTGGTTATCCATTCCATCAATGTATTGATTAAAACGGGTATTACCATTTGAGTTGAAACCACGCGTGTTGATAGATTTAAAGGTTAAACTTTGCATGCTACTTTCAACACCTTTCATGTTGTTCAGGGCATCGTAAAACGATGGTGCAGCAATTTCACGAATCGATGCGGCACTCATTCTTTCTATTGATACTGGCGATTCTAAAATACGCTCAGGTGTTCTGGATGCCGAAATTACAACATCACCACCTAAAACAGTACCTCCATCCATTTCAAAATTTATTCCTGTAGTAACGCCTGTAACTTGTTGTTCTACTGTGCCGTAGCCAATATAACTCGCAACTAAAGTAAATGGCGCCTTTGCTGCTGTCGTAAAACTAAAACTACCATCCGAACCAGTGGCCGCACCACCTGATTGTCCTTTCACAATTACGGTTACACCTATTAATGGTTCTTTTGTTTGTTTATCTTTAACGGTTCCACTTACCGTTACGTTTTGGGCCAGGGCTGCAAAATGAGTTGCGCACACAAGCATAAACACATACAAGATTTGCGTAGAGAGTTTGCTCATAAAATGATTACTATTTGGTTAGTTGTTCTTTAGTTGATATAAACTTAAATGCTTTTTTCGAATTAAACAAATTATGTTAGCATAATAATTTTTTAATAAAATTTATAATTTTGTTTCACATTCAGATTGTTGTAATTTGCAGTTACATCGCTCTATCAAACTTATATATCTAAGTCAGCTAACCATTATGAATAAACTAAAAGCGCTTTTTTGCATCATCATACCTATAGCACTAGCTTTTTTATTTAATACAAAAATTGGAAGTACACCACCTATTCTCAAATTCCTAAATCCTTTTATGGGTTTTTGGCAAAATGCAGAGAACAATCATTTTATGTTTAATCATAAAGCCAAAATAAAAGGTGCTATTGATGAAATCGAGATTGTTTTTGATGATAGAATGATACCGCATATTTTCGCCAAAAACGACCATGATCTATATCTGGCGCAAGGTTATGTAACCGCAATGCACCGCCTTTGGCAAATGGATTTTCAAACCAGATTTGCAGCTGGCAGAATAAGTGAAGTAGTAGGCGAAAAAGCAATCGAAGTAGATCGTTATCAAAGAAGAATGGGTATGGTTTATGGCGCAGAAAATTCTTTGAAAGGAATGATGGCCGATCCTAAAGCTAAAGAAATGATTTTAGCTTATACTGATGGAATTAATGCATACATCAAAACCTTATCGCATGCAAACTACCCAATTGAATATAAAATATTAGATTTTAAACCAGAAAATTGGTCGCCTGTTAAATGTGCATTGCTTTTAAAACAGATGTCGGCAGTTTTAGCCATGGGTTCTGATGAATTTTACATGACCAACATCTTAAAGAAATTTGGCACAGATGTAACCAAAGATCTTTTTCCGGATTATCCGTTTCGCGAAGACCCAATTATCCCGGTAGGTACAAAATGGGACTTTAAACCTTTAAATATCCCAAAAACGCCTGAATCTTTTACAAAAGCAGTAACTGGAGATGTTAAAACGAATGAGAAAATTGAAGGTATTGGAAGCAATAACTGGGCATTATCTGGTAATAAAACGGCATCGGGTTTCCCTATTTTAGCTAATGACCCGCATTTAGACTTAAGCTTACCTTCAATTTGGTATCAAATTCAGCTTCATGCACCAGGCGTAAATACGTATGGCGTTTCTTTACCTGGGGCCCCCGGTGTTATCATCGGTTTTAATCAAAAAATTGCCTGGGGTGTTACTAATGTTGCTGCTGATGTTTTGGATTTCTATCAGATTAAATTTAAAGATGATTCGCATAAACAATATTGGTATAATAACAGCTGGAAAAATACCAAAACCCGGTTGGAAACGATAAAAATTCGTGGCGGCGCAGATGAAATAGATACTGTTTATTACACGCACCACGGCCCTGTGGTTTATTTCCAAAAACCACAATATTCAAAAGCGAATAATGTTCCTGTTGGCGACGCTTTAAGATGGATTGCGCACGAAGAATCAAATGAATTAATGACCTTTTACTATTTAAACAGAGGAAAAAATTATAACGACTATCGTAAAGCACTTACTTTTTACACCGCACCTGCACAAAATTTTGTTTTCGCTAGTGTAGATAATGATATTGCAATTACTCCAAATGGAAAATTTCCTTTAAAATGGAAAAATCAAGGGAAATTTATTTTAGATGGAACTAACCCTGCTTACGATTGGCAAGGCTGGATTCCATCAGCACAAAATCCAACGGTAAAAAATCCACCTCGCGGTTTTGTAAGTTCGGCGAATCAGTCATCAACTGACCCAAGTTACCCTTATTACATTAATTGGGAATTTGCGCCTTACGAACGTGGCAAAAGAATTAACGATAGGTTGACAGCAATGAATAAAGCTACTGCGGATAGCATTAGGTTAATGCAAACGGATAATTATAGCATCATGGCTCAAAACCTTTTACCTGTTCTACTTCCATTGGTAAATAATGAGCAACTTAATGCAACACAGAAAGAGGCATTTAATTATGTAAATAAATGGAATAAACGCTATGATGCGAAAGAAATTGGCGCAAGTGTTTTTGAGATATGGACCAAGCGTCTATCTTTTAATATTTGGGATGATGAATTTAATATCAATGGCATTCCGATGCGTTATCCATCAAGAGATAGAACCATTGAAATGATTTTGAAGCAACCTGATGCAAAATGGTTCGACAATACTAAAACTCCTCAAAAAGAAACACTTGCCGATTTGGTTAATGAAGCTTTCAAATATAGTTGCGATAGTTTAGAGCGCAGATTTGGCCCAATTAACAAGGATTGGAATTGGGCAAATGTTAAGCAAACAAATGTTCCACATTTGGCTAAAATACCTGGATTTGGCTCAAAGGTTTTACTTATTGGCGGTGCCAAAAGTACTATAAACGCAATGAGCGAGGCAAATGGACCTTCTTGGAGAATGGTTATTGAGTTAGGCAAAACACCTAAAGGTCATGGCGTTTATCCTGGTGGTCAATCTGGTAATCCGGGTAGCAAGTTTTACGATAACATGGTTGATAAATGGGCAAAAGGTGAACTGTTCGATTTATTTTATATGCAAAGCGCAGATGATAAATCTGGCAAAATAATTTCTCGATTAAAAATATCTAAATAATACAAAATGGTTTTTCTGGTTATATTAATTATCTGTTTTTTTCTTCAAATGGTTGCACCTTGGTGGGTTATCATAGTAATCTCTTTTGCAACATGCGGCATTATTGGCAAAACCGGTAAAATTGCCTTCTGGCAATCTTTTCTGGCTATATTTTTACTGTGGATTGGTTATTCACTTTTTAAAAGTTTGCCTAATGACAACATTTTGGCAAGTCGTGTAGCAGTTATGATTGGCATCAAAATCTGGTGGATTCTATTGCTTGTTACCGGATTAGTTAGTGGTTTGGTTGCAGGAATTAGCGGCCTTTGTGGTTACCATTTCCGCAAAGCGATGTTGATTAAAAAAACTGACGAAAAAATAGCATAAAGCTTAGTATTTTTGCACTTGTGATTTTAAATGCTGAAAAAATATTTTCTGTAAAAGAAAATGAGAATTTTAGTGCTGTTGCATTAAACATCTTCCAATTACAATCTGAAAAGTGTGCTATTTACCGCGATTATATTCAAAATCTGCGTGTTGATGTTAAACAGGTTAAACGTATTGAAGACATTCCTTTTTTGCCAATCAGTTTTTTTAAAACGCATACTATTTTAAGCAGCAAAAATCCGGTTCAAGTTACTTTCAGCAGTTCCGGCACAACTGGAATGAGCCAAAGCAGTCATCATGTTACAGATGTAAGCTTATACGAACAAAGCTACCTTCAGGCTTTTAATCAGTTCTACGGAAATATTGAAGATTATTGCTTCTTAGCTTTGCTTCCTACCTATCAACAACGTTCAGGCTCATCATTAATTTATATGGTTAATGATTTGATTGAGAAAAGTAGTCACCCACAAAGTGGATATTTTTTATATAACCACGATGAACTTTTTGCAACGCTCGTCGAACTCAAATCAAAAAAACAAAAGACCATTCTAATCGGCGTTACTTATGCCCTGCTTGATTTTATAGAAAAATTTGAGATTGATTTTCCCGAACTTATTATTATGGAAACAGGTGGGATGAAAGGAAAACGCAAAGAGATGGTTAGAGAGGAATTGCATGAACAACTTACTAATGGTTTTGGAATAAAATCAATTCATAGCGAATACGGCATGACCGAACTCCTTTCTCAAGCTTACTCTTTAGGTGATGGCATTTTTAATTGCCCTGGTTGGATGAAAGTTTTAATTAGAGATACAAACGATCCGTTATCATTAATTGCAAACGGTAAAACCGGAGGAATTAATGTTATCGATTTAGCTAATGTAAACTCTTGCTCCTTTATTGCCACACAAGATTTAGGAAGAATAAATCCAAATGGTAGTTTTGAAGTTTTAGGCCGGTTTGATAATGCAGATATTAGAGGCTGTAATTTATTGGTACAATAATCAGATTAATCGCTCATCAAACATAAATGGCTTTACTTCTATAACTTTAATGGTATTAGCTAAGGGATGATTTACATTCATTAAATAATTAAATTCATCTTGAATTAAAGCTGATGGAACTCTAAGCAACAAAAACTCACGTTGCCTGGCAAACTCATCACCTATTTTTGCCAACTGTGGTATCGCTGGGTAATCTTTCCAGTTTTTCGGTAAATTATTTATATCCAAGTTTCTGATAAGATTTTCAGTAATTTCAAATACGGTTAAGCATAAATTCTTAGAATTAACTAGCGTATTTTTATTCGCTAAAACTTCTAAAGCAGCTAGCGCCCTGTTCGATGCCATATAATGAAGAGGAACACCAACTGAATTCCAACGACCGCCAAATAATTTAGCACCCGTACCGCTGTAATCATTTGCATAATTACAGTTTGAAATTCTATATAGACGCATTAGCTGAAAACCCCATATTCTATTCTACCTAGAATGTTTTGAACCATTGTAAAACCAATTCTGGTATCTAACAAATCAAAAGGAATTTCGCCACCCAATGCAACATTTGGAGCCTTAATCCAAGTAGTGAAAGCTTTTTCACTGCCCAAAACTTCAATGCCACGTTCATATAGCAAGGCTAGTTCAATTGCCCTATCTGCATATTCTGTTTTAACCAAAGTTGTGGGCGTATATCTTTGTAAGGTGCGCTCTGAGATGTGTAATATCGCAGCTATTTCTTCTATTGTTAAAGAAATTTGTTTAGCTAGTGCCAATAAAGATTTTTTCGAAATCCCCTTTCTTGCCAATTGTAGTAAATCATAATCAGTTGGATTCGCATATTGATTCCCCATCATCGCAACCATAGGGGTATAACTTTGCACACCATAGGCAACAAGTGGTTCCTCAACTTTTGAAATATCTTCAGATTTCCTTTTCATAACAGACAATTACACACAAATATACACAATTTGTCCGATTTTAAAAATCATTCAAAAAAAAATCCCAAAGTCTGAGTTTGGGATTCTATCATTTTAAAATATTTATAATCTATTCAGCAATTAGAAGGAAATAATTTTTCTTTCCTTTTTGAATTACAATGAATTTATCATTTATTAAATTTTCTGCATTAAATAAATGATTCACGTCAGTAATTTTTTCTTTATTAACTGAAGCGCCACCACCTTGAATTAATTTTTTAGTCTCTCCTTTTGATGGGAAAACAGCAGTTTTTTCTGCCAATAATGTTGCTGCATCAATGCCATTTGCTAATTCTGATTTTGAAATTGCAAACTGCGGGATACCTTCAAACATTTCTAAAACTTGATTTTCGGATAAGCTTTTCAAAAACTCCAAAGAACCATTTCCGAATAAAAACTCAGATGTTTTAATAGCCGTTTCAAGTGCTTCAGCAGAATGTGTTTTAATGGTAATATCTTCAGCTAATGCTTTTTGCAGCACCCTTAAATGCGGAGCAGTATCATGCTCAATCTCTAATGCTTCAATTTCGCTCTGCGTTTTTAATGTAAAAATCCTTATCCATTTTTTCACATCATCATCTGATGCATTTAACCAAAACTGGTAAAATTTATATGGCGAAGTTTTTTCTGCGTCTAACCAAATGGCGCCGCTTTCAGTTTTGCCAAACTTTGTACCATCAGCTTTTTTTATTAATTGCGTGGTAATTGCATAAGCGGTTCCCTGGTCTTTTCTTCTGATAAGCTCAGTTCCGGTAACAATATTACCCCATTGGTCTGAACCGCCCATTTGAACAATACAATTATGGTTTTTCCATAAATAGTAAAAGTCAAATCCCTGAACCAATTGGTAACAAAATTCAGTAAATGACATACCCGTATCACCTTCTAAACGTTTCTTAACGCTATCTTTTGCCATCATATAGTTAACGGTGATGTGCTTACCAACATCACGGATAAAGTCTAAAAAATTCATATTTTTAAACCAATCTGCATTGTTAACCATTACGGCTCCATTACCAGCATCTTCAAACTTCAAAAACTTAGATAACTGACGTTTCATCCCTGCTAAGTTATGTTCAACCATTTCAGGAGTTTGCAAATTTCTTTCGTCAGATTTCCCTGAAGGATCTCCAACCATACCAGTAGCGCCACCAACCAATGCAAAAGGTTTATGGCCCGCATTCTGAAAATGAATAAGGGTCATAATCTGCGTAAGGTGGCCCACATGTAAGGAATCAGCGGTCGGGTCGAAACCGATATAACCTGAAGTCATGCCCTCATTTAACTTTTCTTCAGTATTCGGCATAATATCGTGCAACATGCCTCTCCAACGTAACTCTTCTACAAAATTTGTCATGGTATAAAATTAAATTGCGCAAAGATAGGTTTTTGATGTTAAAGCCGAAACCAATGAAAAGCTAAAATATTATTATAAACGCAATGTTATATTCCTGCTAACATAACGTTATATAACGAAACAGGTAATTTTAAAAACTATATTTACGAAATGAATTTCCTTTCTCATTTTTATTTTGACCGAGATACCGCTGATGCAAATATTGTAATGGGAACAGTTTTGCCCGATTTAATCAAAAATGCATCGAAGGAAGCCAACTTGTATCCTCAAAAAAATGAGTTTTTATTTTCAGGAAATCCCGATGAAGAAAATTTACTAAAAGGATGGAAACGACATCTGGCTGTAGATTTACACTTCCATTCCTCTCCTTTTTTTCTTGAAAAAACTACAGAACTAAAACACTTGATTCTGCCAGTTTTAGAAAACTCAGTTGTCCGCCCATCCTTTTTAGCGCACATTGGTTTAGAATTATTATTAGATCATTTACTTATCGAGCATAATTTAATTCAGGTAAATCATTTTTATGATAAATTGATTGAGGTTAAAAAAGATTCATTAAGCGATTTCCTGGAGCATTGCAAACTAAAAAACCCATCAGTATTCTTTAAATTTCTGGAACAATTTATCAGCAGCAAATATTTATTAAGCTATCAAAAGTTAGAAAACATCAGCTATGCTTTAAATAGGATTTGCATGCGCTTATGGCCCGAAACACTGAACGAACATCAACTTAATCAACTCACTTTTCAATTGGGTTTATTTAAGGAGGTATTAGAAAAAGATTTTATGGAGATTTTCTCGGAGATTGAACCAAAACTCGCTTAACGTAAGTAAACACTTTTAAGCATCCTAGCTTTTTTTATCTTTGTTCCATGTCGCTATTTGCAATAAAAGAAGAAATGGATGCCCTTGTGGCCGAATTAAACCAGCATAATTACAATTATTATGTTTTGGCGATGCCAACAATTGGCGATTTTGAGTTCGATAAAAAACTAAAACATCTGGCAGATTTGGAAGGTGAAAATCCAGATTTTGCAGATCCAAATTCACCAACACAGCGTGTAGGTGGCGACATTACCAAAAACTTTGTAACTGTTCAGCACAAGTACCCAATGCTTTCATTGGGAAATACTTACAACGAACAAGATTTAAGAGATTTTGATGAACGCATTCGCAAGGCAATTGGCGACAATTTCGAATATGTTTGCGAACTTAAATTTGACGGTTTATCCATCAGTCTTACTTACGAAAATGGGAAGCTTTTGCGAGCTGTTACCCGTGGTGATGGAACAAAAGGAGATGATGTAACCAATAATGTAAAAACCATCCATACCATACCACATCAACTTAAAACAAATAGTGCACCTGAACATTTCGAAATAAGAGGCGAAATATTTATGCATAAAGCTGCCTTCTTAAGGCTAAATGCTGCTCGCGAAGAACTTGGAGAAATTCCATATGCCAATCCAAGAAATTTTGCTTCAGGTACTATAAAAATGCAGGACAGTAAGGAAGTAGCTAAGCGTCCGTTAGATGGTTTTATTTATTTCCTATATACTGATAAAAATGAATTCAAAAACCACTGGGATAGCCTGAATGCTGTGAAAGATTGGGGTTTTCATGTCTGCGAACACAACAAATTAGTTAAAAATATACATGATGTCCTGGCATTTATCCACCATTGGGAAAATGAGCGATTTAAGCTTAGTTATGACATTGATGGAATTGTAATAAAAGTGAATAGTTATGCCCAACAACAGGAACTTGGCTTCACGGCTAAATCGCCTCGTTGGGCAATATCATACAAATATAAAGCCGCTGAAGTAGAAACCATACTCGAAAAAGTTACTTATCAGGTTGGCCGTACGGGTGCAGTTACACCAGTGGCAAATTTAAAACCTGTTCTACTTGCTGGAACAACCGTTAAAAGGGCAACACTGCATAATGCTAACGAAATTGAGCGATTGGATTTGCATGAAGGTGATACGGTTTTTGTTGAAAAAGGTGGCGAAATTATCCCTAAAATAATTAAAGTTAATCTCGATAAACGCAAGGCAAATTCAGCTAAAGTTAATTACCTGCATAACTGTCCGGAGTGCGGAACTGAACTTATCAGAAAAGAAGGTGAAGCGGTACACTATTGTCCTAATGATGAGGGTTGTCCGCCGCAGATTGTTGGCAAAATTCAGCATTTTATATCTCGCAAAGCGATGAATATTGATGGTTTAGGTGATGAAACCATCGAAACTTTCTATAAGAATGGATTGGTTAAGCACATCAGCGATTTATATACTTTACACGAAAAAGCAGAACAGCTGAAATCGCTCGATAGATTTGGTGAACGCTCAATTGAAAATATGTTAACTGGCATTGAAAAATCAAAAGAAATGCCTTTCGAGAAAGTGTTATTTGGCTTAGGTATTCGTTATGTCGGCGAAACTGTAGCCAAAAAACTAGCTGCAGGTGTTAAAAATATCGACAAATTATCAACGGCTACACTCGAAGAATTAATTGCAATCGATGAAATCGGACAGCGCATTGCTGAAAGCATTGTTGAATATTTTGGAAATCCAGCGCATTTGAAGCAAATAGAATTATTAAAATTAGCCGGATTAGCCTTTGAAATTGAGGAAAAGGTAATAACGCTCGACAGCGATACACTTATTGGAAAAACATTCGTAATTTCGGGCGTTTTCGAAAAATTTAGCCGCGATGAACTAAAGGATTTAATCGAAGCAAATGGTGGAAAAATTTTAAGTGGTATTTCTGGCAAGCTCGATTACTTAGTCGCAGGCGATAACATGGGACCATCAAAGCTCGAAAAAGCAACTAAATTAAAAGTTCCAATTATCAGCGATGCGGAGTTACTTGGAATGTTAGCAAAATAATGCACTTTAATATTAAAATATTAATTAGTATGAGACACATCCTAAACGGGGATTTATAAATAAAAGAACACATAGGCAAAATTGCCTATGCTGAGTAAAACAATAAATATCATAATGAACAAATTTCAGGGTACTGGTGTAGCTTTAGTTACACCTTTTAACACAGATGGACAAGTTGATTATAATGGTTTAAAAAACCTGATTAATCATTTGGTAGATGGAGGGGTAGATTACCTCGTTTCCTTAGGTACAACCGGCGAAACAGCCACAATGACCAAGGAAGAAAAGAAGAAGGTGTGGGCCTTTACTGCTGAAATTAATAACAATAGGTTACCTCTAGTTGCCGGAATTGGTGGCAATAATACTTTAGCCGTTGCTGATAATATTAAATCGTTCGATACAACCGGATATTCAGCAATTTTATCGGTTAGCCCATATTACAACAAACCAACTCAAGAAGGCATTTATCAGCACTATAAACATTTAGCTGAAATCTCTCCATTAGATTTAATTCTTTACAACGTTCCGGGACGTACCATGAGCAATATGAGTCCGGAAACGACTTGCAGGTTAGCACACGATTTTAAAAACATTATTGCAACAAAAGAAGCATCTGGAAGTTTTGATCAGTTTAATCAGATTATGAGAGATAAACCGGAGGATTTTCTTTTAATTTCTGGCGATGATCCGATTACTTTACCAATGATTGCTTTAGGCGCAAGTGGTATTATTTCTGTAATTGCAAATGCAGTACCTAAACCCTTTACCGATATGGTTAATCTATGCTTAGAAGGTAATTTTAAAGCTGCAAGCCCTGCTCATTTGGCACTAGTAGAATTTACTAGATTAGCATTCGCTGAAGGAAATCCGGCAGGAATTAAGGCTGCGTTAAAACACTTAAATATTTGTGGGGATACAGTAAGATTACCACTTATAAAAGCCTCGGCATCTTTAGAACAATTAATTATCGCTGAGCTAGAAAAAATAAATCAACCAGTATAATAAAATTTTAATACTAAAAAAGGCTTCCAGATTACATTTAGAAGCCTTTTTTAGTATTACTTAAATAACATTGGTGTAAAAGCAGATAAATAATCACGCCAGTTTGCCCAGGTATGGCCGCCATCACTTTCCTTATACTCATATTTGAAATTCATCCCGTCAAGTTTTTTGCGGTAGTCGCTCACATTCTTGTATAAGAAATCCGTTTTACCAATGGCTATCCAATAAAGTTTATAACCATTTTTCTTCTGAGTTTCCAACTTTGATTCCAAATCTTTATAAATAGGACTGCTTGCACTTGCTGGTGGCAGAATTGCAGGAGAAAATAATCCAACATAACCAAAAGTTTTAGGATAATTTGCAGAAATCCAAAGCGAATGAAATCCACCCATAGATAATCCTGCAATGGCCCGTTCATTCTGACTTTTCCCTGTACGATAGTTCTTTTCTGTAAAATCTATTACTTCCTTAAAATAACTTTCCATATCACCATTGAATACATCAGGCGTCATCATAATTGGTTTATATAGTCCTTTTGATGATTCTCCTGGAGCTGCAGTATTGCTAGTGTGACCATTAGTCATCACCATAATCATTGGTTTTGCCTTGCCTGATGCAATCAGATTATCTAAAATTTGTGAAGCCCTGCCAAGTTGCATCCAGGCTTCTTCATCGCCCCCTACTCCGTGTAATAAGTATAAGACCGGATAATTGCCTTTGGATGATTCATAACCTGGTGGCGTGTAAACTGTAAGTCTGCGGGTAGTTTTAAGTCCGGCAGATTCATACCAACGTTTAGCGACTGTTCCATGGGGCACATCCTTAACCGAATATAAATCTGCTTTACCATCTCCTGCTATAAAAACATTTACTACCGATGAAACATCACGTATAAGGTAAACATTATTCGGATCGCGTATTTTCAAGCCATCAACAATGAAACTATAACTGTAAAGTTCTGATGGTAAAATGGATGAAGTATATGTCCAAATGCTGTCTGCGCTTAATTTCATTAATTCTATTGCAGGCATATTTCCTTTAGCAACTAAAAAATCGCCCTGAATTTCTACCTTCCTGGCATTTGGAGCTTTGAGTCTGAAAGTGAACGTACCATCAGCATTTGCTTGAGGAGAAATGATTTCTTTCTGTTTTCCAAAATTCAGGTTCTCTTGAGCATGAACCAATGTGATACCGAAAATAAAAATAAGTAGTAGTATTTTTTTCATAATTGAAATGAATAGGGCTATAGTTAAAGATATAAAATAATCCTCAATGATATGATGGAATAAATTTATAGCAACAAAAAACGGATGCCTCTAAAGACACCCGTTCACTAATCAACTTAACCTAACAATATTATTAATACCCAGGATTTTGAGTTAATTTCTGGTTATTTTTAATTTCCGGAGTTGGTATTGGAAACAACAGATTTTTTGATTGCAATGCCTGATTAACATTTTTGTTAACATGGCCCACGAAATTATCAAAGCCTTTAGTTGTTTCGTTATAAGCTTTGCGTAAACGAAGCATATCAAACCAAAGTATGCCTTCATAACATAGTTCATGCCAGCGCTCGGTCCATACCGCCTCTTCAAAAGCAGTTTGTGATAATCCTGCCAATGGTGTTAAACCCGCCCTTGCACGAATAGCATTAACCGCTGCATAAGCTGCGGCATTAGCAGTTCCATCTGCTCTGTTTTGTGCTTCAGCATAAATTAGTAAGGTTTCTGCATATCGAATTTGCGGAATATTTAAATCGCTTCTGCTTGTTCCTTCTACGCCTAAAGTTCCGTTTGCAACAACATCGAAATGTTTAAAAACATAAGCTTTACCTCTATTTACCAATGGCAATTTGAAACCATCTGTATAGTAATCGGTATAGAAAAAGCCTTCACGATTTTTCACTCTGATATCAGTAGCATCATAAGAGTTAAAAAATTCGGATGTTGGGATTGATGTGGCAATACCATCAATCTTAGATACCAATGGCTGGTGCAATGGCAAATAAGAAGATTGAAGAGGATTGCCAGCGCCTGCAGCATCATTATACTGAATCCCGAATAAATGCTCTACCTTATTATCGTTTTTAGCATCGTGAAGTGCAGCATAATTAGGGAAAAGACCTAAAACAGTAGGATTAGCAATTGAATAATCAATTACCTCTTTGGCTTTAGTTGCAGCCAATCTATAATATTCAGCACCTTTATTTAACGGCTGACCAGCCATTGTTAAGTAGACTTTAGCAAGTTCTGTTTTTGCAGCAGCAGTAGATACACGTCCACTTGCATCCATAAATGGTAATCCGGCAGCTTCTGCCAAAATTAAATCATCTACAATTTGTTTATAAACTTGCTCCTGTGGTGTACGTGCTGGCGCAAAATTAGGGTCGCTTGGACTTGAAATTGGTTTCACAATCAATGGAACATCTCCCCACAAACGTACCAGATAAAAATATGCCCATGCCCTAACAAAAGCAGCTTCACCTAAAATTCGCTTTTTCTGTGTTGCATCCATTGGGTTTATTCCCGGCACTTTATCTAAAACTAAATTAGTTTGCGCAATAACTTTGTACAATCCATTCCAGTTTTGATTGATATGAAGGTTAGAACCGTCATATATCAATGAGTAGAGGTTATTCAAATCCGAGTTTTGTGCCGTTTCTGTAGTTTGAATACCTGTTGGCGCATCAAACATTTGCCAGTTATTTGAAAAAATCCCGGCTCCTCCGCCAATAAACCTCAATTCTGCGTAAACGGCAGCAATGCCCGCCTCAGCATGTTCTGGCAAAGTGTAAAAACTTGATGGTGATAAATTGGTGGGATCTTGCTCGTTTAAAAACTTCTTACATCCCGAATTACTCATAACCGCCCCGAAAAGAAGCGATGACAAAACAATATTTTTTATATTAATTTTCATTTTCGTATTTCTTATGAGTTAAAAATATTACAGCCCGATATTAAGACCAAGCATAAATGTTGTTGGCTTAGGATAATCAAAAAATGTTTGTCCTTGAGCAAAAGCGTTTCCATAAGTGGTTACCTCAGGGTCATTACCTGTATATTTCGTTGCAAGGAAAAAGTTTTGAACTGAGCCATAAACCCTTAGTCTACTCAACTTAAGTTTCTGGGTAATTGTCGAATTAAAGGTGTAGCCTAACAACAAATTCTTACCACGGATAAACGAGCCATCTTCTAGCCAATGCGTATCTACATTGGTTACGTAACCAGCAGATTGATCGCGAATTGCGGCAATTGGCGTATTCTGGTTTTGAGGTGTCCAGGCATTTAATACACTAGCAAAGCTATTGGCTTGTACTTGTCTGTCTTCACCAGAGTGGTGCGTCATGTTTAAAATGTCATTACCATATGAGTATTGAAGTTCAACAATCAAATCCAGATTTTTATACCTGAATGTATTTGAGAACGAACCCCAACCTTTTGGCGTACCATTTCCGATAATCTGTCTATCCGCATCTGTAATCGCTTTATCGTCATTTACGTCAAGGTATTTCACATCACCCGGTAAAAGTGTTTTACCACCTCTGTAACTCACAAATTGAGCTGCTGTAGCGCGTTCTGCCTCGCTCCATGTACCCAAACGAATAAGCCCCCAGAATGAACCTACCGGCTCACCGACTCTGATAATTCCCGTTTGATTGGTAAAGTTTGGATTACCAACACCAAAAATATCATCCGGAGTAGCTAATGAAAGTACTTTATTACGGTTTAAAGAAATATTGAAACTGGTTTTCCAAGTAAAGTCTTCCGACTCAATATTTATGGTATTAATACCCAAATCAACCCCTTTATTGCGCATAGAGCCAATGTTTTTACGGATCACAGCATAACCTGTTGAACGCGGAACTGGTGCATCCAGCAACATGTCTGTTGTTTTTCTATAATACACATCGGCTTCCAGGTTGATTCTGTTATTAAGTAAACCTAGTTCAAGTCCGGCATCGTATTGCGCTGTTTTCTCCCAAACTAAATCCGGATTTGCAAGTCTTCCAATACCTATACCGGTAACTCTACTATCGTTTATAATCGCAGAGTTGTTAACTAGTGTAGCTAAAGATTGATATGCAGGCAACTCAGAATTACCACTCAAACCATAACTTGTACGTAATTTTAAATTAGAGATGGTTGTATTTCCCTTAAGAAAACTTTCTTCCGAGACTTTCCAGGCTAACGCTGCCGATGGGAAGAATGCAAATTTATGGTTATCGCCGAATTTAGATGAACCATCTACCCTTCCTGTAAAAGTTACGAGATATTTATCTTTAAAAGCATAGTTTATCCTTCCAAAATAAGAATTGAAAGCCGAACGGTTTCTGCTAGAACCAACTGTAATCGATTTACTTCCTGAACCTAAATTATTGGTACCATAAAAATCGGTTACAAAGTTTTCAGCATGACTGGTGTTACTGAAAAAATTAGTTTCTTGCCATGAAAAACCCAATAAGGCATTTAAAGCATGCGACTCGCCAAAACGTTTGTTATACGTTAAATAATTCTCCAACGACCAGAAAGTTTCACGGTCATCGGTAATGTTTGCCGTACCATTTTGTCCGTCAGAAATTCCGTAAAGTAGTTTTGCATTGTACTCATTAATGTTTCTGCTTACTACGTTTGCGCCTAGCTGGGTTCTGAATTCTAAATCTTTTGTTAAACTAATCGTACTATAAAGACTTCCTAACGCAGTTTGGGTAACCACGCCGTACTTTTGGTCAGTTAAAATATGAACCGGGTTAGAACCGCCCTCAGCCCATGGTATAAGCTTGTTATCGCCCCATTTCCCATCAGGTAATTTAATAGGTAAAAACGGAAAGGCTTCAGTAATCATTCTAACCGAATTCAACCCACCGGTGCCTTGGTCTACAATGTTTTCTTGTTGATTATTGTAACTCAAATTACCGCCAACTTTTAACCAGCTTTTTATCTTGCTATCAAAATTAAATCTGGCAGAATAACGTTTTAGGTAAGAGTTTTTAAGAAGCCCTTCATCATTACGATAGCCAGCAAATATACCGTAAGTGCTGTTTTCGTTACCACCGGTAAATCCAAGCTGATGATTTTGAGAAAGTTTATTTTGTGTTGATTCTTTTAGCCAATCCGTATTATATAATGGATTTCCGTTGCCATCGAAAAACTGAGGCAAAGCAATACGTGCATTTTTTGGAACAGGCGTTGAAGCATAATTTCCAGCAGCCCAACCCACCGGATCGTAAACCTTAATGTTTTCATAAGCCAAATCCTGAACTTTTACGTATTCAAAAGCGTCAAGCATTTCAACATGTTTTGGTCCAAGCGTATTAACTGAAAAATCTGCGTCGTAAGTAATGCGCTGATTATTAGCCGTTCCCTTCTTGGTCGTGATTAGGATAACACCATTTGCACCCCTTGCACCGTAAATTGCGGTTGAAGATGCATCTTTTAAAACCTCAACAGATGCAATATCGCTTGGATTAATGTAATCAATGGCACTACTATTCTGCGTTTGTGAACCAACAGGCAAAGCTACACCATCTACCACGTAAAGCGGGTTATTACTGGTATTAATAGAACTGAAACCCCTGATTCGAATATTGGTTTGGCCACCAGGTCTTCCAGAATTGGTATTTACCTGTACCCCTGCAATTCTACCTGCCAAAGCCTGATTTAAAGAAGGAGCCGGGCGTTCTTGTAACTCGCTAGCCTTCACTACCCCAACAGAACCGGTAAGGTCACTCTTCTTAACCGCACCGTAACCAATTACCACTACATCATCAAGGTTACTGGCTTCAGCAGGTTCAATTTTTACACTAATTGTTGTGCCACTACCAACCGTAACATCTTTATTTTTGTAACCGATGAAACTAAAGCGAAGTACTTGACCAGCACTTGCTTCGATTACAAATTTACCAGAAGCATCAGTAACAGCAGATTTTCCGGTGGTTTGATTTTTCACGCCCACTCCAGGCATGGTTTGGTTTTTTTCATCCACCACCGTTCCACTAATGGTTGATTGCTGAACGAATAGCATTGGAGAGAAATTTTTCATCTTAAATCGCTGCGGATTTTCTTCCCCAGGATTCATTGAAAAAACGGGGCCATGGAGCAGCAAGAGCGCAGCAAGCCCAGAAATCTTTGATAGATTCATTTTCATAGTTTAGTATTTGGTTAGTTATTAATGGAAATTATAAATTACATAAAACGATTTAGTTAATAGGAAATATAAAACTTAGTTAATACATAATAATGACTCAAATATTTAAGTGAAAATCTGAGGTAAACAGCGAATTACTGTTTCTGGTGGGATGATTTTTTTGCTAATGATAGAAATGTAGATAAATCTCATAGGTATAACTTGGTTAGAATTAAAACGATTTACTACTTCAATAATAGGCAATTACAAATTTATAAACAAACAATTTTTAAAAAATATTTTACAGATAAGTATTTCTAGATATACAGTCTTATTAAAACTACATTAGAAGGAAGATGTGATTTTTTAAAGCATTCAAAATACCTTTTAAAAGCACTAATAGTTAGATTAATTATAAATTTATCCAATAACAAAAAAGGCCCCGAAATTTCGGGGCCTTTTACAAAATATTTTAGTCGCTTAAGCTTTGTTTTTAGTATCCTGTACTTCTAAACGAATAGCTTGAGCTAAATTTTTCAAATCTTGCATACCCTTACGTACACGTGTGCCAGCTGCGCTGTTACCTTTGTTATAGAACTTGTCTGCGTCAGCTTCCAAAGCTGCAACTAAACTTTTTACTTCTTCAAATTTTTTCATCTTTAAATGCTCCTGTAATTTTAGGTTTTTAGTTTTAATTTATTGTATATCTAATTTAATGTGTTTAATCAAATAAAAAAACTTTTGGCTGAATAAAAAAATGCCCCAAACACCGTTTTTTTCCACAATTAAGGCTTTTATACACAACAAGGCGTAACATATTTAACACAATTCACTTTAAATCAAAAGATTATGAAATTTAACGCAAAAAAAATGCCCTTTAAGCTAACTTAAAGGGCATTCATATTTAAACAATTTACTTAAGCAATAGCAAACTGATTTTCTTTATAATAACCGTTTTCTAATTTCTCTGCAACTTCGCTGAATGCATCTAATGTACGTTGAACATCTTCTAATGTATGAACAGCAGTTGGGATTAAACGTAATTCAATCATTCCTTTCGGAATAACCGGATAAACAACAATAGAACAGAAAATGCTATAATTTTGACGTAAATCGAAAGTAATGGCAGTTGCATCACTCAATTCACCTTTTAAGAAAACTGGCGTTACTACAGAATCGGTAACACCTAAATCAAAACCACGCTCACGTAAACCTTTTTGCAAAGTCATCGCAATTTCCCAAAGTTTGTCTTTTAGTTCAGGCTTGCTTTTTAGCAATTCTAAACGTTTTAACAATCCAATTACCATTGGCATTGGCAATGCTTTGGCAAAAGTTTGCGAACGCATGTTATACCTTAAGAAGTTTGTAATTTCTTCCGTTGATGCTACAAAAGCACCGATACCAGCCATTGATTTTGCAAATGTACCGAAGTATACATCGATACCTTCAATACAATCCTGGGCCTCATGTGTACCAGCTCCGGTTTTACCCATTGTACCAAAACCGTGCGCATCATCAACAAGGATTCTAAAATCAAAATCTTTCTTTAAATCAACAATTTCTTTCAATTTACCTTGTGCACCGCTCATTCCAAAAACACCTTCGGTAATTAATAAAATACCACCGCCAGATTCATTTGTTAATTTTGTAGCACGCTCAAGCTGCTTTCTTGCGCTTTCGATATCGTTGTGTTTGTATACAAATCTTTTACCCATATGAAGACGCAAACCATCAATAATACAAGCATGAGATTCGGCATCATAAACGATAACATCATTTCTATCCACCAAAGTATCGATAATTGATACCATACCTTGATAACCATAATTTAACAAGAAAGCATCAGGTTTACCGACAAAAGCTGCAAGTTCCTGCTCTAATTGCTCATGATATTTTGAGTTACCACTCATCATACGTGCACCCATCGGGTAAGCCATACCAAATTGCGCTGCCGCTTCTTCATCTGCTTTTCTAACCTCAGGATGATTGGCTAAACCTAAATAATTGTTTAAGCTCCAAACCAAGTGCTCTTTCCCTTTAAACTGCATGTGTGGTGCAATTTCTCCTTCCAATTTAGGGAAAGAAAAATACCCATGAGACCATTTTTGGTGTTGACCAAGTGGGCCCATGTGTTTTGCTATCTTCTCAAATATATCCAATGTATTATGTATTATTATTTGTATTAAATTTTGCGAATTTACGGTTTATTCGGCTTAAAATCAACTCGCTTCATCCTCAGGATGTCAATTATAAAATTTAGCGATTTATTATTACGCCAAAAAGGCCCCGATATATCGGAGCCTTGAAATTATATGCTATTTGAATTAATCAACATTATCGTGTAGGAATGAATTATTAGGTCTGATTTCTGTTCCTCCATCTTGGTCATTGCTTAACGTAAAGCGACTAACCTGAGATTCAGAAGAATGTTGAACTTGCTGCAATTGCATTTGCTTGCGCTTGTAAGCCGGTTCGTTTTCTAATTCCTGTAATCCATTTGTGGTGCGAAGTTTCATGCTTAAATCTTTCAAACGCATAATACGCTCTTTAGATTTTTTTAGTTGTTCTTCAACCGATTCGTCATTTTGATTATCATCTAAACCAACAACTGGTAATTCAGGCTCTGGTTCGGGCATTCTAGGTACTTCAGCAACCGGAGTTTCAAAAACATATTCAGTTTCTGCAAGCTTAATTTCAAATTCAAAACCTTGTTCTGAAGGTGCTTCAGCTTGTGGCTCTTCCTCAATTAAGGTGTGGCGAACAATTTCATTCTCAGGCTCCTGATATTTTGGTGCCTCAGATTTATTGAACATTCCACCAAACAAATCTGCTTGAGGCGCTTCTTCCTTTAACTTCATTACAGGCTCTTCAACTGGAGCAGCTTTAGGCTGAATGAATGAGTTAACAGGCTCAACCGGACGAACCAACGGTGCTTCTTCTGGTGTTAATAATGAAATTTTCTTTTTGTTTTTCTCCTCGTGAACACGCTCTTCAGATGTTTGGAAACCAGTAGCAATAATCGTTACTGATAATTTATCTTCCAACGTTTCATCCGTACAATTACCCCAGATTAAATCTGCAGATAAACCTGCTTTTTCCTGAATGTAATCTGTAATTACAGAAACTTCATCCATGGTAACCTCACGCATTCCTGAACTGATGTTCAACAAGATATAACGTGCACCTTCAATTTCATTGTCTTTTAAAAGTGGTGATGCCAAAGCACCCTCCACCGCTTGTAAAGCTCTATCCTCACCTTCAGATGCATGGCTACCCATGATTGCAACACCGCTATCTTTCATAACGGTACGCACATCTTTAAAATCGACGTTTATATAACCCGGAACAGTAATAATCTCAGCAATACCTTTAGCAGCAGTAGTTAAGATATCATCTGCCTGGCCAAAGGCCGAACCCAAGGTAAGGTTTCCGAAAATTTCGCGTAACCTATCGTTCGAAATAACTAAGTAAGAATCAACATACTTTTTTAATTCTTCCAAACCTTCATCAGCCTGTAATCTTCTACGTTTTCCTTCGAAAGAAAATGGAGTAGTAATTATAGCAACCGTTAATATATCAAGCTCTTTTGCAGCTTTTGCGATAATCGGACTTGCGCCAGTACCTGTACCACCACCCATTCCTGCTGTTATAAACAACATTTTGGTTGTGCTACCGAGCATAGCCTTAATATCATCGATATTCTCAATTGCTGAGTTTTTACCAACTTCAGGAATTGATCCTGCACCCATTCCTTCGGTTAAGCTAGCCCCCAATTGAACCTTATTAGGTATAGGACTAGACTCCAAAGCCTGAGCATCGGTATTACAAATAATAAAGTCTACACCCGTTATTCCCGACAGGTACATATGGTTTACTGCGTTGCCGCCACCGCCACCAACACCAATTACTTTGATGATTGACGACTTATCTTTTAACATTTCGAACTGCATAATCTTATGAATCAGTTGTTTAAAATTTTTTAAATTCTGTTCATTACTCCATGTAATATTAACACTTTTTCAACAGACGTTTTCCACAACTGTTCATAATGTGGAAAACTCAGCCTATGTTGAAAAAAATTAACCTTTCAGGTAATCTTCATCGCTTACATCCATATCATCCTGGATGAAAATTCTTGCTTTTCCTAAAAGCTTATCAAATAAACCAGGTCCGCTTTTTGCCTTTTCTTTTACAGGCTTTGATTTATCAACGATAACGGTTCCCTTTTTAATTTCGATTTCTTGCTCTTCAGCTCTTTGAATACCTTTAATTAATAAACCAACACTCGTTGCATACATCGGGCTTTTTAAATCATCATAAATGGTTTTTGGCATATCTTCATATTTAGATAAATGCTCGTTTGGATAACCAATACGACAATCTAAACCAGTTACGTATTCAACTGCCTGAGATAAATGCTTCAGCAAAGCACCACCACCAGTAATTACAATACCGCCGATTAATTTTTTCTCGTATCCCGATGATTTGATTTCGTAATAAACGTGCTCGATAATCTCTTCCATTCTGGCTTGGATTACATAAGCCAGGTTTTTCACAGAAATTTCTTTCGGCTCTCTGCCTCTTAAACCCGGAACGCAAATAATTTCGTTCTCTTTGTTTTCTTCTGCTAATGCCGAACCAAAACGGGTTTTTAATAACTCAGCCTGGTTACGCATAACCGAACATCCTTCTCTAATATCTTCCGTAACGCTATTGCCGCCAAATGGAATAACAGCAGTATGGCGAATAATCCCTTCGTGAAAAATAGCAATATCAGTTGTACCACCACCAATATCTACAAGTGCTATACCCGCTTCTTTTTCTTCATCGCTCAACACCGATTCTGAAGAAGCTAAAGGCTCAAGAATTAAATCCTGAGTTTGCAAACCTGCATTATTTACACATTTGATAATGTTTTTAACCGCCGTAACCTGACCAGAAATGATATGGAAGTTAGCCTCAAGGCGCACACCAGCCATCCCGATAGGATCTTTAATCCCCGGCTCGTTATCAATGGTAAATTCCTGTGGTAAAACATGAATAATTTCTTCGCCCGGAGGCATAACCAGTTTAAACATGTCATCAATTAACTTGTCGATATCTTTTTTACCGATTTCGTTATTTAATTCCCTTCTGGTTAAAATACCACGGTGCTGCAAACTCTTAATGTGCTGCCCTGCAATACCAACGTTAACAACCTGAATTTCTACATTCGATTGCCCGCTGGCGATTTCAACTGCCTGCATAATACCCTGCACGGTTTTCTGAATATTAGAAACCACACCCCTCGTTACACCTGCTGATTCGGCCTTGCCGATTCCTAATACTTCAATTTTTCCATGCTGTGTTCTGCGGCCTACAATAACACAAATTTTTGTAGTACCGATATCCAGGCCAACTACAATTGGAGACTGACTAATATGTTTTGCCTTGTCCATTTTCGTTAATTTTGTTGAGTTTTATATATTGTTCTTCTACGGGATCTATTTGTTCTTTTTATCTTTTTGCTGATTTGTATCAGTCTTTGGTTTTGTAGCTGAAGTGGGTTTAGTTGTTGCCTTTTTCACTTCTTCCTTTTTAGGTTCTGCTTTTTTAGTTTCAGTTTTGGCAGTTACCTTTGGTTTTTCCTTTGCCGTTTCAATAGTTTTAGGTTTTTCCTTTTCAGGTTCTTTTTTAACAACCGTTTTTGCCGGCTCAGGCTTAGTAACTTTCGGCTTTGCAGCACTTACAGTTTTTTTCTGCTCATCCGTTCGTTCATCAGCCGCATCAATAAGCGATTTACCAATTGCAGCTCTAACTAATGAATCGGTTACCTTTCTACTTAAGCTTAAACTATCTACTGCCGTTAGTTTCCTGGCTTGTTTTGCGATTAAAGTCGAATCACGCCTCTCGCAAACAATCTGATTCGTGTATTTTATGTTAATGGTCCGGTAGGTTTCCCAACCAACCTGTGGCATCGCTTTTTTGTAAAAAACCAACAAGTTTTTCATTTTAATATCAAGCGAATCAGCGTTTCCCAAAATGATACGTTGGTTTCCAACACGCGGAATAAGTTCAATATCATTTTTAGAATCAACCGTTATTTGTTCAATCTGATTATCCCAAAGCGTATCGCGTTTTATAAACTGCGCCGTTTTGTATAAATCCCTCGCCATCTGCGTTCTCAGTGTATCCACACGAATGCCAAACACCTCTTGAATATTACCAGTAGCAACAAGCACATTGGCTGTAAAGTTTGGCGAAATCGGCATTTTCAAACCATCATTATCAATATAAAAATCCTGACCGCTGGAGTTTAAAATCCTTAAAATTGGCTGGCGTTGTTTTATCTCGATATTTAATACCCCATCCATATCAACATAAACTTTAGCAAAGCCGATATATGGATTAGCCTGAAGTTTTTGCTCTATTTGATGAATGTTTATCTGTTCCAAATTCCGACCAACCAACACACCTTGATCTTCCCTTAAAATTTGATCAACTTCTTCTCTTTCGATAAAATTATCAGCCCCAGGAATTAAAATTTTAACATTTGTACATTTAACGGTTTGCTTTTTAACATTGATAAAACTTAGAAGCACCACCACGCCCGCCAGGCTAACGAGCCAGGCAAACCCAGTAAAAATTGCGCTCCAGTTTATTCTTTTATGCATTGGTTAAAATATTTTTTAATGGCTCTATCAAAGTATCAATATCACCTGCACCTACAGTCAAAACCAGTTCTAGCTTGTTATTTTTTATATATTCAACTACAGATTCTTTATTTATTATTTTTTTGTTGTCCAAACGTATTTTATCCAACAAAAAGTTTGAATTAACACCTTCAATCGGTAACTCTCTCGCCGGATAAATATCCAACAGTAACAGTTCATCGGCTGTGCCTAAAACACTGGCAAATTCATCAGCAAAGTCTCTCGTTCTCGTAAATAAATGCGGCTGAAAAATTACCGTAAGTTTTTTCTCCGGATATAATTGTCGAACCGCATCAAAGCAAGCTTTTAATTCTTCGGGATGATGTGCATAATCATCAATATAAATCTGCTTACCGTTATTTACAATATATTCGAAACGACGTTTTACGCCCTTAAAATTTGCAACAGCTGCTTTAATCTTTTCGGCAGCTATACCAAGTTTTAAAGCAATTGCTATGGCAACCGTTGTATTGGCAACATTGTGTTTTCCTGGCAGCATTAAGCTTAAATCTTTTATTGCGCAAGAATCATCAGTATAATCAAACACAAATTTTGAACCTTCGACTCTTAAATTTTCTGCTCTGGCCGTTGCAGAATTACTTACTGCATAGCTGATGCTTTTTTCTAAAGGCAAGCCTTCATGCGCAAATAAAATTCCATTTTCTTTAAGTTGCCCTGCAAACAAATGGAACGATTCCTCTAAATGGCTTTTATCACCATAAATATCCAAATGGTCAGCATCCATTGAAGTAATAACTGCAATATCCGGATGTAACGTTAGAAAAGATCTATCGTATTCATCAGCCTCTACAACCACAACATTATTCTCACCGAACAATACATTACTATTGTAATTACTCGTAATGCCACCTAAAAATGCGGTACAATCGTAACCTGTATCTTTTAAAATGTGTGCAACAATTGATGAAGTTGTGGTTTTGCCATGCGTACCAGCGATGGCAATGCAAAACATGCCTTTGCTGATGATACCCAAAACCTCAGAACGTTTCTTTAAACTGAAACCTTTATCAATAAAATGATTTAAAATCTTTGAATTTTTAGGAATTGCAGGTGTGTAAACAACCAGACTATCATCATGCTTATCCAAAAATGCACATGGCAAAGCGGATGCTTCATCGAGATAAGAAATCAGAATCCCTTCTTGCTCTAATGTTTCAGTGAGTTTAGTTCTGGTTTTATCGTACCCGCAAACCACCAAACCACGCTTAGCAAAATAGCGGGCAAGCGCACTCATACCGATACCACCGATACCCACGAAATATACCCTACTTATTTTACTTAGTTCCATATTTTGATTTACGATTTTTGAATTACGATTTACGTCCTGCTATTCTTTTTAAATCTTTACTCTTTACTCCTATATCCTTATTCTTACTTAATCAACTTCAACACTTCCTTCGCTATAATTTCATCGGCCATTGGAAGCGCCATTTTACCGATGTTTTCTGATAATGTTTCGCTGTGTGCTTTGTCTTTTAATAATTTCAAGGCTTCGGTTACCAATGTATCTTCCGCAAAGCGATCGTTAATTAACATTGCCGCATTATTTTTTACTAATGCTAAGGCATTTTTAGTTTGATGATCTTCAGCAACGTTCGGTGATGGCACCAATATTACTGGTTTTTGTATCATACAAAGTTCGGCGATGGTACCAGCTCCAGCCCTGCTGATGATTAAATCGGCAGCAGCATAAGCCAAATCCATTTTATTTAAAAACTCCAGTATTCTAACGTTCGGGTGGTAATCTAAACCCAATCGCTCGATAATTCCTTTATAATAAAACTTTCCGGTTTGCCAGATAACCTGAACATCTTCTTTTAAAATTTCTGGCAGATGTTTTTCAATTGCCTTATTTAAAGTGCCGGCACCTAAACTACCTCCGGTTACCAATATTGTTTTCTTCTGCGGATCGAGTTTCAAAAGCTCAGCACCCGAAAAGTGTTTACCTTTAATATCCACAACTTCACCTCTTACCGGATTACCCGTTTTCAGGATTCTGTTAGCGGGAAAGAAAGCATCCATATCATCAAAAGCCACACAAATTTTTGAAGCTTTTTTACCGAGCCACTTGTTGGTTAAACCAGCGTAAGAGTTTTGCTCTTGAATTAAGTATGGAATCCCTTTCAATGATGCAGCATATAAAAGTGGTCCTGAAGCATAACCACCAACACCTACTACAGCATCTGGTTTAAAGTCATTTATCAATTTCATCGCTTTGCGAACACTACCCATTACCATAAAAGGCAGGGCAAGGTTTTTCACAATAGAACCGCGTTGCATGCCACTAATGTTTAAGCCAATAATTTTATATCCGGCAGCTGGAACTTTTTCCATTTCCATGCGACCGATTGCGCCCACGAATAAAATTTCACAGCCGGGCACAATGCGTTTCAATGCATTGGCAATGGCAACGGCGGGAAAAATGTGCCCGCCTGTGCCACCTCCTGATATGATAATTTTTGGGGAATTATTCATTTGTTATATTTAATTATTGAATGAATGAATTTTGAATGAGTGAATGTTTCCAATAAAACGTACATTCTCTAATTCAATGAATCAATCATCCTTTCATTTGTTATTTAATTATTGAATGAATGAATTTTTGAATGAGTGAATGTTTCCGATAAAACGTACATTCTTTAATTCAATAAATCAATCATCCTATCATTTGTTATTTAATTATTGAATGAATGAATTTTGAATGAGTGAATGTTTCCAATAAAACGTACATTCTGTAACTCAATAATTCAATCATCCTTTCATTTGTTATTTAATTATTGAATGAATGAATTTTGAATGAGTGAATGTTTAGAGTAAACTACACATTCTTTAATTCGATAATTCAATCATCCTTTCATTTATTATTACTTACCGTTTTTCTAGCCCTAGCAACAATTGCTAAGATTTCATTAACTTCTTTTAACAATAGTTGAGCTTTCAAAGAATCTGTAATACTTGATTCCGTCAAAATCTCAATCCAAAAAGCTGTTTCATCAGCCTCTTCAACAACTATGCTAAGCTTTGCAAAAAACTCAGCTTTTGATCTACTTCTGCAAGCAGCTCTGTAATTAGCGCCGACAGATGATGCAGAACGAATAAACTGTCTTCCAATTATTCTTGATTCTTCAGTTTTTGGCAGTGTTTGATAGAATGTTATCGAATCTAAAACAAACTTCTTAGTTCTTGCTTTTACAGCATTAACAAATTCAATTTTATTTGCATCTCCCATTTTTTTTAAATTAAAATTCAATTATTTAAAATTTGGGATGCTTCGATTCAATCATTCTCTCACACAATCATTCGCTAATTCAATCATTCACTAATTCTCTCATTCAATATCTCTAAGCCATTGCCGGAATCTCTCCAACAATAACCTTATTACTTACTTTAGTTTTATCACCTGTTGTTTTGCCGGCTACATTTTCTTCAACATCGCGGCTCACACTTAAAATAATTCCGAAAGCCACACTGGTAAAAATCATGGATGTACCACCCATACTTACTAAAGGAAGCGGAACACCTGTTACCGGACCCAAACCTACCGCAACCGCCATGTTGGCAAAAGCTTGAATAGTTAAACTAAAACTCAGCCCTGCTGCAAGCAATGCACCAAATGCCTTGGGCGCTCGGGTTACAATTTTTATACATCGATACAAAAGCACCAGGTAAAGCATCATAATCACAATTCCCCCAAACGTTCCCCATTCTTCAATAATAATGGCAAAAATAAAATCAGAATAAGGGTGCGGAAGGAAATTACGCTGTGTGCTATTACCTGGTCCTTTACCAAAAACGCCGCCGGTTGCCAAAGCAATTTTTGCCTGGTCGGCTTGAAAACTTTTATCAGAGTGTACGAGTTCCGGATGTAAAAAGGTTCTGATACGTGATTTGTAAGTTTCACTTCTTGGACCTAAAAACCCTACCAATAACAACAACACTAAACCGCCTGCACAAACAATTGAAATCTGTTTAATGCTAATCCTTCCAATAATCAAAAGCAAGATACTTACACCGAAAAGCATTAGTGCCGTAGACATATTTGCCAATGCGATTAACACGAACACTGTACAAACGGAGGCCATAATCGGAATAAATGATTCTCTCAAATCTTTAATATTCTCTTGCTTTTTGGTTAACATCCTGGCTAAAAAAGTAATCAGTGCCAGCTTAGCCAAATCGGAAGTTTGAAAGGTTAAACCGATAACGGGAATTTTAACCCAACGGGATGCATCATTCAAATTTGTACCGAATATTAATGTATAAAGTAATAGCGGAATGGTTACAATCATTAAAATCTTCGATATTCCGGCATAATATCTATAATCAAGCAAGTGGGAAATGTAAATCATCCCAATACCCAACATTACAAAAATTAGGTGTTTTGTTAACAGAAGCTTTTCTACCGCTTCACCCTTTTTATAGGCTAAAGTTCCGGTAGCACTGTAAACAGCCATTACTGAGATAAGCGAAAGCAGGATGATGATTAACCAAATCCATCTATCGCCTTTTGTTTTATTAAGTAGAGCTTGCAACATTTTGTTAACCTCCTTCTATAATTCTTTTACTGCCGCCTTAAACTGGTTTCCGCGGTCTTCATAATTTTTAAACAAATCGAAACTTGCACATGCTGGCGATAACAAAACCGCATCGCCACGTTTTGCCAAGTGAAAAGCAATTTGTGCAGCTTCTTCAGCCGAAAAAGTATTTACAATTACTTCTACATCATCTTCAAAAGCATCGTGTATGCGTTTATTATCTTTTCCTAAACACACAATTGCCTTTACTTTGCTTTTAACCAAATCCTTAAGCATGCTGTAATCGTTGCCCTTATCAACACCTCCCATAATCAATACTACATCAGTGGTCATGCTTTCAAGCGCATACCAGGTCGAATTCACATTTGTAGCCTTACTATCGTTGATGAAATCAATTCCAGAAATTTTAGCGACATGCTCCAGGCGATGCTCAATATTTTTGAAATTACCCATACTCTCGCGAATAGAATCATTTCTTAACTCTAAAACCTTAGCAACAATGCCCGAAGCCATAGAGTTGTAAATGTTGTGCTTGCCTTGCAAGGCTAATTCTGAAATAGACATGGTTAGTTCGTTATTTGGTTCAATGTGTATGTGTATTGTATCGTTCTCTAAATCTGCTCCCTCTTTTACCTTTTTTTGGATAGAGAATGGTAATGTTTTTGCCAGTGGCTTTATGTTTTGCAATGCTTTTAAGCTTTCCTCATCATCAGCACAATAGATAAATGTATCCTGTGAAGTCTGATTTTGGATGATGCGCATTTTTGAAGCAGCATAGTTTTCAAGCTTGTAATCGTATCTATCTAAATGATCGGGTGTGATATTTAGCAGAACCGCCACATCAGCCTTGAAAGCAAACATATCATCAAGCATGAAGCTTGAAATCTCCAGCACGTACCAATCGAAGTTTTCGGTGGCAACCTGTCCTGCAAAACTTTGTCCGATATTTCCTGCAAGACCAACGTTTAAGCCTGCATTTTTTAAAATATGATAAGTAAGTAAACTGGTCGTTGATTTACCGTTCGAACCAGTAATACAAATCATTTTAGCATCGGTATAACGTCCTGCAAACTCAATTTCAGATACTACCGGAATACCTAATGCAACCAATTTTTTAATGATTGGTGCTGTTGATGGAATACCCGGGCTCTTAATTACTTCCGTTGCATTTAGGATAAGTGCTTCAGTATGCTTTTCAGATTCAAATGGAACAGCCAATTTTTCTAAAGCAGATTTATACTTATCAGCAATTACACCGAAATCAGAAACGAAAACATCGAAGCCCTTTTGTTGAGCCAATTTTGCGGCACCAACACCACTCTCGCCTGCACCCAAAATTACAACACGGCCCTGCCCTGCCATTGCTGACTGACGATTGGTTGCTGTATTTTGATTAGTGCTCATTTCTTTTTGCTGTTTGTTATTCAATTATCGCCCTGCGACTTTATACTTTTTACTTTATACTTTTTACTAAAACCCTATCTCAATTTCAAGGTTACAATCGTCATAATGGCAAGCATAATTCCTATAATCCAGAAGCGGGTAACAATTTTTGCTTCGTGATACCCTTTTTTCTGATAATGGTGATGCAATGGCGACATCAGGAAAATCCTTCGGCCTTCGCCAAATTTCTTTTTTGTGTATTTGAAGTAGGAAACCTGCATAATCACCGAAACCAACTCGATTAAAAACACGCCACATAGAATGGGAATCAATAATTCTTTACGAATCATAATGGCGAACGAAGCGATAATTCCACCTATTGCTAAACTTCCTGTATCGCCCATAAAAACCTGAGCCGGATATGAATTGTACCACAGAAAACCCACACAAGCACCTACAAAAGCACCGGCAAAAATCATCAACTCACCCGAATTCGGGATGTACATAATGTTCAGGTAATCGGCAAAACCTGTGTTACCCGACACATAAGCCAAAATACCAAGCGTTGTTCCAATTACTGCAGATGTTCCTGTGGCGAGCCCATCTATACCATCCGTAATATTTGCACCATTTGATACCGCCGTGATGATGAAAACTGTGAATACAAGGAATACAAGGAATGCGTATTTTTCGTAGCCAGTACCTAAAAACTTAAGCACTTTAGCATAATCAAACTCATTATTCTTATAAAAAGGAATATTTGTTTTTGTTGATTTAACATCCTGTGTATAGTAGAAAGTTTCGCCCTTTTGGCGTAAAACCATCGGAACAGATGAAGTATTTTTCACATCATCTTTAACCGTTTGGCGAACGACAATATTTGGATGAAAATACATGGTACAACCTACAATAATACCTAAACCCACCTGACCAACAACTTTGAATCTTCCGGCTAAGCCTTCTTTATTCTTTTTGAAGACTTTTATGTAATCATCTAAAAACCCGATTGCGCCCATCCAGATGGTGGTGATAATCATCAGGATTACGTACACGTTCGCGATATTCGCAAACAATAATGTTGGAATCAAAATACCAAGCAAAATGATGATACCTCCCATTGTAGGTGTACCTTGTTTTTGCATTTGTCCTTCGAGGCCTAAATTTCTTACCGTTTCGCCAACTTGCTTTGCGTGCAGATAATCAATCAATCTACGTCCGTAAACCGTGGTAATGATTAATGATAAAATAATCGAAACGGATGCACGGAAAGTGATGTACTGGAACAACCTTAATCCAGGTATGTCGTAATGCTTATGCAGGTATTCAAATAATAAATATAACATTAGCTGCGAGGGTTTAATTGTTCAAGTAAAATTTCCTTATCATCGAAGTGATTACGCACTCCATTTATTTCCTGATATTTCTCGTGTCCTTTTCCGGCAATCAAAATAATATCTCCGCTTTGCGCCAAATGGCATGCCGTTTTTATGGCTTCTCTTCTATCTAAAATGGATAAAGTTTTACGCTTATTGCTTGGCGAAACGCCAGCTTCCATATCATCGATAATGCTTTGCGGCTGCTCGGTACGTGGATTATCAGAAGTAAGGATAACTTTATCGCTCCAATCGCAGGCAACCTGAGCCATTATCGGACGTTTGGTTTTGTCTCTATCTCCTCCACAACCTAAAACCGTAATCACCTGCTCATTGCCCTTTCTGATATCGGCAATTGTGTTCAGTACGTTTTGCACCGCATCTGGTGTGTGGGCATAATCCACAATCCCGATAATTTTATCATCAGATACGATATAATCAAAACGTCCTTCAGCACCAGTTAAACGACTTAATAATGTAAGCACCTTCAATTTATCCTGCTCTAATAAAATTGCTGTTCCATAAACGGCAAGCAGATTATAAGCGTTGAAAGAACCGATTAATTTGAAGTATACATCTTCGTTATCAATATCCAAATGCAAACCAGCGAAGCCATTTTCAATAATTTTAGCTTTGAAATCTGCAAGCTGTTTTAATGCGTAAGTTTTTTTGTGCGCTTTCGTATTTTGCAGCATCACCATACCGTTTTTATCATCGATATTGGTTAATGCAAAAGCCGATTTCGGTAATAAATCAAAGAATGTTTTCTTAGCTTTTAAATAAGCATCAAATGTTTTGTGAAAATCAAGATGATCATGGCTGAGGTTAGAAAATACAGCCCCAGAAAAAGTTAAACCTTCGATTCTGTGTTGAGAAACCGCATGCGAACTGACTTCCATAAAGCAGTAATCGCAGCCTGCATCTACCATATCTTTAAGCAGTGCATTTAAAGCAATTGGATTTGGAGTAGTGTGTGTAGCAGCTACAACCTTATCATTCACAAAATTTTCAACCGTTGAGATTAGTCCGGTTTTATAACCTAAATCTCTAAAAAGCTTATATAAAATAGTTGCAATTGTAGTTTTACCATTTGTTCCGGTAATGCCAACAAGTTTTAATTCTTTTGAAGGATTGCCGTAAAAGTTGCCAGCCATAATACCAAGCGCAACAGAAGTATTATCAACCTTGATGTAGGTTACATTATAATCTTCAATTTCCGGCAGGTTTTCGCAAATAATGACCGCAGCACCTTTCGTTACAGTTTGCTGAATATATTGATGACCATCGGCAGCTGTTCCTACAATGGCAAAGAAAACATCGTCTTGTGCAACCTTACGCGAATCAAAATGAAGCGCAGCAATTTCCCTATCGGTTTTGCCAACCAATTCTTTAATCGTTACACCGTATAGTAAATCTTGTAATTGCATGCTTTTTTTTATTTTTAAATGAATGAATTAGTGAGTTTTGAATGAATGAATGTGTTGATGGTTGCTCATTTTCATTCTATAATTCACTCACTCTATAATTCATTAATTCACTCATTCTATAATTCATTAATTCTATCAATCATTCATTTTTTTAATCTAATTGTATATCAACCAATAATCCTTTGCCAACTTTAACTCCGGCCTGAACAGATTGCCTTATAACTTTTCCAGACCCTGATACCCTTGTTTTTAATCCGGCATTACCTAAAAGATAAAGCGCATCTTTTAATCCCATGCCTGATACGTTTGGCATAACGCCTTTGCGCTCACTGTTCTCCTGGAAAACTGTACCTGCACTTGTATCGATAATGTTGTAATATTCAGATTTTGAAGCAAAAAGTGGCTTAAATCCAAATGCTTTATATACTTTATGAGTGGCTTTGCTTTGTCCGGCCTTTGTTGGCGGATTACCGATATTGCCAACTAATCTAGTGGGAACATCGTTATACATCTGCATATCACTCGCATAAATTCTATCCGCAATTTCCCTGAAAACCGGACCAGAAACCAGTGCACCATAATAAGCCCCTTTTGGATCGTTAATAACCACAATTAGCGAATATTTCGGTTTATCAGCAGGAAAATAACCTACGAAAGATGCTTGATATTGTTTATTTGCCTTATACCCTTTATTAGCATCAGCCACCTGTGCTGTTCCGGTTTTACCTGCGATTTTATACAATGGATTGTAAACAATTTGCTTTCCGCTACCCTCCGTTACCACACCTTCGAGCATTTTTTTAATCTTGCTTAACGTTTCATCCGAGCAAATCTGGTCGTTAATCACACGAGCCTTAAACTGCTCAATCGGATTACCCAATCTTCTGATTTCCTTTACAAAAATTGGTGCTACATATTTACCATTATTGGCTACCGCATTATAAAACGAAAGCATTTTTAACGGTGTTAACTGCATTTCATAGCCGTAAGCCATTTGAGGCAAAGTCATGTTCTTATTCCAGCTTTTGTTTGTTTTAGGATTTTTAACAACCGGCATTGCTTCGCCAGGAATCTGAAGTCCCATTTTCTCATTCAAATGCCAATCGTAAAGGTGATCGGTAAACTTGATTGGATTTGCACCATAATGCATATTAATCAACTTAGCAATAGCTGCATTTGAAGATTCCTCAAAAGCTCTTTTAACCGTTACTGAAGTAATAACCGGATGCGAATCGGTAATTAATTTGCCCGGAATCTGATAATACCCAGTTCCAATCATGGTATTTGTATCCACTAGCTTATCTTCAAGCAAAGCCATGTAAGAAGCCAATTTAAATGTCGAACCCGGATCTTGATTACCAGCTATCGCGTAGTTAAATTTCTCTTTATAAACACCTTCCTCAATTTTTGAGAAGTTAGCTACCGACCTGATTTCTCCGGTTTCTACTTCCATTAAAATAGCCGTTCCGTGGTCAGCTTTAGTCGCTATTAACTGTTTCTCTAATGCATTCTGCACCAAATCCTGCATGTTTACATCGATGGTAGAAATAATATCTGCACCATCTTTCGGCGCAACTTCTTCTTCATCATTTACCGGAACATAAACGCCTCCAGCAATACGCTGCATTAATCTTTTGCCCGTTTCACCATTAATATATTCGTTGTAAGCCCCCTCTAAACCCACACCATTTTTAACGTTTTCATTTTTATAACCAATGGTACGGGCAGCAAGCGCCTTAAACGGCAGTATGCGTTTGTTTTGTTGCACAGCGATTAAGCCACCGCTAAACTTGCCAACATTGTATAAAGGAAAAGTTCTTACGGTTTTTAAATCGGTATAACTTACCCTGCGGCGAATCAATAAATAACGGGCACTATCAGCACGTCCCTTGCGAAGCATTCTCGAATAATCCTTTGCAGATTTATCCTGGAAAATCCCTGCAAGTTTCATCCCTAAAGAATCAACCTTTTCATTAAAAACCTTATCATCAGCAATACCGCCCGCAAACATATCCATGCGCAATTCATACTCAGGTACAGAGGTAGCCAATAAACTGCCATCATTAGAATAAATGTTACCACGAGTGGCTTCAACAGCCATATACCTCGTTGAAAGACTATCCGCCATTGCCTTCCACTTATGCCCTTGTATAAACTGCACCTGCCCAAGGCGTAAAACTACCGCCAAAGCAAAAAGCACAATTAAGCCAAATGCCAGATATACACGAAGCAGTATGTTTGCTCTAATATTCATCGCTTTTAACAATTATTTTTTTTGGAGGTTCGATTAATTCTTTTATCCCGAGGGTATCAACCTTTTTGGCTACTTCTGTCAGTTTACTTTTAAACATCAGTTCAGCCTTCATCGACTTATACTCCCACCTTAATTCTTTTACTTCTTTATTTAACTTATCAATTTTGCGTACATTGTTTACTGCAAAATGGCTGTTAGCGATGTAAATCATACCTAAAAAAGCCAGAAAACACAAAAACGGCAATGCATCTGTAGCCGCTTCTTTTGATATTACACCCTCAATAAAAAACTTACCGATAAAAGTATCTGCAAACTTTTTCTCGTCTTCAGATTTTACCCTTTCAGGTTTTACCTTTTCCGACTTAGCCTTTAATTCTGGCTCAGGTCCTAATTCATCATCATCAATATCTTCCCTAAACCTGTTCATATCTTTTCCGCTATTCTTAATTTTGCACTACGAGCACGGTTATTTTGCGCAATTTCTTCTTCTGTAGCTACAATCGCTTTACGGGTAATCACATTAAATGGCTTTTGCTGGTTTCCAAAGAAATCTTTTTCTACTTCTCCCTGAAATTTTCCTTTTGCCATGAAATTTTTGACCGGTCTATCTTCCAATGAATGATAAGACATCACCACCAAATGACCTCCTGGCTTTAGAACCTCAGCTGCTTGCTGTAAAAAGTTCTCCAACACCTGGATTTCTGCATTCACCTCAATTCTTAAAGCCTGAAAAACCTGCGCTAAATATTTATTTTCTTTTCCCTTTGGGATGTAAGCAGCAATTGCCTCCTTGAAACTATTAATATCAGTAAATGCTGCATCCAGGCGAGCCGTTACAATTGCTCTGGCAAGCGATTTTGCATTTTTCACTTCGCCGTAAATCCCGAAAATTTTATGAAGCTTATCTTCTGAATAGGTATTTAAAACTTCAGCCGCTGTTAAGCGACCGTTTTTATCCATACGCATATCTAAATCAGCATTAAAACGGATAGAAAAACCGCGTTCAGGAATATCAAACTGATGAGAAGAAACTCCCAAATCAGCTAAAATACCATCAACCTGTTTAAAGCCTTTTAAACGAAGATTATTTTTAAGGAAACCGAAGTTTTGATCGATAAAGACTAAACGTTCATCAGCAGGAATATTTGCCTGCGCATCAGCATCTTGGTCAAAAGCAATCAAGGTTCCATTTTTACCAAGATGTTTTAAGATTTCCTTAGAATGACCGCCACCACCAAAAGTAACATCAACGTAAACGCCATCAGGCTTAATATTCAAACCATCGATGCATGGCTGAAGCATAACCGGAACATGGTAATTATTCTCCATCAGCACCTCCTTTCTTTTCAACCATCACCTTTTGCGCTAATGCAGCAAAGTTCTCCGGAATATTATCAAAACTATCTTCGTAAGATTTTTTATCCCATACCTCGATTTTATCTAGCTGACAAGCCAAGACAATATCATTGCTTAAACCAGCGTATTCAGCAAGAGATTTTGGAATTAACACACGGCCAGCAGCATCAAGGGTAATTTCAGTTGCGCCACGGGTTAGGGCACGAACAAACATCCTGCTTTCAGCATCGTAAGGATTTAATTTACTTACTTCCGCCACAACATCATTCCAAACAGATTTAGGATAGATAACCAGATTTTTCTCAAAACCACGGTTAATAACAAAACCCTCTTTCTCACTTTCAGGCAATTGCTTCTTAAGCGCAGCAGGCACCATAAGGCGTCCCTTTGCGTCAAGTTTACAATCAAATTCTCCTAAAAGTTGGGTCATAGTGGTATTTACACTTTTTATGTAGTGTAAAAGTAAAGAGTTCTACCACTTTTTACCACTTTTTACCACAAAAAAGTTTTCCACATCATTTTTCTCCCACCGGAGACCTAAAACAAGCACTTAAAAAACCCACTCAACCTTATCAAAATAGCTTATCTACTGATAAAAAGCAAGTTAGCTTCATCCCATTTTCAGGAAGTAAAATTTAAACTTGGTGGGAGTTAAGCCACCAATTCGCTAAAAAAAGGAATCAAATATAGGGAGATGGCAAGCATATTTTGGCAAATGTTATAAACATAATAACATTTCAGGCACGCCTCAATACCGAACTTATTCTCCATATCGATGTTATTATCAGATAATTATATTATTATGAGATTAAATTATAAAACAGCAGCGAAGATTTTATTAGGAACGGGATTAATATTTGCAGGCATTGGTCACCTTACTTTTGCCAGGAAAGCCTTTCAGGCGCAGGTGCCGAATTGGGTACCACTTAAAAAAGATGATACTGTGATTTATTCAGGCATTGGAGAAATTGCGTTGGGTGCAGCCTTAGTTTTTATGCCCAAGAAACATGAAAAACAATTAGGAATATTGACCGCTTTGATGTTTGTTGCCGTTTTCCCTGGTAATATTGCGCAATATACAAATAAGCGAAGTGCTTTCGGATTAGACACAGACGAGAAACGATTAGCCCGGTTATTTTTTCAACCCGTTCTCGTTTTTTGGGCATTAAAAAGTTGTAATGCTCTAAAAAATAAGAGCAAACAGGAATATTAATATACAGTAAACATTAGATTATTATTTTTGGACTCCTTTAACTAAAACAAATCTTTGCATCCCTTCTTTTTAACCGTAATAGGTGCAATTTTCATTTTATCGCTTATCGTTATCCTATTGTGGATTTACGGGCGAGACAAAAAGTATTTAAATGCTTTGCTTGGGGTTGCAATTTGCGGCACAGCGTGGTATGCGATGATATTTTTATTAACCAGTTCGGGCAATATCAAAAACTATCCGCTACTTTTTAACAAAGGTTTGCCGCTGTATTACGCAATTGGCCCTTGTTTTTATCTTTACCTCAGAGGCGAGTTAAAGCCGCAATTTTCAAAGTTTAACAAGAAACATCTTTTGCACTTTCTTATTGTTATCCCTGCAATAATTTCAGTTATACCTTATAACCTGTTGGATATAGAACAACAACAACAAGTTGTTAGCCGCGTGGCAACCGATGTTCATTATGCATTTTCGACAGATAAATATATTGTACAACCCTGGCATTGGTTCACGTTTCCCTTATCGGCACTTATTTATTCGATATTACAATTGCGCCTTACCTACATCATCGCTAAACAAAAGCAAAGGATTAAGGTAATCAGATGGGCTTATTTGTTTTCCGGATTATTGGCCATTATATTTTTAGGTATGCTTTTGCTGAATGTGGCGATACTTCGCAATGCAAATAATGCATATTTTATGTTGCACAGAAGTCCGTTGATTTTATCTTTAGCCCTAACCCTACTTTTACTGAGTTTATCTTTCTTTTTAAATCCGGAAGCGATTTTTGGTTTTGCGCTGAAGCCCGTAGCGGAAACTGCTCCAATCGGAGATGATTTAATTGAACCCCTACCAACCGAAAAACGTAAAGCCAAACCAATTGACGAAAAATTAATTGAGCAGGTAGAACATCATGTTATTGAAAAGCAAACTTTCAAACAAGTCGGCTTAACAATGAGCGAACTTGCCTCACAATTGGATGTTCCCAATCATAAATTATCCGATTTATTTAATAATCATTACCAATCTAACTTTAACAATTACATCAATAATTTGAGGATTGAATACGTAAGAGAAAGATTAGATTCTGGTGATTGGAAACAGTACACTTTGGAGGCAATTGCGCTTGAAGCAGGCTTTTCATCCAGAAATACATTCTTTGTTGCTTTTAAAAAAGTAATGGATAAAAGCCCCTCTGCATATCTATCAGCACTTAAAAGTAAGTAATTTTGTATCGATTTTGAATATCGATACATAAGAACAAGGCAGATTAAATGATTTATAAATATTAAAGCAGACTTTTGCTAAACACTAACCAAGTAAAAAAAACATTGTTAGTGTGAAGAATTCTAAACTAACAAGCTGCCATGTCAAATTCGAATAAAAAAACCTTGATGGTTTTTAAGATTACACCTGAAAAGTTTCTGGAGCTTAGCACATATGTAGATTGCGACAAACAATCTTTAACCATTTTCTCTCCCGCGAATAGAATTTCAAGCGGTGCAATATTCCAGGATAAAACCACACTTGAGGCCATGTTCGAGGAATTTGAAAATGCATCATAATATACCTTAAGCGCTCAATTTATAGGAATGGCTTTACTGCCAAAAGAAAAAGGCTCGAAATAAATCCCGAGCCTTTTCTGTATAATTAGGTTTAGAAATATCCATTTACCCTACATAAAACAATGAGTTAACAATCTTTTATTAAGGATTATTATTAGTTACCTTAAAATAGCTATACTTCCTGTGACTTTTTTTCCGTCATCAAAATTAATAACATAATAATAGGCGCCTATAGTTAAAGGTTTACCCTTACTTGTACCATCCCAAGGAATTTTATAACCAATGGATGAGAAAACCTTTGTACCTAATCTGTTAAAAATATCGACCCGACACTTCAAATCTGATGCGAGACCCTTTATATCCCAAACATCATTTATTCCATCGCCGTTAGGTGAAAATCCGTTAGGAACAACGCCTGCCGAAAAATTTTCAACAACATTAAGTGTTCCGTCTTGGTAGGAGATATCGTAATTCTTTGAGGAGGCATCTGCGACAGTAATATTATAAAAGCCTATAGGTGAGAATTTATCAGCTATTGAGTTTACTCTTGGTTGTTGTAAAAGCATTGCAGGCTTATCATTATTTACAAAACCACTGTAAGTTATTGTAAATAATGGGTTTTCAGTATTAACATACTTAGTTTTATTATCAGCAGTAATTACTAAAGGAGCTAGACCAACATAACTCAATGGCATAGCCAATTCCTTAGAAAGCCCTGAGCCACTTTTGATTTGAATTTGTCCTGAATACTCCCCGGCCGGAATATTTGATTTAAGTCTTATGTAAATTGTAGTTGCTTCTAAATCACCGGAAGAACCAAGGGTAATAGTTGAGCTAAAAAGCTTATGATCCGCACTAAGCTCAAATCCGTCTGGGACATAAATTACAACTGGCTCTGTTAAACTTTTTCCAGAGACCGTAAAATTTGTACTAACAGAACGCTGTCCGTAAATTGAATTTAAGGATTTTAAATTACCAGATACAGATAATTGTGGAACTGGTATAATCGGATTAACAATTATTGTAAACGAAAGTGGTTTAGCAGCGCAAGAAGATATAAAAGTGCCATGTGAATATGGATTTGTACCAACCCGGACATCAGCAATAATGGAATTTGTAGCGGTATTCACGACAGAGACAGTTCCTGGAACTTGATTAATGACATATAAGCGTGACCCATCCTTATTTAAGGAAATCCCCTCAACATATTCACCTACTGGTATACTTGCTATAATCGTGTTATCGATTGTATTGATTTTATTGATTACGATAACCGAATTTCCTCCTGCCCTTGATGTAACATATAAATTTTTTCCATCTGGACTTATAGCAGTTGCATACGGATAAGGAATTTGTATTGTTGAGGTAATTGACCTGGTAACGGTATTTATTACTTTAATGCTGTTATCCCGGGCGGTAACATACAAACTTAAACCGTCCGGACTAAGTGTAACTGTATTAGAACCAGCTCCGATAGGTATTTTGTAAGCTATGGTATTTGTTTGTGTATCGAAAACTGAAACATCATCATTATAAGCCGCTGCAATGTAGATATATTTTCCATCGGGACTGGCACACAAGCTGTAGGTCGATATATTAAGGCGAAGAGTTTTAACAACTTCATTTGTTTTTGTATTAATAACAGAAAAATTCCCATTACCATGTAAAGCATAAATGTAATTACCATTTTTACTTAATACAAATCCTGTTTGATAATCCTCTGTTATTATATTCTTCTTTACCGTATTTGCAGCTGCATCAATTACCGAAATTGAACCACCATGATAGTTACCTACGTAAACCAAACTTCCGTCAGGACTTATATCAACATTCGTAGGGTTTAAGCCTACGGGAATAGTTGCTACAACAAGATTATTTGAAAGATTAACGACCGAAACAATGTTGAGAAAATAATCGGCAATATAGGCAAAACCAGAACCAGCAGGTGTAGCGGTTATTGTTGCAGTAATTGGTTTTGAACTGTTGTTAGTGGCAACAAAAGAATTAATATCACCATTTCCGCTTGCAGCTAAACCAATAGCAGGGTTATCATTTACCCAGTTGTATTTACATGCCGAAGCACCAAAATTAATTGCTGTAGTATTCTCACCACTTAAAACAGTTTGATTGGTTTGCGCTTTGGATAATAGAGATTGGGCAAGAACAAGCAACAGAATATTTAAGGAGATAAAATATATCTTCATGAGAGCGCAAAGGAGAATAAATTATAAGCAGACCGAATCGTAAATCCGGTCTGCAATATATATAATTATTCGTTGATTGCCTTAACGCCTGGTAATTCTTTACCTTCCATATATTCTAACAAGGCACCACCGCCTGTAGATACATAACTTACTTCATCTTCCAATCCGAATTTAGCAATTGCCGCAGCAGAATCGCCACCGCCGATTAAGGAGAAAGCACCATTATCTTTAGTTGCGGCTACAACTGCATCCGCTACAGCTTTTGTACCAACTTCAAAACTCTCCATTTCAAAAACGCCCATCGGACCATTCCACAATAAGGTTTTAGAGTTTTTAATGACCTCTTGAAATAAGGCAGCAGATTTTTGACCGATATCCAATCCCATCCAGTCAGCAGGAATGTGGCCAGAATCTACACTTTTCTTATCCGCATCATTTGCAAACTTGTCGGCAATAACGGTATCAACCGGAAGGATTAAGTTAACACCTTTAGCTTTTGCCTTTTCAATTAACTCTAAAGAAAGTTCTTGTTTATCCGCTTCTAAAAGTGAAGTACCGATTTCACCACCTTGTGCTTTAGCAAAGGTATAAGCCATACCGCCACCAATAATCAGGTTATCAACTTTATCTAATAATTTCTCAATTAAAAGAATTTTATCAGATACTTTTGCGCCACCCATGATTGCTGTAAATGGTCTTTCAGGATGGTTTAATACTTTCTCTGCATTCTCCACTTCCGAAGCCATTAAATAACCAAAGTATTTAGCATCGGGAAAAAACTCAGCAACAATTGCAGTTGAAGCATGCGCACGGTGTGCAGTACCAAAAGCATCATTTACATAAACATCGCCCAAGGCAGCAAGTTTTTCAGCGAAAGCCTTATCTCCTTTTTCTTCTTCTTTATAAAAGCGAAGATTTTCAAGTAATAAAACTTCACCGGCAGCTAAATTATCTGCCTGGCTCACTGCTGAATCACCGATACAATCGTCAGCAAATTTCACTTCTAAATTTAACATTGAAGATAAATCAGCTAAGATGTGTTTTAAAGAATATTTATCTGTCGGGCCATCTTTCGGGCGACCTAAGTGCGACATTAAGATAACCGAACCACCATCTTTCAATATCTTTTGAATGGTTGGAAGCGCAGCACGCATTCTTTTATCATCAGTAATTTTAAAGTTATCATCCAAAGGCACGTTAAAGTCTACCCTTATCAATGCTTTTTTGTCTTTAAAGTTAAACTGGTCTATTGTTCTCATGTTTATTTATTTTGATTTAAGTTTAATTTCATTTCATAATGGAAACCGATTCCGGGAATGTCGAACTCTGGTGATTCGGTAGTGAAGCCAATCTTTTTATAGAAAGGTGCTGCCGTTGAACGGGCATTACACCACAAATAATTGGTATTATATTCCTTAAGGTATTCAATTGCAAAATCTATCAATGCTTTGCCATAACCTTTTCCGCCTTGTTCGGTGTGGGTTGCCATACCTCTAAGTTGGTAACCTTCTCCCTCACCCTCAAAAAAATCGTTGCGCATAAAAGTGGCTATCGAAAGGATTTCTCCCGCCAGTTCATACCCCAAATGAAAGGTATCATATGCTTCATCGCCCTCAAAAATGCAATGTTCAAATGACTTTCCATTCCTGAGCATCATGCTTCTCAAAGGAAGTACCTCTTTCGCCGATATGAATTTTACCATAAGTTTATTTTAATTCAGGGGATGTTTCAAATTTATGCAATCGTTCCCGTAAATCAAGAGGATTATTGGTTTTTTAGATCATTGGTTCATTTGCCATTGGTTCATTTGTCATTAGTCATTGGTAAATTAGTCATTGGTGAATTCGTAAATTGGTTATTGAAAATTGGCGCTTTGAAAAACTAACCACTAACCACTACCTACTGACCACTACCTACCGATAACTGCTCTATTTTCTTAACCAAATCCACAATTCTGCTGCTGTAACCGTACTCGTTATCATACCAACCTACAACTTTAACTAAATCGCCAACTATAGACGTTAGCTGTGCATCGAATACACACGAATGCGGGTTATCAATAATATCAATAGATACAATTGGGTCCTCTGTATATTCTAACAGATTAGATAATTCATTTTCTGCTGCTTTCTTAAAAGCATTATTAATTTCCTCAACCGTTGTTTTTTGTTTAAGGATGCAGGTAAAATCTGTTAAGGAACCATTTAGAACGGGAACGCGAATACCTGCCCCACCTAATTTACCCTCCAACTCCGGAAAAATATGGGTGATTGCTTTGGCGGCTCCGGTTGTTGTTGGAATAATTGATGATGATGCTGCCCTTGCCCTGCGCAAATCTTTGTGATTACTATCGTGCAGGTTTTGGTCGCCAGTCATAGAATGGACCGTTGTGATGTAACCTTCCTCAACACCCCAATTATCATTCAGGATTTTAATCATTGGGGCAATGTTATTCGTGGTACAACTGGCATTAGATAAAACCGGACTTGTTAAATCGATGGCCTGATCATTTACACCCAATACCACCATTGGAATATCATCAGCAGCCGGAGCAGAGATTATGACTTGTTTTGCACCAGATTGAATGTGCCCTTCAGCATCTTCAAGTGTAAGATTTTTGCCTGTACAATCTACCACAATATCAACTTTTAAAGCCGACCATGGTAATTGTACCGGATGTTTCATCGAAAAGAATGGAATAGACAATCCGTTAACTACAATGGCATCTGTTTTGGCTTCAACCTTTCCTTTAAACACGCCATGAACGGTATCGTATTTAAAAAGATGTGCCATTGTTTTTGGTTCTGATAAATCGTTTATCGCCACTACCTCAAATCCTTCGGCTAAAGCCAAACGTAAAAAGGTCCTCCCTATTCTACCAAACCCGTTTATTGCTATTCTCATTAACTAAAATTAGAGCGCAAAATTAATGTTTATTTTGAGATTGTTTAGGAATAAAATTGGTTGTTCGTTATCGATGAATTGTTTGAATTGCTAAATTGTTTATTAGGTCAATTGATTACTGGCCAATTGGTATTTCCTTAAGTTAAATTGATTGTTCGTCTGAGCGTATTTTATTACAAATTCTAGAGGCCCTTTAAAACATCTTGAAGAGCTGAAAACGAAAAACAAAGCACGGTCAAGGACAAAAGAAAAAGGATCAAAAAACTTTAGCTTGAATTACCTAACTGATCACTGATCACTATCCACTGACTACCGACAACTGACCACTGATAACTAAAAACTGTCAACTGACAAACAAACTAATCCGTTCGATTCGTATTATCCATTTTACGTAAGCGGTAGAATAGCACAAAATCGAATACCACACACAAACCGATAATAAAGAATATTAAAAAGAAATTCCCCAAATGCTGCATCAGTAGTGCCATTGCAATTACTGCAATATTTAATCCGGCGGTTAGCAGAATAATTTGAGGTGGTTTATAGCCTAACCTTTCCAAACGATGGTGAATGTGATTTCTATCTCCCTCAAAAGGTGATTTCCCTTTAACCAACCGAACAGAAAAAATACGAAGTGAGTCATACACTGGTACAATCAAAATAGATACCGCTATTGCAGGGGCTGAGAAAACAAAAGGTGTTGTGTCTCCGGTAAACTTACTTAATTCGATAAATTTTATAGATAATGCGGCAGTGACCAAACCAATAATAAGTGCGCCGGTATCGCCCATAAATATTTTTGCCGGGTACCAGTTAAACCTGATGAAACCAGCCACTGCACCCGCCAAAGCAAAGGCAATAAAAGCATAAGGAATTTGGTTCATCATGGCAAAGAAAACACCAAACACCAGATTCGCTATAATTCCAATAGAGCCTGCCAATCCGTCAATGCCATCTATCAAGTTAAAGGCATTATTCAAAAAGATAATAAGGATAACAGAAAAAACGCCACCCCAAAGCATGTTCATGTCACCAATTCCTAAAACGCCGTACAAGCTGCTTAATCTAAATCCTCCAAAAAACACCAGAATAAGGGCTACAATTAATTGAAGTAGAAATTTTGTGCTGGTGTTACTGCCATAAACATCATCTTTTAAGCCCAAAGCGGCTAGTATTATACAAGAAGTGATTAGAAAATTGGCTTCTTTAAATTGTACCAATGCCGAAAATAATAAAACACTTATGGTAAAACTTCCGAAAATAGCCAGACCGCCAAGACGGGAGATATTGTGCTTATGATTCTTCCGATGCATATCATTCGTATCGAAGAGACCATATTTGATTGAAGAATAAATAACCGATGGCAAACTAAAAACCACCATAGCAGCCGCCAAAACAGCAATTGCTATATAGAAAAATTCGGGGTTCGTTTGTAACAAGCTTTTTAACACAATTTTAGATTGAACACAAATATAAGCATTGCAATTTTATGGTTACAACAAAGTATGTTTACAATGATAAAAATCAATGTATTTATACGTGCTTAACCTGGTTCTTAATATGGTGATGGGTAAAAATAATCAGAAAATCAATTGCAGTGCTTTTGGTTTGGGAAAGGCCCTGCCATCCGCTTTAATGCCTCATAAAAAATTCGGCTGCTTGGTTGCTACTGTCAGGTTTAAATTAGTCGGGGCTTTTTATCTTGGGTATGGTTTAGACCGCCTGATGTTCCACTGTTATAACCAAATGAAATAGCTGTGTGCGCTTAAGTTAAAAGATTTGTCATCCTGAGCGGAGTCGAAGGATAAATTGTTTTTAGTTTTTTATTGCGAAGCACTCCGTTCAGACCGATTATCTAAAGCCAAATCATTACGATCAGAAAAACTGCTCTATTTTAAGTAGCTTCTTCTTTAATAAAGTAATAATTGGCATCGGGATTTTATTTCTCCTGAGCGCAGTTAAATCATTTTTTGCAGCCATTAAAATGCCCTTTATTGTTCCATTGCTTAAACCGCCAATACGCATATTAACCATCAGTTTTGGCAAATACTGGATTTTGATGTTATGCACGTAAAGGTAGCGGAGCATTAAATCGTAATCGGCTGCTGTACCTAAGTTTAAGGCGTAATTACCACATTTTGCAAATAGGTGGCGCTTTAAGTATAAGGTTGGGTGTGCAGGCATCCAGCCGTTTTTTAAGTCGTTTTTATTGGCTTGTTTTGATTTCCATTTACGGATAACCTTTAGGCTAATTGGATGGACGTAATTTAAATCGCCGTATATACCTTGTAAGCTATTATCCTTTTCGAAAAGTGAAGCAACATCTGCAATTATGGTATTATCTGCGAGCATATCATCGGCATTTAGTAGGCCAATTATTTCTCCGGTAGCTAATGCGATGCCTTTATTAATGGCATCATACAGACCATTATCAGGCTCCGAAACAATTTTATGAACACGACCACAGTATTTATTAATTATACTTAATGTGTTATCTGTTGAAGCGCCATCAATGATAATGTATTCAATATCAGTAAAATTTTGATTCAGTACCGATTTTATACAGTCATCCAGAAATGCTTCGCCATTAAATACAACCGTTATGATGGATATTCTCATTAATATTCTTTTGCCTGTTTGCAATGCTGATGCATCCTATACCTGCAGTAAAGATAAAAAATACGGGCACATAATCGTCAATCGGGCAATTGGTTGTTATCACCGCATAATAACCAGCGTAAATAACGGAGGTTGATGCGGGTGTAATAGTGCTTGAACCATAAATGTAAACCTCGCAAGGGATATTTGTGGTATTAAAACATCGCGTAGCAGTTAATGCATTCCAACCTGCATGGCCTTCGGAGGTTTCAATCCACTGAGTTGGACTACCTGCCCCTGCGGTGTACGGTGTGTGATAAAGTCTGGATTGATTGGTTACGCCGGTGACGATATGACAACCATCTATACCATCGGCAGCAAAACTTAATATAGGGAAAACTAAGAGCGGGATGATTAAACACAACTTTCTCATAAGCTATAGAATTAATCATACAGCAAGATAGGTTTTATTTATTTGTTTCAAAGTTTTATTATGTTTTTTTGGTTAGATAATTGGTTGATCAGTGTAAACTGCTGAATTGATTAACTGGTTAACCGTTATTACCGCTATTCGAAATGTTAAGCGTAGCGTATTTCGAATGAGCAATAAATACAGATTTGTAATCTGTTAACGTAATTAACCCGAAAAGCCTCTGTTCGAAATATTAACCGTTTCGATAGGCGTATTAATAATAGTTGATGAGTGTATCCTTCGACTCCGCTCAGGAGGATAGGCAGAACAAATAATTAGCTGACCTAATACTTGCCTGCTCGCTAGATATAAACGTCACCCCCACCCTCTCCTAAAAGAAAGGGTGCTATTGGTCTTCGACTTCGCTCAGACTGACACCTATCACAATCCGAATTTCTGTGTCATTTTTTTCGGGTATTTAACTACTTAACTCCATAGTAAGTCCATGGTAAGTCCATGTTTTGACACAAAATATTGGAGTACATTTAGATTATTGTTAACTTTAATACGAGTAAGGTTTTAATCATTCATGACTAGGACTAGCTTCATCCTCCAATCATCCCGCAATTTATTACTGTTAAAAACTTATACTTATGGCAATATTTGATGGGAAAAGCCTGAAAGGCTCTATCGGGAACCTAGCTTTCAGTAAAATTGGAAAACTAACCGTTGTTAAATCGAAACCGGGTAAAGGTGGGGTTAAACAAACGGAAGCAACCAAAAAAACCGCTTCTATTTTTGGGATGCACATTAGTCCTTTCGCTAAGCAAATCCGCCTGGCTTTTAATACTATTCACCTTGGCTGGTATGATGGATCAATGGTAAGCAGAATGAGTTCAGCGATTTCTACAATAATCTATCAGCACATTGAAGGTGAAAATGATTTTGATTTTAATCATGGAAGTTTTAAACGTCTGGAAGGATTTGATTTCAATACCTACTCTCCGCTTAATGAAAGTTTGCTCGTTGCGCCCACAGTGACTTATAATAATAATCTAGTTAGCATTGAGACACCATCTTTTACCGTTTCAAAAAACATCAGGTTTCCGAAAAACAGTAGTTTCTGTCAACTTCAGGTTCAGGTAACCGTAATCGATTTTAAAAAACGTAACACATTTAACCATCCCATTGAACTGATCGATATAGATAAATTTGATAAAACATTTGACGGCAAAAATTTTGTTTTGGATATTCAAGGTGGCGATTTGGTTATTATTGGTATTGCATTAATATTCTCTGAAAGTAAGCATAACGAACATCGGGTTGTGAATGGGAAACTTTTTCATCCGGCTGGGATTGTTGCAGCAAAGTGGTTTGGAGCAGAGTTAGGTGGTTAGGAAAATTTGTTTTATTGCTGAATTGTTCAACTGATTACCAAGTTAGATAGTTAACTGACTATCTGTTTGCTAGTTAAAAAAAAGCACGCAATTAGTTCTCACATTGGGCGTATCGAAAGGCCTCTTAGGAATAGTAGTTAATGAGTGTATCCTCCGACTCCGCTCAGGAGGACAAACTGACTACTAACAACTGACCACTCATAAAATCTTCCTTCTGCGGAGAAGTACGAAGCCGAAAACACCAGCAGCTGAACCTAAAGCCCAAGAGTAGTCATCGAGGTTGCATTGAAGAACATAATTGGAGTAGTATGTACCTTTAGTAGCTCCGTATAGTGATAATCCATTTGCACAAGTTATACCAGTTAGCAAGCTTCCAACGCTAACAACCAATAATGGACTACCCCCACTAACACAAGAGTAACAATCACCTCTTGTGACCCCTGAAATGCAATTATTTGTGTTTGCATGTACACTATTAAATAATTCCAAGCTACTAAAAAGACTTACATTTATTGCCCCATTATCATGTTGGGTATAAATATTAGAACCAATTAAGCAACCATCAGCAGCAGATAGTTTATTGAAAGAGAATAAAATTATAATAACGAATAAGCCTTTAATGCTTCTCATAATTTTGTAACGGGATGATGTGTTACAAAACTAAAGGCGCTAGGTATCTATAGGATCGTTCGTTTTGTTCAAGAAATTACACTTCTTATAGCATGTTTACGAAAAAAGAACAAACTGAATATGATTGAAATACAGATAGCTAATATGACATGGTCGTCAATCGGAACGTTACAAGGTATAAAAGTAGACCTATAAATATTATCAGTATTATAAAATCCACCTGATGGATTTCTGACTCTGCAACCAGGACCAATATAAACAGGATCTTCCACGGTACACGGCTTGTGCCCAACCGATGGATTGTTATAATTGTAATTAATTTCGTAGCTAACTGATGCTGAGAAATAATAGATTCTATTATTTGGATTTCCATTATCCCCGGAAGGAGTGGTGTAAATCCTACCATTATACGCACAACCGTCAATCGTCCCCGCCCTTGTTTCAATTATCCCTATGCAAATAATTAGAAATATAATACCTAAACTCTTCATATTCTCTTGTAACCTTAACTAGAAGCAGTTAGTTTATTTTGAATTAAACAGCTGGTATTATAACATGCAAAGATGTTGAACCTCGCCTTTAGGCATGGTTTAAGAGTCTTCATAAATAAGAAACGGATTAAAAATTAGTTAACTAATTTTTCAATAGGCATGCGAAAATGAACAAAAATATTTAGATAAAAAATGAACAAAATGAACAAAAACAGAGCTAAAAGTTGTATATAATTTTTCTAAAGAGCAATTGGTTCTAATCAAAACCTGACTATTGAAATTGTTTGGTTTGTTAGCCTCATCTACGTAAACCAAATGCGATTGGATTTTGAAGTTTGGTCTACGTAAAGTGAAATTACATTCTAGGAGAGCATATCGAATGAAATCAACGAGACATTATTAGACAGTCCTTGTACCATATTTTCTAAAAAAGAAAAAGCCAAGAATACTTATTGGCAAAATTAGCCAGGGTACATAATCATCAATTGGGCAACGAAATATGTTATAAGTAACCAGATATCCATTATTGAAAAGCCTGTCACCTACTTTACAATTGAAAGTGGAATATGAAGATACATTTATTGCATAAGTTGCTTCGGGATGGTTATTACATGTCCATGCTGGAACACCTGAATTGTAAACAACGTAATTATTGCCTCCACTATAGTACGGACCATTAACAGTACCTGTAGTAACATAGCCATCATAAATCCTCAGTGGATTATCGATTGGTCTTAAACATCCAGTGTCTGCACTAGCAGAAAAAATTAGAATATTTAAGATAAAATAAGCAAAGAAACTTTTAACTGAAGTCCGAACAAATTGACAACTGAACTTTCTAAAATAACCTTTTGATGGGGGGCATAAATCCCACAAATTGAGTTTAAAATTCTCCATAGCTTATAAGTTTATAAGCATATCGAATCAGCAAAAATCAACCAGAGGATGTAAACATCTAAAAACTAAGATGGTACATCAGTATAAACGGAATTTATTATTAAAAAGTTTTATTCCTAAAAACAGATTGTGTTAACCTGTAAAGCTCCCTTTACGCATATAGTAAAAACCAAAAATTCCAATTGGTAGAATTAACCAAGGGGTATAATCATCAATTGGGCATGCCACAATCGTAAATACACTTGTTGAAGTTGTATTGGGATTATAATTTGGCGAGAAGCCGCAACCAATATCCGCAATAGGTGTATTCCCTGTAGCATTCGGGTCTGGCCCAATAAAATTTGTTCTTCCGACATAACAATTTTGTCGAGGACCTGCGGAATCGTATTGATATCTGTAACCTGTTACAGTTTCATTTGGAGCCGTACCAGTTCGCCCCATGTAAATAGTTCTAATATAACCAGTGTACATTATCCCACCGATAAGGCAACCACCAGGAGAAGGTGGCGGAGGTACTCTATCCAATCTTAATGAAGCTTGAGTGACAGCATTGAGACCACAAAATATTAGAGTAAAAATCAAAGTATAGCATAAACGCCTCATTATAATCAGGGAACGGGACAGTTTCCAATCGCAAAAATATATAATGGTGTATTAAATACACTAATTCTGCTACATCATCATACAACTTTTATGTTTTTTGAACAGAAAAGTGCATAAAACACCATAAAAACACAACATATAGGAATGTTTTAGCTATGAAATTTTAAATACATATAGGATATTAACAATTTAGGCAAATCGAGTATCATTAATTATCATTATACCTTAACCATTAATAATTGTTTTTTTCTGAGGTAAAAAAAGCTAAATATTCCAATTGGCAGCAATAGCCAAGCTATATAATCATCTAATGGGCAAGGCACCATCCTAAAATTTGCTGCCGATTTGAATACTCCTGTTGTGGAGCCATTAACTGTGCAACTCATATTACCTGTTGCAGCATTATAGTTATATTTTGGGCAGGCAGTAGGATAAGCAGTACCAGGTGAATTATTGTAAGCTATTGGAAGCCCAAAATTTCTTGTTCCCGCTAAAGGACCGTAATAGATTACTTCATTAGCAGTAGCATAACCTATAGCACAACCTTGTCCCGAGGCTGTTAAGATTGATATATTGCTGAATATTAAAAAAAATATCCATTTCAGTTTGTTCATGAAATTAACCCTGTCTGATTAAATAGAGAATAGACAAAAGTACCTCTAATTAAACTCAGGCTAACGCATTGATCACGATCTGCTTTTGACAATTATCAACTTAAAAGCAATAAAATGACATATATCAAAAGCTAAATGAAAAATACATAATCTGGAGATTTCGTAGAGATTTTTAAGAATGTTGAGCGATTCCGTTATAGTAATTTCTAAAACGAAGAAATCCAAACAAACCAATAGGCAGGAATAAAAAGGAGATATAATTGTCTAATGGGCATCTAATAATGCTGTAGGAATATTCATAACCGACAGTATTTGAGTTGTAAGACGTTGTAAAGCCACATCTATTGCCTGCTCCACCTGTAGTTCTTGCATAGAAATTCTGATCTCCAATTGGACATGCTCCTGATAACGCTACGTAACTTGTAATCAGAGAATTATCATATTGAGGCCTATTAAATAGCCACAGAAAACCACCATATACGTCATCAATTTTATCTGTATAAATTCTTCCTGAAACTAAACAACCCGTTTGTGCAAGGGTTTTTGTGTTGCTAAATAAAAACAAACAGGCAACAGCTAAAAAAATAAATTTTCCCATAAAATATTTTAATACTTTCGGGAGGATACGTTTAACATAAATAGGTATTGCAAAACTATCCAATAGGTTACTTAAAGCCTTATTTAAGCTGTTGATGCCTGATGATAAATATCAAAGCGAGTGCTTATGATTGATATTTATCATTTAGAAGTTGATGGAGGGGATGGAAATGTAGAGAATGGAGGATGGATAATGGTTGATGGAAGATGGAGTGAATGGAACACGCTTTTATTTATTTCCCCCTTCTTTTTATGTGAAATAGACCAACAATACCAACTGGTATAATTAACCATTCTATGTAATCATCAATCGGACAATTTGTAACTAAAGGCGTGTAAATTATTATTTCATACAAGGGATTACAATCACCATTAATACAACAACGTGTGCCTTGTGGTTCTGCATCATTAAAATTATAATTCGGACATGCTGAAGGATAGCCCGTGGTGTTATAAATAATAGGCCCTGTGTAGTTTTGGAAGCCACTAATATTTGGCATAATCCTTACAGAATAAATGATTTCTGAAGATGAGTTATCAATGTTTTTGCCACAACCTTCACTTGCAAATACATCTGATACTGCAAAAAAGTACAAACCACTTAAAAAAAAATACTTAAACTGCTTATGAAATGATAACAAATAGCTGATTTCGATACAGACCTGGTAAATTGCGCTACTAGTATATCGAATTAAAATGCGTATTCCACTAGCGGGTTGGCTTTTAACAAAAAATGCATTCGATAATATTACGAAATCTTTTTTGAGCATTAATTTAAAGTTGAAGAATCTTAAGCAAGGCATAAGAATTAATACTTTAACATAAAAAATGGCAACGAAAGAAGGGGCAATTTCTATTGGTGAAGATAGCTTGCGCAGGGCTGCATCAGAAAACAGTGATATTAAACGAAATGATTTGCTAATGTGGCTTTCGCTTTATAAAATTAGTAAAGCAAATTTACTCCTTTTAAGAATATTAACAAAATTTATTCTACAATAAATTCTAAATAAGATAATGGTTATAAGTTATTAAGAAACGAAATAGTTTTATGTCGCTTTATGCTAAAAAAAGCAAAAATACCCGCTGGTAGAATTAACCAAGAAATGTAATTATCTATTGGACAGTTTATTGGGGAATACTCAGCAACTCGATAGGAATTGTTGCATACGTTATCAATGCAACATCTGGTATTACTTACAGCTAATGATATCCATCTGTATTTTGGGCAAAAAGTTGGATAATATAAATCATTATAGATTATTGGACCTGTGTAATTTGTTCTTGAAGTATTAGCTGGAGCAGGACCTATACTAGTCGGATAAACAACTTCAGTACTTGAATTGTAATTCATAACGCATCCAGTATCGGCATTAGATATCAACGGAAATAAAAATAACAGAAAAGCAAATGATAAGGATAACTTAACCATAAAATTAACATAATTTTATGGGATGAGCCATTAACAATTGGGGATGCGCAAAAGTAAATCAAAAAATAAGATATCCAAATTAATAAATTTAAATTTATCTGGCCTTTTTTAATCGAGTTCGTTATACCCAAATCACGAGCGGCATATAATATTATTCAGCAGTAATCATTCCGATTATTTTTTTGTTTTTCTAACAAAAAAACACCCAATTACACATAAAGGCAATATCAACCACGTTGCGTCATCATCTAATGCGCAAGTTGTAAACTCATTCCCTGTAAAACTTCCTAAATCTCCTCTTAAATAAATACCAGAGCCTATTGTGCTCCGATAATAACAGTTTAGCGTACCATTTGGAATCCATTTAACGCAGGGATAATGAGTTTCATCACCAATCCAATCATCTTTCGGCCCCCATTGACTATACCTGCCGCCCGTTTGCGGTTGATACCTGGCAAGGAATGGCAAACCTCCCATACCAGTGTAGGCCTGATAAACAGTTCTAAATCCATCCCTGCTCATACAGCCAGCACCCGTACTTGGTTGGGCATTAGCAGTTTTTGGCATCAACAAAAATAGGAGAATCGGCGAACCTATTAATACTACAATGGTTGTTTTTAAGCAGTGCATAATAATTAAGATTTTGGAATAAAAACTGGCTAGGAAGAGAAGGGCAATTTCTATTTAATTAATGGCTCGTGCAGATTAGCATCAGAAAAAGAATTCAGAGAAAGACACAGATTTATAAAGTTGACTTCGCAAGCAACAATAAGCAAACTTACTCCTTTTGGGAATATTTTCAAATCTTATTTTAAATTGATCTACTGATATAAAGCAAATTTTTTACCCAATGCAGTAATTATAAATTTTAGAAAATGGTTTAAGATGAAAATCCCTTAGCAGACTCTAAGGGCTTATTTAATTATGAATGCAAATCGATTGACAAAAATCAATTACTGATTAAAATTTATCGATTTTTCGTCATTTACGCATTAATAAAGTATTTTTGTTACTGAAACCAACAACAATCAATATCTTGAATATGATATCTTATTACAAAAGCAAAGGCGTTTTTTTAATTTTTCCTGTATTGATTGTTTTATTCTTTAATGCCTGCTCAGCCAGAAAGGAACGTAGTTTATTTAATGCAAAGAGCGATATAGTAACAGACACCATTAAACAAGTCTATGTGGTAAACGACCAGGGTATCAGCGATGCTTACTATAAAATAAAGGTAAATGACAGGCTGGCCATTCGTAACGTTCAAAACCCTGAATTTGGTGCAACAGGCAGTACGGCAGGAACAACAAGCCTATCAAGCGGTAGCCAAGGTGGTTCTGGTGGATCTATCAATAATACACTTTCTTATCCGGTAGATTTAGATGGATTGGTTAATCTGCCTGCTATTGGCAAGGTGGAGGTTATTGGTTTAAGCCGCAGAGAGGCTGCGCTTAAAATTCAGGATTTGTATGCCAAGCAATTACTGCGCAATCCCATTATTGAATTGAGTGTGGTGAATTTAAAGGTTACCTTATTAGGGGAGTTTGGAAAGCAAGGTAATTTTTTATTAGAAAGAGAGAACACCACTTTGATTGATATTATTGGCGAAGCCGGAGGCATTACCAAAACTGCCGACCCTAAAACGCTTAAAATTATTCGTGGCGACAGAGCCAATCCGGAATTGATTTACGTAAATCTTAATGACATTAACAGTTTAGCTAGTAAAAAGCTGATTTTGCAGAATAACGATATTATTGTTTTACAACAAACAAAGAGTAGTGCAACAACGGAAAAGTTGCAGAGTTATAATAACATTTTACAGCCATTATTAGTGGTGGTTAACTTGGCGGTTTTGATTTTTACCGTAACGAGATAGGTTTAGGTAGCAGTTTTGGAAGAAAATAGATTTGTATTAGGCATTTATCCGCTCGCCGCCGCGGAAGGGCTCTTTCTTTTTGATGTCAAAAAGAAACAAAAAACACCGGCTTGCTAGATTTCTGTTAAAGGTAGTGGTTAGGCTTATTGTTGCAGCCCGAAATCTAGACCATGCCGGAAAAAAAGCGGAACGGAGATAAATTGGTAAGGCTTGGTTGGGTAGAAATAGAGGGGATGATTGTTAATTGTGAAATTGCAGAATTGGTTATTGATCATTGATTAATTGGTGATTGAAAAGTTGGTTAATTGATGATTGAAAAAATTGGTTAATTGTGAAATTGCAGAATTGGTTATTGAACATTGGATAATTGGTGATTGAAAAACTGGTTATTTGGTAATTGAAAAACTGGTTACGCAGGCAATGAAAATATTGTCATCCTGAGCGGAGTCGAAGGACAGATATTTTCGTCTTCGACAGATTCAGAGTTACAAAAAAATGCTTAATCAGCAGCTAATAACAGTAAATTGACAACCGATATTAAATTAAGTATAAAAAGAAAAAACATTGACTGAGGTTATTCAAGAAAAAAAGGGTGTAAGCCAGAGTATAGATTTTTATAAAATCTTTCGGGTTTTTTTAAGTCGCTGGTACTGGATTGCGGGGACTGTTGGTATTTCCTTATGCGTTGCATGGTTATATCTATGGTACACACCTCCTATTTACCAAACTGGCGCCTCTCTGAAATTAGAGGATAACAGTCAATCTTCTTTAGGACGAGATGGAGGAATGCAATCTGCGAATTATAACTATACCGATAAAATTCAGGCAGAAAGCTTTACAATCCGTAGTAATGAAGTGATTTCAAATGCGGTAAAAACCCTCGATTACAAAATCAGTTATTACCTTAAAGGCCGTGTACGCACTACAGAACTTTATCCTAATGTGCCTTTTGTTATAGAAATCATCAAGCAAGACAGCGTTAATTTTGAGCGTTCACTTTATGAAATTACCGCAGCTGATGATCAACATTTCAATTTGTACCTGGCGGATAATGATAAACAGAAAACTGTTTACAAATACGGTCAGAACATTAACATCGGAAATATGATTTTCCGTGTTAAAGATAAAATCCCTGCAAACAGTACTTATCAATTTAAATTTAACAGTAAGGAGGATTTTATCGGCCGGGCAATGGGCGGGCTATACATTGGTGAGGCTGCCCGATTTACAAATGTAATGAGCCTTAGTCAAACCGATGCAAATGCTGTTTTTGCAGCTGATATCCTGAATGCCATCATGAAGGAATACGTTAAGTACGACATCATCCAAAGAAGGCGTTCCGCAAAGCAAACGGTCGATTTTATTGATAACCAGCTAAATTTTATTGATGCGGAGGCAGGCAAATCCGGCAGTACTTTAGCCAATTTCAAAACACAGAATAAAATGGTAGATATGGGTTCGTCTACGTCTATGACTGTTGGAAAACTTTCTGATTTTGAAAAACAAAAAACAGAGCTAAAGTTAAAGCAACTAGGTATTAAGCAATTACAGGAGCAAGTAAACAGCAATAAATCTAAAATAGAAATTGGTTTAGATTTAGATGGAGAATTAAATTCCGGTTTAGGCATATTGGTTGGTCAGCTAAATACGCTTTTGGCAAACCGGGAAGCGAAGCTTTCGCAATTTAACAGCGATTCTCAGCCAGTAAAACAAATTGAACAACAAATTGCGAATGTTAAAGCAAGTATCAGAAGTGCGGTTGACGGGATGTTGAGGCAAAATGAGCAAACCATCCGCTATATAGACAATCAAATTTCGGGTGTAACGCAAAGCATGAGCAGCATTCCGGTAAAAGAGCAAAATTTTGTGAAACTGCAAACCAATTTTGAGGTGAACAATAAGGTTAGAACTTTCCTATCAGAGAAAAAGCTGGATGCAGAAATGAATGCGGCAGCAGTGGTCTCGGGAGCATCCATCGTAAATCCGGCCTACCCATCTTATTATGCAATTTCACCAAATGGCAATAAGGCTTACAGCACTGCGCTAACCCTCGGTTTAGCCGCTGGCTTTGGATTAATCTTATTGGTTAGGTTTTTAAATCCTTACATCTACGATAAGGAAACTGTTGAAGGTTTAACACATACACCAATTATTGGAGTCATCCGGAAATTTCCTGATTATATTGACCAGGACAGTCGGCAGGCACTTTCTTTATCTAAGCCAAAATCTGTTTTCGCAGAATCGGTACGTTCGGTAAGAACGAATCTGAGTTTTCTTGCCAGTCATAAGGAAAGTAAAATTATTTGCATAACCTCTGAAATTTCTGGCGAGGGAAAATCTTTTGTGACGGTAAACCTTGCTGGTACGCTTGCCTTAATTGAAAAACGTGTGGTTTTAATTGCTGCCGATTTAAGACGCTCAAAATTGCATAAGGCTTTTGGAAGTGATAACAAAAGGGGGCTGAGTTCTTTATTATCCGGACAAGCCACACTAGAAGAAGTAATGATTCACGATGATTTGCATCATATTGATTTTATTCCATCTGGGCCTGTTCCACCAAACCCGTCTGAGTTATTGCATACCGAGGCAATGAAGGAGCTTTTAAAGAATCTTCAAAAAAGATACGATTATGTTTTGGTTGATACCGCTCCTGTAGGTTTGGTTTCGGATGCAATTCCGTTAATACGCTCATCAGATATTAACCTTTTTGTTATTCGTTCGGGGGTATCACAGCAACGTGCGGCCAATATTCCGGAGCGACTATCAAGGGAATACAGCTTGAGTAACCTGGCCATTGTGTTAAATGCATTTGGTGATGATGCGCTTTATTCAAATTATTATACTACGGATTATTCGAGAGGTGGTGGTAACAGTACTTATTATTACTCTGATTACTCGGGTTATTCGGGTTCTGGTTATTATGATGATGAGAATAGGAAGTGGTGGATGTTTTGGAAGAAAAAGTAGTTGAATCCGCTCACCGCCGCGGAAGGGTTCTTTCTTTTGATTGATCAAAAGAAACAAAAATCACCGGCTGAAAATTTTTCTTTTGAAGTTGGTGCTGAGGCTTAAAAAGTACTGACCGAAAAATTTGTTAGGCCGGATTTAAGTGGAACGGAGATTTGAGATTAGGCTTAATTGGATGGCTGGTGTAAATAGTAAATATTGAGAGTAGGAAATGGTGGATGTTTTGGAAGAAAAAGTAGCTTTTATAGTTGGTTTGATGTTTTGTTTATTAGTTGTTTAGGGGGTAATTGGTTAGTAGAAATTTTGCTATTGGAATTTGATAATTGATTATTGAAAATTGTGAATTGAATGGACAATAATTACAAGTGGTATCCGGTTTATACGCGTTCGCGAGCTGAAAAAAAAGCTTATGATGAGTTATTAAAAAAAGGCATTACCACTTATCTTCCTTTAAAAAAGACAGTTAAACAGTGGAGCGACCGTAAAAAAATTGTCGAAGAACCCTTGATAAAATCTTACCTGTTTGTGTATATTTCTGCCAAAGAGCATGCAGAAGTTTTAATGACAAATGGAATTTCCCGATTTCTTTATTTTTCAGGAAAGATTGCTTCTATGCCGGATAAACAAATAGAAGATTTGAAATTACTATTGGCTACCGATTCGGAATTGGAAGTATTGGAATATGATATTAAAGCGGGTGAAAAAGTGAGTATAAAGGCAGGGCCGTTTAAAGGTATGCTTGCCGAAACGGTTTCCATCCACAATAAACAACGCCTAATTTTACGTTTAGAAAATATGGGTGTAGCGATTGAGATTAATACTTCGATGGCTTTTGTGGAGAGGATATAGGTACAAATACCGTCATTGCGAGGTACGAAGCAATCTGTTTTGCTTGGTAAGTCGCAACGACCAAATAGTTAAATAAGCAGTCATTTTTTAAAAAAAATGTGACTGAGAGGGCGAAGCTGTGTCCTTCGACTCCACTTAGGATGACAGCTTTGACTCCGCCTACTTTAACTGATTTATTTATAATGCTATGCGTATAAGACCAATTTTAGTATTATAAGAAGTTTTGTCACCCTGAGCGTAGTCGAAGGGCCTAATCTATTTGAAATTGAAATACTACCATGTTTATATATTAAGATGTAACGATGGTTCATATTATACTGGTGTTACCAATGATATTGAAAGAAGGTTTCAGGAGCACGTCAATGGTGAAAATAAAACTTGCTACACCTTTAATAAAAGACCACTATCATTAGTTTTTTGCGATCATTTTATAGATATCAATCAAGCCATCGCCTTTGAGAAACAAATAAAAGGTTGGGGTAGGAAAAAGAAAGAGGCTATCATATCCAATAATTGGGAGAAGCTGAAAGAACTTGCCATTTGTAAAAACGATACAACTCATTTGAATTTTAAAAAGCTGTCCTTCGACTCCGCTCAGGATGACAGCTTCGACTCCGCTCAGGATGACAGCTTCGACTCCGCTCGGGATGACAACTTCGATTACGCCTAATCAACTGATTAATGATATCCGTATGAAACCAATTTTATCATTATAAAAAGTTTTGTCACCCTGAGCGTAGTCGAAGGGCCTAATCTATTTGAAATTGAAATACTACAATTATATTTTATTTTAAAAAGCTGTCCTTCGACTCCGCTCAGGATGACAGCTTCGACCATACCCAGGATGACAACTCTAACTTTGCTTTAGAATCTGGCTTTAAATTTCATCAGACCGGCAACCGAAAACCGATAACTGGCAACTGATAACCGGCAACAGACAACTGGCAACTGACTACTAATAAAAATGTGCCGCATCGCAGGAATTATAGATCATACTAAAACAGAAGCTGAATTAAAAGCTAATGTGAAAGCAATGTGCGATGTTATGGCGCATGGCGGTCCGGATGATAAGGGTTTTTACGTTGAAGCGAATAAAGGGCTTGCCTTTGGCCATCGTAGATTAGCATTGATAGATTTAAGTGCTGCCGGGCATCAACCCATGCTTTATCAAGAAAGATATGTAATCAGTTTCAATGGTGAAATTTATAACTATCGTGAATTGAAAGCTGAATTGCTCGACCTAAATTATGACTTTCTAAGCAATAGCGATACAGAAGTAATTTTGGCCGCTTATGCAGCATGGGGCATTAAAAGTTTCGATAAACTGAAAGGCATGTTTGCTTTTGCAATTTATGATGGTACTGAAAACGCAACCTATTTAGTTCGCGATTCGGCTGGTATTAAACCACTATATTTCAGTACAGATAACCAACAATTGGTTTTTGCTTCAGAAGTCAAAGCCTTTAAAAAAACTGATTATCAATATACAGAAAATTTAAACTGGAAGATTTATTTTCTAGCATTTGGGCACATTCCAGAGCCATACACAACCTTCAGGGAAATAGAGATGTTGCCAAAAGGCCATTATCTAAAATGGTTACATAATGCCCATACTTTTGAAACTAATGATTATCAGATTATTTCAACAGCAGAAAAGTTAAGTGATTATAAACAAGCGGTTGACCTGGTGAAAAAAACGCTTCAGAAAGCAGTTAGAACACACTTATATTCTGATGCGCCAATTGGCACTTTTTTGAGCGGCGGGATAGATAGTAGTATCATTAGTATTATAGCAAGTGGGGTTCTAAAAAACCAACCGTGTTTACATACGCTCGCCATAAATTTTGATGAATCCGAATATTCAGAGAAGCCTTATCAGGATTTAATCAGCGAACAAATCAAAAGTATTCATCAGGAATATAAAATAAGTAACGAAGTTTTTGAGGCTCAATTTCCAAATGCACTTAATGCTATTGATCAGCCCACAACAGATGGTATTAATTCGTGGTTTATCTCCTATTTCGCCAAACAGAACGGCTTAAAGGCTGTACTTTCTGGCATTGGAGCTGATGAATTGTTTGGTGGTTATCCTTCATTTAAAAGGATAAAATGGGTGGAAAAGTTGAGTAGTTTACCGCGTTTTATTCTTAAGCAAGCTTTGGTTTTTAACAATCCGGCTTTAAAAAGAGCGTATTATTTAAGCTATAAGAATACTTGTGGCAAATATTTGTTTTTACGTGGGATTTTTAATCCAAAAGAAATTGCTTCGATATTAAACTGTTCCATAGCTGAGGTTGATCAAGTTTTGAAATCGGCAAAGATTGGCGAAATCACTACAAATTTAGAAGCAGCGGAAAAAGCCAGTTGGCTGGAGTACAATTTATACATGCAAAATCAGCTGTTAAAGGATACAGATGCGATGAGCATGCAACATGGTATTGAAGTGCGTGTTCCATTTCTGGATAAGGATTTAGTTAAAATGGTTAGGCAGGTCAGAAGTGATTTGATTTATAAAACCAGCAAACCAAAAGGTTTATTAATAGATGCTTTTATAAATGTTCTACCTGATAAGATATGGAACCGCCCGAAGATGGGTTTTACCTTTCCGTTTCAAAAATGGCTGGCTAAAGATGATAAATTTCTGAGCAGTTTTTCAGGTACTCAAAATGAAAGCGTTAATGCTTTTGTTGAGGATTTTAAACAGGGGAAATTGCATTGGAGTAAGTTGATGGCGTTGTATCAGATTAAGTAGATAGTTGCCAGGGTTCAGTTGTCAGTCACTTATTCACAATGATTAAATTTAGCATTCGGGTTGCTTCCCTGAACAGTGTAACTACGAGCGAAGTTGAAGATTAAGTAAACGATTGTATATAATCAGTTGCCTGTTTCCAGTTATCATTGATTAAATTTATTTGAAGCTTTTATAGAAAATGTCATCCTGAGCGGAGTCGAAGGATAAAGCAGATAACCTGATACCAAAACGCCCTTCGACTCTGCTCAGGGTGACATGGGTAAAATGTTTGTCGTCATCTTGACGTAATTGAATGAATAACAAAAAAGTACTGTTTCTAACCTTGCATACTTTCAGTTTGACTGGGGGAATCGAGAAAGTTTGCAGGGCTTTTGCTAAAGTTTTAAAGGATTTTACTTTGGGAGGGAGCATTAAAGATTATCAGGTTTTGAGTATGTATGATAATATTGCGGATTCAAATTATGTTGATGCAAAATATTTTACTGGTTTTAAATCAAGCAAAATAAGTTTTGCCTTTCAGGCGATAAAAAGTGGAGCAGCTGCTGATGTGATTGTTTTAAGTCATATAAACCTGTTAATTTTTGCCTGGCTGATTAAAAAATTCAGCCCAAAGAAGAGGATTATTTTATTTGCGCATGGTATTGAAATCTGGGGTAAATTATCTTCCTGGAAAAGAAATTTCTTACGGAAAAGTGTTGAAATACTTGCCGTAAGTCATTATACCGGGCAAAAGGTTCATGAAATCCATCAAGTCCCTACCGAAAATATTAAGGTTTTAAATAATTGTCTCGACCCGTTTTTTAAAGTGCCCGACACGTATGAAAAACCTCAGCGCTTAATAAAACGATATAATTTAAAAGCTGATTCGAAGGTTTTGTTTACATTAAGCCGATTGTCATCCGCTGAGCAATATAAAGGCTATGACAAGGTTATGGAGACAATGGCTGAACTTCCCGATCATATAGTTTACATTTTGGGTGGCAAAGCTGATGTTGAAGAGGAACAAAGCATAAACAGACTTATTGCAGAAAATAACCTTCAGGGAAGAGTGATTCTAACAGGCTTTATTGCGGATGATGAACTCATTGACCATTATTTGCTTGCTGATGTTTATGTAATGCCAAGTACGGGCGAAGGTTTTGGGATTAGTTTCATCGAAGCCGCAGCTTGTGGTCGACGTTCGATTACCGGAAACCAGGATGGTAGTAACGATGCAATTTTGCATGGGAAATTGGGTCAGTCGATAAATCCTTTGGATAAAATGGCATTGAAAAATGCAATTATTGAAGAGCTGCACGAAGGTTATAGACCTGAAGTTCTACAAAGTCTATGTTTAACTGAATTTGGATTTGAAAGATATAAAAGCAAAATCTCTGATATTTTGTAAGTTGGTTGATTTGTCCTGGCCGGACAGGCTTCTTTCTTTTGACAACAAAAGACCTGCGAAGCAAGCTTGAACACCGTAAAAAAAACAAATACAGGTGAAAAAACAAAAACTGCCGGCTTGCTAGATTTCTTCTAAAGGCAGTAGTTAGGCAAATTCCTGCATCCCGAAATCTAGACCATGCCGGTGAAATAGCGGAACGAGAATTTGTGGTTAGGCTTAGTTAGGTGGAAATAGAAGGGGAAAATTGGTTAGTTGGTGAATTGGTTAATTGTTAAATAGGTTTATTGTCCTGGCCGGACAGGCTTCTTTCTTTTGACATCAAATGACCAGCGAAGCTCGCTTTAACCTCACCCCCCGCCCCCCCCTGAAAGTGATGGAGCTAATATTGAGGTCCCGAAATCTAGACCATGCCGGTTAAAAAGCAGAACGGAGTTATAGTGGTAGGGCTTAGCCGAGGGGCAACTTAGGTTTGAGAATTGATTATTTGCAAATTTGAACAAGCTGCTCATAGCTGAACAATGATAACTGACAACTAAATACTGACCACTAATTTAATGGAACATAAAGACGAGCATAATTGGACTATTGAAGCGAAGGCTTCCTTGTTTGATTTAAAATTAAATGAGGTTTGGGCTTATCGTGATTTATTGTTGCTTTTGGTGCGCAGGGATTTTGTTTCCTTTTATAAACAAACGATTCTTGGTCCGCTGTGGTTTTTTATTCAGCCATTGTTTACAACCATCATATTCACCTTTATATTTGGAAACCTTGCCGGCATTTCAACTGATGGTTTGCCAAAGCCTTTATTCTACATGGCAGGCATTACAGCATGGAACTATTTTGCAGATTGTTTAAACAAGACATCGACCGTTTTTAAAGATAATGCCGGGATTTTTGGTAAAGTGTATTTCCCAAGGCTAATTATGCCTTTAAGTATTGTGGTGAGTAATCTGGTGCGCTTCGGTGTGCAAATGATATTGTTTCTTCTAATGATGGGATATTACTATTTGAATGGAGCATCTTTCCATATCACCTCAACCATTTTACTTTTCCCATTAATTGTTGTTCTAATGGCCTTGTTGGGTTTAGGTGCCGGAATGATTATCTCTGCCATGACAACAAAATATCGTGATCTTGCTTTTCTGGTCACTTTTGGAGTGCAACTGCTCATGTATGCCACTACGGTAATCTATCCGTTATCAGAAGCTATAAAAAAATACCCTGAATACGCATGGGTAATAGAATATAACCCAATGACACCAATTTTGGAAACCTTCCGCTATGGCTTTCTGGGTGAAGGCAGTTTTACCTGGGCCGGCTTTGGTTATGCCACTGGAATAACGGCTGCCCTACTCCTATCCGGCATTGTGATTTTTAATAAGGTAGAACGGAATTTTGTGGATACGGTTTAGGTGTGGAATTGATTCATTATTAAATTTATATATGTCTAACATCTCAATAAATCGAAAATCCAAGTAAAAGCTTATCTTTTGTGTTTTGATCACTAGAACTAAAATTAATGATATCAGAGCTCAGCTAAATGCGCCGTTTAGCATCCCTGATTTTTTGGATAAGCCATATTATCCATCCCTAAATGGATGGAGAGCAATCGCAGTAATTATTGTTATTTGTGAACATTTAAAAAATAATATTGGACACAGTTCTGTCTACTCTAAAATAGCCAATATATTTATATTTGGTAGATTAGGTGTAGATATATTTTTTGTTTTAAGTGGATTTTTAATCACTAGTATATTAATAAAGGAAAAAATAAGAACAGGCAAAATAAATATTTCCAAATTCTTTATTCGACGGAGCCTGCGAATTTTTCCAGTATTATATTTATACTTGGTTTGTTGTATGTTATTAAACTATTTTTTTCAACTTAATATTGCTTACTTATCATTTATTTGGCCTCTACTTTATGTTTCTAACATCATTTATACTGATCCTTGGTTAGCCCACACATGGTCATTATCCATTGAAGAACAATTTTACTTAATTTGGCCGCTAGTTCTAAGAGCATCAAAGAGACCTATACTTCTCTATCTAATTTTAATAACACTACTTCCAGCACTTAAAATATTAATATATCTAAATCCGTCAGCCTTTGATATATATATTAATCATATATATATACCAACTACCGCCCTCTTGACAGGTGCTGTAGCAAGTATAATCTTGTTTAAAAAAATCTCATTTAATGGTTTTCTTAAGGAATCATTATTTATACTTAGTATGTTGTTAACACTTTTTATATTCTACCTTCAAAGTAATGGACTCTTTGGAATATTAATTCTGCCATTTGGTACTGTAATTACAAATTTATCAATCGCCTATTGTATTATTTACAGCTTAAAATCCGAAAAAGAAGTTTTCATTAAATTTTTGAACCACCCCATTATCGTTAAAATTGGAATAATGTCATATAGTATATACATTTGGCAACAACTATTTTTGCAGACTAGCGAATCCTACCGTAATGGACAAAGTTTTATTTTCTTTCCCGTTAATCTGATATATATTGTATGTATATCATATCTATCGTATAATTATTATGAAAGATATTTTTTAATACTTAAAAACAAGTATACATACTAAATCTAAAACTCTAATTAAAGCTACCAAATTTGGTATTCAAAAATAAATTTAAGCAATATCTACAGCAACTAAACAAGCCATTTAGTACTCCTGAATTTTTGAATTCAAAGCATATTCCATCCCTGGACGGTTGGAGAGCTGTAGCTATTATGATGGTGATTTTAGGTCATTTTATGCTTACTTTGGAAAAAGGAGGCGCGATTCATACAATATTAAAACTAACAGCCATAGGTAATCTAGGTGTTAAGATATTTTTTGTTTTAAGTGGTTTCTTAATCACAACGCTTCTAATTAAAGAAAAAATAAAATACGCTAACATAAATCTAAAAAACTTTTTCATTAGGAGAGCATTAAGAATAATCCCAGTTTTATACTTATACTTGATTGCTGTTTTTTTGGTGAACTATCTTTTTAATCTCAACTTAACCATTTCGAATTTTATTGGGCCACTATTCTATGTTAATAATTTTAATTTTTTATCTGGAACCTGGATAACGCAACACACCTGGAGTTTAGCTGTAGAAGAGCAGTTTTATTTAGTCTGGCCTGCTATTTTTAAATACTCTAAAAACAGAATATTAACTTGTATAATAATAATTTTAATTATTCCTGGTTTTGTAATTGTCGAATACCTTGATCCTGAAGTTGGAAACTACATACTAGCTCCTTTTTTTATTCCTGCAAGTTCAATATTCATGGGAGCACTTATTAGTCTATTAAGTTTCAATTCTTATATTTCTTCTAAGTTTTTAATATCCAAAAACTTCAAGTTCGGTATTTTTATTTTTGCTATTGTCCTTATATATTCCATCTACTATTTTTCAGCGAAGAGTACTTATGCAAAATTCATCTTACCATTTGGCAATATTTTAACTGATTTTTGCTTCATTTACATAATATTATTTTCAATTATTAGAAAAGATCATTTTATTTTCAAAGTTTTAAACAGCAGAATATTCATTCAGATTGGTATCATTTCTTACAGTTTATATATCTGGCAGCAGTTATTTATAATACCAAAGGGAAATTATCCCATATTAGAACATTACATTTATTTCCCTTATAATTTAATCTCGGTTTTTATTTTTGGTTTTTTATCTTTTTACCTTTTCGAAAAGCCATTTCTTAAACTCAAGGAACGATTTTCGTTCCATTAACTTAATACAGTTTGTCAAAGAACATCTCTATAAAAGTAGAAAACCTTAGTAAAGCCTACCAACTTGGACAAATAGGTACGGGTACCATCAGTCGTGATTTGGAGCGATGGTATGCAAGATTACGTGGTAAGGAAGATCCTTTTCTACAAATTGGTGAAAGCAACAACCAAAATATCAAAAGTGAAAGTGGTGTGGTATGGAGTTTAAAGGATGTTAATTTTGAAATTGAAAAGGGAGATGCAGTTGGTATTATTGGTAGGAATGGTGCGGGTAAAAGTACTTTATTAAAAATATTAAGCAAGGTTACTGCGCCTACAATCGGGAAGATTTATGGAAAAGGAAGAATCGCCAGTTTATTGGAGGTTGGTACCGGTTTTCATCCTGAATTATCCGGTCGCGAAAATATTTTCTTAAATGGAGCCATTCTCGGTATGCGCAGGAAAGAAATACAGCGAAAACTTGAGGAAATTGTAGATTTTGCAGGTATTGAGCGCTACTTAGATACTCCGGTTAAAAGATACTCTTCTGGTATGTATGTTCGATTGGCTTTTGCGGTAGCGGCTCATTTGGAATCTGAAATTCTAATTGTAGATGAGGTCCTGGCGGTTGGTGATGCTGAATTTCAGAAAAAGTGTTTGGGGAAAATGGGTGAAGTCAGCAAGGGTGATGGAAGAACGGTTCTATTTGTAAGTCATAATATGAGCAGTGTAATACAATTATGTAATAACGCAATATTACTAGATAATGGTATAGTCAAATCTGTAAATTCAACTGAAAAAATAATCGATCTCTATTTGAATAGCGGAGGATTAACAAATAGCTTTTATTTTAATCGTGAACTAACATATGTTAAAGCTTGGCAAGCTAATCAAAAGATTTTTATAGAAGCTGAATATAAACATTTCCCAAATCTAAGATCGCCCCATTTGGGCATAGTTATCAAGAACTCAAATGGCCAAATAATCTTTGCCACGAATCCAACAATTGAAAATCAAAACTTCAATGTATCAAAAAAAAATGGAGGTAAAATTATCGTTGAAATAGCAGAACCAAAATTACTAGATGGAAAATATTACATTAGCATTTTTTATGGGAATAAAGATGAAGATATTTTATCACAGTCCGATTGCGTTGAGTTAAATGTCTGCAATATGACTGATCTTAGTACACAACTAAATGTTAACTCAGTCGGAAATGTTGCTCCAAAGTCAATATATAGATTTAACGAATATTAAAATAGGTGAAGAGCAATAAAGGAAATCATTGTAATAGGTTCATAAATGAGCTAATTGTGAAATATCTAAGGGGGAAAGAGCATCCCTTTAAACAAAGAATAGTTTCATGGTTTAGATCGTATTTATATAATAAAAGACTAATAGCTACAACACATTCAGGATTTAAAATGTCTTTAGATTTAAAAGATATTATACAAAAAACAATTTTCTTTGAACAAACATGGGAACCATTATTAACGAATTTCTTAAATTTAAACCTAAAAGCTGATGATGTTTTTTATGATGTTGGCTGTAATGTTGGTTATTATTCTCTCTTAGCCTCTACAAGAAGTTCCGAGGTAATTGCCTTCGATCCTGATCCTGATAACATAGTTCTCCTTGAGCAAAATATTAGAATTAATCAATCATTAAATATTTCGAGTTACACATTTGGTTTAGATGCAGTTGATGGTACTAGAACTTTTTACAGATCAAGTGTACACAACAATGGACTTAGTGGATATAATCCGAGAAATGTAGTTGCTAGTTTTGATACTGAATTATACAGTATTGATTCACTAATCCAGAAATTAGAATTTCCGACACCGACTGTAATAAAACTTGACACAGAAGGATGGGAGGAAAATATACTCCTTGGTGCTAAGATCCTATTAAGAACCAATCCACCTAGATTAATTATTTTTGAATCAGATTCAGATTATAGGACTGCATTAAATCATAAGGCTAATATAGAGGAAATTTTAAGTCAATATGAATATGCGATTACTGCAGAATTGAGAGATGAATTAGGAATTAATTATGTTGCGACTTTAAAATCCCAAAAATGATATCAAATGATGCTGTCGTAACTTTTGCAATTGGAAAGAAATATCAAAAATATGCATTGAGTTTGGCAAATTCATTTTTGCTTTATAACTCATCTAATAATATACAATTCTACATCATAACAGATTACCCTCTTAATCTAAGTAAAAAGCTCAATCGAAAAATTCACGTTGTGATATCTAATACCGTGTTATACGGTGAGGATGTTTTACTTAACAAATTTCAAGTGAAAGAATATGTTAAATGTAAGAACATATTACTCATCGATGCAGATAGTTTTATATCTTCAAATTTAGAACCAATTTTTAGAAAGTTTGAAAATAATGATCTTGTAATATGGGGTAATTCATTACATAAATTTGATGATTGGAGAGGAAATTCCATTATTAATCTTAAAATTTATATAGACAAATTATACAAAATAAACGGAGGAGTCTATTTTTTTGGAGATAGTGATATTACTAAGAATTTTTTCTCATTATGCAATGAATTAATAAAAAATTATGAGGCTAATGGTTTTGCCAAAGTATATGGTAATCATAAGGATGACGAAATAATTTTTTCAGTTGCTTCAGTATTGATGAACATTGAATTACCTGTCCCAGACATGAATGTAAAAGTTGAAACAATGTATTTTTCCAGAAGAATAATTAACATTTTTTTTGGAGGTTCCATCTTTTATAATGTTAATTTTCGGCGTACGACTATTGAATCTATTTACGCTGAAAATCCAATGATTATTTGCTTTGATAGATTTTCGGTAAATGATTTTGATTATAAATTTTCCAGTAAAATGCTTAATTATGTTGATGATAATACGATAAATAGAATTTTTGCAGCAATATTGACTGTTATTGCTTTAAAGGTCTATTACACTGTGAAATACTTAAAGTGGAATATTACTAATCTTAAACCTTTAAATTGATCGTAAATTTTGGATACTAACGCATTAAATTTATTCGATAAAATATATTTAGTTAATCTAAAACGAAGGCCAGATCGATTAGACGAATTTTACAAAAATAACGCTGCATATGTTAAGAACTTAGATATTGAAGTCTTCGAAGCAATAGAGGGGAAGTTAGTCCAGGATGATGAGTGGAAATTCAATAAAGGGGCTCTTGGTTGCTGGAAAAGTCACATTGAATTGCTTAAAATAATTGAAAAATCTGATTTCGATAAAGTCCTTATTTTGGAGGATGACGCATTGATAGTTGATAAAAAATCTCTTGAATGTGAGGAGGTTAAAAACTTTATTATAGAAGAGAAATGGGATATGTTCTATTTTGGATTTGAGCATTTCAAACCACCATCACTACTGTCAGAAAATATACAAAAACTAAATTGGGCGCTTCAAACCCACGCCTACGCAGTAAATAGAGCCTCCGTTTCCAAAATAATTCGATATGCAGAGATGAGAAAATATTGGATAGATGGGATTTTTGCGGAAATACATAGTTTTATGAATTGCTATGCGACCACCAAAAATACTATAATTCAAACAGCTAGCAAAAGTGACATAACTCCTAAAACAACATTCTGGAGAATTTTATATTTAAAAGCATCATCAATCTTAAGGAAGATGCTGAAAATGATTAAAAAGTTTGACTCTTAAAAAAGTTTGATTCAAGTACTTCACATCATATCCAACAAAGATAATAGTGGTGGTACTATTGCGGCTTTGAACCTACATTATGCTTTACAGCAAAATGGAATTGAGAGTGCAGTATTATCGAGCAATGAGTTGGAGGGTTCAGAGTACGGTAAAGGTTACCGAAGATTTGGCGGTGTGATGGGTAGAATACAACAAGGTTTTTTAAAACTAGAAAATATATTGGCCAAACCCGGGTGGGTAAATCCTTTAGATAATTTTTTATCACCCAACGTATTAAATGATTACACTGGTATAGTTCATATTCACGTTACACATGTTGCTCAAATCTCTTTTGAACTGTTAAATAAACTAGCCAATAATAACAAAGTTTTCTGGACTTTGCACGACTTATGGCCTTTAACGGGCAAATGCATCCATCCTATTAATTGCGATAAGTACTTGAGCAATTGCCACCACTGTCCTAAACTTCAGGAATATCCAATATTAAAATGGGATAACACCCCAAACCTTCATAAGCAGAAAATGAATTTTATCAAGAAACATAAAATTCATTTTATATCTCCTTCAAAATGGATAATCCAAGAAAATGAACAGTACATCCATAATCTTGATGGAAAGATTTCTACAATCCCTCATGTTGTTCATCCTGGTTTTCAAAAAATGAATAATGGGAAAGCTGAACTTAGAAAGAAATATAATTTGCCTATAGATGGAGATATAATTTTATTTCCGCAAGGTAGATGGGACGATGTAAAGAAAGGTTCTAAATGGTTTAAATACTTAGAAACGAATCTAACAACACAGTCATGTTTAGCTCGTAAAATCTACCTTGTAAAACTTGTTGGTGATAAAACAACATTCAACAAAAGAAATGAATGGGTTACAGAAATACAATTGCCAAGTACAACCGATAAAGAAATTATGGCTGAGTATTACTCGTTAAGCGATGTGAGCATTTCATTAAGTGAAATTGAAACCTTTGGACTGTGTGTAGCAGAGAGCCTAGCTTGTTCTGTTCCTGTAATGGCTCGCAGTGCGAAAGGTATAAATGAGCTTTTGCATGATGATATTATTGCTAAAGATGAAGAAGAGTTGATGCAGTTTATTATTGCAAGAAAATGGCTGGACTTTAATTATGAGCCATTATTCTCCTTAGTAAACATGAGGACTAACAATTGGGCTGATAAGCATATCGAATTATATGGCGTATAAATCATTCGAAAATACTTATAACCCTAAGTATAATGCAATAGGCTTTATCCGCTTAGTATTAGCAACTTTCGTAATTGTACAACATAGTTACGCACTGTCAGGTTATACAGATCCACTTAGCAGAATTGGACTGATTAGTTTTGGTGCATTAGGTGTAAATGGATTTTTTATTTTAAGTGGATTCTTAATTACATCAAGCTGGTTAAATAGCAGGAGCATTATTAATTATGTTTGGCGTAGAATACTAAGAATTTTTCCAGCATTCTTGATTTGTTTATTGGTTACTGCTTTAGTTGTAGCACCCATAATCATAATACTAAAAGGACTAAGTTTAAATCAGCATATTATAACTCAAATGGGGGGCTATATATTCAAAAACCTGCTCCTCATCATCAATCAACCCGACATTGGCAATCTCACAAATAGTTTGGCAGAAAAATCGCTAAATGGTTCATTATGGACCTTATCCTGGGAGTTCCTTTTTTATATTTTATTGGCAATTGGTGGATTATTTGGCGCTTTGAGTAAAAGGAAATGGCTACTTATCTTTCTTACCATAACCTATATTATCTGCTACTGGATTGATACTTGCAAATGCACCATATTTTTAAAATTTTATACCAGCTCAAATGTTGCCATTCTACCCTACTATTTTTTGGTTGGCTCAATAGGATTTCTTTATAAAAAACATATCCCAGATTCAAAAATTATATTCGCTATTTGCATTGTTTTGTGGTTATTGGATTTGAAGTATAACGTAGATTATCCATTACATCCATTCTTTTTACTCTATATTTTACTTTGGTTAACGATGCATTTACCAATCAAATCGATTGAGCGATTTGGCGATTATTCGTACGGTTTGTATATCTATCACTTTGTGGTTATACAAACAATTTTGATATTATTTAATGATCAGCTACAACCCTTAATACTACTATTAATTACCTTACCTGTTGCCTTTGGCTTGGCCTATTTGAGCTGGAATTTAATAGAAAAGAGATGCATGAATTTTAAAAGATTAATTAAATGACAGATAAGAAGTGGCTTATTATTGGTGGTGGCGCAGTGGTTCAGGAATATTACCTGAAAGCGTTCGAGCATCTAAATTTATTAAATTCGATTACCATAGTTGAACCAAATGTTGCGACCTGTAAGTATCTAAATGCCAGAAATATTTCAGTAGTTAACCTTGGATTTAGAGAATTTTTCAGTCAATGTGAAACAGATTATGATTACGCAATTATAACCTTGCCAAATCATCTTCATGAAGAAGCAATAAACTTATGTCTTGCCAAAAGCATTTCGGTTCTGTGTGAGAAGCCACTCGTTTTAACAACTGATGCCTGCAAACGGATAAGCGCTTCTGAAGCTAGAACAGATAAGCGTGTTTATACAGGAATGGTTCGCCGATATATGCCATCATATCTAGCATTACAGAAAAGTTTACATTTGCTTGGGGAGATCAAGTCAGTTCATATCGAAGATGGAAATCCATTTGCCTGGGTGGCCGATAGCTACGCTTTTTTCGATCCAAAAAACGGGGGCGTTTTGGCGGATATGGGCGTTCATTATTTAGACCTGTTGTACAATTTATTCGGAAATTTGAAACCCATAAGTTACATTGATGATTGCGAAGGAGGGGTTGAAGCAAATACAGCGTATATTTTAGAAAATGAATTAGGAGTTAGCATTTCCTTAAAACTCTCTAGAACAGAAAAACTACACAACACATTTCAAGTGCTTGGTACAAATGGCAGGATGTGGATGGAAAAAGACAATTTTGAAAGCTGTTTTTTTTCACCACAAGAACATATCGTTCATGAAATAAAAATAAAAGATGCCTTTAGCGATCAGGCATTACGTTACGTTTTCGAAGCCTGCTTTGTAGAGCAGCTTATTAAGTTTCGTGATGATGATGATACTCTTGTTAAAATCGATGATGCCAAAGCAGTTATACAATTAGTTGAATGGGCATATGATAATAGAAAGTTATACGCCTTACAACAAAAAAAAGATTCCTATTTAATAACTGGTGGTACCGGATTTATCGGAACAGCCCTTACCGAAAGGTTATGGAGAAGTGGAATCAGAGACATAACTGTACCTGTTAGAGGTTATAAGAACTGTGCTCCTATAGCCCGGTTTGCTATTGATTTGCCGAAAGTAAATTTGTTGGATTATGAATCTGTAAAGAAAGTTGTTGAAGGAAAGAAATACATTGTTCACCTGGCCTATGCTACAGATGGCAAAAATGCTTACAATATAAATGTTGAAGCTACCAAGAATATAGTAAAAGCGGCTTGTGAACAGGGCGTAGAAGCAATTGTAGTATTGAGCACCATGAACGTTTATGGCTTCCCTGATGGATTGGTAGATGAAAATACCAATGGAAAACCTGCAGGTGGTGATTATGGAAAATCAAAAAAAATAATGCAGGACTGGTGTTTGGAATTTGCAAAAACACAAATAAAAACAAGACTAGTGGTTTTAAATCCTACCTGTGTTTATGGTCCGAATGGAAAGACTTACACTACACTGCCAATAATGCTTGCAAATTCAAATCGGTTTTGCTGGATTGATGATGGCAAGGGTTTAGCTAATGTTGTTTATATAGAAAACTTACTCGATGCAATTGAGCAATCGCTTAAAGTAAAAGAAGCACATGGTTTAAATTTCATTATTAATGATGATACGATAAGTTGGAAGAACTTTTTACAGCCACTGTTATTGGATAAGGCTGAGCATATTAAAAGTTTAGATACGAATAATTTACTTGCTCAAAATTTTAAAGAGGCAACCAATTTGAAAAAGATTGTTCGATATTTACTTGCCAACTATGAATTTGTTTCATTGATTAATCAGCATCCATTTTTGGGCGGCATTAAAAAATCAATTTTTAAAAACATTCCTAAATTCAGAAATAAGTTAAATAGTGAGCGAGAAATTGAGTGGACAGGTATCGGAAAGGAAAACCTAACCGAGGATTTAAATCAGCCTTTCAATCCTCCGGTTTGGCTTAACGAGCTTTTTGCAAATACGAACAGCAAGTTTTCTTCAAAAAAAGCGGAAGAAATTTTAGGTTGGAAACCTGCTATACCAACCAATGAAGCTATAAAAGAAACTCAAAATTGGCTATCCAAACGAAACTAGTTTCAGTTATCATTCCAGCATATAATGCTGCGCATACCATTGAGGAAACATTGGATTCAGTGTTCGCACAAACTTTTGAAAATTTGGAGGTTATTGTGGTAAATGACGGGTCAACAGATGATACGTTGTCTATTTTAGAAAATTACCCAAGGTCAATAACCATTATAACAACCGAAAACAGAGGTGTTAGTTCCGCCAGGAGTTTAGGCTTTGCCAATTCAGTAGGCGATTATATTCAGTATCTAGATGCTGATGATTTGTTAATGCCTTACAAGCTTGATCAACAATTAAATGCTTTACTGGCGCACAATGCCGATGTTGCTTACGGAGATTGGCAAAAGTTTAAGTATGAAAATGACAAATTCGTTATCACTGAAACTATCGAACGCCAAATTGAGGGTGATTTAGAAATTGTACTTTTCACTTATTTCTGGTGCCCGCCTGCTGCTATATTATATTCGAGGCGACTGTGTCAAAAATTATGTTGGAATGAAAATTTACCGGTTATACAAGACGCCAGGTATTTTCTGGATGCTGCCATAGCCAAGGGTGAATTTGTTTATACCAAGGGAATTATGGCGAAATATAGATCTGCCCAATCAAATTCTCTATCTCAAAAAAGTGATTTGAATTTTGTTAGGGATTTGTTTGAAAATACCAAAAGTGTTTACAAAGAATGGGAGCCTGACGTAACGACAAATTCGGAAAAAGAAACCGCTATTATCGAATCTTTAAGGCACTGCATTAATAGACTCAGCGTATTGGATAAAAATTTAGCCAATGAAGCCATAGAACTATTGCTAGACATCAAACCAAACTATATACCTGCGGAAATGGGTTTACTCAGAAGATTATCAAAAATTATTGGTTATAAAAACGCTGAGAGAGTGGCTGGATTTAAAAGAGCATTTGTTTCATGAAGATTGCGTTAGTAACTGCCTACTTTTACCCAACAAGCAATGGAGGTACAGAAAAATACGTGCTCAACTTAGCTAGAAATTTAATTGCCCAGAACCATGATGTTGATGTATTAACAGCGGGTACTAAAGAAGTAATACGAAGTTATCAGGGTTTAAAAATTTATGAAATAACTGATGAGCTATCTTACGAATCTGATATTTTAGCTGGTAAAAGAGCATCTGCGAATTTGAATGAGTTTATTCAGATATTAAAAAACAACAATTATGACTTAGTTCATTTTCATACGCTTACGCCAACATTTAATACTTTTCATATTTTGGAAACTAATAAATGTTTGGAGGTAGAAATCCATTTCACTGCTCATATACCAGGCATTACTTGCCTTCATGGTGATTTAATGCAGTTTGGAGAAAGAGCCTGTGATGGAATAATTAAAAAACAAAGATGCACCGCTTGTTACATTAGTAAAAAAGGCTTCAATCAGCCTTTAAGCAATATTCTTGCTAAATCTGTAAAAATCTTTAACTATCCACGAAACATAGCAAATGTAGTAGAGCAAAAAATTGAGGATTTAAAGCGTTTAAATAATCTCTGCGATAAAATATTTCTTTTTACAAACTGGCAAAAGGATATATTTATCCTTAATGGTTTCGATGAGACAAAAATAGAAGTCACCAATCAATTATTAAATAAGGTACTTATTGCACACGAAACTACAAAAAGGGTCATTAAAAATATTGGCTTTGTCGGCAGAATAAGTCATGAGAAAGGTTTACATATATTAATCGACGCTTTCAAGCAAGCAAATCGAAAAGATTTAACGCTACACATTGCAGGCATCATTAATGATGAACAGTATTTTGAAAAACTGAGATCTAAAACAAAAGAAGATACAAATATCCATTGGCAACTTGATTTGGATGAACAAGAGATAGATTTTTTTTATAGACAGATTGATACTTTAGTTATACCATCCATATGGCTCGAAACCGGTCCTTTCGTCCTTTACGAAGCATTTGAAAAAAACATCCCTGTAATTGCCAATGATTTGGGAGATATGAGAATTTGGAAAAATAAAGGATTTGATATTAAACTATACTATTCGGGAACAAACCTAAAAAATTATCTAATTCAATTATAGCAATCTATATAAAATGCCATTCCATAAAACCTGTATCCTTGCCATAAGTTTTTTAACCTTATCTTACTTTATAATTTCTTTGATACTTAAACCATCTATGTATTATGATAGTGCTATTGGTTTCAATACAATGAAATCAATGCTAGCTGGTGCACCATTTAATTATACCAGTACAGTTAATTTAAGTTCGATAGATACTAACCAAATGACATATAATAGTACGTGGGCACCTGGACAATATTTAGTGCCTATGTTATTCATTAAATACTTTGGATTAAACATTGGGGAAAGCATTGGAGTTACAAATTTTTTGATGAGTTTGTTAGGATTGTTTGGTTTTTACTATCTATTTCTTGCCCTTAAATTTGACCGAACCGTAATTTTAACCACATTGTTGATAATTGTTTGTCAACGATTTTATTCAATTTCTTACAGTTTATATAATGGTGGTGAAACCATTCTTTTCGGCATCTTACCCTGGATATTATTAGTCCTAGTATCGCTTAAATATAATCGCGTTGTTGATTTTTTCTATTTTATTCTATTGTGCTACATTGGCTTCCTCAGCAAATTTTCTTTTATAATTATAGCCTTAGCATTAACTGTATTTTTAATAATCCGTAACTTAAAATCGATTCAGAAAGTTTTATCAAGTGATGTAATAATATTTGCCGTAAAACATGGTTTAGTGTTTATAGTATTTTTCGCAGTTTGTTATTTTACTTTTATTAATGAAGGTTTATACAATCAGCAAACATTTAACTTCAGTTTTAGCTTAACTAATTCTATTTTTGTACTGGCCGAGCCTTTGGGTTCAATTCTTTCTATTGATGACATTTATCAGAGATTGTTTGAGTTCCCCGGTTATAACATTCCTGAAAGTAAGCTATCGATCATTAAGCCTGTATATTACTTAATAATCGCACTAATTTCTATTTTGAGTGTGCAAAAAATTTTAAAGCTTAAAATTAGTCAGGATTACAAAGCTTTATTAGTTTCATTTCTGATGATATTTACTTGTGTGTTTTTAATATTTTACAATAAAAAAGACATTACCAGCTCTATGGAAATGAGGCATTTTAGAAGCGTTGGATTTTTAATTTTACCTGGTGTAATCGACTACTTGAAGGAAAGTCGAAAAACACTATTTGGCTATGTACTTATATCTACAATATTTGTAAGTTGTTTATATGGGATAACCTCCTTTCTACAGCGAGAGATTGGTCTTCAAAAAAATTCATATATCAGCGATAGTGGATTCAGGCTCGCTATAATTGATAAACCAACATTAACGTTTTTAAAACAGTTAGATAAAAATAACACTGTTGCAACTTTAATATACCTTCCTGATGCAGCTGCAGCTTTAGAATTTAATAATTCAAGAATCTTAATTTCACAAGCAGATTTCGAACCGCTACAAGGACTACAAGAAAAACATTATTTAGGAAAAGTACCAAAACTTTATATTGCTTTACAATCCAGATTTGAAAAAAATGGTAAACAAAAAGCAATTTTGGGCTCATTTAGAAATTATCAGCATTTTAAAACCATATTTAAAAATGAAGAGTTTACAGTATTTGAAGGCTTAAATTAAATGTCGATTCAAAAAATAACATTAGTTAGCAACAGTCATTTAACTTCGAATCCCAGACTGGTTAAAGAAGCCGAAACACTTGATGAAGCTGGGTTTACAGTAAGCGTAATTTTTTTACAACATATAGCAGAACTTGAAATTTTTGATGAAGAAATTATTGAAAAGCTTGCGAAAGTTAAGTTCTACGCAATAAATTTTGGAGGTAAAGATTTATCAACGAGATACTTGAATTGTAAAAGGTTGTTGCGTAAATTTTGGCTAAAGGTTAATCCAACAAGTAAACTACGCGAAAATCTGTTCTTTCCTGAATTTAAAAAGATAATTAGTAAGAATAACTCAGATTTATACATCGGTCATACTTTACTAGCCTTACCAGTAGTAGCATGGGCTGCAAAGCAGCAGAAAACAAGATTCGCTTTCGATGCAGAAGATTACCACAGAGCAGAAAGTACCGATAAAACTCAAAATGAGTTTGCAGAAGCTATTGAAAATAAGTATTTAGCAGATGCTGAATACGTAAGCACAGCTAGTAAATTCATAAGCGGTGCTTATTTGAAGCACTTTAAATTTAAAAAGATTATAACGTTAAATAACTTTTTTAAATACGAAGAATTAAATCTGTACAAAGATGCAGAGAATTTGAAGCCAATTAAAATTGTTTGGTTTTCTCAAACGATTGGCTTAAACAGAGGCTTGAAGGAATTTATTGAAAAACTAGTTCTGCTAGACTCTGATTTATTTGAATTGCATTTACGAGGTACGAATGATGAATTTATTCGCTCACGTTTATTAGATAATGTTTCTGCAGACTGGATGGATAAAATATTTTTTTATGGACAGTGTTCTCCGAACGAACTAGATGTATGGTTGCGGAACTTCGATATTGGCTTGGCTTTGGAATTAACGGTTCCAGTTAATCGCGATATTTGCATAACCAATAAAATATTTCAATATTTTAACGCAGGCTTGGCAGTGGTTGCAACACCAACAACGGGACAAAAATCGGTAACTGAACAAGCCGAAGATGCCTGCACGCTATTTACGGCTAACTCAGACCTAAATAAGCTTAAAAGCTGGACTGAAAATAGAGAAAAATTAGAATACGCTAAAACCGTTGCCAGAATTGCTGCGAAAGAAATATTCGACTGGACAATTGAGAAGAAAAAATTAATTGAAATGATAAAACAAATTAAAATTGACTAAAATTTCAGATATAAATACTCTGAATAATGCGCTAATTCACTCTACACCTAGTGTTGGAAAATTTAGTACAGAAACTTTAAAAGCTTACGATGAATCTGGCGCTTTAAAATATATGTTCACCACATTGGTAGTTCATCCAGAAAATATAGCTGTTAAATACCTTACTAAAATCTTTCCATTTGTAAAAGCAAAACTTAAGAACAGATATTTTTCAGAAATTCCCTTAAAAAAAATAAAGCTCTATCCTTACAAAGAACTTTGCAGATTATTTGCTGTAAAGTTTTTGAATTTGACAGCTGCAGATTCGGTTTGGGAATGGGCCGAACTAAGCTTCGATAAATGGGTATCAAACAAACTGGATAAAGATGTGAGAATCGTTCATTGTTATGAACATGCAGCACTTTTAACTTTTAAAAAAGCACAAAAATCTGGTTGTTTCAAAATTTTAGAGCAAGTGAGCCAACACCATACTTATTACGGGAAGATGGCATCAGAGCAATTTAAACTTTATCCAAGTCTTCGCTCTAGATACAACGAAAAAATTTCATTGAAAGGTTTACATAAAAGAAATCAAAGAAAAGATGAAGAGTATGATTTAGCCGACCTGATCATCTGTAATTCTACTTTTACTATGAAAACGCTGATTGATGCTGGAATCGAGCATAAGAAAATTTTGAAAATACCGCTTGCCTATCCTGAGGTTTCAGAAAATAAAGTACAGAAGAAAAAAACACACGATTTTACATTCATGTATGCTGGTTCTCTTAGTTTAACTAAAGGAACTCATATACTGCTGGAAATTTGGTTAAAATATTTCTCCGACAAACAAAACATTCGGCTTATTTTAGCTGGAAGTAACTCTTTACCAAAAGAATTTACAGAAGATCTGCCGAAAAATGTAGAATTGATGGGGTTTTTAAATAAAAAAGAATTAGATAACTTATATAATCAGGCAGATCTTTTAGTTTTCCCAACTTTGGCAGATGGTTTTGGCATGGTCATTACTGAAGCTATGGCGAAGGGCTTACCAGTATTAACCACTAACAATTCTGCCGGAAACGATTTAATAGATGATGGCAAAGACGGATTTATTGTAGATGCGGGAAATCTTGATGCGCTTGCAGAAAAAATGTGTTGGATAGTAAAAAATAGATCTATTTTAGACGATATGAGTAAATTAATTATTGAGAAAGCAAGAAAATATCAATGGTCGGATTACAGAAAATTATTAATTGCAGAAGTTGAAAAAAGGTATTTAGAGTTCCATTCTGATAAAGTAGCAATATAGCCCAACTGCAAGTTTTGAAATTAGTTCTAATAATATCTCCTTATTTCCCACCTGTTAATGCTGTAGACATGCAACGCATAAGAATGAGCTTACCTTATTTTGAAAAGTTAGGATGGAAAGCAGAAATTGTTTGCGTAGATGAGCAATATACAGATCTACAAAAGGAAAATCTTTTTAGCAATACAATTCCCGATAACATTAAAATCCATAAGGTCAAGGCTTTTCCAAAGTATATAACTATGAAATTTGGTTTGGGAAGTATCGCACTTCGCTCCCTGTGGTATTTTAAACTAAAGGTTGGCCAATTATTAAAAAACAATCATTATGATCTAATTTATTTCTCAACCACACAATATCCTGTTTGTATTCTAGGCCCTTTTTGGAAAAAAAAATTTAAGATACCTTATGTTATAGACTTACAAGACCCTTGGCATACAGAATACTATGAGGACAAACCTAAATCTGATAGACCAAAAAAATATTGGTTCTCTTACCGATTAAATAAATTTCTTGAACCAATTGCCCTGAAAAATGTGGCCGGAATAATCTCTGTTTCTCAGGGTTATATTGATGAAATTAAACATAGATATTCTTCTTTAGAGAAAGTAGAATCAAAAGTTATACCTTTCAGTGCTGAGATTAAAGACTTTCAAATAGCAGATGTTATAGAGGATACCAACTACTTTAAGGATGAAAAAAAAATAAGAATATTATATGCTGGAGTCGTTGGTAATATTATGGTTTCAAGTATCACTAAAGTGCTTACTGCTTTTAAAGCTTTACCAAGCGAATGGAGAGAAAATGTTGTTTTATATTTTCTAGGTACCAGTTACGCACCAAAAGGTACCGGAGAAAAATCTGTACTACCCATCGCTACAGAACTAGGCATAGATAAATCCGTTGTTGAAGTTACTGATAGACTAAGTTATTTTAATACTTTAAGACACCTAAGATTGAGTGATGGATTGTTAATTGTTGGTTCGGATGAGGCTAACTATATTCCTTCTAAAATTTATACTTATATTTTAGCAAATAAACCTATGCTTTCTTTATTACATAAGACAAGTCCGGGAAACCATATTTTAGCAGAATATTCTTCGATTTATCGAACTTATTTAAGTGATAGCCAGGCGCAGATAAACTCTGCGTTATATGATTTTGTCAATACTATTTTTGATAAGAAGATTTCATGCAACCACACTATTAAATTTACAGCAGAGCTTATGGCAAAACAGCAAGTTGAGTTCTTTAATTCAATTATATGTTAAGTGCCCTTAAACGAACGTTCGGATTTATTCATAAGCATCCACTTGCTAAAAGAAACTTATATCGTGCCTACTCCAATTTTATAAAATGGCAAATTATCTCTAGGTTAAATAAGGGTTTGGTAAAAATGCCTTTTATCGCGAATGTTTCATTCTATGCCAAAAAAAGACTTACCGGTATTACTGGAAATATTTATACCGGCTTACATGAATTTAATGATATGGGATTTCTTTTGCATTTTTTAAGAAAGGATGATTCGTTTTATGATATTGGCGCAAATGTTGGTTCATATACTCTATTGGCGACAGGAGTTTGCAATGCTCGAACGGTAGCTTTTGAACCAGTTAAAGAAACATTTGAAATTCTATCAAAGAACATTGAGCTGAACAACCTTCAAAACTTAGTTTCATTAGAAAACAAAGGTGTTGCAGACAAATCGGGTGAGCTTCTCTTTTCAACTGATAATGACACCACCAATCATGTATTGAATTCAGATGAGCCCAAAGAAAACAGTGTCAGCATTACTGTAGTTAACTTAGACTCATACTGCAAGCAATATGTTCCAAACTTAATTAAAATTGATGTTGAAGGATATGAAGCACAAGTTCTAGATGGAGCAAAAGAATTGCTATCCAACTCAAATCTTAAAGCCATTATCATCGAAATCATTGGTGGTGCCAATTTTTACGGTTCAAGCAATATGGCTGTACACAAAATATTGCTTGATTATAATTTCAAATCTTATAATTATGACCCTTTCACAAGGGATTTAACACAAAGCGATCCTAACTTGGAATCAAATACAATTTACATTAAAGATATTGATTTTGTTAAGCAAAGATTATCATCAGCAAACAACTTTAAAGTTTTCAATGAAAGCATTTAGTTTACCAACAATAGAATGTTTTATTAATTTTTGATATTTGAAAAAGTTAGCCATTATCTCTACCCACCCTATTCAATATTATGCTCCCGTTTTTAAGCTTTTGGCTGAGCAATGTAAATTGAAGGTTTTTTACACAGCAGGGATAGAGAATGCTAAAGAGACAATAGATAATGGGTTTAAGAAAAAAATAACATGGGATATTCCATTATTGGATGGTTACGAATATGAATTTTTGGAGAACAAAGCGAAAGAGAAGGGAACACATCACTACAGTGGTATTAAAAATCCTGATATTATTGAAAAAATAAGTGAAAATAATCCAGATGCCATATTAGTTTATGGTTGGCCTTATTCAAGTCATCTAAAAGTTTTGCGATATTTCAAAGGTAAAATACCCATTTACTTTAGGGGCGATAGTCATTTATTAGATTCAAAACCGGTCTGGAAAAAATTGGCTCGAAAAGCCTTATTAACTTGGGTATATAGTTATGTCGATAAGGCATTTTATGTAGGCAAAGCAAATAAGGTTTATTTTAAGGAGTTTGGATTAAAGGAAGAACAACTTGTATTCGCACCTCATGCTGTAGATAATGAACGATTTTCGGAAGATAGAAGTAATGAGGTTAAGCACTTAAGAGAAAGCCTTTACTTAACCTCCAATGACAAATTAATACTATTTGCAGGTAAGTTGGAGGAAAAGAAATCACCGCAATTATTACTTAATGCGTTTTTGGATTTGAATTTGGAAAATACACATTTATTGTTTGTGGGTAGTGGGGAGTCGGAAGAAAACTTAAAGTTAAAAGTGGAAAAGATCCTTCGGCAAGCTAAGGATGACATTCATAGAAGAATTCATTTTATGGACTTCCAAAATCAAAGTTATATGCCTGTAATTTATCAGGCCTGTGATTTATTTTGTTTACCCTCAAAAGGACCAAATGAAACCTGGGGTTTAGCGGTAAATGAAGCTATGGCAGCCGGGAAAGGAATATTAGTTTCAGATAAAGTTGGGTGTAGTCAAGATATTATTACTGAGCATAACGGATATATCTTTGAAAATGAAAATATTTTATCTTTTAAACAGGGCCTAAAAAGTTTGTTGTATAGAAATTTACACGAAATGGGGCAATCTTCTGAAAAGATAATTTGTAAATGGACCTTTGAAGACCAAGTAAAAAAAATTATTAAAGAACTGAATCATGAATGATATTACTGTAATTCTGCCGGTACATAATGGTCAACAGTATTTAGAAGAATCGATACTCTCTGTTCTATCTCAAAGCAGCCAAGCATTTGACTTTATCATTTGTGATGATTTTTCTAGCGATTCCAGTAAGAATATCATTCAAGGTATACAGGAAAAATACCCAGACAGAATAAAATTTATTAAGAATACTAGAAATTTGGGGCTTTTTGCAACATTAAATATACTAATAAATACTTCTTTAACAAATTTAATTCATATTTGGGCACAAGATGATATCATGAAATCAGATTGCCTAGTAAATTGCATTCAATTTCATAAAAAACACCCCAATTTGGGTATGAGTTATCATTCAGTTGAATATATTGATGAAAATAATAATATTATAGAAAATCACTTGATAGATAATACGCCTGAAATCATCCCATTAAATTTATATTTAAACATAAGTGTAAGATATGGATGTATTACAGACAATATATCTACTGTAACACTCAATAAAGCCATTATTGAAAAAACGGATTTATTCAGGACAGATCTTAAAGTCAGCGGTGATTTTGAGTTCTGGACAAGAATAGCTGAGATGTCATCAATTGGAAGAATAGATAGAAAACTAATTTATTTGAGAAGGCATTCAAATCAATTAAGTAGAAATTTCAAGAGCATTTATCCTAGAATCGTTGAAGATATAAGCATTCATAAAAAAATAATTAGCTTGATGACTGGTAATGAAAAAAATAAAGGGAGAAAATTTTATTTATTTAAAACCCAAACGAGTTATTTCAATGATTTCTTATTCCTAATTTCTAAAAAAGAATATCAGGAAGCCAAAAAGACATATAAATCCTTATCAGCAGAGACTAACATCATTTTTTTATTATTTAGATGGCTAATTTTTACAGTTAGTAGAAAATTAAAAATTGAAAAGTTGCTGCTAAAAGTTACCATAGCATAATCTAAAAATGTTTAAGCAAGCTATAGAATTAGGAAGTTTAAAAATTGGAATTGGGGTAATATTGGCTTTATCATTGTTTACGATAAACCCAACGGCTACATTTTTTGCGATACTTTTTATTCCGTTTGCTGCTAAGTTACTTTGGCGAAAGAACGAACCGCCCATTTTGTTTTTCGCTTTGATGATGCAATGGTCGCAGATTTGTTTAAAAGTATTCTATGCAGATTACCTTTATAAAGATTTTGGTGATTTGTTTACCTATTATCAAAATATAGATAAAGCCTATTATTACAGTTTAATCTCACTCTATGTTATCAGCATAGGAATTTTTATGGTTACCCAAAAAATACCTCAATTGGAACGAGCTGATTTAAAAAAACAACTTGAAAATTATAATTTAAAAAAAATAGTTACCCTTTACCTAGGTGCAGTAATTCTTACTCCTTTTCTTATTTACTTTTCCCATGCTTTGCCTGGATTACAACAGTTTTTTATTAAAGTGCAAGATCTTAAATGGGCTATTTTCTTTTTCTTTTTTACTTATTATTTTTTATTCGATAAAAATAAAAAATTGTTCTATACCATCTTAACTACTGAAATTATCTTCAGCTTAACTGGCTATTTCAGTTCTTTTAAAGATTTTTTCATTATTGCCATTGTACTATATGTATTTGTCAAAAGGGCATATACCTATCTTAATTATGCTTTATTTGGCTTGTTAATTGTCCTACTATTCAATTTGATGATCGTTTGGCAGTACGTAAAACCTGAGTATCGAAAATATTTATCGGGTGGGGAAAGTGCTCAGATTGTAACCGTTTCAAAAACTGAAGCTCTTGAGAAGTTATATGATTTGACACGCAATGCGGAAAAGCTCAAATACGAGGACGGCATTACTAATTTATTAGATCGCCTTACTTATATTGATATCTTTTCGGCTTCTACCTCGTTCGTTCCTCTTAATCGACCGCATGAACATGGAAGATTGTGGTTAGACGCCTTCAAAAGAGTTTTGATGCCACGTATTTTATTTCCAGAAAAGACAGTAATTGATGATACGGAGAAAACAATAACCTACACTGGGGTAGGTTTCGCCGGGGCAAGCTCAGGTACTTCTGTTAGCCTGGGTTACGTTACAGAAAGTTATATTGATTTTGGTTTCCCTGGAATGCTTGTACCCCTTTTGCTTTGGGGAGTTATTATAGGTTTATGTTATAAGTTTATTTTGCTAAAATCATACAATAAAATATGGGGATTTGCTTTTCTGGTTCCGTTTATATTTCAAATTAATCTTTTTGAAACCGCTTTGGATAAGCTTGTAGGTAGTTTCTTTGCCTTCTTCTTAATTTACATCTTCCTGAATAAATTCGTAATTAAGCGATTAGATAACTATTTAAAAAATTGAAAACCCTCCACATTTCTGCTTCCTATAAACCGGCTTACATTTATGGTGGGCCGATTATGTCGGTTGCGAAGTTGTGTGAAGCGTTAGTGAGGAGCAAGGAGCAAGGATTAAAGAGCAAAGAGCAGGGAGCCGAACTTGATCGGTTAAAGTCCCTCGACTCTGCTCAGGATGACATGATGCGAAGAGCGGAAAGCTTAAGGACTAAAGCTGAAAACGAAAAGTTTAAAGTGGAAAGTGAAAGGCTTAAGCTTGAGGTTTTAACAACAACCGCTAATGGTAAAATTGAATTAGATGTGGAAGTTGGTCAGTCGATAGCTGTTGATGGTGTGCATGTTAAGTATTTTAAACGTTGGACCAAGGATCACAGTCATTTTTCGCCTGGCTTGTTGTGGGGTTTATACCGGATGCTTCGACAGGCTCAGCATGACAACTTAATTATACACATCCACGCCTGGTGGAATTTGGTTTCGGTGCTGAGTTGTTTGGTTGCAAAGTGGTATAACGTTCCTGTTGTATTATCGCCAAGGGGGATGTTAACGGGCTACACTCAAAATAGTAGAAATTCATTTCCAAAACGATTTTTGCACCTATTGATTGGTAAAAGACTATTAAGTTACAGCCATATTCATGCAACAAGTGAACAGGAAAAGTTAGAAGTGCTTAAAATCGTATCGCCAAAAAGTATTACCGTTATCCCTAATTTGGTGAGTGTTGGGCAGAGGGCGGAGAGTGGAGAGCAGGGAACAAAGAATAAAGAGCAAGGAACAAAGAGCGAGGAGCTTTGCGAAGGGGAAAGCTTAGAGACTAAAGCAGTAAGCGACGTAGGAAGTAGTACTTTCAGGTTATTATTTTTATCTCGTATTGAGCAGAAGAAAGGTTTAGAACTTTTATTTGAAGCGCTATCGACAATCAGTTTGAACTATCAGTTAACTATTGCTGGAAGTGGACACGAAAAATATGTGGAAAGCTTAAAGGCGAAAGTGGAAAGCTTAAAGCTTAGCGGACAGATTGATTGGCTTGGGCAGGTTAATAATGAGGAAAAATTTTCGCTATTGGCCAGACATGATTTACTCGTACTTCCCTCCTACAATGAAAACTTTGCCAATGTGGTTATAGAAAGTTTGAGTGTTGGAACACCAGTTTTGGTGAGTGAAAATGTAGGGCTTGCGGCTTATGTTAAATCAAATGATTTTGGATGGGTTTGCACTTTAAATAGTTTCGATATTAAAGAAAAGATTGCTACAGCCTATCAAAACAAATTAAAAAGAGATTTTATCAGGCAAGAAGCGCCAAACATTATACTTAATGATTTTAATGATGAGGTGTTGGCTGAGCGGTATATGGAACTTTATCGGAATGTCCTTCGACTCCGCTCAGGAGGACAACCCTAAATATCTGGAATTTTGATGATGAGGTGTTGGCTGAGCGGTATCTGGAACTTTACCGAAATGTCCTTCGACTCCGCTCAGGAGGACAACCCTAAATATCTGGAATTTTGATGATGAGGAGTTGGCTGAGTGGTATCTGGAACTTTATCGGATGTCCTTGGAATCCGCTCAGGAGGACAACCCTAAATATCTGGAATTTTGATGATGAGGAGTTGGCTGAGGGGTATATGCAACTTTATCGAAATATGTCCTTGGAATCCGCTCAGGAGGACAGCTCTAAACACTTGGAATGATGTAGTTGAGTGCTTTCGACAAGCTCAAAATGACAAAGTTGGCGACAATCGACTCCGGTCAGCGTGACACTATGAATAAAAATTTCAGTTTTATTGTTCTTACCTATAATGAAGAAATTCATTTGCCGAGACTTTTAAAATCTATTAGGGATTTAAATGCTCCGTTATTTATCCTGGATAGTGGAAGTACCGACAGCACCCTTAAAATTGCAGCAGAATTTCAGGCTGAGGTTAAGGTTAATACGTTTGTTAATCATCCTAAACAATGGGATTTTGCATTAAAAAACTTCGACATACAAACGCCCTGGATAATTGGTTTGGATGCAGATCAAATCGTTACACCTGAACTTTTTAAGCTTTTAGCTCATTTTAAAGATGAAGATTATAATTGTATTAATAGCATTTATTTCAACAGGAAAAATTATTTTAGAGGTAAGTGGATAAGATTTGGGGGCTATTACCCTTTTTATCTTTTAAAGATGTTCAGAAATGGTGTAGGTTTTTCTGATTTAAATGAGAATATGGATCACCGATTTATCGTTCCCGGCAAAACCAAAATTTGGAAAGAGGGCTTTCTTCTGGAAGATAATTTAAAGGAATATGATACGGACTTCTGGTTCAAAAAGCACGAAAGGTACAGCGATTTAATTGCTGAAGAGGAAATCGAACGCCAACACAACATCAGAAATCAAACGATTAAGCCTTCACTTTTAGGCAGCCCCGATGAGCAAAGGGCCTGGTTTAAAAACATCTGGTGGAAATTGCCATTAGGTTTTCGTCCGTATTTATACTTTTTATACAGAATGCTGTTTAAGTTTGGTATTTTTGAAGGAAGAAAAGGCATATATTTTCATTATCTGCAAGGCTTTTGGTTTAGGATGCAGGTTGATAAAAAAATTAAAGCCTTAAAAATTGCTGAACAACACAAAACCAAACAAAACAGATAGTTACTCGAATATGAACGAAATCGAAGTTAAAGCAGCTAAGAAACAAGCCGATAGAAAGGCCATTAAGTTTATCCTGTCGTTATTCATTCTTTATATATTATTTAGTCAAGGCAATTTATATATGAACAGCGTAATGAGTCCGGGCGGTAAATACTATAATGCTTTCATCGCTGAAAATTTTGATTATATACAAGGCTTAAAAAATGCACTCATCATTCCGGCGGTTTGGATAATTAAACTTTTTGGTTTTTACGCCATACACAATGAAATGGATGTAATGGTGGTTAATGGTCCTTTACTCCGTATTAATTATTCTTGCCTGGGCTTAGGTGTAATGAGTTTTTTAGCGGCTTTCGTTTTATCATTTCCTGCAAGTTGGAAAGAAACGTTTAAGATGTTGATTTTAGGCATTATTACAATATACATTTTAAACATTATGCGCATTGCCGGTTTAGGATTATTGTTCGGTTTTTTTCAAAGCCAAAGAAACTACTTTGAATATCACCATGAAATTTTTAACGTGATTGTGTACATCATTATATTTGTGATTCTCTTCTTCTGGATTAGAAAAAACACAAAAGGCAATAAACTAAAGGCTACTGTTCCAGGCAGCAAATAAATCCATCAAATAAAACAGATTAACAACGTGTATATTTTAGGCATAAATGCATATCATGGCGATTCTTCGGCATGCATTTATAAGGATGGGGTAATTATTGCAGCATCAGAAGAAGAACGTTTCAGGCGAATAAAGCACTGGGCGGGCTTCCCTTCGCTTGCCATTAAATTTTGTTTGCAAGAAGCCGGAATCGATATCCGGATGGTTGATCATATTGCCATTTCGAGAGACCCAAAAGCAAACTTTGGCAATAAGGTTTTAATGGCAATAAAAAACAGATTAAGCCTTAAAAACATTGCGGATAGGTTGCGTAATCTTCAAAAAGCAAAAAGCATTCAGGAGGAGTTTATCAATCATTTCGATTTAAAACCTGGCGAATTAAGAGCACAAATACACAATGTGGAGCATCACCGTTCGCACTTAGCCAGTGCCTTTTTTGCTTCACCATTTAATGAGTCAGCCATTTTAAGTATCGATGGTTTTGGTGACTTTACCAGTACCATGACTGCTACAGGGAAGGATAATCAGATTGATGTTCTGAATTCGGTTAGTTATCCGCACTCACTTGGATTGTTCTATACAGCTTTAACCCAATATCTTGGCTTTCCTCATTATGGAGATGAATATAAAGTAATGGGACTTGCGCCCTATGGCGAAGCAAAATATGAAGCTGAGGTTCAAAAATTGGTGCATTTAAAACCGAATGGATTATTTGAACTCGATTTAGCTTATTTCAATCATACCAAAAAAGGGGTGCAAATGGTTTGGGAAAATGGCATTCCATCAATGGAAAATGTATTTTCTGATAAACTAATAGAATTGCTCGGTCCGGTAAGAAAGACAGAAGAAGAACTCCATCAAAAACATAAAGATATTGCAGCAAGTGTTCAGAAGGTTGCGGAAAACGTTTTGTATCATGTTTTAAATCATTTGCAAGAATCAACCCAGCTCGATTCAATTTGCATTGCCGGAGGTGTAGCGCAAAATTCTGTTGCCAACGGCAAGATTAAATTATTTACCAAGTTTAAAAATATTTATATACCGCCAGCCGGACACGATGCAGGCACGGCAATTGGCGCTGCATTGTGGATTTATAATCAAGTGCTTGGCTCTCCAAGAACGGAGGCTATGCAACACGGTTACTTTGGCAGTACTTACACTAATGAATACATTGAAAACCTATTGCAGGAGCGGAGAATAACATATTTAAAACCAGCAGAAGAAGAATTCTATGCATCTGTAACCAATTGTTTAATGAATAATGGCGTTGTGGGTTGGTTTCAAGGTCGGGCTGAATTTGGTCCAAGGGCTTTGGGGAATCGCTCAATTTTAGCCGACCCAAGAAATGATGCTGCGAAAGAGTTGTTAAATACAAAAATCAAACGCAGAGAATCTTTCAGACCATTTGCGCCATCCATTTTAAAGGAATTTGTTCCTGATTATTTTGAACAAAGTGATGAAGTGCCGTTTATGGAGAAAGTTTTCAAAATAAAAGCGGAGAAGAGAGCTGAAATTCCGGCTGTTACACATTTGGATGGAACAGGAAGATTGCAATCGGTTACAGCCAGATATAACCAGAAATACCACAAACTAATTAGTCATTTTTATAAGGAAACAGGTACACCGATTTTGTTAAATACCTCATTTAACGAAAATGAGCCAATTGTAAATGCGCCTGAAGAAGCATTGGATTGTTTCTTAAGAACAAAAATGGATATGTTAGTGATGGAAGATATCATCATTATAAGGCAATAAATATTGCTAAAAATCAAAAATACAGGCCGCTTTTGCGGCTTTTTTATTTTACAAAAAACCTAATTATTGTTTCATTCTGTAAACACCTTATCAGAATGTTTTTTGTTAAATTTTACTAAAAGTTTATCAATAATGTAGCTTTAATTCATTTTAATGCACTATCTTGGAGGCAGCGCTTATGTATTTTCTCAATTTTTTAGTTAGCATTACTTGTTTTTTTCTTCTACTTTTTTCGGTACATCTTTTTTTTGCAAAAAAGGGCAACCGAACGAATAACATTTTGCTGTCTATTGTTTTCTTTACCAGATTTGGGCAAATACTAAATTCAATAGTTATCACGGCAGGTCATGAACAGATTTTAGCCGTCCTTTTTCAAATATTAACGCCGCTATATTTTGCAGCGCCAGCTTGTTTTTATTTATATGTTACAGGGGTTTTAACCGATAGAAAAGGAATTACAAAAACTCAGTGGCTTCATTTTTTGCCAGCGCTATTGGCAATTATACACGTAATCCCATGGCCAGGCGTCCCGCAACTAGATTGGTCATTAATTTCAGACCAACTTGCAAAAAACGGATATTTAACTTTAACGGCGAGAAACGGATTATTTCCAGGTTATTTTCATAATTTGGGTAGAACTGCATTGATGTTGCTTTATCTATTTCTTTGCTGGCGGGCTGTGCTAAAATCTGGCATTATTAAAACCTACAAACAAGAAGATTTAGGGAGAGATTGGGTATTGTTTATACTTGGCGTAGCTTCCTTATTTCAAATTATAGGATTATCGCCCATTATTTATCTTTCACTAAATATTCCTTTAAATCATACTTCATTCATCATCTTCAACTGTGTTGCATTATTATTGATTTTATCCTATGCTTTACACAAACCCAAGCTTTTTTACGGTTACTTATTAGTTGCCACTACGTGGGAAGGAAAATCTTATCTGGTACCAACCATAACAGACGAACCTATTGTTATTCAAGAAGCAGCGCCCATAGAAGAACAAGTTTCGCCAAATAAAAAAAGAAATAATCTTTCCGATGAACAACTATCCTCCTATTCTTTACTTATCACTAAAGCTATGGAAGAAGAACAGTTATACTTAAAATCTGATTTACAAATAATTGATTTGGCAACTAAACTTAATATTCCGGTTCACCATTGTTCTTATGTTTTAAACAAGCAAATTGGAAAGAATTTCAGAGATTGGATTAATGCTTACCGAGTTGAATATTTTCTAAAAGCTTATCCTTTGAAGGGTTCGAGAATGACTATAGAAGCCATTGCACAAGAATCGGGCTTTAAAAATCTGGCAACTTTTTACAATGCCTTTAAAAAGGAAAAAGGCTCTTTACCAAGCAGTTATTTTAATCAGGAACCTTAAACAAGCACTTTTAGGAATATAAATTCGTCTAACCGTTGAATCGTTAGGGCTTATCGAGCCTTAATTTTGGTTGGTTTGGAATAATCGCAGATACCTTTGGTTTAAGAAAAAAATCCTAATCAGATATTTTTCTACATAAGCATACATCTCTAAATTATCCCGAACCAAAATGATAAAAGATTCAGAAAATCCTTTATTTATCCAACCGCTTTTTAACTTCCTGGAGCAGTTTCATCCCCTATCCGAAAGTTTTATTCATTACCATATGAAAACCTGTAGGTATATACACATTAAGAAGAATAAATTTATTCTTTCTCCGATGGAAAATAATAATTCCGTTTACTTCCTGGTAAAAGGTTTAGTTAGGGGATTTATAAAAGAAGGACCTAAAGACATTAGCACCTGGTTTGGTTTTGATAATGAAATGATAACCGCCATCCGTAAACCAGAACAAAATACTAAGCCATCTTACGAATATGTGCAGGCATTGGAGGATAGCGAGTTAATTGCCATTCCTTATCAAAATATAGATTTCTTATCACATTTGGATGAAACGAATCTTATCAGTAGAAAATTATTCGAATTGCAATACCATGCTGCAGCAGAACGTGCCATTTTAGCTAGAATTCCATCTGCAATGGGCAGGTATTTAAAACTCGAAAACACACAATTAAACAGCAACAGAATACCGCTTCGTTATTTGGCCAGTTATTTGGGCATGCGATTAGAAACGCTCAGTAGAATCCGTTCTAAATCATTGCAACTATCTAACGCCAGTTAAATAAAATTTATTTTTCTCAAAACAGATTAATGCGTTTTTTTTCGTAAATTAAACTAACCAAGTTTAATTGTTATGGGCGCAATAAAAAAAATACAGAATTGGGGCGATAGTCACCACCCTGCATGGATCGATGTTTTCAGAATTATTTTAGGTTTAGTACTGGTTTGGAAAGGTATCGCTTTCTGGATAAATCTTGATGCCTTTAACGCTTTAATGCGGGGAGCGCATTTGGGTGCTGCGGTTTCCATTAGTTTATTTGCCCATTTAATTATCTTAATGCATATTATTGGTGGCTTAGCCATAACGTTAGGCACTTACACCCGAACGTTTTGTCTACTAAATTTGCCAATTCTTGTAGGCGCAACATTTTTCATCAATTTATCGCATGGGATATTTAAACCATATAGCGAATTTTGGCTATCGCTTATTGTTTTGATAGCACTTATTTGCTTTCTGATTGAGGGAAATGGAATCCTTTCTGTAGATAAAACGCAAGGCGATGCAAACCTCAATAAACCATAATCTTTAATCAGAAAAATCTCTATTTCTCATGATTTATGCAAGCTTAAATGCAATTTGATGCTGATGGGCAATTATTAATTATATATTTGCTTTACGCCTCAATAATATTCTGGCTGATAATAACTTATTAAGCATAAATAAATCAATGCACGAAAAAATATCGATTAAAGATATCGCAAACCGTGTGGGTACTTCAACAACCACCGTATCATTTGTTTTAAATGGCAAAGCAAAAGAAAAACACATCAGTGCCAGCATTACTGAAAAAGTATTAAGCGTTGTGGCCGAATTAGGCTATCAGCCCAACTCCATTGCCCGCAGTTTGAGAACAGGTAAATCAAAAATTATAGGTTTTCTGGTTGATGATATTTCAAAACCATTCTTTTCTGGCCTTGCCAGCGTAATTGACCATACTGCTTCTGCGCATGGTTATAAAATCATATTCAGCAGTACCGGAAATGATAAGAAAAGAATTAATGAAATTTTAAGCATGTTTAAGGAAAGACATGTTGATGGTTACATTATTGCCACCGCAGAAGGATTGGAGGAAGAAATTGGCGAGCTTGTTAATGGTAAAACGCCCGTTGTGCTTTTCGACAGGTATTTACCGGAGCTAAAAGCCGATTATATCCTTACTGATAACCATTTGGCAACCTACAACGCCGCAAAGCATTTATTAGATAAAGGTTTTAAGAACACTGGATTTATAACCATTGATACACAGCAACAGCAAATGATAGATCGTTTGAACGGTTATGGCGCTGCAATGGTACAATCTGGCAATAAACAGAATGTTCTAAAGATTAAATACACTAACTCTGAAGAAGCTACAGAAAATATCAAAACTTTTTTAGAGCAAAACCCAGAATTAGATTCAGTTATTTTTTCGACCAATTATTTAACTATGGATGGACTTAAGTTATCCAGAATTGGCAAAGAGCAGTTAATCAGCTCAAGGGCGGTTATTTCTTTTGATGATTTTGAATTACTTGAATTTATAAAACCATCCATCACTGCAATTGAACAGCCTATTCAACAATTGGGGGAGAAAATTGTTAAAATGCTGCTAAAAAAATTAAATGGGGAAACTAAACCAGCTGAACATGATATTTTCAAAATTGAAGCAAAACTAAATGTTAGGCAATCAACATCCCAAACAATATTAAAATAAGGGCCCTGTTTATTTAAGTTTAATAGAATTTCTGATAACTAGATCTATTAACCTGAAAACAGGTGTAATTAATTGTAGGCATAACCATGAAATATATTTTAGGAATTGATATTGGTACGGGAAGTACAAAGGCGGTGGCACTAGACCTAAACTTTCGACCGATTAGTACAAGTCAGCACCACTACCCCACTCAATCCGTAAAAACAGGTTATAGCGAGCAAGATCCTGAAATGATTTGGCAAGCTTTTTTAAATTGTATATCAGACTTAAAGGAAGAATTAAAAGCAGAACCCATTTCGATAGGTTTAAGTAGTGCAATGCATAGCCTAATTATGGTTGATTCAGTGGGTTTACCTTTAGCGCCTATGCAAACCTGGGCAGATAACCGCAGCGCAGAAATTGCCGATAAATTGCTCAATGGTGATGAAGGCTTACAACTTTATGCATTAACCGGAACGCCAATACATCCAATGTCGCCATTGTGCAAAATATTTTGGTTGAAAGAAAACGAGCCGGTATTATTTAGCAAAACCCACAAGTTCATCTCCATAAAAGAATACATCTGGTTTAAACTTTTTGGCGAATATATTATCGATTATTCCATCGCTTCCTGCACCGGATTATTCGACATCAACAGCTTAAAATGGAATGAGCAGGCTTTAGCATTGTGCAACCTCAGTCACTCCAATTTATCAAAACCAGTTTCTACTTCCTATAGCAACATCAAACTGTTGCCAAAACATCAATCCCTACTTAAACAAACAAGTTTTGTAATTGGCGCAAGCGATGGCTGCCTCGCCAATTTAGGTAGCGAAGCAATATTTGAAGGTACAGCAGCATTAACCATCGGTACATCGGGTGCATTACGTGTTGCCAGTGCCAAGCCGATTGTGAATAAAAAGGCCATGACGTTCAACTACATCTTGGATGATAAAACCTTTATCTGTGGAGGGCCTATTAATAATGGCGGTTTGGCCTTGCAGTGGCTGATGAAAAATGTATTCGGAAAAAATGAATTAACAAGCGATGATTATACAAACCTATTTAAGCAAATTGAAACCACTAACATTGGTAGCAATGGCTTAATTTTCCTTCCTTATTTAACCGGAGAGCGAGCGCCAATCTGGAACAGTAAAGCATCTGGAACATTTATAGGTTTAAGTAACCAGCATGAGCAAAAGCATTTGGCAAGAGCACTTATAGAAGGTATTTGTTTTTCTTTATATGATGTACTCGCCGAAATGGAAATTGGTGGTGCAAATATTAAAAGCATTCATGCCAGTGGTGGTTTTGTACACTCAAAAGTTTGGATGCAAATTTTAGCTGATGTGACTGGTAAAGAGATTTTGCTGATTACTGAAGAAGATGCCTCAGCAGTTGGTGCTGCTTACCTTGCTGCTAAAGCTATTGGTCTTGTGGAATCCTATCCATTAGGCAAGAATGAAACATTTAATATGGTTAAACCGAACCCTGCGAACCATATTTTCTATAAACAAAGATTTACCATATACAAAAAAGCATATATTAATTTGAAAGAATGTATGCAGGAAATCAACCAACCATAAATCCATAATTATGTCTCTACTCATTGTTCTTCTTGGTATACTGCTGCTTTTTATCCTGATAATTAAAAAACTAAACCCAATGATAGCGCTTTTATTAGTAGCTATAATAACGGGTTTGTTTTTAGGGATGCCAGCTGCTAAAGTGATGAGTGCGGTGAGCAATGGGATTGGCAGTACACTTGGTGGAATGGTTATGGTACTCGCTTTGGGCGCCATGATGGGCAAATTAATTGAAGATAGTGGTGCTGCCCGTAAAATTGTTTTTATTTTAATTAAAGCCTTCGGACAAAAAAATATTCAATGGGCGGTATTAATTACAGGCTTGCTTGTCGGGATTCCACTTTTTTACAATGCGGGTTTTGTGGTGTTGATACCGCTTGTTTTTGCGATTGCAAGTGCAACAGGTTTACCAAAACTTTATATCGGTATTCCAATGGCGGCGGCTCTTTCAGTAACGCATGGCTTTTTACCGCCTCATCCAGGTCCGGTATCACTAGCTGCAATTTTTAAGGCTGATGTTGGCAAAACCTTAATTTATGGTTTGATGTTAAGCATACCGATTGCAATAATTGCAGGGGTTTATTTCCCTCGTTTAATTATTAAAAAACCTGTTGGTAGCGATTCAATGCAGTTTACCATTGCTGAAGATGAAAGTTTACCTTCGGGAGGAAAAAGCTTTTTTACGGCTCTGCTCCCTGTTTTTTTAATCGTTGCCGGTACAATTGGAACGGCTATTTCGCAACCTTATTTGTTAAAACCGATATTTTTCTTCCTTGCCGACCCAACTGCCGCATTGCTTGTTGCAGTTTTGATAACGGTTATGGTTCAAAATAACCCAATTGCCAAAGCTATGGAATCATGTATTGAGGGTGTAAAAAGTATTGCCATGATTATTCTGATTATTGCGGCAGGCGGTGCTTTTAAACAAATTCTGGTTGATAGCGGTGTTGGTGAAACCGTTAAATTACTTACGATGGGTTTAAGTTTATCGCCATTATTTTTAGCCTGGCTAATCACCGCTGCTTTAAGGGTTACATTGGGTTCAGCAACAGTTGCCGCCCTAACTGCATCAGGAATTGTACTCCCATTAATCGGTACAGGTGCCTCTCCCGAACTTATGGTTTTAGCCGTTGGTGCAGGCAGTTTAATGTTTTCTCATGTAAACGATACCGGATTCTGGATGTTTAAAGAATACTTCAACCTAAATTTAAAGCAAACGTTTAAAACCTGGACCATGATGGAAACCATTGTTTCTGTACTTGGTTTAGTAGGCGTTTTGCTGATTAATAATTTCGTTTAATTTTTACACCAAAGGAATGGTAACTTCAAAATTGGTACCCCAACCTTCCTGCGATTCGATTTGAATATCGCCATTTAAACTTCTAATATTTTCTACAACCATAGGAAGGCCTAGACCATAACCACGCTCGCCTTTAGTTCCAGGTGTGGTTTCTAAATTTCCATTCAGTATTTTCTGTACTGCAGCTTCGTTTAAACCATTCCCATTGTCAGAAACATTCAGTTTTAGGGTTTTTGAGTTGTCTTTAATCTCCATTTCAAGTTTAACCGTAACGGTTCCGTAATCAGAACTAAACTTAATCGCATTAGATATCAGGTTTCCTGCAATTTGCAACATTTTACTTTTGGCAAATAAAACTTTAGTGTTTTGATTGCCTATGGTAACCTTGAAAAAGATATTTTTTGCCTTTGCCTGCGGCAGATACAGTTTTTCCAACTTATCCTTAAAAACGATTAAATCAAAGTCATTGTCTTTAGGGAATTTCTCCCGGTTCAGGATTTCCTCTGAAAGCGATAGAACAGCTTTTGTTGTCTTATCAATCATTTCGATGTAATCGAGAATATCTTCAGGCTTTGCCTTATTCATTTTTTTACGAATGATGTCTACAATACCTGTAATACCCGATAAAGGCCCTCTAATATCATGAGCTGTTTTACGCTGATCGTTTTTATATTCGTCTAATTCTGTTTTTATACTGTGCAGAATTTGCAGGTTAATCAATTTATCAACTACTTCATTCGCAATAAGCTTGAGCAGTTCGATCTTCTCTTCATTAAGCTTTTTAGTTTTGGTATCTAAAACACATAATGCACCAATATTGTAACCATTTGGCGTAGTAAGTGGTACACCAAAATAATACCTTAGGTTTAGGGGATTTCCTACATAAAAGAAATTTTTAAGGCGGTCATCCTGTGTTAAATCATTAACCTCAAAATGGCCATCTTCCATAATGGTATATTGGCAAATGGATTCCTCCCTCGGCATTTGTTCTATATCAATTCCATAATGCGATATCGACCATTGCGTAAAGGAATCTATTAAGTTTACTAAAGATATTTCTGTACCAGCAATTTTAGCTGCAAGGGCAGTTAAATGCTTAAAATCGTTCTGGAGGTCAGTATAATCAGGGTCAAATTCTATTAAATCAGCTAACCTATCAACTTCATTCTCGGGGATCGGGCGGATGTGTTCTGTAACGGGAGTCATGTATAATATTAAAAGTACCGAGCGTACGCCAATTTATAACATTAACTTATTATTCAAAAATATTTATCCATAAAAATTAACATTTTTTTGTACAATTTTTAGCGGGCTTGTATTATAGTTCAGACTTTAAAACCACCCATACGTTTTCAGCCAAAATCTTATCACCTTCTGCTGTTGGGTGAATTCCATCGGCCTGGTTAAGTTTTGCCACACCACCAACTTTATCTAACAAAAATGGAATTAGTGCTGCATTATTTTTTTCGGCAATCGCCGGATATATATTTTTAAAATCCTCCGTGTATTTTGCACCCATACTCGGCGGCATTTGCATACCTGCAATTACAATTTTTACATCAGGATATTTTGCTTTAACCTTATCGATAATGGCTTGCAGGTTTTTAGCCGTTTCTGCAACTGGCAATCCTCGTAAACCATCGTTAGCGCCTAATTCGAGCACAAGAACATCAATTTTTTGTTTAAGCAGCCAATCGATACGGCTTTTACCAGCAGCTGAAGTTTCGCCACTTAAACCACCATTAATTACTTTGTAGGGCAGTTTTTCTGCATCGATTTTTTGCTGAATAATGGCCGGGTAAGCTTCAGTTGGGTCTAAGCCTAATCCTGCTGTTAAACTTGTTCCGAAGAACAAAATGGTTTTGATTGGAGCATCTACCGCAGCCTTACCATTCTTAACCGAATCTTTATCCACTATTTTATCTGAATTATTGCTGTTTGAACAGGCGGCAAACATTCCTGCAAAAACAATTAAACTCATTATGCGTTTTCGTAACATATCTATAATTTCAACCTCTAATTATCAAAAAACAATATCTTTAACAGGATAAACGCACATTATGTTTCCTGCGTATCCGTCTTCATACTTAATTATTCAGCCATTGGAAAATATTCTGAACATCCGAAATGTAAGCAAAATTTATCAGAGTGCAGGCCACGAACTTACCGTTTTACACAACATTAACCTAAGCATACAAAAGGGTTCTACTGTAGCCATAACTGGTCCATCCGCAAGCGGAAAAACCACCTTATTAGGTCTTTGTGCAGGTTTAGACCGGGCAACTGAAGGCAGTGTAGAACTTGCCGGCATTTTATTAGATAAGCTATCTGAAGATGAAAGGGCATCGGTACGTAACCAACATGTGGGATTCATCTTTCAAAATTTTCAGTTACTGCCAACGCTAACAGCTTTAGAAAATGTGATGGTTCCTTTAGAATTAAGGGGGATAAAAAACATCAAACCGCAAGCCATGGAACTTTTAGATAAAGTTGGACTGGCAGAAAGGGCGCATCATTATCCAATACAACTTTCTGGTGGCGAACAGCAAAGGGTTTCGTTAGCGAGGGCATTCTCGAATAAGCCTGCTATTTTGTTTGCTGATGAACCAACCGGAAATCTTGATGCCGAAACGAGTGAAAAAATTATAAAATTGCTTTTCGATTTAAATACCGATGCAGGTACAACCTTGGTTATTGTAACACACGATTTAGATTTAGCATCAAGAACAAGCAGAATTGTAAAAATGAAAGGTGGATTAATCATCGCTGACGAAAATCCAAGTTATGCATAATCAAACCAGACAAACCGTTCCGCTTTCGTGGATTTTTAAAATGGCTTGGCGAGATAGTCGCCAAAACCGTTCACGCTTACTCCTTTTTGTATCATCGATAGTTTTAGGAATCGCTGCACTTGTTGCCGTTTATTCTTTTAAGGATAATTTACAAAACGATTTAGACAGGCAGGCAAAAGAACTTACAGGAGCCGATTTAATTATCGAAAGTCGCAGGGCGATAAATAAGCAAACAGGAGCCAAACTTAAAACCATGGGTGATGACAGGGCTACTGAAAGCACATTCGCATCTATGGTTTATTTTCTAAAAGGTGGCGGAAGCCGATTGGTGCAAATGAAAGCCTTGCAAGGAAATTATCCGTTTTACGGCAATATAGAAACTACTCCATCAAGCGCAGCCAAAAGTTTTTTTAATAGTCGTGATGCTTTAGTTGATAAAACATTAATGCTTCAGTTTGGTGCAAAAACCGGAGATTCGATTATTGTTGGCGATTTAAAATTTAAAATTGCCGGAACTTTGGACAAAGCACCGGGACAAACCGGAATTGCGGCCAGCGTTGCACCAATTGTGTATATCCCTTTAAAATATCTGGATAAAACCGGGTTGGTAAAAACAGGAAGCAGAATAAATTACAAGTTTTATTATAAATTTAATAGTGATGAACAACTAAACGAGGTTGTTAAAAGTCTTCAACCTAAAGCTGAAAAAGAAGGTTTAGACATTGATACCGTTGCCGAAAGAAAAGAACAAACCGGACGATCTTTCAGAGATTTGAATCGTTTTTTGGCACTAACCGGATTTATTGCCTTATTGCTTGGTTGTGTAGGCGTGGGCAGTGCAATACACGTTTACATACAGGAAAAACTTTCTGCTATTGCAACGCTTCGTTGTATGGGTTTAAAAGCTTGGGATGCCTTTTATATTTACCTCATACAAGTTTCCTTCATCGGAATTATTGCAGCTGTAATTGGCTCGTTATTGGGCACGATGATACAATTTCTGCTACCAATTGTACTAAAAGATTTTCTCCCGGTTGAAATAACCATGCAAATTTCATGGTCGGCAATTGGGCAGGGTTTATTGCTTGGCTTGGTCATTTCTGTTTTATTTGCGCTACCATCGCTCCTTTCGGTTAGAAGAATTTCTCCGCTAAATGCAATCCGGGCAACCTTTGAAGGTAATTCATCTAAGAAAAGAGATTATTTAAAAGCCATTGTTTATTTGTTAATGATAGGCTTTGTTGCAGGCTTTACCTATTTGCAGATGAAAAGCTGGCTGCAAACTTTAGTTTTTACCGTTGGGATTTTAATTGCGTTCTTGTTGCTGATGGCACTTTCAAGCGCTTTAATGTACCTCGTCAAAAAGCTAATTCCATCATCATTAAGTTATTTATGGCGACAAGGCTTTGCTAATTTGTATCGCCCGAACAATCAAACCTTAATGCTAACGGTATCTATCGGACTATCAACGGCATTTATTTGTACACTATATTTTGTTCAGGGAATATTAATCAATCGGGTAACCTTATCTTCTGGAACAAATCAACCCAATATGGTTTTGTTTGATATCCAGACTTCGCAAAAGCAAGCCGTTACCGATTTAACCAAATCTTATAAATTGCCATTGATGAATCAGGTTCCGGTGATTACCATGCGCATTGAGGAAATAAATGGAAAGAAAGCTGGACAAGACAGCACAAATAACAGAGCATTTAGAAATGAACTTCGGGCAACTTATCAGGATACATTAACGGCTGCCGAAAAAATTATAGATGGTAAATGGGTGCCGAAGGTTAACAACCCAAATGACATAATTTATATCTCTTTAGACCAGAATTTTGCCCGCAGCATTAAAGTTAAGGTTAATGATAAAATTACCTTTAACGTTCAGGGCATGTTGCTACCTACCGTAGTTGGAAGTTTAAGAGAAGTAAACTGGACCAGACTACAAACAAATTTCAGAGTTGTTTTTCCGGCGGGAGTTTTAGAGCAAGCGCCTCAATTCCATGTGTTAATGACACGGATTCCGAACAGTGAGACCTCTGCCGCTTTTCAGGGCAATGTGGTTCGGAAGTTTCCAAACATTTCAGTTATAGATTTAGGTTTGGTATTAAAACTTTTAGATGAAATATTAAGTAAAATTGGTTTTGTTATTCAGTTTATGGCGGGTTTCAGTATGATAACCGGTTGGATAGTTTTAGTATCAGCTGTGCTTACAAGTAAGAACCAAAGAATTAAAGAAAGTATTTTGCTAAGAACCATGGGCGCCAGCAGAAAGCAAATATTGGCCATTAATGTAATCGAATACTTCTTTTTGGGCTTACTTGCTGCATCAGCAGGCTTAATATTAGCATTGGCCGGCAGTTGGGGATTGGCAAAATTTAGTTTTGATTCGAATTTTATCCCGCCATTCTTGCCAACAATAATATTATTTACAAGCGTTATAGTTTTAGTGGTAGTTACTGGTTATTTGAGCAGTAGAAGCATATTAAACAAGCCCCCGCTGCAAATTTTAAGAAACGAAGCCAGTTAAGGCAATAAAATTAGTACAGACTTAGAAACCTTTTAACAACATGAGTGTTAAAGTATTACCATCTATTATGTTAAACCTAAAACTAAAAAACATGATGAAATTAAAACTTTATTGCTTATTACTAGCGGGTTCAATGCTCGTATTCACTTCTTGCTCTAAAGTAAGCGATGGTGGTACTGAAGAGCCCGGACCAGAACCTGCAACCGGGCCTGGAGTAGAAACCGCTGCACCAAATACAAACTATAAACCTGCATTTACTGGTCAAACACGAGTTGGCAAAGTAGCTACAACTACTCCTTTTCAAGGTACAGCAATTGCTTCAGGACTTTCATCACCTTGGGGCATAACCACACTACCAGATGGAAGACTGTTGATAACAGAAAAAACCGGAACAATGCGCATTGCAACTGCCACCGGAACTTTGAGCGCTGCAATTACAGGCCTTCCGTCTGTAAATTCTTCTGGGCAAGGTGGTTTATTGGGTTTGTGTATCGACCCGCAGTTTAGCACAAACCGTATGGTTTACTGGGTTTTCTCTCTTAATTCTACCGGAGGGACACAGACTGCGGTGGCAAAAGGACGCCTTGCTGATAACGAACGTACCATTGAAAACGCAACAATTATATATAGGGCAAACCCCGTGTACAATGGCACATTACACTACGGCGGAAGAATCCTATTTGACCGTACCGGAAATTTATTTGTAAGTACGGGAGAAAGATCAGATTTAGCGACAAGGCCGCTTGCTCAATCTGTTTCTGCAGCATTAGGTAAAATTGTTAGAATCACCACAAGCGGAGCAGCGGCAGCAGGAAACCCAACATTTAGCGGCGCTGGAGCTTTACCAGAACTTTATAGCATGGGCCACAGAAATCCTCAAGGATTGGCAATACACCCAACAACCGGCGATTTATGGCAAAGCGAACATGGCCCTCGTGGCGGTGATGAACTTAATAGAATACAAGCAGGAAGTAATTACGGTTGGCCAACCATAACTTATGGCATTGAATATGGCGGGGCGGCAATAGGCTCGTCTATACAACAACAAAATGGATTAGAACAACCTGCTTATTATTGGGACCCGGTAATATCGCCAAGCGGTATGACTTTTTATAAAGGAAATCGTGTACCGGAATGGCAAAACAACCTGTTTATTGGCTCATTAAGCGGCACTCACATTGTTAGGTTAGCTATTGAGAATAATAAAGTAATTAGTGAAGAACGGTTATTAAGTGGCGAAGGTCAGCGATTTAGAGACATTACCCAAGGAACAGACAATGCCTTGTATGCCGTTACAGATGCTGGAAGGTTATATAAAATTGATAAGCAATAACATTTCCGCTTTAGAAAAACATCTACAGCTACCTAAATCAGGTGGCTGTTTTTTTGCTGTTTAAATTTGTCGAAAATTAATTTTTCCCCCATTGGAGAATCGACCAATTTTTCATACTTTCGCAACCCCGCCGAAAATCTGTTAAAAATAAATCTTCTTCAAAATGAGTAAATACCTGTATGGAATCGACTTTGGAACAACCAATTCTGCCTTATCCATTTATGATGAGCAAAAAGCAGAAATCATTGATACGATAATTATTCCTTCCCTGATTTATTTTCCGGAAAACCACTCACTTGCTGATGAACAGAAATACGTTGTCGGTGAAAAAGCGATAGAAACCTATCTTGAAGATGGTATGAAAGGTCGTTTCATCAAATCCATAAAACAGATTTTATCCAGAAGTAGTTTTACCGAAACGCTCATCCAAAATAAAAGATATAATGCTTCAGATTTAGTGGCCATTATTTTAACAGAGTTGAAATCAAGAGCAGATAAAATAACCGGTATAGATTGTAAAAAAGCAGTTATCGGTCGCCCGGTATTTTTTGATGACGACAGCAGTCAGAAAGATACACTTGCCCAAAGCCGTTTAAACAAAGCTGCTGAAAAAGCTGGTTTCAACGAGTTAAGGTTTCAATTTGAACCCATCGGTGCTGCCTTTGCTTATGAAAAAACAATTCAGCAGAAAGAAAATGTGTTGGTGGCTGATATTGGTGGCGGTACAACCGATTTCACTTATCTGGTTTTAGATCCTGCTAAAGTTGGAAGCCTTGACAGAAAGAACGATATGATGGCGACTGGTGGTATTTACATTGGTGGCGACAGTTTTGATTCGGCCTTTATGTGGGAACAAGGCACGCCACATTTTGGTAAAAACACCGAATACGAGGCCAGTCCGGGTAAGAGGTTAATGGTTCCTAAATCGCTTTTTGCAAATATTTGTACATGGGATAAAATGAACTTTTTTAATGGTTTGAGAATCAAAAAGGATATCGAAAACTATTATTACTATTCGGGGAATGACCCAAAATTTAAAAACCTGATTACCTTGGTGGATAACAATTTAGGGTATTCAGTTTTCCAATCCATCGAGCGGACAAAAATTGAACTTTCTTCAAGAAATGAAAGTAATTTCAAATATAAAAACATGGGTATTTCTATCGATGACAGCATTAGTTCATCAGATTACAACGCAATTATTGATAAAGACCTTAACCGAATCAATAACTATTTAAATGAGTTTCTGGAGAAGAACAACATTAATCCAAGCGATATAAATAGTTTGTTTTTAACAGGCGGAACTTCGTTAGTTCCGGCGGTACAAAACCTATTTAAAACCCGTTTTCCGCATATTAGCCTAAATTCTGGCGATAATTTTAAAAGTGTGGCAAAAGGTTTGGCTTATAGTGGTTACCTTTTTAATTAGGTCAAAGCTGCTTTCGTCATTGCGTTATGTATTCCGCTATCGCCATTCTGAATTTATTTCAGAATCTCTTTTAAATATTACGTTTATAACTTGGAAATGAAAGCTGTGTTTTAATGGCGGCTTTCAGTCCCGCCAAACCTGCCTGCGGTAGGCAGGCACTTTACTTCTCCCGATGAAGAATCGGGATTCGTGTTCGTTTATGTCGGGTTTAGGAATTAAGGTTGGTGAATAAAACCTTTGAGCAATTCTGATGCGATAGCTATAACCAATGTAGTAAGATTGCTTCGTACCTCGCAATGACGAGCGCCGAAAAAAGATACCTTTTAAAATTTAGCTATTTCGCCAAATTATTATACACACAATTTATCGCAGCCCTGCTAAAATCTGGAAAACCATCAGTATAAGTTGGGTTGCAACCATTTGTTATAATTACTATTCCGAAGTTTTCCTTTTTAGAGAAAAACATAGTGCTGTATAAACCGTACGCAGAACCTGTATGCCCGGTTAGTTCAATTCCAGGTATAAGTTTGCTCGTTTTAAGTAATGCCAAACCATATTGCTCAGGCTCAGAAACTTTTGTCTGCATTAATTTTGCACTCTTTTTCGAAATAATTTTTACGCCTGCGGAAGTACCCAAATTCATGTGCATCGTCATATATTTTGCCAAATCAACTGCCGAAATTTTCATTCCGCCGGTTGGCGAAAAAATTGGTGTCGAATAGCCCATAACATATTTGCTAATTTCTTCTCGCCGTGGCGCATAAGCCTGAGTTGCCTCAGTAAACTCGTTAGTTTTAGCATTATATTCATACAAGCTTGCAAACCGCGAATTATCTAAAGAATCTACACAATAGCCGCCATATAATTTTAGTGGATTTAAAATGTGCTTTTTCACGTATTGGTCGAAACGTTCTCCAGATAATTTTTCAATCAATGTTCCAACCATATTATAATTCAGGTTGCAATAATCGTAAGTGCTACCGGGTTCGTTATCGCTGTAGCATTTAGCCCAATCTGGGTTTTTATCCGGATTAATCACGTTTAAACTTAAATATCCCTGACTATCATTTATGCCCGAGGTGTGAGACATCACCATTTTAAGCGTAATCACTTTATCAGGAAACTTTGGGTTTCTGATTCTAAAGCCCATCAAATCTCCAAAATCATCAGATAATTTTACTTTTCCGGCTTCCACCAGTTGCATAATTGAGGTTGCGGAAAATGATTTTGATATGGAAGCGATGCGGAATAAATTTTGTTCGTTTAAAGCTTCATTTCGCTCGATATTTTTTAAACCATAAACTTTACTGAAAACCACATTATTATTCTTAATTACGGCTATCGAAACCCCAACATTTTTATAGCGTTGCATTATTTCTTTAAATTCAGTTTCGAATTTTACGTTCTGACTAAATGTCTGTGTAGCTGCAAACAAGCAAAACACAAATAAGCAAATGGAATGTAACTTCGTTTTCATTATTAACAGGGGGTTGAATTTAATTGTAATAAACTAATTATGTTTTGAATTACAGATCAATCTATTTTTATAACTTGCATATTAATTCAGCAGCTTTTTATACCATTGCCAAGCCATACAAAATCACTTATAGCCAAACCATTTTTGAAATGGGCAGGAGGAAAAACACAATTAATTCCTGCTATTGAAAGCTACTTACCCGAAAATATAAAAACTTTACAGGATTTGAACTATGTTGAACCATTTATCGGAAGTGGTGCGGTATTTTTCTGGTTTATCCAGAATTTTGAAATAAAGCACGCTATTATTAATGATGTAAATTCAGATTTAATTAGCGTTTATCGAAGCATCAAAACTGCTCCAAAAGAATTGATTGAAAATTTAGCGTCCATCCAAAACGAATACTACGCTTTGAGAAGCGAAGAAGATAAAAAAACTTACTTTTTAAATCAGAGAACTTTATTTAATTCAAAATCAGAAACTGAAATTGTTGGTGCAGCTTTATTTATTTTTTTAAATAGAACCTGCTTTAATGGGCTATATCGGGTTAATAAAAAAAATGAATTTAATGTCCCTTTCGGGAAGTATGTTAAACCAAAAATATGCGATGCAGAAAATATTTTAGCCATTAGCGAATTATTGCAAAAGGTTACAATATTTAATGGAGACTACGAAAACACACTAAATTTCGCTGGAGAAAATGCATTTTTTTATTTCGACCCACCGTATAAACCGATTAGTCAGACTGCATCTTTTAACGCATATGCAACCGGAAGTTTCGATGATACTGAACAAAGAAGGCTCGCTGTTTTTACTGAAAAATTAACATCGCAAAACAAGTATTGGTTGCTGAGTAATTCTGACCCGAAAAATATCAATCCAGACGATGATTTTTTCGATCAGCTTTACGATAAACCTTCAAATACAATTGTTCGGGTAAAAGCTAAAAGAATGATTAATTCTAACGCAGCAAAACGCGGCGAAATAAATGAGGTTTTAATTATGAATTATTAGCAGATTTAAAATCCGTTCGTTTTCATAATTAAATCCAATTCTTTCCATTTCTTACCTTTTGAAAAATTTGCAGCATAAGCCGGAGATAAGTGCTGAATTAAAACCTGATGCATGCCCAAACGTTTAACACGTTTTTTCAAAATAGCATTGGCTTTATTTTCTTCGGCAATCATTCCTGCGTAAATTACCGTAAACCAAATGTTGATTTCCTGCTCGTCTTCAACATATTCATCCGATATCGCATCTATTAACCTTAAAATTACCTCACTAATATTTTTATCTGTGAGCGTGTAAAATTTTATAAAATCGTTGTAGATTTTTTGAGTTGTGTATTTCCTGCCCAAAGCCTGCAATCGCTCAAAGTACTCTGTATCTAAAGGTGCATACCTACGTTCATTTGGTTTGGAAAGATATACGCACCAATCGTCAAAATTTCCATTATCAAATTCGATGCGTGTATTATTAAGTATTTTAATTAGCGTGGGCATACCGTAAAATTTAAAATCAATTAAAACGGGATGTATATTAAAGCTAAATAATTTCCTTTATCATTTTTAATTTTTAACCCTGTTTTTTTCGGCATCTGCGCCAGAAGACTCATGCTTAGCTGGAGCAGAGAATGCCTTTCCAAAACGATAACTATAACTTAAAATCAAACTTCTGGAATCTTGTCTGTTTATCCAACCAGCGTTTGTTGCTGCTAAATTATTGATTACACCAACTACTACTCTATCTCTAAAAATATCTGATGCAGATAATTTCAAGGTACTTCTTGTTGATAATTTTTTCTGAACGGCAGCACCAAATTCGTGTATAGGGCCAATTAAAAACTGCACGCTCGAAAACTTCGATTGGTATCTTAAATTCGCTTCAGCGCTCCAGGTCGGACTTATTTTAAACTGAAGATTTGGATTTGTTCTGAAATAAGTTCCATTGGTTTTTAAAAAGCCGGTATAAAAATCTGTTTTAGATACAATATTGGCAAGCTCAGCATAAATGTGCGTGCTTAACCATTTTGTAATATCAAAATCGGCATTTACTGAAATATTTTTAACTGTTCCTTTACCAATATTGGCTGGTCGGCTGTAATAGGTACCTTCAACTATTTCGATGGTTTCGTTTACATCATCCTTAACCCAACTATAGCCCAATGTGGTTGTTATCTTATTTTTATAAGTATGCGAAAGCTCCAAACTTTGCGTAAACGATGGACGCAAGAAAGGATTTCCAACATAATAGGTAAATTTATCAAGTGGAGAGAAGAAAGGGTTCAAGTCTTGATAATATGGTCTATCAACCCGTTTTCCATAATTTAAACCAATTTGATTTTTACTTGCCGTATCAAGCTTATAAGAGAAATATAAAGTTGGAAACAGATTGTTGTATGTTCTTCTGAAAGATGAATCTGGCTTGAGCAAATTACCAAGCTGATGCCCATCGGAGATTGTACTTTCAAACCTTAATCCACCTTGCAGTGAAAACCTTTTGCCTTCCATACTTACGTTAGCGTAGGCTGCATTTATGTTCTCCTTGTATACAAACTGATTAGTTTTTTCGTAATCTACAACCGTAACCTGGTTTGCAGTATACAAGTAATTTGCTGCGTTATCAGTTTTGGTATAACTAGATTTTAAACCTGCCTCAAATTTCCAATGTTTATTTAAGTTTTTAGAATAATCGGTTTTTGCTGTATAAATCTGGATGTTTGATGGTAAATCGCCGGTAAGCAAATCCTGAGATTTAAGCTGCATATTGGCAAAATAACTATCGTTAGTATAAGCTTGTTCGGTTTGGTTTCGGTAATTAAGGTAATCTAAATCAAAAGAAAAATCGCCACCTTCCTTATCAAATTTATGCCTGTAGTTTAGGTTAAAAGCTGCATTTTTATAATTTATGTTATCAATATTTTTAGCCTTAATTACAGAGTCTGGTTGTTTATTTGCATTTAGTAAATTACTCGTATTATTATTAACCTGTTCAGAAATGCGGCTCATTCCCGTGAAAACAAAACCCCAGGTTGTTTTTTCTGTTTGATAAAAATCTACACCAGCCTTTGCATTAAACGTATTTCCGTGTCGCCTAAAATACGAGTTTTGATTAAAGTAGTACTTTGGCGAATCGTCTGCGTTTTTGTAAGTCCGGTTTAAATCTAAATCCGTAAAACTGTTATTTAGGTTATGGCTTATGTTGCCAAAAACGTTAAGTTTATTTCGCCTGAAATTGAAATTTGCACTATTATTAGATCTGGTTAATTGCCCTTGAGTTAAACTCAAATTTATGCCTCCGTTAAAGCCCGCAACCTTATTCTTTTTAGTTTTGATGTTTATTACGCCTGCATTTCCGGCGGCATCATATTTTGCCGGAGGATTTGTCATAATCTCAATTTGTTCTAACGTAGAAGATGGTAACGAGCGCAGATAATTTTCTAAATCAGGTCCCGATAAGTAAGTTGGTTTATCATCGATAAAAATATTAATGCCACTTTTTCCTTTTAAACTGATAACTCCATTTTGATCTACGTTTACTCCCGGCGATTTAGAAAGCACCTCCAAAGCGTTAGTACCCGCATTAGATATCAATGCATCTACATTAACCACCATTCTATCTATTTTCTGTTCAACGAAAGCTTTTTTACCACTTACCGTAACTTCTTTTAGCATATTCTGATTGGCCAGAAGCTTTACATCACCAATATTTATCTGATTATCTTTCTCGCTCAATTCTATTTCGCCACTTTTATAAAGGCCAAAACCAATTGATGAAACCCGTAGATGATACTTACCAAAAGCTAAATTATTAAAGCTAAATTGTCCACTCGCTTCGCTCAGTGTTGTTTTAAGTAAAACTGAATCTTTGCTATTGTACAACGCTATTGTTGCAAGCTCGAGATTATTATTTTCGCCATTTACCACACGGCCGGAAATTTTTGATGAATTTTGCTGTGCTTGTACGAAATTAAGGGCAATACTTATCCACACGACAAAAAAAGCCGTTAATTTTTTATTCATTAAATTGAGATTTATTTTAGCGTGAAGTGCTAGTTAGATTCTTCGTATTCGTATAACAATGCGCTGTTATTCTTAGGTAAATATTTGCTTTTATATTTCTGATGAAAACTGCTATTTTGTTTTACGCCATTAATAATGAAGTTATCTTTATCAAGCTTGTACGATAGCTTATTTTGGGTTTTGATAATACCATCCTTAATTAAATCCTTAATGATACCCTTATAATCGTGATCATCTGTATCTGTGCTTGTAACAGATTCTACCACTCTTTGAGTACCCGTTTTAACTGAAACTTTTGAATTGCTTTTACTCTTTTTAGAATTTTGTTCTACCGAAACTGATACATCTCCATCTATATTAACAGATGGTGGAGTTGGTGTTGCAGGAGGTACATTAACAGCACCATGACTCGGAGGTGTTGGCGGCACAGGAAGTTCGGCTTTTTCACGAGCATTATTAATGGATTTCTGCATGGCAGTTTTCAACTTCTGATCTGTCTCCATCTGTTTCTGTTTCAAATCATAACGTTTTTGCTCTAAATCATAGCGCTTTTGCTCAGCATCATATTTTTTTTGTTCAGCATCGTATTGTTTTTGATGTTCATCATATTTTTTCTGATCTTCAACGTATTTTTCATCGGCCAACTTTCGAGCAGCATCCGCTTTGATTTCTTTATCTTTTAATTCCTGCGATTCCATACGAAGTGCGATTTCCTTCTCTAAATCAACATTTGCTTTCAGTTTTTCTGCTTGTTTTTTATCAGCATCAGCCTTTTGCTTAGCTAATTTATTTTTTAAAGAATCTTGTAAACTTTGAGCGGGCTGATTTATCGTGAAGGCTGCTGTATTTTTTGCATGATTATCTTTTGCACTCAGGTTTTTGAAAGCTGCTGAAAATACCACAACCGATACTAAGGCAGCACTAAGAATTGTTTTTTCCATTTTATTTAAAGTTTTTTTATTATCAAAAAGCATTCGGCTAACCCGTTCGAACAACGGACTTTTCTTATTGCTAAATGCCATTGCATATTTTGGTGCATTTAATTGAAATTCCTGGCAAACGATTAATGCCTTAACATAACTTTTCTTGTTTTCCACTTTGGCGACTGCTAAATCGTCGCAACAGTTTTCGCGTTCCTCACGGATAAGTTTAGATACCCAAATCACCGCCGGGTTGAAGAAAAATATAATCTCTACGAAACTTTGTAATAAGTTTACCAGATAATCCTTTCGTTTAATGTGCGCCAATTCGTGGCATAAAATTGCTTCTACTTCTGCTATAGAAATGCTATTGAGCAAACCAAGTGGAATTAATACCAATGGCTTTAAATGTCCTATTACCATCGGTGCTTGTGCCAATCCCGATTGCACAATTTTCACTTTTCTGCTTATTCCAAATTGATGAGCTAATGTATCTAACTTATCTTCCCATATTTTTCCTGCCGAATAAACTTTAGTTTTTCTGAGGTGATAAACGCCATTCAAGCCAACAAATAACTGAATGCTTTTTATGCAAATCACAATAAACCATAACAAAACAATTTGTGGGGAATAAGCATTCCAGATGTTTCGGAAGGTTTCAAAACCTGCCGTAACATTGTAGGCAGTAGTTGTATTTATTTGTGATGATGATTTATCTACGGCTAAATTAGATGCCACATGTATTTCAATTACATTTTGATTATCGAAAGCATTATAGAATACAAAAGAAACCGAGGCAACAAATAAAACCATTGCTGAAATAAGTAAGTTATACCTCAAATTTGCAGATCCATTTCTTGTAAAAAAGATAATAACTGCAACTAAAAACGATAATATTACGCCCAACCAAAGTGAGTGGAATAACATAGCACCAAAAGCATTAAGCCAATCCAGAGCAAAAAAATCTGTTAAATTAAATTTCATAATTGTGGTTCTTTTATGAGTTTGTAGCTTTAATTATCTAAATCGTTGAGTAGCTTCTTAATCTTATCGATGTCTTCTTTAGAAGTTTTTTCGTTTCCTAATAATTGCATCACTAATGATGATGCCGAACCTTTGTAAAGCGTATTCACAAACTTATCAAGCATTTGGTCTTTAGTTTTAGATTCTGCCTCAACCGGAATGTAAATATGTTTCATCTGGCTTTCATCTCGCTTTAAGATCCCCTTTTCAGCTAAAATCTGCATTTGTTTTAGTGTAGAAGTGTAATTTACCTCACGTTGCTCATTTAACTTATCATTTACAAAACGAACGGTTGAAGGACCAAATTCCCACAAAACCTGAAGAATTTCCAGTTCTGCTTTTGTAGGTTCTGGTAAATTATTTTCCGCTATATTAATTTTCATATTCTAAAGGTACGATACTTTTCGTACGAAACAAATATTATTTATTTTTTTCTTTTTAATGAATAAAGAATTATATAAATCATTCTCTAAATCATGTAACACCAGATACGCAAATCAGCCTAATTTTGCACTACACACAAGAAATCATCAATTAGTTTTATATGGATTTGAAATTCAAATTATTTGGCATTTTATTTATCGGTAGTCTTTCGATAGCAAATGCGCAACACGAAATGCATCACTCTGTTAAAAAAGATACGGCAAAAATTAATGCGGATACAAGCATGCAACACACCGACCATGCCATGCATAACATGAAACACGCTATACCAATGAGCCACGCCTATTCCCTCAATTTACCGATGAGTAGAAACGGCTCAGGAACATCGTGGTTGCCAGATGCAGCCCCGATGTATGGCCTAATGCTCCATTCTAAAAAATGGATGTATATGCTACATGGAAACGTGGCGCTGCGTTACACTAAACAAGACATTGGAAATAAAGGCAGTAGAGGTGGCGACAAATTTGATGCTCCAAATTGGTTTATGGCAATGGGCCAGCGAAAGGTTGGTGAAAAAGGATTGTTTCATTTTGGCGCCATGCTTTCTTTTGATAGATTGACTGAAGGTGGCGCAGGATATCCGCTATTATTTCAAACAGGCGAAAGCTGGAAAGGAAATCCGTTAGTGGATAAGCAACATCCCCATGATTTATTTTCAGAACTATCAGTTGCCTACACCTACTCCTTTTCTAAGAAGTCCGACCTTACTTTTTATTTAGGTTATCCAGGCGAACCTGCATTAGGTTCTGTGGCGTTTATGCATCGCCCATCTGCCTTAGCTAATCCCGATGCCCCAATTTCGCACCACTGGAATGACGGCACACACATTACTTTCGGCGTAGCCACCATTGGTTTCAGATATGATAAATTCAAAATCGAAGCTTCATCGTTCACAGGCCGAGAACCTGATGAAAACCGATTTGATTTTGATAAGCCCAGATTTGACTCCTATTCGGCCCGATTATCCTTCAACCCGAATAAAAACTGGGCATTGCAAATTTCTCAAGGCTGGATTAAAAGCCCGGAACTATTGCACGATAATGAAAATGTTAATCGAACAATTGCATCTGCAATTTATGCTTTGCCATTAGGCGATGAACAAAACTTAAATGCAACCGCTTTGTGGGGCCTGAATAAAAGCAGAGGTCATGAGGGAGAAAATGCTGCACTACTCGAAGCTGCTTATCGAATAAAGAAGCTTTCGTTGTATAGTAGATACGAGTGGGTTCAAAAATCAACAGAAGAATTAAATCTGAATGAAAACCTATATAGCAAAAATTTATTCGGCGTTAATGTTTTGAGCTTGGGAATAAATTATGACCTACTTAAATTTTCTAAATTCAGGTCAGCAATTGGCGGGCAGTTTTCTATTTACAACACCAACTTAGCATTGGATAATCTTTATGGAAAAAATCCTATCGGCGGACAAATTTTTATACGTATTTATCCTTCGCTAATGAAAATGTAGACCCCAGAAATGCTTAAAATATGAAAGAATCTTTCTCCTTAGCAGGGAAAAACTTTACTTTACCACATTTTGAGCAAATATGTTTTGTAGAATAAACATAGCTCATCATCCTAAATTTTATAGGTTTAGTTATAAATGCATCTTGATAATCATGATGGCATAAAAGGGACGCGATTAAATTTTTCATTATACATCGATTATGGAGTGAAGTACGAAATTTTTAAATCCGTAATCTCCAATGAATCGATGTATTGCCAAAATGTATCGGTAAACCTTACACTTTTAAAGATTTTAAAACCGCTATAATATCTTCATTTCCATAGACTTGACTAGCATCCTCATAAGTTTTTAGCGCCGTTTGGGCAAGCGGTGAAGTTAAACCTTCAGATTTTGCAAGGTTTAAATCTTTTACAATGTGCTTTAAAGCGAAAGCTGCATTATAGTTGTTATTTACAATTGCATCGCCCTTTATTTTACTAAAGATATTACCGATTGCACTATTTTCTATCAGCGTAAGTAAATTTTGAGTATCAATGTTCTTCGATTGTGCAAATAAAACTGCTTCTGCCAAACCTTGTGCATGTAAAGCTAAAAGTCCGTTAATGGCAAGTTTTGCATTATTGCCAGCACCAGTTTCACCAATGAGCATGGCCAGTTTTCCAAGTTTTTCAAAAACAGGTTTTACCTGATTAAAGCTTGCTTCATCGCCGCCAACCATAATGACTAAAGTTCCCGTTTCGGCTTGCTTAATGCTGCCTGAAACAGGAGCATCCAAATAAGCGCCACCTTTTGCCTTGCAAAGCAAAGCCATTTCCTTACTCACGCCTGGCGAAACCGTACTCATATTTACGATAATCTTATTGGTTAAATCGTGCTCCAGCAAACCATCTGTTTCAGTAAATATTTGTTTAATTGCCGCATCATCAGAAACCATTACGAAAACAATATCATTCTGCTTAATTAAATCGGCCGGGCTTGCAGATAAGTTGGCACCCATATTTAAAAGTGCATGTTCTTTATCTTTACTTCGATTGAAAACCGTAACCTGATAACCTGCTTTAATTAATTGCGCCGACATAGGATTACCCATATTGCCAAGTCCAATCCACCCGATATTTAATTTTTCCATCTGGCAAATATCAACAAAATACCAATTGAAATGTGCAAAAGCTTTTTTACACGATGTTAAAATTATGAGTTAATTTGTGATTCAATTTAAGACCATGAGCTACCTTTTAAAAGATTTATATTCTCCAAATTTCTACGAAAACCTATCGAATGTTTTGATTAAAACCTTACCAGATTTTAGTAAGGATAAGTTTATCAAAATGATTTATATTAAGGAATTTGAATCAAAAGAACTAAAGGAAAGGATGAAGCATACCACAGTTGTTTTACATCATTTTATGCCAAAAAACTTTGATGAAAGTGCTTTATTGATTGAAAAAATAATTGCGCAATTAAGAATTGAACGTATTGGCGAAGATTCTTTACCTTATATGTTTCTGCCAGATTACATCGAAACTTATGGCTTAAATGATTTCAAAAGTGCAGTAAAAGCTTTGGAATTGACTACACAATTTACAAGTTGTGAATTTGCCGTTCGGCCGTTTATTTTAAAATATGGTGATGCAATGCTTGAGGAAATGTTAAAATGGTCTAAACATGAAAACCTTAAAGTTCGCCGATTAGCAAGTGAAGGCAGCCGACCGCGTTTACCTTGGGCTATGGGTATTCCGGCATTAAAAAAAGACCCTTCTGGTGTATTGCCAATATTAGAAAATTTAAAAGCAGATACCTCTGAGTACGTACGCAGAAGTGTAGCAAACAACCTGAATGATATTGCAAAGAGCCATCCTGAAATTGTTTTAGAAATTGCAACACGATGGTCTGGTTTAAGCAAAGAAACTGATGCAATTATAAAACATGGCAGCAGAACACTGCTGAAACAAGGGCATTCAGAAATTTTAAAACACTACGGATTAAGCGATAAAGGCATCGACCTTTCAAATTTCAAGGTATTAACACCAGTGGTAAATATAGGTGGGCATCTCGAATTTTCTTTCAATATTGCAAACACGAATACCGTTCAGCAAAAGGTTAGGTTAGAATATGGTGTTTATTACATGAAGCAAAATGGTCAATTAAGCAAGAAGGTATTTAAAATTTCTGAGCGTGATTATTTACCAGGTAGCAGCGTAATGTTAAATCGTAAACAGAAATTTGTATTAATTACGACAAGGAAATTTTATCCGGGTCAACATCAAATTTCCATTATAATTAACGGTGTTGAGAAAGAGATTTCAGTTTTTGAATTAGTGTAAAATTTGATTGATAATGTTACTTTGGTAATTGCCCGGCGTAACACCTTCAATCTTCTTAAAAGCACGAATAAAATAATTTGCATCGCTAAAGCCTAATTCGTAACTCACTGCAGTAACTTTAGCTGCCGGATTAGCTAAAAGGGTTTTCGCTTTGCTTATCTTTTCGCTCAATATAAAATCGTTAGGAGAAATGCCTAATTCCCTTTTAAAAAGTCTGTAAAATGTTGCCCTGCTCATGCAGGCTTTGTCGGTTAAGCCATCAATGTTTATTTTTTCGTTGAGGTTTGATTTGATGTAATCGATGATGTAAGCTATTGGGTTTTGGTTTACGCTCTCTTGTGTATTACTCAGTGCATATAAATTCTGACTTTGCATTATCCTCACCAAAAGTTCCTTTAAGGTTAAATCGGCCAGAATATCTTTTTCTACCGATTTCTCGGCACAAATTTTCACCACTTTATTAATCAGGTATGCAATTTCCTGATTGTTTTGAAAATGATACTGATTATAATCTAAAGCCCATTTCTCAGCACTTCCCTCTTTTGGAAAAAATTCATTTAAGTAATTAATCGTCTTTTTAATCTGGTCTTGTTCGATGGCAAGTGCAATACATTGAGTTGGATTTTGACCGGTTGCTTCTGGAAAGTCAATCTTCATGGTAACCGAAGCCGGCACAATAACGGTTTGGCCAGGGTTGTAATCAAATCCCTGCTTATCAAACAAATGCATTACCTTTTTTCCGCGAAGCATACTGGTAATTACAAAATCGTTAAAGGTTAATGGAACCATATAAGATTTTGTATAAGTTTCAAAAACATTCAGCTCACAACGTTCTAAAGTGTAAGAGGTTCTGTTTTCGACCAGTGTTTGTAAATTTTCCGTTTTGCTCAAGTTAACGGTATCCAAAGTATGCTGCATATTAATTTGGTTAGATTATTTACTTGATATTCAAATATAAGTGTATTTCGATAAGGTTACATAGCCTGAAACAATAATGCTACCATTTGCTACAATTTCACTATCTGTGCCAATGGCTTTGCCCTTAGGTTTGTATTAACCAAATCTCAAAATCATGGAAAATTTAATAAGCAAACCGAGCTTTAAACCACATTACGACAATTTTATTGGAGGAAAATTTGTACCACCCGTAAAAGGTATTTACTTCGATAACATCTCTCCTATCGATGGAAAGGTATTCACAAAAGCAGCCCGATCGAGCAAAGAAGATGTAGAACTTGCGCTTGATGCTGCACACGAAGCCTTTAAAACCTGGAGTAAAAGTGCCCCGACATATCGAAGTAATATCCTTCTTAAAATTGCTCAAAAAATTGAAGATAATCTTGAATATTTAGCAACTGTAGAAACGATTGATAATGGCAAAGCCGTTCGCGAAACCTTAGCTGCCGATTTACCATTAGTTGTTGACCATTTCCGCTATTTTGCAGGTGTAATCAGAGGTGATGAAGGAAGCATTTCAGAACATGATGAACATACCGTAAGCATTGCTTTACACGAGCCAATTGGCGTAGTAGCACAAATCATTCCATGGAATTTCCCACTTTTAATGGCAACCTGGAAAATTGCGCCTGCTTTGGCTGCTGGCTGTTGTACAGTGGTAAAACCTGCCGAACAAACACCAGTATCCATTATTATTTTAATGGAATTAATTGGCGATTTATTGCCTCCTGGTGTGTTAAATATTGTAAATGGATACGGTATAGAAGTTGGCAAACCGTTGGCTACCTCATCTAGAATTTCGAAAGTAGCTTTTACAGGTAGCACCACATCTGGTAGATTGATAATGCAGTACGCCGCAGAAAACATCATTCCATCTACAATGGAACTTGGTGGGAAATCGCCGAATATTTTCTTTGAATCGGTCGCAGACGCAGATGATGAATTTTTAGATAAAGCTGTAGAGGGTGCTGTAATGTTTGCCTTAAATCAAGGTGAAATCTGTACCTGTCCTTCTCGTTTGTTAATCCAGGAAAGCATTTACGATAAGTTTATTGCAAAGGTAATTGAACGCACAAAAGCGATTAAGATTAATCACCCGTTGGATAGAACAGGCATGATGGGTGCACAAACATCAAATGAGCAATACCAGAAAATTCTTTCTTACCTAAAAATTGGTAAAGAGGAAGGTGCAGAAGTTTTAGTTGGTGGTGAAGCAAATAAATTGGAAGGCGATTTATCAACCGGTTATTACATCGAACCAACCATTTTAAAAGGCCACAATAAAATGCGTGTTTTTCAGGAAGAAATTTTTGGTCCGGTGGTTTGTGTTACTACATTTAAAACAGTTGAAGAAGCAATTGAAATTGCGAATGACACACTTTACGGTTTAGGTGCAGGCGTTTGGACTAGAGATGCACACGAACTTTACCAGGTTCCGAGAGCTATTCAGGCTGGAAGAGTCTGGGTAAATCAATACCATGCTTATCCTGCCCATGCACCATTTGGCGGCTATAAAAAATCAGGCTTTGGTCGCGAGAACCATAAAATGATGTTAGACCACTACCGCAGCACCAAAAACATGCTTATCTCTTACGATAAAAATAAGTTAGGTTTCTTTTAAGGGGACAATTTTCCGGCTGTTTATAATGGAACAGCCGGTTTTTATTTATTAAATTTAGGTAAGATGATAAAAAGAGTATTAGTTACAGAAAAAGGTGCAGAAGTTATCAATAAACTAAAAGCAGAATATGGCGAACTCATTTTCCACCAGAGTGGCGGCTGTTGCGAGGGTTCTTATCCACATTGTTTCGAAAAGGGTGGTTTTCTAATCGGATCGAACGATGTATGTATCGGCGAAATAGAAGGTTGTAAATTTTACATGGCAGGCGACCAATTTGAATATTGGAAACATACGCAGTTAACGCTTGATGCAATGGAAGGCAGAGCAGCGAGTTTTTCACTTGAATCAACTTTGGACGTAGGTTTTTACATCGATTCGAGGTTATTTAGCGATGAGGAAATTAAAAATTTAGAACCATTGATTTCTTTAGAAGAAGATTAGCCAAAACGTTCTATAACTTCATCAAGAAAAGGGATTTGCCTTTCGTTAATTCTAATCTTGGCCTGCGTATAAATAAACCATTCGCCCTTATCAATTTCAGCAATTATTTGTTTTTTTCCGCTTCGCGGAGGCCATTCCATTTCAAATGTATTGCTCACAACTTTCGAGGCATCAAAGTCGAATTGAACCGCCCAACAGTAAACCTGTTTCCCTCCCTTTTGGGTAATTTCTTTTAATGGATGAAAATCGCCAGTAATTTTAATAGAAGTTTCTTCCTCAAATTCGCGAATGGCGGCTTCAAGCATTTCCTCTCCATCCAGCAATTCGCCTTTAGGCACTGTCCAAACACCGGCATCTTTTTTTGCAAAAAATGGCCCGCCCGGATGAACCAGAAAAAATTCCAGTTGGGGTGCAATCTTTCTGAAAGTCAATATGCCGGCGCTTATTTTCAAAATTTTTAATTTTTAATACAAAACAAAAAAGCAACCTGAACCAGATTGCTTTTTTAATAAGTTAAACATTTGGATTAAAGTAACCCGTATATTCCATGAGCATAAGTACGCAAAGATTCTGAAACCGTCTTCATCTTTTCAGGAGAAGGTCCTTTTACTTTATATGCCTCTGGATGCATTGTGTTATGACTATTATTGTTTTGTTCTGAAATGCTATTACGTGTTAAGGTATCATTCTGAATTTCGTCTGTTTTTAAAGGGGCCATGTGATGTATATTTTAATCAAGAACACCACATAAATCAAATTTGTTTGCCTCTAAAACAAATAAAAATCAATCTGACTAAAAAACAACAAATCACTTTTATTTTTCCAAGCTCGATATCCAGTTTTCAGTTTCTGAAACCAAAATTGGCGTAGCTGAGGCAACGATTTTTAAAACCCCACCAGCATTAATTTCTTCTTGTGTAATATAGTTTTTGTTAAACTTTTTACCATTCAGAAAAACTTCCTTTATGTATTTGTTTTTTAGGTTGAAATTCTCTACATCTACTTTAAATGTTTTACCAGCTTTAACTTTATAAGTAACCGATTTAAAAAGCGGAACATTTAAATAATAAACCGGCCAACCCACACAAGCGGGTGAAAATCCACTGGCTGTAAATACATACCATGCCGACATTGCACCTGCATCATCGTCCATTGTACGTACATATGCCTGTGGTTTATTCTGGTAAATTTTACCAATAAAAGAACCAATACCTCTGCTATTATCATTAAAGTAGTTTTGAATAACTGTATCCGCAGCCAACTGGTGCATCCAATCTTGAGACTTATAGCCTGCTTTGGTAACGTTATACATTAGAGGTGCTTGTAAATCAGGCTCGTTTGCGTGGTTGTACAAATCTCTTTCAAAAAATTCGTCTAAGTTTTTAAGGTAATTGGTTTCGCCACCATCCAGTTCAATTAAGCCTTTAAAATCATAAGGTACAAACCAACGATATTGCCAAATCGTTCCTTGATACAAGCCTCTGGCCTGCATTCTATCTACATCATTCTTTGCTAAATCTTTAAAATCTTTGTTCCAATAGGTTTTATATTCTAAAGCCTTATTTAAGTAATTGTCTGCTTTTTCTTTATTATTCTGAATCTTAAAAATTTCAGCAAGCGCCCAGTTATCATAACTAGATTCTAATGCTTTATCGGGAGATTTGTAATCCAAACCATTCACTTCTTTTACCAAAGAATCAGTTATAGTTTTAAAATCGACTTTATAACCTTTTCTATATGCATCTAATAAAACCACAATTCCATGCTCCGTTCTAACAGTATTTGATGGCTCAGTTTGTGTTGCATAATCCTTTTTGCCTGAGTTATACAAATCAGCAATGGAAGTTACAATACCTTGATAACGCTCTGGCGTTATTATAGAAAGCAAAGGCAATTGCGTACGGTAATTGTCCCAAATTGCCCAACCATTATATCGTTTTTCAGTATCGTTCTTCAATTCGCCTTTTGTGTTGCGGTATTGTCCATCAGTTTCTGAAATTACATAAGGCGACTGCATTGTACGATACAAAAGAGAATAAAATAACTTCGCATCTTCAATATTTCCATCAACCGCTATTTTGCTTAAATTATCATTCCAATCTTTACTGCTTTGTGCTTTCATTTGCGCAAACGAACCCTTATTTACCGATTTCTTAGCAGCATCAACACTTACAGATGAAAATGCAATATTAATATCAGCCATTGTAGATGTGCTATTTAGCATGGCAATCAGTTTATGATTACTTTGTTCTTTCCATATTGCATTTCCGTCAAGAACCAAATAATAATATAAGCGATATTTGCCTACGCTACATGTCGTTTTAGAGACCAATGTTCCACTCACCACATTACCGTTTATTATATGTTCTTCAGATACAAAAGCTCCATTAAAGGCATAACCTAAATCCAGATAAAATCCTTTTTCACCTTTTGGAAATTGATAAGCATGTTTACCCGCGTTACCCAAAACCGAAAACTGCGCTTTAATTTTATTTTCAAAACCAACTTCATAGTATCCAGGCTCAGCTTTTTCTGTTGATTTTAATAGAACAGATTTTGAAGGCTCAGTTCCTAAGAATGGTTTTATCAAAATATTTCCGCCCGAACCCTGGCAACCTACACCTTCAAAACGATTATGCGTAAACCCTTCAAATTTCTTAGCCAAAAACTCATATCCGGTGTGCGTTTTAGGATAAGTTTGCGGACAAATACTCAACATACTAAAGGGGTACGAAGCAGCTGGCGACATTTGCCCATGGTCTCCGGATGAGCCTAAAAAGACGTTAACCAAATCTACCGGACGGCTTGTTGCAATTGAAAAATTAGTTGATTTGCTCTGAGCTAAAACGTTTAAGTAAACTAAAAAGCAGATAGCAGTTAAAATTCTTCTCATCTTTAATATCAATAATTTGTTTGGGATTTCTTCCGGCTAAAGTATGTATTTTAAGGTTAATATATCGTTATATTTTATCTTCTTTACAGAAAAGTATGGCAACAAAAAAAGCCATCCTGATAAATCAGAATGGCTTAAATATCTTATAAAAATTGGTTTATTTTATCGCTACCGGAACTGAAACTTTATCCCAATCCATAGTAAAACCACCTTTATTCACCTTGTAAACTAACGTTTCTTGAGTTGCTTTTAAAGCTTTTACTTTTACATCTACGCGTAAAGCATCTTTTGCTTCTTCATATTTGTAAGCACCCCACTGTTTTGGTTCTTTGTTAAAAATTGCAGTCCAGGTCCCACTTTCTTTAGGGATTAAAAAGAAACTGTATTTACCTGCTGGTAAAGCCTTGCCTTGTACGGTAATGTTTTTATCGGTTTCGAAAGTTGTTGCTTCGTTAGCACCTGCACGCCAAACCACATCATACTTTTCTAAACCACCCCAAATTTTACGTCCTTTTACCGAAGGACTGCTATACGCAATTGTAATGGTTGCATCCTTTACTTTTCCTGTAGCAGTTGCTGCCGGACTAGCTGGTTTTTTAGCTTCTTGAGCCATTGCACTTACTGAAATTGTGATTGCAGCAAACAATAGGGAAACTGATTTAATCATTGTTTTCATAGTATTTGTTTTTGTTGTTTTTGATTTTACGAATTTAAAGCTTTGGGCCGATAAAATAATAATCCAATTGTCGAAAAAAGTACAACCGCTACCGCACCAATGATATTTAACCAGAGAAATGAAACCACATCGAACTTATAAATGGCGATAACCGTTATCTCGGATAAAATTGCTGAAATAAAAACATTAGCTCCATTAATTTTCTTGTAGTAAAACGCAACCAGAAAAATACCTAGAATTGGCCCGTAAAAAAGTGAGCCAAGTACGTTTACCGCTTCGATAAGCGAACCCATCTGGGTTGCAAACATCGCAACCGCTATAGAAAAAATACCCCAAGCCAATGTATGCAAACGACTATATTTTAATTCAGTCGCATCATCTGGTTTATTTTTATTAAAAATTAAATGCACATCTTTTAAAGAACAGGCCGCCAATGAATTTAATGCCGCAGAAATTGAACCCCAACTTGCCAGGAAAATAACCGCAAAGAGTAATCCAATCATCCCGGCAGGGAGTGTATTCTTAACAAAATATAAAAAAATGTAGTTTGTATCGGTTTTTTCGGCATTATAATTCGAGCTGTTAATAGCCTCTTCTACCCTGCCATGCAAAGCAGCAACCTCTTTTTGAGTCGTTTTAAAACTTTCTATTGATTGATTTAAAGATGCTGAATTATCTTCTTTCTTTGCTAATATTTCTTTCGATTCGGTATTGAACTTTTGCTGTAAAGCTTGATGCTCCTTTTCAAAAACCGCTGCTTGTTCTGGTTTAGTTTCTTTTAAATATTGATAAGAGCGTTCATTAAAATAAATAGGCGCCGGTTTTAAAGAGAAAAAAGCAAAAAGCAAGGCTCCGATTAGAAGAATGGCAAACTGCATCGGAATCTTAACTAAGCCATTTAAGAGCAAACCCATTTTTGCATTGGTATTATCTTTTGCGGTGATGTATCGTCCAACCTGACTTTGGTCGGTACCGAAATAAGAAAGCGCAAGAAAAAAACCACCAAAAACACCACTCCAAATGTTGTATTTATCTTTCCAATCGAAATCTGTGGTGATAACATTTAACTTTCCAGATTTCCCTGCAAGGTATAAAGCATCTTTAAGGCCTATCCCATTTGGCATGTTCTGTACCAATAAATAGCCTGCAAAAGCCATCGTTCCTAAAATAATTAAAAACTGTAGTTTCTGTGTATGTGCAATGGCTTTTGCGCCTCCGATATAGGTGTAGATTAAAAGTATACCCCCGGTTAAGACATTAGTTAAATAAATATTCCAGTTTAAAACGCTCGATAAAATAATACTTGGGGCATAAATACTTATTCCGGTTGATAAACCGCGGGAGAACAAGAAAAGTAATGAAGTTAAAACCCTTGTTTTCTTATCAAAACGATTCTCCAGATATTCATAAGCGGTGTAAACCTTCAATCTTTGAAATATCGGAATGAAGGTGATGCAGATTACTATCATCGCCAATGGCAAACCAAAATAATATTGCACAAAACGCATCCCGTCGGTATAGGCTTGTCCGGGTGCTGATAAAAAAGTAATTGCACTAGCCTGCGTAGCCATAATACCGAGTAGCACAATGTACCAAGGCATTTTACTATCGGCCTTTAAGTAAGATTCGTTGCTCTTTTGCCCACGACCAATAAAAACACCATAAGCAACAACGGCAACCAGGGTAAAAATGAGTACAAACCAATCTAAATTACTCATGCCCAGAATTTAGTAAACAGATAGTAAAACACAATTTGAAACACTAATGCTAGCGCCAGTAAAATATACCAGGTGTTCCAATTTTTAAAGCTTTTTTTCATTTACTTCCCTGCTGATATAAAGTTAAAAAACAATCTTGCTGCGCCAACATTTCCGGCCGGTAATTGGCGGAAAAATGCTAATGGCGTATAAATAAAATTACCCTTCCCGTATTTTGCATACAATGTTGAGCCTTTTAATGGCTCTTCTCCTGTATCATTCATCTCGAAAAGTGGCTCATATTTTTCATCCCACTTATCAGGGAAATAAGCACCTCGTTCTTGAACCCAACCGTTAAAATCCTCAGCAGTAATTTTATTAGGATAATTTAGCAGCTTGTGTTTCGGATTTAAAAATTTAACTGTAGCATTTTCTTCGGTAACTCTTTTGCCGCTAATACTGAAAGGATAAATCCCAAAATCTTGCAAAGCCATATCTTGAGTGGTGTTGTATTGCATTACAATTGTGCCCCCATTCTCAACATAATTTTTTAGAGCGGCTTGCCAGTTTTTTATTCTCTTTTCAGTATTGATAACCCTTACTCCGGTTACAATTGCATCGTAGGTAATCAACTTTGTTGGATTTAAAATATCAGCTTCACTTAAAACATCTACTTGCAAACCAGCTTGTCTTAAAAATTCGGGTATTAAATCACCCGCACCTTGTATATAGCCCACCTTTTTTGCCAATACCTTAACATCATCTTTCAAGAGCCATGTTGTTGCCGGAACGAAATATTGTAAGGATGGTAAATGAGGATATTGAATCAGGATTTGACCTTTAGTAAAATCGTTGTTTTCAGAAGTGAAAACAGCTTCTAATTTATTCTGACTGGTTTTAATTTTTGCCAAATCCTCAGCCGGAATTAAAAAGTCTTTTATCGTTACAGTATTCTCAGCCAGATTTATTCCAGTGAAAGTTTTGATGGTATTATTTCCAATTTTGAAACTTACCTTACCATAATTAAGGTTTTTGTTTGCCTTTAATTTTAAGGTAAGCGCCAAGCCTTCCTTCTCTTTGGCAAAATAAACAGGTTCGGTAAAGCTTAAATCAAGCGCTGGTACAATTCGTAATTGTTCCACAACATCACCTTTAACCGGGTCTAGCTTTTTAAAAGATAGTGGTAAGTTTACTGTAAATTTCTCGGCGCCAATCTTTAACAATATCACTACATTCAATGCAGCTTCTTGTTCCGCCAAACCAATTAAGGTATCATTTGCTACACTAAAAGTTGCTGCATTTTTTGCTGGTTTTTCTAACCAATATGGCTCTGTTGGGGCCGCGTTTGCAGGTATTTGAATTTTACGTTCAATGGTAACTAACGAATCGCCAGTAATTCTCCTGTTCAAATTATCAGTTTGATTAATCCAATTTACCTGTTCTAAAATAACAGGTTCTGCAGACCTCGAAACCACATTTAAACGGAAATTATAGCTGTTACCTGCATTGGCTTCGGGTTGGTTGGTCACTACCTCGCCCATAAACCCAGTGCAGCTTAAAATAATTTTATCAATCGATGCCAATTTATCTTTTCTTAAACCAGCATCTTGTATGGCAGCAATTCTTTTGCGTAACATTAACAAACCATGCAAACTTTTATCAGGATGATTGTAGTCGAAAGAAAGCAAAAGCACATCAATCAAATCATCAATATCTCCTATTCCCTTCTCCGACCAGTTTAACGGAACTCTATCGAATAAGGAATTTTTAGCAATATCACCCAAAACCGGAGAAAAATATTCTGTTCGCACACCCGCAACAGATTGTGTTCCGGCACCCTGGCTTTTATGCAAACTTCTGCTTAAACCTGCCAGTTCGCCGTAGCCCATACCCAATTGCGCATCGTACTGACCAACACTAACCTTTAATTGGCTTTCGGAAGTGGTATTGGTAGCACCAAACCTAAAGGTATTCCAAAGTAAGCGCTTGGGTTGCCAAACTTGAACATATTTTAGCTGATTGGGAAATGCGTTTTTATCTCCAGCTAGTTTAAAGGCTTTTTCTGCAACTACAGCCGATGCAGCATGTTGCCCATGCCCTGCAGCAGCAGTTGGCGGAAAACGGCAAATGATTACATCCGGACGAAATTTACGAATAACCCAAACTACATCCGCCGTTATGCTATCGGCATCCCATTGCTTAAAAGTATCGTCTGTATTTTTGGAGAAACCAAAATCAATCGCTCTGGTAAAAAATTGTTGTGCACCATCCAATCTCCTGGCCTCCAAAAGTTCGTGTGTTCTAATTAAACCCAAAGCAGCACCCTGTTCTGTACCTAGAAGGTTCTGACCACCATCGCCCCTGGTTAAAGATAAGTAGCCTGTTTCTACATTTTGCTCGTTAATTAACCAGGAAAGTAAACCCGTATTTTCATCATCCGGATGTGCAGCCAAATACAATACCTTTGGCATGTGTTTAAGCGTTTTTAAATCGCGATATATTTCTGAGGATTTAGCCGGACGAACTTGTTGAGCCGAACATAGAAAGGAGAAAAAAACCAGTCCAAGTGCGGCATTTATAACTTTAAACATAGAATTTGCTTTGTATTGGTTCAAAGATGCTAAATTGCTTTTTATTTTAATGCGCAGGAAACGAAAAAGGTACAAATGTAAATGTTTGCATATTTATATTTTGAAGCGCAAGGCCTTGTAATCCTTCGGTTGCTTCAGTCCCGCTTTTTGCTCCAAAGCCCGTAAAAGACGGGCGTTTTACGCGTCAATCGGGGGCTATAAAACTTAATGTTGTGCAAATGGGTTGGGGTTTAATGCTCCGCCCTTTCATCATAAACCCGGTGGTAACGGCATACTTTTTGGTGCGCTTAAGTCAAAGTATCGCTAACATTAACAAAAAGATAAAGCGAACAACGGGACTGTTGTCCTCCAAAAGCTTCAATTTTTCATTTTCTAATTAATGCAAACTAGAAACTTAAAGCAGTTTTAGAATTTAATTTAGATAATTACGTTGTTTTTAAAATCGATTTTAGTTTATTAGCTCATTAAATATTTTAAACAAATTCAATATGCATAAAAGCTTTCTAACCATTTTATTCTCCTTCTTTGCTTTTTCAATCTTTGCTCAGCAAAATTACTTTCAACAACATTTAACTTATAATATTGATGTTTTTTTAAACGATAAAGACAAATCTTTAAAAGGATTTGAAACTATTGTTTACAAGAACAATTCGCCATCTAACTTAGATTTTATTTGGTTTCATATTTGGCCAAATGCGTATAAAAATGAATCTACTGCATTATTTCAGCAAATTAGAAACGATACCTCGCGTAAGGAAAAACTTAAAAACGTTGCTTATGGCAGTATTGATGGATTAAATTTTAAGGTTGATGGCAATGTGGCTAAAATTGAAGCGCACCCAAATCCGCAATATATTGATGTGGTTAAAGTTTTGCTTCCATCGCCTCTAAAACCTGGCGACTCAATCTCTATTTCCACTGATTTTAATGTAAAATTACCAAGTTATTTTTCACGCTCGGGCTATGCAGAAACTCAGTTTATGGTTACACAGTGGTATCCAAAACCAGCAGTTTTCGATAAAGATGGCTGGCATGAGTTTCCGTATTTAGATATGGGAGAATTTTACAGCGAGTATGCAGATTATAAGGTAAATATTACCTTACCATCTTCTTATGTTGTTGGTGCAACAGGTGTTCTGGAAAATGCCGATGAATTAAAGGCATACAAAACCATCGGTGCAAAAAATACGGTAAACAGAGGAAACAAACCGGAACTATATAAACCGATTGGCAAATCAGCAGAGAAAAAATTAGCCTATTCGATAAAAAACGTACCCGATTTTGCTTGGTTTGCAGATAAGGATTTGGTTATACAATACGACACGGTAAAACTTGCATCGGGGAAAGTGGTTGACGCATTTAGCTATTACCATAATAAGAAAAATACGCTTTGGGTAAATAGCATCGATTACATTAAAGATGCAACGAAAAAGTACAGCAAATGGGTTGGTGAATACGAATATCCAACTGTACAAGCCATAGAAGGTTCCAAAAATAATGCTAGTGGTGGTATGGAATATCCAACAATTACTTTGATTACCAGTCCTGATGCGAAAAAAGAAACATTGGATGGTGTAATTACACACGAAGTTGGCCATAACTGGTTTATGAGTATGCTGGGAAGTAACGAAAGAATGCACACCTGGCAAGATGAGGGTTTTAACACTTTCTATCAATTTAGATATGAAGCAGAAAAATACAGGGCAAATTCAATTTTTGGCGATGTAATTCCGGCGAATATTAAAGAATTACCAGCAGATAAATTTCAGGCAAGTATTTATGGTGCTTTATCAAACGTTCCAATGGAATCGGCAATTGAAACGCCTGCAGCAGATTTCAAAACATCAGAAGAATATGGTTTAATCTCTTATGCCAAAACAGCACTTTGGTTGTATATTCTGGAAGCTGAAATTGGGCAGGAAAGGTTTGATAAGGCATTTCAGGCCTATTTTAGCGAGTGGAAAAACAAGCACCCATCGCCTGCTGATTTTAAGGCGTCTTTTGAAAAATCGTTAGGCGTAAATCTTGATAAATATTTTTCTTTGTTAAATCAAAAAGGGAAGTTTCAATAGATTGAAATAATATTTCGGTTGGCCTGGCACTCAAGCTTGGCATGACGACTACATTAAATAAAAAAAGTCTTAGCGAAAACTAAGACTTTTTTTTATTTAGGGGTATTTTAAGCGATGTAAGGTTCCATTTCTTTATCAATGCTTTTTCTTAGTTCCATCAACTTTATCGCATAACCGTGCATGGCAATTTCTTTATCTGTTTTAGGTTTAAAAGCAGGAATTTGTTTTGGTTGTCCTTCATCATCAACTGCAACAAAAACGATAATGCAATGTGTATTTTTAACAAAATCGGTTTTACCTACAGGCTTTGAGTAGGCATCAACAGCAATGTGCATACTGGTTTTGCCAGTGTAAATTATCCTGGCTTCCATTTTAACCAAATGCCCAATATGAACGGGATGAAAAAAACGAATGCCTCCAACGTAAACCGTTACACAATATGAATCGCTCCATTGCAAGGCACAGGCAAAAGCCGCCTGATCAATCCATTTCATCATCATTCCACCATGTACCTTACCGCCGTAATTTACATCAGATGGTTCACTTAAAAATTGTAGTTCGATGTGGTTTTTAGTTCTCGCCATGGTTGTAAAGTCTCGCAGATTAAAATGATTTACGCAGATAATTTTGTCAACAGCAATATGCGAAAATTATGGCTTTCGTGAAAATCATTTTAATTTTGAGATTGCGTAGCGGATAAGAAACATGCTTTATGCTCTTCATTGCGAGGCACGAAGCAATCTCAAAACAATTGATATTAAAGGAGATTGCTTCGTGCCTCGCAATGACGGAAAGAGTATGGTAAAGCGCAGAGAAAATTATAAATCTGCGTAAATCATTTTAATCTGCGGGAGCATTTTAAAACAAAAAAGTCGTTCCGAATGGAACGACTCATTAAAATCCCTCGCGAAAAACTTAGCGTTCTTTGCGGTTAAATCATAATCTTATTTAGCCATAACACTAATTGCATAACCACCGCCGGGTGCACAGTTCAAGGTTAACTTTGTTTTATTCGTTACTTCCATTTTACGAATAGTATAGGCTTTTGGATTGGTTTCGTAGTGCGCATCTTTAGCATCCGCGTAAATGGTTGCTGTATATTTCTTACCAGCATCTAAGAAGCTGAAATCAATTTTCGAAGTACGGGCAACTTCATCATTCGTGCGACCAACAAACCAGTTATTTTTTCCTTTCGCTTTGCGGGCGAAGGTGATGTAATCTCCAGGCTCAGCTTCTAAAACTTTGGTATCATCCCAATCAACAGCCACATCTTTAATAAATTGAAAAGCATCAAGATATTTGTTATACGTTTCAGGTAAATCAGCCGCCATTTGTAGCGGACTATACATCGTAACATACAATGCCAACTGACGAGCCAAAGTACTATGTACGAAAGAATTGTTCTCTGGATTGTAAGCACTTACCTTAGTTTCGAAAATACCTGGTGTGTAATCCATCGGTCCGCCTATTAAACGTGTAAATGGTAGAATCGTAGTATGGTCGGCATTGTTACCGCCAAAAGCCTCATACTCCGTTCCACGGGCAGATTCATTTCCAATTAAATTCGGGTAAGTACGAGCCAAACCTGTTGGACGAACGGCCTCATGTGCATTCACCATAATCTTATATTCAGCCGCTTTTTCAATGGCATATAAGTAGTGGTTGTTTAACCATTGTCCGTAATGGTGTTCGCCACGAGGAATCATATTGCCCACGTAACCACTTTTTACTGCATCATAACCATTGGCTTTCATAAATTTATAAGCCGTATCTAAATGGCGTTCATAATTACGAACCGATGAAGAAGTTTCATGGTGCATGATCATTTTAACGTTTTTACTTGCGGCATAGCGATGCAATTCCTTTACATCAAAATCTGGGTAAGGCGTTACAAAATCGAAAACATAATCTTTGGTCTTACCGAACCAATCTTCCCAACCTTCATTCCAACCTTCTACCAAAACACCATCTAAGCCATGTTTTGCTGCAAAATCAATGTACTCTTTAACATGAGCCGTGTTTGCTGCGTGTTTTCCATTAGGTTTAGTTTTCGAGTAATCGGTTACCCCTAATTGTACGCTGGTTAAATCATTGTATGCCCAGGTGCTTTTTCCAGTAATCATTTCCCACCAAACGCCAACATATTTTGTCGGTTTAATCCAAGATACATCCTTGAATTTGGTCGGTTCGTTAAGGTTGTAGGTTAATTTAGAAGTTAAAATATCAGCAGCTTTATCGCTTACAATAATGGTTCTCCATGGTGTTAAACAAGGGGCTTGCATATAACCTTTATCTCCTACAGCATCTGGCGTTAACCACGATTCTAAAACCATGTTCTTATCGTCAAGATTAAGCGACATTAACGAATAATTGATTAAAGCGGCCTCATGAATGTTGATATACAAACCATCTTTGCTTTTCATCATTAAAGGTGTTTGTAAACCTGTTGGTGAAAAAGTAGTTTGCGATGCATTTGGTGTTACCGCCGTTTTCATCTTGCCGCGAACCTCTGATAAGTTTGAAGTTACCGTACTGTATTCTTGTGTATCATAATCGCCTGGTAACCAGAAAGCTTTATGGTCGCCAACCAAGGCAAACTGTGTTTTTTCTTCCTTAATTACGAAATAATCCAGATTTTTTTGTTCTGGAAATTCATATCTGAAACCCAAACCATCATTAAATAAACGTAAACGAATGATTATAAAACGATTGGTTTCCTTTTGAGTTAAAGTAATCGCCAATTCGTTATAGTGATTTAAAATTTCCTTTACTTCGCCCCAAACTGGTTTCCAGGTTTCTTTAAATGTAGATGTTTTGCTATCTGAAATTGTAAAACCATTCATTAATGATTTACCTTCTTTAAGTTCCAAACCAAGCTTACTTGTTTTGATAACTTCTTTGCCCTTATACTTTAAGCTATAGGTTGGCACGCCGCCATCAGCCAAAGAAAAATTAGCCACCAAATTCGCATCAGGAGATTTTAATTGCTGTCCGGAAACGTTCCCGGAAAATAATAAAACGCAAATTAATGCTAATAATGTAGAGAGGTTAATGATTTTTTTGTTTTGGTTTTTATTCACTTTATATAGTTTAATTTTTTAATTGTGTTTATGTAATCCGTCATTGCGAGGAACGAAGCAATCTCATTTCAATATTTCTTTAGTAGATTGATTCGTTCCTCGCAATGACGAGTTCTTTTATCTGAGTTACTAGTTATTAATCCAACAACAAAGTTTCATCTTCATCATCCGTTAAACTTAGTTGAATGCTATCGCTGCCCGCAATACCTTCAATTGAGCCACGAATGTGTGTTGCATTTAACAACACTTTTTCCAGTTGTTTTTCACGGGCCTTCCATAAGCGTTCCATTGCATCACGTTCCCGTTGAATCGAAAGTTTCATGCTCATAAAACCTTCACGAATGGCCTTCCATTGCTCCGAAAATTCCGCCCCAGTCAAATAATCGTAAAGCATGTGCATTTTATCGCCACGATTTTCTTGTGATTTCATTGCCGTTGATAAACGTAAAATGCCATCACGTAAAACGTAGGCAACCGCATTAACTTCTTCAAAAGAGCAAATCCAAACGCCATCCCGCTGACCAAAACAATCCATACCTTTAGGGTAACACTGACTTACAATTACTGCAACATCAACGCCCATGCTCCGCATATCTTTTTTTAGCTTTTCAATCCAGTCGCCGCCGAAGTCTTTAGTACGTTTACTTTCATATATAATTTTGCCACATTCTTGCCCAAATTGATTACGTACAACTTGTACACAATCTGCACCGCGAACACCTTTACCAACTTCTTCTATTAAATCGAAAGGGAAATTACTACGCAGCAATTCTTCTAAAATCAATTCCTGCACTTCGCCTTGCAATTGCATACTGCCTTGCTCGGCCTTACGTTTCATTTCTTCGGCAAGCTTCTTCTGGTCGTCGAGTTGCTTTTCTAGCTCTCTTAAACGTAACTGATGCTCGGTTTCTTTTATGCTGTTTTTTTCGGCTTCCTGCTTGCGAATTTGTTCGGCAAGTTCTGTACGTTGCTCCTGCATTTTACGCTGAAAGGCAATTTCCATTTCGGCTTCTTTATCCTTCAACCCCTGCTCACGACGTAGAAATTCCAATTCCTTTTCACGGGCAATTTTTAACTTTTCCTCGTTACTTTTGGCATTGCCTTCCAACAATTGTAATTTAGTTTCGAAATCAGAAGCAATGCTTTTACGCAAATTTTCTTCTAAATCGCCTTTCAATTTATTTTTTTCGTCGACTAATTTCAAGTCAAATGCTTTTTGTTGTTGTTGCTTTTCAGCTTCAAGCGTAGCTAATTTCCGCTGAAATTCTTCATCTTTTTGCTTCGTAAATGTGACCATTTTCTCACGCAGCTCTTTCTTGTAATCTTCGGCCATTGCTTCTTCCATCGGAAAAACATGGGCACAGTTGGGGCATTTAATTTCAGTAGCCATAAATAATTTTTTACTCCAGAGAAAGCCAGGGTTTTACAAAGATACCAAAGCTTTTCAGGAATAGATAAACGAGTTTTGCACCTTTTTATAAGACTTTCGAGCGCACTTCATTACCAGCAGTTAAGATTTTACTCACGGGGCATTTAGCAGCAATATCTTCAAGTCTTTCTTTTTGCTCAGCGGTTAAATTACCCGTACAAGTAATTTCTTCTAAGAAAATATTTTGCGCATTTTCAATCCCCATATTCACCTCTACCTCTATTTTATCCACTTCCCAACCTTTTCTATCCACATACATTCTCAAAGTTATCGCTACGCAAGAAGCCAATGACGCCATTAACAATCCTTTTGGTGCAAAACCTTTATGCGTTCCACCAAGTTCTACAGGTTCATCAACCACAATATCATGCGAGCCATTATTTACCGAACAAGCGTAATGTTCTTTATTTATCGTTGCTTTTACCATATTAATTTCGATTTATAAAATTTAAACTTAGTTAAAATCAAATTGTTTTTTTTTGAAAACGAAAGATTCGGCTCTTTTGGCGGTTTGCAGCCCTGCTTACCATTACAAGTCCGCACTCGTACCTCGCTTGCGGGCTTTCCATTAAAATCAGGTTTAGAAACAAGGGTTTGGTACCATGCAAACTTTCAAAATTAAAAAATGCCTTTGCCATTCAGCCCCGATTGAAGTGGAAATACTTTTTTAAGTATTTGCGAAAAAGATTGGCCACGTCGTGCCTCCTCGCAATGACAAAAATGACTAGAATTGACAGAAGTTAAAAAAGATTGAAACGTAAAGCGGGACTAACTTTTAATAGTAGCAGTGCAATTGCGCTCCAAAAAATCATTTCTTAAGATTCTGAATTACAGTTGAATTTAAAAAATAACGAAACATTATCAGGTAGCATTTGTTCCATTTAAAAATATATTATCATGAAATACAGAAAGTTAATCGGAAAATATTTAACGCACAAATCTCATAATAACGCACAAATTGCCATCGCTTTGGTTGCTGGTTTAGCTGTTGGTGCGGTGATAAGCATTTTATTTGCACCAGATAGTGGCGCAGGAACACGAGGAAAAATCGCTGGTGGCGCCAGAAATCTTCGCTATGGTTTTCAGGATAAATACAACCTATTAAAAGAAAAAGTATTTGGCGTAGAAGCCATAGAAAATGATATTGTTGAGCATGAAGTGCCACATTTCAAACACAAAGTAGAGAAAAAACGTAAATCTGACGTTCAGGATATCCTGGAACACGCGCATCAAAATGGGCAGGTTCAAGAAGGACAAGGGTAATAAACATTTGGCAAAATAATCTTAGTTTTACAGGATTATTTTGCTCTTATGGTTTTTATTCTTTCGAAGATTTTAATATTCATTCTGCAACCCATTATCTGGATCTCTGTTGCTTTATTATTTGCGCTTTTCTCAAAAAAACCCATTCGCAGGAAACGTTTTCTTATACTCGCAGTTTCTTTATTTTTTGTTTTCTCTAACAGTTTCCTGATAGGCAAAATCTATAATTTGTATGAGGCTAAATATCCCCCACAAAGAAAATATGATATTGGTATTCTTTTAGGTGGTTTTTCAAAATCTAATAAGGATGGCGAACTAGCTGTTAGCGACCGTGGAGATAGGCTCATTCAAACGATACATTTGTTTAAAACTGGGGTTGTTAAAAAAATTCTGATTAGTGGTGGTTCAGGTAAGTTAATTGGTACTGAACCGATTGAGGCAGATATTACATTAAAATACCTAAAAGATATTGGCATACCTGATTCTTCGATTATAGTTGAAAATAAAAGTAAAAACACCATCGAGAATGCTAAATATAGTGTAGAACTGGCCAATAACTATCGCCCGAATGCCTCCGTTCTGATCATTACAAGTGCATGGCACATCCCTCGCTCTAAAATGATTTTTAATCGTGCTTTTAAACGCGAACTGGATTATTATCCTACAGATTATATAGGCAAAGAAAGTTACGATATATCTGATTATTACATGCCAGATGCAGGTGCACTAGCGGCCTGGCAGTATATTTTAAAAGAATGGGTGGGTTGTGTTGTTGACCGTTTTAGGGGATAGGTTTGGTTTTGGGAATATTGGAAAGTTTGAATTGTTTAATTGCTGGAATTGTTAAATTGTCTAATTGTTTAATTGTTCTAAGCAAGAAAACAACAGGCCCCATGACGAAAACCTAAGACTACCAACTCCGGACTAAAAACTACCCCTCAATTGCCTTAACCAGCAAATCCTTTAATTCTAACAGATTTTTTTGTGCAACAGATGATATGAAAATCGATGGAATATTTGATGGCAAATCTTGCTTCATTTCTGCCATTAATTCTTCGTCCAGCATATCTGATTTGGTGATTGCCAAAATATGTGGTTTCTGCATTAATTCTGGATTGTAAGAAAGCAATTCACTTTTCAAGATTTCATATTCTTCTTTAATTGTTCTGCTTGTATCTGCAGGAACCATGAAAAGCAATACAGAATTACGCTCAATATGACGTAGGAAACGGTAACCTAATCCTTTACCTTTTGATGCACCTTCGATAATTCCAGGAATATCGGCCATTACGAATGATTTGCCTCCACGATAACTTACAATACCTAAATTAGGAACAATTGTAGTGAAAGGATAATCGGCAATTTCTGGTTTCGCAGCAGAAACTACAGAAAGCAAAGTAGATTTACCCGCATTCGGGAAACCAACCAAACCAACATCGGCCAAAACTTTAAGTTCGAGAATATTCCAAACCTCTTTACCTTGTTCGCCAGGTTGTGCAAAGCGTGGTGTTTGTTGCGTTGCGGTTTTAAAGTGTGCATTACCTAATCCACCACGGCCACCTGCCGTTAAAATTTTGGTTTCGCCGTGTTTAGTAATTTCAAATAGTACTTCACCTGTTTCGGCATCTTTAGCAATTGTTCCAAGTGGAACTTCTAAAATCTCATCTTTACCTTGTCGACCAAATTTGTGTGAGCTTCCGCCAGCTAAGCCATCTTCGGCAATAATATGTTTACGGTACTTTAAATGCAATAATGTCCAGATGTTGCTGTTACCAACAACGGTAATATGTCCACCACGACCACCATCTCCACCATCAGGGCCACCCATTGATGTTAAAATATCACGATGTAAATGTGCAGAACCTGCACCGCCTTTACCAGAACGGCAACAAATCTTTACATAATCTACGAAATTTGACCCTTGCGACATATTGATTTACGATTTTTGATTGACGATTTTAGATTTTACATCAACCGTTATTATTAAGCAATTAAATTTTTGATTGACGATTTTTGATTTTACATCAACCGTTATTATTAAGCAATTAAATTTTTGATTGACGATTTTTGATTTTACATCAACCGTTATTATTAAGCAATTAGATTTTTGACTGACGATTTTAGATTTACATCAACCGTTATTATTAAGCAATTAAATTTTTGATTGACGATTTTTGATTTTACATCAACCGTTATTATTAAGCAATTAGATTTTTGAATTGACGATTTTAAATTTTACATCAAACCGTTATTATTAAGCAATTAAATTTTTGATTTTCAAAAATCGCTAAAAAACAAACATCCGCAAAAAACAATTTATGCTTTTCTGCGGATGCTTAAAAATTAAATATTCTATTAAAATTTATCAATAACCGAACAAAGGTTATTATAAACTGTATCTATTTCGCCAATTCCGTTTACCTTTTCTAACTTTCCTTGTTCCTCGTAATAAGGTAGAACATGGATAGTTTTATCGAAGTACTCAGAAATACGTTTTTTCAACTTCTCTGCATCATCATCAGGACGGCCACTAATTTTATGGCGCTCTGCAATACGCTTTGTTAACTCATCCTGGTCTACATCTAAAGCAATAACTCCAGCAATTTTACTGCCTTTACGCTCTAAAAATAAATCAAGCTCAATCGCTTGTGGAACCGTACGAGGAAAACCATCAAATACAAAACCTTTTGCATCAGGGTTTTTGTCTACTTCTTCTTCAAGCATTGCAATTGTAATCGCATCCGGAACTAATTCTCCATCGGCCAACAATTGACTAACTTTTTTTCCTAATTCTGTTTCTCCTTTAACGTGTGCTCTAAAAAGATCGCCTGTTGAAACATGTACTAACTGATATTTTTCAATCAATTTTGCTGATTGGGTGCCTTTACCCGCCCCCGGAGGGCCAAAGAGAACTAAATTAAGCATTAACGTGGTTTAGGTTGTCTTTAAAATTAAAAAAGCCGTAATGCGGCCGAATATTAAAATTGAAAATTGCACAAGGTGCTGCATTTCAAGGCTGCAAATATATAATTATTAATTTAGATGCCGTTTAAATTCGCTAATTAATTTGTAAATCAGGGCTTTTTAAAACCATTCTAAATGGTTTTAAAAAGAATCAATGGAAATATTGAATTTTAACCAAATATTCTATCAAGAAACACAAATTTTGCTTGAGAGGCAAAATCAATTTCTTACCAGATAAAATATATCAATCTGTTTTAATTGCCTTAACTGGATTCATTTTTGCCGCCCTAATCGCCTGAAAGAATACTGTTAATAAGGCGATAAGGAAAGCCACGAAACCCGAAATTAAAAAGAACCAGAATTTCAAATCGATTCGATATGCAAAGGAATTTAGCCAGCTTTTGCTAAGTAAATAACCAAGCGGTAATGCAATAACAATTGCAATAATTACAGGTTTTGTAAAATCTTTTGTAAGCATATACACCACATTAATTTCGGAAGCACCTAATATTTTTCTAATACCTATCTCCTTAAATCTTCTCTCGGCGGTAAAGGCAGCTAGGCCAAACAAACCCAGACAAGAAATTATAATTGCAAGCAGAGCAAAATATTTCGACAACACCGCTACCCTGTTTTCTGAGTTATATTGAGCCTGAAAATCCTGACTGAGAAATTTATAGTCAAATTCATAGGCGGGATTATATTTGGCATTAAACTTCTTTAGTGCCTCCAGAACTTCGTTTACATATCCAGCCCTAATTTTAACCATTACCCGATTAGTATGTGACGGCTTATATCTAATAAATAAAGGATCTATTTTTCGATGTAACGATTCAAAATGAAAATTCTTTACCACACCAATAATCTGCATATCAATGCCCCATAACCTAAATAGTTTTCCAACCGGATTTTTGAGTCCCATTTTTTTTATACCAGCTTCATTGATGATAATTTTTGAAGTATCGCCAGGATATTGGTCTGAAAAACTTCTCCCCGCTGCCATTTCCATTCCCAAAGTTTCTATCAAGCCAGCATTTACATCTGCCCGTTGAAATTTGATAACTTCACTTTTGTCTCTTCCTTCCCAGTCAAAATCTCCTAATGTATAACTCAGGTCGCCTAAAAGCTCCCTATCAATGCTCGACGCATTAACGACTCCAGGAATTTTTTTGACCTGTTCTATTATGAAGTTTGTTCTATTTTTAAATGCACCATTAGCTTCGAAATATATCACATTGTCTTTTTGAAATCCTGGATTGGATTTCTGCACAAATTCAATCTGTTTATAGATTACAATTACCGCCACAATGAGAATCGCTGAGAAAGCAAATTGAAATACTACCAAACCCTGCCTTGTAAATAGTGCTGCCGCTGTAAGCTGAAGTTTACCTTTCAAGGCTGTAGATGGTTTTAGACCAGACAGAAATAAGGCCGGATAACTGCCAGAAAGCAATCCTGTAAAAACAGTTATTATAATTATGCCAACTACTAAAGGAACATTAAATTCCAGGCTCAGTTGCTTCCCTGTTATTTGATTAAATTGCGGCAACAACAATTCAACAGCAAGCAATGAAACAAATACAGCAATAATAGTTAGTAGAATAGATTCTGAAAGGTACTGCAGAATTAAAGCCCCTCTTTGTGCACCCAAAACTTTTTTAACCCCAACCTCTTTTGATCTTCTGGACGCTTTTGCGGTAGAAAGGTTCATAAAATTAATACAAGCAATAGTGAGGATAAAAACTGCTAATAAAGAAAAAAGCTTAACATACGTAATTCGTCCGCCGGTGAGTTTGCCATTTTCAAATCTATTATAGAGATAACTTTCGTCAAAAGGTCTTGCAAATAGCGTGTAACTTTTAACACCTTTAGTTTTAAGGTAATTTTTTATTTTCAAATTGAATACATCTATTTCAGCATCTTTCTTAAGCAATACATAAGTACTTGGGCCATAGTTTATCCATTTTCTGTAACCGGAATTTCCATCAGGACCCAATAGAACATCATAAGAAACAAAAAAATCTACCCTTTCTGATGTATTTTGAGCCATATCCTTGAATACACCTGATATGGTAGCCTGGTTTTCAGCTTGCATTTCGGTATTGCTCCAAACCATTTTCTCCCCTATTACATCAACGCTGTTAAAGAGCTTTCTTGCCATACTCTCTGAAATAACAACCGTTTTAACACCTCTAAGAACATTATTTTTGTTGCCAGTAATAAGCGGATAAGAAAACACCTTGAAGAAATCAGCGCTTGCAAATTTCCCCGCCGCTTTAATTGCAGGCTTCTGTTTTGCAGAAACCTTACTCTGTGCAAGCCAAAAGGCCGGGGAAGCAGCCGCCGCAACCTCAACTTCTGGTAGTTCTTTTGCCATAGCTTCAGCCAAAATTCCGGGTGTTCCTTCTACTGTCTCGACACCATCACTCAAATGCTCATTCTGGATAATCTGATAGATTCTTTTATTGTGGAAGCTATCCATCTGCAACTCATTATTAACCCATAAATAAATTAATAAACTACAGGTTAGTCCGGCGCTTAGGCCGAGGAGATTTATCAGGAAAGAAGTTTTATACTTCCTGAAGTTTCTGTAAACGAGTAACAGATGGTGTCTAAGCATATTTGACAATTTCACCAAGCGATTCAATTCATGTGCCAAGCTTAAAAACATTAAATGAGAACCAGTAGATGATATCTGAATATCATTTTTGTCCGATTGCGAACAGCCTATGTTCATATATGGACAGTTCACATTTCTTGCTGCATTTCATCAATTTAATGCTCTTAAAAAGTTGTGCATTTATTTACTTGTTTTTGACTTAAACCTCTATAAAAACAGCATTTGTCGAGGCATCAATCGAAAAGAAACCAGGTTAGACTTAAAACAACATCATATTACGATTACAAAGCATTTGCCCGAACTTTAGGAAAATCTAAACCAAAACCCGAATCTTTCCCGAAGGATTTCCGAACACTTCCCGAAGGATTCACGATGAAATACCGCATAAATATTGAAGAATTTGTTTGTTTAGTACCATTTTTCATTTCAGGTAAGCCAAACATATTTTGCCAATTTCTGATTGAAATTGGTTTCTACTTAAACTTTTCGATAATGCCTGAAAAAGCATCAAACAAAAAAAGGATTTCAAATTAATGAAATCCTTTTAAGTGCACTTGTAGGGATTCGAACCCCAAACCTTCTCATCCGTAGTGAGATGCTCTATCCAATTGAGCTACAAATGCATTTCCGTTTGTTAACGGACTGCAAAGGTAAGATTTGAAATCAAAATTCAAAATAAATTTTTAAAAAAATATTCGAAATCTTAACCTCTAAAAAGCGTTATGCTTTCACTGCATCATCAATCGCTTTAAAATCAGGCAATTCCTTCGCATCTTCCAAAACTTCTGCGTAAGCAATTTTTCCTTCTTCATCGATAACAAAAGCAGCCCTTTTCGATACTCCCTTTAATCCGAATACAAATTCAGGGTATAATGAACCATAAGCTTCAGATACTTCTTTGTTAAAATCTGACAATAAAGGAAACTGATAATTCTGAACTTCCTTGAATTTAGCTAAAGAGAAAGGAGAATCTACAGAGATACCTAAAACTTGTGCATTTACGCCTTCATAATAGCTAAAGTTATCTCTCATCGTGCATAATTGCTCTGTGCAAGTTCCTGTAAAAGCCATCGGAAAAAAGTGAATGATAACTTTTTTGCCTTTAAAGGCTGCTAAAGAAACTTCTGTTAAATCAGAACTGTATAATTTAAAATCTGGGGCGTTATCGCCAATTTGTAGTGACATATATTGTTGTTATTGGTTAATTGTTTGAATTGTTAAAATGGTTAAGTGTTGTAATTGGTGAATTGCTGTGCAAAGTTTCAAAAGAGAAGTGCTATCTTGTTGGTCCAGTTTCACTTTCTACTTTCTACTTTCTACTTTCTACTTTCTACTTTTCATCTGCTCATCAACAATCTTCAATCCTTCTTCAAAGCTATGTGGTTTATAATCTAAATCTTTAACTGTTTTATCCAACACAAAACCTGTTTTAACTGGCCTTTTTGCAGATTGATTCAAACTTTCAGAACTGATTTCAGATAGAATCGATTTATCGAGCGACCAATAATCGGCAACTTTTCGCACTAAATCGGCAATACTCATGTAATCTTTGCCCGATACATGATAAACACCTTGAGCTTTCTTCTCAACCGCCAGTAAACAAGCTTCAGCTAAATCTTCAGCTAAAGTAGGCATTCTCCATTGGTCGTTTACCACATTAATCGGTTGGCCTTTTTCTAATGCACCTTTTGCCCAAAGTACAATGTTGCTTCTGCTCATATCATTGGTAATGCCATAAACCAATATGGTACGTAAAATTGTCCAATTGGCTTTTGATTCTTTAACCGCAAGCTCGGCTAAAAGTTTGGTTTCGCCGTAATAACTCAGCGGATTTGGTGCATCATCTTCCTGATAAGGCCCGTCTGCCCCATCAAATATAAAATCGGTACTTAAATGTATAAAATGAATATTCAATTCCTCACAAAGTGATACCAAATTTTGAGTTGCATCTACATTTAATTGGTGACAGAGTTCCTTATTTGCTTCTCCAGTATCCACATTCGTCATTGCAGCCGTGTGAATAATCACATCGGGCTTATACTTTTCAATTACCGCTCTTACTTGGGCAGTATCCAGAATATCCATTTCAGCGTAATCATAACCAATTGAAGTTGGGTAACGATTTGCGCCCTTTGATGTAGCAATAAGTTTTACTCTGCCTTCTGCCAATACCTTTTCAGTTATTTTCTGTCCCAAAAGGCCATTACTACCTGTAGTTAAAACGGTTTTCATTTGATGAATTTATGCCTCTAAAATACCTATTAAAATCGTCTAAGAAAAATTTGTAATATATATTTAAAATTCGCTAATAATAACTTAACTTTGCCAACCGAATTGAAGCCCTTACAAACAGCTTTAATTCATTGACTATAATAAATTTACTCACAACAGATATGCCTAACTTAGGAAAAATAGCACAAATTATCGGCCCAGTGGTTGACGTTAGCTTTGCTGATGATGCCCATCTACCTAAAATTTTCGATGCGTTAGAGATAACAAAAGAAAATGGACAAAAAATTGTTTTAGAAGTTCAACAGCACTTAGGTGAAGACCGTGTACGTGCAATTTCAATGGACTCTACTGATGGTTTAGTTCGTGGAATGAAAGTAGTTGATACTGGTTCAGCGATTAAAATGCCAGTTGGTGACCAAATTAAAGGTCGTTTATTTAACGTAGTTGGCGATGCTATCGATGGTATCACAGCGGTAGATAAAGTAGACGGTCGTCCGATTCACGCAACTCCTCCTAAGTTCGAAGATTTATCAACAGAAACTGAAGTACTTTTTACAGGTATTAAAGTAATCGATTTATTAGAGCCTTATGCTAAAGGTGGTAAAATTGGTTTGTTCGGTGGTGCTGGTGTAGGTAAAACGGTATTAATTATGGAGTTGGTTAACAACATCGCAAAAGCTTATGCTGGTTTATCAGTATTCGCAGGTGTTGGTGAGCGTACTCGTGAGGGTAACGATTTATTACGTGAGTTTATCGAATCAGGCGTAATCAACTATGGTGATGATTTCTTACACTCAATGGAAAAAGGTGGATGGGATTTAAAATCAGTTGATACTGAAAAATTAAAAGAATCTAAAGCAACATTGGTTTTCGGTCAAATGAACGAGCCTCCTGGTGCACGTGCTCGTGTAGCATTATCAGGATTAACAGTTGCAGAATATTTCCGTGATGGTGATGGCGAAGGCGCTGGAAAAGACATCCTTTTCTTCGTTGATAACATCTTCCGTTTTACTCAGGCAGGTTCTGAGGTATCGGCTTTATTAGGTCGTATGCCATCAGCGGTAGGTTACCAACCAACATTGGCAACTGAGATGGGTTTAATGCAAGAGCGTATTACTTCAACTAAACGTGGTTCAATCACATCTGTACAAGCGGTATATGTACCTGCAGATGATTTAACTGACCCGGCTCCGGCTACAACTTTCGCCCACTTAGATGCAACTACAGTACTTTCTCGTAAAATTGCTGAGTTAGGTATTTATCCAGCAGTAGATCCATTAGATTCTACTTCTCGTATCCTTTCTCCTGCTGTTTTAGGCGATGAGCACTATAACACTGCACAACGTGTTAAAGAAACTTTACAACGTTATAAAGAATTACAAGATATCATCGCGATTTTAGGTATGGACGAATTATCTGAGGAAGATAAATTAGTTGTATCAAGAGCTCGTCGTGTTCAACGTTTCTTATCACAGCCTTTCCACGTAGCTGAGCAGTTTACAGGCTTAAAAGGTGTATTGGTTGACATTAAAGATACCATCAAAGGTTTCAACATGATTATGGATGGTGAAGTTGATGAATATCCAGAAGCTGCATTTAACTTAGTTGGTAGCATTGAAGATGCTATTGAAAAAGGTAAAAAATTATTAGCAGAAGCGAACTAGTATCGAGATTTGAGTATCGGGTATCAAGACCACCATTACCCTCTTGATACTTGATACTAGCTACTTGATACTCAAATCAAAAAAAATGAACTTAGAAATATTAACTCCAGATAAAAAAGTTTACGAAGGCGAAGTAACAGCGGTTACCGTTCCAGGAACTTCAGGCTCTTTTCAAATTTTGAAAGACCACGCTGCTATTATCTCAACTTTAGAGGATGGAGAAGTTATTATAAAAGCAAACCAAAACGACGAACAACGTTTCTTTATTAAAGGTGGAGTTGTTGAAGCCTTAAATAATAAGATTGTTGTTTTAGCAGAAGGTATCGCTTAATCGACATTCGTTAAGCTTTCCTAATTAGGAATTGCAATTTAAAAAGCCTTTTCGATTAATTTCGGAAAGGCTTTTTTCATTTCGTTAAACAAATTTCATTTTAAACTCCTTTTTGAGTAAAAATTCCCAATACCATAGATATTGTATTCTTGTAAAAAAATTGAATTAATTATATTACCGGGATAGCTGCAAAGCATAATTTTTTATACTAAATTTTTTAAATGGAATTATACTATTCGTTTTCGGTGCTTATTGTTATTGCATCATTTTTTGCCTATCTCAATTTACGCTACTTAAAACTACCATCAACAATTGGCATCATGATTATTGCCATGCTCGCCTCTATTATCTTAGTTATTACCGGCAATTTATTTCCCAAAGCTTTCAATCATTTTTCTACTTTACTTTCTGATGTAGATTTTACAGAAGTGCTTATGGGCGCCATGCTTAACTTCCTGTTATTTGCTGGAGCGATACATATCAATTTAATTGATTTAAAAGAACAAAGAGGACCAGTTATTATATTCTCAACCGTAAGTGTTGTCATATCAACCTTTGCTGTCGGTGGAATTTTATTTTATTTAGGACCTATACTAGGCGTTCATATTCCTTTTATTTATTGCTTACTTTTTGGTTCCTTAATATCCCCTACCGACCCAATTGCCGTAATGGGCGTGCTGAAAGAAGCCAAAGTGAAAAAATCTTTAGAAACTAAAGTTGCGGGAGAATCGCTATTTAATGATGGTGTTGCTGTTGTGGTTTTTGCCGTAATTCTTCAGCTAACGCAAAGTAGCGAGGTCGAAATCTCATTCTTAAATATCTCATGGTTACTAATTAAAGAAGCTTTAGGTGGATTCATCCTTGGTGCGCTTTTAGGTTTAGGCGCATCTAACGCAATGCGAAAAATTGATGATTATAAAGTCTCCGTATTAATTACACTTTCGGTTGTAATGGGTGGCTATCTTATTGCGCACTCTATGCATATATCCGGACCTTTAACCATGGTTGCAGCAGGTATAGTTATTGGTAATTATGGAAAGCGAACAGCAATGTCGGCAACAACAAAGGATTACTTAAACAAATTCTGGGAACTGATAGATGAAATCTTAAATGCTGTTTTATTCCTCTTTATTGGCTTTGAATTATTAATCATCCAAAACATAACATCTTACTGGATAATTGGAACAGCAAGTATCGTTATTGTATTATTCTCCAGATTTTTATCGATATACATTCCTGTATTACTTATTCCATTCAAAAATAAATTCAGCAATGGCACAATTAAGGTATTGGTTTGGGGAGGTTTGCGAGGTGGTGTTTCTATTGCATTAGCCTTATCGATGGATGAAGGTCCGTATAAACCAACTTTAATTGCGGCTACTTATTTTGTAGTAGTGTTCTCAATTATCGTTCAGGGATTGACCGTTGGGAAAGTTGCATCAAGAGTGCTTTCTAAAGAAGAAGAATAGTTGCAGCTGAATCATAATTTATTCAGAGCCTTTTCGATTATTTCGGAAAGGCTTTTTTTATTTCCCAATTAGCAACCCAACCGTTCGTTTTAATCGTATCTTATTAAAGTACACTTTAATAAGATGGTTAACTCAAAAAAGTTATGTGTTTTTTTGCTTATTCTTCTTTCCATAAGAGTGAATGCAAAAGAGTTTTTAACCTTTAATGACTACCGTAAAACTTATCCTGAGCGGAAGCTCAACGGAAATGATGGCAATTGGCTAAAAGACGATAGAGAAAAAAATTCAGAGACTTGGAATCAAGCTAATAAAATCAACTTAAAAAAAACAAATGGCTATTTAGAATATCAGGATATTTATCAGCGTTGCGATTTCTATAAATGGTTTGAAGAAAAAACAGATTCTTTAGGTTTTCAAACCAGATGGCCAGCGGCAGCAAGAGAAACCACATCGAAACTTAAAAACCTCCTTAATCCTATTGCACTTGCTGCAGGAAACTCAAATAAGGAAATTGAAACATTTGTAATTACAGGCAACGCAATTATTTTTGATGATATTTGGAAGGATTTAAAATCCCTTTTTGAACACGCACCTTTAAAAGGATTAGATGCTGAAGTCTGGGATGGACGTCTCTTATTAAGAGAGCAAAATATCATCGACCCTTACTACCAAAGACTGGGAGAATTATCACTTAAAAAACTTCAAAAATCAATAAGACGAGAAACTACACTTTCTAAATTATTCTCAGGTTTTGAATTTGAAGGAAATCTATTAAACATTAAAGATAGATGGCTCTATGGCATGAAAATGATGCATTATAAATATCCAGATATTAAGAAATAAAGCCATTTCTCAGCTTAAATTTTATTTTAAACTAAGCATGAAAATTTTCAAATTTTTAAACGGTTCACTTCATTTTAGGAAGAAAAAATATAAATTTACAATGCAAGCATAACAAACATACCATATACCGTTTTGATATTCGGTCTACAGCTATCAGCATAAAATCACTAAACACACCATCAGGAAGAATAAAATTCTGATTTATAAATTAAAATCAAAATATTATTCTTATTTCATTTTTTTTTGATTTCCCTTGCATATTTCTGAACCAAAAACTAAATTGGTATTTATAAAGAATAAGGAAATAATGACTAATCAAGGCAACACATTTTTAAACAACGCTACTGCAATTGCATCTGGCAACGTTGTGTTGTTACCTGTCATTATTATTAACCTGCTACTCCTAAACATTTTACTAGGAAAGAAAACGGACTGCTTTTAAAAGATATAAACTAAATATACTTAAAGCGTCCTGACAAAAACAGGACGCTTTTTTTAAATAACAAAACATCGGTATTATGCAATACTATAACTCTAATACAATTATTTACCTTGATGGAAAGTTTGAAAAGGCTGTAGATAGCAGTACCGACCTTTATGGGCAATCGCTACATTATGGCTATGCAGCATTCGAGGGTATTAGAGCCTACAAAACCCATAATGGCAACCGAATCTTTAAAGCAGCTGCCCATTTCGACCGTTTAGAGCGTTCTTGCCAGCTGGCAAATATTCCTTTTCCATGGGATAAGCAGGAATTAATTAAAGAGACTTATAAGCTTCTTACCTTAAATAAGTTAAAGGATGCATATATCCGCCCTTTAGTTTTTTGCCATCCAAACATGAAATTGAATGAACCGAGTGGTGTTTCAATTTTAATTTGCGCATGGAATTGGGATGCATATTCTGGCAATAAATTATTGAAATTAACCATTTCAGATTACGAAAGACCAAATCCGAAATCAACGCCAATGGAGGCAAAATTGAGCGGAAATTATGTAAACTCAATCTTAGCAACAACCGCAGCAAATATTAAGGGTTATGATGAAGCCTTGCTTTTAGATATGCATGGTTTTATAGCTGAAGCTTCAGGTGCAAACATTTTCTTAGAGAAAGACGGCAAACTTTACACGCCATCTTTAGGAAATATTTTACCAGGCATTACTAGAGCAACAGTTAAAGAGCTTTGTGCAGTTTTAGATATTGAATGCATCGAGAAAAAATTAACTGTTGAAGATTTACGCCAGGCAGATTCTGCTTTCTTATGCGGAACAGCTACAGAAATTGCGGGCATTGCTTCAATCGATGATATTGTTTTTCGTTCGCTATGGAGAGAATCACTAGGTTATACCATACAACGTGCTTATAAAAACTTAGTGCTTGAGAAAGTGAATTACGAAGTAATTATTTAGTATCAAGTATTTAGTATCGAGTATCAAGATAAGATTATAAAAACAATGAATCAGGATATCAATCAAACATTTCCAAAAGCATACCAGCAAATCGATGATGCAACTAAAGCATCGGGGTTTAATATGGCTTCAGATGTTTTGACCTGTTCATTATTAAAAACACTCGCAGCATCAAAACCTTATGGTCGCTTTTTAGAGTTAGGCACGGGAACTGGTCTATCAACTTCGTGGATTTTAGATGGGATTGATGAAAATTCGACCCTGATTTCGGTAGATAATGATGAGCAGTTTTTAAATATCGCGAAAACATTTTTAGGAGATGACAAACGTCTAGATTTAGTTTTATCAGATGGCGGCGAATGGCTAGAAAATAACAGAGAAAAAAAATTTGATTATATTTTTGCTGATACATGGCACGGAAAATATTTGCTTTTAGATGAAGCAATTGAGATGCTAAATCCAGGCGGACTGTACATAATCGATGATATGTTACCACAACCAAATTGGCCTGATGGCCATCAGGAAAAAGCCATTAAGTTAATTGCAGATTTAGAATCTCGAAAAGATTTGCATTTAACCAAACAAGTTTGGGCAACAGGGATTGTAATCGCAGTAAAAAAATAAGGAGGTATTTTACCTCGAAATAGAACAACTAACAGAACCACAATATATTTTAACAATGAGCGAATTAAACAAGTACAGTAAAACATTTACACAAGACCCAACGCAGCCCGCGGCGCAAGCAATGCTTTATGGAATCGGTTTAACCGATGCTGATATGGCCAAAGCGCAAGTCGGTATTGCAAGTATGGGTTACGATGGCAATACCTGCAATATGCACCTTAACGATCTTGCAAAAGATGTTAAAGCAGGTGTTTGGAAAAATGATTTAGTGGGCTTGATTTTTAATACCATTGGTGTAAGCGATGGCATGAGTAATGGTACCGATGGTATGCGTTATTCTTTAGTAAGCCGTGATGTAATTGCGGATAGCATCGAAACCATTTGCGGTGGTCAGTATTACGATGGCATTATTTCTATTCCAGGTTGTGATAAAAATATGCCGGGTGCAATTATGGCTATGGCTCGTTTAGACCGCCCGTCAATTATGGTTTACGGTGGCACTATTGCTCCTGGTCATTACAAAGGAGAAGAATTAAATATCGTTTCAGCTTTCGAAGCTTTAGGACAAAAAATCTGTGGTAATTTATCTGACGAGGATTATCAGGGCATTATCAAACATACTTGCCCAGGCGCCGGTGCTTGTGGTGGTATGTACACAGCAAATACCATGGCTTCGGCAATTGAGGCTTTGGGCATGAGTTTACCTTACTCATCTTCAAATCCAGCGGTAAGTACTGAAAAAAAACAAGAATGTTTGGATGCGGGTAAATACATCAAAGTTTTATTAGAAAAAGATATAAAACCGTCTGATATTATGACGAGAAAGGCATTCGAAAATGCCATTCGTTCTATTATCATTTTAGGTGGAAGTACAAATGCGGTGTTGCATTTTATCGCGATGGGTAAAGCAATCGGTGTAGAAATTACGCAAGATGATTTCCAACGCATGAGCGATGTTACCCCTGTTTTAGCCGATTTCAAACCGAGTGGTAAATATTTAATGCAAGATTTACACCAATATGGAGGAATTCCTGCGGTATTAAAATTCTTATTAAACGAAGGTTTACTACATGGCGATTGTTTAACTGTCACTGGCAAAACAATGGCTGAAAACTTAGCTGATGTAAAATCTATCATGGACTACGATCAGAAAATCATCCAAAAATTAAGCGAGCCGATTAAAGCAACAGGTCACTTACAAATTCTTTACGGAAACTTAGCCGAAAAAGGCTCAGTTGCAAAAATCTCTGGTAAAGAAGGTGAAAAATTTGAAGGACCGGCTCGTGTATTTGATGGTGAACATGATTTAATTGCAGGTATTTCAAGCGGTCGTGTAAAACCAGGCGATGTAATTGTGATTAAAAATTCTGGTCCGGTTGGTGCGCCAGGTATGCCCGAAATGTTAAAACCAACTTCAGCAATTATTGGTGCTGGTTTGGGTAAATCGGTGGCTTTAATTACCGATGGTCGTTTCTCTGGTGGAACTCATGGTTTCGTAGTTGGTCACATCACGCCAGAATCATACAAAGGTGGTTTAATCGGCTTAGTAGAAGATGAAGACCCAATTTTAATTGATGCTGTAAATAATATTATAGAATTGCAAGTAAGCGAAGATGTTATCGCAGAGCGAAGAAAAAAATATATACAACCAGCATTAAAAGTAACTAAAGGGGTTTTATATAAATATGCTAAAACCGTTTCAGATGCAGCCAGTGGTTGCGTAACTGATGAGTATTAGAATTTAGCTGAGGTTTGTGGATGCAAACCTTATATACTAGTCATCCCGACTAAGAATTAAATATTAAAATGAATTACTATGCAAATCATTAAAAGTATTCAAAGTAGAATTTATGAAATTCGGGGTGAAAGAGTAATGTTGGATTTCGATTTAGCAGCACTTTATGAGGTTGAAACGAAAGTATTGAATCAAGCAGTAAAACGAAATACAGAACGTTTTCCAGAAGATTTTATGTTTCAACTCGCAAAAGAAGAATGGGACAACTTGAGGTTTCAAATTGAAACCTCAAGTGAAACTAGTTCATCCTCACAAATTGTGCTGATGAACCGGTCACAAATTGTGACCGGTTCTCAAAAACACCGTGGCAATCTACCCTACGCTTTCACAGAACAAGGGGTAGCGATGTTAAGTGGCGTGCTACGAAGCGAAAAGGCAATAAATATGAACATTGCCATTATGAGGGCTTTTGTTGATGTAAGAAAATTCTTATCTAAACAAGCTAACATTAGTGAGCAATTATTAGAGATAAAAGAGCGACTAGGAGAACACGATGTTCAACTAAATGAATTGTATGATGCAATGGATAATTTGCTAGACGAGAAAATTGCTCAACTCAAGTGGAAAGATAGGGAGCGAATAGGCTTTAAGATTAAAGAATAATACAACCGTAAAAATATAATTATGGAAACTGCACAAGAAATACAGACGGAGGCAAAAGCAGAAACCTCAAAGAAATTATTTAAAGGAACAGGTTCACAGGTTCTTTTAAATGGATTAATTGAAGAAGGCGTAACTACGATTTTCGGTTATCCCGGTGGAGCTATTATGCCAATTTACGATGCATTATATGATTACACCGATAAGTTGCAACACATTTTAGTTCGTCATGAACAAGGTGGGATTCATGCGGCTCAAGGTTTTGCAAGAACTAGCGGTAAAGTAGGGGTTTGTTTTGCAACCAGTGGACCAGGTGCAACCAACTTGGTAACAGGTTTAGCTGATGCACAAATCGATAGTACACCTTTAGTTTGTATTACAGGTCAGGTTTTCGCCCATTTATTAGGAACGGATGCTTTCCAGGAAACGGACGTAATTAATATTACAACTCCGGTTACCAAATGGAATTATCAGGTAACTGATGCGAAAGAAATCCCAGAAGTTTTAGCTAAAGCTTTTTACATAGCTAAAAGCGGCAGACCAGGCCCTGTTTTAATTGATATTACGAAAAATGCACAATTACAAATCGAGGAATTTCCCGAATATGTAAAGTGTAATCATATCCGTTCTTACCGCCCGAAGCCAAAAGTTAGGGTTGAGTATATTGAGCAAGCTGCTACATTAATTAATTCAGCAAAAAAACCATTTGTATTATTCGGACAAGGTGTTGTTTTGGGAACAGCTGAAGAAGAATTTAAGGCTTTCATTGAGAAAAGTGGTATTCCAGCCGCTTGGACAATTATGGGAGAAGGTGCAATTCCTACTGATCACCCTCTAAATGTTGGTATGTTAGGTATGCATGGCAATTATGGACCGAATGTTTTAACTAACGAATGCGATGTTTTAATCGCTATCGGGATGCGTTTTGATGACCGAGTAACTGGCCGATTGGATAAATACGCTAAGCAAGCAAAGGTTATCCATTTAGATATTGACCCTGCTGAAATTGACAAAAACGTTAAAACAGAAGTTGGCGTTTGGGGCGATTGTAAAGAAACCTTGCCGCTATTAACCAACTTGGTTGAAGCCAAAAAACACGATGATTGGGTTGCTAAATTCAAAGAATATAATCAACAAGAAATAGACCAAGTAATTACATCAGAACTTTACCCAACTGGTGAAGAAATTACAATGGGCGAAGTATTACGGAACATTAATGAAATTTGCGGTGGCGAAGCGGTTATCGTTACTGATGTTGGTCAGCACCAAATGGTAGCTTGCCGATATGCGAAATTTAATAATACCCGAAGTAATATCACTTCTGGTGGTTTAGGCACAATGGGTTTTGGTTTACCCGCAGCAATCGGTGCTAAATATGGTGCGCCTGATAAAACAGTGATTGCCATTATTGGCGATGGTGGTTTCCAAATGACACCACAAGAATTAGGAACCATTATGCAATTTGGTGCAGCTGTTAAAATCTTGATTTTGAACAACCGTTTCTTAGGAATGGTTCGCCAATGGCAGGAATTATTTAACGATAAGCGTTATTCCTCGGTGAACATTACCAGTCCTGATTTTGTGGCTTTGGCGAAAGCATACTACATTGAAGCCAACAAAGTTGATGAACGTGCAAACTTGAAAACCGCTTTGGAAACCATGATTAACCATGACGGTTCTTACTTATTGGAGGTAATGGTTGGAAGAGAAAATAACGTTTTCCCAATGGTTCCGCAAGGAATGAGCGTAAGTGAGATTAGATTGAAGTAATTAAGAACAAAGATAAATGAGCAAGGAGCAATGATTGAAACGTCTTTATTCTTTGTTCTTTCATCCTTAATCCAAAAAACATGAGTACTGAAAATACATTAGAACATAAAATAACGAAAGCTGATTTTGAAGGTAAGCAGGAATACACCATCACGGTTTATGCAGAAAATCGTATCGGTTTATTAAACAGGATCGCGATTATCTTCTCTAAAAGAAAAATCAACATCGAGAGTTTAAATACTTCTCCGTCTGAAATTGACGGGATTCACCGCTTTAATATTGTGATTACAGAGAGCTATGAAGTAGTTAGAAAATTAGCTCGTCAGATTGAAAAGCAAATTGAAGTTTTGAAGGTTTATTTCAATACTAACGAAGAAATTATATGGCAGGAGTTGGCTTTATACAAAGTTTCTACAGATGAAATTGCGGAGAAGGTAACTGTAGAAAGATTGCTTAGACAATATGGCGCAAGTGCTGTTGTTATTAGAAAAGATTATACGGTTTTTGCTGTAACTGGTCATAGAGAAGAGACTGACGCTTTAGTAAAAGCTCTAGAACCTTACGAATTAATCGAATTTGTGCGTTCGGCTAGAGTTGCAATTATTAAGGATAGTGCCGGTTTCCACGAAAAATTAAAAGAATTTGAAGCCTTTGAACCTGGAGAAGAACTTGTTGAAAATGAGTTTTTAGATAAAGGCGAGAAGATATTTACGATGTAAGCAGGCTGAAAGCCAAAAGATAAAAGCTGAAAGACTAAAGCAAATTGTCATGCTGAGCTTGTCGAAGCACAAAAAAAAAGAAAGATTGCTTCGGCTCGCACAACCCAGCCTCGCAATGACGGAAAAATAAAAATAATGAAGCAAGCATTTGAATTTATAATAAACTCGAGAAAAGCATTTATTCAGTTAATTGATGGTTTAACTATCGAACAGCTGAATAAAATTCCTGATGGTTTTAACAACAACATTATTTGGAATTTCGGCCATATAGTAGTGAGCACGCAAACGCTTTGCTATGTTAGAACTGGTATTTTGGAAGATGCAAGTTCGGTGAAATTTGTAGATAGTTACAAGAAAGATACTAAACCGACTTACATTGTGTCTGCAGAAGAAGTAGCTGAATTGAAAAGTATTGCTTTGGGCAGCATCAAAAAAATTGAAGAGGATTATGAGCATGGCGTATTTGCAAATATCACACCTTACTCTACTGTAACTTATGGTGTTCAGTTAAATACTATTGAAGAAGTTTTAACTACAACCATAGGCCATGACAACCTACATTTTGGATATGCCTTAGCGTTGAGAAAGCTTGTTTAGGGATGGAACAGGTGATGGTTTGAAACACCGAACGGAAGTTTTATAAACCTGATTGAAGTGAAAATACTTTTTTAATGGCTTAACTTAAAAGATTGCCACGTCGTTCCTCCTCGCAATGACGGAAATGGAACTGGTGACAGAAGTTTAAAAAGATTGCAACGAAAAGCGGGACTGAAATAACCGAAAAGCATAGAAACTTGTTTTTCAAATAAAAGAAAATATTAACCATCAAGAGAAGAAGAACATTTAATCTTGATAATTGAACCGATAAATAAATAGAAATTAACCAATAAAAACGATGTCAAATTATTTTAACACATTACCTCTTAGAGAAAAATTAAACCAGCTTGGTGTTTGCGATTTCATGGACAGCAATGAATTTTTAGATGGCGTTAGCGCTTTAAAAGGCAAAAAACTGGTAATTGTAGGTTGCGGCGCACAAGGCTTAAACCAAGGTTTAAATTTAAGAGATAGTGGTTTAGATGTAAGCTACACGTTGCGTAAGGAGGCTATTGAAGGCAAAAGAGATTCGTGGAAAAATGCAACTGAAAACAACTTCAAAGTTGGTACTTACGAAGAATTAATTCCTACTGCTGATGTGGTAATTAACCTTACGCCTGATAAACAACACACTGCAGTTGTGAATGCTATTATGCCTTTAATGAAAGATGGAGCAACATTATCTTACTCGCACGGTTTCAATATTGTGGAAGAAGGTATGCAAATCCGTAAAGATTTAACGGTAATTATGGTTGCACCTAAATGCCCAGGTAGCGAAGTTAGAGCAGAGTACGTTCGTGGTTTCGGTGTACCTACTTTAATTGCTGTACACCCAGAAAACGACCCTCAAGGTAAAGGTTTAGCACAGGCTAAAGCATATGCAGTTGGTACTGGTGGACACAGGGCTGGTGTTTTAAAATCATCTTTCGTAGCTGAGGTAAAATCTGATTTAATGGGCGAGCAAACCATTCTTTGTGGTTTATTGCAAACAGGTTCTATCCTATCTTTCGATAAAATGGTAGAAAAAGGAATCGACGCAGGTTATGCATCTAAACTGGTTCAATATGGCGTTGAGGTAATTACCGAAGCCTTAAAGCAAGGTGGTATTACGGCAATGATGGACCGTTTAAGCAATGTTGCTAAAGTTAAAGCTTTTGAAATTTCGGAAGAACTAAAAGATATTATGCGACCATTATTCCAAAAACACCAGGATGATATTATGAGTGGAGAATTCAGCCGTATTATGATGGAAGATTGGGCTGCTGGCGATAAAAACCTATTAGCTTGGAGAGCTGAAACTGGTGAAACTGCTTTTGAAAAAACGCCAGCTGGCGATGTTAAAATCGGTGAGCAAGAATATTTCGACAACTACACTTTAATGGTTGCTTTCGTTCGTGCAGGTGTTGAATTGGCTTTCGAAACAATGGTACAAGCTGGAATCAAACCAGAATCTGCTTACTATGAGTCGTTACACGAAACTCCACTTATCGCAAACACCATTGCCCGTAAAAAATTATTTGAAATGAACCGTGTGATTTCTGATACGGCTGAGTACGGTTGTTATTTATTCGACCAAGCTTGCAAACCGTTATTAGCTGATTTCATGAAAAAAGTAGATACTGATTTAGTTGGTAAAAACTTTAACGAGGGCAAAGATGGTGCTGTAGATAACAGAAAATTAATCGATGTAAATGAAGCGATTCGCTCGCACGAAGTAGAACAAATTGGCGCTACTTTACGCAAAGCGATGACTGCAATGAAGGCGATTAAAACTGCATAGAATAAAAAAAATGTCTTCCTGAGCTTGTCAAAGGAATTCTTTTTATTCTTGAAAAGTCTTCGACAAGCTCAGACTGACAACATTAAATACAAAACAAAATGTCAAAAACATTAGTAGAAAAAATTTGGGATGCGCACGTTGTAAAAAGTGAAGAGGGATTTCCTGATATTTTATACATTGATACACACTTAATACATGAGGTAACTTCTCCGCAGGCTTTTGATGGTTTGCGCAAAAGAGGCTTACCTGTTTTCCGTCCGCAGCAAACGGTAGCAACTGCCGACCATAACGTGCCAACTTTAAACCAATTGCAGCCGATTAAAGAAGAGCTTTCTCGCTATCAAGTAGATATGCTGACTAAAAATTGTGCAGAATTCGGAATTGAACTTTATGGCTTAGGTCACCCTTTTCAAGGGATTGTTCACGTAATCGGTCCTGAATTGGGTATAACCTTGCCAGGAAAAACAATGGTTTGCGGCGACAGTCATACCTCTACACATGGTGCTTTTGGTGCAATTGCTTTCGGTATTGGAACATCGCAGGTTGAGCAGGTTTTCGCAACACAATGTTTATTGCAATCGAAACCTAAAACCATGAAAATTGAGGTTAACGGAACGCTTGGAAAAGGTGTTGGTGCAAAAGACATTATCCTTTACATCATTGCTCAAATTTCTGCCGCTGGTGGAACTGGGTATTTCATTGAATATGCAGGTTCGGCAATTGAAAGTTTAAGTATGGAAGCCCGTATGACGATTTGCAACATGAGTATCGAAATGGGTGCGAGAGGTGGCTTAATTGCGCCAGACCAAATCACTTTCGATTACATTAAGGGCAGAGAATTTGCGCCAGCAGGCGAAGAGTGGGATAAATCTTTAGCTTATTGGAAAACTTTATACAGCGATGCTGATGCAAAATTTGATAGTGTTTTAACTTTTAAAGCTGAAGATATTGCACCAATGATTACCTACGGCACTAATCCAGGAATGGGAATGGGGATTCATGAAAATATTCCTGCAACCAATGCACAGCCAGAAAAAGAAAAACTTTCTTATCAAAAAGCATTGGATTACATGGGCTTTGATGATGATGCATCATTAATCGGCAAACCTGTTGATTATGTTTTCATCGGCAGTTGTACCAATTCTCGTATTGAAGATTTACGTGAGGTTGCAGATTTTGTAAAAGATAAGCGCAAAGCGGATAATGTTACCGTTTGGATTGTTCCGGGTTCGAAACAAGTTGAACAGCAGGCTAAAAACGAAGGTTTAGATAAAATTTTCGAAGAGGCAGGTTTCCAATTGCGTGAACCAGGTTGCAGTGCTTGTTTAGGTATGAATGAGGATAAAATTCCAGCTGGAAAATATTGTGTTTCTACATCTAACAGAAATTTTGAAGGTAGACAAGGACAAAACGCAAGAACATTATTAGCTAGTCCTTTAACGGCTGCTGCTGCTGCTGTAACCGGAGTGATTACCGATGTGAGGGAGTTTTTAGCTGAAAGCTAAAAGGTTAAAGCTGAAAGAAAAAAACAAACAAGAAGAGCTAATCCTCTCGTCATTGCGAGGCACGAAGCAATCTCTATAGTAATAGATTGCTTCGTACTTCGCAATGACGGAAACATAGAGAAATGATTTTAGAAATTGCGATATTAAATGTAAGGGCTGGTTTATCAGCTGATTTTGAAAAAGCTTTTATAGAGGCTCAGAAAATCATTTCCTCTATGGAAGGTTACATTTCGCATCAGCTAAAAAAGTGTTTAGAGGAAACTGATAAATACATTCTATTAGTAAACTGGAAAACATTGGAAGCGCATACAGAAGGTTTTAGAGGTTCAGCAGAATATCAAGATTGGAAAAAATTATTGCATCATTTTTATGAGCCTTTTCCAGTTGTAGAACATTATACAAATGTCGAAGGTTAAAAGGTTAAGGGCTTTAATGTTTTTAAAATATACCTATAAAAGATTGAAATAAAAGAAGCTAAAAAATTAGGATTTTAAAGGGTTTGATGATTACTTTTTGCATTCCTCAATAATCTTAAAATCCTTGAATCTTAAAAATCTTGTTCAAAGAAGAAAAAGTTATGCCAGAAATAGTTTGGGATGCAACGTTATACGACAAACAACATCATTTCGTATCTGATTACGGAGCAGATGTTTTGCAGTGGTTAGCGCCAAAAATCAACGAGCAGATTTTAGATGTGGGTTGTGGAACTGGTCAGCTGGCGGCACAAATTGCCGAAAGCGGAGCGATTATTTTAGGAACTGATGCATCAGCGGATATGGTTGCAAATGCAAAAACGGCCTATCCAAATTTAAACTTTGAAGTGGTCGATGGAACTAAACTTCCTTACAAAGAAAACTTCGATGCCATTTTCAGCAATGCTACTTTCCATTGGATTGAAGATCAAAATAATTTGGTTGAAGGTTTATTTGGAAGCCTGAAAACTGGAGGAAGATTAGTTGCTGAATTTGGCGGTAAAGGCAATGTAAAAAGTATTACCGATGCCATAAAGTCTGCTGCTGAACAGTTAGGTTTAGCAGATAAAGTAATTACTGATTTTTGGTATTTTCCATCAATTAGCACATATGCTAACCTTCTAGAATCGAAAGGATTTGAAGTAGAACAAATTTGGTTGTTCGACAGACCTACAAAACTTATTGGCGAAGAAGGCATGTATGCTTGGATTAATCAATTTGCACAGCACGCCTTTAAAAACATAACTAATGACCAAGCTGAATCTATTAAAAATTTAGCGGTTGAGATTCTGAAACCCAATTATTTCATTAATGGAGAATGGGTTGCAGATTACAGAAGATTGAGAGTGAAAGCGATAAAAAAAGCTGAAAGGCTAAAGTGAAAAGCAAAATACAAAATTGCGAAAATTAAGTCTTGTTACTTGATACTCGCTACTTGATACTAATAAAATGAAAAAATTCACAAAATTAACATCGGCAATAGTGCCTTTAAACATAGAGAACATTGATACCGATCAGATTATTCCTGCGAGGTTTTTGAAAGCGACTACTCGTGAAGGTTTTGGCGAAAATTTGTTTCGCGATTGGCGTTACAATGGCGACAATACGCCAAAGCCAGAATTTGTATTAAACAATCCAACCTACAGCGGACAGGTTTTAGTTGCGGGTAAAAACTTTGGTTGCGGAAGCAGTCGCGAGCACGCAGCTTGGGCAATACAGGATGCTGGTTTTGATGTAGTAATCAGCAGTTTCTTTGCGGATATTTTTAAAGGCAATGCTTTAAATAATGGTTTATTACCAATACAAGTTAGCGAAGACTTTTTAGCTCAAATTTTTGAAGCAGTTGATGGAAATGCAAATGCCCCTTTACAAGTTGATTTGGAAAACCAAACGGTTACCATTGTTGAAACTGGCGCAAGCGAATCTTTTGAAATTAATCCTTACAAAAAATCGTGTTTGATTAATGGTTATGATGACATCGATTTCATCTTAGCACAAAAAGGATTAATAGAGGAATTTGAAAAAGGCTAAAAGCTGAAAGAATAAAGGTTAGAGCGAACACACTCGTCATTGCGAGGCACGAAGCAATCTTAAAGCGAGGGGTTAAAATCCTAGCTATATTTTTAGGATTGCTTCGTGCCTCGCAATGACGACCGCCGAACATCCGCGGTTCAAATAAACATCAATACCCAACTTAGATTTACTTAGGTTTTCTTAGATGGTAAAAAAATAAAAATATGAAAGATAGTTTCGTCAGTATTCAAGATTTAAACCTAAAACACCAACAAAAATCGGTGTTAAAGGATTTGAACTGGACTATAAATACTGGTGAGCATTATGTTTTGCACGGCGAGAGTGGAAGTGGAAAAACCTCGTTAGCCAAAATAATAGCAGGTTTGCAAAGTGCAATCGGCGATGTAAAAATCAATTTCAAAGAAAACAATTTACCAGCTGAAGTTTTATTTGTTGAAAGTTGGTATCAATTTAAAAACTTAGAGGGCGTTGCAAATTTCTACTACCAACAACGTTACACCAGCCAGCAGGCCAAAGATACATTAACCGTTCATGCAGAATTGGTTAGTTATGGTAAAGAGAAAGGACTTCACTTAGATAAAGTAGAGCCTATTTTAGAAGCGTTAAACTTTTCATCATTTGCAAGTTCGCAGCTAATCGAATTATCAAGTGGAGAACACAAAAAGTTACAATTGGTTAAAGCTTTGTGGTTAAAACCACAGTTGTTAATTATCGACCAGCCTTACACTGGATTAGATGCTGCATCACGTAAAAATTTAAATATTTTGTTGGATGAGGTTTCAGCAAATGGCGTTCAGTTGATTTTGATTTGTAATGATGATGAATTACCTGAATCAATTAATTGCTTTGCGGAGATAAAAGACGGACAAATTTCAGTTTCTGAATCAAGGGAAATTACATTAGCCTTTGCTGAAAAACACAATAAAGAAATCCCAGATTTTTTAAAGGAATCGCCAATTTATTCGTCTGAAAACATTGTTAAAATGGTTGACGTGAACATCAGCTATGGAGAAAAACAGGTTTTAAAAAACATCAATTGGGAAGTTAAGGCAGGCGAAAAATGGCTGTTACAAGGTCATAATGGTTCGGGAAAATCAACTTTATTAAGCTTAGTTAATGGCGACCATCCGCAATCTTATGCAAATGAACTTTATTTATTTGGCAACAGACGCGGAAGTGGTGAAAGCATTTGGGATATCAAACAACATATTGGTTTAATCTCTCCAGAATTTCATTGGTATTTTGATGCAAGCGCAACTGTTTGGCAAAGTATAGCTTCTGGTTTTTATGATACTGTCGGATTGTTCCAACAATTACCATATACCAAAAGTGCTCAAGTTGATGAACTGGTAGAATATTTTGGTTTAACGGCATCTAAAAACGAATTATTAACCTCGCTCCCTTTAGGAAAGCAACGTTTGGTTTTGTTAGCGAGAACAATCATTAAAAATCCTGAATTATTAATTCTGGATGAACCTTGCCAAGGTTTAGACCAACAGCAAACACAACATTTTAACCAATTAATTGATGAATTGTGTAGCAACGGGATGACCTTAATTTATGTTGGCCATTTTGAATCGCAACTGCCAACTTGCATTGAAAAAAGAATATTATTAGAAAAAGGCGAGGTTAAAGTCGTCGAAAATTTAAATACTCAAACTCGTCATTTCGAGGGACGAAGCAATCTTGTTTAGGATAAAGCAAAAGATTGCTTCGTACCTTGCAATGACGGAAAAATATAATACAATGAAGAAGAACATTTTAGTAATACCTGGAGACGGTATCGGACCCGAAGTAACCACATGGGGAAAAGCGGCATTAGAAAAAGTTGCTGAGATTTTTGGACATGAATTTGAGTTTGACGAAGCGCTGATGGGACATGCAGCTATAGAAGTTACTGGAGAACCACTACCTGATGAAACTTTAGAAAAAGCAAGAAAAAGCGATGCAATCCTTTTTGGTGCGATTGGTCATGCCAAATACGATAACGACCCAAGTTTAAAAGTTAGACCAGAGCAAGGTTTATTAAAAATCCGTAAGGAATTAGGTTTATTCGCAAATCTCCGCCCGATATTACTATTTGATGAACTTCTTCAGGCATCGAGTATTAAACCAGAAATTTTAAAAGGAACAGATATTTTATTCTTCCGTGAGTTAACTGGTGATGTTTACTTCGGCGAAAAATCTCGTTCAGAAGATAGAAATACAGCTTCGGATTTAATGATTTATCACCGTTACGAAGTAGAACGTATCGCTCATAAAGCTTATCAGGCAGCGCAACAGCGTAGCAAAAGGTTATGTTCGGTAGATAAAGCGAATGTTCTAGAAAGTTCTCGTTTATGGCGAGAAACCGTTCAGGAAATTGCTAAACAATACCCTGATGTTGAAACTGAACATATGTTTATTGATAATGCAGCTATGCAATTAATCAAAAACCCGAAAAAATTTGATGTGGTTTTAACGGCGAATTTATTTGGTGATATCTTAACGGATGAAGCTTCGCAAATTGCAGGTTCGATGGGTATGCTGGCTTCGGCATCAGTTGGCGAGAGTACAGGTTTCTTCGAGCCAATTCACGGTTCAGCACACGATATTACGGGCAAAGATTTAGCAAATCCATTAGCATCTATCCTATCGGCAGCATTAATGCTCGAAATTGGTTTCGGCTTAAAAGATGAAGCCAAATTACTGGTTGATACTGTAGATGCTGTTTTGAAAGAAGGTTTCAGAACGCATGATATTGCCGACCAAACTACAAACCGATTTAAAGTTTTAGGCACAGCCGAAATGGGCAAATTGGTTTTAAAATTCTTATCACAAAAATTAGTCAATTCCTAAATACAAGATTATGATTCACGACCCGAACAAAGTTTATATTTTCGACACCACCTTACGTGATGGTGAGCAGGTTCCAGGCTGCCAATTAGATACAAACCAAAAAGTAGAAATCGCTAAATCGCTTGAACTTTTAGGTGTTGATGTAATTGAGGCTGGTTTCCCAGTATCAAGTCCTGGCGATTTTAACAGCGTTATCGAACTTTCGAAAGCAGTAAATAACCCAATTATTTGTGCTTTAACCCGTGCAAACAAAAATGACATTGATGTTGCTGCCGATGCCTTGCGTTATGCTAAAAGACCACGTATCCATACTGGAATAGGCGCATCTGATTTCCACATTAAACATAAATTTAACAGTACACGAGAAGATATTTTGCAACGTGCTGTTGATGCCGTAAAGTATGCAAAAAAATATGTGGAAGATGTTGAGTTTTATGCAGAAGATGCAGGCAGAGCCGATATTGAATTTTTAGCTAAAATGGTTGAAGCCGTAATCGCTGCTGGCGCAACTGTTGTAAATATTCCAGATACAAACGGTTACTGCTTACCAGACCAATACGGTTCAAAAATTTTGTTTTTGAAAGAAAACGTTAAAAATATTGATAACGCAATTATTTCTGTTCACTGCCACAACGATTTAGGTTTAGCGACAGCAAATTCAATTGCGGGATTACAAAACGGTGCTCGCCAGGTAGAATGTACTATTAACGGTATTGGCGAACGTGCCGGTAATACTTCGATGGAAGAAGTAGTCATGATTTTGAAAACGCACAAAGTTTTGGGCTTAAATACTCAAATTGATACGACTCGTTTTTATGAAATGAGCCACATGGTGAGAAACCAAATGAATATGCCTGTGCAACCGAATAAAGCGATTGTTGGTGGCAATGCATTTTCACATAGTTCTGGTATTCACCAGGATGGTTTCTTAAAAAACCGTGAAAACTACGAAATTATTAAACCTGAAGATGTTGGTTTCCCTGATGCTACAATTGTATTAACGGCGAGAAGCGGTCGTGCGGCTTTGAAACACCATTTAGATCGTTTGAGTCATAAATTGGAGAAAGAAGAATTGGATATCGTTTACAAACAATTTTTAATTTTAGCCGATAGCAAACAAGGCATTAACGATAATGATTTGAACCAATTGGTTGCATTGCATTTGGCTTAGTGAGCTTAATGGTGAAAGGCTTAAGCTGAAAACCGTACCGTCATTTCGAGGCACGAAGCAATCTTTATTAGAATGGATTTCATTGTGTCTCGCAATAACGAAAGTGTAATAAACCTGATAGCAATGGAAATATTTTTAGTTATTCTCATTGTAAAGATTGCCGCGTCGTTCCTCCTCGCAATGACGACATTGGAAGCATGACAGAAGTTGAAAAAATATTGTAACGAATAGCAGGACTACCATAACCGAAAAGCACAGAAACCTGCTTTTCAAAAAATAAAAATAAGCATCAAGTTTTTATACCTGATACTTAATACTTGAGAATAATTATGAATGATACAATAAAAAACACTTTCGATTTTGAAAGCGCTTTTAAAAATTTGGAAGGTGTGGTAAAACGCACTCCTTTAGAGTTTAATGAAGGATTATCGCAAAAATACAAGGCTAATATTTACCTCAAACGAGAGGATTTGCAAATTGTACGTTCTTATAAGTTGCGTGGTGCTTATAATAAAATAAGTGCTTTAAATCCCGATTCATTAAAAAATGGTATCGTTTGTGCAAGTGCGGGTAACCATGCGCAAGGTGTGGCTTATTCTTGTAAAAAACTGGGTATTAAGGGTGTAATTTTTATGCCTGAAATAACGCCCAAACAAAAGATTAAACAAGTAAATATGTTCGGTGGCGATAACATCGAAATTGTTTTAGTTGGTGATACTTTTGATGATTGTTTGAAAGAGGCGTTGACTTATAGTGAGGAAAAAGCATCGACATTTATTCCGCCGTTTGATGATGAAAAAGTAATTGAAGGTCAAGCAACGGTTGCCATGGAAATTTTTGAAGATTTGCCAGATTTGGATGCTATAGTTGTGCCTGTTGGTGGTGGTGGTTTGGCTTCGGGCGTAAGTGCCTATTTGCAAACGGTAAAACCTGATGTAAAAATTTTTGGTGTAGAGCCAATGGGTGCGCCATCGTTAAGCGAGGCTCTGAAAAATGGTGGTCCTATAACTGTTGAAAATATTGAACGTTTCGTAGATGGCGCTGCAGTAAAAAGAATGGGCTGGATTACTTATCAATACTGTAAAGAACTGCTAAGCTCTACTTATTTAATCCCAGAAGGGCAAATTTGTACAACAATTTTAAAACTTTATAATGAAGATGCGATTGTTGTAGAACCTGCAGGTGCTTTATCTGTTGCTGCATTGGAACAAGTTAAAGACCAAATTGTAGGAAAAAATGTGGTTTGCGTAATTAGTGGTGGTAATAACGATATTGAACGCATGCAGGAAATTAAAGAGAAATCTTTGCTTTTCGAAGGTTTGAAACATTACTTCATCGTTCGTTTTCCGCAGCGACCAGGTGCTTTAAAATTATTTGTTAATGAAGTTTTAGGTCCGCATGATGACATTACCCGTTTTGAGTTTATCAAAAAAACGAATAAGGAAAACGGACCTGCATTAGTTGGCATCGAGCTTACGAATAAAGAGGATTATGCAAGTTTATTGCAACGCATGAAAGATTTTAAATTCGAGATTATCGAGTTAAACCAAGACCAGACTTTGTTTGAATATTTGGTATAATTTGGCTCTTCGTCATTGCGAGGCACGAAGCAATCTAATGTAAAAAGATTGCTTCAGCTCGCTCATACCCAGCTTCGCAATGACGATAGTGTAAACAAAGTATTTTAACTCATCTTTATTCATCTTGAATCTGTTAGCGGTTCAACAAGCTCAACGTGACATAACTCTAAATAAAAATGAATTTTAAAGATTTATCAAACAAAACATTAATCGCAGATAACGATATCGATTGGGAAGATTTGGGCGCTGGCGTTAAGCGTAAGATAATGGCTTATGATGATAACCTGATGTTGGTTAAAGTTCATTTTGATAAAGGTGCTGTTGGAACGATTCATGACCATCCACATTTACAATTAAGTTATGTGGCAAAAGGCAGTTTCGAAGTAACAATGGGTAACGATAAAAAAATACTAAAACAAGGCGATGTTTTCTTTGCACCAACGATGGTTTTTCATGGTGTGGTTTGTTTAGAAGATGGCTTGCTGATTGATATTTTTAATCCACATCGTGAGGATTTTCTAAAATAATGGATTATTCGAAAGTCAACCGTACATTTTTATAACCCAAACCTTCAATTAATGGCTTCAAAACATCTGTAGCGTTATTTTTTGTCTGTAATAAAATATCAGATTTCTTTACTTCGGCAGCAATATGTTTTTCAGCGGCTTTATAAGCTTCATCAACTAATCCCGCTTCGCGGAAGAAAGCCATTTTAGTATCGTATACACGAGAATTTTTATGGTCGATTTTTACATAACAAATTTCTGGCTGTGGTAAATTTACTACAGCAGTATCTGCAACAATTTCGATATTATCTCTTGTAATTTTTGTAAGGTCGATACAACCAACAGCCTCTGCTTTTATAATGAGTAAGACGCTGGCCTCGGGTAAAAAGTCAGTTTTATTTTTATGCTCCAACACATCGCTAATTTGGTAACGAACCAGCTCCAACTTACCAATAGCCTCTATTTTTTCTACTAAAAGCTGATGTTTGCTTTCTACAGAAGTATTAATACTAAACTTTTTTGAGATAAAAAAGTAGCCTGCAATCAATAAAATCAGCCAAGGTAAAACTCTAAAAAATACTCTCATTTTAAGCTAAAATTAATTCGAATTTCAATGTTGTGTACAAATGAATTAACAATTATTAATCCATATTGTGTTTAGCTGATTTTTTGGCAGTTGTTTTGTATTACGCAACGTACACACACAAATTAAACAAAATCAACATGAAAAAACTCACTATTTTAATGCTTTGCATTGTCACACTAGGTTTGGCATCATGCAAAAAAGACACAATTGTTCAAAATACGCCTAACATAACACTTTATAAAACCATTCAGCCTAACCAATGGCTTTCTGGAAGTGATGCTAATGGTCTCTATTACTACGTAGATATAATGGATAATAGAATTGAGCAATATGAAGATGATGGCATTATATTATCGTTTGCGAGGTTTAATGATGATGGTTATGATGCATTACCATTTACTTACGGAACGGATTCATATAGTTATAGTTCATTTCCGGGTAGAATTAGAGTCTATCTGCAATACAATAACAATAGGAATACCTTACCTGTAAGACCAACGGCTAGTATAGGCGCCAGAATTGTTCTTATTGCATCATCTGCAGATTAAAAATTTTATCTAAAACTCTAAAAAACGACTAATGTTCAACTGAACGTGGTCGTTTTTTTTGTGCTCGCCCCTATTTAATTGCAAGGCTCGAACGGTTACACCATTTCTTTCTAACAATAATTCATCGTAAAACCCTTTGTAGTAAACATCTTTTACTTCAAAACGCCTGCTATTCCAACCATTATTTATTTCTGCCCATTCGGGATAAAAAACAACATTGCCCGCAAAAGTTTTCAAGCCTAGTTTTTCGGCATCGCTACGAGATAAAACCACCGCATTACCTAAAATTTGTGCCGTATAAATATGTTTAGGTTGTTGATAGATTTCAGATGGTTTACCTGTTTGCAAGAGTTCACCATTACGTAAAATCAAAAGCTGGTCGGCTAAGAATAAGCCATCAGCAGGGTCGTGAGAAACCAAAATAACCGTAACGCCCGTTTCAGCCGCCACACGTTTTATATCTGCTCGAAGCTGATTTTTAAGTAGCGCATCAACCTGACTAAAAGGTTCATCTAATAATAAAACTTGAGTATCGGCAACCATTGCTTTGGCAATTGCTACACGTTGTTGTTCTCCACCACTTAATTCGATTATCTTTTTATTCTGTAATGGAAGAATACGAAGATGCTCCATTATCGCCAAAGTTTTTTCGGCTTTAGTTTTTAAATCTGTATTAGAGAGTTGTGAGGCAATATTATCATAGACCTTAGCGTAAATATTCAACGAAAAATCCTGGGTAACCATTTTCATTTGCTTATGTCCAGGAATTAACTGTTCATCCGGACCTAAAACACGTTTATCCTTAAAAAAAATTTCGCCCTCATCGGTTTTTAATAACCCATAAATCGATTTTAACAAAGTTGATTTACCACTACCACTTTCGCCGATAATGGCTACAACATCGCCTCTTTTAATATCAAAACTTACGTTTCTTATTCCACCAGCTTGTTCGGTCTGGTATTGTTTCGTTAGATTTTTTACACTGATTATGGTATCGCTCACATGGTAAAGATAAGGCTTAAAGCAGAAAGACTAAAGCTTTACCGAAAATGTTTTAAACAAAAAATCCTGTTCCGCCTAACCGAAACAGGATTTAACATTTTGTGTGTTATTATATCTTAATTCAAACCAAAGGTTACTCCGAAACTCATATTTTTTAAACCTGCTTGTTGTGCAGTAGTAAACATATCATTGAAATAGTATTTGGTAAACAAACCTAAACCGCCGTAACCAAATCTAAGTGTACCACCGTAACGAACCGCTTGAAAGTGGTAGCTATCGTATTGTTTTTCCTTACCACGTTCTTCACTTACTTGTTTAATTTTCCCGTTTAGTAAGAAACTCACTTCTGGTCCAACTACAAAGTAAAATCTTTTACCCTTGTTATTTTCTTTTGTTCGAAATTCGAAGTTTAAAGGGATGTGTACATAACTGCTCGAAAATCTATTTTTTGAAAAATGAACTGATTGATCTGTGTAAACAAATTCATTAGAGTTTTTTGCGATGGTAATATCTTTTCTCAATCTAATTAAAGTCCAGTCGAAACCACCGGCAACATAAACCTTAAAGTTAGAATTAAAGCGATATCCGAATTGCAGGATGTCGAAAGAGAAAGTACTTGTTTTTCCACCTTTATAATCCAAAAATTCATTATTTGGTGATAAATTAAAGTCGCCGTTATCGATTAATCTCGAGAAACCTAAATCAACTCTGGTAAAGGTTATTCCACCTACAAAACGACCTGGTTTAGCCGCTACAGCCGCGCTGTCTTTTCCACCTTTGGTAAATCTTACCATTCCAAGGTTAATATCTACTCTTTTTTTCTTTACCGAATCTTGTTGTGCAAAAACACTTGGAGCTATAACACCGGCAAGTCCGCTTACCAAAAGTGCTGTTAAAATTAAACGTTTCATATTTTGTGTGTTTATCTAATTAATTATTGAATGAATGAGTTTTGAATGATTGAATTTTAACTACCCAAATCCTAAAAATCTTTAAATCTTATCTATCCTGTTCTATTTTCTCTTTTTACCAATTTTAAACGGTCCAATATTTATCGAAGAAAGTGAAGAATCATCATCATCCGTACGGAATTGAATAAACTTATCCTTTCTCTTATCCACTTTGTTTACAATCAAGTTCACCACATCGCCAACATTCCTAATTCCTTTATTTTCAACCTGACTATTATCGTTTTCAACATCATCAGTTTTAATAATCGTTGGATTAGCGGCAATTACAGTTTCTTGCTTTGGTTGTAAAATGGCTTCTTCAATTTTCGTTTTAATATCTTTTTGGGATTCTTCAACTTTGGCAATCACCTGTTCCTGTTTTTGAACTTCAAATGCGTTAATCACTTTTTGCTTTTCTACAGGTTTTACCTCATCTTTTACTTTAGTTGTAATTGGCTTAGCACTTACAGGCGAAGCCTGTTCACGCTTTTCAACGGGCGATAAAATCGCAATCGATGAATCTTTAGTTGTCTGTTCTGTTACGACAGGCATTTCAACTTTTGGTGTAACATTATCCGCATATTGTTTTGGTTTAACCTCTTGCTGTTGGTAAACTAAAAAACCAACTGTTGCAATTAACAAAACCGCCGCGGCAGATAACCAATAAATTGGAATTACCCTTTTCTTTTTAGGTTCAATTTCACTTTCAATACTATTCCACAAATCTCTCGATGGTGTTATTTCAGCATCTTCGAAAGCATTTTGGAATAATTTATCAAAATCCTTATCCTGTATAGGTTGCATAACCAAATCCCTCCATTTTTATAATTTCTTCTTTTAAAATTGCTCTAGCTCTCGATAATTGAGATTTGCTAGCGCCTTCTGAGATACCTAAAGTTTCTCCTATTTCTTTGTGTGAATAACCTTCAATTACATACATATTGAAAACCATTCTATAACCATCGGCCAATTTTTGTATTACCTTCATCAAATCTTGCATGCCCAAAGTGCCAAAATCAAATCCGGTTGATGGTTGCTCGTACGCCTCATCTATTTCCACCACATTTAAACTGCGTAAATTTTTGCGGTAACTTTCAATTGCTGTATTCACCATCACTCTTCTAATCCAACCCTCAAAAGAACCATCGCCTCTGTATTCCTTAATCTTTTGAAAAACTTTGATGTAGCCCATTTGCAATACATCTTCAGCTTCCATCCTATCTTTAGCGTAGCGCATACAAACGGCCAACATTTTAGATGCAGTTTGCTTATAAAGCAGCTCTTGCATCTTCCGGTCGCCAGCTTTGCAGCCCTCCATCAAATCGTTTATCGTATAGCTTCGCGTCAATTTCATTGTGTGTTTGTATGTAGTAGATGGCAGATTACAAACATTGGTTGCATGAGGTGTTAAAAAAAGTTAAAATTTATTATTTAATACTGATTATCAATAAGATAAAGTTTAAATAAATTTCTTGGAAAGATATATTTTTTTGATTTGGAAAGCAAAGGCAGAAGCTTTTTTGATTGTCAGTCCCGCTATTCGTTACAATCTTTTTGTAACTATCATGCTCTCCATAGTCGTCATTGCGAGGAGGAACGATGCGGCAATCTTTTACATTAGCATCTACAAAAAGTATTTCCACTTCTATCGGGTTTAGAAATGTTAGGTCTTCGCTAACCTAAAGCAGCAATGTGCAAAATTTGGCCAAAGCCCAAAAACCTGACTCTTGTTCCGTTGGCTAAAGCCAACGGCAAAGAATAGCGATAGTTTATACAGCCATGCATTTCATTGCCGTCTGCTTCAGCTGACGGTCAAATGCAATTAATTGTTTGCCTTTCTTGCTTTTACCTTTCTGCTTTTTTAACCTTAAACAATCTAAAATCCTGTTTATAAGTTGGCTAAAGCCAACGGCAAGGAATAGCAAAGAATTTAAAACAATTAACATTTCATTGCCATCTGCTTCAGCTAACGGTTCGCTAATGCAATTAATTTTTAACTCTAGTCTTTTACCTTTCTGCTTTTTTAACCTTAAACAATCTAAAATCCTGTTTATAAGTCAAGAAAAATGAGTGATTAAACTGCAATTGCTTATCCGTATTATCCAAGTCAATATGTGGTTCAAAACGAACATCAAGGTATAAATTCGGAATCAATTCCTTTTGGTAGGCATAACGCAAAGAAACAATGTTCCTGCCGCTTTGCTTTAAGCCGTTAGTATATAAATTACTCGAAACCGATTCATATAAAGGCATTCCTTTAATCGAAATGAAGTTGTTCCCTTTCCAATAAGAAGCAACCAAACTTCCCCATTTACTCTCAACACCTGCATTTAACCACATCCCAAAACCACCTTGAAAAGCACGTCGCTTATCAGGCGATAAATCTTTATAAACGGCAATATAGTTATCTGTATAAACTTGTTTAATGTTATTGTTAATTTCTTTGTGCAATTTCAATCCAGCAGCCCCGTTAAAAACTGTACTAATCGGAATTTCCTTTAAAATATCAATTTGCCCGCCTTGGTGAAAAGCTAAAAATTGTGCAGGGAAGCTAAATTTCCAGCCATTGTTTTCGGCAATAGTTGTTTCGGTAGATAAACCACCTACAATTTCCTCTTTTGCAGCTTCGCCTTTTTCAATCATTTTTTGCCAGGCAATCCATGCATCCAGATTAAACCTTTTACGCTCAACCAATAATTGAGTACCATATTCAATTGGGTTGGTTATCGTTCTTTCAAAATTATAAAGCGGTTCAATATATTTATGCTGAATTCCGCCTTCCAAACTTCCAAAAATTAAGGTTAAATTTCTTTTATGATATTTTAAGTTAAATAATGGTTTTGCATCGGTAATACCATTTCTTCCAAAATCTTTACGAATGAAAGCGCCTGCCGTTATTGCTAAATTAGGATGTGCATAATAAACAAGTTGAGGTTGTAGCTGCGTTCCATACAAGGTATAACCATCGTGAAAATCGTTGGTATATTCGTAATTACGAACGTAGTTAAAGTTGTAGAAATTAAAATGAACTTCGTTGGTTAAGCTGCTATCTGGGCGAATTCTATTTTCTAAAGCAGCTTGATTAAACTGCGCCGAAGCAAAATGACTTGTAAAAAGAAATGATATAAAGAGTAAGGCTTTTTTCAAACCTGGGGTTGTAAACATGAGCTTGGTTTTTTATCGCTCAAATTTAGAATAGTTTTTTGGTAAAGTATAAAGTTGCAGGTATCAAGTGTCAAGAACGGAATACAAGTTGACGAAAGGTTAACAATGTGCTGATGTTATTACTTTCAAATATATTCTTTGGCCTTTCTGCTTTAACCTTTTTAGCTTACTTTTTCAACCGGTAATTCTTATATAGCTTAACAGCTACCATAATTGCCATCGCAACGCCCATAATGCCAATTAAACCATAAATCCAGTTTAGCGCATTTTTAAGGATAACCACGAAAACAATTGCAATCATAAAAATCGTAGCTAACTCACGCCATAAACGTAATTGAAAGCTTGTCATTTTGAACTGATTGTTTTTAAGCTGTTTTACGATATTTTGGCAAATGAAATGGTAAATAATTAACCCAATAACAAAGCCGAGTTTAACATGCATCCAATCAGCTTGTAATAAACCCGGATGTAATGTTAGCATCGAAACACCAGCCACTACAGAAATCACCATTGCAGGAGTTGCAATAATTTTCCATAAAGTTGCTTCCATTTTTGTAAACTGTTTAATCAGAATACTTTTTTCAGGATCTGGTTTTTCGTTTGCTTCGGTATGGTAAATAAAAAGACTTAGGATATAAAACAAACCCGCCATCCAGCTAATCACGAATACAATGTGAACTGCTAGGAAATAGTAATAATATGGCTGTAGGGTTTCTATCATTAGGTATTGAAGAAATAAAATTGCAAATTAAAACAAGTCAGAATGAGTACCTAACCTCAACAAAATAATATCGTTCTCTTCAGTTACCTCAAACCAAATTATTAATAAATCAGGCTGAATGTGAGCTTCCCAGTTGTCTTTATAATTTCCTGAAAGTTTGTGTGGATGATATTTCTTGTCTATACCGATTGCGCCATTGGTCTTAAGCTTTTCTAAGAAATCCTCAATCAAAACCAAATTTTTAGAAGCTCTCTTTATTACTCTTTCAGCATCCTTTTTAAACTGATTAGTAGGCTTTAAAGTAAACATTATAGAGAACCTAAAAATGATTTTACATCTTTTATTGGTTCTCCTATTCCAATTCCATTATGTGCATCTTCAATTGTTTTGCGGGTAAGTTTATTTGGAACACCAACTTTCTTAGCGCTTTTTTTATGGATAGTAACACCAAGCTCTTTCAAAAGGCTTTTCACTAGCGAACTTTTGTTTTCAGGAATATCGATAATTAATGTCTCCATACTCAAATTTAATCATTTACGCTTGCTATTCAAAGTGTCTTTTGAGGGATTTAGGGATTAATACCTAAACTCCTTTACTACATCAATCGCATATTTTACGTTATCGAAAGGAATATCAGGCATAATACCATGACCTAAGTTAAATATGAAACCTTCTGTGCCACGCATACGCTCAAACAATTTATGAATTTGCGCCTTGATTACCGCTTTATCAGCATATAAAATATGTGGATCTAAATTCCCTTGAACGGCTATTCCTTTTGGCAATGCATTTTTAATGTTCAGTAGATCAGCGTTCCAATCAACTGAAATTACATCAGGTTTTGCTTCTGCCATAATTGGGGCGAAAACAGAACTTCCTTTACAAAAAGAAATTACTGGAATATCTTTTCTATTTAGGTTGGCAATAATTTCCTGAATATAACGGTGCGAGAATTCCTGATAATCATTCCATGATAAAGCCAATGCCCAACTATCAAAAATCTGAAGTGCATTAACACCAGCAGCAATTTGCAAGTTTAAATAATCAGCCGTAACCTTTGCAATTTTAGCCAAAAGTTTATGTGCCAATTCTGGTTGGTTATGAATAAAAAGCTTTGTTAATTTAAAATCTTTTGATGAACCACCTTCAATTAAATAGCTCATAACCGTAAAAGGTGCACCAGCAAAACCAATTAAAGGAATATGATTATCTAATCGTTGTTGAATAACTTTAATCGCATCGGCAACATATTGCAATTCATCCAAACAATCAACATTTAAGTTTTCAATATCCTGAGCATTACGCACAGGGTTTGCAAACTTCGGTCCAACACCTTGAGTAAAACTTAAATCGCCTCCCATTGCCTCACCTGTTACTAAAATATCGCAGAATAAAATCGCAGCATCAATATCTAACAAATCAACAGGCAACATGGTTACATCGGCAGCAATTTCAGGATTTTTGCACATCTCTAAAAAAGAGTATTTGTTTTTAATTTCCCAATATTGTGGCATAAAACGACCTGCCTGACGCATCATCCAAACCGGTGGACGTTCTGTTTGTTTTGAAAATGCTGCGTCTAAAAATAAATTATTCTTCATGATTTGTTGTGTGTTTCCATGTCGTCACCCTAAATTCATTTCAGGGTCTAAGTTGTAAAAGATGCTGATCCCGAACTTTCGGGACAGCATGACGATGAGCAAATTTTTAATTGCGCAAAGGTATAAATAAAAAAAAAACGAAGTACCTTTTTATTCCTAAACTGGTTCTTCGTTATTCAAAATGACAATACGAATATTATAATTTGCTAATTTCTCGTTCTATTTTAACAATAATATCCTTTGAACGGTCTGTATCGGCAAGTTCTTTCGCAATTTTTGTATAAGCTTCTGCTTTCTCTTTATCCTTTTTTCGCAGAGCGAGATTTGCCAAATGTATTAAAACATAACCTTTTTGGGTTTTACCACCAACTGGAAAACGACTTGCCAACTGAAAATGATATTCAGCACTATCGTAATCTTCCTCTTTCAAAGCAATATTACCCTGCATAAATTCGTAGTAACCTCTCCTGTTTTTCGATAAACGTTCAGGATTAGGCACCTCGGCCAGCATCAGCTTCGCCTTTGCGTATTCGTTATTTTTAAAATATTTCGAAGCCATTAAAACAGAACCATGCCTAATATGACTCCAAACTACGAAACCAAATAAAAAGCCTGAAACCGCTGCGAGCTCATATTGATTAAAGAAGATACAAACTAATGTAGCAACTATAAAAACAGCCATTAAGGCATATCTGCCAATACTGTTATACATTAATGGATATCAGTAAATTTATAGCCAACCCCACGAATAGAGTGAAAATAAACTGGGTTTTTTTGGTCTGGTTCAAAATACTTCCTAAACGTTAAAATGAAGTTATCAATCGTTCTGGTTGATGGGTAAACATCGTAATTCCAAACGGTTTCTAAAATCTGCTCACGAGAAACTGCATCGTTTTTGCGCTCAATTAAAAGCTTTAACAACATCGTTTCTTTCTTAGTTAATGGTGTAATTGTACCATCATCGTGTTTCAACTCAAAAGAATTGAAATAGATAGTTTTATCGCCGATTTTGTAAGAATTTAATTCTTTTAAATCGTCTGATTTTAAGCTGCGTTTAACTAAGATACCAACACGAAGAATTAATTCCTCTAAGTTGAAAGGTTTAACCAAATAATCATCAGCTCCTTTTTTCAAGCCTAAAACACGGTCTTCCGAAGTATTTTTAGCTGTTAAAAACATAATTGGAACTTCTGCATTCTCTAAACGGATTGTTTCACAAACCTGGAAACCATCCATTTCGGGCAACATAACATCTAAAACGATTAGATTAAAACGTTCTTCTTTAAAAACTTTAAGAGCGGTTTTGCCATCTTTAACGGCGTGAACTTTATAACCCTCAAGTTCGAGGTTTAATTTGATAGCATCTAACAAGTGATCCTCGTCTTCTACCAATAGAATTCTTAATTTTTGTGACATAATTGAGATTAACTAAATGTTACTTCAAAAATACTTCCTTGAGGCAAATTGTCTTTTACTGTAATATCTGCATCATGGTATTGTAAAACCTCTTTCACAATAAACAAGCCTAAACCTGTTCCTTTCGCTTTCCTGACATTCTCATTACCAACACGGTAAAACTTATCAAATATCAACATTTTTTCGGCATCTGAAATACCTGGTCCTTTATCCGTTACACTGAGTCGAATATGCCCATCAACCATATCTAAACCCACATTTATCTCATCACAAGGACTTGAATATTTAACCGCATTTTCTATCAAATTCGTCACAACTGACGATAAGGCAAATTTGTCACCCATTATCTGCAAATTTGGCTGAATTTGTGCATTTATAAGCTGTTCGTTGCCGCAAGAATGCACCTGTAATCTATCAGTAATTCTGTAAACCAACTCCGAAAAATTAAATTCTTCTTTCGGAAAAGTATAAGAACGGTTTTCAATTTTTGTAGCCAAAAGCATATTTTCTACCAAATCGTCCAAACGTTCAATATCTTTCAAAGAATTATTCAACAACGAAACCTGACGAGCTTTATCCAAATCTCTTTTAACAATGGTTTGAATAGAAAGTTTTATGGCAGCCAATGGCGACTTTAATTCATGCGTAATCGACATTAAGAAATTCTGTTGCTGCTCTCTTAATTTATCTTCCCGTTTTAACGATTGATGTAAAAAATACCCACCAATACAAAGTAAAAATAAAAATACAGAACCCTCGCCCATAATCATTGTCATACGGCTTGGCTGCAAACGCACCACCAAAGTACCCCAGGAAATGAGCTGGATTAACGCATAAAGCAGTAATGCGTAAAATATGATAATCGATTTTTTCATCTGTCTTTACTAGGATTATTTTGATTTAAGGATTTTAAGATTACTTTCTAATCTAACAATATCTTTCCGGAGCATATCTGTCATACTAAGCGTAGCCGAAGTATGAAAAGCAAGTTTCTGTTTTTCTCGGTTATTTCAGTCCCGCTTTCAGTTGCAATCTTTTTTAAACTTCTGTCATTCTGAGGAACGAAGAATCTGTTTCATCGGTTGCAGATGCTTCGTGCCTCAGCATGACAATTTATTCAAAGTTGCTGCAAAAAAAGTATTTCCACTTCAATCGGGTTTATTTAACTTCCGCCATTTCAAGATACAAAACAGCCAACCACCAAAAGATATTGCTTCGTGCCTCGCAATGACGACTTATTAGCTTCTATTTTCTTAATATCTTAATGGTTAAAAAACTCTTTTTCCTCTGTGAAAACCTTCGTACTCTTTGTGGTAAAATCCTACTTTTTAAACACCAAATCAAGCGCTTCAAAAATTGCTCTTTTCGCTTTTTCTAACTCAATTTTAGTATGCACAGCAGAAACAAAACCAACTTCATATCCAGATGGACCTAAGTAAATACCACGGTTTAATAACTCACGGTGCATCACCTTGAATTTCTCCATGCTGCTCGCATCAATATCATCAGCCGATTGAATTTTATCTTTATCCGTAAAAGCAAACCAAAAGATAGAACCAACCGTAAACACCTTAAATTTATAATTTCTAGCGGTAGCAAAACGCTGGATACTCGCAACAAAATCTTGCGTTTTATTATTCAAATCTTTGTAAAAACCAGATTTATTTAACTCTGTTAAAGTTGCAATACCCGCAGCCATTGCTACTGGATTACCAGATAATGTACCCGCTTGGTAAACGCCACCATCAGGCGAAATATGCGCCATAATTTCGGCTCTTGCACCGTACATCCCAACAGGCAAACCGCCACCGATAATCTTTCCGTAAGTAACAATATCAGGCGTAATACCGTAATATGCCGCAGCACCTTCAAAACCAACACGGAAACCTGTAATTACTTCATCAAAGATTAATAGTGCACCATTATCTTTAGTAATCTTGCTTAAGAATTTGATGTATTCCTCATCTTGTAAAATTAAGCCATTGTTTGCAGGAATACCTTCTATAATTACCGCAGCAACCTGGTCTTTAAATTGCCCAAAAGCCTGCTCAATTGCAGCCGTATCATTCAATGGAATTACGATGGTTTCTTCAGCAAAAGATTTTGGAACACCGGCCGAAGAAGTCTCGCCGAAAGTAACTAAACCAGAACCAGCTTTTACCAATAGCGAATCGCTATGACCGTGGTAACAGCCTTCGAACTTGATGATTTTATCTCTGCCAGTAAAACCTCTAGCTAAACGAATCGCCGACATAACCGCTTCCGTACCAGAACTTGTAAAACGAATTTTTTCTACAAAACGATTGTTTTTAATAATCAATTCTGCCAGTTCATTTTCCAAAGCAGTTGGCGCACCAAAGCTCATTCCGTTTTGCATTACCTCGGTAACTTTTTCCCTAATTTTTGGATTGTTATGCCCTAAAATCAGTGGCCCCCAACTTCCACAAAAATCGATAAACTGATTACCATCAGCATCCCAAATGTAGCAACCGTCGCCCTTTTCTATAAAAAGTGGCGTACCGTAAACAGATTTAAAAGCTCTAACTGGAGAATTAACACCTCCAGGGAAATACGTTTTTGATTTCTCGTACAACTCCGCCGATTTTACCCTCGAAATATCAGGTTTACTTCCAGTATTTACAGGAATATCGGCCTCGTTGCCTGAAAACATTTTCTTTAATGAATCTAACATTTTTTATTAAGCTTAAAGCTGAAAGACTAAAGCTCAAAGCAAAAAGTAAAGCGTAATATAATGGCCTTAGTTTTTCTGCTTTAAGCTTTCAGCTCAAATTACATCCAATCGTTATTTAAAATATCTTTGATATGGTAAGTGGTAATAATACTCGCTCCTGCTCTTGCAAAAGCATGCATGGTTTCCATTACAACTTTTTGTTCATCTATCCAACCACGTTCTGCAGCTGCTTTAACCATCGAGTATTCGCCCGAAACATTATAAACTGCAATTGGCAAATTGGTATCTTGTTTTAACTGCTGAATAATATCTAAATAAGCTAAACCTGGTTTTACCATCAAAACATCAGCACCCTCTTGCTCATCCAATTGTGCTTCACGCAAGGCTTCCAAAGGATTTCTAAAATCCATTTGATATGCTTTTCTATCACCTTTACTTGGTGCACAATCGGCCGCTTCTCTAAAAGGCCCATAATAAGCAGAAGCAAATTTGGTAGCATGGCTCATAATAGCTGCATTTACGAAACCATTTTCATCCAACAAATTACGCATCGCTTCAATTCTGCCATCCATCATATCCGATGGTGCAAACATATCCGCACCAGCTTGTGCATGCGCCAAAGCCATTTTTGCAATTACATCAACTGTTTTATCATTTTGAACGTAATCGTTTTCCATAATGCCGCAATGTCCGTGAGTGGTATAAGAACAAACGCAAACATCCGTAACCACATATAAATCATCACCGAATTGTTTTTTCAACTCTCGTACAGCAGTTGGAACTAACGAGTGGTCGTGATAAGCTGATTTTGCATCTGCAGATTTTTCATCGCCCACACCGAAAAGCATGATTTTATTCAGGCCTTTTTTCATTCCAATCTCCACATCCTTAACCAAAGTATCAACCGAATAATGGTTTACACCAGGCATGGCATCAATAGCATGCGTAACATTCGTTCCAGGCACCACAAAATATGGGTACACAAACATATCTTTCGATAGTCGGGTTTCGGCTACCATCTCTCTAACTAACGGGTTTTTCCTTAATCTTCGCGGACGATGTAACATTTTTTTAGTATCAAGTATTTAGTATCAAGTATCAAGACTTGAGTATTTTAATTTTCAGCGTATTATGGCTTGCGTCTTTATGAAACATTATTTATTTGAAAAGCATTTTCAGTAACCCTTCGGTTAATGCAGCCCCGCTTTTCGTTTCAATCTTTTTGTTGTTGTCAGTCTGAGCTTGTCGAAGACCTGCAACAAAAAGTATTTCCACTTCAATCGGGTTTAGATCAATTCCGTCATTGCGAGGCACAAAGCAATCTAACGCTTAAGAGATTGCTTCGTACCTCGCAATGACGAAGTGGCTATTTTTTTTGCTTTAAACTTTCAGCTTTAGTCTACTTTCTGCGTCAAAACGTCTGACCTCCGTCTTCGGACTTCCTGACTTTCTTATCTTATCTCTATTCCAAAAACCGCTTCCGATAATCCGATTTCATCAGGCGAATAAGGCAAAGCATATTTCACGCCCATTTCATCAAATTTCTTACCTGTTGAATTTCCAATCGCAATAACCTGCTGACCAGGCTCTAACAAATTATCAGCAAAGTAAGCATCAACATTTGATGGACTGGTGAAAATCAATACATCAGCATAACTTTGGTCTATATTTTCTTCGATTACCGTTTCGTAAATTGGCAAATCGATGATTTTAGCGTCTTCTGGCAACGATTTTTGAATCGATTGCAACGAATCTTGCGCTCTTGGAAACAAGATATTTTTACCCGACACCAATTTTGCAAAATCTTCTGCAACCTCGGTAATATCGCCACTTGCACCAACGAAATCAGCATAATGACCAAACTTGCGTAAAGCATCTTCTGAACCTCTGCCCACAACACCAAATTGTGTTTTCTTCGGCAACAAAGGTTTTAAGTTAAAGAAATACTCCACACTATTACGGCTACTAAAGAAAATCCAATCGATATTTTTTAGAATAAATTGGTCTAAAACCGTAACAATTGGGAAAGTACGAATTAACGAACGCCCCTCAACTTCTATATTATTACTTTCTAAAGCCTTACGGAAATAACTGTGTTCACCGATTTCTCGAGAGATAAAAACCTTTGCAGGTTTTTTACGTTCTTTATCGAATTTGGCAACAATTTTTTCTGCTAAACCATCAGTTGTTTCCGAACGTAAAAACAAACGCTCAGGAAAATCTTCGGAAGTTTCAGCTTTTGAAGTCCACACTTCAAATTCGTTATCTTCTTTTTTACAATAGCAACCTAAAGGCATGTGGCAGCCACCTTCAAAAAGATTTAAAACTTTACGTTCTACGCCAACTTCTTCTGCTGTCGCCGGGTCGTGCAGTTTTTGTAAAGCATCAAAAAGTTCGCTGTCATTTTCTCTAATTTGAATAGCCAAAGCACCTTGTGCCGGAGCTGGAACAAATTCAGTTGGTTCTAATTCTTCAACATGAAATTCGCTAACATCTAAACCTAAACGTTTTATACCGGCTTTTGCCAACATAATTGCATCGTAGTCTTCATCACGCAGTTTTTGAATACGAGTTGGAACATTTCCACGTAAATCTTCAATTTCTAAATCAGAACGTAAACCCAAAAGCTGTGCCTTTCTTCTGTTTGATGAAGTACCAACCATTGCTCCTTTTTTCAAAGAAAGCTTTTGCGAAATGTCTACACAATCTTTTAAAATCAATAAATATTCTGTTGCCTCTTCGCGTGGAGGAATTGCAGCAATGGTTAAACCTTCAGGGTGCGTAGTCGGCAAATCTTTTAAGCAGTGAACTGCTAAATCAATTGTACCTGCTAAAAGTTCTTCTTCCAGTTCTTTGGTAAAAAAGCCTTTTCCTTCTAATTTATCTAAACGTAAATTCAGGATTTTATCGCCCTGCGTTTTAATAATTTTAATTTCTGCTTCGATTCCAATTGCAGCCAATTCATTTTGAATATGATTAGCTTGCCATAAAGCAAGTTCGCTGCCGCGTGTTCCAATGGTTAATTTCTTCACTATAAACTTTTAATGAATTGCAAATTTAAGGTTAATTTGTTTTATACCATGATTTGTTTAAAAATGAGACAGTGAGGTTACAGAATATGAAGATGTATTCGCTTGCCGCAAGGGCTTTTTTCTTTTTCTTGATAAAAAGAAACAAAAATCAAGGCTTGTAAATGATGTCATAAAAATTCGTCAAACCGTTTTTGTAAATTATTTGAGGCCTTTGCCTTGCTGTTTCCCTTTCGTTCAGGCTAAAAATAATTTAGCTAGTGCAAGTATTCGAGAATTCAAGAGATTGCTTCGTGCCTCGCAATGACGAGCGCCTGATTGAAGTGGAAATACTTTTTTGATGATTAACGAAAAAGATTGCCACATTGTTCCTCCTCGAAATGACAATAAAACGAGGGTGACAGAAGTTTAAAAAAGATTGAAACGAAAAGCGGGACTGCAATAACCGAAGAGCACAGGAAATTGCTTTTCTAATTATTTTAAAGATTAAGAAAAATAGCTGAGGAATGATAATTAACCAATCCTTAAAGATTGCTTCGTGCCTCGCACTAACGGCAGTAGAAAAATAGTTAAGTTATGATTCTTTAACCAAAATTTCTTTGGCCATAATCATTGGAACGGAGATACATTTTTTCTCCATGTAGTTCATTACACGCTCCAGAACTTCACGAGATGCTTCATCCATCTGACTAATTTCATCGGCAAACACACCGTTTAAGGCAGTATTTTTGATTTCCTTAATTTTACGAGGTACATCTTGCATCGCCAATTCGATACGGCGTTGTTTTAAAACCGTAAAAAACTCGGCAATGTTGGCGTTGATAATATCTTCGGCATGAACCAATTCATTATAACGCTCTTGAATATTTTTGCGTGCAACTTCTTTCAAAGATTCGACCTCGATGTAATGAATCGGATTGTTGTGGATAACCGCTGGCGCAACATCATTAGGAACAGCCAAATCAACTATTACTTTTTTGCCCGTATCGCCATTCAGCAATTTGGCATAAAGTTTTTCGTCAATAATAGCCTCAGTAGAACCAGTACAAGTAATAATAACATCAAAACCCTCGGTAAAATTTTCTAATGCCTCTAAATGATAAGCTTTACCATTTAGTTCTTCTGCCAAGGTTTCGGCTTTAGAAAGCGTACGATTGAAAACTGAAAAATTTGAGTATTTATGTTTATTAAGGTATTTCGCAATATTTTGATTGGTTTCGCCAGCACCAATAATTAAAACGCGTGAGTTGCCACACATATTTAATTCTTTTAACTTACGATAAGCCAATGAAACTACTGAAACTGGATTTTTTGAAATATTGGTGTGCGTGTAAACTTCTTTAGCTGTTTTCACAACTCTATCCATTATCATACGCAAATAATCTCCGGTAAAACCTGCGTCGCGGCAGTTTTCGTAAGCTTTACGTATTTGAGCAAGAATTTCTTTTTCGCCAACAACTAAACTTTCTAAAGAACAAGACGTTCTTAATAAGTGATTAAAAGCCTCTTCATTTTCGTAAACCGTTACATTATCGAGAAAACGCTCCATAAACTCAGGAGGCAAACCCATATCTAAAACGGTGAGAAATTTAGTAACGAATTCTTTGTTGGTTTTTTCTTTTGTTAGAAAAACAAATTCTACACGATTACAAGTACCGATGTAAAAAATTTCGCTAACGGGAAGTTCCGTTTGAATATTTTTCAACCTGTTATCCAGACTCTGGTCACAAATAACTAATTTCCCTAAAGATTTCAGGTCGATGTGGTGATGCGTAAAAGCTATTACTTTTAAATATTCCAAGTGATTCCGTTATTAACTATTATCGGGATACAAAAGTAATACGGTTAGCCAATGTCACCGTCATTAATCTGTAATTTAGGTCAATTTAGAACGGTTTTAAATAAACGCATTAACCTGACATAAAACATTTATCTACAATGTGCAAGAAACTGTGTAATTCATATCCACTAATCTACTATACGCAATACAGCCTAAATGGTTGCTTGTAAATTACTTAACATCGATTATTCGGCTTTTTAAATAAATACAACCTTTCATATTAAGATTTTGAAGCACAACAAAATCAGTATTAATAGGTTAATTAAATATATCAACTTCTTAAATTATGATTAAACAAACCGAATTTAGCCTTATAGGTTCAGATGAAAAATTAATTATTGGCGACATAACTTTTGATGAAAATAATCCAAATACGCCCATAATACTTTTTGTTCATGGTTTTAAAGGCTTTAAAGATTGGGGTGCACATAATCTTGTTGCCCGTTACTTTGCCACAAATGGCTATCGCTATATCAAATTTAATCTATCACACAGTGGTGTACCTGCTGATAATCCTAAAGATGTTAGCGATTTAGATGTCTTCGCTGAAAATACTTTTTCTAAAGAGCTTTTTGATGTGAATGCAGTTTTGGATTTCATCGAAAAATCATACGGAAAAGAAACTGAAATTAACGTTATTGGCCATAGTCGAGGTGGTGGTTTGGCAATTATAGAAGCTGCCAATGATTTGCGCATTAATAAGATTATTACCTGGAGTTCAATTTCTAGTTTTGATAGTCTTTGGAAAAAAGAACAAGAAGCTGACTGGAAAAAGACGGGAAAAATCCACGTTACTAATGCCAGAACTAAAGAACAGATGCCGTTAAATGTTGCTTTGCTAAACGACTTTGAAGAAAATGCGGAGCGTTTAAACATTCTCAATGCGGCAAAACAGGTTAATATTCCATGGTTAATTGTTCAGGGTGATGATGATGTGAATGTGCCATTTGAAAATGCACAAAAATTAGCAGACATTAATTTGGGTAGCAGATTGATAAAAATTGAAGGGGCAAACCACGTTTATGGTGCAACTCATCCATTTGAGGGCGAAACTTTACCGCCGCTTTTATTTAAGGTTTGCGAAAAGGTATTGATTTTTTTAGGAGAGTAATCAGAATCTAATTTTTACCATCTAAGAAATAGAAGAAACTAGCTTAAATGACCTTAGATGGTAAAACCTTTTTCGAAATTAAATGCTAATCGTTTCCTCTACCTACAAAACCACGCATATCGCTTCCGCTTGGGCTTTGAAAAATTTCTAAATCAAAATAAGGAACAGCAGCTAGCAAATGGTCGAAAATATCTGCCGCAACTTCTTCAAATTTTTTCAAACCTTTCTCTTTTGAAAATACATAAATTTCGATTGGCAAACCGTTTTCTGTTGCTTGTAATTGGCGTACCATAAAGGTTAAATCGGTATTGATGTATGGATTGCTTTCCAGATACTTTTCTGCATAAACCCGAAAAGTACCAATATTTGTCATGTGCCTTCCATTAACCAAATTGTTTGGGTCTACGGTATTTTCTGCATTAAATACTTCTATTTGTTGCTGGGTTTCACGAAGATAATCTTTTAAAAAATCGATACTTTTTAAGCGATTTATCAAATCTTCATCGCAAAACTTTATGCTAGAGATTTTGATGTTGATGTGCCTTTTAATTCTTCTGCCCTCGCTCTCTTCCATTGCCCTCCAGTTTTTGAACGATTCGCTAACAATTGCATAACTCGGTACAATAGTTACAGTTTTATCCCAATTTCTTACTTTAATAGTAGTTAAATTAATTTCTGTTACTTCACCATCAGCACCATATTTTTCTACAGTAATCCAGTCGCCAGCACGTACTAAATCAATTGCACTCATTTGTACCGACGCTACAAAACCTAAAATCGGATCGCGAAATACAAGAATTAAAACAGCAGTTACAGCACCAAAACCAGTAAAAACATAAACTGGCGATTGGTTTATAAGAATGGACAAAATCAATACAAAGCCTAAAATATAGATAATGATTTTGGCAACTTGTTTATAGCTTCGGATGGGTTTATCAGCATACTTTCGAGAAGATTCCATTATCGAAACCAAAGCATTCAAAAAAGCATTTATAGCAAACATGATGGCCATTACAACATAAATTCTGGAAAGAATCAATGCATAAAAAAGCCAATTTTTAAAATCGATAAAGACAAATGGAACGGCGTTGTAAATAATATATGCGCCGAAAATTAATGCAAAAGCCCTGAAAACTCTAAATTCGAAAAGGGCGTTTTGCCAATCGCGTTTAGTTTTAGCACTTTTTACTACGAAGATAAATGCTTGCCTGGTTACAAATATGGTAATGAAAAGGAAAAGCGTTACGCCAATCAAGCCGATAAAAAAGTATGAATAAACCAATTCGGTTCCAGAAAGGTCTTTTTCTATTAGCCAGTTTCTGAATTCGCCAAATATGGTTTGAAAGGTTGGAATATTCATGGACGTAATTTAGTTTTTTATTGGCTAGAAAAATAAATCATGTTTTATCAAATAACTTATTGTCCTGGCCGTACAGGCTTCTTTCTTTTTAACAACAAAAAGAAACAAAAATTGCCGGCTGAAAATTTTTGTTTTAAAGTCAGTAAATTGGCGGGTAAATGCATCCCTAAAAATTTGTTAGGCCGGATTTGAGCAGAACGGAGATATAATGCTTAGGCCCTACAATCCGGAAATGCTGACCAGCTTTAAATCACTAACCTTTCTCCACCCAATTTCCATCACCTTTGATAATCTCAATTAACTCATCTAAAGCAAAAGCTGTATTTACATTTTTTTTAACTACTTCTTGCCCACGATATAAAGTAATTTTATCGGGACCTGTACCTACATAACCATAATCCGCATCGGCCATTTCACCAGGTCCGTTAACAATACAACCCATAATACCGATTTTCAAACCTTTTAAATGGTCGGTACGAGAACGGATAAGCTGGGTAGTTTCTTGTAAATCGAAGAGTGTCCTACCGCAGCTCGGACAAGAAATATATTCAGTTTTACTTATACGGGTTCGTGTTGCTTGTAAAATTCCAAAACTTGTAGAATTAATTAAGGCTAAATCATGACAATTAGCATCAATCCAAACGCCATCGCCGAAGCCATCGGTTAGCAAAGCACCTAAATCAGTTGATGCGTAAAGCTGTAAACTATCTGCATCTAAATGCTCGTAACTTCTTTTAATTATAACCGGAATTTGGATGTTCTTTTTTTGCAAGGCGATAAAAAACGACCTTTGCTCGGCCATACCGTGATTAGCAGATGTTTTAAGAACCAGCACAACATCATGTAGCTGATGAAGTGAAATATGATTAAATTCTGTAGCATCAATTTCTACAAAATTTAAACCTTCATCTTTAACTGTTGCGCTATTAAAATCATCAATAGAAAAAAGTGGGTGGCAGTTATTTTTATCTTTTAGTTTTAACCAGGTTTGGTAATTGTAAATCTGTTTTAAATTCCCTGGAAATGAAAATGAAGGCAGATTATCGCCCAGGAAAGCTAAATCACAGGCTTGGTCTGCCATATTGTATTTATCCAAACCAGCACTATAATTATAACCTATAGCACTTAAAAAGTATGGGTCTTTAAGGTTTTGTTTTGAAACATCAATCATCACCAATGGATGAAAATGCCCACCAATATGTTGAATGCTCTCCGTAATTCTGCGGGAATATTGGTATGGACTGTAAGTTGCTGATTGTCTTTTGACAAGCTCAGTATGACATACGACAGTGCTGTTTTCAACTTTCAACTTTTGACTTTCAACTCTATTCACATATCTATCTGCCAAAGCTTTCGCAACGGGCGCTTCAAATTCGGGGTCTTCGGTTAAAGAAACACGAATGGTATCGCCCAAACCATCCTCTAACAAAGCACCAATTCCAACTGCCGATTTGATACGACCATCTTCACCATCCCCGGCTTCGGTTACACCTAAATGCAAAGGATAGTTCATGCCCTCTTTCACCATAGTTTCTACCAGCAAACGGTAAGCCTGAACCATTACTTGCGTATTACTAGCTTTCATCGAGATAACCAAGTTGTAATAGTTTTCGGCTTCGCACATGCGGATAAATTCCATTGCCGATTCTACCATACCACGAGGTGTATCGCCATAGTGGCTCATAATTCTATCTGATAGTGAACCATGATTGGTACCGATACGCATAGCCGTACCGTATTCCTTACAGATTTTAATTAGCGGAATGAACTTTTTATTGATTCTTTCTAGTTCAGCTGTATATGCGTCTTGCGTATATTCTAAATTCTCGAACTTTTTCTTATCAGCATAATTACCTGGATTTACGCGTACTTTTTCTACTATGCGAGCTGCCATTTCCGCAGCATTTGGTGTAAAATGAATATCTGCGATTAGAGGAACATCGTATCCGCGGAAGCGCAATTCTTTCTTAATATTGGCTAGATTTTCGGCTTCTTTAATGCTTGGGGCAGTAATACGGACATAATCGCAACCTGATTCTACCATTCTAATGGTTTGTTCAACGCTCCCAAGCGTATCCATGGTATCGGTTGTTGTCATAGATTGGATACGAATCGGATTGTGACCGCCCAAAGCAATGTCGCCAATTTTTACTTCACGAGTTAAAAACCTCGAATAAGAAGTTAAACTATTACAGTAACCGCCAGCCAATTGATGCTTTGCCAATATATTTTCCATGCTGATGCAAAGATATAGATAGAATTTTGAATGAGTGCATTTTGAATGAGAGAATGACTAAACTTTAAAGATAGAATGACTGAATTTTCAATTATTGAATTTTATTTGCAATCGCATAATTTCAAAATAAATCTCTCAAAACTCAGTAATTAGTTAAATCAGTCTATCTTTTATAACCAAAGTATTCGCTGCAATGTCATGCCAGCACTGGTTTTTCTTATTAAGGAAACTATATAGATACCCAAAAAAGACCGGAATTACTGATAATATCTTCGAACAATTACGGGCAAATGAACGACCGAAAGAAATCCTGCTTCCTTCAAAATCAGTTACTTTGATATTTACCAAACGTTTTCCAATTGTTGCCTGTTTTTTGGAAGATTCCGCAAAAATTCCGTAAATCAATTTAGAGATAAAAATTAATGGCAGAGGCGTTACAAAGGTCATAATTCGCTGGTCTTTCCCTTCAATAAAAGCAAAGCTGATTAAGATACAAACGCAGTAGATTATAAATATCAGGAAATGATCGATTACAGATGCCAATAGGCGTAAATCGAAACTTGCGAAGTATTGTGGTGCTGTCTTTTGGTAATTAAAACCAAGAAGCTCACGCAATTCAGGCATTGCATGAGCTTCTTTATAATCATCCATCCCGGGTTTACGGATAAATGTATTTGGTGTAATATTCAAGTTGGTAAGTTCTGCCAAACTGAAGGGCCCTTGTGGCTTGCCATTTATTACAACTGTATATTCCATTGAGTTATTCGTTTTACGTAGTAAGTTTTAAGTATATGTAGGCTATAAAACTAATTTTATAAGGTTTTGTAAATAGCTTATATAACTAAAACGTTAAACTTACAACTTAAAACCTAGTACCTTGATACTTCAAAATTACTTAAACCACCATCTAAATTGATAAATATTTTTTTGGTTGATGTTTTGTAATTCGCAGTTTCGTAAACGCCATCACTTAATTTCTCAAAACCAGAAAAATCTTTTGCCGACAGGCCCGTTTTTGTTTTTATACGGCAGCCAGAATTTGTAGGGATTTTAATTTTCACATCAGCCACGCCAGATTTTACTACAACATCTGTAATTGGCAATAAGTCACCGATTTTGATATCTAATGAGGCTGCACCACCATCAAAGCGGAAAGACCTTACTTTATATTTTTCGAAATCGAAATCTGCTTCTCCAGCACCTAATTTCATATTTATATCCCAGTTTGGGGCTTTATTTAATTTGAAATCAACATCATTACCGCCATCGCCAAAATTCCATTTGCTGGTTTTACCTTCCATTTTGAAGTTTAAAATCACTGCAGAATCTGTTAATTGTTTTACCAAAGAGAAATTGCTACGTCTTTTCTTTTTCACCTCAGCATTAATCAATTGTGATGTTTCGCCATCCAGATTGAAAGAAATTCCTCCACCAGAAATATTTAAAACAGTTTTCTTAGCACTATCAGTGGCATTGAAAGTTTCAGAAAAATTTAAACGATTACTTGCGGTGTCTTCATCATCATTGTCGTCGTTATCATCATCAATGTTAACATCAACATCGTTTTTAAATTTATGCCCCCACCAAGAACTTCTATCAGGCTGTTGCTGCCCTTTTACAAATAGAAAGGCAAGTGTAACAACCAATACACCTATCGAAATGATGCTTCCGGTTTGGGTATTATTTTTATTAAAAAGTATGTTTAAACCAGCTATGATTAAAAACACAGGCCAGAAATGCCATACGTTACGCCAGTAAAAAGTGATTACATTAAAGTTTTCCAGCAAGAGTACACCACCTATAAAAAGCAGTAAAATACCCCAAATTAATCTATCTAATTTCATAATATTTATACTTGAGGGTTAACAGGATTTGAATTGTTATCGTCTTTTGGTTTTTCCGTTTCTTCCACTATAATCGCATCTGTAATGGGTTCAGTTTTTGGCTCAGTAGCCGCCGATTGTTGATTTTGAAATGCTGCCCATTCATTTTTTCTTTTGGCTTTCGCGATGATGCTAATGCCTAATACAATAAAAATAACCGGCCAAAAATTCCTGAAACGGAACCAATCCGGGATAAAATCAAGTTCTCTCATCAAAAAGAAACAGCCGATTACAAGTAAAACCAAGCCACCAATTGTTCGTCCTGTATCATTTGGTTTATTGTATTTACTAAAATCTGCGTGACTCTCAAACGGTACTTTCTGAGTATCGCTTAAGGGCTGGTTCCAATTTGTATTGCCAGAACCTACCGGACCAGTATATTGCCCACCATTGCCAAATGGCGGTGTGTTTGGATTATTTTTAAAATAATCGTTAAACTTCGAAAATTTTGCAGCCGGGTCATTATTAACCGGAACAATTATCCACATTACTACGTAAGCGATAAGTCCGCCGCCTGCAAAAAAGATTGCAGATAAGGCAAATAACAGCCTGACTATGGTTACTTCAACTTGCATATATTCTGCAAGGCCCGAAGCTACACCAGCAATCATTTTATCGTGTTCGTTTCTAAAAAGCTTCTTTTCCATAACGTTGTTCATTTTGTGTTTAAAAATCGAGCGGAGTAATTAGAACTTCATCAACGTTTACCCCTTTACTTAAGTTTAAAATGGTAAACAGCGTTTCTGCAATATCTTCGGGCTGTACAAATTTTTCATTCGGAATTGTTGTACCATCCCAGGATGAGGTTTTTGTTGAACCCGGCAAAAAAGCAGTAACCTTTACGTTGTATGGTGCTAACTCTTGCCGCAATACATTATTAAGACTTAATATCGCTGCTTTTGTTACACTATAACTTCCAGCATTTTTTACTGGCGCTTTACTAGCCACCGAACAAATGTTAAATATGTGTCCACGCTTTGCAGAACGCATATTTTTTGCAAAAAACTTACTGATGTAATAGCTGGAATTTACATTTAGCTGCTGTTGCTTTTCGAACGCTTCATCTTCTTCATCGAGCAAGCTGCCTGGTAAAAATGTTCCAACATTATTAACCAAAACATCAACAAAACCAAATTCATCATCAACTTTGTTTAAAAAAGAATAGACCTGCTCTTTATCAGCACAATCTACAGGGTAAATTAAAATTGTTCTGCCCTCTACAACTAGTTCATCTCTAAAACTTTCCAGTTCGATTTTGTTTCTGGCAATAAGTGCTAAATCATATCCATTTTGCCATAATTTAATCGCAATGGCTCTACCAATTCCTTTTGTTGCACCAGTTATTAAAGCTTTCATGTATTGTGGTTTAATTTTTGTAAGCAAAAAACCATATTTATATTCAAAACCACGAATATTTTTGTAATTAACAAAGGGCTACAACTTTTTTATCGTTTCTTTGTAGTATTATATAATGTACATTTAAATTAAGCAATACATACGGGATGAATTTTACCAATTTCGGCAGGTACATACTGCTACTCAAATCTGTATTCAGAAAGCCGGAGAAACTGAAGATATACTTTAAGGAAATAGCAAAACAGATGGATTATGTGGGCGTTGGCTCACTTGGCTTAATTGCAATCATCTCTACTTTTATTGGTGCGGTAATGACTTTGCAGATTGCTTTCCAGTTGGTGAGTGACTTTATCCCCAAAACAATTATTGGTTCTGTAAACCGAGATTCGAGTATTTTAGAGCTTAGCCCAACTATTAGTGCAATTGTTTTGGCAGGCAAAATCGGCTCTGCAATTTCTTCAGAAATTGGCTCGATGAGGGTTACTGAGCAAATCGATGCCCTGGAAATAATGGGTATTAATGCGCCCGGCTATTTAATTCTGCCGAAAATTATTTCGGGCATAACTATGGTACCTATGTTGGTTATCATTTCAATGTTTTTAAGCATTTCTGGTGGTTATATTGGTGGTTCTATTTCAGGTGCGGTAACTCCTGCTGAGTATATTCAAGGTATTACTACTGATTTTAATCCTTACACAATAGTTGTGGCTTTGGTTAAGGCGTTTGTTTTTGGCTTCATCATTACATCGGTTCCGGCTTACGAAGGTTTTTACGTTCGTGGTGGTGCTTTAGAAGTTTCGCAGGCCAGTACGAGAGCCGTTGTAATTAGCTGTATTTCTATTCTTGTTTGCGATTATTTAGTAACCCAATTATTATTGTAATGATTGAAATTAAAGATATATACAAATCATTCTCTGGGAATGACGTTTTAAAAGGCATTTCCGGAAAGTTTGAAGAAGGTGTAACCAATCTGATTATCGGAGGTTCGGGTTCGGGTAAAACAACCCTACTAAAATGTATGGTTGGTTTGCATCAGCCAGATTCGGGCTCTGTTTTATACGATGGGCGTGATTTTACACCAATGACTTATGAACAACGTATTGATGTTCGTAAAGAAATTGGTATGCTTTTTCAAGGTTCGGCTCTTTTTGATAGTATGACGGTAGAAGATAATATTATGTTCCCGTTAAATATGTTTACCGACCAAACTCGAAATGAAAAAATTGACAGGGTTAATTTTTGTTTAGAGCGTGTTAATTTAGCCGGTAAAAATAAATTATTCCCGTCTGAATTATCTGGAGGTATGAAAAAACGTGTTGGTATTGCCAGGGCAATTTCAATGAATCCAAAATATTTATTTTGTGATGAACCCAACTCTGGTTTAGATCCAAAAACTTCAATTGTAATTGATGAATTAATTCAGGAATTAACTGAAGAATTTAAAACCACTACAATTGTAGTAACTCACGACATGAACTCAGTAATGGGTATTGGAGATTATATTTTATTCTTGCATGAAGGAAAAAAATTCTGGGAAGGCAGCAATAAAGAAATCGCCCATACCGATATTAAAGAACTTAACGACTTCGTTTTCGCTAGCCGCTTTATGAAAGCTGCAAAAGATAAGTTTTAAGAAAATTCTTATATTTGATTATGACAGCGGCAACAAAAAATATCATCGATAAATTAGAAAGCCTACCTAAAAATATGGTAAATGAGGTTGAAGATTTTATTGATTTTTTGAAAGCCAAACATGCCAAACATTCTACAAAAGTTTCTCAAGAGAATAATTTAGTTGAAGAACCTAAAGGTTTGTATGGTGCTGCAAAAGGTCTATTTATTATCCCTAAAGATTTTAATGAACCGTTAGAAGATCTTAAAGATTACTTGTAATGCAGTATTTGATTGATACACACATTTTCATATCTCTAATTAATAGAGAAGAAAATGTTAATAATCTGCATCTTAAAGCATTGGAAAATAAAGACAATAAAATTTTTATAAGTATTGCTAGTATTTGGGAAATTGTGATCAAGGTTAATATCGGAAAATTATTCGTCACAAGAAATATTCAAGAAATGTATGATGTAATTGCAAGCTTTAATATTACCGTATTAGATTTACAGCAATCACATTTTGACAAGTACCTCACTCTTCCGTTAATCCACAAAGATCCTTTTGATAGAATGATTATTTCGCAAGCATTAGCTAACGATTTGACATTAATAACCGATGATCAACACATCATAAATTACCCAAAATTAAAGTTATTTTAAACACATGATACAATTACTTGCCCCAACCCACTGGAAAGATTATGAACTGATTGATTGCGGGGATTTTGAAAAATTAGAGCGTTTTGGTACCGCAATTTTAATTCGTCCGGAACCACAGGCGGTTTGGAAAAAAACTTTATCTGAACAGGAATGGAAAAAAAGGGCGAATATAACTTTCCGAGGTCGTTCGGCAACTTCCGGAGAATGGGTTAAGAAAAATCAAAACATACCAGATAGATGGCATGTTGAATACAAAAATAATGAGGTTGCCATTAAACTTCGTTTAGGCTTAACCTCATTTAAACATGTTGGAGTTTTCCCTGAGCAAGCTGTAAATTGGGATTACATTTCATCATCAATCAAAAAATTTAAAACGCCTCAACCTAAAGTGTTAAATCTTTTTGCTTACACAGGTGCGGCATCTTTAATTGCAAATTCGGCTGGTGCAGAAACCACTCACGTAGATTCTATTAAGCAAGTGGTAACCTGGGCTAATGAAAATCAAGAACTTTCAGGCTTAAAAAACACCCGCTGGATGGTTGAAGATGCGCTAAAATTTGTGAAGAAAGAGCTTAAAAGAGGTAAAAAATATAATGGAATCATTTTAGATCCACCTGCTTATGGTCATGGACCAAATGGAGAGAAGTGGAAACTAGAAGATCATATACAGGAAATGATGCAGGATGTGGTACAACTTCTTGATGAAAAAGAGCATTTCTTAATCCTAAATACATATTCTCTTGGATTTTCTTCAGTAATTGTAGAGAACCTGATCAGAACATCGTTCCCATCAGTAAAGAATCTTGAAACTGGCGAATTATACTTGCAAGCTACAGAAGGCGTAAAATTACCACTTGGCGTTTTCGGTAAATTCTGCAATGTGTAAATGTTAATTATTTTATTTTGAACGCTCAACATTTCGTTATAATTTCATCCCAAACAGATTCGGAAAAACTGTCTAAAATTTAACCTAAAATATATCTATGAAATTTCCAAAATTAACCGGTACAATCGTACTGGGTTTTGCTGCAATAAGCTTATTTGCCAATTGCAATTCTGATGGCAAAGGCGGTGGCATTGGTAAAATATTATCTTCTGATACAACCAAGAAAAAAGCCGATTCAGTTGAAAACGTAATGAAACCGGTTGATCCGAAACTTTACGATTCATTAGTTAAAAAATTATCAATTACAGATACAAGTGGCAAATGGCCAGTAAAAAATCAACCTTACCCATTGGCCGGCGCAATTTTGCCTTTCAAAAGAATTGTGGTTTACTATGGCAATTTGCATTCAAAAAAAATGGGTGCCCTTGGCGAGTACGCGCCAAAAGAAATGTGGCAACGCTTAAATGCGGAGGTTAAACATTGGGAAAAAGCAGATCCTACAACTCCTGTGCAACCTGGTTTACATTACATTGCTGCAGTAGCAAGCGGAACACCGGGCAAAGATGGAAAGTATATCAATCGCATGGGAAACAAGCAGATTGATTCTGTTTTAAAAATCTCTAAAATGCAACCTAATACAATTGTGTTTTTAGATTTACAGGTAGCGTTAAGCACAATCAAAGCTGAATTGCCTCATATTGAGAAATACTTGGAATTGCCTTACGTACACCTAGGTATCGACCCTGAATTTTCTATGAAAGATGGTTCGTTACCAGGAAAGAAAATCGGCACATATGATGCTGCAGATATAAATTATGTTACTGGCTATTTAGCTGATATTGTTAAAAAGCATAACCTTCCTCCAAAGGTTTTTGTACTACATCGTTTTACGAAGAAAATGGTAACCAACTCGCAAAACATAAAACTTCGTCCGGAAGTACAGGTTGTTATGCACATGGATGGATGGGGCGAACCAGAATTGAAAAAAGGAACTTACAGACACTTTATTTTCTCAGAACCCGTTCAGTTTACGGGCTTTAAAATATTTTATAAGAATGATTTGAAAAAAGCTCCAAACAGGTTAATGACTCCAGAAGAGCTTTTAAAACTTAACCCAAAACCGATTTATATTCAATACCAGTAATATTAAAGCCTGCGCTTAAAACGCAGGCTTTTTATCTGTTAATCAAAATCTTAAACCTCTCATGAAAAACTTCTTATCTACCTTAATTATTGTAATTCTATTTACAGTAAATTGCTTTGCTCAAAAATTAAGTACACAATCTTCTTTAACAAAGGCTTTCGAGCAATCCATAAAAAAGGATAAACCTGTTATTCTAATTGTTTCAGTACCTAATGTGACAGCGCCACAAGTGCCCAATGGAACTAAAATAGACTTTAGCTCTGCATTTGATGATGATGAAATTGTTAAAAGAATTAATGAAAATTTTATAGTGTATAAAACTATTATGACAGATACTTCTATCAGAAATATTTTATCTAAGTCTGCAATTAATACTTTCCCTGCATATATTTTTCTTCGCAAAAATAAGGAGGTATTTTTTAAAGACTTTGGAAATTCTCCAATGAAAAGTAGATATACTTTAATGATAGACAATGCTTTAAACGCGTGGAAAGAAAAACCTGTTTCGGAAATTGAGCAAGAATACCTTGCAAATAAAAATGACGTTCAGTTGTTAAAGAAATTAATAGATGCCAGAAAAAAAATCGGTATAAACAACAATGCAGAATTAATAGAAGCTTATGTGCAGAATTTAAAAATTGGAGATTTCAATGATTACCAAACTGTTTTATATATCCTTGAAGCTGGTCCGCACACCGATAGTAATGCTTACAAATATGCTTTTACCAATAGAAAAATAATTGACAGTATTTATAAGAAAGAACCGATACAAAGACGCGTTAACTTTAATAATTTCATGATTAATAATACCATGAATGATGCTATTAAAGCTAAAAATATTGTAAAGGCTCAATCTGCAGCCAACTTTATTAGAAGCACCTGGAATAATGATTATTTAAAAGCTCAGAAAGGTTATGATACGCAAATGATGCGTTATTACCTTGCTGTAAAAGATACAACAAGGTATCTCCAAACGGCTACATATCATTATGACAACTATTACATGCGATTAAGTGCTGACAGCATTAGAAAAACAGAAGCTGCAGATCGTAAGGCAATGGAACAACGGGGAATACCTGGTGTTTCAAGTCAAAAAATCGTTTCCAAAGAGAAAATGGATAGCATTATGAAAGCAAGAGGTGCCACTGCGGTAACCCAATCCTTCATATCCGTTGGTCCGGTATCAAGTAATTATGCAAATGAACTAAATAATGCGGCATATAAGTTCTATGAAACTGGAACAAAAAACATTAATCATTTAACCAAAGCAATGATTTGGAGTAGACGTTCAATAGAACTTAATCCAATAAGCGGCTATTATGATACTTTGGCTCATATTTTATACAGATTAGAATATTATGAAGAAGCTGTAAAAAATCAACAAATAGCTATTGAGAAGTCAAAATCTGAAAACCATGACACAAGACATCTTCAGGAGGAATTGAAAAAGATGAAGTCGCGAAAAATTTAAATAAGATGCCTTACAACTAACTTGTAAGGCATTTTCATTTAACAAAGAAAACCATTTCTCACTGCATTGCGTTTATAGATTATGCAAACAGCAACATTTGGCGGAGGGTGCTTTTGGTGTACAGAAGCTGTATTTCAAGTTTTAAACGGTGTAGAGCGTGTAGTTTCGGGTTACATGGGGGGTACTTTGAAGCACCCAACTTATATGGAAATTTCTAATGGTGATACCGGACATGCCGAAGTTGTTCAGGTTGAGTTTGATGAAGATATAATTTCTTACAGCGAATTACTTTTGGTTTTTTTCAAATCGCATAAGCCAACCTCACTCAACAGACAAGGGAATGATATCGGCTCACAATACCGTTCTGTAATTTTTTATCATAATAATGTACAAAAACTACTTGCGGAAGAAATGATAGAAAAGTTATCAAATGAGCAGATCTATAAAAAGCCAATAATAACCGAACTGTCGCCAGTGTCAGATTTTTATGAGGCTGAAGATTATCATCAGGATTATTTTATTAAAAATGCAGGTAAGCCCTATTGCGCCTTTGTTATCCAACCGAAACTGGACAAATTGCTTGCAGAGTTTACACAACATGTAAAACCTCATTTAATTCACGCTAATCGATAAAAGTAAGAAGTGCGTGTTGACTAGCGGTATGAATATCTCTCCAAACCCGGTTAATTTCTGTTTCTGTTTTCGCGGCTTCCAAGCCTGCGTATGGGTATAATTTTCCAGTAACTTCCCAGCAAGTGTGCGCAAGTTTTCTACTTACTAAACTTAATTGTTTTAATAACTCATCTCCTATAGTTTTGCTACTTCCCAATTGGATCCAAGATTCATCAAAAGTTTTATAAAAACTGTTGCGAAGTAATTCCACATCATCCTTACATTTATTTAATTCTGATTTAAAGTGCGAAATCTGTGCTTCTGAATATCTTTTTAAGCCACTACGAGATAGAAAAGCTTCTTCAACTAAATCAATAAAATGCCTAGTCATTCCTAAAGTATTAACCACAAGCGTAGTTTCTGCAAGTTGTAGAAAAGGATAATCAAATCCATCATCTGCTACATTAATATTATTATTGATTTTAAAAGTTCGGTTGAGCGGCACCTGTAAATCCTTCACTTCAAAAGCATGACTGCCCGTTGCAACCAAACCAAAGTAAGACCAACCCGAAAGAATTTCAACCTCTTCTTTTTTCAGAATAAATGATAAAACTTTTGGATTTCCATCTTCATCTAAAATATCAGAACCATCAATATTTTTAATAAAGCAATTTGCGGTAAAGATTGTTGCATGTAAAGCTCCACTTGCATATTTCCAATGGCCATTGATTTGATAACCATTAGCTGTTTTTATTGCTATACCACCAATGGCCCCGCTACCGGCAAAACAAACACTTCTATCAGCGAAAATTTCTTGTGCCAATTCAGGGTTTAAAAAGCCTGCAAACCAAGCTGCCCCAGCACATAATGTAACCGTCCAACCCAAACTTCCATCGGCGTAGGCAAGCTGTTCTTCCAACTTTAATATTTCAGGAAGTTTTTTACCTGGGCCACCGTAAACTGCCGGAACAAATAATTTAAACCAATCTTCCTGGTAGGCAAGCTCCAAAATTTCAGGATGTAATTCGCCTAATTTTTCTGATTGAGCTGCAAAGGCTGCAACCGTTTTTTGCCAGTCTGTTGATGTTAATGTTTCCATTTATGCAGCGAATTTTAGTCTGTTTTTATTGATGATTTTTTTCCAATCGAGAAAGCCAAATATGGCGACAACGAACAGAAAAGTTGTTAAACAAGCCATCAACGGAAGTTTTTTATGAAACAACAATGGGATGGCAACAATATTGGAAATGTTCAGAAAAATCCAGTTTTCTATTTTCCTTTTGGCCAGAAGCCACATTCCAGCCCAGGCGGTTGCAGAAACAAAAGCATCTAAAATTGGCACATCAGAATCTGTATGATTTCGCAAAGCAAAATAGAATACAACAAAACCAATTGTAGATATTAAAACAGCGATGGTTAAATCTTTATTTGAACTCCAGGAAACTTGGTTTTCGCCATCTTCCTTCCGCTTTTTCCAGATAACCCAGCCATATACACTCATCACCAGATAGTATATGCTTAATAGCATTTCTGCATAAAGTTTTACGTTTAACAAGAGGAACATGGACAATAAAATTGAAATTATGCCTGTTGGATACAACCAGATGTTATTTTTCTTGGCTAGTAATACTTCTGAAACGCCGAAGCCAACTGCCAACCACTCAATTATTGAAGTGTTTGCTATCTGCTCTGCAAAAAGCTTAAACCAATCCTGAAAATTCATTTACAATAAATTGCTTTTTCGATTTTTGACAGTAGATGTGCCGACAAAAAATCTTTAAATAAATAAAATAATTGCAGACTGCTTTCAGGGGCGAAACAGTATTGTAAGTAACCTCTTCCCTACGTCGGCATTATCCGAATCAGGTGCATGATTTAAAAAACTCCAATAATCAAAATTCAATTCTCAAACATTTGAAAATTGTATAATATGATTTGGTTGTTTCAAATCAATGGGTGTAATCTCAGCCTTTTGCTCAGCAGCAGAAACTGCATATGCAAAAAGCACCCCTTTTGAGTAGGGCAAATATAGTCTTTAAATTGAAAGATTTATTTTTTTATTCGATTGAAGTATAATAGAGAAACGGCTTTCATGTTCTGATTAACAAAAGGCTTAACTGGTATCGAAGCATTTGCGGTATAGAGTCGGATTCGGATAGACGATATGTCGCTATAAGGTCGCTAAAAGGTCGCTATAACCTCGCTGTAAGGTTAATCCAAACTTATGAAAGAAATTCTAAATGATGCCTCGAGCAGGCTGAAGATTGAAGCTTAATGAAGATAAGGAAATTTTGCGGAATTAAACTGTAATTTTTATTTATCCTCAATATATTATTTCTACAAAAGCTTAATTGATTGTAAATTAAAGTGGAGCAATAATGCTTGTAAAATTGCTCCACTATTAAATAATATATCTTTTTAAAACAAACCTAGCTGACCTTTATCGTCAATATCGATATCATCCGGATTGGTAATTTCGAAATCCACTTTTTTTGTAGGTTTAGCTTCTTCTTTTGGTTTTTCTTCTGGTGTTGGCACTTCCTTTTTAGCTGGTTCGGGTTTAAGAACTGGTTTTTCAGCTGCTATTGGTTTTACCTCTACAATAGGCTTTTCTTCGCTCTTGGGCGTTTCTGCAACGGGTTCCTTTTCTTCCTTCACTACAGGTTTGCTTTCAAATTTCGGCTTTGACTGCTCAACCACTGGTTTTTCTACAACCTCATCTACAACTGCATCAGATTCTTCAACTACAACTTCTTCAACAACTTCAGACGAATCTGTTTCTCCATCATTATTTTCAGGTTCCTCATCCTCATTTTCCTCAACTTCAATAACAGGTTCATCCAAAACAACTTTCTGAACATCATGCGGCGATAAACGATTTCCATTTGCTTTCAAACCTTTAATATCGATTAATTCAGCCAGCAATAAATCTAAAGTTTCCGGAATCTGGGTTTTGCCTTTTAAAACATCAACCACAATTTTTGCCAATGGATTTGAAGTTAAAAACAGTAACCTAGATTTTGGCTCTTCGCTAATGAATGGCACTTTTTTACCAACAGACTGTAACTCAAAAACGAAACGTTTTACGAAATAGTTTTGTGCTTTACCATCGAAATGTATGGCTGCGAAAACAGTATCGGGTTCAAACTTTTCAATTAAAATTAAATCATCATCAAAGTGATTGCTTAATTCGAAAGAACTCAGCTCATATGAACCATCTTTATGAACTTGTAAAATTCTATCATCGCCATCAAATTCGCCCAAATACTTACCTCTGCCATCAACATTTAATCGTTTCAGTAAATCATCATACCAAATTTTTAATCCTGATAAGGTAGAAACACCTTTGCTTTTAAGGATGATTTTCTTAACCGGATATTTCGAAATGATGTTTCCCTGAGAGCCACGACCTTTAATTGCAACTTCGGCAAAATCCTGGTCGAACTGCAGTTTACGCAACTTTGAATGCGGCTTTAAAGCAACATTAATTACTTCAGCTTCGCCATTTGGATTGGCCGTAAAATATATAACCTTCGAGCCTTTGGTGCCCTTTGTTAAATCGTATTCCTTGTCGCGGGTTACGCCCACAACCGAAAAACGTTTTATGTAAGATGTTCCACTCGAACCATCTTTATAAATCATATTGTAAACTGTACGCTCATCGTTTTTCTTAAACACCTGAGCGTGGATTATGCCCTTACCCACAAAAGTTTTATCGGCCACTTTTGTAATGATGCATTTTCCATCCTCACGGAAAACAATAATTTCATCAATATCAGAGCAATCGGCAACAAATTCATCCTTACGTAAACCCGAACCTATGAAGCCATCTTCACGGTTCATATATAATTTAATGTTGGCAAGTGCAACTTTTGCTGCCTCTACCCTATCAAATAAACGGATTTCGGTTTTACGTTCTCTGCCTTTGCCATATTTATCTTTAAGTTTCTGAAACCAGGCAATTGCATAATCCGTAAGATGTTTTAAATGGTTTTTCACCACCTTAATTTCATCTTCCAGATTTTTCATCTGTTCATCGGCCTTTTTAACATCAAACCTGGTGATGCTACTCATCGGCTTATCAATCAGTTTCTTGAAATCCTCTGGTAAAATTTCGCGATAAAGCGATGGCTTAAATGGGTCGAACAATAAATGTAAAACCTCCACAACTGTGTCAAAATTTGCAGAGTTTTCATATTCAGGATTTTTATACATGCCTTCCTGAATAAATATTTTTAACAAGGAACTGAAGAAAATCTTCTCTTGCAACTCGTGCAAACGAATTTCCAGTTCTTGCTTAAGTAAGCTTTTTGTATGTTTTGTATTTTCAATTAAGATATCGTTCACACTCATAAAGTGTGGCTTATCATTGTTGATGATACAAGTATTTGGTGAAATAGATACCTCGCAAGCGGTAAAAGCATAGAGTGCATCGATAGTTACATCGGGCGAAATTCCGGGCGCTAAATGCACTACAATTTCAACATTTGCCGCGGTATTATCTTCAATCTTTTTAATTTTAATCTTACCCTTGTCATTGGCAGATAAAATACTATCGATAACCGAACCAGTTGTGGTACTAAACGGAACTTCGGTAATAACTAAGGTTTTCTTGTCCTTCTCTGTAATTTTTGCACGAACACGAATTTTACCACCACGCTGGCCTTCGTTATAATTCGAAAAATCGGCCATTCCGCCTGTAAAAAAATCAGGAAAAATATTCGGGCGAACACCCTTTAACGATTCAATTGAAGCATCAATTAATTCGATAAAATTGTGTGGCATAACCTTGGTAGCCAAACCAACAGCAATCCCTTCTGCACCTTGAGCAAGTAATAAAGGGAATTTTACGGGTAAAGTTATCGGCTCGTTATTACGTCCATCATAACTTAACTGCCATTCTGTAGTATCGGGATTAAAAACAACTTCGTTCGCAAATTTCGATAGTCGGGCTTCGATGTAACGAGGAGCGGCAGCGCTATCGCCGGTTACCGGGTCGCCCCAGTTTCCCTGCATATCAATCAGTAAATCTTTCTGTCCAATTTGTACCATTGCATCGCCAATAGATGCATCGCCATGTGGGTGGTATTTCATGGTATTTCCAATCACGTTGGCTGCTTTATTGAAACGTCCATCGTCCATTTCCTTTAGCGAGTGCATAATGCGTCGCTGTACAGGCTTTAAACCATCGTTAATGTGTGGAACGGCCCTATCCAGAATTACATAAGATGCGTAATCAAGAAACCAATTTTCGTACAAACCGTTAATTGGCGTTATGGTATGTTTATGTTCTTCGTTTAATTTAGGGTCTAATTCTTCACTCATTTATTTACAGAAATTGGCAGCCGTAAATATAATAAAAAGGATAACACGGTTAAATATTGGTTATTCACAATCGAAAGTCAGGTTTGGTCTTTTTGTTGAAAAGCAATTAAAGTAGTGCTTCGGTTATTTTGTTCCCGCTTTCCGTTACAATCTTTTTGCTAAACTTACGAAGTTCTTTCCCGATGATTCTATGAAACTTCGTAAGTTTTCAAGCAAAAAGGATTTTCACTTCAATCGGGTTTAATTACAAAAGGAAGTGCTTGTGGCTAAAAAACCACCCCTTGCCCCTCCTTGAAAATAAGGAGGGGAGTTGGACTGTGATAATATTTTTTACTTGTGGTAATTTGAACGGCTTTGGGTTTACAGCAATCACCCCATAAAAGGAAATAAAATCCTGCTATAGCAGAAACTACTTCCCTCCTAATTTAGTAGGGGCGAGGGGTTGGTTAAACCCACCCAAAAGCATTAAACATAATTATTAAACCTGATATTAGCGTAAAGCCTACAGCGAAGCATGAGCGAGGACTTGCAGCGTTAGCGGGACTACAGTTACCGAAAAGCTGCAGAACCATACATTTCCAAAAACTAAGCTTTCGAACTCAATCTATCCTCCACAAAACCGAAAGGCAGTAAATCTTTAACGCTGTGCACTTTTAAAACCTCACCGTTTAGGCAATAAAAAATCACGGAAATTGGCGATTTTTGCTTTCTTTCAAATTCGGCCATTACCTGCAAGCAACCGCCGCAAGAAGTTACTGGTTTTATGATTTCAAAAGCATCGGTTTGGGCAGTAATGGCCATGCTTTCGATTATAGCATCAGGATAAGTTGAGCCAATTGAAAAAAGTGCGACACGCTCTGCACACAAACCTGATGGATAAGCCAAGTTTTCTTGATTGCTACCTTGAACAATTTTACCATCGGCTAAACGTATGGCAGTACCTACTTTAAATTTAGAATATGGCGAATAGGAAGTTTTTAATGCTTGCTCAGATAGTGCGCAAAGTTCCTGGTCGTTTTTAGTTAATTCCTCAACGCCAGCGTATTGCTCAAAAGTTATATTAAGATTTATCGATTTCATTTTTAATCGTTTACAAAACCGCTGTGTTAAATTTTTACAACGGGCGAACAATTTAGGGTATTTTTTGTATTAATTATAAAATGTGCGTTGAAATTAATTTTTCATGGCACGTTTTTGGCATTTCACAAACACCAAACATTCTCCGCTTTGAATAAATACGTACGTAAAAGTCTCAAAATATTATTATGGATTATCGCATCGGTTATAATTTTGGTGGTTGCTTTGGCCCTATCCTTAAACATTCCGGCGGTACAAAATTTTGTAAAAGATAAAGCCATAAACTACCTTAAAGGCAAAACTAAAACAGAGGTAAGGCTTGAAAGCATTAAAATAGCCTTACCGAAAGATGTTGTTTTAAATAAATTTTATATTGAAGATTTAAACAAAGACACGCTTCTTTATGCAGAAAGATTAGCCGTTGATATTAGCCTTTTTAAACTTTTAAAAAACACAGTTGAGGTTAACAATATTGAACTAAAAAATATACGGGCCAACGTTAAAAGGATAAGTCCGGATACTACTTTTAACTTTTCTTTTTTGGTGGATGCCTTTATGAGCGACCAGAAAAAACCCGAAGAAAAGGTTGATAAGGATACGACCTCTGCCTTAAAGTTTTCTGTTGATAAGGTGTCTTTCGAGGATATTGGCTTAACATATCGAGATGATGTTGCCGGAAATGATGTTAAACTTTATTTGGGTGCTTTTAAAACTAAACTGAAAACATTTGATTTAGAAAACCAGCACTACGTAATTAAAGATTTAACACTTAACAATACTTCCCTCAAATACTTACAGCAAAAACCACTAGTAAAATTAGTTCAGCACATTACCAACACGGTAGATAGTGCCGAAAAAGAGCAAGGAAAACTTCCCCTAATTGAAGTAGAAAACTTCGCTTTCTCGAATGTAAAAGTAAATTATGACGACCAAATTTCGACAACAAAGGCAATTGCTGATGTTAATGATTTAGGTTTGGTGAATCTGAAAGTTGATTTAACGAACAGCAAATATTCTGTTGATGATGCGAGATTGAATAAATCGAATATCATTTTCGCGTTTAAGCCTGCGCCAAGTAATGATTTGAAGAAAGTTAAAGATACTGTTGTTCCTGAAAAATCGCCTCTGGGTTTGATTATCAAAAATATCAGCCTTGCAGAAAACAACCTGCAATTCGACAATCTGGGCGCAAAACCTGCTGCAAAAGGCATGGATTTTAACCACCTAAAAATTACAGGTCTGGCATTTGGCGCAAGCGATGTAAATTACAGCGCCGATGGAATAACTGCTAATGTTAAAAATGGTTCATTAAAAGAAAAAAGCGGTTTTGCCTTAAACGAGTTGAAAGGAAACGCAATCTACAACGATAAACAAATTAAGCTGAGTAATTTCGTTTTAAAAACACCTAATACAAATATCGAAAATGCGACAGAGTTGAATTTTACTTCAATGGATGATTTAACCAAACATCCTGAAAAGGTTAAATTGAACCTAGCATTTAAAAATACAACCATTGGTTTAAAAGATGCAGGATATTTTAGTGATGCAATTCCAGCCAATTATCGCAATGAAAAGATAAAACTGAATGCCGAAGTTAATGGCTATTTAAACAATCTGAATATTCCAAGGTTGCAAATCAATGGATTAAGAAACACTCAAATCGACATTAGCGGAACGGCTAAAGGTTTACCAGACATTAACAAAACCTTTCTCGATTTAAACATTAAAAAACTTTACGTTACTAAAAGCGACATCTTGGTTGCAGTTCCGAAAAAATCACTCCCACCTTCAATAGAATTGCCTAACGTGATTAACGCAAAAGGAAATTTTAAGGGCTCGATGACGGATTTCAACACCAATATGAATATCCAGACGGATATGGGTGGCGCAGTTTTGGTTGCCGGAATGAAAGGACCAAAAGGCCGCGAAAGTTATAAGGCAGATGTTAGTTTAAATAATTTTAATGTTGGTCGGTTACTTAAAATGCAGCCAAAACTTGGTCGCGTTTCAGTTAAAGCGAATGTTGCCGGAGCAGGTTTAGACCCGAAGAAAATTAATGCAAAATTTAATGCCCGTGTTTTAAGTGCTTACTACAATAAATATACCTACAGAAACCTGAATTTATCGGGTACTTATGCCAACCAAAATGTAGCCATAAAAAGCAATATGCCCGATAGTAATGCCAATTTCGCATTGGATGCAAAAGTTAGTTTAGCTGGCAAATATCCATCAGTAAAGGCTGATTTGAATTTAAAGCAAGTTAATTTACAAGCACTGAATTTTAGTCCGACTGTTTTGAGTGCTGCTGGTTTGGTTAAAGTAGATTTAGCAACTGCCGATGCAGATTATTTGAACGGAACGGTTGATATTACTGGTTTACAAGTTGTAAAAGATGCGCAAAGAATCGCTGTTGATACGATATCTGTTAAAGCAAAATCTACCGCCACAGAAAATGAATTAACCTTAAAATCAGAAATCCTATCGGCAAAAGTTGATGGTAAATATCAATTAACAAAAATTGGTAGCGCTTTCATCAACGAAATAAATAAATATTATGCTTTTGGTGAGGTTACGAAAATTCCAGACCAACGCATGCGTTTCTTTGTTCAGGTATATGATTCTAAATTGCTCAAACAATTCGTACCAGAGTTAACGGTATTTAAATCCTCTCAATTTTATGGATTGATTGATACGCAAAAAGATAGTTTGCAAATCAAAGGTAATTTCCCACAAATTGTTTACGGCGATTTTAAAGTTGACACGACTGTTTTAAACATCAACAATGATAATAATAAACTCGACTATGGCTTAACCGTAAAGCATTTACAGAGTCCTTCAATTGCATTATTTAATACCGAAATTAGTGGCGATGCAGCAAACAACATTCTAGGTGTAAATATTTTTCTTCGCGATAGGCAACTTAAAAATAAGTACGTAATTGGTGGTAATTTCCAATCGATAAACAAAGACTTTAAGTTTAGCTTAGACCCTGAAAAGCTGTTGCTCGATTACGAAAAGTGGGTCGTTTCACAAGACAACTATATTCAGTTTGGTGCATCAGGAATATTAGTTAACCAGTTTCAGATTAGCAACAGCGGACAGTCGTTAGCTATTAACAGTAACCCAACACAACCAAATGCACCACTAACGGTAGAGTTTAAAGATTTCCAACTGGAAACCTTAACCAAGTTTGCTGAAACCGATACCACTTTAGTTGGTGGTAGATTGAACGGAACTGCAAATGTTAAAGATTTAGCCAGTACACCAAAGTTTGAAGCAAACCTTACCATTGATCAGCTGCGCTACCAAAAAGACCAACTTGGCACTTTACGTGTTGCGGTAAACAATAACACAGAAAATGCTTTCGAGGTAAATGTTGCGTTAACCGGCGTGCACGATTTAAGGGTGAATGGTTTCTATTACACCGCACCACAGAGCGCACTGGATTTAACGGTTAACATCGATAAAATCGAGATGAAAAATATTGAGAGTTTATCTCAAGGTCAGCTGAAAAATGGAACGGGAACTTTAACGGGCGCACTGACTGTAAAAGGCGCTTTAACTGCTCCAAGAATTTTGGGTGATTTGACTTTCAATAATGCCGGAATTAACGTTGCTTATGTAAATTCTTACTTCCGCATGCCGAACGAAAAAATATCGTTTACCAATGAAGGCATCAGTTTTAATAATTTCACTTTGATTGATTCTTTAAATCAAAAAGCAACCATCAATGGGAAAGTTTACACCACTGATTTTAAAAACTATCGCTTCGGTTTAGATATCAACATGAATAATTTCAGGGCAATAAATTCTACCGCAGCTGATAATGAGATGATTTATGGAACGGTATTTTTAACGAGTAATATTAAAGTTCGTGGCGATTTAAATCAACCTGATGTAAACATGTCGGTAAATGTAAACAAGGGAACAAAGTTTTTCTTTGCACTACCAGCGAATGACCCTTCGATTATCGACCAGGAAGGAATTGTTCAGTTTATTGATGCAGATGCACCACCATTTAACGGACAAAGGGCTTTAAAGGTAGATAGCATTAGCAAATCGCCAGTAAAAGGGATGAATTTGGTTGCCAATATTACAGTTGACCCTGAAGCGGAGCTGAATGTGGTTGTAGACCCATCAAATGGTGACGCTTTAAACGTAAAAGGAGATGCGAACCTAAACGCAACCATCGACCCAAGTGGTAAAATTAGCTTAACTGGTCGCTATGAAATTGTTGATGGTTCTTATAACTTATCGGTTGGTCCATTGGGTAAAAAAGAATTCAGACTAGTAAAAGGAAGTACAATTATATGGACTGGCGAACCAACAACCGCCAATGTAAATTTAAGTGCCATGTATGAAGTACTGGCTGCTCCTATCGATTTATTAAATCAACCAGATAATTACCTGGCTAAAAACAAATTGCCTTTCCAGGTATATTTAATGATGAAAGGTGAACTACTGAAACCGATTATTTCATTCAAATTAGATTTACCAGCCAACCAAGGTGGTGCAATAGATGGCGACATCAGGGCTAAACTAAATAATGTTAATCGCGATGAAAGCGAGTTAAACAAGCAAGTTTTTGCTTTACTGGCGTTAAACAGATTTATCGCCAGTAATCCATTCCAAAGTTTAGCCGGTGGTGGTGGCGGCGTTTCTACCCTCGCCCGTTCAAGCGTAAGTAAATTATTGACCGAGCAGTTGAATAATTTAACTTCTGATTTAATTCAAGGTGTAGACTTAAACTTTGGCGTGAATTCGTCAGAAGATTATTCTTCAGGTTCATTACAGCAAAAAACTGATCTGGAAGTTGGCTTATCTAAAAAACTATTAAATGATAGATTAACGGTTTCGGTAGGAAGTTCATTTGCACTTGAAGGGCCGCAGGCACCGGGAGAAAAATCGACTGATATTGCCGGAAACGTTAATGTAGAATATGCGTTATCGGCCGATGGAAGATACAGACTAAGGGCATACCGAAGAAACCAGAATGATGTAATTGTACAAGGCCAGATTATAGAAACCGGATTAGGTTTTACCCTGGTAGTTGATTACAATAAATTCAGAGAAATATTTCAGAAGAAAAGAGTAAGAAGAACAAGAAACATTGAACAGAAAGCACAAGATGAGAAAACTAACTAGACCGATTTTATTTATACTGGCCTGTTTAGTTTATGCGGGTTGTAGTAGCACAAAATCTTTAAAACCAGGACAGGCCTTGTACACCGGGGCTGAAGTAAAAATTAATCCGGATTCTGCCGGGAGAATTGAAGATGAAAAACAAGTTAAAGCTGATTTAGAAAGCAAAACTCGTCCACGCCCTAACAAATCTTTATTGGGTATTAAGTTTAAACTGGCCATTTATAATCTTGCTGGCGAACCTAAAAAACCTAAAGGATTTAGAAACTGGTTGAGAAGACAAGGCGAACCTCCTGTGCTTTTAAGTGAAGTAAAATTAAAGTACAATAATGATGTTTTAACCAGCTATTTAATTAGTGAGGGTTATTTACAAGCAGTTGTTACTGGAGATACCGTTGTAAAAGATAAAAAAGCAAAAGCCATTTACACCGCAAATACCGGCGATAGATACAAAATCAATACCATAACTTTCCCACCTGATTCTGGCGTTTTAACAAAAATCATCAACCAAAATAAAGATAAAACCCTTTTAAAAACCGGCGATTATTATGATTTGGATGTTTACAAAAATGAACGTGTGAGAATTGATAACGACTTAAAGGAAAATGGCTATTTCTATTTCAGTCCGGATTACCTGATTATGCAAGTGGATAGCACGATTGGTAAAAGTCTGGTAAACATCACCGTTAAGGTAAAAGACATTGCTCCAGATGCAGGTTTAAAGCCATATACCATCAAAAATATCAATATCTATCCGAGTTATTCGTTAAGAAGAGATTCATCACTTAGGAAACTGCAACCGCTACAATATCACGATTTCAACATCTATGATGATAGAAATACTTTCAAACCCAGATTATTTGATCGCTTAGTTTTCTTTCAAAAAGGCGAATTGTATAACCGTAAAGATCATAACCAATCTTTAAACAGAATGGTTAACATAAATGCCTTTCAAGATGTTAGGGCAGAGTTTTTACCGGTAGACAGTTTTAAAAACAATCAGCTGGATTTAAATATTTACTTAACTCCATTGAAGAAAAATTCGTTAACCTTCTCCGTTACCGGAACGAGTAAATCGAATAACTTTGTTGGTTCTGAAGTTAAGGTTACGCAAACCACCAGAAATCTATTTAGAGGTGCAGAACAATTGGATGTAAGTGTAAGTGGTGGTTTTGAAACGCAAACCAGAGGAACTTCACTTGGTCGAAATTCACTTTCACTTACAGCTGAAGGTAAATTAACCTTTCCGAGATTTATCGTTCCCTTTTATAAACCGAACAGTACAACGGCATTTATCCCGAAAACAATTGCATCGCTTTCATACCAAATGCTAAGTCGTGGTTCTGAATATACCTTAAGGGCATATAAAGGTCAGTTTGGTTACAATTTTAAGGAGAATCAATATAAAGAACATAATTTGAATCCGATATCATTGAGCTACATTTCTACATCATTTCCATCTGATGATACCAGGGACAGTTTGTATGATTCAAATCCACTATTAAAAGCTACCCTAGAAAATCAGTTTATTATTGGTAGTAATTACAATTTCACCTATACCAACCAAATGGAAACCAACAGAAGAAATAACACTTATTTCTTTGGCGGTATAGAAACCGGGGGTAATGTTTGGGGTTTATTTACGCCTAAAAATGATTTAGGCCAAAGAACTCTTTTTAACACAGCGCTCACTCAATTTGTTCGTTTAGAAGCTGATTTAAGAGACTATTATAAAATCACCAGAAATATAACCTGGGCAAACCGTTTAAACGTTGGTTATGGTTATGCTTATGGCAACAGTACTTCCCTCCCATTCGTTAGGCAGTTTTTTGCTGGCGGAAGTAACGATATTCGAGCATTTCCAGCCAGAACATTAGGCCCTGGAACGTTTAAAGTTGACGATAATGCACTTTTTGCAGATCAAGGTGGTGACGTTAAGTTAATGTTGAATTCAGAGTTACGCTTTAAACTTATCAGCGTTTTATACGGTGCATTATTTGTCGATGCAGGAAACGTTTGGTTGCGCAAGGAAGACCCCTTAAGACCTGGTTCGGAGTTTAAGCTAAAAAATACATTAAACGAATTAGCTGTTGGTACAGGTGCAGGTTTACGTGTTGATGCAACTATTTTTGTGGTTCGTTTAGATGTTGCATTTCCGGTTCGCAAACCTTATTTACCTGAAGGACAAAGATGGGTATTTGACGATATCTCCTTCGGAAATAAAGATTGGCGCAGACAAAACTTAATTTTTAACATCGGTATAGGTTACCCATTTTAATCAATTATGAAATTACTGACTAAGATTAAAAACTTCTTTGTTGCCTTATATCATTTACTCGTTGCAGCAGGAAAGGGTTTTGCAGAAGATAGAGTGATGAAGTTAAGTGCTGCACTGGCTTATTATACCATATTTTCGCTTACACCGCTCATTATCATCATTCTTGCATCAGCCACATTATTTTTTGGTGAAGCGATGAAAACCCGTGATAAGTTTTTCAACGAGATAACCGACCTGGTTGGGCCAGAAGCGGCAACTCAAATACAAGGTTTTGTAGAAAATGCCAACAAGTCAGGACAATCAACCATTGGTTTAATTATCGGTATTGGAACCTTAATTATCGGTGCTACCGTAATTTTTATCGAAATACAAGATAGTATAAACCTAATTTGGAAGGTAAAAGCTATGCCCAAAAAAGGCTGGCTAAAAATGCTTACGAACAGGTTACTTTCTTTCTCACTGATTGTTTCGATGGGTTTTCTATTGCTGGTCTCGTTGGTGATAAATAGCTTAGTTGTTGGTTTGGGAGATAAATTGGTTTCATTAATTTCACAAAGTGATATTGACGAAGTAATTCCGGTAGCGAATGATACGATGGCATTACTGATTTACATTTTAAACAACGTTTTAACTTTGGCCGCTGTAACTGCAGTTTTCACCATAATATTTAAAGTATTGCCCGATGTAAACATAAAGTGGAAATCGGCCATAATTGGTGCGCTATTTACAGCCTTACTTTTTAGTTTGGGTAAATACTTAATCGGAATTTATATTGAAAAAGGAACAACAGTTTCTGCTTTTGGAGCTGCAGGTTCAATAATTGTAATCTTACTTTGGATTTATTACACCTCGGTTATTTTGTATTTCGGTGCTGAATTTACACAAGCTTATGCCGAAAAATATGATGGCGGCATTGCACCAAGTAAATACGCGGTTTTTACTAAAATCACCATTGTAGAAAAAAATGTGGATGTGCTACCACCGCAACATCCGGAAGATACGGTTGATGCACCCAAAGGTTAAATTTGGGTGCTAAATAAACTTTAAAATTTTATCTAAGAGTTCCTGTTCAAGAAAGGGTTTCAAAACCAACTCGTCCATGCCCGATTTTAGGTATTTTGCCCTATCCTCTTGCATAACATTTGCCGTAACCCCTAAAATCGGAATATTACGTTTGTGTTCATCATCATAACTACGGATTAATTTCGTAAGTTCAATACCACCAAGTTCCGGCATTTGAATATCGGTTAAAATGAGGTCGTAATTGTGCTCGGTAAAAAGCTCAAAAGCTTGCTGACCGTTACTTGCTGCACTAAAGTTTAGTTTATATTTCTTGAGAATTGTGGTTGCCAACAAAATATTCAACACGTTATCATCAGCCACCAAAATATTTTTTCCAACCAGCATTTCTAACTGAGCCACAGAAAACTCTGATTTTTTATCTGTTTCAATCGGCTTAAAAGTAACTTGATAAGGGATTTCGAATGAAAAAACCGAGCCTTTTCCCTCCTCACTAGATAAGGAAATGTTACCGCCATGAAACTCAACTATTTTTTTGCAAATTGCCAAGCCTAATCCGGTACCTTGTTGTTTTTCTTTTGTTGATGCATAATACACTTGAGCAAATTCATCAAAAATAATCTTCTGGTCAACCGAGCTAATTCCTAAACCCGTATCCTTAACATTAACTTTTAAAATTATATTTCTTTCGTTTTTTCTCTGGAATTCTACCGATAGCGTTACCTTTCCATTATTGGTAAATTTTATGGCATTACTTAAAAGGTTCATCACAATTTGTTTCAACCTAAGCGAATCTCCAAGCACAAACGTATTTTTATCCACTTGCATATCCAGAATAAAATCCAGCTTCTTTTTATCCGCTTGAATTTTCATACTGTCAAAAACATCATAAATCGCAACTTGCGGCGAAAAAGGAAGTTTTTCAAAGCTTACCTTTCCCGTTTCATACTTTGAAAAATCTAAAATATCGTTAACAACATCAAGCAACATCACCGATGATTTTCGAATTGCGGTAACCTGCTCGCACTGCTGTTGTGGTAAAATGACTTGGGTTAATTGCTCAGAAAAGCCAACGATAGAATTTAAAGGCGTTCGTATTTCATGGCTCATATTGGCTAAAAACCTACTTTTTGAAAGTGCGTAAAGCTTTGCTTTGTTGCTATAATCAATTAATGCCTTTTCATTACGATACAATCTGTAAATCGAATAAATTATGCAGAGCAATAATAAAACGGCCAAACTAAACATGACTTTGGTAAACTTATCAAGGTTATCTACCGTTTTAAAGGTTTTTACATTTATATCTTCCTGGACGGTATCGTAGTACAGCTTTTCATTTACTTTGTATTTGTTCAAGTTGCTAACTATTGCCTCAATTAATTTATGATTTACATCTAATAAAAGCCATTCCTTATCCTTTAAATTCTTATTTAGTCTGTAGAGTTTAACGTAATAATCGTTTATTAATTTAAGCTGAAGTTTGTTATAGGCAACACTAACAGAGGAAGTATCTGCCGAAACAGCGGTTTTTACCAGCGTAGATTTTGGACTATCAACCTTTTTGCTTTTTTTATTCCCAATTGCAGCGATAATTCTACCAAAAAGTTTTCTTCGAGGTGCAACAATCACAGTTGGTTTTATGGTATCAATAGTTACAATACTTCTAAATTGCCTTGTTGTAAACAGATTATTCTTGGGTTCAACTAATTGTGGCTTATCATCAACCTGTACAGAAAAATTAATTAAGCTATCGGCTAATTTTCTAAGTTGAATAAATTGATTTGTACGTATTTTCTTCTGCTCGATGAGATCATTGAAGTTATCGACCTGAAAAGCCTTTTCTTTTTGGCTTTTATATTCTATAGCATCCATTATCACCGAAACCTCTTTAATTTCGGCAACAAACTGGTTGTAGTAAGCTCGGTTTCCGCTTACAACATACATTCTGCAGCTATTTTCTGCATTGTATAACTTAAAAATACAGCTATCTAGTTTTGTAAAATCATTCTGAACCTGAACAATTTTATTAACTGATTTTAATATCGGTATTTTAGAAAAGTTAAGGAATAAGCTTGCACTTATTGCAAAAACAACTAAAATTAAAAATACGATTACTAAGTATTTTATGGCAGAATTTCTGGTAGATTTAAAGGGCATTGACTTTAAAAATTATGATTCATAATTGTTAAAATCACAGGAAAATCTATCAAACAACAGGGAGATGTTTAATGCCAACAAAGGTATTCCAAGATATTGATTAATGCAAGCGTTTTAATTACGCAACTTCATCAATAACTTTAGCCTCCTCTTTAATTTCATCCTTTTCTACACGTAAATTTCTTATGATGTGCTGCTGCCTGTCTGGCGTGTTTTTACCCATATAATATTCAAGCAAACTTTTAATCGTCTGGTCTTTCAAAATCACTGGGTCTAAACGGATATCCTTACCAATAAACAAACCAAATTCATCTGGAGAAATCTCACCCAAACCTTTAAAACGTGTAATTTCAGGCTTGTTACCTAATTTTTCTATCGCATTTTTACGCTCTTCGTCGCTGTAGCAGTAAATGGTTTCTTTTTTATTACGAACCCTAAAAAGTGGTGTTTGTAAAATATAAACATGGCCTGCCTTTACCAAATCAGGGAAAAACTGCAAGAAGAAAGTCATCATTAACAACCTGATGTGCATACCATCAACATCTGCATCGGTAGCAATTACGATATTATTATAATGTAAACCTTCTAAACCATCTTCAATATTTAAAGCATGTTGTAAAAGGTTAAATTCTTCATTTTCGTACACAACTTTTTTGGTTAGCTCATAACAATTAAGCGGTTTACCTTTTAAGCTGAATACGGCCTGACAATCTACATCACGAGATTTGGTAATCGAACCTGATGCAGAATCTCCCTCGGTAATAAATAAGGTGGTTTCGTAACGTTTCTCGTGAGTAGAGTTAAAATGAACCTTACAATCGCGAAGTTTTTTATTGTGCAGAGATGCTTTTTTAGCTCTGTCGTTAGCCAGTTTTTTAATTCCAGCGATGTCTTTACGTTCTCTTTCTGATTGATTGATACGTTTTAAAAGTGCATCAGCAACATCTGGATTTTTATGCAGATAATCGTCAAGTTCCTTTTTAACGAAATCGTTTATAAAAGTAGCCACGGATGGTCCTTCGGGGCCCATATTTTGCGAACCTAACTTAGTTTTAGTTTGCGATTCGAAAACAGGCTCTTGCACACGCACAGAAATTGCAGCGATAATTGATGAACGAACATCAGAAGCGTCGAATTCTTTCTTAAAAAATTCACGAACGGTTTTTACAACCGCAGCCCTGAAAGCTGCCTGGTGTGTTCCGCCTTGTGTAGTATGCTGCCCGTTAACAAAAGAATGATAATCTTCGCCATATTGCTGACCGTGCGTCATGGCGATTTCGATATCATTACCAATCATATGAATAATTGGGTAACGAATTTCTTCGGGTTTATTAAACTTAGAAAGTAAATCGTAAAGACCCCTTTCTGAAAAATATTTCTGATTGTTGAAATTTACCGTTAAACCAGTATTTAAGAATACATAATTCCAAACCATGCTTTCAACAAAATCAGGAATGTAGTGGTAGTTTCTAAAAATACTTTCATCAGGATAAAAAGTAATTGCTGTTCCGTTTCTCTGAGTGGTATCAATTACCGGCTGCTCATTGGTGATTTCACCTTTAGAGAATTCGACCTTCTTCGTTTTTCCATCGCGATAAGATTGAACTGTAAAACTCGTAGAAAGTGCATTTACAGCCTTTGTACCAACACCATTTAAACCAACCGATTTTTGGAATGCGTTACTATCGTATTTTCCACCAGTGTTAATTTTGCTTACACAATCAATAACTTTACCCAAAGGGATACCACGACCATAATCCCGAATGTTTACCTTTTGTTCGGAAACTGTAATTTCTATGGTTTTACCAGTACCCATTACAAACTCATCAATAGAGTTATCTACAATTTCCTTTAGTAAAACATAAATCCCATCGTCTTGAGCAGAACCATCGCCAAGCTTACCGATATACATACCGGGGCGTAGTCTGATGTGTTCTTTCCAATCTAATGAGCGAATACTATCGTCGTTGTAAATTACTTCTGCCATAAATTTATTGTTTGCAATCCAGATGAAAAACTCTGCTAAAATAGGCAATCTCAAAGAATTTATCTTCCAACGTGGAAAAAATATGGAAAATGGATGAAGGACAAGTAGCAATTCTGTTAAAGCAACAAATTTCCATTATCCATTTTACCTCTTGCCATTTTACATTCCTTCAATTTCCCATCAAACATTTTCCCTATCTTCAACCCATATTTATTTTACTTCTTTAATGCAAAACAAAAAGCAACTTTCGTTATTCGATTTATCCATGATTGTGGTGAGTTTGGTAATTGGGATGGGTATTTTTCGTACACCTGTAAATGTGGCGGCAAAAGCTCAAATACCCGAATTATTTTACCTTGCCTGGTTTATCGGAGGTTTTGTAGCTTTCTGTGGTGCGTTAACTTACGCCGAAATCGGTTCACGCTACCCGGTAACTGGTGGCTATTACAAAATTTTCTCAAAAGCTTACCATCCCTCCATTGCATTTGCTATTAATTGTATTGTGCTTATTTCGAGTGCGGCTTCAGTTGCAGCAATTTCAATTATTGGTGCCGAATATTTGAGTAAAATTATTTTACCTGCTGACATGCAAACCGAAATCTATCGGGTGGCAATTGCAATAACAACCATTTTAGTTTTTTATTTAATTAATTTATTGGGATTAAAAGCGAGTGCTAAAACACAAAATGTACTCACCATCATTAAAATAGGTTTAATTTTAACACTTATTTGTGCAATATTTTTTGGGGCAGAAACCCAAAGTGTAAATCCAGTTTTTAAAACTCAACACAATACACTGCCTACCTGGGCCGATTACGGAAAGGCTCTGGGTTTATGTTTAATTGCTGTATCATTTTCATACGCCGGTTATGCACAAACCATTAATTTTGGCGGCGAAGTTACCGAAGCCAAAAAAGTTATTCCGCGTTCGATAATTATTGGTTTGAGCATTATTGTAAGCCTCTATGTACTGTTAAATTACGTATATGTAAAAGTAATTGGTTTCGAAGAGTTAAAAACTGCCGAGAGTATTGCAGCCATTCTTGCCTCGAAAATATTTGGCCCGGCTGGTTTTAAAATGTTTTCGGTTATCATTTTTGTTTCCGTTATGGGCTATGTAAACGTGAATTTATTAAGCAATCCACGGGCTATGTTTGCCATGGGCGAAGAAGGCGCTTTACCAAAAGTGTTTAGCAAGATGAACAAAAAAACAGAAGTGATTAGTGTAAGTTTAACCGTTTTTGCTTTAGTTGCGGTAACCATCATTTTCTACGCCAAAACTTTCGATAAGATTTTAAACTACACCATTTTTTTGGAAAGTATTAGCATGGCGAGTTCTGCAGCAACCATTTTTATACTTAGAAAACGAACGGCACATCTCGATAAAAAAACAATTTACACCGTTCCGTTATACCCAATTTTGCCTATTATTTTTATTGCAGCCTACACTTTTGTAGCCTTCAGTATTTATGCTGATGACCCGAATGCAGCTTTAAATGGTCTGTATATTTTTATTGGATTTTTAGCGGTTTATTTTATTTCGAAAGTATTTAAGCAGAGATAAGTATTAAATTAGAAAAGCAATTGTGGTTCTTTTGGGTTACGATAGTCCCGCTATTCACTACAATTCCCGATGAAAAATCGGGAGATTTTCGTTTCTATCGGGTTTAGATGGCAAATTTCTCCAAAATGGTTAAATTAAAACCTTAAATTGCACTGGTAATTCTTATTAATAAATCTGAACGATTTTTTAAGCCATTAGCCGAAAATAGTAAGATTTACCTGCGTAAAATAAACCTGATTGAAGTGAATATCCCGTTTTTCTGCCGAACGTTTGGCACTAAAACATCCACGGGATAAAACGGAAAGCAGGATTGAATTAACCGAATATTTCAGGAATTTGCTTTACCAAAAAAAGATACCACACTAATTTGATGAATAAAACGCTCTCTTTAAAACAGGAAATTGCTTATGCTGCCGGAATGATTGGCTGGAGCACAATGACGAATATTATCATTGTGATGCTGCCGTATTTTTATCTTCCGCCGAGTAATGCCGGTTTACCTCCTTTGGTTCCGCAGCTTGTTTTATTTGGTGCTTTTAACATTCTTTCGATTATTGCAGCTTCAGGCAGATTGGTTGATGCGATTTTCGACCCTTTTATTGCTTCAAAAAGCGATGCAAGCCAAAACCCAAACGGACGAAGAATGCCTTTTATGAAGTGGGCGATTATCCCTTCGATAATTTTTTGCGGCTTGGTTTTTTATCCTTTACAAAAAGCCGAAAGTTTACACAATGCCTGGTGGCTTACCATTACGCTTTGCTTGTTCTTTGTTTCGGTAACCACATACATTATACCTTATAATGCACTTTTGGCTGAGGTTACGCACAGCCCCAGACAAAAAGTTAAACTTTCCAGCTATCAGCAAGTGGGCTTTGTAATCGGTATTATTCTATCAGCCTGTACAAATAATTTTGCCGATTTGGTTGAAAATAGTTTTGCTGTTGCCAACCGTAGCGAAGCCGTACAAATTGCAATATGGGGCTTATGTATTCTATCAGGATTGGTGATGCTGTTACCTATATTTTTTATTAACGAAAAAGAATTTTCGGTTGCCAAACCAACCCATATTCCACTTTGGCCAGCAATAACAAGTACCTTTAAAAACGATAATTTTAAATATTATTTAGTTTCTGATTTTGCATTTTACACCGCCTTAAGTATAATTTCTAGCGGCTTGCTGTTTTTCTGTACAGTTTTATTGGGTTTGCCTGAATCAGAAGGTGGCAAATTTATGGGCGCTATGGTTATGGCTTCCCTGTTATTTTATCCGATAGTTAATTTTGGTTCGGCAAAATATGGCAAAAAGCCATTTGTAATGTTTGCTTTTGCAGTGCTCTGCTTAATTTTTATAACCATTTTTTTTTTAGGAAAATTACCATTTGAGCCACACACCCAGATTTACATGCTTGTACTTTCCGCATCATTTCCATTAGCGGCTTTAGGAATTTTGCCTACCGCTATTTTGGCCGATATTGCGCAGAAAGATACGATTGAAACCGGAGAAAATCATGAAGGAATGTTTTTCGCGGTTAAGTATTTATTTGTAAAGCTCGGACAAACATTGGGCATTGCAATTTTTGCCATGCTTACCATTTATGGCAAAGACCCCGGCAACGATTTTGGATTGCGCTTAAATGGTATTGTTGGTTTCGGATTGTGCTTACTTGCACTGCTTTGTTTCAGCAGATTTAAAGAAGAAAAATAAATCAAATAAAAAAGGCAGAACTTTCGTTCTGCCCTTAATTGTAAAGATTTTAATTATTATTAATAACCTTGAGGTTGTTTAAGCGTTCCGTTACTTCTATCAATCTGATCTTGAGGTAGTGGGAAATATTCATCTCTTGGCTCGATAATTACGCCTTTTAAATAGTTGAAATAATTGCCTTCGAAGCCGAAATAGCTTTCGAGTGTTTGTTTTGCAATACCCCAACGTACTAAATCGAAAAAGCGGTGTCCTTCCATTGCAAGTTCTAATCTACGTTCGAAACGAACCGCAGTACGGGCATAATCAGCATTTGGAAATGATGGATAAGGACTTACTTTATAAGCCGCAGCCGCAGTACCGTTAATTGTTGCAGGTACAATTTTTGCAGCACGTTGTCTAACTGCATTTACTAATGTTAACGCTCTTGGAAGGTCGCCTGTTTCTACTGCACATTCGGCAGCCATTAAATAAATATCACCTAAACGAATCAGGTTAACATTTAAACCCGTAACATTTGTAGAGCCTGGTGCAGTTCCAGATGCAATTTGCGAAGCTTCGATTGAATTTTTAACGGCTACGAATGGGCCGCCATTACTTGCGTCTCTAATCCAGCTGTCGCCACCCATTAAACCCCAATCGCGATAAGGAACACCTCTCCTACCAATTGTTGCCTCAATTCTTGGGTCTAATGCCAAAGTTCTATCAACCTGATAAGCTGCTTTCTGTGTAGTTGTTAATCCAAAGTCAGAGATGTATGGATTTGTTCTATAGCTTCCATCTAGCAAGGGTAAACCTGCAGCGTTTACTTTGAATGAATTTGCTAAATCAATTGTTGGCTGGAAAAATCCGCAGCAGTTAATTGGGGTAACACTTCCATATGGGAAATTTAACATATCACCAACATTTCCATTATCGCCACCTGTACCATCTGTACCTACAGAATGTTCAACTACTACGATTGATTCCGGTCCATCTTCTTTTGTAATATCAAAGTTATCGGTGTATGGCATATTTACCAAATCTCCCTTACCTGTAATTACTGCGTTTAATTGAATATAAGCCTCAGCGTATTTTTTCTGATATAATAAAACCTTACCTAAATAAGCTTGTGCTGCATATTTATCCATTCTTCCCTTTTGATTTTTAGGTTTGGTTGTTGTTAAGTTTGCAACCGCAAACTGAAGGTCTTCAACAATATTAGGATAAATGTCCTTATCATTTGGCACAAAAGCACCTGCACTGGCTTCAGTTACATATGGCACCAATTTAAAAACCCTTACCAGGAAAAAATAATAATGCGCTCTTAATAACCTTGCTTCCCCCTGGATTTCTTTTGCTCTTGCATCGGCAAATTTAGTTGTGCCTTTTCCAGCTTGTAAATCAGCTAGAACTTTAAGGGTATTGTTACAACGTTGAACGCCTTCAAAACATCTGTTATACAAATTTGAAAGGTTATCGTTGGTACTGGTTGGCGCATGTTGCTCGATGGCATTCATGTTTGGCTGATCGCCATTACTACTGCCTTTGTGTGCATTATCAGAAGCTACCTCGCCAAATAACCATTGACTTGGCGCTGCTCCATAATTGCCCCATGTTCCGTTGATGTTACCGTTTAATAAACCGTAAGCGCCAACTAATAATCCCTCAACACCATCTTGTGAGGTTAGTTGTTCTGCCGTGAGTTCGGCTTGGGGGTTTAAAGTAAGGAAATCTTTCTTGCAGGAAACTACACTAAAGATTAATGTGATTAGGAAAATACTTTTTATATGTTTCATCTTCTCGTCTTTTTAATTAAAATCCAACATTAATACCTAATAAAAATTGTCTTGGTGATGGATATACACCTTGATCTACACCTGGCGCAGAGAAAGTATCTGTAATCTGCGTAACCTCTGGATCTATACCGGTATATTTTGTAATGGTAAATAAGTTACTTGCTGATGCATAAATTCTGAAACGGCTAACACCAGATTTTGATCCAAATACTTTTGTTGGTATTGAGTAACCAATTTGAATGTTTTTAAGCCTTAAAAAGCTACCATTTTGAATATAATAACTTGATGAAGCAAACTCCACATCTGATGCACCTGAGTATGCAGATGGAATTGTGCTTGTTCTGTTACTAGGACTCCAGGCATCTAATAATCTTGTACTTTTTGCACCATCAAAAGATGGGAAATCGGTGAAGTAACGAGTCGCTTCAAAAATGTCGTTTCCTTGTACACCATATAAGAAAGCAGAAATATCGAAATTTTTGTAAGAAGCATTAAGATTTACACCATAAGTAAAATCAGGATTTGGATCTCCAATGATGGTTCTATCTTTCGGATCGATTACGCCATCGCCATTAATATCCATATATTTTAACCCACCAACACGTGCACCTGCATAAGACGGGCCAGTTGTAACCTCAGCAGTGCTTTGGTAAATTCCGTTGGTTTTGTATCCGTAAAATGAACCAAACGGAGCACCTTCTTGTAATACGCTTGTTTGTAAACTACGGTAATTACCGTACACCTGATTGAAAATTCCTGGCGCAAGTCTGTCGATTTTGTTTACGTTTTTAGAGAAATTAACACCGATATCAAATTTCAACGGGTCTTCAGCTTTTCTGCCATAGTGATAGGCAACATTAACCTCAACACCCTTGTTGCTCATATCTCCGATATTTACGAAAGGTGCACTACCGCCTCCTACTACACTTACAGGAAGTGGAAGGTTGTAAAGCATATCTGTTGTCTTTTTGTTATAAGCATCAATCGAGCCATCGAATCTGCCATCAAATATGGTAAAATCTAAACCCACATTTAATGCTTTTAAAGATTCCCATTTTACATCAGCATTTTGATACGCATTTTGCCAAACACCTGTTGTTAAAGTGTTGCCTCCGCCAACGGCGTAAGCAGCATTGATGATTGAACTTTGGTATCTGTTAATGTATTGATATGGCGGTATTCTTTGGTTACCGGTTTGTCCGTAACCTACACGAAGTTTTAAATCGCTAACCCATTTTGATTCTTTAAGGAAGCTTTCTTCAGATAAACGCCAAGCCACACTTCCGGCAGGATAAAAACCGTATTTGTTTGCCGGACCAAAGTTTGAAGAACCATCTCTACGAATAGTAAAACTTGCTAAATAGCGATCGTTGAATGAATAATCAATTTTTGTAAATAAAGAGAATAAAGAACCTATTGAACCTGTACTCGAGTTGCTAATGTTTGCAGAACCCGTATTTAAGTAATAGTAATCTTGATCACCTAATAAAAAGAAATCATTTCTACCTGCATTTAACTGTCTTGATCTTGAACGAATTGCTTCAGTACCAAGCAATGCTGTTAACCTGTGTTTTTCGCCAAAAGTTGCCGTATAATTTAAAGTATTCGTCCAGGTCCATTCAGTATTATAACCTTGATACTCATTTAAGTTATTTGAATTGTTTCCTTCAGAGAACTCCAAATTTGGATAACGCATTGATAAACCATTATAGTTTTCATAACGCAAACCGAAATTTGTTTTCAATACTAATCCTTTAACAATATCACCTTCTGCAAAAATATTTCCAAAGAAGAAATTGTTTTTGTTCACGTTATCTTTTGCTCTGTACAATACCGCCAGTGGGTTTTCTGCATTACCAAGCTGGCTACCACGACTTCCTGCAAAATTTCCGTTAATATCGTAAACCGGAATAATAGTTGGAATTCTATATGCCCAACCTAAAGCACTTCCCTGATCTTGATAACTACCCGGAGTATTCGGGTTTACACCGAAACCATAACCTTCAGAATAGCTATATTGTGCATTTTCGCCAAAACGAACGCGTTTGTTAAAGGCGCTGATTGTTGTATTTGATCTGAAGTTATAACGTTTAAATCCAGTGTATTCAATTGTTCCTTTTTGGTTTAAATAACCTGCTGACAGTGAGTATGTAGCATTTTCAGAGCCGCCTGTAGCACCAAGTTGATAATTTTGGATTGGTGCTGCTTTTGTAATTTCATCAAACCAGTTTGTACCAGCCTTATTAGCCCTGGTAATTTGATAAAACAGACCTGGATCTCTGCTGTAATTGTATTTTGATGGGTCAGCATCTGCTGCCGTAATGTTTTGTCCTAAAGCCGAACCAGCAACAAGGAAATCTGGCAAAGTTGGCGTAGTTCCAGAGCCATAATTGGCCCCAGCAGCAATCGCTTTCCCTGCATTAGTATAACTGTCAAAAACATATTGTGCATATTGCTGAGGATTCATCATTTGCGGAAAGCTTCCTTTGCGAGGCGCTTGAGTTCCGTAATAAGAATCAACTGTAATTCTTGGTGGCCCGGTTATACCTTTTTTAGTGGTGATGATTACAACTCCGTTATTTGCTCTCGAACCATAAATTGAAGCTGATGAAGCATCTTTCAACACCTGCAAACTTTCAATATCGTTCTGATTCAGCCAAGATAATTTACCCTCAAACGGAACGCCATCGATAACATACAGTGGTTCATTGTTGTTGATTGTACTCGTTCCACGGATTCTGATTTGCGGAGTAGAACCTGGCGCACCATCATTGATAATTTGAACACCAGTTGCTTTACCCTGCAAGGCCTCAACAGCACTTGCAGCAGGTTGTGCTTTCAATAAGCCCATATCTACAACTGCAACCGCACCTGTTAAATCCTTTTTTCGTTGGGTTGTGTAACCAGTTACTACAACTTCAGATAAGTTATTGTTCTCAGGTGCCAATGTAATGGTTAAATTGGTTTGGCTACCAACTGTTACTTCTTGTGAAGCGTAGCCTACAAACGAAACAACCAGCACGTCTGATGGGTTTACACTGAGTGAAAAAACACCATTTGCATCTGTGCTGGTTCCCCCAGTCCCGTTTTTAATTTTGATACTAGCGCCGATAACAGGCTGTTTATCATCACTAGCAATTACTTTACCCGTAATTTTGGTTTGAGCATTAGCACCGACGGCAAACAGCACGGCCAGTACCCAGAGGAAAAAACTCCTCTGAACAAAAGATTGGTTTTGTGTCATAAGTTTAATTGATTAGTTAAGGTAATAGCGACGGTACATACATCTGTGCCATCGTTTATTTTTCTAGACTAGAGTCAAATCAACAACAAGGCCTCACACACGATGACATCCGATCGAATTTGATACGAAAGATATTGGTTTTTGAAATATAGGAAATAGAGCCTACAGAGATGAGTAGATTATTTTTCATAATTGTATGATATATTTGGTTAGATTATATAAACAACTTATTAAATATACAGATTATATAGACAAATCCTACACATGTTAAAAAAAATCTCATTAGGGAAATAAAATATACAATCTCCCCATCACCAATTTAATTTGTTATCTTTGTGGCGAAGCAGGAATAAGGGCTTGTCAATCTGTTGGCATATTCTCTCCGCAAGTTAGTCCTTCAATAAATGATTGTTCTAGCTTCTTCGATAAATATTACATAAAAACATACATGTTATTCAAAGAATTAAACCTCATTGAGCCAATTTTAAAGGCCCTTGAGAAAGAAGGTTATTCAAAACCAACACCTATACAGGAGCAATCCATCCCTACTATATTAAAAGGTAAAGATTTATTAGGCTGCGCACAAACCGGAACAGGTAAAACTGCTGCTTTCGCTATTCCAATGTTGCAGCTATTAAGTGAGAAACACCTTAATGTTAAAGCAACCAAAAATATTAAAGCCCTAGTTTTAACACCAACTCGTGAGCTTGCCATTCAAATTGAAGAGAGTTTTAAAGCTTACGGCAGCAACTTAAATTTACGTCGCTTAGTAATTTTTGGTGGGGTAAATCAATTTTCGCAAGTTGAAGCACTTAAAAAGGGTGTTGATATATTGGTTGCAACACCCGGACGTTTGTTAGATTTAATGAACCAGGGTTTTATCAGCTTAAGCACTATCGAACTTTTCGTTTTAGATGAGGCCGATAGAATGTTGGATATGGGCTTCATTCATGATGTGAAAAGAGTTGTGGCTAAATTACCTGCGAAACGCCAAACCTTATTTTTCTCGGCAACCATGCCTGATGAAATTCAGAAATTAGCGAATACAATTTTATCTAATCCAACCAAAGTAGAGGTTACACCAATTTCATCAACGGCAGAAACCATTAATCAATCTATCTATTTTGTTGATAAACCGGATAAGAAAAAATTACTTATTCACCTATTGGAAGATAAAACCATTGAAATGGCTTTGGTTTTTACCAGAACAAAACATGGTGCTGATAGAATTGTGAAGGATTTGGCTCATGCTGGTATTAAAGCAGCTGCCATCCATGGTAATAAATCTCAAAATGCTCGTCAGCGGGCTTTAACGGATTTTAAAGAACGAAAAATAAGGATTTTGGTTGCGACAGATATCGCCGCCCGTGGAATTGACATTGAACAACTATCACATGTTTTCAATTTCGATTTACCCAATATCCCTGAATCTTATGTTCACCGGATTGGTAGAACCGGTCGTGCGGGCGCTGCAGGAAATGCAATTTCATTTTGCGATGCTGAAGAGAATGAATATTTATTAGATATTCAGAAACTGATAAAAATTACCTTACCGATTGTAGACAACCATCCTTATCCATTAACATGGGAAAGTATGTTGGCTAAAAACCAAGTGAAACGTAAACCCCAAGCACAATCGAAAGGCGGCGGTGGCAAAAAAGGTGGTGGCGATGGAAACATGAGCGGCAAACCTCGTAATGCGAGCAATAATAGAAGGTTTGGTGGGAATAGAAGGAAAGCGGAAAGGTAAAAGATAAGTTTAAAGCTGGAAAGCTGAAAGACTAAAGCGAAAAGCTACTTTGCAAATAAGAAAACCGAGTTGTAAAATTACAGCTCGGTTTTTTTATCCGTCGGCTGAAGCCGGACGGCAATGAATAGGCGATATGCTTTAGTAAACCACCCAAGAACGACCGTCATTGCGAGGCACGAAGCAATCTCTGGCGAGAATAGATTGCTTCGTGCCTCGCAATGACGAAGCGCATAAAAAAAACCTGAGTTGAAAAATCAACTCAGGTTTTTTTTATGAATCATTATAAGAAAGCTTTAGTCTTTAATTTTTCAACTTAAAAAACTTAAACTACAACATTAATAATCTTTCCTTTTACAAAAATGATTTTCTTTGGCGCTTTGCCATCTAAAAATTTCTGGAATTGCTCATTAGCCATCAAAATAGCTTCCACTTCTGGTTGTGCTAAAGTTAAACTTAGGTTCAGATTCATTTTCATTTTACCATTAACAGAAACTGGATAAGCAAACTCATCTTCTACCAAATGTTCAGGGTTGAAAATTGGGAACGCCGTGTAAGATAAACTTCCGGCTTGGTTACCCAACTGTACCCAAAGTTCTTCACAAATATGTGGTGCATAAGGCGATAAAATAACCACCATATCTTGCAAAATAGCACGCTTATTTGATTTCAAATCCGTTAGCTCATTTACCGCAATCATAAAGCTTGATACTGATGTATTAAATGAGAAACGCTCAATATCATCTTGTACTTTTTTAATGATTTTATGTAATGATTTCAGTTCGGCTTTTGTTGGCTCAGCATCTGTAACTGTGAATTCCCAAGCTTCGTTATGGAATAATCTCCAAAACTTACGCAAGAATTTAAATACACCTTCAATACCGTTGGTATTCCAAGGTTTACTTTGCTCCAACGGACCTAAAAACATCTCATACATACGTAAAGTATCAGCTCCATAACGCTCAATCAAATCATCTGGATTAACCACATTGAATTTTGATTTAGACATTTTTTCTACTTCAATACCGCAGATGTATTTTCCACCTTCAAGAATGAATTCTGCATTGGCATATTCTTCTCTCCAGGTTTTAAATTTGTTTATATCAAGGATATCATTTTCTACAATATTAACATCAACATGCAATGCTGAAGTTTTGTATTCTTTTCTTAATCCAGCTGAAACATAGGTATTTGTTGGCTTACCATCTGCATCGTTAATTCTGTAAACAAAATTACTTCTACCTTGAATCATTCCCTGGTTAATCAATTTTTTGAAAGGTTCTTCCTCTTTGGTATAACCCAAATCTTTCAAGAACTTATTCCAGAAACGACTGTACAATAAGTGACCTGTTGCATGTTCAGAACCACCGATATACAAATCAACATCCTTCCAGTATTCAACAGCTTCCTTTGATGCAAAATCATTATCGTTATTCGCATCCATGTAGCGATACCAATACCAGCTACTTCCAGCCCAACCCGGCATGGTACTTAATTCGTAATGTTCGCCATCATTGGGTGTCCAGCTTTCGGCTCTCGCTAAAGGTGGCTCTCCGGTTTCAGTTGGTAAATATTTATCAATCTCTGGTAAGATTAGAGGCAATTCTTCTTCTTGTAATAAATATGGTAACCCATCCTTAAAATAAACTGGAATTGGTTCGCCCCAATAACGCTGGCGACCAAAAATCGCATCACGCTGGCGGAAGTTAACTTTTGCCTTGCCAACTGCTTCAACCTCTAACCAGTTATTTAAAAATGGAACTGCTTCCTTATAAGTTAATCCATTAATAAAACCTGAGTTGATGTATTTTCCTTCTTTAGTTGGGTCAGCTTGGGTATCTATATTTTGCTGCGCATCCAGAATCTGGATAATTGGCAAATTGAAATAAGTTGCGAACAACCAATCGCGTTGGTCGCCACTTGGCACCCCCATAACCGCACCTGTTCCATAACCTGCAAGTACGTAATCGGCAATCCATAATTGAACACGTTCGCCATTTACCGGATTAATTACATATGTACCAGTAAAAGCGCCCGAAACGGTTTTTGTATCCGCCATGCGGTCTAATTCCGATTTCTTTTTAGTTTGAGCAATATAATTTTCTACCTCTTGTTTTTGTTCTGGTGTAGTTAACTCTGCTACCCATTCGTGTTCTGGTGCTAAAACTAAATACGAAACACCGAAAATGGTATCTACCCGGGTGGTGAAAACTTCGATTTGTTTATCGCTACCCTCAACTTTGAACTTAACTGATGCTCCAACACTTTTCCCTATCCAATTGCGTTGCATTTCTTTAATCGGTTCAGGCCAGTCGATGGTATCTAAACCTTGCAAAAGTCTATCAGAGTAAGCCGTAATTCTCATGCTCCACTGCATCATTTTCTTTTGCTCAACCGGGAAACCGCCACGCTCAGAAAAACCATCTTTGACCTCATCATTCGCTAAAACTGTTCCCAAAGCCGGGCACCAGTTCACTGTACTTTCTCTCAGGTAAGTCATGCGGTATTTTAGCAATTCCACTTGTTTTTCCTCTTCAGAAAAAGTTGCCCAATCGCTTGGCAAGAAAGATTTCACATCTTCATCGCAAACAGCTTTAACATCGGCTGTGCCTGATGCATTGAATTTCTCAATTAGCGTTGAAATATTTTCTGCCTTATCTGTTTCGATGTTATACCATGAGTTAAACAACTGCATGAAAATCCATTGTGTCCATTTGTAGTAAGATGGCTCACTAGTGCGAACTTCTCTACTCCAATCGAAAGAGAAACCAATTTGATCTAATTGCCTACGGTAAGTTGCAATGTTTGCTTCGGTAGTAATTGCCGGGTGTTGACCAGTTTGAATGGCATATTGTTCTGCAGGTAAACCAAACGAATCGTAACCCATTGGGTGCAATACGTTAAAACCTTTAAGGCGTTTATATCTCGAAAAAATATCTGATGCAATGTAACCAAGTGGATGACCAACATGTAAACCTGCTCCCGATGGATAAGGGAACATATCTAACACATAATATTTTGGCTTTTCAGAATTACTTTCGGCTTTAAACGTTTGATTGTCGGCCCAAAATTTCTGCCACTTTTGTTCTATTTCTTTGAATTGGTAATCCATTGCAAGTTTTAAATTTTTAAAGTGGCGAAATTACGGAAATTAAGGGGTTTAGTGAAACATAATTTTCGCCGTATTTTTGCCACGGAAACACAGATTTTCACGGAATTTTGATTTTGGTACGAGTTCCGAATAAGTCGTCATTGCGAGGCACGAAGCAATCTTTCATAGTAAAATAAATTGCTTCGTAACTCGCAATGACGAAAAGTTAACCAAAAAAAATGCGCCATTGATTAAATTAACCAATGGCGCAAGCAAATAATCGGGGGATTAAGATTTTATCGTGTTAAGTAGTATACCTTAACAATGTTAGTTTTATCAATTTTGGCGGTAAACTGTAATTGGTTTCCAGTTAAAGTAGAAACCGTTGAATAAGACATCCCCTCAGGAAAGGCCATTACAAAATCGTTGCCAAGCGAAGCCGTGTATGTTCCGATGGTACGTTGACTGTTTAAACTTAACTCAACCTGATCATCATCGTTCGCTTTAAAATCTATATAATCATTAACCGTATAATTGAAAGTGCCGTTTAATGCAGCATTTGTATTTCCGCTAACTTCAATTTTATTTACTGTCCATTTGCCAATAATGCGGGCCTTTAAAGAACTATCGTCTTTCTTACAAGAAAATATCGCTGTTGCTGTTAAAAGAAACAGGCAAAACATGGTAAATTGTTTTTTCATTTAGGTTTGATTAAGTTTTAGATTATAATATTAACGCCCAATTACCAAATTTCGTACCGCTTTTAAAAAAAGACTAAAAAACTACGTTATCAAATTGATTAAACTAAAGCTTTATATTGAACGTTATTGTTCATTTAAAAACCTATTAATTGGAGTTTATCAGGTATAATTTATATTTTCGCAAAAAACAAAATTAAATACATGGAAGAATTCGAAGTAAGCGACGCATCCAAGAAAACCAAAACCATATACATTTCTACAATATTTAGTATTGCGTTGGTTTTGTTAATGCTTGGGCTTCTTGGTTTGGTACTTGTTCATGCAAAAAACCTTTCTAACTACGTAAAAGAGAACATTGTTCTAAATATTATTGTTGATGAAGGCGCTAAAGAAGCTGACGTTTTAGCCTTTCAGAAAGATTTAAATGCGAATCCTGCGGTTAAGCAAACTCAATATGTAAATAAAGAGTTAGCCGCCAGAAACTTAACGCAGGATTTAGGTGAGGATTTTGTTAACTTTTTAGGTTACAATCCATTAACTTCAACTTTCGATGTTTATTTAAAAGCAGAATCGGCAAACAATAAAAGTATTGAAGCCCTAAAAGCTAATATTTCTAAAAATCCGGTTGTAAAGGAAGTGGTTTACCAGAGTTCGTTAATTGATATGGTGAATAAAAACATCAGTACAATCGGCTTGGTCATATTAGCATTTGCCATTATTTTACTGGTTATTGCTATCGCATTGATTAACAACACTATCCGACTTGCAATTTATTCACAACGCTTTTTAATTAAAAGTATGCAGCTTGTTGGTGCAACTAAAAATTTTATCAGACGTCCTTTTATATTATTTGCCTTTTTACATGGATTAATCGCTGCATTTATTGCAATAATTATTCTGTTGGCTACATTAATTTATGCCCGCAAAGAAGTACCTGAAATTATTATATTAAACAACTACAAAGAATTTGGAATTGTATTCGTTGGTTTAATAATTATCGGTTTCTTTATTACCGGAATTAGTACCTGGTTTGCGGTAAGCAGATATTTACGTTTAAAATCATATAATTTATATAGATAATGGCACAAAAAAAATCAGCCTCTACACAGCAAGAAGCAAAAAGCGAATTGGTTTTTACGAAGAAGAATTATCAATTGTTATTAATTAGTATCGCAATAGTTGTTGTAGGCTTTATTTTAATGATGGGCACAAGCGGCGATATTTATGATTTCCGCAGAACTTTATTAGCGCCTTTAGTTGTGCTTTTCGGTTTCGCTTTCGGCATTTACGCAATTTTAAAAAAATAATTATATCCTTTGGATAAACCAGGAAAACGCTTAATCAGAAATTAAGCGTTTTCTTTCATATTACGCCCAACAAAAACATGAATTCTTTCGAAGCCATTATCCTTGCAATAATTGAAGGATTAACTGAGTTTTTACCAGTTTCGAGCACTGGCCATATGATTATCGGCTCTTCTTTAATGGGCATTGCCAGCGATCCATTTGTAAAACTTTTTACCGTGGCCATCCAATTGGGCGCAATACTTTCTGTTGTGGTTTTATACTTCAAAAGATTTTTCAAATCCATTAATTTCTACTTAAAATTATTTGTTGCCTTTATTCCGGCCGCTATTTTTGGTTTATTACTAAGCGATAAAATCGATGAATTATTAGAAAGCCCTTTAGCAGTTGGAATATCATTATTAGTTGGCGGAATTATTTTATTATTTGTTGATAAATGGTTTAATAAAGCCACCGTTACCGAAGAAGAAAACGTGAGTTACCTTACAGCCCTAAAAATTGGTTTTTTTCAATGTATCGCCATGATTCCTGGCGTTTCGCGTTCTGGAGCTACAATTGTTGGTGGTATGAGTCAGAAATTAAGCAGAAAGGCAGCAGCAGAATTTTCATTCTTTTTAGCTGTTCCTACCATGTTTGCCGCTACCGCTAAAAAACTTTACGACTTTTATAAAGACGGAAACACCATAACTCCTGAACAAACGAACCTATTAATTATTGGTAATGTTGTAGCATTCATTGTAGCATTATTAGCCATCAAAAGCTTTATCGGTTACTTAAATAAACATGGTTTCAGGGTTTTTGGCTGGTATAGAATTATTGCAGGTTTAATTATTATTGCTCTACTTCTAAGCGGACGTAATCTGCAAATAATATAATCTGTATCTTTGCGCAAAAAAGATTTGTGAGTACAGAAAATTCAAAATTTAAAAACTTTAATTTCGCCGAAGGCGAGTTGTTGCTAATTAATAAACCATACAAATGGACATCTTTTGATGTGGTTGGCAAAATTCGTAATTCTTTAAAACCCTTAAAGTTAAAGGTTGGTCATGCCGGCACACTGGATCCACTTGCAACAGGCTTGTTAATTATTTGTACGGGCAAACTCACCAAACAAATAGATACTTTTCAGGCTGAAGAAAAAGAATACACCGGAACTTTAATTGTGGGTGCCACTACCCCATCTTTCGATATGGAAACTGAGGTTGACGAAACTTTCGACATCAGCCAAATCACCAATGAACAAATTTACGCGGCTACGCCACAATTTACTGGCGATATAGAACAATATCCACCAGCACATTCAGCGGTAAAAATAAATGGAGAACGCCTTTACGTTAAAGCTCGTTTGGGCGAGGAAGTAGAATTGCGTAAACGTTTTGTAACCGTTCCAGAATTTGAAATTACCCGAATAGAATTACCAGAAATTGATTTTAGAATTGTGTGCAGTAAAGGAACTTACATCCGATCGTTGGTTTCTGATTTTGGGAAAGCCCTAAATAACGGCGCATATCTTTCTAAATTAACCAGAACCCGCAGCGGAAATTTTCACCTTTCAAATTCATTTGAGGTTTTAGAGCTTGTTAATTATATTCGTAGCAAAAAGGAAGAAGCAAAACCCGCTAACGAGGTATGAACCACTTAAAAAACAAAAATGCAAGGTTTATAAAAGAAGTTTTATTAATCACAGCTGGCGTAACATCAGCTTGTTTCGGTTTAAAAAGCTTTTTAATGCCAAGCCATTTTATTGATGGTGGCGTTACCGGAATTTCACTTTTGTTAAGAACGCTGACCGACTGGGATTTATCTTACTTAATCGTAATCATTAATATTCCGTTTGTGATATTAGGCTATAGGCAAATCGGTAAAACCTTTGCGCTTAAAACGGCTATTGCCATCGCTGCACTTTCAATATCTTTAGCTTTTTTACCTTTTGAACCCATCACACACGATAAATTATTGATTGCCTTTTTCGGTGGTTTATTTTTAGGCGCAGGAATCGGTTTGGCCATGCGTGGTGGTTGCGTTATTGATGGAACTGAAGTTTTAGCGCTTTATATCAGTAAAAACAGCATTTTAACCGTTGGTAATATTGTACTCATCCTAAATATTATCATTTTTGCTTTCGCGGCATATTTTCTGAACATCGAAACCGCTTTGTATGCAATTTTAACGTATTTATCAGCCTCTTACACCATCGATTTTATCGTTAACGGAATTGAGCAATATACTGGTGTTACCATCATTTCCGAAAAGCAAGAATCTATAAAGGGCTACATTATAGGCGATATGAAACGTGGTGTTACCATTTATAAAGGTTCTGGTGGTTATGGCGAGAAGAAAAACATTGACATCATTTTTACTGTTGTAACTAAACTGGAGATGAGCAAATTGCAAACCGCCATCAGGCAAATAGACCCTGATGCCTTTGTAATTCAGCATCAAATTGCAGATATAAAGGGAGGTGTTGTAAAACGCCATGCCTTACATTAAAATAATAAAATAAATTTGGGCGTGCCCCCAAGCTACGCAAGGGGTCGGGCTGTATGCTAAATTCCCGATGAAAAATCGGGAGATACCGCTTCCATCCCTCACGCAAAAACCCAAACCATAAAAATATCATCATTGAAAATATATAATAACCTTTCCGAATTTTCTAAACTAGATAATGCCATCGTTACCATTGGTACTTTTGATGGTGTTCATTTCGGGCATCAAAAAATAATCAAACAACTTGTTGCAAAAGCCAAAGCAGATGGAGGTGAAAGTGTAATCCTTACATTTTTCCCTCACCCAAGAATGATTATCGATCCCGAAAATCAGGACTTGAAAATGATTAACACCATAAATGAAAAGGCCGAAATTTTAAAAAGCCTGGGTGTAGATCATTTAATCATCACACCATTTACCCGCGATTTTTCTAATCAAATTCCTGAAGATTATATCCAAAATACCTTAGTAAATAATATTGGTACAAAACACATCATCATTGGTTACGATCATCGTTTCGGAAAAGATAGAGCAGGAAATTTAGATGACTTAAAAGCTGCAGGTTTGCATTTTGGTTTTACTGTTGAAGAAATTGCCGAACAAGACATCCATGATGTTGCAGTAAGTTCTACTAAAATCCGTCAGGCACTTTTAGCAGGCGATGTAAGTTTAGCTGCCGATTATTTGGGTTACCCTTTTTCGATTTACGGAAGGGTGATTAAGGGCGATAAAATTGGCAGGACGATTGGTTTTCCAACTGCAAATATTTTTGTTGAAGAAACCTACAAGCTTATTCCAGGTGATGGCATTTATGCCGTTACTATTGAAATGAGTTTAGAAAGTGAAAAGTTAGAAGTGAAAAGTGAAGAGTTTAAAGTTCAAAGTTCAAAGGAGCACCCTAAACTTTCAACTTTCAAAGGTATGGCTTACATTGGCCAACGCCCAACCATAAACGGCATGACCAGAAATATTGAGGTGAACATATTTGATTTTAACCGAGAAATTTATGGCCAGGATATTAAAATGAATTTCTTAAAATTCCTTCGCCATGATGTAAAGTTTACAGGCTTAGAGGCCCTAACGGTACAGCTTCAAAAAGACAAAGAAGCAACACTGGAGTTTTTCAGCTCAATATCAAAATAGATTTTTTCAAGCTTTTCCACCATAAAAAAGCCTCATTTTCGCTATATTAGCGGCAATGAGGCTTTTTCATATCTTTCTGTTCTCTTTAATTTTTGTTTCATTTGCAGGCTTTGCTTCGCAAAAAAAAGTAGCAATCAATAAAATTGAATCCAACACAAAGCTGTATTTTTTTACTACTAAGAAAAATATCGGGCTTGATGATAATTTAAAAAGCGAAAATGAACATCTGCAAAAAGATTTTATTTCATCAGCTACATCATTTAAAATTCATCCATCAATATTTATAATATTTCTATTTTCTGCATTTGCAGTTTTAATATTCAAAGCATTAAATACTAAAGTTTTTTTGAATAAATTAGATAATCATTATCGGTGTTTATTCAAAATACTCTATCCAAAACATGTTTTTTGGTAAGTAAATTTCATTCTATAATAAGCGGGTAAAACAATTTCATTCATTGATTTAGCCGAATTTAAAATTTTTAATTTTTAAGCATTTTAAAATAAAATGATTCATTTACCAGATTTAATTGCCGATTTAGGATTAATACTTGCCGCTGCAGGGATAATAACTTTACTATTTAAAAAAATTAAGCAACCCCTTGTATTAGGCTACATATTAGCAGGCTTGATGGTTGGTCCACATTTCAAATTTTTACCAACTGTAACCGACCACAAAAGCATAACCATTTGGGCCGAAATTGGTGTAATCTTCCTGCTTTTTAGTTTAGGTTTAGAATTCAGTTTCAAAAAACTAGTTAAAGTTGGTGGTTCGTCATCCGTAACCGCGATTGTTGAGGTTATTTTTATGCTCCTCATTGGCTACGCAGCTGGCTCATTGATGGGTTGGAGCACAATGGATAGTATCTTCCTCGGTGGTATTTTATCGGTATCCTCAACAACAATTATCATAAGGGCTTTTGAAGAACTAGGCGTTAAACATAAAAAGTTTGCAGGCTTGGTATTTGGCGTATTGATTGTGGAAGATTTGGTAGCCATTTTATTGTTAGTGCTACTTTCAACATTGGCGGTAAGTCAGCAATTTGCAGGTTCAGAAATGCTGGTATCCATTCTAAAACTTGCGTTTTTCTTAGTTCTATGGTTTTTAGCGGGGATTTTCTTAATTCCAACATTTTTAAAAGCCACAAGAAAACTTATGAACGATGAAACCATGCTCATCGTTTCTTTAGCGCTATGCCTGGTGATGGTTTTACTTGCAGTTAAAGTTGGCTTCTCACCTGCTCTTGGCGCATTTATTATGGGTTCAATTTTAGCAGAAACTACGCAGGCAGAAAAAATAGAGCATTTAACAAAATCTGTTAAAGATTTATTTGCTGCCGTATTCTTCGTTTCTGTTGGTATGCTAATCGACCCTAAAGTTCTGGTTGATTATGCTTTCCCAATTGTAGTGGTAACATTGGCTACTGTACTTGGAAAATTAATCAGTTCATCTCTTGGCGCTTTATTATCGGGTCAGCCGCTGAAAACTTCTGTTCAAGCCGGAATGAGTTTAGCCCAAATTGGCGAATTTTCTTTCATTATCGCAACATTGGGTTTAACACTAAAAGTTACCAGCGAATTCCTTTACCCAATCGCAGTAGCGGCATCAGCCATTACAACCTTTACAACACCATATTTAATTAAATCTTCAGAAAGCTTTTACAACTTCTTAAACCGGGTTTTACCAAAAAAATGGTTGGATGGTATTGAAAGATATAGCTCGAGTACCGCAGGCATTACCACCCTAAGCGATTGGAAAATCCTACTTCGTTCATACATCTCCAATACAATTATTCATTCGGTAATTATCATTGCAGTTATCTTTCTTACTGCGAGATATTTACAACCGTTTATGGTTAAGAATATTACTAACGGATTAACTTCTATTATAATTAGTGTAGCACTTTCGTTTATCTTAATGTCGCCTTTTTTATGGGCATTATCTATCCGCAGGATTCAAAAAACGGCTTATTCTCACCTCTGGTTAAATAAAAAGTATACTCGCGGACCTTTAATTGCCATTGAGTTTTTCAGGGTGGCACTAGGAATTTTCTTTGTTGGATTTTTAATGTATGAGTTTTTCGATACCTGGATTGCTGCCCTGATTGCACTAGGATTAATTGTACTCGGAATGATAATCTTCTCCAGAAAGCTTCAATCATTTTATGATAAACTGGAACGACGATTTATAAAAAACTTAAATGCCAGAGAGCATCAAAAACCAGATATTTTACCCTGGGATACCCACTTAACGGAGCTTAAAGTTTCACCAGAATCGGAAGTGGTTGGCAAAACACTTACCGAATTGATGATTAGAGAAAAATTCGGTGTAAACATTGCTATGATTGAACGTGGAAGAAATACAATTCCAACGCCTGGACGCGATGAACGGCTTTACCCGAATGATAAATTACTACTTATTGGTGCCGACGACCAACTAGCCATGGTAAAGGCTATTTTAGAAGTTAACACACCAGAAATAGAAGAAGAAAATAGTTTCCCTGATAAGGAAATGACTTTGCAAAAGGTTGTGGTCAATACCGAATCGCCCGTTTATGGTTTAAGCATCCGCAACGCCGGAATCAGAGAAAAGGCACAAGCGCTTATTGTGGGCATTGAACGTGGTGCAGAAAGAATTCTTAATCCTTCATCTGATTTCATTTTTGATAATGGCGATGTGATTTGGATTGTTGGAAATAACAAGAAGATTAAGGAGGTGATTTAAATCCTCTTCGTCATTGCGAGGCACGAAGCAATCTATAACAATGTAGATTGCTTCGTGCCTCGCAATGACGATACTTTTCTTAAATAACCGGTCTTCCGACTACCATCTAAAAAACATATCTTCGTCTACAACCTAACCTATGAGAGTCGATAGAGAAAAAAGTGAGTTTTTAGATGACATGATTGACCAATGGGAAACTGATGGTTTAATTAATCAAGAAACCGGACAAAAGCTTAGAAAAAGCTACGATACCAAAGATTTCGACTGGTTACGCTTAGCGCAATACGCCTTTTGGATTGCACTTGCTTGCGGTTTTATTGCGCTTGGTTCCTTGCTCATCGATAACTCTATCTTAAACTATCTAAAAAGAGTTTACAATACACCAAACATTGTTATTGCAATTGTTTCGGGTGGTATAGCGGCATGGCTATACATCTTTGGATTTAGAAGAAAAAAGAACCTGCCCAATTTAAAATTTAGCAATGAGGCGATTGTATTTTCAGCAATACTTTTAACCGCAAATGCCATTGCCTATTTCGGAAAAGCCTTGGATAATGGCTCTGGTAATTTCTCCATTCTGATTTTAATATCGGTGTTTATTTATGGTGCTTTGGGCTACATTTTTAAATCCAGACTAATTTGGATTTTTGCATTAATCTCTCTTGGCGCTTGGTTTGGTACCGAAACGGGATATTTAAGTCGCTGGAATTATTATTTTCTTGGCATGAATTACCCTTTAAGGTTTGTAATCTTCGGTGCAATTTTAACCGCTGCTTCTTTCCTGATGAAAGTTAACTCCAAAACCCAACATTTTTTTCAGGTTACTTATATCGCCGGAATGGTTTACCTATTTGTTTCACTTTGGGCACTTTCTGTTTTTGGCAATTTTGCCAGCTTGGAAGAATGGTATAAGATCAGGCAATTAAGTTTATTTTATTGGGCCTTAATTTCTGCTGCTGTTTGTTTGGCAAGTACATTGTATGGCTTAAAATATAGAGATGATATTGCCCGCGAGTTTGGAATTACCTTTCTGTTTATAAACCTTTACACCCGCTATTTTGAATATTTTTGGGATAGTTGGCATAAAGCGCTTTTCTTCTCTGTCCTTGCCGCTTCGTTCTGGTTAATTGGAAGAAAGGCAGAAAAGATTTGGAATGTAGAATTTTTGAAATAGTTAGCGAACAGATATTCTGAAACACTTTCAGAATGACGAAGGTACTATACATCTCATCTTTGCGAAACACGAAGTAATAAATTATTTGGAGCGCAAAAGCAGTAGCCATTTGGTTGCGGCAGTCCCGCCAACACTACAATCTTTTGGCTAAATTCACAACGTATCTTCCCAAAGGTGCTTTATAGACTTCCAAAGTTTGGTGAGCCAAAAGGATTTCCGTTATGTCGGGGCTATTTAAATTAAAACGGGAACCATTTTGAGAGGTTTTTTTAATGCACAGTCCATTGTACCTAAACCCGACATAAACGAACATGAGCGCAGCGATTAAAGTGTTTGGCGGGAGTGTAGGCCGCCATCATAATCTGAGCATTCATTTCCAAATGATCAATTTTGAATCGCAAGAGATTCTGAAACAAGTTCAAAATGACGAAGGTACTATACATCTCGTCATTGCGAGGTACGAAGCAATCTCTTGTAAAATTTAAGGCTATCGCTTTAAGATTGCTTCGTAACTCGCAATGACGACAAATCCCCTATTCGTTACCGTTTGGCTTTACCCAACGGATTAAATAAAGAGATTCTGAAACAAGTTCAGAATAACGACTGATCAAGACAAATCCTAAAATATAATAATTGCTTGCTTTACGATTAAGTAGGTTGCCAGAACATACAAAAATATCGCTATCGATTTATTAATGATTAGGCTGCTTAGTGCAAATTTCTCTTGAATAAATGTTGCAAAATGCGCATATAGATACAAAGCGAGCGCCGAACCGACACCAGAACCAAGACTAAAAATCACGAGTGATAAATAATCGGTTTCAATCCATTCGTGTAAGATGACATAATTGCCAAAGAATAACCAGAACGGAATTTGAACGGGATTTAAAACCCCCAGAATTAAACCATATAATACACTTCCGCTACGTTTATCTTCTTTTTTATTGCTGGTTTTAGGCGCTTTTTTACGGTTAATCCATGTAATTGTTCCCATGGTGATAAACATGAGAATCATAAAACAATCTACCAAGGTTCCGAGCCTTACTTCGCTAACCGCTTCATTTGGATTAATGTCGCTCATGGCCCAACGGGCAAAACGCATCATCCCGAAAGTAAAGAAAACCTCCACAACCGAGAACGATAAAATGAAATACCAAACCTGGCGCATGCCTTTGTTAATGGCCAATTGCGCAACGGTTAAGTTAATATTACCGGGCGGAATATAGCCCATTGCATTTAGAAGGATGCCAATTAAAAACGTTAGAAAAAGCATTGCCGAAAGTATAAATTTATTTTAAATGGTCAGCTAAATATTTTCCGGTGTAAGAGTTTTTCTCTTTCACTAAATCTTCCGGAACGCCTTCAAAAACAAGCTGTCCGCCACCATCACCACCTTCAGGGCCAATATCAATTACCCAATCGGCGCATTTAATCATATCCATATTGTGTTCAATAACCAAAATGGTATTGCCTTGCTCAATTAAAGTATTTAAAGCCTTTAATAATTTCTTTATATCGTGGAAATGCAAACCTGTTGTTGGCTCATCAAAGATGAACAGGGTTTTATTTGCATTATTGCCTTTTATCAAAAACGAAGCAAGTTTAATACGCTGTGCTTCACCACCGGATAAAGTATTTGAAGATTGACCTAAATGAACATAGCCCAAGCCTACATCAACCAATGGATTAAGTTTATTCAGAATTTTTTGTTCATCCTTGAAGAAATCTACGGCCTCGTCGATGGTCATATCCAGAATATCAGATACATTTTTCTCTTTGTAAGTGATGTCTAAAACCTGTTGCTTAAAACGCTTTCCACCGCAAGCTTCGCAAGGCAGATAAATATCAGCCATAAACTGCATTTCAATTTTCACTTCTCCTTCACCCTGGCAAACATCACATCGGCCGCCTTCAACATTAAACGAGAATGCTGCCGGTTTTAAACCTGCGGCTTTGGCTGCTGCTTGCGAAGAAAATAAAGCCCTAATATCATCCCAGGCTTTTACATAAGTAACAGGATTTGAACGGCTAGAACGACCAATCGGATTTTGGTCGACCATTTCTACGGCACTTACCAAATCGTAATTACCAAAAATACCATCGTAAGCGCCGGTTTGTTCACCGGCATAATTACCAATGGCTTTTTGTAAGGCAGGATAAAGAATTTTCTTTACTAAACTTGTTTTCCCTGAACCAGAAACACCACTTACCGCTGTAAATACCCCTAATGGAAACTTTACATCAATATTTTTTAGATTATTTTCTCTTGCACCTTTAATTAAAACATGGTCCTTCCATTTTCTGCGTTTTTCCGGAATGGCAATTTTATCAGCGCCCGACAAATACCTTCCAGTTAAACTGTTTTTATCTTTTAAGATGGCTTCATAATCGCCGCTAAAAACCAAATTACCACCATGCGTACCCGCTTCCGGACCGATATCAATAATATAATCTGCAGCACGCATCATTTCTTCTTCATGCTCTACAACCAAAACGGTATTGCCAACATTGCGCAAAGAGATTAAAACTTCTATTAGCTTATTTGTATCGCGAGGATGCAAACCAATGCTTGGTTCATCCAAAACATAAATAGAGCCAACCAAACTGCTACCCAATGAAGTAGCCAGATTAATACGCTGCGATTCTCCACCCGAAAGTGTGTTGGATAAACGGTTTAAAGTTAAATAACCTAAGCCTACATTATTAAGGTAAAGAAAACGATTGTTAATCTCTGCTAATAATCGTTTCGCAATTTTCGCATCATTAACGCTTAATTTTAAATCACCAAAAAAAGTTAGTGCTTTAGCCAAAGGCATTAACACCACATCAATAATGGATTTTTCGGCAATTTTAACATACGATGCATCCTTACGTAAACGGGAACCTTTACAATCCGGACAAACCGTTTTTCCGCGGTAGCGGGATAACATTACCCGGTATTGAATTTTGTAGGTTTGTTCTTCAAGCTCTTTGAAAAAAGCATTTAAGCCCTCAAAGTATTTATTGCCTGTCCATAATAGAGATTGCTCTTTTTCGGTAAGCTGGTTAAAAGCACGATGAATCGGGAAATCGAATTTACTGGAAGCTTTAATAAAATTCTGCAACCAAATACCCATTTTTTCCCCTCTCCAGGGTGCAATGGCATTATCATAAACACTTTTGCTTTTATCTGGAATAACTAAATCTTCATCAATACCGATTACATTCCCATAACCTTCGCAACGTTTACAAGCACCATAAGGATTATTAAAAGAGAAGAAATTTGGTGTTGGTTCTTCGAAACGCATCCCATCCAATTCAAATCTATCGCTAAAATGTTTTGTTTTGCCAAGCACTTCAACATAAGCATCTCCCTTACCCTCAAAAAATGCAGTTTGAACAGAATCGGCCAAACGACTTAAAGTTTCTTCTTCCTGGTTGGTGACCACTCTATCAATAAGAATCTGTACTGTTTTGTCGTCACTTAATTCAGCATCCTTAAAATCGGCATCGTCTAAAACCGATTCAATTTTTTCAATTTTATTATTAATTAAAACACGTAAAAATCCCTTTTGCAATAAAATTGCAAGCTCTTCTTTTATGGTTCTATTATTATGCGGATAAAGCGGACAAAAAATTGTAACTGTTGTATCATCAGCTAGCGAACCAACATAATCTACCACAGAACTTACCGAATCCTTTTTAACCACTTTGCCAGAAATTGGCGAAATGGTTTTTCCAATACGGGAGAAAAGTAATTTTAAATAATCGTAAATTTCTGTTGATGTACCCACCGTAGAGCGTGGATTTGAGGTTATTACCTTTTGCTCGATGGCAATTGCCGGTGCAATACCTTTTATATAATCTACATCAGGTTTATTCATCCGCCCCATGAACTGGCGAGCATATGATGATAAACTTTCTACGTACCTGCGCTGACCTTCGGCATAAAGCGTATCAAAAGCAAGCGAAGATTTCCCCGAACCTGACATGCCCGTTACCACCACCAACTTATTTTTTGGAATGGCAACATCTATGTTTTTAAGGTTGTGCACTCGTGCACCTTTTATGATAATATTTTTGTGCGGATCTTTTTCGGCTTCTTTTTTGCTCATGTATTTATTATAGAATATATAATGAAACCCCGATTAACTAATTTGGGTTTTAAGAAGATACAAAAATAGGGTACTGGAACGGTTAATTTATTTTTTAACATTTAATTTTTTGTTTTTTGATAAAAAAATGCCGTCCTTTGAGTATTAACAATCTCATAACCAAACTAACACATTCAAAAAACATAGGAGACAAGCTATAGAAATTAAACTTCTACAAATTAATTTTTAGCAAATAGTAAGGGATTTAGTGTAGGTAAACCTATGAATTTACAATCATACAATGATCAGGACCTGGTAAAGTTATATGTTGCCGGGAACGAGAATGGATTGCAGGAACTTTTACGTAGACATAAAAGCAAAATTTATACATCTATCTACTTGTTGGTGAAAGACCAATATTTGGCAGAAGATATTTTTCAAGATGCTTTTATCAAAGTAATTAACACATTGCGATCTGGAAGGTATAACGAGGAAGGCAAGTTCTTACCTTGGGTAATGCGTATTGCGCATAACTTAGTTATCGATTATTTCAGAAAGGAAAAACGAACACCGATTATTACAAGTTCGGATGGAATGGATGTATTTAATATGCTGCATTTTTATGATGAAAGTGCAGAAGAAAAAATGCTCCGCGACCAAACGCACAAAGATTTGAAAGCGATGATTCATTTATTGCCTGATGAGCAGAAAGAGGTACTATTAATGCGCCATTATGCAGATTTAAGCTTCAAAGAAATTGCCGATTTAACTGATGTAAGTATCAACACAGCATTAGGTCGTATGCGTTACGCATTGAGCAATTTGCGCAAGATGCTGAAGACGAAAGAAATGATACCTAAAGGGTAATAAAAAAGTTACATAAAATGTTTTAGGGATTGAAATAAAGCTACTGAAGTATCGTTTACTTAATTAAACAATAACTTATAGTTGCTTATGACAAAAACCTCTACATCATTAAAAAGTGTAAACTTACCAACCCAAAACATGTTTCATTACAATACTGATTGTGAATCTGATGCGGAAATTGACTTATTTTATGATCAAATCAAAAGTAAGTTAGATGGACTGCTTCAAAATCCTTCTGATGATAGCATCAACAGGATTTTAGCTTACAGCAAGAAAAAGTAATTTACACAGCAAAAGCTTCCTTAAATTTAAGGAAGCTTTTTTATTTTAAATTATATCGTAACCCTTCCCCTTCCTCCATCTCACATCATCTGTTCCATATCTCAAACCCATCCACTCTCCATTATACATCTTCCCTTCCCTATTCTCCATTCTCTCTTTAACCCTATTTCATTTCCCATCTCACATCTACAATTTTACATTGCTCCTCCTCCATTATATTTTACATTTCCTTAACTCAAAAAGTCTTACCTTTACATAGTGTAATTTTAACACTAAGACTTGCTATGAATAAGAATTTAATTCCATTAACGTTGGGCGGTTTAGGCATTGGCATTACAGAATTTGTAATGATGGGCCTTTTGCCTGATATTGCTAAAGATTTAAAGGTTACCATTCCACAGGCTGGTCATTTAATTTCTGCTTATGCGCTTGGTGTGGTAATTGGTGCGCCGCTATTAATTATGATCGCGGGTAAATATCCACCAAAAAAAATATTAATCGCCTTAATGGTAATGTTTACAGCCTTTAATGCATTTTCTGCATTTGCTCCTACTTTCGATACTTTATTTATTGCCAGATTATTATCAGGTTTGCCACACGGTGCATTCTTTGGTGTTGGTTCTGTTGTAGCAAGCAGAATTGCGAAAGAAGGTAAAGCTGCCCAGGCCGTTTCCTTAATGTTTATGGGTTTAACCATAGCCAATATTATTGGTGTTCCGCTGGGTACATTTATTGGTCATAACTTTTCATGGCGTATATCTTTTGCCGTAGTGGTATTTGTAGGTTTAGTTACATTATTAAGTTTGAAGGTTTGGTTACCAGCATTAGAAGCCACCAAAAACCGTGATTTAAAAGCCGAACTTAGCTTTTTCAAGAAAAAAGAAGCCTGGATAATTATTTTTATGATATCGATTGGTACAGGCGGACTGTTTACCTGGTATAGTTATATAGCCCCTCTAATGACGGAGGTTGCAGGCTTTTCATCTAATGCAGTTACTTACATATTAATGTTGGCTGGTTTAGGCATGATGGCCGGAAACTATTTAGGCGGTGTATTGGCAGATAAATATTCACCCGCAAAAGCTTCGGCTGTGTTGCTTATTACAATGGTTGTTACCTTAACAATTGTACATTTTGTATCCGCTAACCAAGTGATGGCACTCGTAATGACATTTATTACCGGAGCCGTTTCATTTTCACTTGCTGCGCCTATTCAAATGCTCATGATACAATCTGCTAAAGGTTCGGAAATGCTTGCTGCATCGGCTAGTCAGGCGAGTTTTAATATTGGGAATGCATTAGGTGCATTTTTTGGTGGCTTGCCATTAGTTTATGGCTTTGATTATACTTCTCCCGCTTACGTAGGCGCTGCAATGGCTCTAATAGGTGCTTTTTTTGCTTTTTGGTTAATTAAAAGCAATCAAAATCAGGAAGTTGATGTAAATGAAAAAGTTGCGGTTACCTCTTTCCATTAATTAGAAAGGCTGCGTTAGCACTACTAAAAATTATCAGTCCGGCTATACACTTTACTCCGTTGCACTCCGTGCTCGTTTCTATCCGGTTTATTAACAAAGTTATCTGCAATAAACAAACCTACCTTTGCAATCTGCATAAGTTAAGGGATATTTCCTGCACAAATCCAATGTTTCTAAACCCGATTGTAACGAAAATACTTTTTAATTTGTAGTCCACTTAAATACACCGTTATGCTGAGGCACGAAGCAACTGTAACCGATGAAACACCTGCCTGCCGCAGGCAGGGATTCTTCGTTCCTCAGAATGACAGAAGTTAAATAAAAAGATTGTAGTAAAAAGCGGGACGAATTGAGCCAAGAATTGTTCGCTTCAATTTTCTAATAATTTCTAATGCATGTAAAAATACCTGCCTATATTTGTCCATGCTTAAAAAAGAACGGTATAAACTTTTTGTTGAACATTTTTCGGCCAAGCAGCCAGATGCAGAAACAGAACTCCATTACAATAATCCTTATCAGCTTTTGGTGGCGGTAATTTTATCGGCTCAGTGTACCGACAAAAGAGTGAATATGGTTACGCCAGCACTTTTTCAGCGTTTCCCAAATGCCAAGGCGCTTGCCGAAGCTACACCAGATATTGTTTTCGATTACATCAGAAGCATTAGTTACCCAAATAATAAAGCCAAACATTTAGTTGGAATGGCGAATATATTATTAAATGAATTTAATAATGTTGTACCATCGGGCATTGATGATTTACAAAAAATGCCTGGTGTGGGTAGAAAGACGGCAAATGTTATCGCCTCGGTGATATACAACGCACCTGCAATGGCAGTTGATACGCACGTTTTTCGTGTAGCAAACAGGCTGGGTTTAACCAATGGAAAAACACCTTTGGCTGTAGAAAAAGATTTGGTTAAACATTTGCCAGAACACGATATTCATATTGCACACCATTGGCTAATTTTACATGGACGCTATGTTTGTGTAGCCAGAAGCCCTAAATGCGACATTTGCGAGATTACATATATGTGTCGCTATTTTGAAAAACTTCAAAAGCGCAATGTCTTAGAAAAAGTTTAAAAATATTTTTACTTTACTATTGACATTAGCTAAAAAACAATTAACTTAGCTAAATATTTTAGTATATAAGTTTTTAACATTTGATTTTAGCCGATAGATTAGTTTTATATTTACGCCTTACATGAAAGAAAAAATGAGTGCAACTGCCAACACAGATAAATTAAAAGCATTACAGCTTACTTTAGATAAATTAGAGAAATCGTATGGTAAAGGTACGATAATGAAATTAGGTGATACCGCTGTTGAGCCATTGGAATACATTTCAACTGGTTCAATCAGTTTAGACATTGCTTTAGGCATTGGCGGTATTCCAAAGGGTCGTATTATCGAAATTTATGGTCCGGAATCTTCTGGTAAAACCACTTTAGCAACACATATAATTGCAGAAGCGCAGAAAAAAGGCGGTATTGCCGCATTTATTGACGCGGAGCATGCTTTTGACCAGTTTTATGCTAAAAAGTTAGGTGTAGATACAGATAACCTCTTAATTTCTCAACCAGATAACGGTGAGCAAGCTTTAGAAATTGCTGATAATTTGATTCGTTCAGGCGCAATTGATGTAATCGTAATTGACTCCGTTGCAGCCTTAGTACCAAAAAGTGAAATTGAAGGCGAAATGGGCGACAGTAAAATGGGCTTACATGCCCGTTTGATGAGTCAGGCGTTACGTAAATTAACGGGTACAATTTCAAAAACCGGATGTTGCTGTATTTTCATTAACCAATTACGTGATAAAATTGGTGTAATGTTTGGTAATCCTGAAACCACAACTGGTGGTAATGCATTAAAGTTTTATGCTTCGGTACGTTTAGATATTCGTAGAATCTCTCAAATTAAAGATACTGACGAGGTTTCTGGTAACCGCGTTAAAGTAAAAATTGTAAAGAACAAAGTTGCCCCTCCTTTCCGTATTGCTGAGTTTGACGTAATGTTTGGAGAAGGTATTTCTAAAAATGGTGAAATTATTGACTTAGGTGTTGATTTCGGCATCATCAAAAAAGCTGGTTCTTGGTTCTCTTACGGTGATACCAAATTAGGACAAGGTAGAGATGCTGTTAAACAACTTTTAAGTGATAACCCAGAATTAGCAGAGGAACTAGAAGCTAAAATTAAAACCGAAGTAACTGGCGATAAATTAGAAGAAAAATAGTATAATTCTTATAAACAAAAACAGTCCCGATTATTAATTTAATCGGGACTGTTTTATTTAATAGCCATTTTAAAACTTAATTCTGGCTGAAAATGGCGTTAAAATCTTTGGTTACATAAACGATAACCAATATTGCCGCAATAAGTAAGGCGCCTAAAATAATTACACCCCAACTCCCCTTCAATTTATTTTTATCTTTTCTTATCAGATAGTATAAAATTCCCATCAGAGGAATTGCGCAAACTATCCAAAATACTAATGATGCTCCAGTCATATATTTTTTTTTAATCAGTGGTCAGTTTATAGTTTTCAGTGGTCAGGAGATTATTCAGTAACTCAAAAACTAAGTTTCAATTATCAAAACTAAAAAACCAAGTTTCAATTCTCAATGCTTAATTATCAAATAGCAATTCAACAATTAATCAATCACACCTCACCAAACCCTGTGTAATCATTTTCTAAAATTCCATTCTCGCTAAAGGCGAAACATCCTGGCCAACAAACTCTTGTTTCAAAAACTTGTGGTAGCCTGCAATTGCAATCATGCCTGCATTGTCGGTACAATATTGAAAAGCCGGAATGTAAACGTTCCAACCCAAATCAACAGCTGTTTGCTCTAATGTATTTCTTAGTCCAGAATTAGCAGAAACACCACCTGCAATGGCTATCTCTTTTATATTATACTGCCTCGCTGCCTTTTTTAGTTTATTCATCAAAATCTGAATAATACTATACTGAACAGAGGCACAAATATCGTTTAAATTTTCAGCAATGAAATTAGGGTTTTCCTTTTCCTGCTTGCGAATAAAATATAAAATTGAAGTTTTAAATCCGCTGAAACTAAAATTCAAATCAGCAATTTGAGGTTCGGCAAATTTATAAGCTTTAGGATTTCCCAACTGCGCATGTTTATCAATTAATGGTCCGCCGGGATAAGGTAATTGTAAAATCTTAGCTGTTTTATCAAAAGCTTCTCCAGCGGCATCATCTAAAGTTTCGCCCACTATTTCCATGTCGAAATAATCCTTAATCAGCACAATTTGTGTGTGGCCACCCGAAACCGTTAAGCATAAAAAAGGAAATTTCGGTTTTGGTTCATCTATAAAATGTGCCAAAATATGCGCATGCATATGGTTAACAGAAATTAGCGGTAAATTTAAAGCCAATGCAAAAGATTTCGCAAAAGAAACACCAACTAAAAGAGAACCTAATAAACCCGGTCCTTGCGTAAAGGCAACAGCATTTATGTCCTCTTTTGTAACCTTTGCATTCAATAATGCTTGTTGTACAGCCGGCACAATATTTTGTTGATGTACCCTTGAAGCCAATTCAGGGATTACGCCACCATAATTTTCATGAATTGTTTGGTTTGCAATAACATTGGCCGTAATTTTGCCGTTGTTACATATAGCAACTGAAGTATCGTCGCAAGAGGACTCTATAGCAAGTATAATAGACAAATTATTTTTATTTAAGCTGCAAAATTATTAAAAAACTATTTAAAATACTCCTTTGGGTAATCGCATCAATAATTTTGCTGCTTGCGCTTCTTATTTTTTCACTGCAGTTTAAACCTGTTCAAACTTTTTTTGCGAAAAAAGCAGCGGCGTATTTATCAAAGGAGCTTAATACTACTGTTTCTATTAAAAGCTTATACATCAAGCCTTTTAAGTCAATTGTTCTTGAAGAACTATTGGTACTCGACCTTCAAAAAGATACCCTACTAAGTACACCAACCTTGATGGTCGATATTAATCAATTATCGATTGATAAAAAGATAATCGACATCAATACAATTCAACTTAATAACGGGCAGTTCTTCTTAAAAGATTTCAAAGATAATTCTTCTAACCTCGATTTCATTATTAATTATTTTGATGATGGTAAGGTTACTGTAAAGAAAAAGAAGAAACCATTCAAAATGGATTTCGGAAGAATCATTGTCAATAATCTCGCCTTTAAATACAAAAACTATAAGGCAAAAGACACGGTTCAAGGTAATAGCGTAAACTTCGACAATGTTGATGTAAAAAATTTGAGCGTTATTTTAGAGGGGCTTGATACTAAAAACCATATCCTTAAAACCAATATTAAAAACCTGACGTTAAGAGAACGAAGCGGTTTCTATTTAAAGAATTTGACGGCAGAAACTACGGTTGACACCAATGCTATCGAACTCAAAAAATTATTGCTGGTCACTAATCAAAGTAGATTAACGGACTATTACCGGATGCAGTTTAAAACTTTCAGAGACTTTAACCATTACATTGATAATGTTCGGATGAAGGCGATTTTTAAAGATAGTCACATCACTTCTAAAGATGTAGCCTACTTTGCACCCGAGTTAAGCACCATGAAAATGGAGTTAGATGTTGATGGTCAGATTACAGGTTTGGTGAATAACCTCAAAGCCAAAAAACTATCCATAAGATCGGGAAAGGCCACGCACATAAAAGGCGATTTTGTAATTAAAGGTTTACCTAAATGGGAAGAAACCTTTATGGATTTAAAAATCGAAATGGCCGGAACCAATAAAACTGATTTAGATGAAGTTTTAGCTGGCATCACCGGAAAGAAAAAGAAGATAGTACCTGCTATTGTAAGTAAGTTTGGCAACATTAACTTTAACGGCAGTTTTACGGGTTTTCAAAACGATTTTATTGCATATGGCGAATTCAAGACGAAATTAGGTCGTATTGTTTCGGACGTAAACATGAAAATCGACAAGAACGATGTTCCATCTTACACCGGAAATGTTAAAACCTACGACTTTAATATTGGCAATCTTTTAGAGGAAAAAACCTTAGGCCGAATTACCTCATCATTATATGTAAAAGGTAGAGGTACTGAACTTAAAGAGCTTACGGAGCAAATCGAGGGCGATGTTGATTACATCGACTTTAACAATTACCGATACCGAAACGTTAAAATTAACGGAACATTCGATAAAAAGTATTTTGATGGAAAACTAACCATCAACGATAAAAACATTAAACTGGATTTTGATGGTGGCGTAAACCTGAACCCGAAATTACCAGTTTTTAACTTTAACGCTACCATAACCGGTGCCAGGTTAAAAGCACTTAAGCTGATTAAGGATTCGCTTCGCGTTGATGCTAAATTCAACACCAATTTTTCGGGAACAGACCTAAATAACATCGAAGGGCGGTTAAGAATTCAGGAGATTGTGCTTAAAAATCCTAAAGGAACCTACAGTATCGATTCCGTTGAATTGACAGCGAACGGCAGTGGTGTAGATCGCCACCTGACCATCAAATCGGATCTCTTAGATGCCAGTATTGATGGAAAGTATGATTTGAATTCCATCGGCTCTTACTACAAGGCAATTGCCAAAACCTATGTACCTTCATTCCAAACACAGATAATTAAGTTTCAAGAGCAGATTTTTCAGTTCAATTTAAAGGTTAAGCGATTTGAACCTTTGGCGCAATTAATTTCCCCTGGACTGGAGTTATCAGAAGGCGCAAACTTTATCGGAAATTTCGATTCGAGGAATAATACGGCCACCCTAAACGGATTTATCAAAAATCTAAAATACCAGGGGGTTGTGGTGAATAACATCATTATTGATGAAAACACCACACCGCAGCAACTTCAGCTTAACGTAACATCAGATAGGGTTCAACTGAACGATAGTTTATTTGTTAAAGATTTTAACGTTTCGAACATTCTGAGAAATGATAGTTTGGCATTTAACATTAAAACGTCGAGTGCAGATAATTCTAACCAATTAGATTTAAACGGACTTGTAGAATTTACTAAAAACCAAGATACAACCGCTCGTTTAAGTATTTTGCCATCCATCCTGCAGATTAATAATGAAGAATGGAGGATTCAGGAAAAGGTTCGCATTGTTTTAAATAATGGCAAAACGGAAATCAAGAACTTCGATTTAACGAACGATAAGCAACAAATTACGATTGATGGTTTAATATCAGAAGACCCGAAAGATTTGCTTGAGGTAGGCTTTCAGGATTTCAACCTAAAAACCATTAATTTCTTTACCAAGGGATTTGGCGTTAAGCTTGCCGGAAATGTAAACGGCAAAACGAATATTTATGGCATTTTAAAAGCACCGAGGGTTAACGATGATATTAAAATCGACTCGTTAAACTTTAATGATATTTATATAGGTACGCTTACCGACACGTCTTCATTTAACGAGAACAACAAAATAAATGTTTATACCCGGATTACGGCCAATGATTCTGAAACGTTTAAAGTAACCGGAGGTGTAGATTTAAAAGAAAAAGAGCTTGATTTAAATATCAAGATGGATGAAAGCAAACTCACCATTTTTGAGCCTTTTGTTAAAAAGCTTGTATCCAATCTGAAAGGAAATGTATCCTCAGATTTAACGGTTAAAGGTAAACTAGATGACCCGAAAATCAATGGAACGCTCTCTTTAAACAAAGGGCAATTGATGGTGAATTACCTTAAAACGACCTACGTCATTAGCGATAAAGTTAATGTAGAAAATAGTGTAATTACCCTGGATGATTTTAAACTAGCCGATTTAGAAGGACATGAAGCCAAGGCAAATGGCAGTGTTGATTTGAACAATATTGACGACCCAACGCTTGATATTACGGTAAATGCAGAAGACTTCATGGCACTGAATACCACCTCTAAAGATAATTCTGTTTATTTTGGTAAGGCTTACGGTACAGGGGTTTTCAAATTTAACGGCCCGACCAGTAAAATGAAGATTGACATCAAAGCTAAAACTGAAAAAGGAACGGTTTTTAATCTCCCGTTAAATAGTTCAGAAACGGTTTCAGATAAAGATTTCATTAATTTCATCAGTAGAGATTCGGCGAAGGTGGTCAAAAAAGTAACTACTTTCGACGGTTTAACCTTAACATTCAAATTAACGATTGATCCGAATACGACCGCTAATATTTTTACGACTCTGGGTAATTTAAGTGGTAAGGGCAACGCTGAATTGAACTTGAACATTAATAGTTTAGGCGATTTCGAGATGTCTGGAGATTATATTATCGAAACCGGAAGTTTTGATTTTACCGCACAGGAAGTTATCAATAAGAAATTCGAAATCAGGCAAGGCGGAACCATCCGCTGGACCGGAAACCCGACGGCAGCACAAATCAACCTAAAGGCTGTTTATGCACTTCGTGCCAACTTAAATGAATTGTACAAAGCAGCCAATAGAGATGCGAGTAGTAATGCCAACCAAAGGGTCAATACCGAAGTAGAAATGGGCTTAACCGGGCTTTTATTACAACCGGATATCAAGCTTGATATTAATTTTCCGGCGCTACCTGCAATTAAGGAAGAGCTTCAAACTTACTTCAGCGACCAAAATAACCTGAATTTGCAGGCTTTCAGTTTAATTATCAGAAGGAGTTTTGCGCCTGGTAATGGTGGTGAATCTATTGGTAAGCAATTGGGCTCTAGCGTTTCGAGTACGGCAACCGAGTTGGTATTTAACCAGTTTAATAATGTATTATCATCACTAAACTTAAACTTTGTCGATTTGAACGTAAAGTCGCTTAGTGAGGCCAACGCTTCATTTAAGTTCTTCAATGACAGGCTTATTATCAATGCCGGAATTGTAGACAGAAACAGTCTGAATGATTTTACAGTGATCGATTTCTCTAAAAACAATGTAGGTAGCGAACTTGAGGCTGTATTTTTGATCAGAAAAGATGGAAGTTTAACTGGAAAACTAGCCAACAAACCACCAACACAGCAAAGTATTTTCTTAAATAGCGGTATCAGTTCTACGGCAAATGTTACCTCTGTAGGTTTGGTTTACACACAACAGTTCGACACATTTAAGGAGTTTTTGCAAAAATTATCGGGTGCTTACAGAAGAAACTTGAAAAAGAAGGAAGCAGAACAACCTGTTAAAACAAATCGCACCATCAATAAGGAAGCGATTATTAACCAGAATAAGAATAATCAGAGAAGATAGGAATTCAGTTGCGGGTTGCCTGTTATCTGTTACTAGTCAGGATGTTTAAATGAATCAAGACAGGTAACTGATAACTCAAAACAGATAACAGTTATTGGTCGACAGTCGTAGATGCATATAAATAAAAAAGTTGTCAGTTGAACCCAAACAGGTAACTGACAACTCCCAACTGATAACAGTTTACCCTTTCATAATCGAATGGCCCATCTTATCTCTTTTGGTTTTTAAATAACGTTCGTTGTGTACGTTGCTTTCTATTTCAATCGGAATATTTTCTACAACCTCTAAACCGTAGCCAATTAAACCGGCACGTTTAGTTGGGTTGTTGCTCATTAACCTCATTTTGGTTACACCATGTAATCTTAAAATCTGTGCACCAACGCCGTAATCACGTTCATCGCCCTTAAAACCTAATTTGATATTGGCTTCAACGGTATCAAAACCTGCGTCCTGTAGATTATAAGAACGCAATTTATTAATCAATCCAATACCACGTCCTTCCTGATTCATATAAACAACCACACCTTTTCCTTCCTTCTCAATCATTTCAAGCGCTTTATGTAACTGCGGACCGCAATCGCAACGGCAAGAACCAAAGATATCGCCCGTTACGCAAGAACTGTGTACACGAGCTAAAATCGGTTCACCTTCTGTCCATTCTCCTTTAGAGATGGCTAAATGCGTTGCGTTATTATCCAGTTGGGTATAAGCGGTCATTTTGAAATCACCCCAAGCCGTTGGCAAATCGATAGTGACTTCTTGTTTTACTAAACTATCCACTGTTAAGCGATAGGCGATTAAATCTTCAATAGAAATAATCTTTAGCTGGTGCTGCTCTGCAATTTTAAATAAATCCGGTAGGCGAGCCATCTCCCCATCTTCCTTAAGTATCTCTACCAAAACGCCAGCAGGTTTAAAACCCGCAAGACGGGCTAAATCTACAGCCGCTTCGGTATGTCCTGCACGTCTGATAACCCCACCATCCTTCGCCATTAGCGGGAAAATATGACCTGGTCTGCCCAATTCATCTGGATTGGTATTTGGATTGGCCAATGCCAGCATCGTTTTAGAACGGTCGCTTGCAGAAATTCCGGTAGTGCAACCATGCCCTACCAAATCAACTGATACCGTAAAATTCGTTTCATAGGCTGCTGTATTTTTGCCAACCATTAAATTCAGGTTTAGCTCATTACAACGTTCTTCAGTTAGCGGGGCACAAATTAAGCCACGCCCATAAGTCGCCATAAAATTGATAACTTCTGGTGTTGCATTTTCTGCAGCGGTTAAAAAGTCACCTTCGTTTTCTCTATCTTCATCATCTACAACGATGATAACTTTACCGGCTTTGATGTCGTCAATAGCCTCTTGTATGGTGTTTAATTTTGTTTGCATTTTTATAAAGTACAAATTGCCTATTATCAGATATTAAATCTTGAATAGATTGATACAAAGGTACAACCTTATTGAGCAATATAATTATGATTATATCATTTGTAAGTAAACGATAAGAGATTTTATTTTTGCTTTATCCTGAAGAGCTTAATGAAAAATTGTTTGTAGTAGTTTACGTCGAACAATGCCGAATCTACTGTAGCCTTATAGGTTAAAAATACAGCTAAGGGTGTAAGTATAATAAAGGCCAGCCACATCCCCAATATCGGGTTTAAATTGCCTTCTCTTGCAGATTTCTCGGCAACTGTAGTGATGATGTGGTAAATCAGGAAAAAAATAATGGCGATTACGACAGGCAAGCCCATCCCACCCTTTCTGATGATTGCCCCTAATGGCGCACCAATAAAAAATAACAGAATACAAGATGCAGCGAGGGTAAACTTACGCTGATACTCTACGCTGGTAAAAATAATTTCTTCCTTTAAATCCTGCTGTACCGGAGCGCCATAATCTAAACCTTGTTTCATGGTTGCAACAATGTTTGCTGCATTCTGAACACTTTGAAGTCTATAACCATTCGGAATATTCTTCAGGATATCGTTATCAATCTTTTTAGGCGCAATTTTAACTTTGGTGTAACCCAGTGCAATATTGGTTTGCTTAAAGTTATTCCCCAAAGTGCGGGCCCGGTTTATGTTCAGCGTATCCATTTTTTTAACTAATGAATCCCGCTTTTTATCGATGCCTTTAAGATTTAGCATCACTGTATTATTGCCGAAACTGCCCTGGTCGGTCTTTTGCATATCAAAGGATGCCATATCAAACTTTGGCTGAGTTTCCTTGAATCGGCTTCTGTATAATATTTGCCTTGGGTTGTAAACCCCGCTCGAACTGGCTTGCTCCTCGTAAGTTACCCCATTTTTCAGGTTAAATATTAAGTATTTGCCATCCGGTGATTTATTTAATTCGCCCTCTTTTGCCAGAATAACTTTTGGGATGCCATTAGTACCCTTATGATCGTAAATCATAATGCCAAACATTTTTCCATCTTCATCCTTACTGTCTACACGAATGGAATAATCTGGAATGCTATTGTTAAATACGCCGGGTTTTATCAGGAAAGCCAGTTTTTTATTCCGAACATCAAACATTAGGGAATAAAATTTAAGATTGGCTTTTGGAAGCATGTAATTGGAGAATCCAAATGAACCGATGGTGAGCATCAGTATCAACACAAAAAGGGGTTGCATGGCCTTTTGTAAGGATATACCCGCCGCTTTTATGGCAACCAACTCGTAGTTTTCACCAAGCGTTCCGAAAGTCATGATGGAAGAGAGCAAAACAGAAAGTGGCAGAGCCATAGAAATTTGCACCATCGATTGATAGTACATGAGTTCGAGTATAGTGTACCACTCGAAGCCCTTTCCGATGATATCATCAACATATTTAAATAGAAAGAACATCAGCAGAATAAACATCATCACAAAAAATGTGCTGATGAATGGCCTGATGAATGCTTTTATAATTAGAAGATGTATCTTTTTCACCCTACAAAGGTAAACAATGCATATTTATTTTATGCACCCAAAACACTTATCAGGTAATCAATCTGGTTATCCCAAATTAATTTTTTCTCTGAAAGGAGGTCGTCTGTAGTAAAATCAGTTATAGAAAGCGCAACATCGTTGGTTAGTTCGTCTTGCACAATTTCCATCTCAAAATAGCATTGTGGTTCGTCGTCCAGCCACTTAAACTTCACTAATTTGTTTTCTTTTACCGCAATTAGCTTTGCTTTTTGCTGTTCGTCATCCCAGGTAAAGGTGTAAACCTGATCGCGAAAATTAACATCATCTGCAAACCATTGCGACAAGCCATTTGGCTCACTTATAAAGCTATACAAAATTCGTGGCGACGATTTAACCTCGTACTCAAGCGTAAATTTTTTCTTTTCTGCCATGTTAATTCATTGCCCGAATATTACTGCGGACTATTTTTTTAATATTATTTTTTTAAAGAAAGGTAATTTATTCTATATTTGCAACTCCAAAAAATAACCACCTAAATATTTGATAATATAAGCAAATATTTTTACCCGGCGGGGTAGCTCAGATGGTTAGAGCGCAGGATTCATAACCCTGAGGTCGGCAGTTCGATCCTGCTCCCCGCTACTGCTTAAAAAGCCTTGAGAAATCAAGGCTTTTTTTTGTTTATAGGGTTTTTGTTTATTCTATTGGGAATTGTAATTAATTATTGTTTGGAGATGAGTTGGGGGGCATGGCGAAGAACGAAAAAAAATCAATCCATTTTTAAACAAACTCTAATAATAAAATTGTAATTCTCATTAGAATTTCAGAATTTTAAAGATTTTGAACTCAGTAATCTATGAATAAATTTTTTACTATTGTAGCGTCTGTATTATTATTTCCTTGGTTCAATTCATATGCACAAGATACTATTCCTCACATCAAAGGCAATATTAAAATTTCGGTTAAAGCAGGAACATTCGAGTGTGATTTAGTGGTATCGAATATGCCACGGTTAAAAAATTATTTTTTTAGGCTTAATTCCGGTATGAATATTCGCTACATCAAGAATGCTGAACCAAATATGTTGCCGCTCGCCTATGAAAAATCACTGAAAGATACGCTTTCATCAGGTGAATCATCCGCTTACTATATACCTTCTTGGTCAGAATTCGGAAAATATCTTCCCTATACAGTTCGTTTCAATTATGTTGGCATGTACCCTGTTATAACTGATACATCGAGTGTTTCAGACTGGAGGGGAAACATTGCATTTAATGGCACTTCGCTTAGAGTTGACGGACTACAAAGCGCATGGTATCCAATACTTTATGATGCAAAAACAGATAAGAGGTACGAAAAGGTTACATATGATTTAAATATTAACTGTAACGATTGCAAAGTAATCTACTTAAATGGCAATAACCCTGTAAATGGTACAAGTGCCGTTCTTAAAAGTAATTCACCTCAAGACATAACAATGTTTGCTGGGGATTTTAAGTCAACTGTTATAAACGATAAGTATTTTTTAAATTCGGATGCTGATGATGTTGTGTTAAACGACTTAGAAAAAGAGCTTCACTCGTATCAAGAATATTTACAGAAAAAGTTAAATATTCCATATAAAGGAAAAACGGTATATATTCAAACAACACCTGTATCTAAAAACGATTCCTGGCTATTTGTTTCTTATCCCTCCATCATAAAAGTTGGCTGGGAAGACGGGATGAAATCTTTTCAAGATAAGAATAACCGCCCTTATTTCTTGCATTACATGGCCCATGAACTTTCGCACTATTATTTTGGAACAGTTCGTTCTTTCAACTCCGAAATTGGGGACATGATATCTGAAGGTTTTGCAGAGTTTCTGGCAATGCGTATTACGAGGGATTTCATGGGCGACTCTGTTTACCAAGAAAATTTAAAATTAAAAGTCCGTTCTATGCGCAATTTAACACCTGTTCCTGTAGGGAAGATACTCTCTAAAGCGGATTACAAGAATCGTGAATTATATTCATACTATTATTCGCCACTACTTTTTTCAGCCATAGAAAAAGAGATTGGTGAATACAAGATGTGGAAATGGATGAGTCTATTGCTACAATTGCCAACGGTAAAGACAAATTACATTTTTTTCGGAAAGACATTGAGGGAGGCAGTAGCTGATCAAAATAAATATGATCTAATAAGAGAAAAATATTTAGTTAATAATAACAGCTATCGAAACATAATATCAACGCTGGGTTTGTCAACTAGTGAAGAGCTGGTTTCTAAAGATGAACAAACAAAGGCAAAAAAATACTACTACTTTTATTTTTCTCGACCACGTACAGATATAGGTTCATCACAAAACAAAACAATTTTACATACTGAAATTGGGGAAGTAATATGCTCTCAAAAAGAACTAATGGATTTAAGGGAAGGAATTTATTTTAAGGTGAAACGAAAATTTGATAATGAATCAGGGAGTACAGGTGACTTTAATACCTACGAAACGTTAGAGAAAGCTAAAGAGGCCTTAAAGCGATGGTTAGCTAGATATAATAAAGATGGTAAAATGCTAGTCAAGATAATTAGGTAAACTAACCTACAACATTTTTTTTCAGTGCTCGCCAATTTGAAATATTATAAAGGTGTTTTAAATAACGGCATAAGCCCCCTCTGCTTTAAGTGTTCCAACGGATCTCTTAAATCTCTTTTGAAAACTCAGGTCTCCAGACCGAGATACAGCAGCTACATAAACAATATTGGTCAAAGCCCCTCTTTCCTGAGCCAAAGATTATCGCATTCGCTTTCATAAATTACAGTAAAACCAGACATATAATGTTTGCTGACTAATAAATAATGTAGTTGTGGTGAAGGCAATTCACTATATCCAACAATACGCTTACCTTGAATATAAAGCAAGAGGATGGAGTTTTCAGGCATCCCAGAATAACCTATCAATTGCCCTAAAACGTAATGGTTTTCGAAGTTAAAGGCCTCTAAAGATTTAGGCAATGCATATCCTGTTACAACTACCAGGCTATCCCATTTTATTGGTATGAAAGAACATAAGTCTAGCTTTAAACTGTCAGATTTATCATTATTTTTAAGAGAAAGAATTTGCGCATCAATAGGTTTTTTCAGATCAACATTTTGCACTGTTGACTTGCAGGCTAAAAATAATGACAAGGCCATTAACAATAGATAAACATCTTTCCTCATACTTTATTCATTAGTATAAACCAATGCTGAAAGGTAAAATTCAAATGTTAATTCCATATCATTTGAAGATTATCAGACGCTAATTTGTGAAATAATAAATAATGTGCCTTTTTGTTTACAAGCGTTTCTTTTAGATTTTTAGGATTAGAAATCCTAATTTATCATTATTTCGAGATGTCTTGCGGAACATCTCCCCCCTGGTTTAAGTGTTCCAACGGATCACTTAAATCCCTTTTGAAAACTCAGGTCTCCAGACCGAGATACAGCAGCTACATAAATAATATTGGCAAAAACCCCTCCCTTTCTTCATAGGAGTATAAATTCAGTTTTTCGCTACATCGTTTTTGCTTCATTTTCAGACAAAGTCTTAGTTTTTATTTTAGATTTAAGTGGCCGCTGAAATAGCGAACAATAAACCAGTTGGGTTAAGGAGGGTATCATTTTTTTGAATAAAAGAAAAAAGATTGCTTCGGCTCGCACAAACCCGGCCTCGCAATGACGCCTGTAAGAATCATGCTGTTCAAGATGTTAGTATTAACGCATCTTGAACTTAAGATAAGCGCGGATTTGCAATCCAGCTATATATCATCACATTTATAGTGCAAAGATAATTTCGTTTTAGGATTAGAAATTCTAATTTATCATTACTTCGACATGCCCTGCGGAACATCTCGAACAGAAGGGAAGTATAAATTATTCATAATAACCTATCGTGTCAATTAGCCATTTGCCATCATTACGAGATAATGTAAAAATCATCTTATTATCGTAGGCTTTTATTCTGTACTGTATTATAGCCTTATTACTGATTACTGCATACTTCTCAAACACACCATCTTTATAGTGGTCATATATTAATTCGGGCTCTAATGTTTGCAAAATTATACTGCTCTCTAACCCGTCAATTTTAATAATTGTATTTTTTGGAAGCTTTGGTTCACCATCCAGTGTTTTTCCAACATCGTAAAAATGTTGTCGTAAATTATTAATAAACAATTCAGAAAATAAACCTGATTTCTTGAATCTGTTTAAAAAAACCTCGACCCCTAATTTGTCTATGGATCTTTTTTTTAGGTTCCCAATAATGGTTTCTTTCACCAGATTGAATCGCCGCTCTTGGGGTGCAGGCTTATCCTCATCAAATTCGAAGAATTTTAAAACTGTTACCTTTATGGAGTCGGATGGATCGCCCTGTTTCGGTTGTGTAGCGCCAATATGGTACGCACAAATGAATAAAATTATCAGAATCTGCCTTTTCATTAGTTTTAGGAATATTTTTCGTACTTGGGTTAATATAAAAATCATGATGACCTTGAATCGAATTTGTTTTTACGACTCATGCTGTTCAAGATGTTAGTATTAACGCATCTTGAACTTAAGATAAGAGCGGATTTGCAATCCAGCTATATATCATCACATTTATAGTGCAAAGATAATTTCGTTTTAGGATTAGAAATCCTAATTTATTATTATTTCGAGATGCCCTGCGGAACATGGCGAAGAGCAGAGTAGATTGTTAAGCAATTTTAAAAGATTTCTCCGCAAGGTCGAAATGACGAGAAGGTCAAATGTTAATTGCTTACAGTCTTGCTTTATATGGCAAGCGGCATTATTTTTTCGAATAATAAAAAAAGATTGCTTCGGCTCGCACAAACCCGGCCTCGCAATGACGAGTTACCGGTAGGCTTTGTTGCGCCATGCTATCCGACCTTGGAAATGTTGGAAGGAGAAGCCGTTGAAAATTTTACACTAACATTCATGAACCGAAGAACCAAAACAGCGGTCAGTCCAATTCTTCATTGGACCTAATCCGCTGTTGCAATTAATTTTCAGCGAGCTAATCCGACAACAGTTCCCAGTCTTGATTTTTGGTTACCTTTTTATCAAGAAACCTGCGAAGCAAGCTTGAAAGCAATTAAAAAAATCATTATCGCTGAAAAAAGGTAAAAGCCCGTCCGGCCAGGACAAAAAAAGATCGCTATGCTCAGGTTGGTTACCTTTTTATCAAGAAACCTGCGAAGCAAGCTTGAAACCAATTAAAAAAATCATTATCGCTGAAAAAAGGTAAAAAAGATTGCTTCGGCTCACACAAACCCGGCCTCGCAATGACGAGTTAGCGCGGGGTTATATGCTTTAATTCTACACTTCCACCCTGCCCCGCTCAACAAACCTCAACGCGTTTGCTCTACCATATTTTCTGGCATAGCAAAATACATATATTCATCTATAATTTCTTGTGCAGAAGTAATTTCAGCATTTAAAATAGTCATTTGGTGGCGCAATAACATTTGTTGCGGAAGTCCGCAGCGTTTTGATTTTTCCAGACACCTGATTTCGAGCACATCTACATAAGGATTTGGGGTTATTCTTTTTGAATTTATTTTGAGTTCTTTCAACAAAAGCCATAGTTTACGATTGCTGGCGTAGGCTTCTTCCATCAGCAAAAGTTTTTGCTGCGTGATTTCATATTTCTGCGCTGCACGTTTCTGATTATAGCTTAGTTTGTTAAGCATAGCCACGATAGCCTTTTGTTCGTTTAAACTTATTTTTTCGGTAGGCTGAATCCTGGCCGGATGCTCCAGAAAAACTTCGATGATGCTTAAGGTGGCCAAGGCTTGCGGATTAAGATCCCTTAAACCTTTTTCGTGCAAACTACTGGTGGTTTTATTACAGCCAATTAGTTTAGCCATATCTGTTTGTGTTAAGCCAATTTGAGTCCTTAATTTCTTCATAATTTAAACTATGGTTCAATTTAATCTTTTTTTGAAACAAAATAACGCGAAACAATTTTTTGTTTCGCGAAAAAAAGTTTCGCGCTGGCGAAACTTTTTTTCAACTCGCTACAAATTGTTTCGAAAAAAATTATTCGAAAATGTAGCCGAAAAATGCATTAAACCTAATTTTTTAGGAAAATTAGTAATTGACAGCTAAAATAAATATGGGGAAAATCAAAAATTAATTAAAATTGCTGACCTTTTATTTGTAAATTAAATCATACAAATAAAACCACAATATCATTGTTTATTAATGTAGATTTTACTACTATTAGGATATTATATATTAACACTTAATTTTTTTTAAATGAATTACTCAGTATCAACATTAACAACGGTAGCAGATTGCGACACCGTTCTGGCCCTCATCGACAAAGACAAAAAGGACTTATCGTTTAGGAAACTTTCTTTAGAACGCCAGCAGGAAAATTATGCGAACACCACCATTGAGGTATCGTCAGAAATTGAGGTGCTCAATGCAGAATTGGCGGCAGTAAACACCGTAATCGCCACCTTGCCGAATGGCGAAACCAAAGACGACAACATTAAAAGGCAAAAGAAGTTAGAGTATAACCTTTTTCTCTTAAGTAATCGTAAAGCGAATTATGGTGCCATCGCCTTGCTAGAAAAGGAGTTTAACATTGCTCGCGTGTTAAAAGAGCTGGAGGAAGCAGATGCTTTTGCCGCAGCGGTAATTACACGCAAATCAACTATCTAAAAACCCTATTGTGATCACATCCCAGGTGTATACCTATTGATATCGCTGTTCTTTGGTCCTTGTTCATTAATCCTTGTTCTTTGATCCTTGTTCATTAATCCTTGTTCCTAAACCAGTCAGGCATTTTTCGCCCTCCTTATTTCCTCATTTCTTACGATAAAATAGCGCTACACACCCATTTTTAAACGTTCGGGTTTCTACAAGTGTCAGTTTAAAATGCTCCGCTAGACTTCCGCTAGGCAATAAATGCCGTCCATTGCCAGTCATTACCGGGTGTACAACCAAATGGAATTCATCAATTAAACCTTCGGCCATCATTTCGGGCAACATACTTACGGTATCCACTGAAATGGTTTTTCCGGGCAGTTGTTTCTGTTTTCGCAATTCGGCCATAGGATTGGTCCTGATGATGGTGGTGTTGCCTGCTACGTTTTCAAGCGTTCGAGACACGACTATTTTATCAATACTGACCAGTCTTTCTGCAAACCGGCATTCTGCCGGACTGCCCGATGCATTTTGTGCCACATCTGCCCAGTATGGAAACATGAGTTCATACATCACCCGACCATAAAAAAGTAAATCTACATCGTCCATCATGGCCGCAAAGTATTCCATCAGTTCTTCGCTTGGTTCGCCAAGGGTATGGTCGCAATAGCCATCCAGGCTAATGTTCATTGCAAATGATACTTTTCTCATAACTCAAAAATAAGTATTGCACCTTTAAAGGCTTAGGGTTATCCGCGACAAATAAAAGGTATTTCAAGCCGAGGGGTTGTTTTGCATCGAAGAGATTGCTTCGGCCTGCATTCAATATGCCGTGCAGAGCATGGCTAAGAACTGGTCGACGAATTGAAAAAGATTGCTTCGGCTCGCTCTAGCCAGGCCTCGCAATGACGACTTAACTCGGGGTTTGTGTACTTAGCCATGCTATTCAAGATGTTAGTGTTAACGCATCTTGAACTTAAGATAAGAGCGGATTTGCAATCCAGCTATATATCATCACATTTATAGTGCAAGATAATTTTGTTTAGGATTAGAAATCCTAATTTATCAATAATCGACATGCCCTGCGGAACATTGCGAAGGGTGGGTTTTTTATAGAAACTAATTAGTATGTAAAATATTTATAGCTTTCTCAAGCAATTCGTCCTTTCCGTCAATCACCCCTTTAATTGTTGGTTTTACAAACACATCGATTTTCACTCCAACTCCTTGAGTTGGAGAATTATCAGGATAATAGATTCCCCGACTGGATATCATAGTTAAAATGCCTCCCGGAAGGACGATAGCAGTAATATCTCCATCTGCACCTGCAGTCTGACTGCCAATAACTTTGACATTTGGTGAACTCTGTAACGCCATTGCCGTGAACTCACCCTGGCTCTGGGTATCAGAGTTGACAATTACAACCACTTTCCCATTATACGAATCGCCAGCCTTACCAGAACCGTTGTATGCTGAATCTGTGATGATGATAGTGCCTGGATTAAGATAATCTACAGTAGAAAATTTTGCAAATAAACTTTTGGATGATTTAATGTAGTTCACAAAGGTATAAGGCATAAAGTCAGACGGATATTCTCTCAGGTCAATAATTATACCCTTGGTTTTTGTAAAAATCTTTTTCATTTCCGGCAATTCCGAATTCTGATACTTGCCTGCATTTACATAGCCAATTTTATTATCTATCAAATAATAAGCCCTTTCGTCTTTATGTTCTGGGTTTACGTAATTAGATTTACCCTTGAGCATTTGAATAGTCAACTTCATTGCCCTGCCCTTTCTTTTAAGTACAAATTGCAATTCCTCTTCATTAGTTCTCATTAGGTAATTCCATGGCAAGTCTCTCAATTGTGTCTCATAATTGGATGCAGACGTTAGGGGTAAATATTTTTTAATTAGTTTGTCAATTTTAACGCCATTGATTGATACAATGATGTCGCCTATTTTAACCTTCTCCTGAATATTCAGCGTGTCCGTGCGAAATCCGCTTACAATCAAATTATCTTCTACAAAGTCGGCACGAAAGGGAATGCGATATTTACCCTTGATTGATTCTAAGGTGGGATTATAATTCGAGATGTTTGCATGCGTATCCCTAATCGTCGCTATCAACCTTAATGTTGTAAGGGTATATTCTTTCGTATCCTTAGCAGCTATAAATTGAGGTATGAAATTTTTGAGTACCTGATTCCAGTCGTATTCAGTAATGTTTCTGTAGGGTGAAAAGTAATTTATGATAGACCAATATCGAAACAATGCAAGTAGCCTGTAACCTGTATCGGGAAATAGCATCTCGTCGTAGCTTTTCTCGTTGACGAATAAGGGTACACCAATGCTTGATTCTTTTTTAACCCAATAATTATCTTTACTGCCTCTGTTTTGTTGGATGTACCTAAGTTTATCTGACAAGCTTTTTGTTAAAATTTTTCCTGTAAACAGATCTCCATAATCTGGAAACATTAACACTTTTGAAGATGTAGGCATTTTACAGTTATCACACTTTCTGACCATCGGAAGGGAGTCTATATAAGCCTCTAAAGAATTATTAAGTTCGCTTATATTCTTACATTTAAGTGCGCTTGCTAAAATTTTGAATAACTCTCCATCCCAGTTCACATCTCCGCTGCCAGCATATGGATGGTGATACTTTAAAAATCCCCAAACCTGCCCCACTATAGCCAGATTGGCGACGTTGTTTGCGTTTATCTTGATATTATTTATCCAGGATGCATCCCGAAAAGAGGTATCCAGCTCAGCTTTCTTTGGGGGCATCCGCCTTAAACGACTGATGGGTTTTCCGTCCTTGTACAATTGGAAATTATCAAACCAGACTTTGCCTACCCCATCTATAATCCCTCCATAAGCTATTTTCATTAATTTTTTGGAGTAGTTGAGTTTGGTACTATATGCAGCCCAATCATGAGTGCCTGCAATCTTTTTATCAACCAATGTAGGGGGTCCATCAACTCCATCAACCTTTAACCATATTCCTGCATAACCGTTTTGAACATCGTCCATTTTCATATAGCCTCTCAATTCAATCATCCCCCCATCTTTGCCCACCGTATCGCCTTCCTCTATGTAAAAATAATTCCCTACTTCTTGTGGAGTATTATAATTAATTGAATTCTCGATTGATAAGCTATATTTTCCGTCAAATTTAATACCTGAATCTAATTTGATATTGTTGTAATTGGGTGCCTGAAATGACCATCCGTCAGGAAGTAAGCTAATCTGATTTACAGATTCAAATCCGCCGTTTGTGTCTGGTGATTCATTCCCTCCGAACAGTAAAACAATAATAAAAAACAGAAAATATTTTGACATTAATTTGGACTGAGATGTACGATATGCCGAACCTACTAATTAGTACCATAACAACAAAATCCAAGTAGTTCAAAATTTTACTATGTCCATCGTAAAATTTCCATGCAGTTCAAGATGTTTGTATTAACGCATCTTGAACATAATAAGAGCGGATTTGCAATCCAGTTAGATATCAATCCCATTCATATTGTAAAATAATTTTTTTCTAGGATTAGAAATCCTAATTTATCAATACTTCGACATGCCCTGCAGAACATGGCGAAGAGCGGAAATTTTATTGAATAATTAAAAAAGATTGCTTCGGCTCGTACAAACCCCGCCTCGCAATGACGAGTTAGCGGTAGGCTTTGCTGCGCCATGCTATCCGACCTTGGAAATGTTGGAAGGAGAAGCCGTTGAAAATTTTTAACAAACATTCATAAACCGAGAACCAAAACAGCGGATTAGGTCCAATGAAGAATTGGACCTAATCCGCTGTTGCAATTAAATTTTCAGCGAGCTAATCCGACAACAGTTCCCAGTCTTGATTTTTGGTTACCTTTTTATCAAGAAAAAGGTAAAAAAGATTGCTTCGGCTCACACAAACCCGGCCTCGCAATGACGACTTAACGATGGGCTGGTGCTAGGCTTTAGAACCTTGCACTGCAATATCGATTTTACGATGCCCATCCGGCCTAGCAGATTTGGAAGGAGAAAGAAGATAATGCCCCTTACTTCCGCCGATATTAAAAACTGATATTGTGTGTATTCTTAATCTCGGCCATCACGAAAGTACTATGTGTACTGCCAATACTTTCAACGGAACCTAATTTATTAAAAACAAAGTCTTGATAATGCTTCATGTCCCGGGCGAACACTTTCAGGAAGAAATCATAATCGCCAGAAATATTATAACATTCTACAACCTCCTCGATTTTGAGAATGTCCTCTACAAAGCTGTGGCCCACCTTTCGGTCGTGCTGTTTAAGCCTGATATTACAGAACACGATAAAACCCTGGTTGAACTTTTCAGGGTCGAGCAGCGCAATATATTTCTTGATGTAACCACTGGTTTCCAGGCGTTTTACACGCTGTACAACCGGCGACGGAGTCAGATTTACCTTCGCAGCGAGTTCCTTAATGGTATGACTTGAGTCGTTACCTAATATTTTTAATAGTTTCAGATCGATCTCATCCAATTGTTCCATAGCATAAATGACTGTTTCAGCAGATAAAAGTAAGAACAAACCGCATAAAAAATCAATAAATCTTTATTTCAAAGTAATTTCGGTTGAAATTATACTATAGTTCCGACTTTAATAACTGTTTATGTACCTTTGGACAGAGTTTAAAACTCGTGGTTCTTTGCTTTTCAGCAATCGGGAAAGGTTTTACTTAGCGGTGAATTAATAGGGAATCGTGTGCAAATCACGAGCTGTCGCGCAACTGTAAGTAACAAAAGGTTTTACCAATGATGGTCACTGTGCAAAACGGGAAGGCCGGTAAAAGCCGTTACAAGTCAGGATACCTGCCTTTTCTGAATTGACGATACTTCCGCGTAAAGAGGTTATTGGTCAGATTGTATAGCTTAAAGGTGCAAACCCTCAGGGGTTGGTTGTGCCCGTTTGGTTATACCTCTCCTTCTCTCATCCTTTCTTTTGCCTGTCGTATCCTGAATAATCAAGGGCTTTTTTTAATGATTATTAACCATTTAAAAAGTTAAAGAAATATATGGAAAACATCCAGGATACCATCAAAAATGAATTTGTGTTCACGCTAAAGCGCACTTGTTTAGATGAAAATTATCAGCCCGCAAGTCAAACGCGTCTGACCACCAATTTCGCAAACCTGGCCAGAGGAACTAACCGCCAGCAAAACTTACGTAATGCTTTAAATATGATTAACAATCGATTCAATGCATTGGCTCATGTAGATAATCCAAAAGGCGATCGTTACCATATAGAACTCGAAATCCTTACCGTAACCATGCACATCGATGATAAAAACGGCATTAACGATCTGCCGATGATTGAGGTTTTAAAAACGAATATTTTTGACCGTAAGACTGGTCAGCAAATCGAAGGTGTTGCCGGAAATAATTTTTCGTCTTATGTACGTGATTATGATTTCAGTGTCTTATTAATCAACTACAATAAAGATAAACCTAGTTTTAGCGTTCCCGAAAATTTTGGCGATTTACATGGAAAACTTTATAAGTGCTTTGTGAATTCGGCAACTTATAAAGCGCACTTTAAGATGTCGCCGATCATTTGTCTAAGTGTATCTGGAAACAAAACGTATACACGTACAGAGTATCAGCATCCGGTTCTGGGTTTTGAGTATCAGCAGGATCAGTATTCGCTTACCGATGAATATTTCGCTAAAATGGGCTTAAAAGTCCGTTTTTTCATGCCTGCGAACGCTGTCGCACCGATGGCTTTTTACCATTCGGGAGACCTGCTCAGTGATTATACTGATCTTGGTCTGATCAGCTCAATCAGCACGATGGAGACTTTCCAGAAAATCTATCGTCCTGAAATTTACAATGCAAATTCAGTGGCCGGGGAAATCTATCAACCAAGTCTTAAACACGAAGATTATTCACTGACCCGCGTAGAGTACGACCGCGAAGAGCGTAGCCGACTGGCCGTTGAACAAGGTAAATATGCCGAAGAGCATTTCATCAAACCTTATCAGCAAGTTCTTGAGCAGTGGTCTGCCAATTTCTCAATTTAATTAATACGACACATTAAAATTTTGCTATGACGAAGAAATTATTATTGCCCACTTCAATTGTGGGAAGTTTACCAAAACCTGCCTGGCTTGCACCACCCGAAAAACTATGGTCGCCCTGGAAATTGGAAGGCGAGCAGTTATCAGAAGGAAAACAGGATGCCTTACGTATTACACTGCAGGAACAGGAGCTGGCAGGATTGGATATTGTTTGTGATGGTGAGCAGACTCGCCAACATTTCGTGACCACCTTTATCGAACATTTAAGCGGTGTAGATTTTGAGAATCGCAAAACGGTGAGAATCCGTGATCGTTATGATGCGAGTGTTCCGATGGTTGTAGGCGATGTTGCCCGTCAAAAAGCAGTTTTTGTTGAAGACGCTAAATTTTTACGTAAACAAACTAACAAACCCATCAAATGGGCACTACCCGGACCGTTAACCATGGTCGATACCTTGTACGATGGGCATTATAAAAGCCGTGAAAAACTGGCTTGGGAATTTGCCAAAGCCCTCAATGAAGAAGCTAGGGAATTGCAGGAGGCCGGTGTAGATGTTATCCAGTTTGATGAGCCTGCATTTAACGTGTTCTTCGATGAAGTAAACGATTGGGGAATGGCAACGCTGGAAAGGGCAATTGAAGGTTTAAAGTGCGAAACTGCGGTACATATCTGCTACGGTTACGGAATACAGGCCAATAACGACTGGAAAAAAACATTGGGTTCAGAATGGCGTCAATACGAAGAAATTTTTCCAAAAATTCAAAAATCTAAAATTGATGTGGTATCATTAGAATGCCACAACTCAAATGTTCCTTTGGATTTGATGGAACTTGTTCGCGGTAAGAAAGTAATGGTTGGTGCCATAGACGTGGCAACGAACACAATCGAAACACCTGAAGAAGTTGCCAATACGCTGCGTAATGCCCTTAAGTTCGTAGATATCGAAAATCTTTACCCTTCTACAAATTGTGGTATGGCGCCATTATCCCGTAATGTGGCCAGAGGAAAGTTACGTGCGCTAAGTGCGGGCGCAGAAATTATACGCAAAGAATATGCGGGTTAGAATATATTAAAATACATTGAAGAAGTTATTAGCAACATTAAGTAAAGCAGGTTTCGACGGTTTCCTGCTCATGATAGGCATGATGATCCTGCTGGCCTATTTTTTACCGCAGCCGGGCATGGTTAAAAAACCTGTTTCGCTGGAGCAGATCGCTAATGCGGGCGTTTCGTTGATCTTTTTATTTTATGGCCTAAAATTGAGTGTAGAAAAATTAAAAGCAGGGCTTGTTAACTGGAAGATGCACATCATCGTCCAGTTGACAACCTTTTTGTTTTTTCCGCTCATCGTTCTGGCATCCCGCCCGCTGTTCGTTGGTACCGATTTCGAATTGCTTTGGTTGGGTATATTTTTTCTGGCGGCTTTACCATCCACCGTTTCCTCTTCGGTGGTCATGGTTTCCATCGCTAAAGGCAATATTCCCGCGGCCATTTTTAATGCGAGCATTTCCAGTTTAATCGGCGTAGTAGTGACACCGCTATGGGTTGGGCTATTCATCGCTTCTGCAACAGGCGATTTTAATGTCACCGAAATCGTCATCAAGTTGGTTCTTCAAGTGTTGTTACCGGTTGTCATTGGCATCAGTCTCAACGCACGTTTTGGCTCCATTGCTGAAAAGTATAAGAAACAATTGAAATACTTCGATCAGGCAATCATCCTGACCATCATTTACACGTCGTTCTGTAAGTCATTCTCCGAACATTTATTCGCAGGCTTTACCGCACTTGAACTTGCAGGACTTGCCGCAGGGATGATAGCTTTGTTTTTTGCCGTATTCTTTTGCGTTGGATTACTCAGCCGTTTGTTCGGCTTTTCGGACGAAGATCGCATCACGGTATTATTTTGTGGGTCTAAAAAGTCGTTGGTACACGGTACCGTCATGTCAAAAGTGCTATTTCAGCACAGTACCATCACCGGTATTGTATTACTGCCACTCATGCTTTACCATGCCTTGCAATTGATTGCCGCCAGCATTATCGCTCAGGGTATGGCCCGGCGAAAAGAAGAAAATTAATTCTATGAAGCTTTTAGAAAAAATACAATTGGGCGATCTCAGCTTAAAAAACAGAATCGCCATGGCGGCAATGACCAGGGGCCGAACAGACAGCAATGGTCTGGTAGGTGATACCACGGTAGAATATTATGCACAAAGGGCAAGTGCGGGTTTGCTGTTCAGCGAGGCCATCAGGATCAGTGAAGAAGCTACTGGCAGTCCGCTAACCCCGGGTATTTTTACCGATCAGCAAATAGCCGCCTGGAAGAAGGTAACCACAGCCGTGCACGCTAAAGGCGGTGTGATAATCGCCCAACTTTGGCATACCGGCCGTATGGGGCATTCTATAGATCGGAACGGCAGGTGCCCGCTTGCGCCGTCACCCCTGCCTATCCTTGGCATGCAGCATTTTACTTCTCAGGGGAGGAAGGATTTCGAGATACCTCAGGAAATGACAATCTCGGAAATCAGGCAAACCATAAGGGACTATGGCCAGGCCGCGAGAAATGCGATAGCGGCAGGTTTTGACGGGGTTACCCTTCACGCCTGCAATGGCTATCTGCCCAACCAATTCTTAGCTGAAAGTTCCAACCAAAGGACGGATGCTTACGGCGGCAGCATCCCCAACAAAGTCCGCTTCGTGTTGGAGGTGATGCAGGAATTGATCTTTGCAGTGGGTGGTGAAAAGGTGGGTATTAAAATTGCTCCTTTCCATTGTTATGGCGATGTGATACTTGATGACCCTGCCGCTACCTATGGCTACCTGATCGAAAAACTGAACGAAATGGACTTTGCCTATGTGGAACTTATGAGGTGCAGCCCAAATTTCCCTTCGCCTGAACATTATGCGGCTCAAGACGAGATCGAACTATTTGGCAGGAAAATCCGCCACGCAGTTATTGCAAATGCAGGATATGATAAGGCTTCTGCCGAAGCAGAACTTGAAAAAGGTGTTGCGAAGCTGATATCCTTTGGCAAGCTATACATCGCAAACCCCGACCTGCTGACACGGTTTGAAAAAAACGCCTTGCTTAGCGAGCCTGACAGGACCACGATGTATGGTGGTGGGGAACATGGATATATTGATTATCCATGCTTCGACGAAGAAAATGCTACAAAAATAGTAGATGGTCAGATTTAATTAAGTGATAATGAATTTAACGGAACGTATTCAAGCTTCAGAAACACGGGTGTTTAAGACTGCTGTTCAAGATGTTAGTATTAACGCATCTTGAAATTAAGATAAGAGTGGATTTGCAATCCGGTTAGATATAATCCATTCTTAGTACAAGATAATTTCGTTTAGGATTAGAAATCCTAATTTATCATTAATCGACATGCTCTGCGGAAAATGACGAAGAGTATGTAAAAAAAGATTGCTTTCGCTCGCTCAAACCCGGCCTCGCAATGACGAGTTAATGCTAGGTTATATCATGCTGTTCAAGATGTTAGTATTAACGCATCCTGAACTTTGAAAATGCCACAATATTGCAATAATAATCATTAACATAAACGATCAGCAAGACATTTGATAATTTTGAGATTTCAAAAAACGAATCAAAATGCTAAAAATACTTTATTATAGCCTGCTACTTATCCTTCCATTTCAATTTGCACAAGCACAGTCCGATTACTTTTTCGAAGGCAAGGAAATCAAAGCAGGAACTATGCAGCATTTTCTGATTCCTATCGCATCAGATAAAGACTCCACCATCATTCCAATTACGATTTTCAATGGTGCTAAAAAAGGGAAAACACTTGGAATAACTGCTGGTGTTCACGGGTATGAATATGCCCCAATATTGGGTGCACAGCAATTAATCAGGTCGATAAACCCTAAAAATCTCGAAGGAGTTGTGATCCTTATACAAATTGCAAATTTCGAAAGTTTTAAAAGTAGATCACCATATATAAGTCCATTAGATAAAAAAAATCTTAACAGATCTTTTCCTGGTTCTTCTAACGGTACCATTACTGAAAGGGTGGCTGATTTCATCACGGACAAAGTTATTTCTAAATCAGATTATTTTCTCGACATGCATTCGGGCGATGCACCAGAAGACTTATTTTCTTATGGTGCTTATTACAGCAACAGCAATATGCCAGAAGTTTCCAAAGTTGGAAAAGAAATGGCCATTGCTTTGGGGTTTGAATACCTTGTGAATTTCAATACCGATGGAAAGAAATATATGGATAAAAACGAGCTAAGTCTTTATTGCACTGCCGAAGCTTTTAAAAGAGGAATTCCATCGATAGATATTGAATGCGGAAGATTAGGCATAGTAGAAAAAAGTGCTGTTGATAGCATTGAACAAGGGGTGCTCAATTTACTCGGCTTCTTAAATTTTTTGCCAGCCGAAAAAAAATCCTCCTCACCGAAAAAACCAAAGGAAATCGTCAACAGATCTTATCTGAGTTCAAATAATAATGGTTTTTTCTATCCTTTACAAAAAGCTGGTGATGTTGTGAAAAAAGGCACGCTACTTGGGTATACAACCAATTATTTCGGCAAGACCCTTGAGAAATTTTATGCGGAAGACAATGGTATCATATTGATGATTTTAAGTACCCCGCCTATTAACATGAGGGAAGATGTTGCCGTTATAGGCTTACTGTAGTTTTTTAATTAAATTGCTCTTCATTTAGAAGCACATATCGTTTAGGATTAGAATCCCAATTTATCATTAATCGACATGCTCTGCGGAACATGGCGAAGAGCGGTCATCATCGCCGAAAAAAGGTAAAAAAAGATTGCTTCAGCTCGCACAAACCCTGCCTCGCAATGACGAATAACGAATTTTTAGGTTATGATTTGCAGATGCATTTTAGCGATTTAAAGCTGCCAGTTTAATTCATCGCCTGCTATTCAAAAAACGATAATACCTTAGTGTTGAATTCAGCAGCTTTTTCGACAGGTACATAATGTGTTGCATCTTTAAATATAAAAAGCGAAGATTTGCTAATCTGATCTGCAATATACCTGGTGTGTTTTTCTAAAATCATGTCCTGCGCCCCGGCCATTACTAATACGGGTGATTTAATTTTGTTTAAATCTTCGGTTAAAATATGTGGTTCGGTTAAAAGCATTGCAAAAAGTTTTTCCTGATAAGCTGATTTTTCATCTGTTTTGGATTTGAGTTTTTTAATCCCTTGTTCAACTTCTTTAAGGGTTTTATCAGAAACGGCTAGGTTCGGGTTTGTGCAAGCCCCGGTAATGGCCAGTTTGTTTACATAATCAGGGTATTTTGAAGCCATAATTAATCCGGTATTTCCACCGTCGCTCCAACCTAAAATATTTGCTTTCGCGATATGCAAAGAGTCTAACAATGTTTTCATATCCTCTGCATATAAATCATAAGAAAGCGGCTCGGCGGTAGTATCGGTACTTTTGCCCTGCCCGCGTGTATCTACAGCAATTACTTTATACGATTTAGAAAACGCCTTAATTTGCTTCTTAAAAACGTGGATAGACTGGCTATTTCCGTGCAGCAATAACAAAGGTGTTCCATCGCCATAGTTTTCATAATACAGCTCGGCATCTCTAACTTTAACTTTGCCTGAAGCAGCCGCATGGTTACCATAATCAATCGGCTTGTAAGCGACAGGATTATAATCTGCCTTAACCTTTGCCTTGCTGATATCCACACCATCAAACAAAACCTGCACATCATCAATCCACATTTTACCCGGACCATACAATAAAGGGTACAGGTATATTGTAGCAGCCTCTTTTTGAAGTGGCAGCTTTAAGCTATATTGCTTCCAATCTGCTGTGCCGTGAATTCGCTTTGCCAACAGATTTGTAAATTGCAGCTTATCGTTATCTTCATCATCAATTCTTAGCGGGAAATTTACATGCCCCTTAACATTTTGCATTTTCAGGTAAAATTTTACTTCCACCTCTTTCCCTTCATATTTTAAAGGAATAATGAGATTAGACATACCTGAGCTTTCATCTACATCTTTTTTAAGATTCTCTATTAGTAGCGCATATTTGCCCGAATGTTTTTGATTTGAATCTACCGAAACCTTAAACCCACTTACTGTTGTTCCTATTTGCCAATCGGCCGGAGATTTATAAGCAATAGCCCCTCTTTCAAAGTCGAGGTTAAAATTACTTTTATCTACCTGCAATGCGGTTAGCGCTTGCTGACCGAAGGCGAAGATGGACCCACAAATGAGGATTGTTGCTAAAAAGAGCTGTTTCATGAGATATGATTAGAGATAATTGAAGATAAGGGATAATGTAAATACTATTTTTTAATTAACAATCTTTAACAACAATCGCCCATTTTGTAAATATCTATTGCTCATTCAGCATCAGCCACCCTACTGTATGGTAGATTATGTGTACTTCGGGATGGATATCGAAAATCCAATTATAAATAATGATTGGTAAATAAAATATCTGCAACAGATATCTCATAGCTGTATAACTCATTACAAGTGTTCAGCGAAAATTCTGGAACTACATATTTTAATACATTTCGTTCAAGCCAAATTGGTGCAAATGATGGGCCGCAAATGCTTTCATACACGCGGTCGCAAATTTTTGAATCACCCTTATCCATAAATTTAACATTATCATAAACATGCCTACCGTCCTTTAAATGATAGGCATGTTGGTATATGCTGAAATAGCCAAAAATGCTCACCTGGCAGATAAATCTTTGTACTTCATCAATTTCAATTAAATACCGAATGCATCTATCATGATTAAAAAATTGCGTCCAGTGTTCAACTTTAACCTCCGGAAAATTAGACTTCAAATCAGACATCAGTCTATTGCTTAGATTCGGGTGGGCACGTTCAAAATTTTCGATAAGGTGTTGTATGTTTTCTTCCGTTTTAATAGAGCCGCTATTGTAGAAATAATTTCTTTCGAAGTGATTTTCGATTATTTGATAAATGTCTTTCATTAAATTAACTTCTAGATAATGGCCGGTAATTTTAAGATTAAAAACCCTAATTTATTATTATTTTCGGCATGACTTGGGTAACATATCGAAAAGCGGATAGCAAACAGATGAAAAAACTTACTTTGATAACATTTTTATTAAGCCTTTTCTTTACACTTCAAACTTTTGGGCAAATTAGAGATGATAAAAGTCTGAACGATATCATTAGTAATAATATTACAGATACTTATAAAAAGCCTGTATCACAAAAAGTAGTTTTATTTTCTGTGTATTTATACATAAGCGAGAAGGGGCAATTAGATTCAATAAGTTATTCTGACGTTATTGGCGAAGTTCCTTTAGCACTAGTTATAAATAAAAAAAGGCTTAATGACCATTTGAAAAAAAGCAATCAATTATTTTCAAATAGTAAGAATTCTGTTATCATTCTGCCTTATATGATATGGTATTTAGATGATATTTCTGCGAAATACATCAATGAGCTATTGTCTGATTTTATGAACTTATTCCCATCTGCGGAAAATGTTGGCAAACGAAAAATTATTCTCAATAAGCCACATTCCATAGCTATCGCTGAACCTGAATATTAAGGGTCAACTTTCTATTGGTTTTAGTTTCTTCTAACGTAGATGGATTAGAAACCCTTGTCTATCATTATTTCAGCATGCTCTGCGGAACATATAGGAAAGCAAACCGTTAAGCAATTTTAAAAGATTTCTCCACAAGGTCGAAATGACATCGACAATCTGTCTCTCTGAGCTTGTCTAAGACCTCATTTTATTTAACGTCAGGCATTTGTTTGAGGGATTAAAAAATTCCAATTTATCAACACTTCGACATGCCCTGCGGCACATGGCAATTAGCGGGGTTCAATTTTGTTTATTCAGCCTTTCTAGTTTTTTAACCATCTGTTTAGCTTGGGGCAAATATTTATTTGAAAAACTTTTAATCTGCGCATCACCAGATGTTAATCCTTTTTCAAACAATTGCAATAGTTGGTTTTGAGTATTGAGGGCACTTTTAACATAAGCCATATCAAACTCAGTCCCTTTAAATGCTTTCAGGCGTGATACTTCTTCATTCGCCTCTACCCCATCAACAGCATTGGAATGCCCTTGTTTTTTCCCGCCAATTGCTTCGCCGCTGGCGGTCTGTATTCTCGATGTATCTCTCAAATTTTCAGGAGCTGCATCAACACGTCCGTCTGGTCTTTGTCCACCCTGTGGCATTGTTAAGGGTAAATTAATTTGTTTACTTTTCGCAAACGCTCTTAAAGCTTCAGTTAGTTGCATATGCCTTTTTAATAATTCGGCACTTAGGGTTTTAACATCTTTGCCATTGCCCTGTGTTGTAGCTAACCTCGCACTTAATAAACTTTGGTTGCTAAGTATGTATGTTTCCCGTATGAGCTGGCTATCGGATGCTGATAAGCTGTCTACAGGTTTAGCAACGACTGAAATTATTTCATTAGCATGAGCATCAGGTAAATTTAGTACGGCTAGCCATCCACTTAGAGCAACTGAACCAATCACAAGATATTTTTTCATCATCAGGTATTTTTATTAAACAACCCTGTAAATGACGATAAAGTTTTGGCTAATAGCGGTAGATTAACAAATTCATCCTAAATAAAATAACAAGTACAAATACATTGTTTCGTGTTAATACGCAATTTTAGAGTTAAATACCCTTAATTACAACAAATAGCGTGATGATTTGTCTCTATTATACCTTAAAAGACATATCCATGAATCAAAACGAATTTTCACTTGAAGTGAATAAAGCTGGTGATAAACTGTATGCTCATGCCCTAAAATTTACCAAAGATGAAGATGATGCAAAAGATTTGGTACAGGATACTTTAGTTAAGGCGATCCGTTTTAGCCATAAATTTGAAAGCAACACGAATTTGAAAAGCTGGTTGTATGTCATCATGCGCAACACTTTCGTAAATAATTATCGTAACAAAAAGCGTAAGGAGGTAATCATTACCACAGCTGAAGATATTACATATAACCACTTATTGAAAAGTGCCACCACAAATCAATCCATCACAAGTTTCGCACTCACAGATATTGGTAAAGCTTTAAATTCAATACCCGAATGTTACCGTGTTCCATTTACGCAATACTTTGAAGGTTATAAATATGAGGAAATTGCCGAAAGCTTAGATATTCCCCTTGGTACGGTTAAAACCCGAATCCATGAAGCCAGGGTGCGTTTAAAGAAATACCTGAAGGTGCACCGAAGTTAAATAATTAGATTTTTGTCAAACAAAAACATTTGTCCTTCAACTTCGCTTAGGATGACACTATTTTTTGTCTTCTTTTTAAGTGAATAATACTGCCCCAACCCATAATATTAACTTGAGGAAAAAGGTTGTCAGTCTGAGCCTGTCGAAGAATTTTCTTGCAGTCGAAAAATAAAAAACTTTTATCCTTCGACAAGCTCAGCATGATAATTACTTTTTCTTTAGAAAGAATCCTTTCCAATACATTCGTTTACCATCCTCACTTATCTCATCCTGATCGACAACGGCATTAAAATCGTAAACCAAGTCATATTTTTTGAGGTAGGGTGCAATAAATTCCTGTTCATTTAATAAATAGGTTGGATAAGTAGCTTTGTAAAGCCATTCAGGTACGGTTTGAACCACCAGTCGTTTAGCATCCTCTATAAATGAAACCCGGTCAATCAAAATGTAATCAAAATCATGAGATAAAACTTCTGTATTAAACTCATCCGTATCTGGCATATATTGATGAACACCTGAAAGCAGGAGTACGTTGTAATTTTGTTTTTCTACCGCTATTGATATTGTCGGCTCGAATGTTAAAACATTATCTTCAATAAATTCTTTACCACATTCTACAAAATGTTTTTGCTCAACAACTGTCCATTTCAATTTATCCAAATGTGATAATGGGCTTCTATTTTGAAAATATGAAGTGCCTAGAGAACCACCAAAGTCCAAAACATTTAATGTATTTCCGTTTTCAATGGCTATGTGCTGAAGTGCACCTAACAATGGCCATGAATATTCTACATTATCTTGGGTCATGGAATCACGTTCGTAAGCAACTTCACCGTTTTTCACCCTCAGAATAGACTGCTTTACTTTTTCCAAAATGTTGGCAGCATCATAGCCACCACTATTCTGCTTTGCATCTTCCCAACTGTTATAATTTCCATTATATAATACAGGCGACTTAACATAACGCCTCTTGATGATTGCATCGGTTACAATCGGAGGTAGAATTTGTTTAACTAGAGCTTTAATCATCTGATTTTTAATTTATTATGAATATAACAAATTAAATCAAATCTAGTTTTTTGTATTTCTACGGAAATTTTAACAAATAAACATCTTGAAGTTGTATTAGTGTCTTCTATCCGCTACAGCTATTTGTCGTAAAAGCATTAGCATGATGTAATAAACTGCTCGTCAGTATTTTAGCGAAACTATTGAACTTTTGGAATAGCATATCGATAGATTAGCGAATTTTTCCCTTCGCTAATGCAGTAATAAGCCTTTCCATCTGGTGTGAAACCAACAGCCTCACCTTGTGGCTCCATCGTATACGGAAGTATTTTAGGTGCTCTCTTTAAGGTTTGTGCAATAGATTCTTTGCCATTTCGCAACCAATAATAAACCCCCGTATAAGTTTTAATGATGACCTGTTTTCCATCACGGGATATATCGCCAGAAACTACATATTTAAACAAACCTCTACCCGGAATAAAAAGATTGCCTTGTTTTTTCATGGTAATGGTATCCTTATTTTTGAATAACAGCGGGGCCGAATATATGCCAACGGTATCTTGTCGCTTAGATACGATGATGAGTTCTTTAGAAATCGGATCAACCATTAAGGTTTCGGCATCTTGCGGCCCGTTTGGATATTTGAGGTGTACAGCCTCACTTGCGATTTGCATTTTAGCAGATAAGTTGCCCGGCTCCGGGAAACGATATACCGTAATGTAAGGACGGTTAGCAGCATTGTCGCCAATATCACCAAGGTAAATGTATCTTTTATTGATTATAGGCCCAGGACCACCAGCAATATCTTCGCAATCCGTTACACTGGAATGCTTTTTCGAAGAAACGCCTTTAAAATATAATGTAGATAGCAAACTGCCTTTAGCATTGATGGCAAAAATCCGCGAGGTATCACCGCTATCATTGTGTACAAAAAACAGATTGTCTTTGGCATTGTACAGGCCGGATATTTCGCTAAGTTCGGCGGAGCTTACCTTGGGTGGTGTAGATTGCGCAGATGCATATTGGCAAATGCTTAGCATCAAAAAAGTAAAAAGTCCAATACGTGTTGAAGAAAATGTTTTCAATCTATTGCTGTTAAGGCTCATGGAGTTATAGGGTTTGATATATCCGAGAGCGAATTTGAACATCCTTTTCGGAACTATCAAGTTGATTGAACCAAAAAACAAAAAAACTAATTATTTTACCGGCCATTTAGTGTATTCCAAGTGCATATAAATAGACATGCAAAAAGGGTTATCCTTCGCGACAGCTGTGTACTGGTTTTATTATTTTTTAATTTTAAAAACAAATTGCATGATTTTAATATTTTTAGCATAAAAATAATTCCCTCTTTATAAAAATGAATGATAATCACGCTCAAACATCTAGAAAAGCACTAATTATTACAATTTTGAGTGCAGTAATACTAATCAGCAGTCTTTGGGTTTATAAAGAAATTGAAACCAATAGCCTTATAAGAGAAAACAATCTTAAAAATAAAAGACTAAGCGCACGCATATCCGCCCAGGTTGACTCCACTTTAAAGCAACAACTAATTGTCATGTCTAAACCTTTGGTATGGGCTGTTCGTTCAAAAATGATTGATAAAGACATGAACCGCGTTAATGAATACCTAAGCCAATTAGTTGAAGAGCAAAATTTCGAAGAAATCTCCATCATCGACCCAAAAGGACGCATTATTGCTTCAACTGATGAGCGAGAAATGGGTAATAATTACTCAACGTTTTACAACAAGGCTTTTTTGAATGTAAATAATCCACACATAAACCTATTTAGAGGTGATCATATCATTTTAACAACACCAATATTCGGCACAAATACCAAGCTTGGTACACTGTCATTTAAATATACGCTACCTAAAATAAGTACAGTTCAATAATATTCTAAATCACCCTTTATTTTTACTTCTCAGCAAGGCTTCCAGATAGTAATAATCTGCGTAATTAATCGGCACATCTATTTCAGATTTTGCCGGGCGATGCCCAGTGCTGTGTTTCAATATAAAACCATAGTTTTCTCCAGGTTTATTAATGTAGTTAGTTGATAAACTTTGGAGGATTTTATCGGCTGCAGCACGATATTTTTTTGCATTAACATTACTGTAGTCTGCAAGTTCGTAAAGTGCCGAGGCCGTTATTGCCGCAGCCGATGCATCTCTGGAAACATTTGGAATAAGCGGATCGTTATAATCCCAATAGGGTACCCCATCTTTAGGTGTTATTTTGGAACTCAGGATAAAGTTTGCAATGCCATCGGCCTGTTTTAAGTACTCTTGCTTTTTAGTTTCCCGATAACACATGGTGTAGCCATAGAGCGCCCAAGCTTGCCCTCTTGCCCAGGCCGATTCATTTGCGTAGCCCTGTGCAGTAACTTTCTGCAACACCTTCCCATATTGATTCGTATCATAATCAATAACGTGATAAGAACTATAATCCGGGCGGAAATGGTTTTTAATTGTATTATCGGCATGAGTAATTGCAATTTTATAAAAAGAAGAATCACGCGTAAATTTTGTGGCTTCAAATAGCAACTCGAGATTCATCATGTTATCTATAATTACCGGGTATTTCCATTTATCTCCATTATGATCCCATGATTTTATTACACCTGCAGTTTGGTTAAATCTTGTACAAAGCGATTTTGCAGTCTGAATAATTACACTTTTGTAAGCAGTATCTTTAGTGATTTTGTAACCATTACCGAAAGGGCAATAAACCATGAAACCTAAATCGTGCGTACCCCGGTTAAATTGTTCGTTCCTGATGTCTTCAGTATATTTTTTTGCCAGCTTAAGCCATTTTTCATCTTTAGAATAGGCATACAAATACCAAAGTTCAGCAGCGAAAAAGCCACTCGTCCAATCTTTGGAGCCAACCATTTTAAATTCACCATTTTCTACTGTACGCGGCGATACTAAATTTGGTTTGATTTTTCGGGCAGAATCTACGTTTTTAACCAGTATATCCATTTGTTTTTCTGCCGAAGAAATCGCTTTTTTCACATTATTTTTTTGCGCCTGTACAATTAGGCCACTCAGCATTAACAGTGCTAATATTTTAATTTTTTGTTTCATAACTTATAACCAGATTAAAGGATTTCTAACAGGTAAATTTCTGATAATTTCTTCCACTTGAGGTTTATGTTCTAATTTTCTCCAGGTTTCCAGCCATGCTGATTCACTGTACGCATTTGCACCGAAAATAAGGAATGGTTGTGCTACAGGCCAATTATCCCAATACATTACATCGGGTTTTAGCGGCCATTTATTTTTATCTGCAATGTAGGGATAAAGAAAGGCAATCCCTTTATTAATGGATTTACCTTCCGGCGTTTCAAAATTCCATAAGTTTTCGTTTTTGTCGGAAAGGATTTGACAAAGCATGGTCATGGCATCAAGATTAAATATCGAATATCCATAGGGTTTTGTTCGAGCCATTTCCAGTGGGAAGCTCCCATCTATCGCCATTTGGTTTGGCAAAAGGTTATTTTTAAAATTACTTCTAATCGAATCGAGCATATTTTCATCTCCGCAGAGTTTTGCAAAAGATGCTACCTGCATTGCCCAACAGGTTGCATGGTTATTTTTAACATTTTTTTCCTGAATTCCAGGCTTTGAAGTATTTAACCATAAAATGTAATCGGCAAACCACTGTTTTACTTTCGCTAGCGTTGCAGCATCAAATGCTTTAGCTTGCTCCATTACCAAGGTTCCTTGGGCAACTTCCATCAGATGAATAGTATCTATAATTCCATAATTGCGTCCTGTAAAACGGCCCTTTACTGCCTGAGCATATAGTAAATTCGGATTCATAAGGGTTGCTGAGTTTACAAACCATGCGCTTAAATGCAATATGGCATGTTTAACAAAAGCTTCATTTCCTGTTAATACATAGGCAGACGAAAGTGCCCCAATAATTTTACTGAAACGAATCATGGCCTTTCTATGCGCCAGGAAATTATCAGGGTTGGTTAATCCATCCCGATTTATGTATGGACCATCTGGATTTTGTGGATCGGGCCAAAAGTAGTCTGCTTCTGAGAAAAAATCATGCTTACCTCCTGCACTTCTTGGCGAACTGTAAGCAGTAATGGTGATGGGTTTTTGCTGCATTGCCCAGGCGGCTTCTTCCAGGATATGCTTTTTTAATACTTCCCGAACTACCTTTTTTACATTAATATCAGTAACATGGTTTCTTTGTGATGAAAAACTATTTGCGCAAAGGAGAGTTAAAGCTGCCAGAAAACCAGTTATAGTTTTTTTTAGAGTAGCCATTCGCTTCAATTTAAATGGATGTCGGTTTACGCCTGCAAGTACTTTCATTAAGCTTGTGCTTTTGATAAAAGATAGACAAAATTTAACTGAAAAGCCATTTATAGCAATTCAATTAAAAGAGCAATCCCTTGCCCGAAGGGATTGCTTCTACAACTAAACATGGTTTTGCCTGAGAATTGGCAAGGCCATTTTCTTTAATTTTTTAAGGTAATTTATCCAGGGCCGGAACATTTTGTTCGTAACCCGAATAGCCTTTATTCTGATTTATCCTTCCCTCCGTATTGAACCTTTGGGCGCTTGCAGGAATTGGCCATAGTACATGGTAAGGTGCAATCTTATAATTTACACCTTGTAAGGTTGGCACCTGATTTTTATAAAAGTCGTTTTTCTCCATAATTCTATCGTACATAAAATTATTATCTGAGAAAGTTGCCAGACTATAACTTTTACCATTATAAGCGGCTTTTCCTGTTTGTGCAAAAATGTAGGCTATCCTGGTTAATTCCGTTTTACGAGGTTCTTCCCAGTATAATTCCCTGGCACGTTCATCTAAAATTGTTCCGATGGTAATTTGGCTGGCATTGGTTAATAAAGTTGCATTTGCCCTGGCCCTAACCACATTTAAATCAGCCATTGCAAGTCCTAAATCACCTTTCCAATAGTAAGCTTCGGCACGTAGCAAATAGGTTTCGGCTAAGCGGAATACATACCAATCGGTGTTAGTACCGCGTGGGGGTGTCCAATAGGGGTCGCTTGCCAATGCATTTGTCGAATTGATAAATACCTTGTAATGCGGCCAGCCGAACCAATGCCTGATGGTATCAAGTGCCCCATTGGTAAACCTTTGCGAAAGATTTGACGATGAATAAGCTTGTAATGGCTGTCCGTAAAGCGCTCTATCTGCTGCATTTGTAGATGTTTTAAGTGCCGGATTGTTGTAAACCAAATCAGTCATATCCATCCACATGCCTTTGGCGTGCCGATAATCTGTATTATCTGTCCAAATGTACTTAGTTGAGTATGGCGTACCTCTGTAACGACCAATCCCTCTGCCATACATTCTGGTTAATGGAATTTCGGCAGTTACGGCATCCACAATCGCGGTTGCGCCAGATGGCGTTTTAACATTCGCAAAGTGCCAGGCTGGAACGGTGTTTCTCATTAATTGCGAACCAAGTGCAGTAAACCCGACAAAATTCTCTCTATCGATAACCAAAAACAGAGCTTCGCGGTTAGCTGAGATGGCTTTATTATCCATACGGTGTAAATCCCAAACCACATTTTTAGTCGCATCAGCTGCCGTACTTCCAAAACGACTGGTCATAATGCCGTATTTACCGCAGTTGATAACATTGTTTGCTGATGTTATGGCGTCATCGAAATTTCCAAGTGCAAGGTTAACCTTAGTTAACAAATGGCTAACTGCACCTTTACTTACATCACCCTTATTTCCACCATCGGTTACCCACGTTTGTGCAAATTCCAAATCGGTTTTAAGTTTTGCGAGGATAACTTCCCTTTTGGTTGAATAGAAATCCGCCTTTGGCGAATCCAAATCTTTTAGCAATAATGGCACATCTCCAAATTGATGAACCAATCTGTAATAGTTGTATGCTCTGTAAAATAATGCAGAACCCAGAATGAGATTTTTCTCTGCTTCTGATGAATAGGTGGGTTTATCAATATTTGATATAATGGTATTCGCCTGCCTTACCGCAATAAATTCATTATCCCAATACCATCCTATTTTATTAAAATCGTCGCTGTTCAGATTCGCATCAGGTGTAATTCTTGATACCAAATCCTGTGCAGGCGTATTTTTGTCTGTTGTACCTTCTACGGCAACATCCGAGAAAATGGATTCGGTAAGCATGGGTGCCGAATCTCCAAAAAATTCTCTCCTTGTAGCCAAGCCTAACCCGTTTAAGGCCGCTTTCATGGCGACTAAACTATTTAAGTTTTCTGGTGCATAGGCTGATAACTGCTCAGAATCTAAATAGGTTTTCTTACAACCTGCAGCAGCCATTAATGCGATAAAGCCCAGGAATACAATTATATTTTGATTTAATTTTTTCATTTTCATAGCACTTTTATAAAGTAACGTTAAGGCCTAAAGTGTAAAATCTTGGCGTTGGCCCGTTATTTTGTGGGTCCCAGAAAGTCCATTGCGGTGCGTAGTAACCTGCATTGGTTACGTTTGCATAGATTTTCGCTGTTTTTACCCTCAGTTTAGTCAGCAAGTTTTGTGGAACCGAATAAGATAACGCCACCGTATTCAGGCGGATAAAAGAGTTATCCCAATACACATTATAACTTGCTCCACTTGAACCAGAATTCAGCCTTGCATAATCATTAATTGGGTTCGAAGGTGTCCAATATGGTAAAACATATGAAGATGCCCTTGCAAAGCCAACACTGCCCGGCTGGTTTTTAGCCTGATTGTATTGCTTTAGCTGACCCCAATTAGAAAGCAATTGAAAAGAGAAATCGAAGTTTTTAAAGATATTGAACTCATTTCTCATCGCAAGAAAATACCTCGGTGTGCGGTAACCAAGAAATTTCTTATCGGCATCCGAGTAATTATAATCACCGTTTACATCTTCCAATTTAAAATCGCCTGGCTTAATTGCTGCCCGGGTAAATTTCGCAGCTTCGCTCATTTCATTAGCTTGCCAAACCCCCTGTACATTATAATCCCAGATAATGTCGATGTCCTTACCAATGAACCAGCCATTTCCAGGGTCGTCAGTGGGAAGCGCTAATGCAATGATTTTATTTCTGTTAAATGAAACGTTGAAGTTGGTTGTCCACTTAATATTTCCTGCTGTTAAATTTTTGGTGGTTAGGTTAAACTCACCTCCTTTATTATCTATACGGGCAAGGTTTGAATAAACCGTAGAATAACCACTTACGTTTGGAAGCGTTTGCCGCACCAACAAGTCACTTGTTTTCTTGGTGAAACCATCAATAGAGCCAGTAATTCTATCATTAAAAAGAGAGAAATCCAATCCAAAGTTCAAGGCTGTTGTTTCTTCCCATTTTAAATTTGAATTGGCCATTTTACTGCCAATCTGTACGGTATTCACATCAGAAGCGACACCTCCGTGTGTTACCGTTTGATATTTACCACTTGCAAGCTGAGCAAGTGCTGCGTAAGGGTCGACAGTTCCATTATCTGGATTTCTTAAATCGCGGTTACCATTTATACCATAAGATAAACGTAGTTTTCCGTAGTTAAGCCATTTCTGGTTTTTCATGAAAGATTCATCCGTAAATACCCAAGCTAATGCTGCTGCAGGAAAAGTTGCCCGCTTGAAATTAAAGCCAAATACTGAATAGCCATCGCGACGAACCGAAAGCGTTAGGATGTAGCGTTGCAAAAGTGAATAGTTTAATCTCGCCATTAAGGCATCGCCAGTGTAAACCTTATCTTCACTGCTTGTTGTGGGTTTAATACCACTTGCAAGATTGTGATAGCTTAATACATCACCTGGCACAAATCCTTCATTTGCGGCTTGAGTCCACCAGGTTTGATATTTTTCTGCATTGGCAAGCAAAGTCACGTCAATATTGTGAATATTGGCAAATGTTTTATTCCACTTTAAGAGGTTATCAATCTGCCAGTTGTAGCGGGTTTCGTTAGAACGACTTGCTGAACCGCCTGGTGTAACTACATCAGGGTTACGGGATGATTTATAATCGAAAGTTCTGTAAAAATCCAAACCCGGACTAAAATTGAGTTGATAGGTAATTCCAAAAGGCAATTTCAATTTACCGTAGAGGCTGGCAAAAATGGTATTTTGCTTGTTCATACGTTCATTATAAGTCGTAGAAAGAAATGGATTTCTGGCATTCAGGCCACTGTCATCCGTTGGGATTCTTCTAAGCTCACCATTGGGTAGGTATCTATCGCCGTAAGGAGATAAATTAGTTAATTGATTCCAATCTGCCTCCAAACTATTGTCGCCAGTGCGGGCTTCATCCCTATCTGCGAATTGTAAGTTCAAACCTACCGTTAAGAATTTCGCGGCTTCTGCTTCAAGATTAACCCTTCCGCGGATGGCTGTATATTCTCCCCCTTCTATCAGGTTTTGATTTTTCTGGTAGTTTAAAGACAAGTAATAATTCACTTCTTGCTTGCGCCCGCTTAAACTTAATGTATGATCCTGACGGAAACCTTTTCTGAAAATATCATCATACCAGTTTTCGGTTTTGCCAGCTAAATAATTTGCCTTTTCGTTTGCTACTAAACCTAGTCTGTTTAACCAAAGGTCTACCGGGTCGCCGGTCTGTCCGTTTAGCCATTGTGTTATGGTAACGCCTGATGGCAGATTTCTTGGGTCGTTGTACAGGTATTCAGGTGTTATTGCCCCGCTTCTCATTACATCTGCCCTCCAGTTTAAAAAATCTTCACCTTGATAAGGGCGCATGTTCTTAGCCAGTTCGGCAAAGCCTGCATTTGTATTAATTGTTATGGTTGGCGAATCGCCCCTACCTTTTTTGGTGGTTACTGCAATTACGCCTGTTGCCGCTTTCGCTCCATAAACAGCCAGCGAACTGGCATCTTTCAATACATCAACGGATTCAATATCGTTTGGGTTGATATCAGCCAGTTGTCCATTGTAAATAACACCATCTAAAACAATAAGCGGCGAACTACCGGCAGAAAGCGTAGATTTACCACGCACCAGAAAATCTCCTCCGCCTTTGGCGCTCGAGCTTAAACCAACAGATAATCCGGGTACATTTCCCCTTAATACATCCGATAAACTCTGAGGGTTTTCGTTTTCCAGTTGGGTAGCTTTAACACTTGAGATGGCTCCTGTTGCATCTCTTTTGGTGGTTGTTCCATAACCGATTACCACAACATCAGTTAAATCTTTAGATTCTTCTGCAAGCGTAATGTTCAATGTTGTTCGTCCGTTAACCTGAATTTCCTGCTTCGCGTAACCAACAGCGGTAAAGATTAATGTTGCTTGCGGAGTTGCGCTGATGGAGTATTCTCCCTCCCCTCCGGAGGATACACCCGACGATGCATTTTTAACTTTTACGGAAACACCGGGTATGGCGGCTCCTGATTTGTCTTTAATGGTTCCCTTTATGTTTAATTGCTGAGCATTGGCCAGCGAAAACATAAAACAAACCAGACTAAAAATTAGCGTAATTTGTTTTCTCATATTATTTGGTTTAGAAATTATAGGCACAAACCTATTCTATTTGTAAATAAATAACAAGAAAAATAAATCATAACTATCTATAAAACAGACAGTTATATTTAAATTCAATACGTTTCAATCGCAATTGATTTCAACAAAATCGGCCTTTATTAAGCATTAAAAGCGCATCACCAATTTTATGGTAATACGCTTTAAAAACATTTATTTTTATTTAAGAAATTTCGATGTAATTCGATTACATGGCTTTAAATAGGCTCTTCTAGCAGTAATCTGCTCCAACCGTCCTCACCTGCCTTTTTAATTTCATCTTTTTTCTGTTCAAACAATTTCTGCATTTTAGAATTATAAGTCCAGCAGGTACTTTGCCTAATAGAAAGCAGGTTAGAGAGTTTATAGGAAGAAATTTTTCCTTTAGAGCTACACACCAGAAATAACATATACAGCGCTTTATTAATTGGAATACGGCTATTTTGCAGCAAGGTATTTGCCGTTACAGATTCATCATAGCCACATTTTGTGCACCTTCTGCTATGAATGGTTTGCCCGGCCAAAAAATGTGTATTTGTACAGCGTTTGCAGCTGTAGCCTTTTGCCCATTTAAGTTCTGCTATGTATTTATAGCAATGTTCCTTATCAGGATAAATCCGGCTAAATTCTTCAAACTCGACCATCTTGGCACCTAATCTTGCTTTTGTTGCCCGCGTTATGTTCAGGTTAAGTTCCTTATTATCTTTCTTTAGCATCGAATTCATTAAAGAAATTTCGAGATTTTGCTGTTCGATAATTTTCGCTTTAGTTTGAATCTCCTCAGTACGTTGTTCAACAAGAATAGATAATTCTGCGTTTAAAGTTTGATTGAGTTTATCATTGAGCCTTAATTGTTCAATAACCCGTTTTTGCGCCCGGCTTTTCTTTTTTCTTAAGGTTCTGATGCTGTTTCCAATTGCGAAGGATACAATAACCATTTCAATAACAAAGCAAATACTCAGGCTATAATAAACGAGCGGTCCGTAAGGCAGCCATTTCAAAAGCAACAAAATCTTAATCGCAAAACCAACTACTAAAAACCCGTACCCGATGATGAGAAATAGTGCAGGTTTATAGCCTTTTTTATCAACATCCAAACCTGCAAAAAACACTATCAACAGTGGAATAAGTTCGATGATTTTAAAGTTAAATAAGGGAGTATACCAAAGGCAGGCAATGAAAAATAGTGTACGAAGTAAAATTGCGCCAACTACAACCTTATAAAAGACAGGTGATTTAGCTTTAAGAAATAAAAAGTTGATGGTAAAGAGCATCCCGAAGATGCTGCTTAAAAACAAGGCTACACCAAAGCCATAAATATTTAGCAGTGGATAATCTGGCCATAAATATTGAAAAGCGATTCCATCGTTACACATTTCGTACAAACCTATGCTGAGGTTGTAGAGCACATAAAATAGATACTGCCTACCTTTAATCGCGAAATACATTAGCAGGTTGTAAAGGCAAAACACGATAATCATACCGTAGAATAATCCGAAAATGAAATACTCGCCTAATGCATAGCCCACAAACCAATGTACATCGCGAAGCACAACAATGCCACTTACAGAATTGGGAGATTTGATTCTGAAATAATACGTGCTTTCTGCATCAGAGTTATTGGCTAAATCAACCGTAAAATTTTTATGTTGATAGGCACGTTTTCCAAACTTATAATTTGTACCGAATCCATTCAATTTAAAGCGATTTGCTCCATCAGGTGTATATAAGTTTAACTCTGCAATGGATTGATCAAAAAATTCTAATATCCAGCGATTAGTTGATTTCGCATTGTGTTTAATCTTAAATCTATACCAGTATGCAGCACTAAGATTGTAGTTTTTTGGTATCCGATTTGGATTTGGGCGAAATCGCTGCTGTTGTGCTTTACTTAGTATTTGATTGATGTTTAGCTCGCCTGATGCATCTTCCAAAACATCCAATTGATTATAAGTAAAAATTTGATGTGGTGTATGATCATCAATTTGCAAGGGTACTTGTGCTTTGAGTTCAATCTGAAAAAATAATATGCATGCTAACACACACAAAATATTTTTTATCGAACAGAGTTTTTGCAAAAAGTAAATCTTGCTGTTTGACTGAGATGATTTGAGTATCACTTGAAATAATGGTTAGTTAATCCATTATACAAAAAATTGCAGATTAAATTAAGATAAAATCTAACCAGGAAAGCTAATTATTTGAATAGGTTAATTTCAATCGATTGAAATTTTATCGAAATAATAATGCGGAAAAGGCTTTTGTTTCACACTAAAAGAGCCTACTGAATACATGTTAAAATATTCAGTAGGCTCGGTTATTTATTATTGATAGCCTGGATTCTGTCCAAATTCTGCTCCATTTAACAAAGCATTCAGTTCGGTTAAGGGTACTGGCCTTAATCTATGAAATGCTTGCACCGCAGTAATATCGGGATTTGCAGATTTGATACGGGCCACAAACTGATCGCCTGTTAGAGTACGTTTTAAATCAAACCATCTGATTTGCTCTCCACAAAGTTCTCTGGCACGCTCATCCAAAATAAAATCTATACCACCATTTTGTACCGCAGCCGCTGTAGTTTGCATAGCAGCCGTTTGGTTTACCGGTGTTTTAACTGCGGCTCTTGTACGCAAAACATTCAACTGTGTTGCTGCTGCACCAAAATTTCCAAGTTGGAACTCCGCTTCGGAAGAGATTAAGTACATTTCTGCCAAACGCATTACAATTACGTCGTTAAAACCAGGCTGTGAATTTGGAACAGTGCGGGTATTATCCAAAAACTTTTTTAATGCCACAAAATCAGTTAGCGATTTTATAGTACCATTAGCATTGTATAAATCATCTCTATCTACCACCACATAAGGTTTAGTTGCCTTATCAGCCACAACATTTTTGGTAATTTGTAGCGACAAACCAGTACCACTTACTACAGGTGTGCCAACAACACTTGCCGCTTTACTATACGTTGCAGCTTGTGCAGCTGTCCACGTAAACGCTGTTGAGCCGCTTGTTGTAGAATTTGCCAACCAGTTTTCCTGAAAACTTGCTCCATAACGAGCATCAATTTGCTCATTAAAAAGATCTAAAAGAAAACGTGTTGGCTGTAAACGACGTTGTCCATCAAATCCGTAAGGTATACTTTGAACCAATCCTGGTTTATTACTGTATTGAGTTAAATACCAGGCGTGTAATCTATTTGCATTACCATCATAATCAATCGCTGTATTTGTAGAATTACTGATAATATATAAAGCTTCCTTATTGTTTTTGTTATTTGCCGGATTCCACAAATCAGTCGGACTTGTCCATAAATCCGTACCTATTTCCGATTTACGGGTAATTACTTCGTTTGCAGTATTACGGGCCAGTGTAAAATATTCTGTGCGCTCTGTACCTGTAGCGTAATATGCTCTTGATAAATATGCCCGGGCTAAAAAACCTAGTGCTGCTTTTTTTGATGCACGGCTGTATTCTGCGCCCCAGAAAGAAGAAACCGGTAAATTTTCCGCAGCAAACTTTAAATCGCTGATTATTAAATCGTAGAAAGCACTAACCGGACTACGGGTTGCGGTTAATTCTACCGTTGTTGTTTCTTGGGTACGTAAATTAATTCCACCCCATTGCTCTACAATGTGCCAGTAATAAAATCCGCGAAGAAATCTTAATTCTCCCAAACGACGGTTTTTTTCTGCCGCATCTGTAAATCCAGCACTTTCGATACGATTTATCCCTGCATTACAAAGGTTTACTGCCCTGTAAAACAACCTGAAAGGGGCTAACGAAGAACTTGGCGTTGCGCCCGATAAACCTTCATAACGTGTAAGTTGATTAGCATAGTTTGCCTTATTTGCGTTAAACCATAAATCAGTTCCACCTTCAGAAACCAATAAACCATCTTCTTTACCATACCAAGCACGTTGCTCTTGATAAGCACCGTTAACAGCCGTAACAAATCCTTGTGGCGTAGTCCAGGTTGCATCTGCCGTTGCTCCACCCGGGTTTACTTCATCCAAACGTTTTTCGCAAGAAACTAAGCAAGCTGAAAAAAGCGTAGCGAATAATAATATATTCTTTTTCATAATAATTTCTTAAATGTTATAAATCAAGGTTGAAACCAAATACAAACTGGCGGCTTAATGGCGATGATTCTGCACCGCCACGCTCTGGGTCATAATCTCTCAATAATTTATTTTTTGAATAAGTGAAGATGTTTGAACCTGTTGCATAAGCCCTTAACGAACCTATTTTCAATTTATCCGTAATGCTTTTTGGTAAGGTATATCCTAATTGTATATTCTTAATTTTAAAGAATGAACCATCAATATATAATAAAGACTGGTATTGATTTGGATAAATACTTGATAAACCATTACCCTGACGAGGACGAGGGAAATCATTTGAAGGATTATTAATGGTCCAATAGTCGAAATTATCTGGCCCGTTTGCAACACCACCCGGATTGTACCTGCCAACAAATTCTGCTTTAACAGTTTGTCCGTATCTTGCAATCAAGAAAATGCTTAAGTCCAGATTTTTATACCTGAAATTATTTTGCAAGCCACCAAACCATTTTGGCTGAATACCACCAATAATCTGTCTGTCGTTTGTTGGATCAAGAATACCATCACCATTAACATCTTCTAATTTGATGTCTCCAAACCTAAAAGCCTGCCCTGCTAAGCTTAATGCACCAGGATTTTCATTTAATTGCCAAATTCCGAGCTTTTTGTAGGTATAAAATACTTTTACCTGCGAACCTATAAATAGCGAATTCTCTTCGGGGTTATTAGAAGCCACAATGTTTCTACCATCAATTAGAGCGGTAATTCTTTCTTTATTACGAGAAAATGTTGCGGTTGTGCTCCATGTAAAATCCTTTGTTTGAAAATTAACCGTTGTTAAACTTGCATTAATACCACTGTTAAGTGTTGCACCGATATTTTGAGTGATGGTACTTTGTCCGCTTGTTAATGGAAGCCCTCTGCTTAGAATAATATCAGTAGTTTTTGTGCGATATAATTCAAGTGAGCCAGAAATTCGGTTGTTGAATAAACCGATGTCCAATCCTGTATTTAAAGTTGCCGAACGTTCCCAACCTAAATCCGGATTGGCAACTGCACCGCTGAAACCAAATGCCGGAACGGGTACTTCACCAAAACCCATTGGTACGGTTGTGATTAAACTTTGTGAGCCATATGGCGAAACACTACCGGAATTACCCGCAGCGCCATAACTTGCCCTTAATTTTAAATTGCTGATTTGCTTCAGGCTTTTCATAAAAGCTTCGCTGCTAATTACCCAGCCAACAGAAGCTGATGCGAAATCATCCCACTTTCTACCTGGTGCAAGAACTGAAGCTCCGTCCCAGCGCTGTGTTGCCTGAAAAAGGTATTTGCCCGCATAACTGTAGTTTAATCGCCCTGCGAATGCTAATAAATCGAACCTTGTAAAACCCGAAGTGGTAACCCTGCTTGATGCTTCTGTGCCAAAAAGGTTATTAAAACCTTGCGACGGCAATACCTGTCTGATACCCGTTGCAGAGTTAACATCAGCATCGCTGTGAATGTAACTCGATAAAGCCGTTACCGTAAAACTGTGCTTGTTAATATCTTTAGTGTAGGTAATAACGTTATCCCAGTTATAATACCTCCCATTATTATTGGTTAGCGAAGCGGATGCATACCTAACTGTATTTTGGGCATTCGAAAACTGATCGTTAAAAACACCTCTTCTACTGTTGCTTAACACTGTACCGAAATTCATCCGGTAGGTTAAACCTTTAATTGGCGTTAATTCTGCAAAACCAGTTGCATTTACTTCAGTTCCTAAATTTTCATCAATGGCGGCACCAGCTCTTTCATCCGTTAGCGGACTTAAAGCGGTATTGCCTGTTGCAAAACCCGCCATTGGAAATATGTTGATACTCCCATCGGCATTATAGGGTGTACCAAAAGGAAATGCGGTTAAAGCTGCAGATAATGGATCTCTGCGTGCATTGGTTTTACTGTAGGCTAATTGACCTGTAATACCAGCCTTAAGCCAATTATTCACTTTATGCTCAATATTGTACCTGAAATTATATCGATTATAATCGTTGTTTCTAAGCGCACCTTCTTCGTTAAAATAACCTAATGAGAATAATGCTTTCGTTGCTTCAGAGCCGCCTTTAATGGTTACCGTATGGCTTTGCTGTCTGCCATTTTGGATGGCTAAATCCATCCAATTAACATTGGCACCCGCTTGAATAGCCGCTAATTCTCCTGCTCCATTAAAAATTTGAGCATCGGTTTGTGTAATTACTCCTGCATCATTTCTGAAAGATTCTCTTCTGAGGGTTAAGTAATCTTCACCTTGGCGTGGCGTTGGAAATGCGGTTTCGCCGTTAACGCCGTAGTAACCGTTGTAAGAGATTCTAGGTTTACCAGATGTTCCCTTTTTGGTTGTGATGATTACAACGCCATTTGCACCTTGCGAACCGTAAATTGCTGTCGATGAAGCATCTTGCAATACATCAATGGTTTCAATATCATTTGGGTTGATGTTGTTGATACTGCCTCCATTTTGCACACCATCAATTACATATAATGGTGAAGGGTTATTAGATATAGAACGTGTACCTCTAATCTGGATATTTACGCCTGCACCTGCACTACCGCTGCTTCGGGTAATGTCGACACCGGCAGCCCTGCCCTGTATAGCTTCAATGGCATTATGCGTTGGTGCTTTAACGATATCCGCCGCTTTAACAGAAGCTACTGCACCAGTTAAATCTCTACGCTTAATCGTTCCGAAACCAACCACAACAACCTCATCCAAATCATTGGCTTGCGATACCAAATTGATTTTAACATTTTGGTCGGTAGGCTGAATGACAATTGATTGATCTGCATAACCCACATACTTGATTAGTAATGTGTAGGGTTTATCTGTCGCAACATCAATTGTAAATTTCCCATTAACATCACTAACCGCCTTGGCATTTCCGCCGGAAACAGCAATATTTGCGCCTGGAACTGTGGTTGTTGTTCCCGATTCAAAGACTGTTCCACTAAGTTTTCGAGTTTGAGCCTGTACAGTAAAAACTGCAAGCACTAAAATGCAAGCGAGGTAAAGTCTGTTCATATTTATATTTGGTTTTAGGTCTGTTCTTTTAACATAAACGTTAAACGAACGCTTATCAAATATAAAAACAATATTTATTAGTGCACAAAATAAAATATTCCATTTAAGAGTAAAGGATCAACTAGCAGGAATATTAACCAAAAAAGCTACGTTTCCGTAGCTTTAGGTGTTATTTATTTTGGGGGTAATCGTAACAATATTAAGATATTAACTCAAGAACTTTGTTTCTATTTTCGATAATATCATTAAATATGGGTTCACTTTCTATGTATTTATTTAAGAGAAAAATTTGATTTTCAGCTCTGTTTAGATTGTGATTGGGGTTGGAAATTTTATAATAAATATCACCAGAAAGAAAGTCGGTTAGGAAACGTAAAGCCTGCATAAAAATCATAAACTTACCGCTGTAGATAAAGAGTTGTTTTTCAGATTGATTTAAGATTTTATCCATCTCTTCCATATAACCTTTGTAAATGGCGGCAAACATCTCCGGACGGATTTTTATGTTATCGAAATCTGTTTCTTCTTCGTTGGATGGCGAAAGATAAGTTCTCATCATATCGCCAACATCACTTATAAAATAGCCTGGCATTACGGTATCCAAGTCGATAACACAAAGGCCGCTACCGCTGTTTTTATCCAACAATACATTATTAATTTTAGTATCGTGATGAATTACTCTAACTGTTAATTCCTCCTGTTTAACCGCTTCATTGAAAATATGAACGATATCCAACTGCCTTTCTATTTCCTTTATCGCCCAAGCTGCCTGTTCTAATCTTGTCTTGCTTGCAATAGAAAGGGCTTGGTTGTATTGTTCTACCCTGAAAGGTAAATTATGAAAATCCTGAATGGAAATTTTGAGTTTTTTAGGGTTGAAGGCTTCCAGCATTCGGGTAAACTTGCCAAATTGTTTTGCCGCGTGGTAGGCCTGATCTGGGTTTTCTACTTCATCAATCGTAACCGAATTTTCTACATAAGGGAAAAGCCGGTATGCATTGCCATCAAGTTCTAAAACAGAATCGCCATTTTGTGCTTTAATCGGCCCTACAAAAAAGTATTTGGGTGCAACAATATCCAGATATTGCTTTATCATCAGCATATTATCTGCTATATCTTTTGGTGAAGAAAAGACATGAGTATTTATTTTCTGAAGAATGTATGCCCCCTCCGGAACAGAAATTTTCCATGTATTATTAATCAATCCGCTCCCGAAAGGTTTAAGTTCAGCTTTGGTTTTATCTAACCCAAACCCCTCTAATACTTTTTCAATCATATGATTTGCTAAAATTCTATCGTTAATTTTTGATGCTGGTATTTCTTAAGGGATGATTTGAACTTGCAGATTTTTTGATTAATCTACAAGTCCAATATCCACCAATTTTATACGAACATTATTTTTTGCTAAAAGCCACTATCATCCAGGGCGAAAGTATTTTTTCTTTCTTTCCATTTGCCTTTTGTAAAATCAGGAAACTTTTGTGGCATATTACCTTCTTTTAATGATTTTGTAGAAAGCGGTACAATTACACTCATCGTTACCGAATCATAAACATCAATTGGCGTTTGTCTTTTCTGCTTTACCGCCTGGATAAAACCATTAAACACAAACCAATCCATACCGCCATGACCAGCACCAACCGCTTCTTTTTCATATTTTTTCCAAAGTGGATGGTCATATTTATCGAACCATTCTTTTACTGGTTCCCATTTATCATTGCCTTTAGAGTTCTTCTCAATATAAATTGATTTATTTACATCCATCCAGATGCCATCCGTTCCCTGCACTCTGAATCCGATAGAATATGGACGTGGTAAATGCGTATCGTGACTTAATAAAACAGTTTCGCCATTGGCGCAATTCAGCAATGTTGTCGTTACATCACCGTTCTTATAATTAATTTTTGCGTTCGGATGACCTGGCGACATATCTTCAACATAAGCCGCTAAACCACGGGCTTTTGAACTGAATGAAACCAAGTTGGTAAAGCGATTACCTCTGTTAATATCTGCATATTGCATAATCGGCCCAACACCATGCGTTGGATATAAATCTCCATCCTGATCGATATTAAACTGCGTTCTCCATTGCGCTTCGCTTAAAGCTTTCGGGCCATATTCCACCCCATTACCGTAATAAGATTTCCCATCATTGAACAATACATTTCTTAGGTTATGCTGATAACCACCTTCTAAATGCACCAATTCTCCAAAAACACCTTGCCTAACCATATTTAAAGCCGCCATAACATCTCTTCGATAACAGACATTTTCCAGAGTCATATAAGGCATACCTGTTTTTTCAGAAGTATTCACAATATCCCAATGGTCTTGAACGGTAAGGCCTGCAATAACCTCACAACCCACATATTTACCTGCATTCATGGCATCTACAGCCTGGTCTCTATGGAACTGCCAAGGCGTTGCAATAATTACGGCATCAATGTCTTTTCTATCCAAAAGCTTTTTGTAGGCATCAACTCCGCCAGTATATTCTGTTGCGGCCGGCCTGCCTTTTTTGGCAATAAAAGCACGACAAATTTTCAGCGAGCTTTCCTGCGTATCGCAAATGGCCACAATTTCTACATCATCTCTTAAAGTACCTTCAGAAATATGGCTCATGCCTCTTGCACCAACACCAATATAGCCTAACCTAACTTTTGCACCATCAGATTTTGCGAAAAGTGTTCCGCCAGGTAAAATTGTAATGCCTGCTGCTGTAATTGTACTGTTTTTAATAAACGCTCTACGTTCCATTATTCTATTGTTTTTATAGGTGATCTTATTTTACTGTAAATACATCAATTTCTGCCAAAAAAGTGTGTTTTGTTGTTCCCGTTTGGCTTTCGGTAGCGGTAAGTTTTAAATAGCGGTAGGCATTGGCCGATGAAACCGGAAAAGTTTGCGGATCATTGGTGATGGCAAAATTAAATGTACCCAAACTTGTAAACGTCGTTCCGTTTGTACTGCCCTCTAAATTAAACTTTTTCATACCCGACCGATTTGGTGTTGCTGCTTGTCTGTTGGTAACCACTACTGCAACTAATTTACTTTCTTTTTTCATATCTAACAGTACCCAATGCGGATAATCTGGATTAGTTACGGTATAATCGGTATGCCAATAAGTTGCAATATTATTATCCAGCAAAGCTGATGCTTTACCAGTATTTTCGGCACCGTCTGGCGTTTCGCTATCTGCGGTAGCTGTCCAGGTGGTTTTATCCGCTTTTATAGCTGTAGATTTATCTTCAAATAAAATACTTTCTGCCTTATCGCACGATGCAGTTAGCAGTGTGAAGCCTGCCAATAGGCCAAATAAAATCTTTTTCATCTGTATATAAATTGTTTTTAATGGTGATGAAGCTATCTGATTTATTTATCCCACTGTGTGGTTTGAAAAATCGTGATGGTTTCATATTGATATTATTTTTTAGGAAGGTTGTTAAAATTAATTTCAGGTTTTACGCCAGTAGTTGTTCTGGTAAAATTTTGATTTACGGGCATATATTGGTCAAAAAAACCACCATTTTTTAGGTATAATGTTCCATTATCAATGCCACCTGCATAATCCATTCTTTGCTTATTGGTAACGGTAGCATCTCCTGTAAGCTTTGCTGATTTTACCTCTGTCCAAACCCCATCGCTGCTGCAAATCCATTGATTATTGGTTTGCATTTTTCTGCCCATGTATCCATTATAGTCGTAGAAATTTTCCAGAAATGAATGCAAGCCTGTTAAATAGGTATTGGTTAGCGGTCTTTTCCAGGTACACATAAAACGCCAATTGTTATTTTCAGGGTCTGAAAACCAAGCTGAGTAAAGGGTGTTACCTGCACCATCAGGTTTAGCCTGAGTTAAGAATTTATAGGTTACACCAGCTTTCCAATTGTAAACGATATAACTTTGTCCGCCTGTGCCTTCGCCGCCAAAGCGTTGTACCGTCACGCCTTCACCTTTCGAGGTTACTTCAGTGATTCCGGTTGCCGGGTCCCACACGGAGAATAGAATCCATCGGTCGTTTGCCCTGCTTTGGATGCCAAAATAACCTTGACCAAATCCATTTGCCATAAAATAAGAACCTGGATTATCTTCACCAACTGGCACCGTTAGTTCATTGTAAAACCACTCCACATTTGTTGATGCGGGTAAAGTGTAACTCAAATGCACCGATGGACCTCTACGCGACCAGTAATAATTTTCTGGGTCGTTAGCAAAAAGTAAGTTTGATGCCGTTGTTCCGCCAATCACTAAATCAGATATCTCGGCAAATGTATTTCCGGTTTTAGATAAACCCTGGATTTCTACTTTTATATAACCTTCTTTAGCAACATTGATTTTCCCAACATAAACATTTTTAACCTCGGTATTTGATGCCGTTACTTTATTAGTTACACCGTTTGCCGTAACATTAAACTGGCTCGTTCCGCTTGTAACTTTAAGCTTCAAACCCAATTTTAATTCTCCGGTTTGTTGTGCTCTAAAGTAAACTACACAAACTGTTTTATCGCTTGTCCAATTTATTAAGCCAGTTTTCTCAATCGTTTCAACAGCAGCTTTATTTTGTATAAAAGCATTTCCACCAAATGGCACTAAAATACCGTCAATGGTTTCTGCAATAGTTTCTGATTTAGGTTTTTCTGCAAACTCTTTTTTCTTACAGGCCAATGCGATTATTGCACAGGTCAGCATCATGCAGACACTATAAATCCTTACCGACCTTTTCAATTTTAACTTTTTCATAGAAAAGAATGATTAAGGATTTTGAGTAAGTGCCGGATTTTTATTTATTTCCGTTAGGGGAATAAATGATATTACACGATTATCGAAGGCGGTAACCGTTTGATTAACGTTTCCATTTACAGCCTGCGTACCCGGATAATTCCTAACCATCGAACGTCCGTTTCTAAATAAATCGTAAGCACGTTGCCCTTCGAAAGCATGTTCCAACCATCTTTCTTCCAATACAACATCCAAAATACTTTTACCAGAAGCCGCCACCGAAGCAATAGTATGCGTTGGAATGCCTGCTCTGGTACGGATAATATTCACATCATCAAGCGCAAGCTGTGCGTTACCCAGTTTTGCATTTGCTTCTGCCTTATTTAAGTACATTTCTGCCAACCTTAAATATACAGGAGAACTTAAGTTTACAATACCTTCCTGCAAATTATACTTGTTGATGTAGTGCATTGGCGTATTTGGTGTTAGTTTGGTATTATTCTGCACAACGCCATTTACCCTATAGCTTGAAATGAAACTTAATCTTCTATCTGCTGGATTTAAGGACAAGAAATCGTAGTATTTTTTGGAAGCGTATATTTCGCCCCAACCGCTAAACGCCTGGTTTTGCGCCACGCCATTTGCATCGCCACTGTAATACATCGAGCCAATTGCTGAGTAACCTCTATCTTCAGTTTTAATGTGGCGGGTACAGAAAATCGTTTCTTTATTTCCCTCAGGCGCAGCTCTAAAATAGGTTTGATATTCTGAACCTTGCAGTAATGCATATCGACCAGAATTAATCACAAGGTTTGCATATTCAATTGCTTTTTGATTATTCTCCTGATATAAATAAACCCTTGATAGCAAAGCATAAGCCACTTCTTTTGACGCAAAAGGATTTGTTTTAGCCACCGACATTAAATTTGCGGCTTTCAATAAATCGGCAATAACAAAATCATAAACTGCTGCAACCTTACTACGTGGAAGGGTAAGTTTTTGTTCTTCGCTTAAACCTTCCTTTAAAATTGGAATGCCCGCATTATCACCGGCATTTTGACTAAAAGGACGACCAAAAACCCTAACCAAATTAAAGTGCATCATCGCTCTGATGTAAAGATTTTCGCCTTTTAATTGCTTAAGGTCGGCAGTAGCATTATCATCAATTACTTCGATAATTTTGTTGGCTGCACCAGCGGCTTTGTAAGATTGGCTCCAAAACAATGAAGCGTGTGAGGAGTTAATCAGGTGTGTATATTTATAAAGATTGGATAAATCATCAGATGAATTTTGACCTTGCGCAATTTCATCCGAAGGGTATTCGGTAAGAAAGTGACCACTTCTCACATAATTTAAATCTTTAAACAATGCATAAGTGCCAATGGTTGCAGTTTCAATATCGCCAGCATTGGTTAATGCAGAGTTTTCATCAATTTGGGTCGATGGAAAATATTCTTTTCTGCAAGATGATGTGCCTAAAACCGTAGTTAAAATGGCAGCGAAAACTAAAATATTTTTTTTCATGATTTTAACGATAGAAGAATTAGAATGAAACATTTATACCAAACATAAATTTGCGGCTTGTTGGGTATTTGATGCTTGAATCGCCTGTTGCAAGGTCAACCTCAGGGTCAGTTCCAGAGAATTTAGTTAGTGTCCATAAATTATCGCCACTTACAAAAATCCTTGCCGATTGAAATTTGATTTTCTTCATTAAGGCATCCGGTAGGTTATAACCCAAAGTTGCATTACGAAGTCTTAGGTAACTTCCATCTTCCAAATATCTTGTTGAAGTTTGGTTTGACGCATCAGAACGGCCAAATACAGGTTTTGGGTGTGTGGCGATATCGCCGGGTTTTTCCCATCTCGACCAGCCCTTAGCCAAATTCATTTGGTTATAACTTTCATACAGTCCATCATTATCAAAATAAAAACGACTTGTATTATACACGTAGTTACCCTGTACAAAGTTGAAGAATGTACTTAAAGTGAAGTTTTTATAAGCAAAAGTATTGGTTAAACCGCCAGTAAATTTCGGCGCAGCCGTTTTACCTGTATAAACCCTCGAAGCCAAATTATAAGTATTGGTATAAAGCACATAACTATTGCCATCCGCATCCGAAATAGAATTTTGCCAAAGCGGTCTGCCATCCGTAGGATTTACCCCTGCCCAAACCGGCATAAACCATTCATCCATATTATGGCCAACACCAATTGGTTGTGTAGCGCCTGCATAAACTTCAGAACGACCTTGATTCACTTCCAAAACCTTATTTCTGTTCATTGCAACATTGAAATTAGTTTCCCAGGTAAAGTCTTTTCCAACAATGTTTTTTGAATTGATGGATAACTCCAAACCTCGGTTTCTGATAACACCAACATTTTCGTAAACCCCACTGTAACCTGTTGTGGCTGGCAATTCTCTAAAAAACAATAAGGATGAGTTCTTTTTCTGATAAGCATCAATACTAATATCAATGCGTTTAAACAAACCAATTTCTAAACCAATGTTTGCAGATTTTGATTTCTCCCAGGTTAAGTTTGGATTTGCCATTTGGCTTGGGGCAGCGCCAGGTAAACCGGCATAACTTGCACCTGAATTAATGTTATACAAACCCATTGAAGCGTAATAACCAATACCATCGGCATTACCTGTTGTACCATAACTACCACGAAGTTTCAAGAAGCTTATTGGTTTAACATTTTCCATGAATTTCTCATTGGAAATAATCCACGAAGCACCTAACTGGTAAAATGTTGCATCGGGATTGTTGCTTCCAAAACGTGATGAATATTCGTTTACAACTGAAGCAACCGCAAAATACTTATCTGCAAGGCTATATTCTACCTGACCCAGATATTTTATAAACTGATAGTTATCATAACCACCTGATGGATTACTTATAATATCTGTTGCGGTACTAAATGCATCCCTTCCTGCCGGAAGTCCTTTGGCATTTGCGCTGTTCGAATCTGAATAACCTTTTTCAATCTCGCCAACTGCTAAAGCGCTAATGTTATGTTTACCCAACGTAACGTTATATTTAATTCTGTTTGATGATAAAAGTGTTGAAGAGAAAGCATTGCTTACATAAGCACTTCCGTTATTTACCGCACCATCTTTTGTACGTTTATCATAATATGAATTACTACGAGAGTTAAAAATATTGGCCCTGTTGTATGATGAAATGGTTAAGTTATCTAACAAAGTGTAATCCAGATTTAAATCTGCAGTAGTTCTGTAACTTCTCGCCTTTGAATAGTTGTATTGCAACGAATGGAGAAAATTCGATCTATCCCTGCCGTACCAGGTTCCATATCTGGCATCTACCGGAGTGCCATCTGGATTGTAAGCCGCATCGTATGGTAAGTTTAAATAAGATTGATAAACAGAACCTGCCGAATTGTAATTATCATTAATGTACAATCCATTTAACAGGGCCGTTAGCTTAAGGCGTTTCGTTAATTGAGAAATGATATTTGCCCTTAAACTGTATTGTGTTTTATCATTATAAATCTGAGTTCCTTCTTCTTTATAATAATTGCCAGCCAAGTAAAATTGTGTTTTTTCTGAACCACCACTAGCACTTATACCGTGGTTATTAATCATTGCGGTTCGGAAACCTAAATCCCACCAATCTGTATCATTATTTAAAACACCAGCCGCTGGCGTAAAAAATGTGCTTTGGTAGTTATACAGTTCTTGCGCATTCATCAAACTAAAGTTGCCCATAGTTGCATTCGCAACACCCAGTACAGAACTTAAGTTAAATTTAGTTTCGCCATTTTTACCTTTCTTAGTAGTTACGATGATAACACCATTGGCCGCTCTGGAACCATATAAACCCGTTGCAGCAGCATCGCGTAGAACGGTTATCGATTCAACATCAGCCGGGTTATAAGAACCGCCAATATTTCCATCAACAACATACAATGGCCCTGTACTGGCATTAATGGTTCCGGCTCCTCTTATTACAATGCTCGAACTAGAGGTTGGGTCGCCAGAGGCAGATGAAGCTACAACTCCGGGAACTTTACCTTGAATCAGGTTAGCTAAACTTACTGAAGTTACATCATTCAATTTTTCTCCTGAAACCACAGAAACCGCACTGCTGAGTTCTGATTTCTTTTTTGCAGAATAACCAACAACGGTTACTGCATCTAAATCTGTCGTGCTTTCTATGAGCGAAACATTAATGGTGTTTGAAGTAACTTTAATATTTTGCGTGGTATAGCCAATACCTCTAAAAACCAAAGTAGCATTTCTGGATGCTGTAATTTTATAAATACCATCAACATTAGTTTGAACATTTTGGTTTTTGCCCAACTCATTAATAATAATATTTGGAATGGGTTCGCCTTTAGTATCTTTTACTGTGCCGGTAATTGTTAATTCCTGTGCGCAGACGGCCAATACAGAGCCTAATAGGGTAAAAAATAGGATTAATTTCTTCATTTTTTTTAAACTTGGTTAGTTAGTTTTTTTCATCAATTGAGATGTGAAGCGTAAATGATTTGAGGGAAATGTTAAATGCTATTTCATTCCCGTATCGGATAAAATGTTTTGGTCATAGAAGTTTTGTTACGTGGTTAGCCTTACTGTTTTGACCAAGGTAGGCGGAAGAAAGTAATGTTGAATGGGAAAACTAAACGCAAACGTTTGATATGTTTTTTGCGTTATTTCTTCAGATAAAAGAGATTTCAGCCAAAACCTAATTGTCTTTTTATTGTAATGACAAAGTCATCACAACATTAAATAGATATTAATCGAATTAATCGTCTAACTAGGAAAGCGGATGCAGCATTATGAAAAAGCAATAGAATTAATGCTGCGCAAACGTTTGAGAAAATGAAGAATATGGAGATATATTGATGAAAATCAACGACAAGAAAGCATATAAAAGACCGTTTAAATGCTTTAAGCAGATATTTTTAAGATATACTGATACAGAATAGAAAAATTATATCCTACTGATAGGAAAAATCATATTCAAATGAATATTGAACGAAATAGCGAACAAATCAATCGGTAAAATTGATTTTTTTTATCAGAAGATGTGTTTATTATTACTCTTCCGAATCACTTTCTAAATTTTCTAATAGATAACGAAGAAACAATTCGCGATTTTGCTGCGTTTCCGAAGAATTATCACTTATCGTTACAGAATCAGAAGATTGATTTTTAATCATTGAATGATTTTCTGAGTTTGAGTTGTGTAAAGATGCCATAGCTTATGAATTGTTATACCTAATTAACTTATCTAACCCCTTATTGTTTACTATTATTTTATTTTTATCGTAACAATCCTGGTAGGATACTGTTAAATTTTAAAAACAGTAAAATTAAAAACCAGACGTTGTGTTACTACGTATGTAAGTTTTAGAATTGGGCTTCTGGCAAAACTTACGATGAAAAAAATTTACCTCTTATTTTTCTTATCATTTTTCGTCTTACTTTCGGTAAGTGCCAAAGCCATTACTCCTGTAATTTCGAATCTGGTTAAATCTTTACCTAAAGAAGATTTAGAAAAAGAAAAAATCGAGACCTCTGATGAGGAAGGCCAAGAAACCGGAACATTAAAAACAACAGAATTTATCTTGAATCAGTTTTGCAATTCGATATTCTTGCGAAAGTTAAAAATCACGTATTCAAATCATAATATTTTTCTTCCCACAACTTATTTCAAAGTAGCTAAGCAACCCCCTAAAAAGCCTTTATTTTTCGAATAATTAACATAATTCCTTAAATAAACTTTATAACAATGCTTAACATTAAACATACTTTTCTAGCGGTACTTTGTGTAGTATCTCTAATATTTTCATCTTGCAAAAAGGACAGAAACTTTAACGATCCTTTAACTCCCGGACCTGATGTAAACTTTTATGCTTTAACAGCAGATAGCAAACTTTTGCTCATTAATGCAAAAACACCATCTTCAGTAACCTCACAAGTCACAATTTCTGGCTTACAAACTGGCGAAACGATTCTTGGAATTGATTTCAGACCGGCAACAGGCCAGTTGTACGGTATTGGCAGCACTAGCAGACTTTACGTTATTGACCAAAAAACCGGAGTTGCAAGGTCAATTTCTGCATCGCCTTTTACACCAGCATTAAGCGGTACATCTGTTGCATTTGATTTTAATCCAACTGTTGATAGAATTAGGTTAGTAACCTCAAGCGGGCAAAATTTACGTTTAAACCCTGAAACAGGAACAGTTGCCGCTACTGATGGCGCAATTAATGGCGTAACAAATGCCAGGGTTACGGCTGCCGCTTATACTCAAAACAAAGCGGGCGCTACAACTACTGTGCTTTTTGATATTGATGTAGCCAATGATAAACTTCACAAGCAAGACCCACCAAATGATGGTAAACTTGTAGAAGTTGGTAGTTTAGGTTACGATGTAGAAGATGCAAGTGGCTTTGATATTAATCCTGATGGTACTTCTGCGTTAGCAGCTATGTCTGTTGGCGGAACATCATCATTATTCATCATTGATATAAATACAGGTAAAGCCTCAAAAGTGGGTAATTTCACACAACAAATTACAGGCTTAGCCATACCAACAGAACCTGTTGCTTATGCAATTTCTTCAACCAATGAGCTTTTGATATTCAACCATTTGGCTACAACTCCTACAATAATCGCAAAACCAATTACAGGAATTCAAGCAGGTGAAAGCATTTTAGGAATCGATATGCGCCCAATTAACGGACAAATATTTGCTTTAGGAAGTACCAGCAGAATTTATACCATCAACGCTTCTTCTGGAGTAGCAGCTGCCGTGGGTACAGGTCCATTAGCAACGCTTTTAGCCGGTACACAATTTGGTTTCGATTTTAATCCATCGGTTGATAGAATTAGAATTGTAAGCAATACCGGACAAAACTTACGCTTTAACCCTGCAGATGGAACGGTGATTGTTGATGGTAGCATTTCACTGTCAACAGCAGGAATTACCGGTTCAGCTTACACCAATAATGTTGCAAATGCTGCATCAACGGTGCTTTATAATATTGACTCGACTGGAGATAGATTGTACAAGCAAGACCCACCAAATGCCGGAACTTTAGTAGATGTTGGCGCACTTGGCGTTAACGTAGAAGCTGCAAATGGCTTCGATATTGGTTCAACATCAGGTACAGCCTACGGACTTTTCACAGTAGGTACAACGCAAAGAGTTTACACGGTTAATTTAACAACCGGAGCAGCAACAGCCTTGGGAACAGTTTCTACTTCGGCCAGAGCCTTTACAGTTGGATTAGGATTTTAAATCAGTCCCTCTAAATACCAAAGCCTCGAAATTAATTTTTCGGGGCTTTACTATTTATTCCATCAATCCATCCATAACTTCCAGCAGGTAATCTACATCGAAAGGTTTTTGCACAATTGCATCAGGTGTGCAATGGGCATCATCGATATCTATTAAAACCGCAGAAATTAAAATGATGGGAATATCTGCGGTATCTTGATGGCTTTTTAAATAGTTGCAAACAATCCTGCCATCCATATCACCAATCCAAATATCCATTAAAATTAAATCGGGCTTAAACTCCTTTATTACAGATTCTACATTTGTAATATTTAAGACGCCTTTTAAATCAAAATCCCTGTGTTGAAATAATAATGGAAATACATTTTGTAAATCATTATCATCATCAACAATTAATATTTTCTTACTCATAAAATAACATACATTTAAGGATAACGCCTAGATTGTATTATGGTTTCAAAAGGGATTAATTTTTATGGTATTTTAAGAAATATTTAGGTTTGAAACTTCTAATAAATGTTCTTCTTGTACCGCTGGTTGATAAGTCCAGGCCATATAAATTATCCTTAGCCAAACAATAAAAAATGGCAAACTTAAAATTGCAAGAGATATTGGATGTTTATGCGCCCAAACCGGAAACAGCAAGAGTGGGAAATTGCAGCACAAAACCAATAATGTAGGCAATAAAACCTTTCTTATCTGTTTGTCTTTTTCCAGGATGAACCAGATGCCAACACCAACAATTGATATTACATAAGTACAATCTTCTGAACTGGTGCTAAACAATACAGGAAATAGTAATGCCGAGGCTAATATTAACAACCTGAATGTTTTATCCTGAAAAGACGACCATTTTATAAATGGCAATAAGAAAAGAAATGCTCCAGGCATTAAAAACGCCAGGTTCGGAATATCATAATCGTAAATCAACGACCTGAAAAAACCAATAATTGAAATTGGAACAGACCCTTGAGTAGTATTGGTTAAGTTTTTCTCTGCAAGTGTTATAAACCATTCCTGATAAGATTCGAAAATGGTAAGTGGTGATGAGAAAAACATTGGTAAGATAAAAAGCACCACTGACCAAAAAATTAAATATAAAATGAAACGGGTTTTATTCTTCACGAAGAAGAAAAATGCCAAACCTAAAATGCCATAGAGTTTAATAAACGTTCCGAGTATGATTAACATGGAAGACCATAAACCTTTGCTATTATTTAATCTTGTAAAGCTTAGAATGATAAAAGCAGCAGCTGCAGCATTAAATTGCTGATTTAGCATCGATTCGATTAGGCATGGGATGGCAATATAACCAATGATTACACGCTTATCAGATTTGACTGGCAGCGTTTGCAAGGCATAGAATAGAATTACACAGTTAAATGTATTCCATAATATTAAACCAAGCCAGTTTGGTAACATTGCAAAGGGTGCGATAAATAATGAAAATATTGGTCCGTAATGGTTTACATCATCGTGGAATTGAGGATAATGTCCATAGAAAGATTGCTCAGTTATCAGATTCCTGAAAACATTTTCAAATATTAAATAATTATTAAAACGATGGGTTATTAAAGAATTTATTGCAAAGAATAAAGCAATAGCAAGCCAAATATAAAATACAATACCTTGCTTAGAAGTAGAAAAATTTTTTCCCCTTCTCAGTAATTCAGGAAAGTTAATCATTAGTTAATCTCGTAATAAGGATGTTACACAACAATATTAATTATTACATTTATCATCTCCAAATAATTTGGCAGAAAAAAAACATTTAGTATAATTAACCATACAACCTTACTCAAATTTTGGTTATATTTTAATAAATCATTCTTAACCAGAATATTATACTGTATAGCGATACTATATTTTGAGAGAAAGATAAATAACTATATTTGTGGCTCTAATCATAACATGAGTCTGAAAACTACCATCCCGAGCAAGCTGAAATCACTTTTACTGAATAAGCAATTTATCATAATTGTTTATTTGTTACTTGCTATAATTTCGGGGGTTAAACAATATAGCCACAACCATTTTAACAACTATCAGATCTACAAATACGTTTATCTACATACCGTCGAAAACACAAATTTGTATGCAGAATATCCAGAGTATTTAGATAGCAATCATTATGGTCCGGTTTTTTCACTTTTCGTTGCGCCTTTTGCCTTATTTCCCGATGCAGTAGGGACAATTTTATGGAATATAGCAAATGTGAGCATTTTACTCTGGGGAATTTTTAGTCTGCCAATATCAATTAATAAAAGAAAGATAATTGCCTGGATTTGCGCTCACGAAACGCTAACAGCATTATTCAGCTTTCAATTTAACATTGCCCTAACGGGATTAATTTTACTAAGTTTTTCCTACACTATTAAAAGGAAAGAAGTTCAATCTGCTTTTTTTATTGCCATAGGCACGTTGATAAAGCTTTACGGTATAGTAGGTTTGGCATTTTTCTTCTTTAGCAAGAATAAAATCAGGTTCATAGTTGGAGGTTTAGCCGCATTAGTAGTATTATTTATTTTGCCAATGGCGATATCTTCAACAGATTTTATAGTACAAAGCTATAGCGATTGGTATAATTCGCTAAAACATAAAAATGATATTAATGCTTCTTTAACCTCTTTTCAGGATATTTCCCTAATGGGTATGGCCCGCAGAATTTCTGGCAATGTAGCTTTGCCAAACGCACCGTTTTTACTTGGTGGAATTGTACTTTTTGCATTGCCATACACGAGGATAAAACAATATAAAAATTTAGGTTTCCAGCTTTTGCTATTAGCTTCAACATTAATTTTTACTGTTATCTTTAGTAGTGGTTCTGAATCACCTACCTACATCATTGCTTTTGCTGGTGTAGCCGTTTGGTTTATGATTCAGCAAAAACCAAAAAATATTTGGGTTATTGCTTTGTTTATCTTTGCCTTTATCTTAACCAGCTTATCGCCAAGCGATATTTTCCCACAATCTGTCAAAGAATTCATTCGTCTATATTCGCTTAAAGCTTTACCTTGCGTAATCATTTGGCTATGCATCATTTATCAAATGATGGTCGAAGACTTTGACTCATACTCTATTACCAATAAATGAACAAATTAGTTTCAATAGTAATTCCTGCATATAATGAGGCTGATAATATTTTCGTAATTGCCGAAAGTATTAAACAGGTTTTTGCATCTATTAATTATAGCTACGAAATTATTCTGGTTGATGATGGCAGTGCAGATAATACCATCGATAAAATAAAAGAGTATGCTGCACAACATGATAATATTTTCTTTCTGGAGTTCTCGAAAAACTTCGGACATCAACTTGCTGTAAAGGCAGGGATGGATTATGCCTACGGCGATTGTGTAATTTCTATGGATTGTGATATGCAACATCCACCTGAATTAATTACGGAAATGCTGAAAAAGTGGGAAGAAGGTTTTGAAGTGGTTTACACCATCCGCGAAGAAGATAAAACACTATCGAAAGGAAAAAGAAGTTCTTCAAGTCTATTTTACAAAACATTAAACTGGTTATCAGATATCGAATTAGAATCTGGCGCAGCTGATTTTCGCTTATTAGATCAAAAGGTAGTTAATGTTTTTAGAAATTTCCATGAAAACGAACCTTTTTTAAGGGGATTGGTAAAATGGCTAGGCTTTAAACAATTTGCAATAAAATATAATCCTGCGGCCCGTTTTTCAGGTCAAAGTAAATATACTTTAAAAAAGATGCTGAGATTGGCGTTGCATGGCGTAACGTCCTTCAGCATAAAACCACTATATTCTGCCGTTTATTTAGGTTTTACCTTATCATTCGCTTCCATATTATACATTCCATACATTATTTATGCTTTTGTTAACGATGTAGAAGTTTCAGGTTGGGCATCCGTAATTATGACCATTGTATTTTTTGGTGGTTTGCAATTGATAATCTTAGGCATTATTGGTATTTATGTAGGAAAGATGTTCATGCAAAGCAAAAACCGACCAAATTATATTATCCGTTCAACAAATATTCCTGTAAAATAATGGTGCTTTTAAGTTTTGATATTGAAGAGTTTGATATGCCTTTTGAGTACAATCGGGAAATTTCATTTGTTGATCAGATTGCAATTTCAAAAGCCGGTACCATAAAAATTTTAGATATTTTAGATAAATATGAAGTAAAAGCAACCTTCTTTTGCACGGTAACTTTTGCAGAGAACATTCCTGATGTTATTAAAAGAATTACCGAAAGCGGACACGAATTAGCGTCACACGGTTATTATCATTCAGATTTTAAACCCGAACACTTACTTCAATCAAAATTAAAATTAGAAGAGCTTTCGGGTAAAGAAATTACAGGTTATCGAATGGCCCGTATGATGCCTGTTGATGAAAAAGAAATTGAGAAAGCGGGTTACACTTATAATACATCTATAAACCCAACTTATTTACCTGGAAGATATAATAACCTTAATGTTTCGCGTACTTTTTTTACTAAAGAAAATGTACTTCAAATTCCGGCCTCGGTTAGTCCCTTAATCAGATTTCCATTATTTTGGTTATCCTTCCATAACTTACCATTATCTATATACAAAAGCCTGGCCAGCTGGACTTACAAAAAAGATAATTACCTAAACATCTATTTTCACCCTTGGGAATTTACAGATTTAGATGATTTTGAAAAATTTGGATTTCCTGGCTATGTTGTAAAAAATACTGGCGATAAAATGGTTACCAGGATGGAAAATTTAATCAGCTGGATGAAAGTTAAAAAGTATCCATTTGGTACTTTTCAAGAATTCATTAAAAGGATAAAATAAGCAACAATTTATTTATAAGTTTCGGCCAATTTTAAAGCATTGTAGGCGTTAACAATGCCGCCACTCACACAAATTTCACTAAAGGGAACTCTAACATTTTCGCCCTTTGCATTTTTATACTTCACCTTGTGCAAAACTTTCGTAACTGATTTTATGATGATTTCCCTAACCTGTGCTGGTTTTAAGTCTGGGTAATAACTCAAAATTAGTGCTGCCAAACCAGAAACTACCGGAGCAGCCATACTTGTTCCATCAGCATCTTCGTATTTTCCATCAGGAACAGTCGAGTTAATTAAAAAGCCCGGAGCAAAAACATCTACGTTATATTTACCATAATTAGAGAAATCTGCTTTCAAATTATCGCCGTCTTTATAGGCACTCGCCCCAACCTCAATCCAATTAGAAGCATTTGGCAGATTAAATTTTGCTGAATCTAAAGGAATTGGTTTAGCAAACGCACTGTTATTCAGCGGCGGTCTCATCCCCATACCATTATTTTGCATATTAGCTTTAGGTGGTGTAAAATCAGCTATAGTAGGCTTTTTATGTAATGCCTTATATTCAGCCGCTTCTTTACTTTCATAATATTTATTTGGGTAATTTTCTTCGATGTCATTATTTTGGTTGTCATTTCCAGCAGCATGCACTAAAAGAACATTTTTGCTTTCGGCATACTTTACTGCATCATCAACTATCTTTTTATCCCAGCTATAGCTTTTACCAAAACTCATGTTAATCACTTTCGCACCATTATCAACAGCGTAGCGAATACCATTAGCCACATCTTTATCTCGTTCATCACCAGTAGGAACAACTCTAATAGCCATGATACTTACATTTTCAGCCACTCCCATTATTCCTAATGAATTGACTCTGTTTGCACCAATAATTCCAGACACGTGCGTACCATGATGCGCATCAGGCCCTTTCACATCTTTATTACCGTAATCCTTTTGTTTAGAATTTGAATAATCATCACCAACTAAAGCTGCCCTCATATCGTACTTTGGATTAAGATTGTACTTAAGCATGGCGTCATACTGTTTGTAGCCGTCTTTTATGCTTTTATAAAACTTCTCAAAGCTTCCATCTTCTTTAGCGCCTTTCCTAATAATCTTCTTAACCTGCTCCTCAACCTCATCATCAGGCTTGTATCTTTCAACATCTTCCAAAGTAGGCACTTCTTTATTAAGCACTTTAGCAGCAGAATCCAGAACTTTATTTATAGCAATTAACACGGAAAAGGTATTGCTGGCATCTTCATATTTTTTTCCAAAATCGCCAACCATTTTCTTGTACAACTTAAATTCCGCCTTCTGTGTACTATCTAATGGGGTCAAATTCGTGGTAGATTGATATTTTGGAGTGTAAATTCTTAAGAGCCTTACCAATTCTAGATTATCATATTCTAGATTCCCGTTTTTGGAGCCAATGAAATTCCATCCATGTATATCATCAATGTATCCATTTCCATCATCATCAATGCCATTGCCAGGAATCTCTTTTGGGTTTGTCCACAGCACATCCTTTAAATCTTCATGTGCAATATCAACACCACCGTCGATAACCGCAACAATAATTTTCTGCTTAGGTTTTTTATCCTTTAGAATTTCACGGTATGCTTTTTCCGTACTGATACCGAAATAACCGTTTTCAATTAAATCCAAATTGAACCAGTTTTTAGGCAATTCTACATTCTTGCTTTGTCCAAATGAAGCAAAACTTATACACAGCAACGCTAAAAGAATCCCTAACCTGTTCAATTTCATGTTTATCAAAATCATACCAACGTAAATTACAATTATACGGTTTTATTGTCTTGAGGCTTTATGATTTAGCATATTTTAACAATAGACTAAAATTTAG
>NZ_JAVTSG010000001.1:0-1414681 GCF_032678425.1 Pedobacter aquatilis | reverse complement strand
CATTAAACATTGAGCATAGTTTAATGGACTTTAACACGCTTAATCCGTCTTCAAACTTCCCGATTGCTCAACAGAATGCAGAGGTATTATTTGACAGCCGGGCCGTGGCTCCGTCTATTGCTACTCAGGCGAGAGCCCTTATCAATCCTGAGCTTTATAATATGTACTCAGCAAATGATTTACGTAAAACAATTTATTTTAGGGCTAGTGGCGCATCTTTTATTTTTAAGGGTTATTATGCAGGTGGGCCATCGGTGTTTAATGGAATTGCTACAGATGAATTATTGTTAAACAGGGCAGAATGTTTAGCCAGAGCCAATCAATCAAATGCTGCTTTAGCTGATTTGAATGGCTTATTATTTAACCGGTATAAGAAAGGAACATTTGTACCTTATCAGGATTTGAATCAAGCTGCATTGCTGAGGTTAATTAAAGCTGAGCGTAGGAAAGAACTTGCATTTAGAACTTTAAGATGGGGAGATATCAAGAGGTGGAATTTAGAGGGAGATGGCATCGTCTTGAACAGAACTGTAAATTCAGAGTTAACTTTATTGCCGCCAAATAGTTTACGTTATGCCTTACCCATTCCAGACGATGTTGTTAAAATAACGGGAATAGCACAAAACCCATAAACCTAAGCCACGCTGAATCTATGGAGGATAGAAATGCAGCGTGGCTTTTGATTTTTACTTATTCTGCATCTTTTTTATAAACGGCAGAATTTGTGATGCTGTTTGCGTTTGGAAACATATTGGTATCATGAAGATAAGTGTTCAACTCTGCTTCAGTATCAATACTTTCGTCAACCTTTAAAACACAAGGTAAATCCACACCTGATTCACAAGGAGTAGAACTAGGTGCAGAAATAGGTGTGTAACTAGCGCCATCGCGTATATCGCTAACGTTTCCCGAATCAAACTGCCAGTAGCTGTATGCTTTTTTCTCTGTTTTAGCGGTAAAAGCATTTAAGGTAATCACAAGGCCGAACCCTACAAGGGCTACAAGGCCTAAACTTAATTTTTTTAAGTTCATGGTTTTAATAATTAATGTTTAATAATTGGTTATTTGGTTTTTTGGTTGGTTGGTTCATTGGGCATTAGTGATTGGTCATTGGTGATTGAAAATTGGGATTTGGTCATTTCATTATTGGTCTTCGACTCCGCTCAGACTGACAATTTTAGAGCATCCTCAGACTGACAAACATTGCGAATACACACCGTCTTGATACTTGATACTTTATACTTGCTACTTGATACTATCTACTCCCTCAACACATATCGCTTTAATCCCTTATCGTACTTTATCAGGTATCCATCTTTTCTGAGTTTGGCGAGGTAATTTTTAATGGTGCGTGAAGAGCAGTTGAACCTGGCAGCAACTTTATCGGTTGTACTAACCTGATTATGCCTGAGCATGTAGAGCAACCGTACAATATTTTCCCTGCTGGATACAATCGACATCATGAATTTCATTGGTTAAATCAAAACTCGATGGGCAGAGTGAAATCAGGGCTTAGTTTTTCTTTAGAAGAAAATACCTTAGCGATTATGTTTTCCTTAAAAGGCTCTTCCTAATCAGGCTCATGGTTTGTTCGGTAATACCCAGATAAGAAGCAATATGCTTTTGGCTTACCTGATGGGAAATTTTAGGAAACTGGCTGCAGAGGTAAAGGTATTTTTGGGTGGCATTGCCCAGGCGATAAGCTTTCACCTGTTTGTGTAATTTAATCATGTGTTGCTCCATTACGGTTTTACCGAGTTGAATTACATCGCTTGATGCATCTTCAAGACCTCTTAAATCGTGGTAACTTAAGCTAAAAACCTTTGCATTAACTTCGCAGATGATGCCTTCCCTTCTTCTCTTTTGTTGGAAAAAACTTTTCATTAATGTAAAGAGCTGATTTTCTCCGGCAAAGCCGATGGTGGCTTCCAAACCATTATCGAGGTGGTAAATCCGAAAGAAACCGTCTACAATAAAGTGAATGTGTTTGCAGATTTCATCGGGCATGAGCAGGTGTTGCCCTTGTTGCAATTCGCGGTATTGAATGCGGCCTTGCAACTGCAGCAAATCGGCTTGAGGCAGGGTTTTAAGATAGGGATGGCTACTTAATAAAAGTTTAAAATCCATAGACATTTATTTTAATTTAATGAATGGTTAAGCATAGCAACTGCCTTTTAAATTTGGTTTAACCGTTTAAGATTAACCGCATTACACCATTACGATGTTTAAAGAATTTTTAGCACGACTAGACCAGATTTTGGAATTGCTTTTTAAGATACTCGCCGAATTAAAGCAGCGGGAACCCGAACAGGAAGAAGTATGGCTGGATAGTGCAGCGCTTAAGCAGCGGCTTAACATTAGCGACAGGACGGTTTATCGGATGCGTAAAAATGGTTTGGTGGTGGCCAGGCAGCTTTCGGGTAAATGGTACTATAAGCTGCCCGAGTTGGATATTGTTGGTTAGTACTGGCATATGATTTTATTTAGTGGATCGGAAATGTGCTAAGCTTTGGGTGTAGTGAAAAATAATTAGGATGAATAGGCGTATGATAAGGGTAAAAGCCGTTATTGCAGGGATGAAATCCTTTGGCAAATGAAGAAAAACTAAAAAATGCAAAATGCGGTGCAGTCGGCATTTATTCTCAAATAAAAACATTTACTTTGCTGCCCTTACAATGTTTGTCCATGGAACAGAAATTACATTGCGTAATCGTGGATGATGAACAGCATGCCATTGATTTATTGCGTAAATTAATAGACAAACATCCCTATTTAAAACTGCTCAAAACCTATACCGATCCCCTTCAGGCCCTTGCCGGCATTAGAAGCGGTGTAGATATTTTATTCCTGGATATCGACATGCCTGCCATGAATGGCATTGAGCTTGCCGAACTGATAAGGCAGCGGGTAAAGTTTTTGATATTTACAACCGCCCATGCCACTTATGCGGTGAAGGGCTACGAAGTATCAGCTGATCAGTTTTTGGTAAAACCCCTGGCCGAAAATGATTTTTATAAGGCCATTGCCCGTTTAAAAACTGGTGTGGAGCCGGGCACTACAACCGAAATTCCCTATGCTGATGAGGATGATTGTGTTTACATTAAGCACGAATTGAAAGGCTATATGACGCGTATTCGCCGAACTGAAATCAGCCACATCGTTACCAAAAAAGGAACCAATTTTCTGGAGTTGTTTACACCGAAACAAACTTACGAAAGCTATGCAACCATTAGTGCAATGGAATTGCAGTTTAAAAACGACCGAAGGTTTATGCGCATCAGTCGTTCAACAATTATTCGCCTTACGGCCATCTGCGCAATCAAGGGTAATACCATCACACTGGAGGATAAAATTGAAGTAATGATGGGTGATAATTACCGCAAAAACCTGATGGATTACATTCAAAATCGTTTAAGAAATGGCTGATGCCCAACAACAGGCACCAGCCGGAGCAGGCTTAAGTGGTAACCAGAATTGTAACTAAAGTTACGGATGGGTCTGTTGAAAAAGCCGGTTGTTTAGTTGCTGGTTTTTTGAATACAAAAACTGTTTTTGCAGTCAATTTATGGGTTGTTTTCTTCATGATAAACCGAACTTAAACAGGAAGGCAGAAAACAAAAAAAATATAGGATGAAGCGTAATATTAGGTAGATGAGCAGGTGGATTGTCAGGATGAAATTTGTGATTGGATGGCTTAAAAAGCATAAGCCTCATTTTATTGGGTGGGGTATTTTAATTGGTATAGAGGTATTGGTTGCCTGGAAACTGGAGGTTAAAATCGCCTCGCCATTTTCAGTAATGACGCTTTACGCCATTAACATTTGCTTTTTCTACCTTTTTGCGGGTTGGCTACTTGAACGGCATTATAATCGATTTTCTAAATTTAACTGGCGTTTGAGTTTAGCTATTATAATTTGCTGTGTGATTTTTACCACGATAAAAGTTCTGCTTGATGGCTTAATTACAAACGAAGTTAGTTTAGCCACCGTTCAATCTGGTCATTTCCTAAAACAAGCGACCATACACATCTATCGGTATATTGAGTTTGTTGTATTGGCATCAGCTTATTTTTATGCATTGAAATATGTGCAGGAAAAAAATGATCGATACGCAATGCTCGAAGCAGATTTTAGGCTACAGCTTAAAAAAAATAAAAGTAAGGCAGAAACAGAAGCTTTGTTTTTTAACCGGTGGCGCAAACAGTTTGATCCACATCTGGTTTTTTCTACCCTAAATTATTATCATACCGGTATCGAACTAAAACAGCCATTAAATGCAGAAGCGCTGGTTCATTTATCAGCGATGCTCCGCTATAATTTGCGCTCAGAAATGCTTGCAAAAGAGGTACTATTGAGTGAAGAAATTAAACAACTAAGGATAGTGATGGCTTTGCGTGCGGCCACGGAGAAATTTACTTTTGATATTGAAGTTAAAAACGAGGAACAACTGCATCAGGTATCCATTTGCCCCATGTTTTTGACACCGCTTGCCAACACCATTGTAAGTTTGCAGGGCCATTGTCAGGCATCTTTAAGCATCAATATTCAATCCGATAAAATTGATATGGTATTCAACAATTTAGCAGCCTCAATTGCTGAAAACCGACTGGAGGAAGACCTGCAGCCATTCAAAAATCAGCTACTGGATTTTTACGCCGGTAAAGCCAATTGGGCGCTTGTAGAAAAGGCCGGTTTTTGTACGCTTCAGATTGCTGTAAATCTTTAAAAATTTTAATGCCGCTTCGGGGGTGCTTTATTGCACCTTGTAGGGACCTTGTTCGAGACTTCTTCGAAAAACAGGTACTTTTTTCGAACAAGCTTCGAAGGAGCTCCGAACAAAGTGCATCCTTTTTATAAATTTTTCTATAGTTGTCACTTGTTGCGGAACCAGGCTTTCACACAGCCACCACTTTCTTATAAATTTTGAGTTTTTTGTTAGATTTTTTCTTGAGAACGACCGGCCAAATCCAGCCAAATTCTGCCAAATCCAGCCACAACCCTCTAAAAATTAGGAAGATGTGTTTTTAGCCTCTACATTCGTTTCATAATGCTGCGCAGCGTTTTTAACAAATTAATTTTTTTCACCATTTAAGATTTAAAATTATGGCAACGTACAAGAAAGGAATACTTGGCGTATTCTCTGGTAAAGTTGGAACAGTGATTGGCAGCACCTGGAAAGGTGTGGATTACATGCGCAGCTTACCAAAATCATCAACCAAAACGCCTACACAGGCACAATTAGATCAACGCATCAGGTTTGCACTGGTAAATGCATTCATTAAACCGATTGCGCCTTTGATTAGACTGGGTTACCAATCTACATCCGGCAATGTAACCCCGCTAAATGCAGCAATTGCATATCACCTTAAAGAATCGGTTACAGGCATAAGTCCCGACTTTGCCATCGACTACAGCAAGGTGCTATTTAGCAGGGGCGAATTACTTGGACCATGGTTACCAGTGGCGACACCCGATGCAAGGCAGCAGTTAACTATAAATTGGGAAGATAATTCGACTTCAAGCTTTGCCAATGCAACCGATATGGCAACGATATTGATTTACAACCCCGTAACAAAAGAGTATATGTATGCCGATCAGGTAGCTGCAAGGAGTTCACTAATGGCATCGATGCGTGTCCCGGCAAATTTTGTTGGCACGGCTGTACATGCCTGGATGGCATTTTTTGCTGCCAATGGCAGTATTGTATCAACCAGTATTTACTTAGGCGAAATCACTATTCTTTAACCCTGATTATGCTGCCCCAATTGCTTTAATGGCTGGCGGGGCAGCAAATCTTAAATCAAATAAATTATGGCAATCTTAAAAAATGGCCTGTTCGGAGGCTTTACCGGTAAAGTAGGCAATATAGTTGGGTATAAGAGAAAAGGGAAATTCTACATAAAAGCGGCTCCCCGCCCACGTAAAAACGCACCCACACCTATGCAATTAATTCAAAGAGAGAAGTTCGCATTAGCGAATCAATTTTTAAAAATGATACGTCCGCTGGTTAGAATTGGATTTGGTGGCGATGATGAAACAAGACACAAATGGTGGGCAATTGCTGTAGCTAATTGCTTGAAGAATGTTGTGCAGGACAGCTCCTCTGCTTTGGAAATAGATTATGAAAACATCTGTTTCAGTAAAGGAAAATTGGGAAAGCCCATTGTAAAAAACATACAACCGGTAGAAGGCCAGCACTTAACCTTAAACTGGTTTGTGGATGACAGTTATGAGGATTGCCGACCTGATGAGCAGCTGGTTCTATTAATCTGCAATCCTGAAATGGGGCAAGCCATGTACAATCTCGACGTAGCTAAAAGAATAGATGGTCAGGCTGCATTCAGTTTGCCTTTACATTTTAAGGATACTGAGGTTTATGTTCATGCAGCTTTTTTTGCTGTTGATGAAAGTGCAGTATCTGATAGCACATTCATTGGCCTAATTAAAATCATTTAAAAATTTCATTAACGGCGCATAAATGCGGTCATTATTTAACAAGATTATGAAAACACTAACATTTAGAAAAAACTTAATACCCCTGAATTATCAATGGATGGAAAAACTATTAACAGCGATTAGCCTTTTGCTGAGTTGGTTAACACTCCCCAATCTTTTACAACATTTGCAACCAACCACCGGCCTCATCGACTCCGGAATCTGGCAGTTGCTCCTGCTTGCACTTATATGTTTTACAAGCATTGTATCTGGCTGCTGGTGGCTGCTTAAAAGATTTTGGGACAGGCTTGGCTTAGTCGGTTTAACAGAAATGATTTTTCACTTTAACACTTTACAAACATGGCAAAAATTGGGATTTTACTGGGCATCGTTTGCCTTGTTATTATTGACTGCAGTGGGCTGTTTGGCCGCTTTACTATAGGTCGTTCAGGTTTAATTGGCCGGGGTACAGAAGTAGTGGCAGCCCAAAAACCTTTAGCTTTATCTTCAAAAAATGCAGCGCAATTTGCCAGTCAGGCTAAAGTTTTGTCTGTAGCAACGGAAGAAATTGGTGTAAGGGAATTAACAGGTAAAAATGATGGGTTAAGAGTAGAACAATACCTTGCTTACACGGGATTAGGCAAAGGCAACCCCTGGTGCGCGGCCTTTGTGAGTTGGGTATATAATAAATCCGGTTACAGTAAACCACGCACGGCCTGGTCACCTGCTTTATTCCCTGCTCAAAGGATAACTGCTAAACCGCAGCCTGCAGATGTATTAGGCATATATTTTCCCACACTGAAAAGAATTGCACATTGCGGAATTGTAGAACGTTGCATTGGCGATTGGGTGGTTTCTATTGAAGGCAATACAAATGTAAGTGGCAGCAGAGAAGGTGATGGTGTGTACCGGAAATGGCGACACCAAAAAACGATACATACTTATGCACGGTGGTTGGATAAAATTAAGTAGAGGTTTTGGAGTGATTTAAATGCCTGCGTTCCAACCTCCCAGATTTTAATGGCTCTTTGATAAATGACAAAAAACCACCCCGCCTTACAGGCTCCCCTCCTTGAAAATAAGGAGGGGAGTTTGCCCCTCAAAGTTTGAATCCTCCCCCTGCCCCCTCCAAAGGGGGATAGCGAGGCGTACAAAAACCCCATTTCAAATGAAGGTCCTTCGACTACGCTCAGGATGACAATCAAATGGGAACTGGTTCGGCACTTTGCATTTGGCATAGCAGATTTTGGAAGCAGAAAGCAAGAGAATACATGCATAAACTTCAACTAACTTAATGCCCGAGGAGATTTGCAGCCGCAGCGGAACTGTGCGAAAGGTTGGCCTCAAATATCCGCTAATGGTATTCGCTTAGCTTTATGCGACAAAGGATGCAAGCCTTGATTTTTTGCTTCTTTGTTATCAAGAACAAAGAAGGAGCCCTTCGGCGGCGATGAGCCGAAAAGATGCGGTAGAAAGTGGTGTTGAATAAATAAAGATTGCTTCAGCTCGCTCACCTCCAGCTTCGCAATGACGGAATTGGGGAATGGGTTCGGCACTTTGCTATCTGGCATAGGAGCTGTTGGAAAGAGAAGCAGTTGAAAATTTTGCGGGCACTTTGATAACGCAAAGACCAAAACAGCGGTCAGTCCAATTTTTCATTGGACCTAATCCGCTGTTGCCATAGAATTTTCGAGTGGCTTATCCGACAACAGATCCAAGCCTTGATGTTATACCTTTTTTGTTGTTTTTTTATTAGTAGGTATGCTTTCGCTGCGCTCAGGTTGGCTACCTTTTTATCAAGAAACCTGCGGAGCAAGCTTGAAGACCAAAGAAACTTACAACAAAAACTGAAAAAAGGTAGGAGCCCCTCGGCGCTGCATGTCCCGACGCTTCGGGAGCGGTGAGCAGAGGCAAGGCTTGAAGAGGAAATTACTAAGAGCTGCTGAAATAAATTCAGCATGACGTACTTGCTTGAGTTTAAACTTTAATTATATTTGAACTGATGAAAAGAAATCTTCACATCTCGCCTCCAACTCCATAATTACCCCTTTGCGTAACTATGGCTCGCTAAAGGAACAAGCCGTGTTTTCTGTGCTGCCTGAAATTCTAAAATTCATTTACAATTAAAATATAAGATCATTCTGATGAAAAGATCATATCTATTATTGCATGTTGCAATAATATTAGCCGGCTTTACAGGTGTTTTCGGCAAACTTATTTCCTTAAACGAAGGCCTTTTGGTTTGGTACCGCGTTTTATTTTCGGCCATTATTTTATTTATCGTACTTAAACTTTCGGGCAGGCCATTAAAAGAAAGCTTTCGAGATAAAGTTAACATTGGTAAAATCGGCCTCTTCATTACCATCCATTGGGTATTCTTTTATGCCAGTATCAAATATTCGAATATATCGATTGGTGTAGTTTGTTATTGCCTAACCAGTTTATTTACCGCATTATTTGAGCCTATTGTAAACAAGAAAAGGTTTTCCATCAGGCAGCTGCTGCTGAGTATGCTCACCCTGATTGGCATTAGCTTAATCTTCCATTTTGATGCCTCTTATCAGCAAGGGATAATTTTAGGGGTAATTTCTTCTGCCTTTGCGGCATTATATACGGTGTATAACGAGAGGCTGGTGCAGCATTATGAAAGCATTAACATTAATTATTACCAGATGCTGGGCGGAACAATTGGTTTGGGTTTACTGCTGCCCTTTTACCTCTATTATTTTCCGGTAAACAGTTTGTTGCCCAATACTACAGACCTAGTTTACCTGCTGTTGCTTGCTGCATTTTGTACGGTTGCGCTGTATGTTTTATTTGCCGAATCGCTGAAAAGCATCCCTGCATTTACGGTTAATTTAAGTTTTAACCTCGAGCCAATTTACGCCATTATACTGGCTTTCCTGTTTTTTAATGAGGGCAAGGAAGTAAATGCGGCTTTTTACGTGGGCTGTGGTTTTGTGATGTCTTCGGTGGTTTTGCAAAGTATATTATCGGCCAGGACTAAAATTGCATAAAGCCTGTCAGCTTTTTATATCTTTAAGAAATACAGTCAATAGGAATAAAATTTAATTTATATGCATGTTTTAAAATCTGCCTTTGCCTTAATAATATCCCTTACTTGCGCCAGCGCATATGCCCAAGTAAATCAGGATGGCCCTTACATCCATCGCGATGGACAAAGGATTATCTCAAAATACATCTTAAATAATACGGTTAAAACGGATACCTTGAAACCATCAGAACCAATAATGGTTAGGTTTGCCGAAAAACCACAGTGGGATTTCAGCTTTAAGCTTCAGCAAAACATCGGCATCCCTGCGGCAGAATATAAGGCGGTTAACAAGCTTTTAGTCTTGTCAGACATTGAGGGTGAGTTTGAAGCTTTTAGAACTTTAATGATTGCCAACAAAGTAATGGATGAACAGTACAACTGGATTTTTGGAAAAGGGCATTTAGTGATTTGCGGTGATTTATTCGACAGGGGAAAAGAGGTAATGCCTTACATCTGGCTGCTCTATAAACTGGAGCAGGATGCCATTAAGAAAGGGGGCTTTGTGCATGTGCTTTTGGGCAACCACGATGTGATGAATATGGAAGGAGATTTACGCTACCAGGCGCCAAAATATCAGACTTCGGTTAAACTGATGGGGCTTGATTATGGTACTTTGATAGCTGCCGATACGGAATTGGGTAAATGGCTAAGAAGCAAAAATGCAGTGGAGAAGATTGGAGATAGAATTTTCTTACATGGAGGCATTTCGCCGGAGATTAACGCACAGCAACTTAGCCTTAATGAATTAAATCAAAAATGCCGGTTGTATTATGGTGTTCCGACAAAAGCACTTAACAAGGAAGGAACGCTATTATTTAAAAGCAGCGGACCTTTTTGGTACAGGGGCTATTTTGGAAAAGAGCAGGTTAGCGTGAACACCGTTGACAGTACACTTTCAAAATTTAAGGTGAAGCAAATTGTTGTCGGCCATACCATTACCGAACAAAACATTTCAGGTTATTATGGGGGCAAGGTAATCGGTATTGATGTAAACCAGCACAAGGCTAACCATAAAGCTGTATTATTTATTGGCAAGCAAGCTTTTGTGGTTGATGATAAGGGCAAGCAAGAGGCTTTGGGCTTATCCACAGAGTAAGTGGAGCTTTAAATTTGTGAAACCAAAACAGCCAGTAGTAAATCCTACTGGCTGTTGTTTGTAGCCCCGAGCAGAATCGAACTGCTATCTAAAGTTTAGGAAACTTCTATTCTATCCGTTGAACTACGGGGCCATTATATTACAAAGATTTTAAAAATTCTTTACCTTTCCCAGACTTGTAATACTTTTCTTTATCCCTTGCAGCAATTCTGCCTGTAACCTGCTCTGTATAAATTAAAACCCAAGGCTTATATCCCTTTGTAGACTTTGTTTTACCAGCATTATGCTCATGTAACCGCTTTTCTACATCCGATGAAAAGCCAACATATATTCGCCCATCTATTTCACTCTTTATTGCATAAACATAAAAAATATCCATATCTAAAGTTTAGGAAACTTCCCTGCCTGCCGCAGGTAGGTATTCCCTACCAAAGATAGGCAAGTATCCGTTGAACTACGGGGCCAAGCCGATTTACGATTTTAGATTTACGATTTTAGATTTTGGGAGCTAAAATCGTAAATCTAAAATTCTTTAGCGTACTACGCTACCTTCCTGAAATTGCTCGGCAGGTGCGACAAAAGTAAGTTTTCCATCTGAATTTTCAGCCATTAAAATCATGCCTTGTGATAAAATTCCTTTGATTTCTCTTGGGGCCAAGTTCACAATCATGCTTACCTGTTTGCCAACGATATCTTCAGGTTTATAATATTCGGCAATGCCTGATACGACCGTACGCTCATCAATGCCAGTATTTACGGTAAGCTTCAAAAGCTTTTTAGTTTTCTCTACCTTTTGGGCAGCGATGATGGTGGCTACACGGATATCCATTTTAGAGAAATCATCAAACTGGATGTTTTCTTTTGCTGGTAGAGCTTGTGCCGGTGCAGCGTTTGCCGTTTTGCTTTGGTTTAATTTTTCAATCTGGAAATCGATTGCAGCATCTTCAATTTTTTCGAATAAAAGTACAGCCTCGCTGATGGTATGTCCGCGTTTAATTAAAGTTGTAGTTCCTGCTTCTGCCCATTCCTGGCGCCCGTTATTTAACATTTTCATCAGCTTTTCGGCTGTGAAAGGCATAAATGGTTCAATTAAAATCTGCAGGTTTGCACAAATCTGTAGGGAGATATTTAGAATGGTACGCACCCTGTCTTCATCTGTCTTAATCAGTTTCCAGGGTTCAGTTTCGGCCAGGTATTTATTACCCAGGCGAGCTACATTCATTACTTCTGATAATGCCTCTCTAAAACGATAGTTTTCGATAGATGCAGATATCTTCGCCGGGAAGGTCGCCAATTCATCGATTACGGCCTGGTCTTGCTCTGTTACCTGCATTAAGGTTGGCACAATACCATTGAAATATTTATGCGTAAGTACCGTAACCCGGTTTACAAAGTTGCCTAAAACTGCTACCAGTTCGTTGTTATTTCTGGCCTGAAAATCTTTCCAGGTAAAATCATTATCCTTGGTTTCTGGAGCTGTTGCGGTTAATACATAACGCAAAACATCTTGCTTGCCTTCAAATTCTCTTAAATATTCGTTTAACCATACGGCCCAGTTTTTTGAAGTAGAGATTTTTTGCCCTTCAAGGTTTAAAAACTCATTCGCAGGTACATTATCGGCTAAGGTATATTCGCCATGCGCCATTAACATTGCCGGGAAAATGATGCAGTGGAATACGATATTATCCTTACCGATAAAGTGAACCAGTTTAGTTTCATCGCTTTTCCAGTATTCTTCCCATCCGCATTTATCGCTTTCGTAATTGTTAATGTAATATTCTTCAGCCTTTGGATTCCAGACATCGAGCTTTGCGTAATTACAAAGTTCTTTAGTGGCCGAGATGTAACCGATTGGCGCATCGAACCATACATATAAAACCTTGCCTTCGGCACCACGAACCGGAACACGGATGCCCCAGTCTAAATCGCGGGTCATGGCACGGGGGTGTAAGCCTGCGTTTAACCAGCTTTGGCATTGGCCATACACATTTGGTCGCCATTCTTTATGGCTTTCGATGTATTCCCTTAAGCGGCCTTCGTATTTATCAAGCGGCAGGAACCAGTTTTTGGTTTCCCTTAAAACAGGTTTATCGCCCGAAAGGGTAGATTTTGGGTTAATTAAATCGGTTGCATTAAGCGTTGTTCCGCAGTTTTCGCATTGGTCGCCATATGCATTTTCGTTTCCACAGTTAGGGCAAGTACCGGTAATGTACCTATCGGCTAAAAACTGCTTAGCAGTTTCATCATAATATTGCTCGGTTACTTCTTCAGTAAATACCCCTTTATCGTAAAGGGTTTCAAAGAAATCGGCCGCTGTTTGGTGGTGTGTTAAAGACGAGGTACGGTGGTAAATATCAAAGGAAACCCCAAATTCTTTAAAGGAATCGCCGATAATTTTATGGTATTTATCTACTACTTCCTGTGGGGTAATGCCTTCTCTTTTAGCTTTTAGCGTAATTGGCACACCATTTTCATCAGAACCGCAAACAAACTTTACATCTCTTTTATTAGCACGCAGGTATCTTGCATAAATATCAGCCGGAATGTAAACCCCCGCTAAGTGGCCTATATGAACGGGTCCGTTGGTGTAAGGGAGTGCCGCCGTAACCGTATATCTTTTTATTTTATTATTATCCAAAACAAATTATTTATTTTGGCAAAGATAAGTGTTTTGAACATGATAAAGCAGCCCCCATATTTAAAAAAAGGTGATAAGATTGCCATTGTTTGTCCGGCGAAGAAATTGCCAAAACCAATAGACTATGCCATAGCTGTATTGCGCAGTTGGGGCCTCGAAGTGGTCATTGGTAAGAGTGTTTATGCAACATCGAACCAGTTTGCCGGAACGGATGAATTACGTGCCGCCGATATACAGCAATTTCTGGATGATACAGAGATTAAAGCGATAATTGCAGGCAGAGGTGGTTACGGCACCATTCGAATTATTGATGAACTGGATTTTACCCGTTTTGAGGAAAGCCCGAAGTGGATAATCGGGTTTAGCGACATTACCGTTCTGCTTTCGCATCTTTTTACGCAACAGCAAGTACAATCGATGCACGCACAAATGCCCTATACATTTGATGAGGCCACGCCAGAATCTCTGCTTTCTTTAAAAAAGGCGATGTTTGGTGAGGCGCAATCTTACGAATACGACAGTACCTATCCGAACAAAGCGGGCACTTGTACCGGTACTTTAATCGGCGGGAACCTGACCTTACTTTGCATGTTACAAAGTTCGGTTTCGGAAATGGATTATGATGGGAAAATATTATTTCTGGAAGATGTTGGGGAGTATGAGTTTTCGATAGACAGGATGCTGAGAATGCTTAAAAGAGCAGGTAAACTGGCTAAGCTTAAAGGCTTGATTATTGGTGCCTTTAACGAAATTGAGGAGGAGAAAATTCCTTTCGGACAATCAGCCGATGAGGTTATCTGGGATATTGTGAAGGATTATGATTATCCGGTTTGTTTTAATTTCCCTACCGGGCATATTGATGATAACCTAACGATGGTTTTGGGGGCTGAAGTACGTTTAAAAATAGAAACAAATCACGTAGAATTTAAATATATATAACATGGCAATTTTAGATAATTTAGGAAAGTACCGCAACACGGGTTTATTGTTACTGAGAATAGGGATTGGGATAATGTTTATTATTCATGGTTTTCCAAAGCTTGCCGGTGGGCCTCAAGGATGGGAAGGCTTAGGTGGCAGTATGAAGGTTATTGGTGTTGATTTCTTCCCTGTATTTTGGGGTTTGATGGCAGCGGTTGCTGAAACCTTTGGTGGCTTTCTATTGGTGGTTGGGCTGTTTTACCGCCCCGCTTGTATGCTACTGGTGTTTACGATGATTATTGCGGCATTGGTTCATTTTGCCAAGGGCGATGGTTTACAGGGAGCGAGCCATGCAATAGAATTGGGCATTGTATTTTTTAGCCTGATCTTTATCGGCCCAGGTAAATATAGTGTGGATAAGAAGTAGTTAAAATTTTGATGGTTTGCCATATATATTTAAATTTAGATATATAAATTAATAAGATGAAAAAGACCATTTTTTTAGCATCGATTTTGAGCCTAACGTTATATGGCGCTCAGGCTCAATTTACCATTTCACAAGATATAGTTGGTACACCTGTAGGGACAAAGCCCGAAAAAACATTTATTGGTAGCGAATACCTGTATAAGGATTTTGTTAAGGGCCATGTTTTGCAGGCAGATAGCACCTATTATAATAACATGGAGCTTAACTATAATGTATTCACTGATAAGTTAATTTTCTTAAAAAATGGTCAGGAGATGGATTTTAAATTTCCGGTAAGGGAGTTTCAGATCATTAAATCTACCAGCCCTGCTCAACTAGATATTTTTAGAAATGGGTTTCCTGCTTTTGGCAGTTATACGGACAAAAGTTATTATATGGTGTTGAATAGCGGGAAAGTTTTGGCCTTAAAAAAGCCTGTTAAATCTATTGTGGAGAATACGCCATACGGCGCTGCTAAAGTGCAGAAAACGGTTGTGAATGGTGAGCAGTATTTTCTTTTAAAGGACGGTAAAATCGAGAAGATTAAAAAAGATAAGAAGGATTTGCTGAATGCCTTATCAGATAAAAAGGACGCATTAACCGAGTTTATTAAAGACAAGAAACTTAGTTTCAAAAGTGATGATGATGTTAAAGCATTACTTGATTATTATAATTCTTTAACTGGTTCTTAGCAGGAGTATTAGCTATTTCAAAAATAGTATTCAAAAAAAAAGCCTTTCAAATAAATTTGAAAGGCTTTTTTGTTATTATGATTATGCTTTACGATTAATAATCAGCTTCTGGATTACTTATAATTTCCTGAGCTGGAATCGGGAATACATATCTAACATCAGATACCGGAATAGTTGCATTTGCACCATACGACATAAGTGGTAGATTTTTTCTGGCGATATCATTGAATCTGAATCCTTCCATTAACAACTCAATTCTTCTTTCTTTAAGGATTGCAGTTGAAAGTGCAGTTCCGGTTGCCAATACACCAAAATCATATGTTGCATCAGAACGTTTACGAACAGCGTCCAATAATGCTCTTGAACGAACTAAATTACCACCTGTGCTTAAAGCTTCAGCTTCTGCAACGTTTAATAAAACTTCAGCATATCTGATCATGGTAACATAATCCAGGAATGGACTAACTGCACTATGTTTAGTTGGATACGTATAAGTAGTTCCACTAATTACAGCAGTTGAAATTAAACCTGTTTTTCTAGCATCTGTAGCTGGCCAGATAGGGTCGGTAAAGATACCTGCGTAAGTACCTGTTGAAGTATTTAAAGCATACTCCAAGTTACCGCCGCCATCCCAACTGAAATAGTAACCTAACTGGTTCTGCGTTCCAGGAGCGTTTGTATCCGCAAAAGGAAAAGAGAAGATAGATTCAGAAGTTGTGTATGGCGCTGTAAATACAGCTCTTAAAGTTGGCGCCAAAGCATGAGGTGCACGAACACTTGTAGTGAAAGGACCAGTTAAAGGCACAATTTTATTACCTTCTTCAATAACTTTTGCATAGTTACCCATAGTTAAATACACACGGGTTTTTAAAGCAATAGCCGTATTTTTATGTGCTCTTGTTGTACGAAGCAATGCAGTAGAATACGTGTTTGGTAAGCCAGTTTCAGCAGCATCTAAATCTTTTAATACTTGTGCATAGATTTCGGCAACTGTACTGCTTCTTAATCTGTTATTTGCTGCACCTAACTCCGGAAGTAAACGCAATGGTAAACCTCTTGAAGTACCGTTATTTAATACGTAAGGCTTAGCGAAAATTTGTACTAAGCTGAAGTAAGTTAAACCACGTAAAAATTTTGCTTCTGATGCGAACTGATCATATTGCGCAGTGGTTAACTTTGCTTTATTGATTTCCAAACCATCAAGAAAAACATTTACACGGTTAATTGTCAAATATCCCTGGCTCCAGAAGTTACCAACATAAGTATCGCCATTATTATTGGTCGAGTTGTAAACCGTTGAACCGGTTACACCGTTAGACGTTCTGTTGATAAATTCTTCTGCTCTGATGTCATTATAAGCCTGGTAGCGACCGCCAAATAATGCACCGTTTTTAGCCGTTCCGTACAAGCCTGCAACAAGCGCCTCAATACGGGCAGGCGTTTCATAAGCATTCACATCAGAAAGAGATAATTCTGGTGCGATTTGCAAGGTTTCCTTTTTGCAGGATGTGATACCTGTGATTAAAGGAATCGCTACAATAGCTACTTTTACTAATTGTAACTTATATGATTTTATGTATCTTTTCATTTAATTAATATTTAATGTTTACAAACCTACGCTTAAACCGAAAGTAAACTGTCTACCTTGTGGGATACTGTTACGTTCTACACCTGCTGATAAGTTTGAGTTACCGTTTGTTGAAATTTCCGGATCCACACCAGTATAGCCAGTGATTAGGAACGCATTGTTAACAGAAGTATAAACTCTTAAGCTTTTGATTCCAGATTTTCCGAAGATAGAAGCCGGAATTCTATAACCTAAAGTTGCAGCCTGAAGTCTTAAGAAATCTCCTTTTTCGATGTTTTCAGAAATTGGGAATGATGAACCATTTGAAATGTTATCACCATAAACAACTCTTGGAATATTTGTTTGCTGACCAGCTGTAGTCCAGGCGTTTAATACATCTCTTGAGTTATTCCAGAAACGTTGATCAAGTAAACCTGCTCTAGAACCATTGTAAATATAGTTACCGCCTGAGTAAGTAAACATGAAGTTTAAATCGAAGTTTTTATAGTTGAATGTGTTGTTAAAACCACCATACCAGGTTGGAAGGGTGTTAGCCATATATTTTTGGTCGTTTGCATTAACCGGGCTAGCAGCAGTACCATCAAGGAAAGTCCATGCATTAGCACCGCCTTGGTGTTGGTACTGAACTTCTCTACCTGCTTTATTTACGAAAATTCTTCTTCCGTTTGCTGGGTTAACACCTCTTGTTTCAACTGCATAAATACCTGCGATAGACTCTCCAACAATTGTAGTACTTGCTGTTTCTAAACCACCAGTTGATGAAGTTAACTGAGGTAATGAAGGGTCAAGTGCTGTAACTCTGTTTTTGATTGTTGTGAAGTTAAGGCTTGAAGTCCAGGTAAAATCATTGGTTTTAATAGGAGAACCGCTCACCGCGAACTCAAAACCTCTGTTGTACATTGAACCAACGTTAGTATTAATTACGCCACCAGGGATACCTTTTGAAGGCGCTTGTGTAACACCTAAAATTAAGTTATCAATGTTTTTGTTGAAATAATCAATCTCTACAGTAATGCGGCTGTTTAATAAACCTGCACTTAACCCTATATCCGTTTGTTTACTTGTTTCCCAGCTCAAATCTCTGTTTGCAGGACCAGTAAATGCCCATGCCAAAGCACCAGCACCATAAATACTAGAACCGTAAGTTGTGTAACCTTGGTAAGCTGCTACGTTGGCGTTACCTACTTTACCATAACTTGCACGTAAACGTAAAGCGTTAACGGTTCTGCCTAATGATGAGTTTTTAAAGAAATCCTCTTGTGCGATTTCCCATCCGATTGAACCACCACCAAAAGTTCCCCATTGTTTATCGATAAAGAAAGCTGAGTTACCATCTCTTCTAACGTTACCCGTTAAGAAATATCTTCCTTTGTAGTTATAGCTGGCACTACCAATGTAAGCTTGCCAAGCTTGTTCGTTAATTCCGTTACCACCAGCAACGTTGGTAGTAAATGTTCCTTGATATTGAGTAAAGAAAGATGGATCTGCTAAACCTTGTCTGATTGAACCCCAGTTTACAGTTCTTGTATTCTGGATATCAGAACTCACATTTAAGCTAATGTTGTGGCCATCACCAATTTGTTTGTTATAGGCCAATGTAGTAATCCAGTTCCAGTTATTTCTTCTGGCTGAGTTATTGTAAGCATAACCAGGATAAGAAAAACCATCACCATTAATAGGATTCCAGAATTGAATGTTTTCTGTATTACTTCTATCCCAAGAATAAGTTGATTTAGCTGTTAAACCTTCTAGAATTTTAACCTCAGCACCTAAATTAGCTAATAATCTATTTGTTTCTGAAGTATTTACATCTTTATCGATGATAACCTGCGGGTTAACATAAGTAATTGGAACTAAGTTGGCTCCACTACCAATATTATTACCAGATACGCTATAAGAACCATCATTGTTAAATGGTTTAATGTTTGGTGCCATAACTGTAGCAATCCTACCTAAACCTGATGAGTTAAATGCCGCACCCGGAATTGAACCACTGTTTGGAGAGCTGTTAAAACTGTTATTATAGCTCATGTTTGCGTTCAATTTCAACCAATCAGTAGCCTGGTGAGTTAAGTTCGCTCTTCCAGAATATCTTTGGAATGAGTTTGCTCTTAAGAAACCATCCTGATCAGAAAGCGCTCCTGATACGTAATAATTTGTTTTATCTGTACCTCCAGAAATGGTTACAGAGTGGTTCTGAGAATAAGCTTCACGATAAATTACATCATACCATTTTGTATCTACAATAGATCCGTCTGCATTTAACGTTGGGAAAAAGCTTTCGCCATTTGCATTTCTTTGAGAAGCCGGAACCGTATTAGGGTTTAATGCCAATGCATTTTTCATTGCCGTATTTTTCGACTGAATATACTCTGTAGCATTTAATAATTCAGGTAATCTTACCGCGTTGTTAACACCAACCCAACCATCGTAAGTTACTCTTGCAGTTCCTTGTTTACCTTTTTTGGTTGTGATTACCAATACACCAGCTGCTGCTCTTGAACCATATAATGCAGTTGAAGCCGCATCTTTCAAGATATCGATGGTTTCAATATCAGCAGGGTTAATATCTCCTAGCGGGTTATTTGCTGATGAGTTAGCTGAAACGTCTCCGGTAGGAAATGGAATTCCATCTACAACTACTAATGGAAAAGAGCTTAGTGAGATTGAACTTACACCCCTTACACGAATTACAGGTGGATTGTTTAACAAACCGTTTGGTTGTACGATGCTTACACCAGCCGCCTGACCGGTTAAACCTTGTGTAAAACTCTGAACTGGTTTGTCTTTTAAGTCATCACCTTTAACTGTTGCAACCGAACCAGTAAAGTCTTTCTTTCTTACCGTTCCGTAACCTGTAACAACAACATCTGTTAATGTTTTTGAATCTGTTTCTAATGCAACGTTAACCACATTAGATGCGCCAAATGATCTGCTTTGAACTAAATATCCCACGAATGAGAAATCCAAAGTACCTGTTTTAGCTGATGTTTTAATTGAATAGCTACCGTTTGATGCTGTAATGGTTCCTCCAGCGGTGCCTTTGATTTTAACGGTTACTCCAGGTAGGGGCTGTCCGTCATCCTTACCTGTAACTGTTCCAGTAATTGTTCTTTCTTGCCCAAAAGCGCTGATTGCACAAAAGAGCATTATGAACAAACTTTGTAATAGTTTTTTCATAAATTTTAAGTTTAGTTTTTGATTAATATTTTGCCAATTTAAAAAAAAAATATTGTAATGCAATTATTACGAAAATAATCTATAGCAATTAGGTAGACTTTATCTTTATCTAAAACGATTTAGTTGATGATTAGGCTGTCTTTTTATTATTAATAAATGTCAAAAAAGTGATTTTAACACATTTCTTGGTTTTTTTCAAAACAAAAGGCAATAATTTTTGTGTAAACAAAAAGCCCCCGATTACGCTTGTAACCGAGGGCTTTATCAAACAGAACCTAACTATTGTGGATTCTGATCAGCAGGCGTTAATGCCTTATTGGTATTTAATTCATCCTGAGGAATTCTCATTAAGAATTTCGGAGATTCGGCTGGTAAAACTAATTCTACCGGAGCGAAATTGGTACCACCATGGTTACCTGTTCCAGTTGGTCTGTTTAAACCAGTTTTTAAACGTTTAATATCATTTAAAGAGAAACCTTCACCATAAAGTTCGATTCTTCTTTGTAAAAGAATTTCGTTTAATAATGCCGTTCCTGTACCCGCAAAATTGTAAGCCGGGTATCTTGTTTTAACTAAAGTGTTTAATAAAGTTACCGCATTTGCTTCATCGCCACCAATTCTTGCTGAAGCCTCTGCTTCGATTAAGAACATTTCACCAGCACGCATTAATAAGTAATCACCATTCCATGTTGCCGCAGTTGGTTTTCTGAATTTTAAAATACTATAGATGGGAACTGATGGTAACACAGTTGAACCAGGGGCTTTAAAAGCATCCTTTCTTGCATCGCCAACAGGTATCAAATCATAAAGTTCTTTAGTGATTTTTTTATAAGAGCCTAAACCACCGTATCCGCCGGCTGTATTATCCATATGTGAGAAATAAGAAGCAAAAATAGTAGACTGTTCTACGTTAACCTCTAAACCCCAAATCCACTCGGTATTAGATAAAATGCTAAATCCTGCATTATAAGTAGCCGCAGTCATTGGCGCAATGCTAGCTCTTGATTTTCTTGCATACTCTCTGGCAGTAGCCCAGTCTTCCATTTGTAATGCAACACGAGCCAAGATACCTTGAGCCGTATTAACATTTACATGCGATTTGTGGATACGCGTTTTGCCAGTTAACAAAGTTTCAGCTTGTTTTAAATCTGCAACTATTTGCGTATAAACCTGTTGTACGGTTCCTCTCGGATTACCTTCGCTGGTTGGCTCTAAGTAAACTGGTACACCCGGCTTATTCTCATTTCCTTTATACGTTTGCTGGAAGAAGTTTACAAGATAGAAATATGAATAAGCCCTAAGTGCTAATGCTTGTCCTTTGATGTATTCTTTCTCTGCAGTTGTACCTGTAGCTGCATCAATATTTTTAAGAATGATGTTTGCATTATTGATGGTTCTGTAATAGTAAAACCAAGTACGGCCTGATCTGCTGTTAAGTGTAGCTGTAGCAATTGCGGTATACTGATATTCGGCATTGAACCAACCATAACCTTGTGCATGAACCACCATATCGTTACCCATTAAATCAGATACAATTTCTGCTGATTTCTGACCAAAGTTACCATGGTCAGTTAAGCTTTGATACATCTGTCTGTACGTACCATTCAGCGCCACTAAAGCCCCTCCGGTTGTACTGAAAACAGTTTCCTGAGCAATTTGCTCAGTTGGAGTGGTCTCCAGGTATTCTTTCTTACAACTGCTAAGTGTTGCAACGCCTATTAGAACCAGGCTTATATTTTTTAAAATATTTTTCATTTTATAACAATTTATGCGGTTATAAATTAACATTTAAACCTAAAGAGAATGTACGGAATGACGGGTACACATAATCAGTATTTCCGGTGAATGAACCTTGTGGATTCATACCTTTAGGGCCTTTATGCCATAAATATCCGTTATCAAGATTTGCAAATACTTTTGCTGATTTTAAACCAAGTTTACCACTCACATTCTGAGGAATGGTATAACCAAAAGTTACGTTTTTAAGGTTTAAATAGTCTGCATCAAACAAGAATCTTGTTGAAGCACCAGATTGATTTGCAACTGCATTCTGAACTCTAGGAACATCAGTAATCTGACCAGGTGTAGTCCATCTGTTTAAGATATCTGTATGCCAAGCTGATCCATAATTACCTACATGCATTAAGCCTGCGTAGTTACTATCGTAGAATTTACCTCCTAATTGAAAAGTAAATAAGAATGATAAATCAAAGTTACCGTAGCGGAATGAGTTGGTAATACCACCAGTTAAATCAGGAATTGCAGTAGCAACAGTATACTGTGTAGCAGCTGTAAAGTTTGATGTTGTAGTTGTTTGACCTGTTGGCAAACCATTTGAGCCTAAAACATCTTGTTTCCAAGTTCCTAAACCTGTATTTGGATCTACACCAGTGTATTCTCTAATGAAGAAATCATAAATTCCTCCTCCAACAACATATTTTTTGTTACCAATAATAATTTCTGGTTGAGATAATTCTTTGAATTTATTTTTGTAGTGTGTTAAATTTAAATCAACTCTCCAGTCAAAATCACTCTTTTTAATGGCTGTGTAACCTAAAGTAAAATCAATACCTTTGTTTGATAAAGCACCAATATTTCTTGTAACAGTGGTAATACCAGTAGAAATTGGTAAAGGCACATCAAATAATAAGTTGTCGGATACTTTATTATAAAGTTCAATACTACCTTGTAAACGGTTATTGAATAATGAGAAATCAACCCCGATGTTAGTCGTTTGGTTTGTTTCCCAGGTTAAATCAGGTGTAGCTAAAGTTAAAGCCGTTGCACCAGGGAAGCCAACATTATTTGCTCCCAAGTTGTATAATGCCTGGTATGCATAATAAGTATCTAAGTTTTCATTACCTAATTCACCATAACTTACTCTTACTTTTAAGTCGTTAATCCAGCTTACACTTTTTAAGAAACTTTCTTCAGAAGCTCTCCACGCACCACTCACAGAGTAGAATGTACCCCATCTGGCTGATGATGAAAATCTTGACGAACCATCACTTCTTAAGCTTCCTGAAATGTAATATCTCGATTTGTAATTATAGTCTAATCTTGAGAAATAACTTTCGATGGCGTGATCTCTTTGATTTGAAGTAGAACCTTCTGCAACTGCTGCCGATGCTAACTCACTGGTGCCTGGGAAAGGAAAACCCGTTCTAGTCGCTTCAAGGAAGTTTCTTCTGAATTTAAAATTCTCGTGACCAGCTAATGCAGAGATATAATGTTCTCCAAACTGTTTTGCATAAGATAATACCTGGTTAAAGGTAAAAGTTAACTGACGGTTGTTTCTTTTTGTTGAACGACCTGCAACGTTTTGTGCATCACCATAAAGGGAGTTTTGAAAAATTGTAGATGTTGCATCATAATAAGTAGTTGCAATACTTGTTCTGAACTTGAAATCTTTCAAGAAACTCGCCTCTAAATAAGTATTGTTATTGATGTTAACTGGTCTGTTACTTCTGTCATCCAATTCCAAAGTACCCAATAAGTTTGAGTTTGGTGCGTATGGTCTTGCACCCATTTGGCTTGCATTACCAAAATCTAATTTGTTGCCACCTGTTACCGGATCGAATACATAAGCACCTGTTGAAGTACGCTCATATACCGGGTAGATTGGCCCCATCGTTGTAGTATAATAGAATGGGTTTGTAGTTGCAGTACCTTCAGCAACGTTATTTCTTTGATAAGAAATAGCCGCATCTAAGCTTGTACCACCTTTTAACCAAGGCTTAATTTTAGTGTTGATGTTCATTCTAGTGGTAAACCTATCGAACTCAGTAAATTTAGTAATACCGTTCTCATTTACGTAACCGCCTGAAAAATAGTAATCCGTTTTATCACTTGCGCCACTAATGCTCACATTATAATCTTGTCTTAACGCATCTGTGTTAAAAAGTACTGTATTCCAGTTGTCATCCCATAAAAGAGAAGCATTTGGATTAAGTTTTCCTGTTACAGGATCAACCAATTGAGCACCTGGAACATTATACGCATTGTAAACCAAAGCATTAGGACCAGTTAAAACTGCAGAAGCATTTTGTCCGGCTAATGCTGGAGTTTGAGGGTTGGCACCATATTGTAATCTGTTTCTGGTTGCTTCCCACATTAATTCGTAGTAGTCTTTTGCGCCTACCTGATCGTATTGAGGAATTGCACGGTTCATAAAACCTGTTCTAAGGTTTGCTCTAATGATAGCATCGCCTTTTTTACCAGTTTTAGTTTGAATCATGATTACGCCGTTTGCAGCTCTTGAACCATATAATGCAGTTGCAGCAGCATCCTTTAATACGGTTACGCTTTCAATATCATCTGAAGCAATTGAAGCAATTTCTCCATTATAAACAGCACCATCTAAAACGTAAAGAGGTGTGCTTCTTGCATTAACTGAGCCGATACCACGAACACGAATATCAGCATTTGTACCTGGCTGGCCGCCACCATTGGTAGCAACAATACCAGAAATACGTCCTTCTAATGCTCTGGTTACAGAAGTCATTTGTGTTTTAGCTAATTCGGTAGCACCTACTGTAGATTCAGCACCGGTAAATGCACTCTTTTTTACAGTACCATAAGGCACCTGAATTACAACTTCATCTAATGATTTAGAATCTGATGATAGAATAGGGCTAATTGTTGTTTTGTTACCAACTAGTATTTCTGTAGTTTCATAGCTAATTGAAGAAAATACTAATGTAGCATTTGAGGCTGCGGTAATGGTATACTTACCATTAGAATCGGTGATTGTGCCTCTTGTTGTGTTTTTAATTTTTACAGATACGCCCGGGATAGGTAATCTATCATCCGAAGACACAACTGTACCAGTAATTGTTCGTTCTTGAGCTAATGCAGTAATTGCAAAAAGCATCATCACGAACAAACTTTGTAGAAGTTTTCTCATGAAATTTAAGTTAGGATTGTATTAGTTTTAAATAAAGGGCTAAATATATAATCCCACCAACTTTTTTTAACAAACTTTAACTAAATAAGGTGTATTTGTGATTTTTACATGACAAACATTCCTGAATATTCATTGTTTCTTCATTTTTAAAAAAATAACAGCTGGTTACTTAAATTTAAGGCTATAAAACAAAAAAGACCTGAAGAATAGTAATTCTTCAGGTCTTTTTGATTTGAAATTTACAAAAATTATTGTGCTGCTATAGCTACTATAATTGTACCAAAATTTCCGCTAACCGTACCTACCGAAGCTGATCTTATCGATAAAGGTAATGCATAGGTTTGTCCTGCTACGTAGTTGTTGGTGTTAATCGGAATTGTTACCTCAACGCCACGTTGTCCGGCAGGAATTACAACACTTGCCGGCAAAGTATACCATGCAGCCGGGATTAAGTTGTAAGCTTTTCCAGCCTGGGTATTGTGAAGTGTAAGTGCCGCAGCATCAATTCCAAGACCTACTGTTACATCGCTTGATGCCATTTTGCCTGTTCCAACATATTGAACATAAACTTTTAGTAAAGTTGCTGGTCCTTTTGGTAGGCTAAGCTCATATCTTGCAAGTTTAATTGAAGCAGAGGCAGAACCTGTAGCAATATAGTCGGGGTTTGCAAATTCTATAATTGCACCAGCGCTTTTATCAGCATCTGGTCCAATTAAATCCTTCGATTTTAAGCATGAAGTTAAACTCATGAAAATAACCAGGATTGCTATGTTTTGAAATATTCTTTTCATTTTCTTAATTTCTATTTTAAAATTATAAATTATCTAGCCCAGAATATTTTTGTTGTGTATTTATCAACTGAAATTACATTGCCAGCGTTATATTGGAATTCGCTATTTGGATACAATAAACGAGTTGGCAATTTATCAGGACCTGTTGCTTCTGTTACAGTTGAAACAAAAGTTTGAGTTGCAGTCGCTCCAGGAGCTGTAACAATTGTTGGGTAGCCTGTTCTTCTGTATTCATTCCAAGCCTCATCACCAAATAATAAATTTAAAGCTAAATATTTTTGTGTGATAATTGCCTCTAATTGCTGAGCAGCACCTACGGCTAAATTAAAGTTTGCTAAACGGTTTGTTGCGTTTGCCGTTTGATAAGCAACAGCATCAGCATCTGCAGTTTTAGTAGCCGGAATTACATTGGCGTTATTTTTATATAAATAACGGAATGATGCTTTAATTCCTGTATCAAATAATGTTTTAGGATCGCCTGCAATTACGCCTGTTAAAGCAGCTTCTGCCTGAAGAAAATAACTATCAGCAGCTAAAAACAATGGTTGACCAGCATCCGGACCTTTAAATATACCGATAGACTCGAAGTTTGTAGCGTTTGTACCTCTAAACCAAGAGTTTGGTGTTTGACCTCTACCTGCTGTAGCCAATTGGTTACCCAACTGATTTAAGGTACCTGTAGGAGTTGTTCCGTTAATGATATTTGCTTTATAAACAACACCTGCTCTACCTGGATCTGATAATTTCACACCGTTATAGAAAGTTGCAATGTATGGTGTTGGTACGTATTGAACGCCACCACCAACTGCTGCATTTGCAAATGTGTATGCAAAGCTATTCCAAGCTGGGTTTTGTTTACCATCAACACGAGCATATCCAGGGTTTACAACTGCATCATCTGTTAAAAATCCAGCAGCATCAAAAGTTCTGTTTGTAAATGCCACTTTGCTACCTGCTCTAATGATTAATCTTAATTTGATTGTATTTGCAAACTGAATCCATCTGGTAATTTCAGCAGCAGCAGTAGAGCCATTGAACATAACATCTCCAGTTCTGAAAGCAGTAGATGCAGTAGGATTTGCTTTAAAGGTAACGATTGCTTGATCACAAAGGTCAGCAAGTGCTTTATATACATCAGTAGCTTTATCGTATTTTGGTGAAACATTGGCTACACCTTTAAGCGCCTCAGTATATGGCAAATCGTTGTACTGATCAACTAAGCGTTGAAAAGCAAATGCTTTCATCACTTTTGCAGCAGCATTAAACTGAGCCAAATCTGGCTGACTAGCTGTTTGGTCGATAACATACTGAATATCAGTGCCGATATCATAACTTGTGTTCCATAAACCTTGCTGATCAGTTGTAGCGTAGTTATAAGAAATAATTGCTCCCCAACCACTTACACCACCACCATTTGCTAAGTAACCAACTGTTTGTGCTCCGTAGAAATTATATGCCCAGGTTTGGTTTGCAACTGCAGTTATCGCCTGTGGCAAAACTAATTGTGGAGTTGCAGTAATTGCCTGGTTTGGATTTGTGTTAATATCCAGATACTTCTTGCACGATGAGGCAGAAATACCGACAAGCGCAATTAATAAATATTTTATATTTTTTTTCATGATAGTAATCTTTAGAATGTTAGCGATATCGTTCCACCATAATATCTCGAAGGAGGAATTTGGTCTAAACTAGTTAAGCCAACAGCGTTACCATTACTTAAACCATCTCCTGCACTATATTCAGGATCTGTGTATACGTTTGCTTTAGGTAAGAAGACAAATAGGTTTCTTCCTTGAGCACTAATACGAGCAGCTTTAATAAATTTAGATTTAGCTAGGATTGATTTAGGAAGATCATAAGCCAATGTAATCTCTCTGATTTTCCAGAAATCTCCTGGAGTTACATAATTCTCATCGATATTTCTTCTTGGACCACCAATACTCCAATAAGCAGCACCACCATCTCTAACCGTAATGTTTGTGTTATCCACATATTGACCGTTTAACAGATATGATGAGTTAGGAATTACAAAGCGCTCTCTGTTATATTGAGTTGTTAATATACCAGAACCGTTAAATTCGAATGAGTTACCTGCGGCATTATAGATAAAATAACCACCTCTGTATTCAGCTACAGCTGATAATGTTAAGTTTTTATAACGTGCGCTTAAGTTTAAGCCTAAAATTTTGGTTGGAGAAGCATTACCGTATTCAGCGAAAGTTGAAGTTCCTGAAGGATATCCAGTAACTGGATTTACGATAATTCTACCTTGTGGATCACGAACATAAGAACGGCCTTGTAATACTGGGAAAGGTCTTCCTGCCACTGCATAAACGCCAGCACCTGTAAAACCACCAAGATTAATGTTAGGAATTCCACCTACTAATTCGTCAACTGTGTTTTTCGTGTAGTTGAAATTTCCACCTACCGTAACTGTCCAGTTTTCTTTTCTAACCGGTACTAAGTTTAATGAAGCTTCAATACCTTTACCACTAGTTTGTCCAGCATTCAATAAATAAGATGAATAACCAGATGAGTTTGCTACAGTAGTTGTAACTGTTTGGTTTTTACTTTTATTGTCGTAATACGTTGCAGTAGCTGAAATTCTGTTTTTGAATAAATTAACATCCAATCCAGCCTCTATAGTATAGGTAAATTCTGGTGTTAAGTTTGGAGAAACTAAACGATTGCCAATTGTGAAACCACCTTGGCCATTGTAAGGGAATCCAGCACCCTGGTTAAATGTACCATCAAGTGTATAAGCACCGAAACTTGTTCCGCCACCTACGTTAACCTGACCAACCTTAGCATAACCTGCTCTTAATTTAATGTAATCAATTGCAGGAATTTTAACGAAGAAATCTTTGAATGCATCTGTAGGTACAAATGATAAATTTGCTCCAGGATAGAAGAATGAACGATTTGATTGTAACAATCTAGAATCCCAGTCATTACGTGCTGTAGCATTTAAAAACAAATAGTTTTTATAGGCAATGTTTAATACACTGTATACACCTTGCTGACGAGCTTTATAATTTGCCTCACTAGCAGTTGGTGTGTTTGTACTGTTGCTTAGGTTAAATAAACCTGGTTGAACTAAACCACTAACAGAAGCACTTAAAGTTTTAGATTGATCCTGACGTACAACCGCAGCTAATACAAGGTTGAAATCGAAATCACCATACTTTTGTTTAATCTGCGCCTGAAATTCGTTAGTAATACGTGTAGTGTACAAAGAACCATCAGTAACACCACCAACAATATCAGTTCTTTTGAAAGTACTTGCAGTTTCAGGTAAAGATTTTGTATAATCACTGAAAGTAAATTTATCCGAATAATTTTTATTCGAATAATTTCTAGTTTGGAAACCAACTCTGTAGGTAAAGTCTAACCATTTAATCGGGTTGTACTTTAATTCACTACTTGCAGTTAAATAATCATTTCTAACACTTTCTCTATAATTATCAATCATGAAATATGGATTGTTATAGTAAGCGTTGTAGAAACCATTAGGATTTGCAAAAGGATCATTTTTCCAGTCCTGAAGTTCTGTAAGTGGAACTTGAGCAGGAGATTGTAATAACTGATCATAGATGGTTCCAGTCTGTGTAGTTTTGTTTGATCTATTTTGAGTATAACTTGTTGCGAAGTTTACAACCAAGTTATCAGCCAATTTTCTCGTTCCGTTAATCCTAACGTTTGCTTTATTGTATTTGTCTTTTGGAGTGGTTCCTGCAACATCAACATATTGCGCAGACATAAATAATGATCCTTTATCATCACCAGATGAAGCAGAAAAATCTGTTTGACTTGTTAAACCAGTTTCCCAGAAATCATTTTTTGCATTTGTAGCAGAATAAGGCACCATTTTAATTGCACCATTAGCAAGTGGTAAACCAATTTCTCTAACAACACCATCAAATGCAGGTCCGTACTGTTGGTTTTCATAACCTAAGTAAATTCTTAAATCATTGTCTGAACCTGAACCAAATTCTTTTTGAATTTTTGGAAAGAAAGCAACTTGCTCAGCTGTTAAAGTTTGACCAACTTTAATTTCTAATGTACCTTTTTTACCCTTTTTAGTCGTAATGATTAATGCACCGTTAGAAGCGTCAGAACCATAAAGCGCAGCACCAGAAGCACCGTTTAATACAGTTACATCTTCAACATCTTCAGGGTTTAGATTACCTAAAACAGCGTTTGGAACGATTACATTGTCTAAAACAATTAAAGCTTCGTTATTACCTGTTAATGAACGCATACCACGCAATACAACACGGAAATTAGGGTTAGTACCACCAGTTGTTCCGTTAATTTGTAAACCAGCTACTTTACCAAGTAAACCACTTGCAATTGTAGTTGGTTTTGCTGCTAATAATTGTTCTGCTTTAACCGTTGTGATAACAGTACCAATTGAACGCTTAGTGTTTGCAAGTCCACCGGCAGTAACCACAACTTCGTTTAACGATTTTGAATCACTTTCTAAAATCACATTGATTGATGTTCCAGAAATTGTTCGTGTTTGAGTTGCATATCCAATGAAGGAGAAATCTAAACTCGTAGAGCCTTGAGGAACTCTTATTGAGTATTTTCCGGCGGCATCAGTAACAGCACCAATCTGGGTGCCCTTTACACGTACGCTAACTCCGGGGATTGGCAGTTTATCATCAGAGGATGTAACTGTACCATTGATTGTTCGATCTTGTGCCATTGCCGATACAGCAACGAAAACAAGTATGAACAAACTTTGTAGAAGTTTTTTCATAATTTGAAAAATAGGTTAGTAATGATAGTTAATAAAGCACTAATGTATAGTTAGTTGGCAAAATCACCAAATATATCTTTAACATTTTTTAACATTTAACACTTCAAATTGGCATATCGGATTAATCCTAATATTTTAGTTATATTAAAATCAAAGCGAATTGTGCATTAGAACCGGATTAGAGCTAGATTTGAATGAAATTAGGGATATCTACAAAAAACACGCGTCACAACTAATGGGAATGTTTTTTTTATTTCGCTAGCCCTGTCTACTTTTAAGAGTGAATCAGGGATTAATATTTTTTAGCCAATAGCTTGCTAAAGCAAAGAGCCAGTATCGAAGTTCGATACTGGCTCTTCTAACAAGAATAATTAGCTAGTATTAATTAGTTATGTTAATGGTTACCTTTTGGGTTGCTGAATTATTTGTAGCACCTAAAGTTAAAACTGTACCATCTTCTTTAACAGCTTTAACAAGCGATAATGTAGCGACAGCCGTTGTAGCCGGGGCTACAATGGTACCAGCTGGAATTGCAACATTAGCTGTTCCTGTTAATGCATCTTTTGCTATAGTTACGGTTTGATTTGTTAATGTAACAGCGCCAGAGACATTGTAAGTAACCGTTACTGCTTGTTGCAGAGAGGTCTTTACTAAAAATGTAAATGTGCCTGATGAACCTTGTTTAATGGCCTTTGCAGCGGTGCTGCTCAAAGATACATAAGGCGCTAAGCTATTTGTGAAATCATAATTATCTCCAGGCCCTTTCTTTTCGCATGATTGCAATAAGACTAAACCAACCATTGATGCTAATATTAATAATTTTTTCATGTTTTTAATTTTATAAATCAAACCACATTTTTTCGTTATACTTAATTGTTGTTTTTGGAGCATTTGGATTTGCAGATATCTCATTCACAATAGGATATTCATATCTTCTAAATATTGGTCCTGCTGGTGCTCCATCTGGCAATGTTAATAATGGAACCTCGCTACCATCTGAACCTGATCTTCTCCACTGTGTAAATGCATCCAATCCTCTATCCATTTTATCAACCCATTGCTGTTCATGGATTGCCTTAACCGCTTGTGCTGAAGACGTAAAAGCTACGAATTGATTTGAAAAACTGGTTGCATCTGCAGAAGTTGTTCCAAAAAACTTACATGATTCTGCCAGGGCAGCTTTATAAAGTGTATTTGCCTTTGCTAAATCTACAGCAACACCTAAGCCACGGGCATAAATTTCGGCTTCATTAAATAATTGTTCCTGATAAGTAAACATTACTTCCGGGGCAGCTCCTGAGTGAAGTGTGGCTGCAATTCTCGGGTTTACAGCATCAACAGCATCTGCTCCAGGTGTTACCCCAACATATTTCGTAGCCGCAGAAGGTTTGTCAAAAAACTTTGGTAAACGTGGGTCGGCTATAGCAAATGGTGTAGCCGGTTCCATTATATCAGTAACGGGTTTTGAGGCAAAAAAGAAATTAACGCCGCCGTTATATTGTAAGCTAATGGCATATTTTGGATTCCTTCTGCCCGCAACATCCTGGTAAGCAATTTTAAAATTATCGGTTGTAGCATTTACCAACGTAGCTGTTCCAGCCTGAGCGATTGCTCCGATTTCTGTCGCTTTAGTTGGATCTTTATCAACCATTGTTAAAAGTGTACGAAGCTTTAGTGACTTTGCCAACCTTTTCCATTTTGCAATATCTCCGGCATAGAATAAGTCATACGATGAATCGCCAGCTTTACCAATCTTTAAAGGACTTGCCTCATCAAATTGAGCAATAGCTTGATCTAATAATGCAATCGTGCCTTCCAAAACAGTTTTTTGGCTATCGAATTTTGGATATAATATACTCGGACTCCAAGCTTCTGTATAAGGTACATCACCAAAAGTAGTTGTGATATCATACGTAACCATAGCAAGCAAAACTTTACACTGTGCTGCTGCATTATTGTTTACCGGGCTAGCTTCTTCAGATAATTTAATTGCCTGTTTCAGATTAGCACCAGCTCTAACATAAGAAGTTACCCAAGTGTTATTAAGAAAGTTAGCTGAGAATACATATGTTTGAGCATCAGGGTCTCCACCAGACCATCCCGTTGGATTATTACCGCCATTGCTCAGCATTTGTCCGGCTAAACTCATTGGAATATATAAATCTCCACTTGACCTCAAATTAACATAAGCAACACTTGCGTATGAAAATAATAGCTTCGGATCTACTTCTTCTGCTGCATTGGGGTTTTTATTGATGTCTAAATATTTTTTGCATGATGATAGTGTTAATAACATGGTTAAAACACTAAATGTGTATATAAATTTTTTCATTATCGTTTAATTAAATCCTAAATCTGATGTTAAAACCAATGGTTCTGGTAGATGGTACAGAATTGAACTCTACACCTTCCGCCACACTTTCTGTTCCGAAGAAATTAGCTTCTGGATCAATATGAGGTACATTATCATGGATTATCCATAAGTTTCTACCCTCCACACCTAATTCGGCTGATTTGATAAACTTAATTCTTTGAAGAAATTTAGCTGGTAATTGATAAGACAATCTTACTTCTCTCAACTTAACATAAGATGCGTCAAAAATATTTGCTTCCGTATTCGTTGTAGTATATTGAGACCAGTAATCTTGCATACTCGTAACCGGCGTAGAATTTGGAACAAATGTATTTCCAGAAGCGACCACACCTTTATCAATAAAAATATTTCCTCTATTTAATAATGTTTCTTCTGCTAAACCACTAACCCGTAATGATGAAACTGTATTTGAATAGATTGCGCCACCTTTTCTAATATCAACCAAAAAGCTTAACGAAGCGCCTTTGTATGAGAATGTATTATTTATACCACCCATCCAATCAGGGTTCATATTTCCTAATCGCTGGTCGCTGATTGTTTTTCTTAAACCAGTAGCCTGGTCGATTACCAAATTTCCTGCGGCATCACGTAACCATGCTACGCCATAAATTCCGAAAGATTTTCCTGTTTCAGCCTTAATTGATAAACCACTCCAGCCACTCGCCAATGAATAAGATGTAATTTCTGATGGCAATTCGACTGTTTGATTATTTTTCGCAAAGTTGAAATCGATATTCCATTTAAAATCTTTAGACTTTAATGGCACTAATCCCAAAGCAACCTCAACTCCATTGTTTTTTACAGAACCTGCATTTTTTAGTGCCGAAGAAAAGCCAGTTGATTGTGGAAGTGGAAGACTTACAATTTGATCTTCGGTGTTTGTGTTATAATATGTAAAATCTAAAGTAACTCGATTGTTTAAAAACCTCAGTTCAGTACCTAGTTCATATGATACCTGATTTTGAGGTTTCAAATCTAAATTAGGAATGGTTGCAGGACTACTAAATGCAAGTACGCCGTTAAAAGGAAAGGTTGTGCCGTAACCGTATTGTGCAAAAGCAGCACTTATAGGGGCATATGTAAATGCACCTTGGTATGGGCCGGTATCACTACCAACATTCGCATAACTCGCTCTTAATTTACCAAAGTTAAACCAGTTTGTTTTAGGTAGTAATTCACTAAAAACAAAGCTAGAACTTACTGACGGGTAGAAATAAGATCGGTTTGTTATTGGTAAGGTTGATGTCCAGTCGTTTCTTCCCGTAATGTTTAAAAATAAAAAGTCTTTGTAAGATAAGCCAACATCACCATACACACCCTGTATTCTTTTTCTGTTCGAAGTATTTGTACTCGTTACACCTCCGGCATTACTAAAAACGTATAAACCATCAACGGTTAATTGTTGAGCATCTGATAAATCTCTACGATAGTACGCATCATAAATGTTGTATCCGGCAATTACTTTTAAGCTTAAATCTGAAGTTATTTTATGATCTGCTGTAATTATAAAATCATTATTAATAATTCGATTATAAATGTTTGCAGTAAAAAAATCTCCGGTTAATGCTCCTATTGTACCTTGACTTGTTACGCCGCGACGAAATTCGTTGTAGAAATCTGTACCTAAATTATTCGAAATTGTTAACCATTCTAATGGCTTGTAGGTGATTACACCATTACCGAATACCCGATCAACAACGTTGGAGAAATTGTTTTTGTTCGCAATCCAATATGGATTATTACCATTTCTGGAAGGTGTTAAGGTAATTTGCTGTTTGGTGATTGGATCAATGTAATTATCCCTCAATAAATTAATATCGAGTGTTCTTGGCAAGCCATAAATCAGGGGTTGCAAAACATTTGGGTTGTTAGAACTTTGAACCGGACGACCATCGCCAACCGTGCGCACATAATTTAAGTTTGTACGAACATCCAATCCTTTTATAATATTTCTGCCTGCATTAAAGTTAATTGCATTTTTTCTTAGCTTTTCATTTGGTATGATACCTGATTGAGTGGTGTTGGTAAACCCAAATCTGTAATCCCCCGTATCGCCACCACCTTCAAAGGCAACAGAGTTGATGTAAGTTTTACCAGTATTATAGAAATCTTTAACATTATCAGGAAATGCCTCTAGCTTTACTTGCTGATTTAAAAAGTTTAGAAAGGTTCTGTCCTGAACATCACTGATTTTTGGCCCCCAACCATTTGTACTGCCACTTTGTACATTTGGCCCTGTACTATACTGACCTTGGACACCTTGCGCATATTCGTTCTGGAAATTTGGAAGCTTTAATACATTATCAAATCGTGTAGAAGAGTTTACAGATATTGATGCTTGTCCTTTTTTACCTTTCTTGGTCGTAATTACAATGGCGCCATTTTTTGCTCTTGCACCGTATAATGCCGTTGCCGCGGCACCTTTAAGCACTGTTAATGATTCGATATCATCAGAATTCAAATCTCCGGCTCTATTACCATAATCCGAACCTGCACTACCTTGTGGTACTGTACTTGTTGAAATGGTATTTAATTGCTGAGAACCATTGTCAACAGGCAAACCATCGATAACAAAAATTGGCTGATTTGATGTACTACCGGAGTTAAATGATGATGCTCCCCTGATGATAATTTTAGATGAACCGCCAACAGTACCAGATTGCGAAGTGATTTTAACCCCCGCAACTTTACCGGCAATCGAATTCACCACATTGGTTTCTCTTGCCTTATTTAACTCATCGCCTTCAAGTGCAGAAACTGCATACCCGAGTGATTTTGCAGTTCTTTTGATTCCAAGAGCCGCAGTAACAACAACCTCACCAAGTTGTCTAGCATCTGATACTAAAGAAACATTAATTGATGATGATGAGCCAACAACAACTTCTGTGGTGGCAAACCCAATACTTGAAAATATGAGGGTCTTTTTGTTGGCAGGTAATTTAATGGAGAATTTTCCATCGTTGTTTGTAGAAGTTCCGCCGGGAACCCCATCAATTTTAACGCTTACACCAGGAATGGGTTGTTTATCATCCTGGGCTGTAACCGTTCCAGTAATTGTTCTTTCTTGTGCAAATGCGCTTGATGCAAATAGCAAAAAAACGAACAAACTTTGTAGAAGTTTTTTCATTGTAAATAAGTTAGTAAATAATTAATTATCTGCGTTGAACGCCTTGGATGACAACTAATATTTAAAAACTGATATTTAAATGAATAGCTTTTCTATAACAATTCGGGATGAATCGACATCAAATATACATTAAATGTTTACATAACAAAGTATTACACAGCTGAAATTCTATGCAACTCTTTGTTATGCAATTATGATATAATTTACGAGCTTAATCTAGTAACTGCAAAAAATTATATTGCCGAAGAGTGTTTTACCACCTTCCCAAAAATTTCTAAAAAGCGGGTCGTTTGCCAGGTAAATCACACTTCCTCTTCCAGACTCTTGAACACCAATTAACAATCCGGTTTTTAGGTCTTCTCTAACTTTTTTACCCACAACCCCGGCCATTAGACTTTTCTCTGATAATTGCCCAACATTCCAACCTTTGGTTAGTGGCTGGTAAATTTTGCGGTCTGTTTTAAGCGAATAATAATAATTACCCAATCCATAAGCAAATGGGTGAGAAGCATCCATATTAATTTTATAAATGGCACCTGGAATGCTGTTTTCGTAATCGTCTTTATCCTTATCCTTAAAAAGAAGATTGCTGACTTCAGGTTTTTCATCCTTCTTAACAACTGCTTCTTTCTTTTTTATGTCGAAACCTTTTTTCTCTAATACACTTTCTATCGCGTCTTCCATTAAAATAAGCTTACCACCTCTGTTAATCCAGCCTTTTAAACCTTCATCAATAAAACCAGCATAACTTCCATCTGGAAGAATTACCGTATTTACTTTATTAATATCAAGGTTATTTAAATCTCTGGCATTAATAATTACTGGAGATAAACCCAAATCATGCTCAATGTAAAACCAAACTTCGCCGAAGGCTAAAGATGATACTTCGTTACCAGAAACGATGGCAATTTTTGGTTGTTTTAAAATCGGATAAACCGATGAACCGAAATCTTTACCTTTATCAACAAAGCCACTTGTAATCGCCTGAACGGGTTTTCCAATAGTTTTGGCCACTTTAACAACCCTGTCTCTCAAACCTTTAATTAATTTTTCATTTTCAACCCTTAACACAATTAAAGTTCCGGCAGGGTAATCTTTTCCGGCAACAGTAAAAGCCTGATCTGCTTGCCTTACTTTAATGTTTTCTTTTTGCAAGGCACTTAAAACCTGCGCATCTTCAGCTGTTCCCCATCCAAATAACCAGGCTAAAGGTTTATCCAAATCATTCGAAACAAGTTCTGCTTCTTGCATAGAGCTGTATTTTCCTTTAATGTTTTCTTTGCTTGCATAAGCTTTTAACCCATAAACATAAGGTAATGCCCAAGCCGTAATGTCATAAGTATTTGAATCGGTTACGACCGTTTGTGGCTCTAAAAGTACGTTAGCCAACACCGCACGAGCTTGCTGAAGATTTACAATTAAATCGTTACGACCAATTGTAAAGTTCTCTTCCTTCTGTGTATCATAATCATAACCTCTGCCGCCCTTATCACCACCAAAAGCAAATTCAATTTTATTCTTAGTTAAAAGTTCGGCTAGCTTTTTTAAGCGTGATAAGTTTGTTGGTTTAATGATATAGCTTTTATAAATTCCTGGCGCATTAACCAATTCCTGCTGAAAGTATTTCTTATATTCATCTAAAAGTTTTGCATGGTTTAAAGAAGTAACTTCCAAAGTAGACATACCTGTTGTATAATGGTGTGCGATTCTGTCTTTAAGTGTTAAAGTATCTCCATCATTAGTAACAACCGATAAACCCGCCCTGATACCACCTTGCTCGTAAGTCATTCCAATAGCACCATTGTATAGAGGATAAGTATCGCCGTAAGATGGATAAAGCAAATCGAAACGTTCTTTCGTAAAATATTGCCAGCCTTCAGCATCAAAATATTTTGCATTGTTTTTACCCACTACAACCTGAAAACTTCTTTGCCAAGGGGTAATGGTTTGATGGATAGGCTCCGCAGCAGGCGCAAAGTAATATGGTGAATTATAACTTTGCTCGTGGAAATCAACATGAACCTGTGGCATCCATTGGTTGTACAGATTTATTCTTTGCTTGCTTTCTAGTTGTGTTTGCCAAGCCCAATCTCTGTTTAAATCGAAATAATAGTGATTTGGTCTGCCACCTGGCCAAGGTTCAATGTGCTCTCTTGATGAAGGATCTGAATTTGGCTTACTTCCAACAACGCTATTAAAATAGTTCACATATCTATCTCTTCCATCTGGATTTAAACATGGGTCGATAACAACTACCGTATTTTTTAACCACTCGTTAGCTGGTTGGTTTGTTCCCGAAGCCAGGTTGTAAAGCATTTTCATTGAAGTTTCAGTTGAATTTGCTTCGTTCCCATGTACATTATAACTCAGCCATAACATTCCTGGTTGCGATGCTAGATCAACATTTGTTGACTTACCCGTTGCTAACGAAAGGTTATTATTTCTGATTTGCTCAATTTTCGTAATATTTTCAGCCGATGAAATTACGGCAACCATCAACGGCCTTCCCTCATTGGTTTTACCGTATTCAATTAGTTTGACATTTTTTGAAGCTGCTAAGGCCGTTTGTCTGAAATAATCGGCCACTTTATGATGGGGTGTAAAATGTGTTCCGAGTTCGTAGCCTAAAAATTCATCAGGCGACTTTACCTGAGCGAAAACAAAAAATACAGAACCTAGCGTAAGTAAACAAAGCGTTAGAATTTTCTTCATGTTAAAATAAATTTACCTAATGTACAAATTTTGTTTTTTGTTGATGCTAAAGCTTAATTTTACAGCATATTTTTTACGATGAGTATGTTAACAACCGAAAAGCTTTACGAATTTTATCTGGCAAACCCTTCTATTTCAACGGATACAAGAAGTATTGCCCAAAACAGTATATTTTTTGCTTTAAAGGGCGATAATTTCAATGCGAATGAATTTGCACAACAAGCGGTTGAAATGGGAGCATTGTATGCAATTGTTGATGAAGCTAAATATGCTAATGATAAATGTTTACTGGTTGATGACGTTTTATCTGCTTTGCAGGATTTAGCCCGACACCATCGTAAGCAGTTAAAAATTCCGGTAATTGGCCTAACCGGTAGTAATGGCAAAACAACCAGTAAAGAACTGGTTAATGCTGTTTTAGCAGAGCGATATAAAACCTTTGCCACTTTCGGCAATTTGAATAACCATATTGGCGTTCCGCTTTCAATTTTATCTATTAAAAATGATGTAGAAATTGCCATTATCGAGATGGGGGCAAATCATCAAAAAGAAATAGAATTATTGTGCACAATTGCCCAGCCAACGCATGGCATTATTACCAATGTTGGCATGGCACATTTAGATGGCTTTGGTGGTTTTGAAGGTGTAAAAAAAGGAAAGGCTGAACTTTATGCCTACTTAAAGCAAACAAATGGTTATACTTTTATCAACAGAGATAATTCTTTTTTATTAGAGATGAGTGCAAACGCTGGCTTAAATAAATTAATTTACTACGGAACAGAAAACGGGAACACCATCAAAGGTAATTTAAAAAGTAGCGATCCATTTATCGAAGTCGATTGGACAAATCATGAAATTTCATCGACAGTAAAAACAAACTTAACCGGGAGCTATAACTTTGAAAATATTTTGGCTTCGATTTGTATAGGTGACTTTTTTGATATGGACGCCGAAGAAATTAACCGAGGTTTATCAGGTTATCAACCTAAAAATAACCGTTCTCAGCTTACAAAAACAGATAATAATACGGTGATTTGCGATTTTTACAATGCAAACCCGAGTAGCATGAGCGCTGCCTTAAATAATATTTCTTCGTTATCCGCATCGAGCAAAACTGTAATTCTGGGCGATATGTTTGAGCTTGGTCCGGAATCTGCCGAACAACACGAAATTATTGCTAATCAAGCAGCCAGCAGTGGATTAAACGAAATCATACTCATCGGAAAATACTTCTATGTTTTAAAGGATGAAGTAAATGCCAAATTCTTTGAAACGCCAACGGAAGCTGCAACCTATCTTCAGGAAAATCCAATAAAGGATAATCTGGTTTTACTAAAAGGTTCGAGGGGAATGAAACTGGAAAGCTTATTACAGTATTTATAATTTACTCAACTTCCTCTACTAATATCCCTGCATCAGAAACTTCCAAAAGTGGATTATCACGCATATTTTGTTCAATCTCAATTGAAAACTTACCGTTTTTTGGAAAATGGTGTTTTGTTAGAAGTGGTAAATTATAATTGAAAATATTGCCAGAACCACTACCAAGCCATTCGCCATCGTTTTTGGCTAATTTATATTGATACCTTTTGGTTACTTTATTCTTTCCATCAATAAAATGCGCTAGAATAAAAATGTTTGAATACTTATAATCTGCTGTATGCCTTAATTTGAAGTATAGATTATAGGTTTTAGTATAATCTTTAATCTCAAATGAAGTAATAATTCGATTTCTATACGTCCACTTGCGCTCCGGGATTTCATTATTACTATCCACAACAGATGGCTTACATCCTAAAAAAAATGTAACTATTAATAAAAAACCAAATAAGCTTTTAGATTTCTTATTCAGCTGCTGGCTTATTATCCGAACCATTTTCCTTACGGCGATTATTGTATTTTCTTCTGTTATTTCTATTCTTGTTTTTGCTCTGCTCTGGCTTATTTCCATCAACTACAGCATTTCCTTCGGCAGTCGTAGCAATAACTTTATCCTCAGTTTGTGGCTTTTGATTTTTATGTTGAGGCTTCGGACCATTTACATGTGCAGGCTTTGGAACCGGTTGCTGGTTTCTTGGGCCTTGATTTTGCTGTGGCTTTTGACCTTGCTGAGGCTTATGACCAGCCTGTTTTTGTTCTTGATTTTGAGGACGCTGATTTGGGTTTGTATTTGGGTTTGTATTTGGGTTTGGCCCTCTTTCGCCTCTGTTTTGATTATTTTTATGCTTTTTATTCTTGTTGTTTTTATTTCTAGAACGTTCATCCAGCCTGGTTAAACTATCCTGACCAACAACATTTTCGTAATCAAAAGATTTTTCGATAACAACTGGTGCAGCAATTTGAACAGCCTCTTCTTTAAGATTTGGCGCTTTTTTACCAGCCTTGTTCATTGCCATAATTTCCTTAACACGAGCGGCAGCAACAGGAATCCAGTTTTCATCGCCCTGATAACTAAACCACATTACTTTTTTAAAGATGTCGGTTTTTTGATGACGGGCATAACCTGCCTCCGTATCAAGGTTTTCAATTCTATCCGGGATATCTTTTAAGGCATCCAAATAAGTATCCAGTTCGTAGTTTAAACAACACTTTAACTTTCCGCACTGGCCAGCAAGCTTTAAGGTATTTAAAGATAAATTTTGATAACGAGCAGCTGCCGTAGAAACGGTTTTGAAGTTTGTTAACCAGGTTGAGCAACACAACTCACGACCGCAAGAGCCGATTCCGCCTAAACGTCCGGCTTCCTGGCGCATTCCAATCTGGCGCATTTCTATACGAATACGGAAACTTTCTGCCATCTTTTTAATCAGCTCCCTGAAATCTACGCGTCCATCTGCAGTGTAAAAAAATGTTGCTTTTGTTTTATCTGCCTGATAATCAACATCGCTAATTTTCATTGATAAACGTAAATCCAACGCCAGTTTACGGGCTTTATGCATGGTTTCCCATTCCATACCTTTCGCCGCGTTCCATTTTTCAACATCAGCTTCTGTTGCTTTACGGTATATTTTTTTGGTCACCTGGTCGATGCTGGTTTTACGACGTTTCATTTGAACACGAACCAATTCGCCCGTTAAAGAAACATGGCCTACATCGAAACCTCCAGTCGGGCCTTCTACCGCAACAAGCTCACCAATTTCCAAATAAATATTATCTGTATTGACAAAAAACTCTTTACGAGAACCTTTGAATTTTATTTCTGTAACCTGAAAAGGTTTATAATTTGAGGGCATATCCAGGTTGGATAGCCAATCATGAACTTCCATTGTTTGGCACCCACCGGTACCGCAAGAGCCATTACTTTTGCATCCATTAGGGGTGCAACCACCACCTGTAGAACAACTTCCACATCCCATAGCTAATTGTATATATATTGAGTCCCCGCAGGGAGCGTTTTAAACTTGATAATTTTTACCAATTGTAAAGATACATCTAAAAAGAGAATTTTCGGGTTTGCGTTTCTTTCAATGTGGTAATGTGCCGTTTCCAATTCGGCAATAATGGCTTCGGCCATTGGCAAGGTAAGTACATGTGTGCTTAGCTTTTTAGCGGTTTCAAGCGTTAGCGGGGGTAATTTCACCAAATCTTCAGCACCGCTGAGTATTAAACAACACTCTCGTAAATAATTTATGCCGTATTTTAAAAAGTTCTTCTGATTTTCCCTTCCCCACTTTGCAGCTTCATCAGTAAACTCAATTAAATCCGGAACTTTATTGCTATACCCATTTCTTAACCATGATGCAAAAGTACCAGAACTATCATTTTGAATATCAGCAGATAAAGCTTTTGCTTCGATTAAATTTCCATCTGCCAAAAAAGCATAATCAGTTGCCTGATTATCGCTTACACTACTATTTTTTAATAAATAATCAGAAACCTGGGCGTTGGACAACTTTGGTATTTTAACAATTTGCGTACGCGAAAGTATTGTAGTTAAAATCTGCTCTTGATTTTGAGCAACTAAAATAAACAATGTATTTGCAGGCGGTTCTTCAATAAGTTTGAGCAAGGCATTGCCAGATTTATCCAAATATTCTGGCAGCCACATAATTAAAACTTTGGTTTCGGCTTCAAATGCCTTATAACTTAATTTTTTAATAATGTCGTGGCATTCAGAAATTGGAATATTTGGTTGTTTATTTCCGGCATCTAACTTAGAGCGCCAAATGTCCATATCAAAATAAGCATCACTCAAAACCATATTCCGCCACTCATCCAAAACATCAACAGCAGTTTTAATGCTTGCTGACGCAAAGAAAGGGTAGGAAAAATGTAAATCGGGATGGATTAAACGCTCATACTTACGACAGCTTGCACATAAACCGCAGCTATCACCAGTACCTTTATCCAGGCAGTTTATATATTGTGCATAGGCAATGGCAAGCGGTATAGCACCAGCACCTTGAGGCGATAAAAACAACTGGGCATGGCTTATACGGTTTTCATTAACCGTTTGCACCAACTGTTGCTTAATTCGCTCTTGTCCTATAATTTCTTTAAACTGCATTTGGTGCAAAATAAGAATTTGAATTGAAATAAATTAAATTACACTTAGATTTTGACCTAAACTAAACTAGCCAAAGCCTATGTAATTCCTTTTCAAGCGCTTCAAAAATTAAAAGCTTAATAAAATTTATTGTGTAACATGGGTGTGACCATTTTTTTCATATATTTGACACCCAACCGATACGCTCAACTAACTATTGTTTATTAAATGAACCTCTCAAAGTCTTTATTGTGGCTATTTCTTTTGCTATATGCAATAGCAGGTTTTGGCCAGAATAAATCAAAACTCATAAAAGTTATTGTTTTCAACGAGAAAAATGTTCCATTCGAAAACGTAACCGTTCAACTTTTATCCTCAAAAAATGCTGTAGTAAAATCTGGTAAAACCGATAAAAAAGGTTCTGTATTTTTTAGTGAGCCGATTAAAGGCAATTACTATTTTAATGCAAAAGCTGTAGGTTACGAAAGCAAAAAATCAACGCAGATTAAATCGCCTTTTGTGTTGAATGTTATCAATATCAAAATTTTACCAAGCAGCCAGGTATTAAAAGAAGTTGTTGTTGAGGGTAACAAATCGGCAATACAGCATATTCAAGGTAAAATTGTTTTAAATGTTGATGCAGGGATTACCAATACGGGCACTACAGTTTTAGAACTCCTGGAAAAATCGCCAGGAGTGATGGTTGATAAAGATGGTGTAATTAGCTTGCAAGGAAAATCGAATGTTTTGGTTATGATTGATGATAAACCAACCTATCTATCCGGGCCTGATTTAACAAATCTTTTATCGGGCATGAGCTCGGCACAAGTTAATCAAATTGAGTTGATGAGCAATCCTTCTGCAAAATACGATGCAAGCGGAAATGGCGGAATAATAAATATCAAAACCAAAAAAATTACCCAGGATGGATTTAATGGCTCGGTAAATATAGTCGGCGGTTGGAGCAGAGATTATAAAAACAACAATGGCTTATTATTGAATTATAAGAAAGGCAAAATAAATGCTTTCGCGGCAGCAAACTTCAATGTAGGTAACAGTTTTACAGATATTTATGCTTACAGAAATTATTTTGACCAGAACAACAATACTACATCAATACTAGACCAAAATACCGCTATTGCAAACCTTTTGAATTATAAATTTTTGAAAACAGGAATTGATTTCTATGCGACAAAAACGACAACAATCGGGCTTTCGGCAAGCGGAACATTAATACAAAGAGATGGGAATAGCGACGCCATTGCCATGTGGAAAAGAACAAACGGCACTTTGGATTCGGCCATATCTACAGTAAGCAACAGCTTGTACAAATTCAGAAATGGTGCTGTTAATCTTAATTTAAAACAGTCTGTTGGGGAAAATCAAGATTTATCCATTGATTTTGATTTACTCAGGTATAGCATGAATAATAACCAGCATTTTACCAACAGATTAATCTTAACGAATAGCTACAATCAAGGCACCGATATTCAAATTCCATCAACCTTAAAAATATTTTCTGCAAAGGCCGATTATACAATTCGACTAGATAAAAAGAATACTTTTGAAACTGGTTTTAAATCATCGGCAATAACTACCGACAATAATGCCGATTATGTAAATATTAATGAGCTGATGCGTACCCGTGATTTAAATAGAAGTAATCATTTTATTTACAAAGAAAACATTAATGCCTTGTATGCCAGTTTCGAACACAGAAACGGTAAAATAAATGCACAGTTTGGTTTACGTTATGAAGATACCAATTATGATGCGAACCAATTAGGAAACAGCATTAAACCGGATTCATCATTTTCGAGAAGATATGCCAATTTATTTCCTTCGGGATATTTTACCTATCAGGCAGATTCTTTAAATGCTTTTACGGTTACAGCAAGCCGAAGAATAGACAGGCCGGCTTACCAGAAATTAAATCCATTTACGTTTATCGTTAACAAATACACCATCCAAAGAGGTAATCCATACATTTTACCACAATACAGCTGGAATGCTGAGTTAAGCCATCGCTATGATAAGTTGCTTACTACAACAGTATCTTATAGTGTAATCGATAATTATTTTTCGCAACTATTCCTATCAGAAGGCACTAATATTTTAATATATACAGATGGCAATGTTGGCAAAATGAGCAATTTAGGTTTATCTGCATCTTTACAATACTCGCCGACAAAATGGTGGCTGTTTAATGGTCAGGCCAATTTTAACCATAAGAAATTTGATGGCTACCAAAATATCGATTACCAATCATCGGTGAATCAATTTCAGTTTAATGTGAGTAACCAATTTAGTGTTGCAAAAACCTTAAACGCAGAGCTTTCGGGTTTTTACATTACAAAAGCACGTAATGATTTGCAAGAATTGCTTTACCCAACAGGACAAATATCGGCAGCCATTTCAAAAACAATTTTTAAAGGAAAGGGCACTTTAAAATTTAATGCCAGAGATATTTTCTTTACGCAAGCGATGGAAGGTTTAACAGATTTTCCGCAAGCACAAGAATATTTTAAACTAACCCGAGACAGCCGTTTGTTTTTCTTAAGCTTTAGCTTACGTTTCGGAAAACCTTTAAAGCTTCCAAAACGCTCTAGCGGTGGCGTTAGCGATGAAATGAAGCGGGCGGGTTCTTAACCTGTTTTTCAAGTATTCTTTCGGCAAAATATCTATTTATTAAAAAACCTTACCTTTGGGGCTTTTTAACAGACCTAATTTATTTTATTTTAGGTTTTATATTTCGATATGCCCAGAATCCTTGCCTTCGATTATGGAACCAAACGCATCGGCATTGCCGTTACCGATCCATTACAAATTATTGCTACAGGTTTAGATACCGTTCATCCGAAGGATGCAATTGAGTACATCAAAAAATATCTTTCTATCGAGCAAGTTGAAGCCTTCGTATTAGGCGACCCAAAGCAAATGGATGGTTCTGATTCTGACTCGAAGCAGCATGTTAAAGGTTTTTCTACTTCATTAAAAAAGGCTTTCCCTGCAATTCCGCAACATTGGGTAGATGAACGTTTCACCTCAAAAATGGCACATCAAGCGATTATGCAAAGTGGTTTGAAAAAATCAGACAGGAGAGATAAAGAACGTGTTGATACCATTGCAGCTACAATTATTTTACAATATTTTATGGAAAGTAACCGTTTATAACCAAATAAAATGAGCCTGATAAACGACGATTTACAAAATTTACTTATTAATTATTGCGAACCTGAAAGCGAATTGCTTCAGCAAATTGACCGCGAAACCAACCTAAAGGTTTTAATGTCCCGCATGTTATCCGGCCATTACCAAGGCAGGGTTTTAAGTATGCTGAGTAAAATGATATCGCCAGATAGAATTTTAGAAATCGGCACATTTACCGGCTATGCAACGCTTTGTTTGGCAGAAGGATTAAAAGAAAACGGAATTGTTTATACATTGGATATTAATGTAGAGCTTGAAGAAATGGTCCGAAACAACTTTTCAAAGTCTCCTTACAACGATAAAATTAAATACATCTTAGGCGATGCAACCAAAACCGTTCACGAATTAAACGAGGTTTTCGATATCGTTTTCATAGATGCGGATAAAAAAAACAATGGCACTTATTACGATTTAATTTTCGACCGTGTTCGCCCGGGCGGGATAATTATTGTGGATAATGTATTGTGGAGTGGAAAAGTACTTCAACAAAAGCAAGACAAAGACACACAGAATATTACTAGCTTTAATGATAAAATAGCTGAGGATAAAAGAGTTGAGAAATTGATATTACCGGTTAGAGATGGTCTTTTTGTAATCAGGAAGAAATAAACCACTCGTTATTGCTTGTGCAAAGCGATAACAACAATAAAAAAGGAATGAAAATATTTACATTTTGTATTTTACTATTACTTGCGATAACATCAAAAGCGCAAGACACAGAAGAATATATAACAGACCATGCAGAAGTTGCGCAAAATTTAATGCGTGACCATAAAATACCGGCCAGTTTAATTTTGGCGGTTGCCATACACGAATCTGCAGCAGGAAACAGCAGGATTGCGCAACATCTAAATAATCATTTTGGTGTTAAAGGTCCAAATAATAATACCGAAATCCGTTCTGCTTATCGCGATTACGAAAGCGATGATGAATCGTATAATCACTTTGTGGAGATAATGGAAACGCGTTCGCCATTTAATAATCTTTTTGAAAAATACGATCAGTATGATTATCAAGGTTGGGCTAAAGGCATACAGCGTTCTGGTTACGCACATAGCAGAACCTGGGCCAGCCAGGTTATTGCGCTTGTTAGAAAATATGAACTTTATCGGTATGATGAACGCCCGGAAGATTACGTTGAGCCAGTTTATAAACCAACTTATTCCAGAAAGCGTTCGAAAGGCAGGTCCTCAAAAACTTATACTGTAAAATCAGGCGATAATTTAAGTGTAATCGCAAAAAAGAAAGGCACAACTGTAAAAGCCTTAATGAGTAAAAATGGCTTGAGAAAAGCCAACCTTAAGCCTGGTCAAAAAATTAAGTTATAGATTAAAACACAAAAACACACATGAAATTCAGATACATTTGCTTTGCGCTAGTCATTTTATTTTTAAGTTCTTGCTCATCAAGAAAGTTTAGCAAAAACAATAAACAGATAGAAAAGGCTGCAAACAAAGCAAATAATAACACTTACAAAAGCTACAACACCTTAAGTTACATCGACGAATTTAAAGCGGTAGCAATTGAAGAGATGAATGCTTTTGGTATACCGGCAAGTATAACTTTAGCGCAGGGCATTTTGGAATCAGGTAGTGGAAATAGCGATTTAGCCAAATACGCAAATAATCACTTTGGCATTAAATGTACATCAGATTGGAAAGGAAAAAACTATTTCAGAGATGATGATCAGAAAAATGATTGCTTTAGGGTTTATAAAGATGCTCGCGAATCTTTTAAAGACCATTCTGAATTTTTAAAACGTAAACGCTACAGCGCATTATTTCAGTTAGATAAAAATGATTACAGAAGCTGGGCCTTGGGTTTAAAACAGGCTGGTTACGCTACCAACCCAAAATATCCTGATTTATTAATCAACATGATTGAGAAATATCAGCTTTATCAATATGACCAATCTGAAACAGAGAAACAAAAGATTGCCAGAGAGGATAGGGTTTTTTCAGAGATAAATGAGAACATCCCTCTGGAAAAGAAAAAATTTACACCCGTAGAAACGCCGCCGCCAGGTGCTAAGCCTGTTTTGGCTGATGGAACTTACACCGTTGTTAAAGGCGATACGCTTTATAATATTTCAAAAAGATTTAACATTAGCGTAGAAGATTTAAAAATTTTAAACAATATTGCTACAGATGGCATTAAACTTGGACAGGTATTGAAGGTTAAATAATGTTAATCGGCATATTACTGTTTGCTTTAATTGTAGTTTTGTTATTCAATGAGATTTTTAATAGCCTTTGTTTTTTTTATTGGCCTTTCGGCGATGCTTTTTGCGCAGACAAAACCTGTGCAGGGCGTTGTTATTGATAAGGAAACTAAGCAAAGGCTTGCAAAGGTTTACATTTACAATACCCGAAGTGGTGATGGAATGTACAACACGACCAAGGGCGAATTTAGCACCGTTGCCATCCCTGGAGATACTTTGGTTGCCGCCTTAAACGGTTATGGTGTTGATACCCTAATTTTCAAAGGTCAGTCTGCTGCATATTTTCAATTAAAGCCACTTGGAATAAGGTTGAGAGATGTTTTGATTCAGCAAAAACGATTAACACCGCAACAGCTTTACGAAAAATCGGTTAAGGAGTTTAGGTATGCAACCCAAAGGGGAAGCAGCAAAGATTTACTAAACCTTGGAAATGGTGGCGTTGGTTTAGGTATAGATGCGATATATAATTTATTGAGCAGACAAGGCAAAAACGCCCGACACTTACAGAAAATTTTAGAAAAAGATTATCGCGAAGATTTAATTGATTACCGTTATACTGAAAGTCTTGTTCAACAAATTTTAGGCCTTAAAGAGCCAGAATTGAAAGATTTTATGCAGCAATATCGCCCAACTTATCAATTTGTGTTAGAGGCAAACGATTACTCGTTTAATATGTTTGTAAGAAATGCCTACAGAAGTTACAGAGCAAATCCGCAAGCATTAAGATTACCACAATTGCCTCAATTAAGCATAGATAAACTGTGAAAGCACCCGTTTTAATTATTAAAAAACTCCCCGCCAATGGCATGGCCATTTTTCCATTTATTTTAATTAAACGTAAAACGGATAAAAAGAACGAACCATTATTAAACCACGAGAAGATACATTTAAGGCAGCAGTTAGAATTGTTGATTTTGCCTTTCTACATAATTTATCTGGCTAATTATTTTGTCAATCTGCTTATCTACAAAAAGCACCATTTAGCGTATATGAAAATTGTTTTTGAACAAGAAGCTTACGAAAATGAGGATGATTTAAACTACTTGAAAAGCAAGAATTGGTTTGGTTGGATTAAAAATGTTAAAGCTTTAAAACTGCCTTAAATCTTTGAAAATAAGCAGAAGTTATTGATTATAATTACCAATTTGGTAGTAAAACCTTTTAATCTCTAATAAATTTTCTTTTTCTTTGTACTTAATGAAGAAGTATTTAGCCGTCATAGTCATCTTTTTAAGCCTCAGTTCTGCAAAGTTATATGCTCAAGAAGTTGATACTATCCCTATCGACACTAAAGATTTGAACATAAAACTAAAGCGTAGTCCGCTACCAAGCAGATTATTGCCGCTATCTTTCGAGCCGGTTAAACTTCGTCCGGCGGTGGTAAATGCAAAGGTTAATTACTGGAGAACCAAAACTTCTATTGGCATTAATGTTAACCAGGCACAATTTAGTAATAACTGGAAAGGTGGTGGTGTTAACTCCATTGCTGTTGGTGGTTTATTAAACTGGAAAGCAGAATACAGCAAAAACAGCTACAGTTATGTTAGTGAAGTAATTTTGCAATACGGAAAAATTAAGAATAAGGATCAGCTTCAAAAGAAAACAAACGATAGGATTTTCTGGGATAATAAGGCTTCATTTCAATTATCGAAAAACTGGTATTTCTTTGGTTCAGTAACTTTCGAATCGCAGTTTGATAATGGTTTTTCTTATGCAACCGTAAATGGGGTTGAAACACCTACATTAATCTCGAAATTTATGGGTCCGGGTTATTTAACTGAATCTGTCGGTTTTGAATATAAGCCAACTAAATATTTCTCTACCCGTTTTGGTACAGGTACAGCCCGACAAACCTTTGTTTTAGATACCGGATTATACAGAACAAACGCGAAAAATTTTGGTGTTGAACCCGGAAAAAAATTCAGAAATGAATTGGCCTTTCAAGTGGTAAGTGCTTTTGATAAAGATATTTTCACAAACACAAATTTAAAGGTTCGATATGCGATGCTTATTCCATATGAGCAGTTTAGATATTCTAGAATTGACCACCGTTTAGATGTTGCCTTAACGGCGAAGATTAATCGCTTCATGAATACCAGCATTACCGGAATTGCGCTTTTTGATAGAGATACAGGAACTGATAATATTCAGGGTAGCCAGACTTTAGCGCTTGGTTTTGCGTTTGTTTTTCCTAGATAATATTTTTCTTGTTATAGGATATATCGTCATTTCGAGCGAAGCCGAGAAATCTTTTAAATTATGTTAAGTGATTTAGCCTTGCTAAGCATTTTGTGATTCAATACTGCGATCGAAATAACGGCAAGCGGAGTTTTTCAGTTCTTTTCCCAACATACTTTAAGCGTTTTGTAGGCAAATCCTTTGTTAAATAAACCTGATTAAACGGAAATACTTTTTGTTTCCCCTGTCACGCTGAGCTTTTCGAAGCGTTTTTGCCAGAAGTATCTTTTGACAAGCTCAGGATAGGAGTGAGTAGCGCTAACGATAACAAAAAGATTGCAGTGAAAGCAGGGCTGAGTGCCGCCAAGCTATACTGCACATTCATTTTCTAATTATTTTAACACTAGATTTTCTTGTGCTTTTTCTTTAAGTCCAAATAATCTACAAAATACAAAACCTTAACCGACAAGCTATTATTTTGCGGGGCGGATAGAATACCACTCAGGTTGCGGTTGTACTTTTCCAGGTAATAGGTTTGGTAAGTTTCAGCCGCATCTTTGTACGATAAAGTTAAAGTGCTACCCGGTGCAAACTGCCAGATGTAAATTAAATCGATATTGAAAACATTGTAGTTTCTATCTGTTCCGGTTGGTGTTGTGCCTTGAAAATCGGCTAAATTTCCATCGGGTTTAAGCAGGTAAAACTCTTTGTTTCGCCTATCGCTCCAATAATGCCTAAGCACTACTGCCACCCCCATTAAATTAGTAAAAGTATATTTAGCATCGAAAGAGTTTTCTACCGTACGGCGATCGTATTTTGAGAAAATTGATTGAGCGCCCTGCATGGTTGTCCAGTTTACGAAATTGTAATTTGGGTTGAAGTTTAAATCTAGACCGAAAGCAACTTTATCATTTAACCTGAAATTTTGAAAGAGGTAAAAATTATATTCTTCGCCATTGAAAAGGTTTTGCTTAAAGTATCGGATATTTCCACCAAAATTATAGGCTTTAGCCCGATTTGGATTTATATATAAAGCCACGCCAAAAGTTCCGGGAGCTTTGTAAACCTGGCCATTGCGGGCTTCGTAAAAATCGTTGCCCTTAGCATCCAGGCTTAAATCTAACTCTGCCGACCATAAATTTTTAAATTGCATCCAAATACCAGAGTTAGCAGAAACTTTTTGGTAGGCAGTTGGCGTTGCCCTACGAGAATAAATTAAATTTAACCAGCTTTCGAACTGGTTATAAAATTTACCCGGCTTGTAAACGCTGTAACCGATACCCACTCGCTGATCAAAAAAGTTGTTATTGGTGAAAAAACCCATGTCTGACGGGTCAAATTTATTATCGGCATAAACTGCATTGTAGCGCCAGGTAAAATTGCCACTCTGCTTTCCAAATCTTAATGTATAGCTGTATCCCGTAGACGTTTCGTTACCGCGTAAATAACTCATTTTACCAGCACCATTTACAAAGTACTTGTTGCCCTTGCTATTTAGGTTAAACAACAAAGCTGAAACGTTTGCATCGTAAGCGCTTCCTTGTCTCAACACGTTTGTGTTCACAAAAGTTGCCGAACTATTATTTTTTAAAGATTGATCGAAAACCAAAATATTATAATTGGTTAGTGGCTGGGTTTCAACTTCCCGTAGATTTCCGTTTGCATCTTCAACCTCGGTTTGCATGCTATTGGTAATTGCATTGAAAATACCAACGCCTAAACCTTTTGCTGTTCGTCCAGAAATTTTAGTTGCATTAAGCACTTTAGCCTCGGTTTGATCCTTAATGATTTTATCGCCCGCACCGATTTCGCTGTAATTTGAATAGGATGGAATTGAACCGATACGCTTTGAATAAAACAAATCGCCTTTGTTAAACAATTCGGTTCCTTCGGTAAAAAACTGCCGGTTTTCATTAAACTTAACTTCAAAAGGCGTAAGGTTTAAAATGCGATTATCAGATTGTACCTGACCGAAATCGGGCACTAAAGTCATATCTAAGGTAAAACTATTGTTAATGCCGTACTTAACATCCATACCGCCATTAAATCTTGCTGTGGTATTTTTTACGCCAGGCAAATTTGCAGGATAGTGGTTTACATAAGCTGAAAGATAAGGCGAAAATGATAACCTAACTGGCGGTTTTATATTTGAAATTCCTGTCCATAATCCCTCCTGATTGATAAAACCATTTACTTTCGGGTCTACAAAATTCCAAAAGGTTTGTGTATTAGAACGCTGAATTCTCCTACTAAAATTTAATCCCCAGTTTTGAATATCCTTACTTGAAAAGCGAAGTGCAGAATAAGGTATTTTCATTTCGCAAGTCCAGCCTTTATCGTCAATTTTAACAGCACTTTCCCAAACCGCATTCCAATTTGGATCTTCATCGCCAACTTGCGAATATTTCGCATCGAATTGTACGCCTGCAGCAGTTACGAAGAAACCATTACCATTCATTTTATCGTAAAATGGATCTACAATAATTGAAATAAAATCGGCATTACCAATGTTATCTCTCGAAACCAATTCGTGTGAAACACTATCAGGTGCATCATACATACGAGCGTAAACATAAATTGCAAAATCATCGTATAAAACCTTCATTTCCGTCCGTCGCTCTTGCCTTTCAACTCTTCCGGGTACAGGCCTTATTTCGAAAAAATCAGTAGCAATGGGCACGTTAACCCAACATGCATCATCTAAAACACCATCGATTTTTGGCGTTTCAGCAGTTCGAACGGCTTTAAGTTCCTTCTGTTTAGCCGGATCTTGAGCGAAAACAAGGCTCATAGATACTGCCATTAAAAGGGTTAGATAGAATTTCATAAGTTTGGTTTGGTAGCCATAAGACTCAGGTTTTATAGAAATGTTGCACTAATAAATTTATTTATTTTAAATGATGTTTTATTCAAACTGATGATTAACTGAAGATGGCAGATTTGCGTATAAAACATTGCACTTTCTTCGGAGCTCCTTCGAGACTCGTTCGAAAAAAGTACCTGTTTTTCGAAGAAAGTCCGAACAAGGTCCCTACAAGGTGCGACAAAGCAATCCAAGAATAAAAATTAAAAATTAACAAAATGCTTAGTTATTAACTCATTTTTGACTTTGTGTAGCAAAGATTTACAATCAAAAATTGATACATTTGCGTTTCATTAAAATCACTAGCTTTTTGTTTCGGCAACAAGCTTTTAGCTTATATAAAGATGTTTGATAATTTACAGGACAAGCTAGACAGAGCATTTAAAGTATTAAAAGGACAAGGCAGCATTACGGAAATTAACGTGGCAGAGACCATGAAAGAGATTCGTAAAGCGTTATTAGATGCCGATGTTAACTATAAAACCGCGAAAGCATTTACAGATGAGGTTAGGCAAAAAGCATTAGGACAAAACGTATTAACAGCGGTTTCTCCGGGCCAATTGCTAACTAAAATAATGAACGACGAACTTGCTGCCTTAATGGGTGGTGAAGTTACGGAGTTAGAAACGAAGGCAAACCCAACCATTATTTTAATTGCAGGTTTAAACGGTGCGGGTAAAACTACTTTTGCCGGTAAATTAGCTTTGCATTTAAAAGGTAAAGGCAAAAAACCTTTATTGGTTGCTGGTGATATGTATCGCCCTGCGGCGGTTGACCAATTAGAGGTTTTAGGAACTTCGGTTGGTGTTTCTGTTTATGCAAACCGTGATTCGAAAGACCCAGTAGGCATTGCGTTAGAAGGTATTGAGCATGGTAAACAAAACGGAAATAACGTAATTATTATCGATACAGCCGGTCGTTTAGCGATTGACGAATCTTTAATGAACGAGATTTCGGAAGTTAAAGCCAAAACACAACCACACGAAATTTTATTCGTAGTGGATTCAATGACTGGACAAGATGCGGTTAACACAGCAAAAGTATTTAACGATAGATTAGATTTTACCGGCGTTGTTTTAACCAAATTAGATGGTGATACCCGTGGTGGTGCGGCGCTTTCAATTAAATCGGTAGTTAATAAGCCGATTAAATTTATTGGTACTGGCGAGAAAATGGAAGCACTTGATGTTTTCTATCCTGACCGTATGGCATCGCGTATTTTAGGTATGGGTGATGTAGTTTCACTTGTTGAACGTGCTCAAATGCAGTTCGATGAGAAAGAGGCTGCAGAATTACAGAAAAAAATCCGCAAAAATAAATTCGATTTCAACGATTTCTACAACCAGATTCAGCAAATTAAGAAAATGGGTAATATGAAAGATTTGATGGGTATGATTCCGGGTGTTGGCAAGATGATGAAGAATGTGGATATTCAGGATGATGCTTTTAAATCTATCGAGGCGATTATTAATTCAATGACACCGTTTGAGAAAGAAAATCCTGATGCGATTCAACAAAGCCGTAGATTGCGCATTGCAAAAGGTTCAGGAAGCAAGGTTGAAGAAGTAACGAAATTAATTAAGCAGTTTGAAGATATGCGCAAAATGATGAAGCAGTTTTCGAACCCGGCAGCCGCAGCAGCAATGATGAAAGGAATGCCTAAAATGCCTATGGGCAGAAGATAACCTTTAAAGCTTAAAGACGAAAGCGAAAAGCTTCAAAATAATATATTGAAAGTAAATCCCAATCATTTATGGTTGGGATTTTGCATATAAAAAGAAATTTAAAATCAATATATGTTTACAGTAGAACAAATTCAACAAGCGCATCAAAAAGTTAAATCGGGTGCTGATTTTCCAAAGTACATTCAGGATTTAAAACAACTTGGTGTAAAATCGTACAAAACCTTTGTTAACGATAGCCATACCGAATATTTAGGCACTAATGATTATCAAGCGAACTCGGCCCCGAAATATGAAAAATTAATGATTTCGGATATGGTAAATAGAGACGTACTTGTAGTACAATTAAAGGCACACCAGCAAGGTAAGACAGATTACTTCAACTTTTGCAAAGATTGTGCAAACAATGGCATAAATTACTGGATGGTAAGCATAGACGAAATGACCTGCACTTACTATGATAAAAAAGGAAACAACATTTTAACAGAAAATATCCCAACCTAAAAGCTCTGACGCTTAAATGTTTACTTTTTTATTTTTGAGTTAATCTCCCAAAAAAGCATTCAAAAATATTATATATTAGTGTAAACAAATTCAAGTATTCATCCCCGAATAACATAACATCCCATTCATTTTGCTGAACATTTTTAATGCTTGTAAAAACATATGGGAGTGCTGTTTATGGTGTAAATGCCTTAACAATTACGGTTGAAGTAAGTATAAGTGCCGGGAATAAATATTTTATGGTTGGCCTACCCGATAATGCTGTAAAAGAAAGTTTGCAGCGGGTAGAAAGTGCTATTCACGTTTCGGGATTTAGAATGCCACGCCAAAAAATTGTAGTTAATCTTGCGCCTGCCGATATCCGAAAAGAAGGTTCTGCTTACGATTTACCCATTGCAATTGGCATTTTAGCAGCTTCAGGGCAAATTCCTGCTGATGAATTGGAAAATTATTTCATCATGGGCGAACTATCGCTCGATGGCGCAATCCAACCGATTAAAGGCGCATTACCCATTGCCATACAAGCACAGCAAGATGGCTTTAAGGGATTTATTTTACCCAAGCAAAATGTACGTGAAGCTGCGATTGTGGATGGTATTATTGCGTACGGTGTAGAAAATTTATCCCAAGTTATCTCGTTTTTCAACAAAACTGAAGCGCTGGAGCAAGTTAAAATTAACACCCGAGCCGAATTTCTAAAAAATATTGGAAATTACGAACATGATTTCGCCGATGTTAAGGGGCAAGAGAATATTAAGCGTGCTTTGGAAATTGCCGCCGCAGGCGGACATAATGTAATTCTAATTGGTCCGCCGGGTGCCGGCAAAACGATGTTAGCGAAGCGTTTACCAACCATATTACCTCCATTAAATTTATACGAAGCTTTAGAAACGACAAAAATTCATTCTGTTGCAGGTAAATTATCTGCAGCAGATGCTTTAATGACGATTAGGCCTTATCGGTCGCCTCACCACACCATTTCGGATGTTGCCTTAGTTGGTGGCGGGATGAATCCTGCACCTGGCGAAATATCTTTAGCGCACAATGGTGTTTTGTTTTTAGACGAATTACCTGAGTTTAAACGAACGGTTTTAGAAGTAATGCGCCAACCTTTAGAAGATAGAAAAGTTGCCATTTCACGAGCCCGTTTTTCTGTAGAATATCCGGCGAGTTTTATGCTGGTGGCTTCAATGAATCCTTGTCCCTGCGGTTTTTATAACCACCCGGAAAAAGAATGTGTTTGTGCGCCCGGTGTGGTTCAGAAATATTTAAGTAAAATATCCGGGCCGCTTTTAGATAGGATTGACTTGCATGTTGAAGTTACGCCTGTTAATTTTTCAGAACTGGCTTCATCCCGCGAAGCGGAAAAAAGCGAATTAATTAGAAACCGTGTGATAAAAGCCAGAGAAATTCAAGATCATCGCTTTGCGGATAAAAATGATTTGCATTACAATGCACAAATGAGCACAAAAATGGTGCGCAAGGTCTGCCAAATCAGCGAAGCCGGAACCAACCTTTTAAAATCCGCAATGGAACGGTTAGGTTTATCTGCTCGGGCTTACGATAGAATTTTAAAAGTAGCTAGAACAATTGCCGACTTGGATGGAAGCGAAACGGTAGAAATGGAACACTTGGCAGAATCTATAAACTATAGAAGTTTGGATAGGGATGGTTGGGCAGGATAAATGTTAGAAAGTTAAATTGATTTGTAATCAACCGAATAATAAGTCAACTTGCACAAATAAACATTGACATTGTACAAATATATATCGCTAAAAACTATTTATCTAGTTATATGTATTTTAGTTAAACCCGATGAAAAATTATTCCTATGAAGAAAATTAATTTTATTTTTTTATCGCTAATTGTAGTAGTGATAGCCGCTTGCAGTCAGGGACAAAAAGAAAAAACACTTAAAGAGGAGCTGGCCGAGATTAGAGCCAATCAAATTGATTTTTCGCAAAATGCTACACCTAAAGAATTTATTGCCAAAACTACTGATGGAAGCACTTTTAATTCCAAAGATTTTAAAGGTAAATATTGGGTGCTTTTCTTTTACGATAGCAGTTATTTAATCAAAAGTGAAAGCTACGATTTTGTTGCAGAGGTTAATAATACCCACAAATTGTATGGCGATAAAATACCAATGGTGGGTATTGCAAATGGTTTAAGTGAAGATGAAAAAGAATTAAAGGCAAAGTTTGCCAATGCAAAATTCGGCTTCAAACAAATTGACAATACCAAAAGCCCGAGCAAAGAAAGCCAGGTAAAGGACAACGTATTTTGTACGCCCGCTAAAATAATTATAGACCCAAAAGGAAAAGTTATTTATAACGGCTGCGGTGGCAAAACAGAAAATTTCGATTTAATGTTAGCCGATTTGATTAAGGCAGAAAAGTTATAGCAAATGGAAAATCTGCCGGCACAATCACAAAAAGAAAAGAACAGTAATTTGTCTATCGGACTCATTATGTTAAACATCATTTTGGCATTAATTTTATCTTCTACCGTACACGAAGACGACGACCCAGATGGCATTATGTTCATCATCAGTTTAGTTGTTTCGGCAACAGTTTTACTTGGCGGTTATGCGTTTAGCTATCATGGCAAGGGTTATCGCTGGGCAAAAATTGTTTTCGGAATTTTACTGGTTATCTCCATTGTAGTTTTAGGTTTGCTTTGGTACGCATGGCAATTAGGTAAGGGTTTTAAAAATTAACAACGATGAAGTTAAATAAGCTCAATATATTTTATATCGCCGTTGCTATTTTCCTTATTGCTGGTATCGTTTATCGAAAAATTTCTTTTAAAGCTTGGGAAAGATATAATTACTCGGTGGCGGTTGTTTCACCAAAGACTTATCCAATGCATATTAGGGAGACATATTTTCTGCTGCCGGATGACGACTTTGAAAGTGCAGATAAGGAAGACGTAAATAATTTTAACTCGACATGGGGTGTAAGTTTTGCCACTACAAACCATGCTCGTTTGAAAAGGTTGCCAACACAATTAGTTGTCAAATATTTCTCCTACCGGGATAATAATTTCTACGCTGACACATTAGATTTACCAAAAAAAGAAATATTAACAACGTTTAAAAATGCCAAACAGAATAAACAATTTTTAGAGCTTTCATCATACGCCGGAAAAAAAGATGGACTTAGCTTTGTTATTGGTCTAGCCAATAATGGCAATTTGATTATTTGGTTACGGGGTATTTATTTAGAAAAAGAACTGTTAAGAAAGCGGCTGAAACCGAAAAATCCGCTGAAAGCAGATTTATATCATGAGAGAAATTTATCCAGAGAAAAATATTTCGAATATGCATTTGAAAATTTAAGCGATAGCTTAAAAACAGTTTACAAAAGCGGTTTCGATGGGAAAGCAAACTACATTGATACGCCCTCCAGATATATAGAAATGAACAAAGAATTATGGGAATATCAGCAGAAAAACGGCTACATAGATTTTAAGAAATAGAAATTTTGATTAGATACAGAACCATTCGTAACATAAATTAAACCCTTAAAAAATGAAATCTAAGTTAACTCTTTTAGCATTACTTGTTATACTTTTTGCAGGTTGCGGGCCAACAATTTCGGGTAAGGATGAAGAAAGTTTTCAGGCATCGAAAGCTAAGTTAGAGGAGAAGTTGGAAAAGCAGGAAAAAGAAACTTTGGAAAAAGCACTGCGTATTGTGATGCTAAAAGCGATGAAGGAAAAGTTTATACATCCAGATGATGCACAATACAAAGGCAAATCTTTTAACACAATTGCTATGGCTATGATTGATGGTAAAACTTTCTCTGGAATTGTAGATTTTGCTGAAGATTTTTTACAAAAAGACAGAGCCGACAACATCAAAAGAAATGAAGCAGAGATTGATAGCCTTACCAAAGAAAAAGCGAAGCTAGCAGCGCAAAATAAGTTGATGGATAACTTCAAAATGACCAAAATCAGAATTATTGAGGAGGAACATTTTGATGAAAAAAGACCTTATGTTGAATATACATTTGTAAATAATACTGGCGCTGAAATTTTAGGATACATGATTGGTCAGGAGGTTTTTTCAAAAAAAACTGGTGAAAGATTAGCATCGCTTCAGGCTGGTAATCGATCTGAAATTGACAGTAGTGTAAAAGATGGGGATGGCCTGAAACCTGGGGAAGAAATTTCAATGACTGAGGGTTTAAATGGAATTGAACTAAAAAATGTAACCTATCCCATTACCGATTTTTCTAAACTTGAGATAGAAATTAAAGTGTCTCCGGTTTTAATAATTACAAGAAAAGGGAAGTTGGTAAGAACACAGGGCTTAGAAAGCATGGATAAAAAGATTAAATATTTGCAAAAGGAAATCATTCAGTTAAAAGAAACCAAAGGCACTTTGGAGGAATTGGAACTGACGAGATAATATCAAAATCAACATTTATGAAAAATTTAGCTGCTTTCACTTTCCTAACATTTTTTGCACTATTTACGCACGCTCAAGAAAAGCAGCGGCCTGATACTTTGAACATTGATTTAGATAAGGACAGCAAAACTGACCAAGTAATTTTTGATAGGGAAAAGGCGATAATCATAGTTAAATTATCTACGCACCATTTTAAACCAATGTTTAGCGAGCAGATGGAAATTGATCCGGTTTCATCGGGCGTAAGGGAAAAAAGAGGAAGTTTTGAATTTGCTAATAATTGGATGCGGGCAGGTTACACTTGTCAGTTTAGATATAATGCAAAAGCAAAAAAAATGCAACTTATTGGTATGACGAGGTACGAATTTGGGCCTGCCAATAACGATGGCAGTGGAGAAAGTAGTGTTAATTTATTAACCAACAATTATATTGGTAATTGGAATTATTGGGACGATGATGAGAATAGATTGGTTGCGATGCCACCAATTAAGCGTAAAATGATATTTGCGCCAACATATTTATCTGGTTTTGATTCAGCAATTTCTAAATACACCGATTTATGCAGCAAGCTATACTATCAGCATAAAAAATCTATCCTCGCTAAAAAGACAAGATAATGGGATGAGATATTTACTTTATATGTTTTTCGCTCTCTTGAGCACTAACTGCTTAGCACAACAGCAGGTTTTTTATCAGCCAAAGGCTAAAGGAAATTGGCAATATGTATATCCTTTTGCCGATAAAACTTATGTTTTAGCGATACAACACGGCATAAAAGAAGCAGAAGAAGAACCAAAAACCAGCAATATTTACTTTGGCAAAATTGGTAAACCCGATAAAATATTATGGAAAGAGCAGTTACAAATGCGCCTTATTACCGATAATATTAGTTGCGAAGATTTTAATAATGATGGAGTGAAAGATTTACTCATTTTTGAAGACACCGGTGCTCGAGGTGGAAATGCTTATTATAATTTATACTTGTGTAATCCTAAAAACCATACCCTTACAAAGGTTAATGAGTTTAGTAAAATTGTTAACCCAACCTATAATAAAAAGCACAAAGTGATTTTAAGTTATGGGCTGTCAGGAGAAAACTATTACTCGATTTATCGCTTAACCACAAACAACAAACTTTACCAAATTGGCGAAGACTTTAAAGAAACCGATGAACTGGATTTAGACAAAAAGATTACTGAAATTTTAAGAGAGAACAAATAATAATTGTTCCTAAAAGCATAAATAGCCAGGACATGAATATTGCAAAGAAAATAGTGCCTTTCGTTTTAATTCTTATATGCTTTTCGTTTCAATTATCGGCACAAGAAGCACCTGGAAAGTTAAATAAAACGGGCTTTTATTTAGGCATTTACACTGGCACATGGTTTGGCACTGGTCAAAATTCTATCTTAAGCAATCCTATTATGGGCGGTTTATTATTAGAGCTTAAAAGCGGTAAAGGAGCGTTGGCAGTAAATTTTGATTTCTTTGGAAATCCAGTAAAAACGAAACCCATTTACCTTAAAACAAACGACAAAATTATTGAAAAAACCAATTACCTTGGGGTTCAAATATCTTTGCAATACAGTCATGAACTTTATCAAAGAAACAAATTTGCCTTAGAAGCTGTAGGTGGTTTTGGTTATGGAGATATTGGATTTAAAGTACCGGAAACTGAAGATTATGTTAGTAAATCTAGTCTTTTTGTAGACCCCGGCATTGGTGCCCGGTACTTCATCGGCCAAAATACATATCTTCAATTTAAGCTTCAATATAACCTAGCCAACTATAAGTTTAAGGATAATGAAACGACCAATATTGGTGGCAATTTTGTAACCACAAAACTTATTTTTGGCTGGAGATAAAAATATTGAGGCTTTAGTACATGTTTTAGTGCAAACCCACTATATGTAAGATTAAAATTTATACCAAAAACTTAATGAAAAAGATGACGATTTATGTTGTATTTTTAGTAATTCTGATTTTTGTATTAAGAAGTTGTACGGTTGTGAATTTATCGCCAACCCTCTTATTTAATGGTGGTAAATTTAAGCAGTTCCCGGAGTTGCAAAATAATTTGCAGGCAAAAACTTTTTCGATATACAGAACTACTCAAACCCGAGAAGCAAGTATAAAATATTACCCAACAAAAAACTTCTTCGTCATTTTTAATTATGAAGAGGGATTGGTTAATCCAATAAAAATTGATGGAGTCGGGAACAAAGTTTTTGAATTAGAACTTCGCGAAAAACAAGGTTTTGATTTTTTAGACATGATTAATTGTTTCGTAATTGGTAAAACCGGGATTTACGATTTATCAGAAGAAAAACCTGTTTATGAAACCTTTAGCGAGGTACATAACCAAGATGGAAATTTCACAAAAAAAGATTGGGTTGAGCGCTTTGGCAATCTTTATAAAACGAACGATATTGTACTTTATAGCATTCGCACTGAAAACAATAGCATTTCCGCAGCGTATTTTAAACAAAATGGCACCTGGATTAAACTCTATACCCCTCAAGATTTTATCTATCCAGGAACTGGTTCAGAAATAATCTGTAAGATTAATGGAAAAGAAATTCCGCACAAATGGCATGAAGAAATCTATTTAAAAGATGTAGAAAACGCGACTTACTCTAATGAAAATCGCTATACCGATGCCTACATTACGCCTTACAATTTCGACCATACTTTTTTCCCGGAGCAATCGCTCAAATACCCAAAGCCAGGAAATTTGAAAACCTTGGCTTTTGCCAAAGAAGATTATACTACAGAGGGTTATTACAACCCTGGCATTCCCAATCATTTTTACGGCACAGGTTATTACGGTTTGGAGATAGACAACGACATTTTGAATTTCAAAACGGTAGCCAGCAAAGCTAATTTTGGAGGTAAGCTTGAAACAGATTTACACTTATTTGGTTTACCCGAAAAATTCGCTAATCGTAGTAGTGTGCGATTTTTATCGTATGATTATGGCACAAATTTCCATGAAAATAATACCAAAGGTGTGTACGTAATCAAGAAGAATTTGATGAACGAAAAAGATTGATGATCAATGTATTCGTCAACATAAAACTATGAAACAAACAAATACCTATGAAAAATACATTTAAAATAACCTGCGTACTGATGTTATTCAGCGCTTCGCTATATGCGCAAATACCAGAAGAAATACAATGGAAACACTTAGTAAAAACTTACACCAAAGATAGTGCAGACATGATGTTGAGCCTCAATGGAAAATACCTGGATGGCAAATATAAAATCCCTTTAGATGAAAAAAGTTATGCTCTATACACTATTAAAAACGGCATGATAACCGGCGACGCTTTTTGGTACACCAATGGCGGACATTTAGAATGTAAATTAATTTACAAACGTGGCGTTCGCAATGGTTTAAAAGAAAATTACGATAATGATGGCAAAGTTTGGCTTCGCCAGGAATATAAAGACGGCAAGCAAAGCGGTACCAGCGAAATGTTTAATGGTGGGAAAATTGTGTCGAGAAACGAATATAGAGCAGGCAAAAAACATGGTTTATCGCAAAGCTATATGGGCGATAATGTGATTTCTGAAAGCAATTACCAAAATGATTTAAAAAACGGTGTATCTAAAAACTTTGCTCCAGGTGGCAAATTAACAGTAGAAATTAATTACAAAAACGACAAAAGAAACGGTACATATCGATTGTATAATAACGGCCAACTTATGGCGGAAAGCAATTATATTGATGATTTGCAAGACGGTTTGAGCACTACCTTTAACATGGGCAAAAAGAATATGGATGCCACTTTTGTTAAAGGAAAAAGGCATGGTGTTTCGCACATGTACAAGCCGGATGGCAGCGTACTTTTCGAGAGTTTTTATTTACTGGGCGATAAAGTAACTAAAGCCGAGTTTGAAAAATATGAGCAAAAATGAACGATTAAATACTAAATATGAAACGAATTTTCACAATTACAATCATTCTGTTTGCAGCGTTAAGCCTTAAAGCCCAGGTTAAAAAATCGAGTTTTGATGGCAATTTTAGCATTCGGATAGAAACAGAAGAAACCACAACGGGCACCGCGAGCATTACTTACATTTTCGAAATTAAGAAAGATTATGCAACGCTCACCACAACAACATACCACGAGCCAATCAGGTGCAATGGCAGCTATAAAACGTTAGAAAACGACAATATTTTAACACTCAAGTATAATGGGAAGGAAGCAAATTGCAAATCGACTACCTTTACCATTAAAAAACAGGACAATAACTATTTTATAAAAGGAGCAGGCGGCGAAGCCACTTACAACACCTGGCTCAAATTAAACAAGGGTAAATAGATTTATCTTCCTGAAAATTAACGCTCGGTTTTTCATGGCGGTTTTTAGTCCCGCTAACATTGCAATTTTTTTGTGAATGTAAACCCTGAATTTTCATGAAGGATGAACAAAAAAGATTTTCACTTATATCGGGTTTATGTACTACAGATGGTGCAAAAAACCGCTAAAGCATAAAAATTAATGATGAAAAAGTACATAATAAATTTGCTATTGATGGTTTTCTGCTGGCCGGGAAATACATTTTCTGCGGTAAGTGCTGTTCAAGATTTTAACACCGTTTACACCGGGACATTAAACAATAAAAATGAAGTGGTTTTTAGCTTAAAAAATAAGAGCGGCAAACTGTCGGGTTTTTATTATTATAATAAAATTGGTGTTGAAATTAATCTCATTGGCGAGATTGAAGATGGCACTGCAACCATTTATGAACTGGATTATCAGGGTAAAAAACAAGCAAAAATAATAGGTCAACTTTCAGCGCAAGGCTTTACTGGCAAATGGGAAAGTTTAACCGCTAGAAAGATTTTACTGCTACAATTTAAGCAAACAAATAAAGCCATTCCAAATTTCCCTAAAAACCTTGTTTCAACATATGTAACTAATGAAAATGATTGCGCAATCAGCATCAACATTAGCAAAATTAAGAGCGAATATTTTTATCAGTTCAAAAGTAAAGCACGAACGTTAAAAGGTAAAGTTACCTTTAGCCGCAGTTTAGATGAAAAATTAGTTTACATCAACTTTAACGGAATTGAATGGGCAGAAAACAGCGGCGATGTTACTGATGGCAAAGAAAATGCTCCATCGAAAGATAATCTGCCTACGGTTGTTCAGGGCTTGCTAAATGAAAACGAAATTATTATCCAAAACTATGGCAATGCAATGAACAGATATGTAAAGCTTGATGATTGCGGGGAAAAATATATTCACTTAAAAAGGAAATTATGAATCGAACGGGATTAATGATTTTCATTTAAGCTATTAGACCTTTTGGGGCTTTTTGCCAGGCAGCAAGCCAAAGCCAAGAACAGTTCCCGTTGTACAATAAACCCGATATACGTGGATGCCGATTTAAAGCAGTTTCTTTGTTAAAATACTGGCCTTATCGGCAGTAACATTAGCGGGGCAGATTTAGCCATAATTTGCTAACATTGATTTTCAAATGGTAAATACATTAAAGTAAAAAATGTTTAACCGCAATGTGCACTGTAATTATCTACTCAAATTTATAACAATGAACCCAAATAAGCCAATTCTGGTATCAGACGTAATCATATTTGCCATATGTATTTGCATCATTTTCCCTTACGAATACAATAGGGCCAGCTACATAACCGACTTAAAATTTACCATTATATCATTAGCCCTGACCATGTTTACATTGATGTATGGCTTGATGGGTCGGCATTTTTTTAAAGGTGTTTTATTTTTAATTTTTAGCGCTGTATTCAGTTTTTTATGTTGGTTTGGCGTTGCATACAACGACTTTTGGGGCATTGTACCAGCCTTGTATGCAGGTGCGCCAGCGGGTGTTCTTGCCGGCTTATTGTTCCTAATTTTCAATTTTAAATTCATAAAAGACGAAAATAAGTACAAACTATTTTTTAAAAGATTTGCGCTGTATCTATTAATCTTATTTGTGGTTTCAATACTTTTTGCCAAAGGCGGCGACTGGATTTTTGATTTGGAAATGTATTTTAGAAGTAGAAAAAACTAAAACCGCGTAGTGGAGCAAATTCATAACCATACAAACCTTTCTTATTTGCTGTAAATTTGACTTTCCAAATACGCTCATCATAAATTAAAGCTTAGGCAAATAAATGAAAAGAAAAATATATAAAACCATAAAATGGATACTCATTATTTTAGTTTCTCTGATTGCAATATTATTTGTTGCGGGCTACTTTTATATGAAAAAACCGCTTTTTGGTAAAGCAGCTGAAGGTGTAAGATTAGAGCGGATGAAAAAATCGCCGCACTTTAAAGATGGTGTTTTTCAAAACCTAAATCCAACCCCGGCATTAACCGAAGGTTATAGCACAATGGGCATTATTCTCGATAGACTCTTTACAGATTACCCTCGTTTAAGTCCGGTTGATAGCATCCCATCACAAAAGGTAGATTTACTTAGTTTGCCAATCGATTCGAATGTATTGGTTTGGTTTGGACATTCTTCATATTTCATTCAGTTAGATGAAAAACGCATATTGGTCGACCCGGTTTTTAGCGGAAATGCCTCTCCAATTCCGGGTACAGTTGTGGCATTTAAAGGAACGGACAGGTACAAAGTTGAAGATTTGCCTGAAATCGATTACCTCATCATCTCTCACGACCATTACGACCATGTGGATTATGAGAGCTTAATTAAGTTAAAATCGAAAACCAAAAAAGTAATTTGCGGCTTGGGCGTTGGTGCCGATTTCGAAGATTGGGGCTACAATGTAAATGATATTTTAGAAAAAGATTGGAACGAAACCATTGATTTTGGAGGCGGTTTTTTTATTCATACTACGCCTGCGAGACATTTCTCTGGAAGGGGTTTTAGCAGAAACAATACCCTTTGGATGTCGTACGTTTTACAAACTCCAAGTATGAAAATTTTTATTGGTGGAGATGGTGGTTACGACACACATTTCGCTCAAATCGGTAAAAAATTCGGGCAAATTGATTTGGCAATTTTAGAAGATGGCCAGTACGATAAAAAGTGGAAATATATTCACTTACTACCAGAACAAGTGTTGCAAGCGGCAAAAGATTTGAATGCGAAAAGATTATTTCCGGTTCACTCCTCGAAATTTGTTTTAGCCAACCACCCTTGGGATGAACCTTTGGTTAAAACTACAGCGTTAAACAAAACCGCTAAAATTCCGTTGGTTACGCCTATGATTGGTGAGTTTGTTTATTTAAAAAACGAGAAACAAACTTTTAAACCTTGGTGGGTTGGCGTAAAGTAAAAAACGCAATGGTTTTAAATAAGAAAGTCACGGCCAAAAACCGTGACTTTTATTATAATTCCTCTTCTTCATCGTCCTCTTCAGGCACATAAGCTTCAATTGCCTGCCCAATCGCATTTACTTCCTCGTCTTCCTCAAAAATCGGAAGTTCGGTTTTGTAATCCATTTTCAACCAGATTGAAGAAGTATCTTTCAAAATTTGAATATATTCCCTTCCATCTTTAAAAATGGTGTATGTATCATTTCCCTCCGGAAAAACCGAATAATTTACGGGTCCTATTTCTATGTCAAATGGTTCTTGCATGGTCGTATTTTTTCGGTAAAGATAAGGCTTTGGCAGATAGCACAATTAAAATTGCAGATTATTTGGAAAGCAATATTAGCATTTCATAGCGGTTGTCAATCCCGCTTTACACTACAATCTTTTTTTTACCTCTGTCAGTCAGGGCTGTTGCACAAAAAAAGTATTTCCGTTGCAATCGGGTTTAGGTGGCTAAAATAGTACAGCTATCTGCGCCACCTAAACCCGACCAAAGTGAAAAGCCCGCAAGCCGAGGTACGGACTTGTAACGGGGGCGGGGCCAAGCCAAACAAAAAAGTTAAAGGCATTGCTTTCCAAAAAAAATCAAAAGCAACAAATATCGATAACTAAAAAATTACCGCTGTTTGTTTAAAAACTCCGCCAATTATACTACTTTACACCAACAATTTACCGAAAGATTAGAAGATGAAGTTAACGTTTTGGGGTGCTGCGCAACAGGTAACAGGTAGTATGCACCTGCTCGAAGTTGGGCATTATAAAATACTGATAGATTGCGGATTGGATTACGAAAAGGATACTTATCAGGAAGAAAACCAACAATTTCCTTTCGACCCGGCAAGCATTAACCTCGTAATTTTAACACATGCGCATATTGACCATTCGGGTAATTTACCAACACTTGTACGCCTCGGTTTTGATGGACAAGTGCTTTGTACACCGCCAACTGCCGATTTAACTTCGATATTATTGTTTGATTCTGTTGAGCTTTTTTTACGCAAACAAAGCCGTAAACCGCGAACAAAAAGAGGCAATTTTAGTGGTCCGAAGCCTTTGTATTTACATAAACACGTAATGGATACCATCGACCGTTTTGTTACCATTGCATTTAACAAGCCATTTAAAATTAATGGTGATATTAGTTTAACCTTTGTTCCAGTTGGGCATTTATTAGGCGCCGCAGCTGCCGTTTTAACCATTAACGATAACGGCGAGCAAAAGAAAATTGCTTTTTCTGGTGATATTGGTAGAGAAAGCTACCCTGTTTTAGTAAAGCCAGAACCCATACCCGAAGTTGATTATTTAGTTTGCGAAGCCACTTATGGTGGCAGATACCATACAAAAGACCAAACCCTTGAAGAACGTTTGGTAAAGGAAATTGAAGAAGCTTGTATTAAAACACCTGGACGTTTAATTATTCCGGCTTTTAGTATTGGCCGAACACAATCTTTGGTTTTTGCACTAAATCAAATATTTACAAAAAAGCTATTGCCACCCGTTCAAATTTTTGTAGATAGCCCGATGGCGATACAAGCAACTGATGTTTACCGCAAACATCATAATTTGGTTAATCAAGAGGCGAAAGATTTCTACCAAACTATGGGTGATGAGTTTGAATTTGAGCATTTGGCTTATGTACAAACCATGAAAGAGAGTAAGGATGTTTCTAATTACTTCGACCCATGTATTATCATTTCTTCGGCAGGAATGTTGGAAGGTGGGCGAATTCAGGACCATTTATATTATAACATTCAGAATTATTATTGCACCATCCTTTTTATTGGTTATTGCGCAAAAGGAACACTTGGATACAAACTTTTAAGTGGTGCGCCAATTGTTAGAATTAAAGACCGCGAATTGATGGTTTATGCAACGATTCGTCAAACAGATTTGTTAAGCGGCCACGGCGACCATGATGATTTAGTTAAAACGGTTAAACAAACGGGGCAACCGAAAAAGGTATTTCTTGTTCATGGAGAAGATAAAAGTCTGAATAGTTTAGCTTCTGCATTGCAAGATGATGGCTTTAATGTTGTCGTTCCCGAACGGGGAGAGGTTTTTGAGGTTTAACATTTGCTGTCATTCTGAGGCACGAAGAATCTCTAAAATAGTTGTACGAATTAGATAGAAAAAGTTTACTGAAATTTAAGGCCGTAATCATTCTGATCGCAGTTTCTTCATTGCACTCAGCATGACTAAAGCCTATTTTACGATTCCATTTTCCATGGTCCATCTTACATTTTACCTTCTCACTTGTCCATCGCCTCTAACTACCCATTTATAACTTGTTAATTCGTCTAAACCCATTGGTCCGCGGGCGTGAAGTTTTTGCGTGCTGATGCCAATTTCGGCGCCTAAACCAAATTGCGCTCCATCTGTAAACCCAGTAGAAGCATTCGCATAAACCGCAGCAGCATCAACTTCGTTTAAGAAGCGGGTAATACTGTTTGCATCTTCCGAAATAATGGCCTCGCTGTGTTTAGAGCTGTAATTGGCAATATGATTTAGGGCTGAATCTAAATCATCAACAAGTTTTACCGCCAGTTTTAACGATAAAAATTCTGTGCCGAAATGTTCTGGATTAGCTTTGTTTAATAACGTTGTAGGATAGGATGATTTAAGTGCTTCATAACTTTTTTCATCAGCGAAAAGTTCTACTTCAGCCAAAGCCAATGGTGCTAAAAGTTCTGGCAAATCGTTTAATCTCTCTTGATGAATAAGCAAACAATCTAAAGAATTGCAAACGCTCACTCTGCGGGTTTTGGCATTTAAAATAATAGCTTTCCCTTTTTCTAAATCTCCACTTTCATCAAAATAAGTATGAACAATTCCAGCTCCGGTTTCAATTACCGGAATTTTACTGTTTTCGCGAACATAATTTATTAGCGATTGGCTACCTCGCGGAATTAACACATCTACAAAACCTGTAGCATTTAATAACGCTTCTGTTGCGGCTCTTTCGGCTGGTAATAAGATCAAAACGTTTGGATTGATTTCGTGCTTTATCAATACCTCGTGGATAACTTGTGTAATGGCGATGTTAGAAAATTCTGCATCACTTCCGCCTTTTAATACGGCAACATTTCCGGTTTTAAAACATAGTGAGAAAACATCAGCGGTAACGTTCGGGCGTGCTTCATAAATTACACCAACAACGCCCAAAGGCACCCGAACTTTTTTCAGATTTAAACCGTTATCCAAAGTCTTTTCTGATAAAACCTCAGCTAGAGGGCTTGTTAATCCGACCACGTTTTCAATGTCGGCGGCAATTGCTTTTATTCTTTCTGCTGTGAGTTTTAACCGATCGTATTTTGGGTCTTCTACAGGCATCTTTGCAAGGTCTTTTTCATTTTCTTGCAAAATGGTTTCTGCATTTGTAACTAAAGCCAATGCCAAATCAGCCAGTATTTCGTTTACTTTTTCTTTGGATAAACTGATTAAATCTCTGGCTGCTTTTTTAGCGTTTTCAAAGTATGTTGAGTAGTTCATTTTAGTATCAAGTTGTGAGTATCAGGTAACAAGTATCAAGTAGTAAGTATCAAGTATCAAGACTTGAACTAATTTGTTGTGGAGCTTGTAATCCTCTTGCTTTATTCTTTCAGCTTTGATAAGCTTAAATCGCTGAGTAAAAATAATCGTAATGCACCAATGGTTTTTGTTTTTTCTGGCCGATTCTTTCTCTTGCTTTATCGCTTCCGTACTCTGCAATCCCTAAACCAATGAGTTGGTTATTTTCATCAATTATTTTAATAATATCACCTTTTAAAAAATCGGTTTGTATTTCGATAATCCCCACGGGCAATAAACTTGTTGCTTTGCCTGATGTTAAAACCGTTTTTGCACCATCATTTAGTTTTACAACTCCTGTGGCCGAGGTTTCGGAATGCGCAATCCATTTCTTTTTACCCGACTTGATTTTCTCAGGTAGGAATCTTGTATGTACCAAATTTTGATTAAGCAGTGCGGTTAACACATTATCCGTCGTTCCGTTAGCAATGTGCACAGCAATACCGAGTTTAGCCACTTTTTGTGCCATAGTCGACTTTGTAATCATACCACCACGACCGAATTGCGATTTACCTGTTTGTATAAACGAAGCCAAATTTGAAACCGAACCAGAAATTTCTTCAATCACTTCTGAGCCTTCAATTTTTGGGTCGCCATTATAAATACCATTAACATTCGATAAAATAATTAATGCATCGGCATTTAACATAGATGCGATTAAACCTGCCAATTCATCGTTATCGGTGAACATCAGCTCTGTTACTGAAACTACATCATTTTCATTTACAACGGGAATAACCTCATTCTGTAGCAAAATTTGCATACAGTTTTTCATGTTGAGGTAGTGTGCTCTATCTCGAAAATCTTCCTTTGTAACTAAAACCTGGGCACATTTTATTTTATGCGGTTCGAAGAAATTAGCGTATGTATTAATCAATTTCACCTGACCAATAGCTGCAAGTAATTGTCGTGTGGTTACTGCATCTTGTTTTTCAGAAATCTTAATTAAACTTCTGCCTGATGCTACAGCCCCCGAAGAGACCAAAATCACTTCGATATCTTGCTTTTTAATCTCAGCTAATTGATTTACCAAGTGATTAATTCGGTTTTCATCAGGTAATCCGTTAGCTTGTGTAATTACATTCGACCCAACTTTAACAACTATTTTCTTGTACCCTAGCTTCATTATATTCTGTAACAATTTTATAGCGGCAATTTAACATCAATTTTTATAATTAATATGATTAACAACGTTGTTAATAGATTTTTACGAATATGGTAAATTTGGCGAGACTGAAGTTTGCCATAATGTGCCATGCCATTCATTTCCAAAGAAATAATCTTAAATTGCCAATACCTAAATCAAACCGACCATGAAACGTATTTTACCATCACTGATTTTGCTTGGAGCAATTTCAGCTTGTAACAATCCTCAAAAGAAAGAAATGGAACCCATAAAATGGCCAGATGCTCAGCCTCCAATTGCTGAAATAAAACCTCATAAACGAATTATTCATGGCGATACTGTTGTGGATAATTATTACTGGATGATTGATTATTTTAAGAAAGGCCCTGACAGCACAAAAGTTGTAGATTACTTAAAAGCCGAGAATAATTACCTCGATACGATGATGAAGGGAACGGATAAATTTCAGGCAGATTTATTTACTGAAATGAAAGGTAGAATAAAAGAAAAAGATGAGTCTGTTCCGGTTTTTAAAAACGGTTACTTTTATTATACCCGCACAGAAGATGGCAAACAATACTATAAATATTGCCGCAAAAAAGGCAGCTTAAATGCAAAAGAAGAAGTATTGCTTGATGTTGATGATTTGGCAAAAGGACACTCGTATTACAGCGCAACTGGCTTTAGCATTAGTCCTGATAATAAGTTATTGGCTTTTGGTGTTGATAAAGTTTCTCGCAGACAATACACCATCAATATTAAAAATTTAGAAACCGGAGAGATTTTAAAAGATGCAATTTCCAACACTCAAGGTGCTGTTGCTTGGGCAAACGATAACAAAACATTCTTTTATACTTCAAAAAACCCAGTTACCTTATTAAGCGAAAAAATAAAAAAACATACGCTTGGTGCTGATGCAAAAACGGATGCTGTTGTTTATGATGAGAAAGACAACACCAATTATATTGGCGTTGGTAAATCTAAAAACGGCAAGTATATTTTTATCTCATCTGCCGGAACATTAACCAACGAGATGAGAATGATTGATGCAGATAAGCCTGAATCGGCTTTTAAAGTATTCTCGTCTCGTTCTAAAGATGTTTTGTATGATGTTTTGCCTGTTGATAACAAATTTTATATCGTTACCAATTGGGATGCTAAAAATTTCAGGTTGATGGAATGTCCACTAGATAAAACTGAAAAGGCAAACTGGAAAGAAGTAATTGCGAACCGAAGTGATGTTTTACTTGAGTATGGAGAGGAATTTAAGGATTATCTGGTACTATCTGAACGTAAAAATGGTTTAACCGAACTTCGCGTTTTAAAAAATGATGGAAGTGATTATTACATAAAATTTGAAGAGCCTGTATATTCGGCCGGTGCTGGTTCAAATCCAGAATACAATAGCAAAACCCTCCGTTATTCTTACACTTCTTTAACTACACCAAGCTCAACCTTTGATTACGATTTAGAGAAAAAGGATAAGAAATTAATGAAGCAGCAAGAAGTTATTGGTGGTTACAAACCTGAAGATTACGCAACCGAACGTGTTTTCGCTACAGCAAAAGATGGAACTAAAATTCCTATTGCATTGGTGTACAAAAAAGGTTTTGAGAAAAACGGGAATGCACCACTACTGCTTTATGCTTATGGTTCTTATGGTTCGAGTACCGATGCAACTTTTTCGTCGCCAAGGTTGAGTTTGTTAGACCGAGGGTTTGTTTTTGCCATTGCAAATATTCGCGGCGGACAAGAAATGGGACGCCAATGGTATGAAGATGGTAAATTGATGAAAAAGAAAAATACGTTTACCGATTTTATTGCTGCAGGCGAATATTTAGTTGAACAGAAATATACTTCGAAAGGGCATTTATATGCCCAAGGCGGAAGTGCCGGCGGTTTATTGATGGGTGCGGTCGTAAACTTAGCACCAGATTTATGGAATGGTGTAATTGCTGATGTTCCTTTTGTTGATGTAATTAATACCATGTTGGATGAAAGCATTCCACTAACCACAAATGAATTTGATGAATGGGGAAATCCAAAGAAAAAAGAGGCTTATGATTATATGAAAAGCTATTCTCCTTACGAAAATGTAGAGAAAAAAGCTTACCCAAATATGTTGGTTACAACAGGTTTGCACGATAGTCAGGTACAGTATTTCGAGCCTGCAAAATGGGTTGCAAAACTACGTGCAACCAAAACCGATAAAAACGTGCTTCTGCTTAAAACCAATATGGAATTTGGACACGGTGGTGCATCTGGTCGCTTCGATTATTTAAAAGATGTATCGCTTAGATGGGCATTTTTATTTGCTTTAGAAGGCATCAACAAATAAAATTGACCTAATTGTTAAAGCCGTTTAGAGAATTTTCTTTAAACGGCTTTTTTCGTAAATTGAAACTGACTTTACAATTGCTATATGCAAAGCAACAGCATTATAGTCAATTAGCCGTATCTTTGCCCACCAATGGAATACAATGTTCATACCTTACCGAATGGCATCCGCATTATGCATGTACCTTCGGCTTCTACCATATCACATGCTTGCATTATCATAAACACGGGTTCAAGGGATGAGCCGGAAGGTAAAGCCGGATTGGCACATTTTATCGAACACTTAATTTTTAAGCGAACTGAAAAACGCAGCACCAACCAAATTTTAAATCGCCTAGAAAGCGTTGGTGCAGATTTAAACGCTTACACAACCAAAGAATATACTTGCGTTCATGCTTCATTTTTAAATCCATATTTAGATAGAACTTTAGAGCTTTTTAACGATATCATTTTTCATTCAACTTTTCCGGAGGAGGAAATGGATAAGGAAAAAAGCGTAATTCTTGATGAAATTGCTTCATACTTAGATCAACCTGAAGAAGCCATTAATGACGACTTTGAGGATATGCTTTTTGCCGGAAATGCATTAGGTAATAATATTTTAGGCACAACAGATTCGGTTAATAATTTTACGCGTGAAGATGTAATTAATTTCAGAAAGGCAAATTACCGTACAAATGAAATTGTGATTGCAGTTTTAGGCAACTACAGTTTGAAAAGTGTTGTAACTAAAGGCGCTAAACACTTTGCCGATGTTAAGGAAAATACACCGACACAAAACAGAATACAACCCGAAAATTTAAAACCCACAACAACGAACATTTACAAGCCAATCATGCAATCGCATTGCATTTTAGGCGCACAAACCTACTCTACATACCATAAAAATAAGGCTGGTTTAATGCTGCTCAATAATTATTTTGGTGGCAATGGCATGAGTTCTATTTTGAACTTACAGATAAGAGAAAAATACGGAATTGCTTACACAATCGAATCGAGTTTTTCGCCATTAAGTGATACCGGAATATTTTCGATTTATTTCGGAACAGACAAGGAAAAACATCAAAAGGCATTATCTCTAATTTTTAAAGAAATGAAAAAGTTAAAAGATAATCCGCTGAACGAAATACAGTTGCAAAAGGCAAAAAACAAATTTATCGGACAAATTGCTTTGGGAGAGGAAAACAGAATTGGGTTAATCATTTCGATGGCAAAAAGCTTAATCGACCATAATAAAATTGATTCATTAGAGCAGGTTTTCGAAAAAATTAACAATGTTAAAACGAATGAACTGGCTCAAATTGTTGATGAAGTTTTAGCACCAGAACAATTGAATATTTTTACTTTCAGTCCAATACTGGAATAATTGTTACTTTTGTAAAGTTAAATTATACGGCCTTGTCATCCTGAGCTTGTCGAAGGGCCAAAACTTTACAAGTCTTCGACAAGCTCAGACTGACAAATCGTTGAAAATAGTCCTCAGATAATAAATCTGAAAAACATTACACATAATGAAATTACCAATAGTAGCATACGGCGATCCGGTTTTAAAAAAGGTAGGGGCCGATATTGATAAAGATTATCCTGAACTGAAACAGTTGATTAGCGATATGTTCGATACCATGTATTACGCAAATGGTGTTGGGCTTGCGGCGCCTCAAATCGGTTTGCCTATCCGTTTATTTATTGTTGATACTGGAGAAGATGAAGATGGCTCTGCTGGCTACAAAAAGGTTTTTATAAATGCTGAAATTGTAGAAGAAACAGGCGAACCTTGGGTTTTCAACGAAGGTTGCTTAAGTATTCCTGATATTCGCGAAAATATATCCCGCAAGCCAAATATTAAAATCAACTACTTAGATGAAAACTTTGTTGAACATACAGATGATGTAGATGGTTTAGCAGCCCGCGTTATTCAGCATGAGTACGATCATATTGAAGGAAAACTGTTTACTGATAAAGTGAGTGTTTTGCGTAAAACGATGTTAAAAAGCAAGTTAGATGCAATTTCTAAAGGAAATATCAAAACAGATTATAAAATGAAATTTCCGAATAAGAGTAAGAGAAGATAAACTTACATGGAAGATGTTAGAGGGAAAATGGAAACGTTTTCCCTTTTTTTTGCTCCGTTATTGCGAGGCACGAAGCAATCTCCTAAAAAAGATTGCTTCGTGCCTCGCAATGACGATTATTTATTCATTCTCGCTACGACTTCTATCACCATCAAAGATAGATTGCATTAATTTGCCCCAGGCAAATGGATTTAACAATGGATTGGTTTGCACCATGTTTTTATTAATCATCCTGTCAAAATTGTATCGGTAATTCTGACTGCCAATTTCTTGTGCATCACGCGGTAAAGCCTGAATCATGCCGTTTATGGATGAACGGGAAAGGTTTCTTTTTGCAATTGCCATATCATCATCAGCAATTTTCATCGATAGAAAGTCCTTGGTAAATTCTTCAGTAGTCGCCCAAGGGAAAACCCTAACCGTTGGCAAATTAATAACCTCGGCCTTTAGCTTTACCATAATCGTGTATTTGCTATCAGGCGTACTTTGTGGAATAATAGTCGAGAATTTTTTATAACCAATCGCTGTGAAAAGAATGGTATCACCAGGATTTACGATAAAAGAGAAATAACCCCGATAATCTGCCGCCACACGTTTGCTGTTGGCAGAAAGATTAGTCATGGTTACATATGGAATTACATTTGTACTATCGATATCTGTAATTATACCAGAAAATTGAATCAATTTATCCTGAGCCGGCTTTTGTTGTGCAAATGCGGTTACGGAAAAAAGAAGACAAATTAGGGCAACACAATATCTCATTAAGACAAATGTAATTTTAAAAAATAAATCTGCTTGTTAAATATTGTTAATCTTGTTCGGCCATATTTACCGCAACAACTGAAGTAATTTCAGGAACAGCCTTCATAATTGCTTGTTCAATGCCCGATTTCATGGTCATGAAACTCATCGGACAAGAACCGCAGTTACCTAAAAGCTTAAGTTTTACTGTTCCATCTGATGTAATTTCTTCAACAGAAACATCACCCCCATCAGCCTTTAAATATGGCCTGATAGTTTCCAATGCCTGTTCTACTTGCTCTGTTAAATTCATTATTTGTTTTTTAAGGTATAAAAATAGTAATTTTTTAGCAATTCGCCATTTGCGCATTATTGATGGATATTTGCTGTGCAATTTTACTTGCAATATCTCCAAAAATTTCTTCAATCAATGGGTTTTGGTTTAAAGCAACTGGCTTTCCGCTATCGCCAGCTTCTGCAATACTTTGTACAATTGGTATCTCACCTAAAAATGGAACATCGAAACGTTCGGCTAAAATTGTTCCGCCGCCTTTACCGAAAATGTAATATTTATTGTCTGGTAATTCTGCAGGTGTAAAATACGACATGTTTTCAACAACGCCCAAAATTGGAATATTTATGCCTGGCATGCGGAACATCGCCAAACCTTTATGTGTATCGGCAAGAGCAACCTGTTGAGGCGTAGTAACTACAACCGCTCCAGAAATTGGAAAACTTTGTGTAATGGTGATGTGAATATCGCCAGTGCCCGGAGGTAAATCAACAATTAAATAATCTAATTCGCCCCAGTTTGTATCATTAAATAATTGCTTTACCGCGTTTGATGCCATTGGACCACGCCAAGGCACAGGCTGCCCAGGGTCTGCAAAAAAACCAAGTGAAAGTAGCTTAATACCATATTTCTCAATCGGAATGATTTTAGTTTTGCCATCAGCCGTTTCTTCGGCACCGGGTTTTGCATCTACTAAATCAAACATTGTAGGTACAGATGGTCCATAAATATCTGCATCAATTAAACCAACCTTTGCACCATCTTTAGCCAATGTAACTGCCAGATTACTAGATACAGTAGATTTACCAACCCCGCCTTTACCAGATGAAACTAAAATGATGTTTTTGATGTTATCTAACGATGATGAATTTACAGGTTGCGTAACTCTTGAGGTTATGTTTATAGAAATTTCTGCCTCTGCATCTACAAAATGTTTAATTGCGTTTGTACAGGCATTTTTCAGCATATCCTTCATTGGGCATGCCGGTGTAGTAAGTTCAAGCGTAAAATTGATTTGTTTATCAACGATGTTTAAATCCTTAATCATGTTTAAGGTTACCAAATCCTTTTTAAGATCTGGATCTTCTACATTTTTAAGCGCATCTAATACTTGTTGTGGGCTAATTTGCATCTGATTAATTTAAATTCAAAATTAACAAAACATCGCCATAAATACTTTTATTTAGGGTTTTTAACTGTAATTTTAACACGAAATAAACATTTAATTGTTACGTTTAAGCAATTAACCATTTTAACGACTGTATGCAGATACCGAAAATTAACATTCCAAAAAAATATTTAAAAATTGGCGCCTGGGTTTTAGGTGTTTTTTTTATTGTTTGTATTGCATTAGGGGCGGTTGCTTATAGTAAAAGAGAAGCCCTACTCAAGAAAATGGTCGCTAAAGCCATAGCGAAGGCAAATAAAGATTATGATCTTGATGTTAAAATTGGTAGCGCTGGTTTTACAGGTTTAAGCACTGTAAAAATGACTGCAATTTCTGTTGTGCCTAAGGATAGAGATACGCTTTCAAACATCAACGAATTAAGTATTGGCGTTAAGTTATTTCCATTAATCTTTGGAAACGTTAAGTTATCGGAGATTAAACTTAATGATGGCTTTGTAAGTGTTGTGCTTAAAGATTCAACAACCAATATTGATTTCATTTTAAAAAGAAAAAAGAAAGACAGTACCGAAGCCAAGGGAAAAGTTAACCTTGCCGATATTGCAAGCAATGTTTTAAACGAGGTTTTGTATAAAATCCCTGATGATATGGATGTTAAAAACATGGTTTTTAAATTCAATGATCACGATACAGCGAAGCTAAGTTTTGCAACTGAAGCAAAAATTGATGGCGGCGATTTAAAATCGACTATTGATGTTAATAATGGAGAATCTACTTGGCATATTGATGGTTATGTTGATCCTGGAAGCAAGGAATTAAGCTTTACATCTTACGCTGATGGCAAAAAACTCGAGCTACCTTACCTAAATAATAAGTTACATGCAAAACTGAGTTTTGATACTTTACAAACTGAGCTCAAAAACGCCAAATATAGTGGCGACGATTATAAAATTTCAGGCTCTTGGTCGGTTAAAAATATGTTGATAAACCAGCCACGAATTGCCTCGAATGATATCATTGTTGAAAGTGCCAAACTGGATGCAGATGTTTTGGTTGGGCCGAATTACATCGCCTTAGACAGTACTTCAACTGCATACTTGAAAAATGCCTCTATTCATCCTTTTGTAAAATATACTTTAGGAAAAGATAAAATTTACGAGTTAAAATTAAATGCTGAGGAACAAGAAGCTCAAGCGATTTTTGATGCTTTTCCACAAGGACTGTTCGAATCTTTAGATGGATTAAGGGTTCAAGGCAAAGTTAAGTACAATTTGAATTTTTACTTAGATACAAAAATTCCGGACAGCGTTCGTTTCAGCTCGACTTTAACACCTGTTGATTTTAAAATTTTACAATGGGGTAAAACCAACCTGCAGAAAATTAACAGCCCTTTTGTTTACACACCATATGAATACGGGAAGCCAATGCGTGACATCACCATCGGCCCATCAAATCCAAATTTTACTCCGCTAAATTCGATTTCAAAAAATTTCATCAATTCTGTATTAACAGCAGAAGACCCGTCGTTTTTTACCCACAACGGATTTGTTGAAGAATCTATCCGAAAATCAATGGCCGTAAATTATAAAGAGAAAAAATTTAAGCGTGGCGGCAGTACAATCAGCATGCAATTGGTTAAAAATGTTTATTTAAGTCGCCAGAAAACTTTAGCCCGTAAAGCGGAAGAAATTCTAATTGTTTGGTTGATTGAACACAATCATCTGGTAAGTAAACAGCGCATGTTAGAGGTTTATTTTAATATTATGGAGCTTGGCCAAAACATTTATGGAATCGGGGAAGCTTCGAGATATTATTTCGGCAAACAACCAGCCGATTTAACCATTGGTGATGGCTTATTTTTAGCCAGTATTGTACCGAAACCAAAAGCTTCAATGTACAAATTTATGGCCGATGGCAGTCTTAAACCTTATATGTACAACTATTTCAGGTTTATGGGAAATATTATGGCCAGACGAGGTTTAACGCCATCCGACACTTCCGGATACGGATTCTATAATGTTCGTTTACGTGAGGGTTTAAGACAATATTTAGCACCTGATACCGCCGTTGTTGATACAACTGTTTTTGATGATGACGACAGTGAAATGCCGCAAATCATAATGCAGGATAAGAATAAAAACCTCTTCGATCGTATTTTTGGCGGCGCAAAAAAAGATACCGCGGTAGTTAAACCCGCTGATACAACGAAAACTAAAAAACAATTAAGGCAGGAGCGAAGGGAACAGCGAAGAAAAGAGAGAGAACTTGAAAACGGACAATAGCCAAATTTAAGGGACTGAAACCTTTAACATTACAATATAAAATGCATAAAATAAAAGTAGAAGATAAGGAGTTTGAAATTTTTTTAGAGAACGACACATTAAATAAACGCACTAGACTTTTGGGCATTCAAATGAATGTAGATTACGAAGGAAAATGCCCATTATTTATTGGTGTACTAAATGGAAGTTTCCTATTTATGGCCGATTTAATAAAAGAAATTGATGTGCCATGCGAAGTTGCTTTTATGCGTGTTGCATCTTACCAGGGAACTGAAAGCTCTGGCAGTGTTAAAGAACTTATCGGTTTGCCAGATAATTTAGAGGGAAGAGATATTGTAATTGTTGAAGATATTGTGGATACCGGCTTAACCCTAACCCACATTTTAAAAACCATAAAAGATAAAAATCCGGCTTCGGTTAAAGTTGCCACCCTATTACTCAAACCAGCCGCACTTAAATATCAAATTGAAGGTTTGGATTATATTGGCTTCGAAATTCCAAATGAATTTGTGGTGGGTTACGGTTTAGATTACAATGGACTTGGACGAAACCTAACAGATATTTACCGGGCAACAGGCGAATAATTTCCAATTACATTAATTTATTTTTCGCACCTTTGCGCTATAATTTTAGTAAAATGACCATACACAAAGAAGGCTACACATCAATCGCATTAACGGTACTATTTGTTTTTATCCTCAACGCCTTTGTTGATTACAAATATTACGATGTAACTTGGTTACGTTGGTTTATATACATACTTTCTGCGGTTTTATTTTTAACAGTATTGCAGTTTTTCCGCAATCCAAGTCGTAGTTTTTCTTCTGGAGAAAACCTGGTAATCTGCCCGGCAGATGGTAAAATTGTCGTAATTGAAGAAACGGAAGAAGGCGAATATTTTAAGGATAAACGTTTACAGGTTTCTATTTTCATGTCGCCAGTTAACGTTCACATTAATCGTAACCCAGTTTCTGGTGTTGTAAAATTTTTTAAATACCATCCAGGCAAATATTTGGCAGCGTGGAATCCTAAATCATCTACACAAAACGAACGCACAACAACTGTTGTAGAACATAAAAACGGTACATCAATTTTATTCCGTCAAATTGCAGGCGCATTAGCCCGCAGAATTGTTTGGTACGTAAAAGAGGGCGACAATGTTAAACAAACAGAACAATTTGGCTTTATCAAATTCGGCTCACGCGTTGATGTTTTTCTTCCGGTAGGAACAAAAGTTAATGTAGAACTTAATCAGGTTGTTAAAGGTGGAATAACAACCCTTGCGACTTTAAGTTAATCAAAAATATTCTTAAAATAAAAAAGGCCGGTTTGATGATTCAAATCGGCCTTTTTTATGAAGTATTATTTCGATGGAAAATTAATCCATTGCATCATTACCAACTTCTTTATCACGGTTAGCTAAAGGAACATCACTGATTAATCTTTGCGTTGGATAAGCAAAATCAGATTTATTTCGCATCACAATATCCATAATTTCCAAATTGATTTCCTGTCTGATTTTAAGAAATTCAGCATAGCTTAAAATCGTAACGAAATAAGAAATCTCGATATTTAAACCAGACTCGCCAAAATTTTTAAATGAAACGTTTATATCTGCAGTTCCTTCTCGCTCTGTAATATAACTTTCAATTTCAGAAACGATATTTTTAACTGAACCTGCGTTGGTTTCGTAAGTTAAGCCAATGGTAAAGCCAACCTTTCTAGAGTTTCTAAGCGATAAATTTTCTAAAACGCCATCAATCATTCCCCTGTTTGGGATAGTTGCCATTGTTTTTTCTGATGTACGGATTCTTGTACTCCTGAAACCCACTTTTTCTACTGTTCCTTCCACGCCATCAACTTTAACTAAGTCGCCAACTACAAAAGGCTTATCAAGAAATATGGTGAATGAACCAATTAGGTTTTCTAAACTCTCTTTAGCAGCGAGAGCAATGGCAATACCACCTATTCCAAGTCCAGTTATCAACGTTAATACATTAACTTCAAATACAAAGCCTAGAAGTGTAAAAAAGCCTATGAAAATAACAATGGTTTTAAACAGTTCTTTAAGAAAAGGTACAAGTTGATCGTCAGATTTATTATCTGTTAGTGAGGCTTTGAAAAGCAGAACATGACTGATGAAATCGATAATTCTCAAAATGATCCAAAATATTGATAAGATTATCATAAAGAGGAAAATCCTATCGATACAATCGCCAATACTTACCGGAATTGATTCTTTAACTTTCCCAACTAATTTGTTGTAATGAAACAGTGCAACTTCTAACGGATGCTTAAGTTGGTTAATAGAAAGATATAATGTTGAAAGCAGGATGAAAGTTTCTATAGGCTTTACCAATAAGGCAACAAAAGCCTCATCATGCGATTGTTGCGAAAATTTTTTAAAAAGCTTAAACAAAAGCTTGCTCAAAAGTTTCGAAACAATTCGCTTAAATATTAATCCAAATAAAAGAATGCCTCCGAAAAGGAAGTATGCCTTTACAGTATTACCCCAGAAAACCTGGTCGAAAAATGCAGAATCCAACATAAAACAAATTTATAAACAAAAAAACCTCCACGAAATTAATCGTGAAGGCTATATCTTATTCTAAAGAATATTATTTTCTTAAAGATTTGATACGAGCAGCTTTACCAGTTAAAGCACGTAAGTAGAATAATTTCGCTCTACGAACTTTACCATAACTATTAACTTCTACCTTTTCAATGTTTGGAGAATTGATAGGGAAAATACGCTCAACACCAATACTGTTGCTGATTTTACGAACTGTGAAAGTTTCGTTTGCACCAGCACTGTTGCGTTGAATTACAACACCTTGGTAAATCTGAATACGTTCTTTATTACCTTCGCGAATTTTATAGTGTACGCTCACTGTATCGCCAGACTTGAACGCAGGAAAATCTTTTTTCGCGATGGCCTGCTCTTCAACAAATTTTACTAAATCCATGATTTTAAGCTATTAAATCGATATTTCAACCCGTGAAAATCGGATTGCAATATTAGGGATTTTTTTTTATAAAAAAAAGTAATTTTTATTTTTTCCACAATCTTTATGAAATCCACAATAGAATGGGCTAAATGCTTCTATTCCAAAAGGTCAGGACGACGTTGTTTGGTACGCTCTAAAGCCTGTTCGTGTCTCCATTCATTAACTTTAGCTTCATGTCCGCTTAACAAAACATCGGGCACTTTATGCCCTCGCCAATCAGCCGGACGCGTGTAAACTGGCGCATCTAAAAGCTCTCCCTGGAAACTATCAGACAAGGCTGAAGTTTCATCATTTAGCACACCAGGGATTAACCTAACAACTGCATCTACAACTATTGCTGCAGGCAATTCTCCGCCACTTAAAACATAATCGCCTACAGAAATTTCTCTGGTTACATAAATATCGCGAATGCGCTGATCTATGCCCTTATAGTGCCCACATAGAATGATGATATTTTTTTTAATAGAAAGCTCATTAGCCGTGCTTTGGTTAAGTGTAACGCCATCCGGACTCATAAAGACGATTTCATCATATGTTCTTTCAGTCTGAAGTTTTTCTATACAAGCAGCGAATGGCTCAATACTCATCACCATTCCGCTACCACCACCGTATTGGTAATCATCAACACTTTTTTGCTTATTTGTAGCGTAATCGCGAAGATTATGCACCACAATTTCTGCAATACCTTTTTTCTGTGCTCGCTGTAAAATAGAATGTGCAAAAGGACTTTCTAGCAATGCCGGAAGAACAGTTATAATATCGAAACGCATGGTGCAAATATATGGAAAATGGAAGATGTAAAAAGGTGGATGTGTTGAGGCGCTTAAGGTCTAAATGATTCAACAAAGAAATATTCTTAATTTATTTTTCTAGATAAACATCGAGTAAGCCCTCTGGCAAATCAAGCGTTAGAATTTTTTCTTCATCATCAATTTCCACAATAAAATCTTCATTCAAAGGAAAAAGAATTTCAGTTTCTTTATACAGAACCGTTGCCACAAATTGTTGTGGATATTCATTTACCTCAACGATTTCGCCCAACTCGCCTAAAGTTTCGTCAACAGCTAAAAAACCTTTCAAATCTGTGTAGAAAAACTCATCGCCATTACGTTCTGGCATTTTATCAAGCGGCAAGTAAAGCTTCTTTTTTAATAATGGCTGTGCTTTATCGATATGATCAACATCATCAAAATTAAAATAGCCTGTTTTATTGGCTTGTAATTTTGCAGATGCTACAAAGTAAGGTACTAATTTACCGTTCATATCTGCAAAAAGGATATCAAAATCGAGCTGTTCGTATTCATCAAACTCAAAAAATATTTGAACCTCTCCTTTTAAACCCCTGGTTTTGGTAACGTAACCTATGTAAAATGCTTCTTCGTGTTTCATAAAGCTTATTGTTTTTCGTTATTGCAAAGCTGATTAAAAACTGTTTTTTATTGTTTCATGTCAGACTTGCTTTTTTCGCAAGCTTAATCAGCTAAAGCAATTTCATTCAAAGAATTATTTGTAAATGAGATTGCTTCGTTCCTCGCAATGACGGGCACATTTTTGGAATTTCGTTTAAATAAAAATAGCGTTCCGAAATTCGAAACGCTATTTCTTGCATCAAAATAAATTAAATTATTCTGCGCCTTCTTCTTTAGTTGCTTCTGCTGCAGGAGCCTCTTCAGTAGCCTCAGCTTCAACAGCTGGAGCTTCTTCTTCAACAACTTCTTCTGCAACTGGTGCATTTTTAGCTGCAATTGCTGCTGCTCTATCTTCTTTTTTCTTAGCTTCTGCTACTAAAGCTGCTTTACGAGCATCTGCTTTAGAAGTTGCTAAACCTTCTGTTTTACCAGAAATTTTACCAGCTTTTGCATCTAACCATTCAGCAAATTTAGCATCTGCTTGTTCTTGAGTTAAAGCGCCTTTTTTAACACCACCTTCTAAGTGTTTTTTGTACAAAACACCTTTGTAAGAAAGGATAGCACGAGCGGTATCAGTTGGTTGTGCACCACTGTTAACCCAAGCTAAAGTTTTTTCGAAATTAATTTCGATGGTTGCAGGATTGGTGTTTGGGTTGTATGAACCTAAACGCTCAATGAATTTACCATCACGTGGAGAGCGAGAATCTGCTACCACTACGTGGAAAAAAGGTTTCCCTTTTTTACCGAATCTTTGCAATCTGATTTTAGTTGCCATTTTTCAATTTTATTTATGTATTCAACATAGTTCCCGGAGCTTCGTGCTGCGGGGACGCAAAGATAAGTAAAATACTGTAAATTAAAAACATAGTTTAATTTCTTTGTTTTGAAGATATTTGCCACACAAATATTAGCTGTTACAACATGGATAGAATTGCCATTGATATGGATGAAGTTATTGCAGATGTCATCCCTAAATTTATACAACTTTATAATCGCGATTTTGGCGTGCCGCTTGATTTAGAGATCGAACCTGGCAACGAAGTTTTCATGCAAATCCCACAAGATGTTAATCAAAAATGGTTTGAATATATTAATGAGCCAGGATTTTTCCGCGACTTAGCCGTAATTCCGGATAGCCAGGAGGTCATTAGGGCTTTGCAAGAAAAATATGATGTTTACATTGTTTCGGCGGCAATGGAATTTAGAAATTCATTAGTAGATAAATACGATTGGCTTGCGGAACACTTTCCGTTTTTAGATTGGCAACACATTATGTTTTGCGGAAATAAAATTGTTGAAGTTGATGTTTTGATTGATGATCGTATTAAAAACTTTGTGAATTTTAAAGGTCGCCCTTTGTTATACACTTCGCCACATAATTTACTTATTACCGAATACGAAAGGGTAAATAGTTGGCAGGATGTTGCTAAGTTGTTGCTTTAATTAACCTTACATATTCGATTACTCGTCATTGCGAGGCACGAAGCAATCTCTAACCGAAAGATTGCTTCGTACCTCGCAATGACGAATAGTACTAAAAATTAAATTCGCCAACTAAATTCCCATTTCTGTTATCGGCAGTCATTGGCAATACAATTACTTTGCGCTGTTGTTTGCCTGATGCATAATGTGTATAAATTTCGGCCGTTACAGTTGTTGGTCCGCTGATATTTATTTGCCTATCGCCGTAATAATTAACTTCAATTTTATATTTTCCTTTTACCGCTTTTTTAATCATAAACTGCTCAGGGCCATATCCATCAGTAAAATCATTGCTAATTCTTCCACCAATCTTTGTACGGTTGTTCCCATAATAACCTTTTTCTCCGGTTGGGTCGGTTAACCATAAATCGATATCGGTATCGTTTTTATTCCAGTTTAGTACAACACGTACATCGACAGGCAGAGGCTGAATTAATCTTTTATCGATATCTTTTAAGCTTAGTTTGTTTCCATGTTTTGAGATTAAGTTATTAATCTCAGCAATTACAATTTCTTCTATTCCCTGGTCTCTATTGGCAATTTGCGAATTGTAACTTTGTGTTAAAACCTTATATAAGTTATTCAAAGCTTTTTGGTACTGACCAGCATCGGCCAAAGCCAAAGCATAATCCCGATAGCTTTGCGCATCCATTGGTCGCCATTGTAAAACCTTTTCAGTGATAAAAATTTCATCAGCATAATTACCGGTTTGTTTTAATTTATAAGCTAATGTTTTATATAAATCGGCGTTTTCTAAGTCTAAATCGGCAATACTGCTTAAAATTGTTAAAGCCCTTACGCTATCATTTTGTTGGTAAAACCAATTGGCTACATCAAAATAAAACATCGGCGTAGTAATATAATCTGGTCTCATTTTTAGGTAAGCCAGATAAGCGCTATCCGGTTTGCCAACTAAATTCTTCATGTAATTTTTATCACTTTTAAACTCAGGGATAATGATGGCTGGCTGAGATTCGGGAACTGCCTTTCGCTTATCACTAATAGATAAACCGGCAACTTTTCCTTGCAATGCGAAACTAGTATTGCTCATAGCTTGAGAACGTACAACAGTCGAACTTGCAGTTTGAAGAATTTTTCGTTGTGTAGCGTAACCGACTACAACTACTTCATTTAATTGGTCTTTTTCATCTGCTGCTACGGCGCTTTCAGCTCGTGGTGGTGCTGGTGGCGTACTTACTGGTCGTGGAGCGGGCGTTGCAATAGGATTGTTTATAACAACCCGCTCTGTTGCAACTGCATCTCTTATTGGCGTTGGATAATCATTTATATTCTTAGTTGGCTCTTTGTAGTAAAAATTTGTATTCCACCATGTTTTTAAATCTTTTGTCATTGCAACCGCAGCGTTTAATAAATCTGTTTTTCGCTCTTTAATATCCGCTCTGCGTTGCTTTAAAACAATATCATATTGCGCTCTTAATTCTGCCGGGGGCGTGATATCATAACGTAAGTAATCATCCAGATTTTCTAAAACAATTAGACTAGTATTTCTGGTTACAATTCCAAACTGCTTACCTAAAACACTGATATCATCTTTATTCGCTTCGTACTGAATATCCATTTCGGCGATTTTCTTTTGCGCCCAAACTCTACTCACATCTATACTATTTAAAGCATGTTCAGTTCCATTTAATCTTACTGTTTGCTCGGAAACTACTGTATTTCCGTAGCCAAACTGGAGCGTAATTTCGGTATTTAATCCATTTAAAATTCCGGCTATGGCGAAGTGACCATTTACATTTGCCCGAATTGACGGATAAGTTTGGCGAACATCTGAACCATTTTTAATGCCTAAAAACTGCAAATTTTGTTGGTTTAATTCTTCAAATGCTTCTTTGGTAGAATTCGAATTCAGATTTATAAATTGCCCACCAGTTTTAAGGCTTATGTATTTTAACGTACTATAATCTGCTTTCGAAGATGTATTTATTGTATGAATAGGTTTATTTATTGCGATTGTATTTTTCCCAAAAGTTGAAAGGCCATCGCTAAACAAAATGTATTCATCAGCCTGAAGCGATTGTTGATTTACCGAACTAAAGTTGGTGCCACCGTCATAAACAATTTTTTCTAATGCCTCTTTTAGTTTGGTCCAACTTCCATTTGAAATAATGAATGTACCCGTATTTTTAAACTGATTATTAAGTGTAGCAAGACTTATTGTTAAGTTCCTTTTCTGAGCAATTATTAAACCAAGCAATTCTATTTCCTTTTTGGTATCGCGTTGTAATCCACTTAATGAATTATCCCAAATTAAGCCAATATGATTTCCCCACTGTTTTGATTTGTTTTGGGTTTTAGGGAAAACATTAACTAGGAAATAATAGCCATTTGAAGCTTTTTGCATTTGTACTTCGGGCAAATCATTACGCTTTGGCAAGTTAATGGTTAAACCATTTTTTGGCTGATAATTGATTTTATTTATCTCGCCAACATAGGTATTTCCATTTGCTTTTAAGTCGAATTTACCATCTGGCTGTTCGCTTAGCTCGGGTTTTAAAACACTTTCGAAAACGGTGGTTTTTAAACTAAAATTTTCGATTGCTTGATTATAATCTAATGGCAAATGGTAGCGTAATGCATTACCGTTGTTAAACTTTAATTCTTCTTCGTAACCGATAATTATGGTTCTATTTCCATTTGCAGGTAATGGATAAATTCTTGTTCTAAAATTATTACCTTCTACTTTTTCAAGCAAACCTGGGTCTACCCGACGGCGTTCGATACTTTCGAAAACCTCTGTAGCTTTAGCTTTTTCTACCGGAACGGCTTCACGCATTTTACCATTTATATCAAGCGCATATCTGCTAACCGTAACCCCTTCTGGCATTGGAAATGTTAACTCGCCCTCTAAAATTCGGTTTGTGCCGTTATGGAAAGTCATAGTCATAACTGTCGTAGCAATATTGCCAGTTATTTGAACATCGATATTTAGTTTTTTTAAACTTACAGCTTCTTTTTGTTCGTTACTAACTCCTTGAACTTTTAGTACTGGCATTTGTGCAATGGCAAAATATGGGGCTAAAATGCAAATTAGGATGAGTAGGATTTTAGATGTTTTCATAATATCAGGTTTTACCTATTGATGCAGAATGTTAAGAGATTGCATAAATTTATTTTTTGGCGATTTGATTTTGCCGAAAATAGTAGTAGAAACCTGCGGAAATTAAACCCGATTGAAGTGAAAATACTTTTGATGTAGGTCTTCGACAAGCTCAGACTGACATTAACAAAAGATTGAAACGGAAAGCGGGACGGAATAAACCTAATAGCATTAAGCCAAGCTTTTCAAAAAAAATTGTAACATTTTAAGAAAATCATATTCTAAATATCAAAAAAATCGAAACTATGTTAGTAACCACAACGCCTTCTGTTGAGGGCAAGAAAATAGTAAAATACATTGGCTTGGTAACGGGTGAAACCATTATTGGTGCCAATATTTTCAAAGATATGTTTGCAGGGATAAGGGATATTGTTGGCGGCCGTTCTGGCTCTTACGAGCGTGTTTTGCGTGAGGGTAAAGACATTGCGGTTAATGAAATGCAACAATATGCTGCCGCGATGGGCGCAAATGCTATTGTTGGTGTAGATTTAGACTACGAAACGGTTGGAACGGGCGGCAGCATGCTTATGGTTACGGCTAGTGGTACCGCAGTAATTTTAGAAGATTAAAAAATTGTTTCGGAGTAAGCCGAGCATAAATGAGAAAGTCCTTCCGGTGCGGGAAGGACTTTTCTTTTTGCAGTATTTTTATTTTTAAAAAGATAAAATATCAATCAGTTTCAACCATTTCGAGCTTACTTTTTCAGCATCAATGTGTTTAATTGCATGATCGAAAGGAGTAAAAACTATTTCTCGGTTCATTTGTCCCGCCATCACACTTCTCTCGCCATTTATTAAACCTTCTACAGCAGCTACACCTAATTGGCTGGCCAAAACCCTATCCATACAACTTGGTTTTCCACCACGCTGAATGTGCCCTAGAACTGAAACCTTTGTATCGTAATGCGGATATTTTTCTTGTAAAATTTCGCCAACCTTAAAAGCGCCACCGGTATCATCTCCTTCGGCAACAATAATAATTTTAGAGGCTTTATCTTTACGACTATGCTCTAATTTATGTAAAATGTCATCGGCATTCATGTTTGCTTCCGGAATCATAATCGCCTCAGCACCAACACCAATACCACTACGCAAAGCGATTAATCCAGAATCGCGACCCATAACCTCTACAATGAAAAGCCTGTCGTGAGATTCGGCCGTATCTCTAATTCTATCAACCGCATCGATAACCGTATTAATTGCAGAATCATAGCCAATGGTCAGATCGGTTCCAGCTAAATCATTGTCAATTGTACCTGGCAAACCGATTATAGGGAAGTCAAATTCTTGCGCAAAGATATTTGCACCAGTGAATGTTCCATCACCACCGATAACCACTAAAGCATCGATGCCTCTGTTTTTTAAATTATTGTAAGCGGTTTGTCTGCCTTCTGTGGTTCTAAAAGCATCGCTACGAGCCGTTTTTAAAATTGTACCGCCTCTTTGAATAATATTTGCAACAGATTTACGATCCATTGGCAAAGCATCATCATTGATTAAACCTTCGTATCCACGAAGAAAACCTGTTACTTCAATGTCGTAATAGATTGAAGCTCTTACTACAGCTCTAATTGCGGCATTCATGCCCGGAGAATCGCCTCCGGAGGTTAAAACACCAATGTTTTTTATCTTATTCATTTGTTTGTTTCTTGGCAAATTCCGATAATCCCTTATCGAGATATTGCAAATATTTTTCTATGTCAAATTCAACTCCTATTGGCGGAGTTACTAATTCTTTTTCATCGGTACCCAAAAGTACATAATATGGTTGCGAAATCGTATTAAATCTTTCAGCTTGTAGATGTTTAAATTTTTTACCTACTGTATTTACCTTCGCCGGGCTGTCTTTTGAACCTAACACAACCGATTCAAACTGTTCATTTTCAGGCAAATCAGTTTTATCATCGGTATATAAAGAAACTACAATGTAATCTTCTTTTAATTTTTTCAGTACACGGGGATCAGACCATACTCTGGCTTCCATTTCTCGGCAATTAACGCATCCGTGACCTGTAAAATCCAAAAATAATGGTTTTTTAACTTCTTTAGCATAAGCCAATGCTTCTTCGTAATCAAAGAATCCATCAATATTATGTGGAATGTGAAGGAAATCAGCATATTTCCTTTTTGCATGAGCAACGGCAGGAGCAGCAGATGCACTTTCCTGACCAATTACAAAATCTTGTGTAGATAATGGCGGAACCAATGCGCTAACCGCCTTTAAAGGTGCACCAAATAAACCCGGAATTAAGTAAAAAGCAAACGCAAAAGCGGCGCCACCTAAAAATAATGTAGGTATTGACACATAAGAGACATCACTATCGTGAGAAAATTTGATTTTTCCTAACAAATAAAAACCAAGGATAAACGCGATAACAATCCAGATTGAAATGAAAACCTCGCGGTCTAAAATCCCCCAATGGTAAGCCAAATCTGCGGTTGATAGAAACTTTAGTGCTAAGGCAATTTCTAAGAAACCTAAAACAACTTTTACGGAATTTAACCAGCCACCGGATTTTGGCAAAGAAGTTAACCAACTTGGGAATATTGCAAAAACTGTAAAAATTAGTGCTAATGATAATGAGAAGCCAAACATTGCCACAACTGGCGCTAAGTAATCTCCGGTGCTACTTACAGCAACCAACACAGAACCAATAACCGGACCAGTACATGAAAATGAAACAACGGCTAAAGTTGCCGCCATGAAAAATATCCCACCTAAACCCCTAGAGTCTGATTTTGAATCAATTTTATTAACAAACGAACTTGGTAAAGTAATTTCAAACGCACCCAAAAATGAGATACCAAAGATGAGCAATACTGCAAATATGAATATGTTAAATATGCCATCAGTAGCTAACTCATTTAAAGCACCTGCACCAAAAATCAAGGTGATGATAAAGCCAAGCGCAACATAAATTACAATGATTGATAAGCCATAAATGATTGCGCCTCTTATTCCTTTTCCTTTTGTTTCAGCTCTTTTAGTAAAAAAACTTATAGTTAAAGGCACCATTGGGTAAATACAAGGCAAGAAAAACGCGATAAAGCCACCAATTAATCCAGCAATAAAAATTGTCCAAAGTGAGTCTTTAACAGTTTCAGCTGCTTTTGGCGCATCAACGGCTTTAATAGCTTTGGTTGTGTTTTTGGGTACTGAATCTTTTATTTCATTATTCGCAGCTTTATCTTCTGCTGAGCCAACTTCTGTAAATTGAATATCATCAGGTACACTTGCAGTAACAGTGTCTTGTTGATTTTGTGCATTACCTTTTGCAATCGGCAATGCGGTCAGCATCGCAAAAAACATAAGTAACAATATAACCTTTTTCATTGTGTGTGTTTTGAAATGGCGAAATTAAGGAAAACGTTCAATGTTGAAGAACCATCAATATAGATTTTACTTTAAACAGAAAGAGTTCCGAATTATCGGAACTCTTTCTGTTTATTCTTAAGTTTATTTTACAGGAATGCTGAATTCAACTTCTTCCGGAGGAAGACATTCTCTATCGTTACAAGTCATAAACTCTACTTTACCTTTTACTGCAGTTGTGCTTTTATTTAATTTAATTTTCTGCTGAAAAATAACCTGATTTTCAAAATAACTAACGTTCATTTTAAAAGTATTTTCGTATTTGGTTATTGCCTTAGGTTCTGCTGTCTTACCAACAAGGCTATAATCTTTAGAAGGCACAAATGCGAAAGTTGTTTTTACTGGTCCGCCGCTCTTAACATTTTGCGAATAAATATGCCATTTATCATCAATAGAAGCTTTGATATATAATACCGCTTCCGTTTTACTTACTTTTTTTGCAACGTAAGACCATGTTACGGGTCTTTCTATTTGAGCAAATGCGCCCACAATAGTAAAGAGCACTAAAGAAAGTGCCAAGGTGATTTTTTTCATTGTGTGTTTATTTTGTGTGTATGTACTCTATTTCTTTAAAATTGAATTCGTGTATTTCTCCATCAATTTCCATAGCTAAAATACCGTTTTCTCGAACGCCTTTTATAATTCCTTCAAAAACCTGACCGTTTTGCTTGTATTTGGCGACGGTTTCAAAGTTTAAAAGTTGTTTTAAGTAGGCATTCTGAAGAAAACTATACTTCTCTGCTTTCAAATTTAGATAGTATTTCTCCATATAAACGAATATTTTTTCCATTACAAGCTGTAAATCAACATTCTTATGTAAAATTTGAAATACAGAGGTGGCTTTGTCATTCAATTCTGGTAGAAATCGTTCTTGATTAATATTCAAACCAAAGCCAATTACCGATGATTTTAAAATAGAACCTGACAGTGAATTTTCTATCAATATGCCGCCAAGTTTTTTGCCTTTGTAATAGATATCGTTAGGCCACTTTACATTTACTTCATGGCGTAAAAAAAAAGATAATGCTTCACTTATGGCCACACTGACCACAATATTCAAATAAAACTGCTTTTGGATAGGTAAAAAGGCAGGCTTTAAAAATACACTTGCACTAATGTTTTTGCATGGTTCGGTTTGCCAAATTGTATTCTGTTGTCCTCTACCTGCAAATTGATGGTCTGCCATAATTACAGTACCTTCTGTTAATGGCTCGGAATTTGAAGCCAAATTCTTTAAATAATTGTTAGTAGAATCAACCTCTTTTAATTTGATGATATTTTGACCAACAAATAGTGTTGAAAAAGTGTTATTTTGCAAGTGTTGAATTTATAGTATTTTAATTCCAAAATTAAAGCATTTTAATGGTAAAAAAGAAAATTGTAAACCTTTCTACATACCTTTCTGAGTTAGCCGTTCATGGTATTCAGGAAAAAAAGGGGGAAGATATAGTGCGGTTAGACCTTCGTAATATCCACAGCTCTGTTGCCGATTTTTTTATTATTTGCAGCGCCAATTCTGGTACGCAGGTAAAAGCTATTGCGGATAGTGTAGAAAAGGAGATATATAAAGCCACTCAGGCAGATCCTAGACATAAAGAAGGTTTCGAATCGGCAGATTGGATAATATTAGATTATTTTGATGTGGTTGTGCACATTTTTAAAACCGAGAAGCGCCACTTTTATGGCATTGAAGAATTATGGGGCGATGCTGAAAGCACAAATTACCAAAGCGCTTAACCATTCAAAATTTTGAAAAACAGAAATGAACGATAATCAAAATACAAACGAAAACAAACCGGGAAAGAAATTACCAAACATTCCTAAGAAACCCCAAAAAGGACCAAAATTTAATATTTTTTGGGTTTACGCAGCTATAATTATTGCAATTGTAGCCGCACAGTATTTCTTCACTGGCGATACGACTAAGAAAATTGATTACAACGATTTTGCTTCTAAAATGCTTTTAAAAGGCGATGTTCAACGCATTGTTGCCTATAAATCGGAAGATTTAGTTAAAGTTGAAGTCTTCATCAAAAAAGATAGTTTAGAAAAGAAGCCTCTTTATAAAGATTTTAAATCAAAAAACTCATTCGGTTCAGCAACCGGACCAACTTTTTATTTTAATGAAGGAAGTTTTGATGCATTAGATAAAAAACTTGCAGAAACACAGAAAAACCTTCCAGCTGATCAACAAATTCCTGCAGAAAAAGATACTCGTAGCAATCCATTAGCGAGCTGGTTTTTGAGTATTATTCTTCCGGTATTATTATTAATCGGTTTTTGGATATTTATGATGCGCAGAATGGGCGGTGGTGCTGGTGGCGGTGGTCAGATTTTCAGCATTGGAAAATCAAAAGCAACATTGTTTGATGAAAAAAATGATTTAAAAGTAACATTTAAAGATGTTGCCGGACTTGAAGGTGCAAAAGAAGAGATTCAGGAAATTGTAGAGTTCTTAAAAAATCCTCAAAAATATACCGTTTTAGGTGGTAAAATTCCTAAGGGCGCTTTGCTTGTCGGTTCTCCAGGTACAGGTAAAACTTTATTAGCAAAAGCGGTTGCCGGTGAAGCTCAAGTTCCATTTTTCTCGCTTTCAGGTTCTGATTTCGTAGAAATGTTTGTTGGGGTTGGTGCTTCTCGTGTTAGAGATTTATTTAAGCAAGCAAAAGATAAATCACCTTGTATTATTTTTATCGATGAGATTGATGCGATTGGTCGTGCTCGTGGTAAAAATGGTGTAATGGGTGGAAATGATGAACGTGAGAATACATTAAATCAACTTTTAGTTGAGATGGATGGTTTTGGCACCAACACACACGTTATAATTTTGGCGGCTACAAACCGTGCTGACGTTTTAGATAAAGCTTTATTAAGAGCTGGTCGTTTTGACAGACAAATTTATGTTGACTTACCAGATGTTAGAGAGCGTAAAGAAATTTTCGAAGTTCACCTTAAACCAATTAAAATGGCAGAAGGTTTAGATACCGAATTTTTAGCGAAACAAACACCTGGTTTCTCAGGAGCAGATATCGCGAATGTTTGTAACGAAGCGGCTTTAATTGCTGCAAGAAAAAATAAATCTGCGGTAGATAAGCAAGACTTTTTAGATGCCGTGGACAGAATTGTTGGTGGTTTAGAAAAGAAAAACAAAATTGTAACACCTTCAGAGAAAAGAGCAATTGCGATTCATGAAGCTGGCCACGCAACTGTTAGTTGGATGTTAGAACATGCTGCACCACTTATCAAAGTTACAATTGTACCTCGCGGACAAAGCTTAGGTGCAGCCTGGTATTTGCCTGAAGAACGTTTAATCGTTCGTCCGCACCAAATGCTTGATGAAATGTGCGCTACGATGGGTGGCCGTGCAGCTGAGAAAGTAATTTTTGATACGATTTCTACAGGTGCCCTGAGCGATTTAGAAAAAGTAAACAAACAAGCCAGAGCAATGATTACCATTTATGGCTTGAATGATAAGCTTGGAAATATTACTTATTACGATTCTTCAGGTCAAAACGAATATAATTTCAACAAACCTTATTCGGAAGAAACTGCCTTACTTATTGATAAAGAAATTTCTGCTTTAATTGAGGGGCAATATCAAAGAGCGATTAACTTATTGGAAGAAAATAAAGATAAATTAATTCAACTGGCTGATATTTTAATTGAGAAAGAAGTATTGTTTAAGGATGATTTAGAAACCATTTTTGGAAAACGCCTTTTTGTTTCTGAGAATGCAGTAGAAACTCCGCATGGTTCCGGAACAAATAATATTCCTCCTATTGAGGCTTAACGGAAAAATAAATCCTTTTAAAAAATAACATTTATGCATAAGTTTGAAACCTTGGATTTCTACATCCAAGGTTTTATTTTTTTAGGTTGATGAAAGACAATACTACGGCGAAGGAGCAAATGCTAAAAAAGATAAGAAAAGCGCTTTTAGAAAAGCGTGAAAATCCTTATCCAAATTTGGAAGAATCACCTCTGTACAAAAAAAACACGGATGAATTGGAGGTTTTATTTGCAGAACAACTCAGCGCCGTTGCTGGAAATTTTATCTTTTGCGAGGATGGGATTGATTTTTTTGAAAATATGCTTCAACTCGCTGACCAGTACAAATGGCGCAAAATTTATTGTTGGGAACCAGAATTGCAGGTTTTCCTTTCGAAGTATGAATTTCCATTTTACCAAACCGACAAAGATTTCGACCAAGCAGAAGTAGGTATCACTTTGTGCGAATCTTTAATTGCCAGAAATGGAAGCGTCATGGTGAGTAATCAAGGCGCAGCCGGTAGAAGATTAAGTATTTTTCCTCACCATCATATTGTCATTGCTAAAACCAGTCAACTTGTTTTAGATTTGAAAGATGCTTTTCAAATGCTTAAGAACAAATATGGAAACCAAATCCCATCAATGATTAGCAATATCACAGGCCCAAGCAGAACCGCTGATATTGAAAAAACGTTGGTTTTAGGTGCACACGGCCCAAAAGAGCTTTTTGTTTTTTTAATTGATGATTTTAGTTAAAAAATTTTCATTTATAATTTATTAACCATAGTTTTATACTACATACCGTTTTAGTATGTGGTATTATAATTATGAGCACAACAATAAATACGGTAATAACCGGAACCGGGAGTTATATTCCTGAGAATATAATTTCTGGAAATGAGTTTCTAAATTCTGTCTTTTTTGAGAACGGTAATCGCTTAGAAAAGGAAAATTCTGAAATCATTCATAAATTCTCTGAGATTACAGAAATTGTTGAACGACGCTATGCTTGTCCGGATCAATTAAGCAATCAAATTGGTGCAAAAGCAGCTGAAAAGGCAATCGAAAACGCCGGCATTGATAAAGAAACGTTAGACTACATCATCTTCTGTCATAATTTTGGAGATATTCCATTAAATAGTAATCGTATTGATGTTTTGCCATCGTTAGCATCAAAGGTAAAACAACAATTGGGCATTCTTAACCCGGATTGTGTAGCTTATGATATTATTTTTGGCTGCCCAGGTTGGGTTCAAGGTGCAATACAAGCCGATTATTTTATAAAAAGCGGCGATGCAAAACGGGTTTTGGTTATCGGTGCCGAAACACTATCCAGAATTATCGACCCACATGATAGAGACAGCATGATTTTCTCTGACGGTGCAGGCGCAGTAATATTTGAGGCTCAAACAGATGCTAAACAAGGCATACTTGCTCATAAAACAGAAACACACGCCGTAAACTACGGCAATTTGTTAACCATGGGCAAAGGTTCTCACCCAGAAGAAACAAGTGGCAACTTTTATCTTAAAATGAATGGACGCAAACTCTACGAATTTGCAGTGGTTCAAGTGCCTCAGGTTATTAAAAAGGCCATTGATAAAGCCGGTTTAAGTGTTGAAGATGTAAACATTGTGTTTGTACATCAAGCTAATGGTAAAATGGACACCGCGATAATGAAACGTCTATTTAAACTTTATGGCTTAGATACTGTACCTGAGAACCTTGTTCCAATGACTATTTCATGGTTAGGGAACAGCAGCGTTGCAACTGTTCCAACCTTATTAGATTTAGTGCTTAAAGAGCAAGTAAAGGGCTATAAAGTAAAAAAAGGTGATATAGCTGTATTTGCTTCTGTCGGCGCAGGAATGCACATCAATGCTTTTGTTTATAGATTTTAATTAAGCCGTTTTAACCCGGCTTTTGCCTGGCTTTCAATACTGTTTTCGTACTCATGATTTCTCATGCCGATAGCTGTATTGAAAGCCTCTTTCGCTTTTATCTTATTTCCCTTTTTCTCGTAAACCTTACCCATTTGCAGGGCTGCATTGGCCGCAAAGAAATATTTTAAATTTCTGCCCTGATTTATCGTAGATTGATAATAATTAATTGCGGCATCATCTTTACCTAAATCATCATTAATACGCCCCATTCGATAAGTAAACTCTGTTTTATCCTTTTCAGATGAATAATTTCCAATCTCTTTGTCATCAAGCTGTTGAAGTGCTTTGGTAAAATACCCACCATCAAAAAGTAGCCTGGCTTTTAATAAATCAACTGGTGGAGCTGGAGCCGTTGCCTCACTTTGAGCCTGTTTATCCTTATCATAATAGCTGTAGCCACCATCAATAACTTTCTTTGCATATGATGAATAACCACTTCTGTCGCCTTTTAAGAGTGCTATCCATCCTAATCTAAGATTTGAATCTTTAATGTAATTAACGCCTTTGTTCGTTTGTAAAAACTTATTCAAATAATTTGCCGCATTCAAGTCTAATTTATTTAAGTGCGCTACGCCTTCCAAATATTCCAGATAAGGGAATGGCTGATAAATAGGTCCCTCTGGGCGTTTTGCCAAAATTGAAATTGCTTCTTCGTTGTGGCCAGTTTTAATGCAAATGTAGCCTTGTAAATAGCTTTTTAATAAGCTAGAATCGGCAATACGCTCTGTAAACTTCATGGTTTTTGCATACGCAGACGGGCTATGCGCAACATCACTTAAAACATAGGAATAATAAAAAACCAACTCTTCGTAAAATGGCTCGTAAGATGTTTTTGGCAAGCTTTCAGATAGCCTATCCAACATATTTAAACCATTTTGTAAATTCCCTTTTATGCCGAATGTTGCAAGTGTACTTTTTAAAGCGCCATCAGGTAAATTGCCCATAACTGCGTTAATTAAGCCCAATCCTTTTGTATTAAGCACAAAGTTTGGAAACTTCTTTGCGTTTTCTTGCAGCAAATTATTTGCCCTGCGTATTTCTAATGCAGCGTTGAAATACTCTCCAAAACGACCTCTTGCTAAAGCCCACTGAAGATTTATTTCTGCCTGGGCGTAAAGATAATACGGAGAGTTTTTATCATCATCACTAATTTTATCTAAGCGGGCAGATTTGTTACTCTTTAATCTATCGAAATCAGCCTTGCTATCTGATGTTATCAGAACGAAATAATCTACATAATTTTCCAATAGAGGAATAATCGAATTATTTGGTCTAAGTTTTTTTTCTGTTGAGATGTATGCTCTGGCATTACCAAGTTTTAACTCAAAAATACTTTTGTAAGCATTAAGGCAATTGGCATTAAAATCAAAATTTGAAAACGCAGAAAAAGGAGTTAAGAGAGCGATTAGAAAAAGTAATCGTAAGCTTTTAGTCATGCTATAATATTCGGGTGTAAATTTTAATGCTTATGAGCAAATATTGTTCCCGAAATTAAATATAACTACAATTACATTGGTTTTTGCGTTAAAAACAAAAAAGCCTCGAAAATTTCGAGGCTTTTTAAAATTTCTATTTCGGATTAAGCTTCCGCAACTTCTTGAGTTAAAGCCTCATCAACCAAAATACGTCCGCAATGCTCGCAAACGATAATTTTTTTACGTTGACGAATATCTAATTGACGTTGAGGTGGAATCTGGTTAAAACATCCTGAACAAGAATCGCGATCGATAGTTACAACAGCTAAACCATTTACAGCATTTTTGCGTAAACGTTTGTAAGCAACTAATAAACGATCTTCGATATTTGGCTCCGATTTATCAGCTTTAGCCTGTAAAGCTTGCTCTTCTTTCTCAGTTTCACCAGTAATTACGTCCAATTCGCTTTTCTTAGTTTCCAAATCTTTCTTTCTACCTTCTAAGTCAGTCAATGCTGCCTGATAAATTTCAGTTTTTGAGGTAATTTCGAAACCGTGTTCTTTAATTTTCTTTTCAGAAACCTGAATATCTAATCCTTGTATTTCAATTTCTTTAGTTAAAGCATCGTATTCACGGTTGTTTTTAACTTCTTTTAATTGAGAATCGTATCTTTTAATAGCTGCTTGCGCATCTTTAATTGTGTTTTTACGGGTAACGATAGAATCTTCAAGATCATCAAGTTCTGCCTTAATTTTCTGGATTCTGGTTTCTAATCCTAACACATCGTCCTCTAAGTCGGCAACTTCCATTGGAAGCTCACCTCTAACCTGACGGATTTTATCGATTTTTGTGTGGATATTTTGTAATTCGTATAAAGCTTTTAGCTTTTGTTCTACGGTTTGTTCCATTAAAACAAGTAATTTATGGGGTTTGTATTTTGCTCCGTTAAACGGATTGCAAAGTTAGTAAATTTTTTCTGAATAATTTCAACCAATAAATTTGATGTAAATTGTTCAGTTTCAAAGTGTCCGATGTCTGCAATGATGATTTTTTCTTCTGCATCAAAAAACTCATGATATTTAAAATCGGCAGTAATAAATGCATCGGCTCCTGCAGCAATAGCTTCTTTTAAAAGAAAACTGCCAGAACCACCACAAACCGCAACTTTTTTAATCCTTTTAGGTAAAACCGATGTATGGCGAACAACTTTGGCATTCATTTTATCTTTAACCATATGGAGGAAGTCATAGGTTTCCATATCATATTCCAACCAGCCCAACATACCCGAACCGACTTGTTGATGTTTGTTTTCAAGGTTATAAATATCGTAAGCTACTTCCTCATAAGGATGGTTTTCGAAAAGTGCGACCAAAATTTTTCTTTGCGCCTGTATCGGATAAATAGTTTCTATCCGCACTTCAGCTTCATGATGCTGTACTCCTTTCTCGCCAACATAAGGATCTGCAGATTCGTTTCCTTTAAAAGTTCCTGTTCCGTTGGTATTGAAGCTGGTTTCACTATAATTACCAATATTACCTGCTCCTGCATAAAATAGCGCCTGGCGCAGTTGTTCTGCTTGCGCCTGCGGACAGAATGTTACCAATTTCTTTAAAATTCCGGATTTTGGTGCCAAAACTTTTATTCCTGTTAAACCCAATCTTTCGCATATTCGGGCATTTACACCCGTGTGCACACTATCCAAATTGGTATGTATTGCATATAAAGCAACATTATTTTTAATGGCTTTTAACACAACTCGTTCTACATAGTTTTTCCCGTTGAATTTTTTTAAGCCTTTGAAAACAATTGGATGATGGGTGATGATAAGATTACAACCAGTTGAAATTGCTTCATCAACAATTTTCTCTACACAATCAAGGGCTACTAAAGCTGCACGAATTTCCATATTTGGATCGCCAACAATTAAACCAGAATTGTCATAATCTTCCTGGTAATTTAACGGTGCAATGCTTTCGAGGTAATTGGTAATTTCTGATAATCTCATGGTATAAAGATAGAAAATTTGAGGTTTTTGTTTAGGAGGAAATAAATTTAGACACCCTGCTTTTTTGAGAGGAAATTTATTCGCCGTCATTTCGAGCGAAGCCGAGAACCGCGAAGTGCTCAGCGAAGCTAAATCTTTTATAATGGAATCATAATGTTCAAAGATCTCTCTGTTCCGCTGCGCTTCAATCGAGATGACGACATTTCGAACCATCGTCTTTTAATTCTTAAACAATCCTTGCAACCTAAACCCGATAGAAATGAAAAGCCCGCAAACCCGATTCTTCATCGGGTGCGGACTTGAAATGTATAGCGGGACGAACAATAAAAAAGGTTCTGTTGTTGCTTTTCTAATCAATAAATTAGTTGAGCTTTAATATTTGATTATTGAAAACCACCCATTCTAACCATTTGTAAGCTTTCGAAAGCCATTTTTTGGTTATGCTCAAACGCAAGTTGTTTGTGATTAATAATATCTACTATTGAACCGATAAAACACAAGCCAATGGTAAATAAGTAAAGTAACCCCATTCCGATTTGACCAATGATGAAACGTTGTAACCCGGGAACCACCAATAAACCGATGATACAGAAAATTAGCATATCTGATGGGTTTTTTCTCTTGCTGCTGTAAACCATCAGAAAGTTGCGCAATTGTTGCTCGGTTAAACCTGTAGTTGCTTGTTGTAAGTATGAAAATTCTTCTGGCGTTATACCTGGTAACGACATTAGAGGTGATTGATAAATATCCATAATGCTATATTTTTGATATTGTGTGCTTGTTTTGTGTTATGTTGTTAATTAAAACTATTATTCTGTAACCAATAATTGCCAGCGCCGGAAAACCAAACCAATGTTGTTTAAAACTTTCGCTAAATTCTCCGTGGAAAATATGGCTTATCGATCGGCCTAATCCGCAACCGGGGCACCAACTTTCAAAACCTAAATTTGCCAGTGGGCAAAGTGTAAAATGATGTTCATGAGCATTGGATGTTGCCAATAATACTAAAGCTGTAATCCAGAAAAATAATTCTATCGGAAAGCTTTTAAAGTATTTCATTATTTATCAATTTATATGGTTTAGAGGCCTTTAGAAATATATTGTTACAGGATTTTGCCTTATTTCGACCAATTGCCAATAATTCACGACAAATGACTTTTTTGATTCGAAGAGTTCGAGTTCATGGATTTGAGATGATTTGTTTTAAAAATCAAAAGTATGTAAAAAACCTTAATGCTGGTTCATGGTTAATTGTATTATAAAAACACCAATTGATAAATAAACCTTAAATTTGTATTAGTGAACATCCGCGATTTAATAAACCGATACAAAACCGACGATAGGGTTACTGCCTTTACAAAAGCTTTAAATGCAGCAAAGAACCCAAAAATTCAATTAAGAGGATTGGTAGGCTCTGCCGATGCCGTTGTGGCACTTTCTTCTTACTTTCTGCTACACAAACCTTTATTATTTGTTTTTCCCGATAGGGAAGAGGCGGCTTATTTTCAGTCGGATTTAGAAAGCGTGCTGGATAAACAGGTTTTATTGTTTCCATCTTCTTACCGTAAATCTTTTGATTTTACCCAAGTTGATACTGCAAATGTTTTGGCTCGTGCCGAAGTTTTAAATGAGCTTAACCATGATTCAGAATATGGAAAAATAGTGGTTTCTTATCCTGAAGCGATTGCAGAGAAAGTTATCGATCGTTCTGCGTTAGAAAAAAACACTTTAGAAATTGCCGTTGGCGCTAAACTCGGCATCGATTTTATTAATGAATTTTTAATTGATTATGATTTCGACCGTCGTGATTTTGTTTACGAACCGGGGCAGTTTTCCATCCGTGGTGGTATTGTAGATATTTTTTCTTTTTCTTCGGATTTACCTTTCCGTATTGAGTTTTTTGGCGATGAAGTGGAAAGCATCCGCAGTTTTGATATTGAAAGTCAGCTTTCGGTTACCGATACAAAATCGCTTACCATTGTGCCAAATGTGCAGGCTAAGTTTTTAACTGAAAGTAATATTAGCATTTTAGATTACATTGATGCCGATACCCAACTTTGGTTTAAGGATATAGAATTTACGCTTGATATTGTAAAAGCAGGCTTTAAAAAAGCTGTTGAACTTTGGAAAGCTTTATCGGCAAATGATAAGGCCCAAAACCCAGAGTGGATTGACCCGAAATTTGCTTTTACCGACGAAAAACTACTTGGCGATCACCTTCAGGATTTCCCGATAATTGAATTTGGTAAACAATTTTTTTATCAAACTGATAATCGTTTTGATTTTGAAACTCGTCCGCAACCTTCTTTTAATAAAGATTTTAACCTACTGATTCACAATTTAAAAGAAAACGAAAAAGCTGGAATTGTTAACTTTATTTTTACTGATTCGCCTAAACAAATTGAGCGTTTATATGCCATTTTAGACGACATTGATAAAAGCGCCAAGTTTACGCCAATAAACAGCATGTTGCGTGAGGGTTTTGTTGATGCGCAAATTCAAACCGCTTTCTACACCGACCACCAGATTTTTGACCGTTACTATAAATACAAGCTTAAAAAAGGTTATCAGAAAAGTCAAGCCATTACCTTAAAAGATTTGAGGGAGCTCAAATCTGGCGATTACGTTACCCACATTGATCACGGAATTGGTAAATATGCAGGTTTAGAGAAAGTTGAAGTTAATGGCAAAGTGCAGGAAATGATTCGTTTGATTTATGCAGACAACGATTTGCTTTACGTAAACATTAACTCACTAAATCGCATCGCGAAGTATAGCGGCAAGGAAAGTGGTGTTCCAAAAATGAATAAGTTAGGTACCGATGCCTGGGACAAATTAAAAAAAACTACTAAAAAAAAAGTTAAAGACATTGCCCGGGATTTGATTAAGCTTTATGCCATTCGCAAAACGCAGGCTGGCACGGCTTTTTCTCCCGATGGATATCTACAAACTGAGTTAGAGGCTTCGTTTATTTATGAGGATACGCCCGACCAACTGAAGGCTACTCAAGATGTAAAGAAAGACATGGAATCGCCACACCCAATGGATAGGTTGGTTTGTGGTGATGTTGGTTTTGGTAAAACAGAAATTGCTGTTCGTGCTGCTTTTAAGGCCGTGGCAGAAGGTAAACAAGCCGCAATTTTGGTTCCAACAACTATTTTAGCTTTACAGCATTTTAAAACTTTTTCTTCGCGTTTAAAAGATTTTCCGGTTACGGTAGATTATATAAATCGCTTTAAAACAAACAAACAGATTAAAGATACGCTTGCCGAAGCAGCAGATGGTAAGGTTGATATTTTGATTGGTACACATCGCTTGCTAAGCAAAGATGTGAAGTTTAAAGACCTCGGCATCATGATTATTGATGAAGAGCAAAAATTTGGTGTAACCGCAAAAGAAAAGTTGAAAGCTTTACGTGTAAATGTTGATACTTTAACCCTAACAGCAACGCCAATTCCAAGAACCTTGCACTTTTCTTTAATGGGCGCAAGAGATTTATCGATAATTAGTACACCACCACCAAACAGGCAGCCAGTTAGTACCGAATTACATGTTTTTAACGATAAATTAATTCAAGAAGCGGTACAGTTTGAATTGGATAGAGGCGGACAGGTTTTCTTTATCCATAACCGGGTAAATGATTTGCCACAACTTGGCGGATTAATTAAAAAGCTTGTGCCAAAGGCCAGAATCGGTATCGCCCATGGGCAATTAGATGGTGATGCACTTGAAGATGTGATGCTCGATTTCATCAACGGAGAAAAAGATGTTTTGGTTGCTACAACCATTATTGAAGCTGGTTTGGATATTCCGAACGCCAATACAATCATCATCAATCACGCACATATGTTTGGTTTAAGCGATTTACATCAGATGCGTGGTCGCGTAGGCCGAAGTAACAAAAAGGCTTTCTGTTATCTTTTATCGCCACCACTTTCAACGTTAACCTCTGAGGCCAGGAAACGCTTGAGTGCCATTGAAGAATTTTCAGATTTGGGCAGTGGTTTTAATGTTGCCATGAGAGATTTAGATATCCGCGGTAGCGGAAATTTATTAGGTGCAGAGCAAAGTGGTTTCATCGCCGAAATTGGCTTCGAAATGTATCATAAAATTTTAGATGAAGCCATTCAGGAATTAAAAGAAGCGGAGTTTAAAGGATTGTTCGAAAATGAGCCTGCTCGTCCGTTTGTAGGTTTTACACAGGTTGATACCGATTTGGAGCTTTACATTCCGGATGCTTACATCACTAATATTACGGAGCGATATAATCTCTACACCGAATTATCTAAACTGGAAAACGAAACGGATTTAGCCATATTTGAAAAGCATTTGGCCGATAGATTTGGTCCTGTGCCGCCTCAAGTTAAAACGATGTTGAGCGTAGTAAAACTACAGTGGCTAGGTAAAAAACTAGGTTTCGAAAAAATCAGTTTTAAGAAAAACACTTTGCGTGGTTACTTTTTAAATGATAAACAATCGAAATATTTTGATACGGAAACGTTTAGCAAAATTTTAGGTTTTGCTCAAAATCATCCACGAATGTGTAATTTAAAAGAGGTTAAAAACACATTGCGTATTGCTTTTGACAATATTAACAATGTTGAAGAAGCAATTCAGGTGTTAGAACTAATTGATTAAGATGAACCCTGAATTGTTGCTCGAATTAGTTAAAATGCAAATGCCTTATGGAAAATACAAAGGCTATTTAATTTGCAATATCCCCGAAAGTTATTTGCTTTGGTATAAAGATAAAGGTTTCCCAAAGGGAAAACTTGGAGATTTAATGGCAACAATGTTCGAGATTAGGGTTAATGGTTTGGAATATTTATTAACGCCATTGAAGAGTGGGAAACATTAGGTTTTAAATTTAGGCCTATAAGGGCTCAAAGCTAGTCGAAACCAAATCCTTAAAAAAATCGTCATTGCGAGGCACGAAGCAATCTTTTTCGCCTAAGAGATTGCTTCGTGCCTCGCAATGACGGAACTTTATATACCTACGTTGATTAGCGTAATCTGCGGGAAAATTATCTATATCTCGCAACCATTTTCATCACAAACTGCATCGTCATTTTTATTTAATGATGTGATTTGTGTTTTAGGCTGCGCTGATTTCCACTCTGTGAAACTTTGTTTCAAAGCATCTTCAAATGCCTCAACTGGTTGTGCACCAGAAACACCATATTTTCTATCCATTACAAAATAAGGAACGCCACGAATGCCTAAATTCTGACTTTCGTAAACATCATATCGAACAGCTTCAGCAAATTCATTTCCGCTTAAAACTTCTTCAGCTTCTGATTTATCTAAGCCAATTTCTTCAGCAAGCTGAATTAAAATTAAATCATCACCAAGATTCAGGCTTCTAACAAAATGCGCTTCAAAAAGCTTTTCTTCTGCCAAATCTTGTAAACCATGTTTTGCGGCCAAATGAATTAAACGATGTGAATTGAAAGTATTCGCAGGCACATTGGTATCAAAATTCATGTTTAAACCAGCATTCGAAGCCATGTCGGAAACCTGTTTAGTCATTTGTTTCGCTTGCTCTATCGGCATTCCCTTACTTCGTGACAAATAATCGTAAATGGTTTCATTATTTTCATTGTGGTACTCAGGGTTAAGCTGATAACTTTTCCACTCCACTTCTATTTCATTTTTGAATGGTAACTTATCAATCGCCCTTTCAAAATGACGTTTACCGATATAGCAAAACGGACACATTATATCCGACCAGATTTCTACTTTCATAATGTAAAATTAGGCGATTGCTTCTTAAGCAAAGTAAGCCAAAAGTAAAATCAAACTGTTTTTATTTACATTAAAAAAATCTATAAAATTTTATATGTTTGGGAAAACAAACAAATTTTAATGATGAAAAAATTTCTATTAACACTCTTAGTAGTAACAACTGCGTATGCAGCAAATGCCCAATTCGAAGGCTCTAAACAAGTTTTTGAAAGCCCAAAACTTAAAGCCGAAAAGGCAACACACAAAGTTGTAGCGATTTTACCTTTTGCAACCAAAATTTCTTACAAGAAAATGCCTAAGAACTTCAATGCAGAAGCAAACCGCGATCAAGAAAAAACAATGTCTAAGTCAATTCAATCGAGTATGTATACTTTTCTTTTAAGAAAGGCGAATGACTACACAGTAGAGTTTCAAGATGTCGATAAAACAAATATTTTGTTAAAGAAGGCTGGAATTGCTGATAAATTGGATGAATCGACTAAAGATGAAATTGCAAAGATATTAGGCGTCGATGCTGTTATTGGTGGTAGTTTTGAGACAGAACAAACCAAAAGCGAAGCAGGAGCAATTGCTTCAGCAGTTTTATTTGGAGGTTTTGGTGGAAAAACAGGAACAGGAACACTTACGCTTACCCTTAATAGTGGAGCATCTGGCGACTTGCTTTGGAGGTTCTTTAAAACAATGAATGATAGCATTACATCATCAACAGATGACTTAGTTGAGCATATGATGAGAAAAGTTTCAAGAAATTTTCCTTACGCTAAATAGTGATTAGAAAAAAGTCCCGATAAGAATCGGGACTTTTTTTGGTTTATTTATAAAGCTGATTAAATATCAACTTAAATGTGCCGTGCGTTTGTGCTCTAAAAGCAATCTCCGGACCAAAAGCCAATAATTTCCCTTTGCCAATTTTGGCTTCAAAAGCAGTAACACCATCTTGTAGATAGGCTTGTCCCCATGCCCAACCGCTACGCAATGGCGTTGCAGAATTAAACCACATTAAAGGTTTTATTTTACCATTTGCAATGGCATCGCCAGTTAATTTAAAAACCGGGCTATTATCAAAATAAACATCAGCTTCTTTTTCCATTCCCCAGTTTGCAGGTTGCGAATTATCAACCTCGACATTTAGCACGCTACCAGGAACGTAGTATTTTTCGTCAGGAAGTCTTTTTTCTACACCGTTAACAATTTCCATCATCGCATTCCGAATCGGTAAATCTAAATGATAAGCAAGATTTGTGCTAGAACCAATCGTAACTACATTTCCACCATCCTCAATAAATTTTTTAATTTGAGGAATTGATTTTTCAGGAGTGATTCTGCCTGTTTGTTTTTTATATTCTTCAGGAACATTTTGAGCCGTTTGTGCGCCAAAACCGCCGCCACCACGACCTGTTGAACCTGCTGTTGGCAACGCTGGTATTGCTCCTCCAACAAATAAAATCACATCGTATTTCGATTTTAAATTCCCGGCATCAATATCTTGCGGATAAATTATTGTAGCATTGTAATGGTATTGCTCCATCATCCAACGTACCCAACCAGAAGCCATAGAACCTCCGTAAGTATCCCAAATCGCGATTCTTCCAGCATTAATTTTTTGTTTATTGCTTGGCGCATTGGCCGATTTCAATTTAATATTTGCTTTCTCAAGAATGTTTTTTGCATTCGCAGATGCTGATACATAAAAATCACCATTCTCAGGCGAACGATAAACATCAGCCTTTGCTTTTAAAAGATCATTTACTGCAACATAAGAATCATTCTGCGTTGCACTTAACACATAATTTGAGCCCGAAGGAATCTTATTTTCAGGCTTTAATAATTGTCCGAATGGAATTCTTTCAAATGGCCCTGTAAAATCTTCCTGAAATCTATCAAATTTAACATCCATCATATAAGCTAAAGTCCAGCCAGCAGCATCGTATGGTGCTGTTGGTGCACTACCTTCGTATTTAAAATCGTTGGGGTGATCTTGCGGTTCAAACATATCTAAAACATGCGGACGGAAAGCCTGATCGGTTTTAACAATGTAACTTCCGGCATGATATTTTTTACCTGCTACTGTAAATGATGAAGTTGCTTTCTGCACTAAAATTCCGGTTCTAATCAAAGCATTTAAGAATTTAATTGCAGAGTTAAAATCAGGCTGATCTGCCGATAAAATATAACCTCTTGGGTCACGATTTGCAGGAGCTGTCATTACGGTATCAAAAGCCTTTGTGCTAATTGTTCTTCTTCCAAATTCACCAACAACAGCTGTTTGTGCTTTTGCCGCAGCATTTATTGCATCAATTTTTTTAGGCGAGAAAGACCAATTATCTTTATTTCCTCTTTCGATAGAATTTCTGCCCATTTGATAAATGTTAAAAAGCAATTCATCGTGGTAACGTTGTGCATAACCTAAAACCGCATAATTTAACGAAACGGAATAATCAATTGAGTTTTTGAAGAACCATTTTCTTGGTGTTATTGGATTTGGCGAATCGCCGTTAGGCAATAACCTTGATGGAACCAAAGGAATTTCAGAAGGGGTTGGGCTGCCGACAATTTCCGTCAACAAGCCAATCATATTATGAAAATAGGTTGTGGTGCGCAAACCGCCATTGTACCATGTTGAAAATACTGAGCCACCTCTTTGTGTGTAACCAGGCTTACCTTCAACATTCATTCTGTTGTGCATTGCTGCGCCAACTGCGTCTAAACTCGTTAAAATTGTAGCATCAAAAACATAGTTAAATGGATCGCGGTATGGAGGCCCGGCAACTACGGTACCGGCAGGACCTGCCTGGTGGTGATTATACATAATTTGAGGTAACCATTCTACAAAAAGCTGGCGACCCATATTTTGCGTTTCCTTTAAGTTTAGCATAAAGAAATCGCGGTTGTTATCATGTCCGGCGTATTTTTCATACAATCGTGGCAAACCAGAGGTTGTTCTTTTCTTCGGGTCTTTTTCACGCATATACCAGTCACTAACCAATTCCTGCCCATCGGGATTGGCGTGTGTGAAAAGGATAATTACATCGTCCAAAATCCTCATAGTTTCAGCATCTGTTTTTGATGCAAACTCATAAGCTGTTTGAATAAGTTGGTGTGCGCCGACAACCTCGGTTGCGTGTAAGCCACCATCTATCCAAACCACTGCTTTACCTTCTTGTGCAAGCGCTTTAGCTTGTTCTTTTGTAATTTCGGCATGCGCCAGTTGCTGCGAAATTTCTTTAAATCTATCTAGTTTTTTTAAATTTTCTGGAGAACTTACAACCAGCATATACTGACTTCTGCCTTCTTCGGTTTTTCCAATATCAACTAGCTTAACTCTTTTAGAAGTTTCGGCAAGTTTTTTAAAATAAGCTTCAGTTTGTGTATAGTTTGCCAGCTGATAATCATCTCCGATATCAAATCCAAAATGGCTTTTTGGACTTGGCACTTCTTGAGCAACAGCGAAAGCGCTACTCAATATTAAAAAAGCAAAGCACAGCTTTTTAAAGTAGTTTTTAATCATAATCAAGGAAAGTTTGGTTGGTTGGAATCAAATATAATCAGAAAAGCCGCTTTAAATTCTCTGCTGTAAATTTGTTACTTAATTTACGGCTTCCTTTCTCCGTTGTTACAGCATTTGTTTGTTGCTGATGTAAGTTCTTAACTTTATATTTTCCATCAACCGAAATGTATTTTAGTTTAAGAACATTTTTAATAATTAATACATTTGCCGCGGAAGTAAAGAAAACGCGGAAGACATTAAAAAAGAAAATGCTTGATAAATAGATTCCTTGTAAATCTGTATTTCCGTGGTAATATTTTAAACCTCAATCATGACCCTAGAAGAAAGAATACAAACATCTAAAACCAGTATATTTAAAGCCGTTTTCCCGAACACAACAAATCATTACGACACTTTATTTGGCGGTACAGCTATGCACCTGATGGATGAGGTTGCGTTTATTACGGCGACCCGTTTCAGCAGACAAATTATGGTAACGGTTAGCAACGATAGGATTGATTTTAAAAAATCTATCCCTGCCGGAACAATTATCGAATTAATTGGTCAGGTTACTAAAGTTGGTAATACCAGTTTAAAGGTTAATGTAGAAATTTACATTGAGCAAATGTATGCGGAAGGCAGAGAATTAGCCGTACATGGCGACTTCACCTTTGTTGCCATTGATGAAAACAAGAAGCCTGTTCAGGTAATTAAGTAGAATAATATTATAAAATTCTTTAAGAAAGATATAAGGTTTGCCTCCTTTAACTGCGTAAATTGCATTATGGAAAATCAAATACCTGAAGAACATTTAAAGGAAATTGCCCGCCAGTTAAGTTGCCCGGATGGTGAATACGGTATTAAAACCGGAGAAATGATGAACATTAGCAACATCGGGATGACGACTACCGCAATTGAAGCCTTAGATTTAAAACCGAAAGATATTGTTTTAGAACTTGGACATGGTAATGCCGCTCATGTTGCAGCGCTTTTAAACAAAGCTAATTATGTTACTTATTTCGGTGCCGATATTTCTAAAACTATTATTATTGAAGCGGAAAAATTAAATGCTGAATTTATTGCAGAAACCCGAGCTTCATTCTTTTTAACTAATGGAGAAGTTTTACCCTTTGAAGATGAATTTTTCGATAAGATATTTACGGTTAATACGATATATTTCTGGCAAAATCCTACCCAATATTTAGCAGAAATTAAACGCGTTTTAAAACCAAAAGGTTCATTTATTATAGCCTTTGCTGATAAAACCTTTATGGAAACTCTGCCTTTTACCAAGTTTGGTTTCAATTTATATGATGAGCAAAAAGTTTTGACAGTTTTAGAAATATCAGGTTTTAAAATCGTAAAATCAGAATTAAAAAACGAACAGATTCAAAGCAATGCAGGCTTCAAAGTTAGTAGGGATTATTATGTGGTTTCGGCTAGTAGCAATTGAATAGTAGCACAGAGTTGCATTAAATAAACCGGATTGAAGCGACAATCCTTTTTTGTTGTTCTTGTCCTTAATAAAGCAATGCCCTTTCGCAAAAAAGATTGTAGTAAAAAGCCGGACTTATGTAAGTTTATTGTACTTCAGAAGCTTTTTAAATAATATTTTGAATCAAATGAAGTTTATTTATCTTAGCCAGACGGGCTTTTTTCTTTTGTCACCAAAAGAAACAAAAGTGCCGGCTTAAAATTTTTGTATTAAAGATTCTTCTTGGGCCTTGTCATTGCAGCCCCAAAAATTTTTTAGGGCGGATTATAGTAGAACGTAGATACACTGCTTCATATAAACGCAAAATATCAGCGCTTAATTTATTCTAATTTTAATACAAAATGAGGTATAAATAAGCATAAACAACAGGAGCGGCAAGGAGCAAACCGTCAAACCGATCGAGCAAGCCGCCATGACCTGGCAGCAAACCACCGCTATCTTTGGTGTCCAAACTACGTTTTAACATCGATTCTACTAAATCGCCAAGTGTACCAAAACTGGCGATTAAAATTGCCATTCCAACCCAAACAACTGGTGTATTTTCTGTAAACAGAAATGATAAACCGTAGGCAACCAATGCGCTGGTAAACATGCCACCGAAAAAACCTTCCCAGCTTTTTTTAGGCGAATGGCGCTCAAATAATTTTCGCTTTCCATATTTAACACCGAACATATACGCACCGGTATCGTTTGCCCAAAGCATTAAAAGAAAGGCAATCGGGAGGTGAAAATCGAATGTATTCCAATCGCGAAGAAAACCTAAAGCGTGGAAAAAACAGAATGGAATGGTTACGTAAACAAAACCCACAAAAGTGTACGAGATATTGGCAAACGGAATTTTGCTCTTTTTATAGAGTTCTGTAATGAAAACCGAAAATATTAGCGGTATGCAAAGCAAAAGATATTTAACATCGTAGTTTAAATAGTGTAAGCCCGCTGCCATTAAAAATATGAGTGCACTTGCCACTAAACCAATATTTCTATGTGGACGAATGCCAGAATTTTTGATGAGTTTATAAAACTCGAACAAAGAAAGTACGCTTAAAATAAGGTAGAAAACTGTAAAAACATAAGAACCTAAAAATACGGAACCAAGCATTACGATGGTGAAGAAAAAGGCTGTTATTGCTCTCGTTTTCATAACGGATGATGGAAAATGTTAGATGGATAATGAACGATTTGCAAACATTATTCAATTTCGTTTTTTACGATATATTCAATGGCTTTATCGAAATCGGCCTTATTTACCAAAACATTAATTTCTCCAATATTATAAGCCGATAGCTGTTTGTTTATAACAACAGCAGGAATATCTTCTTCGATTAATCCCTGTTTTAATACTTCGGCTGCAAATGCATCGCCGGTTGTATATACTTTAACCCAGTTTTCGATCACGTTGTGCGGTATCTTTAAAAAATTTAAACAAAGCTATGGTAATTATTGCACTAATTAAATAGCCATACCACGGAAAACCCAATGGTTCATCGGCCTTATTTAATGGAATATTATTTTTCTGCAGGTATAATGATACACAAACCGCATAAGCATTATTTAAAAAATGCGCCAACATCGCATACCAAATGCTACCGCTGTAATAGTACAAATAGCCAAAACCAGCACCCAAAAGCATTCTCGGTACAAAACCATAAAACTGCATGTGTATCGCACTAAAAATAATGGCCGAAATCCATATTGCTGCGTGATGGTTACCAAACATTTTATTTATTGAACGCTGAACGCCACCTCGAAACATTAATTCTTCGCCAATGGCAGGCAAAACAGCAATCATCACTAAGTTTACTACAAAATCCCAATTATTTCTGACTGTTAAAAGCTGAATCGTCATTTTCATTGCAGCTTCTTCACTTTCCTTCATCCAATCTTCTAACCATTTTAAACTTTGCGGCAAAGCCATTTTTTGATTCCAAATTGCTGTCCATTCCATTAATGGCATAGAGAAAATCATAATCACAAAAACCAGCACAAATAATAAAAATGTTGGTTTTTTGAAACCATAAAATGCTGTAGTTTTTATTCCATTTGTTAGCGCAAGGGCGATTGGCGGTAAAATAAACATGCCGATTGACGTGCCGATTTGTAAAATTTTCAATGCACCTGTATATTTTGGGTCACCAGAAGTAATAAGTGCAAAATCTTTAATTACAGCCATACCATGCATTGCGAAGATGACTGCTACAGATATAATCGAAAATACAATACCACCTATAATCGCGTAAGCTAAAAGTAAAAGTAATTGCAGGAAAGGGTTGATTTCTTCCTTGTTAGGTGTTACAACATTCATTATTTGTACCTTTGTGTGTTTTATTAATTGTTGAAGATAGAAAATGTCTGTTAAGATAGGAAATATAGATTTAGGTGAATTCCCATTATTGCTTGCGCCAATGGAGGATGTAAGCGATCCGCCGTTTCGTTTTGTTTGCAAACAGAATGGCGCAGATTTAATGTACACCGAGTTTATTTCTTCTGAAGGATTGATACGTGATGCCGCGAAAAGCCTTCAAAAACTAGATATTTTTGAATACGAACGCCCAATTGGTATTCAGATTTTTGGTGGCGATATCGACCACATGCGTGAAGCTTCAGAAATTGCTTCTGCTGCCAATCCGGATTTGGTTGATATTAATTACGGCTGCCCCGTAAAAAACGTAGTTTGTAAAGGTGCTGGCTCTAGTTTACTTCGCGATATCGATAAAATGGTTAAAATGACCGAAGCTGTAGTTAAAGCTTCGCATTTACCCGTTACTGTAAAAACCCGATTAGGTTGGGATGATGATACTAAAAATGTTTACGAAGTTGCCGAGCGACTTCAGGATGTTGGCATCCAAGCTTTAACTATTCATGGCAGAACCAGGGCACAGCTTTACAAAGGCGAAGCCGATTGGACTTTGATTAGAGAAATTAAGCGCAACCCACGCATTAAAATTCCAATTTTTGGAAATGGCGATGTGGATAGCCCAGAGAAAGCAGCCAACTGGCGAATGGAATATGAAGTGGATGGGATTATGATTGGTAGGGCGGCTATTGGTTATCCATGGATTTTTCGCGAGGTTAAACATTTCTTTAAAACCGGTGAGCATTTGGCAGGACCAACTATTGAAGAGCGCATAAATGTTTGTCGCACGCATTTAGATAAATCCATAGAATGGAAAGGTCCAAAAACCGGAATTTTCGAAATGCGCCGCCATTATGCAAATTACTTTAAAGGCCTACCAGATTTTAAACCTTACAGAATGAGGTTGGTTTCTGAGCCAGATTATGCGAACATTCACAGCATTTTAGACGAAGTGGCAGAAAAATTTGCCGACTATAACAGCGCAAGTGTAATGGCTTGATTTTTGAAAGGCTTTTCTTATATTCGTTACAATCATCATGGTTACAGCAATTACAGATGGCGTTCAAGTTTCAGTAGAAACAATCTATCAACCGGAATATTCCAATCCGGCTAATGAGCATTTTATGTTCGCTTACCGCATAGAAATTTCAAATCTTTCTGATTATCCTGTTCAGCTGATGCGCCGCCAATGGTTTATTTTCGATTCAAATAGCAGCCGACGAGAAGTTGAAGGCGAAGGTGTTGTTGGTTTACAGCCAGTTATCGAGCCTGGCGAAAGCCACGTTTATGTTTCGGGTTGTAATTTAAAAACTGACATTGGCAGCATGCAAGGCACTTATTTAATGAATAGGTTGGTTGATAATGCTGAATTCGAAGTAGAAATTCCCGAATTTCAGTTGGTGGCTCCTTACAGATTAAATTAGTTTTTTATTTTTTTGTAAAGCAAAGTTAGGTGGCTCTGGCGGCCGAAAGTCCCGCTATCGCTTATAGTCCTCGCTTCGTGCCTCGCTCCGGGCTATTTAGCTCTATCGGGTTTGGAGAACAGAGGCATGTTTTTCAAAGGCTAAGCTTGCTTATCTAAGTGGTAAACTAATGCTTAAATAACTTTAAAAGATTTCTCCACAAGGTCGAAATGACGGTATAGTTGTTCACATCCCCCGCCCGTCATTTCGAGCGCAGCCGAGAAATCTTCGGCCCTTTAGAGAATCTAAATAGCAATAGTCAAACCTTTTAAAACAGTTTTAAAAGATTTCTCCGTAAAGTCGAAATGACGACAGGGTTGGTAATTCTTGCTCAGCCTAAAGCAGAAGAACTACCACTTTTGATAACTAGCCCCGACATAAACGGAAATACTTTTGGCTTTATAAACTTAAGAAGTTTCCCCTCAAAATGTTCATTAGACTTCGGAAGTTACCAGGCGGCGTTTCCAAGCCAAAAGATTGCAGTATTGGCGGGTCTGGAATAACCGAAGCATTACGGATTTTGCGCTTCAAATTATATAAATATTTTGAAGATTAGAAACAAGGATTCTTCCTAAACACAAAAGCGGCCGGAAAATTAATCCCGAACCGCTTTGTAATCTTCATAGGTAAATGAAAATATTTTAATCCCTGCTTCGTCCAAAAAGCATAGAGGCGTAGTAAAGTAAATTTGCTAATGCACCAATAGCTGCAACTACATAAGTCATTGCTGCCCACCAAAGCGCATCTTTAGCTTGTGTGTTTTCTTCTTGTGTTTGCATTACGCCCTGGTTATTTTTTAGCCAAGCTAAAGCACGGTTACTGGCATCGAACTCTACTGGTAAGGTTACAATACTAAATATAGTAACCAATGCCAAGCCTACCACACCTATTGCCAAAACAATTGGTGTTACTGCAAAAACCAATAACATTACGCCAATTAACAATACCCATTGCAACAAATTTGAAGAGATGCTTACCACCGGAACCATCGTACTGCGTAAGTTTAACCAGCTGTATGATTTTGCGTGTTGAACAGCATGACCACATTCGTGAGCGGCTACTGCCGCTGCCGCAACACTTCGGCTATAATAAACATCGGTACTTAAATTTACCGTTCTATCTGTTGGATTGTAATGATCTGTAAGCTGTCCTTCGGTACTCATCACCTTCACATCGAATATTCCATTATCATGCAGCATTCGCTCTGCCACTTCCTTACCCGATAAGCCTGAACTTAGTTGCATTTCAGCATATTTAGAAAACTTATGCCTAAAACGCCATTGTACAAACATGCTAAGCAGTAATACCGGGACGATTATAATTAAATAAATTCCCATTTTCTTGTATGTATGTTTTTCATTTACCGATATATCAAAAAGCGATCCCATATTAAAAACCAACATATTTGTACTATTTTTAAATATGAATAACCAATTTTCTTACTGGGAAAAAACTTCATTTTTTGATTTTGATGTAATTGTGATTGGCAGCGGAATTGTTGGTTTAAATGCAGCAATTCATCTTAAAATTTCAGAACCAACTTTAAAAGTTGCAGTATTGGAAAGTGGGTTTTTACCTTCAGGGGCGAGCACAAAAAATGCAGGTTTTGCTTGCTTTGGAAGCATTTCTGAACTGATAGAACAAGAAAGTATTTCAGGTACAGAGCAGCTTGCTGTATTAATAGAAAAACGATGGAAAGGTTTATTAAAGTTAAGAACCCTTTTAGGCGATGATATTATTGATTACAAGCAATTGGGCGGTTATGAACTGTTTAAACCTGAAGATAAAATTTTGTCTACTGAATGTGTAGTCAAAATTGAACATTACAACAGTTTAATACAGCCAATTATTGGCTCTAAATCTTTCTCTGTAAGTAATAGCAAAATAAAAAGTTTTGGTTTTAATGGCATTGATAGTATTATAGAAAATCAATATGAAGCGCAAATAGATACCGGAAAAATGATGTTGGCCTTGATTGAATATGCTCAACATCTGGGTATTAATATATTTAATAATTGTGCAGTCGATGAAATTATTGCTCAAAATTACATTCAATTAGTAAAAACAAAACAAGGTAATTTTAGCGGGAAGAAAATTATTGTAGCTACAAATGCCTTTGTGAAAAAATTAATTCCAGATTTAGATGTTACGCCAGGCAGAGGGCAGGTTTTGATAACCAAACCCATTAAAAATTTAAAAATTGCAGGTACTTTTCATTACGACAAAGGCTACTATTATTTCAGAAATATAAATGATAGAATTATGCTGGGAGGTGGTAGAAATTTAGATTTTAAGGCTGAGGAAACTACCGAATTGGGATTAACAAAAAAAGTTCAGGATGTTTTAGAGCAACTATTAAACGAAGTTATTTTGCCTGATACCAAATTTGAAATTGATTGCAGGTGGAGCGGAATTATGGCTTTTGGAAAAAAGCTAGAACCTATAATAACTGAAGCATTACCAAATGTTTTTTGTGCCGTTAGATGCAATGGAATGGGTGTGGCTGTGGGTAGCCAAACCGGAGCAGATGTGGCAGAAATGGTTTTAAATAGTTAATCGCTTTATTTATTTAAACACGATTGTTTTATTTCCGCTTACAAAAACACGGTTTTCAAAAATTAATTCCAGCGCTTCTAAAAGCACCTTTTTTTCAATTTCTTTTCCGGCTCTTACCATTTCCTTTACACCAAAATTATGATCGACATGCGAAGTATGTTGGGTAATTATCGGACCTTCATCCAAATTATCAGTAACGAAGTGAGCCGTTGCCCCAATAATCTTAACGCCTCGTTCAAAAGCTTGCTTATACGGATTTGCACCAATAAATGCCGGCAAAAATGAATGATGAATGTTAATTATTTTTCCTGAATAGTCCTTCACAAAGTCTGGCGATAAAATTCTCATAAACTTTGCCAAAACAATATAGTCAACCTCAAATTGATTAATAACTTCTTTTATTTCTGCTTCGAAAGTGTTTTTATCCTTGTTCTCATGAGAAATATAATAGTACGGAATACCTAAGCTTTCTGTAAAATCTTTTAAACCATCATAATTGCCAATTACACAATTAACATTTGCCCCCAATGTTTTAAATTGATTTTTAACTAAAATCTCTGCAAGACAATGGTACTCTTTTGTAACCAAAACAGCTATCTGTTTTTCCTTATGGTTTATTAAGTTTACTTCTGATAATTCAGGTAGATTTTCTAAAAGTTTTTCTTCCAGTTTTTGCTCAACATCTAAATTTCCTGTGCAGGCAATACGCGTAAAGAATGATTTGTTTGCCTCATCAACAAATTCTCGCATGGCTACAATATTTAGTTGATGTGCCGCTAAAACCCGAGTGATGTTGGTTACTAAGCCAACTTTATCCGGACATGAAATTAGTATGGTTAATTCGCTCATTTGCAATATTGAAAGCTCAATTATAAATATTTTTTTTCGTTATATCCATTTCATATTAACTAATATTTTTTGGTATATCTGTTTTTAATCTTCATTTTTACTAAAAATATTATCATTATGGAATTTGTCCCTATCGTTTTACTTATTGTCATATTGGTTGTTATTATTCTTTTATTTCTTAAGAAACCAACCTCTATTTCAATCATTTCTGTTGAAGAGTTTGAAAAACTGAAAGCTGAAAATGATGCATTAAAGATAAGTATGGCTAAAGCTGACGAACGTGTTTCTAATTTATTAGCAGAAAAAGAGCATATAACATTACTATTGAAACAAGAACAGCAACGCTTAATTGAAGAGCTGCAAACCGAACGCGATAGACTTGCAGATGCAAATCGTGAATTGGAAGGTACGCGTTCTTTTTATCAGGCAGAGAAAGAAAAATTAGCTGCTCAGAAAGTTAGTTTAGAGCAAAATCAAGAAAAGTTTAATAAGGATTTTGAACTCATTGCAAATAAAATTCTTGAAGAAAAATCTATTCGTTTTGTTGAGCAAAATAGAACGAACTTGGATTTGATTTTAAATCCACTGAAAGAAAATATTAAAGCCTTTGAAGAAAAAGTGGAGAAAGTTTATAAAGCTGAATCAGATGAGCGAAATATTCTGAAAGGTGTAATTTCTGAACTGCAGATACAAAGTAAGCTTATTCAGGAAGATGCAAATAATTTAACCAAAGCACTAAAGGGCGATAGTAAGAAACAAGGAAATTGGGGCGAAGTAATTTTAGAAAAAGTTTTAGAACGTTCGGGCTTAGTACGCGATCAGGAATATCGCATTCAAGCCTCGCTAGTATCCGCCGAAGGCGGTCGGTACCAACCAGATGTTGTGATTGATTTGCCAGATGGTAAACATCTTGTTGTTGATGCTAAGGTTAGTTTGGTTGCGTATGAGCGTTCTGTATCGGCGGAGACTGATGAAGAGCGTGAAGGCTATGTAAAACAGCATTTAACTTCAATTAAGAATCATATTCAAGAGTTATCTGCAAAAAACTATCATGATTTGTATAAAATTAATTCTCCTGATTTTGTTCTGCTCTTTGTACCTATAGAATCTTCTTTTAGTATTGCTGTACAAAAAGATGCAGAACTTTTCAATTTTGCCTGGGACAGAAAGGTGGTTATTGTAAGCCCATCAACTTTGTTAGCCACTTTACGCACCATCGCCAGCATGTGGAAACAGGAAAGACAGAATAGAAATGTACTCGAAATTGCTCGCTTAAGCGGAAGTATGTACGATAAATTTGTTGGCTTTATTTCGGATATGGAATCTATTGGTAAACACATCAAAAATGGGCAGGATGCTTACGATAAGGCAATCAATAAATTATCAGATGGTTCTGGAAATCTGGTAAATACTTCAGAAAAAATCAAAAAACTTGGCGCCAAAGCAACAAAGCAGATTGATGGAAAGTATTTGGATGAAGAGTAGATATGAAAAATTCATCATTGCGAGGCACGAAGCAGTCTACTCAGTTAAGATTGCTTCGTGCCTCGCAATGACGAGTAGTTTAAGAATAACCTTAATTACTTATTAAAAGCGTTCCAGCCCTGCGCTTTCAATTCATGTACATTATCTGATTTTGAAACCATTTTACATCCCGAATTTTTATCCGTTACATGACCAATAACCGTAATATCTACATCGTGTTTTAGTTTTTTATAATCATCCTGACTGATGGTAAATAGCAATTCATAATCTTCGCCGCCGCTTAATGCACAAACTGTGGGGTCAATACCCAATTCGCGGGCAGTTTCGTAAGTCATTGGGTCGATAGGAATTTTTTCCTCGTAAATGGTTATTCCTTTATCGCTTTGTGTTGCAAGATGCAAAATTTCAGAAGCCAAACCGTCGGAAATATCAATCATTGAAGTCGGTTTGATGCTCATATCTTCTAACAAAGCCACAATATCCATTCTGGCCTCAGGTTTCAATTGCCTTTCGATGATGTAATCTTTTCCTTCTAAATCTGGTTGAATTTGAGGGTTTTCCAGATAAATTAATTTCTCTCTCTCCAAGATTTGTAAGCCTACATAAGCGCCACCTAAATCGCCAGAAACACAAAGTAAATCATGTTCTTTTGCACCATTTCTGTAAGTAACTTTATCAGCATCAGCATATCCAATACTTGTAATACTTATTACTAAACCTTGTTTACTTGATGAAGTATCGCCACCAATCAAATCGATATTAAACTTATTACAAGCCAATTCTATTCCTTTATAAATTTCTTCTACAGCTTCTAAAGGGAACTTACTAGACAAACCAATAGAAACTGTTATTTGGCTTGCCTTACCATTCATGGCATAAATATCACTCAAATTAACCTGAACTGCTTTGTAACCTAAGTGCATTAATGGTACATACGATAAATCGAAATGGATGCCTTCTAACAATAAATCAGTAGAAATTAAGGTTTGTTTTCCCTTTGCATCTAACACTGCAGCATCATCTCCAATACCTTTTACCGAATAATCATTTTTAATTTTGAAATTGGTGGTTAAGTGCTTAATCAAGCCAAATTCACCTAATTCATTTATATCTGTACGGTCTTTATTCTCAAACATAATTTTACTTTTTGCAATAATGGGGCGAAGCCCTTGATTTTATTTTAAGTTATAAGCGAGTCCTTCGACAAGCTCAGGATGACATTTTTACTAAGATAATTTACTATCCATCCAATTTTTTCCTTCTGTAAATCTGGCAATTAGCATGGCGGCAACGTTATCTCCGGTAGCATTTAATAAAGTGGCCATCGGGTCTACTAAGGTGCCAATTATCATTGCTGGCGGTAAGGCTTCTGGTGGCAATTGATAAGCAGAAATCATTAATAATTCTCCAATATAACCACCATTTGGAATTCCACCTTCAACAATACTTACCAAAACTGTAATGCCTAAGGCCAAAAGAATAGTATCTACACTTGTTAAATCTTTACCAAAAATGGCAAAAACAACCGCTATTTTAACGATAGAACTAATGCTCGAACCATCTTTATGAAGCGTAGAGCCAAGCGGAATCGTCACATTCGTTATGTAAGCCGGAACACCCATTTTTGAAGTTCCTTCTAAATTTGCAGGGATGGTTGCAATGCTGCTACAGGTGCCAACAGATGTTAAAGAGGGTACAATATTATTTTTCCAAAAGATTTTTATTGCCTTGAAACCTCCTGCAATAAAGGCATATAAGGTAAAAAATACGATGAAATAAAATGCCCCAACTCCGTAATACAAACCTAAAGCCTTGGCGTAAGTACCGAAAAGTTGTGGTCCGAAAACACCAACCTGATAAGCAAAATAAGCACCTAAACCAATAGGTCCAAGTTTCATTATCAGTATGATAAGCTTTTTCATTACCTCATTTCCCGATACTAAAAAACTTTTGAAGCCATCGCCATCTTTACCTGAATATAAAGTTGAAAAACCTACTAAAACGGAAAAAATTATCAGCGCCAGCATATTTTTCCGGCTTCCAATTTCGAAGAATTCTCCAACGGTTAATAGTTGGGTCATTTGTTCTCCAAAGGATTGAATTTTTTCGTTCTCTAGGGGTAAAACATTATTGCCAAGTTCTTGATGAATCGGAAAAATCCAGGTTGCCACTAATGTCAATATCGCTGAAATTAGTATCGTTGATAGGAAAACAAGCACCATAATGGTTAATAGTTTCCCTAGTTTTTTCGATCTATCAATATTTGCTATCGCAGATGAAACTGCGAAAAACACTAACGGAATTACGGCGGTAAACAACAGATTTAAAAATATATCGCCTAATGGTTTAATACTTTCAACACGCTTTCCAAAAATTAAACCCACGATACTACCAACAGTTATACCGAGTAATAGCCAAAGCAGGCCGGAATAATTTTTTAGAATGTCGTTTATTTTCATCTATTATGTATTTACCGTCATTGAGAGGAACGAAGCAATCTCACTAGTAGATTGCTTCGTTCCTCGCAATAACGACTTTCCTTTTTATAATCCTAATTCTGCTGAAATATCCAACATTCTTTGAATTGGTTTACGAGCTTGTTCTATAATATGTTCAGGTACAGTTACTTCCGGAGAACTATTTTTAAGACATAAATATAGTTTTTCTAAAGTATTTCTTTTCATATACGGACAATCGTTACAAGCACAACTGTTATTAGGCGGCGCCGGAATAAAAGTTTTATCCGGACAAGCTTTTTCCATTTGGTGAATAATACCACTTTCCGTTGCTACAATAAATTCATTTGCAGGATTAGAAATGGCATATTTTAACAAACCTGTAGTAGAACCAATATAATCAGCCATTTTTAAAACAGCTTCTTCGCATTCTGGGTGTGCAATAAATTTTGCGTTTGGATGACGCTCTTTTAACTTGGTGATTTTCTCCTGGGAAAAAATTTCATGAACCATGCAAGCCCCATTCCATAATACCAAATCTCTGCCAGTCTTTTTAGCAACCCAGGCACCTAAATTTCTATCTGGTCCGAAAATTATTTTCTGGTCTTTCGGTAAACTTTCTACAATTTGAACAGCATTGGTTGATGTACAAACAATATCACTTAAAGCTTTTAGTTCAGCTGTGCAGTTTACATAAGTAATCACCAAATGATCGGGATATTTCTCCTTAAATTTTTTAAATAAATGTGGTGGACAACTATCGGCCAAAGAACAACCTGCTTTTACATCGGGTAATAAAACCTTCTTTGTAGGCGATAATATCTTCGCTGTCTCTGCCATAAAATGCACACCGGCAAATACAATCACATCTGCATCAGTTTTTGCAGCTTCTTGAGATAATCCTAAACTATCTCCAATATAATCTGCAATATCTTGAATATCAGGTTCTTGATAATAATGCGCTAAAATAATCGCATTCTTTTCTTTCTTTAATTTCTCGATTTCAACAAACAAGTCTAGTGTCGGGTCAATATCTTCCTCTACAAATCCTTTTTTGTTAATTTCTTCTAAGACATCTATGTTCATTTTTAAATTTTCCTTTTTTGAATTTTGACGTTGGTCAAAGATAAAGCTTTCCACGTCTCAATAATTAATAAGTTATTTTAAATAAATAAATCTTGTTTGTTTATTAGTGTGTTAGTATTGTTGGCAAGTTTTGAAATAAAGTTCTTTAATGTAAGTTGTTAATCGTTTACTAACATTTAGATTACATTTTTGTAATATGATAAGATTGATTTTCAGCACTATCGAAAAATGTCTCAATTTTTATCAATACTGGAATGTTAATTGTTTATAAGTGTGTGAAAAGTTAATTACTTGTACAAATGTGCTTAAAAATTGGGTAAAAGATTGTGGCAAATTGTCTTTTTAGAGTAGCTTTAAACATTCAAATTTATTTGTTAGAATTATTTCTACATAAAACTAACAGTTGTTCTATAGTTATCAACAGCGTTGATAAAGTAAATGTTTTTTAGATGAGAAAAGTAGATTTTCTGGTAATTGGTTCAGGTATAGCGGGTTTGAGTTTTGCACTTAAAGCGGCTAAATATGGTAAGGTTTTAATCGTTACAAAATCTAACGAAGATGAATCGAATACAAAATATGCGCAAGGTGGTGTTGCTGTTGTTGTGGATAAGGACGATTCTTTTGAAAAACATATAGACGATACTTTGATTGCGGGCGATGGTTTATGCGATAAAAAAATTGTGGAAATCGTTGTAAAAGAGGGGCCTCAGCGAATTCAGGAGATTATAGACTATGGTATAAATTTCGATAAAGACAATGCTGGTTTTTATGATTTAGCTAAAGAGGGCGGTCATTCTGAACACCGTGTTTTGCACTATAAAGATATCACTGGTTATGAAATTGAACGGGTGCTTTTAAAGGAAATTCATGAGAATCCGAACATAGAGATATTAACACACTACTTTGCATTGGAGTTAATTACCCAACATCACCTTGGTGAGTTTGTGGATAAACGTACTGAAGATATTAACTGTTATGGGATATATGCCTTTAACACAGAGCTTAACGATGTGGAAAAGATTGTGGCAAACGTAACCGTTATGGCTTCAGGTGGTGCTGGTCACGTATATTCTGCAACAACTAATCCTGTTATTGCTACAGGTGATGGTATGGCTATGGTTTATCGTGCTAAAGGAAAAGTTAGAAATATGGAGTTTATTCAGTTCCATCCAACTGCTTTATATCATCCAGGAGAGTATCCATCTTTTTTAATTTCTGAAGCTGTTCGCGGGTTCGGTGGTGTACTTCGACGTAAAAATGGCGAAGAATTTATGCATGAATATGATGAACGTAAGTCATTAGCACCACGCGATATAGTAGCAAGAGCAGTAGATAATGAAATGAAAAAGTCTGGTGATGATTTTGTTTATCTAGATATCACCATGAGGAAAAAGGCAGATATTTTGAAGCATTTTCCAAATATTTACGCTAAATGTTTATCAATAGGTATTGATATGACCAAAGATTTCATTCCAGTTACCCCAGCATCACATTATATGTGTGGTGGTATTTTGGTTGATGAATATGGTCGCTCATCTATTAAAAATTTATATGCGTGTGGCGAATGTTCATCTACCGGTTTGCATGGTGCTAATCGTTTGGCCTCTAATTCTTTACTAGAAGCAACTGTATTTGCTCATCGTATTTATCAAGACGCAATTGAAAACTTTAAAGATAATTTGATACCTGATAATATTCCGGAGTGGGATTCTAAAGGTGTTACACAGAGTGATGAGGATGTGTTGGTTACCCATAATCTTCGCGAATTGCAAAAGATAATGGGTGATTATGTAGGTATTGTACGTTCAGATTTCCGTTTGGAACGAGCCCATCGTAGACTGTTTTTAATTTATCAGGAAACGGAAGAATTTTATAAAATGAACAAAGTTTCTGTTAAATTGTGTGAATTGAGAAATGTAATTCAAACGGCTTATTTGGTTATTAAATCAGCTATGCAGCGTAAAGAAAGTAGAGGATTACATTTTACAACAGATTATCCAAATCATGCTAAAGAATTGATTGATACTGTATTTTAGCTGACTGTGACATCATTAATTACATTCCATTTTACATCTTCCATCTAACATTATAATTATGCCTTTAATACTACCAGTAAAAAATAAATATCCAGAAATAGGAAAAGATAATTTCATTGCAGAAAATGCTACGATTGTAGGTGATGTAGTTATTGGCAATAATTGTTCAGTTTGGTTTAATGCAGTTATTAGAGGCGATGTAAACACGATTACAATTGGAAATGAGTCAAATATCCAGGATGGTGCTGTAATTCACGCTACATATTTAAAAGCATCTACACATATTGGTAATCGTGTTTCTGTTGGACATAATGCAATTGTTCATGGTTGTATAGTTAAAGATAATGTACTAATTGGAATGGGTGCAATTGTTATGGATAATGCAGTTATTGAAGAATATTGCATTATTGCTGCAGGTTCTGTCGTTCTGGAAAATACCATCTGCGAGACTGGCTTTTTGTATGCCGGAACTCCTGCAAAAAGAATAAAGCCCATTACTGATGAGCAAAGGGCTTTATTAAATAAGTTACCTGATAACTATATTATGTATTCGGGTTGGTTTACCAATCCATAATTAATCTTTTGGTGGGGGAGGGATAGTTAAGTTATTTTCAATATCCCAGTTTGGCCTTAAGGAAATTTCATCTTTTGAATACCATATTTTTTCTGGTTGAAAACCATTTTTTACATTACCTGTGTCCCAGATTCCATTTTTATTTTCATCATAAACTACTCTGATTAAATACTTTGCAGCAGGATAATTATTAAAGTTAAGTTTAATATTTGATCTGATGTTGTACGATTTAATCAGTACTTTTTTATCGTTCAGAATTTCAACTAAATAACTTTTGGCGGTATCCGGAATGGAAACATTCAATGCGAGATTCCCGTAGTTATCCGTTGCATCTAACGTAAATTTCTTTACAAATTCTTTATTTTTCGAGTTGAAAATTCCAGTAAAGGCGCCAGCTGAAAACTTGATATCGTAATTTCGTTTAGCTTTCCAAGGGAATACAATATAATATTTAAGAAAATCGGTACTATCTTTTAATAACTGAAAAGTTGTTCTTTTTATAGAATCATCTAACAAAGTGATTTTTGATGCATCAGCGGCAGTAATCGGTAAGTTGAAATTTAATGTATATCGTTGGAATGGATTGAGCTTACCAGAAGCTGCATTATCTGTAGCTGTGATGTCCCTAATATAAGTATCTCTTTTTGCTCTGCTTAAATTAATGGTTTGTAAAACTTTTCCCTGATCTTTAATGGCCACTTTTATTGAATCGAAGCTCAAATCATTCAACCAAACTTTAGCAGAATCATTATTTTTAGTAAACACAACCCTTTTACCAGCGTCTATTGCGGCAGGTTCAGTTACCGTTATCTCTGGCTTTTTAAGCTGTTGAGTAAAGCTTAAACTAATGCTTCCATCATTATTAAGCTTGTTCTCTGTAATTCTAAATTCCGGGGCTAGTTCTTTAAAAACAGTAAGGTTAACATTTTCAACATTCTTTTCAATTGTGATTGGCTCCTTTAAAAAGCCAACTTCATCACTTATTTGTTGATATATTTTATCTCCACCACCCCTAGCTTCTTTGATGGCGTAAACCTTATATTTTCCTTTTCTTAGGTTATTCAATTTGTAATTTCCTGAACTATCCGTTAAAGTATAAATTGATGGTCTTTTCTTGCCAAATAATGTATCTCGCTCCACAGGAAATATTAAAACAGTGACATCCATTTCACTTTCACCTGTAAAACCATTGGTAACATTTCCACTTAAAGAAAGGGAATCAATTTCTGGCCCTGTAGAAAAAACATAACTGAAATTTTTCAGAACATTACTTTCATTTATATCGGCAATGGCTTTACCAAAATTTAAAGTATAGGTTGTGTTTTTTTCTAACGTGTCTGCAATCGAAATTTCTAAAGATCTTTTTTTGATTTTAAGAATCGGCGCTTTTTCTAGTTCTGGTGAAATTGTAAATTCTTTTGTTTCATCAACAATTTTAAAATACTCATCAAAATCAATTACAATTTTTTTAGCATTAAAATTCCTTGTCAAATTTTTCGGTGTTATACTTAAAACTTTCGGTGGTGTTTTATCTTGCGGACCTCCAGTAATGGGTTGGGGCGATGCACAGCCAAAAAAACACGCGATAATCGCTAAGGCAATTAAATTTATTAGATTAAAATACTGTGATTTAAAATTTGGCATATTTTAAGCGTTCTAAGACGTTTTAATAGTTTTTGGAACAGTAAGGTTAAAAAAGTTTTTTATTCAATTCTGTGATGTGTAATTTTTATTTAATATTATTTACTTTAAATAACTGATTATCAATTACTTATTAATATAAACCATTAAAACTGAAATATCTGATGGTGAAACACCCGAAATTCTTGATGCTTGTCCTAAAGTTCTTGGTTTTATCTTAAATAATTTTTCACGAGCTTCTTTAGAGATTGAAACAATTTTGTTATAATCAAAATCCGGTTTAATTTCTTTGTCTTCCATCTTAAGCATTTTTGCTACAATTTCATTTTCCTTTTCAAAATAGCTTTCGTACTTAATTTTAATTTCAGCTTGTTCTATTGTTTCTTCGTCTAAATTTTTGGTTGCTTCTGCCAAAGGTTTACTTACTTTAATAATATCTTGTAAGCCTACGTGTGGTCTGCCAATTAAGCTATGAATTTTTACATTTTGATTTAATGCACTAGAACCTAAATTTTCTAGCATAGGATTTGCATCGGCCATTTCAATACCTTGGGTCTTCGTAAATTTAACTAAAGCATCTGCAGCAGCAACTTTTTGATTAACTTTTTCTAAACGTTCATCAGAGATCAAACCTAATTCGTGGCCAATAGGAGAGAGGCGAATATCAGCGTTATCTTGTCTTAATAATAAACGATGCTCAGCCCTTGAAGTAAACATTCTGTAAGGCTCTTCAGTTCCTTTAGTTACCAGGTCATCAATTAAAACACCAATATAACTTTCCGAACGTTTCATGATTAACTCGTGTTTATCATTGATTTTTTGATGTGCATTTATACCTGCCATGAAACCTTGGCAAGCTGCTTCTTCATATCCAGTAGTTCCATTTATCTGTCCGGCTAAAAATAAATTACTAATTAATTTTGTTTCTAGTGTTAAAGATAATTGGGTAGGTGGGAAGAAATCATACTCAATTGCATAGCCTGGTCTAAACATTTTAGCCTGTTCAAAACCTGGTATTAATCTTAGTGCTTTAAATTGTACATCTTCAGGAAGCGAAGTTGAAAATCCGTTTACATAAATTTCACAAGTATTCCATCCTTCCGGTTCAACAAAGATTTGATGTCTATCTCGCTCCGCAAAACGATTAATTTTATCTTCAATCGATGGACAGTATCTTGGGCCTAAACCTTTAATTCTCCCGGTAAACATTGGAGATTTTTCGAAACCCTCTTTTAAAGTTTCATGAACTTCGCTGTTTGTATAAGTTATCCAACAGCAACGTTGGTCTGTAGAAACTACTGTATCCGTAAATGAAAATTTGCTTTTATCATTGTCGCCCCACTGCTCTTCCATTTTTGAATAGTCTAAGCTTCTTCCATCAACACGAGGTGGAGTACCGGTTTTCATTCTTCCAGCTTCCATACCTAGTTCTACCAATTGCTCAGTTATACCTGTTGATGATTTTTCTGCAGTACGGCCTCCACCAAATTTCTTCTCTCCAATATGAATGATACCATTTAAGAACGTTCCATTTGTTAGCACAACTGCCTTACTTTCTATTTCAATACCTAAAGAAGTTTTTACGCCATATACAGTATTATCTTTAACTAATAAGCCTACAACACTGTCTTGCCACATATCTAGATTTGCCGTGTTTTCTAACGCCAACCTCCATTCTTCGGCAAATTTCATTCTATCAATTTGTGCTCGCGGACTCCACATCGCAGGTCCTTTTGATTTATTGAGCATACGAAACTGAATAGTTGATTTATCTGATATTATACCAGAATAACCACCCATTGCATCAACTTCCCGGACTATCTGTCCTTTTGCTACACCGCCCATTGCAGGGTTACAACTCATTTGAGCAATAGTGCCCATATTCATTGTTATAAGTAGAACTGATGATCCTAAGTTGGCAGCAGCAGCAGCAGCTTCACAGCCTGCATGTCCAGCGCCAACAACAATCAAATCGTATTTAGAAAACATATTATTATGTCTAATGTTCCACGTGGAACAATTGTTTTATTAATTAATATCTTACTAAAAAACCTTAAATGTTCCACGTGAAACAAACTCAGAAATTAAGTAAAAGTTCTTTTTGTTTATTCTGAAAGCTCAAGCCACCTCATTGTATATTCATCAAGTTTAAGCTTTAAGTCTTCAATGTTTTTTGAAACCTCTTGAATTTTTAAATAGTCAGCAGCAGCAATATTTGATAAACTTTCAGTAAGTTTTTGGATTTGAGCTTCCATTTCTTCCATTCCTTTTTCGCTTTCCTCAAGTTCTTTTTGTTCTTTGTAACTAAGCTTTTTGCTAGCTTTTATTGGTGCTGTTTCTATAGTTTCAACTTGAGTTTTCTTTGCTTCAACTTTTTTAGGTTGTTCTAAACTCAATCTATATTCAGAATAATTTCCATTGTAAATCTTTACAACACCCTCGCCTTCCATAATAAAAAGCTGGTCACTCATTTTGTCTAACAGATATCTATCATGGGAAACCAACATTAATATGCCTGGAAAATTTTCTAGAAATTCTTCTAAAACATTTAACGTATCAATATCTAAATCGTTAGTCGGCTCATCTAAAATTAAAAAGTTTGGATTCTGCATTAAAACCTTCATTAAGTTTAAACGCTTCTTTTCTCCGCCACTTAATTTTTCTACCATGCCATGTTGCTTCTTCGGTGGAAAGAGGAAAAGCGTAAGTAGGGCAGAAGCAGTAATCACTGAACCGTCAGCCATTTTAATGTATTCGGCATCAGACTTAACAATATCGATTACTCGTTCTTTCGGATCGAAAGTTAAACCGCCTTGTTTGTAATAACCAAAAACAGTAGTTTCACCAGTATCAACTAAGCCAGAATCTGGAGTAAGTTGACTGGTAATAATATTAAGAAGTGTGGATTTTCCGGTTCCATTTTTACCAGCTAAACCAATTCTGTCACCTTTTTTAAAAGTATAGCTAAAGTCATTTATAATTTTTCGTTCATCAAAAGCTTTAGCGATGTGTTCCAACTCAATAATTTTGCCTCCTTGTCGAGACATTTTCATTTTTAATGTAACACTTTGATTGTCAGACTTTTTCTTGGTTTTTGCCTCTAAATCATAAAAAGCATCAATTCTAGCTTGAGATTTCGTAGCACGAGCCTGTGGCATGCGCCTCATCCACTCTAATTCTTTCTTTAATAGCTGTTGGTTCTTGTGTAAAACCGTTGCGTCTAAAGCTTCCCGTTCAGCTTTCTTTTCTAAGAAGTAAGCGTAATTTCCATTGTAGTTAAAAATTTTGCCTCTATCTAACTCTACAATTGTATTGCAAACATTATCTAAAAAATACCTGTCGTGCGTAACTAAGAGAATTGTTTTTTGCCCGGTAGTTAAAAGTTTTTCTAACCATTCAATTGTATCGATATCTAAATGGTTGGTTGGTTCATCCAAAACTAAAATTTCAGGATCTTCAATAAGTAGCTTAGCAAGAGCTAACCGCTTTTTTTGTCCGCCCGAAAGTGTAGATATTTTTTGTTGCAAGTGAGTAATGCCCATTCTGTTTAAAATGGTTTTTATCTCATGCTCGTATTCCCAGGCATTATGCTCGCTCAACTCTTCGTATAAACGGTTAAGTGTTTTTTCATCCGGATTCGGATTTTCAATCAGTTCTTCATATTCCTTTATCAACTGTTGTTGTTTATTTTCTAAAGAAAAGATATGGTCACTAATAGAAAAGCCTTCAGTAAATTGAGGTTCTTGATCTAAAAAACCAATTTTAACGGCTTTGTTTTTTACAATTTTTCCTTCGAGCGGAGGAAAACGTTCCGCTAGTAATTTTAAAAGTGTGCTTTTGCCCGCACCATTAATTCCAACCAACGCTACCCGCTGCCCATAGTTAATACCTAAGGTTAAATTTTTAAATAGCCATTCATCATGATAACCATGACCTAAGCCTTCTGCCGCAATTAGTGTGCTCAATTTCTTTGTATTTCGAATTTATAAAGGAAAATTGCTACAAAAGTACGGATAATATATTTGGAAGAATAAATTGTATTTCTATAGGCCAATTTTACAGTTAAATATGGCACAATATTGATTATCTAAATTCCCCAAAAACAAAACAGCGGAGGAATCGCTCCGCCGCTGCTTCTATCATTAACTAAAACTAAACTTTATCTTCTATTAAATTATCGTTTCCAATAACTCTAATTTTATATCATTAAAACGATTTGCATTATAAATTACCATCTGTGCAGCGCTCACATTGCTATCTTTTGCAGTGAAACCATTCATGCCAACCTTTGCCGATGAACTTAAAATAGCATTGTAATTTTCGGTAGTTCCACTTAAGTTAAGCTTGCTGGTGCCATTAATATTTGTACTTAAACTAATTGTATTGGCAGTAATATCAGCAGTTGCTTTATCATTTAAAACCACATTAAGGTTTAATAGATTAAAGTTTCCCGATGTTTTAACCGATGCATTGTTCGATGCTTCGATATCTGTGATATTATTTACATGCGCAATAACAGTTAAAGCCTCATTGTTAAAAGAGCTAATTCTTAACTCGCCATTTTGTTGTTGCACAAGGGCATTTTTTGTATAGTAGCTATCATAAACCTCAACACTTTCTTTAGCATCTTGAACTAAAATTAAATTTACATTACCGCTGATTTTTATTTTGCTGATATTTTTAACCGCAGTTAAGTTCGTATAACTGTTGTTGTTTTCCGAAGCAATTGCTGCTACACTTGAAGCGCCTAAAACAATTGTTGTTAAAGCTGCTGCGAATAAATTTTTGATAGAATTTTTCATGATCTTATATTTTAAATTTCTTAAATCTTTTTGTTGTTGTTTTGAATATAAGACTGCGATACCGCGAAAACGTTGCACAGTAATTCGCTGTATTATACCAGATTGAAATAATTATAGACGAACGCCCGTAATTATTAGACGAAACCGAAATAAAATAATTTAAAAAGCAAGTTCCTGTAGATATAGGAAACTTCAGCCCAGCTTTTCGTTACAAGTCCGCACTCGTACCTCGCGTGCGGGCTTTTCACTTTAATCGGGTTTAATCTTCAATGAAAATCGTTTTTGGGTTCAACCTGTTACCCAACTAACGCATATAATAGGCAGCAACTTCTTTCCAAGAAATTCAATCGATTAATACTATGGTTACATAAAACTTAACTAACTTTAATTACAAACCCATACTTTTGGGCAAAAAAACAGTCAAAACCAGATATGAAACGAATATTTATTTCAGCCTTTATGGTCTTCATTTTTACCGCATCTTTCGCACAAAAATTTAACTGGAACAAAAATCAGGTTATCGCACACCGTGGTGCCTGGAAAAAAAATAAATTACCCGAAAATTCGATAGCTGCATTAAATGAAGCCGTGCGTATTGGTTGTTACGGTTCTGAATTTGATGTTTGGATGACTGCAGATGGTGTTTTAGTTGTAAATCACGACCCGGAGTTTCAAGGGTTAAAAATCGAAACTGTAAAATATGAGGAATTGCTAACCAAAACCATGAGTAATGGCGAAAAAATTCCAACACTTGAAAGTTATCTGCTTGCCGGAAAGAAGCAAAAAACTACAAAACTTATTCTGGAGATAAAACCATCTTTAATTAGCAAGGAACGCGGTATTGAAGTAACCAATAAATGCGTTGAAATGGTTAAAAAACTTAAAGCTCTAGATTGGACAGAATACATCAGTTTCGATTATGATTATTGTAAACGTGTTTTACAATTGCTTCCGAATGCCAAAGTTGCTTATTTAAGAGGTGATGTTACTGCCGAACAAATGAAAGCAGATAAATTAACCGGCGCAGATTATCACTATAGTGTTTATCAGAAAGACAATTGGATAGAAAATGCACAGAAGTTGGGTTTAACGGTAAACGCGTGGACGATAAATACTGCTCCGGAAATGCAATGGTTATTAGCCCATAATGTAGAATTTATTACAACCAACGAGCCTGAACTACTTTTTCAAGAGCTAAAAAATACACCAACAGCAAAAGGCTGGAAATTAAAATGGAGCGACGAGTTTAACGACGCCGGACTTCCTTTAGCAAAAAACTGGGGTTACGATGTTGGAGGTGATGGCTATGGAAATAATGAATTCCAATATTACACAAAGGCCGATAGCGCAAATGCGATTGTTAAAAAAGGTAATTTAAACATTGTTGCATTAAAGGAGGATAAGGATAAAAATCATTACACTTCAGCTCGTTTGGTTACGAAAGGTAAATTCGATTTTAAATATGGTAGGGCAGAAGCTCGTATGATTTTACCCAAAGGCAGGGGTTTATGGCCAGCATTTTGGGGTTTACCAAGCAATGCAAAATATGGTGGCTGGCCAAAAAGCGGCGAAATTGATATTATGGAACACGTAGGATACGATCCGGATAATGTACACGGAACGGTTCATACCGAAAAATTTAATCACATTATTAATACACAGGTTGGCAAGGCCTTAAAGGTAGAAAATCCATATACTGAGTACCATGTTTATGCTGTAGAATGGTTTGAAGATAGGATAGATTTTTACATCGACGATCAGAAATATTTAACGTTTAAAAATACCGGTAAGGGCGCTGGCGATTGGCCATTTGACCAAAACTTTCACTTAATTTTAAATTTAGCTGTTGGCGGTAATTGGGGTGGAAGTAAAGGAATTGATGAAACCATTTTCCCAGCAACAATGAAAGTAGATTACGTTAGGGTTTATCAAAAATAGTGTAAAAATTTTTGCAGGAGATGGATTAGTGGTATCGCCCTTTACATTTTCGCATCATAATATTTCGTAATGGATTCACGCAGAGAATTTTTAAAAAAAGCCTCTTTATTGGCTGGTACAACTGGTTTTGCAAATACTTTTCCGAGTTCTATATTAAAGGCAATGGCTATAAATGCCGAGCCGGGGAGCACTTTTTATGATGCGGAGCATATTGTGTTCTTAATGCAAGAAAACCGTTCTTTCGATCATATGTTTGGAAAATTGAAAGGTGTTCGAGGCTTTAACGATCCACATCCTCACATTCAGCCTGATGGAAATAAAGTTTGGTTACAAAAAGACGGACAAGGTTATACTTATGCGCCATTTCACGTAGATATTAATAAAACTAAAATTACCTGGCAAGGTGGTTTGCCACATTCATGGAATGATCAGGTTGCTGCCAGAAATGGCGGACGATATGATAAATGGTTTCCGGTAAAAACCGCAATGACATTATCTTATTATGATAGGAATGATGTGCCATTTTATTATGCTTTGGCAGATGCTTTTACAGTTTGCGACCAACATTTTTGTTCTTCGTTAACAGGTACAACCCCAAATCGGCTATTCTTTTTTACTGGAACTGTGCGTGGTGAACAAAGTTTGAATCGTGTTGCTGTAGTTAATAACGAGCAGGCTGAATCGCAAAACAATGTTTTTGTAGACTGGCCTACTTTTCAAGAAAAGCTGGAGGATAATGGAATCGATTGGCGTATTTACCAAAATGAATTGTGGACATCCAAATTACCCGAGGGCGAAATAGACGATTGGTGCGGTAATTACGGAGATAATCCGATTGAATATGTGAGCAGGCATAACGTAAAACTTTCTGCTTACTTCAGAAAAAATGGAGACAATACAGTAAAACCACCTTTAACAGCGGCTGAAGTTCAGGCTAAATATGATAAACTATCTCAGCGAGAAAAAAACCTGGTTGACAAAGCTTTTACAACTAACATTTCTCAGAAAGATTACATTGATGTAGAACCTTTTACTTTTACCAATGATCAGGGAAATAAAGAGACGGTTAACATCCCAAAGGGAGATATTTTTCATCAGTTTAGAAAAGACGTTGACAGTGGAAAATTACCTGCCGTTTCGTGGTTGGTTGCTCCACAACGTTTCTCTGACCATACTAGCTCGCCACTTTATGGTACCTGGTATGTTAGTGAAGCACTGGATATTTTAACCAAGAATCCTGAAGTGTGGAAGAAAACTATTTTTATCCTTACTTATGATGAAAACGACGGTTATTTCGACCATCAACCGCCTTTTGTGGTTCCAAATCCTGACGATCCATCAAGCGGAAAAGTTTCTGAAGGTATAAATTTTGCAACTGATTATGAGAATAGAAAAGGCAGTCCGATTGGATTAGGCTATCGCGTTCCAATGGTTGTCGCATCGCCCTGGAGTAAAGGTGGCTTCGTAAATTCTCAGGTATTTGACCATACTTCTTCCTTAATGTTTATGGAAAAATGGTTATCCAAGAAAATAGGTAAAGCTTTAAAAAGCAATAATATAAGCGATTGGAGAAGAAACTTTTGCGGTGATTTAACCTCCGTTTTCAGACCTTATAATGGTGAGGAAATAAAATCTCCCGAACCTTTAAAACGTGAAATCGTTGTGGCCAATATTGTTAATGCAAAAAACAAACCAGCGCAACTTGGTCCAACGGCACTTAATAAAGTTGAAGTTGCTAAAATGAACCGTTTCGAAAATTTTGCAAATGAAACTTCAAAGTATGCACCAAAGCAAGAAAAAGGAACAAAGCCTGCTTGTGCTTTGCCTTATCAATTATTGGTTGATGCTGAGTTTTCGAACAATGAAATTGAGCTTAAATTTCAGGCTGCAAAAGGTATTTTTGGAAGCGAAACAGAAAACGTTGGAGCGCCATTCAACATGAACACAATTTTGAAATATAAAGGCGTAATTGGCAAAACCTGGGCTTATGCTGTTAAATGTGGCGATATTATAAGAGATAAAATCAGCATTGATGATTTTGATAATGGAATTTATGATTTCGCAATAAACGGGCCGAATGGTTTTTATAGGAATTTTAAGGGAAATAATAAAAATCCTAATCTAATTATCTACGCTAAACCTGAAATTACAGGTACAATTTCTAAAAAAGTGAGTGGGAATCTGATTTTCTATTTTGAAAATATAGGTTCGTCAACTTTAAATATTCAAATAATTGATAATAAATATAATAACCAAACCAAAACTGTTAGTTTAAAGCCAAAATCATCAATCAATATTATATTAAACTTATCAAAAAATGGAAATTGGTACGATTTCAGTATAATTCAAACCGGAAATAGCGTTTTCAAACAACAATATGCCGGCAAGATTGAAAACGGAAGGATTACAGAAACAGATCCTTACATGGGAAATAATTTAGCGTAATTTCATTTGCCTATTTATTGAGATAAAATATCTTATTTTGCATATCCATGCAGAGTAGAAATCTTACAGTTAAAATCCTAATTATCTTTTTGTTAGCTCACATTAAGTTGTATGGGCAAAGCTATAATTTTACAAGATATGGCTTAAAAGAGGGCTTACCTCAATCGCAGGTAAGTGTAATTTATCAGGCTAAAAACCGAACCTTGTGGCTTGGTACTTTTGGCGGCGTAAGTAATTTCGATGGTAAAATTTTTACATCTTACAGCAAAGCTGATGGATTGATTTCTAACTCCATTACAAGCATTGTTGAAGACGATAACGAACAAGTTTTCATCGGAACTGAAATTGGCTTAAATATTCTCTCCGATGGGAAAATAAAAACCATATTATCAAATAGTTCTATATCTCAACTTAAAAAAGATAGAAAGGGAGAAATCTGGGGCTTAAGCAATTGGAAATTATTCAAAATTGAACATGGAAAACCCATATTTTCTGAAATAAAATCTGAAATTGTTACCTGTTTATCACTAAATAATCAAGGAGAACTATTTGCTTTTGTAAAAGGAAAAGGAATTTTAAAGAGAACAAACGGAATCTGGAAGTTGCATCAGGAATTTCGGAAGGAAATCGTGTCAAATGGTGTTTCTAAAATGCTTTTTGATAATGTAGATACAGATAAATTATATGTATTATCGACCAAACTCGGCGTATTTTCTATAACAAAAGGCAAATTAGAAAGAGTATTTGTTAAGAATAATCCTTCAAACTATTACACAATTGCTCAAGATAGCAAAGGCGGGCTATGGATTGGAACAGATAAGGGCGTTCATTTGCTCAACAGAAATAATACTACCATTTATTTTAATGATACAAATGGTTTAAGTGATAGCCGGGTTTATGATGTTTTTAAGGATAAGGAAGATAACATCTGGATTTCTTGTTTTAGTGATGGCTTGTATAAATACGAGGGTGATGCTTTTATAAGATACGTAACTTTTAAGGGGCAAAATTTAGGTTTTCCGATTACAGGTGTTTCTGCAGATAAGCACAATAACCTTTGGATAGGCAGCTCTAATAAAGGTTTATTAAAATACAACGGAAGAACAATCGATCGGGTTTCAAATCCCGAACTTAGGGATAGAAATATAATTTTTACTTACACAGATAGAAATAAAAATGTATGGATTTCAGCTCAAGATAAAGGCCTATGGAAATATGATGGAACTAAATTTGGTCAAGTATTAAAACCAACTACTTCTGATTTTAATTCGATGCTGCAGGATACTGAAGGTGCTTATTGGGTAAATAGCTCGATGGAAACCCTCTACATCAAAAATGGTAAAACACAGAAAATAGGGGGCTTAAAAGGCTACAACTCGTGCATATATGAGCTGAAACCCGATAGCATTTTGTTAGGAACCTCGTCTGGTGTTTATCTCCTAAGGAATGGAAAAATTGATTTTGACTTTAAGATAAAGGAATTAAAAAGCATTTATATTTTAAACATTACTAAACATAATGACAACATTTTGTTTGCCACTTTGGGTGATGGAATGGTTTCATGGAATCGGAAAACGGGATTAGTAAAGAAATATACTGCTGGTAAGGGCATAAACTCCAATGATATTTACAGTATGGCTGTTGATAGCAGCAATTATTTATGGATCGGAACCGGTAGAGGGATTAATAAACTTAGCTATAGTAATACAACTGGCAGTTATGAGGTTTTAAGTAACAGTCCGCTGATTATGGAGTGCAACCAAGGCGCAATCATAAATTATAAAAGTAGCATGGTTGTAGGCACCGTATATGGTTTAATTCGCTGTAAAACAAATGCTAATTACGAAAAAAATATAGGGCCACATACATACATCGATTTTATAAAAGTATTCCATAGAAGTGATAAAAATAAGGACATTTCCATAATTCCTAAGTTTGTGAACCGAACATTAAATAAGCTTTCCAATAATCAAAATCATCTTTCAATAAGCTTTAAAGCCATCTATCTATCCAATCCGGATAACATTTTGTATAAATATAAGATGGTTGGAGTGGATGATGATTTTAGTGCACCGATAAACAGCAACGAGATTGAATATTCATCGATAAAACCTGGCAACTACACATTTCAGGTTTATGCAATTGCAGATGGCAAAGCTTCAAATATTGAGCAGTTTAGTTTTACAATAATTCCTCCGATTTATGATACCTTATTGTTTAAAATCTGTGCTTTCATTCTGCTTATTCTATTAATTTGGCTTATTTTTTCGATGATTTTTAAAGCGAGAGAACGAAAAAAAATACAACTGGAAAGAATAAAAATTGAAGAACAAGAAAAAATTAGGAAACAAACAGCTGAAGATTTCCATGATGATATTGGTAACAAACTAACCAGGATTAATGTGCTTTCTGAAATTCTCGATAAAAAGGTGGGTGATGAACGATCAGACCAAAAGGAACTTATTCGTTTAATTAGAGAAAATGCGGATTTACTTTATTCGGGAACGAAAGATATTTTGTGGGCTTTAGATCCCAAAAGCGATAATTTATTTGCTATTTTAACTCATATCAAAAATTTTGGTATCGATTTATTTCAAAACACAGGGATAAGTTTTAGGATTGAAGGAATATTGACCGAATATGAGAAAATAACGCTCTCTATGGAGTTTAATAGGAACTTGACTCTTATTTTCAAGGAAATGCTCAATAACATCTTGAAACACGCTAAGGCGCAGAATGTTGTTATACTGGTTAGTAGAAATGAGGTTAATAATATAGAAATTCTAACTCATGATGATGGAAAAGGATTTAATCCGCAATTAATTAAAAGTGGAAGAGGATTAAATAATATTCAAACCAGAAGTAAACGGATAAATTCTACTTATACAATTCAAACTAAACTTGGCGAAGGGACAAAAATTTTAATTTCTACGCAGATTTTTGTTACAAAATTCGGAAATTAGCGTCATACAGTTTTATAAGCAAAGGGATGAGCAAGAAACTAAGAATTATTTTAATTGAAGACGATGATATTCTTAGGATGGGTTACGAATCAATTTTGCAGGATGAGGATGATTTTGAAATCGTAAGTTCTTATTCATCATATGACGAAGCGAAAAAGCAATTAACAACAAATAATCCTGATGTAATTCTGCTCGATTTGCAAATGCCTGGAACAAGTGGCATGGAGGCGCTCCCGCTCATTAAAAAAACTTTACCAAAAGCCAATATTATTATTTTAACTGTTTTTGATTCTCCTGAGCAGGTTTTTGAAGCCCTAACTTTAGGCGCTGGCGGTTACCTTACTAAAAACTCAAGTTCTTCTAAAATTATTGATGCGATAAGGGAAGTGAGCACAGGCGGTGGCGCTATGAGTACCAATGTGGCCAGGATTGTAATGCATTCCTTTCAAAAAAACCTTAATTCGCCGCTTACAAAAAGAGAAACAGAAATTCTAGATCGTATTGTAAACGGGCAAACTAAAACTCAAATTGCTAAAGAACTTTTTATCGATCAAGAAACCGTTCGAAGCCATGTAAAGAACATTTACATAAAACTCGACGTGAATTCAAAATCAGCGGCGATAAAAACTGCTAAAGAAAAGCGATTCATCTGATTCACAACAGTTTCTTAATAAATCCCCCGTTTTGGGTGGTACACAACGTTTTGTTTGGATTTACTTTTACAAATTCTGAAATCAATCATTGTTAACCACCTCTCCAAGCAAGTAGATGAAATATGCAAAGGTATTAAGTAACGGAAATACAATCGTTAGTGAAAGTTCTTGCGACGCTTCCTATCAGCGTAAAAGCATGCATTATACCATTAAATTTGTTTTTGGTGGAATTGAAAGTTGCGATATAAAAAATAAGAACTTAAATATTTATCCAGATAGTTTCGTTGTGCTTAATGCAGGCACTAATTTTAGTAGCCGTATAGAATCTTCAACACCTGTTAGAACATTTTCTTTGTCATTTACCGAGCACTTTATTAACGATTTTCATAAATCTCTTTCAAAGAATATGCAAATTGAAGTAGGAGAGGTGTTTGAACCACATACTTTTAAAGCATCTATTTATCCTTTTACTCCTGATATCAAGCAAAAGGTAAATACTTTGAAAAACTATCTTGACAATGGCTTAAATGATGAATTGCTGATTAACGAATACATGCACGATACACTTTTGAATTATTATAAAATTTATGATGAAGAGATTAATAAACGTATTGGCAAGCTAAATTTTGTTAGAGAAAAAACAAAGGAAGATGTTTTAAAGCGTTTAACGATTGCAAAGGAATATATGAATAGCAATTTCAATAAGAACTTAACACTTGAAGGTATTGCAGAACATTGCTGCTTATCTGTTAATCATTTTTTAAGAACATTTAAGGAAGCTTATGACATTACACCATATCAATATTTGGTGAAAATTAGATTGAAAAGAGCGAAAGATTTGTTACAATATTCTAATTATTCGTTAAATGAAATTGTTGGGATGATTGGGTTTGAATGCACAAGCTCGTTCATCAGATTATTTAAAAATAACTTTAACACAACACCATCAAAATACAAGAAAAGTAGACTAAATTAAAATACAAAAAAGTGATTCTTACATATTTTTTAATGGTAACGAACACTATTTTTACAAGAACTTTCAAGTTAGACTTTGTAGAAGTTTTACCTGATAGGTTAATAATGATAGAAAAAAAGCAAGCTACCAGGATTGGAGTTTGCTTTTTATTTTTGATAGAATTTGCTTATCTCACAGGAAATTATGGGCAAAAAAAAGACCCCGAAATTTCGGAGCCTTGTAAAATATTGTTGTTTGCTTAAAAGCTTATAGGCAACTCTATTTGAGTTTTATCCCATGCCGCAACTAAATTTGCGCCACCGTCTTTTTGGTTAAAAGTTATAGAGAAATACTCAATTGGTTTTGTAAGACTTTTAGCAGGCACATTAACACGAACTACATCCTTTGATTCATCGTAACTAAAAGCGCCCCATTTGTCGGTTTGCTTGTTTACAATAATTGTCCACGAATCTTTATTTGGAATCGCGAATAAACTATAAACTCCGGCTTTAATTTTTTTGCCACCAATGCTTACTTTTTTGAAGAAACGAATCTCAGTACTCTCGTTAGCACCAAAACGCCAAACTTTTCCGTATTGTTCTAGCACGCCAAATATATCACGTCCCTTTTTTTGAGGACGAGAATACACAACCTTAACAATTGGCAATGTTGCATCTTCTGCCTTTACTTTAGCTGCATTTAAAGGATAATAAACAATATCCGCAGGACTTGGATCTGCAACCGGAAATTTTACATCACCAGATGAATCTTGAGCTTTCGCTGTAAAACACAATAATGCGAAAGCAACAATGAAAATATTCCTCATTTGCTGAGTTTTTAGAAATTTAATAACCAAACAGAACGTAAAATCGACAAAAATTCGATTTAGTATTTTCTGCCTTTAACAATAGCGTTTAAAAATAAGCCAGCGCTTAATAAACCTAAAACACCACCTAAAAGAGCAAAAATGTAATTTTGAGTAATTATAGCTCCTGTTAAAATACCGAAGAATAAACCTAATGCGTAATAAAGCCAATTAAAATTATTGCTGCTGTTTTCTTGTACACTCATTTTTTTAATATTTGAGGCAAAGTTAATATTTATTTTAAATTTTACTTTGGATTAGGTGTTTAATGGTTTAATAATTTATCTATTCTAACTAAATCATAACCATTTCGTTGCAGATAAGTAATCAAATTGCCTAGCTTGTTGTAAAACTTATCCTTTCTTTTTGGGTCTGTACCAATGTGAAGCAATAAGATAAAACCATTTAAGCCATTTTTATTACTTTCATTATAAGTAGTTATCGATTTAAAAATTTCTTCGCTGCCGCGATAGACTTTGCCTAATTCGGGGAAGGTGTAATCTGCATTGGAGCGTGTACCAGAACTAAAATTTATAAGCTGAAGTTGTTGTTCATTTGTCCAATCAGAAATTTTTTGATTATACCATTCGTAGGGCGGGAGAAAATATTTTGCCTCCGCTCTGGAAATGCCAAAGTGTTTCATTTCGTTATAATTGAATATTAAATCTTCATCAAATTCTGCTTTTGTAACGAGCAAACTATCTCTTTTCTGCCAATCGCAATACAATAAATGTTTATTTGAGTGTGCACCCAGGTAATGACCATTGTTCTTCAAATTTTCGATGATTTTTTTGAAAGCCTCGTTTCGATAAAAATTTCCGGTTAGAAAGAAAGACGCCTTAACCTTTTTATACTTTAAGGTTTTGATAATTGATGGTCCGCCATCAGCAAATTCATCACCAGTAAAAACTAATGCTATTTTTTTCTTTGTAGAATCTCCTCGAACAATTGCACCCAGATATTTACTTTCGCCCCCATTTATGAGGGCTTCTACTTTTTTGGCTTCGATGCAGCCTCCTTAGCCGCCAGTAAATAAATTAAAGATGCCGTTCCATCCATTGTAGGTTCGTTGGTGCTGTAGTCGCCATAATCATCATGGTAAACCGCTAAATCACTTTGAAATTCAGCATATTCATCTTCTTCTGCTAATTTAATGCCTATTAAACCTTTGTAAATATTGGTGTAAACCGGGCCATCAACCAAGCCGCCATCAATCGGATAATTTTTTAAGTGTGTAAAAGCAGAATGTGGATCAACCGGAGTATCGCCCCAATTTGGCAAGCCGTAAACCATACTAGTTCCCCATGGATTACAGCCAAAAAGCCAATCAAAATTAGCTTGTTCGAGTTCTTCGAAGCTATTATCACTAGTTAAATTTGCGTACCAAGAACATTGTATGGAAAATGAAACCGTTAAATTATTGCTGCACCAAATAAAGGGAACGCCACGATAAAAAGCATTTTGCTGCGCCCTATTCCAAACTTCTGTTATTCCTGCTTTATAAAAGTTTGTAACCTTCGTTTTTTCGTTACCATTTAATTGTTTTGCTAGTTCATAGTGGCCAATATTAATGAATGGATAATATTGATAGTGCGCTGCGGTATCTTTCTGCATCCAAGGCGTTATTTTCTCCTGTTCGGCAAAACTTAAAGCGCTTTTAAGATTTTTTTTGGCATTTCTTGGATTATTAAAATTTAGTGCAGCGGCAGCAAGTTCCATATCATCAACCCAATTATCTTCTGCATAGATGTACGGAGATTTAACAGAAGCTGTTTGTGTAACGCCAGGTTTTTTGAGTGCAAACTGCCAAGCCGTTTTAGATTTTTCTTTCAATTTTACAGCATAAGAATCATCAATTTTATTGAATAAATAAGCGCCTAAGTTAAATGCACTACTAAACTTTGCAGCTGTAGAACTTGTTCCGGTAGTATTATTTAAAAATTTGCCGCGTTGCTGTGGTTCTCCTGATATAAAATATAATGGCCTTTCAAAGCCTTTGCCATACTGGTTATCTTCTTTGGGGATACGCATGGTTATATGGTCGCGGTCGTCGGCAAGTTGGTTAAACATTATTTTTTTTTGAGGATGCATCTTCAATCACCAATCCAAGCCCCATTTTGCTTCATCTAATACATCGGCAATGTTGTTTTTGCCATCCAATCCATTTGATTGCTTTTCATCACCAAAGACTTCGGGAAAATCTCGGTACGCCATTAACAAATGGTAGGTTGCATTTGCCGAAGTGGTTGAATATTGCAAATAATCACTGGCATCGTGCCAACCTCCAGAAGCATCAAAATGTGTACTGTCTTTAATTCCAGCTTTTGAACCATATAATGAAAACCCATCATGTGTATGGCAGCTATCTTTTAAATATGGATTGAAACCACTTCTTTGTTGCCGCATGTACCGAAGGCAGAAATCAGCAGCGCCTTTGTAAACCTCGTCGTTTATAATCACCTCTGGTGAGTTAATATTATTTACGCGAATAAAAAATCTCCCTTCGCCCTTAAAATCCGAAAAGTTTAACCTTGCCGTTCTATCGAATGGGCCATAGGCACCAAAAGTTTTAATATTTTTTGATGTAAATACAACCTTGCCTGATACTTTTTCAATAATTTCGAATGAGGTAGGCTTTATGTTTTCCTTGCTTGCCCAAATGGCAACTTTAGTCCCTGCGGGTGTATAGCCTAATAAATTTATTCTTATCCAGCTTTTTTCTGCTTTTTTGAAGGCTATCAAACAGGTAGATATTAGAACTATCACGGTAAAAATGATTAACCTTTTCATTCGTTTAGAAATTTTATTCCTTTAAAATTAAGCTTTTATCAAGATAATGTAAAAGATGACAAATAACATTTGGAAATTAATCAATCGTTTGATTAATTTTGTGCCATCAAAAAGAAATGAAAGTAGAAAAGATAGATAAAAGACAAGCCATAATTGAAGCTGCCGAAAAGCTGTTTTGCGAAACAGGTTATGAAGGCACATCAACCCGTCAGATTTCGAAAGAATCGGGAGCAAACATGGCCATGATTAATTATTACTTCGGTTCGAAGGAAGGCGTTTTTATTGAGATTATGAATAGTCGCATTGCTGGTTTTGCATCTCAATTAAGAATCATTAATGAAGACAAAATTTCTTCACTTCAAAAATTACACAAAGTGATAGAAGGTTATGCCAACAGAATTTTCTCAAATATTGCTTTTCATAAAATGATGCATCGAGAACTTTCTTTAACGCAAAGACCGGAGATGTACGATAAAATTAAAAATGCAATGAGCCATAATATGCTGATTTTGGATAGAATCATTATGGATGGGATTGAAGATGGCAGTTTTATCGACGTTGATGTAAGGATGTTGATTTCGACGATTATGGGTACGCTAACCAATGTAGTAATTGCGCCTCATAAAATTTCTCAGGGCGAAGTTATTGATTTAGGCAACCCGAAAGACAATAAACTAATTAAAGAGCGAGCCATTGCTCATTTACAAAATCTTGTAACAGTATATTTAACAACAAAAAAATGATACCCAAATCAATTAGATTAATGCTTGTGGCATCATTAGTTCCGGCGGCTTTATTTGCACAAAGCACAAAAGAACTAAATATCAATCAGGCAATTGAACTTGGCTTAGCCAATAGTAAAAACTTAAAATTATCTCAAAATAAAATTGACCAGGCTGTGGCGCAGCTTGAGGTTGTAAAAGACAATGTGTTGCCTACTGCAAATGCAAGTTTTATGTACAATCATGCTGAAATTCCAACAAGTACTTTTACACTACCTGGCGGAGGTTCTTCTTTACAATTGCCGAGAAGAGCCGATGCTTTTGTGGGTACTGCAGCTGTGCAAGAACTGGTTTACGGTGGCGGAAAGTTAAAATATGCAAAAGAATCGACTAAATTATTAGCTGATGTTGCTCGTTTAGATGCCGACAAGAGCAAGGAAGAAGTTACTTATGCAGTAATTAATACTTATTATGCTTTATACAAAGTAGCACAAAGCAAAAAAGTTGTTGCTCAAAATTTAGAGTCGATTGCAGCTCAAATTAAACAAGCTCAGCGTTTCTTCGAACAAGGCATTGTAACTAAAAATGATGTGCTGCGTTTCCAATTACAGCAGGCAAATGTTACGCTAACGCAATTGGATATCGAAAGCAATCGTAAAGTAATTAACTATAATCTGGACATCCTTTTAGGTTTGCCTGAAGATACTGAAGTTCAAATTACCGACCCGAATGCCGGTTTAAAAACAACCAGTTCGTTAAATGAATATATGGGTTTGGCAATGGCAAATCGCCAGGAATTAAAGCAACTTGATATGCAAAACAAGGTTGCCGGGTTCAATGTCAAAAGTATAAGAGCAAATGCTTTACCTACAGTTGGAGTGGGCGCAAATTTATATTACATCAACCCAAGTGGTAATTTTATTCCACCAACCAATCAATATTTAATGCCGGTTACTTTGGGCGCAACCGTTTCATGGAACATCGCAAGCCTATGGTCGAACCATAATAAAGTAAGCGAGGCGAAGATTAAGCAAAGCGAAATCCTCATTCAAAAAGATATTTTATCGGATAACGTAAAAACGGATATTAATAAAAATTTCCAAAGCTATCAGGTTGCTGTAAACAAAATTCAGGTTTTGGAAACTTCAATTGCTCAGGCAACAGAAAATGATAAATTATTAGCATCGAAATATAAAAACAATGTAGCATCGGTTACAGATAGAATTGATGCGGAAACTTTATTATATCAAGCAAAAATAAATTTAGAAATAGCTAAAGCTGATGCAGGTTTGGCTTACTATACATTACTAAAATCAACAGGAAAAATAACGCAATAAATACAGCAATGACAACTGAAAATAAAAAGAAAAGTAAAGTAGTACCTATCATCTTAGGTGTTTTACTGGTAATAGGTATCGTTTTTGGTATCACAGAGTGGAATTATTACAGCAAACACGTAGATACGGATGATGCACAGATTGACGGAGATATCAGTCCTGTTGTTGCTCGTGTTGGTGGTTATGTTAAGGATATAAATTTTGAAGAGAACACACGTGTAAATGAAGGACAGGTTTTGGTTAAGCTTGATGATGCAGATTATAAAGTGAGATTAGAGCAAGCACAATCTGGCCAGAAAGGTGCAAGTGCTGGTGTTGGTGTTTCACAATCGCAAATTGTGGCTACGCAAGCCAATACAAGTACTGCTAAAGCAAATGTAGAGGCTGCGAAATCTAACGTTCAGGCAGCAAATGTTAAGGTAAATTTAGCGCAGAAAGATTATAATCGTTACGAAAACCTTGTAAAAGATGGTTCGATAACACAACAAGCTTTTGACCAAGCTAAAGCGAACAAAGAATCGGCAGAAGCGGCAAAACAATCGGCTATTGCGGCTTATCAGGCAGCGCAAGATCAATACAATGCTGCGGTTAAGCAGGTTGGTACAACTCAATCGCAATTGGCTGTTAGTAGCAATGTAATCAGTCAACGCCAAAGTGATATCGATTTTGCTCAACTTCAATTATCATATACAAATATTAAAGCGCCTGCAACAGGTATCGTTTCTAAAAAGAATGTTCAAAAAGGGCAATTGGTTCAAGCTGGACAGTCTTTATTTTCTGTAGTTAATGATGGAAGCATTTATGTGACTGCAAACTTTAAAGAAACACAATTGGAGAAAATTAAAGAAGGTTCAAAAGTAGAAATCGAAGTTGATGCTTATCCGGAAGAAAAAATTCAAGGAGAGGTTTATAACTTTTCGCCAATTACTGGCGCAAAAGGTTCTTTATTGCCTCCTGATAATGCTACAGGTAACTTCGTAAAAGTTGTTCAACGTATTCCGGTAAAAATCAAAATTCATCCATCAAAAGAATTGTTAGCCAAGTTGCGCCCAGGTATGAGTGTAAAAGCATCAGTTTCTACTAAATAATATTATAATGGCCGAAGTAGGTTTAAAAAAGTGGATTATTACTTTTACGGTAATCACGGCTTCATTATTGGAGCTGATTGATACAACTATCGTAAACGTAGCAATCCCTCAAATACAGGGAAACCTGGGCGCTACCCTTGAGGATATCGCCTGGTTATCTACTGGATATGCCGTTGCGAACGTAATCATTCTGCCAATGTCAGGATGGTTAGGTAGTCGTTTCGGGCGAAAAAATTATTTTTTAACTTCTATCATCGTTTTTACAATAGTTTCATTTTTATGCGGTAATGCAACATCGTTAGAAGAATTAATCTTATTTAGAATTTTACAAGGTGTTGCCGGAGGTGGATTAATTTCTACCGCCCAAGCAATTTTAATTGAAACCTGGCCGCGTGAGGATGTGGGTATTGCCACAGCACTTTTTGGCTTAGGTGCAGTTGTTGGGCCAACCGTTGGACCAACAATTGGTGGTTACATTTTGGAAATAGCAGATTGGCCTTGGATTTTCTATGTGAATATTCCTGTCGGGATTTTGGCAGCTTATTGTACCATAACTTTTATTCGAGAAACACCAAAAGATGGTAAAGGAAAACCTGTTGATTGGTGGGGAATTGGATTACTGGCAGTTGCAGTTGGAAGTTTGCAAACATTATTAGAAAAAGGAGAGAGCGAAGACTGGTTTTCAACACCTTACATTGTAGCACTAGCCGTATTATCTGTTTTTGGATTACTATTGTTTATATGGCGAGAAACCTCAACAGACCATCCAATTGTAAACCTCAAAATCATGAAAAAGAGAAGTTTCTCCATCGGGATGTTTACGTCCTTCATTTTAGGTTTTGGATTGTACGGTTCGGTATTCGTATTCCCGGTTTTTGCACAGAATTTATTAGGTTTTACGCCACTACAAACTGGTAAACTTTTTATAGCTGGGGGTATTTGTACCATTGCGATGATGCCTTTTATCGGTATTATGCTTAAAAAGGGCGTTCCTGCGCAATTTATGGCAACAGGAGGGATGTTTTTATTCTTCGTTTTCTGTTGGATGTTGAGTAAATCTACCTTAGCTTCTGGAACGGGCGATTTTTTCTGGCCTTTGGTAATTAGAGGTTTCGGAATGGCTTTATTATTTGTTCCATTAACTACGCTTGCCATGCAAGATTTAACTGGAGCAGAAATTGGACAAGGTTCGGGTTTGAACAATATGAGCAGACAATTGGGCGGCTCCTTTGGTATTGCAGCTTTAACAACTCTAATCCACGTTCGTGCAGGTTTCCACAGAAGTAATTTACTTACAAATGTTAACGAATATAACCCGGCATTTACTCAAAAATTAAACGGATTGATTAATGCTTTTATGGCCAAAGGTTCGTCATTTATCGATGCAAAATTAATGGCCATGAAAGCCATCGAAGGAACAGTAATAAAGCAAACAATGTTGTTAACTTACAACGATGCTTATTGGGTTGCCGGATTGATAATGTTGTTCTCGATACCTTTGTTATATCTTCAAAAGTTTAAGAAAAATGCAAACATTGTTACCGATGCCCACTAAAATTGGCAAGAAAACAGTGTAAATAATGCTAAAAAATAAAAACAGCCGGTGTATTTTATTACATCGGCTGTTTTAACCCAAAAAATTAACAATCAATGCAATGCCCTTAAACATTGCAAATGTTCTTATCTTGCTACCAAGTAGCCAAATAAGATTCTAAAATTAAAATTTATTATACAATTATCCAAATTGTAAGCCTTAGAATTTTAATACCTTACGCATTTTTTGTAGTATTACCATATACAAAACTATTGCTTAAGTTATGCCTAAACTCCGTTTAACAACACAACGCGAATCCATTTTCAATAACGAGGTAATCTCAAAATTTGAACTTTATAACAGTCTGTTTTTAACCCTTCCGTTTTACAAAATTAAAGATACAGGTACATTGTTGCCTTTATTTTTTAAAAGCTGCGAAGAAGGTATTGCTAACGGGCAAAAACCGGCTCAAATTATCGAAGAATTTTTCGCCAAGTTTACCAGCTATACAGAGCGAAAAGATATCGTTGATTTACTCTTTCGGTTCATTCAATACATAGAGCGTCAGGTTGTGCTTTTTGACGCAGTTGAGGATGCTTCATTTACAAAATTAAACACTACAGATGAGCAAAGCACGCTTGCTTTTATCTTAAAGAAAAATGCTGATAACAAACCAATGTTGGCAAAAATTGAAAAGCTGATTGATGAACTATCGCTACGACTGGTTTTAACCGCACATCCAACTCAGTTTTATCCTGGTAGTGTTTTAGCAATTATTACCGATTTAACTAAGGCAATTAGGGATAATGATATCATCTCGATGAATTCTTTATTGCAGCAATTGGGTAAAACGCCATTTTTTAATAAAACATCGCCAACACCGGTTGATGAGGCTTTAAATCTTGCCTGGTTCTTAGAAAACACTTTCTATTTTGCTGCAGCAAATATTCAGGAAGAAATAGACCAAAACCTTGATGAATATAACCTGGAAACCAAGAAAATTTTAGAACTTGGATTTTGGCCGGGAGGCGACAGAGATGGAAATCCAAACATTCACGCCGATACAACTTTAGAAGTTTCGAAGATGTTACGCCAAATTCTTTTCCGTTGTTACTATCGTGATTTTAGGGTTATTAAACGCAGAATTACCTTTAGAGGGGTAGAAGAAAATATTGCTAAGCTCCATGATGTGTTGTATCACAATGCATTTGACCAAACTTGTGAATTACACGATATTTCTGATGAGCTCAGAGATAATCTTAACAAAATTAAGGTTACACTATTAGATGAGCATGATGGCTTGTTTGTTGACTTAGTAAATGATTTGATTCGTAAAATTGATTTATACGGAAATTATTTTGCTTCGCTGGATATCCGTCAGGATAGTCGCGTACTTAGAAATGTTCATGCATATTGCCGTCAGAATAAACCGATTTCCTCTCTTTATCCTGCCGATTACGATAAGCTTTCGGAAGCCGAAAAACTTAAATTAATTTCCTTTAAAGAAGCTACGCCTGTTTACGTTAGCGAGGCTGATGCTTTGATTGATGATACCATTCAAACCATTAAGGAAATTAAGGGCATCCAAAAACGTAATGGCGAAAAGGCTTGCCACCGTTTTATCATTAGCAATTGCCAGCAAGCGAGCGATATTTTGCAGCTAATTGAACTATTTCTTTGGAATGGCTGGAGCAAGGATTCATTGACAATCGATTTTGTGCCCCTTTTCGAAACGGTGAACGACTTAAAAGGTGCCGGAGCAATTATGGATACGCTCTACAGCAATCCGTTTTACAAGGCGCACCTAGCTACTCGTGGGAACAAACAAGATATTATGCTTGGTTATTCTGATAGTACAAAAGATGGCGGTTATTTAATGGCGAACTGGTCTATTTTTAATGGCAAAACCTCACTTTCTGAAATTTCTAAAAAACACAATATTCAACTTGCATTCTTTGATGGTCGTGGCGGTCCACCGGCTCGTGGCGGAGGTAAAACACATCGTTTTTACGCATCAATGGGTAAAGAAATTGCAAATAAAAACATTCAGTTAACTGTTCAAGGCCAAACCATTAGTTCGCAATATGGCTCTGTAGAAAGTGCAGAATTTAATATCGAACAATTAATTAATGCGGGTATTTCATCCGGTTTAAAAGAGAAACACAACGTGCTTTTAGATCCTGAAAATAAAGCTTTGCTTGATGAAATGGCTGAAGATGGCTATAAAGCTTTTGTTGATTTACGTGAACATCCGCTTTTCGTGAGTTATCTGGAAAAACTTTCTCCGCTAAAGTTATTGTCGCAGGCAAATATCAGCAGTCGCCCGGTTAAAAGAAACGGTGGCGGAGAAATGAAACTGGAAGATTTACGAGCCATTAGCTTTGTTACCGCATGGAGTATGTTGAAGCAGAATGTGCCTGGTTTTTATGGAATGGGAACAGCCATAAAAAATCAAGAAAAAGCTGGCAATTGGGAAAAGGTTGTTAAAGTTTACGAAGATTCTAATTACCTAAAAACAATCGTTGATAATTGTATGATGAGTATGAGTAAATCAGATTTTGTAATTACGGCTCATTTGGCTAACGATAAAGAATTTGGTGCTTTTTGGACTCAATTACACAACGAATTTGAATTAACGAAGACAATGCTTCTAAAACTATCAGGACAGGAGGTTTTAATGTCGAATTATCCGGTTGATAAAAAATCTATCGCTACGCGTGAGAAAATTATATTGCCACTTGTTTTGATTCAGCATTTTGCTTTGGAAAAGCTACAGCACGACCAAAATGAGAAAGACCAAACAGCGCTAGAAAAATTAGCGGTTAGAACAGTTTTCGGAATTGTAAATGCAGGTAGAAATTTGGCATAAGGGTTTGTTGCAGATTTGCAGATTATTTTATAGTTATTGATTCCAAGGTCTGTGTTCGCACAGACCTTTTTTTGGTTAATGAACTTACTTTTTGCCATTTAATAGATATTAGGAATTTTAGCTGAACGCTAGAAATACAAGCCGTAGTTAAATAAACCCGATTGCAGCGAAAACCAAAAGTTTTTTTGCTTTTGTTGTAGCGAAAAGCGGGGCTGGAGTTGCCATGAAACACCGAAGCCATCATTTTCAAATAAAATTAAACGGGGCATAAAAAATTTATAATAATGACGTTACCATAATTGATTAACTACAATTGATTGGAATTATCTTTACATTTACGTTGATATGGTGAGCAATAATTATAATGAGCTAATCAGAAAAATAGATGAATTTATCCGCAAGTTTTATTTGAATAAGATTTTGCGGGGAAGCATTTATAGTGCAGCGATTTTACTTGCGCTGTATCTGCTCATTTTTTTGAGTCTGTATTACCTTAATCCGGGGGCTGTATTTAAAACTTTTATCTTTTTTTCGTTTTTAATAGTTGCTGCGGGTGTTATCGGTTTGTTAATTATTAAACCACTGCTTTCGATGCTTAAGCTAGGTAAACACCTTTCTTTTGATGAAGCTTCGGTAATTATTGGTAACCATTTTAGCGATATCAAAGATAAACTTTTGAACACACTTCAGTTGCAGCGTTTATCTGAAAATTTACCCGAAAACCAACTGATTTTAGCGAGTATAGCTCAGAAAATTTTTGATTTAAAACCGGTTCCTTTTAATACCGCAGTTCGGATTAACGACAATAGGAAGTACCTGAAATATCTTTTTATTCCCTTATCGATAATTTTGATAATTGCAGTTTTAGCACCCACAATCTTAAAAGAAGGCACAAATAGTTTCTTTAAATACGATGAATACATTGCGCCAAAAGCGCCATTCGATTTCTCTGTTTTAAATAAAAATTTAAGGGTTACACAGGGTGATGATTTAACCATTAACCTAAAATTAAAAGGTAACGAATTGCCTGCTGAGGTTTATGTAGAAGATGGGAAGAATACTTACAAACTGACTAAAGAAAACATTAGTCGATTTAATTATAGCATTAAAAATATTCAAGGCGATAAAATACTTGTTTTTAAGGGCGGCGGATTTAGTTCGTCTGAATTTGTGGTAACGGTAAAACCTCGCCCAGAATTGTTAAATGCTACAGCGATTTTAAATTTTCCGGCTTATTTGAAGAAAAAAGCAGAAACGATAAGTAATGTTGGCGATATCCTTTTACCGGAGGGAACAAAAGTGGTTTGGAATTTCAAAACCGGACAAAGTAATTCGATCTTATTTACATTGAATAATAATCCACATTTAATTAAGGTAGTTGAAAATAACACTTCTTTTATTGCAACCATTAAAACAAATGCGAAGTATAGCATTACGCCGCAGAATGATTTTGTTAAGGTTAAAGATTCGCTTTCACACCAAATTAATGTAATTAAAGATCAGGCGCCCAGTATTTCTGTTGAGGAAAGAAAGGATTCTGTAAGTAGCAAAGTCCTGTACTTCAGCGGACAAATTTCTGATGATTATGGTTTTAGTCGACTTAGTTTTAAATACAATATTAAGGAGGGCAATAAAATTATCAAAACGTTTTCTAAAAACATCAGCATAAAAAATGATGTTACCGAAAATAGATTTTTCTATTTCTGGGATTTGAAAAATGTAATGGCCAAGCCCGGACAAGAAATTGAATATTATTTTGAGGTTGCAGATAACGATGGCGTAAACGGCGCAAAGATTTCTCGTTCGGAAATAAAGACTTTTAAACAGCCCACAAAACACGAAACCGCTGAGCAGATTAGTGCGAATAATCAGGCATTAAAGCAGAAAATGCAATCGGCAATTAGGTTGGCTGGTACAATTGAGAAGGAAAGCAAAAAAGTTGCTCAAACTTTAATTGATAAAAAACAGATCTCATTTGAAGATAAAAAGCAGATTGAACAATTATTGGATAAACAAAAACAACTCGAAGAGGCAGTTAAAGAAATTAAGGATTTAAACCAGAAAAATAATCAGCAACAACAAGAAAACCAGGCAGAAAATAAAGATTTGCAAGAAAAACAAAAGCAGATAAAAGATTTGTTTGATAACGTCCTTGATGAAAAAACCAAAGAACTTTTGCAAAAGCTACAAAATTTAATGAATGAGCGTAATAAAGATCAAACGCAAAATGAGTTATCTAAAATGCAGCTTGATAATAAAACGCTGAAAAATGAGCTTGATAGAATTTTGGAGCTTTATAAACAGCTGGAGTTTGAACAGCATTTGCAGAACGATATTGATAGATTAAATGACTTGGCTAAGCAACAAAAAGAACTTGCGACGCAAACCGCTGATAAAAAGCAAGACAATGAATCTTTAAAGCAAAAGCAAGAGGGCTTGAATAAGGAGATGAAAGACATTAAGGATGACTTAAAAAAGCTTGAGGAAAAAAATCAGTCGCTCGAACGTCCAAATCCTTTCGAAAATCCAGAAAAAGATATACAGGAAATCCAGAAACAACAGCAAGACGGGAAAGATGCCTTAGACAAAAAGGATAGTAAATCTGCTAGTCAAAAACAGCAAAAAGCAGCTGAGGAGATGGAGAAACTGGCTCAAAAAATGAGCGAAATGCAACAACAGGGCGAGGAGATGGAAAATAATCTCAATGCAAAAGAGTTGCGCAGATTGCTGGAGAACTTGCTGAATACTTCTTTTGACCAGGAAAAGGTTATGCTGGCTTTGAAAAAAATGAATGCTTCAGATCCATCTTACACCAGCAATGTTCAGAAACAGCGTAATATTAAAGATAACCTTAAAACGATTTCGGATAGTTTGTACAGCTTAAGTAAAAGGGTTCCGCAAATAGAATCGACTGTTAACGAGGAAATGAATAAAATCAATTTCAACCTTGATAAAAGTTTAGACAATCTAGGCGACCGCAGAACGGCAGAAGCAAACAGATATCAACAGTTTACCATGACTTCAATTAATAACCTTTCGCTGATGTTGAGCGAGGCTTTAAACCAGTTGCAGAATATGCAAAAAAACTCGAAAGGCGGAAAGGGAAAACAGAAACAAGGCATGAAGCAGCTATCGCAGATGCAAGATCAGCTTAATAAAAGCATGCAAAAAGCCAGAGAGCAAATGCAAAAATCAGGTGGCAATCAAGGAACGGTTGGAAAAGGGGAAATGAGTCAGGAGTTTGGCAAAATGGCCCAACAGCAGCAGATGATTAGACAAGCACTTGAAAAAATTAATCGAGAAGAAAATAAAGATGGAAAAGGTAAGCTTGGCAATTTAAATGAGGCGATTAAAGAAATGAAGGAAACTGAAAGCGATTTGGTGAATAAAAAACTTCAGCAAGAAACCATGAACCGCCAAAAGGAGCTTTTAACCAAAATGCTTGATGCAGAAAAGGCAGAAAAAGATCAGGAAGAGGATGATAAACGAGAAAGCAAAGCCGCAAAAGAATTTCCGCCATCGTACAAAAAAATGCTTGATGATTACAAAAAGCAATTGCAAAATGGTGATGATGTTTTGCAAAAGCTCCCACCATCTTTAAATTATTATTATAAAAACAAGATTACCGAGTATTTGAAATCGTTAAATTTGCAGCAATAATTCCTTTTTATGCCAGCAATTAATTTTTTTACCGAATCAATAAAATACAGCTTACCGCAAAAACTGAAAGTTAAAAAGTGGATAAAATCTACAATTGAAAAAGAAGGTTTTAAACTCCAGGAGCTGAATTTTATTTTCTGTAGCGACGAATATTTATTAGGCATTAATCAACAATACCTAAATCACGATACATATACCGATATCATTACTTTCGATAATTCTGAGGTAGAAAAAGAAATCGTAAGCGACATTTTTATAAGTATAGAGCGTGTTAAGGAGAATGCCAAAACTTTTAAAACAAATGATTTTGATGAGGTTTGCCGCATTATCATACATGGAACTTTGCATTTGCTAGGTTACAAGGATAAAGGGAAAGCAGCCAAAACATTAATGACTCAGAAAGAGGATGAATATTTGAGTTATAGAAGTGAAGTTGGATTTTTGTAATAGTTAATTAGCGCTAGAAAGATTTCTTCGTGCCTTGCAATGACGAGATGTATATTAAAACAAAAAAACCTTTGCGTTTCCACAAAGGTTTTTTTGTTTAAAGAGTCTGATTAAAGAAAATTATCTATCAATCGAACCCATAACTTTTTGGCCGAAAGCATTAAGCGCATCTTTTTCAGCAGCGCCTTCGCTTACCATTTGGTGTACTTCAAGCGCACCGCAAATATTGGTAATCATTTCGCCAGCAACATCAACTTCGTGTTCGCTAACCCCTCTAAACTCGCAGAAAGCCTCTAAAACTTCTAAAGTTGTTTCCAACTGAGCAGGAGTGGTGTTTTGAAATAATTGTCTAATAACCGGAATCTTCATTATTTTATCTTATTAAATAATTCAATTAAACCTTCTGCTTTGTTGGTTTGCACTTGGTCTACCAAAGCTCCGCCTTCAAAAGCTGCAAAAGTTGGTAAATTATCAACGTTTGCAAATTTGCGTGAGTTCGGAAGTTTTTCGGCATCAACAATTAAGAAAGCTACATCTTCATTTTCAGCCGCTAATTTTTTAAACTTTGGTTTCATGATTCGGCAGTTACCACACCAAGATGCAGCATACTGAACCATAACTTTCGAGTTATCAGCTAAATACTGTTGAAGGTTATCTTCTGTTAATTCTAAAAACATAACGTTTTATTTAATTAGTTAGCAGCTAAATATTCGGCAACGCCAGTTCTGTTTGCGTTCATTGCTTCTTTTCCTTCTTCCCAGTTTGCAGGACAAACTTCACCGTGTTTTTGAACGTGTGCGTAAGCATCAATTAAGCGTAAATATTCTTTTACGTTTCTACCTAATGGCATATCGTTAACACTTTCGTGGAAAACTTTACCAGTTTCGTCAATTAAATAAGTAGCTCTGAAAGAAACATTTGAACCTGAGAAAGATTCATTTCCTTCTTCGTCATAATTAACTTCTTGGTCTAAAATATCTAAAATGCCAGATAATTGTCTGTGCGTATCTGCTAAAATTGGATAAGTAACACCTTCTATACCACCATTATCTTTTGGAGTATTTAACCAAGCGAAGTGAACTTCGTTAGTATCGCAAGATGCACCAATTACAATTGTATTTCTTTTTTCAAACTCAGGTAAAGCCGCTTGAAAAGCGTGTAATTCTGTAGGGCAAACAAAAGTAAAATCTTTTGGATACCAGAATAAAATAACTTTTTTGTTTTTACTAGCTGCTTCTTCAAATACGTTGATTTTCAAGTCATCACCCATGTCTGACATTGCATCAATACTAACACTCGGGAATTTTTTACCTACTATTGCCATAATTTTTTGTCTTTAATTTTGTGCCACAAAGGTACGGCGAAATCACTTCTCAATCAACCCAGATTTACTAATTATTCATTGTATTTATTGATGATGATATAGGCAAAAACTATATATATTATAGAATGTATAAGATTTCGCTATTAATTATTTGAAAACGTACGGTTGATGCTTTTCGTAGCTCGCAGTCCCGCCATTCGTTGCAATCTTTTAATAAATTGCTGTCATGCTCACAATTCCGTCATTGCGAGGAGGAACGACGTGGCAATCTTCTTCATCAGCCATATTAAAAGTATTTCCACTTCTGTCGGGTTTATTTAACAAAAACCTGTAATTCTTAGTTTAATTTCAAACGCCATGAATCATAATAAATTAACCAAATCGATTAGTATTTGTTTATTTCAAATCAAAAATCCTTTTTTTAACTTTGATGTTCGATTAACAGAACATAATTTCAAATAATGGCAAAAGCATCAGAAGTAAAAAGCGGAAATGTATTACGCTTTAATGGAGAGTTGGTAAGCGTAGAAGAATATATTCACCGTACGCCGGGTAATTTAAGAGCATTTTATCAATCTAGAATGCGTAATGTAAAAACCGGAAAAATTGTCGAATATCGTTTCCGTACGGATGAAGAAGTTACCATTTGCCGCGTAGAAACTAATGATTATCAATACCTTTATGAAGATGGTGATTATTTGGTGGTGATGGACAACAACACTTTTGAGCAATACAACATTCCAAAATTGCTTTTTGGCAATGCGATTAAGTTTTTAAAAGAAGGTATGAATGTTACTGTTGCGTTCGAAAGTGAAGAACCAATTGTTGCGCAATTACCAAATAGTGTAGAGCTTGAAATTACATATACTGAGCCAGCTGTGAAAGGCGATACTTCAACAAGTGCTCAAAAATATGCAACCGTAGAAACCGGAGCCGAAATCAGAGTGCCATTATTTATTAATCAAGGTGATAAAGTTAAGGTTGATACAAAAACCGGCGACTACATGGAACGCGTAAAATAGGTTTTGCACTAAACCTTCTGCCTTAAACCTTTATAGGTTTTTGCCAAAATAATTTTACCTTTGGCGACACAAAAATTTAAAATATAAAATCCAAATCGGATAAAACATAATATGGCAAAAGCATCAGAAATTAAAACAGGTAATATTCTTCGTGTAAACAACGAATTGGTTACCGTTGATGAGTGGAATCACCGTACACCAGGTAAAGGCGGCGCTTTTTATACTGGCAAGTTTCGTAACATTAAATCAGGCAGAATTGTAGAAGCTCGTATGAATACCGACGAAGCTGTTGAAATTTGCCGTGTTGAAACGAACGATTATCAATATCTATATGAAGATGGCGATTATTTGGTGGTAATGGATAACAATAGTTACGAGCAATATAACGTAGAGAAATCGTTATTCGGTTCGGCGATTAAATTTTTGAAAGAAGGCATGAGCGTTATCGTTTCTATGGAAAGCGATGAAGCAATTATGGGCCAGTTACCAAACTTTGCTGAATTTGAAATTACCTATTCAGAACCGGCAGTAAAAGGCGATACTTCTACAAACGCTTTAAAAGCGGCAACTTTGGAAAACGGAGTTGAAGTAAAAGTACCAATGTTTGTTAACCAAGGCGATAAAATTAAAGTTGATACGCGTACAGGCGAATATGTTGAGCGTGTAAAATAATAGCTAAAAATTATCACAAAAAGCTCTTGAATTAATTTTCAAGGGCTTTTTGTGTTTTATGAATGGTATAACGTTAATGGAAAAACCTTTTTGCGCTTAATCTGTTAAGTAGCGATAAACCATTATCAAATGACAGCTCGAAATAAAAATAAAATTGGGATTTGGATTGCCGGAATTTTTGGCGGATTAATTTTGATTTTAGCTTTCGCCGCAATGTTTATCAGCGCCCGCTGGAAACCAATTTTAACAGAAAAAATTAAGGAGGGCGTTTATAATGGTTCGCATCATCTATATAAAATTGATTTTAAAAGCATTAATTTAAACGTAATAACGGGTAGTTTGGCGCTTCGCGATGTAACCTTAACGCCAGATACATTGGTTTTTGATAGTTTAAAAACACTCAAACTTGCACCTGCGCACACCTTTGAATTAAAATTGAAGAAATTACAAATCACAAGGGTGAGTTTGTTAACGGCCTATTTTAAAAAACGTGTAGATGTAAATGAAATATTGCTGGATAAACCATCTATCAATATGATTTTTAATATAGTGCCTAAAAAACCAGATACCACAAAAGTTGAAAAAACACTTTATGAGCAAATCTCAAAATCTCTGAAATCTATTCGGGTTCATTCTGTAAAAATTGTCGATGCTGATTTTGATTATATTAATAAAAGCGGAGCAAAGAAAACCAAAAATTCCATTAAACATTTGGATATAAATGTGAAAGATTTTCTTTTAGATTCTTTATCTGGAGGCGATACTTCAAGGTTTTATTATACTAAGGATATTTCGTTCAGGCTGGCGGGTTATAAATCAATTACAAAAGATAAAATGTATTCGATGAAAGTGGATACGATTTTGGGTTCTGCTGCATCAAAACAGCTTACGGTGAAAGGTTTTAAACTTACACCACTTTATCCGGAGTTAGCTTTTGCCCGAAAGTACAAAGTTCAAAAAGATAGATACGATTTATCTTTCGAGAAAATTGAGTTTAACGGCGTTGATTTTATTGGCTTAAATACGGATCAAAAGCTTCAGGCTAAGTCTTTAATAATCGGCCCCGGAAACGTTGAAGTTTTTATGAGTAGGGAATCGCCACCGCCACCAGGATTTGATAAGGGTAGAAACTTTCCGCACATGGCTTTAAAAAGATTGAATATTCCAACAATTATCGATACGGTTAGCCTAAAAAATGTTAATCTAAAATATGCTGAATATAATCCGGTTAGTAAAAAAACCGGGGCTGTTGAGTTTAAATCGCTTAGCGGAAACATTTTAAATGTAACTAATGACAGTTTGAGACTGGTTAAAAACAATCATGCCCTTGCCAATTTTAAGTCACTTTTAATGGGTAGCGGAAAACTTAACGTTAAGATAGATTTCAATCTTACTGATAAAAATGGTGCTTTCAGTTACAGCGGAAGTTTAGGGAAATTCGATTTCAGAAACCTTAATTCCTTATCAAAAAATCTTGGTTTAATCGAAATTGAAAGTGGAAATGTACAGCAAGTTAGCTTTAAAGCGAATGGAAATTTAAGGTCAGCATTTGGTTCGATGAGTATGCTTTATAATAATTTGAAAGTGAAATTATTATCTGATAATATAGATGGCGAAGGCACAAAAGAAAAAGGTTTATTGTCATTTTTAGCAAATACGATTTTAGTTAAAGATGAAAACCCGAAGAAAGGCGAAGCACCAAGAACGGCAACAATGACCAACTCCAGAATAAATTCGGCTTCGTTTTTTAACCTAATGTGGAAAACCGTTTTCGTTGGCATTAAAGATATTGTTGGTGTAGGAATTGTTCCAGAAAAAAATCCTGTTAAGCAACAAAAGGTAATCGCAAAAAAAATAAGAGAACAAAAAAGGGCTGATAGAAAAGAAGCGAGGAAGGCGAAAAGAGAACAAAATTAGCAAATGCTTTTAAGCAATATGTTTAAAGTGTATATTGCTGTAGAAACCTGTCAGCCTTATTTTTTAAATGCCAACAATAAACAAAAAACGTTTTATAGTTTTTAAATGGATTGGAATAAGTTTTCTTATTCTGTTTGCGTTAATGGCTGGTATTGCCTGGTTTTTAAACGTAAAATCTCGTCCGCTGTTAACAGAACAGATAAAAACATTACTGTACAAATCTACGGATAGCTTATATACAATCAGCTTTAGCAAGGTGAGTACAAACATTTTTACAGGAAGCGCCACTTTGCAAAATGTAAAAATTTCTGCGGATACTAACCGATACAATCAACTGGTTGCATTAAAAAGAGCACCAAATAACTTATATACCGTTTCGTTAAAAAAACTGGTTGTCAAACATTTTCATCCAATAACGCTTTACCAAGAAAAAAAGCTGCAAATAGATGAAGTTTTGTTTGATAATCCAGAGGTTTACATGGTTAACAGGCAATTGGATTTCAATGAAAACCGTCCGGCCCGACCGATAAAATCGCCTTACACTTTTATCTCGAACAGCTTAAAAGAGTTCAGCATAAAAAAAATCCTTTTTAGGGATGCAAGTTTCAATTACGTAAACAAAAATGTTAATCAGTTTGATGTTTTTTCTATTGATGATTTTAACATCACCTTAGTTGATTTATTAGTTGATTCTACTTCTTTTGAAGATTCTTCCAGGATTTATCTGCTTAAGGACGTATTGCTAAACTTAAAAAACTATGATTATGCTACGCCGGATAGTTTGTACCACATCAAATTAAACCAACTAGATTTTAAGGCTTCAACCGGGCGTTTAAGCATCAATAATTTCGCTTTTGAGCCTCGTTATGATGAAATGAAATTTGGCAAAGTTGCTGGTTATTCGAAAGACAGGTTTAACATCTTGATGAATGACATCAATTTAAATGGTATTAATTTGCCGCTTTACATCAGCAAGCAAGAATTAAGGGCGAAAGAAATGGCGATTGCAAACGGCTACATTACGGTTTTTAACGACAACAGTTTGCCAGGGCAGGAAAAAGAAAGTAAGATTGGTAAATACCCACATCAGTTATTGCAAAATGTTCCGGCGCCTATTTTAATTGATAAAATTCTACTAAAAGATATTGATGTGAGCTACGCGGTTTACAACGAAGAAAGTGAGCAAAGAGGCCGAATTTCTTTTGAACACACATCTGGTGAAATTAATAACGTAACCAATATCGGAAATGTAAAAACTAAAAAACCTATTATGCAGGCAAATTTAAGCACCTATTTGCTTGGTCAGGGTAAGTTAGATTTAGATTTCAAATTCGATTTAGCATCCCGAACGGGAGATTTTTCTTACAGTGGCGTTTTGCAAAACTTTAACGCTAGGGTTTTAAATCAAATTACAAAGCCCTTGGGTTTGGTCCGTATTAATCGTGGCAATGTTAATCGCCTTCGATTTAATTTTAAAGCTGATGATTTCGGTTCGAAGGGAAATGTAGATTTTTCTTACTTCGATTTATCTGTTGCACTGATGAAAAACGATCCGGAAAAAGACCATCTTGTAACGCGAGGTTTATTGTCGATTTTGGCAAATGCGCTAATCATCAACTCCGAAAATCCTGGAAAGGATGGAAAATTTATTTCTGCAACGGTAGATTATCAGCGACCGCAAAACACCTCTTTTTTTAATCTGATTTGGAAAAGCCTTTTTTTAGGAATTAAACATAGTGTTGGTTTAACAGAGGAAAAGCAAAAGGAAATGAAAGCGCATATCGACAAATTTAAGGCGATGAAGGCAAGTCATGAATTGCGCAAGCAAAAGCGCTTAGAACGAAGAAGATTAAGAGAAAAGCAACTTAAAAATAATCGTTAATAGATAAAACCTTTTTATATTTATATCACATAAACAAAAATATAAACCTATGATTATTGCCCTCGTTATTATTGCTGCTATTTTCCTTTTCGGAATTTTCTTTTACAATTCATTAATTGGTAAAAAAAATCAGGTTATCAATGCTTTTTCGGCTATTGACGTAATGTTAAAAAAGCGCTTCGATTTAATTCCGAATCTCGTAGAAACTGTAAAACAATACACAAATTACGAACAATCTACTTTAACAAAAATTGTAGAGCTGCGTGCTAAAGCAACATCGAGATCTGTTAGTGATGCAGAGAAAGCGCAGATAGATGCGCAATTAAGTTCTAGTGTAAAAGGCTTGATGATTAATGTAGAAAACTACCCTGATTTAAAAGCCAATCAAAATTTCATCAATTTACAAACCACATGGACGGAAAGTGAGGAACAAATTGCTGCGGCCAGGAGAACATATAATTCTGCTGTTACCGATTACAATAATGCAATTATGATGTTTCCCGGAAATATGTTTGCAGGCATGTTGAATTTCCACCCAACTCCGGTTTTGGCTACTGCAGAAGAAGAACGTAAAAATATCAGCGCAAAAGAATTGTTTAATAATTAATGGTTGATGTTGCAAATAACGCAGCATTGCAAAATATACTTGCTGCTTTAGAAGTTAATCGCCAAAAGATAGCATCGACCCAAAAAAAAGGTTACACTTTTGTGGGGATTGCAATTGTTGCAACTATTGCTGGTTTCTATTTTGGCTTAGGCGGTTTTGCGCTTCTCGTTGGTTTAATTCCTGCAGTTTATGGCGGCATATTATTGTATAAAATTTCTGATGAACTCAGCGCTTACAAACATGCTTTTAAAATTGAAGTTATTGGCACTGTACTGAAATTTATAAATGATAGCTTGCAGATTCAGCCAAGTTTGGGTATTTCTTCTGGCGAATTTGAGCAGACACAACTTTTTACGCAAGAGCCAGACCGCTACCATACCGAAGATTTAATAAGTGGCAAAGCCGATAAAACCAGTTTTTATTTTGCTGAAGTACATGCCGAATATAAAACAGAAGTGCAAACAAAAAACGGGACAAGAACCGAGTGGCATGATATATTTAAAGGGATTGTTTTCGTGGCAGATTTTAACAAAAATTTCAAAGCCGTAACTATTGTTAGGCCCAAAGATTTACTTGGAAAAATGGGTGCATGGTTTTCTAAAAACGTTTTTTCCTTTGGCGAAAATACCATTGTTGAGTTAGAAAATAGTGTTTTCAATCAAACATTTACAACCAGAGGTACAGATCAGGTTGAGGCTCGCTATATTTTAACACCTGCGATGATGGAGCGAATTTTAGAATTGAACAGCAATTCGAAAAATACCATCTCCTTATCATTTATTAATAATAGAATGAATATCGCTTTCCCTTTGGATAGAAATTATTTTGAAGCACCGGTTTTTAAAACTTTGCTAAATCCCGAACTGCTAAATCAGGATGTAGCTGCAATAAAGTTTATGTACGAAATTGTAAAGGAACTTGATTTGAATACCAGAATCTGGGGTAAAATTTAACTCAGATGCTTTTTTACAATTGCTTCAAGCGATGAAATATCAAAGGGCTTTGATAAATAACTGTCGGCACCAGCTTGTTTGGCAAGTGAGGAAATATCGTTATTTGCAGAAAAATATATTACCGGAATGTGCTTCAATTCTGGATGGTTTTTAATAGCCTTTGTCGCTTCTACGCCGCCTAATTCTGGCAACCAATTATCCATAAAAATTAAATCTGGCATGTAATCCGAAACCTGTTTTTCAATTTCATCTGCACTTTCCGAGGTTTTTATTTCATAACCGGCATCTTCAAGAATGAAAGTACATAAATCCAGAATATCCCTGTTGTCATCAAACACAAATACTTTTTTAATATCGGCCATAATCTTTACTGAAATAATGGGTTTTAATCTTCTTTTTTATTTAATGAATTTATAAAATCAGCCATTTCATAACTGTGTAAAATCATAGATGGCTTTACATCATTTACGGCCTGTTGTGGCATATATGGCATAATTGCTGTGTTTGGATTTTGTATAACGACCAAACCGCCAAAATTGTTTACAATTTTCAGGCCATTAACGCCATCGGCATTAGAGCCAGATAGCAAAACGCAAACTAAATCCTGCTTAAAAACTTCGGCTGCAGATTGAAAAGTAACGTCAATAGATGGACGAGAGTAATTAATCTTTTCCGAATAATCTAAAGAAAAGGTTTTGTTTTGCTCGATAAGTAAATGATAATCGGCAGGCGCTATGTACACATTTCCTGGTGCCATTTCCTGCTTCTCATCAATCTCATGAACCTTTAAAGCCGTTCTGCTCTGCAATAAATCGGTAAGTAAAGAATCGCTGCCAGATTTGCGGTGGGTAACCAAAATAATCGGAAAATCAAGATGAGCATCAAGAGCAGGAAAAATTTCGAGCAAAACATCTAAACTACCAGCAGAACCACCGATAACCAGCGCATTACAATTGTTTACAATTTGCGCCATATTTTCTCTAATTTAATTCTTTTATATCCTTTAGCATTTGGCCAAAAATCTAAACTTTCTTTACTTCCTAATGCTAAATAACCCAATTTCTCTAAGCTGCTATCAAAAAGCTGAAAAACTTTATGTTGCAAATCCTTATCAAAATAGATTAAAACATTGCGGCACAATATTAGTTGAAATTCATTGAAGGAGCGGTCGGAAACTAAATTATGCGTTGAAAAAATCATTTTTGAACTCAAATTTTCGTCGAACTTTGCCAATGTATAATTTGCTGTGTAATAGGATGAAAAGTCTTTTGTTCCACCAGATTGAAGATAATTTTCCGAATAACTTTTTAGATAGTTAATGGGAAACATGCCTTTTTTTGCCTTTTCTAAAACTGATGGATTAATATCGGTTGCGTAGATAAGGCTTTTATTAAGGAGATTTAATTCTTTTAGTATAATTGCTAAAGAATAAGCTTCTTCACCAGTAGAACAACCTGCAACCCAAATTCGTATGAAAGGATAAGTGCCCAAAGCTGGTAAAACATCATTTCTAAGTGCTCTGTAAAACGATGGGTCGCGGAACATTTCTGTAACGTTAACCGTAATTTCTTCTAAAAAGCGTTTAAAGTATTTCTTATCGCTTTTTACAGTATATCTAAACTCAGCGAAGCTAACGAATTTATCCAGCCCGTAAAGACGCGAAATTCTTCGTTTTATTGATGCATGAGAGTATTCAAGAAAATCATAACCATAGACTTCAAAAACATCATTAAGCAACAATTCTACTTGTTCATTATCTATTGTATCACCAATCACTTATTTGTAACCTCTTCTATTTGTAACATTAATTCATCTACGTTTATGGGTTTTGAAACATAGCCTGAAGCACCTGCACTAAGGCAGCGTTCTTTATCACCCACCATTGCTTGCGCCGTAACTGCTAAAACCGGAATGTTTCTCATTTTTTCAGATTTTTTCATTGCGGCCATTGCCTGATATCCATCCATGTCGGGCATCATCATATCCATAAGCACAACTGAAACATTTCCGCTATTTTCTATAATCGTAAATCCTTCTTTTGCGCTTGATGCAGATAAACAGCCAAAACCTTTCGATTTCAGAACAGCTTTTAGTGCAAAAATGTTTCGGTTATCATCATCAATAATGAGAATTAATTTTTGAGGCATAAGGTAAATAATATTAAGATTTGTGATGATTTTCGTATAACCAAACTCGCAATAGACTAATTAGCTGATCCATATCAACAGGTTTGCTGATATAATCTGATGCACCTGCGGCAATACATTTTTCTCTATCGCCCATCATAGCTTTTGCCGTAACAGCCAGTATTGGCAAATTGCGGTGTTTTAGATTTTGCCTGATGGCTGTTGTGGTTTCATAACCATCCAACTCAGGCATCATCATATCCATCAATACAACATCAACAGTTGGGTTTTCATCCAGTAATTTCAGCGCTTCCTTTCCATCGGTTGCAGCAATTACTTTCATGTTATGCTGCTCAAGCATTTTCGTAAGTGAAAAGATATTTCGAACATCATCATCAGCAACTAAAACCGTTTTACCTTGCAAAACATCTTGCAGTTCTGTAAATCTCGATGGTTTTTTAACGTTGTCTTTATTTTTTTCTTCCACGAGGTGTAAGAATAAGCCAGCTTCATCCAATATTCTCTGGTAAGAATGTGCCGTTTTTACAACGATAGAATCGGCGTATTGCTTGATTCTGTTTTCTTCTCCTTTGGATAGATTTTTACCAGTGAAAATAATAATTGGCAAATTCTCTAATCCCGGTGTTTTCTTAACAACTTCGAGAGTTTCGTAAGCGTTTTTATCAGGAATGCCCATATCTAAAATTACACAGTTAACATCCGGCTTGTGCAATGCAGAAACGCCTTCGTTAACTTGATTTACAATTTCAGTTTGGATGTTAAAATTACTCAAGAAATAACTTAATGCCTTTGCGTGCTGCTCGTTTTCTTCTACAATTAAAACCTTTTTAGGGTGGCGACTTAAAGCATGCTCCAACTTTTGGAATATCTCTTGCATGTGCTCAAATGCGAAAGGTTTATTAATAAAATCAACAGCCCCTTTAAGCAAGCTTTCTTTCTTAACCTGCAATGAAGACATAATGTGAACCGGAATCGGACGAGTTTCAGGATCTGATTTAAGTTCCTCCATCACTTGCCACCCATCTTTTATCGGCAGCTGAATGTCTAATAAAATCGCAAGCGGTTTAAAGGCTTTTGCCATTTCGATACCAACATCGCCGCGTACGGCAACTAAACCTTTGTAATTTCTTTTTCTGGTGAAATCTAAGAGTGTTTTAGCAAACGGAGTATCATCCTCAATAATTAAAATTACTTTATCATCAGGCTGAATACTATCTCTGTCATCATCAACATCTTGCGGAATATTTGCAACGGTAAGATTGCTAACTTTTAGAACAGGAATTTCTGGAACGACAGCAATTGCCTTATCTGCCAATTCTTTTGGCATTTCTAAACCCTTGTTTTTATCAATCGGCAGAATTAAAGTGAAGACACTGCCTTCTCCCTCCGCACTTTTAAGTTCGATGTGTCCTCCAAGTAGTTTAGAAAGCTCTCTGCTAATTGATAAACCTAAACCTGTTCCGCCAAATTTACGTCTGGTAGAGCCATCAGCTTGCTGAAAAGCTTCAAATACCATTGCTTGCTTATCTGGAGAAATGCCGACACCGGTATCAGTTACTTTAAAGTTAATTGCATTTAACTTTTCATTTTTACTGATGTTTAAGCGAACAGAGCCCTGCGCAGTGAATTTTATGGCATTTGACAACAAGTTTTTCAGAATTTGCTCCAACCTCATTTTATCAGTATGGAAAAACTCAGGAACTGTTTTGGTTTTATCGATAATCAGCGTCAAGCTTTTTTCTTTAGCCAAAGGATTAAAAAGCGAAGTGAGGTTAGAAACAATACTATCAACACTAACATTACTTCTGTCGAGTTCCATTTTGCCAGCCTCAATTTTAGATAAATCGAGAATCTCATCAATTAAACTTAACAAACCTTGTCCGGAGCTTTGAATAACTTCTGCATATTCCTGATGCTCTCTATCCATAGCTTCGTTTTCGGCCATCAAACGCGAAAGCAATAGAATTGAATTTAACGGTGTGCGCAACTCGTGCGACATGTTTGCAAGAAATTCTGATTTATACCGCGTACTTAATTCTAACGCTTCGGCTTTATGTTGAATTTCTACATTTCGCTCTTCAATAAGTTCATTTTTCTCTTCGAGCAAACTACTTCTTTCTTCCAGCTCCTGGTTGCTTTGTAGCAATTCTTCTTGTTGAACACGCAATTCTTCTTCTGATGCCTGAAGTTTCTGTGCCTGAGCCTCAAGCTCAGCATTCATACCCTCCAATTCTTCATGCTGAACCTGCAATTCTTCCGACTGAGCCTGCGTTTCCTCTAAAAGATGTTGCAATTTCATTCGGTTTTGTGCAGCAAGCAAGGCTGAGCCAACATCAGATAAAACAAGATTAAGGAAGTGTTTTTCCAGTTCGCCAAACGCAGAAATTGAACCCAATTCCAAACCGCCAATTGTAATTCCGTTTCTGATAATCGGCAATATCAATAATTGCGCAGGAATTATTTTTCCTGATGAAAAAATAATCGTCAATTCATTATCCGGAACTTCATTCAGTAAAATAGCTTTTCCTGATTTTACCGCCTGACCAACCAGTCCTTGCCCAATTTCTAAAGCTTCAGGTAACTGATCTTTTCTTAACGAATAAATCCCCTTTAAGTGCAAATATCCATCATCTTTAAATAAATAAAGCGCACCAATTTGGCTGTTTGTATAAGTTGCCAAAAACTCAATAATATCATCAGCTAAATGGAATACGTCTTTTTCGCCAACCATTTTAACATTCAAATTGGCAACGCCAGTTTGGAGCCACTCATTCTCAGCGAGTGTATCAAAAGATTTTTTGAGCGAGAAAGACATCGTGTTTAGCGATTCTGCTAATTCACCAATATCATCTTTTGTCTGGCCTTCCATTTTAACGCCATAATTACCGTCAGAAATCTGGTGTGCAATTTCCTTGATGGCCGTAATGCGTTTTTCCATTTCACGCTTTTTATCCTCAATTTCTTGCTGAAGCTTAACGCGTTCATCAAAATCAACAGAAACTTTTCGATAAAAGAATAACGTAATTAAAATGGCAAGCAAAGCCGCCACAATAATAAGAATTGGGGTATAAGAAGTAAGCTTATTTAATTCAGCAGCTCTGTAATCGAGTAAGCGCTTCTCTTCTTTTACTATTTTCGAAACAGTTGCTCTAGAACTGTCCATATAAACTTTTCCCTGAAATAAAACAGTTGGATCTACTGCGCCGCCGATGGTTTTAATCTCTACCGTAGATTTAATAATGCCCATCCGTTTGCGTAAAATCTCCCTTAATGCAGCTACATTTTTTTGTTGTATAGGATTATCTTTTGTCGCAATTTCAACACGATTTAAAATAGCTGCCGCGGTATCACTCGCACCATAATATGGCTGTAGGAAAACTTTGTTCCCGGTTAATAAAAATCCCCTTTGCCCGGTTTCAGCGTCCTTTAATGATGATATAATTCGTTCGGCATCAAGAATTACTTCATCGCTATGCTTTACAAGTTCGGTACTTTTAATAAGGTTGCTGATACTGATGTAAGAAGCAAGAGAACTTATAAAAAGAATAATTAACGACAGCCCAAGGCCTAGGCGCAAATTATTTTTAAGGGTTGTTTTCATTTATAATTATTGTTCGGGATTATCTGTTGAGTTGTCGATTTGCTTAATCGGGATGATGAAGTAAAACTCCGAGCCTTCACCTTCGGCGCTTTTTACGCCAATTGTGCCACCGTGGCGTTTAATAATTTCTGAGCAGATGTACAAACCTATGCCCAAGCCATTGAAACGATTGCTGTTTTCTTCTACACGATAAAATTTATCGAAAATTTTGCCTTGCTGCTCTGCCGGGATTCCGATACCAAAATCTTTAACGGCGAGATACAATTTCTCATCCAGAATGTTAATGGTGATGTTAATTTGGTTTGTGCCAGGCGAGTATTTTATAGCATTAGTAATGAAGTTGATAACCACTTGCTCAATCCGCATTTCATCTGCAAAAATCATCTCGTTGGTTTGCCCAATTTTGTTGATTTTAAAATCCGGATTGGATTGCTGCAACATCTCAATGGCATTGTTTAACATGTTATCTGCACAAAAATATTGCATGTTAAATTTCAGCTTACCGCTTTCAATTTTAGAAATATCAAGCAAATCAACAATTAAATCATTCAGTTTTTCGAGTTGGATGCTTGCCTTTTCCAAATGGTTTTGAGCCATTGTTTTGTCGTCTCTATTCAAACTTCGTTGAAGCAATTGAATATAACCTTTAACACTTGTTAATGGCGTTTTTAATTCATGGCTTGCAATGCTGATAAACTCATCTTTTTTATGCTCAGCCTGCTTACGGAATTCAATTTCTTCCAGTAACTTCTCCTGAATTTCGAATAGTTTACGGTTTTGCTCGTAAATACGGTAAAAGGTTTTTATTTTAAGCAGCAGAACATTAATATCAACAGGTTTAGTAATATAGTCTAAACCACCACTTAAATAACCTTTTGTAATAAATTTAAGTTCGGTATTAACTGCCGATAGAAATATAATCGCAGTGTCTTTTGCCCCACTAAAACCCGAAATGGCTTCCGCAACTTCAAAGCCGTCCATATCGGGCATTTGAACATCAAGAATAATTAAAACGTAGTTATTCTTTAAAACTTTTTTTAGTGCTTCTTCTCCCGAAGATGCGGTTTCAACCTCGAAATTATGAGCTTGAAGCACTTTTTGTAAAGAAATTAGGTTTTCAGGCCTGTCATCAACAATAAGGATCATCTTTTAAAATTCATTAAGCAAGCCTGAGTACTTTGTTTGGTTGGCGCATAAAATTGCTCTTAACTGTAAACAAACAATCCTGGTTTAAAAAAGTTTTAAAATAATTTTTATTTAAGGATGTTTTGCGGGATGATTACAATTACTTATAATTCTCGGCTATTGAAAGTATCGCCTTGACTGATATCGCCAGTTTCAAAACCTTTTTTAAACCAAAACATACGTTGTTGCGAAGTTCCGTGAGTAAAAGAGTCTGGCGTAACCTCTCCGGTTGCTTGTTTTTGTAATTTATCATCGCCAATGGCATTGGCTGCGGTTAAAGCTTCTTCAATATCACCTGGATCTAGCCTAAAATCTTTTAGGTTTTGGGCTTGATGCGCCCACAAGCCAGCAAAAAAATCAGCTTGTAATTCTAGCTTAACAGATAATTTATTGTATTCGGTTTCACTTAATCTGCCTCTGGCTTGTTGTAATTTGTCAGAAATACCTAAAAGATTTTGAACGTGGTGACCAACTTCGTGAGCAATTACATAAGCTTGGGCAAAATCTCCGGCGGCGCCAAACCGGGTTTTCAATTCATCATAAAATGATAAATCGATGTAAACTTTGTGGTCGCCAGGGCAATAAAAAGGACCAACTGCAGAACTTGCTCCACCGCAAGCCGTTTGAATTTGGCCTTCGAATATATTCAATACTGGTTTCTCGTAAGTTTTGCCCATGTTTTGGAATTCTTTATCCCAAACTTGCTCGGTTGATTCTAAAACACCTGAAATAAATTGTGCCTGAGCATCATTTGCCGGAACACCCTTCTTGGCTTGTGTGCTCTCAGTTTGCGGCAACTGACTAACCAAACCTGTTAAATCTTTGCCAAAAATTAAACCTAAAACAACAATGATAATGCCTACGCCACCACCTAAAACGGTTCTTCTGCCGCCACTGCCTCTGCTATCTTCTACATTGTTGCTGCCTTTACCAAACCACTGCATATGTATATATTTTTATAATGAAACTTAATTGTAAAACCAATACTAAAGTAAAGATTTTAAGCTAGATTATTCTTCACAAGAATCTTAAAAATAAAAGCCCGATTTAAATTCGGGCTTTTAAATATTTCTATTTTAATTAGCTGTTAAACTCGGTAATGGCTTTTGCGATTCTGGCTTTAGTTTCTTCAACCCCAAGTAAAATTGCAATGTCAAAAACGCCGGGACCAAACTTTCCACCAACTAACATTATTCTGAAGGGCAACATCAATTCGCCTGGTTTAAATCCTTTTTCTTCTGCCAATGCTTTAAAAGCCGCTTCGGCAGAAATAGCATCTTTTAATTCTAAACTTTCTGCAAAAGCATTAAAAAATGCAGCTTTTTCTGGTGTCCATTTTGGTTTAACCGATGCAACATCGTATTCTTTTGGTGCTGTAAAGAAATATCCACTTTGTGCAGCAAAATCTGGCAATAGCGTACATCTATCTTTTATTAAATTGATTACAGTGCTCAAAAAGGCATCATCATTAACTGCTATTCCTGCTTTTTGCAATTCCGCTTTAACAGGCAACTGTAAACTGGCAACCGGAAACTGCTTAATCCACTCGTGGTTATACCATTTGGCTTTTTCGAAATCGAATTTTGCACCGGCTTTACTTATGCGTTCCACATCAAATTTTTGTTCTAGCTCTGCAAGCGAGAAAAGCTCTTGCTCGGTTCCATCATTCCAGCCTAAAAGTGCAAGCATGTTTACAAAAGCTTCTGGCAAGAAGCCCATCTCTTTAAATCCTTTGGTTACATCGCCAGTTTTTGGGTCTGCCCAATTCATAGCATAAACCGGAAAACCTAAACGGTCTCCATCGCGTTTACTCAGTTTTCCATGTCCATCGGGTTTTAAGATAAGTGGTAAATGCGCCCATTGTGGCATTTCACTTTCCCATCCTAAATATTTCCAAAGTAAAATGTGGATTGGCGCAGATGGCAACCATTCTTCGCCACGAAAAGCATGACTGATTTCCATCGCTTTATCATCAACTACAACAGCTAAATGATAAGTTGGCATTCCATCTGCCTTTAACAAAACTTTATCATCAACAATTGTTGTATCAAAACTTACATCACCACGAATTAAGTCGTTGAAATATACATTTTCATTTTCAGGTACTTTAATACGAATTACATGAGGCGTTTTGGCTGCAAGTAATTCTTCAACCTCGCTAATGGTTAGTGTTAGCGAGTTACGCATTTGCATACGTGTTGCTTGTCCGTACTGGAAATTTGGAATTTCTTTACGTTTAGCATCTAAATCTTCAGGCGTATCAAAAGCATAGTATGCATAACCGTCACTAATTAATTGCTCAGCAAATTTTCTATAGCTTGGTTTGCGCTCACTTTGGCGGTAAGGGCCGTAGTTTCCCGGCTTCGCCGGACTTTCATCCGGAGTAATACCACACCAATCTAGGCAGTTTACAATATATTCTTCCGCACCTTCAACAAAGCGATTTTGGTCGGTGTCTTCTACACGTAAAACGAAAGTTCCGTTGTGTTTTTTAGCAAATAAATAATTAAATAGCGCTGTACGAACGCCGCCTAAATGCAAGCCTCCGGTTGGGCTTGGCGCAAATCTTACTCTAACTTTTTTTTCCATGATGGGGTGTTTGAGCGTTTAGCGATTGGCGTTTAGCGTTTCGAACGCCTAACGCCCTGCGCCTAACGCAAGACGTCGCAAAGATATGTTTTTCATCTGTTTTAAATTGATTTCTTGCCGCATATCATTGTATTCTCGTTTTAGAAAAAGCATAATCGTTTTATGTTTTTTTCGTTTTGTTATTGTAATTTGCCTACCCAAAGCATGAATCCATACGAAAAGAAGCGCCGCTGGAAGTTTTTCCTACTCATATTTGCCATTTTAATTGGCATTGCCTCAGTGTTTTATACCGATTCTTTCGTAAAAAAGATGGAGCGTGAAGAAGCCAACCAATTTCAATTATGGGTTAGAGTTCAAGAGCGTTCAATGCTTTTAATGGACAACGATGTGTTAGTTGGGCTTGTAGAAACCGTTCGGCAGAATACTAAAATGCCAGTTATTTTAACCAATAAAGATGGATTAATTATTTCGGCTACAGGTTTGGATAGTACAAAAACCATGTACCCGGATAATGTTAAGTTGGTTTACGATAGTTTATATTTTGCGAAACAGTTGCAAACCATGAGAATGCAACATAAACCCGCTACCTTGAATATTTTTGGCGACGAATTTAAGGCTTATTACAGAGATTCGTTCATTTTAACCCAGTTGCGCTATTTCCCATACATACAAATGGCGGTTATCTTTCTGTTTCTTTTAACGGCTTATGCGGCATTTAGTTCGGCCAGAAGAGATGAGCAAGATCATGTTTGGGTTGGTTTGGCTAAAGAAACGGCACATCAGCTTGGCACACCAATCTCGTCATTAATGGCTTGGGTAGAATTGATGAAATCGAAGTTTGATGCAGAAGATGATCCTTTAATCGCCGAGATGGAAAACGATATTAAACGATTGGAAATTATCACCGATCGTTTCTCTAAAATTGGTTCAAAACCGATTCTTGAAGACCATGTTGTGTACGTTGTTATCAACAACTTTATCGACTACTTTAAAATCAGAACATCTGATAAGGTAAAATTCACCATTGTTGGAGATGAACAAGTTAGAGCCATGTTAAACATTCCGTTGTTTGATTGGGTAATTGAAAATCTTTTAAAAAATGCTGCAAATGCCATAGAAAATGAAGGGTCTATTTCAGTGAACATCATTGAAAATTTGGCAAAAGAACAGGTTTTTATTGATGTAACCGATTCGGGTAAAGGGATTCCACGTTCTAAATTTGATGCAGTTTTTCAACCTGGTTATACCACCAGGAAAAGAGGTTGGGGATTGGGTTTATCGTTAACAAAGCGAATTGTTGAGAATTACCATAGCGGTGAAATTTTTGTTAAAGATTCTGAACTAGGAAAAGGAACAACTTTTAGAATTATATTAAAAAGCAGTTTAAGATATGAACCGACCACTGCCTAACGAATACCCAGCTTGGGGCGAAACCTACATCAGTAAGGTTGATAAGGATATCTTCGAAACCTTAGAAGAGCAGATTTTTAGTATTCCGGCTTTATTCGAATCCAATAAAGAAAAAGAAAATTACGCCTACGCCGAAGGCAAATGGACGCTAAAGGAAATGCTTGGGCATATTATTGATACCGAACGCGTTTTCGCTTTCCGAATTACTTGTTTTGCAAGAAACGAAAAGCAGCATTTACCAGGTTTTAATGAAGATGATTACGTTGCGAACGCTCGTTTCAGCGAACGTAATTACGAAGACATGATTGAAGAATTCGCTGCGCTAAGAAAGGCAAATCTTTACCTTTTTAGAAGTTTAAATGATGAGGAGTTAAACCGTGTTGGTGTGGCTTCGGGGAGAGAAATAAATGTCAAATCAATTTTATTTATTACTGCAGGGCATGTTAATCATCATGTAAGCATATTAAAAGAGCGTTATCATGTGGTTTAAAAACTTTAGTATCGATGATTTAAATGGCCGTCCGAAAAATCATATTGGCGGTTTATTGGATATAAAATTTACAGAAATAGGTGAAGATTTTATTGTGGGAACAATGCCGGTTGATGAACGGACACATCAACCCGCAGGCATTTTGCACGGCGGTGCATCAGTAGTTTTAGCCGAAACACTTGGTAGCATTGCATCTTACATGTGTATCGATCCCGAAAAATATATGGCGGTAGGGTTGGAGATAAACGCAAACCACCTTCGTCCGGTTAAAAGTGGTTTAGTAAAAGGCATTTGTACGGTTATTCACCGTGGTGCAAAAACCCACATTTGGGATATAAAAATTTATGATGAACGTGGGAAAATGAATTGCATAAGCCGGTTAACGGTTGCGATAATTAATAAACCCCAATAAAAAAGCCTGCTTTGCATTTGCAAAGCAGGCTTTAAATTTTCAAGTTTTTCTTATTTATCAATCGCTTTCTTTTCGATTAGGAATGATGTAATTAAACCTAATCCGCCGAAAACACCCAGGCAACCAAAGTAAATTGCAACCGATTGGCCTTCTTCCTGATGCGACATATTTGGTCCGAAAACACTGCGAACCGTAAATAATGCAACCAATAAACCAATGCCTAAACCCACTAATAGTAAGCCGAATTTCAAGCTTAAATATGGCCTTGGTGCCGATTTGCCGATACCCGGATTAATGCCGCGTTCGATCATTGCCATTTTTTCTTTGTTTGATAAATATCGAATTCCAAACACCATTGCGAAAGTGCCTAAGAAAATTGAAATTGGTACTAATATTCCGCCTTCCATGATTATAATTTTTTAGTGTAAATATTTCTTTAATTAATTTTAAACCGTGTTCTGGGTAGTATGACAACATACTTTTAAATCAGGTTACAGCAGGCGGCAAAAAAATTATAGCTTTATAAAAAATAATACGAAATTGATTAATCAACTGGAAAAATTGGCTGTTTTTAATTCGCTAAGCAAACATGCTTTGGCAAAAATTTCTGCGCATGTTTCAGCGGTTAATTATCCAAGGGGAACTATATTAATCCATGCTGATAAAATTGAACCCAATTTCTTTGTATTGGAGCAAGGTATTGCTCGAGCTTACTCCAACGGCGAAAATCAGCAAATTACGTTTTGGTTTGGACAAAGCGGAAGCATTCTTTTTTCATTCAATAGTTACATAAACAATAAGCCAGGTTACGAAAATATCGAACTTCTGGAACATTCAACCTTACTGAAAATTAAGATAGACGATTTATTTAAGCTCTATAACAACGATTTGGAAATCGCAAACTGGGGGCGAAAAATTGTTGAGCATGAATTAATAGCGACCGAAAAACGGCTAATCGATCGCTCGTTTAAAACGGCTTCCGAACGTTATCATGATTTCATAAACCAAACGCCAGAACTTATTAAGCGGGTTGCCCTGAAACATATAGCCTCGTTTTTAGGGGTTACGCAAGTAACGCTGAGCCGAATAAGAGCCTCAATAAAATAATTCATTTTTTAACATTTGTAAAATTCCAGCCAAATAATGTGCCTTAACTTTGCCGAAACACATTATTATGAATTGGATTATATTAATTATCGCCGGGCTTTTTGAAGTTGGTTTTACCACTTGTTTAAAATTATCAAACAATTTCAGCAACATAAAATGGAGCGTAGCCTTTTTTATTTGCATTGTCCTCAGCTTTTTGCTCTTAAATAAAGCAACGCAAACCTTGCCAATGGGTACAGCTTACGCCGTTTGGACGGGCATTGGAGCCGTTGGTACCGTAATTATTGGCATAATTTATTTTAACGAGCCTGCAACATTTTGGCGCATATTCTTTATATGTACCTTAATTGGCTCAATTGCGGGGTTAAAGTTTTTCGCAGCGCACTAATATTTTTTTTGAAGCGAAACCTTGCTGCAAATATTTATGCTTCATCCCGTTTTACACTTGTACGCTTCGCTTCGTCCTGCGTCCTCGCTGCAGGGTACCGTTACAACCGGGGCTAAAAGGCAAAAACAGCATTTCATTTTAGCATTTGCAGTTTGCACAAGCCTTTGTTTATAAACCCGATTGAAGTGAAAAGCCCGCAAGCGAGGCACGAGTGCGGACTTGTAACGAAAAGCGGGACTAAAGAAGCCATTAAACACCATCTTTCATTTTCTAAAATTAAGAAACATCGAAATTATCTGTAACCTCTCTATCTGTTGTGTAGTCTTACCAAGTGCATGAAGCAAGAGCTTACAGATTTAGAATTAATAAACGATGTTTTAACCGGAAACACCGGGCAATATGCCTTGTTGGTTAAGCGGCATCAGCGATTTGTATTTACACTTGCATTGCGCTTTGCAAAAAACCGCGAAGATGCCGAGGAAATTGCGCAAGATTGCTTTGTAAAGGCCTATAAAGCCTTGGGGAGTTTTAAGCAAACATCAAAATTTAGTACATGGTTGTACACCATAACTTACACAACCGCCATGACTTTTTTGCGTAAAAAACGTTTGGATACATCATCTATAAATGATGAAGAAACTTATTTGCAACTCGAAAATCATACATCGGGTTTGAATGCAAATATTTACGAAAAGCAAAACAGTCATAATTTTTTAAATGATGCGATTAAACTTTTGTTGCCGGATGATGCTGCGATAATTACCATGTTTTACAAAGGCGAACAAAGTTTAGAAGAAATTGCAGAAGTGCTAAACATGGAGGCCAATACCATAAAAGTAAAATTGCACCGGGCCAGGCAAAGGCTTAAGGAAAAATTGCAATTTTTGTTAAAAGATGAAGTAAAGGAGTTATTATGAACTTGATAGAACAACAACTTTGGGATTATATTGACGGTAACCTAGATGATGCCGATAGGAAGGGAATTGAGCATTTATTGGCAACCAATATTGATATTAAGCAACAATATGAAGAATTATTGCTTGTTAACGAAGTCTTAAACGGAATTGAAATTGATGCGCCATCAATGTCTTTCACCAGAAATGTAATGGAAAATATTGCGCTTGAACCAGCCCCAGTTGTGCTAAAAACCAAGGTTGATACTCGGATTATTTTCGGTATTGCAACATTTTTTTTGGTTTCTATTTTAGGAATTTTTGGCTATATAATTTCAACTACAAATTTTACAGTACCAGATTTTAAGCTTAATTTTTCAGTAAACTTTAATGTAGAACATTACATAACGCCAACCGCTTTATACGTATTTATTGGCATTGATTTGATACTGGCCTTAATATTTATGGATTATTTTTTACGCAAAAAGCTTGTTCAAAAAACTTAATTTTAAAAGGCCAAAAAGTGAAAAAGCCCCGATTTTGTCGGGGCTTTTTTGTAAATATGATAGTTAATTAAATTACTTTCACATTAACGGCGTTTAAGCCCTTTTTACCGTTAGCAACTTCGTATTGTACTTTGTCGTTTTCACGGATTTCATCGATAAGACCTGTTGAATGAACAAAGATTTCGCTATCGCCGTTTGCTGGGATGATAAAGCCAAAACCTTTAGTTACATTGAAGAATTTTACTGTGCCTTCTTGCATTGTATTAAATATTAAAATTAAGAACGCAAGGTAGGTTTTAATTTTTAAAATCAAAATATTTTTTTAACATTTTTTTAACGTTAAAAATTTGTAACCGAATGATTATTAGGGCTTTTTAATTGACTTGCCTAACACGCCTATTGTAATTTCGCTGTTATGTGCGATACCTAAAGTGCTGCCCGGAACTACATAAAAAAGGTTACGAATATAGATATCGGCAATGCCTTGAACCACCTCTTTTTTCTGCTCTTCTTGTCCCTTTAAAATTCCATGAACGGCTTTTACATGGATGCCTCCGTTTACATCAACAATGGCCGTAAACTGATAAGCAAAATCTTTGTAAGCTTTATCAATTTCCATTCGATATTTTGGAAACATATAGTTGTAGGAAGCCGTTCTGCCGCTGAGCTTATCGGCTGGTTCTTCTGTTTGACTAACCTTTACAATTTTACTTTTTGGTATGAATTGAACAGGAGCAGTAGCCGCAAATGCACTATCGCTATTTAGGTTCGTTTTTGCCGAAATTTTCTTGATAAATGCAGTGTCGGCCTTAGTCGGTTGCTGCAATTCTTCAATCGGCTTTTTTAACTTTTTAGCGATGTAATCCTGCGCATAGAAAGTCATGTTAACATCTGAACGGAAATCGCTGGCAATAACTTTATTATTTACTTGAACACGCTGAAAAACCAAACTATCTTTAGTTATTGCCTTTACTTTAAACCACTCTTCAGCAAAATTGTACACATTTCCGTGATCGTATTGAAGATAGAATTTCTGCATAATTTGCTTTTGTGGGCTCCAGGCCATCATGGTATCTTCGGCGGCAACTTCAATAATCCACGAAGGTTTCTGCATAAAACCTTGTTCGTTAAAAGATAGGCCGTTGCTAAAACGTCTTTTTGCTTCCACGTAACGGATACCTTTTACAGGTTCGAATGTAAAATCTCGAAGTTTGGCGTTGGTTCTTTTACTGCCCAATTCGCATGCTAATAAGAGGGTTGACGAAATTAGAATTAGCCAAAAGTATTTTATCATATTTATTATAACGAATGAAGCTGATTTTTGGGCTAAAATAATTTATTTTTTCTTAACCAGAATTACATTTGCCACTTTTCGCTGTCCTTCGTGATCCCATTTTTTATTATCGCTTGGATAATTGATGATGCCGCTTTTACTTAACCATAAAGTTGTTGAACCGCCTCCATCAAAATTAATGGCTGTTTCGCAGCCCAGCCATTTCATTATTTTCGTTAATTCAAAAAGGCTCATGCCGGCAGAGTTTTCGTGCCGTCCATCAACGGTTAGCATTATAATTTTACCGTTTGGTTTTACACCAATACAAGTTCGAGGGTGGCGCAATCGGTTAAAGGCTGCTGTATCTAAAATTTCATCTGTTCCGTTAAAAGTTAATAGTGGGCCATTTAGCATTACATTATTTTCAGGTAATTTGGTTTCCCAATCAGCAGTTCCGTCCCATTTTTTAACTGAAATTTTGCCATTATTTATTACAACAGCGGCTTGCTGATGCCTTGCTCTAGTATGCCCTTTCTCTAACCGATTAACATTAATGGTATTGCCATCAACTTTTACAAAATCGACAGAGCCACCATTTTTAACATCGAAAAAATTTCCATTCATGGAAGCGATTGCCGAATCTCTGATGCCAAAATCACTTGTATTTAAAAGCGTTTTTTCTTCTGCACCAAAGGCAAATACAGCTTTTCTTCCACTATTTTTTACCTCCAAAAATGAAATATTTTCGTTTGCAGCAAATAAGTTATTTGAATTAAAGTGATGGGTAAATAATCTTACTTGCTTTGATACTTTGGTTTTTTGCCATTTTGCTTTAACAACTGTAATCGAATCGATGTTTTGTGCATGAACAAGCGTGGCTGAAATACAGGTAACAGCAAGCAATAAAAAGTTTTTGAACATAGTAGAATATTTGAGCAGCTAATTTAAAGGCTATAATTTTACCATTAAGCTTGTAACCTGAAAATTACCAATTAGATACGGCGTTCGAGATGTATAACTTTAAAGATGACTTTTTCATCTCGATAAATCTCCAAAATTACACTTCTGTTGGTTCCAGATTTGAAGAGGTCGGCAAGGTCATTTAAAGTGTAATTATTCATCGATTTAAAGTTTACTCCAATAATTTCATCATTGGGGCAAATACCCGATTTTTCGGCAGGAGAATTTTCATCAACATCCCCAATTAAATACCTTGTATAACTTTTTTGGTCGAGATAAACCACCATGCCAATCATATCGTGCTCAAAAGGGGTTTTGAAAAAACTATTTGGTTTTACATACATAAAACCATCACGATAGTTTAATTGAATGTTAAATTTCCTTAAAAGCTCTGCTCCAAGATTTCCGTTTCGGCTTTTTAAATCAATTTTCTCTGAAATGACATGATAATCAGGAAAGCCGGAGATTACATCCTTAAAATCATAATTGCCTATCGAAAACTGTTTGATGCGCCCCATATAGCCCCGTATTTGACCACTTAAGCTCATACCTAAATTGGCCTTAATTTTTGAAAAGGGAAGTGGAAACATATTCCCGTTGAGCATTTCCATAGATAAGGCATGACTTGCGCCCGTATCTATCAAAAATTTGGCTTGTATAATGCCACCATCCGGAACTTCTACATCGGCATAAACATATGCTTTCATGTTTTCGATAGATATTGGAATTTTACTGCCTTTGTATTTTATTTTCGAATCGGGATAACTAATCACAATACGGTTATTGGTGTACCGAATATCGACCACGAAACTGTTAAAGAAACTGTAACCGATTAGTCCGTAAATTTTTGTGCCCAAATGCCCCGATAAGTTAAAGAAATCTTCCTTCAAAATGGCCGTTGGAATGTGTTCTATTTTCGCCCTGCTGATTCTTGCATTTACATTTTGTGATACAAAAGCTTCAACACTTTCTATGCCTAGGCCAGAAACCTTAATTTTTCTCATCAGGGCAAAATCTAACGAATCGATAATAGAAGGATCGGTTATAATCATTGGTCCAACGCCAGTATCAAGCACAAAATCATACGGGCCTTTTCCGTTTACGTAAACCGGAATTACAATTAAATTTTTAATTAACTTAAATGAAATGGACAGCCTTTTCTGATTCTCCATAAAATGGAAATCCTGTGCATGGTTTTTTAGCGGAATTAGCAAAAAAAGCATGCAAACAGTTAAGGCGCAACACCTTAAAAACAGGGTCGATTTACATTTGGTTAACATTATATTAAATTTAATCATTTAGTTTGTATTATTTATAATAACTTTAAAGATGATTACAAACCGATTATCACTGTCATTTTTAGTTGTTTCCACACTGTTAATGAGCCTTTTGTTTGGCTGTTCGACTGATAAAATAATTTCCAGAAAGGTTGCTAAAGAATTTAAAAATTCAGCGGTTGTAGATCAATATCAAGTTGGCTTTGCACTTTACAATTTGGAAGAGAATAAGATGATTTTTGAGCGGGATGCGGATAAATATTTTACCCCAGCATCGAACACAAAATTGTACACTTTTTTTGCGAGTTTAAAAATGCTTCCAGAGGCGATGCCTGCCTTGCGATACATAGAAAAAAATGATTCGCTTATTTTTTGGGGTACAGGCGACCCTTCATTTTTACAGTTTAACATAAAAGATAAATCGGCGTACAATTTTCTGCAATCATCAACCAAAAAAATATTTTTTGCCCCGGGCAGATATTCAGGTACTTTTTTTGGCGATGGCTGGGCTTGGGATGATTATGATTTTTATTATCAACCCGAAATTACCGAATTACCAATTATGGATAACATGGTAACATCAAGCTATATTAATCCGAATAAAATAAATATTGCTCCAAAGGTTTTCGCACATTGTTTCGCTGTAGATTCTACTAAAACAACCGGAGATTTCAGGGTAACCAGAGATTTTCTGACCAACAGTTTTCACTATCCGGCGGTAGCCGTAAAGCCCAATTATAACCAGCAAAATCCATACAAAACAAATGTTCAAACTACGCTTGAAGTTTTATCTGATACGCTCCATAAAACGGTTGGTTTGGTTAAAATGAAGATGCCAGCTGACGCTAAAACCCTATCGGGAGCCAAAAGAGATTCTGTTTTAAAACATATGATGTTGCCAAGCGATAATTTTATAGCAGAGCATTTATTGCTGGTAATTTCCAATCAAATTGGCGATACCTTAAGTACCACAAAGGCAATTCAGCATGTAACCAAAAAACATTTAGCCTTCTTGCCTGATAAAATAAAATGGATTGATGGGTCTGGATTATCCCGTCAGAATTTATTTACACCAAGAGATAATGTTTATCTGTTAGATTCCATTTATCATCTGGTAAATAACCCTGAAAAGCTTTTTGATATGATGCCTGCCGGAGGAAAAAGTGGAACACTAAGAAATGCTTATCCTAAAACCGATAAGCCTTTTGTTTTTGGAAAAACTGGTTCATTGGGTGGTGTGCATAATCAAAGTGGCTACGTTATCACTAAAAAAGGCAAAACCTATATCTATTCTTTTATGAATAATAATTTCGTTTTACCAACGGCCGAAGTTCGTGCTGAAATGGTTCGAATTGTGACTTATATCCACGAAAATTTTTAAGAAAAAGGAACACAAAAAGTTAATCTTTGATAAAAGCATCAAACGACACTTTAGGCAGAAGTTATTAAAATGAATTTAGATTTTACTGGAATAAATCAGCCCTTTTCGAGAAGCATTTATGTTTCTGGAAAGGAATACTTATACTTTGGCGGAACGGCCTACTTAGGCATTCCTCAAAATGAAGATTTTACTAGTTTATATATAGAAGGCATCAAAAAGTTTGGCTTAAATAATGGCACAAGTAGAAGCAATAATATTCAATTAGGGATTTATAATGAAGCAGAAATAGAAGCTGCTGAAAGATTTAAAGCAGACGCTGCATTAATTACATCGAGCGGCTATTTGGCTGCCCAACTAACGGTTAACGAACTTTCAGACTTTGGAACGGTAATTTATGCGCCTTCAACACATCCTGCACTTTGGCAAAAAAAACAACCCGATTCAGCTGGAACTTTTGCGGATTGGTCAAAAAAGATAGTTGAGGATATAAATACTGCTAAGGAAGACAAATGGGTTATAATCAGTAACTCTATTAATAATCTGATTCCTGAAATTTATGATTTTAGTTTTTTAAAGAGCATAGAGAAAGACAAAAAAATTATTTTAATCGTTGATGATTCTCATGGCATTGGTGTAAATAATGATGGTTTTGGAGCATATTTAAAATTGCCGAAGCTCAAAAATGTAGAAAACGTGGTTGTCGCGTCAATGGCAAAGGCTTTGGGTATTGATGCCGGTTTGGTGTTGGCATCAGAAAGAATAATTAGCCAATTAAAAAAAACAAATACGTTTATCGGCGCATCGCCACCATCTGCCGCCGGATTATTTGCATTTATAAAAGCCGAAGCGATTTATCAGAATGCACTTAAAAAACTTTATCAAAATATTTCTCTTTTACAAAATGGATTAAATTTAAAATGCGACTTTGCCCAAAACTTTCCTGCATTTTTATTTCATGATTCAGGTTTAGCAGATAAACTTTTGGCAAAACAAATTTTGATATCATCCTTTCCTTATCCGGGTACAAATAATGCATCAATTAATCGCATTATTATTTCGAGTTGGCATACCGAAAACGATATCAAATCATTAATTGTTGCTTCGGAATAATTTTGTTGGCTGGAAAAATTCAATGTTGATTAAATAAAATTAACACTATATTTATTTTAACTTAACTAACCAGCAAACTGAGCCATTGTCAAATTATATCGAAAATATAAGACAGGGAAACCACAAATCTTTTGAAATAGTTTTTAAACTATGGCATAAGAAAGTTTATGGCTATTATCTAAAGAAAACAGCTTCTGATGATTTAGCCGAAGAGCTTACCCAAATGGCTTTTATCAAGCTATGGCGATTTAAACACACACTTTCAGAAGATTTTCCCCTAGATATTCAATTATTTAAAATAGCAAAAACAACCCTGCTCGATTATTTCAAAAAAATAGCAAATGATGAGCGAAATCTCAATCTTTATAAACTTGAAATCGACAATCGCCTAGTCGAGCAATCCCTCCATTTCGATACAAAAATACAGCTCGAAGCTGTGCTCAATTGTTTACCACCAACACGTAAACAGGTTTTCGTTTTAAATCGCTTGCAAGGGTATTCTTACAAAGAAATCGCCGAACAACTGTCCATTTCTCCTAGAACAGTGGAAAAGCACATTTCACTTGCCATTAAACAACTAGATGGTTACTCATATCTGCCAGCTTTTATCTTGCTGTTAAAATTTCTCAGTTAAACTGAAAAAAAATTAATTCCGTTACGGGATAATCTAAATTCAAATCGTATTTGTAATTATGAATGTATCTGAAGAGCTATTAGCTAGATATTTTAAGGGAAAATGTACCCCAGAAGAATCGATTTTAGTTGCAAGCTACTTAAATGAAGTTGAGGATTTGCCAGAACATTTGCTTAAAAAGGATGAATGGGATGACGTGGAAGATGCTTTAATTACGAATGAAAAAAGCGAATCGTTGTTTAAGGCGATAAAGAGCAAAACAATAAGCAAATCGTTAAGGCTAAAAAGATATAAAATTATCTCGGTAGCGGCCATGGTATTGGTGATGCTAACCGTTGGATTTTATATACTAAACAAGCCTGAACCATCGGCTTTTAATTCAGCTAAGGTTAAACTTGGTCAGAAAGGAAAAGAGGCAGAAATCGTTTGGAAGTCATTTGTAAACTATACAAATAATAATCAGAACGTACGATTACCTGATAGTTCTACGGTGATGGTTTATCCTGGTGGGGAAATAAGATATGCCGTACCTTTTGTTAAGCAAAGCAGAGAAGTTTATCTAAAAGGAAAGAGCTTTTTTAAGGTCGCTAAAGATAAGAAGCATCCTTTTACAGTTTATTCTAACGGAATTTCAACAACAGCGTTAGGAACTTCTTTCACAATTACAGCTAACCAGAACGCTGAGCTTGTTAAAGTTGAGCTTCATACAGGAAAAGTTTGGATTAAAAACGTAGTTGAAGCAACCAATTTGAATGCTTTTAGTCAGATTTTAATGCCAGGCGAGAAGCTTGAATATGATAAATCGCAGGATAAGGTTAATGTAAGCACAGGCACATTGCTGGCAAAGCAAAAGATAAAATCGACAGAGTTGAATTTTACCCAGGTAGCCTTAAAAGAGGTGTTTGAAAGGCTAAAAGCACATTATCAGATAAAAATCATCTACGATGAAAACGATTTGAATGAAATTTCATTTACAGGTACAATTAATTTGAATCAAAAACCAGAACGAATAATTAAAGAAATTACCGAGTTAAACGAACTAACCCTAACCAAAACAACTGAAGGCTATATAATTAGCAAATAAATCTTTGATTTTTAATTAAGTGAATTGCTTCAAATAGCGATTAGGGGAAAATTTTCGCCAAAAAAACTATAAACAATTATAACTATGCTAAGAAAATTTACAAAACACTTGTTCTTTTGCGTGCTGCTTATCATAGCGGCCGCAACTGCCCGAGCTCAAACATCGGAGATTACGGGAATTGTGAAAGATGAAACAGGGCAACCACTTATCGGCTCTTCGATTCTTTTACTCAACACAAAAACCAACGAGAAAAAAGGTATAATGGTAAATGCTGATGGAAAGTTCTTGATTTCCGGATTAACTGCAAATGTACCTTACACCATTAGTGCTTCTTACATTGGTTACACAACGAAAACCATCGAAAATTATTTGTTAAAAGCAGGCGAACAAGCAACGTTAATGATTCAACTCGCACCTGAATCGGCAAATTTAACAGATGTTGTTATTGTAGGTTACGGAAGTCAGAAAAAGAAAGATGTAACCACCGCAATTGCAAGTATTAAAGCAAGTGATTTAGAAAACCAACCCATAAATAATGCTGCGGAAGCAATGGTTGGTAAAATGGCTGGCGTTCAGGTGTCGCAAGGCTCTGGTGCACCAGGTGGCGCATTGTCCATTAAAGTAAGGGGTGTTGGAACAATTACCGCGGGTTCAAATCCACTTTATGTTGTGGATGGAGTTCCGATTTCTAATGATAATATCAATACAATTAATACTAATGACATTGCCTCTATAGAAGTTTTAAAAGACGCTTCTTCTGCAGCTATTTACGGTTCTCGTGGCTCGAACGGGGTGGTTTTAATTACAACAAAGCAAGGTAAAACTGGTGCTGCGGTAATTAGTGCAAATAGTTACACGGGTTGGCAAAGTTTAGCGCATAAAATTGACATGATGGATGCTTATCAATATGCGCAAATGACAATTGAATCGAGAAACAATACTTATGCCGATGCCATGGATGCAATTAACCGTCGAAATGTTGCCAATGGATTGCCAACAATTGCTTATAGCAGTAATGATAGCAACGCGCAACGTTTGGTAAATTCTGGTAATAATACAAGTGCCGTAATTCCTTTAGAAATTTTGCCCTATTTAGCTGGTCAGCAAGGGTTAACCAATACTGATTGGCAGGATGAAATTTTTAGAACAGCGAAAATCCAAAATCACTCGGTATCTGCATCTGGTGGTACTGAAACTATGAAATATTATGCTTCGTTAGAATATTTTGACCAAGATGGTATCATTTTAAATAGTGGCTTTAAGCGTTATAGCGGTCGATTAAATTTAGACGGTAAGAAGGGGATTTTTAGATACGGTGTAAATATTACGCCATCTATAATTAAAGAAAAGAGGCTAAATGCTAACGGTGCCTACAATGCAGGCAATGCAAACGGATTAAATACTGGTGGTATCGTAGCATCGGCGCTTCACTACTCGCCTTTATGGCCGGTTTATAATGCAAATGGAAGCTATAGTTTTGCTCAAAACTCATGGAGCCCTGGTCAAGTAACAACATTGCCGAATGGCTCAACGATTACTGGTAACGGAGAAACACAAGCTTGGAATCCCGTAGCTTTGGCGATGTTGCAAAAGGATGATGTGGGCTCAAATAGATTAACAGGAAACACTTTCGTTGAGTTAGAATTTTTGAAAGATTTAAAATACAAGCTACAATTAGGTATCGATATCTTCAATAGTGCTGAAGATACTTTCCGTCCGTCGATTATTCCATTATCAAACACAGCTGGAAACCCATTATCTGATGCACAGGCAAGTTCTAGAACCATAAGAGAAACCAATTGGTTGTTGGAGCATACCTTAAATTATACAAAAACATTTGGTGACCATAATATTAGCGCATTGTTAGGTTGGTCTAATCAAAAAGATGATTTAAGCGGTAATTATGCGGTTGCAACGAGAGGTTTTATTAGTGACCAAATTGAATATTTAAGCGCTGGTTTAGTTACTAATGGAACATCAACCAGACAACAATGGTCTTTGGCTTCTGGTATTGCCAGATTACAATACAGTTATAAGGGCAAGTATCTCTTTACAGGATCAATGAGAGCTGACGGTTCATCTAGATTTGGTGCAAACAATAAATGGGGTTACTTTCCATCAGCATCTGTTGGATGGAGATTATCAGAGGAAGAATTCTTAAAAAGCAGTAAGACAATATCTGATTTGAAATTGAGGGCAAGTTTTGGTCAAACGGGTAACTTCAACATACCAAATTATTTAGCTCAGGGTGCAATGACTAACTATGGTTATGTTTTTGGTGGTGGAACACCTGGTGTAACAAATGGTGCGGCACCATTTGCGCAACCGAACGATGATTTAAGTTGGGAAAAAACAACACAACTAAATGTTGGTTTAGATGTTGCTTTTTGGAACAATCAGTTAAACTTATCGGTTGATGCCTACAATAGTAATACGACCGATTTATTGCTTAATGTTCCTGTGCCGCTATCAACCGGTTTTTCATCAGAATTGAAAAATATTGGTAAAGTAAACAATAAGGGTATTGATGTTAACTTAGGTACTACACAACAATTTGGTGCCGTAAAGTGGACTGCAAGCGGGAACTTCTCTAAAAACATTAATAGGGTTGTAGAATTAGGCCCTGGAAATGCTGATATTATTAGTACAGGTTCTGTAGCAAATGCTTATTTCTTAACCAGAGTTGGAGAGCCTATCGGGTCGTATTATTTGCCAGTAGTTTTAGGTGTTTTCAAAAATCAGGCAGAAGTAAATGCTTATCCTCATTATTTGGATACACAAGGTAATTTCGATTTGAATACATCAAAACCAGGAGATTTTAAATTTAAGGATGTTGATGGTGATGGCGTGATTGATTTAACCAAAGACCGTGAAATTGTAGGCAACTATTTACCAAAATTCACTTACGGTTTTGCAACATCTGCAGAATATAAAGGCATCGATTTAAATGTTGCGATGCAAGGTGTTTACGGAAATAAAATTCTAAATCTTTCTCGTAGATATTTTGCAAACAAGGAAGGTAATATGAATAACATGATTAGCTCTTTAGATAGATGGGTTTCTGAAAGTAAACCAGGTAGCGGACAAGATGTAAGGGCAAACCGTGTGGCTAAAGGTAGCAACGGAACAACATCAACATGGCATGTTGAAGATGGCTCATATCTGCGTATTAGAAACATTGCTTTGGGTTATACTTTCCCAACAGATTTTTTCAAGAAAATTTCTTTAACCAAGGTTAGGATATATGTTTCGATGCAAAATCCATTTACGTTTACCAAATATACAGGTTACAATCCTGAGGTTACTAATCGCTCAGCAGCGACTACAAACGGTGAAGATTATGGCGTTTATCCAACAGCAAAAACAACATCTATTGGTTTAAACATCACTTTATAATTTACGAAAATGAAAAAATATATTATATCAATCATAGCATGTGGATTAGTTGTTACAATTACATCCTGCAAGAAATTTTTAGATTTAAAACCGCTTGATTCTTACACAGAAAATACCTTTTATGTTGATGAAAAAGGTTTACAAGGAGGGTTGGTAAGTTGTTATGATGCTTTGCAAACCGATAGTTTGTATGGAAATAATCTACTTACCTTAGGCGAAATTCGTGGTGATAATGTTACCGATAACGACCCAGGTTCTGGTGCTGGAGTGCGTAATTCCATAGAGGTTTTCTCTGAAACCTCCGCAAATGCAATTCTTTCGGCATCTTGGCAAGGACATTACAAAGCCATTTATAGGGCTAATATTGTTTTAGATAGAGCCTCGGGAATTAGCATGGCTGATGCAACAAAAAATCAAATTATCGGTCAGGCGAAATTTATCAGAGCATTAAGTTATTTCAATTTAACCCGTCTATGGGGTAATGTTCCTTTGGTATTAACGGTTCAAAAAACTGCCGAAGCAAGAGAGAATACCAGGGCAACTTCCGCTGCAATTTATCAACAGATTATTAATGATTTAACGGATGCCGTAACAAAACTGCCAACAACATGGCCTGATGCACAACGGGGTAAAGCAACAAGCTACGCGGCATCAGCTTTGCTGGCGAAAGTTTATTTATACCAGAAAAACTACGCCATGGTTGTAACTACTTTGCAACCAATTGCAACCGCTATTTATGCAGGTGCCAATCTTTCTTTAGTGCCACAAAACACAACATTTCCTAGTGGATTAAAAACCAGTAAGGATATTATTTTTGCCGTTTTGTATTTAAATGGTGGGGTTAAGGAAGCAGTTAATCAGGATAATCGTTATAGAAATAATAATAACACCAATACAATAACCATTCCGCAGGCATTATTTGAAACCGGAGATAACCGTCGAGCGTTAGTTGCGCCAACGGGAACAGGTATCCGTCCGGGTAAGTTTAATAGCGCAGTCTCTAATTCTACAGAAATTAGTGGCGATTTTCCGGTATTGCGTTGCGCTGATGTCTTATTGATGTACGCAGAGGCTTTGAATGAAGTGGCTTACGGAAATGCAGAAGCTTTCAGAGCATTAAATGCGGTGAGAACAAATGCAAATGCAACCAATAAAACTGCGGTAACTTTGTTAACGCAAGCAGATTTTAGAGCTGCAGTGTATTTAGAAAGACGTTTGGAATTGGCTTTAGAGGCCGACCGTTGGTTCGATATTGTTAGAACAGCACAAATGGCTACTGTTTTTCCAGGTATACCTGCCTTCAGAAGTATTTATCCGGTCCCTCAAACCGAGATTGATAACGTTAACAATAAAAATGGATGGCAAAATCAAGGCTATTAATTTTTAAAATTTAACCTTTCAGCCGATACTGTGGTAACAGTATCGGTTTTTTCATTTTTGCCTAGATTTCTTCAAGCCGATAATTTTTTCAATATTTATAACCAAAAATAAATACCTATGAAAAAGCTTTTTTTCCTTTTATCGCTATCATTTTTACTTCTGATAAATGTACAAGCACAAACAACAGAAGTTTGGGTAGTTAGACATGCAGAAAAGGATAAATCTAACCCACAGGAAAAAAATCCAGATTTATCTGATGAAGGCAAAACCCGAGCTGGCGATTTAGCTAAGTTTTTGAAAAAGGTAAATTTTGATGCGGCTTATACCACACCATACAAAAGAACACGACAAACTTTGGACTCTTTAGTGATACCAAAAGTTATCGAATATAATGATATAAAAGCTCTTGCCGATACTGTGAAAGCCAATTACGTTGGCAAGAAAATTATAATTGCAGGGCACTCCAATACCGTTTTAGAAATTATTGAAGCTTTTGGCGGTAAACGCCCAAGAGCAGAGTTAACTGATGATGATTATGATTTTATTTTTCGCCTAAATGTTAGGGGCGATAAAGCAAAAGTTAAGATGGAGCAATTTGGCGTTCCACACCATTTGTAATTTTTTTTATAGTTTTTGGAAGGGGATATCCATAATATCATACTGTTCCCAACCTTGAAAATCATAATGCCACCACTCGTTATCTAAAACGTTTAGCTTATTTTTCTTCATAACTGCGATTAAATATTCTCGGTTTTTCCGAACTAATTCTGATACAGGTTCGTAATTAGCCGATGCAGCTTTGGAAAAACTATCGTAAGGTGTTGCCATTTCAACTTCTTTACCAGTTTTTAAATTGATTATGGTTAAATCTAGCGCACATCCTCTGTTATGCTTAGAACCTTTCGCTGGATTCGCGACGAAATTTTTATCACTTGCCTTTTTGTAAAATTCAACTGTAATTTTGTACGGGCGATAACCGTCAAAAATTTTCAAGCCTAAACCTTTTTTATTTAATTCTGCCTGTACTTTCTTTATCGATTCCACCACAGGTTTCCTCGCAAAAGCCCTTGCTTGTTTATACATAACCTGCTGCATAAAATTGTTTTTGGTAGCATAACGTATATCCAGTTTTATATTTGGAATGGCTTTTTTAATCTCCACAAGTTCGTTGTCTGGATTGGTTTTTATCGAATTTAAATATTGATTATAAGAATTAACGACAACAAGTTTTTGCAGTGCTTCAGGTTTCGTTTGAGCAAAAGCTGAAAATGATGCAAAAAAAAGAAGAACAAAAAAGTTTAATTTCATATTTATACTGAATTAAATCGGTCGTTATTGCGAGGCACGAAGCAATCTTTATAATTCAGAGATTGCTTCGTGCCTCGCAATGACGAAAAAGAAGAATTATTGATTAGAAACAACAAGTAATTCCAAATTTTTAAAAGGCAAATTAAACATATCTGCCAAGTCTTTATTGGTAACATTCCCTTGGTAAATGTATAGTGCTTCTCTGATGCCCGGATTATTCCAAACCATATTCATTAATCCTCCAAACTCCCCAATATCTAATAAAATGGGCGCAAAAATATTAGTTAATGCGTACGAAGCAGTCCTCGGAACTCGAGAGGCGATATTCGGAACGCAATAATGAATTACATCATATTTCCTGAAAACAGGGTTAGTATGGTTCGTTACTTCTGAAGTTTCAAAACAACCACCTTGGTCAATGCTTACATCAATAACAACAGAATGCGGTTTCATTCTCGCAACCGTTTCTTCCATTACAATGCAAGGGCTTCGGCCGTGGCTTGCCCGAATTGCCCCAATAACAACGTCGCAAGTAACAATCGCTTTGTTTAAAACAATTGGCTGCATAACGGAAGTAAAAACACGGCTATTTCCCAAATTATTTTGCAAACGGCGCAAACGGTAGATTGAACTATCGAAAACCTTTACTTCTGCACCTAAAGCAAGTGCGGTTCTTGCGGCATATTCACCAACAGTTCCGGCACCTAAAATTACAATTTCAGTTGGCGGTACACCTGTAAAACCCCCAAGCATTAAGCCTTTGCCTCCGGTTACGTTGCTTAAATATTCTGCGGCAATTAAAATCGACGTAGAACCCACAATTTCGCTCATTGCTCTAACTACGCTCAAAACATTTCCTTCATCACGTAAATGTTCAAAACATAAAGCGTTAATCTTTTTGTGCATTAAAGCTTTAAGGTATTCTTGCTTTAACGTTCCGGTTTGTAAGGATGAAATTAAGGTTTGCCCTTTATGCATTAAGGCAATTTCTTCCAACATCGGTGGCGCAATTTTTACCAAAATGTCGCAATCAAAAACCTCTTTTTTATCGTAAGCAATTTTTGCACCTTGCTCTGCATATTCCGTATCAGAAAAGTTTGCTGCAATGCCTGCGCCACTTTCCAAAATAACCCGGTGGCCATTGTTAACCAGAAGCGCTACAGATAAGGGCGTTAAAGCAATTCTGTTTTCCTGGAAAGATATTTCTTTGGGTATTCCGATGTTTAGATTATTCTTTCTGTTTCGGGTTTCTAGCGTTGCCTCTTGGGTTTGCAATAAACCCTGTCGAGCTATGTCGGCCATTCCTTCGCGTAATCCTGTAGCCATGATGTTTTAAAAAAAAATGTTATTGTTTTAGGTGGTTCAAGATAAGGAAAATCTGTTAAAATACTGATAACTAAATGTAAGGGAACTGAAATAGCAATTATGTTTTAATAGTTTTTGTAGCGCAAAGTTTGTGGTGCTTTTTTACTAACCTTTAGAAAAGGTAAATATTCTTTGCTCTTCCTCAGCAATGCTGATATTTATACTAATTAATTCTTTAGGCAATAATTCGGCAACAAGTTCTGGCCACTCAATGAGGCAAATGCCACCACTATAAAAATACTCTTCGTAGCCCAAATCATACGCTTCCTGAATGTTTTTAATTCTGTAAAAATCGAAATGGTAAACAGGACCTTTGGCACTTATATATTCGTTAACAATAGAATAGGTCGGACTTGATACAACATCATTAATGCCTAATGCAGCGCAAAAAACTTTAATAAAAGTCGTTTTACCAGCACCCATATCGCCGTTGAAAATGAAAATTTTTTCATAGCCGGCAAAATCTAAAAGCGCTTTGGCAACTTTTGGTAAATCGGCTAAGCCATTAACTGTTAATTCCATCATAAAAAATAAAGGCAAAAGTAACACTTAATTGTATTGCTTTTGCCTTTTAAGTTATCGTCATACTGAACTTGTTTCAGTATCTCTAATAATAATATCCAAAGGAGATCCTGAAGTGAGTTCAGGATGACGGATTATATATAGAATAGAAAGTTACCTCGGTGAATACGTTACCACCGGAATAATCATTTCTTCTAACGAAATCCCGCCATGCTGAAACGTTTCGTTGTAATAATTTACAAACTGGTTGTAATTATTCGGATAAACGAAATAACTATCTTCCCGTGCAAAAATATAACTACTACTGATGTTAATTTTTGGCAATAAAGCATCGTGCGGATTTTTAATTGCAAAAACTTCTTTCGCGTTGAAGTTTAAATTTCTGCCTTGTTTATATCTCAAATTTGTATTCGTGCTTCTATCGCCAATTACTTTTACCGGTTTTTTAACACGGATGGTCCCGTGGTCGGTAGTAATAATTACCTTAACCTGTTTTTGCGATATTTTCTTTAATAAATCGAACAATGGTGAATGCTCAAACCACGATAAAGTTAATGAGCGGTAAGCTGCATCATCATTTGCCAATTCACGTATCATTTGCATATCGGTACGGGCATGGCTTAACATATCAACAAAGTTGAAAACTATCGCATTAAAATCATTTTTAAGCAAATTATTTGTTTGTTCTACTAAATCTTTGCCTTGCTCAAAAGTTAAAATTTTGTTGTAACTAAACTTGCAATCTTTACGTAAACTACGTTTAATGTTATCAGCTAAAAACGCCTCTTCGTGCATATTTTTTCCACCCTCATCATCGTCATTTTGCCAAAGCTGCGGAAAACGTTTTTCCATATCTAAAGGCATTAGGCCAGAAAATATTGCATTACGAGCGTATTGAGTTGCCGTTGGAAGAATACTGCTGTACATATCTTCTTCATCAATACGGAAATACTCAGATATTAATGGATTAATGATTTTCCATTGGTCGTAACGAAGGTTATCAATCAAAATAAAAAACACAGGGGTGGTGTCATTAATATGCGGAAAAGCTTTTTTCTTAAGTAATTCGTTAGAAAGCAATGGCGCTTTATCTTTTTCTTTAATCCAGCCTAAATAATGCTCTTCTATAAACTTTGAGAATTGAGTATTTGCCTCTTGTTTTTGCATGGTTAAAATTTCATGCATTTGAGGGTCGTCTAATTTCTCCAGTTCTAATTCCCAGAAAACAATCTTTTTATAAACGTCAATCCATTCTTCATAATTAAGTTTGTCGCCAAGCGTCATACCTAATCTTCGGAAATCTTGCTGATAAGCCATTGACGTTTTCTCGCTCACCAAAAGTTTTTTATCAATTAATTTTTTGATAGTCAATAAAACCTGTTTAGGGTTTACAGGCTTAATCAAATAATCATCGATCTTGCTTCCGATGGCGTCTTCCATCAGGTTTTCTTCTTCACTTTTGGTTATTAATACCACTGGTACATCAGGATTTAGATTTTTAATCGCCGAAAGCGTTTCAATTCCGCTCATTCCAGGCATATTTTCATCTAAAAAAACCAAATCGAAATGCGATTTTCCAAAGGCTTCTAAAGCATCATTTCCGTTGGTAAAAGTGGTAACAGCGTAACCTTTATCATTCAATAATAATATATGTGGTTTTAGTAAGTCGATTTCATCATCGGCCCATAAAATTTTAGTTTCTTGCATGTTTTTGTAAAAATAGGGTGTAAGCGCCTTTATATTTTGGCTTGTAAATCAAACTCTAAATAAAAATAGCAATTTTTGTACCGTATCTATCTATTTAACTATTTTTAACGATTGAACAAGAAAAAAATAATAAACGACCCGGTTTATGGGTTCATCAGCATTCATAGCGAACTGGTTTATGATGTAATTTCGCATCCTTATTTTCAGCGATTGCGGTACATCAAGCAGCTTGGAATGACGCATTTGGTTTATCCAGGGGCTTTACATACCCGTTTTCATCATGCTTTAGGTGCTATGCATTTAATGAGTTTGGCTATCGCACTCTTAAAAAGCAAAGGGCATAACATCACCGAAGGTGAAGAAGAAGCCGCAATACTGGCTATTTTACTACACGATATTGGTCACGGTCCGTTTTCTCATGCTTTGGAACATTCTTTAGTTACTGGAATAAAGCACGAAGATATTTCAGCAAAGCTGATGCAGGAATTGAACCAGCATTTTAGCGGAAAACTAACCCATGCAATCGAAATTTTTAACGACACATATCATAAAAAATTCTTGCATCAGTTAATTTCTGGCCAGTTGGATTTAGATAGAATGGATTACCTGAACCGCGATAGCTTTTTTACTGGTGTAAGTGAAGGGGTAATTAGTTTTGATAGAATTATTAAAATGTTCAATGTTTTCGATGATGACTTGGTTATCGAAGAAAAAGGCATTTATTCGATTGAAAAATTTTTAATAGCCCGCAGATTAATGTATTGGCAGGTTTATTTGCACAAAACAGTAATTGCTGGCGAAATGATTTTGGTTAAGCTATTAGAAAGGGCTAAGCAGTTATCCGCCGCAGGCGAAAATTTATTTGCAGCGCCATCATTAAACTATTTTCTAAAAAACGATATTAACGAGGAAAACTTTTTTAAACAGCAGGAAAATTTACAACATTTTACCAATATAGATGACCAGGATATTTATGCTGCGGTGAAAGTTTGGGTACAACATCCTGATAAAATTTTATCCACGCTTTGCAAAATGCTTACGTCAAGAAACCTTTATAAAGTAGAAATGAGCAATGAAAAGGCAAGTAATGAGCGGGTAGATTTTCTTCAAAGTGCTACAATGGATTTGTTAGGCATAACTGCCGATGAGGCAAATTATTTTGTATTTACCGATTCGATACAAAACAGAGCCTATAATGCTGGCGTTGGCAATATTAAAATTTTAATGAAAAATAATGATATTGTAGATATAGCCAAAGCCTCTGATTTATCGAACTTAGAGTCGCTGCAAAAAACCGTAGAAAAGTATATACTTTGTTATCCTCGTGGGATTTAAGTTTATTTAACAAAATATTTAGTTTTTAGAGGCGTTTTAAGTCTTATTATTGCGTAAAATATACATCAATTAAGCCCTGTAGGTTTATTTGTTCATATCAATTTAACATTTACCTTTGTACGATGCAATTTACTGCCAAGCAGATAAGTCTTTTTTTAGATGGTACCATTGATGGTAACCCGGATGTAACCGTTAGCGAACTGTCTAAAATAGAAGATGGGAAAGAAGGTTCTTTGTCTTTTCTTTCCAATCCGAAATATGAGAATTTTTTATATTCTACTCAGGCTTCGGTAGTTATCGTTTCAAAAACTTTCGTTCCAACTCAGGAATTTACAAGCACATTAATTCGTGTAGAAAACCCATATAGTTCATTTACAGTTTTGTTAGATAAGTATAACGAAGCTATGAATGCACAGGCAGAACAAACCGGGATTGATAAACTGGCTTTTGTTCATCCAACGGCAAAAGTGGGTAAAAATGTTTTTATTGATGCCTTTGCCTATGTTTCTGAAAACGTGGAAATTGCTGATGGCTGTAAATTAAATGCGCAAACTTTTGTTGGCGCAAATTCAAAAATAGGAGAGAACAGCACGTTTTTTTCAGGGGTAAAAATCTATCATAATTCGATTATAGGCAAAAGGGTAACCATACACTCAAATACCGTTATCGGTAGCGATGGTTTTGGCTTTGCTCCTCAAAAAGATGGAACGTATAATAAAATACCACAAATCGGTAATGTTATTATCGAAGACGATGTAGAAATTGGTGCCAATACTACAATTGATAGGGCTACTATGGGTTCTACCATCATAAAAAAGGGTGCAAAAATTGATAATTTAATCCAAATTGCGCACAATGCGGAGATTGGCGAAAATACTGTTCTAGCAGCTCAATCTGGTGTTTCTGGTAGTACAAAGATTGGACCTAATTCCGTTATTGGAGGACAGGTGGGCATTGCCGGGCATTTAACTTTAGCAAAAGGAACACAGATTGGTGCACAAGCAGGTATCAACTTTAATATAACTGAAGAAGATAAACAATGGCATGGCAGCCCTGCGCAACCTTTGCGTAATTGGATGCGTGCTTCAGTAATTTTTAAGCATCTGCCTGATGTTGAAAAGAGAATAAACGTACTCGAAGAGGAAATAAAAAGACTTACATCTGAAATCGAAAAGAATACAATAAACAATGAACGTTAGACAAAGAACGATTAACAAAGAAATATCAGCTTCGGGCGTGGGTTTACACACCGGTGCTAATGTTACCTTAACTTTTTGCCCTGCGCCAGAAAATCATGGCTTTAAATTCCAACGTGTAGATTTGGATGGCCAGCCAATTATTGATGCAGATGCAGATAATGTTACCGACACTTCTCGTGGAACGACAATAACTCAAAATGGCGCTAGTGTTAGCACTGTAGAGCATGTTATGGCCTCTCTTGTAGGTATGGATCTTGATAACGTTCTAATAAAATTAGATGGACCTGAAACGCCGATTATGGATGGAAGTTCTATTCAATTTATTGATTTATTGGAAGAAGTTGGAACGATTGAGCAAAATGCTGACCGCGAATACTTTACCATTCCGCATAACATTACTTATACTGAAGCAGATAGAAAAGTTGAAATTGTAGCCATGCCTTTAGATGACTATCGTTTTACCTGTATGATTGATTATAATTCTCCGGTTTTGGGTAGCCAACACGCGGGGATTAATACAATTGCTGAGTTTAAAAAGGAAATTGCTTCTTGCAGAACATTTTGTTTCTTACACGAATTAGAATATCAGTTACAACACAACTTAATTAAAGGCGGCGATTTAAATAACGCTATCGTAATTGTTGATAAGGAAGTAACCAAAGATGAGTTAAATCACTTGGCAAAGCTTTTTAACCGTAAAGATATAGATGTAGCACCTCAGGGCATCCTGAATAACATGGAACTTCGCTACCAAAATGAACCTGCCCGTCATAAATTGTTAGATATGATAGGCGATTTGGCTTTAGTGGGTATGCACTTAAAAGGCCATATTATGGCAGCCAGACCTGGGCATGCTGCAAACGTTGCTTTTGCAAAAAAGATAAAAGCTGCAATTAAGAAAGAAAAAAACAAAAAAATCCAGAAAGTGTACGATCCAAGCGCAAAACCATTGTATGATATTGTTCAGATTATGGAGATTTTGCCTCATCGCCAACCGTTTTTGTTCGTAGATAAAATTCTTGAACTTTCTAAAAACCATGTTGTGGGCGTTAAAAACGTAACCATGAACGAGGAGTTTTTTAAAGGGCATTTTCCTGGAGCGCCCGTTTTCCCAGGCGTAATTCAAATCGAGGCGATGGCTCAGGTTGGTGGTATTTTGGTTTTAAGTACCGTGCCAGACCCAAGCAACTACCTTACTTATTTCTTAAAAATAGACAACGTACGTTTCAGGGCGCAAGTTCTTCCTGGCGATACTATTGTTTTCCGTTGCGATTTACTAGAACCAATCAGAAGAGGCATCGCTCAAATGAAAGGTGTTGGTATGGTTGGCGAAAAAATCGTTGTAGAAGCCGAAATGATGGCGCAAATTTCAAAAGTTAAACAAACAGAACCTGCTCAATAATGATACAACCTTTAGCATATATTCATCCCCAAGCCAAAATAGCCGAAAACGTAGTAATCGAACCTTTCGTAGTCATACACAAGGATGTTGTTATTGGTGAAGGCACATGGATCGGTTCTAACGTTACCATAATGGATGGTGCTCGGATAGGTAAAAACTGTCGTATCTTTCCTGGGGCAGTAATTTCTGGTGAGCCACAAGATTTAAAATTTGCAGGTGAAGTTACTACTGCTGAAATTGGCGATAATACAACCATCCGCGAATGCGTAACCATAAACCGTGGTACAAAAGATAAGTGGAAAACAGTAATTGGTAGCAATTGCCTAATTCAAGCATATTCACACATTGCTCACGATTGTGAGGTTGGAAATAATTGTATTTTCTCGAACAGTACAACTTTGGCGGGTCACATCACCATTGGTAATAATGTTGTATTGGCTGGTTTGGTGGCGATTCATCAATTTGTTAAAGTTGGCTCTTATGCTTTTGTAACAGGCGGTTCATTGGTTCGTAAAGATGTGCCTCCATATGTAAAGGCAGCTCGTGAACCACTTTCTTATGCAGGCATCAACTCCGTTGGTTTAAGAAGAAGAGGTTTTACTAATGAGCAAATCGATGAAATTCAGGAAATTTACCGCGTACTTTTTGTAAAACATAACAATGTAACCAAAGCCTTAGATATGATTGAGGCTGAATTTAAACCTACTGAAATCCGTGATGAGATTGTGGATTTTATTCGCAACTCGAACCGTGGTGTGATGAAGGGTTTTGGAATGGGCAGCTAGTTTAGGTAGAACCTAGGTCTTAAATTTCTTAGGTATCTAAGATGGTAATATAAAATATCATGGATGGTGTAACGCTTATCAGAACAGATTCTGCTAATTCGGATTTTAAGCAGCTGGTTGTATTGCTGGATAAAGATTTAGCTGTTAGAGATGGTGCAGAACATTCATTTTATGCTCAGTATAATAAAATCGATCTAATAAGAGAAGTTGTTGTTGCTTATCAAGATGGAGTTCCTGTGGCTTGTGGAGCAATTAAACCTTTTTCTGAAACCGCTGCAGAGGTTAAACGCATGTTTGTTCATCCTGAGTTTAGGAAACAAGGTTTTGCAGCCAGAATTTTAACAGAATTGGAGCAATGGGCTGCCGAACTTGGGTACTCTGAGTGTGTTTTGGAAACTGGGAAAAAACAACCAGAGGCTATTTCTCTTTATCAAAAGCTTAGTTATAAAATTACGCAGAACTACGGTCAGTACATTGGTGTAGATAATAGTGTTTGCATGGCTAAAACAATTACTAATCTTGATACCTGATACTAACATCTTGATACCTAATATGAAGATAGTTTTAGATAACGTTGGAAGAAGATTTAATAAGGAATGGATTTTTAGAAATCTGAACTTTGAATTTAATTCTGGTAATAGTTACGCAATTCTAGGGCCGAATGGTTCTGGCAAATCTACCTTATTGAGCGTTATTACGGGTAATCTTACACCTTCAGAAGGTAAACTTCTTTTCTCCGAAAATAACACAGAAATTCCTGTCGAGAATATTTATAAGCAAATTGGTTTAGCCGCTCCCTACCTAGAATTAGTGGAAACATTTACTTTGAGGGAAACAATTGATTTTCACTTTAAATTTAAAAATTTCGCTGTTGGTGTTGATGCAAAATCTATTATTTCAGTTCTAGGGCTGGAGAAATCTATTAATAAGCAAATTAAATATTTTTCGTCTGGGATGAAGCAAAGAACCAAGCTGGCTTTGGCTTGCTGTTCTGATTCTCCGATTCTATTTTTAGACGAACCAACTAGTAATTTAGACCTTCAAGGGATAAGTTGGTATCGCGAATTGATGGAAAACTTCACTAAAGACAGATTAACAATAATTGGTTCTAACCAAATTTCTGAATATGAATTTTGTAAAGAATCGATTCAAGTTGCTGATTATAAATAGGTTAACTTGGTTTTTTATATTGTCGAAAACCAACGCTTTGTCATAAATTTGTATTTTCTAAATTATTTTAAAAAAATATTTTGTAATTAATTAATAGTTCTTACCTTTGCACCACCAAAAAGAGAAACAAATATTTTATTTTATCTCTTCAGGAAATAGATAATAATATCCGCCCTGCGGAAACAAAATATAGTCGTAACAGACAAAAGATTTTTCATAGTTTAGTTTGAGGTTTAGGTTGATTATGCCTTTGGAGTGGTTCCCAAAGGCATTTCTTTTATATAAGGATTTTAAATCTATTAAAAAAGGCACTCAATAACGGAAAGAAGATCGAGGCGTAACATTCTTTAAATAGTTTTAAGATTCTCCCGTATACCTGAGAATAACGAAACCGTTAAGAAAAAATCCCCCTTAATTTTTATTAAGAGGGATTTATAAATCTATTTCTTTAAAGTATTTTCGTAAAGTTTAAATATCCGTTTATATTCATCGGTCCAGCTGCTTGGCTCGATAAAACCATGATCTTCAACAGGATAAACAGCTAATTCCCAATTATCTTTTCCAAGTTCTATAAAACGTTGCGAAATGCGAACAATATCTTGAAAGTGAACATTAACATCCACCATGCCGTGCGCCATTAATAAGTTTCCTTTCAGCTTATCAGCAAAGTATATTGGTGAACTCTTTTTGTAAGCAATTGGGTCGTTAAAGGGCTCATTTAAGATGTTTGATGTATAGCCGTGGTTGTAATGTGCCCAATCAGTAACTGAACGTAAGGCAGCACCACTCGCAAAAACATCCGATTCGTTAAACATAGCCATTAATGTTATAAAACCTCCGTAAGAACCGCCATACAAACCCACATGTTTAGGGTTAACACCATATTTTTCGACTAAAAATTTAACACCATCAACCTGGTCTGTTAAATCTTTTCCTCCCATATGGCGGTAAATACCAGTTCTGTGGTCGCGACCGTAACCAGAGCTCGCCGTATAGTCTATGTCAATAACCGTGTAGCCATTATCAGCTAATAAATTATTAAACATATACTCTCGGAAATAGGTGCTCCAGCCAAAGTGAATATTCTGTAAATAGCCTGCGCCATGAACGAAAACTACAGCAGGGTGATTTGAATGAGGCTTATCTGACTTGTAAACCCTTGCATAAACATCTGCTCCGTAACGGTTTTTAAATGAAACCATATCCGGTTCACGCCATTTATAAGAATTAAATTCAGTAGAAGTGGATTCAGTAATTTTAACCGCTTTAGCGCCAACTTTATTTGCCTGAATGTATAATTCATTTGGTTTGTTCAAGTATGAATAGTTAATGGCGATGTATTTTTCATCTGGTGATAAGGTAATATCATTTAAACCTTTCATTGTTGTGATTTGATAAAGCTCACCGCCATTCACGCTTATTTTAAAGAAATTGGTAATGCCTGGGTGTTCCTTATTCGTTTTCAAATAAAACGTGCTGTTGTCTTTTGAGAGTTGGACAGATTGTACCTCATATTTTCCAGAGGTCAGTTGTTTCTTATCACCAGTTGAAACATTCGTGACGTACAAATGTGAATATCCCGATGCTTCGCTCTGATAGTAAAAGCGGTTATTATCAATCCAACCTGTACTACCCTGAAAGAATCCGCTAATACCCGGTCCACCAATCCAAGCTTCATCATGTTGGCGGTCTATTAAATCAAATTTGCCAGTCAGCGCATCTAGTTTTAAAATCCAACGGTCTTTATTATCAGCAGAAGTAGCAATCATGATTCCTATGGTTCCATTTTCATTCCATTGTGGACCAAAGAAATTAACGGGTCTATCAGCGTTTTTCTTTTTTAAACTATCCAATACTTTCGGGTAATCTTTGTAAAAATCGGGAATGTCTTTAATTCCAGGTATTGTTGCAGTTTGAATGGCATATACGGTATCCCTTTGTGTGTCAAAAATAAATCCTTGCGATATGTTTTCATTTTCACCAACCTTTGTTCTGCCTGGAATATCTTCAGTATAACCAGATGCTGTAACGTAATTAGGTACAATGGTGCTATGGTTATTTTGCGCGGGCGTAGTTAATTTGTAGGTTACAAATCTTCCATCGGGACTGATTACAACGCCATTCAGAAACTTATCATCAGTATAAAGTGGTTTTAAAGATTTTGTATCTGCAGATGATGCAGCAAATCGACCTCTTCCACCACGAATGCCACCAACACGATTCTCCGCATTCCGTTTTTTGATGATGTCAAATAATTCGGTTTGTTGAGCTTTTAACCAATTATCTTGCTCGGATACAGCTTTTCCAGGCGTTCTTCCGACAGCTTTGCCTTTAACAAAATTGGTAATTTGCTTCGTTTCGGCTGTTTTTAAATCTAATTCGAAAATATTATCGCCGAGCTGATAAGCAATATTCCCGTTGGTAAGAAATACGGGTGTGCTTTCGCGTTCCATCGTATTAGTTAAGCGGGTTTCTTTTTTTGTTTTGAAATTTTGAAGATAAATATCTCCGCTTTTCTCAACCAAGCCCAAAGATTTATCTTTATTATGAACATAGTTGAGGCTTAATAATTTTTCATCTTCTTTATCAACAGTCTTTAATGGTTTTGTAGCAATAGCTGATATTTTATATAATTCTTCCTTTGTTTTATTCTCGGGATTCCAATTAAAGTATAGCGTTTTACTATCTGCTGTCCAACGGAAATTTGTAGGCGAAGTTCCCATCCATTTTGGGTCTCGCATTATTTTTTCTACAGTTAATGGCGCAATTTGTTGTGCAAAAGTATATTCTCCTGTACATAACAGTAGAAAGAGTAAATATTTTTTCATGAATTTAGTTTGGATGATGCAATTTAGATAATGCCGATTCTAAATCTGAAAGGAAATGGAAATGTTACAACACTGAACAGGAAATAATTGCCACGAAAATACAGATTTACACGATTAGGTTGAGAATTTTTTCTTTACTCGTAAAGGTAATTTGATATAAAAATTTATGATAAGAAAATAGAAAAGCATCAAATATTTGCCACTTATACACGGATTATAGAAGGAATTTTTTCCGTGTATTCCGTGTTTCCGCGGCAAAAAAGCTGTAGATACTTATCGAATTACTCTTCCTGTTCTATCTACATTCACAACATCAAATGGCTTTAAATATTCGTTAACGATAACCGAAAATTCTCTTCGAGTTAAAACCTTTTTTAAATCATATTTTGATGAAAATTTATAACTCTTGTTCCATTTTTTTTCAATCTCGGTTTTCGTTGCATCCACAGCTTTATTACCAACATAGCTAACCATTAAAATTGTGTTTTCTAAATTAATTGGTACATTTTGGTGGTCGTCAAACCAGATTTGAGCCTTATAATAGTAATCTTTAATGGGTTGCTTAATTTCATTATAAGAAACCTCGTTCTCCGGATTGAAAAATAATTTCTCTCCTCTTATTTCTGCCTTTAGAATCCCAGTTATGCCAACTTTTTGAATTGCTAACCAATTTGAATCTGCAATTTTTACATCCTCAAAAGGCAGTAATGGAAGTTTATAACTTAACAATTCGCCTTGTATTCTTTTTAAATTTGATAAACTGGTTTTGGTTTGAAAAAACGCCGCATAAGCTGCGGTTGCTCCAGTTGCTTGCCCAATTTCGTATTTATTGGGTTTAATATAAAGGATGTTTTCTTGATTAGGAATTAGCAAATTGTAAAGCGATAAAAAATCTGACGTTCCGTTTATTCCCCCAATTGTGGTGCGATAAAGATTTTCAGAATAGTTTAGTTTGCTTGTTTCAGTGGGATTTAAACTTGAGATTTTTAATGCTGGAAGGACTTTCTGAATATCATCTGCAACAATTAGAATTTTTGCTTTAATGCTTTTATCTTTTGTAAGTTTTGCTTCCCAACCATTGCCCGAACGTTTTATTTCATAATATGGCGTGTTGTTAATTACATCGAAAAGTTTAGAACTATCTGCCCAGTTTTTAATCACAGCATTTAAAATTTGATTAGTTATTTCTGGAAGCGCAACACTATCAGCAATTTTTAAAGATTTTCTGGCCCTCTTTTCAAATGCCATTTTCACTCCATTTTCTGAAAGGTTTTTAAAATCTGCTAGTTTAAGGCCATCACTTTGTGTTAAAATAATTGCATTTACACCGGATTCTGATGCCTGAACGCCTGCGGCAAAAGCAGAATTTGAATTACCTAAAACTAAAACATCTGTTTTAATGGTTTGTGCATAAGTAACCGTTGGGATTAAGAATGCTAAAGCAAAAAACAATTTCTTCATTTGTGTGATTTAAAATTAATTGCAATATGCTTTAAATGGATGAGTTTTTGATGAAATGAATTGATTTTAACTAAATTTAAATTGCGAATACTGGTGCCAGTCTGAGTTTATAGAAGACTTGGCATTCCCTTTCGACAAGCTCAAGATGACAGAAAATCAAATGGAAAAAAAAATAAAATCGGTATTCGATTTACAACAGCAACACAAATTCGATTTACGTAAAACGGATGCAAAAATTAGAATTTCGAAATTGAAAAATCTTAAGCAAGCAATAGAAAATTCGGAAGAAGAGATATATGTTGCTTTGGAAAAAGACCTGCGTAAAAGCCAATTTGAAACCGCTGTAACCGAATTGTTTTTTACTTATGCTGAGATAGACCATGCGATTAAGAAACTTAAAAGCTGGATGAAACCAAAATCGGTTGCTAAAACAATCAGTAATCTTCTTGCCAGCAACAAAATATACTATGAGCCTAAAGGTGTTTGTTTGATAATTGCACCTTGGAATTATCCTTTTCAACTGGTTATGAGTCCGCTGATTTCTGCAATAGCAGCTGGAAATTGTGTGATATTAAAGCCATCAGAAATAAGTTCAAATACTGCCACTGTGATTAATGAAATCATTTCCAAAACTTTTGATGAAAAAGAGATTGCCTGTTTTGAGGGTGATGCGGATGTTTCCACAACATTACTGAAACACCCATTCGACCATATTTTTTTTACAGGTAGTACTGCAATCGGCAGGGTTGTAATGGAGGCAGCGTCTAAAAATCTCACGTCGGTAACGTTAGAGTTAGGTGGAAAATCACCTGCAATAATTGATAATTCTGCTGATTTAAAGAAGGCGGCGGAGAAAATTGCCTGGGGCAAGTTGGTTAATGCTGGTCAAACTTGTATCGCTCCAGATTATGTTTTAATTGATGAGAAACGAGAAGCAGAATTTATAAGTCATTTTAAAACAGCAGCCCAAAAAATGTTTTTTATTGATGGAAAAATTAATGAACAGGTTTTTGGTAAAATCATCAATGAAAAACAATTTAAACGATTGGACGGATTAATAAAAAATGCAGTAAATGATGGGGCCAAACTAGAATTTGGTGGAGAAACAAACCACGAATCTTTAACAATAAATCCAACGGTTTTAACTTTCGTAAGTTCAGAAAACAGCATTATGCAGGAAGAAATTTTTGGTCCGGTTTTACCGATAGTAAAGTATAAAAATTTACAACAGGCGATAGATTTTGTAAACTCAAAGAGTAAACCTTTGGCACTTTATATCTTTTCTGAAAATTCGACCTATAAGGAAAAAATTATTAAGGAAACCAGCTCAGGCGGTACTTGTGTTAACGATGTTTTGGTTCACATCAGCAACCCGAATTTACCTTTTGGTGGCGTTAACAGTAGCGGAATGGGCAGCTCACATGGAATATTCGGTTTCAAAAATTTTTCACACGAAAGAGCTGTTGTTTCTCAATCTAAATTAGGGATGACCAAAATGATTTATCCTCCATATAAAATGGGTTTACTCAAATGGTTAAAAAAGCTAATGTAGAGCAGGATTTTAAGATTTTCAGGATAAACTGGATTAAAGCAAGACATTCCCTGATTTCTGTGTTTCAGTGGTAAAAAAACTTCCTAATAATTCTTATAAAAGCCCTATTTTTCCAATATGGATTTAGAACAACTCAAATACCCAATCGGGCAATTTATCATGCCAGAAGTTTTAGATGAGAAACAGATGAATATCTGGATTTCGGAAATTGAGGCTTTGCCTGATCAAATCAAAGAAGCTACTCAAAATCTAAGTAATGATGAACTCAATCAAACTTATCGCCCCAATAGCTGGACTTTGCGACAGGTTGTTCATCATCTTCCAGATAGCCATGTAAATGCATATATCCGTTTCAAGCAAGCGATTACAGAAGATATTCCTACCATCAGACCATATTTTGAAGAGCGTTGGGCCGAAACTGAGGATGCAAAAAATGGTGATATTTCAATTTCTGTTGTTTTGCTTACAGCCTTGCACCAACGTTTGGTCGTTTTTTTAAAAACCTTAAAAATTGAAGATTTTCAACGAACCTATATCCACCCAGAACACGGTAAAGAATTTACTTTAGCCAATATGTTGGGTACTTATGCTTGGCATGGAAAACACCATCTGGCTCACATCACAAATACAGTTACTTAAAACTCACATCAAAATTAACATTGCTGCACTCATTGCAATCATCATTGCATCTTCAACAATAGTAACGGTACTCATCGGTAGATTAAAAACAGCACCTAAACAAGCGCATTGAATCTTTTTCTTATTTAAAACACTTTCTATAACGCCGAGAATACTTACGGTCATTACAACCAAAGTTACCCAGTTTACCACAACTGGCGCTAAATTAAGGGCAAAACTTAAGCCCAAACCAAGTTCAATAAAAGCATAAATATAACCCCAGGCACTAAATTTTTTTGCTACGATATCATACATCACATAACTCTCGGCAAAAGCTTTGAGGTTTAACATCTTAAAAAAAGAAAAGGTTAAGAAGAAGCCTGCCATAAAAACACGCATAAAAACCATCCAGTTTACAGTATTTTGTTGCCAGGCAACCAATAACGAAATTGTAGTTACGTAACCAAAAATTAAAAGAATAGGTTTATAGGTTTCAGCCCATGATTTTGTTTCTTCGGCTATTTCGCTGTGTGCATTAGGAGCAATTTGATATTTACTATCGTTGCCACCCAAAGCTTTTTGTAAATCATCTACACTAATATGTTTTTCCATACTGATGGTTGCAGAATTGGCATCTTTAGAAACCTCTACGGCAGTTACATCAGGTAGAATTAAAAGGTTGTTTTTAACTTTATTTTCGCAACTACTGCAAGTCATGCCAGTAAGTTGATAGGTATGTGTCATAACTGAAATTTTAAGCAAATTTACCTTATATGAGGACGGAAATCGTTACAGAATAATCATAAAATGTTATAGAATTTTGAAAAATTATGTCATTCTGAGGCACGAAGAATCTGTTTCATAGGCTGCAGATTCTTCGTGCCTCAGAATGACAGGGTATTTGAAGTTGCTGCTAAAATCCTACCCAATCAAAACCGATGTCATGGTTAACGAACCACCAACTGCTTTATCATTAAAGAAAGAAATTTCTTCTTTATCATTCTTCAAACCCAAAGTATAAATTAAAGGTAAATAGTGTTCGGGTGTTGGGATGGCCAACATCGCATCGCTCCCCAAATTTCTATAATCAATTAAAGGTTTATGGTCGCCGTTTGCAATTAGGTTTTTAAATTTATCGTTCATCTCATTTGCCCAATCGTAACCGCCACCGTTTATCATTTCCCAGCTTAACATACGAAGATTATGTACCATATTTCCACTCCCGATAACTAAAACGCCTTTTTTGCGCAAAGCATAAATCTCCTTAGCAATTTCGTAGTGCTGTTCTGGCGATTTTGTATAATCAATGCTTAATTGCAATACAGGGATATTAGCTTTTGGATACATATGTCTGATGATGGTCCATGTTCCGTGGTCCAAGCCCCAATCGTGGTCTAAATTAACGTTCGTAGAGTGAATTAACGATGGAATTTCAGCTGCTAATTCGACATCACCAGAAGCAGGGTATTGTACATCAAACAACGCTTGCGGAAATCCACCAAAATCGTGAATTGTTGATGGAAAATCCATAGCTGTAACGAAAGTTCCATGTGTATACCAATGCGCAGATACAACTAAAACGGCTTTTGGAACAGGTATATATGTAGCCAATTCGGCCCAACTTTGGCTAAATTCATTATTTTCAATGCCGTTCATTGGCGAACCGTGACCAATAAAAAGTGTAGGCATCAAATCTGTTTTAGGCAAACGTTGCGTAAAACTTCTGAATTGTGATAAGGTTGGCATGCTGTTGAATTTTTATGTAAAGTTACAGCATCGCCAGTTTTTGCTACTTGATATATGTTAAGAAAAGATAGGGTGGCTAAAGCCATCTGCTCTTTTTTTCGTCGACTAAAGTCGACGGCAATGAATAGCATTGTGCCTAATCGGTTATTATCGTTAGCATTCTTTGCCGTCAGTTTCAACTGACGGAGTGATTGATAGAAGAATTTCAAATTTCATCCAATGTTTTTCTTTTATCAGATGTTTCATTTTTATAGACTGAAGGCGTTAAGGTTGTAACTTTTTTAAATTGAGCCGAAAGATGCGCAACGCTGCTATAATTCAACTGATATGCAATTTCGCTCAGCGTTAATTCGCCATAAGTAAGCATTTCTTTCGCCTTTTCTATTTTTTGGGCGATGAAATACTTTTCAATAGTTTGATTTTCAATTTCAGAAAATATAGCGCTTAACTGTGGATATTCGATATTAAGATGCTCGCTTAAATAAGAGGATAGATTAATTTTTAAAGGTTCTTTTGTATAGTGAACCAAATTGATGATGGAAGTTTTGATTTGCTCGGTAATTTGAGTTTTCTTATCCTCTAAAAGTTCAAAGCCAAAAGAATTTAATCTCTCAGATAGCTTCATTTTATCATCAGCAGAAATATTTTCCTTGATGGAAACAGTTCCCAATTCAACCGAAATAGGGTTAAAGCCGAGTTTTTCCAACTCAGCTTTAACCACCATTTTGCAGCGGTTGCATACCATATTTTTGATATGCAAATTCATTATTTCAATTTAATGGTTTCAGAAACGTCGCCACAATCGAACATCATACTTCCGTAGTATGGATTTTCGATGTTTTCTTTCTCATTTAACCAACTTGCTTTCGCCATTGGGCAATGCTGAACATAAACTGTTGCACTGTTGAATTTGATATTTCTTACTGTTTTAATCATTGCATACGAAATACCTTCAAAAGATTTTCTTTGAGCCTTGATATCTTTTCCAGCGGCTAATTCTGTAGCTTTTGCTTTGATGATTTTAGCTTGTTCCATCCAAAGCGTGTGTTGTGTTGCAGGTAAATCTTTGTGTGGAATGGCATCAACTTTTGCTAATAAAGTCTTTACTTTTTCTACTGCTACATCATTCTTATCAGTTGCTAAAGCATTTTTTACATCGTAATAAGCCGATAATAATTGATTAAAAGCTGCATCGGTTTTGCTTTGCGCAAATGTTAATTTTACACTTGCAATGGCAATTATTGCCATCATTATCATGATTTTTTTCATCTTGAATATATTTTAATTGTTTGTGATGAAACTTGTGTAGGCTGTAAATAATTAAGATTTGTTGCTTAAACAGGTTCATCGTATTTTTTTATTTTAATGCATTAAAAAAGTTAAATTCTGCTCTTAGCAGATACATGTTTTTTAAATATCGGTTTGCCATATTTCCAGTTGCCTGAAAACGATAACCTAAATCAATTCTGGTTCTGCTGTTCAAAATAACCTGAACGGCAGGCGCTAAATCTAAATAAGATTCGCCCGTACCAGGGTCTGTTTTGCCCAACATTTCAAAATAGACATTAAAATTGGGTTCCTTATAGTTTTTATAAACGACTGGCAAAACCAAATAACCAGACGATAAACTGTAAGAAAGCATCTTATCGGGCTTTGGCGCAAATCGATTAACCTTATCATTTACAATGGCATCGGTGTAGCCTAATGTAGCCGAAAGAGCCAATTTATGTATCAACTGGGTAAATATTAAACCCGCTTGCCAACCCGTATTATCACCCTCCAGATTAATATCTCTACTTATTTCCGGTCTTTTACTTGTGCTTATTCTACCAAATGCGGCGGCTCTAAAATGGCTTTGAGCTTCATCTATTGATAAAAAACGGTACTTTGCGTACAAACTTCCACCTTCGAGGCGATATCGACCATCCATATCGGATAGAAATGCCTGTGCATGTGCCATCAGATTTTTGTTAAAGCCAAACATTACCTCTGGAATGGTTCTGCTTACAAACCCTGGATTGTTCAACATCCCTTCGTTAGTTAAACGTATCCCAATCGATTTAGTCGGCATGTTGCTCGCAGGCTCGGTAAAAACGTAAAGTTCCTGACTTGAAGCAAGATTAAAAGTGCTGATTAAAACCAACACCATAACTAATAATCTGCTCATGGTTTAAGAAAGCACTAAGTGATAAACACGAGTTTTCTTTCCGTTTACCACAGCGGTTCCGCTTGCGTAAGCATCAGAATTTGCAGTCGCAGCTTGTTTTTTAAATGCAGAACCTGAAATGAAATTTTTATCCACTACCGATGCTTTTACTGTTCCGTTTAAGGTTTTGTTTTTTGCATTTACAAATCGATAAACATTACCATCCACAATCGCCTGACCTTTATCGTCGACTTTTACCTGATTGAAAGTGAAATCGGCAGTTAAACCACCAACCGAAAAACCAGCATCCTGTACTTTCTTACGAATTAAATCGATGTTAATATCAGCGCCTTTTTTAAATGTTAATACAAAGATGTTTTTATTTAAATCTGGCTTTACTGTATTGATGAAGCCTAACGTTTCTAACGATTTTTGAGTGGCGTTAGAACACATTGAGCAGGTTAAACCGGTAACCTGTAAATCTGCTGTTGATATTTGTTGCGCCGAAGCTTTAACGGCAAATAGCAACATAATGATGCTGAATATTTTTATTGTTTTCATGATTTTTGAAATTAGAATTAAACTTTGTGTCGTTGTCGCTCTGAATTTATTTCAGAGTCATATGACAATAGAGATGCTTATCTCGAACGTTCGGGACAGCATGACGGATTTAATAAATCCTAATTCCTAAAAATACAATTGAAAACATGCAAGGCAATCCGCGAGGAAAGTGGCGGTGCTTTGTTGGTGATTTTACTGAAAAAAGCTGGAGTAACGTTTGTTAGAAATTCTAAAACTGGTGGATGAATAAATAACTGAATAGAAAACAGCTTCGGCATTTCTACTTTTGCCGCGGTTTGATGACTATCTTTTACTTTAACGGTAACCTGCGTGTTTTTGCAACAGCCGTCATCCTTTATTTTTTCAGCAGGAATATCTTTGCAAAACTTACAAGCAATTTCATTACTGAACAATTGTACATTCGCAAGTTTACCACCGCAGAAATGAAAACTTAAAGCCAAACCAATAATACTAACCGCATAAAATACGGCCAAAGAAAGTGCTATTTTTTGTTTTAACTTCATTACTACAAAGTTAAGGCAAAAAAAACCGAATATTAAAACGCTTTATTTATTGAATTTCATTTTTTACTTTAATTTAGCATCAAACACTACTAAAATGAAGAAATTACTCTTGTTTATCTGCACATTTTCGGTGCTGTCTGCATTTGCCGCAAAGCCTAAAAATCAATACATCCGCATTAAAACTGAATTTGGAGAATGTATTGTGAAATTATATAATGAAACGCCTTTGCATCGCGATAACTTTCTAAAACTAACTAAAGCCAAATATTATAATGGTACCTTGTTTCACAGGGTGATAAAAGATTTCATGATTCAAGGTGGCGACCCAGATTCGAGGAATGCTAAACCAGACTCTTTGTTGGGCGAAGGCGGGCCAAAATACACCGTCCCGGCAGAATTTAGAGATAGCTTATTTCATAAAAAGGGTGTTTTGGCTGCTGCAAGAGATAATAATCCAGAAAAAGCATCTAGTGGAAGTCAGTTTTATTTAGTGCAAGGCAAAGTTTTTACTGATGAACAATTAAATAGTCTGGAAGAAAAACGTTTGAAATTTAAAATTCCGGAATGGCAGAGACAGGTTTATAAAACCATTGGTGGTACACCGCACTTGGATAGGAATTATACAGTTTATGGAGAGATTATTTCTGGTTTAGATATGGTTGATAAAATTGCAGTTTTAGAAACCGATAAAAATAATCGCCCAAAAAACGATGTTAAAATGGATATTACCATTTTGAAAAGGAGAGAAGCTAAAAAGTTGGAGAAACAGTTGGCGAAAGATTCATTAAAAGATAAACTTATAATGAAATCCTAATGAAAATCATCTCTTACAACGTAAATGGAATTCGTGCAGCAAGCACTAAAAACTTTTTCGGTTGGTTGCAGGCCACAAATGCTGATATGATTTGCCTCCAGGAGATAAAGGCTATGCCATCGCAAATTCCTGAAATTATTGCTTTGGTAGAGCAGCTTGGTTATCATCATTATTGGTTTCCGGCGGAGAAAAAAGGTTACAGCGGCGTGGCAATCTTAACTAAGATTAAGCCTAATCATATAGAATATGGTTGTGGAGAAGAATGGATTGATAAGGAAGGCAGAATTTTAAGAGCTGATTTTGATAATTTCTCGCTCATGAGTTTATACATGCCTTCAGGCTCGAGTGGAGATGAACGCCAGTTGAAAAAATATGCTTTCATGAAATTTTTTGATACTTATATCGCCGAATTAAGAAAAGAAATTCCTAACCTGATTGTCAGTGGAGATTACAACATTTGCCATACTTCAATAGATATTCACAACCCGAAATCTAACGCAAATTCATCAGGTTTTTTGCCTGAAGAACGTGAATGGATGCAACTATTTTTAGATAATGGCTTTATCGATACGTTCAGGCATTTCAATAAAGATCCTCACCATTACACCTGGTGGAGTTATCGGGCAGGTGCTCGAGGTAAAAACTTAGGTTGGCGCATCGATTACCATTTAGCTACACGACCAATGGAAAGCAGATTAAGGAACGTTAGAATTTTACCAGATGCGATTCATTCAGACCATTGTCCTGTTTTGTTAGAGATGGAGTAATGTAATATGGATGATTGCAAACGCAGTCTTGATACTTGATTCTCGCTACTTGATACTTAATAAACTAACCAATATGCTCATCACAAATATAAAAGGCCTCGTTGGCTTACATCCAAAAGATAAATTTGTTCTTCGCGGAAGCGAAATGAATAATTTGCCTGTTTTGGAAAATGCCTGGCTTTTAATTGAAGATGGTTTGATTAAAGATTTTGGTAAGATGAGCGAAATTCCACCTTCTATTTTACATCTTTCATCTATCACTGCAAAGGGTAAGTACGTTTTCCCATCTTGGTGCGATAGTCATACACACATTGTTTTTGCCGCTTCGCGGGAAGAAGAGTTTGCTATGAAAATTCAAGGGAAGACTTATGAAGAGATTGCAGCAGCTGGAGGTGGAATTTTAAATTCGGCAAATAAACTTCAAAATGCAACTGAAGATGAATTGTTTGAGAGCGCTTCTATTCGATTGAAGCAAATGATTTTGCAAGGAACTGGTGCCGTTGAGGTAAAAAGTGGCTACGGTTTAACGGTAGAAAGTGAAATTAAAATGCTTAAAGTAATCCAACGGTTAAAAGCGACCTTTCCGATACCAATTAAAGCAACATTTTTAGCAGCGCATGCCTTTCCGAAAGAGTTTAAAGAAAATCAACAAGGCTATATCGATTTAATAATAAACGAAATGTTGCCTCAAATTGCAGCAGAAAAATTAGCAGATTATATTGATGTTTTTTGCGAAAGGGGCTTTTTCTCTGTTGAACAGACAGGTAAGCTTTTAAAAGCAGGCGCAAAATATGGTTTGAAACCTAAAATACATGCTAATCAATTATCTATTTCCGGCGCTGTAGAAATCGGCCTAAAAAATAATGCAATTTCAGTTGACCATCTCGAAGAAACAAGTGAAGAAACAGTTTCTGCCTTAAAACATAGTTCTACAATCGCAACGCTTTTACCGTCATGCTCGTTTTATCTTGGTATACCTTTTGCAGATGCTAAAAGCTTAATTGCCGAAAATGTTGCTGTTGCGCTTGCATCTGATTATAATCCAGGTTCTACGCCATCAGGGAATATGAATTTTGTGGTTTCTTTGGGCTGCATAAAACTTAAAATGCAACCAGAGCAAGCGATAAATGCCGCGAGTTTAAATGGGGCTGCGGCTATAGAAATCAGCAATGACTACGGAAGTATTGCAATCGGCAAAAAAGCGAATTTATTCATCACAAAACCGATGCCTTCAATTGCCTATTTGCCATATAGCTTCGGCGAAACACAAATAGAGACCATCATTTTAAATGGCGAAATTTATAATGGATAGCCTGAAAATATATTCGCAGAGCGAAATTAATAATCTGATAATTTATCGCGAAGGTGAAACAAAGCTAGGCGAAAAGGTTCAAGTTATATCTTCTTTGGATGGTTTGCAATCATCAAATGCCAAATTTGTGCTTTTGGGTATTCCGGAAGATATTGGCATTCGTGCTAATTTGGGTGTTGCTGGCGCATCTACAACTTGGCGACCAGCCTTAATGGCTTTTTTAAATATCCAAAGCAATCGATTTTTATCTGGTGAGGAAATTTTAGTTTTAGGTCATTTTGAAATTGAAGAACCTGAAGATTCTGCAATTAATTGCTTGAGAAATAAAGTTGCTGAGATTGACAATTTAGTTTATCCGGTGATTGAAAAAATTGTTGCGGCAGGTAAAATCCCGATAGTAATTGGTGGTGGTCACAACAATGCCTATCCAATAATTAAAGGCGCATCAAAAGCAAAAAACCAAGCAATTAATGTTTTAAATGTAGATGCCCATGCCGATTTGAGAACGTCAGAAGGCAGACATAGCGGGAATGGATTTACCTATGCTTTGGCCGAAAAATTTCTCGAAAACTATTTTATGTATGGATTGCATCAAAACTACAATAATGAGGCTATTTTAAATCAAATAGAAACCAATCCTAAACTAAAAGCATTATTTTTTGATGATATTTTGAAAAGCAAGCCGGTTGAAAATATACTTTCCGGTTTAGGTGAAACGATAGGTTTAGAAATAGATTTAGACAGTATTCAAAATGTACTTTCAAGTGCAGAAACACCTTCAGGATTCTCTGTTAATGATGTTCGTAAGTTGATTTTAACGAATCCAAAAAGGTTTTCTTATCTGCACATTAGCGAAGGTGCAACAAGATTGCTTGATGGGAGGGTGAGCAAGTTAACTTCAAAGCTAATTGCTTATTTGGTGAGTGATTTTGTGAAAGCGCAAGCTTAGATTGTTTCCCCCAGATTTCGGGAATTTACACAGATTTTGTTCTGCGGAAATCAGCGTAATGTGCGGGAGAATTCGAGATAATTTCTACAAATGCTCCGCTTCGTATTTCTCGCCAGCTTTCAGCATCAGGTCAATTTGCCTTAAATCTTCTGCGGTAAGTTCTTCCTTTTCCTGAAGTTCGAATACAGCAATCATATTGTCTTCGTATTGTTTTTCAGTTTTAATAACGATTTCTTGTGACATGATTTGCTAGCTTAAAATTTAATAATTCCTTTTGGTGTAATGCAAAAATCTAATTTAATGTCGTGTTCGTTCACATCATCAATTTTTTCAATTGCAGGGTACAAAGATAAGCCTATTTTTTTAGCATTTGTATTTTCCAGAAAACGGTCGTAAAAACCTTTACCATAACCAACCCGATTGCCCATTTTATCGAAAGCTAGAAGCGGAATAAAAACTAAATCAATTTCTCCATCATGAATTTTTCCCTTTTGAGGCTCCAGGATATTGTAAAGGTTCTTTTGTAAATCATTTACACCTAAATATTCATGGTTAGTCATTAAAGCGGTATCAAAATCTGCTTTTGGTACAATTATTTTAATCTGAGGATAATTTTCAGTGAGCCATTCAATCAATAGAAATGTGTTTGGCTCTTTCTTTTCAACTATTGGTAAAAAGATATGAATGGTTTTAACTGCGCTAAAATCCCAAACTTGAAATCGTTCGAGTAGCATCTTATTTAGTTTCTGATACTCATTATCACTATAAGATAACCTTTCTTTTAGCGCTTGCTTTCTAATTACGGCTTTCAGCATAAAACAAATTTAAAAATCTAGCGCTTAAATCATTCTAAAATAATCCCTTTGTAAACATTTAAAGTAAATATGTCAATTTGTCACTTTTAATTTTATTTATGTATTTTTGCAATCCCCAAAGGTTTTAAAGGAATGATTGATTTACAAGTACAGGATAAAACACACGACGAAGCTAGGCAAGGTGAGGCTTTAATTTTAGATACACCAATAAAAGCAGATGCACGTAAATTATACATTGAAAGTTATGGCTGTGCAATGAATTTCGCCGACAGCGAAATAGTAGCCTCTATTCTTTCAGAAACTGGATTTGAAACCACTGGAGATTATCACCAAGCAGATGTGATTTTTATTAACACTTGTTCCATTCGCGAAAACGCAGAAACAAGGGTTAGAAACCGGCTCTCACAATTTGGAGTAGAAAAACGCCGTAATCCGAAATTAATTGTTGGTGTTTTAGGCTGCATGGCAGAGCGTTTAAAATCTAAATTCTTAGAAGAAGAACGCTTGGTTGATGTTGTAGTTGGGCCAGATGCTTACCGCGATTTGCCAAATTTAATTGAACAAGTGGAGAGCGGACATAAAGCAGTTAATGTTCTGTTATCCCGTGAGGAAACTTACGCCGATATTAGTCCGGTTCGTTTAAATAGTAACGGCATTACAGCATTTATTTCTATTACCCGTGGCTGTAATAATATGTGTTCTTTCTGTGTTGTACCGTTTACCCGTGGTCGTGAACGTAGCAGAGATGCACATTCTATAATTGAAGAAGCAGCAACATTGTTTGAAGCAGGTTATAGAGAGGTTACGCTTTTAGGGCAAAACGTAGATTCTTATACCTGGACTTCAGAAGATGGAACAGAAACTGTAAACTTTGCACAGCTACTGGAGCAAACCGCTTTAGTAAGTCCTGATTTAAGGGTTCGTTTCTCTACTTCGCATCCTAAAGATATTACCGATGAGGTTTTACATACCATCGCTAAATACGATAACATTTGCAATTACATTCACTTACCGGTTCAATCTGGTAATACACGTGTTTTGGAATTAATGAACAGAACATATACCCGTGAATGGTACATTAACAGGATTGATGCAATTAGAAATATTATTCCGGGTTGTGCAATTTCTACAGATATTATTGCAGGTTTCTGTACTGAAACGGAAGAGGAGCATGAAGAAACTTTAAGCATGATGGATTATGTTCAGTATGATTTTGCTTACAACTTCACTTATTCTGAAAGACCTGGTACTTTAGCGGCCCGTAAGCTTGCGGATGATATACCTGAAGAAGTTAAAAAACGCCGTTTGGCTGAGATTTTAGCCAAACAACAAGCACACTCTTTGATGCGTTTGCAAGAATGGGTAGGCAAAACGATTCGTGTGTTAATTGAAGGCACTTCAAAAAAATCGGATAAAGATTATTGCGGAAGAGGCGATAGCGGTGCGATGGCAATTTTTCCTGCTATTGATGGGGTAAAGCCTGGTCAATATGCAAATGTTTATATCGAAAGATGTACTTCGGCTACGCTGATTGGAAAGATAGTTTAAGGCTGAATGCTTAAAGCGGAAAGTTTGCCTAGTTAAAGCCCAATCTTGATACCTGATACTAAATACTTGATACTAAAGAATGGATACACAAAATATTAAACAACGATTCGGGATTATTGGTAACTCACCATTGCTTAATCGTGCCATAGATATTGCTAGTCAGGTTGCGCCAACAGATATGTCGGTTTTAATTACGGGCGAAAGCGGAAGTGGTAAAGAAGTTTTTTCACAAATTATCCATCAAATGAGCGCTCGTAAACACGGTGCTTTTATCGCTGTAAACTGTGGTGCCATTCCAGAAGGAACGATAGATTCTGAATTATTCGGGCATGAGAAGGGATCGTTTACGGGCGCACATGAAGCTCGTAAAGGTTATTTCGAAGTGGCCAACGGTGGAACCATTTTCTTAGATGAGGTTGCTGAATTGCCACTTGGCACACAAGCTCGTTTGTTAAGAATTTTAGAAAGTGGCGAATATTTACGTGTAGGTTCATCGAAAGTTCAAAAAACCGATGTGCGTATTATTGCAGCAACTAACGTTGATGTTTATAACCGCGTTAAAAACGGAAAATTTCGCGAAGATTTATATTATAGATTAAATACAGTTCCATTGCGTATTCCTGCTTTGCAAGAGCGTAAGGAAGATATTTATTTGCTTTTCAGAAAATTTGCAGCCGATTTTAGTGATAAATACCGTTCGCCAGGATTACAGCTGGAGCCTGAAGCTATTCAAATTTTAACTAATTATAGTTGGCCTGGTAATGTTCGTCAGCTAAAAAATATTGCAGAGCAGATTTGTGTGTTAGAAAAAGACAGAAATGTTAGCGGACAGGCAATTTTAAATTACATACCAAACGAAGCCGGAAGTAATTTGCCAATGGCGATAAATGCACAATCGAAAGAGGACTTTACCGAAAGGGATATTTTATATAAAGTGCTTTTCGATATGAAAAAAGATATGGTTGAGCTGAAAAAACTTGTAGCTGAAATTATCCAGCACGGCGGAAATACGGCAACCGTTTTGGCTGATAATCCACAATATATAAACCAATTGTACAGAGATGTGGAGCTGCCTGCTGGTCAGGAGCACGCTTTTACCATTCAGCATCCAACCTCAAATAACAACCTCAACAACAATAATAATTCCGATTATTTTGCACATGATGCAGAGGAAGTTGAAGAATCACTATCATTAGTCGATAAAGAATCAGATTTAATCAAAAAGGCGCTGAAAAAGCATAAAGGCAAGCGTAAATTTGCAGCACAGGAATTAGGTATTTCTGAACGTACACTTTACAGAAAAATCAAAGAATTAAATTTATAAAGGAAATCCATCTGCGATTGTTAAAGAATCTATTGAATGAAAATTAAAATATTTGCACTTCTACTTACTGCTGTATTAAGCTCATGTGCTTATACTTTTAGTGGGGCATCAACCGAAGGTTTAAAAACAGTAACAGTTAGGTTTTTTGAAAATGCAGCACCGTTGGTTGTTCCAACATTAAGTCAGGATTTTACCGAATCACTAAAAGCCCGAATCAGAACCCAAACTAAATTGAGCATTACACCAAATGATGGTGATGCTATTTTTGAAGGAAAGATAACAGATTACAGCATTAAACCAGTGGCATTAACATCAAGCAGTACACCTACTGCTTCAAATAACCGCATAACCATAACCATTGCGGTTAAATACAAGAATAATATCGAAGGGCATGAAAAAGAAAGTTTTGAAGAAAGCTTTACCCGCTTTTTCGATTTCCCGTTGGGCGGTTCTTTGCAAGCCGTTCAGCCACAGGCGATAGAAAATATTAATAAACAGTTAACTGAAGATATTTTTAACCGTGCCTTTGCGCAGTGGTAGCTAAAAATTTTAAAAATCGACTTCAATTTTTAACTTAGTAGCAAACCTCAATAATGGATAACAAACAACTTCTTACCGATTTATTGGCTCAACCCGGAAAAGTAAGGAAGGCACATGTGCCGGCTTTGTTGGATTTGTTAGCACAATTTCCTTATTCGCAGCCCATTCATTTACTTTTGGCTAAAGCCGATGCAGAATATGTATCGAAAGCAGCTTTGTATAGCAATGGGCATGTTTTGTATAATATTTTACAGGAAGCCGATATTGAAGATGACGTTCTTGTTGAGGAAGAAAAGGCTGAACAGGCAGTTGAGTTAACAGGGGTGATTTCAAATCAGCCTTTGCCAGAAATTGAAACTTTTGAAACCGAATACATTGAGGTTGAAGATGAACAGGAAGTTTACGAAGAAATTGGAGAAGTAAAAGCTGTTGTAAATCCAGTTATTGAAGAAGTTGAAAAGGTAGAACCAGTTAAAGAGCAAGAGGATTTTCAAACTGAAATTAAAGATGCTGATTACATTGAAAGTGTAGTTGCTGCCGATTTCTTTGCGTTTGAGCAAAAACTAAGTACAGATGTTGTTACTGCTGCTCCGAATATTGAAACCGTAATTCCCGATGAGCCGGAGAATAGCTACCTTTCTAAGTATGATGATGATAAAATGCCTTATACTTTCTTGTGGTGGCTGGCAAAAACCAGAAAGGAGCATGAGCAGATTTTTCAGCCTTATGCACAACCAAATCCGGCTGTTGTAAAACAACCTGAACAAAAAACCGCAGAGCAAGCAGCTTTTCAACAACAATATGTAGAGCATATTTTTCACATTCAAACACCTTTTGAAGTTGCCGATCATTTGGCCGAATATCCATCTGCCGAGGTTAAGGATGTAAAGGGTGCAGAAATTATTGAGCGGTTTTTAAAGGAAGACCCAACAATAAAACCACCGAAACCCGAACAAATTGATAATGAGAATAAGGCGAAGAAAAGCGCTGAAGACCATTACGACTTAGTTTCGGAGACGCTAGCGAAAATTTATATTGAGCAAATGCTTTATCACAAAGCGATAGATACTTATAAAAAATTAAGTTTGAAATATCCAGAAAAAAGTGGTTACTTTGCCGACCTTATCCAATCTATAGAAAAGAAATTATAAAATATATTTTATCATGATAACCCTTTTAATCATTTTATTAATCGTTGCGTGTGTAGCTTTAGGCTTATTTGTATTGGTACAAAACCCTAAAGGTGGTGGTTTAGCAACAGGTGGTGGCACCAGCAATATGTTTGGTGTGCAACGTACAGGCGATGTTTTAGAAAAAGGATCGTGGATTTTGTTAGCCCTTATTGTTGTTTTAACTTTAGGTATTACTACAATGGGTAAATCAGGCGGTACTGCTGCTACTGGTAACACAGAATTACAGGAACGTTTAAACAAAATGCCTACACCTTCTCCAATTGGTGGTGGCGCAACTAAAAGTGCAACTCCGGCTGCACCTGCAACAGCAGATACAACTAAGAAATAGTTTAAACCAACAAAACATTTTAAAAAGCTTTCCTCAAAAGGGAAAGCTTTTTTTGTTTAATGCAATTAGATCCTTTCAATTGTCCGTTGGTTGAAACCAGCGGCAATGAGCACTGCAAATTGGATAACATATTTATATGGAGAATACGCAATTAATTGCTGGCTGCTTTAGCTGCCTATTTTTTGTGGTGCAAAATGGCTTTAGCCAAATAGCTTCCCTTGTTTCTAAACCCGATTGCAGCGTAAAGCCCGGAGTGTAACGAGGACTTGCAGCGAAAAGCGGGGCCAACCCGAACCTAAATGCTACTGATGTTGCTTTCCAAATCTTAAACATCAACGAATTTATTTCATAAGCTCTGCCAAGCTGACACGCAACATTCTGTAATTGTTTAAAAAATTGGCAAATTTGTCCCTCAATGGTGCTTGGCATAATAAGTGTTAATTGTAAGCTTAGTAATTAAAAGTAAACTCAAAATAAATAATAAAAAAATGGCGTTAAACCTAAAACCAATTGCTGGCAGTTCGAACAGAGTTATTGTTGAACCAGCTGCGGCAGAAGAAAAAACTGCATCGGGTTTGTATATCCCTGATACTGCAAAAGAAAAACCATCTAAAGGAACTGTAGTTTCTGTTTCTGAAGAAGATTCTGAAGGTAAAAAAGCTAGTGTGAAAGTTGGCGATGTTGTAATTTATGGTAAATACGGTGGTACCGAATTCCCTTACGAAGGTAAAGATTATCTAATTATGCGTGAAACTGATATCTACGCTGTTGTAGGATAATTATAAGTTAAAAGTAGAAAGTTAAAAGTTGAAAGATGAGGCGATTTAAAAAATCGTAAGTCATAATTCTAAAATCTTAAATCAAAATGTCAAAACAAGTAAAATATAACGTGGAAGCACGTGACGCCCTGAAACGTGGTGTTGATATCTTAGCGAATGCAGTAAAGGTAACTTTAGGTCCGAAAGGCCGTAACGTTATTATTGATAAAAAATTCGGTTCTCCAGCCATTACAAAAGATGGTGTTACGGTTGCTAAGGAAATCGAATTGAAAGATGCGGTTGAAAACATGGGCGCTCAAATGGTTAAAGAAGTTGCTTCTAAAACAGCTGATATTGCTGGTGATGGAACAACAACTGCTACGGTTTTGGCTCAGGCAATTATTACTACTGGTATCAAAAACGTTGCTGCGGGCGCAAATCCAATGGATTTAAAACGTGGTATTGATAAAGCTGTTGCTGCTGTTGTAGAGAACTTAAAAACTCAATCGCAAACGGTTGGTGAAGACAATAACAAAATTAAGCAAGTTGCATCTATCTCGGCTAATAACGACGAGGTTATTGGCGCTTTAATTGCTGAGGCAATGAGCAAAGTTGGTAAAGATGGTGTAATTACTGTTGAAGAGGCAAAAGGTACTGAAACTGAAGTTAAAACGGTGGAAGGTATGCAGTTTGACAGAGGTTATTTATCTCCATACTTTGTTACCAATGCAGATAAAATGGAAGCTGAATTAGACAGCCCTTACATTTTAATCTACGATAAAAAAATCAGCAACATGAAAGAATTGTTGCCTGTTTTAGAAAAAACTGTTCAAACTGGTAAGCCTTTAGTTATCATTTCTGAAGATTTAGATGGCGAGGCTTTAGCTACCTTAGTAGTTAACAAAATTCGTGGTTCGTTAAAAGTTGTTGCTGTTAAAGCACCAGGTTTTGGCGATAGAAGAAAAGCAATGTTAGAAGACATCGCTATCTTAACTGGCGGTATCGTTGTTTCAGAAGAAAGAGGTTATAAATTAGAAAATGCTGATTTAACTTACTTAGGTTCTGCTGAGAAAGTTGTTGTTGATAAAGACAATACAACTGTAATTAATGGTGCTGGTAACTCAGAAGATATTAAATCTCGCGTTAGCCAAATCAAAGCTCAAATCGAAACGACTACATCTGATTACGATAAAGAAAAATTACAAGAGCGTTTGGCTAAATTAGCTGGCGGTGTTGCAGTTCTTTACGTTGGTGCGGCTAGTGAAGTTGAAATGAAAGAGAAAAAAGACCGTGTTGATGATGCTTTACATGCAACTCGTGCTGCTGTAGAAGAAGGTATTGTTGCTGGTGGTGGTGTTGCTTTCATTCGTGCGGTTGCATCTTTAGCTGATTTAAAAGGTGTTAACGAAGATGAAAACACTGGTATTCAAATTATCCGTCGTGCGATTGAGGAGCCATTACGTCAAATTTGCGAAAACGCAGGTATTGAAGGTTCTATCGTAGTACAAAAAGTTAAAGAAGGAACTGCAGATTTCGGGTACAATGCTCGTACTAATGTTTACGAAAACTTAATTGGCGCTGGTGTTATCGACCCAACTAAAGTATCTCGTGTAGCATTAGAAAATGCAGCATCTATTGCAGCAATGTTATTAACAACAGAAGTTGTTTTAGCTGATGAACCAGAAGAAGCTGGTGCTAGCGCTCACCCTCCAATGGGTGGCGGCGGCATGGGCGGCATGATGTAATCATTCAGGTCATAAGAATTACGTGTAAATTAAATCCCTCAAAACTAAAGTTTTGGGGGATTTTTTGTTTGAAATCTTTTTAAAAACGCAAGTTTTACCTATTTGCAATCTGTTAAAGATTGCTTTCGTGTAAAATTTTAGATAGACTAAATTTCATAATATACTTTTGCAATTTACAAACAACAAAAGATCACCTCTATCGAATAAAATTTACTAAACAAACTGAGTTAACAAGTCATATCGGCGCTTTCAATTTGTCGTTTATTTTTTTGTGCGAAAAGATCTCTTTAATACCCTATTGTTAAAGATTTTATGAAGATTTGGTGTAGACAGATTTTATGTTCTGTGCTTGTTTTCTCGATGACGATGTTCTGTGCATTGAACACATTCTCGCAATTGACTGTGAGTGGTGTTGATGCCGGACCATACACACCAGGAAGTACAATTGCAGTTCCATTTACAATTGGCAATGCTTCGTGTATTGCTACAGCGAACGTTTTTGAGGTTTACTTATCAGATGCCAGTGGGAGTTTTGCTGCCGAACAACGAATTGGAACCTACGTTGGTTTTTACAGCACCTATGCAAATGCTATAATTCCAGTAACAACACCGGCTGGAATTGGCTATAAGATTAGAGTAAAATCAACAGCTCCAGCAGAGATTAGTACAGAATCTGCTCCTTTCGAAGTAAGAGGAGGGGCACCTGTTAGAGCAGAAGTCTTATCAACCCCATTAAATAATGCACCGGCTGGCCAAGAAGCCTTTGGTACTTGTATTACAAGGGCTAATTATGACCTGATACTTTCCAATAACTCTTCAGCAAATGCTAGTGTTAGTGCAACTGTGAAAAATGAAATAAGCAGTGTTGTAACTTCGTTAGATTTAAATGCTCCAAAAACTTTTACTGCACAACTTGCACATTATACCATTTTTGCCAAAGCAACTATGCCTGACGGAACGGTTGGTACTAAGGCTTATTTCATCATTAATAACCAGGCTACAACTGCGTTTGCAACTGTAAATAATAACCCTGTATGCTTACCATTAGCCTCGTATCAATTTAATGTAGATTTAACCGCGAGCGGGATTTTAAATAATTTTCCAGGAGATAGGTACGTAATTAACTGGGGCGACGGACGATCTACAATTTATACCTATTGTGATATCCTAAAGGCGGGAAGCAGGGTTGGACATGATTACACCACATCATCTTGTGGTCAGGTTTCAAATACAACATCCGGGCCTATTTATAATGCTTTTAATGTATCTATCAGAGTAACGAATGATTTCTGTGGAAACCTTGGTGACCCATTAACGGCTTATGCTAAAGTGGTTGTCAAACCTATTAATTCGTTTACTTATGATACTCCTGCGTGTACAAACACAGATGTTACGTTCATCAATACCTCACAATTGGGCGAAAACCCAAATACTACATCAGCAGGTTGCGAGCCAAATAATGTAACTTATAACTGGTGGGTAGACGGAGTTCTTGTACAAGCAAACAGACCACGCTCTTATAATTTTGTTTATAGATTTTTAGCCCGTGGAGTACATACGATTAGATTAACCTCCGTTAGTTCTGGTGCTTGTGATGCTGACCCGGTTCAACAGGAGATTTGTATTCAAGACCCGCCAAAGCCTATATTCACATTACCAAGTACAACAGTCTGTGCGCCTAGGACACTTGCTCCAGCTAATATTTCAGAAATTGATAATACCTGTAATTCAGTTCCAACTTATTCATGGACAGTTACGCCATCGGTTTCATTTTCTGGGGGAACAACCGCAAGCAGTAAAGATCCCATATTCAATTTTACTACAGCCGGAACTTATACCATAACATTAAGCGTTACAAGTGGTGCCTGTGGTACAGTTACTTCTGCACCTCAAACGGTGATTGTTCAAGGAGCGGATGCAGGACCTGATCAAACCATATGTACTGGATCAACTGCAACTTTAAACGGGAATAATGAAGTTGGATTATGGACGCAGGTAACCAGTTCGTCTGCAACTATTACAAACCCAACTCAATATAATACTACAGTTTCTGGATTGGTGGCAGGAAATGATTATGTTTTTAGGTGGACAATGACTGCTGGAGGCGCTTGCCCAGATAGTTGGGATGAAGTAACCATTTCATATCCTAATGCCATCACAAATACCATTAGTACAGCTTCTACAACTGTTTGTTCTGGGCAAACAATTTCAGTAATCGGTACAACTCCAACAGGTGGAAATGGTACTTATACCTATCAATGGCAAAGTAGTACGGACGGAATTACATGGGCAAATTTACCAGGCAGAACAACAAAAGATTTAAGCATTACGGTAAGTTCGAACATTTATTTTAGAAGAGTTGTAACAAGTGGTGCTTGTCCTTCAGAAAGTAATGTAATACAATTGGATGTTTTGCCCGCGATTGCAAACAATTCAATTTCTGCGAATCAAGCCATTTGTATTGGCACGCCAATAAATCCACTAACTGGCACTTTACCAACAGGCGCAAATGGAACATTTAATTATCAATGGCAATCTAGCTTTAATGGTACAACATGGACAGATGTTGCTGGTGCAACCGACATTAACTTTACACCACCGCAACCAACGGTTAGCATTCGTTACCGCCGTTTAGTTACAAGTGCAGCGTGCTCAGGAGGCTCGGCAAATACGAGCAATGTTGTGTTGATAACGGTTAACCAAAACGCTAGAGCTGAAATTGTTTATACTACAGATATTGGTTGTGCGCCATTTGTTTTAACTCCATCAATAGTCCAGGCAGGGCTTTATCCCGGCAGGAATGCAACATACACCTGGTTTGCGAATAATGTACAAATCGGAACTGGGGCAACATTTCCTGGCTACACAATTACAACAAGTAATACTAGCGTTGTTGTAAGATTGGTTGTAACAAGTGCTTCAGGCTGTCTGGCCGATGAAACAACTCATACTTTTACAACCAGAGATAATATCACGGTTGCCTATACCCAAGATAAAACAGCCGATTGCGGGCCGTTCAGTGTAAATTTCGTAAATACATCATCAGATTTAACAGGTTCAACATTTGCCTGGGATTTTGGAAATGGAACAACTTCAAATCTAGCCAATCCTCCAAGAATAGATTATCGTCCAGATCCGGCAGGGGAAGATATTACTTACACGGTTACACTTAGGGCAACAACTGCTTGTGGCGTAATCACCAGAACATCTACGGTACTTGTAAAAGCAGCACCTATTTCAGTTTTTTCTCCTAATAAAACGGCTGGTTGCTCGCCTTTTACCACAACTTTCAGCAATACATCGCCCGGCACTTATACAAGCTTTACTTATGATTTCGGTGATGGCTCGCCAACCTTTACCACCAATGATAAAAGTACAGTTACCCATACTTACACAACTAATGAGGTTACAGATTACATTGTAAAAATGACGGCAACAAATGCCTGCAGTTCAAGTACATCTCAATACGTGATTAGGGTTTCTCCTAATAATATTATACCAGAATTAGTTGTTGATGCCCCTGAATTGAGGGGCTGTGCGCCACTTTTGGTTAACTTTAAAAATAATACGAAAGGCGCAAGTACATTTTATTACACCTTTGGTGATGGGGCATCAGCTTTAACCAACAGCTCACCAGAAATGGTTGCGCATACCTTCACCAAGCCCGGAACATACTTGGTTACTTTGTACGCTTCTAACGATTGCTCGATTAACTATACTACCGAAACTATTGTGGTTTTAGAACAACCGACGGTTGGTTTTACAGCAGATAAAACTGTGGGCTGTAGCGGTACGGTTGTTAGGTTTAAAAATAACAGCCAAAATGCAGTGGCCTACCTTTGGGATTTTGGTGATGGAACGACCTCAAACCAATTTGAGCCAACGCATACTTTTACCGGGAGCGGAGTGAATTATACTGTAACCTTAACAGCAACAAATAGTCAGGGCTGTAAGAATGTATCTGTTTTACCAAATTACATTCAGCTGGTTACACCTCCTCAATCTAACTTTAATGTGCTGCCCGGAAATGAACTCTCTATTCCGAATTATACATTCAATTTTAGAGATGCGAGTGTTAACGGAGCCGGAAGTTGGGAATGGAGTTTTGGCGATGGTTCAAGCTCAACATTACAAAATCCATCACATACCTATAATAATGTTGGCGAATACACCGTAACGCTTAAGGTAATAAACAAAGAAGGTTGTGCGGCTACATCAACACAAATAATAAGAGTGATTGGTGTACCCGGAACGCTGCATGTGCCAAACTCTTTTATACCGGCTAGTGCGAAAAACGAATTGAGAACTTTTAAAGCAAAGGGACGTGGCATTGATTCTTGGAAAATGACAGTTTTTAACAAATGGGGACAGGCTTTATGGGAGACGACCAAACTGGATGATGGTGCTCCATCAGAAGGATGGGACGGTACATTTAATGGGCAAGAGCAACCGCAAGGCGTTTATTTTTGGAAAATTGAAGTGAAGTTTATAAATGGTGGCGACTGGAAAGGTATGACTTATGATAATTCAGCACCGCGTAAAACGGGTACAATATATTTAATAAGATGATGAAGCGTAGTTGGATTAACCTATTTATATTGTTTATCATTTTTCCTTTTTTAACTAAAGGGCAAGATCATATTTACAGTCAGTTTTATAACTCACCCATTTATTTAAACCCTGCGTTAACTGGTCAGTTTGAGGGCGATATCAGATTCAATGCTTTGTACCGTAATCAGTGGACTGGTCTTTCCGGTGATTTCTCTTACATGAGCGCATCTGCAGATTTAAATCTTCAAAAACTGAACAGCGGTGTTGGGATAATTTTTAATAGAAGTAGTGAAGGAACAGCTTACCTACAAAAAAACAATATTGCCCTGAGTTATTCTTACATTATTGGTGGCGATGATTTTACACTTTCATTTGGATTACAAGGCGGAATAACCAATCAAAAATTAAATTGGGATAAATTGGTTTTTGGTGATCAGATTGATATAAATGCCGGAATTATTCCAGGTGGAATTTCTGGTGCGGAACGCCCAAATGTTGATAGCAGATTCTATTTCGATGCTGCTGCTGGCGGAAATATTGTGTACAAAAATTTTATGTTTGGGTTGGGGGCGCATCATTTAAATCGTCCGGACGAATCCTTATCAGGTTTTCAAACCAGATTACCGATTAGGGTTTCGGCTAATATGAGCTATAAATTAGCAATCGTTCCCGATCAATATGATAGAGATGGTGCTTACCTAATTCCTTCTATCGTTGCCTATCGCCAGCAAAACGTAATGTCGTTCAGTTTAGGTACGCAGTTCAAATATGCTGGCGTAAATGCAGGTATTTGGTATAGAAACGATGGCGGAACAAACGGTAACGATGCAATTGTTTTTTCTGTAATCTTCGATATTTTTAACAGGCGAACAAATGGCGAAAAATTCAGAATTGGTTTAAGCCACGATGCAACAACCTCAAAATTAAATTACACCAATACCGGAGGAACATCTGAAATTGGTGTTGGGTATGAAAAATATTGGCCAAATAGTTCTAATTATGGTCGTTCAAATGGGTTAAGATGTTATGATTTTTACTAATTTGCTTCTGATAAGGCAAAATCATGAACGAGATCTTAGACAATCATCATTTTATCACACAAAGTGAAGTCAATAAATTTTTGTTGGCAACTTTGCTTTGCGGATTAATCGGTGCCGAAAGGGAATACAGAAGCAAATCTGCTGGATTAAAAACCATGATGATGATTGGTTTAGGAGCTACACTTTTTACCATTCTTTCGGTAAAAATCGGCGCAAGTAGTCAAGATAGAATTGCCTCAAATATTGTTACCGGAATTGGGTTTTTAGGTGCAGGAGTAATCTTCAAGGAAGAAAATCGGGTTAAAGGTTTAACAACGGCTTGCATCATTTGGATTGTTGCTGCAATCGGAATGGCAATTGGCGGCGGTTATTATGAGCAGGCAATAGGAGTAACCGGCGTGGTACTTTTAGCCTTAATCATTTTTCCTTTTCTAGAAGAAATTGGAGATAGACGTTTCACCAAACGTATTTATCGAATTGTTAAAAAGCAGCATACCAATGGCGATTTAGAGAGCTATGAAGAGGTTTTCAAAGAAAATAAATTAAAACCGCAACGTGGAAAACACCAATTGGTTAATAATGTAATTACCGGAAACTGGACTGCTACCGGAACGCCAAAAAACCACCAGAAGTTTGTTGAGCAAATGCTGAAGGATAACGATATTATAGAGTTTGATTTTTAACAGAACCGAATAATTCAGTTTTCTGTACTTGCAAAGCCACTTTCTTTTCTTCAACAACCATGGTTTGCGACAACCTATCATGCCAAGGATTAGAAGGTGTTCCTAAGGCACTGAAAGGTTCGAAAGGAATAATCCTTAAAAGGTTACGGGTAAATGCTTTTTCAAAACTCAGGTCGCTACCATCTAAATTTACAGCTTTTGTTTTGGTGATGAGCTTGCCAATTGATTTTCCATTTAGCATGGCTTCAGTAAACGACATAATTACACCATAGAATATCATGCCTATTATTCTATTGGTAATGCCATCATCCACAGAATCGATAATTTCAGGGTTGACGTAATAAGTTATTATGCCTAATGCAAACATCAATAGATAAATAACGATTGTATCAATTAAATAATTTGCAAACCTTAATCCTGAAGAAGCCTGACAAAAGCGATAATCAACTTCTTCGAAATTCGTTGTTTTAAAGGCCATTTGGAGCGTTTTTAAAATATCATTCAATATAAATGATTACGATTAACAAGCAAAATTAATTTCTGTAAAATCTTAAAAACAATCATAGCTTTGTATTAACGGATTCATCCCAATTTTGATAATCTGTAACTAACTAAATTCATGATAAAAGAACAAATTTCGGTTTTCGATATTTTTAAAATAGGAATTGGTCCATCAAGTTCGCATACACTTGGTCCGTGGCGGGCGGCTCAACAATTCACTGCCTCGTTAAAAGAACATAGCTTACTTGTCGAGGTTGAAACGATAAAAATATTACTCTATGGTTCACTTGCAAAAACAGGTGTTGGCCACGGAACCGATGTTGCAATTTTATTAGGCCTAACAGGAGCAGATCCGGTTACTTTTGATGTTGATGCAGTAACGCCAACATTTAAAACCATTCAAAAAGATAAAAAATTAAACCTTGCCGGAAACTTAGTTATAGATTTCGATTACGAAAACGATCTTTTGTTCTTATTTGCTGAAAGCTTACCATTTCACCCTAATGCGGTAACTTTTCAAGCGCTTTTAAAAAACGGCAAAGCATTTTCCGAAACGTATTATTCTATTGGAGGTGGTTTTGTGGTAAAGGAAGGTGAAGATAACAGTCAAAAACCACAGGTAGATTTGCCTTTCCCGGTTGATAAAGCAAAAGAACTATTACACTGGTGCTTATCTACGGGCTTAAAAGTTAGCGAAATTGTAATGGAAAACGAGTTAGCTTGGCGGCCAGAATTGGTAACCAGAGCAGGTATTTTGCAGCATTTCGCGGTAATGAGAGACTGTATATATCGCGGTTGCCACACCACAGGGTTTCTGCCAGGCGGTCTGGATGTTGCCAGAAGAGCATTTCCACTTAATAAAAGATTAATCAATAAAGCAGAATACTCAAACTATGATACCTGGATAGATGCCATCAGAAAAGGTGGCAACGGCTTCAATTATATTTTAGATTGGGTAAGTTGCTTTGCTTTAGCGGTAAACGAAGAAAACGCTTCGTTCGGGCGGGTGGTAACTGCGCCAACAAATGGTGCTGCGGGTGTAATTCCGGCGGTTTTACAGTATTTTATCGTCTTTTGCAATGGCTATTCTGAAGATAAAATCACGCAGTTTATTGCTTGTGCTTCAGAAATTGGCAGTATTTTCAAAAAGGGTGCAACTATTTCGGCGGCTATGGGCGGCTGTCAGGCAGAAATTGGTGTTTCATCGGCAATGGCTGCTGCGGCTTTGACTGAGTGTTTGGGTGGTTCCCAACGCCAGGTTTTAATGGCTGCCGAGATTGCTATGGAGCATCATTTGGGTTTAACCTGCGATCCGATTGGTGGTTTGGTTCAAATTCCTTGCATCGAAAGAAACACAATGGGCGCAATTAAGGCCATTACGGCAAGCCAGTTGGCATTGCAAAGTAATCCGGATAAAGCCAAAGTAAGTTTGGATGCTGTGGTGAATACCATGTGGGAAACCGCTCTGGATATGAACGCGAAATATAAGGAAACATCAGACGGCGGTTTGGCAACAAATATTCCAATTAGCTTACCAGAGTGTTAAGCCGAGAAAGATTCTATAAATAATTTGAAGCGCGATTGTTGTGTTGCTTCGGGAACTTTCTTCCCGCCAACACTGCAATCTTTTGGCTCAGGAAACCCCACTCGGCAACTTACGAGGTTTAATGAACTTTTTTAGAAGAAACTTCGTAAGTTTTGGTAAGCCAAAAGTATTTCCGTTTATGTCGGGGCTATAAAGTAGGGCCTGTAATTCTTCGTAAGGGGTTTCCTTGCAGCTGCCTTTGTTCATAAACCTGATATAAATGGAAAGCCCGCAAGCGAGGCACGAGTGCGGACTTGTAATGTTAGCAGGACTACAGACCGCCAATTGAATCTACCGTTCCTTTTCAAGAAGAATTAAAATAAGTTTGTGTGAGTTAAAATTAACCACCAAAAACCCGTTGTAACAAAGGAAAGCAAAATCCCAATCCCAACAACCAAATTAGAAACCTTTGGATTTAAATTGTGTTGGTCGGCAACTACTCCGGCAGTTAATAAGGTTGGCATAGCCATTTCGAAAATGGTTATTTTGGCAATCATACCATTCATACCCAAAATTAATGCGATGGTTAAAATAGCAAGTGGCGCTAGAATTAATTTGTATATTAAAGCAAAACTGATGTGTTTGATTTCACTAAACCATCCACCGAACCGCAATTGTAAGCCAATTGAGAACAAAGCTAATGGACCAACCGTTCCGGCTAGTTTATCAAATAATACATCAAAAGATGATAAATTTAAATACCTCGGTAAAATAAGGGCTAAAATACAACCAATAAGTGGTGGGAAAGTAAGCACTTTTTTAACGACCAGTTTTGCGCTGAGTTTTTGCTTTTGAGATGAACGAATGGCAACAATAATACCTATTGTTGAAAGTAATGTAAACGTAATCTGATCGCAGATGATGGCAATGGCCAATTCTTTTTCGCTGAAATAGGCAATAATTAATGGAAAGCCAATAAATGAAGTGTTGCTTAACGAACTCACAAGCTTTAAACCACCCGAAGTTGCGCTACTAATTTTGCTGAATTTGCTATACAGGGTGATGAACAACCAACCCAGCAGCCAAACGGCAATGGGCGCAAGGGCAGGAAAAAGCAAATCTTTTGTCCAGGTAATGTGCGGAAGGTATTTGAACGAAACCGCCGGAAGTGCAATATAAATTATCCAGGCATTGATGCCTTTGTGTGCATCTTTCGGCAGGGCTTTACTTTTCCTAAAAAGAATACCTGCAATAATACATAAGCCGATTAGAATAAAATTTGCCATTTTAGGAGAAAAGAAAAACGCCAATAATTTTCATTGGCGTTTAAATATTTATGAATTCGGATTGCTTGGTTTTGGTTTCTTTTTATGCCAAACCTTTTTCTTTCCATTGTTTCGTTGATGTTGAGGGCGTTTTTCTTCAACATGCGTAATTTCCATAGTTGCAATGTGCTCTGGCAAAGTTATGCGTGGAACTTCCTTTTCGATAAGTTTTTCGATGTTATCAAACTTACGTTTATCTCTACCGTTTACAAGCGTAATTGCTGTTCCTTTGGTTGCTGCTCTTGCCGTTCTACCTATTCGGTGTACATAATCTGCAGGGTCGCCTGGAACATCATAGTTGATAACCAAATCAACACCTTCTACATCAATACCACGAGATAAAACATCTGTTCCGATGATGATTGGAAGCCTTTTGTTTTTAAAAGCCAGCAAAATATCCTCACGTTCTTTTTGCCCTAAATCTGAATGGAAAGCCTCTGCATTAATCTTTAACCCTCTAAAAGTTTTGTACAAAGCTTTAACTTTTTCTTTTGTTGATGCAAAGATGATGGCACTTTTGTAAGTTCCATCTTTGAAAATATCGGTTAATAAAGCTTGCTTTTGCTGGTCGTGAATATTGTAAGCTTGCTGGTCTATTCCCTCTGCAGGTTTAGCAATCGAAATGGTGATTTGTTGCGGGTTGTGCAAAATGCTGCCTGCCATTTTCCTGATTTTCGGCGCCATTGTAGCCGAAAATAATAACGTTTGCCTTTTCTTTGGGAGATAACTTACAATGCGCATGATGTCATCGTAGAAACCCATATCCAACATTCTATCGGCTTCATCCAAAATCAAATGCTGCAAATGCTCTAACTTTAAAACGCCAGAAGATAAATGCGCCATTAAACGGCCAGGAGTAGCAATAATAATATCAACACCTTCACGCATCGAACGTTTTTGCTGCTCGTAAGCGATTCCGTCGCCACCGCCGTAAACTGCTAAAGAGCTGATGTTGGTGAAATAAGCTAAGGCTTCAACTTGCAAATCGATTTGTTGAGCAAGTTCTCTGGTTGGAGCTAAAATTAAAGTATTGTTATGCCTGTCAGCTGCACGGCTAATCTTATCCATAACAGGTAAAAGATAGCTTGCTGTTTTGCCGGTTCCCGTTTGTGCACAGGCAATAAGGTCGTGGTTATCTAGAATTACCGGAATGGCTTGTTCTTGTATCGGAGTAGCGCTTTTATACCCCATAGACATAAGTCCTTCGTATAAATCGGGGTTAAAATTAAAGTCGTTAAAATTCAATCTGTTATCTTTATCTATTTCAGCAAAAGTACCTTAAAATATAGCCAATAGCAAGGATGATTTGAATATCACTTTGTGTGAGAAAATGAATCGTAAAAAAGGGCATAAAAAACCTCAAGTTTTATCTTGAGGTTTTTGATTTTTAAAATGCCGGGTCGGCAGGTGTATTCGGATTGTTATCTCGCTCTTGAAAAGGATAAGGGAAGAAATTACGCTTTCTATCGGCAAGCGGTTGGTTGAATCTTCTCATGTCTTCAATTTTTAAACCCGAAGCATAAAGTTCAATGCTGCGGTGTTTGTATATCAAATCCAATAATTGTTGTTGTGTGTAAGTTCCGGTTAATGCAGGTAAAGCTGCGCCAACGCCAAAAGCATCAGCTGTAGAAACTTTAGTAACAACTTTATTTAACTCAGTTAAAGCGTTAGGTAAATCAGGCGTTCTGGCATATGCCTCAGCTTTAATTAAAGTCATTTCTCCAGGTAAATAAATAGGAAAAGGTGTTGATGTTGTGGCTGCAAAACCATTCATTCTTAAAGTTGCTGTTGGTGTTCCCTCCATTTTCGTATAGAAAGCTAATCTTCTATCTGCTGCATCTGGTACATAAATCCCTGCTAAACCTAAATTTGCATTTAAAGGTTGAAACACGTTGTTTGAAGCAATAATTGAGAAAAGAATATTTGGTGAGGTTGCATCAAACCTAAAAGAAGAAGCTGTTGTTAAAGTAACTAAGTTTGCTTCTGTTAATGCTAATGGATAATTACCAGAAAACAAAGCATATCTTGCTTTTAAGGCATGAAGTGTATTCACAATGCTCACATCGGCCGGTACATTGCTGTTAAAGCCAGCAGAAATTGGATTGGCAGCAATTACGGTTAAAGCATTGTCTAATACTGCAATTGCTTTGGTAAATCCTGCCGCACGAGTTATAAATGCAACATTCTTACCCGTTCCATCGGGTATTCTTTCCCAGTACTGCGCCATATTTCCAATAGCCAAGGCTTTGAATATGCTTGAGTAGCCAATTAGTCCAGCGGCATAACCTTTATCGCCTAAATTACCTGCGTTTGAAATTACCAAATCCGCATCGTAAACAATTTTGTTAGCGCTGGTCCAAAGGTTAAATAAAATGGTATTTGTACCATCAACCGCATTTCCACCCGTGCTTAATTGCAGTTCGGGAATGTTACCAGCATTTAATAAAGAAAGCTCGTTGGTCACAAATCCATTTGCTGCAATTGAATTAAACATTACACCAGTTCTGTTTAAGGTGTAAACGCGTTGCAAACCTATGGCAACAGCTGTTAAACCTTGTTGCGTAGTTAGTGCAACATCCGTTTTCGCTCTCGATGGATCTTGATATTCTTTGGTACAAGATGATGAAAGTAAAACCGCCGATAGGGCAATACAGCTAATATATTTTGAGGTATTATTTCGTAAATTTTTCATAAATTTTTCTGCTGAAGATTAAAATTTAACTTGTAAACCTAAACTGAAGGTTCTAGGGATTGGCACCGAACCAAAATCGATGTTTCTTAAAATGGTCGATTGCCCGCCGGAATTTAACTCAGGATCATACCCTTTATAATTATCCCACGAAACAAGGTTTCTACCGCTTAAAGTAACCGTTAAATCTCTCAGATATTTTATTTTCCCGATGTTGTAGCTCAATGAAATTTCTCTTAATTTAACGAAAGAACCATCATCAATTCTCCATTCTTCGGTAGCATAAACACCCGCAACATAACCGCGTGGTAACTGACCAAGTTGCTCTGCTTCGGCTACTTTACCATTACCCACACCTTGACGAGTTCTCCAATCTGCATTCCAAACATCGCCACCCTGAACCGCATCTAACTGAACATGTAAGTTGAACTTCTTATAGGTAAAATCATTTACAAATGAAGCGGTATAATCCGGATTAGGATCGCCTAGAACTTTACGTAAAGTTGTACCAGTCGGCAAGCCATTGGCATCTCTTTGAGGTGTAAAACTTGTAGCAGAATTTTGAATGCCTCGCTCTAATTGAGGAATACCTGCCGCATTGGTTAGTAAGCTTCCATCCGCTTTGCGGGCAAAGAAAGTTCCGTAAAATACACCAATTGCTTCTCCGTTAATAATGGCAACCGGTGCGCCAGGGTTTGTGCTGAATAATCTTAAACCGCCAACATCAAGTGCTTTGTTTCTATTTCTGTTAAATACAAGGGTTGTATTCCAGCTAAAATCATTTGATTTTAATGGAGTGCCGTTTAATACCAATTCAATACCTCTATTTTGAAGTGAACCAATATTATCTAAGAAACTAGAAAAACCTGTAGATGGTGCGGTAACGCTTGCAATTAATAAATCGCTAACTTTTTTATTGTACCAGTTGAATTGTAAGCCCAATCTGTTTTTAAAGAAAGACATATCAGTACCTAATTCTAACTCACGCTGACGCTCCGGTTTAACATTCTCATTTGCCAATTGAGCACTAGAGAATAAGGATGCCCTTCCCAAAAATGATTGTGTTGAATAGGCGTTAATCCGATCGTAAGCACCAATTCCGGTTAAGTTACCCGATTCGCCATAAGCTGCTCTGATTTTGAAAGTATCCCACCAAGACGAAACCCCTAAATTTTTCCAATAATCGGCTGAAGATAAAACATAACTTGCATTTCCTTTGAAATAGGTTTGCGTACGGTTATCAGCACCAAATACTGTCGATTGATCGACCCTTACTGCGCCAGTTAAAAAGAAATGATCTTTGTATTTAAATGTTTGCTGTAAGTAACCACCAGTAACGGATAACTGGGTTCTGCCATCAACACTTGGCAACTGCGTTGCTGCAGCATTAACGGTTTCAATAAGTGGGGCTAAACCACGACCATTTACCAATTGATAACGGGTTTGCTCATACTGAAATGAATAACCTAACTGTGTTGTTGAAGAAATTTTATCAGATATTTTTGCCTGATAAGTTGCATTGATTTCATTGTTAAATTGGAAAGCATTGTTACTCGCTGTACTTGCATAGCCATTTAATGTACCATCTAAACTCGCGCCACCGCCAAAGAAATCGGGATTTACATTATAAGCAAACGGAGGAATATACGTTGTTCCGTTTGCGCCAGAATTATCTACACCAAGTAAGAAGTTTAAGGTTAAGTTTTTAACCGGATATAGTTTCAGGTTTGCACTTGCAATAACACGATTGGTTTCTTGTCGCTGTTTAATATCTTCAATTACAGAAACTGGATTTACACGTCCGCGTTCGCCAACAGCCAATAAGTTGCCATTAACATCTCTTGCAAAAATATCATGGAAATTACCAATAATGGTTACTGAATTCATCGGAGAGAAAAATGAGTTTCCGTCTGGTTTTTCATTTGCCGCACTTCTGATGTAATTTAAGCCAGCACTCAATGAAGCCCACTCGGTAATTTTCTGATCTACGTTTGCTCTTAGATTATACCTAGAAAAATCTGTGTTTTTGATGATGCCCTGATTGGTGAAGTAACTGGCAGAAGTATAGAATTTTGTATTATCTGTTCCGCCGCTTATAGAAACGGTGTTGTCTGTTCCGTAACCTGTTCTAAAAATATAATCCTGATAGTTATATCTTGTAACTGGTGTTGTATTGGTTAATGCAGGCGTTAACACATCTTGTGTTTGGCTATTAACCGAGCCACCAAATTTAACTGGCGATTGATTGACTTCAATTTGCTTGCGCAATTCGCTAATGGTTAAGCTGGTGTTGAAACTAACTTGCGCTTTTCCGCTTGCGCCCCTTTTAGTGAAAATTTGAATTACACCAGAGTTTGCTCTTGAACCATAAATGGCCGCAGCTGCAGCACCATTTAAAACCTCAATTCTGTCAATATCGGCTGGATTAATGTCAACCATTCTGTTTTGGCCAATGCTTCCAACAAAATTTCCGCCATCGTAATTGGCTGATGTATTGGTAACTCTTGTTGTAGAGTTATTTACAATTACCCCATCGATAATATATAATGGCTCTGATGATGAGTTTACAGAACTTATCCCTCTTAACCTTACAGATAAACCACCTGCAGGGTCGCCAGAGTTTTGGCTGATTTGAGCACCTGCCGTTTTACCTTGTAAAGAGGAAAGCACGTTTCCGCTGCCCGCACGATTTAAATCATCTCCCTTTACGGTACTTACATAACTTCCCAGTTCTTTTCTCGTTGTTCCTTGTGATGTACCAGTTACAATTACTTCGTCCAAACCAACAGCATCGCCAGCAAGCGCTCCGTTAACTTGAACTTGGTCTGCAGAACCTAAGTCGAGATTCTGAATTGACGTTTTGAAGCCTACATAAGAGAATTGAATTTGATATTTACCTGCCGGAAGATCGACAGAAAAACTATAACTCCCATTTCCTGAAGTGCTTGTAGCCAGATTGGTATTTAAGATTTTTACAACTGCACCAGGTATTGGTTCTTTATTTGCAGATTCGGTTACTTTTCCTGCAATGGTATAACGCTTATTTTGAGCATTTGCCATTTCTGTGAGTAAAAGCAGCACAAAAGAGATCATCAAAATTGATAATAATTTTGGCGACCATTTTAGGTAACTTTTTTCCATAAAATTCGGTTTGTTGATTATGATTAGCTAATAAACAAATTTAGCAAATTACCACACAAACCAAATTTTTTATTCGGGGAGGCTAATCTTTCCCATACAAACGGAAGGAACACCTTGTCTTTTGCCAAAGTTTATTGGTTTTCCGCAAAGCGTTTCGTTTGCTAAAACGGCAAATAGTACAGCTTCTTTAGCATCCGGATTAATGTTTAAATCATCAGTAGATTTAAAATTAGCTGATGATAACTTATCTTTTAATAAGCTAACTAACAATGGGTTGTGCATGCCGCCGCCACTCATAAATATGTGTATTTCAGAAGTTTCATCAAAGCAGCATTTAATAGCTTTAGAGATTGTTTCTGCAGAAAAATGGCATAATGTTGTCATTACATCTTCCTTACTTATATTTTCTGTTGATGATTTTTGTTGTGCCGATTTTAAATAGTCGAGGTTAAATAATTCAGGTCCGGTTGTTTTAGGGAAACTTTCATTAAAAAAGTCGCAATCCAGCAAAGCTGATAAAAGCTTTTCGTTTAAATTTCCTGATGATGAAACTTCGGCATTTTTATCATAAAACTTATTGAAATGCTGCTGCATATATTGGTCCATCATAGTATTGCCTGGACCAATATCCGTAGAGAAAATTTCATCAGCCTTTGAATTCGCTGGCAGGTAAGTGAAATTTGAAATTCCTCCAATATTTAGCATTACGCGATTTTCACCGGGTTTAGAAAAAATAAGGTAATCACCATAAACGGCTAATGGAGCGCCTTCACCTCCAGCCGCAAGATGTTTCTGTCTAAAATCTGACAGCGTAATAATTCCGGTTTTTAAGGCAATATGGTCACCATCTCCAATTTGCAATGTGCCATTGGGGTAACTTTCTAATTTATGTAATGATTTGGGCGCATGAAATATCGTTTGCCCGTGACTGGCTATAAAATCTATATCTTCACTTTCATATCCCCATTCTTTCAAAGCTTGATTAATGAGCTCACTATGTACCTCTGCAATGTATTCATTCATTAAACAAACAAGCTGCAAATCAACTTCTTTCTTGGAGAAAATGGCTTTTATTTTCGCCCTGAAATCATCCGTATAATCTCCTGTTTTAAACTGTACAATTTTAACATCAGTGTCTGGACCATTTCCTTTAATTTTGCAAAGGGCAATATCCAAACCATCCATTGATGTTCCACTCATCAAGCCAATTATCAGCCTTTCTGCTTTATTAGCTTTTTCGTACAGTTTTTTTATTTGAATATTCATAACCAATTGATTTTAATTGAAAAACGAGCAAACGTTTGATTTGTATTTTAAGCCACTTTTGCAGATTTTCTTGCAATAAAAGTAAAAAACCTTTGCAAAATACCCGCCATATGTTGCTATATTTACTGCTCCGTACATTAAAATCCATAACAAAAAAATGGCTAGATTAAATCTACTGGAGGAGACACGCTTCGAGAAACTCCCTGTAAGCGTGTTCGAAAATCCAAAAATTGCTTCTGTAAATGTTGCGCAACGCATTGCAGGTATGATTAAGACAAAACAAGCAAACAACGCACCTGCCGTACTGGGCTTAGCAACAGGTGTTACCCCAATTGCAGTTTACGCCGAATTGGTGAGATTGCACAAAGAAGAGGGTTTAAGTTTCAAGAATGTAATTACTTTTAATTTGGATGAATATTATCCAATGCAGCCCAATGCGGCGCAAAGTTACGTTACGTTTATGAATGAAAACCTTTTCGACCACATTGATATCGATAAGAATAATGTTCACATTCCTGACGGAACACTGGCATTGGAAGATATTCCTGCTTTCTGTTTAGACTACGAGAAGAAGATTGGTGATTTGGGCGGTCTAGATATTCAGATTTTAGGTATTGGTCGTACTGGTCACATTGGTTTTAACGAGCCTGGTTCTGCACCAAACTCAGGTACACGTTTAGTTACACTTGATGATTTAACACGCCGTGATGCGGCTCGTGATTTTGGTGGAAAATCTTTTGTGCCAACAAAGGCCATTACAATGGGTATTGGTACAATTTTCAAAGCCCGCGAAATTATTTTAATGGCTTGGAGCCGTAAAAAAGCTTCGATTATTAAAAAGGCTGTAGAAGGCGAAATTTCTGGTGATGTTCCGGCAACTTACCTTCAATTATCAGATAATGTTGAGTTTATTTTAGATGAACCTGCGGCTTCTGCTTTAACGCGTTTTGATACGCCATGGTTGGTAAAAGATTGTATCTGGACGGATTCTTTAATCCGTAAATCGGTTATTTGGTTGGCAAATACGCTACATAAGCCAATTTTAAAACTTACCGAAGACGATTACAACAATAATGGGATGGCGCAACTGGCTACCGAAAAAGGTCCGGTTTACAACATCAATATTCATATTTTTAATAAATTACAGCACACGATAACGGGCTGGCCCGGAGGCAAAGCCAATGCAGATGATTCTCAGCGCCCTGAAAGAGCAGAGCCTGCAAAAAAACGTGTAATCATTTTCTCTCCGCATCCTGATGATGATGTAATATCAATGGGCGGTACTTTTATTCGTTTGGTTGATCAAAAACATGATGTGCATGTGGCTTACCAAACATCCGGAAATACTGCTGTTTGGGATGATGATGCTTTACGTTTCGTAGAATTTAATGTAGATTTTACCGAGAAAATGGGTATGGATAACACTCATTTAAAGGAGCTTTATCAGAAAATGAGAACATTTATTGATAAGAAAAAACCGAACCAGGTAGATACTCCGGAAATTCAAACCGTTAAAGGATTAATTAGAAAAGGCGAAGCGATAGCAGGAGCAAGATATTGTGGTTTAGAAGATGATCATATTCATTTCCAAGCGCTACCTTTTTACGAGAGCGGCAAAAACCAAAAAAATCCAGTTACTCAACTTGATGTTGAGCTTACCAAAGAGCTATTGCAAAAGGTAAAACCTCAGCAAGTATTTGCTGCGGGCGATTTTGAAGACCCGCATGGAACGCACATCGTTTGTTTCAATATAATTTTGGCTGCTTTAACTGAGCTTCGTAAAACAGAAGCTTGGGCAAAAGATTGCTGGTTATGGATGTACCGCGGTGCATGGCATGAGTTTGAAACACACGAAATTGAAATGGCTGTACCAATTAGTCCTCAAGAACTTGAACGCAAAAAATATGCTATTTTCAAACACCAAAGCCAAAAAGACAGAGCTGTTTTCCCGGGTGATGATGCAAGAGAATTTTGGCAAAGAGCAGAAGACCGTAACCGGGATACTGCAAAAGCTTATGATGCTTTAGGTTTGGCAGAATACGAAGCTATGGAGGCTTTCGTACGCTGGAAGTTTGCTGATTAAAGTCTTGCTTAAACTTACGAAGTCTGATGTGCACATGCAATCAGACTTCGTAAGTTTTTAATAACAACCATCCTTATTTCATTTTAAAACTTAAATATGAAAATAGAGGAAAATTGTTTTTACCACGTATTTAATCGTGGAAACAACAAAAGTTTAATTTTTTTTGAAGAGAGTAATTACAAATACTTTCTTAATCAATTTCAAAAATACGTATTACCTTATGTCGATGTGTATGCGTATTGTTTAATGCCAAATCATTTTCATTTCTTTATTCGAATAAAGGATAAGGTTAATTTCGAAAAAGGAATTAAGAATTTCTTTATCTCTTATTCCAAATCAGTTAATAAATCATACAATCGGGTCGGTAGTTTATTTCAAGGACGCTATAAAGCCAAAATAATCGATTCTGAAAGTTATTACACCAGAATAATCACCTACATTCATCAAAATCCAATTAAAGCTGGATTAGCATCAAGGCTCCAAGATTATAAATATTCCTCTTACAACTCTTTTGTTTTAAACAAGTCTACATTAATTAGCAAGAAAAAAGTTTTAGAATGGTTTAAAGATCTTGCAGGCTTTATTGCCGATCACAAACAAACTTACGAAGTCTAATTTGCACATGCATAATAGACTTCGTAAGTTTATACCAAACTAACCAGCAATGTCCCAACCCAAACAACGCCTGCTTTCTCTTGATTTTTTTAGAGGATTAACCGTAGCTGCCATGATTTTAGTTAACAATCCTGGAAGCTGGGGGCATATTTATGCACCTTTGGAGCACGCAGAATGGAATGGTTGTACACCAACCGATTTAATTTTTCCTTTCTTTTTGTGGATTGTTGGCGTTTCAATTGCATTTGCAATGAGCAGTAGTAAAGCAGATGCATCAACACATAAAAAAACAATTATTAAAGCGATAAAAAGGGGTTTAATATTGTACTTTTTAGGTTTTTTCCTGGCAATTTTTGGTAAGCTGATTAACGATCCTGCAAATGCCTTTCAAACAGTAAGGTTACTAGGCGTTTTACAAAGAATCGGCATCGTTTTCATCATCAGTTCAATTATCTTTCTAAAAGTATCTGAGAAAAATATCTTCAAAACCTTAATTATAATTTTAGGCCTTTACTGGGCACTGATGACTTTGGTTCCCGTTCCGGGCGTAGGTTATGCGAACATGGAAAAAGAAACCAATTTAGCGGCATGGATAGACCGTGGAATTTTAACGGAAGCACACACTTGGGCATCATCTAAAACCTGGGACCCGGAAGGCGTTTTAAGCACATTGCCAGCCATAGGAACTTGTTTGTTTGGAATCTTGGTTGGTATCTGGATGAAAAGAAAAGACGTTGATAATCCAACAAAAGTTGCCTGGCTTTTTTCTGCCGGAATATTTACTGTTGTTTTGGGGCTTTTACTGGATTTGAACTTTCCAATCAACAAATCATTATGGACAAGCTCTTTTGTTTTATACACCGGCGGTTTAGCATCCGTTGCACTAGCCCTTTGTTACTGGATAATTGATGTTCAAGGGTATAAAAAATTTACAACACCATTTGTAGTCTATGGCGTAAATGCAATTACAGTTTTTTTCCTTGCAGGATTAATGCCACGAGTATTGAACATGATTGAGGTATCAAAGCCTGATGGCACAAAAACCGGAATATTAGTGCGTTTTTACGAAACCTGCTACACGCCTTATTTTTCGCCAATTAACGCATCGTTAGTTTGGGCAATAAGTTATGTTTTAGGCTTTTATGTTCTGCTCTACATTATGTACAAGAAAAACATCATCATTAAAGTTTAATTACTCTTTCGCTAAAGGAATTTCAACACCAACAGGTCCACTTGGCTCACTTTCATTTTTTAATCTATCCAAAGCGGTAACAAGATAACTGTATCTTTTGCCGCTTTCAACGGTTGTATCAATAAACGAAACGTAATCTTCAAAGCTGATTTTAAGAATATTCTTAGCATCTAAAATTGAAATCTTTTCACCTTCATCAAAACGATAAATAACAAAGCCTGAAGCCGTTTCTCCGTCTTTAGCTTTTAATGGTAGCTGCCACTTCAAATGCACACCATCTTTCATCGCATCGGCTGTTAAAAACTGTGGTTCATTCGGAGGCGTTTCATCCAGCCAGGGCATTTGTGGCGGCAAAGCCTGATATTTATACAAGTCGTTTTTTAAAGAATCGGCTACCGAACGGGCAACTGTGCTTAATGATTTTGAAGAAAAGAAAACACTGCCCTGAATGCGGTTGCTTTCTCTTAAGGTGCGAATTTGATTCGGAATTTCAGAAAGATTTCTCCAAGCCAATTCTGCTCTCGAATTTACCAGGTAAGCACCATGACCAACGTAAACATGCCTTCCATAAGCATTGTTGCTCCACCAATCTAATAAAACACCAAAAGGAGCGGCTTTTCTTGTAAACGTAAAATATATCTGCGGATTGATGTAGTCAACCCAGCCTTCTCTAACCCATTTTCGGCTATCGGCATAAAGTTCGGCATAGTTTGAAAGTCCACTACTTGCCGAGCCTTCTGCATCTTCATACTTGTTGCGCCAAATTCCGAAAGGACTAATTCCAAATTTTACATATTTTTTGTAGTGATGAATACTGTCATCAACCATTTTAATTAATAGATCGACATTGTTTCTTCGCCAGTCTTTTATATCCGAAAAATTGTTTGGGTACTTGTAAAATGTGTTTCCATCGTCTATTCTTTGTCCGGCAATTGGATATGGATAAAAATAATCGTCGAAATGAATCCCATCTACATCGTAGTTTTTAACTACATCTAAAATCACCTGCGTGATGTATTCTCTAACTTCTGGAATACCTGGGTCGAATTGCTTTTTTCCACCATAGGTGAAAAACCATTCCGGATGCTTTTTAGTAATGTGTGTCTCGGCTAAAGGAGTTACGCTATTCATACTCGCACGATAAGGATTAAACCAGGCATGAAGTTCAATACCTCTAAAATGCGCTTCTTTAATTGCAAAAGTTAATGGATCATAACCGGCTGCGGGTGCAACACCTTGTTTTCCCATAAGCCATTGGCTCCAAGGCTCTCGAGATTTTCCGTAAAAGGCATCGGCTGCAGGACGTACCTGTAAAATTATGGCGTTAATGCCTTGTGATTTATGCTTTTCTAAAATGCCAATTAACTCTTGCTTTTGTTGGTCAACACTTAAACCAGGTCTTGATGGCCAGTCGATATTAGACAGTGTGGCCACCCATACCCCTCTAAACTCTCTTTTTGGTGCAATTTTTGATATTGCTTGTGCATTTAATATAAATGGTAGTATAGTTAAAGATAAAAGTGCGTATAGAAAGTTTTTAAGCATTATTTCTGTCTGTTTTTTTATTTAGGTTGTATAGCTGATTAATCAATTATACATTTTGAACCTTAGCAAGTAAACGATTTTTTTTAAAAACTCATATATTTTATTAAAAATTTTAATTTGCGCCGAATTTATAAATGCCAATTGTGTTACCATTTACCTGTGAAGACAAACAATATTAAACTGAAAACGAAAGAGCATTATTAGAAAATGGAATCACAAAACGTAAATAAAGGCGATAGAAATAAAATTTACTTCTTAATAATTGTAATTGCAGCACTAATTGGAACAAACGGGTATTTGTTTTTTAAGGATAGGCAGCAGGGCGAGAAATTAGTGACAGTAAGTGCCGAGAAAGATAAATTACGTTTAGAAGTTGAGAAAATTGAAGTAGAATTAGATAAGGTAAATGCGCTTAATCTTGATTTAAACGAAAAGCTTTTAGGCGAACAAAAATTAGCACGAACTAAGATTGACGAGTTAAAAGCTGCTTTAGAAAAAGGAGAAATTACGCAGGCAGAATTAGATAAAGCGCAAAGTCAGATTGAAGAATTAAAGGTTTTTATAAAGAATTATAACGACCAAATCATTCAACTCCAAAACGAAAATATTTTTTTAAAATCATCCAGAGATAGTCTTGAAAGTGGATTGAAAAGTGCTAACGACAAAGCGGCAAACCTTGCAAACGAAAACTCTGCACTAAATGCCAAGGTTAAAACGGCGGCTGCACTTAAATTAAAACAAGCAGATATTTTTGCTTACAGAACCAAATCAAGCGGAAAAAAAATCGAAGTAACGAAATCTTCTTCTGCTGAAAAATTAAACATTAGATTCGAAATTATACAAAATGAATTGGCTGAAAAAGGCCACCATAATGTTTATATTCGAGTGTTCGACCCAGCAGGAAATCTCTTAGCTGATGACAGTAATCGCTTCGAAGCCGATGGTCAGGAAATGCAATACAGTTATTCTATTTTTATAGATTATAATAATGATGGCGCTGTTTATTCAATCGATTGGAGCAACCCAAAGCCTTTTATCAAAGGCATTTACACCGTTATTTTATATGCTGATGGTGGTACAATGGGCAAAGCGCAAATCGAACTTAAATAAAATCTATATCAACGGGAAGTTTAAATAAAACGTTGTGCCTTTTCCTGCTACTGATGTAAAAGTTATACTTCCTCCGGCATTTTCTATGGCTTGTTTAACAAAAGCTAAACCTAAGCCAGTTCCCGATGTTTTGGTTGTAAAGTTTGGGACGAAGATTTTATCGTGTAAAACCGCCGGAATGCCTTTACCGTTATCTTTTATCTCTATGTAAGCATTTTTGTTGTCGTTGTATAATAAAACGTTAATGTTGCAAGCTGCATCAGCATCAATGGCCTCAATTGCATTTTTAAAAAGGTTATTAAATGTTCTCAACAGCTGGTCTCTATCCGCCTGTATATATGCATTAATCTCAGTTTTATTGGTAACCGTAATTTCTACATTTTCTGCGCTTCTAAATACTTCTCTTGCTTGTTCGATAACTGGTAAAATTGCCGTTTGCTCCAACTTTGTATCAGGCATTTTAGCGAAATTAGAAAACTCTGATGCGATTTTCGAAAGGCTTTCAATTTGCTCGATAAATGATTTGCTAAACTTGTTGAATTTAACTTCAAAATTCGGATCATTTTCTTTCCATGATTTTTCTAATAATTGAACGCCCAATTTTAATGGGGTTAACGGGTTTTTAATTTCATGGGCAACCTGTTTAGCCATTTCTCTCCAGGCATTTTCCCTTTCAGAACGGGCAAGCTTTGCAGCGCTTTCCTCCAGGGCGGCAATCATACTGTTGTATTCTTTTATTAACGTACCAATTTCATCATGCCTGCGCCAAACGATTGGTTCATTTTTTTGCCCAATTTTAGTACGGCTAATACTCTCCTGAATAAACGTTAATGGGCTTGTGATCTGATTGGCGAGGAAAACAGCAAGCACACCGATTGCAACAAATACTAATGCGTAAATGTTAATTAGGTTACTTACAAATAAGGCAATTTTGTCCTTGTATTCATCCTCGTTAGAGTAATTTGGTAAACCAATAAATGCGATTGTTTTGTTTTGCGCATTTCTGATTGGCGCATAGGCCGCGGCATAAGTTAAGCTTCCTATTTTTTCACCTTGATTAATAAATTCTGAACGTTGCAATCCACTCAGGTTTAGAAAAGCCATTGGCCCCATTTTCCGACCAATAATTTTAAAATTATAAAGCTTAGGATAGGTGGTCATTATTACATCACCTTTGGTATCATAAAGCGTTAAATCGGCGTTATTTATATCGGCAAAGTTGTTGAAATCTGCAATGGCATTATCATCAGTTTTTATTTTCCCATCATTAAAAACCTGCTTTTCAAAATTCTGCTGAACCTTTCTAATTTTATCCTTTATCAAAACATCCTGCTGCCCCCTGTATTCCTTGTTCATGTAGCCGTAGGTTGTCCAGCCTACAACAAGTAGCGTTGCCACAACCGTTAATACAATAGAAACCTGGATACGGGTTTTGTAGAGAATTTTGTTGGCATTAATCATTAACGATCGATTTATGCTAAACCATCCAACTTTATCATCATCCAGGTTTTTAATAAGCCAGATTAACCCATACAATATGAAGCAAAAAATAATGAAAACAAGGAAGAAAAACGATAGTGCTGCCAATCGCTCGATGTAACCCACTTTTTCTTTACTAATGACCACCATTTTACTGGCGCTTGGCTTAAAGAGTAAGTGGCTATAGCGTTGTTCGTCATCATTTACAACCACAAAATCATCTTTTTTGCCTTTGTAAATTTTTCCACTAAGCGGATAGGTGTAAGCACCCGATTGATTTAACAACTTGTCGTTACTGTATAAAGCGATAGAATAACCTTTAAACTCCTCATCCTTGTTATATTTTTGGTCGGCAAGTAAGTCAGGCAGGCGGTTGCTGTAATTATATGGTTTAGAGCGCAGTTCGATTATTAGCGTACCAACCAAACTATTCTCGCTAACTACCGGAATTATCCCAAAATAATCTTGGTAACCAAAGGTATTATTAACCTGATAGAAAAAATTTGAAGCCTCAATTTTTACAGAGCCTGATTCTACTAAACGTTTATACTTTTCAATTGGTTGTACATCTGTTTTATTTAGTGGATTTTCAAATTTATTATAATCGTAAATGTTATAATCATAGCGACTTAAATAGCCATCTAAATAACCTTTGAGGTGATTTTTTAAAACTGCAAAATTTGATTGACCTTTAGTTGCATTGAAATATTTTACCAGAAATTCATCTTCAAGTAACTGTCGTTCTAGTTTTCCAAGGGCGATAATTGCATTTGGATCATCTGAAGCTTGTACTTTTCTCGCCAGGAGTTCACGCTCACTTCGCTCTTTAATGTCTTTATATTTGATGTATTTTATTGAGGTGTTAAAGGCGAGGCAGAAAAACAAAATCGCTAATAAACCTATAGAAAAATGCTTAGTTTTTATGTAAGATATTCTGGCAACAATGTACAATACAAGCGCATAAACAATGAAAAAGGCTGTGAAGTTATTTAGTAACCTGTAAATAAGTACGCCAATAAAACCGATAATGAAGAGAATAACACGTTCCTTATTGGTAACATTCAGTTGTTTACTAACCTCTATCGATACAATCGTTATCAAATAAATTTGAAACCATACCAAGCATAAAATAACAATACTCACCCAGCTGTTTCCGCTTAATTTAAGGATGTTAATAATGTCGAAATTAATTTTGGAGTTGTTTATTAAACCGAAAAATAAATCATCAACAAAAAAAGCGATTGCACCAATATGAAATAGGAGTACGGCATGGATTAAAATTCCAATCCACTTGCTCTTTTTTATCCACTCCGGAAATTTATACTGCTCCTTATGATTATACACAAAAAGTAGCCACCAGGTTGCGGTTAAAACATTCATTAAAAAATCGCCCAGTGATGGCATTAAATCACTATTGGCGTAAATTCTTGGGTCAAATAATTCTAACGGAAACCTGTGGTTAAACCAGCCAAATGACATATCTGTTAAACGGCCGCAAACGAAAAAGGCGAAGAGCAGCAAACTGGCAAATATTAAATAACCTCTTCTGGCGATTAGCGAGCAAAGAGAATTGACAAACATGCAAACGCAGATTATTCCGGCAACAAAAAGCCAAAGCTGGGTGTCAGAATAATAATCATCGGCATAACCAGATTTAATTTTCAAACTAAATAAAAAGGAATCATCATTGCTTCGAATGGCGTATGCATCTTTATCATAATAGGATGCAAGGGTTATTATTTTAGAATCAGAAAGCAGTGCATCAACATCATTTTTAAAATATCTGTTTTCGGGAACGGCGTATTGAGATTGAATTGCAATTAAGAAAAGTAATGTGAAATCGCCATCTGTTTTCTTAATAATTTCATAGTAACCGTTAGATAATTGTAGAACCGATTTTCCTTCTTTAATAAAATGAGGATTGATATCTGTAATCTTAATGGTACTCCAGTATTTGAGTTGGTTTTTTTGAAATGTTTGTAGATTAATGCCGTTTTTCCGGTAGATTTCTAGAAAGCCAATACCTTCAGCAGCGTTTAAATGAAATTTTTCAGCCTGCTTTATTCTTTTATTGTCAGATAAAAAATCATCAACAATTTGTTCTTTTATAGATAGATTTTCTTGAACTTTTTTGGCTTCGCTTTCCAGAAGTTCGGTTTTGTTGGTGAAACGACTCAGGGAAATAGATGTTGCAATCAGGCAGCAGCCTAGAATAAGCAATAGAAATCTTATTTTAACACCAAAGCTTAGTTTCATCTATTGATAAAGATATAAATATTGATAAAAAATAACGCCATAAACACGAATGCTTATGGCGCCGGATATTAATTATTTTAAAGCTTGTTTAAGCAATTGTTGCACTGCTTGTACTCACCTCACGGCTTACTTTTTTTACTAATCCCTGTAATACGCTACCCGGACCAACCTCAACAAATTCAGTTACGCCATCGGCTAACATATGTGTAACGGTTTGAGTCCAACGTACTGCACCAGTTAATTGTTTGATTAAGTTTTGCTTTATTTGCTCTGGGTCAGTATATGGTTTTGCATCAACATTTTGATAAATCGGGCAAATTGGCGTAGAAATATTAGTGTTTTCTATTGCGGTTTGAAGTTCGATTTTTGCTGGTTCCATTAATGGAGAGTGAAAAGCACCACCAACATTAAGTTTTAAAACTCTCTTTGCGCCGGCTTCTGTTAATTTTGCACAAGCTAAGTCAATACCTTCAATGCTTCCAGAAATTACCAATTGACCTGGGCAGTTATAGTTAGCAGGCACAACTACTGCATCTATTTCAGCGCAAATTTTTTCAACTACATCATCAGCTAGCCCTAAAATTGCAGCCATTGTTGATGGTTGAGCCTCACAAGCTTTCTGCATAGCATTTGCTCGGGCAATTACCAATCTTAAACCATCTTCAAAACTTAATGCGTTGGCCGATACAAGTGCTGAAAATTCGCCCAGTGAGTGTCCCGCAACAACATTTGGTTTAAAATCATCACCTAAAACCTTCGCTAAAATAACGGAATGTAAAAAAATTGCAGGTTGCGTTACGTTGGTTTGTTTAAGTTCCTCATCAGTTCCGCCAAACATAATATCGCTTATGCGGAAACCAATAATTTCGTTTGCTTTTTCAAATAGTGCTGCAGCTGTTGGGTTTTCGTATAAATCTTTACCCATTCCTACAAATTGTGCTCCCTGACCAGGAAATATATATGCTTTCATTCTATGTTATTTAGCGCATTACGCATGGCGATGTTAACCAAGGCGCTTAGCCTGTCTATGTTATTTTAATGAATCTAGTACTGTTATTATATCATCTTGATACTAGATATTTCTATTCGATACTTACCTAATCTAAGCTTGCTGTAATTAACCTTAAAAACTCGGCTCTTGTTTTATCATTGCTTAAAAAAGTACCGGTAAAGGCCGAAGTTGTAGTAACAGAATTTTGCTTCTGAACGCCACGCATCGCCATACAAAGGTGTTTACACTCCATCACAACAGCAACACCCATTGGGCTTAGCGTGTTTTGAATACAATCTCTAATTTCATTGGTTAAACGCTCCTGTACTTGCAATCTACGGGCAAAAGCATCAACAATGCGAGGGATTTTGCTTAAACCAACGATGTGCCCGTTTGGAATGTATGCAATGTGTGCTTTACCAAAAAAAGGCAACATGTGGTGTTCGCACATAGAATAAACCTCAATGTCTTTAACCACAACCATTTGGCTGTAATCTTCTTCAAACATTGCCGATTTTAAAATTTCATCGGGTTTTAAATCGTAACCGTGTGTTAAATATTGTAAAGCTTTTGCAACTCGCTCGGGCGTTTTTAACAAACCTTCGCGTTCAGGGTTTTCACCCAAATTAACCAAAATATCTTTATAATGAGTGGCTACAGCTTCAATTTTAGATTCATCGTAACGGTCTATTTTTACATAACCATCTCTCGATTCTCCTTTTAAAATATCTTTCTTTTCCATTAAGGTTTAACCAAAGTATTCAACAAAATTATTCTCAGTTTCGTAGATTTTAACGCAGTGTAAAATTGCACCAGCCTCAGTAATTGGAGCCAAAAGTTGCGCCCAGATTGCGATGGCTAAATTCTCTGTTGATGCTAGTTTATTTTTCATAAAATCTACATCGAGGTTTAAGTTTTTATGATCAACCTTATCTACAACGTAAGTATTCATTACATCTTTAAGCCATTTTAAATCGACCAAAAAACCAGTTTCAGGATTTATTTCGCCCTTAACCGTAACGTATAACCAGTAGTTGTGGCCATGCCAATTTGGATTGGCACATTTGCCATAAACCTCCGCATTTTTATCTGCATCCCAATCTGGCCTGGCTAATTTATGAGCCGCGTTAAACGATGCTTTTCTTGTTATATAGATCATTATCAAAAAATAAAATGCAAATATACGTATTACCACGAAACGCAAACGAATTATAAAAGATGTAAAAATGAATGATGAACTTAAACGTTTTATTTACGGAAGATTTAATACGCAATCTTTACCTTTAAACTTATGAAAATACTCATCGTTGCAGCCACCAAAGCAGAACTTACCTTTTTTTATCAGCATTTTAGTTTGCCAGAAGGAGATTTTATTGAGGAAAAGAAATTCGACGTACTGATTACAGGCGTTGGAATGGTTGCTACAGCGTTTTCTTTAGGTAAACATCTATCATCAAAATATCACTTGGTTTTAAATTTAGGAATTGCAGGTGGTTTTGATAGAAGTATTGAGCTTGGAAAAATTGTAAATATTACACAAGATACTTTTGCAGAGCTTGGCGCAGAAGATGGCGATAACTTTTTAACAATTTCCGATTTGGGCTTTGGTGAAAGCACTTACCAAGGCAAAAGTAATGTTAAGGTAGATTTACCGCAGGTTTCTGGAGTCACCGTTAATCGCGTGAGCGGCAATGATAAAAACATTAAAAGCTTAATTAAGAGGCTAAACCCAACAACCGAAAGTATGGAAGGTGCTGCAGTATTATTTGCCTGCCATCATGAAAGAATTAACTGTTTACAGATTCGAAGTATTTCTAACTATGTTGAACCTCGAAATAAAGATAAATGGAAAATAGGTTTGGCCATTAAAAACCTAAACGATTGGGCAATATCTTTTATTGGAGATATGAATTGATTATGACCAACTAATGCAGCATAGTTTTTTAATTTTGAAACCATGAAACTTACACTTGGTTTTTCGCCCTGCCCTAACGATACATTTATTTTCGACGCCTTAATTCACAATAAGATTGATACTGAAGGTTTAACGTTCGAAGTTTTTTTTGATGATGTGGAAACACTCAATAAAAAAGCGCTAAATGGCGAATTAGACATCACAAAGTTGAGTTTTCATGCATTTGCGTATGTGGCTAACCAATATGCTTTGTTGGGTGCCGGTAGTGCTTTAGGTTTTGGTGTTGGTCCGCTGTTGATAAGTAAAAAGCCTTTTGGCCATGATTTGCCAGCAGATTTAATTGTTGGGATTCCTGGCAAGTATACTACTGCAAATTTCTTGTTGGGTATTGCTTATCCGCAATTGCAGAATAAAAAAGTTATGGTTTTTTCGGAGATTGAATCAGCTTTGTTAAATGAAGAAATTGATTTGGGTTTGATTATACACGAAAACAGATTTACTTATCAGGATAAAGGCTTAAATAAGATTGTTGATTTAGGCGATTATTGGGAGAAGCTAACAGGTTGTGCTATTCCGCTTGGTGGCATCGTTATTAACCGGAAATTGGATAAAGAGGTTCAGTTAAAAGTTAACCGTTTGATTCGAAAATCGGTTGAATATGCGTTTGCAAATCCTAAATCAGGCATAGAATTTATTCGTGAACATGCTCAAGAAATGGATGAAGCCGTGATGTACAAACACATTGAACTTTATGTAAATAAGTACAGTATTGATTTAGGCGATGAAGGTAAAAAGGCTGTTGATACCTTATTCAGCTTAGCGGAAGAGAAGAATTTGATTCCGGCTGTGCCAGAAAATTTATACGTTTAAGGGCGAGGGGAAAGCGTAAAAGCAAAGGAGCAGGGCAGAGGTTTGAAGACGAATTTATCTTTATTCCTTGCTCCTTTGTTCTCGTTCAATTAGCTCACTAATAGTTTATAACCTTTGCCGTGTACATTTATAATTTCTACGGTAGAATCTTCGCGTAGGTATTTTCTGAGTTTACTTAAAAACACATCCATACTGCGGCCGTTGAAGTAATTGTCATCATGCCAAATGGAAAGTAGAGCTTCTTCTCTCGTTAAAACTGTATTTTTTTTCAGGCACAATAAACGCAGTAATTCGGCTTCTTTAGTAGAAAGTTTTTGAATTTTATCGTCGTGCGTGATGATTTGCGTGGTATAATCAAAATTATATTTACCAATTGAAAACTGACTTTCAGTAGCTTCTTCGCCACTGCCAGCTTTATTTGCAACTCTTTTAAACATTGCATTAATGCGCAATAACAATTCTTCAATACGGAAAGGCTTTGTAATGTAATCATCGCCACCTAAATCGTATGCTGCAGATTTATCTTCGAGCATTGTTTTAGCCGTTGCAAAGATTATTGGCACTTGTGCATTTACTTTTCTAATGTCTTTACCCAAAGTAAAACCATCTTTTTTAGGCATCATAACATCTAAAATGCATAAATCGAAGCTTTGCTTACTAAATGCTTTAAAACCTTCGTCTCCATCAGTACATAAAACTACATCAAATTTACCTTTCAATTGCAGGTAATCTTGCAACAGAAGGCCAAGATTTGGATCGTCTTCTACCAGAAGTATTTTCTTCATTTTATTAATTTTATTTGAGTAAACGCTGTTTTTAGAGTAAACGCTACTTAAGGTTTGAGTGGAATTCTGCATAACGGTTTAATTCAAATTTGAAATAGTTAAATTAATTAACAGCTATATTACAGATTAAATGCGGGCATAATTTTAAAGTATCGACAAAGCCCGCTTTTGTGCCGATGGTTTTATAGGTTAATTTATATACGGTAAAATAATCTCGAAGGTTGTCCCCTTGTCTTTTTCGCTACTCACTTTAATGTTACCATTCAGGTTTTTCACAATATCCTGAACGTAATTTAGTCCCAGTCCAAAGCCCTTAACATCGTGTAAGTTACCAGTTGGTACTCTATAAAACTGATCGAAAATCCGCTTTGTGTGTTCTTTATTCATTCCAATGCCTTTATCGGCAATTTCTATCACCAAATTTTTACCAACGTTTCGGGTGCTTATCGTAATATCAGGAATTTCTTTACTGTATTTATTCGCGTTATCAATCAAGTTATAAAGCACATTAGAAAGATGTAATTCATCGCCAAATACGGTTGCGTGTTCTGCGTCGGTATTTATGGTTAAAATGGCATTTTTCTTTTCAAGTTGAAGACTCATGCTATCCAGCACAATCACAATTAAATCGTTAATATCAACTTCGGTATTTTCCATTTTAAGTTCGCCTTTTTCTAGTCGGGCAATACTTAACACACGTTCAATATGGCTGCCCAAGCGTACATTCTCATCATAGATGATATTTGCAAGGCGCTTTAAACGTGATTTATCTTCGGTAACCTCGGGGTCTTTAAGCGCTTCACTAGCAATCATAATTGTTGCAACGGGCGTTTTAAACTCGTGCGTCATATTGTTGATGAAATCTGTTTTCATCTCTGATATTTTTTTCTGTTTCAGGATGGCATAAAGCGTGTAGCTGAAAATGAAAACCAGTACCAATAATAAACCAACAGATGATGCCAATGTAGCACTTAAATTGCCAATAATTGCTGAATTTTTATTTGGGAAAGTCACTTCCAAAATTCCTGGGTCGCGAAATAAATCGTTGCCAAAAAGAGTTGTTCTATAAGTATTTTTTGGTAAGAAATCTCCACTTGTATTTGATGCCTGAAGGTATAAAACCGAATCTTTTTGTGCGAGTTTAACCCTGAAATTATAATTTTGATTGATGTTGTGATTTAAAAATTCCTGTTTCAAACGTCTGTCAAGCGAAATAAAATTTATCCTTTTATTTAGCGGAACATCTTTTTCGGTCATTTCCTTTGCAACATCCTCAAGCAAATTATAACCATTTTTATAAGGCATTGTATCTTTGCCTAAGGCAGCAATTTTAAATTTTAACTGTCTTCTTGCAATCGCATCTTCACGATTAAATTTCTTCTCTAAATCATCAGAAATTTTTGGAAGTGTTACCAATAATGGTTTTCCTGTACTGGGTTCAAAAACCTGGTAGCGAATGGTATCAGGTAATGTTTGTGCACCCCTGAAATCAAAAGTTTTGCTATTGTTTGCATAAGGTTTTGAACGTAAACTTAAACCTCTAAGCGCATAATTTTTTATGTCGATGTAAGCGTCCATTTGCAAATCGAGCTTAGCACCGCCTCCAGGAGATAGAGAAACGTATTCTAATTCTGAAATTACTTTTGGCGCTGAAAAACGGTTTCTGATTAAACTATCTTGTTGGTTAAGGTAATTTTCAATTTCATTTTCCCGTTCAGCCTGGCGTATTTCCGAAGCCTCAGTAAACTGCTGCCTCAAATCTTTAATATCAAGTTCGCGTTGCCTTAAATCCTGACTACGCTTTACTTTATTCTCGAAATCTTTTCTGGTAATTCTATCGGCGGCATTTAATCGTTGTACTTTATTAACAACTGATGTTAGCGTTTGGTTAACCTGCTCATCAAATAGCTGAGATTTTAGGTTATAAGCTTCCCTGATGTAATACAATTGCATTACAAATACGCCAAGCAAAGCTACTGTCATTAAAACAGTAATTAACCAAAAACTCCTTTTCTTCATTTATTTGTGTGTAGTGGAAGACTAAAAGATTAGGAAATGATATTTAATAAAACCAGTTTCAACATCAAAAATAATCAATAGCGAAGTTAAGTGTTTGTTTTTAACATATTTTAACAGCCGATTATAAACAAAAAATGCCGAGACTAAAGCCTCGGCATGGTTCAAAATTGTTTGCTTAAAAAAGATTCTTTATTTAGAATGGCAAATCATCATCTTCGCCTGCTGTGTTACTCACATCAGCCGGAGCCGCATAAGCTGGAGCTGCGGCAGCAGGTGCACCAGCTGCAATCGCGTTAATACGCCAGATTACAAGGCTATTAAAATAAGATGTTTTACCAGTTTTATCTGTCCACGGACGACCACGTAAATTAAAGAAAACCTCAACCTCATCTCCAGCTTTAAATGTGTCTAATAATCCGGTTTTATCTTGCAAAGCCTCAAAACGGATATACTCCGGATATGTTGGGTTCTCTGCATATTCTACTATTAAATCACGTTTCTTAAAAGTTTCACTTACTTGCTGTGTGGCACCCACTTCGTGTACTTTTCCCTTAATTTCCATATTAAATACTACTTTATTGTACTAGAAAGATCAAATCTCTATAATTTTATTGATAACTTCGCATATAATATGATGCAAGTTTTCCACAATAAAAGCAAGGTTATAATCACCTGCAATAAACGACTTTCTCCCTATTTACAAGAAGAAGTTTTGGCTTTAGGTTACACAATTGAAAGGGCCTTTTCAACAGGTGTTGAACTTAATATAACCCTAACGGAATGTATTAAGCTTAACCTGAATTTACGATGCGCAAGTCAGATTTTATATTCTATTAAAGCTTTTAAAGCAATAACGCCTGATGATTTGTATGAAAATATCAAGGCAATTGAGTGGGAAGAACTGATTGATTTTACAGGATATTTTTCGGTAACATCCAATGTTGATAATCCGAATATTACCACGCCACTTTTTGCAAATCTTAAGGTTAAAGATGCAATTGTAGACAGGTTAAAAGAGATTAAAGGCATCAGACCAAATTCTGGTTCAGATGCCAATAAAACAGTTGTCCATTTATACTGGAAAGATGCCGAAGCTGATGTTTTCTTAGATACATCGGGCGAAACTTTAGCCAAACACGGTTATCGCAAAATACCTGGAAAAGCACCAATGTTAGAAGCTTTGGCTTCGGGTGTAATTTATGCTACCCAATGGGACAAAAAATCACCTTTCATCAATCCAATGTGTGGTTCTGGTACTTTGGCTATCGAAGCAGCATTAATTGCTACAAATCGTGCACCTGGTTTATATCGAATGAATTATGGTTTCATGCACATTATTGGTTACAATGAAGAGGTGTTTTTTGCGGAGCGCAGGTTGCTAAAAGATCAGGTAATTAAAAATGTTGATATTAAAATCATTGCTTCTGACATTTCTGAGGATGCGGTGGAAGTCACCAGGCGTAATGCAAAAACAGCGGGCGTAGATTCGCTTATTGATTTTGAAGTTTGTGATTTTGAACAAACGCCAGTGCCTGAAGGTGGAAAAGGGGCGGTGGTTTTCAACCCGGAATATGGCGAACGTTTAGGTGTACACAGCAAGTTGGAATTAACCTATAAAAGAATGGGTGACTATATGAAGCAGCATTGTAAAGGTTACTCGGGCTATATTTTTACGGGAAATCCTGACTTAGCTAAAAAAATCGGACTAAAAGCCTCTAAAAAGGTAGAGTTTTACAATGGAAAGCTTGATTGTAGATTGCTTGAATATGAATTGTATGATGGCACGCGAAGAATACCACAGGCTGAATCTTAAGGCCTAAATTTAGATTAAACGCTCCACCAAAATTTTTCTGAAATACAACTAATTATTTTTTAAAAATTTGCAATTTTTGTTTTAACTTGTTTTTTGAAATGTAAAAAACATATAGACAAAATGTGTATTTAAGCTTTAAGGAGGCTATTTTGTTGCAAATTGTAATTATTTGAGATCCTTTTTGGAACAATTTTCGTTTATATCCGTATTAGATAATAAAAAAATCCTCACCCCTATGGAAGATCAGATGGCTTTGAAGACGAAAAATGTTGCAGGGAACATTAGAAAAATCAGAGAATACCGTGATTATACTCAAGATTATCTTGCAGCAAAACTCAAGATTTCGCAAAACGCATACAGTAAAATAGAGCTTGGCTATAGCAAATTAACAATTGAAAGGTTATTTCAAATTTCGGCAATTTTAGATATTGATGTTACACAAGTTCTAACATTAGACCACGCTGAGTTAATAAAAAGTCTTTCTTCCGAAAACCAATTGGAAGCTTCGAGTGCAAAATAATGCAACTCAGGTTATAAATTAACCATCCGATTTTTCTTTCACATTTAAATTCTGATACCTTTGAGGCATGCAGAATTACATAGAAAAAACTATCAACTTCGTTAAAAAAACCCTTGAAAATGCAGAAGCCGGACACGACTGGTTTCACATTGAAAGGGTTTTTAAAACTGCTCTAAATATTAATAGGGCCGAACACGGCAACGAATTAATTGTTTCTTTTGCTGCGCTTTTGCATGATATTGCTGACCCTAAATTTAATAATGGTGATGAAGAATTGGGGCCAAATGTAGCCGCAGATTTTTTAAAATCAATTCATGTTGATGACGATATTATTACGCAAGTAAAATTGATTATTCAACATATGTCTTTTAAAAATAGTTTTGATAATCCTGGTTTTTCATCAAAGGAATTGCAAATTGTACAAGATGCCGATAGATTAGATGCGATTGGCGCCATTGGTATCGCAAGGGCATTTACATACGGTGGTTATAAAAATCGTGTATTATATGATCCGGAAATTAAGCCAGAGCTTCATCATTCTAAAGAGAGTTATAAAAATACAACTGCGCCTACCATAAACCATTTTTACGAAAAACTTTTGCTGTTAAAGGATTTGATGAATACCGACAGCGGAAAAGCGATTGCTCAAAAAAGGCATGATTTTATGAATACTTATCTTGAGCAATTCTATAGTGAATGGGAAGGAAACTAGGGTAAAATCACCCTTTTAAAATACCTCTTTTTGGGTATTTTTTGATAAATGGCATTGCGTTAGATTTATATAAATTCCTACGCCATGAAAAACCATACCTTAAACTATCATAAAAACTCGCTATTGCTTGTATTCATGATAACCATTCCACTTTTAGGGGCGCTACTATTGTTAATAGCCTTGCTTTCAATTCCAAAAGATTTATTTGGTACAATAAGCGTTGTTGTCATTGTTTCTTCTGTAATTTTAATGGCAGGAATTTTTTATTGGGGAGTAAACAAAGAAATCAACATTCCCTGTAATGTTGTGCTTAATGAAAAAGGAATTGGCTATAAATTCCTTAAAAAAAGCTTATTTTACAAAAACAAAGATTTTTATGCCGGATGGGAAAATGTTACAGGAATTTCTGAAGTATTTTGTACAACAACAGGAAAGTATTTTTATAGATTAAAATTTCAAAACCCCAAAATCACCGTCAATTTAAGTCCGTCAAAAAATAATGAATCTGATGCAGAAGCTGTTTTTGCTGAAATAGATTATTATCAGGATACCTTTTCTATTCCTCAAGCTAAAACCGTTTTCCGAAAACAATCAGCTCAAAAACTCGCCCAGGTTTAACATTCCTGTTTTGCGTTTCATTTTCACATGAATTTACTAATATAATTAGCTTTTTAGCTATATTTGTTAGTAAAATAATTTGTGATGTCTGATAAAATTCGTGAAAAACTTAGCATTCTCGCCGATGCAGCAAAATATGATGTTTCATGCTCTTCAAGCGGAAGTAATCGTAAAAACGATAATAAAGGTTTGGGCAATGGGCACACATCAGGCATCTGCCATACCTATACTGAAGATGGTCGTTGCGTTTCGCTATTAAAAATTCTCCTCACCAATCATTGCATTTACGATTGCTTATTTTGTGTTTCCAGAAAAAGTAATGACATCAAAAGAGCAGCTTTTACAGTTGATGAAGTCGTAGATTTAACCATGAATTTCTATCGCAGAAATTATATTGAAGGTTTGTTTTTGAGTTCTGGCATTTTTAAAAACGCTGATTTTACAATGGAACGTTTGCTTTTAGTTTGTAAAAAACTAAGATTGGAACAACGTTATAACGGTTATATTCATTTAAAAACTATTCCCGGCGCAAGTGAAGAGTTAATAAAAGAGGCAGGTTTGTATGCCGATAGAATGAGCATTAACCTTGAAATGCCAACCGAGGCTGGTTTAAAACTACTTGCTCCTGAAAAAAACCACGAAGATGTAATTAAACCACTTGAATTTGTAAATAAGCAAATGATTCAATTGGTTGAAGAAAAGAAATTAATAAAACATACGCCAAAATTTGTGCCTGCCGGGCAAAGCACTCAAATGGTTATTGGTGCCACGCCAGAAAGTGATAAAGATATCATGTACACGGCCAATGCGTTTTATAAAAACTTCGCTTTAAAAAGGGTTTATTATTCTGGTTATGTACCGATAAGTAATGACAGCCGAATGCCAGTTTTAGGTACACAGCCGCCGCTTTTACGAGAAAACAGACTTTATCAAACCGACTGGTTGATGCGTTTTTATGGCTTCAAAGTTCAAGAAATTTTGAATGATGCGAATCCAAATCTTGATGTTGATATTGACCCAAAGCTAAGTTGGGCGATTAGAAATATGCAGCATTTTCCTGTTGATATTAATAAGGCCGATTATAAAATGATTTTAAGAATTCCCGGAATAGGGGTTATGTCGGCCCAAAAGATTGTTCAAGCCCGAAAATTTGGAAAACTGAGAATTGATCAGCTGAAAAAAATTGGAGTCGCATACAATCGAGCTAAGCACTTTATAGTTTGTGCAGATTCTCCCTATCAATTAAAAGATTATCAGGGAACGCAAATTAAGGCCTTTATTTTAGCAGAAAGCCAGAGTAAATATTTAAAAACAGACAATAATCAAATGCTGTTGTTTTAGGCTTATACCACCGAAACACAGAAAATACGGAATTGATGACTTATATTTTTGATGGTTCTTTACCGGGATTATTAACTGCGGTTTTCGAATGGTTTGAACGAAAACCAGGGAAAGTTGTGCTAAAACCAGATGCAATTTTTCAGCCTGAAGCATTTACTGAAAGTTTTACAATAGAAACCGATGCATCAAAATCAGACCGGGTTTGGGCAGGTTTGCAAAAAAAAATAAAAAAAGATTGGTTACGGAAATTTTACTGCAGTTATTTATCCGAATTACCCGAAGCTTATAATCATCTTTTTCAGTTCACGCTGTATATTTTTCAAAATCAAGCTGGTGCAGAAAGTAACTTTGGAAATGAGCATGTTATTGCACTTTCTAAATTTGCCAAAAGTGTAGAGCGAGAGAAACATCGGATGGAAGCTTTTATCCGTTTCCAAAAAACTGGCGATGGAATGTTTTATGCAGGTGTTGATCCTGATTTTAATGTTTTGCCCTTAATTTCTAATCACTTTAAAAATAGATATGCCGACCAGCAATGGATAATTTACGATTTGAAACGTAAATATGGCTTGCATTATAATTTAAACACCGTTGAAGAAATCACAATCTCTTTTGATAAAAACATTAATAAAGCTAATCCATCAATCATTTTAATGGATGAAAAGGAGGAACTTTATTCAATTTTATGGAAGGATTATTTTAAGAGTACAAATATCGTAGCCCGTAAAAATACAAAGCTCCATGTGCAGCATGTTCCAAAAAGATACTGGAAATATTTAACCGAAAAGCAATTGAGTTAATCTTCTATTAACACAAAAAGCCTAAATTGCACCATGAAATTAAGCGTGCTGGTTTTATTTACTGCTCTTGCCGTTGCCCTTTCTATCGGCATGGTTAATTTTTACTTCCAGCATAGTTGGTATTATCTGGCCATCTCATTTGGTGTTTCTTTTCTAAGCAGTTTTCTTGTTTTTTATTACCTTTTAGAAAAATATATATATACCAAGATAAAGCTGATTTACAAACTTATTCATAATCTAAAACTGGGTAAAGATTTAAAAGATGCTTTGGGAGAATATGTAAGTTCTGACCCGATAAATGATGTTGAACAGGAAGTAAAGGAATGGGCAGGAGCGAAGAAAAAGGAAATTGATTTGCTTAAAAAGCAAGAGCAATTTAGAAGAGAATTTCTTTCAAATGTTTCGCATGAGTTTAAGACGCCCCTTTTTGCCATACAAGGTTACATAGAAACTTTGCAAGATTGTATTGTAGACGATCCCGATCAGGCTGTCCTGTTTTTAAAAAAAGCTGAAAATAACGTTGAGCGTTTAAGTTATTTAATTAACGATCTAGATGCAATTGCGAAGCTCGAAACCGGAGAAGCACCTATAAATTATCAGAAATTTGACTTTGTACAATTGGCTAAAGAGGTTATGGAAAACCTTGAAGACCGTGCAAAGCGAAAAAATATTAAGCTTTTCTTTAAGGATAAATATACTGCACTAACTGCTGTTTCGGCAGATAGAGAAAAAATCCGTCAGGTTTTAATTAATTTGATGGTAAACAGCATTAAATATGGTATTGATGGGGGAGAAACTGCAATTAAGATTTTTGAACTTCATGATCAGTTTTTAGTTGAAGTTACTGATAATGGAATCGGAATTGAAGAAAAGCATTTACTTCGTTTATTCGAAAGATTTTATCGTATCGATACACATCGCTCTCGCGAAGTTGGCGGAACAGGTTTAGGTTTAGCCATTGTTAAACACATTTTAGAAGCTCACCAGCAAACCATTTCGGTTAGAAGTACGCCTGGAATTGGAACTACCTTTGCGTTTACGTTACAGAAAGTGGGCTAGGTCTTGCGACTTAAATTTCCCGATAATAAGTTGACCCGACTTATTAAACCCGATATAAGCGGCAGCCCCGAAATGCAATGAGGGCTATAGCGTTTAGCGGGATTGTGGTTGCCGAAGAAGTGCTTGCTTTCATTTACAAAAGCTTATTCATTCATTATCAACTTACTGATATCGGCCAGACATCAATTTACTTTCTTAATATATTTCTCAACTTAACATTAAGTTAACATTGGTCGCTTAGCTTTGCAGCATATTAAGAATTAACATGAACAATATTTTTAAGTTCTTTACACCTCAAGACAGAAAATTTCATCCTCTATTTGAGCAAGCCGGAAGCAATGCTTTAAAAATAGCAGAGGCACTTTTAGAAATGGTTAGCACTGCAGATGCAGAAAGCAGAAAAACCATTTTTAAGGAAATTGAGCGTTTAGAACATGTGGGTGATGATATTACACACTCAATCTTTTTAGAATTAAGCAGAAATTTTATTACGCCATTTGATAGAGAAGACATACATGCTTTGGCAACTGCTGTTGATGATGTAGCCGACTACATTTACGGCACAGCCAACAGGATGCAGATGTATAATATGAACGCGATTAGCGAACCAATTGTTAAAATTGCTGAGCTTTTGGTAGAAATGTGTACAGATATTGATAAAGCAATTAAAGAGTTACGCAGCTTTAAAAACATTCGTGTTATTGCTGATGCTTGTATCCGCATTAACAGCGGCGAAAACCAAGCTGATTATGTATTTACACTAGCGGTTGCCCGCTTATTTGAGTACGAAACCAATGCAATTGAATTAATTAAACAAAAAGAGGTTTTACAAACGATAGAGAAAGCGACAGACAAATGCGAAGATGTAGCAAATGTGCTTGAAACTATTTTAGTTAAAAACGCTTAATAAAACACAAACATGGTAACTACCTTATTGGTTGTTGTTGTAATTCTAGCTATTGCTTTCGATTACATAAATGGTTTCCACGATGCCGCTAACTCGATTGCAACAGTTGTTTCTACAAAAGTTCTAACACCTTTTCAAGCCGTTTTATGGGCTGCATTATTTAATTTTGCCGCCTACTTTTATTTTACCGATCACAAAGTTGCCAACACAGTTGCTAAAACTGTAATTGAGAATTACATCACTTTAGAAGTTATTCTTGCAGGTTTAGTAGCCGCAATTATCTGGAATCTTTTAACCTGGTGGTATGGTATTCCTTCAAGTTCATCACACACTTTAATTGGTGGTTTTGCAGGTGCAGGTATGACACATGCATTGCTAACGGGTGCAAGTCCGATGGATGCTGTAAACATGGGTTACGTAGTTAAAATCGTTTCCTTTATTGTTTTAGCGCCGATAATTGGTATGGTGATATCTGTTGTGTTGACCTTAATCATCATTAACATTTGCCGCTATGCTAAACCGGCAACCGCAGAAAAGTGGTTTAAACGTTTGCAGTTATTATCATCAGCTGCATTGAGTTTCTTCCATGGTGGTAACGATGCGCAGAAAGTTATGGGTATTATTGCTACCGCATTAATTGCTGCTAAAGTTATTCCAGATTTTGAAGCGATGCCAGCTTGGGTGCCAATTGCTTGTTACTCTGCAATTTCATTAGGTACAATGAGTGGGGGTTGGAAAATTGTGAAAACAATGGGTTCTAAAATCACTAAAGTTACCGCTCTTGAAGGCGTTGCCGCCGAAGGTGCTGGTGCAGTAACATTAGGTATTACAGAACATTTCGGTATTCCGGTATCGACCACGCACACCATTACAGGTTCAATTGTAGGTGTGGGTGTAGTAAAAAGTGTTTCGGCAGTACGTTGGGGGGTAACCATCAACTTAATCTGGGCATGGATTTTAACCATCCCGGTTTCTGCAACACTTGCTGCGATTATTTATGCAGCAATTTACTACTTCAAATAAAATATTATAAAAATCATTCCTATTAAGACTAAGGCAAATTGCTTTAGTCTTTTTTGTTTAAAGAAGGATTTGGAAAGCAATTTTCTGGGCTTTTAATAGAGATTGCTATGATTGCTATTCTGGATGTTAGCGAAGCGCATCCTGAATGAATAATAAAGGGAGGATTTGAAATACTCTTTATTTAAACTTCGAGATGCCTTACAGAATATCTCGAAGAGCTGATTAACGAACGCTCAATGAAGAGCCTATAACTTACCTTTCATATCATTCGCCACTTCTTGCGCCATAGTATCATCACTCTTTTCTAAGTATTCTACAATTTTAGCCTTGTTATTGACAGAGTAGTTCTGACTCATTTTAAAAACATGGTCAATATTGTTAACCGAAATCTCAAAACCTGTAATTGCCTTTAAGTGTTTTTTGATGTAATCATCACTCATTTTATTAAAAGCTGCAGGACTTGAATCTGGATTTTCGTATTTATCGGTTAAATCTTTAATTACCTGATAAGTTTCTTCTGTATTCAATAACTTAATTGTTCCTTTAGCTTGTACGGTTTTGTAATTCCAGGTCGATGCTGATGCAGGTTCTTCATAAACCGATGCGCTTACATAAGCATGTGCTCCGGTAAAAATGGCGAGGACATTTGGGTTCTGCGCAAATGCCCTGCAATGATCGGTTTTAGTCATGATATGACCAATTAATTTAATTACATCACCATCCACAACAGTTTTAACCGGGATTTGAGTGGCAACAGGAAAATCTCCATCAAAACCAACTAAAGTTATGAAAGTATTCTTATGCATAAATTCAAGCACTTCGTCCTGATTTTCTGCGGTAAAGTATGGGAGTTTATACATGATTTAGGCTTGTCGTCATGGCGAGGTACGAAGCAATCTTTATGCTTTCGCTGGTCGTAATATTCACTTGTTTTAAAATTGATTCGAGCCTCGCAATAACGAGCTTTCTTATCCGAACGCAGCGATTTAATTTTAGAACTTAATACTTAACTCAACCTTATCAACTCCGTTTTTAGGTAAAACCCAATCCGGTCCGGTTAATACAAGTCTTTTAGCTTCAGCATCAGCTTTTTTGTTGAGCGATTTTACAACGGTTACGTTCGAAGGCCGTCCGTTCTTTTTTACCCTAAAGCTTAAAGTAACAAATTGCTCAGGTCCTTTCGGGTTGAAAAGTTTATTGTTGGTTTCTAAATATTGAGTGTAGTTTACAGCCGATACCGGAACAGGTTTTGTAATTTCTCCAGAAGTCTTATCTAAATTCTCTACAGCCTTAAGTACAATTTTAGGAGCGGCAGGCGGTGCTACATTTCGTTTAGCACTTGAACGGGTTAACACCGAAATTTCATTTAATGAATAGTTTCCGCTTAAAGCCATTCGTATTGCATTGGGGTCTGTTGTAACCGTTTTATCATCAAAACCCTGCGCTTTTACCAGTATTTCTTTGTTTTTATCCACACTATCTACCGGAAGCGAAAAATATCCTTTATTATCAGTTATTGTTGCCGCTTTTGTTCCGGCTACCTTTATAACAGCACCAGATACGGGTTGCCCGCTTTGCGAAATCACATTGCCGCTATACACCAAACCACGGTCAGAAAGTGATCCTGACGAATAAGCTACAGCGTCGGTATTTGCAACTTGTTCTGCAGCAGCAACTTTCTTTTCTGCAAAAAGCGCCGCACTTTCCGCTTTAATCGGTAAGCTTTGTGTTACTGGTGCAGCCACTACAGCATTTTTAGAAACTGCCGCCGCCTTGTTGTCCTTTGCTAAATCTCCGGATTTAGCATCAGCAATTGCTTTATCAATTACGGCTGTGTTTACACCATCACCAACTTTTTTATCTGCCTCTTTAGGCTTTATTACTGCTAAATCAGATTTTGGAGCAACATCAACCATCACGCCGTTCGATTTTCTTGATGCAATTTCAGCATTCTTGCGATTGGTTTCTCGCATGAAAAACAAAATGCTAACGGCAATAAAGGCAACAGTTGCGGTTGCAGCAATACTTAAACGTTGTGTGGTAATGCCCCACATTTTTCGTCTAATTGGTTTTTCCGAAACCCTATCGTAAAGCTGTTTCTGAAGTATAGATAAAGTTTGTTTGCGTTTTGGCGATTGCTTCAAGCCTTCCAAAGCCTCCGCTACGAAAGGATCTTCCAATGCCTGGCGCTCTACAAAGTGCATAGCTTTAGCATCAAGCTTACCATCAAGGTAATCTTCCAGCACATCAATATCTAACCAATCGTTATTCACTACTATTTTTCTCTATACAAATCTTTAAATTCCGCTTTCCGTTTTGGATGTAACTTTTAACCTTAAGCATATCGTAGCCTGTAATATCAGCTACTTCTTTATAGCATTTCTCTTGTAAATAAAATAAATCTACGCTTTTTCGCTGTTCTTCGGGCAATGTTTCCATGCACTTTTCCATTATGGTAAGCTGCGTTTCTTTTGTGTTGTCAATATCCAGATGCACAAACTCCGTGTTTTCCACAAAAGTCTCATCAATTGAAACGTTATTTTGCTTTGAAGATTTTCTCAAGGCCATTAAACAATGGTTTCGGGTTAATACATGCAGCCAGCTTTTAAAATTCTGAACCTCGTGCACCAATAATTTGCTTACCAGCTCTTCAAAAATTTGCATTACAGCATCTTTGCTTAACTCCTCATCTTTGAAATAATTTAAGCAAACCCCAAAAACCAAATGCATGTACTTGTTATAAAGCGAACCCAAAGCATCTAAATTGCCGGTGTTTTTATACTCCGCAATTAATTCTGCATCTTCTTTCTGGTTATTTCCAGCTGTATTTTTTATAAACTTCAAATAATGGGTAGCTAAGGCAAATTATCTTTCAAGTATAAAAAATATTTTTGAGTGCTCGGTTATAAACTAATAATTTAGGGATTAATTGCTTGTAATTATTTGAAAAGCAGTTTCAGTACGCTTTGGTTTCAGCAGGACGGTATATTCAGGGTTGCTGCAATATTAAAAGTATTTCCACTCTATTCGGGTTTAGTAGGCGCATTTCTCCTAAATATTCAAGGGCTAATCGCATCACTAGAAAGCAAAATTTGACATTTCGATTTTCCGCAAAGCCCTATCTTTGATAACGAATAAATTTTATGGCAGTTATTTTGCATAGCAAAACCAAACACACACACAAATGAAAAAAATTAATATTCTATCTGCATCCCTGGCATTAATATTATTTACAAATCTGAATGCCAATGCTCAGTTCAAGCTTAGCGATATTTTTAAAAAAGTAACCGAAAAAAACACGACTATCAACGCAAATGGAACGCCAAGTACTTTAGAAATTGGACAAGGAATTAAAGAGGCCTTGCAAATTGGTGTTTCTGCAGGTGCCGATAGGCTTTCGGTAAAGGATGGCTTTCTTGGAAACCTTGCTGTGAAAATATTAATGCCGCCCGAAGCGCAAAAAGTTGAAAGAACACTTAGAGGAATTGGCTTAAACAAACTTTGCGATAATGTAATTACAAGTTTAAACAGAGCAGCAGAAGATGCTGCAACTGAAGCTAAACCAATTTTCATTTCGGCAATTAAGCAAATGACTTTAACAGATGCGACAAATATTCTCTTAGGAAACAAAGATGCTGCAACTGAGTATTTTAAGCGTGTTACTACAGCACAATTGATGCAAAAATTTAGTCCGATTGTAACCACAAGCTTAAATAAAGTGAATGCTACGAAATATTATAGCGATTTAACTACTCAATACAACAGATTGCCTTTGGTAAAACCCGTAAATACCAATTTAACGGAGTATGTAACTCAAAAAGCCATTGAAGGTTTATTTATTGAAGTAGCAAAAGAAGAGTTAAAAATTAGGGATAACTTCAGTTCGAGAAGCACAACACTGCTTCAAAAAGTTTTCGGTTACGCGGATAAGAAAAAGAGTTAAGGCATAAAAGAAAAATAACATTAATAAGAAGAGTAAAAGGATGCACTTTGTTCGGAGCTCCTTCGAAGCTTGTTCGAAAAAAGTACCTGTTTTTCGAAGAAGTCTCGAACAAGGTCCCTACAAGGTGCGAAGAAAGCTCGTTTTATTAAAATGAAAAGATGGAGAGAAAAATTAAAAGATTAAGCTTTTTTTATATGAACGTTTTAGCTTATTAATTCAAGTCTTAGTGTTACATGAACATCATAAAATAATAAGATTTACGTGCTTTTGAAGTCTGAATCTTTATTGTTTAAAAACTATTTGTAAAATTGTGCATGACTAAAATTTCAGGCAGATTTGCAATCTTTTTAATTCCATTTGCAACGGCATTTATTTCTTGTAATAATCAATCTAACGAAGCAACTTCAAAAGCTATTTTAGATACTGTTTCATTGAGCAATAAAAATTTTGCGCTGGCTTATCAGGATGAAAATAAAATTGTGGCAACGAGTATTGATACCATGAAACAGATTTCGTTTGGTGGTGCCACGAATCCTGCCATTTCTCCTGATGGAAATAAACTGGCTTATACCGTTACCGATAGTGCCGGGCATAGAAGCATTTGGGTTGCCGATATGGAAAGCAAAAGCCAACTGCAGATTTTGGCAAATAGTGGCAATTACTACCAGCCCATGTGGTCGCCAAGTGGAGGTTTAATTGCCTTTAACATTTTTAATGAGCAAAATATTTGGAAAATAGGTATCGTTAAACCTGATAATAAAGGCTTGTTAATTTTAGATGCTGCTTCGCAAATTAATGTTTACTCACCAACCTGGAAAAGCGAAAATGAGTTAATAGGCCACGATTTGACAAACCTTTATACATTTAATATTTCTGGAAAAGTTTTAAATACCGAAGCAATTTCAACCTTAATTGGCGGCGATTATGGCGTGTCGAGCGGAAGTCGTTTCTTTTATACAAAGGACGGGGAAAATCTTATTTTTAATGCAATTGATAAAAAAGACGAACAAAACGAAGCCGTTTATATTTTGGATTTAGCAAACAGAAAGGTGAAGCAAATTTCACCTGCTGGTATGAATGTAACTTATGTTTTTGTAACTGCTGATAACAGAGTTTTTTACAGCGGTTCGGAAAAATCTGCAGCTAGTAAAATCTATGTTTCTGATTTAAAAGGTGACACTAAATTGCTTGTTGATAAAGGCACTTATCCAACTGCTGCTTTGAAGTAAGATTTATAGCGCTGCTTACGGGTTAGACTTACGAAGTTTTTCTGCGTTTTGGCGGGTTTAAACTTCGTAAGTCTAGCCATGGCGCTTTACCATTGTTTCTTAAACCTGATTGCAATGGAAATACTTTTTTAGCAGCTTACGAAAAAGATTGCCATGTCGTTCCTCCTCGCAATGACGACAAGAGGAGCGTTACAGAAGTTTAAAAAAGATTGTAATGAAAAGCAGGGCCGCGAGCCGCCAAGAACCGCTTCCATTCATTTTCTAAATTTTAACTCTGAAATTTATTTTTTCCTTCAAAAAAAACAAAATAATTTAAAGTAATATTGGCTTTCATCCGTTTACTGGTTTAACAAAGAGAATTTAGTGCCAACAAACGAACCCCAAAATATAATTTCTACGGTTGCCGATTATGGCAAGCGCTTGTTTAGTTTCATCCGTGGTCGGGTGAATACGGATGAGGATGCGGAAGATATTTTGCAGGATGTGTGGTACCAATTGAGCAACCAGCCAGAGGCCGGAGCAATTGAGCAGATTGGTGGTTGGCTTTATCGTGTAGCCAGAAACAAGATTACCGACCGTTACCGAAAGCAAAAAGATGTTCTAATTGAGGATTTGAGTTATGAAGATGATGAGGGCGAAATCAACTTCAGGGAGATTTTACTAGCCGAATCATTTTCGCCAGAAGAAGAAAGTTTAAAAAAGCTCTTTTGGGATCAATTATTTACGGCTTTGGCAGAGCTTCCGGAAAATCAACGTTACGTTTTTGTGCAAAATGAACTGGAAGACCGGACTTTTCAGGAATTGGCCGATGAAACAGGAGAGAACATTAAGACTTTAATATCGAGAAAAGGCTATGCTGTAAAGCATTTACGGAGTCGATTACAAAATTTATATCAAGAATTTATAAACTATTAATTAGTGGGAGATGAGAAACAGAAAGTTTAGTAAGGGCAAGAAATTTATTTTCTTTTTACCTGTGGTGGCTTTAATCGCAACTGCTTTAGGCTTTATTGTAATGTATTTGTGGAACTGGATTTTGCCTGAAGTTGTACATGCCGGAAGATTGAATTTTTGGCAGGCTCTGGGTTTATTGGTTTTATGCAGGTTGCTATTTGGTAATTTTAACAAAGGCGGCGGCGGTCCGGGAAACCGTTTTAGAGAAAAAGCCTGGGATTTACGTTCAAAATGGGATAGTATGGATGAGGAGCAACGGGCAAAGTTTAAAGAAGAATATAAACGCAGGTGTGGAGGATGGGGACATCGTAATAAGGAATAATTTAAAAGCCAGCTGAAAAGCTGGCTTTTTTGGTTTTCGTTGTCTTTTGCCTTAGCCAGACTGGCGATCTTCTTTTGGCTTGAACCAAAAGAAGCAAAAGTTCAAGGCTTGCATCTATTTGTGTAAAAATTCGATAAACTGTTTTCGAAAATAATTTGTTAGGCGCTTTCCACTTCACAAAACCTCCACACAGCTGAAAATTATTTTGTTTAGTGGTTTATGATCGAAACTGTACACAGTTTTTCGTTTTTTACTACAAATATCTGCTATGCCAGTCCTCGCAACTATCGAAGTTGGTGGTGTTTTTTCTCCATTACACAGGCTCAAGGTTAAACCCACAATCATAAACTTCCCGCTCTTCAAGGAGAATGTGATTGCAGAAACTCAATTCTATGGCAAATTCATAGGGCGAGACTTTCTTAGGTGGTGAAAAAAAATCAAATTATTTAAAGTAAAAATAAACTTCTATCGTCTACCTATTTAAATAACAGGAAATAAGAAAATGAAGAAGATATTAAAAGCAATAGGATTCGGGATTGTACTTGGTACAGCCGCATTCTTCATACCATTCATATTTAAATTTATATTAATTGCAATGGTAATTGGCATGGTGATACGGGTGTTTGCCCACCGAAAACGCAGGCATTTTATGGAGCATTTTAAAGGTTTTGAAAACCATTATTCTAACATCGTTCCGATTGATAATCAATGGTACAAACCTACAATACAGGGAAGTGGTCAGGCTCAAAACATTAACATAAATTATTAAGCAATGAAAGCATTTAGAATATTATTAGCGTTGGCAGTTGCAGGCGCAACGTTTTACAGCTTAAATGTTTTGGCTGTTCAAAATGGATATCGGGATAGATTAGATTTTAAAAACAGACATTATCGCGAACACGATTGCTGCCAGGAATACAACAGACATCATGGTTTTAGTCATCATAACAGAAAGACTAACGAAAATGTAATTACACCGATTGACAGTTTAAAAAAGTAATCATATGGCACAAGTTTTATTTTTAAGCAATCCGTTGCAGAATGAGGTTAAACCGATTTTAAACTTAGCCAGCGAAATGATTACCCGTGGCGAGCAGGTTACATTTTTTAGTTCGGATGAATTTAAACAGCCTATAGAAAACATCGGTGCAGACTTTAAAGCTTATGCCACAGATTTGGATGTGTTTAGCAAGCGCAATAATGAAAGCCAAAAATCAGGTTTGATAACGGCTTTATTAGAGCCAATGAAGTTTATCGACAATATCGTTGGTCAAATCAAAGGACTAAAATTTGATTATGCTGTTTTTTCGCCGGCTTATCCATACGCAAGTATCATAACCCAATTATTAGGGATTCCGAAAACACAATATGGAATTTCAGATTAATTAACAGATTTAAAAAATTAAAAAAATAACAAAATGTATAACGAAGATAGATGCCGTAACGGCAAAATGAATAGAGGTTGGGCAGCAAGGGGTGGAAGATTTAATCATCATGGTAGATTTGCCCGCCATGCAGAACATTTTTTTAGCAAGCTTAGAAGTGTAGCGGCAGATATTGAAGAAACGGATGAGGAATTTATCATTCATCTTTATGCCCCGGCATTGGTTAAGGAACATTTAAAAGTAGTAACCAAAGATGATGTTCTAACCATTTCTTACACGCCGAAGGAGGATAGTGAATCGGAGCGAAAGTTTAGTCGAAGAGAATACAGCAACGGTGCTTTCGAAAGAGCTTTTGCCTTAAATGGAAAAGTAATTAGCGAGAATATTTCGGCTAATTATACCGATGGAATTTTAAAGATATCACTTCCTAAAAATCCCGAAACCAACATGCCAGCTAAAGATATAGCTGTAAATTAAGTTTCGTCTATTATAAAGTAGAAAGCCCCGAATATTTTCGGGGCTTTTGTTATAAAATGTTTACATCGCTTTTAGATAGATAAGGTTGAAGTAATTCATCATCATCATTTAATTCTGTAACTAAATAGCTAATGCTTTCTATAGGACAAACTTTTAATCGGAGCGAGATGTCTAATTTTTCAGAAATGCACAATACCGCCGACTTTCTTGAAGCAGCAAGCATTGCTTTTTTCAACTGATTAATTTCCCAATCTGTATCGGTCATACCCTCATCTGGATGGAGCGCACTTGTTCCCATTAAGCATAAATCAACCTTTATCTCTGATAATTGATTAATAACGCTTCCGCCGTAAGAAACCTGAGAATTTTTAGAAAAAGAACCCCCAATTAAAATCACTTCAATATTGTTGTATTTGGCTAGTTCAACCGCCACCAATGGACTAATCGTAAAAAATGTGGCCTCTAAATTCTCTGGTAATTGCTTTACAAATTCCAGTACAGTTGTTCCGCCTCCGGTTAAAACAACCATGCCATCTTTTATTAAACTTGTAGCTTTCTTGGCGATAATAATTTTGCTGTCCCGGGCATACACCGTGCTATCGTCAAATGAAGAATGATAAGATTTAGATAGCGCACCCCCATGAACCTTATACAGTTTGCCCAAATCAACAAGCTCTTGCAAATCTCTTCGAATGGTATCTTCTGATACATTTAGTAACTGAACCAAATCTGATGTAAGCACCCTGTTGTGCAGATTGATTTGGCGCATAATAAAATCATGTCGTTCTTTTTTGAGCATATAGGTTTGGTTTCTACTAATGTAAAAAAAATATTGAATAATTGCGTGTTTTTGCGGTTTTATGCAATTATGTGTTGCTGGTTGTAAATAATAATTAATAATGTTTGCTCACTTATTGAAAAACATTTATGATATTAGCTAAAATATTGATAAACATGCGGTATTGTGCGTGTTTTAAATTGACTAACAAGCTAAACAACTAATCAAATTTATTTATTCTTTAAAGGCAGTTTATGAAAAAAAAACTACTATTAACTTTTATTGGTACGTTTTTGTTGCTGGCTCATGCTTTTGCACAAATAACAGTTACTGGTAAGGTTACGTCTGCCGACGGACCAATACCTGGTGTTTCCATTAAAATAAAAGGTGGCACCTTGGTAACACAAACCAATGGAGACGGAAACTATTCAATTAGAGCCTCCAAAACCGACGTTTTAATATTTACTTATGTTGGGTATGCAACTACCGAAAGAACAGTCGGCACAAATACGACTATCAACGTTTCGATGCAAACCGATTCAAAAGGCTTGGATGAAGTTGTAATCACGGCACTAGGTAACACGGTTAAAAAACGCGAATTAGGTACTTCGCAGCAAACGGTAAGTGGCGCAGCAATTGCTGAAACGCAACGTGAAAACTTTATTAATGCTTTACAAGGGCGAGTTGCTGGTGTCGAAGTTACTAGCTCATCAGGTGTGCCGGGTGCATCCTCATCAATCACGATACGTGGTGTGAGTTCTATCAGTGGAAGTAATCAGCCTTTAATGATTGTGGATGGTTTACCAATTGATAATAAGACCTTAAACACTTCGGCGTTTGTATCAGATGCAAGTTCAAATACAGCATTTAGCAACAGAGGAGTTGATTTCACAAACCGTTCTGCAGATATTAACCCTGAAGACATAGAAAGCTTAGTGGTTTTGAAGGGGCCAGAAGCTGCTGCTTTATATGGTATTGATGCAGCTAATGGTGCTATCGTTATCACAACAAAAAGAGCAAAAGCAGGTGCAGGTGCTATTAATTACAGTAACAGTTTTAGAGTTGAAACAACTAGAAAATATCCAGAAATACAAAAACAGTATGGTTTAGGTGGGGGTGGTGTACCTAATTCCGTATCAACTCTAAATAATATTTATCAATATTTTGGTCCTGAGTATGCTGCAGGAACTCAATTTTTTGATAATGTTAAAGACTTTTTTCAAACGGGTTTTACTCAAAGACATAATTTAGCTTTTGAGGGTGGCACAGAAAAGGTTAATTACCGTATTTCAACATCCTATACAGATCAAGAAGGTGTTGTTCCTAATTCTGCATATCAAAGAATTAACTTAACTGGAGCTTCGCAAGGTATTATAAATAGCTGGCTGAAAACTGACTTATCGATGAACTATAGTTATTCAGTAAACGATCAGCCATTAAAAGGAAGCATTGGTCCTTTATTAGGTTTATTGGTTTGGCCGCAAACCGATGATGCAACAAATTATTTAACTCCTGCAGGTACAAGAAAGTTATTAGCATTTGGTTCTGCAGGAAATGCTGAGATTGATAATCCTTATTTCAATATAAATAAGAATATTATTAACTCAAAAACGAATAGAATCCTTTCAAATTTAGGATTAACGATTACACCTTTCAGTTGGGTAAACATTAAAACTAATATCGGTGTAGATTCTTACACGAACCAAAATTTAATTGTTCGTCATCCGGAGAGTGCTTCAGCATTTAGCAGAGGTGGAACTATTGATATTGCTAATGATGTTACGAGAAATATCAACTTACAAAACTTAATAAATTTTGATAAGCAAAAACTTACTGATGCGATCTCATTTGATGCAACAATTGGTAACTCATTGCAAAATTTAAAATCAAATGTGGATGCTGGTTATGGAGAAAATTTCCTTGATCCAAATTTTAACTCACTAAATAATGTTGCAACTAAGTTAAATAGAACATCAATCAGTCAACGCCGTTTGGTGAGTTTCTTTGCAAGAGCTACTTTCGATTATAAAAACTATTTGTTCTTAACAGGAACAATTAGAAATGACCGTACCTCAACTATCCCGATTGATCGTTACTCATTTTGGTATCCTTCAGTACAGGGAAGTTTTGTCTTTACAGATGTTCCTGCCTTTAAGGGTCTAAAAAATATCTTCTACTATGGTAAATTAAGAGCGGCATATGCAAATGTTGGTAAAGATGCAAGACCATACGCCTACGTGCCAACATTAGAAAATAAAACTACAGCTGGTGGTGGTTATGGATATGGTTTTACGGGACCAAATCCTGGATTAAAGCCTGAATTTGCTAAATCTTACGAATTCGGAGCAGAACTTGGATTTTTAAATAATCGTTTAGGTTTGGATGTAACAGTTTACCGTAAGGAAACGACAGATCAAATTGTAAATGATATTAGAAGTAGTTATGCAACAGGATTTATTTTATTAAACTTAAATGGTGGTTCAACACGAAATCAAGGTATTGAGATTACTTTGCGTGGAACGCCAGTAAAATCGAAAGATTTTAACTGGGATGTTTTGGCCAATTTTGAATCTGCAAAGGGTAGGGTTTTATCATTACCTAATGATTTGCCAGAATCTTATGTGTCTGATACATGGTTATATGCAAACGTTCGTAATGGAAATACACCTGGTTTTTCAACACGCTCATTAACTGGTTTATTCTATCTTCGAAATAAGGACGGGCAACTATTAATTAACCCAACAACTGGAATTCCGGTACGCTCTACAACTTTTATTGAAGGTGGTTACGATAGACAACCTGATTTCTCTATCGGTTTAACAAACACTTTTACTTACAAAAACATGTCACTTTCTTTCTTATTAGATATTAGAAAAGGTGGTGATGTTCTAAATGCTACCCAGCATTTTCTAACCACACTTGGTTTAAGTACAAATACACTAGATAGAATGACACCAAGAATTATCCCTGGTGTTTTACAAGATGGAAGAGAAAATACTGCTACGCCTACTGCTAACAATATTTCTTTCGTGCCATATTATCAAAATGGTTTTTACTCAACCGTAAGTGAAGAATTATTCATCGAAAAAGACATCAATTGGATAAGACTCCGTGATGTAACATTTAATTACAGATTGCCACAAACCTTACTCCGTAAGCAAAAATTTGTTAAAAGTGCCAGTGTTTTCGTTACGGGTACCGATTTATTCTTACTTACAAATTATACAGGTTTAGATCCAGTAGTTAATGGTAATACTGCTGCGGTTGGCGGTTCTGGAGCAGCAGGTATCGATTATGGAAACTTCCCAATGCCAATTGGTTTAAACTTTGGAATTAAGATCGGATTATAATAGAAAAGATTATGAAAAAAATATATTTAATACTACTAACCGGACTTTTATTCACTGTTAGTAGTTGTAAAAAATATCTGGATGTAAATACTAATCCAAATGCCCCTCAAACGGTTACGGCTAACTTATATTTATCGCCAATGTTACATTGGATGGTTACTGCGCCACAATACGATGGAAGATTTATCGGTAGATATACACAAAACTGGACCTCAACAACTGCTGGTACAACTTGGGACTTACAAGGGTATGATCCTGCATCAGATAACGGAGCTCAATTATGGAGAGATGTTTATTGGAGTTTTGGCCAAAACTTAGTGGATATGAACACCAAGGCTGAGGCTGAGCAGCGCTGGGATTTATTAGGTGTTGGACAGATTCTAAAAGCCTGGGGATGGCAAACATTAACTGATATTCATGGAGAAATCATTGTTAAGCAAGCTATCGATCCGACAAAATATGTGTTTGATTACGACAGTCAAGAGTATGCTTATCAAGAAGTTCAACGCCTGTTAACATCAGCTATTGCAAATTTGCAAAGAACTGATGGTGCTGTTGATGCTGCATTTTTAGGTAAAACTGATTTGATTTACAAAGGTGATCGCAACAAATGGCTAAAATTAGCTTATGGTATGCTGGCACTTAATTTAAATCACTACAGTAATAAGGCTTCTTACAAACCAGATGATGTAATTGCGGCAGTTGATAAATCATTTACAAGTAGTGCTGATGATGCTTTGATGGCTTATCCCGGTATTACAGGTAATGATGATAGGAATTTCCTAGGTCCAACTAGAGGTAATATGCAAACCTACAGACAAACACCTTTCATTGTGAATTTGATGAACGGAACGCAATTTACAGGTGTAAACGATCCTCGTATGAGCAGAATGTTAGCACCATCACCAGATGGCGTATATAGAGGAATTGTTACAGCAGCCGGAACGGGAGCATTTACTGCATCACAACTTCCTAATAATTTTTGGAATATTGCCTCAGTATCTGCACCAGCGGCAAATACACAAGGCAGATACATTTTTTCTGATAAATGTAAGCTACCAATAATGACTTATTCTCAGTTACAATTTATTAAAGCCGAAGCTGCCTTTAAAAAGGGTGATAAAGCAACCGCTTTAACTGCATACACTAACGGTATTTCAACACACATTGATTTTGTTAATGCTAGAAATATTGAAGATAATCAAACACCTACTCAAATTACAAGTGCTGAGAAAACAGCTTACTTAAGCTCACCTTTAATTGTTCCAACTTCCTCGGCTAGTTTAACATTAACACAAATTATGTGTCAGAAATATATTGCGCAATGGGGTTGGGGGCATTTAGAAACTTGGATGGACATGAGAAGATATCATTATACTGATGCTGATCCTGAAACTGGCAAGCAAATTTATTTAGGATATGTATTTCCAGTAACGCTTTATTCTGAAAATGCAGGTAAACCAGCGTACAGAATTAGACCTCGTTACAACTCAGAATATGTTTGGAACCGTACTGCATTAGGAGTTATTGGTGGGTTAGCCACTGATTATCATACCAAGCCAACTTGGATTATTCAACCTTAAATCGTTCATTATGAAAATTAAATATATTGGCTTACTGACAGTTGCACTTGCTTCAGTTTTTAGCTTGTCTTGTAAAAAAGATAATTCAATTCAAGTGATAGATTTGCCTTTAGATGCAGCCAACAATGCAAGAATAAAATATTTCAATTTTGCAGCAGGTGCCCCTTCTGTTAATTTTTATGCAAACGGTGTAAAGGTTTCAGGTATTCTAAGTGCTACTGGTGCAGAAAACGCAGCTGGTACTGCTTACGGAGGTGTATATCCAGCATCTAATTACAGTGCTATAACTGGTGGTACATATAAAATTAATGGAATTGTTTCTTCAACTGCAACGACAAATCCAAATGTATCTATATCAGAAGTTAGCCCGTCATTAACTAACGGTAAATACTATTCTTTTTATACTAGTGGAGTTTACAATAGCACTACTAAAACTGCTGAATCTTTTGTGTTAGAGGATATATTACCTAATGCAACGGCCCTAAATACTGTTTCTTATGTTCGTTTTGTTAATGCAATTCCGAATGGTACATCGGGAATGAATCTGGTTATAAAAAACTCAGTAACAGCTGTAGAAACTGTCGTAGCGACAAATATTGGCTATAAAACCGGTTCTTCATTTGTACCCGTTCCGATAGGTAGTTATGAATTGTATGTTAGATATCCATCATCAGCAACAAATATCATTTCAAGAAATGGTACAACTAATGGAGTTGTTGCTTTTTTAGGCGGAAGAACTTACACAGTTGGTGCTAGAGGCGATATGACTGTTACTTCGGCAACAGCAGCTAACAGGCCACTGCTTGATAATACGGCTAATCAATAATAAATTGAATAATTTTTAAAGGTCTCGGTTTAATCGAGACCTTTTTTTGTTAAAGCGAATTTCAAATGTTGTATCTTGTTGTGTCATGAAGTTTGTTAGGATTTATTTGGCATTACTTTTTATTCATATTCAAACAAATGCCGCAATATTTACGGTTTACAATAATGCAAATGCCGGAATAGGTTCATTGCGTCAAGCGATTTTAGATGCGAATGCAAATGGTTCAGCCGTTCCAGACAATATTTTTTTTAATCTCCCCACTTTTAATATTGATGATGTTACAATCAGTTTGACTGAAGAACTTCCAGCATTAACTTCAAATATCACAATCGATGCTACAACTCAGTCATCAGCATTTTTTGGTAGCCAAAACATTAAGGTGAAATTGGTTAGAGCTTCTAGCCCTTTTTACCATGGATTAGTTATAGATGGCATTGAGAATATAAATATTTACGGTTTATATTTTAGTAACTTTCTTTCTGAAATTGGTGTGCCTGCGGATGATCGTAAAGCGGGAATATTTTTGAAAAATTCTAAAAACGTAATTGTTGGAGCACCTAATAAACAGAATTGTTTCGGTGGAAATTACACCTCAGTTATATCTCCAACTACTCCGAATAACTTAGAGAATATCATTATCTCCGCCAATATTATAGGTTTAGACCCATCTGGAACTATTGCGGCAGGGAATGTTGTAGGGATTGATTTAAGTTATTTACAAAATTCAACAATTGGAGGTGCTGATGATAGATTTGGGAATGTTGTTAGCGCTAATTCTAATGCAATTTCATTAGGAGGGATGAGGGGTAATGTTAATGTCTCATTCAATACAATTGGCTTTGATATAACAAAAACCAAAAGCTTCCCCTCGGAACTATCAACTGGGATTTTTATGAATGGACGGGATGTTAGTTTGAAAGTTAATGATAATTATATCGTTGCTCAACAAAAAGGTATTGTGCTTGATAATATAAATAGTGGTTATAAAATTCAACACAATTACATCGGTACGAATTCGCTCAATCAAAATTTTGGCAATATTAAATATGGAATAGAACTTTATAATTGTGGGGCTGGTGTAATTGGTGGAGTTTCGTTATCAGAGCAAAACATTATTGCATACAACGAACAAGCAATTCAGGTCGATTTTTCCTATCCCGTTTCGATATTAAAGAATAGCATTTTTTGTAATCGGAAATCTGCAATTGAATTTAAAGATCTTCCAAGTGGGAAAGTGATCACTCAATCCAAAATAGATTTAATAACAGCCAACTCTGCATCAGGTATTTATTTGCCTAATTCGATTATAGAACTATTTTATGATGATGAATGTGCTGATTGCCAGGGTAAAACTTGGATAGCAACACTGGCAACAGACAACAATGGTGCTTGGAGGTATTCTGGATTAATATCAGGCGGCATAACTAGTACTGGGACAAATACTGAAGGTGCAACTTCTACATTTTCTAAACCTATAATTAATGATGCTTCTAAAAACATAAAAGATGTTTTTTGCGGAGCTAACAACGGTAGTATATTAAACGTAAACGTTAGTGATGCTAGTGTATTCAATTGGTACAACTCATCAAATGAATTTGTTAGCAATGAACGAGATTTAAAAAATGCTTCTGCAGGTACATATCAACTAAAAGCTAGTCAGCCTGGTGGCTGTGAAGTAGTGTCTGTAAGTTACACAATTAAAAATCTGGCAGTATCATACAAAGTAAAATCAAGTAAAATTAATCCGGCAAGTTGCAATAATAAAAATGGAAGTATTGAGATTCTGAGCTTCGAAACTGAATCACCAACTGAGTATATTTGGACAGATAAAAATGGAAATGTTGTTGGTAATACACAAATACTTTCAAATATTTCTGCAGGAGATTACACGCTAATGGCATCAAATAATAACGGTTGCACAAACGTTGCAGGAACTTTTAATGTTGGTATATCCACCTCACCAATAATTGACCTTTCTAAAATGGAACAATTTATTAGTTGCGATGGTAAAACAATAAGTGCATCAGGTTTAAAAATTATTGGGAATACTGAGCCATATTCTTACAGTTGGGTAAATCCCGAGGGAATTAGTGTCTTGCAAGAATTAAACATTGAAAATGTAAAGCCTGATAAATACACTTTGATAGTCACTGATAAATTTGGCTGTGTCGTTAACTCAGAAAGTATTGATTTTACACGGCTTGAAAATAAACTATTACAAATTCCGAATTCAATAACACCAAATGGAGATGGAATAAATGATACTTGGAAAATTTCCGGAGCTGCAAATTATCCGAATGCTGATTTCTCTGTTTTTAACCGAAGCGGTGAACGGGTTTTCAATTCAAAAGGATATATTAAAGAATTTGATGGCACCAATAATGGTAAGTCATTAGCAATTGGTATTTATTATTATTTAATTGATTTAAAAACCGAATGTGGTAAACTAAGTGGCAGTTTAACAATAATTAAATAAAAAAAGCGGCCATTGGCCGCTTTTTTTATTTGCTCTGTAATTTCTAATTACAAAATTTTGAAACCTAAACTCAATTGAAATAAGTTAGGGTTTTGTTTGTATTTTTCACTTTTACTGATGTTCGTTAAACCAGCTTCGTAACGTAAATCAACAGAAATTGCACCAACATCTACACCTGCACCCGCTTGTAAACCAAAAGCTTGGTTTTTGTAATTGTTAAAATCAGTTGCTTGTTGGTAAGCTGAGCTAAAGGTTGAGCTATCATCAAGAATTAATGATAAAACCGGGCCAGCCATTAATCTAAAATTTAAGTTTTTAGCGCCAAACTTTGTACCCAATAATACCGGGATATCTAAAGTGGTAAATTTAACCTTACCTTCTGCTGCAACTTCAGTATTGTTATTGTTTGTAAAACTGATAAATTTATTTCCTTTGCTGCCAATGTAAGCCTCTGGTTGTACATAAAAACTTGCACCACCAATTCTGGCCCAGGCTCCAACTTGGTAACCTAGACGGTTTTCATCGCTTGCAAAATCAGCATTCATTTTTGCAAGGTTAACACCCGCCTTTAAACCTAAATTGAATGTTTGGGCCTGTGCTGTTGCCCAACCAATGGTTAGGAAAACAATAGAGAAGATTAGTTTTTTCATTTTAATTGTGTTTAATTTTTTCGATATTTTGGGTTTTTTGAACTATAACGCACTTTTAACACAATTATCATGCGAGAAATTTTCAGGCAATAAAAAATTTTACATTTTATGTGCGAAAACAATTAGACTACGCCTAAATATTTTTTACTTTTGCATCAAACGAAATAGAAATGGCAAATTTTCAACTTACAAAAGATAACGCAGAGAAAGTAAAAATTAAGTTCTTTAGAAAGTATCGCGATCTTGTTAATGCGCCTTTAGATTTTACCCCGGGTAATGAAGATAAGTTGGTGCAGGATATTATGCAGCTGGTTAAACGCGATCGCACTTATGTAGAATTTACCATTCAAAAAGCACTTGCTGATACTAAAGGCAACAGACTTTAATTCATATCCATAAAAACGACATTTCAATAACGATTAAATTACGCTTTCGCCTTTTAAGCTGTTTTTAATCTTTATCCCTTTTTGTACATTTACAATGTATAAATCAATAATCTTTTAGGTAGTTGACAATTCGCACTACCCATAAAGTTTCAATCATAAGGGGATGAAAAAAATCAAATACTTAATCATTGCTGCCGTATCTGGTATCGCAATTTTATCCTTTTCTTTTAAAGAAGATTTGTTTCTGGTATCTAAAAACCTGGATATTTTTGCCTCTTTATATAAGGAAATTAACATCAACTATGTTGATGAAACCAATGCGCCAGGCTTAATGAAAACAGGTATCGATGCGATGTTAGAAAGCCTCGACCCTTATACAGAATATGTTCCCGAATCTGAAATAGAAGATTACAAACTTAAGTACGTAAGCACACAATACGGTGGTATTGGTGCGGGTACTTTATTCATTGATGGAAAGCTTTTTGTAAATGAAGTAAGCGAAGGTTATCCTGCAAACAAACAAGATATTAGGGCTGGAGACCAGGTTATTAAAATCAATAGTATCGAAACCAAAGGCAAAGATAGGGCGCAAATTAGTCAGTTGCTCCGTGGACCAAAGGGTACAGCGGTAGATTTAGTTTTGCTTCGCGATGGTAAGGAAATCTCTAAAAAACTTGTTCGGGAGGAGATAAAACAACCAAACGTTACTTATGCAGGCATGGTTGGCGATGGAATAGGTTATATCAAATTGGATAAATTCTTAGAAAATTCCGGACAGGAAGTTAAAGATGCCTTGGTTAATATCAACAAGGAAAACCCGAGGGGTATTGTACTCGATTTGCGTAATAACGGAGGCGGTATTTTACAGGAAGCGGTTAAAATTGTAAATCTTTTCGTTAATAAAGATTTATTGGTGGTTACGCAAAAAGGAAAGAATGCAGAGAAAACCATCAACTATAAAACCATGAATATGCCAATTTCGCCAAATGTTGCATTGGTTGTTTTAGTGAATAATAATTCTGCATCAGCTTCTGAAATCGTTGCAGGTTCGTTACAAGACTTAGACAGAGCCATTGTAATTGGTCAGCGTAGTTATGGCAAAGGTTTGGTTCAGCAAACCTTTAACTTGCCCTATAATAGTTTGGTTAAAGTTACGGTTGCTAAATATTATACACCATCTGGTAGATGCATCCAAAAACTAGATTACGCACATAGAAATGCAGATGGTTCTGTAGATAGATTTGCAGATTCTACAATTACCATGTACCAAACTAGAGGTGGTAGAAATGTATATAGTGGCAATGGCGTATATCCTGATATTGTTGTCGGTGCAGAGAAATTAAGTCCGATAACGATTACTATGTTAAATAAAAGCCTGTTTTTTAACTATGCCAATCATTTTAGAAGAGATAAGCCAAGCATTCAATCCGCTAAAAATTTTCAAATAAGTGATGCGGATTACACCGCTTTTTCTGCAAGCTTAGCCGAAAAAGATCTAAGTTACCAAAGTCGTACGGAAAGGTTATTAACCGAATTGCGTTACGAAGCTGATAAAGAAAATAAAACCGCCGAAGTAAAGGCAGATTTGGATAACCTGAAAAGCAAACTTACTTCCGCTAAGAAAACAGATTTAACCAACCACAAAGCAGAAATTAAAAGGGTTTTAGAAACACAGATTATCAGTCGCTATTTTTACGAAAAGGGCAGAATAGAACAGAGTTTCCAGTATGATAAAGAGTTAGCTGCGGCGAAATCTGTTTTCAATAACCAAACCCAGATGCTTGCCATTTTAAAGGGTGATGGAAACTACAAAGTAATTGGAAAACCGGTTAAAGAAACCGCCAGTATAGATTAAAATTTCTTTCAAGTCAATAAAATCTAGACCAATAACAATGAAAAAACTTTTATTGTCAGCAATTATTTTGCTCTGTGGATGCTGTTTATCTGCACAAGACTATGTTCCAACACAGGCAAATTTAGCACAGCGGAAATGGTTTGCAGATGCCCGTTTTGGCTTATTTATACATTGGGGGCCATTTAGCATTCCCGGTAGCGGCGAATGGGTAATGAACGATAGAAAGCTAACCGTTCACAACTATACCAATCTGAAAGATTTTTTTAACCCTGTTGATTTTGATGCAGCTGCTTATGTAAGCCTGGCAAAAAACGCAGGTATGAAATACATTACTTTAATTACCAGGCACCACGATGGTTTTAGTTTATGGGACACAAAATATTCCGACTTCAACATTATGAATACGCCTTACAAAAAGGATATTGTTAAAATGGTTGCGGATGAATGCCACAAACAAGGCATTAAACTTTATTTCTACTATTCTTTGCTGGATTGGCGCAGAGACGATTATCCTTACGAAACCGGAAGAACCGGACAGCATTCGGGTAGAAAGGCCAAAAGTGATTACTCAAGTTACCTCGCTTTTATGAAGAATCAGTTAACCGAACTGTTAACCAATTATGGTGAAATAGGAGGGATTTGGTTCGATGGGCATTGGGATCAAACGCAACCAGAAGGTGCAGCCGACAGGTCTTCACGATTGGATTGGAAGTACAATGAAATTTACGGCTTAATTCATAAACTCCAGCCCCAATGTATGATTGGGAATAACCACCATTTAACGCCCTTTGCCGGAGAGGATTTTCAAATGTTTGAGCGTGATTTACCCGGAGAAAACAGTTCGGGTTTAAGTTTTCAAAAAGCATCAGATAAGTTACCATTAGAAACCTGCGAAACCATTTCAAATTCATGGGGCTATAACTTAAGTGATACCACTTATAAAAGTAAGAAGCAACTTGTAAATATGCTGGTTAAAGCATCTAGTTTAGGCGCTAACTTACTACTGAACATCGGGCCAATGCCAAGCGGAAAAATACAGCCCGAATTTCAGGATAGGCTAAGTGCAATGGGCGATTGGCTAAAAATTTATGGCGAAAGCATTTATGGTACCAAAGCAGGCTTTGTTAAGCCGCAAGCTTGGGGTAGTGTTACACAAACCGACAGTAGGGTTTACATTCATGTTTTAGATGATAAAACCACTTCGGTTAAGCTTAGCCAATTTCCATTTAAGAAAATCAAAAAGGCCTATTTGCTTAAAGATAAATCACCAGTAAAATTCGTAAACCAAAAAGGTAATGTAGAAATCACCACTGGTTTTTCAAATCAGGAAATCGATAATGTAGTGGTTTTAGAAATTTCTAAATAAATATATATCTTAGGCAAGAAATCAATATAGGATAAAAATCGGTAAAACGTTTTAGTAACTGATTTTTAACCACCTAAATCATACCATAATGCAATTAAAAAAACTACACTTAATCCTCTTTATGCTTTTGGGCTTCAATACTTTTGCCCAACAAAAAAATAGCCTGACACAATTTGTAGATCCATTAATAGGCTCAGCCAAACACGGACACGTTTTTGTAGGTGCAAATGTGCCTTTCGGTGCAGTACAATTAGGGCCAAACAATATTATGGAAGGTTGGGATTGGTGCAGTGGCTACAATTATGTTAGTAATACAATTACAGGCTTTGCCCACACACATTTAAGCGGAACTGGTATTGGCGATTTAGGCGATGTTTCGATAATGCCGGCCACTGGCAAATTAATTGTAGATAAAGGAACAACTCCAGATGGTGATGGTTACCTTTCAAAGTTTTCGCATAATAATGAAGTTGCAAAAGCAGGTTATTACAGTGTTTTATTAGATAAGTATGCAATCAAGGCAGAATTAACCTCAACTGAACGTGTTGGCTTTCATAAATATTCATTTGAGAAAAACGCACAAAATCCCCACATCATTATCGATTTAATTGAAGGCATCGGTTGGGATAAACCAGTTGAATCATCATTAAAGCAAGTTGATGAAACCACAATTGTTGGTCATAGAAATTCTAAGGGTTGGGCAAACGACCAGCGTTTATACTTTGTAATCAAGTTATCTCAACCCATTAAAAATTTAATTCTTTACGATAGTACTGCCGTTAAAAGTGGAAAGTCTTTAAAAGGCGTTAAGCTTAAGGCTGCGGTAGAATTTGCTTCATTAAATAATGATGAACTTCAAATTAAGGTTGCGCTATCTCCGGTGAGCATAGAAAATGCCATACTTAACTTAAAAACCGAATTACCAGGCTGGGATTTTGCATCAACCGTTAAGACTGCAGATGCTAAATGGAATAAGGAACTTTCAAAGGTTAAAATCGATGCATCTGACAATACAAAAACGATTTTTTATACGGCACTTTACCACACAATGGTTGCGCCTTCTTTGTACAACGATGTAAATAAAGATTACTTAGGTACAGATAAACAGGTTTACAAGAATGCTTCGTTTAACAACCTGACAACTTTTTCACTTTGGGATACTTACCGTGCTGCAAATCCATTGTTTACCATTATTCACCAGGATAAAATTAGCGATGTGGTCAATACAATGTTGGCTATTTACAAGCAGCAAGGCAAACTTCCGGTTTGGCATTTAATGGGAAGCGAAACGAATACCATGGTTGGCTATCATGCCGTTCCGGTTATTGTAGATGCATATCTTAAAGGTTATCGTGGTTTTGATGTAAACCTGGCTTATCAGGCAGTAAAACAATCTGCTTTGCAAAAAACTAACGGTATCGAATACATACAACAGTTAAAATTTATTCCGTCAGATAAGGTTGAAGAATCGGTTGCAAAAGCACTAGAATATGCTATCGACGATTATTGTATCGCCATGATGGCAAAAGCTTTAAACAAAACCGAAGATTATAAATACTTTTCAAAAAGAGCACAACTCTACAAAGAATACTTCGATAAAGATGTTCAATTTATGCGTGGCAAAACAGCCGATGGAAAGTGGCGCTCGCCTTTTAGTCCGGTTGCTGCAAAACACCGCGGTGATGATTATACCGAAGGAAATGCATGGCAGTACACTTGGTTGGTTCCGCAAGATGTAGAAGGTTTAATAAAACTTTTTGGCGGTGATAAACCATTTTTGAATAAGTTAGATTCGCTGTTTATTGTACCAGCTGGTTTAGATGCAGGCAGTTCTCCAGACATTTCTGGCTTAATTGGCAATTACGCACAAGGTAACGAGCCAGGCCACCACATTCCGTATTTATATGCTTACGCTGGTCAGCCCTGGAAAACAGCAGATTTAATCAGAAAAATTGACCGCGAATTTTATACGGCGAAGCCTGATGGTTTGTGTGGAAACGAAGATGTAGGCCAAATGAGCGCCTGGTACATTTTCACTTCGCTTGGCTTTTACCCGGTAAACCCTGCAAATGGAGCTTATGTTTTTGGTACACCACTGGTAAAAAACGCAAAAATCGAACTCGGAAACAATAAGGCATTTAACGTGAAAGTGGTTAATAATAGCGCTGTAAATAAATACATTCAAAAAATTGTATTAAACGGTAAGGCTTACACTAAATCTTTCCTGTTGCACAAAACCATTATGGCTGGCGGCAATATGGAAATCTTTATGGGTAGCAAACCATCGAAAACTTGGGGGGTAAAACCTGCCGATAGACCGGTTTCGGGTAAGTAATTTTTATTTTAGAAAATGACCGTCAAAGCTTTTGGCGGTCATCAGCCCTGCTATCACTGCAATCTTTTTGTCGCCTTTCGCTTCGCTCAGGCTAAAAACAAAAAGTATTTCCGTTCTATCAGGTTTATAATTAAAGTTTCTATTTCATCGGGTGAGAAGCTCAAAGAAATATAATATTAGAATAATGGGTTTTTGATGTATTTAAATTATAATGGGCATAAGTTTTTAATAAGCATGAACGTTTAACTAAGCCAAAGCACAAAATCTTCGTTTTCCTAATTTCCGGCCTAACAAATTTTTCGGTTAGCACAGTCAAATCCAATCCGCTGACTTAAATAGAAAAATTTTAAGCCGGCGGTTTTTGTTTCTTTTTGACGTCAAAAAGAAAGAAGCCTGTCTGGCTAAGACAAAATAAATAAATAATTATGAAGAAAATTTTTACAGGTCTTTTAATTCTGGTTGCTTTTACGCTAAAAGCACAACAACGTTATGAACTAAACTCAGGTTGGTTTTGCGCTAACGTAAAAGAAGTTAATGGAAATGGAACGCAAATTTCCAAAGAAAACTTCGTTACCTCAGGCTGGATGCCTGCAACAGTTCCAGGGACGGTACTGACCACATTGCTCAATAACAATAAAGTGCCCGATCCATTTTATGGAATGAATAACGAAAAAATTCCAGACATCTATAAAACAGGAAATGACCACTATACTTATTGGTTTGTTAAAGATTTCAACGAGAAAGCTTTAGGTAGCGAACAGGTTTGGCTTCAATTTCGTGGCATAAACTACAGAGCAGAGATTTACCTAAATGGCAAAAAAGTTAATGCACAGGTTTATGAAGGCATGCATCTTCGTCAGCAATTTAACATTACAAAACTACTGGCCGCCAATGGCAAAAATAGGTTGGCAGTAATCGTTTATCCACCAGATAACCCGGGCAATGCAAACGGCGGGCAAGGTGGCGATGGCACAATTGCCAAAGGTTTGACCACACAATATACGGCAGGCTGGGATTGGATTCAACCCATTCGCGACCGTAACACCGGTATTTGGGATAAAGTAACCATCGAGAAAACAAAGGCAATTAATATTTCTAATCCGCACGTAGTAACACTTGTTCCAGGTAAAAGATTAGCCGAAGGAAAACAACAGCCTGCTACTATCAAAGTAACCATCGAAGTCGAAAACCCAACAGAAAAAGCAATTAACGGAACGTTACAATATGTAATCGGAGGTAAAACAGTTTCAAAACAAGTGGTTATTGCAGCAAATAAAAAAAGTGAAGTTGCATTACCCGATTTAAAATTAGAGAATCCGAAACTTTGGTGGCCAAGTGGTTATGGAGCGCAAAACCTATACAATATGGAGGTTAAGTTTTTAGCTTCAGGTCAAGTTTTAGATCAGGAAAACCTTAATGTGGGCATTCGCCAGATTGATAACATTTGGAACGAGCATACCAAAAGTATGGGCGCTTATGTTAACGGACAAAAGATTTTTATCAAAGGTGGTAACTGGATAATCTCTGATGCAATGCTGCGGTTCAGCGATGCCAGATACGATGCAGAAGTTCGTTACCATAAAGATATGAACCTGAATCTTATTCGTATTTGGGGCGGCGCTTTAATCGAAAGACCAGAATTTTATAATGCCTGCGATAAATATGGATTATTGGTATTTCAGGATTTTTGGTTCAGCGGCGATTGTAATGGTCGCTGGGTAGACCCAATGAAAAAGGAAGACCAATGGACAAGAAGACAATACCCGGATAACCATAATCTGGTATTAACCGCAATGGAAGATCAAATCAAAATGGTGCGTAACCATGCATCACTTGCGTTTTGGTGCGGTGGAAATGAAATCACCCCTCCTGAAGATATTTTACAACCGCTTAAAAATGATATTCTACCTCGCTTGGATGGTACAAGAATTTTGTTTGATTTCTCGAATAGCGATGAAATGTCGTTTAATGCTTTAGGTGGAAACGGCGATGGTCCATATGGTATTCAGGATACGAAGAGTTTTTGGGCAAATCAAACTTTCCCTTATAACTCAGAAGTTGGTTCTGTTGGTGTAGGCGACTATGTTTCTTTAGAAAGGTTCATTCCGAAGGAAAATATGGTTGCGCCGCAATTTAAAAGCAAGCCCGATTCTGTTTGGGATTATCATAAATATATCGGTTATGATGAGCATATAAATCCTTATGGAAAAGCTAAAAATGCCGAAGATTTCGCAATGAAAGCGCAGTTGGTTAATTACAACCAATATCGTTCGCTTATGGAAGGTTTTTCAAATAAAATGTGGGATTGGTATACAGGTTCAATCATCTGGAAAACGCAAAATCCATGGACGGCACTTCGCGGCCAGATGTATGATTATTACCTCGATCCAAATGCCTGTTTATATGGTTTACGCAAGGGAAGCGAACCTTTACAAATTATGATGAATCCTATTGATAGCATGGTTACGGTTGTAAATAATGGCTTCAAAAACCTGGATAATTTAATGATTAAAGCCAGTGCTTTTGATATGGAAGGCAAAGAATATTTCTATTCGCAAGTGTTTAATAGCATCGGACCATCATCTGTTAGGCGCTTTTTTCCGATGAATACTTTCTTAGAAAAGCTTGAAAAGAAAGAGGGTGTTTTTGTATCTCTACAAATCTTAAATGCAGATAAAAAAGTATTGAGCGATAATTTTTATTGGCTACCAGGCAAAGATGGTGAATACGCTGGTTTGCAAAAAATGAAAACAACTCCGGTAAGCATCATCGCAACTCAAAGATCAAAAGGAAAAGTTGTGGTAACCTTGAGTAACGAAAAAGGAAATCCGGTAGCATTTTTTAACAGAGTAGCGTTAATCAATAGCGCAACAGGCAAAAGAGTTTTACCAGCGTTTTATTCTGATAATTACATCAGCATTTTACCGGGCGAAAGCAAAACGGTTACAGTAGAATATACTGGCAATGAAAAGAATGCGATTGAAGTTTACGGCTGGAATGTAGAAACGAAAAGAGTAGAAATTAGATAGGTTCAATTGTCTTTAGTTCAACTCGTCATTGCGAGGTACGAAGCAATCTTAAAGCGATAATTTATTTGCTTAGCGATAGTTGCAGGATTGCTTCGTGCCTCGCAATGACGGAAAAAGATTCAAAAACTAGCGGTTTCATTTTAGCATCTCATTATAGATAAAACAATAAAGGCGATGCATTTGCATCGCCTTTATTGTTTTATCAAAAGATTAAATTAACTCACACCGTGAAGTTTAACTTTCAATCCGTCCATATTATTATTAAGCTGTAACTGGCAGGCTAAACGAGAGTTTGGTAATAAATCTGGCAAGGTATCTAACATTGCATATTCATCATCCGTCATTTCATTAAGTTTTTCTTCGCCTTCCAAAACATCCACGCAGCAAGTTGCACATAATGCCATTCCGCCACAAGTCGCTAAAATGTCGTATTCAGATGCTTTTAAAAACTCCATCAAACTAAGCCCCATATCGGTTGGCGCCTCGTGAGGTGTTACAGAACCATCCGGTTCTTGCATATATATTGTAATGTTGTTCTCCATTTCTTCGCTGCTTACTTATATTATTGGCAAATATAAATAATTGCTTAAAATTCAGAAACTCCGTTTACAGTTGTATATTTCATAGTGTATTTAACACCCGGGTTCATGTAAGAATATGCGCTATGACTCATCAAAGCTGCCTCATGGAAACCACAAAGGATTAACTTTAGTTTATTTGTGTAAGTGTTGATGTCGCCAATTGCGTAAATACCAGGAATATTGGTCGAGTAATCATCAACATTTACTTCAATAGCACTTTTGCTAATGTTTAAGTTCCATTCTTCAATTGGGCCTAATTTCGGGCTTAAACCAAATAAAGGAATTAAATGATCGGCATCAACTACAGTTTTTTCCATTGTACGATTTTGTACAATTTCAACTTGCTCCAGTTTATCCGTACCGTGTACAGCTTGTAGATTGCTATTTAAAATCAAATTGATTTTTCCGCTTTCAGCCAATGCCATTACTTTTGCAACCGAATCTGGCGCTCCACGGAAACTCTCGCTTCTGTGTACCAAAGTTAATTCAGAACAAACCTCAGCTAAGTAAATTGTCCAGTCTAAAGCCGAATCGCCACCGCCTGCGATAACCATTTTCTGGTCGCGGTATTTCTCCGGATCAAGAATCATGTAATTTACACCCTTACCGTTTTCAAAGTTCTCAAGGTTCTCAACAGCAGGTTTACGAGGCTCAAAACAGCCTAAACCACCAGCAATAACCACAACTTTTGCTTCGATAACCGTTCCCATATTGGTGGTTAAAACGAAATCGGCTTCGCCGCGTTTTTCTAAACCTTCAATACGTTCGCCTAAAGTAAAAGTAGGATGGAAAGGTTTTGCCTGCTCCATCAAATTATCTATCAGTTCCTGCGCCAATACCGACGGGTAACCCGGAATATCGTAAATCGGCTTCTTTGGGTAAATTTCAGAAAGTTGACCGCCAACCTGTGGAAGGTAATCAATTAAATGACAACGCATTTTTAACAAACCGGCTTCGAAAATGGCAAATAAACCAACCGGACCAGCGCCAATTACGGCTATATCAGTAGAGATCATTCGAAAAAAATTTGACGCAAAGTTACAAAATAAACCATAATCTTTCTCCTTATTTAGAAATATTCCAGATAATTCTGTAAGCGAAACGTATTCAGTATTTTATATGTTTTGTGCGAATATAAAGCAAAACTTAATCGTATTTTAATATTTAAAACAAATTATAATTATTCTATGGAATTTGTAGAGTATAAGTGGTTTTGTGTCTATCCTAAATCATAACGCTAAATCTGCTGTAAGCTTTAGCCTTTCTGCTTTAGTCTTTTTGCTTACCTTTGGCATGCTCATGACAAAGAATATTTATTTCGCATCTGATTTTCATTTAGGCTCACCCAATTATGCCGAAAGCCGTAAACGCGAAGACCGCATTGTAGCCTGGTTAAACTTTATAGAACCAACCTGCAGCGAATTAATTCTAATGGGCGATATCTTCGATTTCTGGTTTGAATATGAAAAGGTAATTCCGAAGGGATTTATTCGCTTTCAAGGCAAACTTGCAGCAATGGCCGATGCTGGTATTAAAATCTATTTCTTTAAGGGCAACCACGATATGTGGGTAAGGAATTATTTTACAGAAGAAATCGGCATGGAAATTATCAGTGATGAAATGATAATCACCAGAAACAATAAAAAGTTTTACCTGCACCATGGCGATGGATTAGGGCCGGGCGATAAAAAGTATAAGTTTTTGCGAAAGATTTTTAGAAGCCCGCTTTGTCAATGGCTTTTTGCCCGCTTGCACCCAAATTTAGGTATTGGCATTGCTAACGCCTGGAGCGGAAGCAGTAAGAAACGTGCCGGTGGGGATGATGTCTTCTTCGGCGATAATTATGAATGGCTGGCCGTATATTCAAAGGAAATTTTGAAGAAAGAACATTTCGATTATTTCATTTACGGCCACAGGCATTTGCCAATGGATATTAATCTCGGGAACAGCAGCCGCTATGTAAATATAGGCGAGTGGCTAAAGTACGACTCTTATGGCGTTTTTGATGGGGTTAATTTGGAGTTAAAATATTTTAAAGAAGATTAATTAATTATTTTTTTGAAGCGCAAAACCTGTGTTGCTTCGTTTATGCTAGTCCCGCTCTCGCTTCAATCTTTTGGTGAAACTTACGAAGTCTATCAAGCATCTTCATTAGAGACTTCGTAAGTTTGAAGAACCAAAAGTATTTCCGCTAAATCGGGGCTATTGGTTTTGCTATTTGGTAGCACAAACCATAGTTAATAAACCTGATAGCGCCGCATAGCCCGGAGTGAGGAACGAAACGAGGACTATTGGCAATAGCAGGACTTCCTGCCGCCAAAACGATATGCCGATTATTTTCAAATAATTTTAAAACATCGTTTATTTTATCTGCTTAGCCCATTCGGCTTTTTTTACTTATTTTTGCATTTCTTTATAAATTGAAGAATAATATGTTAGATAAATTAGAGGCAATAAAGCTGCGTTGGGAAGATGTAGAGGAGCAATTGAGTAATCCGGATGTGATTCAGGATATGAAACGTTTTGCGGCTTTAAATAAAGAATATAAAGATTTAGGCAAGATTGTGGATGAGTATAAAATCTACAAGAATGTAATGAGCAATATTGAGGCGAATAAGGAAATTTTAGCGACTGAAAAAGATGCTGAAATGCGTGAAATGGCTAAAGAAGAGCTTGACTTATTGTTAGAGCAACAGGAATCGATGGAGAGCAACATTCGTTTAATGTTAATACCGAAAGACCCTGAAGATGCTAAAAATGCTGTATTTGAGATAAGAGGTGGTACTGGTGGTGATGAGGCTGCGCTTTTTGCAGGCGATTTATACAGAATGTACACCCGCTTTTTTGAAACCAAAGGTTGGAAAGTTGAAACAGTTGATGTGACTGAAGGAACTGCCGGCGGTTATAAGGAGGTTATTTTAAAAGTTAGCGGCGATGATGTTTATGGTCAGCTAAAGTATGAAAGTGGCGTACATCGTGTGCAACGTGTGCCTGATACCGAAACTCAGGGTAGGGTGCATACTTCGGCAGCTTCGGTTGCGGTTTTGCCAGAGGCTGAAGAAATTGATTTATACATTAACCCTGCGGATATTGAGTTGCAAACTTCGCGTTCGGGTGGTGCTGGTGGACAAAACGTAAATAAGGTTGAAACTAAAGTACAATTAACGCATAAACCTTCAGGCATTGTGGTTGTTTGTCAGCAAGAACGTTCGCAGTTAGGAAACAGAATTATTGCGATGGAAATGCTCCGTAGCAAACTTTACGATATTGAGGTGCAGAAGAAAAATGGTGATATTGCTGCAAAACGTAAAACAATGGTATCAACAGGAGACCGTTCTGCGAAGATTAGAACTTATAATTATCCGCAAGGTAGAGTTACCGAACATCGCATCGGATTGACGCTTTATAACCTTCCAACCATCATGGATGGTGCAATTCAAGAGGTGATTGATGCATTGCAGTTTGCAGAGAATGCAGAGAAGATGCAAGAAGGCGCTGTGAATTAAGGCGTTATAATTATTTTAAAAAAAAATTTGCAAGTATAGATTTTGTGCCTATATTTGCAACCTCGAAAGGGGAAAGAGGTTTAAACTTTTAAAAAGTAAACAAAAAGGAGTGGTAGTTCAGCTGGTTAGAATGCCTGCCTGTCACGCAGGAGGTCGCGGGTTCGAGTCCCGTCCATTCCGCTCTTAGCTTAACAAGAGCCTTAAAAAGCCTGCAAATCGTATGATTGCAGGCTTTTTTGTTTTCCGAGGGTGCCAAAATATGCACCTTTTCTGGATTCATCGGTGTAAAATTCGGTGAGTCACCCTCTTGGAAGACATTGACTCACCGAATCGCTTGTAATCATTTGATTATGAACTGGTTCTGTGGATGAACATCTTGCCTGATTTAGTTCGCAATGCTAATTTTGTTTAACTTTTAATCTCTAAAATGATGAGAAACAACGTTAGTACCCTGTTCTATTTAAAAAAACCAAAAAATTACAGCAGTGGCGAGATGCCAGTTTATCTGCGAATCACAGTCGAGGGCATCCGGAAAGACTTTACTTCGGGTAAATCCTGTGAACCCGCTAAGTGGGATGCCAAGGCTAACCGGATGATCGGCTACAAGGAGGAAATCAAAGCTTTCAACAATTATCTGTTTTCTATCGAGAAGAAGATAGACCGTATTCAAACCGATCTGGTATTAGAAGGTAAGGAGGTAAGTGCGGAAGCGATTAAGAATAAATTTTTCGGTGTTGAGGAAATCCAGCATAATTTGCTTATCGCTTTCCAAGACCACAATGATAGGATTGAAGCGCTGGTCGGGAAGGATTTTTCAAGGGCTACCCTAGTTAAGTACAATACCACCTTCAAGCATGTCAAAGCCTTTATAAAAAGAAAGTATAGGCTAAATGATGTGTTGGCGTCTAAGGTCGATTACGCATTTATAACCGATCTTGATTTCTTTTTGCGTACCGAGTGTCACTGCGCTAACAATACCGCCGTAAAACACCTAAAAAACCTCGCAAAGGTAATTCGTATCTGCCTTGCTAACCGTTGGATTAGACATGACCCTTTCCTAAGTCATAAAAATAAAATAAAAAGGGTTGAAAGAGCAGCTCTAGATATGGATGAGCTTCTGCTAATTTCTACTAGGGAATTTTCAATTGAACGCTTGCAGGTCGTAAGAGATGCCTTCGTTTTTTGCTGTTATACTGGATTAAGCTTTATTGATGTTCAGCAGCTGAAGAAATCGGAAATCAGTGAAGGTGTAGATGGCTGTGTATGGATAATGAAAAAACGACAGAAGACTAAAGTTGCAACCCACATACCGCTTTTGCCGATACCGCTCAAAATCATAGAGAAATACAAGGAGCATCCAATGGTTGAAGACAGAGACCGGGTATTACCAATTGCCAGCAATCAGAAAATGAATGCTTATCTAAAGGAAGTAGCCGATTTGTGCGGCATTAAAAAACACCTAACCTTTCATATTGCCAGGCATACTTTCGCGACTACGGTGACATTAAGTAAAGGTATTCCTATTGAAAGCGTGAGTAAAATGCTGGGACATACAGACATCCGGACAACCCAGATTTATGCGAAAATGATGGATGTTAAGGTTGCAAATGATATGTCAGCATTGAGGGATGTCTTTTCATAATCCATGGAGCGAGTAGGGCAAACTAACCAATATGATAAGATCATAAAGGAAAATCTGGAAGTTACCTTACCGATGATTATAGAGGAGGTGCTTGAGCTCAAAATTATAAGCAGTGAGGAATTGCCGGATGATTTGCAGCATACAAAGGAACGTAAACCCGATGCGTTGAAAAAGGTTACAGATAGTTCAGGTACTGTTTATGTCCTGCATCTGGAATTTCAGATAAAGAATGAAACGGATATGGTTTACAGGATGGCTGAATATAATGTGATGCTAATGCGGAAATATAAATTGCCGGTAAAGCAATTTGTCATTTACTTAAACTCGGTGATGCCCAAAATGCGGACAAGCTTCGATTATGAGTGCCATCGATACCAATACAATATTGTCAGAATTTCAGAAGTAAATTACCAACTTTTTCTAAAGTCAGATAATCCTCAAATCAAAATGCTTGGCTTATTGGCCGATATCGATCAGCAATCTAGCGGGGAAGTAATTCAACGCATTGTAAATGAAATCCATGCATCTGTGGATGAACAATTATTGAAAAACAAATATTTTAAGCAATTGCGTATATTTGTGCAACTGCGAAAACATTTAGAACCCCAATTTGAAAAAGCCATGCAATCAGTAAGTACATTTTTTAAAGAGAAGGACGACATCTTTTATCGAAAAGGAGAGGCAAGTGGTGTCGAGAAGGGTAAGAAAGAGGGAATTGAAATCGCGGTGGGAAATATCATTCAGCAGACTTCGTTTACAGATAAAAAAATTGCCGAAATCTTAAAGATTAATGAGGACTTTGTTTCCCGTGTGAGACTAAAGCTAAATCTTAAGTAAGTCCATTAATTAATTTTAAATAAATTAAGGCCAGCTTTCCAATAAAAAAGCTGGCTTTTGTATGTCTGGACGCTCAAGGTTATTGGAGCTTAAGCGACTTCATCGAGCGGCTTCAACCCACGGCTTTTAAGCCAGTGGTTCAGTTCTTCTGTGATTTGTTTGGCCTGCTCATGCAGGTAATGTTTACCTAGGTATGTTTGGAAGCCGTTCACGATTTTAGCATCCTGCATTTCCATTGCAGTTAAAATCACCATAGGCCAGCGTCGTATTGACTCCATGTAACCATAAATTTGAAAATATGGAGGGGCATAATGGACCGAATTGTCAATCAGGGATTTATAGAGCTCCGGTTTTAGGCTTCGTTTAAAGTCTCTGACCAAGTCGTATGCCTGTAATTCGCTATGGCCATATTTGCATAAATCTCCGATGGCGGGTAAGCCCTCGTCCCAAAAAAATGTATACAGGTAATCGATAAATCCTTCCTCAAGAATGTCACAAAGATCAGTGCTATAAGCATCATAGTCTTTTTTGAACGCTTCCAGTGAAAAAACCTGCTTGGATTCTGCGATAATATGATTAATCAGCTCCGTCTCCTTTTCGATGATATTTTTGATTGCCGGACCTTTCTCACCTACGCCTGGTATTTTGAGCCTGAATTTAGATTTGCCAAACAAGGTAAAATAATAGCTTTTGAAAAATATCGATTTTCGTTCATAGGTAACTTGGATATATAGTGGGTGCGTCGATACCCCATGGAAATCCACTTGCTTCAATCGATCGTTGAAATATATCTTGTGACTGATTTTTCTTTCTTTTTTTTCTGCCATTTTTTTTGACGCGCTTTGGGGGACTTGAATAAGGTTTTCTTTTATCAACTAATTTTATCCACGACAATCTGCAACAAATCGAATCATTTCAGATGCCAGCTAAAAAGATAATAATTTTCAAAGCTATAAAAATGTTTTGATAAATTTTAATTTGTCAAAACAAAAATATATTTTTGTTTATGGTTTGGTTGTGAATACCTTTTCTTTGCCTCTTTTAATTCCCTTCAGCCATACCAAAATAAAATATTTCCAATCATTTAACCTTTTTTATTTATGACCGCAGTTGAATTAATTACCAAAGATGATCTTGTAAATTTTAAAGCTGAATTATTAGCAGACCTAAAAGACCTGCTCAAGCCAGAGGATATGATTTCCAGAAAATGGCTTAAAGGTAATGAAGTAAGGAAGCTGCTTAATATTTCGCCCGGGACGCTCCAGAATCTTCGCATTAACAAAACGTTGCCGTTCACCAGAATCGGTTCTATTATCTTTTACAAACAACAAGATATCTACGCTTTATTGGAAGGAGGACGGAAGTGACTGATGAGCTGACGTATCCTTACCCGCCGTTAATTAAATTCCGGAATGCTTTGAAGAGTATTGGCCAGGATAAAACACTTTTGGTAACGCATGTAAGTTTGTTTACAGCGCTATTTATTTGCTGGCAGCGCAGTAATTATAGTAGTCCGTTTCGGGTGAGCAGGCAATTATTGATGGGCTATTCAAAAATTGCTTCGAAGGCGACGTACCATAAGTGTATGCGAGAGCTTTGCCTGAAGGGTTATATCCGTTATAATCCAAGTTACCATCCCAAGCTTGGAAGTGAAGTTTGGTGGATGGGATGATCAGGATTATCCAAGGGGGGCTTTTCTTGGGGGGCATTTTTGACTTCCAGCAGGTCGTCCATTTTCCTTCAAAATGGAGCGAGCGGAGGTTGGGCAGAGCCCTACCTTTCTCGCCCCAGGCTATCGCCGTGGGGGTTTAGCGCACCCTCCAGGGGTGCGCTACCTTATTCAAAGCGCCAATGAAACCAATTTGCGCACCTTATATGGGGTGCTGATTCTTGTAATGCATCATTAAAATATGGGTACTGAAACATTAAGATCAATCAAATATTCAGCGGCTGAAGCGACAAAACTGGAGAAGCTTGCGCTGAAGCTTGGAAGACCAAAGCGGCAGGTGTTCCTGCAAATGGTAGATTATTTCTATCGGACAAAAAAAGACCCTTTAGACATTAATGACGACCTGCTGAAATCCACAATGATGCGTAATCATAAGGACTACATCGGATTTCTAAAGACGCAGGAAAATGAATTGCTGATACCGACAAAACGTGAAATGGGCCGCATGATTGATTCCCAAAGGAAAGTAATCAACGAATTTAACGTACTGGCGAAACAGAATGAAGAAATTCCGGGATTGATCGAACGACAAAACCGATACCTCAGCCAGTTGGAAACCCATCACCGGGCGATGGCGACGTTATTAAAGAATAAAGAGCATCTTAAAACACTCTTCATGGGCATAATTGAACGTTATGCTTCTGCCCGGGATAATATTTCTGCTATTGGCTCTCGAAAGGAGAAGGACCAACTGCTAGCCTCTACAATAACACACATAAAATTGCTATAGAAATGTATATCAATATTACAGACAAGCAAAATGCAGACAACAAAGGTAGCAGCTCCAGCCTGGTGAATTATCTTGAGAAAGAAAACCGGGTTCACCTAAGCCACAGTCCTGAACTGTGGTTCAATCAGAGTAGTCCAAGATTGGAACCTTTTGAAGTGCGTCAACAAATTGATGCCAACGTTGCAAAGCTTTGTCGAAATGATGCCAAATTCTATCTGATCAATATCAGTCCAAGCCTAAAAGAACTGCAGCACATGGAAGAAAAATTTGGTCCGGACGGCATTTCAGCTGCATTGAAAGCCTATACAGAAATGGTCATGGATGAATATGCCCGGAATTTTAACAGGCCTGGTATCAATAGTAACCAGGATTTATTGTGGTTTGCAAAATTAGAACACAACCGCTATTATGGGCACGGCGACAAAGAGGTAAAAGATGGGAAGAAAAAACGGGGGGAGCTCAAAACGGGGGACCAACGGCACATCCAGGTTATTGTTAGCCGCAAGGATATTTCCAATAAAATCAAGCTCAGCCCAATGAATACCTCACGTGGAAGAAATATAGAACATTCCAAAAAGATGGGGCAATTTGACCGGCTGGCTTTCAAGCGTTGCGGAGAGGCGCTGTTCGACAAAGCCTTCAATTTTGAAAGGGGTCTAAAGGATACCTTAGACTATGCAAATATCCTAAAAAACGGAACTATTGAACAACGCAAACAACTCGATGCACTTTCAACGGGTATCAAGTTTCATAATGATCTGAACAAGGTCGCTCCGATATTGGCCAGGCAAATCTCCGAAGCAGCATTTGACAATACCACTATGATGTTAAAGCAGGTTGGTTCCACAACAGCAGGGTTCCTTGATATCATGCTGGACCCGGTAGCCTCGCCAAGCAACCCCCAACCCGGACATATGTTTAAAAAGAAGAAGAAAAAGAAAGGACAGCATCAGGATCATTCTCAACAACTAATTAGATAAACGGATTATGAATGCACAGGATAAGAAATTAGATATCATACTGGACACGCAAAGATTACATGAGTTAAGGATCAAAAAACTGGAACAAGATGTCCCAGATTACCCAAAAATCAGCATCCCAGACTACTCTAACGATTTGAAATTAACCAGGAAAGCGATTGAATCTTTCCTTGACAGCGGATGCCAAAAGCAAATGGAGGTATCTATGCAAAAAATAAGGGAACTTGTTTCCAGAATGCCACATATCGTTAAGGTGGAGCACCACCATCATTTTGCAAAACCCACCCGGCGCGTTGTTACCGCTTTTACGGTACTGAGTCTATTGCTGGCCTTTACGATTTGGCTGGCATATTATTTCTACAAACACTAAAGCAAAACCAAAATTTGAAAAAGCATGAAAAATTATGTAAATTTGATCATACCGGATTTCCAGCCGTTGGCATTAAGCATTTTTGTAGATGCTTTCAAAATCCCTCAGGGCATCATGGTGCCATTGAGTGATTGGCTAAAACTGAAACCGGCATTAAATCCAGAAAGTCCACTTTACAAGCTTATGGCCGCGTTAACTTTTGTACCCTTTCATGAACTTCCCCTTAAAGAGAAATCAGTTCTGCTAGAGGACAAGTTACAGGAGGTGGAACAGGCGAACCTGAAGAAGGGCTCTTACCGGGTATACAAAAATGAACTTTGCACTTCACCAGAACTCTATATAAACGAATATATAGACCATAAGGAATTAGTGAGTATGGATGCAAAAACAGGTAAGATTATTCTAGTCAAAAAACTGCACTAACATGAATCCTTTACAGCTTTACGTTTTGGCCGGCCCCAATGGAGCTGGCAAATCGACGCTGTCCGAGACATTTGTTTCTCCAGGTACAGACATCTTTGACGGCGACAAAGAAATGGCCTCACTGAGGCATCAATATCCAATGACCGATAGTGGAACGCTTTATGATGCAGCAAACGGTATTGTCTTTCAAAAAAGAAAAGAACATGCCATCACTACGGGAAACGATTTCGCATTTGAGACAAACTTTCGAACTGCAGATGTTATGGACAGTGTCAAACAATTTAAAAAGGCAGGGTACCAGACCCGACTGATTTTCATTGGTCTTCCATCCTTGACTGATTCTCTTTTCAGGGTTGACGTGCGGGTAAAAGCGGGCGGGCACTTTGTGGATGCGGAGAACGTTGGTAAGAATTTTTCAGGTGGATTGGAGAATCTGGTAAACTATTATGACAAGTTCAGTTCGGTGGACGTCTTCGAGAGTACAATGGAGCAATCATCTCCTTTTAAAATGAACGCATTGCTCACCATCAAAAACGGAATCGTAACAGCCCAGGCAGAAAACCTGCCGGAATGGGTAATGCGCCTCTGTAATGAAATCGATAAAAAACATGAGCAAGAGATTCGTTCGCAGGTACAGGAACAGCCAAAGCAAAAAAAAGACAGGGGTAGAAATGGAGGATTTGAATTAGGAATGTAATTAATTTAATGATATAATTTTCCCAACGCTCATTTGCGGCCTACAATAAAAGGGAACGGCTCAGGCCTTTTCCCTTTTATTGTGTCTAGCCTCTACGAATTGATTTTGCCAATATTACTTATAAACTCAAGCCGTTGCTTTTGCCTGCATATTCTGGTGAAAGTGTATCATCAAGTCTCTGCCCAAAGTCATTAAAGATTTGTTGACTAGATTTTGATCATTCTGCTAAGGTTACCGAAAGGGCTGAGTAAAAAGGTCTTTGATAAAGTGGCTAGATTATTACGAGAGATTATTTTCATGGACCGCAAAATTTCATATTGTGAAGAAGTTTTGCTAAACGTAACGCTTTCTTTTCATCCAGAGTAGTGCCCCGCTTAGCGAAAGTAGTCCCGGAAGCAAGCCCAGCAAAACATAGAACCATTTTAAAACAATGCCTCCGAATGCCCCAATGTGAAGCTGATAAACCCAGGCCTCGAATCTTGCTGCAAATGGCTGCTTTTCGATCGAAGAGGTCTTTAGTACTTCCCCGGTTTGTGCGTCAAATGAAAATCCACTGGCTTTACCCCGGTATAGCCCATAACCGCTACTGGGCATGTGCCCTCGGACTTGAACAGGAACGTGTGGCGTTGTGGGGATATTCACCGCAATTGGTTCAAACCCTTTTACAAGTCTTTTGGAACGGTCTACGAGGGAATCGATGTTTACTTTAACGGCTATATTGATTATGGGTGGGTTTGTTTTCCAGCTCGAAGTAGAGAAATGTTCCTTGTCCATCCAAAATCCGGTAAAGAACAGCAATGCGGTAAACAGCATGGCCCAAACACCTACGATCCGGTGGATGGATGAGATTGTAGTCCTTGTATTTTTGAAATTGAGCCCAGCCCTAAAGCGAAGCGCATCCCAGAAGTGTTTCCGGTAGATGATCATCCCGGTAATAAGTGAAAACAGCATGATGAGACCAACTAGCCCAGAGAAAAACTTTCCGGGAATGCCCAGTTGCAGGCTGTAATGCAGGGAGTAAAGCCACCTGAAAAACGAGGGCTGCAGGTCGCCGTAACTGCCCTCTTTAAGTATTTTCCCTGAATATGGGTCAACACAGATATAGTAGAGGTAGTTTTCAGTAATGGACTGCTCATTCCGGTAGATCATAAACTCATAGCTGTCACGCTCGTTAAGCGGAAAATCATGCATCACGATTTTTTTAAGGTTAGAATGACTGCGGAGGATCTGCCTGTATATGCCGTCGATACCACGCATCTTTCCCTGTGGAGTGAGGTTATGCAGCTCCGGATTGAAATAGCGGTCGAGCTCCCCGCGGAACATGAGCATGGAGCCGGTAAGCCCATAGAAGATAAAGAACAGCCCGGCCAAAAGGCCAAGCCAGCCGTGAAGGGAAAAAGCCAGTTTGGTGAGTCTGCTCGTTATTTTCATACCTTTCTCCTAAAAGTTATAGCCAACGGTCAACCTGAATTCCCTAGGCGCAAATGGCACATAGGCATTAAGGCCAACGGGATTTGCGGAAACGGGGGTTATCCAGGCACTGCCATAATTATTCCGGTCGAGTATATTGTTTACGATCGCATTGACAGAGACCCTGCTGTTTGACCAGCCCAAACCACCGTCCAAACGGAAAACCGGCGCAAGCCCCAGGTTGTTTTCAAGTGAATACCTGCCCGAACGACCCGTCTGCAACTGGTAACCACCAGAGAGGGTAAGGCCACCAAGGCTTTGGAAAGGAAGCCTGTAATTTAGCCAGGTATTCTGGATGTGTTTGGTCAGGTACGGGACTGGGAGGCCAACCAGGGCTGAGTTGGCATCTTTTGAAACCTCAGCATCGGTGTAGGCATAGTTGATTACGACATTCAGCCCTTTTATAACCTCGCCCTTAAGGTCAAACTCTATTCCTTTTGCCCTGGTTTGTCCGATCTGTGATTGCTGTAAGGTGGCTGGATCGGTCACAATAATATTGTCCCTGGTAAGCCTGTAGAAAGATAGCGTGGTATTCCATTTGCCACCCCACCAGTCTTTTTTCAGTCCGGCTTCAAAATTCTGACCTTTGAGGGGCTCGAATACGCCGCCGGTTGCGCTGAGGCCACTTTGCGGGGTATAGGTGTTATCAAACACCGCGTACGCGGCAAAATCCTTCAGTATAGAATAGCTTATCCCTGCACGGGGCGTAACTACCCAGTCCCTCACTTCGCTTACTGTGGGAACCTTGACCGAACTTTTAGATCCCGTCACTCTGGCGGCTAGCGTAAGGCGAAGTTTATCTTTCAAGAGATTGAGCTCATCCTGCAGGTAAGCGGCGTAGTATTCCACAGATTGCTTGTTGGTTGCTATATCCTTCAGCTCACCGGTTTTCCTATTTGAATCAAAATTGATTCCATACACTGGGTTATTGGTATCCAGATAGTAAAGCGTCTGGTTTGATGTTTTATCGTTGTAGCCCGAATAGGCCAGCAGGTTCTTGCGGTTGGCATCAAGTCCGGCCAATATTTTGTGGCTGATCTTTCCGGTCTTTACCTCCCCGTTCAAAAATGCCTGAAAGGCATAAACATCGGTATTGAACCGTTCATAGGTTACCCTGCGTGGCAATAGGTTCGGTGCTGACTTATTATAACTCGAAACAAAAAAGTAATTCCCGTCCAGGTGGCTTCTCGCAAACACGCCTTTGGCCGTCAGGTGCCAGTTTTTGCCAAGTTGATTTTGATAGGTCAAAAAGCCATTGTTTTCTGATGCACTGACCGGATCCTTGCCCGGGTCTGCAATACTGAAATCCCTGGGCAGCGAACCAAAGCCATCCGGGGTAAACACGGTAAGCAGGTACTGCAGGAACTGCTGCTTCTGGTAGATGTATTCTGCGGTAATCGAGGATTTTTCTGATATCGCAAATTTGAGCACAGGATTGATCACCACTTTATCATTGAAAGCAAATTTCTGAAAGGAATTTGCTTTTTGTCCCACTGCATTCAACCGGTATTGCCATCTTTTGTTTCTGTCAAAACTTCCCTGAAAATCCCCGCTCAGGCGATAAAGGTCAAAACTGCCTGCTGTGAAACTGACATTGTTAGCTTTTGTGCCGTCCGGACCCTTGGTCACAACGTTGAAAGAACCAGCAGGATCACCGATGGCATTCATAAACCCGGCAGGCCCCTTGATGAATTCCACCCTGTCCATGATTGCGGCATCCTCTGGCATGGGGCCATAATAGATCATTGAAATATCTACACCATTGCGCAGGGTATTCACGCCCGCACCACGCATAAAGATAAAAGGTCCGTAAAAATCTGCAGTATTGTTGCGAATCGCCCCGCTCACATTTCGGGTTACGCTTTCATTGATATTGATCGCCTGCTGGTCAAGCAAAATACTTTTATCAATTTCCTGTATGTTCTGCGGCAACTGGAGCAGCGGCGTGGTCAGTTTCAGTCCCGCTGAAGACTGTCCGAGGTTGTACCTGCGATAATATTTGGAACTTACCGTCACTTCCTCAAGGACCTTAACCGTGGTATCTTTTACCGCTTTGAGCGAATCTTTCTTGTTTTCGGGACGGACCTGCGCCTGGATCGCCAGATGTATAAGCGTCGCAGCGCAGGTAAATAGTAGTATTTTTTTCATGTACAAAGGGAGGAAGGCCTGCAGCGGCCTTCCGGGAAAATGCTATTGGAATTCTTATTTTTTTACTTTACAGGAAGGTAGGCCTTCGGTTCATCCTTGAAACGTGATTTGCAACTGGATGAGCAAAAGCCGAAAATCTTGCCCTCATGATGCACGGTATCTTTTACGCCTGCGGAGACTGCCATATGGCACACGGGGTCGATCTTATTGTCGATTTTTATACCGGTTGAACTTGCGCCCGGGTGCAGCACTGTTTCCAATGCACCGTTGTACATGCTTCGCATGTCTGATACGATCTTTGCATCGGTATTGTCTTCCCGGCCGCCTTTTACCGGAGGCTGTGGATCATATTCTAAGTCGAGCATAACCATTTTGGTATATTTCTCGCCCATAATGTCATTTACTACTGCAAGGCTCATGTCAATACCGGCCGAAACACCTGCGCTGGTAAAATATTTTCCGCTCTGGACATAGCGTTTGTTCTGTCCGGTAATCCCAAATTCATCTTTCAATAACTGTTTACCAAACCAGTGTGTGGTCGCTTCCCGATCTTTCAACAGCCCGGTTGCGGCCAGTATCCAGGCACCGGTACATACGCTGGTAGTATATTTGGAGCCTGCATCTATTTCTCTGATCCAGTTAAGTAATTTGGTATCCTTGGTTAAGGTATAGGTTTCATTCAAGCCTCCCGGAATAACGAGGATATCCAGCTGCTTAACCTCATTGATAGAAGTGTCGCACCAGACTTTCATCCCGGCGGTGGCAATTGTTCCTTTTTTGACACCGACAAAGAATACTTTAGCGCCCATGAGTTCACTGAAAACATGGTATGGACCCATCGCATCCAATACTGCATAATTATCGTAAAGCAGGATACCAACCGTTTTGATGTTTGTTTTCGGTTTTGGGAATTCGTTTGATTCTTCCTTGTTTTTATTTTTGCAGCCCAGCACAGAAATAACGGTAAGGGCAATTAGGATAAGTTTTTTCATTAGCTTAAAATTTAGCGGTTAGCGTTGTACCATAAGTTCTTGGACTGCCAAGCATGAAAGAGCCGAACGAGCCATAGGCAATATATTTTGCCCCACCAGCATTTCTCATCCATCCGCTGAGTTCAAAACGCCTGGTCGAAATGCCCGCCTTAAAATTAAAAAGGTTATACCCTGGCTGGTTAAGTCCATTTATGAAATCAAAATAATAACGGCCAAGGTAGCGGTATTCGGCCCTGGCAAAAGCGGCTAACTGTTGTTTGCTTCTTGCAAAATCATAGGTGTATTGAGCGGCTAGCATGGAGCTTATTGGTGGTGTATTGATTGGCCTATTGCCCTCAAAGTTGACTACTGCATCAGCCTCAGCGCTGTATAGTAACAAAGAAGCATACCGGGCATGCGAAAAGCTTGCATTCCAGTCGATCTGTAGCCCCTTAACTGGTAGCGCTGTCATTTCAAGCTCGATGCCTTTGTTGCGCATTTCCCCAACATTCAGGATAAGGGCATTGATGCCGTCCATGGCAGTACTAATCTGCTGATTGTGTTGCTGGAGGTAGAAGGCCGTTAGGTTGAGTTTGAGCTTTTTTTCAAAAAGCATGTTCTTCCAGCCGATCTCATAATTATCCGAATGTTCGGGTGCATAGGGTACCTGCGCAGGATCGGTGGCATTCGTATTGAGCCCGCCTGCCCGGAATCCCCTGGCATAGCTTGTGTAGAGCATCATATCCTTTTGCACCTGGTAGCTCAGTACAAATTTTGGCGTAAAGGCATTAAATTTCGCCTGATAATCCTGCTGTGTTCCCATAACTACAGGGTCAGGGTCTTTCTGGAAATCCGTCCGCTGACCGAGTTTGCGTCTTTCCCGGTCATAACGCAGCCCTGCGGTAAAACTGAGCTGATCGCTAAGTGAATAGGTGGCCTGTGCGAAAAAGGCATAGCCATTGTTTCGTCCCTTGCTGACACTTGTCGAAGTAAACGGGGCGCCCGAGGACGGATCGAAAAGAATGTAATCCGGTCCAAAAAATGTTGGCGCATTCATCCTGGTACTCTGCGTGAAGCCATAAGCTCCTGCCACCCATTGCAGCCTGCTTTGATTTTTGGAAGGTGAACTGAAACGGATTTCCTGCGTAAAGATATGCTGCCTTTGATCAGGGGCTATACTCAGTGCGTTGAGTGGACTGAAATCGTAATCCACGCCAGCACCTTCGTAATAGGCATGCCAGTCGATATAGGATGATACTGCCGTAAAATTGAAGTCCTGTCCATAGTAATTTGCCGCTAGAGAAGTGTTATAGTTTTTTCTCCGCTCAACATTGGTGTTGTTGGTGTTGACCTGATAAGGCTTCTCAAGCACTTCTTGGTAAGAACCTAGCCATGGGAAACTTCCGCGGTCGTTGTCGTTTTCTACTTTAGCATTAAAAGCTATTGACCAGCTTGCCGATGGCAAATAACGCAGGTTGAAGTTCCCTGAATAATCTTCACGCCGGTCGAAGCCACTCTGCGTAAATTCATTATAATAAACTGACCCCCGGTGATTGTAGGTAAAGGCACCACCGGCAAAAAGTTTGTTTGGGATAATTGGCCCTGCAAGGCTTGCGGTATAACGCTGTTGTCCATAATTTCCCAATGTAACTTCCGCATATCCGGAAGGTCGGTTTGTCGGCTGTTTGGTCGTGATGTTGAGGACCCCGCCAAATGCATTTCTGCCGTAAAGGGTGCCCTGTGGCCCTCGTAATATCTCGATGCTCTGGATATCGTTGAACTGTACAGGTGCAGAAAAATAGTCAAACTGGTATACCCCATCAACATAAGTTGCAACGGCCTGTTCATTTGAAAAGCCCATCACCCCACGGATATTTAAAAAGTTTGAGCTGGCACTATTGCCATGCTCAACAGTAAAAAGGCCCGGGGAAATGGCCGTTAGGTTTGTAATGTCCCAAAGGCGGTATTCTTTGATTTGCCTGGCATCGAGAACAGTAATTGCGGCAGGAACTTTCTGTACGTCCTGCTGTCTTTTTTCTGCCGTAACGACAACCTGGCTCAGTTGATTTTCGGCAGTTGCCAGTTCAAAGTTTAATTCAGCGGCCCCTCCAGATGTAAGTCTTACAATTTTGGATTGGCTGGCAAAACCGATTACATTTACCGACACCTCATAATGTCCTGCTGGCAGCTGAAACTTAAAATACCCTTCAGCATCACTTGCCGTAACCTGGTTATTGTTTAATATGCTGACAGTTGCACCCGCAAGCGGGGTGCCATTTTTTGTTCTGATCTTTCCACTGATCGTTTGACCATAGGCTATAGCCTGGATGAATAAGAACATTATTAATATAATACGAAACTTCATAATTGTTTTTCGGGAACCTTGCGGAATCCCGTTACAGGCAGGTATAAAATTGAGCCTGCTTTACCAGTTTGAGCTGGTAAAAGAGGCAAGCCAATCTCCCGCCGGGTTAAAGAATATTTCGTATGGTTATTTTATTTGATCAGTCGGAGGCTGTCGAGATAGTAGTCAGCACGGGTCATCGCCCGCTTGTAGTGCTGGTCCAGGTTTTTCACCTTGCCCAGTTCAGCTTTAAAATAGCTTACCGACTGTTCATTACTCTTGCCTGTTACATCAGGTTCGAAATGCTCCATCCATTCTTCCATTTCATGATTCGCTTTGTCGATTTCTGATAAAACAGCCTGAACCCGTAAGACCTCAGCAGGTTTCATCTGATGAATAACCGAATCCAGGGCCTTGCGTTGGATATAGGCCATGTCTGCATCCTGCATCACCTTGTCGTGAATAGCAACAACTTCAGCACGCACCTGCTTGTAATCCTCTTGCTGTGTACAGGAAGTAAATCCGAGGGATAACAGAAATATCACCACGACAAAAAACGAGGGTTTCATGATGGAAATTAAAAATAAACCACACTAAAATTATTTAATTGTGTAATCCGGAATCGAATTCTTTTTCTACAGAAAACCTTAATCCGGAAGACAAATCAAAAGCTATACATTGAGATAATTGCATAGCTATTTTTTATCAAGTAAGTTTGGGCGGCTGGAAAATAGCGTAGAAAGCACTTATTGGTTTCTGCGTTCCAATGGGATAGTGAACTTCTGCTGGTGCAAAAGAAATGAATGCAAGTGAAATCGGTTGGCAAGGCATAGCGAGCATAAACGCTGTACGCTGATTCTCCCTTTCCTGTTTTTTCTCTTTCTCTTCTGCCTGTTTCAATTTGCTCATTAGATAACATTTTCCGTTACAATGCATCCAGGGTCTGCTTTTATTTACGCAAAGGGTGGCAGCGATCTCTTTTTGGTTCACCACAAAACCCGCATAGACAAAATATACCGAGAGGTTGGAACCGATAAGGGAAACTAAGAGTAATATGGCCAACAATCTTTTGAACATTTCGGGTGCAAAGATACGGAGTATAATTTTTAAAACTTATTCCATTTCTAATTATATGTAATGCTATTGTCTACTTTTAACAAGAGAAGTATACATACCTGTTGGTGATATTTGTTTATAAGTTTCAAATCTATTAATTTAATGCTGCTTCATACCGCGGGACAGAAGGCAAGCAATAGGTGTGAAAATCGGATATTGATATTTTTGCATTGATTAGGAAAATAGCCTATATTTGATATTAGCATTTGCAACTATATAAAAGGTAAAAGTCGGTGAGTTATTCGGTGAGTTCAAGCCAGAAATCATCGTTTAAATAGCATTAATGGCGGATATGGCCTCAAATCAGAGTCCCGTCCATTCCGCAACAAAAGCCTTAACTTGAAAAAGTTGAGGCTTTTTTGTTTCTGGTGATTTCGTGATTATTATTTTCTATTCTGCCTAAGACTTATATTTTTTAATAAAGCTTGGCTTTTAGAAAGGTTAGCGTGGGTATGTCGAAACTTAATAATTTACAGATTTGTATTCTGAGATAAATTAATCAGGCTGATTCGAGCGGTTAGAGATAACATAAGGATTATAAACCTCAGAAAAAAACTTTGAAATACTTTCATGAATAGCTAGTAGAACTAAATTTGATTTTTTTACTATAACTAAGTATCATTTAATATAAATAAATCATTTGGACCCGTTATGCGAATTGTTTTGCCGCGACTCTTCTCTATAGATAAAACAAATGCTGACAATTCGTAAATTTTACTTTTACGCTATCTTTAAAATGTTTGGAAAAGGCTTTGGCTTAGCTTGGGCGGAAGCAAAGAAAAATGTAGTCACTCGTATTACAAATAGTATTATTATCATTAATATTTTACTATTAATTCTGGTTATAAGAAAACTCACCAGCACCATTAGCCTTGCCGAAATTTTGCTCTGGGTTTTATTGATTGGCTATGATATTTATTTGAGTTATAAATATTTTGGAGCTGACCGATACAAACTTATTCTGAAAGAACTTGATCACCGAAAGCTTGTCAACCCCTGGATGTTTTATGCTATCTATTCAATACTTCCAGCGTTATTGATGCTTTACTTATTTCTGCCGGCAAATTAAATGTCCTTAACCTTAAATTAACCATACCTACAACTTATCCAGCTTAAAATACCCTAAATGGATTTCGTCTTCCGGAAGGTTTGCTGAAGGTGTAATTTGGAGTTGATAATGTTCTTTCTGGTCAATTACCAATATTTCATCTACGCGATGAATATCATCCACATCAATACCATATTTATCGTCTATGTGAGAGGTTGCGCCTTTGATGGTGTTCTGCTTAAAGAAAATAGTTTTCTTCGCATCCTGAACGGCTTTGGCTCGGTCGTTTTGAACGGTAAGCACCGCGTAATGCTGCTCTTCTAATTTGTTCGATTGATAACCGCCGAGATTAATGAAAAATAATTTATGTTCAGAAGGTTGAATAATTTCGCTTCGCGGAACAACCTTAACTTCATATCCATCAACTGCATTTACCTCCCGCCAACCATCAATGTGAATACTTGAACCGGCTTCAGGCCAAAAAGCTTTTATATGTGGAATGAGTTCTTTTAAATTGTTGGCAATGCCAAAGAAATAATCATGTTGTTCTACATTTCTCTGTGGGGCTTTTGAGCCTAATAGGAGCATGAATAGCTTTGGGTTTTGTAATTCTGTCATTTGTTTGTTTATGTAATGCTACAGCTAATTATATAAAGTTTAGTTTTTCGAAAGGCTTTCTATAATGATTGATGATGCCTTTTCGCCAAAATCCAATCCCGAATAATCGGGATTAAAACCAGCAATATAAGGTACAGCCATAATGTATATCCTTTCGTTCAATGCACCGTAACCATCAAGCAGCTGAAAGTTATCATTAATGCTCAATCCCGGCACGCTTAAATAATAATCTCCGTTAAGCTGACTTACTTCTTCGTTGTCTTTGTTAAGTTCTGTTAAGGCTTCCTGCTCATTCCTAAATTTTAGCTTTGCGGCGCTTACAATCTTTTGTTCAATTAAGCTTTGGTAAGGGAAATCGCGATACCATAAATGTGGCTGTCCAACACAATTTACGAAAGTTTTGTAATATATACTTTTTGATGTGCCTTGCTCATCAATATAATTATAATTAACCCCACCTTCCTTGCTCGGTTCTTCTTTACTGTTAGCATCAACAGCAATTATTTCCAACGTTCCAGCTTCATGGAGCGCCAACATCTCTTCAACTGAGCTTTGCGGTACGAAAGCGATAACAATTGAAATCAGCGGCATTAAATTTCTTTTTAGCCTTAACATATCTTCTGCAGAGAAATGCTTCGCCGGATAATTCATGGCAAAGCTAAGCACCGCAAGCAGTTCTTTCCAGTATACAGATTCGTGTCTTTTTATAGATTTTTGTGCTTCAACATATTCTGCCCGAAGCAATAAAAATGGATTGGTTTTTTCCCTTAAATCCATTGCCATATCTACAAATTCCTCCAACTGTAAATCCTTAATTTTTTTGTAGAATTCCGGTTCTTTCTCTTTAAAAAGCTGCTTAAAGTTCTGGTCGAATACATAATCCAGGGAAAGAAATCCATCGTTTAATTGCATATTGGCTTCTACTTCTGCTTTACTCAATAGGCTATCTTTTAGCAAATGTGGGTCTTCGAGGTGAAACCTCACTGCTGGCAGCATGCCATTTCTCGAATGCATGACCATTTTAAATTCGGGGCAATCCTCATAATTTTTGAAGGATACCTTTCCATTTTTATCCGTGCTGAAATCACCGTTGTTTCTAGCAAGTGTTCTGATGGCATCAATTGCAGTTAATGAAGAGCCTTTTATCGCTATTGGATGATTGGCTTTAAAGGCAAGTTTTGATGGGGGGTAAGGCGAATCGAAATAACCGCTTACTTTGCCCTCCAGTTTTTTAGGCCAGGTATGTCCGGTGCAAATAACCAGGTTATCATATGGTTTAATCTGATTGTTATTCGTTTTAACCGACACTTTTTCAAGTTCCTGATTATCGATGATGTCAATTACTTGAGTTTTTAGAAATACATTCACCTCAATCCCTTTTTCTTTGGCGATACCCAGCAAAAGCTCAAATTGATTTTGCAGATACAAGCCAAACAGCAGACGGGGCATCACTTTGTAATCATTATATTGTTGAGGGTCGATTCTAAACCTGTTAAGCGTTTCCGGTGGGAGCGTTCCAATCCATTCGGCTACTGATGTAACCATTTCCGGGATTTCATTACCTGATACATTGGTGATGTGTTCGCTATTGGCACCCAAAGTGCTGTAAGGCATACCCGCACCAAGCTGTGTGTTTTTCTCAAAAATATCAATGGTAAAATCGGCTTCTTCTGCTTCAATCAATCTTTTGAGCATAAATAATCCGCTAGGTCCGCCGCCTAATATGGCTATATTTTTATTTTTCAATGATTACCTTAATTTATTGTAACTGATAACCTTTTTAAAATTGAAAAGTTTTGATGATTTGGCGTAATTGGCAGATGTTTCGAGAAATGTTAAACGTCTATTATTTGACTTAAGTCAAAGCTTATCTACTAATGGCTATAGATTATCGACTTTATTTAATTATATATTTTTTTTTAAAACAAAGTGCTCAAATTTGAGTTAATACACACCGGGTAAAGGCTGATAATACGCTTTCAAACGTCTTCCTAAACTCTAAACTAATCTATACTTATGGAACAAGGAAGAACGAATCGCCAGATTGAGGCGAATAATAAAATTATGGTAACATTTCTTGTCGCAATATTTGCCTTTGTATTGCTTACTTACAGCTTTCGATTGTTAAATAAGAAATCACCATGGATGGTGAAGATTGAGCGAACGCTTTTATCAAAAAACGGATAGTTATCGTTTTCGGTAAACCAGGTAATCAATTCCCAGTGCAATTATCAGCAACAATAGTCCGCCAAATTCCCTCGTTTCTTCAATCCAGGGTTTAGTTGCTTTCATGCTTTGTACGATGTTTTCCGCATCGTGCTCCTGGTACCAGTTAACAACCCCGTTTTTATCAAACCAAAGAAATAGTGCGTAAACTGCGTAGATAAAAATTCCGGCCAGATAAGCCTTTGGATAATATTTTCCCTTGAAAGCTTGAAAACAAAACCATGCGCCATATAAATAAATCGGTACCCAAATATATGGGTCAGGGTCGTTATATTGTAAAGCTGCGGATAAAATAAAAATAAGGCAGAAAATCAGGTTAAAAGCTTTCAAGGTCTGTTTATTGAGTAGAAAATTTTGAAGGCTTAAAGATAAAAAAATCCCTTATATAGAAAAGGCACGATTGCTCGTGCCCATTCTTGTTGTTATAGTTATTGTTTCTTTTGGCTAACAGAATAACTCCTGTTCATCCCGGTCGGCCGTTGGTATCTTCTTTAAAAAATCATCGAATGATGAACCAATATTGTCGGAATAAATGCCATAAGCATCTAAAATGTATCCGATTTCCTTGTCACTATCTTCAGTAATGTATAAAACTGAATTATCTGCCGGGTCAGAATCTCCCTCAAAACGATAAGTTTTTACTATGGTTAAATCTTCCGGTTTATAAATTTTACCTTTTTGACTTTGCATTTTCCCATGGTCGGTCATCTTTAACTCGTTATCTTTTCCTTTCAGCCTCAATTTCTCTAGAATTTGACTCAAAGTATTCATTGCAATTGGCTGTTCCATAGTTTTTAGTTTTTATTATCTATTAAACAAGTGGTATCATAAATGGTTTTATCTATAATCATTTTCTAAAACCAAATGATAGTCAGGTTGTTATTTGTACGAACTTAAATTATATAAGATGAAAAAATATATCCTAACGTTAGCTGTTGCCGGCTTTGCATTATTAAGTGCCTGTACAAAAACCGAAAAGCAGATTGCAAGTGCTACATTAACTGAAACTGCTGACAACAGCAAAACCATCGGAACAGCTAAGTTTTATGAGTTGAGTGACGGACAGATAAAGATGGACCTGGAAATTAATTTTGCCAGCCGGGCAGATAGCAATGTGGCGGTGCATTTTCACGAGCATGGCGATTGTGGCAATATGGGCGAAAATACCCATGGCCACTGGAATCCTACAAAAGAAAACCACGGCAAATGGGGCTCTTCTGCTTATCATTCTGGCGATATTGGTAATATTGTTTTAGATGATAAGGGCCATGGTTCTGTTTCGGTTACAACCGATAGATGGAACATTAAAGATGGTGATGTAAAGAACATTATTGGCAGAGGTATTATTGTACACGGTGGTACAGATGATTATGTTACTCAACCAACCGGAAACTCTGGTCCGAGGGTAGGTTGTGGCGTTATCGAGCTATCCAGGTAAAATTACTTCAGAAAATTAAAAGGCGATTTTTATCGCCTTTTTTATGCAATAATGCTTTTGTTGTCATCCTTTTAGAAAAACCTAAAAATTATGGCAACACTCGAAATGACTAACGGCGGCAAGGCTGCTGGTAGAAAAAGCAGAAAAGTAGCTCCAAGGGTAGATTTAACGGCAATGGTCGACTTAATGTTTCTGCTTACTACATTTTTTATGCTGACGACTTCGCTGTCCGAATTAAGGGCAGCTGATGTAAGTAAACCGATTCCTTCAGAAATTAGCGAACCTTATCCTGCATCCAGAACAATGACGATTTTGTTAGGTAAGGATAATAAAGCCGCTTACTATCTTGGCGAAACAGATAAAGCAAATCTAACTATTGAAGCAGTAAATAAACTCGGTGCTGTGATATTCTCAACCAAGAAGGATATCGCAAACTTCCACAAGCAAAATGCGAAAAAGTTTATGATTGTAATTGTCAAGCCAACAGCAACATCAAGCTATAAAGATTTAGTCGATGTGATTGATGAGCTTAAGATTTTAGATGTTAAATCTTATTCAATAGATGATCAAAATATAGCTGAAAAAGAAAACGTTTTTCTGAAATCTAACAATCTTTAGGTTTATAAAAGGAGCTAATCTGATAGCTATTCTATTAAGAAATAGTACACTTTGGAACGGATATTAAACGGACATCAACCGGATGTGAGACGTTATTATGACAATCGTATCCGATTAAGTGTGTTTAGGATCTATGGTTTGCAAGTTTAATGGCTTAATGATTCAATAGCGTATAAACTAAAAAACCCCGAATTGCTTCGGGGTTTTTCTTTATATGGGATTAATATTAAAGGCTGAAAGCTGCTTTAACTTTATCTACGTAATCTAGTTTTTCCCAGGTAAATAAATCAACAGTAACCGTTTTTTCTTCACCATTTGGTGTTCTGAAAGTTTTATTTACGGTTTCAGGTTTTCTACCCATGTGGCCATAAGCAGCAGTTTCGCTGTAAATTGGGTTTCTCAATTTTAAGCGCTGCTCAATAAAGTAAGGGCGCATATCGAATATTTCCTCTACTTTTTTACTGATTTCGCCATCTGTTAAGCCAACTTTAGCCGTATCGTAAGTAACAACGTTAATTGAAGTAGGCTTTGCTACACCAATTGCATAAGAAACCTGAACCAGTACTTCATCGCATAATCCTGCTGCAACTAAGTTTTTAGCGATGTGACGTGTTGCATAAGCCGCACTTCTATCTACTTTACTTGGATCTTTACCAGAAAATGCACCACCACCATGAGCGCCTTTACCGCCGTAAGTATCAACAATGATTTTTCTACCAGTTAAACCAGTATCGCCATGCGGACCTCCAATTACGAAAACCCCGGTTGGGTTAATGTGGTAAGTAATGTTATCATTAAATAAGTGCGCATACTGAGGATATTTAGCCTTAACTCTAGGGATTAAGATAGAAACTAAATCACCTTTAATTTTGGCAAGCATTTCATCGTTAGCTGCATTTTTATCTTCTTTAGATTCTGATTTAGCTTTAACAAAATCATCATGCTGTGTAGAAATTACAATCGCATCGATTCTTTGTGGCTGGTTATCATCAGAATATTCTAAAGTTACCTGCGATTTTGCATCAGGGCGCAAATAAGTAATTTCAGCGTTTTCTCTTCTTAAGTTAGCCAACTCTCTTAATAAAGCATGAGATAAATCAAGCGCAAGTGGCATATAGTTTTCGGTTTCGTTAGTTGCGTAACCAAACATCATACCTTGGTCGCCGGCACCTTGTTCTTCTTTACTCGCTCTGTCTACACCTTGGTTAATATCCTGAGATTGTTCGTGGATTGCAGATAAAATACCGCAAGAATTTGCCTCGAACATATACTCGCTTTTGGTGTATCCAATTTTCTTGATTACATCACGGGCAATTTGCTGAACATCTAAATAGGTTTTAGATTTAACCTCTCCGGCTAAGATTACCTGACCAGTTGTGACCAAAGTTTCGCATGCTACCTTTGATTCCGCATCAAAAGCTAAAAAGTTATCAATTAATGCATCCGAAATTTGATCGGCAATTTTATCCGGGTGGCCTTCAGATACTGATTCTGATGTAAATAAATATGACATTTATTAAAAAATTTAAAGATGAATAAACTGTTTAATAAGTGCTAAAATTCCCTGAAAACAGGTTCATTTGAATTGAGGAAGGTATTAGCACTTTTTTTTGAGTGGTTGCAATCCCGTTCTACAAGTAAGAACATCGCAAATCAATCCACTTTTAATGTTGCAAAATTAGTATATTTTCTTTATTTCAAGAAATTATAGATTATTTTTGTATCCTCATTCTCAAGCTTTGCAACTCAAAACCAATATTTTATTTGTCATAAACCCTATTTCCGGCGGAAAGGCGAAGACACGTATCCCGGCATTAATTGATAAATACCTGGATAAAGAAAAGTTTAACGCTAATTTTCGCTTAACAGAATTTGTTGGTCACGCTACAGAAATTGTAGAAGAAGCGATTGCTAAGAATTTTGAGGTAATTGTTGCTGCAGGAGGCGACGGAACCATTAACGAGGTGGCTTCTAAAGTAATGCAGCACAAGAAGGTTTTAGGCATACTCCCTTTAGGCTCTGGAAACGGGTTAGCCAGGTTTTTAAATATTCCGCAAAATTTAAAGGATGCAATCTTACTTCTAAACCGTTTAAAGGTCGAAGAAATTGATACCGCTAACTTTAACAATAAATGCTTTTTTAATATTGCCGGAGTGGGTTTTGATGCACATTTGAGTACAGCATTCTCACATGATAAAAAACGCGGATTGGCCGGATACATGAAACTGGCTTTTAAGGAGGTGCTGAATTATAAAACCGAAACTTACCATTTAAATATTGATGGTGTTGAATACGAGCGAAAAGCTTTTGCAATTAGCGTAGCCAATTCATCTCAATATGGTAATAACGTTTACATTTCGCCTAATGCTTCGGTAAAGGATGGTTTACTTGATGTTTGCATCATTAAGCCTTTTTCTATGTTGAAATTACCTGCATTAAGTTATGTAATGTTTAAGGGTACAGCCGAAACATCCGATTTAATCGAGATTATTAAAGGTAAAAGCATCAAAATTATCAGGGCAGAAGAAGGTCCAGTTCATGTAGATGGAGAGCCTTTACAGATGGGCAAGGAGATAAATGTTGTGGTAAATCCATTATCCTTAAAAGTTATTGTTCCTTAATTAAATTGAGTTGATATGAAATCGAAAAAAAATAGTTTGAGTGATTTGGGCGGTATTATGTTTTCTACAAACCCCGATTTTGAGTTCGAACAAGAAGTGGATGATACGGTAACCGCTCCAAATCAACAACAGGATTTGAGGGTGATGCTCGACAAAAAGAATAGGGGAGGTAAAGCGGTAACCTTAATTACCGGTTTTAAGGGTAAAACTGAAGATCTGGAGATTTTGGGTAAAATGCTAAAAAATAAATGTGGTGTGGGTGGCTCTGTTAAAGACGGTGAGGTTTTAATTCAGGGCGATGTAAGAGATAAGGTTATGGGCATCTTACAGAAAGAAGGTTATAAGGCAAAAAAAGCTGGCGGGTAATTCAGACTTAGTGTATTTTTTTATAAAAAATGGCATCCTAATTAAACGATTTAATTTATTGATTTACAGATTTTTAAATCATAGTGTATAAGCTACAATATGTAAAAAAAGGCTAAATAAAATTAGTTTTTTTGCATTTTATCTACATACCTTTGTTGCACTAACTAACTTATTGTTATGAGCAAAAAAGGATTGCAAACGCCAGATTTAAGCTACTTAAATCTGAAAGCCGGTTTGGATGTTAAATATCAATTGTCTGCGGCTGATCTCATTGAAGAATCTTTAAAAAATGGTGAAGGCAGTTTAGCCTCGTCAGGTGCACTGGCTGTAGATACCGGCAAATTTACCGGGCGTTCGCCTAAAGATAGGTTTATCGTTTGCGATGGTATTACAGAAAACGAAGTTTGGTGGGGCGATATCAATATTAAGTTTAAACCAGAAAAATTTGAGCGTTTATTAAATAAGCTCACTACTTATTTAAATGAAACAACTTTTTATGTGAGGGATTGTGCAGCTTGCGCCAGCCCGGATTACAGCATTTCAATAAGGGTTATCACTGAAACGGCCTATCAAAATCTTTTTGCCAATAATTTATTTATCCGCCCTGCGGATGAAGAACTGGGTATAATACCCGAGTGGACGATAATTGCTGCCCCTGGATTTTTGGCAAGTCCTGAGTTAGATGGTACCAGACAAGAGAATTTCTCGATAATCAACTTTACTAAAAAGATGATTATTATCGGTGGAACGGGTTATACCGGCGAGATCAAAAAGGGAATCTTTTCTGTTTTAAACTTTATTCTTCCGGTATATAAAAACACTTTATCGATGCACTGCTCGGCAAATGTTGGGGCAGCAGGAGATACGGCCATCTTCTTTGGCTTATCCGGAACGGGCAAGACAACCTTATCTGCCGACCCGGAAAGGGCTTTGATTGGCGATGATGAACACGGTTGGAGCAATGACTCTATTTTTAACTTTGAAGGCGGTTGCTACGCAAAATGTGTTGATTTAACGCTTGAAAAGGAACCGCAAATCTACAAAGCAATAAAACACGGTTCATTATTAGAGAACATCAACTTTTATCCGGGTACAATGGAGGTTGATTTTACTAATATTGAGAAAACTGAAAATACCAGGGTAGCGTATCCGATAAACTTTATTGATAATGCAATTTTGCCATCCGTTGCAGCAGCTCCCAAAAACATCTTTTTCTTAACTGCTGATGCTTTTGGGGTATTGCCTCCGATTTCAAAACTAGATGTAGAACAGGCCATGTTTCATTTTATGAGTGGCTACACTGCAAAAGTTGCCGGAACTGAAGCTGGCGTAACTGAACCTCAATTAACCTTTTCTGCTTGCTTTGGTAAAGCATTTCTACCCTTGCACCCATCCAGATATGCAGAATTGCTTGGCAAAAAAATGGAGCAGGGCAGCGTAAATGTTTGGTTGGTTAATACCGGGTGGACTGGCGGTTCGTATGGTGTGGGAAAAAGAATGAAACTGGCTTATACCAGAGCGATGATTAGGGCGGCTATAAATGGCGATTTGGAACATAATAACTATAAAGTTCACCATGTTTTTAAATTAATGATGCCTTTACATTGTGTTAACGTGCCTGATGAAATTTTAGACCCTTCTAAAACCTGGAGCAACCAGGAAGAATACTTTTTAAAAGCCTACGAATTATCGGAAGCGTTTAAAAGAAATTTTAAGCAGTTTGAACAACTAAAAACACATAAATTGGAAGAAGAACCCTTAAAAATGTGTTAAAAGTGGTTTTAAATGCATTTTTTACGCAAAAAATTTGCAATTCGTTTTTTTTTTAGTTTTTATTGTGAAAGAATTGCCTCCGGCTGAGGCAATTTTTTTGTTATATACCCTCAAAGGAATAGTTGAGAACTAAAAATTTAAGTAACGATTTAATTGTTTATTGATTTATTAATTTGTAATTTAAAATCAATTTATAAATTTGTTTTCGCAACAAAATCGGCTAAGCCTACGTTGTGTGTAATAGTAAAAGAAAAAACAGCTAAAAAAATTAAAAACAAGAACTAAAACTAAAAAATCAAAAAAATGGCAAACGCACCAAAACCAACAACTGTTAAAAAAGAGAGCTCTTCAAGTGCTTCAAATGTTTTTGCAACATTAGTTATTCCAATTTGTATCGTTATTGGATTTGTTATCTGGAAATTTGTATTAGGAGATCCATCAAACTTTATCGATAATAACAATGAAAACCTGCCATTACCTAATAACTATCCAGGTACAGCTTACAAAGGTGGACCAATCGTTGCAGTATTAATCGGTTTATTATTAACTACAATCGTTTTCTCTATCGAGCGTTTAATCGTTATTGGTAAAGCAAGCGGAAAAACCAGCTTAGATACATTCATTATCAAAGTAAAAGGTTTATTAAATTCAGGTAACATCGAAGCTGCTAAAGCTGAGTGCGACAAACAACAAGGTTCAGTTGCAGCAGTAATTAAATCAGGTTTGAAAAAATACAGCGAAGTTGAAGCGGATACTAACATGGATGTTGAGCAATCAATCGTTGCTATCCAAAAAGAAGTTGAAGAAGCTACTGCTTTAGAAATGCCAATGTTAGAGCAAAACTTAACCATCATCGCTACTTTAGTATCAATCGGTACATTAATCGGTTTATTAGGTACGGTAACAGGTATGATTCGTGCATTCGCTGGTTTAGCTAACTCAGGTGCTCCGGATCAAGCTGCATTAGCGGTAGGTATCTCTGAGGCACTTATCAATACAATGACAGGTATCTCTGTTTCTACTTTAGCGATCATCATGTACAACATCTTAACTTCGAAAATTGACAAGTTAACTTATGCTATTGATGAGGCTGGTTTCAGCATCGTTCAAACTTATGCTTCTACGCATAAATAAAAAAATGAAAATAATTTTTACCGGCTTTATGGAAAACCGGAAAAAAGATCATCATTATTAAAAAGTATTAAATATTATGCCTAGAATTAAAGTTAAAAGAACCAGTACGGTAACAGATATGACCGCCATGTGCGACGTAGCTGCGCTGTTACTTACGTTCTTCATATTAACTGCTACGGCTAAGCAACCTGAACCATTAGCGGTATCAACACCTTCATCTACATATGTATTTAAGGTGCCTGCCGAAAATAATGCGATTTTAACAATCGGTCAAGGTAAGGTTTTCTTTGAAGTAGCAGGACAAAAAGTAAGGGCAAGAACGTTGCAGTTAATGGGAGAGCAGTACAAAGTTACTTTCACTCCTGATGAGATTACCAGGTTTTCTGTAGTTGGCTCATTCGGCGTTCCTGTTTCAAACCTTAAACAGTTTATTGGTATGTCTGGTGCAGACCGTATGAAACCAGGTGCTCAACCGGGTATCCCTACGGATTCAACTGACAATCAGTTAAACTCATGGGTTTTAAATGCCCGTAAAGCTACACAAGAACTTAACGGCGCAGCAATGCGTGTAAGTATCAAAGGCGATGCGAAAGAAGAATATCCGGTAGTTAAAAAAGTTATCGATGTTTTGCAAAAACAAAAAGTGAATAAATTTTTGTTAGTAACAAACTCTGAAGCTCCAAGAAAATAAGAAATGGCAGAATTAAACACAGGCGGGAAGAAAGCCACACCAAGGGTTGATATGACTCCGATGGTGGATTTAATGTTTCTTTTGGTAACCTTCTTTATCTTAACAACTAGTATATCTACGCCGCAAGCAATGGATATCACTAAGCCGGATAAAGACGATAATTTGCCAGAGAACAGATTGGCGCTAAAAGCAACCAAAACAATGACAATTTTGTTGGGTAAAAACAATAAAGTTGCATGGTATATGGGTGAAGCAGGAAAAAGTTCTCCAACTATTGAGTCATTTCAAGAAGTTGAAGCTTCAATCCTAAAGAATAGAAAAGCATCAAACGAAACGGAAAAAGATCCATTTGTTGTGTTGGTAAAACCAACTTCGGGCTCTACGTTCCAGAACTTTGTTGATATTATGGATGAATTGGAAATATTAAAGGTAAATGCACGTCAGATTGATGACGACAACATCCTTGATAATGAAAAACAATTCATGACGCAACAAGGTATTTTATAATTAATTAAACCAGTAATCATGTCGAAATTAGATATATTTAGAAAGGAATGGCTGGAAGTAGTTTTTGAAGGTAAAAACAAAAACTACGGTGCTTACGAGTTACGTAAGACCTCTCCGGTTAATACCACAAAGGCACTAATTTATGGCTCGGTAGTATTTCTGGTGTTATTTTTCTCTCCAAAGCTTTACAGCCTTATCAAAGGTTCGTTACCAGAGGAAAAAGAAGAACTTGCACAGGAAGTAGTACTTACGCCGCCACCTCCGGTTAACCCGGAAACACCTCCACCGCCACCTGTAGAGCCACCTCCACCAAAAGTGGATCAGGTAAAAATGCCACCTCCGATTGTAAAACCGGATATTGAAGTTCAGGATGAACCACCTACAGTTGAAAAACTTAAGGAGGCTGACCCAGGACAGAAAGATATTAAAGGTGACCCAACGGCTGATATTGTTATCGCAGAACCTGTAGGTGAAGGACCAAAAAGAGAAGCTGCAGTAGCGGTTGATGATAACAAGGTTTATGACTTCGTTAGTATCGAAAAGGTTCCTGAATACCCAGGTGGTATGCCAGCTTTCTACAAATACTTAAGTGGTGCAATTAAATATCCGCCAATGGCACAAGAAAATAACGTGCAAGGTAAGGTATCATTATCTTTCGTAGTAGAGAGAGATGGTTCATTAACCGATATCAATGTTATTCGTGGCCCAGGTAGTGGTACCAATGAGGAAGCTGTACGTGTACTTAAAGCAAGTAAGCGTTGGATTCCAGGTATTCAAAATGGTAAACCAGTTAGGGTAAAGTACAACATCCAAGTAAACTTTACACTTAGTAACTAAGATGTTAAATTTTGATATTTTTAAGCAAAAATCGCCTAAACAGCGGTTTTTGCTCATTTTAGGCCTTATCATGTTTATGTTTTACCTGGTTATAGGTTTAGCATGCATCTTCTGGAAAGACCTTCCCTTAAATATTGCCTATCCGTACAAAGTTGCAATTGGAATATTTCTTATTGTTTATGCATTTATCAGATTGTTAAGCTTAGGAAGACGAGATTAAAATCAATGAGAAATATCTTAATATTATTACTGGCGCTAATTACTTTTTCATCGTGTAAACGTAAGAAAGAGGCGCAGGAGATTAAAGAAACCCGAACAAGCGGAACTTTAAAAATATTGGTTGATGAAACCGTAGGTCCGATTGTTCAGGAGGAAATTGATATTTTTAAATTAGATTATCCGCAGGCCACATTTATCACGACGGTAAAACCTGAGGAGAAGTTAATGCCGGCATTTTTGAATGATAGCGTTAGGGTTATTGTTTTGCCAAGAATGTTAACTAAGCAGGAGGAAAAATATTACAACCAACGTCAGATTAAAATCAATACTTCGCGTTTCGCTGTTGATGGGATCGCATTAATTACAAACGCAGGCAATATTGACAGTACAATTAACGTTAAAGAAATTATTGATATATTGCAGGGCAAGGATTCGGGTAAAAAATTGGTATTTGATAACGCTTATTCCAGTACTTTTAAGTACTTTAAACAACTGGCTCATATCAGTCAGTTCCCCCAAAAAGGTGTGTTTTCTAAAAATTCGAGTAATGAGGTGATTAAGCTCATCGCAGAGGATAAAAGTTTTATTGGTATTTTAGGTGTCAACTGGCTTTCTGAAAAGAACCCGGAAATGTCTAGAAATAAGGATAGGATAAAGGTGTTGGGTGTTAAGAATATTAAAGGCGCTTTAGGCGATGATAAGTATTATAAACCGACCAAAGAAAACTTAACTAATGGGGTATATCCGTTTTTGAGAAATATTAATATTATTGATTGCGAAGGAAAGGGCGGTTTAGGCACAGGATTTGCAACATGGTTAAGGAGCCAAAGAGGACAGTTAATTGTACTTAAATCTGAACTGGCTCCACATAAATTAATGCCAAGAGAACTTAACATTACAAAAAAACAATAAATTGAACCACGATTACTTTAGGTAGTCAAAAAAAAATATCAGATGAAGCTTTGCATAAGCTTATATAAAATGATAACCATTAAAAAAACAAAAAAAGAACTATGAAAATTTTAAAGAAAGCAATAACCTTGAATGTAGGTTTGGTGTTGATGGGTTCTGCAGTTTTTGCTCAAAGTTTAAACGACGCGAAAAAAGCGATTGATGCTGAACAATACCAGAAAGCAACATCAATGCTTAAAACATTGGTAAACTCTCAAGCGTCGAATGGTGATAATTATTATAACCTTGGTCTGGTGTATTTAAGAACCGGTTATATCGATTCAGCAAGAGCGGTATTTACAAAAGGTACTACTGCCGATCCAAAAAATGCATCAAACTTTGCAGGTTTAGGTCAGGCTGATTTATTATCAAATAATGCAACATCTGCTAAAACAAATTTTGATAAAGCAGTTTCAGTAGCACCGAAAGATTATAAAACTTATTTAGCGATTGGTAAGGCATATTTAGCTCAGGATAAACCTAGCGACGATGTTTCTAAACCAGATTTTGCAAATGCTTTGGCTAATTTAACTAAAGCTGACGAATTAGATTCGAAAGACAAAGATGCTGAAGTATTCATCGGTTTAGGTGATGCTTATGCTTTGCAAAAGAAAAACTCTGAAGCTATTGGCCCATACTTCCGTGTTGCAGATATTGATGCTACAAACAGAAGAGCAGGTACACAGGTTGGTAAAATGTATAAAGAAGCACGTTCATTCCCTGAAGGTGAAGCAGAATTAAACAAAGTAATTGCTGCTGATGCTAATTATGGTCCGGCTTACCGTGAATTAGGTGAGTTATACTTACAGTGGAGTAGCTTTGGTACTGATAAAGAAAAAGCAGCTAAAGGTGTAGAACTTTATAAAAAATATATGGACTTAACTGACAAATCACTAGAATCTCAGTTACGTTACATGCAGTTTTTATTCTATGCTAAAGATTTCGCGGCGTTAGAGCAAGTTGCATCATCAGTTCAGGTTCCTGCTAACGATCCGAAAGGAATCATCGTTTCAAGATTAAAAGGTTGGTCGGCTTATGAGAATAAAAATTATCCTCAGGCTTTAACTAACATGACTGAATATTTTGCTAAACAAAAAGATACTACCAAAAACCTTGGTTTCGATTATCTTTATTTAGGTAAAGCGCAGTTAAAAGGTGGTCAGGATAGTTTGGCTTTAATCAACATTACTAAAGCCGTTGAGAAAGATTCAACAAATGCTGATGCATTATCTGAAGTAGCGAAGAGCTTATACGATGCAAAGAAATATGCTAAAGCCGCTCAGGTTTATGAAAAAGCGATCAAGGCTAATCCAAATGGTAAAGGTTCTTTGTATAATTACTATTATAATGCAATGGCAAATTATTTTGATTACGGTGCAAAATACAGCGCAAAACAAAATCCTTCTAAAGACATTTTGGTTAGAGCAGATTCTGCAATTGCTAAAGTGACTCAAATTTCGCCGGATACTTATGATGCTTATTTAACAAGAGCTCGTATTAACAGTTTGTTAGATGATGATAAAGATCCAAAAGGATTGATGGTTCCTTTTTATGAAGAATATATCAAAAGAGTAACAGAAAAGCCTGAATTGGCTTCTCAAGCGGCATATGCTAAAAGACTTTCTGAGGCATACGATACTTTAGGCGGTTATTATTTCTATAAGGATAAAACTAAAGCTAAAGAATACTTCGATAAGAGTGTGGCTGTTTATCCTTCTGGAACCTTTGCTGCAGGTAAGTTGAAAGAGTTAGCTGCTCCAGCTCCAAAAGCAAAAGGTAAATAATTACCATAGTTAAATAATTTAGAAAAGGCAGAGTTTGGTTACTCTGCCTTTTTCTTTTACTTTTGCATCAGAAAATAATAATTATGCAAGCGCAAAGTACCTCTATAGATTTTTTACCAATTATATTTCAAGTAATTGTTGCTTTAGGTTTTGTGGTAACCACATTGGTTGCTACTCACTTTTTAGGTCCAAAACGTAAAACAAGTGATAAGCTTGAAGTTTTCGAAGCTGGTGTTAAATCGATTGGTAATGCTCGTCAGCCATTCTCAATTAAATACTTCGTAGTAGCGATTCTATTTGTGTTGTTCGATATTGAAGTGATTTTCATGTATCCATGGGCGGTAAACTTCCGCGAACTTAAAATGGACGGTATGATTGAAATGTTCATTTTCATGGGAACCTTATTATTAGGTTTCGTTTACGTAATCAAGAAAAAAGTATTGGATTGGAATTAGTTTAAGTTTGGAGTTTATTTTTTGGGATTGAATTTTGATTCAAATTCTACAATTTTTAGCTCAAACCTGTAGTGTATCACATACACTTACTAAAGAAGTTTCAATTTATTTAGAAAGGTTCTAAATCAAGTTAAACTAGTTTAATTGCCTTTTAAATATTGTAAATTTGTTGCTCATTCCGTAAAAGGATGAGCATTTTTTGTTTATAAACATGAGTGAAATTAATATAGTTGATGCGCCTCCAGGAACCGAAGGACCTGGCTATTTTGCCACTTCTTTAGATAAAGTGATTGGTTTGGCTCGTTCAAATTCATTATGGCCTCTACCGTTTGCAACTTCTTGTTGCGGAATTGAGTTTATGGCAACCATGGGTTCTCACTACGATTTAGGTCGTTTTGGTGCAGAGCGTTTGAGTTTTTCTCCACGTCAGGCCGATGTTTTAATGGTGATGGGTACTATCGCTAAAAAAATGGCTCCAGTGCTTAAACAGGTTTATATCCAGATGGCAGAGCCACGTTGGGTAATGGCTGTTGGTGCTTGCGCAAGTAGTGGCGGTATTTTCGATACTTATTCTGTTTTACAAGGTATTGATGAGGTTATTCCGGTTGACGTTTACGTTCCGGGTTGCCCGCCAAGACCAGAAGCTATTTTAGATGGTTTTCAGCGCATTCAGGATTTGGTTAAAAACGAATCTGGCAGAAGAAGAAACTCAGATTATTACAAAGAACTTTTAGGTCAATACGGCATTAAATAATGGAAGAAACGACATTAAATAACGACATTCACGTTAAGCTGACTGAAAAGTTTGGTGAAAAAGCTACTGCTGTTTCTGAGCCTTATGGTTTGTTAACGATCGTAACCTATAAAGATGTTATCATCAATGTGCTTTCGCATCTTAAAGAAGAATTAAAATTCAATTTCTTAACGGATATTACAGCGGTTCACTACCCTGGTAAAGACCATGGTATTGCTGTAGTTTACCATTTAAACAATATGGTAGAGCGTGTAAGAATCAGGGTGAAGGTTTTTATTTCAGAACAAAATCCAACCATTCCGACGGCAACCACCGTTTGGAAAGGTGCGAATTGGATGGAGCGTGAAACCTACGATTTGTTTGGGGTTAAATTTGAAGGGCACCCGGATTTACGCCGTATTTTAAATATGGATGATTTAGGTGTTCACCCAATGTTGAAACAATATCCGTTGGAAGACCCGAACAGAGTAGATAAAAAGGACGAATTTTTTGGAAGGTAATTTATATGAATCATAACCATCCGGTATTTACAGATAACGACCCGCAAAGTGAGCTGGTAACCCTAAACTTAGGTCCAACGCACCCTGCAACACACGGCGTTTTTCAAAACGTTTTGCAATTAGATGGCGAACGTATTGTTAGCGGCGTTTCTACAATTGGGTATATTCACCGTGCTTTCGAAAAAATAGCCGAGCATCGCCCGTTTTATCAGATTACACCATTAACCGACCGTTTAAACTATTGTTCATCACCTATTAATAATATGGGATGGCACATGACGGTTGAGAAATTATTAAATATCCAGATGCCTAAACGCGTAGATTATCTTCGCGTTATCATTATGGAGCTTTCGCGTATTGCCGATCATATTATCTGTAATACAATTATTGGCCAGGATACAGGTGCAACCACAACATTCCTTTACTTATTTCAGTTTCGTGAACATATCTACGAAATCTTTGAAGAAGTTTGTGGTGCTCGTTTAACCACAAACATTGGCAGAATCGGTGGTTTTGAAAGAGATTTTAACGATATCGCTTTTGCAAAAATCAATAAATTTTTAAAAGAGTTTCCGGTTGCCTTAAAGGAGTTTGAAAACCTTCTAACGCGTAACCGTATTTTTATCGATAGAACCGCTGGTGTTGCTGAGGTTACCAAAGAAGCGGCGTTAGAATATAGCTGGACTGGTCCGTTGCTTCGTGCTGCCGGTGTAGATTATGATGTTCGTGTTGCTGATCCTTATTCTTCTTATCAGGATTTTGATTTTGAGATTCCGGTAGGTACAAGTGGCGATATTTACGATAGATATTTGGTGCGTAACGAAGAAATGTGGCAAAGTTTGCGCATTATCGAACAAGCACTTGTGAAATTAAAAACTGAAGAAAAAGGCATCTTCCACGCTGATGTTCCGGAATTTTATTTGCCTCCAAAACAAGAGGTTTACAATAATATGGAAGCATTAATTTATCACTTCAAAATTGTGATGGGTGAAATTGATGCACCAAAGGCAGAAGTTTATCATGCTGTTGAAGGCGGAAATGGAGAGTTAGGTTTTTATCTGATTAATGATGGAGGCCGTACACCTTACCGTTTGCACTTCCGCAGACCAAGTTTTATAAATTACCAAATGTTTGCGCCAATGAGCGAGGGTATGTTATTATCTGATGCCATTATCAACATGAGTAGTATGAATATTATTGCAGGAGAATTAGATGCTTAAAGTAGAAGAACAAACACCTGTAGAATTTTCATCAGAATTGCTTGCCAAATTTGATGAAGTAAAAAGCCGTTATCCTGAAGGAAAACATAAGTCAGCTTTGTTGCCATTATTACATTTGGTACAGGCCGAATTTCTTTGGGTGCCAACATCTGCAATGGATAAAGTTGCTGAATATTTAAACATTCAACCAATTGAAGTTTACGAAGTTGCAACTTTTTACACCATGTACTTTTTAAAGCCACAAGGTAAATATGCTTTGGAGGTTTGCCGTACTGGCCCCTGTTGTTTAGTTGGCGCTGAAAAAATATTAGACCACTTAGAAGCTAAGTTAGGTGTTAAAGAGGGTGAAGTTACAGCCGATGGCTTGTTCAGCTTTAGAGGAGTTGAATGTTTAGCTGCTTGTGGTTTCGGGCCGGTATTACAAATTAGTCCGGAATACACTTTTTACGAAAACCTAACTACCGATAGTGTAGATAAATTGATTGAAGATTTGAAAATTAAGTCCTAAGTCAAAAGTCTGGAGTCGGGAGTCTTTATGATTCTTGGACTATAGACTATAGGCTACAGACTATAGACTAATTGAAATGTCTCGAAAACTGTTACTTGAGCATATAAACGTACCAGGCATCAATACACTTGAAGTCTACCGCCAAAAAGGTGGGTACCGTGCCGTGGAAAAAGCCCTTAAAACTTTAACACCTGAAGAGGTTGTCGAAGAAGTTAAGAAATCAGGCTTACGCGGACGTGGTGGTGCGGGTTTCCCTACCGGAATGAAATGGAGCTTTTTGGCTAAACCAGAAGGTGTTGCACGTTATTTGGTTTGCAACGCAGATGAGTCTGAGCCTGGAACTTTCAAAGACCGTTATTTGATGACATACATTCCTCATGCATTAATTGAGGGAATGATTGTTTCAAGTTTTGCATTAGGTGCAAAGGTTTCTTACATCTACGTTCGTGGAGAGATGATGCCTCAAATCCGTATTCTGGAAAAAGCAATTGCTGAAGCAAAAGCTGCCGGATGGTTGGGTAAGAACATTTTAGGAACAGGTTACGATTTAGAATTATATGTTCAGCCGGGTGGTGGGGCTTACATTTGCGGTGAAGAAACTGCATTGTTGGAATCGCTTGAAGGTAAAAGAGGTAACCCAAGAATTAAACCACCTTTCCCTGCAATTGCAGGATTGTACGGTTGCCCAACTGTAGTAAACAACGTGGAGTCGATTGCAGCTGTTGTACCAATTATTAATGATGGTGGCGATGAATACGCGAAAATAGGTATCGGTAGAAGTACAGGTACAAAATTAATATCAGCTTCTGGTAATTTGGTTAAACCAGGCGTGTATGAGATTGAATTAGGCTTGCCAGTAGAGGAATTTATCTATTCTGATGAATATTGCGGTGGTATTGCTAATGGTAAAAAACTAAAAGCAACTGTTGCAGGTGGTTCATCTGTGCCAATCTTACCAGCAAACTTAACTTTAAAGTATGCGAATGGCGAACCGCGTTTAATGAGTTATGAATCTTTGTCAGAAGGTGGATTTGCTACCGGAACCATGATGGGTTCGGGTGGTTTTATTGCTTTTGATGAAGACCAATGTATTGTTCGCAATACCTGGAATTTCTCTCGTTTTTACCACCACGAAAGTTGCGGACAATGTTCGCCATGCCGTGAAGGTACGGGTTGGATGGAAAAAATTCTTCATAAAATTGAACATGGTCATGGAAGCATGGAAGATGTTGATTTATTATGGGATGTTCAACGTAAAATTGAAGGCAATACAATTTGTCCGTTAGGTGATGCTGCAGCCTGGCCGGTGGCTAGTGCAATCCGTCACTTCAGAGATGAATTTGAATGGCACATTAAAGAACCAGTTAACAGTCAAACACAAAATTATGGTATTGCAAATTATGCAGTGCCGATTGAGAAGGCTCCGGTGACGGAGGAAAAGTAATTATCTAGCATAATTATTTTTAAATATACATCACGTCATTGCGAGGAACGAAGCAATCCTAAAGCAATAGGCGTAAGAAACAAAGAGATTGCTTCGTGCCTCGCAATGACGGCAAAAGGCATAAAAAATAAAGATTATCATTAACCATGAGTGAAAAAGTTAAGGTTACGATAGACGGAATAACAGTAGAGGTTGACAATGGAACCACTATCCTTAATGCTGCGAGGCAAATTGGAGGTGAAATTGTTCCGCCAGCGATGTGCTATTATTCTAAGTTAGAAGGCAGTGGTGGTAAATGCCGTACCTGTATTGTTAAGGTAACAAAAGGTTCGGAGAAAGACCCTCGTCCGATGCCGAAATTGGTTGCATCTTGCCGTACTACTGTAATGGATGGTATGGAAGTGTTGAACATTACCTCGCCTGAAGTTTTAGAAGCACGTGCAGGTGTAGTGGAAATTTTATTAATCAACCACCCTTTAGATTGCCCGGTTTGCGATCAGGCTGGTGAGTGTGATTTACAAAACTTAGGTTACGAACACGGTTTGCAGAAAACGCGTTACGAATTTGAACGACGTACTTTCGACCGTATTGATATTGGTGATAAAATTCAGTTACACATGAATCGTTGTATTCTGTGTTACCGTTGTGTTTTCACTGCCGATCAGATTACAAACAAACGTGTTCATGGTATTTTAAATCGTGGCGACCATTCAGAAATTTCTACTTATATCCAACAGGCCGTTGATAACGATTTCTCTGGAAACGTAATTGATGTTTGTCCGGTTGGTGCTTTAACCGATAAAACTTTCCGTTTTAAAAACCGTGTCTGGTTTACTAAACCTGTAGATGCACACCGCAATTGTGACCACGAAAAGTGCAATGGTAAAGTAACACTTTGGTATAAGGGAGAGGATGTTATCCGTGTTACTGCTCGTAAGGATCAATTTGGTGAGGTTGAAGAATTTATCTGTAACACTTGTCGTTTCGATAAAAAGGCTACTTCAGATTGGACAATCGAGCACCCAACGCATATTGATGATACTTCAGTAATTGCGTCAAACCATTACGAAACATTAAAACCACTTCCAGTAATTAAGCCAAATGCGGCATTACAAGCGGCTAATGAAATTGAGTTACATAAAACCGTAAAATACTAATGGAGTTAAGTTTTGTTATAGAAAAATTTATCCTGGTTGCCGTAATTTTCGGCATCAGTTTAGTTGTAGCCATGTATTCTACTTATGCAGAACGTAAGGTTGCAGCCTATTTGCAAGACCGTTTAGGTCCGGATAGAGCTGGTCCTTTTGGTATTTTGCAACCATTAGCTGATGGTGTTAAAATGTTTATGAAAGAGGAAATTATTCCTGCTTCATCAAACAGATGGTTATTTATTGTTGGTCCGGGTTTAGCCTTACTTTGTGCTTGTATTGGTACAGCCGTTATTCCATGGGGTAGCCCGATGGAAATTGGCGGTAAGATGGTGCCCTTACAAGTGGCTGATATTAATGTAGGCGTTTTATACATTTTTGGCGTCGTTTCTTTAGGTGTTTATGGTGTGATGATTGGTGGTTGGGCATCGAATAATAAATATTCGTTGTTGAGTGCCATTCGTGCTGCATCGCAAAACATTAGTTATGAAATCGCAATGGGTTTGTCTATCATCGCTTTGCTTTTAATGACCAATACTTTAAGCTTAAAAGAAATTGTTGACCAGCAACATGGCTGGCATTGGAATGTTTTATATCAACCATTAGGATTTTTAATTTTCATGGTATGTTCTTTTGCCGAAACAAACCGTGCACCTTTCGATTTACCGGAGTGTGAAACGGAGCTGATAGGTGGTTACCACACTGAATATTCTTCCATGAAATTGGGGTTCTATTTATTTGCTGAATACATCAACATGTTTGTATCCTCAGCAGTAATGGCCACTTTATATTTTGGCGGATATAATTATCCGGGAATGGATTATATGGCAACCTTATTGGGACCAACTTGGGCACCATTATTTGGAACGGCTATTTTCTTTGCTAAAATCATTTTCTTCATCTTTTTCTTTATGTGGGTACGTTGGACAATCCCTCGTTTCCGTTATGACCAATTGATGAATTTAGGTTGGAAAGGCTTAATTCCATTAGCCATTGCCAACATTATAATAACAGGTATTGTGATTGCGATTATTGAGAAGTTTTAATTATGGAATCATTAAGTAATAAGAAAAAAGTACTGGAACAAAAGCCTCTGAGCTTTATGGAGCGTATGTACCTGCCTGCAATTGCAAAAGGTATGGGCATTACCATTAGTCACTTATTCAAAAAAGAGGCTACAGTAAGATATCCAGAGGTAGAACGAGAATTTTCTGCGAACTTTAGAGGCATGCACTCGCTAAAACGTGATGAGAACGGTAAAGAGCGTTGTACGGCTTGCGGTTTATGCGCATTATCTTGCCCTGCTGAAGCCATTACAATGATTGCTGCAGAACGCAAGAACGAAGAAAAGCATTTATATCGTGAGGAGAAATATGCAGCAACTTATGAAATTAATATGTTGCGTTGTATTTTCTGCGGATTGTGTGAGGAGGCTTGTCCTAAAGAAGCGATTTATTTGGACGGACCGATTGTTCCAGCTGATTATCTACGTAAAGATTTTATTTACGGAAAAGATAAGTTGGTTGAGGCTCCGTTGGAGATGAAAAAATAGACAAAATCGTCATGCTGAATTTATTTCAGCATCTATTCAATTGAGACCCTGAAATAAATTCAGGGTGACGAAATTAAAGATTGCTTTCCCGAAGAATCGGGATAAACCGTTCGTCGCAATGAAGACGAAGAAATAAACAAAAACAAATAATAAATTAATGAGTACACAAGTATTCTATTTCGTAGCCACATTAAGTATCATCTTTTCGCTGATGGTGATTTTTGCAAAAAATCCAATCCATAGCGTGTTGTACTTAATTCTTACCTTTTTCACATTCACTGTACATTATGTATTGTTGAATGCACAATTTCTGGCCGTAGTAAACTTCATTGTTTACATGGGTGCCATTATGGTTTTATTTTTATTCGTGCTGATGCTCCTCAATTTAAACAAGGAAACAGAGCCTGTAAAATCGCCATTGATTAAAATTGTGGGTGTAATCGCAGGCTGTTGTTTAGTGGTAACCTTAGTAGGTTCGTTCAAAGCAGCAAGTATTAATAGCCCTTTAATTTTGAAAAACCAAGGCCTAGGTTTGGTAGAAAACTTAGGCAAGGAACTTTTCGGGCCATTTTTATTGCCGTTCGAATTATCATCTCTATTACTGTTGGCCGCAATGGTTGGAGCCGTTTTATTATCTAAAAGAGATGAGGTAGAAGCATAATGGAAAATTTAACTACACAAATGGCAGGCGTTCCACTAAATCACTACATCTACTTATGTGCAATTATTTTCACGATAGGTGTAATTGGTGTATTAACCCGCAGAAATGCAATCGTAATTTTTATGTCTGTTGAGTTGATGTTAAATGCAGTAAACCTGCTTTTAACCGCTTTCTCTGTTCATAGTAATGACCCATCAGGACAAGTTTTCGTATTCTTTATTATGGCGCTTGCAGCTGCAGAAGTTGCAGTTGGTTTGGCGATTATCGTAATGGTTTACAGAAATACGAAATCGATAGATATTAATGTTTTAAATCGCCTTAAGTGGTAAATATATAATAAGAATGACAATAGAACAATTGATTTGGTTAGTTCCGTTACTTCCTTTTTTAGGGTTTGTAATTAATGGACTGGGCAGAAACTCTCTATCTAAGGGGCTTGTTGGTATTATTGGTAGTGGCGTTATCTTAGCTTCTTTCATTATCAGCGTGGTTATTTTCTTTAGTTTACAAGGCGATACACAAAAATCTCACGAAGTATTTTTATTTGATTGGATTAGCGCAGGCACACTCCACATTCCTTTATCATTTTTGGTTGACCCATTAAGTTCAATCATGCTTCTGATTATTACCGGAATAGGTTTCTTAATCCATTTATATTCTACCAGCTATATGCATGATGATTCAGGATTTGGTAAATTTTTTGCTTACTTAAACCTGTTCGTGTTTTTCATGCTTTTATTGGTATTGGGTTCGAACTACATCGTCATGTTTATCGGTTGGGAAGGTGTAGGTTTATGCTCATACCTTTTAATCGGTTTCTGGTACACAAATAGCGCTTATGCATCGGCAGCTAAAAAGGCTTTCGTAATGAATCGTATTGGCGATTTAGGCTTTTTGTTAGGGGTGTTTTTAATCTTCAATACCTTTGGAAGTGTTGAGTTTGCTAAAGTTTTTCCTCAGGCGGCAAATATGTTATCTGGACAAAATACTTTATTTCTGATTACGGTATTGTTATTTATTGGTGCTTGTGGTAAATCGGCTCAGTTGCCATTATTTACATGGTTGCCTGATGCGATGGCGGGTCCAACACCAGTTTCTGCATTGATCCACGCGGCAACGATGGTAACAGCCGGTATTTACATGATTGCACGTTCAAGTATATTATTCGACCTTGCACCATATACACAACATATCATTGCTATTGTTGGAGCAGCTACCGCTTTAGTTGCTGCCATTATCGCCTTAACGCAAACCGATATTAAAAAAGTATTGGCTTATTCAACAGTATCACAATTAGGCTATATGTTTTTAGGCTTAGGCGTTGGTGCTTATACGGGTTCTTTCTTTCACGTATTAACTCACGCATTCTTTAAAGCATTATTATTCTTAGGCGCAGGCTCGGTAATTCATGCCATGCACCACGAACAAGATATGCGCCACATGGGTGGGTTGAGAAAGAAACTTCCGGTTACATTTTTAACGATGATGATTGGTACAATTGCCATAGCAGGTTTACCACCATTCTCGGGTTTCTTTTCGAAGGATGAAATTTTAGCACATGCTTTTCAGGCAAGTCCTATACTTTGGGGTATTGGCGTAGTTACCGCATTCTTAACAGCGTTTTATATGTTCAGAATGATGTTTCTTACTTTCTCCGGAAAATATCGTGGAACACACCATGAAGAGAGTCATGTTCATGAATCGCCAGCAGCAATGACTACTCCTTTGGTAATTTTAGCTGTTTTGGCAGCCATTGGTGGAGCAATTAACATTCCTCACGTTTTCGGTGGAAACGAATGGTTGGCACATTGGTTGACTGGCGCAGGTGTTGCTCAGCACGAATTGGATTTAAGCCATTCTACCGAGTTCACTTTAATGGGTGTTTCCGTTGTGGCTGCCATTGTAGCATTGCTTTATGCTTATACTAGATATGTAAAAGGTGCACGTGTGCCTGTAGCTGATGAAGCACCTCGTTCTGCATTGGCAAAATTATCATACAACAAATTTTATTTAGATGAGATTTACGATTTCATCATCACAAAACCATTAGATGCATTTTCGAGATTTTTCTACAGAATTATCGATACCAAATTTATTGATGGAATTGTAAACGGATTGGGTTGGAGTACAAACGAAGCAAGTAAAGGCGTTCGTTTATTACAAAGCGGAAACGTAGGTTTCTATATTTTTATGATGGTTATTGGTATCATCGCATTGCTTGCTTATACATTTTATTACATTTAATTAGTCGTTCAAAACAAAATAGATGGAACTTTTTATTCTTATATTTTTACCATTAGCATGTGCTTTGATTTCGGCTTTATTAGGAAATCAAAAAACAAGTAAGCGTGCAGTAGTTGCTTTATCACTATTTCCACTTCTTTTAACGATTCAGTTGTTGTTTCGTTTTGAAGCTAACGCGATTACGCAATTTGAAATTAATTTACCTTGGATTAAAGATTTAGGTATTAATTTTCACGCAGGTATCGACGGTATTAGTATGCTTCTGGTTTTATTAACCAACATACTTGTCCCAATTATTATATTAACAACATTTAACCGAGAATATAAAAACCAATCGGCCTTTTTTGCCCTGATATTTTTTATGCAAAGTGGCTTGTTGTTGGTTTTTACAGCCATGGATGCTTTCTTATTCTACATCGGATGGGAAGCGGCCTTAATTCCGATCTATTTTATTTGCGCTTTTTGGGGTGGAAAAGATAGAATACGCATTAACATGAAGTTTTTCGTTTATACGATTGCGGGTTCATTATTTATGCTGATGGGTATTATTTATTTATACCTGCAAAATCCTGCGAACAACTTTGAAATTGCAGAATTTTATAAGTTAAACTTAGATAGCGCACAACAGGGCTGGATTTTCTGGGCTTTCTTTATTGCTTTCGCGATCAAGATGCCGATTTTCCCTTTCCATACCTGGCAACCAGATACCTACACGGCTGCTCCAACTCAGGGAACGATGTTGTTATCAGGTATTATGTTAAAAATGGGTATTTATGGCGTAATCAGATGGTTATTGCCTATAGTACCAGCTGGTGTGCAAGATTGGTCATGCTTAGCCATGGTGCTATCTATTATTGGTATTGTTTATGCCTCTATAATTGCTTTCACGCAGAAAGACGCAAAGCGATTAGTTGCTTATTCATCTATTGCACACGTCGGCTTAATTTCAGCAGGCATATTCGCATTGAACCAGCAAAGTTTACAGGGTGCAATGGTGCAGATGCTAAGTCACGGTATTAATGTTGTTGGATTATTTTTTGTTTTAGATATCATTTTTTCTCGTACCAAAACCAACAAAATTGAAGAATTGGGCGGTATTGCAAAATCAGCACCGCAATTGGCCATTACTTTCCTAATCATTGTTTTAGGAACAGTTGCCTTACCAGGTACAAATGGTTTCATTGGAGAGTTCTTGTTATTGATGGGTGTTTACAATTATGGAATCTGGGCTGCTGCTATCGCAGGATTGACCATTATATTCGGAGCTGTTTATATGTTGCGCATGTATCAAAATGTAATGCTTGGCAAAACAAACGAATTAACCATCACTTTCACAGATATTCAAGGAACGGAGAAATTGGTCCTTTATATAATTTGTGCCTTAATTATTGTTTTAGGTGTTTACCCGAAACCATTATTGCACTTAACAGAGGCATCTGTACAACATTTGTTAGAGCAGGTAAATCAAAAATTAACATCAGTAAAATAAGCAATGAATATTATTATAACCATTAGTATAACCGCTTTTATTGTGCTTTATGCAGGTTTGTTTAAAGTAAAGAAAGCCTTATTGCCGCTTACCGTTGTTGGCTTATTAACTGCATTGGGTTTTGTAGGTGCCGCATGGAATGGTAATGCTGTTCATTTTGGCATGATGCAAACCGATAATTTTGCCTTGGCATTTTCAGGTGTTTGTATTATCGGAACGCTTTTAATTTTCTTATTAACCCAAAACTATTTCCACGCTAAAAGCGATAACATTGCCGAATATTATACCTTAATTCTTTTTGCCCTTGCGGGGATGATTATGATGGTATCGTACAAAAACATGGCGATGTTGTTTGTAGGCCTGGAAATTATGTCGGTGAGTTTGTATATTCTCGCGGGCATCCGTAAAAAAGATTTTGCTTCGAATGAGGCTTCCTTAAAATATTTCTTAATGGGTGCATTTTCGACAGGCTTTTTGTTGTTTGGTATTACTTTAATTTACGGTGCTACGGGTTCATTCGACTTAGATAAAATCCAGGCTTATTTAGTTGATAACAGCAAAGCAATTTCACCAATCTTTTATCCAGGCGTAATCCTGATGATGATAGGCTTATGTTTTAAGGTTGGTGCTGCTCCATTCCATTTCTGGACACCAGATGTTTACGAAGGTTCGCCAACATTAATTACTACCTTTATGAGTACTGTGGTTAAAACGGCAGGTTTTGCAGCTTTCTTAAGGTTATTTGCTGATGCTTTTGCACCACTTCATGATTTTTGGGTTGTGCCTTTAATCGTAATCGTTTGCATCACTTTGTTTATTGGTAACGTTACCGCATTATTCCAAAAGAACTTTAAGCGTATGTTAGCGTATTCGAGTATATCACACGCTGGCTACCTGTTGTTCTCGCTAGTTGTTATCGGTGCAAATTCACAAAACAGTGTTTTGGTTTATGCAGCAGCTTACACTTTTGCGTCAATCATCGCTTTTGCAGTTTTAATTCTGGTTAAACAAAAAACGGGAAGCGATAGCTTTGAGAGTTTTAACGGCTTAGGAAAGAAAAATCCATTGGTGGCGATTTCATTAACCATTGCGATGTTATCTTTAGCGGGTATTCCTTTAACGGCTGGTTTTATCGGGAAGTATCTGATGTTCCTGAACGTAATGGGCGAATATCAAACTTTATTAGTAGGTTTTGCTATCCTGAATGCTTTGGTAGGTTTCTACTACTACTTCAAGGTTATTGTAGCGATGTGGTTTAAAGATGGAGCAGAAATTGAATTATCTACCCCAGTTCAATATAAAGTTGTATTAGCAGTTTCAGTTGCGATTACACTGATTTTGGGTATTTATCCAGCAATTATTTTAAACCTGATATAGGTATAACTTGTTAGATAATTATTTGTAGTTTTACGAATAATTGAATATGCACGATTTTTGGACTAACCTTCAGCATCTTATCTCACCCGAAAAATTATTGAGGGAGGGCGGATTCTATCTTGTTGTATTTGTTATATACGCAGAAACGGGCTTATTCTTTGGCTTTTTCCTTCCAGGAGATTATTTATTATTTCTTGCCGGCATGTTTGTGGCAACAGGCAAACTTGATGTAAACATCGCTGTTTTGTTAGCAGGCCTATGTGTTGCTGCAATTTCAGGTAATTTTACCGGTTATTGGTTTGGGCGTAGAACAGGGCCATTATTGTACACCAGGAAAGATAGCTTTTTCTTTAAAAAACGATACCTGAAAGCTGCCGAGAACTATTACAACAAGCAAGGCGCATTTGCATTAATAATGGGCAGGTTTGTACCAATCGTAAGAACTTTTGCCCCGATTTTTGCTGGTGTTGTAAAGTTAGATTTTAAGAAATTTGCACTTTATAACATCGTTGGTGCATTACTTTGGATTTGCTCGCTAACCTTATTGGGTTACTTTTTGGGCAGAAGATTTGAAAAACAAATTAACGATTACTTATTATATATTATTATTGGCTTCATCCTTATCACAACTATACCATTATTAATTACCTTTGTAAAAAATAAAGTTTCAACCGCTGAAGAGGAAAAGACAGATTTAAATTAAAAATGGCAAAAGAAGAAAACCACGCTTGGCATAGCGTATCACCTGGTGCAAACGTTCCAGAAATTGTAAATGCGATTATAGAAATTCCAAAAGGCTCAAAAGCCAAATATGAAATAGATAAAGAATCTGGTTTAATTAAGTTAGACAGGGTTCTTTTTTCATCAGTAATGTACCCTGCAAACTATGGCTTTATTCCACAAACTTATTGTGATGATAAAGACCCATTAGATATTTTAGTGCTTTGCTCTGTAGATGTTTATCCAATGACGGTTATTGAAGCTAAGGTTGTTGGTGTGATGCATATGGTTGATAATGGCGAGCAGGATGATAAAATTATTGCAGTTGCTAAAAACGATATGTCAGTTAATTACATCAATGATTTAGATGAATTGCCTCCACATACGATGAAAGAAATTGTTCGTTTCTTTCAAGATTACAAAGCATTAGAAGAGAAAAATGTAACTATCGAACATTTATTAGGTGTTCGCTATGCGCACAAAGTGATAAGAGAAAGTATAGAACTTTACAATACAACATTTAGAGAATTAGCTTAATGGATTTACCCACGGTCTGTTTGATTTTAAATTTAAAGTTAAGCGCAATCCTTCCATCATCAAACCTGGCGATGGTTGCCTTACAGGAAACTGATACAACATCAGTTGGATGGCGGTTATTTTTCGCATTATTTTTAGTCCTTTTAAACGGATTTTTCGTTGCAGCAGAGTTTGCAATTGTTAAAGTTCGGGCATCACAAATCGAAATAAAAGCAAAATCAGGCAGCAGAGTAGGTAAAATGGCTAAAACAATTATCCATAATCTGGATGGTTATTTAGCCGCAACACAATTAGGTATAACGCTTGCATCACTTGGCTTGGGTTGGGTTGGTGAAGGCGTTATGCATACCATCTTTAAAAACCTTTTCGATAGTTTGGAATGGGGTCTTAGCGATGCTTTTATCCACTCAGCATCGACAATTGTAGCATTCTCGCTTATTACGATTATGCATATTGTTTTTGGTGAGTTAGCGCCTAAATCATTTGCAATTCAAAGACCCGTTGCAACTACACTTTTTGTATCGGTTCCGCTTCAAATTTTTTACGTTGTATTTAAACCGTTCATCTGGACTTTAAATAGCCTTGCAGCTGTAATTTTAAAACCTTTTGGTATCGATACTTCTGCCGGACACGAATCTTTGCATAGTACCGAAGAATTGCAATACCTGCTCGACCAAGGTAAAGAAAGTGGTGCACTGGACAATAATGAGCACGAGCTTATCAAAAACGTATTCGACTTTAATGAGCGTGTTGTAAAAAACATCATGGTACCCAGAACCAAAATTTCGGGTATCGAATTATCCTCAACCAAAGAAGATGTTATCGATAAGGTCATCAAGGAAGGTTATTCCCGTTTACCTGTTTATGATGAAATCATGGATAAAATTGTTGGTATTATACACGCCAAAGATATTTTGCCATTGGTTGCATCTGGTAATCAACATTGGACATTAAACGATATTATTCGTAAACCTTACTTCGTTACAGAAACAAAAAAAATTAATGATTTGATGAGTGAGCTGCAAAGTAATCGCATTCAAATTGCTATTGTTTTAGATGAGTTTGGTGGTACAGCCGGAATGGTTACCCTTGAAGATATTGTTGAAGAACTCGTTGGTGAAATTCAAGATGAGTACGATGAGGAAAAACCTTTGGTTGAAAAAATCTCAGACAACGAATTTATTGTAAATGCTTTTGCAACGGTTTATGATGTGAATGAGCATTTGCCACATGATTTGCCAGAAGATGAAGATTTTGATACTATGGGAGGCTTGGTTTCTCATGTTTTTGAAAGAATCCCTGAGGTTGGTGAGAGCAATGAATCTTACGGTTATCTGTTTACCATCCTTAAAAAAACAGAGCAAAATATCGAAACCGTTAAGTTAGAATTAGTCCTCAATAAAGAAGATATGGTTGATAATCACTAATTTCAACTATGAATATTTTTTACACGCCTGATATAATTGATTCTTTCTATACACTAAATGAAGAGGAAAGTAAGCATTGTGCAAGGGTTCTTCGTTTGCCTATTGGCGCATTAATTTATCTGGTTGATGGAGTAGGTGGGTTTTATACAGCCGAAATTACTTCAGATAATCCTAAGCGTGTTACACTTAAGATAATTAAGGTAGAAACCGAATACGGGAAAAGAAATCATTATCTACACATTGCGGTTGCCCCAACTAAAAATATCGACCGCTTAGAGTGGTTTCTGGAAAAAGCTACAGAGCTTGGGATTGATGAAATCACGCCAATTATTTCAGATAGATCAGAGCGCAGAGTGGTTAAGGAAGACCGCTTAAATAAAGTGATTACTTCTGCCGTTAAGCAATCTATAAAAGCTTATCATCCAAAAATGAATGAGGCGATTTCTTTAGGTGATTTTATGAAACAACCATTTGAAGGCAATAAGCTAATTGCGCATTGTATTGATAAAGGGGAGAAAAAATACATTTCTGACTTGGTTAGTCCATTTCAAAAATATTTAATTTTGATTGGTCCGGAGGGTGATTTTACGCCTAGCGAAGTTGAAGAAGCTTTGAATAAAGACTTTAAAGCCCTAACTTTAGGTAATAACAGATTAAGGACAGAAACTGCAGCACTTGCGGCCTGTTTCGAAATCAATTACCTAAACAGATGAGTTTAATTTACGATTTACGATTTACGATTTACGATTGCAAGAAATCAAGTAAGAAAAAATCTATTCTACTTCTGTTATCTTTTCTAGTTCTTTGTTCTTTAATCCTTATTCTCTCTTCTTTTAGTTTTCCTCCATCTTATCGCATGGCGAAGTTAAAATACAGCGGTGGCGGCGATTGGTATGCAGACAGAACAGCGCTTCCGAACTTAATTGCTTTTTGTAATTCAAATTTAAAAACGAATTTTTATCCTGAGGAAAGTATTGTTGAAGTTGGAAGTAAGGAGTTGTTCAACTTTCCATTTATTTATATGACCGGACATGGTAATATTGTGTTCAGCGATCAGGAAGCTAAGAATTTGCGACAATATTTAACGGGTGGAGGTTTTCTTCATATTGATGATAACTATGGTTTGGATAAGTTTATTCGTCCGCAAATGAAAAAGGTTTTTCCCGAATTGAGCTTTGTAGAATTGCCTGCTAATCATAGCATTTATAATCAGAAGTTTAAATTTCCTAATGGTTTGCCAAAAATCCATGAACATGATAATAAAAGACCTCAAGGCTTTGCCTTAATTTATAAAGGTCGTGTGGTTTGTTATTATACCTTCGAGTGCGATTTAGGTAATGGTTGGGAAGATTTTGGTACGTACCCAGAGGATACACAAGAAACCCGTTCAAGAGCGCTGAAAATGGGCGCTAACCTTGTTCAATATGCCATAACGCAATAAATATGTATAAAGTAAAAGTTAACGATAATTTTCATTTTGAGCTTGAAGAATCTTCAAATGATTTTTATTTAAATGGGTCGAAATTAAATGTTGATTTAAGTGTTATCTCCAATAACGCTACCAACATCATTTATAATGACAAATCTTTCAATACAGAAGTTGTGGCGATTAATAAAGCTGAAAAAACTTGTGTGGTGCGGGTTAATGGAAATAATTATTCCATTAAGGTTGAAGACCAATTTGATCAGTTATTAAAGCAGCTAGGTTTAGATAATATGGCATCAGCTAAAATTGCGGAAGTAAAAGCGCCTATGCCAGGTTTGGTTTTAGATGTAGTTGTTGAGGAAGGTTCGGAAGTTAAAAAGGGGGATAATCTTTTGATATTGGAAGCAATGAAAATGGAGAATATTATAAAATCACCAACTGACGGCGTAGTGAAAAAGATATCGGTTAATAAAAGCGATAAAGTAGAAAAGAATCAGGTTCTGTTGCTTTTTAAATAAAATGCATTCAAATAAAAAGCCCCGATATTTTCGGGGCTTTTTATGTTATTATCTTTTCGGATTGAATTGCTTTGGCTTAGCTTGTTTAAAGTTTCGCTTACCTGCTGTACTAATTTCAGGTGCTCCAAGCATGGTCATCGCACAACGGAAACCAACTTCTGCAGAAGCTTCATCTTGTTGCAAGAAACGGCGGGTTGCCGGATTTAACCAGTAAGCCATATCGTTCCAAGAACCACCCTTAAACACTCTCGATTTATCATTTACTAATGAAATACCTTCATCATTTAGTAATTTATTTTGTCTGTCGCGATAGCCACGCTCATCTGCCTGGTAAGAAGTTACCATTGAAGTTGGGTCTGGAGATTTAGCAATCGAATCTGCTCTTTTTGCCAAAGCTTGTTTCTCTGCCCAGGTTAACTTTTTACCTGAGTAAGCATTTGCTTTAATTGGCTTGCCATATTTATCTAAAGCAATTTTGCCGTTTGCAGCATCAGCCAATTGTTTATCCTGGAATTGGTTACCACGATAAGGGTTAAAAGCTTCAGCATCGGTAAAAGTACCTGTACGATATACGTCGTTTACCCATTCATTAACGTTTCCAGCCATGTTGTACAAACCAAAATCATTTGGATTGTAGGAAAGAACCGGAGCAGTTAAATCTGCCTTATCATTTAATGAACCGCCCACACCCATATAATCACCAGGTGCTCTTTTAAAGTTGGCTTGTACTAAACCTCTGGTTTTTTTGCTAGCAGAACTAACACCTAAACCGTTCCATGGATAAATTTTATTCTGATTAATGTTTTCGTATTCCGTATTACCGATTAAACCTAGTGCAGCATATTCCCATTCTGCTTCAGTTGGTAAACGATATGGCTGCATAATAACACCATCTTCTAAAGTTGCATTTCTGGTTGGTGTTGCGTTACCACCTCTTCCGCCTGCAGCGCCAACAGATGCGCCGGCTTTTGCATTATAGTCTTTCGGGGCATTCCTACCTTTATCATCATACTGGCCGTTTAAGTAAGCATCTGTATTAAAAGGCTTATCTGGTCTTGCAGTTGTAGCGGCGGTAGTTGTATTACCACTTGCAGGGTTGTTACCTTGAGCAAGCGTTTTGTAATCTGTTAAAATACCTTTCTGACGAAGAATATATTCGTTAGCCTGAGAAGTTCTCCACTCACAAAAGCGAGATGCTTGTTCCCAACTCACACCAACTACAGGATAATCTCTGTAAGCCGGATGTCTTAAATAGTTATCTACGTAAGGTTCGTTGTAAGATAAAGCACGACGCCAAACCAATGTGTCCGGAAGTTCATTGTAATAATATTCTCTGTCTTCAGGATAACTTGTTCTAATCCAGTGTAAATATTCTAGCCAATCAGTATTAGAAACTTCCGTTTCATCCATATAGAAAGAGGGAACGGTAACCTGTCTTTTGTAATTGTAAATGTTTGGCTCAACACCAGCTACTTCGATAGCACTGCCACCAACAACCAAAACACCACCTTCAATTGGAATTAAACCTGGGCCGGGTGCACGTTTATACTTAGTAGCAACAGCAAAACTTCCATACGTCTTGTTGTTTTTATCAGCATAAGGAATGCCTGTTTTACTTGATACGCCACCTTTGTTTCCTCCGCATGAAGATAAAAGTGTAGCAACAGCAATGCAGGCAATAGAATATAGTAATTGTTTTTTCATATGATGCAATATCATGATTAGGGCTTATTCAACCGATAAATTTACGGAAATTTAAATGATTTAGTAAAATTTGTGTTAATAATTGTTTTGGATATCTTTTTTTAAGCAAAACGTATTAATAATCAATGTATTGTGTTTTGTTAAAAATTTCTGAAAATGTATTTTTTATTGAGGTTATTCACATAATTTGGTGTGTTTATTGCCATATGTAATTTTCAAATAAGTTAGTTTACAAGGTTTAGGTTATGTTAAAGAAAATATTAATTATAGTTTTTTCGCTATTTATTGTTCTAATTGCAGCAGCGGCGGCAATTCCGATGTTTTTCAAAAAGGAAATTAATGCGAAAATTAAATCATCCATAAATAAAAATGTAAATGCCAAGGTCGATTTTAAAGAACTCGATTTATCATTAATTTCATCATTCCCCAACCTGGGCATAAAAATCAACAACCTTTCTATTAGTGGTGTAGATAGTTTTGCTAAAGATACACTTGCAAATGTTAAGCAACTTCAATTAAATGTTAATTTATTAAGTGTTTTAAAGGGTGAAACCTATCAAATCAACTCCATAAATCTGGAAGAACCAAAAATATTTGCCAAAGTATTAAAGAGTGGTGTTGCAAATTGGGATATTATGAAGCCCGACTCTGGTCAAGTTCCTGTAGATTCTTCAAAAAGTACCTTCAAGGCTGCTTTGCAAAAATATTCGATAGCGCAGGGCACTGTTATTTATGATGATGCATCATTAGGTTTTTATATGAAACTGGATAGTTTTAATCATACTGGAAAGGGAGATTTTACGCAGGATTTATTTACGCTAGATACGCAATCAGAAATTGAAAAGTTAACGGTAAAGTATGGTGGAATTCCGTACCTGAATGGGGTTAGATTAGATGCTGAGCTTCCTATTCAAATGGATTTAAAAAATATGAAGTTTACTTTTGCCGATAATAAAATTAAGTTAAATGAATTGCTTTTATCAGCCATAGGCTACTTATCTATGCCAAATGAAACCGATATTGCTATGGATTTTAAATTTGATGCAAAGCAATCGGAACTCAAAAATTTTCTGTCCTTAATTCCATCAATTTATGCTGCAAATTTTAAAGATTTGGAGGCAACAGGTAAATTTTCGATGAATGGAAATGTGAAAGGAATTTATAATGAAAAATCTTTGCCATCTTTTAATGTTAATTTATTAGTAGAAAATGGCAAAATTAAATATCCATCGTTGCCCTCTGCAATTAATAATATTCAGATTAAATCTCAAATCAGCAACCCAAATGGCGTAATTGACAATACTGTTGTAAATGTTCCTTCATTTCATTTGGAGTTTGGGCAAGTTCCTGTTGATGGTAGATTACAGCTCAAAAACCCTGTTTCAGATCCTTTTGTGGATATGGCTTTAAAAGGAAAATTAGATTTGAAGCAGTTGACAACTATTTTTCCGATGAAAGATATGGTTTTAAGCGGTATTCTAGATGCTGATGTTAAGGCGGCGGGTAGAAAATCTTCAATTGATAAACAACAATACGAAGCATTTAAAGCATCGGGGCAAATTATTGCTAATAACTTTAATTATGCCGGAAAAAATGTGCCAATGTCGGTTAGCGTTCCATCTGCCAAATTAATTTTTAGTCCGAAAAATATTACATTAAGTAACCTCGCTGCTAAAATTGGAAGTAGTGATTTTACTGCTAATGGTGCTTTGAATAATTATTTAAGCTATTTCTTTAATAAAAATCAATCGCTGCAAGGTAATTTTAACATGAGCTCGAACTTGGTTAACGTTAACGAGTTGATGGGACCAAAAGCTGCAGAAGCGACGACTTCAGAAACGGCATCGCAATCTAAACTAACCGTATTTGAAGTTCCAGATAAGGTAAACTTTAATATTTCAGCAAAGGCAAATAAGGTAATTTATGATAATTATGATATTACAAATGCGATTGGGACATTACTGGTAAAAGATAGAACCATCACTTTTAAAAATTTAGGCATGAACATGCTCGACGGCAGGCTTCGTATGGATGGAACTTATGCTACAATAAATCCTAAAAAGCCAAAGGTAGATGTTGACTTCGGTATCGATAATATGAACATTCAAAAGGCTTTTCAAGCGTTTAATACAGTTAAATTATTAGCTCCAATAGCGAAATTTACGAAAGGCTCTTTTTCTACAGATTTAAAATATAACTCTGATTTGGATGAAAATATGAAGCCTGTTTATTCTACCATAAATGCTGAAGGTTTAACCAACATTATCCAGGCCATGATAGATGGTTTTGAACCATTGAATAAATTGGCTTCGTCGCTCAGTTCTGATAAGCTGAAGAAATTGGAGTTAAATAATGTAATTACCAAGTTTAAAATCAAAGATGGAAGGTTAAATGTTTCGCCTTTTGATATAAAGAAAGATGGAATTGTTATGAATGTTCAGGGTTCAAATGGTTTAGACCAAACGATGGATTATAATCTTGCACTAAATTTACCACGAGCAATGCTCGGCAGCAAAGCAAATGAAGCGGTTAATACCATGTTAGGTAAATTAAACAGCAAGGCCGGAACAAATGTTGCGATGAGTGAAAATGTAAAAGTTGATGCTGTTTTAGGCGGTACATTTTTAAAGCCCACTATTAATTTAAAATATGGTTTGGCTGATGCAAAGTCATCTGCCAAGGCAGCTGTAAATTCAGTTTTAGCCGAGAAGAAGGCTGAATTGGAAATTAAAGCACAAGCAAAAATAGATACGGTTAGGGCAAAAGCAACAGAAAAAGTTAAAGATGCTATCGCTGATAAATTGAATAATTTGTTTAAAAAGAAGAGTAATAATTAAGGGTTATTTCAATTTGTATTAGGTAATTGTTGGTTTTGATGTAGAGAGGGGTTCATTTAAGACAAAAAAATGTAGTTTTAGTTAGTCTAAACTCTAAAAATCGTAAGTTTACTGTAAAATATAAATTGAGCTTTCACGTTTGATGATTATATCTTTTAAAAGTATTAACTTACCTGAAATCTTAAATACATACCCTAAGGATGAATTTCAAGTACATTTGTAAACTTGCTTTTTCTGCGTTGTCGGCTGTTTTGGTATTTGGCAAAGCGAATGCACAAGTTACAATAGGTAATACACAAACAAACGGTAGTGAGTCCAATAACATCATTACTGCTGTTCCATTTTTATTAATTACACCCGATGCAAGGGCTGGTGCAATGGGTGATGCTGGTGTTGCCATAACTGGCGATGCAAACTCTGCAAGCATAAACCCTGCAAAACTGGCTTTTCTTGAAAAACCATATGGTTTTGCGCTTTCTTACAGTCCTTGGTTAAAAAGCCTGGCTCCAGACATTAATCTGGCTTATGTAAGTGGTTTTTATAAACTGGATGATAGAAATACAATTGGTGCTTCGTTAAGGTATTTTTCTTTAGGGCAAATACAACTTACGGATATTAACCAACAGGATTTGGGCATTGCCAATCCTAATGAACTTGCATTTGATGTTACCTTTGCCAGAAACTTCGGAAAAGAATTTTCATTGGGAAGCTCGTTAAGGTATATTTATTCAAACCTGGCTTCTGGTCAATTTTCGTCAACCGGACAAGTTCGGGCAGGCAGTGCATTAGGGATAGATATTGCCGGATTGTATAAAACATCAACCACAATGTTTGGTAAAAATGCAATCGTTTCTGCCGGTGCAAATATTTCGAACATTGGCACTAAAATGAGTTATTCTGATGGCGGCGAAAATTATTTTCTGCCAACAAACTTTAAGCTAGGTGGAGCATCAACAATAGAAATTGATGATTTCAATACCTTCACGTTTGCTTTAGACTTTAACAAATTATTGGTTCCAACGCAGCCAATTTACGACTCTAATAATAATATTGTTAAAGGAAAAAACCCTAACCGTTCGGTGCCTGCAGCAATTTTTGGTTCATTTAGTGATGCTCCGGGAGGTTTTAGCGAAGAGCTAAGAGAAGTTGGAATTTCTACAGGTTTTGAATATTGGTATAATCAACAATTTGCGGTACGTGGCGGATATAATTATCAAAGTCCGCAAAAAGGTGATAGCAGGTATTTTACTCTAGGTGCAGGTTTGAAATACAATGTTTTCAATATTGATTTTGCCTACTTAATTGCAAATGCTCAAACCAGTCCGCTGGCAAATACTTTGCGCTTCAGTCTTCTTTTTAATTTCGGCGATAAAAAGGTATTTAGATAACCTCGTTTCGAAATATTTTGGCATTTTCGTGCCACAGTTATTTAATTCATTATGAAAATTAGAGTAGGTTTCGGGTTTGACGTTCATCAGCTAAAAAATGAACATCCTTTCGTGGTTGGCGGTGTAACACTCGAACATCATAAAGGAGCATACGGTCATTCTGATGCAGATGTATTGCTTCACGCAATCTGCGATGCATTACTTGGTGCTGCGAATTTGAGGGATATCGGATTTCATTTTAAAAATACGGATGATAGATGGAAAGGAATAAGCAGTATTATTTTGTTGAAAGAAACTGTAAAATTATTAAATGAGAAAAACTGGCAGGTTGGGAATATTGACGCAATGCTCTGCCTTGAAGCGCCAAAAATAAATCCTCATATACCAGCAATGCAGCAGAATATTGCTGAGGCCATCGGGATTTCTACTGAAGATATTTCTATAAAGGCAACAACTAATGAGCAAATGGGATTTGTTGGGAGAGAAGAAGGTGTTGTAGCGTATGCGGTTTGTTTGATAGAAAGGCCATAACCTTAACATAAAAAAGCAGATAAACTATTGCTTACCCCGCTTTCGGACTATAAATTTTAAACCTGTTTACTCTTCTAGATAACCGAATTTTCCTTGGTTGTAATCCGCAATTGCCTGATGAATTTCAGCTTCAGTATTCATTAAAAACGGACCATACTGGTGAATGGGTTCGTTAATCGGTAATCCACTTAAAATTAAAACAACGCTATTTTCTTCTGCTTCAATTGAAATAAATTCTCCTTGGTTTTTAAAGTAAACAAACGCATCCGCTTTTGCATTTTCCTTACCATTAATGATAATAGAACCTTCAATAACCATAAAGCCAGTATTATTTTCTTTTGAGAAATTGAAGCTTGCTTTTCCATCTTTGTGAAGCCGGGCGTTGTAAACCTCAATTGGTGTAAATGTACTTGCTGAACCTTGTATACCTTCATAATTTCCAGCGATAATTTCAATTTTCCCACCATCATCCGGTAAATTAAAAACAGACATGTCGGCTTGTTTAATGGCCTGATATTTCGGGTTGCTCATTTTATCTTTAGCTGGGAGATAACCCATAATTGTACCATTTGAAATGGTCCTCCGTTAAGGCTATATTCTGCCTCATGATATTCCTTATGCAAAATACCGCTGGCTGCTGTCATCCATTGCACATCTCCGGGGTAAATAACACCACTATTTCCCGAACTATCGTGATGTGCAACTGCACCATGATAAGCAATAGTAATGGTTTCAAATCCGCGGTGCGGGTGAACGCCAACACCGCGGGGATTTTTTCGGGCAGAGAATTCTATTTTCGAGCCGTAATCCATCAAAAAGAATGGATTCATGTCAATTTTATATCCACTAGGGAAAAAATTGTGTACTCTAAAACCATCGCCAACCATATGTGGTGCCGGTGCGTCAAATACCTCTGCAACTGCTCTATTTTCCATATCCGGAATAATTAAGACTCGTTTTTACCGATTGAATTATTTTAATAATTATGCTTGTTTAACGAATTGTAATTCGCCCAAAATTCTAACTTCTTCGCTTACCATCACACCACCAGTTTCTAAAGCTGCATTCCAAGATAAACCGAAATCAGTACGGTTAATTTTTCCGCTTAATGTAAATCCTGCTTTAGTATTTCCCCATGGGTCGGTTGCTATACCACCAAACTCTGCCGTTAATTTTACCGGTTTAGTTTCACCTTTAATGGTTAAATCGCCTTTCAAAATGTAGTCACTACCATCTTTTTCCATTGAAGAAGATTTGAATTCTATGGTCGAAAATTTTTCCGCATCAAAGAAATCACCACTTTTTAAATGATTATCGCGGTCAGTATTTCCAGTATCTAAAGAATTAATATCTCCAGTAAACGAAATTTGTGCTTGTTCAAATTCATCACCTTCTGATGTTAATTCAGCAGAGAAAGATTTTAGATTACCTGTTACCGTAGTAATCATAAGGTGTTTAACTTTGAATTGTAATTCGCTGTGGGTTGGATCTAATGTCCATTTTGTAGTTGCCATATCTTTTGGTTTTGATTTTTAATAATTACAACACAAAAGTAAAGCAAGGGGTTTGGTTTGATATTGATGTATGGTAATTAAATAATGATTGATAGAAGGAGTGAATGATAGAATTATTCGATGGCTAGAATATCGAGTAATTGAACTTTGATGATTTGCTACCATTCTCTAATTCAAAACTCTCTCATTCAATAATTAATTAGCTCTGAAATGCTTATTTGCTAATTCTTTTCTTACTCTGCTTAGAGATTCGGGGGTAATACCAAGGTAAGAGGCAATCATCCATTGAGGAACGCGTAGGGTTAAATTTGGATATAACTTAATGAAATCAAGGTATCTTTCTTCGGCTGTGGCGCTCAAAAGCATGTTAATTCGCTTTTGCATAAATCGAATGGAATTATTTAACAGTCTGGTTTGCATAGGCTGCAAACATGGAACTTTAATTGCCGCCTGTTCCATAAAATCATTAGGCATAATTACCACCTCTGTTTGTTCGATAGCATCAATAAAGAATACAGAAGCTTCATTATTCATACTGTTTCTATCAGACATTAGCCAATTTTCAGGTGCAAATTGTAGAATATGTTCCTTGCCCTTAGAATCTATAGAGTATGCTCTTAATAAGCCTTTACAAACGAAAAAGCCGTGTTTTGTAATATCACCCGTATATTGGATAATTTCGTTTTTATCAAACTTTTTTATCTTTAAATCGGTCGATATATCGTCGAATTGATCGTCTGTAATTTGTATTTTCTCTTTGAGATAATTTCTAAACTGATCAATCATGTAGAATGTGAATTACTTTTTTACAGGTTTAATATCAGAAAAATCTACACCACATTTGCAATTGCCGCCACAACCATCTTTTTTAACCTGCAAAGATTTATAAACCAAACGGCCCACATATACCAATGCAACCGCAAAAAGTAAAAAGACTAAAATCGTTTGAGTATTCATAATACAAATATAAGTTGCTTAGTGGGTTTTGAGTTCAGTTTAATGTAAAAAGGTTTTAATGTGATGTCATCTTGAGCTTGTCGAAAGACAATATCAGTGTCTTCGACAGGCTAAGACTAACAATTTTTTTTATTCTTCCATAAAACCAACCGTTCCGCCAACCCAATCAAAATCTGCATTGTACCGAACACCAATCATTTTGCCACGACTTAACCGAGCTAAATTTATACAGAGCTGCGGTTCGCCACCATCAGGCCATAAATACATCATTCTAATTTCGGCTTTAACACCACCATCGGGTGATTGAACAACTGGTTCGTAAGTTACCTTTCGCTGTAAAATCCAGTTTTCTGGGTCTGAAATATTTTTAATATCAGCTTCTGTTACATCAATAATCACGCCCATGCCAGCAAAAGAAAATAAAGGCTTTAGTACATAATTTTCTAAATCTTCAGGAATTGATGTTACGTCATTCAAAAACCTGGTTTCGGGAACAAACTCGCTGTTTAAAAATGGCATGGTGTATTTACTGATTCTGTAAAACCAGTTGGGGTGTGTTACCCATTCTATATCAAGTTCTTCACGAGGGTCGAAACTATTTTTAAAAATGTCAGCGTTGTTTGCAACTTCATCAAATATCAATCTATTGTAGATTCTTTTCAATTGAATTTGCTGACCGTTTTCCTCATAAAAAAGTTGTTTACCAATCTTCTTGATGTCTTCCAAAGCCAGGATTTTAATACCTAGCATTTTTTGCGTTACAAAGAAATCGATTGCTGTTTTTTGGTTAGGTGCGTCAACATCCATCAAGGCAACTTCATGTGGATTATGTTGGCCAATAATAACATCTTTAAGAAGCTTAATGTATTCATCCTCATCGAAACCATTAAAAAAATAGTTTAAAGAACTATCTAATTTGTAGTTCTTTTTAAAAGTATTAGCAAGATGATTTTGAAATCCATATAATGATGGAAAACCTTGCATTTCGATTAACATTGGGGTTAATGCTCCACTGTCGTTTTTACAAATTCCAAAATCGAAGGTTAAAAAATGAGGCTGCTCGTTTTCATTTGGCACGTTCCAATCTATCGGAATAGAATTTTTAGTTAGCTCTTTAAAATTTGGTTGTTTAATCAGTTTTATGATTTCTTCGCCTGCGGCGATTAGTTTTTCTTTTAATTCCTTCGGAATAAATATTGGCGTTTCAGCAACTCTAAAAGGAATTTCGGGATATCCTTCCTGCAAGTCGGTCAAGAAGTTTTTATATTTTTCTTCGGTAAATTGCTGATTAAATTCTTGACGTTGAGCAGGTATCATATGCTTTCATTTAATAATATCGTCATTGCGAGGCACGAAGCAATCTAAATTGATAGAGATTGCTTCGTGCCTCGCAATGACGAGTGCGTAAAATCAACTTAAATAATTGTTTCTATGCCTCCTGTAAATTTCCTATCGCTTTGTTTAAAAAATTTGGCAGAATAACACTCTGAGTAAGTACAATTCTATCCGGATCATCCAAACTGTTAAGCATATCAAAATACTTTGCTTCGCCATGCGTATCGATGATAACTTTTTTCTTTTCTTCTTGTAGCAGATACATTTTCATACCAACAGGATCTGCTTCCGGATGAAACTGGGTTCCAATTATTTCATCAGTAAAGCGAATAGACATCATGCAACGTTCCAAATCAACATGTTTGCGTTCTTTTTCAATGGCTAATAATTTTGCCCCTTTTGCCTCGAAAGCTTCTACGTTTGGTTCTATAACTTGCCAATCTCTGCTATCAACAGAAAAGAAAGGATTTGTAATGCCTTCGAAAATTTCATCTTGCTCACCATCATTTGTAAGCGTAATTGGAAAAATACCAAAGGCGTTAGAACGCCTTTCGGTTACATTACCCAAGTTGTATTTTCTGCAGGCCAACTGAAAAGAATGACAAATTAGAAAGGCATACTTCTTTTCTTCATGCGCAGCATTAAAGTTTTCAATTTGGTCAAGGAGATTGAAAAAATCATTCTCCCATTTTTCGCCCTTGCTTTCTATCGGGCTTCCCGGACCACCACTTGAAATGTAAGCATCGTAATCAATGCCAGGAATTTCACCTTTTTGTCTTAAATCAAAAATATTGAATGTTAAATCAATATTGTTTTCATTTTTATAACGGGATAAAATTTCCTGTATTCCCCGCATGCCCTGATTTGGAGCACCGTTATTCATATCAATAACGGCGACCCTTAAGCTCCTTTTATCCATAATAATTTTTACTTTGCACCTATAAGTGTCTGTGTGGTAATGTAATCTACCACGGCTTCAAAGTTACCAGTTTGTTCGTAAACTGCCAACTGCCTGTCTGCGCCTGTACCGTGTTCTAATATTTTATGTACGTAATTTATATCTTCACGGCAACCTAATTCGTCAACTACATCATCCACAAAATCCAAAAGTTCTAAAACCAGGTTACGGCAATTTACTTCCATTTCCTTACCAAAATCGATTAGGTTTCCATCAATTCCATACCTTGCAGCCCGCCATTTATTTTCGTTTATTAAAGCACGAGAGTAGTTAATGAAAGTCATATTTTGTAAGCGAAGCTTATACAACTTAGCACAAAGGGCCTGAAACAGAGCGGTAAAAGCCATAGTTTCGTCGATTAGCATCGGGCAGTCGCAAATTCTAAACTCTACGGTATCAAAGAACGGATGAACACGTATATCCCACCAAATTTTCTTTGCATTATCCATGCAATTTGTTTTGATAAGGAGTTTTACGTAGTTGTCGTAATCCTCAATGCTATTAAAGATATCAGGAATTCCTGTACGTGGAAATTTGTCGAAAATCTTTGTTCTAAAGGATTTATAACCTGTATTTCTCGATTCCCAAAAAGGCGAATTGGTTGATAAAGCGAAAACGTGAGGCAGGAAATACCTAACCTGATTTGCAATATGTATAGCTAGTTCACGAGATTGAAAGCCAACGTGAACATGTAAGCCAAAAATTAAATTTGAACGTGCAGCTTCCTGTAGTTCGTTAACAATTTCATTATAACGGGGATGTTCAGTTATCAATTGTTTTTCCCAATGCGAAAATGGGTGTGTTCCGGCAGCGCCGATGCGTAGGCCTTGCTCGCCTGCAAGTTGTGAAACTGTATAACGTAATTGCGATATCTCCTTTCGGGCTTCGCTTGTCGTTTTACAAATTCCGGTTCCAACTTCCACAACAGCCTGGTGCATTTCTGCTTTAACCTGGTCTTTGTGTATTTTTTGCGCTGCCTCAACAATTTTTTGGTCGTGCGAGGTAAGTTCCCTGGTAACGGGATCAATTACCATGTATTCTTCCTCTATACCAAGCGTAAATTCATTCATCCTAATGGTTATTAAATTCTAAATCCCTTTTATTTTTTTGCAGCCAGTTTTTTAGCTTTTGCCGGAGCTTTTTCTGAAGCTGTTTTTTCTGGTGCTTTTTTCGCAGCTGGTTTAGGTGCGGCTTTTGCAACAAGCGGTTTCCCTGCAACAGAAGTTTTAATGTATTCTCCCCATGTTAAATTATCCTGACCATCTTTTTGAGCTTTGGCTCTTTCAATGGCGTAATTTGCAGTAGTTTCTACAACCCAATCAAAATTTTCTTGTCCTACGCTTTTAATATCTGCATCTGGCGCAGGGTTACAAAAATCAATTGCAATAGGCACACCATCACGAACGGCAAATTCTACGGTATTAAAATCGTAACCTAAATATTGGCAAAGTTTTAAGGTATATTCTTCAACGGTTTTTAATAATTTTTCGCTCGATGGTTTTGTATCCACCGCATAGCGTAAGTGATGCGGGTTACGCGGATCGTATTGCATGATGCGAACATGTTTTCCGCCAATACAATAAACCCTAAAATATTCGTCGAAAATAATTTCTTCTTGAAGTAACATAACCAGTTGCTCAGTTCCGCTATGTTTATCAAAGAAATCTTCTTTATCGTGAAGTTTATACACATCTCTCCATCCACCACCGTCAAAAGGTTTCATATATGCAGGGAAACCAACATAATCAAAAATCTCATCCCAATTTAAAGGCATGGTTAAGTTCGAAAATGAATCTCCGGTAGTACCAGTTGGATGTTGCCTTGATGGAATTAAAGCTGTTTTAGGTACGGGAACGCCAATTTGTTCGGCAAGCGAATTGTTAAAAAACTTTTCATCGGCACTCCACCAAAATGGATTATTAATTACAGCAGTTCCGGTAATGGCTGCGTTTTTTAAAGATGCACGATAAAATGGCACATCCTGAGATATTCTATCAATAATTACAGCATAACCCAAAGATTGGTTTTGCAATATCTTCTCTATTTTAACGGCTTCGGCAGTAATGCCTTTCTCCGCTTTTTGATTAATCCTTTCGACTACGGCTTCAGGAAATGAGCGCTCCTGACCAAATAAGATCCCTATTTTTTTCATTCGTAATTTAGTTTAATTGTGTAACTGGTTATAATGTATAACTAGTTAATTGTTTTATCGTTAAATTGTTTTAAGTAACTATAACTGTGCAATATAATTCGGAAACATTTCCCTCCATATCGGCCAATCATGGTCGGCATTTTGCCTGATATCCAGCCAATGATTTATGCCTTTTTGAGATAGAATACGCGATAAATTCTCATTATCATTTCTACACATATCTCTATCAGTTGTGCCCAAAACTATTTTCATATAATGAAGTTCAGGGTTGCTATTGTTCATTAGGTTATCAACAGGATTATTGAAGTAAACATCATCATTATAAAATCCATCGAGCTGACCGGTAATATCAAATGCGCCACTCATGCTAAACATATGGCTTACTAACCAAGGATGGCGGAAAGCAAAATTTGCAGCATGATAACCCCCGAAACTACAACCAGCCGTAATGATTTTACTATGTCCGGTTTCATGTCTGGCTAAAGGTGCTACTTCTTCTAAAAGATACTTATCATACCAAATATGATTTTTTACTCTATCTGCGGGATGTATGCTTTTGTTGTACCAGCTTAATTTATCAATGCCATCCGGACAATAAATTTTGATTTTTCCTTCGTTGATAAAACCTTCAACAGAATCTATCAATTTGAAATCTTTATTCTCAAAATATCGCCCCATACTCGTTGGGAACAGTAGAATAGGGATACCACCGTGACCAAAGATGAGCATGTCGATTTCAGCACTTAAATTTGGGCTGTACCATTTTTTATGTTCTTCTTTAACCATACAAAAAATTTAATGCTTTAAGATATAAATTTAATTCTACAAAATTTAATGGTTTTGATTTTAATAAAGCTCAGTGTAAAAAATGGCAACTGATAATTAATAGTTTAGCAAGATTTGTAACTTTGCCCAAAATTCTGAGGCGGTTGCCAGGTGATAGGGGATTTGAATATTATGTATACTACAATTTTATCAGTAAAAGTTAATACCAGTCATTTTAAAATTCCTTCGGCTTATTTAAAGCACGAAGTTGAAATTGATATATATGCCCCTGAAGGTATTTTAGGGAATGAAAAAATAGAGTTATTGCTTCTAAACGATGGGCAGGATGTTGCAAAAATGGATTTTGCGAAAATTTTGCAAGATGCGCATCATAACAAAAGGAATCATCGTTTAATTGTTGTGGCGATTAAAGCTTCAGTTGAGCGTTTAATGGAATATGGCGTAGCCGGAGTGCCAGATTTTAAAGGTCGTGGTGCAAAGGCGGATTTATATTCTGATTTTGTTATTAAAGAGTTACTGCCTTTTGTTAAGAAAAAAATTGCGATGCCAATTAGTGGTAAAGTAGCTTTCGCAGGTTTTTCTTTAGGTGGTTTATCGGCCTTTGATATCGCCTGGAAAAATCCATCGGTTTTTGATGCGATTGGTGTTTTTTCTGGTGCTTTTTGGTGGCGTAAAAAAGATTTGGCAGATGGTTACACCGATGCCGATAGAATTATGCACGAACTTATTGATACCACCTCTTCAAAACCAGATATGAAATTTTGGTTGATGACCGGTACGGAAGATGAAAAGGCGGATCGTAATAAAAACTTTATTATCGATTCTATTGATGATACAATTGATGTTGTAAAATCATTAATGAAGAAAAATTATAAGCGCCCTGAGCATATTTTCTATTACGAAAAAGTTGGAGGCAAGCATGATGTTCCGACTTGGGAAAATGCAATGCCCGCCTTTTTAAATTGGGCTTTTGAGGTTTAAATAGATAACGGGTTTAACGATTAAAAAACCGATTTTTTAATCGTTAATTTTTCACCTTTATCGGTTAGTATACCAAACTCTTCCTTTTTAGCTTGCTCAGCATACCATATTAAAAATTCACATTTATCGGTAAAGCTTTCTGCACTTCGGCCATTTAATTCCAGTATGGTCTGTCCGATATTTAATGACTGTGCGGTGTGATTTGCAGCACCATTTAATGAAACTACTTCGATTTTATTTTTATCATTAAAGTGAAATCCTGCATCGAAGCTGGTTTGTTTTTGTGGGACAATGCTGTTCGGTTGTAGCCAGTATTTTAGTTCTGTATTATTGAGTATTATTTCACTAAAACTCTTTTTTAAGAATGATAATCCGATTTTATTGTGTGTATCATTCATTGCATTTACTTTAAAATTGTTTACAGCAACTCCGCCAAAAACTACTGAATCAAGAAAAAAGGAGTTAGTTGTTTTGCCAATCGACATTGAATTTAAACCCATTGAAGAACTCTTGCTGGCATAAATATTCTCTGGCGATATTTTGCTCATAATTTCTTTGGTACTGCTAAATTTTAAATCCATTGTACAGTTCCCAGCAAAACCAAAATCTATTAGAACACTATCTATAACAGAACCTTGAGCAATTAAATTAGAAAAATGGCGATTTCCGATTATTTTAAAAGGCATTTCTGTCATTCTTTCTTGAGGTGTAAAAGGCTTTTTAGAAAAATAAACTCTATTTTTTTGAAAATCGAACTTCCAGTTTAACTTGTTAATTACATCGCCACCGAGTAAATAAGCATTGTTGCAATAGAGGAACGGCATATCGGCCACAACACTCGTTATGTTTTGAAAATTATACGAGCCGATTTTTAAATCGTTTATCTTCGCAAGATCTAATTTAGCGGAGTTTTTTTGACTATCGTTTATTTTCGTAGAACCTTTTCGTTTAATATTTGAGTTACTGACATTTTCGCTGTTTAATACGCCCATTCCAGCTCCGGTATCAAATGCAAAATCGGTTTTAACTCCATTTAGATAGCCTTCAAAAATTAATAATCCCTTTTCGGTGCCAAAAGTTAGGCTATCTACTTCGTTGTTTTGAGCTGAACTCTTTTTGGCGATGCAAAATGCCAAAGCAATAAATAATATTAATTTTTTCATAATTGTGTGTACGCTCAAAGATGTTTAATTTCTTACAAAGGTTGCAAGTAAAATTAATAGCAACACACATATTATACTTTAAACCCGATTGAAATGAAAATACTTTTTGTTTGTAGTGACCTGAATATGCTTGTCTTGCTGAGGCACGAAGCATCTGCCACCGATGAAACAGATTCTTCGTTCCTCAGAATGACAGAAGTTTAAAAAGATTGTAATGGAAAGCGGGGCCGAACCAAACCTAAATGTTACTGCATTTGCTTTTCTAATTATAAATGAGATAATTACAACATTATCATAGCATTAAATAGTAGGCTACATAGTAGAAAATTCATTTCTAAACATTATCTTTGCGCCAAATTTGAGGCGCATTTATGCAAAAGATTAGAAATATAGCTATTATAGCACACGTTGACCACGGTAAAACTACATTGGTTGATAAAATTTTACACTCTTGTTCTGTATTTCGTGACAACGAGCAAAAAGGAGAGTTAATATTGGATAACAACGATTTAGAGCGTGAGCGTGGTATCACAATCGTGTCTAAAAACGTTTCTGTTCAATACAAAGATGTAAAAATCAATATTATCGATACACCTGGTCACGCGGATTTTGGCGGTGAGGTAGAGCGTGTTTTGAAAATGGCCGATGGTGTACTTTTACTTTGCGATGCTTTTGAAGGTGCAATGCCTCAAACGCGTTTCGTAACGCAAAAAGCTTTGGCTTTAGGTTTAAAACCAATTGTGGTTGTAAACAAAGTTGATAAAGAAAACTGTCGCCCTGAAGAGGTATACGAGCAAATTTTTGAATTGTTCTTTAACCTTGAAGCTACTGAAGATCAATTAGATTTCCCAGTTATTTACGGTTCGTCTAAACAAGGATGGATGAGTACAGATTGGCAAAAACCAACTACTGATATTTTTGCTTTGTTAGATGCTGTTGTAGATAATATTCCTGCTGCACCAATTAACGAAGGTAGCTTACAAATGCAAATTACGTCGTTAGATTATTCATCTTTTGTAGGTCGTATTGCTATTGGTCGTGTACACCGCGGTACAATTAAAGAAAACCAACCGGTAACTTTAATTAAACGCGATGGCAAGATTGTTAAATCAAGAGTAAAAGAATTATATACTTTCGAAGGTTTAGGTAAGGTAAAAGCTACTGAAGTAAGATCTGGCGATATTTGTGCGGTTGTTGGTATTGATGGTTTTGATATTGGTGATACAATTGCTGATTTCGAGAATCCAGAGCAATTACCAGTTATCAGCATTGATGAGCCTACAATGAATATGTTGTTTACCATTAACAATTCACCATTTTTTGGTAAAGAGGGTAAATTGGTAACTTCTCAACGTATTAAAGACCGTTTGATTAAAGAAATGGAAAAAAATCTTGCCCTTAAAGTTGTCGAAACTCAAGGTGCAGATTCATGGTTGGTTTATGGCCGTGGTATTCTCCATTTATCTGTTCTAATCGAGACTATGCGTCGTGAAGGTTACGAATTGCAAGTTGGACAGCCACAGGTAATTGTTAAAGAAATTGATGGTAAAAAACATGAGCCGGTTGAAACTTTAATTGTTGATGTACCTGCTGAAGTTTCTGGTAAAGTAATCGAATTGGTAACTCAACGTAAAGGTGAGTTGTTAATTATGGAACCAAAAGGCGATTTACAACACTTAGAATTTGAAATTCCATCTCGTGGTATTATCGGTTTACGTAACAACGTATTAACTGCAACTGCTGGCGAGGCGATTATGGCGCACCGTTTCAAAGCTTACGAGCCTTGGAAAGGTACAATTCCTGGTCGTTTAAATGGTGTTTTAATTTCAATGGATAAAGGTACAACTACTGCTTATTCAATTGATAAATTACAAGATAGAGGTCGTTTCTTTGTAGATCCAGGTGTTGATATTTACGAAGGACAAATCTTAGGTGAGCACATCCGCGATAACGATTTAGTAATCAACATCGTTAAAGGAAAAGCTTTGACTAACATGCGTGCTTCTGGTACTGATGATAACACCCGTATTGCACCGGCAATTAAATTCTCTTTAGAGGAATCTATGGAGTACATCCAGGCTGATGAGTACATCGAAGTTACGCCTCAAAGTATGCGTTTACGTAAAATCTTCTTAACAGAACAACAACGTAAAGCAAACGGTAGCAAAAACTAATAACTAAAAACTCCCCCAAAGGGATTTTAAATACTGAAGCCCATTTCTTAATTGAGATGGGCTTTTTTTGTACCTCACCCTGTGAAAGCAACCAATTGATGAAAATTTTATGCTTTCCCTATCCTTAAGGAGAGGGAATTTAGGTTCGTTTTTAAGTCCTTCGCAGTTTTTACCACCTAAGAAATTTGCCAAAGCAGTAACTTGGGTGAGGTTTTTGAAAATCAGGTTTCAACACTCTTTTCAGTGTCCGTCCTTCTTTCCGCTTAATCTTTTTTAAACTTCAGTAATTCGGAGCATAAAAGATGTGTTTTTCATCGCTCAGAGATGCTTCGTGCCTCAGCATGGCATGAAAATTTATGGTTGTACAATTAAAAAAGTATATCGCTGCAATAAGGTTTAATAAATTTGGTCTGTACACAGAACAAAGCAACCACGTAAAACGCCAAAAGTTAATCACTTGATTGAATTTTCGTCAGCGGAATTTCAAAACAACTAAAAGGAATAAAAATCTAACAATTTCATGGCAATTGATTTTTAACATGCATCTAAATTTGCATTGTTAAACTAATCAAAGGCCTTATGATTAATAAGATTTTATCTCGGATTGGGATTTTTTTATTAAACGCACTTTCTCTTTTACCACTATTTCTACTATATAGATTAGCCGATGCTTTTTATTTATTAATTTTTTACGTGTTTAAATATCGTAGAAAGGTGGTTAAAGAGAATTTATATAACGCTTTACCCGAAAAATCTGCAGCCGAACTAAATGCAATAGAAAAAGAATATTATAAGTTTTTATCGTCACTCTTTGTAGAAGTGATAAAAATGAAAAGTATCTCTAAAGCTCAATTAAACAAGCGTGTTAAGTTTAAAAACACCGATTTAGTTGAAGCTTATTTGCAAAACAATGAAAGTGTATTGTTCTGTTCATCGCATTATGGCAACTATGAATGGGTTTGTATGGCAATCGGTTTAAACTTTTCTGGTCAACATTACCCAATTTACAAACCCTTAAGTAGTGAAGCTTTTGATAATTGGTTTTTTAACATGAGAAGCAAATTTGGCAACAACATGGTTTCTATGCGACAAACTTTAAGGGCTGTACAGGCCAATAAAAACAGTGCAAGTATGTTTACTTTCGGCAGCGACCAAGCGCCATCAAAAGAAGAATCAATTTACTGGACCAACTTTTTGCATCAGGAAACTTCTATCCAGCTTGGTATAGAAAAGATCGCAAAAAAGACTAACCGGCCAGTATTTTACCTTAAAATAAATTATTTAAAAAGAGGTTACTACGAAGTTGATTGCGTGCCGATTTGCTTACATCCTAAAGAAACGGCAGAGTTTGAAATAACTGAATTGCATACCAGGTTTTTAGAAAACATGATTCAAGAGCAGCCTGCTTATTGGTTATGGAGCCATAGGCGATGGAAATATAAACCGGATATTAACTTACCCAAGATTGATTTGGGTGACTTGAATAATGAATCGCTTTTAAGTCGTTCTTAAAATCATCGCAAGCTAATTTTGTAAATTCAAAAGCTTTATATTTTTAAAATTATATTTGCTTTAAAAGCTATTGATGAAAGTTTTCAAAAGAATATTTGCGGTTCTGATTACCATAGTTTTAATTGCTGCAATTACACTTTTTGCATGGAAGCCTTATCTTATTCGGGTTTTACAATACCGAACACCCGATGCAAATACCTATAAAATTTTTCCGCAAGCTCTTGTTCATAAAAGTGATTCTGCATTTCATTTTATTAAAACTACTAACAAAAGAAATGATTTAGATACACTTCATGTATTTGATGCAAAAAATCAATTCATCAGCTTTAAAGATTATTTTAAAAATGGTGAAATTAATGCGTTTTTAGTGATTAGAAACGATACCGTGCTTTATGAAAAGTATGATAACGGTTATTCAGACAGTACCTTAACTACAATATTTTCGGGTGCTAAAAGTATCATTTCAATAATGATTGGAAAGGCTTTAGATAATGGCAGCATCAAAAGCTTAAATGAAAAGGTAATAAACTACATTCCCGAATTAAAAGCTAATTCTGCTTATCAACAAATTACCATTAAAAACCTGCTTGATATGAAATCGGGTTTAAAATTTCAAGATGCATTAGGGGGGATTACAAAAGCATTCTTTTCTGATGAAGCTAAATATTTCTATACCCATGATATGAAAGCTGAGCTGATGAAAGTTAAGCTTGTAAATAAACCGGGAACACTTTGGCAATATAAAAGTATTGATCCTATTCTTTTAGCCTGGGTTTTAGAGCGTGCTACCGGTAAATCTGTTGCCAATTTCTTCGAAGAAAATATATGGAAAGATTTAGGCACAGAATATAATGCAAGTTTCGGTTTAGACCATAAAAACGGATTGGCAAATACAGCAAGCCGCTTTCAGGTTACTGCAATTGATTTAGCAAAAATCGGCAGATTATTCTTAAATAAAGGGAATTTTAACGGCAAGCAAATAATCTCTGAAAACTGGGTAAAACAATCCATAAATATTGATTCAGAAAAAGCTGCATCTGCAAAAGGTTGGCAAAAATCTGCTCATCATTTTTTATGGTGGATTCCGCAAGAAGGCGATAATGGTGATTATGCTGCCGAAGGTATGTTGGGACAAAGATTGTATCTCGACCCTAAAACCAATACAATTATTGTTCAATTCGCAAGCCGTGGTGCTGGAGATTATCCTTATCGAAAAATTAGCAGGCATTTAGCAGGTTTGCCATTTTCTTATCCGCAGAGGTAAATAAAAACGGCCAACCAAGGTCAGCCGTTTTGAGTAATCTAGAAAGAGCGTCCAAATTCTTTAGCACTTTCTTCAAAGACTCAATTCATTTATTTTTTAATAGGATGATGTAATTAAGACATTAGTAAATAAGATTTTGTTTTAAAAAACTCATTTTCTGTAGTTTAATAATTACAAAAATTAACAAATGTTAATCATTCGTTCTTCTATTCTTTAAAAAATAAAAAGCCAAATTTCCTGCAATAATAAAATGGTTAAAAATATTCGGAATTAAACCATAATACTTAGTAAAAATCTGAAAACGTTCTTTTAAACTCTCGCGATGTTTCTTTTTGCTCATTCCGCCAACCAAATATTTAGCCACGTAACGATGAACATTTACAATGTTTGATGCTTTCTTAGCCGCCTTGATAATCCAATCAATATCCGAACTGTATTTGTAATTTAAATCGTAAGGAGTAAGAATACTTCTGCGTATGTATATCGCCTGATGGCTAATGCTCATGCCATATTTAAAACTTTTCCAGGTGAAATTTTCCGGAGCTTCATGTCGCCTCCTTCCTAAGTTTTCCCAATTATCATTGTACATTTCAGTTTCGCCGTAGTAAATATCAGCACCTTCTGCTGTCTTGAAAATATCTTCAACAGTTTGCACATCGTAAATTTCATCACCAGAATTCATAAACAATACATAATCTCCGGTTGCCAAAGCAAGTCCTTTGTTCATGGCATCATAAATGCCTCTATCTTTTTCAGAAACAATTTTTGCTACATGATTACGGTATTTTTCTATTACTTCAAGTGTTCCATCGTTAGATGCACCATCGATAATAATGTATTCAATATCTTTAAAAGTTTGGTTAATAACAGATTTTATCGTTCGCTCTACATCTCGAACATTGTTATAAACGATTGTTATTACGGTTAGTTTAGGCAAGTGTGTAAGTTTAGCTTTTACGTAAATTTAAAAAATATTAATAAGTTGATTTCACGGACTAAAAAACATGAAGTTTACAAACAAAAATTACTTCGGTTGCAAATTAATCAACGTTTCATATAAATGTATGTGTTCAGCTGCAATTACTTCTTCCGAAAAATCTGTTAAAATGCTAAGTCTGGCAGCCTTATGAAGTTCTTCTTTATTTGGACGATGGTAAAGCCATTCAATTCCGTTGGCTAAATCTTCTGCGTTTTTATATTCTGCCAAATAGCCATTTTGCATGTGTTTAACCATATCTGGAATTCCGCCAGTTGTAAAGGCAATCACTGGAGTAGCGCAAGCCAAACTTTCCATTACGGTATTCGGCAAATTATCTTCGAGCGATGGCGTTATAAAAGCATCAGCAGCCGAATAACATTTAGCCAAATGTTCATCCTTGTTAATAGTTCCTAAAAAGGTGGTTTTGAAGGGAAATGTCGGCATTTCAGCATTTTCTTTATTACCAAAAATTACCAATTCGATATCTTCCTTATTTATTCCAGCCCGGCGTGATAAAATTTCCAACGCATTAATTAAATAAGGTGTTCCTTTATGCTTATCATTTTTTGAAGGCATAAAACCACTCATCAAAACAAACTTTTCAGGATTTATTTTTAGTAGTTTTTTAGCTTCTGATTTAACGTAAGGCTTAAAAATTTTGGTTTCTATAGTATTCGGGATTACTGATGTTTGCCGTGTGCCCAATAAACTACTAAACTTTACCGAGCCTGCCATCCATTTACTTGGTGCAACGATATGAAAATTTACTTCAGTATAAGCTTTCTGCTTGCGTAACCATGTTTTATGTGAAATATCATTTACGCCACTTATTTTTAAAATTGGGCAATTACCGCATTGCTGATGAAAATTTTCGCAGCCATAACGCACATGGCAACCACCGGTAAATGCATTACTATCATGAAAAGTCCAAACAATGGGTTTTTCCAATTCATCAAGCTGTGCTAAAAATTTAGGGTTTAAAAAACCATGATTTACCCAGTGTAGATGAATAACATCGGCATTTTTAACATCAGGATGATTAATGACAGAACGACCAAACCATTGCAAGCTGAAAGGCGTTTTAACCGATTTGCTTAACCACTTGGCATAATATCTTTCAGAAAAAATATTGTAAACAGCTTTAGCTTTTTGAAATGGCGACTTACTAAATGTATCTATCGCCGGGTTTTGCCCAAACTTGTAATAAACTAATACTTTCGAATCGATACCGCTTGCATTAAGGGCATCACTTAAGCGCAAACAGGCTCTTCCTGCTCCGCCATTTCCGTCATAGGTATTTAGATGTACAACTTTCAAATCACTCAAAAATACATTTTATTGTTTACGATTATAAAAACTGTTGCGTATTTTCAACCTTCGAAAGCCAAACAAACAAAATCATGATTAAAAAACTATTTAAATCGCTAGCAGCAATAGCTTTGTTGTTGCCGTTTAATTCATTTTCTCAAGGTCAAACTTATTTTGCAGCATACCCAGCTTTAACGCCCGATGCACAAACAATAGTATTTGCTTACGATGGTGATATTTGGAAAGTGCCGGTTAGCGGTGGTGTTGCTTCACGCATAACAGCTATGCAAGGTGAAGAAATTAATCCAAAAATATCTCCAGATGGGAAATGGATGGCGTTTTCTTCTAATCAATTTGGAAATTATGATGTTTATGTAATGCCATTGGCGGGTGGCGATATTAAGCAACTTACTTTTAATGATGCCGCCGATGAAGTAGACAATTGGAGCTGGGATTCGAAAACAATATACTTTACTTCTGGCAGGTTCAATTCTTTTTCGAGTTATAAAGTTGGTATAAATGGCGGTACAGCAGTTCGCCTGTTTGATAATTATTTCAATACTACGCATCATATTGCCGAGTCTCCAAATGGAGAATTATTTTTTAGTGATACCTGGGAAAGCTATCGTTTTGCCAATCGTAAGCATTATAAAGGAGCATACAATCCCGATATTCAATCTTACAATCCAAAAACAAAGGCTTATAAACAATACACTAATTATATAGGTAAAGATTTTTGGACAAGCGTAGACCAAAAAGGCAATATTTATTTTGTATCGGATGAAGGAAATGAAGAGTATAATCTTTATACCTTTCTAGGCGGAAAAAAAACAGCCTTAACCAATTTTGATTCTTCAATTAAACGCCCTTTTGTATCTGCAAATGGAACAACAGTAGTTTTTGAGAAAGATTATCAACTTTATACTTATGATGTTGCCTCAAAAAAAACAGCAAAAATTAACATCAGCACCTCCAGAAATCAGGTTTTAAGTAAAGAACAAGAATATGATGTGCGTGGAAATATTTCGGCTTTTGATGTTTCTACGGATGGTAAAAAAACCGTATTTATATCAAGGGGTGAGGTATTTGTAAGCGATGCTGATGGAAAATTTATCCGTAAGATTACCAATAGCGGCGAAAGAGCTTTGCAATGTAAATGGTTGGCCGATAATAAAACGATATTATTCAGCCAAACGTGGAATGGCTACCAAAATTGGTTTACGATTACTGGAGATGGAAAAGGAATGATAAAGCAGTTAACGAAGGATAAGGCAAACAACAGAGACATCACACTTAATAAAGCTAAAACTTTAGGCGTTTATTTAAGTGGAAGAAACGAGTTAAAGCTAATCGATTTAAAAACTTTTGAAAGCAAAACATTGGTTACAGATGAATTTTGGGCAATTCAAAATTCTACACCAAGTTTCTCTCCAAATGATGAATATGTGCTTTTTACGGCTTACCGTAACTTTGAACAAGATATTTTGGTGCATAGCATAAAAGGAAATAAAACCATCAACTTAACTAATACAGGCGTTACCGAAACTGCTCCGGCTTGGTCGCCTGATGGTAAATACATTTTCTTTACCAGCGCCCGTACCGATCCTTTTTATCCTTCGGGAAGTGCAAATGTTCATATTTATCGCATGGCCTTGAATAATTATGATTCGCCCTTCCGTGCTGATAAATTTGATGATTTATTTAAAGAAACACCAGTTGCACCAAAAGAAGTTACGCCATCAGAGGATAAAAAGACAAAAAAAACAACCGATACAGCTAAGAAAAAAACGGATGTAAAACCAACTCCGAAACCTGCAAGTGTAATCACAATTAACACGCAGAATATTTTAGATAGAATTGAGCTGGTTAGTCCGGGCTTTGGCAGTCAGTTTGGAACAGATGTATTTGCCAAAGGCGATAAAACTTATGTGTTCTACAGTTCAAATCACGAAGGTGGAAAACCGGGTTTGTACAGAACAACAATAGAGCCTTTTGAAGCAAATAAAACCGAGAAAGTTGGCGATGGACAGGATTATACAATTATCCAAAGTGGAGATAAGTTTTTTACCTTAATTGGTGGTGCGATTAATAAGTATAATCTTGATGCCAACAAACTTGATAAAGTGGATCATGCTTATAAATTCGCCAGAAACCTAAATGCCGAATTTAACCAGATGTTTTATGAAACTTGGGTTGGTTTGGATGAGAATTTCTACGATGAAAACTTTCACGGTGTTGACTGGGAAAAAATGAAAATTCGCTATTCAGTTTATTTGCCATATGTAAATAATCGTAGCGATTTAAGAATTTTATTGAATGATATGCTTGGCGAATTAAACTCATCGCACATGGGTTTCAATAGTTTTGGTGCTGAAGAAAAGAAAAACTTAAATTATATCACCAATCAAACGGGTATCATTTTCGATAATGAAAATCCGTTAAAAATTGAACGTGTTGCGGCAAAAAGCAATGCAGCTTACGGTAGTGTAAATATTTTACCTGGTGATGTTTTGAAAAAAGTAAATGGGGTGGAGGTTGATGAAAAGATCGACCGCGATTATTATTTCAGCAAGCCATCATTAGATAAGGAAATGACTTTAACTTTTGCCAGAAGTGGTAAAGATGTTAACGTAAACATTCATCCGCAAAGTGCCGCGAGTTTAAGAAACAACCTTTACGATGAATGGATTGCTAAAAACCGCTCGAATGTAGATAAATGGGGTAATAATAGAATCGCTTACTCGTACATGAAAAATATGGGAAGCGGAGAGTTGGAGCGTTTTCTGTTAGATATGGTAGAACAGGAAGAAAATAAGGATGCGATTATTTTAGATTTACGTTACAACACAGGGGGAAATGTACACGATGCCGTATTAAGATTTCTATCGCAAAAACCGTATTTGAAATGGAAATACAGAGGTGGTAAAATGGCTCCTCAAAGTAATTTTGGACCAGCAGCTAAACCAATTGTGCTTTTAATTAATGAGCAATCGTTAAGTGATGCAGAAATGACTGCACAAGGATTTAAGCAATTGAAGTTGGGTAAAATTATTGGAACTGAAACTTATCGATGGATTATTTTTACTTCGGCGAAAGGTTTGGTTGATGGTTCTTCTTATCGTTTGCCATCTTGGGGTTGCTATACAATGGATGGTAAAAACATAGAAAAAGATGGTGTAACGCCTGATATCTATATTAAAAATACTTTTGAAAACCGTTTACAAGATAAAGACCCACAATTAGAAAAAGCGGTAGCTGAAATTTTGAAAGACTTAAAGTAGGGGTTAACTGCTAAATTATTTGAATTGGTTAATTGTTGGTGTGGTCTCTACATTAACAATTAACCAATTTTTATTTTAGAGCGTTAGTCATTTTTCAATTAACCGATTTATCATTTCTACAGTTAACTAAATTTTCCGTTTCTTTGGAATTGGAATCAATTTAAAACATGGCAAATTTATTAACCGACAGGGCTTTTTGGGTAAATTATTGGGAAAGTAAAAGAGGACTGGCCGTTCAGTTACCTGAAAATTATCTGTTTCATAAACAGCTTGCCGAAATCATCACAAAGCAAAATGTAAAAACAGCCATTGAGTTGGGTGGGTTTCCGGGTTATTATGCCGTTTTCTTAAAAAAGTTTTTCAAGCTTGATGTTACTTTATTAGATTATTTTGTTCATCAGCCTGTAGTAAATGAGCTTTTAGAAAAAAATAGTTTATCTGAAAAGGATATTAACATAATCGAAACAGATTTATTTAATTATCAACCAGAACAACAATATGATTTAGTTCTAAGCTGCGGATTGATTGAACATTTTAATGATACAGCTGATATTATCAATCGTCATATTGCCTTTGTTAAACCTGGTGGAACACTATTTATTACCTTGCCAAATTTTAAAGCCGTAAATGGCTGGTTTCAGCGAAACTTTGATAAAGAAAACTACGATAAACATAACATCGATAGCATGAATCCTGAATTGCTAAAATCAATCTGCGAGCAAGCAGGTTTGAAAGAAGTAAAATCAGGCTATTTCGGGCATTTTAGTGTTTGGTTAGAAAATGAAAGTCAAAAATCTGCCGGTGTTCGTCTGTTTAAAAAAGCAGTTTGGTTAACAGGTAAAATCTTCACTAAAATTATTCCATTCGAAAGTAAAAGCTTATCGCCATATATTATCGTTGAAGCTAAGAAACCTTTATAAACTTTTCTTGTAAACCCCAAATTCGCTCAACGTGATGCAAACTGGCGATTTTGTGATGTTTAACCTTAGCTTCTGCGCTGTAATTGGTTGCTCCAATTTGATTAATCTTTTTGCACCAATACTTTCTCCGCTGTAAACTTTCTTCCACGCATTATTTTCGAAAACCTCAACATTAAATTCTTCAATTCTTTGTCCTAACGGGATGAATTCTTGTAAACTAATAATATCAAAAGTCTTCGCCGATTTTAAATCGATTTCTAAACTTGCCTGATGTATTGCATCGGCAGTTGCCCAGTAGCTGTTTTTATTGCCATCTAAAATGCTATTAGAGTTATAGTTTTTGCCTCTTGTATTGCTCGGAGTTATATGTGCATCCTTAGCCAGATTATTTGCAAAAGTGTGCTTAACCATATCACCAAAACCTTTTAAAGCCGCAACATCATCACTATGCAATTGCCCTCTAGTATCAGGCGCTAAGCCTAAATCTAGAGCAGCGCCATTTCCAACACTTTGTAAATATAAATCGAACAAAGTTTCTGATGATTTTGGTTTTTCATCCGCATGGTAAAACCAGCCTTTTCTTAATGGAACATCGCATTCTGCAGGCATCCAAAACTTGCCATTTCTAATACCCATTGGGCTTTGCGGGTAATTCGCCTGACCAGGAACCGCAACATTTTTACCTTCTGGCGGAAGTGGTGTAAAAGTAGCCCAACTGGTTTTTGCAGCCGTACCGTCTTCGCTTCCAACCCATCTAACATCTAAACCAATATCGCTGAAAATATTAGCCATTGGCTGCATTTTTCGCGTTATTCCCCAAGTATTGGTCCAATCGTAATAAGTTGTATTATCAATAGAACGTTTTTCTTTAGCCCCACCATAATAGCCATCACCACCGTTTGCTCCATCATGCCAACTCATAAAAAGTTCGCCGTAATTTCTGTATAACTCCTTAAGCTGCGCTTGATAAATGGCCAAATATTTATCTGTTCCATAAAGTGCATTGTTTCTATCCCAAGGTGAACAATAAACCCCAAATTTTAAACCATTTTTTCTAACCGCTTGCTCAACTTCTTTTACTAAATCTCCTTTTCCATTTCTAAAAGGGCTTTTAGTGATGTTATATTCTGTGGTTTTTGTTGGCCAAAGCGCAAAACCATCATGGTGTTTTGCAACTAAAAGGATGCCCTTTAAACCGCCATCTTTGGCCGCATTAATGATTTGCTCCGCGTTAAAATCCGAAGGATTAAAAGTTTTTGGGTCGGCATCACCAAAGCCCCATTCTTTATTTTCGAATGTTGTAGGTGTAAAATGTATTAAACCATAAACCTCAACATCGTGCCAGGCTAACTGCCTTTTAGATGGGATTGCACCGTATGGTTTTGGTGCGGTTTGAGCAAAAATGTTTAAAGAAATTAATAAAAAAACGGTGGTTAAAATCTTCATAATTGGAGTTTAGAACACCCAAATTACAAAGAATTATTTAGAATAGCCTGTTTGTTATTTTGAAAAATATTGAGCTAACTTTTCTTTTACAAAACGCTTAATTCTTGATGCCAAGTTTCCTTTTCTATTTCCTAAAAAGTGTTTTATAGCTTGATATGCATTTTTATCTTCGGCTATAATATCAGGGAAGTTGGTTATTCGTTTTGGATTAATAACCACGTTGTAAATGTCATTAATTCCCGAATGTACGCCTGTACCATCATGCCCAATATTATTCACTAAAGATTGAGCAGGATTTAATGTTAAGCCACCTTTTAAAAATATAGAAGCATACCAACGAATCGCCCAGCTATTGTTTTTGCCTCTCTTGAATTCCTGCATTTGTTTCCAGAAATTCATAGAGTTGTCTATAGCGAAAGCTGATTTTTTCTTCGAATCGAACTGATTTAACAAAGTATCGATGTTTGGTTCAAAATGTTCCCAAGCTCTTGCCCATGTTGCCCAGCCCCAACTTGTAGCTGCTCTAAAGAAAAAAGATTGTGGTAGATTCTCCTCTTTTAGAGGATACATATAAGCCCCAATGTGCATCACCTTCTCCTCTGTATGGTAGCGGTTTAAAGCATCGTTAAAATAAGTTAAGGTATATGGCGATGAAACTAAATCATCTTCAAAAACGATAACACGTCCGTAATCCTTTATCAGCTTACTAACGCCTGCAATAACAGAATTTGCTAATCCGGCATTATCTTTTCTTTCGATGATTTTAACAGATTTGAAACCATCAACTTTGTTAATTATGGCTTTAACTTCCTCTACTTTATCAATATCATTTTCACTTTTAGCTCCATCAGCAAAAATATACAAACGACTTTCTGCAGCAAGTTCATTCTGCTGTAAAAACTTTAAAGTACGCTCGGTATGCTGCGGTCGATTATAAACGAAAAGTGCTATTGGTGCAAGGTTTTGCATAATTTATTTAGAACGAAGTTTAGATAGGTAAAGATTGCTTCGTTGTTCCTCCTCGCAATGACGACAAATGAAGCGTCATTGCGAACCGAAGCTTTTGGGCTGCGTAGGGTGAGTGAAGCAATCTCATTTAAAAATGATTAAAATATATGCAAGTTCGAATCTGATTTTTTAGTCAAAACTGTATAGGCATTAGCAAATTGCTCTTGTTTTTTTCTGCCTAGAAAATTACCTAACGTTTTTTTAATCCGATATTCTAGTTCGATTTTGAGGTTTTTGGCAAAAGATTTAGGTGCTTTCTTATTGATGAATTCATTAAACTTAACGGTTTCAGTAGCCGTCATCGAGACTTTATCTTCTAAAATTTCAAGTCCTTCGCTTTGCAATAAAAACCTTAACGATGTTGGCGTGTACATATTGATATGCCCATAATCAAGAAAGTGTTTCATGCGTTGGTCTACACCGAAACGGTAATCTTTCGGAACTTCTACAACAATGTATTTAGAAACCCTTTTTAATTCACGAAGCAAAATTCTTTCATGCTCTACATGCTCCAATACATGCGCAAGAATCACCAAGTCGAATGCATTATCTTCAAAAGGAATTTTATACCCATCAAATGTTTGAACAGATTTTAACCGTGATAAATTTCTGCTTTTGATAATATCGACACCGCTTTCTGCAATCTCTAACGCATGAAGTTCTGGTGCGAAATTCCATTCATTTAAAAAATGAAGGATGCTACCATCGCCTGCGCCCACTTCTAAAACTTTTGCAGGTTTTATACTTTGGCAAACCTCAACAATATTTTTAGCCTTGTATTTTGCACCAAGCATTCTCCATGCAACATCGCTGTTGGTATAAAAGTTATCGTAGGCGGTTTTTACTTCTTCGCTTAGCATAATGGTGTGAATTAAATGCCCAAACAGTTATTGGGTTTATAAAAAACTGATGTTGCTTTTTCGTAAAATAAGCCTGGAGATATTCCGCTAAAACTAATTTCTTTAAACCCTTGCTCCAAAAGTAAAATCCTTGCCGGATTATAAACTTCACGCTCACTATCATCTAAAACTATAACGCCGTCGTTAGTTAATGCATCCAAACTATATTTGCAGCAGCGCACTCTATCTCTTCCATCAACAATAATGATTTCGAATTTCTTATTCAGTAAAGCTGCTTTTTTAGCGTATTCACCATCGCGTTGCAATTCGCAGTAAATCATTTCTGCATTTGCCGGACTTGTATTCTTTACCTTTTCGAACCAATTTTTATCATGTTCTACTGATGTTACCGAACCAGCTTTATCTGCATAAAAAATGGTAGAATTGCCAGAGCCATATTCAAAAATATTCTGAGTCTTATTTATTCGTTCTTTAATAAAATCGATAAAAGAATAGGTGACCCAGGGAAGCGCTTTACCATCACCGTCAACAGCTTGCTTGTTGTCGAATGCGGTAAACCAGCCAATACTGTTTAAGTAGCCCTTGTGTCCGTATGATAATAATGCTTTTAACCTTGAAGGTTTAGCAATTAATGTGCTTAATGCTTTTAGTGTACTCAACGTTTTAATATTTTTTGAAATGCGGTTATCAAAAATAATGATTTTAACATCATTATACCTTGTTGGCGAGTTTTGGGGATTAATAAAAGATAAAATGTTGAAACAAAGCAAGCGATGAGTGTTGCTAATGATGCACCAACTCCGGCATATCGTGGGATTAACCACATATTAAGTCCGATATTGATTATTGCTCCTGCGGCTGTTCTGTAGAATGAAATTTTTGTAAAACCTTCTGCAACCAAGTATTGCGAACTTGCCGTGCCTAAAAATACAAATATACCCGACCATATATGGATGGATAACATTGGTCCGGCACCATCATATTTTCCTTGGTAGATAATATGAATAATATCAGAACCAAAGAAACTTATAAAAAGCGCAACGGGTATGCTGATAAAAACGAGTAGGTCGTATAGGTTTCCTAAGCGCTTCTGATATCGCTGTAAATCGGTTTTGCGGGCATTTAGTAATGCCGGAAAAACAGAAGTTACAATGGCCACCGGTATAAAATACCATGCTTCACTTAAGTTTTGTGCTGCACTGTAAATCCCGACCGCTTTACTGCCAATGCTTTTAAGCATTACAACGTCTATTTTCATGTAAATAGAAACCATTACTGCAGACAGTATTAATGGCGAAGACTTTTGTAAAAGAAATTTTGCTCTTTGTTTATTAAACGTCCAATCGAAAATATTGAATCCTCTTTTCTGAAAAATTATAATTAGGCCAATTGCCAAAATCAATCCATCAAAAACATATGCTATTACAATGTATAGAAGCGGAAGATTTAGTGTTATGAGAATTATTTTAACAACTGAGGTAATAATTAAACAAATATTTTGTACTTGTACTACATATTTGGATTGTACCTGCGATTGAAAATATGCATCAATTACATTAAATGATTTGAAAAAAGATGCAAGGGCAAGCAAACCCACAAGTAGCGTTAGTGGTTCGCCAGGATTTGAGGAAAAATGATGGCTTATTAAATATATGGCTACCGCTATCGGGATTAAAAGCGCATTGGCAACCATTCTGAGCCATAACGATGTGCCCAATATTTCGTTGCGTTTTTCGGGCTCTTGAATTATCTCTCGAATAATAAAAGTGTCTAAGCCTAGTGCGCCGACAGCTGCTAAAATTGCAACTAACGATAATCCAAAGCTTAAATCCCCAAATAAAATAGGACCGAGGTATCTTGCAATCAAAAGATTTACGACAAGGCTAAGTCCTTTTCCAAACATAACCCAACCAGCATTTTTTAAATACTTGTTAAATGCCTCCTCATCAAAACCTTTTATGGTGGGTAATTTCATTATCGCAAAGATGTGAATTTTAAATGCTTTGCTGAAAACTTTGCTCAATTCGAATTAGTTGCTTCAAATGGTGCTTTAAATGAATTTCTATAAACCGTAACCATTGCTTTGCATTTAAATAACCCAATCGTGGATGTTTGGTTTTTGAAGTTTTACTTGCTCGGGCAATTAGTGGATATACCGTTTCTAAAGCCTTCTCAAACTCTAGAATAAAATCCAAAGCTTCGGTTTTACTAATTTTCTTTACCCTGCCGGCAAGTCTTTTCGGTACTTCATATTTTTTTGCTGGAGGTAAAGAGCCAAATAAAAGAATAAATTTTACGATAAAGTGCGTGGGTTTAGCTTCGCCCTTTCCTTTTGCTGCATTTTCTAGCGCAATTGTGGAGAGCAAACTCGAATCGAAAATATGGCAGTAAACTTCGCTGTAACTCCAGCCGTTAATTGGTGGCGTGGTTTCAAAAATATCATCAGTGTATAATGAAAGTTTAGCTTTATAAGCATCAACAACATGATGGATGGAAACTTTTATTTTGGCTGAATTCATTTGATGTAAGTTATGAATTAAAATAGATGCAATAATTCTTCCAGATGCGTAATTTCCTTCTTTATATCATCTGGTCTTTCTTTTTTCAGAGGATTAAAAAATATTGCATCTATTCCGAATCCTAAAGCGCCATAAATGTCGGCTTCCAAACTGTCGCCAATCATAATGCTTTCTTCTTTCGATGCTTGAGCCTTTGCTAAAGCATGTTCAAAAATTAATGGATTAGGTTTGTTAACGCCAACATCTTCTGAAATAATGACGTTAGTGAAGTATGGATTTAAACCTGATAAATGCATTTTAGTCAGGGTAGTTTCTTTAAAGCCATTTGAAATGATATGCAAAGTATATTTTTGTTGTAGGTAACTCAATACGTTTTCTGCACCTTCAAATAAATTCGTTTTCGTTGGCGAAATACTTACATAATCATCTTCAAACTGGTGCGGAACCGCATCAGGATGAACGCCTAACTGTATAAAAGTTTTATTGAATCTTTCGGCTCTTAAAAAATCCTTGGTTATTTTGCCAAGATGATAATCGGCCCAAAGCCGATGATTATTTTCAGTATAGGTAGTGATAAATTCATCACAAGAATTAAGTCCTAAAGAGCCTAATTTATAAGTGTGAAAAAGCTCATTTAAGGTTTCTTCTGCATTTCGGTCAAAATCCCAAATGGTATGGTCGAGGTCGAAAAATATGTGTTTTTTGTTTTTCAAGATGTTCTGTTGTTGGAATGTTGAACGGTTTTAATATTGAAAGTTGGAATGTTTGAAGGTTGAAATGTCTCAGTTGGAATACCAAATCCTGTTCATCCTTAGCTCCTAAAAGTCATGGTCACACTTTTTCACCATAAGCCAAATCTCCGGCATCACCCAAACCTGGTACGATGTAAGATTTGCTGGTCATTTCCTCATCTACAGCACCAAGCCATAATTTCGCCTTGGGTAAATTAGCTTTAACATGGGCAACACCTTCGGTACTTGCAATAGCAGCAACAATATGTAATTCGGCAATTTTATAACGATTTAACAATTCTTTGCAACACATTACCATGCTTTGTCCGGTTGCAAGCATTGGGTCGGCCATTATTAAAATGCGACCATCCAAATCGGGCGTAGAAATGTAATCCATCTGAATTACAAAATCACCGCTTTTTTCAACCTTTCGGTAAGCTGAAATAAAACAGCATTCTGCCTTATCGTAAATGTTCAGTAAGCCTTGCTGCAAAGGTAAACCCGCTCTTAAAATTGTAGCTAAGACAGGTTGTTTTTCTAAAAAATCGCATTGCGATGTTCCCAAAGGCGTAACAACTTCTTTTGTTGTAAACGTTAAAGTTTTACTGATTTCATAAGCGAAAAATTCCCCCAAACGTTCGAGGTTTTTGCGAAAACGCATTGAATCTTTCTGTACATTTTCATCACGAAGTTCTGCAACAAAAGTATTTGCTATTGATTTTGTCTTACTCAGGTCGAATGTCATATTTTTAGTTTCCGGCATATTTTATCATGTCGATATAAACAGCTCTCAATTTTTTAAATTTAACATTTTCTGATAAATTTTTCAGTTGCCAGCTACTACAAAAGTAACCATTTACCATCTTCACTACATCAATAAACGTATTGGTGATGTTAACAGCCTCATTAAAACCTAAATACTGAAAGGCATTGTCGCAAATGGCATAAGATTTTATACTAATTGCCGTAACTTTTTCAAGCTGTAAATCGTACCAGTTAAAGGGTGTGCAAGTTCCTGCCCTGAATCCGGGCGTATCTTCATAACCCATAGAGTAATCAGAACTTATGCCTGCTGAGAGCAAATGAAGATAACAGGATGGCAATTTTAAACCTTCGGTTTGCTGGCTTGATAAATTAATTAAGCTTTGCTGCAATTCCTTTAGCTTAAATAAATCTGATTTTAGTGACACAAATTTTTCTTTATCTGTTGTGCAAGGGCGAAATAGTCCGACGATTTTATTTTTTAGAAAAAGGCTGTTGTGCTCAAATTTTAATCGGTTTTTAGAATCGGCAGGGAAATTTATAAAGTAGATAGGCTTTTGGGTTGAATGAACTTTATCCAGCGATTCAATTACGAACTCAGGATTGATTTCCAAACCAGTAAGTTTATCAAAAATGCCACTCAAATATTTCTGCTCTTTGTTAAATATCGAACTGAAAATAAATTTTGTTTTGGGGATGAACTTTTCTGGAACATCAGGTTTTAAGGTGAAATTGATAGTAGATTGATGGCTGAATTTCTTTTCCGGAAACCTTAACGAAGGATATTTCTTCCTTAACATATTTTTTATCAGTAATGCCCATTCATCAATTACGGGGCGATTTAGAATTTTCCATTTATATTGAAGGCTGTCTTTAGCTTTAAATTCAAGATTACCATTCGCTCTGTGGATGTATTCTTCGTATCGGCTTAAAATATAAAATGAAGCGGCAAAAACATCAAACGGCAAAGCCGAATCATCAACAGAAAATGGTACTTTATAATCATCAAATGTTGTTGTTTTGAGCTTTATTTCTTCAACTTTGTTGGATAATAGAATGCTCGAATTTTTGAAAAAAAGCTCGTTACCGAAAGGTTTATCTGCGTAGCTAACTCTCGCATTTTCGCTCTGCAGAAAATACTCCGTGTTTCCGGTAAACTCAACTTCGATCTTTAATATATCCTTAAATATAAAATTGAAGATATATTTTATCCTTGGTGTTAAAATTGGCGAAAAGACAATTATGTGCATATTTAATAACAATAGAGAGCGGTATAAACTTTACTTTTGAACAATTTATCCTGCCGATTATTGCCTTTTCACATTATCTTACGGTTAGGGCATCTAATAAAATTAGGGGTTTTTTAACCTTAGTTTAATATCTAATTCAAAAATTACAATTAAAAGTTTGCCGAGAAATTTTTATCAGGATAAAGAATTTTGCCACTTTTCCTAGTCGAACCCTTAACTAAATGTACGATACTCATCTGGTCGTCAAACAAATCGTAGAGAATTGAACTATTTACTTCAAGCGTTTTTATTGCTGATATTTTTTCAACTTCCAGATAAATATTTGTGGCTTCATGGTCAATTTCAAAACCGATGTAATTCATGCTAACTGGCTTCCCGTTGGCTTTGATTAATAAATGACTCTGCAGATATTTTTTTACCAATACATCCATTTGATTTTTTAAAGCCGGATTTACCAAATCTGTTTTCTGCTTGTAGGTTTTAGACAGAATGCTCTCAAAATCATCGCTAAAAATTCTACAGCTTACTTCCAGTGTTTTCTCCTTTTGGTTGAAATTAACCTCAGTTGTACTCACATGAAGTGGATGTTTCTCGAGTTTTTTAAAACTAAATAGAGAAATGATGAAAAATAAGGTAACAAGTTTGGTGTTTAACGCTAGCATTTGGGCGATTTTAATTTTTTTAAGATTAAAATTTTAATTTTAAGGATTCAAAAATACTAAAGCTTATTACACAAAGCTAATTTATAATGCCATTGCAAGATTTCTTATTTTATTTTAAACTCGGTTGGGAACATATCATCAGTGCAGATGCTCTAGATCACCAACTATTTATTTTAGCTTTGGTGGCTATTTATAGCTATGAAAACTTAAAGCAGGTTTTAATTTTAGTAACGGCTTTCACCATTGGACATTCGTTAACTTTATTTTTAAGTGTAACCGATGTTTTCCGTTTTGATAGTAAATGGGTTGAGTTTTTAATTCCATGCACCATTGTTTTAACAGCAATAAGTAATCTTTTTCGTAAAGATTTTTCACTAAAATCTGTTAAAATAAACTATTACCTTGCTTTAGTGTTTGGATTAATCCACGGAATGGGTTTTGCAAATTCAATTAGGATAATGCTAGCCAAAGGCGATAATATTGGTTGGGGTTTATTCGGCTTTAATCTAGGTTTAGAAGCCGGACAGGTTTTTATGGTTTTTATAATTTTAATCATAACCTTATTTATTTTCAACTATACAAAAATCAAACGCCGCGATTGGGTTTTATTCATCTCGGCTGCGGTTTTCAGTTTGGCTTTACAAATGTCATTACAAAGAATTCCTTTTTTATAAATATCATTATGAACAAATTATTTACGTTAACCGGTTTATTGCTTTTTACGGGGAGTTTAGCAATAGCACAAAACATCCAGAATAATCCTGGCAGTAACCACGGAAACAAGTTTGAGCAATTGGGTACAATTTTGCCAACGCCAAACGAACAAAGAACAGCAAGTGGTGCACCAGGTGTAAAATACTGGCAGCAACGAGCCGATTATAACATTAAATGTACGCTTGACGAAAAAAACCTATTGTTAACAGGAAGTGAAACGGTAACTTATACCAATAATTCGCCAGATCCATTAACTTATATATGGTTGCAACTTGATGAAAACGAGCATAGCACAAGCAAAAATGCAAACTATCAGGATGCAACTAAAATGCCGAATGCTGGTACAACAAAAAGTATTGATGCGTTGAGTTCTAAAACAGATAACGGTTTTGGAATTAACATTCTTAAAATAACCGATGCCTTAGGCAAAAAACTAAGTTATACAGTTAATAAAACAATGATGCGTGTTGATTTACCGGCACCATTAAAAACCGGGCAAAAGTTAATTTTCAATATCGATTGGAATTATAAAATAACCGATAGGATGGCCGAAGGTGGTCGTGGTGGTTACGAATATTTTGCAGGCGATGGAAATTATTTGTTTACAATGGCGCAATGGTATCCACGATTGTGTGTTTACAGTGATTTCCAAGGATGGCAAAATCACCAGTTTACTGGCAGGGGAGAATTTGCCTTGACCTTTGGCGATTTTAAAGTGCAAATGACGGTTCCTGCAGATCACCTTGTGGGTTCAACGGGTGCATGTTTAAACTACAGTGCTGTTTTAAATCCAACGCAATTAAGCCGATACAATACAGCTAAAACCGCAACTGCCCCTGTAGAAATTCAAACTTTAGCAGAGGCTAAATTGGCTGAGACGAAAAAATCAACCGCTACTAAAACCTGGGTTTTTCAGGCAGATAACGTACGCGATTTTGCATGGACTTCTTCCCGCAAGTTTATTTGGGATGCAATGCCGCAAAAAATAGAAACCAATAACAATACGGTTATGTGTATGAGTTTTTACGGTAAAGAAGCTTACAATTTATACAGCAAATTCTCTACTCGTGCAGTTGCGCATACCATTAAAACGTATTCTGATTTTACCATTCCTTATCCTTACCCGGTTGCACAAAGTATCGAAGCCGCAAATGGAATGGAATATCCTATGATTTGTTTTAATTATGGTCGTACGGATGCAGATGGAACTTATAGTGAAAGCACTAAAAACGGAATGCTTGGCGTAATTATTCACGAAGTTGGGCACAACTTCTTCCCGATGATTGTGAACAGCGATGAACGCCAATGGACTTGGATGGATGAAGGTTTAAACTCTTTTGTTGAATATTTAACTGAAGAACTTTGGGACAATACTTTTCCTAGTAAAAAAGGTCCGGCTTATACTATTGTTGATTATATGAAATTGCCGAAGGATGAGTTAGAACCAATTATGACCAATTCAGAAAACATCGCCCGCTTTGGTCCGAATGCTTATTCTAAACCTGCAACGGGTTTAAACATTCTGCGTGAAACCATTATGGGAAGAGAGCTGTTCGATTATGCTTTTAAGGAGTATTCTAGAAGATGGGCTTTTAAACATCCGCAACCGGCAGATTTATTCCGTACAATGGAAGATGCGAGTGGTGAAGATTTGGATTGGTTTTGGAGAGGTTGGTTTTATGGAACAGAACCTTGCGATATTTCATTAGATAGCGTGAAATTTGCCAAAGCAGATTTCCCTACTTCAGTTCCGGAAGCAAGAGCAAGAATGGTAAAAATTGATAAGCCTGCCGTTAATGCTTTTCAGGATATTTCTAAAATCAGAAACAGAGGTGATAAAACGATAAGTTTTTATACCGATAAAACACCTGCAGCACAAGATTTTTATTATAAATATGATAGAGGACAAGTAAGTGTTGATACTGCAACGGCTGTTAGAGTAGAAGGTACTTCTGTTTTAGAGCCGCTTCCTACTGCTGAGCAGACAAAATACGAGAACAAGTTTTTTTACGAATTGGTGTTTAGCAACAAAGGCGGTTTAGTAATGCCAATTATAGTTGAGTTTACTTATGCAGATGGAACGAAAGAAATTGATCGTATTCCGGCGCAGATATGGAGACACAATGAGCTGAAAACATCTAAATTTTATGTTAAGGATAAAGAAGTACAATCCATTTTAATTGATCCATTGCGTGAAACAGCTGATATCGACACCAGTAACAATACTTGGGGTGGCAAAGCTAAAGAAAGCAAATTCAAGGTTTTTAAAGCCAAAAATGCAACTGCAGTTAGAGGGCAATCGGTTGGTATGAACCCGATGCAAAAAGCTGCGGGTAAATAGATTTGATTAAACTTTAACCAGAAAAGCCTTGCTCATTTAGCAGGGCTTTTCTGGTTTATTTTCGATTTTGAAATACTGTTTTTTGTAAATTAAACCCGGTAGAAGCGGACACGAAGCCCGATTTCTCGGGCAAGTAAAGCGGATAACGGGGCTTTCGAAACCGATAAGCATAGAAACCTGCTTTTCAAATAAAAAACTAAGTGAATTTTATTACGTTTTACTGGTAATGCTAATGTGTTTGGAATTGCTTTGCATAGCAATATTAGCTAAATTAGATCCCGCTTATGAAATTTAAAATTACTTCGGCATACAAGCCTACGGGCGACCAACCAGGCGCTATTAAACAATTGGTTGATGGCGTAAACGCGAACGAGAATTATCAAACTCTATTGGGGGTTACGGGCTCTGGTAAAACATTTACCGTTGCCAATGTAATTGAGCAAACGCAAAAACCGACTTTAATTTTAAGTCATAACAAAACTTTGGCAGCACAGCTATACGGCGAATTTAAAAATTTCTTCCCCGAAAACTCCGTTAATTATTTTGTTTCATATTACGATTATTACCAGCCCGAAGCCTTTATTGCATCGAGTAATACTTATATCGAAAAGGATTTAAGTATAAACGAGGAGATTGAAAAACTGAGGTTGCGGACTACATCATCTTTAATGAGTGGCCGGCGAGATATTATAGTGGTTTCATCGATTTCGTGTATTTACGGTATGGGAAACCCAGAAGATTTTTCGAGAATGGTTTTTCGTTTCGGTGTGGGCTTAAGGATTTCGAGAAATGCATTTTTGCACAGTTTGGTCGAGATTTTATATGCAAGAACGACAACTGATTTTAAACGTGGAACTTTCAGGGTTAAGGGCGATACGGTTGATATTTTTCCCGCTTATCTCGATCACGCTTACCGCATTTCCTTTTTTGGCGATGATATTGAGGAACTTTCTGCAATAGATCCGGTTTCTGGTAAAACTTTAGAAAAGTTGCAAGACATGGCAATTTACCCTGCGAACCTTTTCGTTACACCAAAGGATAAGTTTAATCAATCTATTTGGGGTATTCAGGAAGAGTTAGAGATTAGAAAAAATCAATTAATCGCCGATAAACATTTGTTAGAAGCAAAGCGATTAGAGGAGCGAACTAATTTTGATATCGAAATGATGAAAGAATTAGGTTATTGTTCTGGTATCGAAAATTATTCTCGCTTTTTTGATGGCAGACAACCAGGCATGCGCCCTTTCTGCCTGCTGGATTATTTTCCAGATGATTATTTGATGGTAATTGATGAAAGCCACGTTACCGTACCGCAAATTAGGGCAATGTACGGCGGAGACCGCTCTCGTAAACTTTCATTGGTTGAATATGGGTTCCGTTTACCAGCCGCATTGGATAACAGACCTTTAAACTTTACGGAGTTTGAAGCTTTAGCGCCACAAACCATTTATGTAAGTGCAACGCCAGCTGAATATGAATTGCAAAAATCGGAAGGGGTGGTTGTAGAACAGGTGATTCGCCCGACGGGTTTGCTAGACCCAATTATTGAGATTAGACCGGCAATTAACCAGGTTGATGATTTATTGGATGAAATAGACTTAACCATAAAGCAGGGCGGAAGAATTTTAGTTACCACTTTAACCAAACGCATGGCTGAAGAATTGACTAAATATCTGGATAGATTAAACATTAAAACGCGTTATATACATTCTGAAATTAAAACATTGGAGCGTGTGGAAATATTAAGAGGTTTACGTTTAGGTGAATTTGATGTTTTAGTCGGAATTAACTTACTACGTGAAGGTTTGGATTTACCCGAAGTTACTTTAGTAGCAATTTTAGATGCAGATAAGGAAGGTTTTCTGCGTTCAGAGAAGTCGTTGATTCAAACGATTGGTCGTGCGGCAAGAAATGATAAGGGTAGGGTAATTATGTATGCTGATGGTATGACAGACAGCATGGAAAAAACCATAGATGAAACCAATAGAAGGAGAGAAAAACAAATTGCTTATAATTTAGAGCATGGCATTACGCCATTAACGGTTGGTAAATCTCGAGAAGCGATTTTAGAACAAACTTCGGTGTTGGATTTCTCTCAAAAAGCAAGCGATAACAAAGCGAGAGCTTATATTGAAAACGCTGAAATTAGCATTGCAGCCGACCCAATTGTACAATATATGGGCAAGGCCGAATTACAAAAGGCAATTGATAATACTAGAAAAGACATGCAAAAGGCAGCAAAAGAAATGGACTTTTTACAGGCTGCTAAACTGCGTGATGAAATGTTTGCATTAGAAAAAATGTTTAACGAAAAGTTTGCTAAATAATATGGATGGACAAAATAGAAAAGACGTATTTCCTGGTTTGGAAGTTGGTATAATTTTAAAGAAAGACCAACGTAGTGGAAATGTAACTTATGGTGTGGTTAAAAATTTACTAACCTCATCAGCGTTTCATTCAAGGGGAATAAAAGTGAGGTTAGAAGATGGGCAGATTGGTAGAGTTTGCGAAATAATCGAAGATTAGGAATTGTAATGAAAATGCAATTAATCTGCAAAAAAGTAACAAAATATTTATGGCTACGTCTATATTTGTATAATAACAACTCAGAATGGGATTAGTAAAATTTATATTTATAACAATAATGGTGCTTTGGGTTATCCGAATGTTAATTCGTTTAATATTGCCAATGTTGTTTAATAATATGGCAAGTAAAATGCAACAGCAAGCTACTGGTCAGCAATATCAACAGAAAAAAAGAAAACCTGAGGGTTCAATTTCTATTGATTATATGCCTCCCAAGCCAGACCAAAGCAAAACCGATAAACTCGGTGATTTTGTAGATTACGAAGAGGTTAAATAATGTAGGTCCTGATGAAAATCAGGACTTTTTTGCTATAATATTATCGTCATTGCGAGGTACGAAGCAATCTCAAGAGTAAAAACTGTTAATCAACCCTAAAGATTGCTTCGTACCTCGTAATGACGTATTTGTCTAATACTGCCGGGGATTAAAGAATTATTCTAATCCAATCCATAAAACAGAAATCTAAACCCTTAAACTTAAAATATCGTGTACAGTTTCTTCAAAAGTTTTGAATTGAAACTCAAAACCACTATGCTCTAGTAAAGCTGGTTTAACCCATCTGCTTTTTAAAATTAACTCGGTTTCAGTACCGATTAGTTTAGCACCAATTTCAAGCAACCAAGCAGGTGTAGGTATCCCAAAGGGAATTCCATAAGCTTTTCTAATTGTTTTCATCATTTCAGAATTGCTGATTACGCTTGGGGCTGTACAGTTAACTACGCCACTAACTTCTGTATCATCTGTTATCCATTCAATACTTCTGGCAACATCATGCTCATGTATCCAGCTCACTTTTTGTTTTCCATCACCTTGTGCGCCACCTAAACCAAACTTTACTAAATTTAGTAATCGAGGAAATGCACCATTGTTTCTGCCCATCACAATACCCATTCTTAAAGCGATTTTTCGGGTGTTGGTTAAATCCTGTTCGAAAAAAGTTTGTTCCCAGATGTTGCAGACATCAATAGAAAAACCGTAACCAATTTCGCCCGTTAGTTCGTCCTGGGGTTTATCTTCCGTATGGCGATAAATTGTTGCAGAAGTAATATTTATCCATGTTTTTGGTCCATCAGAAAGCTTTTTAATAACCTGGTTTAGTAATTTAGTCGGGTTAACTCTTGAAGCGATTATCTCTTTTTTGTTCTTTTCAGTATACCTACAGTTTACATTTTTGCCACAAAGGTTAACTAATAAATCTGTTGCATTTAATTGCTTTATCCATTCTCCTTCGTTTTTTCCATCCCAAACAATTGTTCTAATGTTACCATCGTCTGGTTTGGCTTTTCTAGCAAGAATTACAATTTCATCAGCTTTGCTACTAAAATGTTTTGCTAGAATACCGCCAAGGTAACCATTGCCGCCCGCTAAAACTATTTTCCTGTATTTCATAATGCTAAAACTAAAATTACACCTAAAACAATTAATCGGTAGAATACCCAGGTAAAACTCATCACTAGGTTTAACCCTAAAATTTTACTTCTGCGGATGTGTTCTAAAAACATTAACCCGGCTGTAAAAAGAAAATATAAAAGGTAAAAGATAGGATGAACTTCTATCCAATTGTTTAAAATTAATGGAATAATTAATAAGAGCGCACCGGCAAAAGAAATTGTCATCATATTGCCCAAATAGCTAAATAACTTATCTTTTTTATTAAGATAAATGATAAAACCCTGAAAAAATATCTGAGTGCCACAAATCATATACTCCCGATATTTATATCCGATAGGGATAAAATCAGTTAAGTGTTGCGTGTAATTTGTAAGGATAAATGAGGTAATTAACCAGGTTAAGAATAAGAACATTAAACGGTGTTTCAAACTAAAGTCTGGCTGTATATTATTTGCATTAACCTCCGCAGGGATAATTACTTTCCTGTTGTAAGAGATAAAAGCATAACACTTTTGAGCTATCCATAAAAAAGGGCTAAAGCGAAACAACGTTTTAAATATTGGGAAACTGGTTTCGATAACTTTGAATAAACTTTCAATGCCATAAGTTACTTCTCCGGTTTCTTTATTTACTAAGGCAATTTCGTTTGCTGCTCTTTTTTTATCTACAAAAGGACAAACCTCCTCGGGCATATTTTGGTAGGCTTCACGCCCATCTACCGGAAGCATTTTTAATTTTGTAAATGCTTTTGTGTAGGCGAAACACATTGGACATTCATTATCGAAAAGAATAAGATGGTTAGCTAGTGTTTTCATGTTTATTAAAATTTCAGTAAAAATTGAAAGTTTATATTAAAAAATAAAGCCGATTAAGGCTTTAGTATTTTCTAAAGAATCTTTTATTTAAAAACCTTTAGTATCGAGCCCCAAAACCAATTTTCTTCAGCTTTTAACATAGTTTCGATGGTTTTATCTGCATTGTTTGCCAATTTATTTATGTCTGTAACCGACTTTTTAAATGTAGCATATTCAGGGTCTTTTTCATCACCTGTTACCGCCGAAAGTTCTGAAAGAACCTTTAAAACAGGCTCTAATTCTCTTTTTTTCCTTTCTTTTGCAACTTGCCTCGCAATGTTCCATACATCTTTATCGGCGAAAAAGTATTCCTTACGTTCGCCTGCTTTGTGTTGTTTTTCAATCAATCCCCAACCAATTAAATCGCGAAGCGTCATATTAGCATTACCTCTTGAAATGCTCAACGTTTCCATAATCTCTTCGGTAGTTAAAGCATTCGGAGAAATTAAGAGCAAGGCATGAACTTGCGCCATTGTACGATTTATTCCCCATTCAGAGCCTAATTTGCCCCAAGCCTCTATAAATTTTAATTTTCCCGCTGCTAAATCCATAATCAAATGTAATTATGTTTTTTAAACTTTCAAAAATTATTGAAAATATATTTTATTACTGTGCATCACCGATATTTTATGATTTTTACATAAATCAATAACTATTCCAATTCATCAAAATTATTAATTATCAGTACAGTTAATTTATTCCTTTAATATACGGGGCAAATTTTTATTTTTGACGTTCGTTTAAACTTATACAAACCTTAATGAATAACTGGTTTAAAAACAATGGCACCCATTTAGCCATTATCGCAATTTTTGTAGTCATTTGTTTTGCTTATTTCAGTCCTGTTTTGCAGGGGAAAGCACCAATGCAAGGCGATGTTTTGCAGGCTAAAGCCATGCAAAAAGAAATTATGGATGTTAAAGAACAAACTGGTAAAGGTCCGTTGTGGACTAACCAAATGTTCGGAGGAATGCCAGCTTATCAAATCTGGGTTCAATATCCATTAAACATTACAACTTATGGTATTGACTTTATTAAAGGTGTGTTTCCAGACCCTGTTGGAACAGTATTGCTATACCTTTTAGGGGCATATCTCTTGTTTTGTGTGCTAAAAGTGAATCCGTGGTTAGCTGCGGCTGGTGCTGTAGCCTTTGCATTTACATCTTATAACTTCATCATAATTGCTGCAGGACACAGCAATAAAGCCTTAGCAATTGGTTTTTTTGCGCCAATATTAGCGTCTATTATTTTAGTTTTAAGAGGCCGATATCTGGTCGGTGCGAGTTTATTGGCTTTGTTTATGGCGTTGGAAATACGTTCCAATCATATTCAAATGACCTATTATTTGTTCATAGCCATATTTATTTTAGGTTGTATTGAACTTTATCACGCAGTAAAAGCAAAACAATTACCAGTGTTTGGCAAAACCGTTGCTTATATTTTTGGCGGTATCGTTCTTGCAGTTTTAGTTAATGCAGGAACACTATGGACAACTTATGAATATGGTAAAGAAACCATCAGAGGTAAATCTAACTTAACGATAGATAAGGCTGAGCCAGCAACAGGTTTAGATAAAGCTTACGCTTATCAATGGAGCCAAGGTGTGGGCGAAAGTTTTACCTTCTTAGTACCGAACTTATATGGTGGTGCAAGTGGTGGTGCATTAGATCCAAAGGGCGAATTTGTTAAAATTTTACAAGATGGAACTGTAGCAAACGTTTTAGGTCCGTTGTATGGCGAAAATACTAACCAAGCCCTTAATGCTATTGCACAGCAGGCAGGCTCGCAATATTGGGGCGACAAGCCTGGAACGTCTGGTCCATATTACTTTGGTGCTATTATTTGCTTCTTGTTTGTATTCGGTTTGTTTATTGTAAAACACCGTTGGAAATGGTGGATTTTGGGCACAAGCATCTTATTATTATTGCTTTCTTTTGGTTCTAATTTCCCTTTGGTGTCAGATATATTCTTCAATTATTTACCAGGATATAACAAATTCAGAGCAGTAGAATCTATTCTAGCTGTGGTTGGTTTATTAGTGCCTTTCCTTGCAATACTAGCAATTAAAGAAGCACAGGATGGCGCATACGATCAAAAATATTTGGTTAAAAGATTAACCTGGTCGGCAGCAATTACAGGTGGTTTTGCTCTGATAGTTGTAATTATGCCAACAGTATTTTTCAGTTTTAAAAGTGCAAACCAAGTAGAAATTACCACTTGGCTTAACCAGATTACTCAAAATAATGCAACAATAGTCGCCAGAATTACCGATGCAGTTATTGCAGATAGGGTTTCTTTAGCAAGAGCTGATGCTTTACGTTCGTTACTATTCATTGCCATTGGATTTGGTTTAATATGGGCTTTCATCACCAAAAAACTAAACATGCAATTGGCATTTGGTTTATTGGCTCTAGCAGTGCTTATCGATTTATGGCAAGTAGACAAAAGATATTTAAGCAACTTAAACTTTGTAAATAAATCTGATTTAACCGATCATTACAAGGCCAGAGATGTGGATAATTTCATTTCTGCTGATAAAGATCCAAACTTCAGGGTTTTCGATTTAACGCTAGGCGATCCTTTTAAAAGTGCAGAAACTTCATATTTCCACAAAACCGTTGGCGGCTTCCATTCTGCTAGATTAAAACGTTTTCAGGAATTGGTTGATCAACAACTTACTAAAAGCATCAATCAAGATGTTTTGGATATGTTGAATACCCGTTACATCATTACGCAAGACCAACAAAATGGTTCTTACAAAATGCAACGTAATCAAACTGCATGTGGAAATGCCTGGTTTGTACAAAGCGTTCAATACGTAAAAAATGCTGATGAGGAAATGAAGGCCATCAATAGTTTTGATGCAAAAAAAGAGGCAATTGTTGATGAAAGCTTCAAAGGTTTGCTGAGCAGTAAAATTTTAGGAACCGGAGAAGAAGGTTTTATCAAGCTGACAAATTATACTCCAGATCACTTAACTTATGAATATTCTTCAGCTAAGGATGTGGTTGCTGTTTTCTCAGAAATTTATTACAACAAAGGTTGGAAAATGTATATCGACGGTGTAGAAAAACCGTATTTCAGAGCAGATTACGTACTTCGTGCAGCGCAGTTAGAGGCTGGAAATCATAAGCTAGAGTTTATTTTCCACCCAACTTCGTATTACGTTGGCGAAAACATCTCTTTAGCCGGCTCGATTCTTTTAGTGGCTGGTTTAGGCTTTGGTTTTTATTCAGAAAACAAAAAGAAAAAAGCAAAGGCGTAATATTTAATATAGAAATTTACAAACCCATAAGCGTTCTTGCTTATGGGTTTTTTTATGCTTTGTCATTTTTAACAAATTTTAAGGAAGGTGTAATAAAATTTAACAGTTACGTAACATTTGTTTGATAGACAGCGTCTTATCTTTGTTTGTAAATCGGATGTTATGCTGGAAACATTTTTTGCGATATGCCTTTTAATTATTGTTATTTACTTTTTTAGCCCTTTTGAGGTTAAACTCGATGAGGAAGAAGAGTGGTAAAATTCTTTTAAAAACTATAAACTGCTTCAAAAAGGCGGTAATAATATTCCTCCCCCAAAAATTTCTTGTTTATGGATAAAAGAAACGTAGATATTGTAGTGATATCTGATGTGCATCTTGGTACTTATGGATGCCATGCAAAAGAACTTTTAAAATATCTTAAAAGTATCAAGCCAAAAAAACTGATTCTTAACGGAGATATTATCGACATATGGCAATTTAGCAAGAGTTACTGGCCAGAATCGCATATGAAAGTTATCCGCAAACTGATGAAGTTTGTTTCTGAAGGTGTTGAAGTTCATTATTTAACGGGCAACCACGATGAAATGCTTAGAAAGTTTGATGGAATGGAAATGGGTAGTTTTCATTTAAGTAATAAACTGGTAATGGAATTGGATGGTAAAAAAGCATGGTTTTTTCATGGCGATGTTTTCGATGTAACCATGCAGCATTCAAAGTGGTTGGCGAAAATGGGTGCAATCGGTTACGATACCTTAATTCTAATTAACAGTTTTGTCAACTGGTTTCTAAATATTTTAGGGAGAGAAAAAATGAGTTTCTCCAAAAAAATAAAAGCTAAATTTAAGGACGCTGTAAAATTTATAAACAGTTTTGAACAGGTTGCTGCAGAGTTGGCTATCGAAAAAGGTTATCACTATGTGGTATGCGGGCATATCCATCAACCAGAAAAAAGAGAAATAGCAGGAGAAAATGGTACGGTCACTTATTTAAATAGTGGCGATTGGGTAGAAAGCTTAACTGCACTGGAGTATAAAGATAAAGCCTGGGAAGTTTTTAAATATGACAGCAAGGATTTTATTAAGGATGAAACCGACGAAGGCATTCTTTCTGATGCAGAAGATTTGAAAAGTAAATTGGATATTAATTTACTGTTGAAAAATATTAAGTATGAAATAGCCTGATAATTTTAGATATTCGGGCAATAAAATGAAAATATTATACGCAATTCAAGGCACCGGAAATGGGCACATTAGCCGAGCCCGAGAAATTATACCCTTACTGCAAAAACACGGCGAAGTAGATATTTTAGTAAGTGGAACACAGGCTGATGTTAAATTAAGTCAGCCGATTAAATACCAGCTTCATGGCTTTAGCTTTATTTTTGGTAAAAAAGGTGGTGTACATCATTTTAAAACTTGGCTAAATATGAATCTACTCCGTTTCAGGAAAGATATGAAGAAGTTGCCCTTGAAGGATTATAATTTGATAGTGAATGATTTTGAGCCGGTTAGTGCTTGGGCTTGTAAACTTCAGGGTATTGATTGCGTTTCCCTTAGCCATCAGGCAGCATTTAAATCAAAAAAGGTACCTCGCCCTAAAACAATAGATTGGGGTAAAGTGATTTTAAGCCATTATGCACCAACAAAACACCATATAGGTTTCCATTTTGACAGGTACGATAGTTTTATTTATACGCCAGTAATTCGCTCGGAAATCAGACAGCTGGAAAGCACAAATCTAGGGCATTATACCGTTTACCTTCCTGCAATTGATGATAAATACCTGGTGAAAATCTTAAGCCAAATTCCTGCCATAAAATGGCAGGTTTTTTCTAAACATAACAAGGAAGGCTATCAATTTGAAAATGTTTTTGTTGAGCCTGTTAACAACGAAAAATTTAACATCAGTTTGGCAAGTTGCGAAGGATTATTTACAGGCGGTGGTTTCGAAGGCCCATCAGAAGCATTGTATCTTGGTAAAAAATTATTGGTTGCTCCAATGCGTTTCCAATTTGAGCAACAGTGTAATGCTTATGCTTTAAAAGAATTTGGCTTGCCTGTAATTTGGGGCAGTACCAAAAACTGGCTGCCCATAATTAAGAATTGGGTAGAAAATCCGCAGAAGCATCAGTTTAATTTTCCCGATGAAACGGCACAAATAATTGATGATATGGTTAAAAAGTACGCAAAGGTTTAGTGGGAGATAAGCAATCCTTGCTCTTTGCTCCTTCATCCTTGCTCCTTAATCTTTATTCTTTCATCTTTGCGCTTTTTATCTTTACTTTGCCGTCTCTACAAATGGCATGATTAATCAGTTTAGAAAATTAAATCCAGTTAACTTAATATTGCTACTTGCATATACATTTTTTATGCGAATAGTTATATTTTATGAAGTGCCTGAAAAATTAAACTTTGATTTTTTGGAGCCATTTGCCCGCTTGCTGATTGATTACGATTCTTCAAATATTTTCTCACCAATAACTAATATTTTTTTTGCCGCAATACTTGTTTTCGTACAGGCATTGTTGTTTAACCGTATAATTAACAATCAAAACCTTTTAACTAAGCAGAGCTTTCTGCCAGCGCTAATGTACATAAGTGGGGCCAGTTTGTTCCTGCCTTTTATGGTTTTAAGTCCGGCGCTAATTTGTAATTTCTTGCTCATTTGGATAATCGATCGCTTTTTAAAGCTAAATAAAACGAATAATTCAGTAACGGCGGTTTTCGATATCGGAATGATAATTGGCTTAGGTACATTGATTTACTTTCCGTTTATTTCAATGCTGCTGATGATTTTTTTATCGTTGTTACTGTTCAGGGCATTTAACTGGAGAGATTGGATTGCGGGTTTGATAGGTTTTTTAACTGTGTTTTTCTTTTTAGCCGTTTTCTATTATTGGGAAGATAATTTGGCATCGTTTTACCAAATATGGAAACCTTTGGCAAACAGATTTCCTGCAGTTTTTAAAATTAATTATAACGACTATCTCGTGTTGATTCCCGTATTGGTCATTATTATTCTGGCATCGCTCCAACTCCGCGAAAACTTTTTTAGAAGCTTTATCAGCACTCGTAAAGGATTTCAAATGTTATTTTTTATGTTCCTTATCGCTGGAGCCAGTTTTTATCTAAAACCTGATTTTAGAGTATCGCACTTTTTGCTCTGTGTACCGCCAGGAGCAGTACTTTTGGCTTACTATTTTAGCAACGCAAAAAAGAGGTGGTTCTATGAAACTTTGTTTCTTTTGTTTGTCCTTTCAGTACAGTACTTTCTGTTTGTTTAACCTTTTTTAACAAAATGATGCCTCAAAACTTGTTAAAGATTAATAGCTTTGTGGCTGATTGAATGGAATTCGTTAAAGATTAATGCACAATTTAAGTATCGATATTGGCAATTCTTCTACAAAGGTTGCAGTTTTTTCAGGTAAAGAAATTGTTCATTACCAAAGATTTGAAAAACTGCGAACGGAAGATTTGTTGCATCTAATTAATCAGTTTAATGTTCAGAAATCGATCATAAGTTCGGTTGATGAAGAAATTAATGAATTAGAAAAATTTTTAAATCAACACACAAATTATATACGTTTTTCAGCTTTGCTGAGTAATGGTGTGTTAAATAAATACAAAACGCCTGAAACTTTAGGTTTGGATAGATGGGCTGCGATTTTGGGTGCTAAGAATATTTTTGACGAGGCTTGTTTGGTTATTGATGCGGGTAGCTGCATAACTTACGACCTTTTAAACCGAAACTTTGAATATTTTGGTGGAAGCATAAGCCCTGGAATTAACATGCGCTTTAATGCTGTTCATCATTTCACAGGTAGGTTGCCGCTTGTAAGTTGGGATAACACGGCACCCATTCCCGCAGGAACAGATACCCAAACTGCCATTAAAAATGGTATTTTACAAGGTGTTTTAAATGAAATTGAAGGATTTATTTCCCTAAATAAGATACAAGAAAGTGCCTTAAAGGTAATTATAACGGGTGGTGATGCAGATTTTTTGGTTAACCAATTACAAAACAGCATCTTTGCGCCTCTGATAATTAAAGATTCCTATTTGGTATTAAAAGGATTAAATGAAGCTATTGCAGATTAAAATGTACAAAAGAATAAATTATATTGCAGCCATACTCGTTTTAGTTTGTGCTTTGGGTGTTAAGGCACAGGTAACTACATCATCTCCATATTCTCGTTTTGGATTTGGTAACGTAAAAGGTTCTTTATTGCCTCAGCTTCGTGCAATGGGTGGTATTTCTACCGCAGTAAATAAAGTTAATGGTTTTAATTATATCAACATGCAGAATCCTGCATCGTACTCTGGTGTAACTTTAACTACAATTGATATTGGTATGAGCGCAGGTTTAAATAATCTTTCGAGAAATAACCTTAGTGAAACCAGTTTCAATTCAACTTTTAGCCATATTGCTTTTGCTGTGCCTGTAAGTAGAAATTCAGCAATTAGTTTTGGGGTTTTGCCGTACACTGACTTAGGTTATAGCTACAAAAATTCTACAAAAATTGATACCATGAACGTAGATCAACTTTACGATGGTGAAGGTGGTTTATCAAAAGCTTATTTTGGTTACGGCCATCGTTTTGGCGATCATTTAAGTATTGGCGCTAACGTAGAATATATTTTTGGTAATTTAATTTCTACAAGAGCAACGGAGTTTGCACAATCTGGTGCCTTAAATTCAAAGTTGCAAAATAAGAATAGTGTCGGTGGTTTAAATTATTCATACGGCATTCAGTACAACTTTAATGTTGCGCCTAAAACGATTGTAACTTTAGGTTACTCGGGCAGCACTTCTAGTAAAATTAATTCTACTCAATCGTATTTTGCTACAATTTATCAGAGAGATCAGAACGGAAATGAAAATACTGCGATTGATACTTTAAGTTCTATCGTTAGTGCTAAATCGAGTTTGAAGCTACCATTATCTCATAACTTCGGTATTGCCATTCAGCAAACAGATAAATGGTTAATTGGTGCCGATTTTAGAATGAGCAAGTGGGCAGATGTAAGCCTTAATAATGTAAACCAAGGCTTGCAAAATAGTTATGGCGCTTCATTAGGTGGTCAATTTACGCCAGATATTACTTCATACAATAATTATTTTAAACGTATTGATTACCGTTTAGGTGTTAATTACGATAAAACCTACATCAAAATCGGCAACCAGGATATTAAACAAATGGGCGCATCTATCGGTTTTGGTTTCCCATTACCTTCGGCAAATGTTGGCTCAACATTCTACAAAATCAACTTCACAACAGAAGTTGGTCAGCGTGGTACAATGACAAACAATCTGGTTAGAGAGCGTTACATCAACTTTCATTTAGGCTTTACCTTAAACGATACTTGGTTCCGTAAGTACAGAGTAGATTAATGAATGGCAGAGCATTTTTATATGGTTTGATGCTTGGGTTGCCGCTATTTTTGGCTTCCTGTGGAGATGATGACCTGAAAAAAGCAAATGCCGTTAATAAGCAAAAAATAACACTTAATCGTGATAGAACTTTAGGTGTAGAAATTATTTACAGCGATTCTGCCCGTGTAAAGGCAAAAGGTAACGCCCCGATTATGGATAAGGTAACCCCATCTAACGGTGGCGATTACCAGGAAATGATTAAGGGTGTAAAGATTGATTTCTTTAACGAACAAACCGGTAAAATAGATGGAACTTTAATCAGCGATTACGCCATCCGCCGTTCTCAGGAGCAAAAAACCATCTTCAGGAAAAATGTAATTGTTAAAAATGTTAAAGGCGATACCTTTTCATCGGAGGAATTAATTTGGGATGAAGCGCAAAAAATATTCTATTCAAAACAAAAGGTAACGGTTAAAACCATTGATGGTAATGTGCTGGATGGTGTAGATTTTCAGGCACCACAAGATTTTAGTACTTATACATTCAATTCGGCAACGGGGCAAGCCGTGATGAAAGATGCAATTGCTCCTTAAAAATGCTTTTAAACACAAGTTATTTGCTTAAAAATTAAACACTTGATAAATAAATTTTAGTGTTTTCTTTTTTAAGGCAAATTTGTATCTTGCGCCCTCTTAAAAAAAACTAAATAATTTAAAGTACAATATGGGATTAATGACATTTTTGCGTAACCGTGCCGGATACATTCTTGTATTCATGATTGGTTTTGCAATTGTTGCATTTTTAGTAGGTGATGCAATTAACGTGGGTAAGCCTTTTTGGGCAGCTAACCAAAAAACTGTTGGTTCGGTTGATGGAAAAGACATCAGTATTGATGAATTTGGTCCGAAGGTAGAGCAAAGTGTGAATCAGTTTAAACAACAATATGGTGGTGGTTCTAATGCTCAAATGCAATCAATGGCAGTTGATCAGGTTTGGAATGCAGAATTAGCCAACGTATTATTAACAAAGGAATACGACCGTTTAGGTTTAACCGTATCAGAAGATGAATTGGTTGATTTATTGGTTGGTCAAAACCCAAGCCCATTAATTAAACAATATTTTACAAACCCTCAAACTGGTCAGTTAGATAGAGTTTCGTTAAACAGCTTTTTAAAATCAAAAGAGCCACAAGCTCAAAGCCAATCACTTTTGTTGCAAACTGAAATTAAAAATCAGGCATTACAACAAAAATATTCAAACTTAGTGCGTAATTCAGTTTATGTAACTTCGTTAGAGGCGACAGACGAATATACAAACCGTAATAAACTGGCTAACTTCAAATACGTAAGTTTAGATTATACTTCTATTCCAGATGCTTCTGTTAAATTAACGGATGCAGATTATTCTGAATATTATGATGCGAACAAAGCTCGTTTCAATAATGCTCAAGAACTACGTTCATTTGAGTATGTTACCTTCAGCATTAAACCTACAAAAGCTGATTCGGCTGCTGTTAAAGCTCAGGTAGATAAAATTGCTGCTGATTTCAGAACAGCTAAAAATGATTCACTTTATGCGGCTATTAATTCAGAAGTTAAAGTTCCTTTCAGTTACATCTCAAAAGGTAAATTAGACCCTGCAGTTGATTCAGCTGTTTTCTCATTACCTGCGGGCAGCTACTACGGACCGGCAATATCTGGTAACTCTTATAAAGTAATTAAAGTTGTGGCAACTCGTTTTTCTCCAGATTCAGTTAAAGCAAGTCATATCTTAATCGACCCGGCAAAAGTTGGTGGCGAAGATAAAGCTGTTAAACTAGCAGATTCATTAAAAAGCTTAGTTTCAGGTGGAAAAAGTTTCTCTGATTTAGCGAAAATCTATAGTGTAGATGGTTCTAAAGATAAAGGTGGCGAGTTGGGTACTTTCGCTCGTGGCGCAATGGTTCCTGAGTTTGAGAATGCTGCTTTTGATGGCAACACAGGAGATTTAAAAGTTGTTAAATCTCAATTTGGTGTTCATTTAATCAAAATCGAAAAACAAATTGGTTCTTCTAAAGTTGCAAAATTAGCTTACATCGAGAAATCTTTGGCGGCTAGTAGCAAAACACAGGCTGCAGCTTACAAAGCAGCAAGCAACTTTTTAGCTAATGTAAAAGGAAATGATTTTGCAAAACTTGCAGAAAAAGATAAATTAAAAACGGCTGTTGCAGATAGAATTACAGCAACTCAAGGTTTTGCTCCAGGTTTAGATAATCCTCGTAAGTTAATTCAGGATGCTTATGCAGCTGATAAAGGTGATGTTTTACCTGAAATTTACACTATGGGCGATGCTTATGTTGTTGCTCGTTTGACGGATGTAAAACCTAAAGGTACCTTATCTTTAGATGCCGTTAAAAAGGAAATTCAACCAATGGTTTTAAGTGCTGCCAAAGCAAAATTATTAAGTGCTAAATTTGATGCTGCTGGTAAATCTGGCTTGGCTCAAATCGCTTCAAAGGTTGGCCGTACAGTGCTTCCAATTCAAAATATCGTTTTCGCTAACCCAATTATTCCGGGTGTTGCTCAAGAAAATAAATTAGTTGGTTCTGTATTTGGTGCTCAACCGGGCAAAGTATCGGCACCAGTTCAAGGTGAGCGTGGTGTTTATGTTTTCACTGTTGATGGATTTACAAATCCTGCTCCAATTGCAAACATGTTTAAGCAAAAAGAAAGCATGTTAATGACTATCGGTCAACGTTCTTTAGGCTCGGCTTTTCAGGCTTTGCAAGATAATGCAACGATAAAAGACAATCGCGTGAAATTCTATTAATAAGAAATTCCGTAAATTTGAACCGTTCTGATGTTAATTCAGAACGGTTTTTTTATTTATAAGCCATGGAAATTCAAGAAAACTTCGTAAATAAGGTCGCCAATAGCGGTTTAATCACTTTGAACCTGGAAGAATATTACCATCCGGGTGAAAGAATTGTTTATGATATTAAAGACAATCTTTTTCATGGACTGATGTTGAGGGAGAAAGATTTCAGAGAGTTTATTAAAACGCATGATTGGTCGCAATACCAAGGTAAAAACATATCGGTTATCTGTTCTACAGATGCAATTGTACCAACCTGGGCTTACATGCTTTTGGCAAATAAACTAAAACCTTATGCTAATGAAGTGGTTTTTGGAAATTTAGACACGCTCGAAGCTATTTTATTTTCAAAAGCAATCGCTAAAATTAATCCTGAAAACTTCGCTAACGAACGTGTGGTGGTAAAAGGCTGTGGCGATATTGATATTCCTGTTGCGGCTTATGTCGAAATTACGAATCTATTAACTCCAGTGGTTAAAAGCATTATGTTCGGCGAACCTTGCTCAACCGTACCGGTGTACAAAAGAAAAGATTAACCTTTTTTATTGTTGATGATGATTGCGCTGTTTAATGTCTAAATTAAATTTTGGATTGTTTTTTGTATATCTTGTATGATGGCTGCAAATCACACGTTATGATGCAGTAGAAAACACAAACAAAACACACAACAAATGAACAGGTTATTAATCATATTATTCATATGCACTTCATTTTATGCAAGTGCTCAAGAACTCCCGCTTAAAAAAGAGGCGGTTTTTCAGGAAGGAGAGGTGTTAAGCTATAAGCTTCGTTATGGCTTTATTACCGCCGCCGAGGCAACCATTAAGGTCCAAAATTCAGATTTAAAATTCGATAATAAACCAACCTACAAACTAACTGTTGATGCTCAAACTTCTGGTACTTTCGATGTTTTCTATAAAATTAGGGATCATTATGATTCGTATATCGATAAAAACGAGTTAACCCCATATTTTTATCAGGAGAATATCAGGGAGGCATCATATACCAGACAAGATAAAGCAAGGTTTAATCAAGAAGGTAAAAAGGTAGTATCAAACAGAGGTACATTTACTACACCAACAACTCAAACCTTTGATTTGGTTTCGGCGTATTATTTTGCCAGAAGTCTGGATATCTCCAAAATAAAAACAGGCGATAAATTTAAATTAAATTACTTTCTTGGCGATGAAATATCTGCTTTGGAAGTTGAATATATAGGGAAAGAAGTTGTTAAAAGTAAACTTGGCAGCATCAGGTGTTTAAAATTTAGCCCATCAATAAAACCCGGGCGAATTTTTAAAAAAGATAGTCGTTTGTATCTTTGGGTTACTGATGATGGTAACCGGGTACCGGTTAAGGCACAAGTCGAAATTTTAGTTGGTGCGGTAACCATGGAGTTAAAATCAGCTTCAGGTTTAAAATATGCTTTAGCAAAAGAATAATAATGATAGAGGTAGAACAAGTGCTGGTGCACGAAGATGTGTTAAAAGAAAATTTTGTTTGCAATTTAAGTAAGTGCAAGGGAATTTGTTGTGTAGAAGGAGATTCTGGTGCACCATTGGATAATGATGAAACCGCGATTTTACAAGAGATTTATCCTAAAATAAAGCACTTGTTAAATGATAAAGGTATAAAGGCCATTGAAGAACAAGGAACTTATGTTGTGGATGAAGACGGCGATTTAACAACCCCTTGTGTAGATAAAAACAAAGAATGCGCTTATGTGCTTTTTGAAAACGGCATTACCAAATGTGCCATCGAGAAGGCTTATGAGCAAGGTATTGTCGATTGGCAGAAACCAATTTCTTGTCACCTATATCCGATTAGGATAACAAAATATCCTGAATTTGATGTGCTGAATTATGACAGGTGGCACATCTGCCACGACGCCTGTACTTTCGGGAAGGAATTGAAAGTGCCGGTTTACAGTTTTCTCAAAGGACCACTTGTCCGTAAATACGGTGAACAATGGTATAAAGAGCTGGAAGAATCAGTTGCGGCGATGTAAATAAAATAGAAAATCACAATCTTAATCAGGTTGTGATTTTCTATTTAAATCAAGTTTCTGGTAATCTTTCCTTTTATAATATAAAGGGATGTAATACTTTCTTTAAGAATGACCGTGTCGCCTGAAGGTTATCGGACTGTTAATGATACCGAATTCCTTGACTTGCTCGAACTTATTGTCAAGGTTATTCCTGTTGCATATATTTTTCGATGTAGGGATTTCGGTAATCAGATCAGGCTTATCATTGTAACAGATCAGCATCAGTATCAGGAATCAGAAAAAACAAGAATGCTTTTAGATTTTATTAAGATAGGCCAGTCTAGCCTTCATATAATGTATTTCTGCTACGGAACTATGTTAGATTTTCTTAGAAAGGGTCATTTGTTCTTTTCTGTGAACTGCAAATTATCTAACTGTATTTTCAGCAAGACAAAATCGTTTATGCTTCCAGAAAATTCTCAGTTGTCGTTGAAAATACAGGAAGATGCGCTCAGGACTTTTAACCTAGGGATCGAAAAAGCAGCTAACTTTTATTATGGAGCGGGATTATATTTTAAAGAAAATAAGCTTAACATGGCCACCTTTATGCTGCACCAAACCTGCGAACAATTATATCGACTCATAATTCTTGTTTTTAGAAACAAAGATTTTAAAAGTCATCAGCTTCATTTACTACGGAAAGAAGCTGCGCTGTATTATCCAGACATATTCAACATTTTCCACGAAAAAGAATCTAAAGAGTTAAAATGGATTAATCTTTTGCAAGGTTCCTATTTAGGTGTTCGTTATCAAGATGATTATGTTATAACGCTAAAACAATGCATTTTTTTAAAAGAAAAGATTGAAACACTGCTTGTTAAAGTTAAATCACATTTATTTCAATGCCTGGTTTAATATAACTCAATCCAAATTTATCTATTTCAATATTTAAATTTTTAAAATTTTAAGTTGGAAGTTATGGCTTGTAAGAACGCTAGATATTCGAGAATATAGCGCAACAAAGATTCCTAAATGCATAATAAGTTGTTTATCTGTAATATCTATCTTATTTTAGCGGATTGAAATTCATATATCTCTGATAACAACGTGAAAAAAATTCTAATTACCGGTGGCGCCGGCTTTATCGGCTCTCATGTAGTGCGCCGTTTTGTAAATGACTACCCTCAATACGAGATTGTAAATTTAGATAAACTTACCTATGCAGGTAATTTAGCTAACTTAACAGATATTGAAAATAAACCAAATTACAAGTTCGTTAAAGAAGATATTGCAGATGCAGCTGCAATGAATGAACTGTTCAAAAAAGAGAACTTTGATGCAGTAATTCACCTAGCAGCAGAAAGCCATGTTGATAGGTCCATTTCAGACCCAACTGCTTTCGTTATTACGAACGTAATTGGTACCGTAAATTTATTAAATGCAGCCCGCGAATACTGGAAAGGCGATTATGATAAAAAACGTTTTTATCATGTAAGTACCGATGAGGTTTATGGTGCATTGGGTGAGGAGGGTATGTTTACAGAAACAACAGCTTACGATCCACATAGTCCATATTCTGCTTCTAAAGCAAGTTCTGATCATTTTGTACGTGCCTATCATGATACTTATGGCATGGATTGCGTAATTTCTAACTGTTCAAATAACTATGGTTCACACCATTTCCCAGAGAAATTAATTCCACTTGCAATTAATAACATTAAAAATAATAAGCCTGTGCCTGTTTATGGTAAAGGCGAAAATGTACGCGATTGGTTATGGGTAGAAGACCATGCTCGTGCAATTGATGTGATTTTCCATAACTCAAAAACCGGAGATACTTATAATATTGGCGGACATAATGAATGGAAAAATATTGATTTAATTAACCTGTTATGTACTATAATGGATGAAAAATTAGGTCGCGAGAAAGGTACATCTGCACAATTGATTACTTATGTTACAGATAGGGCTGGTCACGATTTAAGATATGCCATCGATTCTTCTAAACTACAAAACCAATTAGATTGGGTACCAAGTTTACAATTTGAAGAAGGCTTAGCAAAAACAGTTGATTGGTATCTACAAAACGAAGATTGGTTAAACAATGTAACTTCAGGCAATTATCAATCATATTACGAACAACAGTACAACAATAAATAATGGAGATTCAGGAAACGGGACTAAAAGATTGTGTAATTATTAAGCCAAGGGTTTTTGAAGATTCGAGAGGCTATTTCTTTGAAAGCTTCAATAAAAAAACCTTCGAAGAAAAAACGGGTATGTCTGGCGAATTTGTTCAGGATAACCAATCCTTTTCTACTTATGGAGTTATTAGAGGATTGCATGCCCAGGCGGGAGAATTTGCACAAGCCAAGTTGGTTCGTGTATTAAAAGGAGAAGTTTTGGATGTTGCAGTTGATATTCGTCCAGGTTCACCAACTTATGGTAAACACATCTCTGTAAAACTAAGTGCCGAAAATAGATTGCAGTTATACGTTCCAAGAGGTTTCTTACATGGTTTTTCTGTATTAAGCGAAACCGCTGAGTTTTTTTACAAGTGCGATAACTTCTATGAAAAATCCGCTGAAATTGGCATTATGTATAATGATCAGGATTTAGATATAGATTGGATGATTCCTGAAGATAAGGCATCTGTATCGGATAAAGACTTAATGTTAAATGCTTTTTCTTCATTAAAATAATATGAGTAAAATACTAGTAATCGGCGCAGGCGGTCAATTGGGACAGTGCCTTAAAACCGTAGCAGAGCGCAGAGGTATATCAGATATAGTATTTCCGGTTGAACAAGAAGCCAACATCCTGAATGAAGAACTTCTAAACACATTACTGGAGAAAGAAAAACCAGCTTTTGTTATCAATTGCGCAGCTTATACTGCAGTTGATAAAGCAGAGGATGAAAAAGATTTAGCGAAAGCCGTTAATGAAACAGGAGCTGGCAATTTAGCAAAGGCTTGCAAATCTGTCGATGCTGCTTTAGTGCACATCTCAACAGATTTTGTTTTTGAAGGAAATGAAGTGAAGCTTCTACAAGAAGAAGACGAAGCAAAACCAATTAACATATATGGCGTAACCAAACTTGATGGAGAAAAAGCGGTTATGTCTATCTTAGATAAATATTTTATTCTTCGCACCAGTTGGTTGTATTCTGAATATGCCAATAACTTTGTGAAAACGATGTTAAAACTTGGTTCAGAAAGAGATGAATTAGGTATTATTGCCGATCAGGTTGGTACACCAACTTATGCAATCGACTTAGCTAATACTATCTTTGATATTATCGATTCTAAATCTGAAAGTTACGGGTTATATCATTACAGTAATGAAGGCGTAACCTCTTGGTTTGATTTTGCTAAAGCAATATTTGATATTAGTGGAACTCAGGTTAAAGCGAATCCTATTCCAGGCTCGGCTTATCCAACAAAGGCAACGCGACCAGCTTTTTCGGTAATGGATAAATCTAAAATTAAAAGCACCTTTAACATTTCAATCCCATACTGGAGAGATAGTCTGGAAGAGTGCATTTCTAAAATAAGAAGTTTAAACGGTTAATTGTTTAAATTGGTTAATCACATTAGATAAATAATAGAAGGGTTAATATATACGAGCTGGTGAACACTTAAACAGTTCTACGAATAACCACTAAAACACGAAAATATGAAAGGTATAATCTTAGCTGGTGGCAGCGGAACACGCTTACATCCATTAACACTTGCTTGCAGTAAGCAAATGATGCCGGTGTACGATAAACCTATGATTTATTATCCGCTATCAACCTTGATGCTTGCGGGAATTAAAGAAATTTTAATCATTTCGACTCCTCATGATTTGCCGAATTTTGAGAAATTATTAGGTGATGGCGCTTCTTTAGGTTGTAAATTCAGTTATGCGGTACAAGCAGAACCTAATGGTTTAGCTCAAGCATTTGTAATTGGAGAAGAATTTATTGGTAAGGATAAAGTAGCTTTGGTGTTAGGAGATAATATTTTCCACGGAGATGGAATGGCAAAATTACTACAGGCTAGCTCAGACCCTCAAGGTGGGGTAGTATTCGCTTATCAGGTTTCAGATCCAGAACGTTACGGTGTTGTAGAGTTTGATGGCGATAAGAAAGCAATTTCAATTGAAGAAAAGCCTGAAAACCCAAAATCGGACTATGCTGTGCCAGGTCTATATTTTTACGATAATGATGTAGTAGAAATTGCCAAAAACATCAAACCATCGCCTAGAGGTGAATATGAAATTACAGATGTAAATAAAGTTTATCTGGAACGGGGAACTTTAAAGGTTGGTGTTTTATCAAGAGGAACAGCCTGGTTAGATACAGGGACATTCACCTCTTTAATGCAAGCAGGACAATTTGTGCAGATTATCGAAGAACGCCAGGGTTTAAAAATCGGCTGTATCGAGGAAATTGCTTACCGTATGGGTTTCATTACAAGTGAACAACTTAAGGCAATTGCAACGCCATTGGTAAAAAGTGGTTACGGTGCATATTTGTTAAAGCAGATCAAATAAATCTTTCTTTAAACTGTAAATAAAACTTTATAAAGGCCTCGTTAGTAATTCTAATGAGGCCTTTTCAATGTTTATTAATTAAATATTGCGGTTCAAGCTTCTAAATTTATTATGAGCACTTTATTTAGTTGTATCAATTAAGTAACTCGACCTATAGCAAACTTTATATATTGAATGGATTTTTGTAATAAATAGAACAATATATTTGCAGTTATGTAATTACTTAAACGAATTTCGTTAATCAATTTGATATGAAAGATAATTTCTCCACCCAGGCCGCAGAGTACGCAATTTATCGTCCAACTTATCCAAAAGAATTATATGATTATATTTTCTCTTTAGTAAAAAGCAAAAAAGCTGCATGGGATTGTGCAACAGGAAACGGACAGGTTGCAAGAGAGTTGGCCTTGCATTTTGAAGCTGTGTACGCAACGGATATCAGCAAAAAGCAAATTGAACAAGCTTTAAAACTGCCCAATATTGTCTATCATGTAGAATCATCTGACAAGGTAAATGCAGAAAATGATAGCTTTGATTTAATTACCGTAGCGCAGGCCATCCATTGGTTTAATTTTGATGCCTTTTACAGCGAAGTTAAGCGTACGTTGAAACCTGATGGCATTTTAGCGGTAATTGGCTATGGAATTATGAATATCGATAAAAAGGTAGATAAGGCTGTACATAAGCTTTATGAGGATTTCTTAGGTAAATACTGGGACCCCGAAAGAAGGTACATTGAAGAGAATTATAAAACCATTCCTTTCCCTTTCGAAGAAATTATTGCGCCACATTTTCAAATTAAAGCCCGCTGGAATTTTAACCAATTGATAGGTTATTTAAACACCTGGTCGGCATTGCAGCATTATAAAAATGCTAATGAAAGGAATCCAATCGAATATATGTTTACTGAACTTAAAGAGGCTTGGGGTAGTGATGCTGAGAAAGAAATTCGCTTTCCGATTTTGCTGAGGGTTGGTAGATAGGCTCCAAATTTTAACCAAACGGAGCATTCAAAACTTAAGGCTATCGTCATTGCGAGGAACGAAGCAATCCTAAAACATGATCTTTTTTATAGACCATCTGGTAAATGCATTTAGAATTATTAGAAAACGTTATTTCAGTAATTCTTCGGAAATTTCAGTCCCGCTTTACGCTGCAAGTCCGCACTCGTACCTCGCTTGCGGGCTTTTCACTTCAATCGGGTTTAGAAACAAAGAATTTTGCTAAAGCTAGCAAACGCATAATAACATGAAAAACAGCCAAAGGAGCCTGCAATAAATAGCGTATTCTTTAAAAAGAGTGTTTTATAAAACTTGCTAATATTCATTACCGTTGGTTTCAACCAACGGATAATAAAGCATATAGCTTGTATCCCTAGAAGATTGACTTGCAGTGACGACCATTTCAATTTTACAGCAAACCACAAAGTTTGCCCAAAGCTTATTTCAATAAATCCATAATCGCTAAAGGTGTCATTTTTTTCTGCTCACCGCTTTGCATATCTTTCAAAGTAAGTTCGCCGCTTGCAATTTCATCACCACCAATTAACACCACATAAGGGATTTTCTTCGCATCAGCGTACGACATTTGTTTTTTCAGCTTCGCTGAAGTTGGATAAAGTTCAGCTGCAATACCCGAAGTTCTGAATTGTTGAAGAATTGGCAGCGCAAATCGCTCAGCTTCTTCATCAAAATTGCTAATTAAAACCTTGGTGCCAATCGCTGCCGATGCCGGAAAAAGATTCAGTTCTTCTAAAACGTCGTAAATTCTATCCGCACCGAAAGATACGCCAACACCGGTTAAATCCTTTAGTCCGAACATTCCGGTTAAATCATCATATCTACCGCCACCGCCAATGCTGCCCATTGCAACTTCGTTGGTTTTAACCTCGAAAATACAGCCAGTATAATAGTTTAAACCACGGGCAAGCGTAATATCGAGTTCTAATTTTGCCGTTAAAGGCAAGGTGTACGAAATAAGATTTTCTACATATTCAAAAACCTGTTCAATTTCTTCAATACCTTTTAGTCCGGTTTCAGATGCTGCCAACACGGTTTTTAAGCTGGCTAGTTTTTCTTCGTTTGAACCTTCAAGCAATATCACCGGACGAAGTTTTTCTAAGTCGGCTTCCGTAAAACCACGTTCTAGTAATTCTTTACTTACGCCATCTAAACCAATTTTATCAAGTTTATCGATGGCAACCGTCATGTCGATAATTAAATCGGGTTTGCCAATAATTTCTGCAATTCCAGATAAAATTTTGCGGTTATTAATTTTAATATTGAAATCTTTTAAGCCTAATTTGCTTAAGGCCTCATCGTAAATCAAAATAAATTCAGCTTCGTTTAACAAGCTTTTTGAACCCACAACATCAACATCGCATTGGTAAAATTCGCGGTAACGTCCTTTTTGTGGTTTATCTGCACGCCAAACTGGCTGCACCTGAAAACGTTTGAAAGGAAGTGTAATGTCGTTTTGGTGCATCACAACGTAACGGGCAAAAGGCACAGTTAAATCATAGCGAAGTGCTTTTTCTGATAGTTTTGATGTTGCCAGTTGTGAGTTGCGTGTTGCAAGTAATTGCTCGTCAACTTTTGCTAAATAATCCCCGCTATTCAAAATTTTAAAAATCAGTTTATCGCCCTCATCGCCATATTTTCCGGTTAAGGTAGAAAGGTTTTCCATGCTTGGGGTTTGAATTTCAGCATAACCGTATTTCCTGAAAACCGTTTTAATGGTATCGTAAATAAAGTTGCGTTTCACCATTTCTACCGGAGAAAAATCGCGTGTACCTTTTGCTAATGATGGCTTAATAACTGACATAGCCGCAAAAGTACAAAATGGAATTGAAACGACCGTCATTGCGAGGCACGAAGCAATCTTAATGCGATAGATTAACAACTTCTTGGCAATGACGGGAAATGGATTATTAAATAAACCACCCCTTGCCCCTCCTAATTTAGGAGGGGAGTCGGAAGTGCGATATTTTGATTTATTTGTATTATGTGTGGTTCTTTTCTATAATTTGAACGGAACTCCCCTCCTTGTTTTAAAGAGGGGCGGGGGCAATGTCATTAACTTAAGGAGAAAACAAAAATATTGTTATCATGAGCTTGTCGAATGACATAATTTTTTGTTTTTAGATTGTAAGAACGGTCTTCGACAGGCTCAGACTGACAATGGCTTTTTATAAGTTAATGACATTGAGGGACAGGGGTGGTTTTTTGTCCTAAATGCACAAGCCAAACTCTTTAAACCCGTTAGCAGCGGATACCGGCCTTGTGGGTAAGGCCTGCAGGCGTATGAGCGAATAACGGGACTACATTCGCCAAGAATTACTGAGCGTTGTTTTTCAAATAATTAAAAGATTTTAAAAAATCTGCAATAATCTTTTACTTACTTTTGCTGCCATGATTTCATTTTTCGAAGCTTCGTTAAAGCAACTTTCTATACACCATACCGGCAATAAATTACTGGAAGAATATTATAAATTATCTGATGCGCCATTGAAAATTGACGACGAGGTATTGAGTAATTTGTTGATGCAGTATTTCTTAAAGCCTTTTGAAAAGGTAAATGAAGTTTATCATTTGTATCATCCAAGTGATAATTTGCAGCTGAACGAGGTTTTCCATTTTGCGAATGAGATTTTTGAAAATAATTCACTTTTTCACGAAAATTCGGAACAATTGGCAAAACATTTATATGATGTGGCGAACCATCCGAAAATTAAATCGGGTGAATTGTATGTTGCATACTTCGAAAAAGTGCAAATTGAGGGCGAGCAACTGGATGTTGTGGGCATTTTTAAATCGGAAAATAAAGATACTTATTTGAAAGTTTACCCGGAGCAAGATGGTTTTAATGTGAGTTATGAACAGGAAGCGATTAACATTAATAAGCTGGATAAAGGTTGCTTAGTTTTTAATGTAGAGAAAGAGAATGGTTTTAAAGTCGTGGTTTTAGACCAGGCAAAAAGTAGTAACGATAGTGCGGTTTACTGGAAGGATGAATTTTTAAAGCTGAAAATCAGAAACGATAGTTATAACCAGACCAATAATGTGCTTGGTGTTTACAAAAATTTTGTAACCCAAAAGTTGGATGAAGATTACGAAATAAGCAAAGCTGATAAAATTGACTTGCTTAACCGTTCGATGAAATATTTTAAAGAGAAAGAAACTTTTGATATCGAGGAATTCGGAAATGAGGTTATTGGCAATGCCGAAGGGATTGAATCTTTTAAAAATTACAAGAAAAATTACGAGCAGGAATATGAAAGTCCGATTGCGGATAATTTTGAAATTGCAGATGCTGCGGTTAAGAAGCAAGCCCGGGTTTACAAAAGCGTTTTAAAACTGGACAAGAATTTTCACATCTACATTCATGGCAATAAAGAAATGATTGAAAAAGGCTATGATGATGAGAAATCGATGAATTACTATAAGGTTTATTTCAGGGAAGAGGAGTAGTTCTAATTTGTTGGTTTTTTAGTTGTTTTGTTTTTTGGACTGATTTTGCTAAATTTTTTGCTGCGCCTTTAGCGCCAGATATTGATTTATTACATTAATGGTTAATTTTTGCGGTGGAGTTAGGATAGATAAAATGCCATATCGATTTAACTCTTTAACCATTAATTTTTTTTCGTAGATGAATTTTTCGGCGATGGTTTTATGGTAAATGCCTTCAACATCTTTTGCAGGTTCGCTGCTTAAACCTCTTAACTCGGTATTTTCGAAAAACACAACCAATAACAAATGATATTTTGATATCCTTTTGAGGTAAGGCATTTGCCTTTGCAGCGCAGATAAACTTTCGAAATTTGTAAAGAAAACAACCAGGCTACGTTGTTTAATTAGCGAGCGAACAGTGCTGTAGAGTGCTTCCATGTTACTTTCTAAATAACGTGTTTTCTCTTTGTAAAGCACTTGCATTATATGACTAAGCTGCGTTGATTTTCGTTCGGCAGGTACAATGGTTCCTATTTTTTCAGAAAGGGTTATAATCCCCGCCTTATCTTGCTTTATCATGGCAACTTTTGATAAGGCAACCGTTGCATTAATGGCATAATCGAGCAGGCTTAACCCTTCAAATGGCATGCGCATAACCCTCGATTTATCGATAATACAATAAATATTTTGTGAGCGTTCATCCGTATAAGTATTAACCATTAAACTACTTTTTCTTGCTGTAGCTTTCCAGTTTATGGTTCTAATGTCGTCGCCGCCAACATAATTTTTAATCTGGTCGAATTCTGTGCTTTGTCCGATTTTCCTGATTTTTTTTATGCCAAATTCGGTTAAGTGCTGCGAAGCAGCCATAAGTTCATACTGCCCTAAATTTATAAAGGATGGATAAACCGGAAGCAGTTTTGAACCGTCAAAATTAAATCTGCGACTGACCAAACCAATTACAGAACCGGTGTAAACCCTGATGAAACCGAAATCGTATTCGCCACGTTTTGTTGGCCTTAAATTGTAATGGATGGATTTAATGTCGCCAGAATTTAGGTTCAACCTAAAATCCTTATCGCGTAGCTGAAATTGAAACGGAACTTCATCAATTACCCTAAGTTTTACACCGAAGCCATATTTGTTTTTAACCTGAATTTGTATTGGGTTTTCATCTCCGTTACTTAATCTTTTTGAAGTAATCCGATGTGCGTCAATTCCATTATTTAGGCGGTAAAGAATTACAATATCCAACACTAATAAAATAAAAACGACACCCGTAAATATCTCAGGAATTTCGCCCAACCAAATAAAAAAGAATCTCAAAATAAACAATATTACGCAAGCAGCTAAAGCAGCGAATAGCCTGTTGCTTAAAAATAAGTTTTTGTAATACTGCTGGAATATATTTTTCAATTGGCGCAAATTTAAACTACGTACTATCTTGGTACTTCTATTCTTTTAATAATCTGATGAACAACATCTGTAGTAGTAATACCTTCCATTTCTTTTTCTGGCGATAAAATAATGCGGTGCGCTAAAACTGGCACTGCAACAGTTATAATATCATCAGGTGTTACAAAATCTCGGTTTTGAATGGCTGCTAAAGCTTTTGCACTGTGTATTATGGCTAATGAAGCTCTTGGTGATGCGCCCAAATATAGTGATGGATTATTGCGTGTTTCGTTAACGATTTTTGCGATAAACTCAATAAGCTTTGGCTCAACAAATAAGTTGCGGATAATTGCCCTGGCTGATTTAATTTGCTCAACGGATAAAACCGGTTTCACCTCATCCAGCAAAGTTTTATTTACCAGTGTATGCTGTTTCATTAAAATTTCGGTTTCCTCTTCGAGTGATGGATATTTAACATCAATTTTAAATAAAAACCTATCTAATTGTGCCTCTGGCAAACGATAAGTACCTTCTTGCTCAATCGGGTTTTGAGTAGCCAGAACCATAAATGGTTCTTCCATTTTATAAGTTGTGCCATCAATGGTAACCTGGCGCTCTTCCATTATTTCGAACAAGGCCGATTGTGTTTTCGCTGGTGCACGGTTAATTTCATCAACCAGAATTATATTGCCAAAAATCGGTCCTCGTCTAAATTCAAAATCGCCCGTTTTCGTATTGAAGATTGGTGTTCCCAAAACATCTGAAGGCATTAAGTCAGGCGTAAATTGCACCCTCGAAAATTGTGCAGCGATAGATTTTGCCAATAACTTTGCACTCAAGGTTTTGGCCACACCCGGAACACCCTCAATTAAAATATGGCCATCAGAAAGTAAACCGACAATTAAAAAATCGATAACTTGTTTCTGCCCGATAATGATATTACTCAGTGCCGTTCGAATTTGATTTACCGATTCGGTTAATGCGGTTAAATCTGTACGCTGGTTAAATTGTTCCTCTTCCATTAGGCTTTTGTGTTTTTATAAAAATCTTCTATAATCTGATTTAAACCAATCAGTTCTGTATCGCTGTAACTACTTAGCGTAGGTATTTGCATAATATATCGGGTAAGCGATTTTGCCATCGCTTCGTTAATTCCTGTTTTTTGCATTAATGTTGTGGCAAATGAGCTATCGATTTCATTGGTTTTTAAATAATAACGGCTACGCAAATGTTCGAGCAAATAGCTTATTTTCTTTTGGGCAATATCCAGGTTGTTGTGTTCGTGGTAATAAACGCTTCCGACAACTTGTGCATATTCTACCGAGGTGTTGGTGTATGGGTCTGCAATCGGGATAATTCTTTGTCGTCTTTTAATATCGTATAAAACAAAAAGCAGCAGGCTGAAAATGCAGAGGTAGTAAGCATATTTTAATTCAGGATGTTTAAAAAATACTCGTAAAATATCTGTCTGTCCGTTATCTGCAATATTATAATATTCATCAAAAATTAAAGTATTTGTACCTTTTAAATAACTAAGCGTTTTCGCAGCATATTCAGGTCCATATTTATCAAGCATATTAAAATTGCTGTAAAAACCTGGTCCGGCGATTAAATACAACGCACCTTTGCCGTAATCGCAACGGATAAAATTTGGCTTTTCATTCGCATCAACGCCTAAAATGGTGGTTTTTGAAGTATCGATACTTCTGTAGTATTGGTTGCCGATTCCCTTTTCAAAACCATAATTTACCACAGTTTTTAACGCAGGATTTGTAAAGTTTACCGAACTTCCATCCTGATTAAAATTGTAAGCAGACTTTAATTTTAATTCTTTCTCTACATAATTATCCAAACTGTAACTGGCGATAAATACATTGTTGCCAGCGTTGGCAAAGTTTTTAAGCTGTTCAAAATCTTGTTTAGTGATTTTTACCTGAGGTGCGATAATAAAATAACTCGCATTTGTATAGTTTTTGTCTTTAAGCGTATTGTAAATTGGCTTTGCCGATGTTTGCTTTTTTACACCAGGTAAAACATCTTGAATTCGGTTAAAGAAAATAAATGTTCCGTAGGGGATTTTGCTGTCTTTCCTGTAAGATGGCGACCAATCGGTTGGTGTTGGTTTGTTAAATTGAGCAATTAGATAAACCAATATCAATATCAGCCCGATGGCGAAATATATTTTATAACTTTTCATTTAATCGCAGCATTAAACTGGTTAAAGGAATGGTTAATTGGCTCAAATTTATTTTCATCCACAGGGAAATCTCCATACCATATGTAATCAAACTGGTGCGTAAGTTTTCCAAATGCTACCTGTAGTTCTGGCTTGCTAATTTCGGTTAGGTAATTATAATTTGTTTTATCTGCTTTCCAATCAATAATATTGGCATCGCTCAATTTCTTTAAGGTTTTTAGATACAATAGACGAACCGCTAGGCGATATTTTCCTTGTCCGATTAATTTCTGCAGCTCTTTTTCATAATTGATTTCATGAATATTTTCGTTTAAAACATCGTACTGAAGAATGGTTTCTTTAGATTTTTTGCTGAAAATATTCTCTGAACCAATAATTTTAATAATGATGTAAACCAGAATGGCAATGCCGACAAAAATGAAAAAATATTTTGAGCCTGGCGTGGAACCGGCGGTAGTAATTAATCTTGAAATCATTTCCCAAAACCACATCCAGAATCTATCCCATAGCGATAAATCTCGAATTTTAGCTTCATCATATTGAAATTCTTTTTGTTCGGAATAGGTTTCAATAGCTCTTTTGTCAAATGATGAGGCCGTTACTTTACTACTATCCCTTTTGACTGAGGCAGTAAGCTTTGGTTTCTCAACTTGCGCATAAACTTTCGCTTGCGTAAAAAGCAATAAAAAACAAACAAGAAACTTGAACGCCAATTTTAACATGTGCTTAATATTCTTCCGGGCGATTATCAACTGGTTTTTCCTCGTTTCCGAATGTAGAAATACGCTGCATTAAGCCGGCACTTTCCTTTTGCTCTACTAAACTAAAGTAAGATAGGGCGATGGTAATAATTGGTATTACGGTGCAAACCTGGCAAAGGTATTGTATAACCGTACCAAGCATGGTAAAGGTTAAAGACATTTGCGGCTTGCTTCCAGAAAATAACCCAAGCATACTAAATAATGTTGTTGGTAAAACCACAAACGACATGCAGGCGTAAACGATTATCCAAATAATAAATAATGTTCCAAAGGTTATCCAGAAGTTACCTTTAATTAATTTGAAGCTGCGGTTAAAAGCATAGCCTATTGTGCCGTTTTCGATAACAATAATCGGGAATACCAAAGAAATAATGGGCATTAACCAAAAGCCTGGGAGTAAGCAAAACAGAAATCCTATGGCAAGCAATAAGCCTAAGAGCAATGAGCTGCCAAAAATCCTAAAGAAATAATATTTAAAATAGCCCCAAACTTCATCGGTTGTTGGTGTTTGATTGCCTTTTTGTACATAAATGGCAATGTAAGAAAGGGTAGCTACTGTTGTACTTGCGTAACCAGCCAAAGAGAATAAAATTGCCAAAAAATACTCCAATCCATATAATCCTGCCCCAAATCCGCTGTTTTTAAAAGCATCTATATTGTTTACGATGTTAACCATTTTGTATTGTTGCAACAGCATAGCCAACATGCCAGCAATCATAAATAATCCTGAAAAAATAAAATAGGTTTTAACGAGGGGTTTAAAATTTTGGCGAACAAACGTAAACGTATCATTAATTATCTGACCAAAATCGCGTATTTTTTTAAATTCTATTTTAAGGAGCATATTAATTTAATTGTGATTTATAATAAATTTTTCTTGGATAGATAAAAACATACCAGATAATGAAAGCGGCAGAACTGAGTAAAATCAGGCCGCTTAAAGTCCAGTGCATTTCTGTATGGCGGGTAACAAAACTTTCGAAGAAAGCCGCTACAATAAATATTGGTACAAGTCCGAGCACTATTTTTAAGCCATCTTTAGCTCCCTTTAAAACAGATGCCATGCGGGTATATGTTTTAGGGAATAAGAAGCTGTTGCCTAAAACCAATCCGGCAGCACCAGCCAAAACAATTGCAGAGATTTCCAACGTGCCGTGAATCCAAATTACTAAAACTGATTGAATACCTAAACCTTTGCTGAAAAAGAAATATTGAAACGAACCTAGCATTACACCATTTCTAAAAAGGGAAACAATGCTTCCGAAGGAAAAAAGTATACCCAAAACAAATGTATATAAAGAAACGAAAATATTATTTGCACCAATTTGGATAAACATCATTATTGGATTTTGCTGTTTATAAACCCCAAACGGGTCGCCTTTGGCGATGTTATCATTCGTCATGTTTACATAGCCGTCGCCTAAAATTAATCTTATAAAAGTATCATCATACTTTGCAGAAATTGCGCCTATTGCACAAGAAACCAAAAAAAATGCTAAAGAATAAATAATTTGCTTTTTGTGCTGAAAAAAAAGCAGAGGCAATTCTGTTTTCCAGAAAATTAAAAAGCGGTTTGATTTTTCCTTTTTGTTTTTGTAAACCGAGCCATGAAGTTTTGAAGCTAAGCCGTTTAAATAAGCTGTTGTTTTAGAGTTCGGATAAAAAGTCTTGGCGTAAGCTAAATCATTTGTGATTTCAGTAAAACGATCAGCTAATTCATCAGGACTTGCCATTTGCAAATCATTAAATCGTTGCCATTTTTCTGTATTTTGTTTAACAAATAAAGCTTCTCTCATTAATAGCTACTCAAATCTGTGGTTAAAATAGTTTAAATTTTCTTCCTTAACAAAAAATTAAGCCAAATGCTTTACTATTTCATGCTAAAAATTTACATAGATGAAACTATCATCTATGCATAAAAAAAATTATGTTTGAAATATGGAAACCATTACAATTAGCACTGCTCAAAATGTTGATATAGAATATGAAGTTGCTGGCTTAGGCGAGCGCATTGCTGCCCGATTAATAGATCTTGCGGGCTTCACAATTTTATATATCGTGGTTTTGATCTTAATGGTTGCCGCTCAGTTTAGCACATCGGGCAGCGTTTCAATTGTACTTATTATCCTTTTTGCAGTTATTTTTATTTTTTACGATTTGGTTTGCGAAATGTTGATGAACGGCCAAAGTTTCGGCAAAAAAATTATGAAGATAAAAGTGATCAGCCTTGATGGCGGACAACCAACCTTTGGACAATATTTAATGCGTTGGATTTTTAGAATTGTTGATTTTGGCGTTTGGTTTGGATGGGGAGTAGTTGCATTAATTTCTGTAGCGGTTACAGAAAAGCACCAGCGCATAGGCGATAAACTGGCTAAAACAACCTTAATTAAAACCGTACCAAGAACAAAAATTGATAATGTGGCCTTTAGTTTTTCACTACCAGAAGATTACGAACCGACCTTTAAAGAAGTTTTGCACTTGAATGATAAAGATGCTGAACTTGTTTACGAAGTTTTAACAGGCTACTACACCACCGGAAATGCAGATTTAATTTATGCAATGGCTGCCAAAATTAAAACACATATGGCCGTAAATATCCCTGCCGGGATGAACGAACTTCAATTTTTGGAAACCGTTATGAAAGATTATAAACACATTACGGCCAACATGACTATTTAACGGATAAAAATCTTGTATAAATAGCTTATCAATACAAAATTACCAACCACAATTATCATCGCTTTTATAGTAATGGCGCTTTTGGTAAAAGGAAATTTGTGGATGATTAAGGCCGAAAGAAATAATATAAGTAAAGGAATTGTTGGCGGATAAAGATTCCAGCTTTGCTGAATATCGCCTTTTATTAGTGCTATAATTGAGCGTTGAAAACCACATCCAGGGCAATCTAAATGGGTTAATGCTTTAAAAGGACATGGTATTAAATGATTTTGCAGCCAATCAACTAAATTGATTGTGCTGCAAAATATATATAGGGTAATTGATAACATTAAACAACCGGAGGAGGTGTATCGTTAGGGTTATTTTGATTACCGAATGGATTGTTAAAATTGTTATTTGAGTTGTTGAACGGGTTGTTTCCGAAACCATTGTTCTGTGCTTCTGCAGCAGATGGGCCTAAATATTTTGCATCACCGAAACCTAAAATTGGCCAGAAAATGTAAGGAAAAATCACTAAACCAACCGTAAAACCTTCTGATTTTCCGAAACTTTTGCTTACCAAATTGTACAGCCAAACTAAAAACACAATGTTAACACAAGGTATTAATAACCATAAAATCCAAATCATCGGTTTGCCAACAATTTCAATTAAAATAATAATGTTGTAAATAGGGATTATTGCTGCCCAACCTGGTTTTCCGGCTTTTTCAAAAACCTTCCACATGCCAACAATTAATAGTACAATTATCGCCAAATAGATAATTATTCCTACTGCACCAATACCTGCAGCTACTCCGCCACCTTCATAAGATTCGTAATCATTCATAAGTTTTTCGTTTTAGATTAAATAATTTAAATAGTTAAACTAAGCTAAAATTTTAAAATTAAAAATGAAAGAAGCTGATATTAAATTATTTAAGTACAGTTGAAATTTTGGGTAGCAATGCATTCGCCCAGTTGCTATACATTTTACCGCTTGGGTGTAAACCATCGTTTGCAATCAATGTGGCATCATTTGCAGCTACTCTAGAGTCGGGTGTAATATTTGTGAAACTTACGCCGGCTTCTGTAGTTATTTTTTCTGCAGCAGCATTAAAAGCGTCAATTTCTTTAGCAATTGCCTCGGCAGATTTAAACCCACCTTTTGCGAAGGGTGTTACGCCCCAATCGGGTATTGAGACCACAAAAACCCTTGCCTTTTTACCGCCTGTAAAACCTATTGCTGTTTCTAGTAATTCGCGAAATTCTTTTTTGTAAGTTTCTAAACTGTAACCTCGATATTGATTATTTACGCCAATGAGCAAGGTAACAAAGTCATACTTCGGCGTAATGTTTGCTACTTTAATTGCACCCTGAAGTTCATCGGTAGTCCAGCCAGTTCGGGCAATTATTTTTGGCGCTTCAACGTTAACGGCGTTTTTAACTAATAAATCTTTTAGTTGGTAAGGAAAAGATTCGTTTTGACTTACCGCCTCTCCAATGGTGTACGAATCGCCTAAAGCCAGATAAGTAAAAACGCCCGTTGTGTTTTTTTCTACAAAAGAAGTATCGGTTGGTTGATTTACAGGCATAGGATTTTGCTTAGTGCAACCCGAAGATAAAAAAGAAAATAAAATGGCACTCAATAAAATTTTCATGCCCTAATTTACGGAAAAGTAGATTATATGGTTTTGATAGACTTATTCCGTTTTTTCGAATATTGTGAAGAACCACCTATTACTCAGTGAAGCTAGATCTTTTAAATTGGTTACAAAGATTTCTCGGCTTCGCTCGAAATGACGATATAGGTAGGTTTTTTTGCAAAAACATTGTTTCTAAACCCGATTGGAGTGAAAAGCCCGCAAGCGAGGTACGAGTGCGGACTTGCAATGTAAAGCGGGGCTGAAGCCCGCCAAAAGTTATTAACTGTTCATTTTCAAAAAAATATTGATTTATCTTTTTGTCTAAACTTACGAAGTCTTTTTTTGAGGATTTATTATAGACTTTGTAATTTTTTGAGCATTAAACCAATTCCATCTTAAAAAGATTGGCAATGTGATTTTTTAGCTTCTCTTTAACTTCTTCGATATCGGCTTTGTAGCCTAATTCATGTTCTAAAGAGGTAACTGCTTTATCATCGATACCACAAGGCACAATGTTTTTGAAATAATCCAAATCTACGTTAACATTAAATGCAAAGCCATGCATAGTTACCCAACGACTGCAACGAACGCCCATTGCGCAAATTTTGCGGGCTTTCTCGTTATCGGCATCCAGCCAAACCCCGGTGTAACCTTCGTACCTACCGCTCTCAATTCCATAATCTTTCAGCGTCAAAATCACGGCTTCTTCAAGTGTTCGTAAGTATAAATGTATATCGGTAAAGAAATTATCTAAATCCAAAATTGGGTAGCCAACAATTTGACCAGGACCGTGATAAGTAATGTCACCGCCGCGATTTATTTTGTAATAAGTGGCTTGTTTATCTTTAAGGCCTTGTTCATCGAGCAACAAATTATCTGGATGGCCACTTTTGCCTAAAGTGTAAACATGCGGATGTTCGTTAAATATAAGGTAATTCGGGGTTGGTAAATTTGTCCCATTAACACGGTTTTCGCTTTTAATGGCAACGATTTTGTTTAGTAAATCTTCCTGCTTAGCCCAGGCTTTTTGGTAATCTGTTAAACCCCAGTCAATAAATTGTGTGGTTACTAATTTATCCGCAATATTTTTTTCGCTTTCCTCTATCATCTTTTATTACGGGTTTAGTTTTGTGCTGCCTGTACATAACCAACCATGTAGCCATCGGCAGTTTTAAAATAATGTACGGTTAGCTCGCGGGTTCCGGTTGGCAATTCTACCAAGGCATTTAAACTGCCTTCACTTTTTAGTTTGAAAGGCTTAATGTGTATGTGGGCCTTAAATTCTAAGCCTTTTTTGCCATGCCATTTGTAAATCGCTTCTTTAGCGCACCAACACACATAAAGTCCTTCGGTGTTATCGCCAATTTGTTTTTGAGCAAGCTCAACATCGTTTAAAAACTTATGCTTAATGCTTTTAATTTTATGCTTGATGAGTTCTATATCAACACCGACAGCGTAATCTTTGCTAATCATTACGGCGGCATAATCGTAAGAATGGCTTAAAGAAATTTTATAGTCGAAGTTTACCAGATAAGGTTTTCCGTCTTCATCAAACTTGCAATCGATATATTCGGCAGTATTCAGTAAAGTGCGCAATAATAAGCGCGTACTGAGCCAGTGGAGCAGTCTTTTTCCATTGTTTAAAGATGAAATGATGCCAAGCTCGTGCTGTTTTAATTGTAATCCGGCTAAGAGTTGCGCTTCTGTTTCCTCAATTTTCCAGATGGCCAGAACAGAATGTTCATCGATATTTTTATTATAAACTATTGGCATTTATAAAATTGAAATTTAACATGCAAAATTATCTTAAATAAATGATAATTTAGGCCAAAAATACGCATAAAAATGATATTATCTGATAAAAGGATTTTAGAGGAAATTGATAAGGGGACAATAATTATTGAGCCATTCGATCGCAGTTGCTTAGGCACCAATTCGTACGATGTACATTTGGGCAAATATTTAGCAACCTATAAAAACCGTGTATTAGATGCAAAGAAACATAATGAGATTGAGCATTTCGAAATTCCGAAAGATGGTTTCGTGCTTCAGCCGGGTACATTATACCTTGGTGTAACTTTAGAATATACCGAAACCCATAGTCATGTGCCTTTTTTGGAGGGTAAAAGCAGCACCGGAAGACTGGGAATTGATATCCATGCAACTGCCGGAAAGGGCGATGTTGGTTTCTGTAACACCTGGACCTTGGAAATTTCTGTAGCACAACCGGTGAGGGTTTACGCCGGAATGCCAATAGGCCAATTAATTTACTTTGTTGTAGAAGGAGAAGTAGAAACCATGTACAACAGCAAAGGCAATGCAAAATACAATAATAAAACTACCCGCCCTGTGGAAAGTATGATGTGGAAGAACAGCTTTTAGTTTAAGCTGCTTTTCATGTAAAATTCATAATAATATGCCTCGGGTTTTGTACCTTGAGGCATATTTACTTTTACACTACGCCAAATGAAAATCAAAATCTCGCTCCTTCTCGGTTTTTTTGCTGTGCTTTTAAGTTTTGTAGCATTTAAAATGGACGATGATCCGTTTACGCAGCTACTTAAAAAGCTCGAGGATTATTCAAATAAATATCCACAGGAAAAAGTATACCTACATTTAGATAAACCCTATTACGCCATAGGCGATGATATTTGGTTTAAAGCTTATACCGTAAATACCAAAACCCTTGCCCCATCAGAAATTAGTAAGATTTTATATGTTGAGCTTATTAACGAAAAGGACTCTTTAAAAAGATTGGTGAAACTACCGCTAATGGGTGGCATAACCTGGGGCGATTTTAAACTTACTGATTCGCTTGGCGAAGGCAATTATAGGATTAGAGCCTACACAAATTACATGCGTAATTTCGGTACTGACTTCTTTTTTGATAAAAATATCAAAATTGGTAATGGCTGGGCAAATAAGGTTTTCACTTTTACTGAATATAAATTTACAAAAGAAAATAATAACGATAAGGTAAACGCCAATATTCGTTTTGAAGATAAAAACGGAGTGCCATATAAGAATAATGAGGTTAGCTATGAGGTTCAGTTAGATTACCGCACAATTGCTAAAGGCAAAACTAAAACCAATGAATCTGGAATAGCAAACATAGATTTTTCGAATAACCAATCCTTCCTCAATAAAAAAGGAAAAATTGTTGCAATGATTACGTTAGATAATAAGCAAAAAGTTATTAAATCTGTTCCGATTACCTCAACAAGTAATGATGTTGATGTTCAGTTTTTTCCGGAAGGTGGTGCATTGATAGAAGAATTGCCGCAAAAAATTGCTGTTAAAGCTGTTAACGGAACCGGATTAGGCGAAGATATCAAAGCAAAAATTATTGATCAGTCCGGTGTAGAAATAACAACTTTCGAAACTACTCATTTGGGGATGGGAAATTTTGTCTTAAATACCCATGCTGGAAAAACTTATACAGCAAAAGTTACTTTTAAAGATGGTTCACAAAAAGATTTCAGATTGCCATTGGCTCAAAAAAGTGGTTACGCTTTATCGGTAACGAATTCTGATACAAGCAAAGTATCTGTAAAAATAATGACCAGTGCTGATTTGACTAATTCGGATGAATTAAAAATTGTGGCGCAGCAAGGTGGAAATATCTATTATGTATCTAAAGCAAAAGTTGATAAGCAATTATTGACCGCGGTAATTCCCAAAAGCAAACTGCCGAGTGGAGTTGTTCAGTTTACTTTATTTTCTGCTAACAATCAACCCATTGCAGAACGTTTAATCTTCAATAAAAATAAAGGCGATATTATTGATGTTAAATTCAACACAAATCAGGCCTCTTTAGAAAAAAGAGGTAAATCAACAATAGATTTTAATGTTTCGAATAAGCAAAAACCTTTAATTGGTAGCTTTTCTGTATCGGTTACAAATGCCAGCAAAGTTGCACCTGATGAAAACAGTGAGAGCAATATTCTTGCGAATCTGTTGCTTACCTCAGATTTAGCAGGGTTTGTAGAAAAGCCAAATTATTACTTCTTAAAGGATGATGTTAAAACACGGGGAGATTTAGATAATTTGCTTTTAACACAGGGCTGGAGAAGATTTCTTTGGAAAAATGTTATTAATAATGCAGGGCCAAGCATTACTTATAAACCCGAGCAGTCAACATCAATCAGCGGAACAGTTACAAAAGGTGGTAAGCCCGTTCCAAATGGTAAAGTAATGATAATGTCGACCAAAGGCGGCGTGTTTTTTCAAGATACAACTACGAATGCAGAAGGCAGATTTAACTTTGATAATTTAGAATTTAGCGATAGTGTGCGTTTCGTTGTACAAGCCAGAACTAAAACCGACAGGAAATTTGTTGATATTAAATTGGATGCCATACCAGCTCAAATTGTAACGAAAAGCAAAAATGGAGCTGAAATTGATATTAACGTGAACAACACGCTAATGAAATACATTAAAGAAAGCGACAATTACTTTAATGAAATGACAAGATTAGGTTTGTTGGAAAGGACCATAAAACTTGATGAAGTTGTGGTAACGGAGCAAAGAAATCCCGCAAAAAATTCGGCCAATTTAAATGGCGCTGGTCGTGCTGATTTTATTTTGACTGCGAAGGATTTGGAGGCTTGTGTAACACTTTCGCAATGCTTAAATGGAAGAATACCTTTCGTGATTTGGAGAAATGGCGTTCCATATTCAACTCGGAGCCAAAATACCCCAATGGCAATTGTAGTTGATGGGATGAACGTAGAACCCGATTTTCTGGACGTGCTAAATCCCAACGACATTGAAACGATAGAAGTTCTACGTACAGCCGGAAACATAGCAATTTATGGCAGCCGAGGAGGCGGTGGTGTGCTTGTTATCACTACAAAACGTGGTGGTAGCGATAATTTGTCAAATAATTATGCGCCTGGAGTGGTTACGATAAACCAAAAAGGTTATTCAGTTTCCAGAGAATTTTATTCGCCAAAATATGATGCGGCTACTAACAACGCAAAAGGCGATTACAGAAGCACAATTTACTGGAATCCACAAGTGGTGAGCGACAACGACGGAAAAGCTTCTTTTAGTTTTTACAATGCTAACGAGCCTGCCACGTACCGTGTTGTGATTGAAGGTATAGATGCTGAAGGACATTTTGCAAGAGCTGTGGCTACTTTTGATGTCAAGTAAGTATTTTAATTAATAAAAATAACTTCGTTGCTATTGTTGCAATAGCTACATCTTTTGAGGTTTAATCATCAAAAAATAATAAATTTGAATTAGTATGCATGCATACTAATTCAAATTTATTATTTTGCTTTATATACAACTGTAAATACCGATATATGAATACGATTAAAGTGAGCGTTAAGGATCGCCTGGCTACCATTACTTTAGATAGAGGCAAATCAAATGCGATGAACCGCGAGCTGATTTCGGAGCTGAATGATATGCTAATCAACATTTCTAATGATAACAATATTGGGGGTGTTATTTTAACAGGTAAAGCCCCTTTCTTCTCGGCAGGCTTAGATTTAGTTGAGCTTTACGGATACAATGAAGCAGAAGCAAAATCCTTTTTTGAATTGTTTTTCAGTTTTACGGCAAACTTGGTCGGCTTTAAAAAACCAATTGTTGCGGCAATAAGTGGTCATAGTCCGGCTGGTGGGTGCGTTATGGCTTTAGCCTGTGATTATCGGGTTATGGCAGAGGGACAATTTATCATCGGTTTAAATGAAGTTCCGGTAGGAATTATTGTGCCAAATAGTATTTTTCAATTGTATTCGTTTTGGATTGGCAAGGCCGAAGCTTCGCAAAGCTTGTTAACCGGAAGATTATACAATCCCGAGGAAGCATTAAAAATTGGCTTGGTAGATGAGTTGGTTAAAAATGAAAGTTTACTAACATCCGCAGAGCGAAAAATTAAAAAGTTTATGGAGCTGGAAAGTAACACCTGGTCGCAAAGTAAACTTAATATCCGTACTGATTTAATTGCTGCGGTAAGTGGTGATCAATCTGCAACTTTAGAGAAAATGCTTGCACAATGGTGGTCGCCATCAACCAGGCATATTCTAAAAACGATTTTAGAAAATCTCCAGAGGAAATAATCAAAATTAAAAATCACAATTGAACAATTAGCAATTCGTCAATTAAACAATTGATCAATTAAACCTTAAGACAACCAGATATATGTTAAATTTCAATCAACCTATGCTTCGCGATGATGCGTTAAAAGGCAAAACAATAGTTATTACTGGAGGTGGTACTGGATTAGGAAAAGCGATGGGTGTTTATTTCCTGAAATTGGGCGCCAATTTGGTAATTACTAGCCGTAAACAAGATGTTTTACAGAAAACGGCTGATGAGATGGAAGAAAAAACCGGTGGAAAGGTTTTAGCTGTAGCTTGCGATGTTCGCGAAATTGAGCAAGTTGAAAATGTGCTTGCTAAAACGATTGAGAAATTCGGCGCTGTAGATGTGCTTTTAAATAACGCTGCAGGCAATTTTATTTCTCCAACCGAGCGTCTTTCGGCAAATGCATTTTCCTCAATAATTGATATCGTACTAAAAGGCACTGTGAATTGTACTTTGACTTTTGGAAAACACTGGATAAAAGAAAAACAAACGGCAACGGTGCTCAACATCGTTACCACATATGCTTTTACAGGCTCTGCTTATGTAGTTCCATCTGCTTGTGCAAAAGGTGGCGTTTTGGCTTTAACACGATCGTTAGCGGTTGAGTGGGGCAAATATGGCATCCGTACAAATGCAATTGCACCTGGTCCTTTTCCAACTAAAGGCGCATGGGAAAGATTATTACCTGGAGATTTAGCCAAAAAGTTTGATTTTAAAAACCGTGTTCCACTTAAAAGAGTTGGCGAACACCAGGAACTTGCAAATCTTGCAGCATTTTTGGTTAGCGATTTCTCTGGATATATTAATGGCGAAGTCATCACGATTGATGGTGGCGAATGGTTGCAAGGTGCTGGTCAAATGAATGGATTGGAAGCCATTCCAAATGAAATGTGGGATATGTTGGAGCAAATGACGAGAAGCGCTAAATAGTGTAAAATGTAATTATGTAAAATGGATGATGAAATGCTTGCCCATCATCTGCTTGTAGCTATGCATTATCTATAATCTAATCACATTTTCCATCACCCATCTACCATTTTCCATCCCTCATTTATTATCTTTGCCCACATGAATATCTTACTATTAGGTTCAGGTGGCAGAGAAAGTGCATTTGCCTGGAAAATCAGCCAGTCTTCACATTGTGATAAATTGATTATTGCACCCGGAAATGGTGGTACAGGTGCTTATGGCACCAATATCAACATCAGCGTAAATGATTTCGATTCGATTAAAAAAATTGTTTTAACAGAGCAAATTGACATGGTTGTTGTCGGACCAGAAGAACCTTTGGTAAACGGTATTCACGATTTTTTCCTGGCAGATACAGCAATTTCGCATATTCCGGTTATCGGACCGAAAAAAGAAGGCGCAATTTTAGAGGGAAGTAAAGATTTTTCTAAGCAGTTTATGCAGCGTCATGGCATTCCAACTGCGGCATCTCAATCTTTCACTCCTGATACTTTGGAGGATGGGTTGGCCTATCTACAAAACCATGCTTTACCGATTGTTTTAAAGGCAGATGGTTTGGCTGCGGGCAAAGGTGTTTTAATTTGTACTGAAACCATCGAAGCACAAGAAGAACTAAAGTTAATGCTTGGTGGTAAATTTGGTGCTGCGGGTGCTACTGTTGTAATTGAGGAATTTTTAAGCGGTATCGAACTCTCAGTTTTCGTTTTAACCGATGGCGAAAATTACATTACCTTGCCAGAAGCGAAAGATTACAAACGTATTGGTCAGGCTGATACTGGATTAAATACAGGTGGTATGGGTTCGGTTTCTCCGGTGCCATTTGCATCTGCCGAGTTTTTAAATAAAATTGAGGAACGAATTATTAAACCAACTGTTGAAGGTTTAAAGAAAGATAATATTGATTATACGGGCTTTATTTTCTTCGGGTTGATAAAAGTTGGTGATGAACCATATGTTATTGAATACAATGCTCGTATGGGCGATCCGGAAACGGAAAGCGTAATTCCAAGGATAAAAAATGATTTGGTCGAACTTTTTATCGCAACGGCTGATAAAAAACTAAATCAGGTTAAGCTCGAAATTAGCGAAGAAACTGCGGCAACCGTAATGATTGTTGCAGGCGGTTATCCTGGCGAATATTTAAAGGGAAAAGCCATCACAGGCATCGAAAATCTTCGACATTCAAACGCTTTCCATGCCGGAACTTTATTGGATAACGATGTAGTTAAAACAAACGGCGGACGTGTAATTGCAATAACCAGTTTGCAAAAAGATTTATTTACTGCGCTTCAATCTGCAACAGCCGATGCGGGTAGAATTTATTTCGATGGCAAATATTTCAGAGAAGATATCGGTTTCGATTTAATCTAATTTAAACTATTGTAATTTGAAAAAGATACTTAAAAAGATTTCGGAAACTGCCATTAAACAAGGTGAATTTACATTTACCCCTGAACAGGTTGAATCGAAATGGTTAGGAAATGAACCAGCTTCTGCTGATGAAATTAAGCAGCTTGAGGAAAGATTACAGATTATCCTGCCAAAGGATTACAAGAACTTTCTATTGATAACAAATGGCTTCACAACGCCGAATGAAAACATCGAACCATCTTTTGAATCTACAATTAATGTTGGCTATTTAAAAGATATTGATCCTGAAATAATCGAGATTTGGATTAATAATGATGAGCTTTTGGATGTGGCGATTAAGCTATCGCGAAGCATAATTGTTGGCGGGAGAAATCAAGAGCAATATTTTCTTTTAGTTCCGCCATTATCAGAAAGTGGCGAGTGGGAATATTGGAAATTCGCTTCTTGGATACCGGGTGAAGACCCATATGAAGGAATGGAGAATTATTTCATTAATGCGCTCGATTTTCTTAAAGGCGCTTAAGAGGTTATAAGCATTAAAGCCACAGATTTACAGATTAATATTAACCTGTAAATCTGTGGCTTCTTTGTGTTTTACTTATTTCGATTTGCTACCTAAAAGCTCTTGTAATTTACTTTGTAAAGCTTCTTCTCTTAATCCTTTAGCGATAATTTTGCCAGTTGGGTCAATTAAAAAGTTAGCAGGAATAGAACGAATGCCATACATTACCGCAACTTCATTCTCCCAGAATTTTAAATCTGAAACTTGTGTCCAATCTAATTTGTCATCAGCAATCGCTTTAATCCATGCATCTTTTGCACCTGGTCTATCTAAAGAAACGCCTAAAACGGTAAAGCCCTTGTCTTTAAATTTATTGTAAGCGACAACAACATTTGGATTTTCGGCTCTACAAGGACCACACCACGATGCCCAGAAATCAACCAAAACATATTTTCCTTTAAAATCAGATAATTTTACAGGTTTGCCATTTACATCATTCTGTGTAAAATCCATTGCCATAACACCTACAGCAGTTTTTTTAGTCGCTTCTAAGGTTTTGGCTAACGTAGTACCAATTTTAGTTGCTCTTAATTCAGGGCTTAAGCCTGCGTAAGCAGTTTCTACTTGTGCTTGTGCATCTGGGTCGCCAGATAGTTGACTCAAACTAACCAAACTCACATAAGATTTTGGGTTACTTTTAGCAAAACTTAAATAAATTGGCGTCATTTCTTCTGATGCCTTTTCAAAACGTTCACGAATACCAGCTACAACTGTTTTATCTTCCTTCTGCTCTGCGCTTAGTTTAGCATACTCAGCATTAATGGCATCAAGTTTATCTGTAGCAGGTTTTAAACTCGCCTTTAATTTTGTATTATCATTGTTAGCAGGTGTTCCGCTAACAGAAACCGATTTAATCGAATCTGTAGAGCTTACAACGATATTTCCTGGCTCCAAATATAAATTTGCGTAATCTAAGTTTTTGGTATTAGCACCTTTAATATAAGGGTTAATGTTTTTGAACAAACTGCCAGATATTGGGTCGGTAGCGGTTCCCTTAAATTCAAATTTGCCATTTGCAACAGTAGCAGAATCTGTTTTACGCTGACCGTTTTCGTTGTAAATCAGGTAAACCTTGTCGCCGGTTTTTAAAGCCTTTGCATCACCTTTTACAGTAAAAGGCTTTTGAGCTAGTGCAGCCAAAGGCAAAATTGCCATTGCTGATAAAATTATTTTTTTCATTAGTTGATTTTTTAAGTTTGAGGAGGGTTAAAGCTCTTAAAATCAAATGTAAAGAAATGTAGTCTTATCAGGCTATAATTTATGTAAAATTATGATAGCTTTTGATAGGTGCGCCACCATAAATCGGGCATATCGCCATTTACTGCAGTTTGGTAATCATCGTAACGGCAAGGAACCAAATGGTAACGCTCATTTTTAGATTGTTGCGCTGGATAAGGCACTTGCATCCACCATCTATCCGATTTTTTACTCTTCACAAAAGTCATTTCGCCAGAACCATCCTTCAAACTCGTTCTATAAATTATAAATTGAGATTTCGGTGTTAGTGGAAAATCTTTTTTACGGGCGTAAAATCCATCTACAAAATACCAAACCATTTGGGCCAGTAAAAATGCAGTTTGGCCGTTATTATCATAAGCCGGATTAAATTCATAAAAACCAATCGAGGTTAATTTATCGTTCATGCCTGCATAACGGGCAATTCTGCAAGCCTCTTCACCATCAAATCCATTCGGCGTAGTATTTGCATTTGCAGCGGCATCAGCCGAGCGTATGGCGCCAATATCAAAACTTACCATATTCGCGTTGCGGATAATGGGTTCGGTAAGTGTAATATCTTGAGCGAATTCGCCAACGCGGTGCGCATCAAAATAAAGCTTATCCATTACGTTTAAACTTTCCTGATTTACAAAATAGGTTTGGTAGCCAAGATTGCTGAAGTTGAAAAGATAATTAGGTTGATGCAGGAATATTTTGTTCAAATAGCAATCAGACCGGGTTTCTATGCCTTCACTTTCATGTCCATCAATATCAAATTGATTATCTACAACCACTAAATCAACTTTCTGCTCTAAATCTTCGTAGCCCAAATATTGAGCGTACGTAATGTCTTGTCCGCCGCCGATTATTATTGGAATAATGTTATTTTTAATTAATTCGGAAACCGCCATTTTAACGGCAATGTATGTATCAGCTACGGTTGCACCTGGTCTGATGTTTCCTAAATCGACAAGTTTGCTTTCAAAAGCGCCTTCATTTAATTTGTAAAATTTTTCCCTGAAATAATCGGGCGCAATTCCACAGCCTTCATTATTTACTGCATTTCTACCATCTAAAACACCAAAAACTGCGATGTCGAATTTTCCTTCCTCCAAATCGGGAAATGATTCAGTATAAAATTCGGTTTTCATACCCAGCTGACTGGTGAAAAAACCTTGTTTTGGTGTAAACTGATCAATATTTAAGGGAGAAAAGAAATCGGTTAATGACATATATTTAAAACTATCGCCTCAAATATCTATTTTTGAAAGCGTATTTTCACCAATAGCCCCAAAAAATATAATGATACTCGTAACCGGCGGAACGGGATTTTTAGGATCTGAGTTAATAAAACAGCTTACTGATAATGGTTTAGCCGTTCGGGCGCTGAAAAGGAAAACATCTGTAATTCCATCGTTACTAAAAAGCATTAAATTAATTGATTGGGTTGATGCGGATATAAATGAAACTTCTGCCTTAGAAGATGCATTTCAAGGGATTACCAAAGTTTTTCATTGTGCAGCTTTTGTTTCTTTAGATTCGAACCACAAAAAACAACTTTTTCACGTCAATATTGATGGCACATCGAACATTGTAAATCTCTGTTTAGATAACAATTGCAGATTGGTTCACGTTAGTTCTGTTGCCGCGTTGGGCGAACCAAAAAAAGGGAATCAAATTACAGAAAAGGATTTTTGGGAATACGATGCAAAGGCCCACGCTTATGGACTTTCGAAGTACGAAGCTGAAATGGAAGTTTGGCGTGGAATAACCGAAGGTTTAGATGCTGTAATTGTTAATCCATCCGTAATTATTGGCAAAAATGCGGGCTTTGATGGGAGTGGCGCAATTTTTAAATTGGTAAAAGGTGGTTTTCCGTTTTACACTAATGGTGCATCGGGTTTTGTTGATGTTGATGATGTGGTTAAATCCATGATATCGCTTATGGATAGCGAAGTCACCGCCGAACGTTTTATTATCTCTTCAGAAAACATCCACTACAAAGATTTATTTACCTCGATTGCAAATGGTTTTGGCGTTAAATCACCAACAAAGGAAGCCAAACCCTGGATGCTTGGTTTAGCCTGGAGAGCATTAAAATTTTTCTCTTTTTTTACCAGAAACCAGCCATCAATTACTAAAGATACCGCAAAAAGTAGCATTACATTAAGCTACTATTCAAATGATAAAATCGTAAACCAAATCGGCATACAATTTAAGCCACTTTCAAATAGTATTGCAGAAATTACCCAACACTTAAAATAATGCCTAAACAAAAAGCCTACTACATTATTGATTTTGATAGCACTTTTACGCAGGTAGAAGCACTAGATGAACTCGCCAGGATTTCACTAAAAAAACATCCACAGAAAGAATCTATTTTTCAAAAAATTGAAGATTACACCAATTTGGCGATGGAAGGGAAACTATCTTTTTCTGAAAGTTTAGCGCAAAGAGTGAAATTATTAGAGGCTGATGAAGAACATTTAAAGCAGCTGATAAAGCATTTAAAGAAAAAAGTTTCGACTTCCTTTTCACGAAATGCTGAGTTTTTTAAAAAACATGCTGACGAGGTTTTAATCGTTTCTGGCGGATTTAAAGAATTTATTACACCGGTTGTAAGTCAGTATCACATAAAAAAAGAAAATATTTATGCCAACACTTTTGTAACCACAGGTGATGGGAAAATTATAGATTACGACCATGCAAATCCCTTAAGCGAAGAAGGTGGAAAGGTTAAATTGCTTCAGCATTTAAAATTAGAAGGCGAGCTTTTTGGTATTGGAGATGGTTACTCAGATTTTCAACTTCGGGAAAGTGGTTTGATTAACAAATTTTTCGCTTTTACTGAGAATATTGCTCGCGAAAGTATTGTTGCAAAAGCTGATCACATTACCCCAAGTTTTGATGAATTTTTATATGTGAACGATTTGCCTAGAGCAATTTCATATCCAAAAAACCGCATATTATGTTTGGTTATTGGTGATGTTGACCCGAAAAGTATTACGCTGTTGAAAAACGATGGTTTATCCATCAGACATAAAACAAGCTTCGAAGAAAAGTATGTTAAGGATGTTGGTGTTATTTTACTGGCCGATGGAGAGAAAATAGAAAAGACACAACTTAAAAATGCCGTAAAACTGAAAACGATAGGTTATTTAGGTAATTCGAAAGGTAAAATTGATGCCGAACTTTGTACAAAGATGGGTATCGTAATTTTTGATGATGTTAAAGGAAACCCCCGTAACTTCGATTTTATTCCTAAAAGGATAATCGATTTTATGAATACCGGTGCAACTTATCTAAGTTCTAATTATCCTAATTTGCAGCTGCCAAAAATTGATAAATCGCACCGCTTGATTCATATCCATAAAAATTTGCCGGGTATAATGGCACAAATTAATACGGTTTTTGCCAAGCATAACATCAATATTGTTGGTCAGTTCTTAATGACAAATACTGATATCGGCTATGCCATTACAGACATTAACACGGAGTATGACAAGCAATTATTTAAGGCGCTTAAAAAGATTGAGCATACTATAAAATTCAGGGTGTTATATTAATGTTATGAAACAATTCCTTATAGTTTTTTTGGGCGGTGGTTTAGGAAGTTTAGCTCGTTTTTTAACTACCAAATTATATACCCAGAAGGCTGTAAATTTTCCTTATGCAACGTTAACAGCTAACTTTTTGAGTTGTTTGGCAATGGGTGTTTTCCTTGGGTTTTTTATTCAGAAATCTGCAATAAACGATAATCTGAAGCTATTCTTAATAACAGGTTTTTGTGGAGGCTTTAGTACATACTCTACTTTTACGCTCGAAACCTTAAACCTTTACAAAAGTGGTCAGATTAACGTTGCTGTGTTAAACATTATTATAAACTTTGTTTTGTGTACTGCCGCAATTTTGGCAGGAATGTATTTGTCGAAATTAAAGTTTAGCTAAAAAGATTAAACAATGGATTTTACTCCTGAAATTAAAGATAAACTCAACCAGCTGCAAGAAAAATATACTGCAATGGGGCAGGATATGGCCTCGTATTTGGATGGCTTGCTATATGCCGATTTTTTAACCTATTGGGATTACATTCATCTCGATACGCTCTTGAGCTTGCAAAGTCCTAAAACACCGTTTCCTGACGAAGAAATTTTTATCATGTATCATCAGATTACGGAGCTTTATTTTAAACTTGCTTTGCATGAATTTAATCAAGTTGCTAACCATGAAAACTTATCAGTAGAATTTTTTACGGCAAGGGTGAAAAGAATTAACGCATACTTTAATGCATTAACAACTTCGTTTGAGGTAATGGTTGATGGCATGGAAAAAGAACAATTTCTAAAATTTAGAATGTCACTTTTACCGGCTAGTGGGTTTCAATCTGGTCAATACAGAATGATTGAAATTAGTGCAACAGATTTTATCCGCTTAACAGATAAAAGCAAACGTGAAGAATTAAAAAGCGCTTCAATAGAAGAACAGTTTGAACATATTTACTGGAAGTTCGGTGCAACAGAACTTGCCTCTGGCAAACAAACCCTTACTTTAAAGCAATTTATTAAGAAATACGCTGCTCAATTTTTAGCTTTGGCTAAGGATAGAGTTTCAAGTAATTTTTCGGCACTATATCATCAACTCCAAACAAAAGGTGAAGATGTAGCACTTTTAGCAGAAGAGTTAAGGAAACTGGATTTGTATGTTAATGTAGAATGGCCATTGTCGCATTATAAATCTGCCGTTCGTTACCTGGAAAAAGACCCTGTTGACATTGCGGCTACGGGCGGAACAAACTGGCAAAAATATTTACCTCCACGTTTTCAAAAAAGAATATTTTATCCGTTTTTATGGACTGAAGAACAGATGGATGAATGGGGTAAAGGTTGGGTGCTTAGTGTGCTTAAAACACTAAAGAACAAAGATTAATATCCCGAAAAACTATCAAAATAGCTTGTTTTTTTATAACTTGCGCAAATTAAATAATGATTGAATTATAGAATGGCAGATTGATTGAATCAGTATTCAAATCCATTTAAAATTCACTCATCCAAAATTAAAATTACAATGACTGAAACATTAGACATCAAAATTGTTCAGGCCGATAAAACACGTTTATCAGTTACAGATTTTTCTCAATTGCCATTTGGTAAAGTTTTTACCGACCATATGTTTACGGCAGATTATGAAGACGGCGAGTGGAAGAATTTACAGATTTTGCCATACGGGCCAATTCAAATGAGTCCTGCTATTTCGGCGTTGCATTACGGGCAAGCAATTTTTGAAGGTTTAAAAGCTTATCGCCAGCCTGATGGAAAAATTAGTGTTTTCCGTGCAGATAAAAACTTCGAACGTTTTAATAAATCTGCTGCTAGAATGTCGATGCCAACCATACCTGAAGAGGTTTTTATGCAAGGTTTGGCTGCTTTGATTAATATTGATGAGAAATGGGTTCCGGCGCAAGATGATTACGCATTGTACATTCGTCCGGTGATGTTTGCAACAGACCCATATTTAGGCGTAAAAGCTTCTGATACTTATAAATTTGCTTTGCTAACTACGCCAACAGGACCGTATTACAGTAGTGCTTTAAAAGTAAAAATCGAAACTGAATTTACCAGAGCTGATGATGGTGGAGTTGGCTTTGCAAAAACTGCAGGCAACTATGCCCGTTCTTTATATCCGTTTGAGCAAGCTAAAAAAGAGGGTTATGACCAATTAATCTGGACAGATTCTGTAAATCACGAATATATTGAAGAAGCTGGAACTGCAAATCTGATTTTCGTTATCAATGGTAAATTAGTTACGCCTTCGGTACGTAGTACAGTTTTGGATGGCGTAACCCGCGATACTATTATTACCCTTGCTAAAAATGCAGGTGTTGAAGTTGAAGAACGCAGAGTTTCGGTTAAGGAAGTTATCGAAGGCATTGAAAACGGTACTTTAACAGAAGCCTTTGCTGCGGGCACTGCAGCAACGGTTACCCAAATTGGCGAAATCGGTTATTTAGGCAAAACCTACAAATTGACAGATTCTTCTACCAGAACAGTTTCAAACGGGATTGCTAAAAAGCTAAACGATATCCGTTACGGTTTATCAACTGATGAATTTGGTTGGAACTGGATTTTGTAAAAGAAACGATTTTGAATTATAAAGAAAGCTCCAAACTAATCATTTGGAGCTTTTTTGTTTTTCAATTGATAGTTACTGCTATCCAGGAAAATATAATTCAGCATACAGAATGAGGCAATCGCCCCAAATGTATGCCACAAAAAGTGAGTGCCAACGGCTAAAATCTCCCATTTATCAGCAATTCTAAATGTTAAGGCAAATATGAATGCAAGCAGCGCAAAACCTACCCATTTTCCGTTGTTCCAGTTACTTTTTAGCAGATAACCAAAAACGGGAAATAAAACCAATGCAGCCATAAATGCATAATTTATATTGATGAATATCTGAAAGTCCTCTCCGGTAAATTGCTTGCGTAATAGGAATTGAAAAATTGCATACATCAAAACTATCAAAACGGCAAAGTACCATTTGGTAATCTTCGCCAAAAAATAAACACCAGCCGATAAACAGAGTAACATTATTGGCATCCAATCCATCATTATAAATATAGGCCAGCGCCTAAATCCATGATAAGTTGTACCGCCAATGCCACCAATGTACAGCAGCAACAACGCAAAGGTTAGAAACTTATAAGTTTTAAAACTACCCCAAACCCTAATACTAAAATATACCGCAATCGCCAGGAAAAAACAACTTGTTATTGTGTTAAGTGGCTCGGGGAAAAAGTTCGCCAGATTAGTTTCGGTATAAGCGGTACCTCCATCTGGCGGATTCTGAATTAGTGCAATCATATCTGGCAATACAAATAGTTTAATCATTGCAATGTGCATTTATAAAACCAATGTTTAAACTGATGGTGTTAAGTTTTTGGGTAAAAAAATTGCGACTATAAATTAACAGATTGGTAATATCCATTTATAGCAAAATGTTGTAAATAATCTAGAAAATGACAAACCTTTTTTTAAATCATAGTGTTGCTTATATACATCGAAACTATAAATATAAAAAACATGAATACTACAACATTAACCGCAGAGGTTTTAAACGACCTGGTACAAATTAATAATGATAGAATTGAAGGTTATGAAAAAGCTCGTAAAGAATTACAGGATGGCGATGCTGACTTAAAGTCTTTGTTCTTAAATATGATTGAAGAAAGCCAGAAATATAAATTGGCTTTAGCGCAAGAAATTAGTGTGGCAGGGGAGGACGTAGAAACAGGTACAACAAACTCAGGTAAAATTTACAGAGCCTGGATGGATGTTAAAGCTTTATTTACAGGCCACGATCGCCAAACGGTATTAAATAATTGTGAGTTTGGAGAAGATGCTGCACAAAACGCATATAAAATGGCTTTAGAGGTAGAAGGTGTTCCGGCTAATATCCGAGAATTAATTTCTGAGCAAAAAGCATCTTTAAGAGTTTCTCATGATGAGATTAAAAGATTGCGTGATGCACATGCATAATTTGAATCTATCTAATCGGATCAAAATGATTCTACATAGCGGCTGTCAGTTTAATAACTGACAGCCGTTTTTTATAACAACTTTTTAATAATGTGGTTTTGCGGATTAGGAATTGAATTTTTATTTACTCATATTATCCTATAAGGATAGATTAGCAAAAGATGAATAATTTAAATGTTAATCAATAAACTAAAATCTACACAGCTTGTCTTGTAGTGATCAGTATGTTATCCCTCCTGTATATATCAGCATCATATAAAATTTGAAATACTTCACCCTTTGTTAACCCCTTGCTTACCCAAAAGGTTAACAAAGGGTTATCAAACTCTTATCAAATACCCATAATATACTGAAAGATTATTCAGGAGAATGCGGCTTTGGTATTAGCATCAACCGCTACTACTAATGGATTGAGCCCTCATCCTAGTAATTTAAATCCATAATACACAATCCTTAAATGAGTCTCATGATGAAATTAAAAGATTGATAACTGATTTTTTTACAATAATTATTGTCCAACAATCCATTTAATTCTATTCGATTTATTGATTAAATACACCAAAAAGTAACTCGCAAAATAAGCTATAAAAAATCGAATGTATTGGATTATCACAAGTTCTATAGATGATTTGCCCGCAGGCGTTATGCCGAGGGGATTGAATATTGTGGGCAATATCTGTACAATAATAATATAATGAACTAAATGTATTCCGTATGTGCTACTTCTTGGATTTAAGTTCTTTATCCATCTTGGATTACCAATTTTATAAAGAAGCAAAAATACTGCTAATGAGTATATTATATTAGTAATTTTTAATGTATTGTATGGATCAGCATGAATATGATTATTCATTATATATAAACTTTCAAAGCATGATAAAGAGAAAGTAATTGCTGATAAAAGTATTAAATGCCAAAGCTTTATAAGCTTAATCCACTCATTAAATTGTGAAAAATATTTGTGTAAAATTACACCTATCCACAAGTAAAAAACAAATCCTAAGATTGCGGTTGTGTGGCCACTAGGTATCCAATGGTAGTATATGTCAACAGAATAAAATATGGAACAGGTACCGAGTAAAAGTCCAACCCACTTACTGTAAAGATATCTTCTGAACAGTAGTAATATTGAAATGCTACCTAGAAAGTTAAGAATAAACCAAAAGCTTGTGTCAACAATAATATACTTAATTTTTTCCCAGAAATACATTAAAGGATTTTCAAACGCCGGAGCATCACCACCTTTTATAAAAATGATTAAAGCATTTGCATAAATCAAAATCAAAAAAACAATAATCCAAAATAGCCATGGTTTAAAAGTTCCATCAAATCTTCTTTTAAGATATTGAAGTGAAGTTGTTGTGTGAATTTTATCGCCAATTAAAAACCCAGCTAAAATATAGAAAGTGATTGTTCCGAACTTAAACAATTCCATTGTTATGGTTTGAATAATTTGTTCATCAATATTTTTGAAATATTGGTAAGAGGGCCAAAAATAGCTATGTTCTATAACAATTGTTATTATTGCAATAAATCTTAAAGAGTCTATAAAATCGTAATTGATTTTATCTTTCATTATTGTTTCAGGCATATGTTTTATTCGGTAAGCGCTAAGTTTTTTTCTAAAATTAGAGCGTAAATTGTTAAACTGGTTTAAGTTTTAGAACCTTCGAAATAAGATTGTTACAGTAAGGGTGAAAAGAAAACTAACATTTATTTCTCCAAGACAATAGGTTGTGAAAAATAGATCTTTCTTATCTGATTTAATTTGCTCAAACCAGATCGTTCTTTAACAGGATAAAGCTTAGTGTAATATTTTGAGAGAAATTTTATAAAGTTAATTCCCCGTTTACCCTTACTATAATCTAAAAGTGTTTTATATATAAATTTCACTTCCTTTGCATTTTTCAGATACTTAAATTTCGAAGCAAATTCAATCCATTCGATATTATATTTAAAATAATTGTTCCCTGCTTGATTATTTTTACTTTTTTTATTCTTCGATAAAATATCTGTAATATTATTACTGTGCTGCCTGTAGCTTACTAAAGCATTTGGGATGTATTTTATTGTACCAATACTGGCAGCAACAAATGCAATCCACCAATCATAAAAAAACCTCTTATCAAATGGAAGAGCAAAATTTAAAAGCTCTCTTCTAAACATACATGCATGCCCTGATATACAATTACTGGTTAAAAAGTATAGATTCGATTTTCCTTGATATATTTCTGTCTTATCTGAAACTTTGAGATTTTTAATTGACTCTCCATTTTCATCTATTAATAACGAATCGTGAAAGATTAGGTTATTTTCGCCAATTTCACTTACAAGAACATCTATTTTGTTTAAGTTCCAAATATCATCTTGATCACTGATGGCGATAAAATCACCTTGACAATAACCAATTGCTTTTTCAAAATTTTTTGTAAATCCGATGTTTTGAGTATTTCTTTCAAGTTTTATATTAGGTAGTCCTTTTATTAAATTGATTAGCAACTCATAGGTATTGTCAGTTGAACAATCGTCGATAATAATAATTTCTAAATTAACATAGGTTTGATTAATTATGCTTTCAAGCTGTTCAATTATGAATTTTTCGCCATTGTAAGTGCAAAGTGCAACTGATACTAAAGGATTGTTTTGTAGCATAAGGATAGATTATTAACCAATTTCCACTATGAGATTAATAGTTAGAAACGAGGTTCGTTTTTCAGCTAAAGCTAAATCTGCTTTATGGATTTCCGTATTTTTATTAGCTTAGTCCAGCATTATTCCTGCAAATATATGATTTCAATAGTTATAGCTTCAGTAAAAAGTGATTTGTTAATTGATATAAAGAAAAATATTGAAAAGACAATTGGTACGGATTTCGAAATTTTAAGTTTTGAAAACTCTGGAGGAAAAAAATCTCTATGCGAAATTTATAATATTGCAGCGAAAGAAGCTAAATATAATTTGATTTGCTATATGCATGAAGATATTGAGATTAAAACAGAGGATTGGGGAAAAAAAGTGATTGATTTATTTTCAATGAATCCAAATATTGGAATTGCTGGCGTAGCTGGTAGTTCTTATAAATCTTTTGCTCCATCAAGCTGGGGTTCTGAGAGTTCTGAAGAGCACTTAATATTCCGAAATTATTTGCAGCAATTTAAGCATAGTAATAAACCGCCGATTCATGTTTACTCTAATCCAAACAATAGTTCATTTGAAAAGGTAGTTACAGTTGATGGAATGTGGTTTTGTACTACAAAAGAAGTTGTAGGTAAAACAGGTTTCGATGAAGACATGCTGAAAGGTTTCCACTGTTATGATCTAGATTTTTGTTTAAATGTAGGCCGGTTTTACGATGTTGTGGTAACTTTTGACATCCTTTTAGAACATTTCTCTGAGGGTGGCTATAATCGCGACTGGCTTTACGATACCTTAAAATTGCATAAAAAGTGGGAAAATTCTTTACCCAGATCAGTAGCTAAAATCTCGGAAAAGCATAAGGACTTAATTGAAAAAAGAGCTTACAAACGAATACTTTCTAAATTAGTAGAGCTTAAATTTGACGAAGAGTATATTTTAAGGTTTTTGAAGGAATATAAGAAAAAGTCGAATATGGAGATTGGCTCATATTTGAAACTCAGGTATTACTATATTAAATTTAAGTATCTGGGTAAGAAAATTGAATAAGCTAAAGGATGTATCCAAAAGCTTCAATTTTATCCTTCCAAAAATCTAAATGTTTTTCCCATGCATGGCATCCAAAAGGCAATGTTTTACCATTAATTTCATATCCAAATTCAGGAAATGATTCTATAGAAAATTTTAATGATGTTTTATAATCCGGAATTTGTATCCGTTTTTCTTTTCTATTCACTTCTATTGACCAAAAAAGGTCCTCGTTAAAAGCTAAATTTTTAAGATTGATGTATTGTTGTGCTAAATTTGCTTCTTTAACCGCAAGTTTATAAAACAATTCTATATTTCTGAGAGAAAAGCCGCCATTACCAGTTTTGTTGTAAAATTGTTTACTCTTCGGCAAACCATCTCGGGTTATATTAAATTTGGTGTATAGGTAACTTTTTAAATTATAAATGAATTGATTTATTTTATTATTGTTCTTTAGCGGTTTAATCCAAGGTGCTCCAATATAGTCGTAACCCTGGCTACTCCAATAATCTAATTTATCAGCAAAAGCGAATGTATCTAATTGATAGATAAGCATAAAATTATAAGATAAAAACTCCTTGTAAAAGTATGCAGATAACATTAATTCGTTATAACCATGAATGCTTTCGAAAAAACGATGATCAAAAGAAATAACCTTATTAAAGGGGAAATTAATAGAAATTGATGAAATATCAAGGTTCGTTGGTTTAACGGCGATTATAGTTTTCTCTTTAAAAATACTAAAACATTGCGTTAAAGATATGACCTCGTATTTATTCAGCTCACTTTTATAGAGTGGAACAATAACGATATTTTGATTGCTCATAATTTTATATTAGCTTTTTCTGCCTTTAATTTTATGCCTTAATCGACGAAGTATATAACGGAGGTAAATTTTAAAACCAAATGCTTCTTTTATAATTTTTCCTCGATCTTTAAAAAAGGCTTTATCTTCAAATACGCTAGAAAAACCTCCATCTGCAAATTGAGAAATAAACATAGGATAGTATTGAAATCTTAAATTTGAATCTGCATAACATCTAATATTTAAATCATGATCTGCCCTCACTTTGTATTTTAGATTATAATGATAGCGATCAAAAACTGTTCTAGGATAGAAAATACTTTGATGGCAAATGTTAAATTTCGCTAAGCGATAGGCATTAAATTCACCTCCAAATACATGTTGGTTTATTTTACTATCGCCGTAATAAATGCAATTCTTATCCTTTAATAATAGGCACATATCGCTAAAACCAGATAATAGGGTATCATCTGCTCCAAGAAATAAGATCCATCGGCCTTTCGCAAATTGAACAGATTTGTTCATCGCATCATAAATTCCTTTGTCTTCTTCACTAATCCAAAACTCAACCCTACCATCTACCAGTTCGAGTGTATTATCTGTACTTCCTCCGTCAATAATAACGTGTTCAATATTTGGATACGTTTGAGCCTTTACGCTATCTATACATTTTGAAATAAATTCACTAGCATTATAGGTTACAGTTATTACACTTACTAATGGAAAGTCGATGTTTTTCTTTAACAGATTATTTTCTTGTACAATCACTAATTTGCCCTCTTTTTTACACCATTAAACATCCTTACGAAAAATAAAAATAATGGATTTCCGGTTAATCTGCCTAAAAAAGAACCTGATAAATGAAAAACAGTAGAGTTGGTTTGTACCCACCTAGTTCTAAAAAACCGATTGTATTTGTTTATTAATTCGTTTCTGATGCGAAAAAAATCACTATTTCGATTGCCACGACTTTTGTGTGTAAGGTTAAATGGAATTACGTAAGATGAAAAGCCATTTAATTCGGCTTGCAATACTAAATCTGTTGCATACAAGTGAAAACCGGTTAAATTATTCGAAACTTTAAGGTTTGCACTGTTTTTTACCAGAAGAAAATTTTCATCTAAACCCGTTACTTTCAAAGGAAATTTACCTTTGTTCATAAAAGTTCCATCAGGATAGGAAATGTAGTAAACAATATGGTTTGGGCCGGCTGCACCAGCATTACCACATAAGCCCCAGTTCGGGTCTATATTATCGAGTAAACAAATACACTTTAATAAATCATCGTAACCATCCTTATTTATTAAAATATCTTGATGGCAGATGATGATGTATTTTCCTTTGGCTTTTTTTAAGAATAGATTGAAAGCTGAAAAAGCATCGAAGTTATTTTTTTCAGTATTATCAGCATAAATAAACTCACACTTATCGTTAGTAAAACCTTTAGATAAGAAAGATTCGAGCATTTCATTGTACTCTTGCTTTCGGGTAACCAAGGTGCAGATAGAAAATTCAAAAGCATAATTTTCTGCTTGAATTGAATTTGCAATATCTAAAATGCTTGCGCTCATCTTCTAATCGTTAAAAGCTTGCATATCAATTAACCGCTTATACAAGCCATTTTTCAGCATTAATTCCTGATGCGAACCTGTTTCAATTACTTCACCTTTATCAATAACTACAATTTTATCAGCATGTTGGATAGTGCTTAAGCGATGTGCAATTACAATAGAAGTTCTATTCTTCATCAAATTGTTTAAAGCATCCTGAACTAACTTTTCTGATTCTGTATCTAAGGCAGAAGTTGCTTCATCCAATAACATAATCGGCGGATTTGCCAAAACTGCCCTGGCAATACAAACCCTTTGTTTTTGTCCGCCCGATAATCGGTTACCTCTATCGCCAACAAAAGTTTGATAGCCACTTTCCGTATTTTCGATAAAATCATGTGCATTGGCAATTTTCGCTGCCGCAATAACTTCGGCTTCGGTTGCATCTGGTTTAGCGAATGCGATGTTGTTAAAAATGGTATCGTTAAACAGAAATGATTCTTGGTTAACCGTTCCCATATTATTACGTATACTTTCAACCGCTAAATCTTTATAATCAATGCCATCAATTTTTATTGCGCCTGATTTTGGATCATGAAAACGTGGAATTAAATCCATCATTGTACTCTTACCACCACCTGATGGACCAACCAAGGCAACAGTTTCTCCTTTTTTTATGGTGAGGTTAATGTTTTTCAGAACTTGTTTTTCGCCATAATTGAATGCAACATTTTCGAAAACTAATGCATCGTTAAATGTATTTAATGAAGTTGCATTTGGCTTATTGTTAAGTTCTGGTTTAGTATCAATCAACTCTAACACACGTTCTCCAGCCGAAATTCCAGAATGAATACCACTAAAAGAATCTGTTAAAGCCTTAATTGGCTGCATAACCTGACTAAATGTTGCAAGGTAAACCACAAATTGATCGGCTGATAAATCTCCCTTTCCATTTAAAATCATTGTACCGCCGTAAAGCAGAATGAAAACGACTACTAATACGCCCAAAGTTTGCGATACCGGAGAAGCCAGCTGTTGCCTTCTGGCCATTTTTCTGTTTAGAAAAGAGTAAAATTTATTTTCTTCTCCAAACTTTTCTTTTACTCTATTCGATGCATTGAACGCTTTAATGATTTTTATCCCACTTAAAGATTCATCCAGAAAACCAATCATTTTTGCAAAAGATTCATGCGATTGGGTAGCTTGTTGCTTTAATCTTTTAACAATTTTACTTATGATAAAGCCAGAAATTGGAATAACTAAAAGTGAGAAAATAGTAAGTTTAAATGAAATTCCTACTAAAACTGCAATGAAAAATATAAGCTGTAAAGGTTCTTTGAAAACCACTTGCAGGGTATTTGTTACCGTAAATTGTACAACCTGAACATCAGAAGCAACTTTCGAAATGATATCGCCTTTCCTCTCATTGTTGAAATAGCCAACATGTAAGTTCATTACATTATCAAATACGGTTTTACGTAAATTTAAAAGGGTATGAACCCTCAAATCTTCCATAAACCTTTGAGAAAAATAACGGAAAAAATTAGATAGAAACACAGTAACTACTATAACAACGCAGATTACTTGCAATGCATATACTTTATCTTCGGCAATAACAGTTGCCATGTAATCGTTAAATTGTCCGAAAAGATTTAGTGCGCTTCTCTCGCCACTTGGTTTAATATCAATGGTTTGCTTATTTAAAAACAAAGCGCTCATTAACGGTCCCAATAATGTAAAAAGAAAGGTATTGAAAACAATTGCAAAAAGCGTTGCGATAACATAAGGGATGGCAAACTTTTCAATTGGTTTGGCAAAAGATAATAAACGAAAATAGGTCTTCATTTTATAGAAAATGGAATATGTATGTTGGATGAAGTACAAAACATCATCCAAAAAAATCTAATTAAAACTTAGCAAATGTACGGTTTTGAAATAAACCAATAGTTTTTTCAAAACCGGTAGGCTTAAAATTACAATCGCTTTATGTTTTTAACTTCAATTGATTTATTGATAATTTCAATTATATCGTTTACGTTAAGCTTCGAATTGTATTTGCTTTTCAGGTCGTGTAATCTATTTCTACTTACTGAAATTACATTTTTCATGCCTTTGTATTCTTGAAATGCACTCCAAATCCAAAATTTACCGGTAATTATTTTGGGGATTATCTCTGCAAAAAGTAAATGTAAAGGCAGTAAGTTTAAGCGCAAACCATTAAGCTGAATGGCTTGCAATAAAAACCGGTTGCGATAATATATTTTCTTAATAAAATTAGATTTTATCTGGGTTTTCGTACTGCCGCTTACGTGATGAAAGCAAATGGATTGATGCTCGTAATAGCATTTCCAGCCTAATTGCCAAGCCCTTAAGCTCAAATCGAAATCTTCTGAAGAGAATGGCGAAAATATTTCATCAAAACCACCCAGTTCTTTTAATTTTTTAGCATCAACCAAAGCATTTGCACCAGATAAATAAGCAGTATAAACTTGTTCATCAGTTGTGTTTTCGCTGTAATAAAACTTATTGGCTTTAATGCGGCAACCGCTATAATATAAAAGTCGGGCGGCATCTTCAATTCGGCTTCCATCAACGCTCATAATTCTGGCCATAACACCAAAAGTATCTTTGTGTTCAAAATATTTCCATTGATGCGTAAAATAATCAGGTGTTAATTTAACATCCGAATTTAGAAGTAAAATTAATTCATATTTCGCTTCGCGGATGCCGTGGTTACAGGTGTAAGAAAAACCCCGGTTTCTATCATTGATGAGCAGCTTGATATTTGGATAATTGCTTTTGATAAAGTTGATGCTATCATCCTTTGAGCCATCATCAATTACGATAACTTCAAAATTGGTTTGAGCATTTTCTGCAGCTGCAAAAACAGATGGCAAATAATTTTCTAATAAATGCTTGCCGTTATAATTAGGAATAACAATTGAAACGCTTTTCTGCATCTACTTCACAATTTTATAATTACGGTATTCGAATAAACGCATCCCGGTTAAATCTTCAATTTTTTGCAAAAGCTTTCTCCTGAAATTCATTTTTGAAGGCAACTGCGTTAAGTCTTGCTCAAATTTCCAGTTTGCAGCAGCAATCCTTTCCGTCATAACTTTAGGGTGAGTTCCTTCAAAATGCACCAATCTATCTGCATTATGCATATCAAACGTATTTTGAACCGGATAACGTTCTTCAATCCACTCTTCAGATTGATAATATTGGTTGAAATTTCTAACCTTGCCTTGCAAACCTTTTGGTGGTTTTACCCATCCATAATGGTAAATATAAGCGTCAATTAATTTCACTTTTAACTTTCTATCGTTAATTCTGAAACCTTGCGCATCTCTATAAGAATGTATGCCTGGAAGGTTTTTTAAAACCCTAACTTCTCTTCGATACCAGCGTCTCGACTCTGCCAGATAATCATAAGAAGCATAGAAATGTTTGTACTTTAAAAGCAGAGCCTCTACATTACTATTATGTAGTTCGGCTTCCATTTCTTTCTTTATCAGCGGCAAATAATCTTCATGTATGGCTTCATCGCCCTGAATGTAAACCATCCAATCTGTATCTTTTGATATTTCTGCAATGGCTTTATTGGTTTCATCGGCAAAAACAAAACCGCCTTCCTTTAAGCTTTCATTCCAAACGGTATCAAAGGTTCTAATTTTTGGGTCGATGCTTTTAACCAAAGCCGCAGTTTCATCAGTAGAATTGCCGAGCGCAACAACAAATTCATCACATAAAGGCAAAACAGAAAGTATAGCTTCTCTTACCGGATAATCGTTTGCAACAGCATTTCTGATAAAGGTAAATCCGGTAACTTTCATTTGTAAAATTTGTTGATGATTTTAGATTCTTAACGCTTTATATTTTTGTTTATTTGTACAAATATAGTTTTATTGATGAATACCAACCTATCGGTTATCCGCGAAATTAAGCAGGGCGATGTTAAAACGCTGGCCAGAACTTTAACACTGGTTGAGAATGATATTGCGCCCTCAAATTCAATTTTGCGAGATTTAGATAGCAAGGCTGATGTGAAGGTTATTGGTATTACAGGTCCGCCGGGAGCTGGGAAAAGTACCTTGGTAAATGCAATTGCCAATTATTTCTCTAAAGAAAATAAGCGTGTTGCTATTTTAGCTATCGACCCTACCTCTCCATTTAATTTTGGTTCTTTACTAGGCGATAGAATCCGTATGGCCAATCAATTTAACAATCCAAATGTATTTATTCGCTCACTTGCAACAAGAGGTGCATTGGGTGGCATTTCAGTTAAAACTATCGAAATGGTTGATGTTTTAAAAGCAGCCAATTTCGATTTAATTTTAGTAGAAACCGTTGGCGTTGGACAATCTGAAGTCGAAATTGCTGGTTTGGCCGATAAAACGATAGTGGTTTTGGTACCTGAATCGGGCGATGAAATTCAGAATATAAAATCTGGATTGATGGAAATTGCAGATTGTTTTGTGGTGAATAAAGCAGATAGGGAAGGTGCCGATACTTTTGCAAATAACCTAAAAAAGATGGTTCATCAAAGCACTAAAGAAATATCAGTTTTTAAAACTGTTGCTGATAAAAATACTGGCGTTGATGATTTATGTAATTGGATGGTGAATATTAAACAAGATAATTCATCTGAAAGAAAAACATTCCTGTTCTCTGAAAAAGCTTTAAAGCTGATTCAGCAGGAGCGAATGAAAAATGTAGATAAAAGAAAGCTCCGCGATGCGATTCGCGAAGCTTTAAAAAATGATAATTTTAATATTTATCGTTTTGCTGATGAATTTATGAGTTCATAATATCCTCAATCTCCTCTGCTTCTAACGGAATATCAGCCATTAAATCAATATTTCCGTTTGAGGTTATCAGAATATTGTTTTCTAAACGAATACCCAAACCTTCTTCCGGAATGTAAATGCCTGGTTCTACAGTTAAGATGTTACCGGTAGCAAATGGCGTATATCTTCCCGCAAAATCATGCACATCAATACCTAAATGGTGTGAAGTGCCGTGCATAAAGTATTTTTTGTAAGCCGGCCATGTTGCACTTTGTTTTTTTACATCTTCAGTAGAAATTAAACCTAACTTAATAAGTTGTTCGGTCATTATTTCCCCAACTTGCTCGTGATAAGTATTCCAAACTGTTCCATCAACAATTAACTTTGTTGCTTCTTTCATTACATGAAGCACAGCGTTGTAAACTTCTTTTTGTCTTGGCGTAAAACGACCGCTAACTGGCACCGAGCGGCTCATATCTGCATTATAATTTGCATATTCTGCACCGAAATCGAATAAAATTACGTCGCCAGCTTTACATTCCTGGTTATTATCGTTGTAATGCAAAATGTTTGCATTGTGCCCCGAAGCAATTATTGGCGTGTAAGCGTGACCCGTTCCGCCTTGTCTTATAAATTCGTGAATAATCTCTGCTTCTATTTCATATTCATTAACCCCAGGTTTAATAAATTTCAAAACCCTTACAAAAGCATCGCGGGTTAAGGCACAAGCTTTTTTAGTTAATTCGATTTCAACATCCGATTTTATTGCCCTAAGCGCTCGCATAATTGGCGCTGAACGTTCAAAATGATGCAAAGGATATTTAGATTTGATATCATTTATGAATCTGATATCCCGATATGGAACTGTATGCGCATATCTATCATTTTCATTTGTATTAAGATAGATGTTGTCTGCATAGTTAACAATACTGTGTAAGATATTGTCGAAATCTTCTAACCAAAATATACTTTTAATGCCAGAAGTTGCTAAAGCTTGTTCCTTAGTATATTTATATCCTTCCCATACTTTTATGTAATCATTGGTCTGTCTTAAAAATAGGACTTCTCTATACAAAGGATTAGGACAATCAGGATAAAGCAGCAAAATTGTTTGCTCCTGATCAATGCCTGATAAATAAAATAAATCGGGATTTTGCTTAAATACAAAATTCTGGTCGCCACTTCTTGGGAATTCATCGTTAGATTGAAAAATAGCTAAAGAGTTGTTTTTAAGTTGTTTAATGAAATTTTTTCTATTTAAAACAAATAAATCCTGATTGATTTGTGGATATTTCATAATTATTATATTGTAAAACAGGTGATGGCCAAATGTAAGAAAATGATAACGGATAGCGAAGTTTGGAACGGAGTTTGTATAAAAGTTTGAAAATTTAATATTTTGATTAATTTTGCAGTTACTGAAAAATTAATCAATTAAATTGTTTAACCCTTAAAAAAGAAAAAAAGATTATGAACTATTCTACTTTAAAGAAAAGTGTTGCGCTTTCTTTAGTGGCATTAACAGGAGTTGCTTCTCTTGCTGTCGCTCAGGATGCTCCTGCAACAACTTCTTCTACCAAGGTATTTGGTGGAAGAGCTCAGTACAGAACATGGTCAATTGGCGTACACGGTGGTGTATTAATGCCGATTGTTGCTATTGGTGGTACTAATGATTTTAACAAATGGGATGCTAACTTAGGTTACGGTTTAAACATCCGTAAACAATTAAGCCATGCTTTCGGATTAGAATTAAACGGAACTCGCGGTAAACTTTCTGGTACTAACGAAGGTGTAACTGGTGCTACTGTTAGAGAATTCGAAACTCAAATGCAATATGCTGTAGATTTACGTGGTGTTATCAACATCGGTTCTATCGATTTCTTACGTCGCGAAAACGCTGTAGGTTTCTTCGTTACTGCTGGTGCTGGTTATATGGCTTATGCTCCAAAAGTAACTTACACTAACGGTGCAGTTGTTGATTGGAAAGGTAAAGCTTTAGGTCCTGCTGATGACAGACATGATTCTCCAAAAGATTACGTAAAAGGTATGTATATCCCAGTTGGTGCTGGTGTTAAATTCAAAGTTTCAGAGCGTGTTAACTTTAACTTAGGTTACACTATGAACTTTGTTGACGCTGATAACTTAGACGGAGTTTATGCTAAAGGTCAAACTAAAGATAAATTCTCTTACGGTTATGCTGGTTTAGAATTCTCTTTAGGTTCTTCTGCAAAACCAAGTTTAGAATGGTCTAACCCATTAGCTACTATGTACGATGAGTTAAAAGATCCTACTTTACGTCAAGAAGTTGAAGCATTGAAAAACCGTGTTTCTGCTGTTGAAAAATCTGTTGAAGATTTGAAAAAAGATACTGATGGTGACGGTGTTGCTGATCAATTCGACAAATGCCCAGGTACTCCTGCTGGTACTGCTGTTGATGGTTCAGGTTGCCCACTTCCAAAATATCAAGCACCTGATTCAACTTCAAATGTAACTGGTTTCGAGAAAATCGGTTTCGATTTCAACTCATCAGTATTAAAAACTGAGTCTTACCCTACTTTAGATAAATTATCTTCAGTGTTACGTGAAAACGGTGGTAAAGTAACTGTATCTGGTTACGCTTCAAGCGAAGGTACTGCTGCATATAACTTGAAATTATCTAAAGACAGAGCTAACTCTGTTAAAACTTACTTAGTAAACTCTGGCGTTAACGCTAGTCAAGTTGCTACAAAAGGTTTAGGTGAAGCAAATCCAATTGCTACAAACGATACTGAAGAAGGTCGTATCCAAAACCGTCGTGTTGAAACTGCTAGAAACTAGTATTTCAATATAAAAGTTTAAGAAGCCCCGATTTTATCGGGGCTTTTTTTATGCCTTTTAATTTTAAGGCTACGCCTTTTTTGCTAAGTTTGCTTTATGTATTTCTTTAGGAAAAAGAATCCCGATAGGCCAAACAATATTAATTTAAAAATTATGCATTTTATAAATGCGCTGGCCATTATTGTTTTTCTTGCAGGCATAATCTATAAGCTCGTTCAGTGGCTTTTCTAAATCATAATTTTATAAAATGAAACAAATTATTAATACCACCAGTGCACCGGCACCTATTGGTCCTTATAACCAGGCTGTAATGGCTGGTAATTTTCTTTTCGTGTCTGGTCAGGTTGCTATAAACCCTGAAAATGGCGAACTAAATATGCCTAACATCGAAGAGGAAACACATCAGGTTATGCGCAATTTAAAGGCGGTATTGTTAGAGGCAGGTTTAACATTCGACAATATTGTTAAGAGTAGTATTTTTTTAACAGATATGGGCAATTTTGCGGAAGTAAATGAAATTTATGGAAAATATTTTACCTCAGATTTTCCTGCAAGAGAAACCGTTCAGGTTTCAGCATTGCCAAAAAATGTTAATGTTGAGATTTCTGTAATTGCGGTTAAAGGTTAATTTTGGCAGCAAGTAAAGCAAAGTATTTTATTGCCGGCATTATTCCCTATATTATTTGGGGAACAATGTCGGTTCCCTTACGAAATATAAAAGGATTTCCTCCCCAAGAAATACTATATTATCGTCTGTTTATTTCCATTGTGGTAGTGTGGAGCACAATTTTGTTCTTCAGAAAAAAAGCTTTGGCAAGTGATTTAACTTATCTAAAATCTATTTCTGGTAAGGAGAAATCTAAGTTAATTTCATTAACCTTTTTTTCTGCTGTTTTAATTACCGGAAACTGGTTCACTTACATCTATGCAGTAAATAGTGTTAGTTTAAAATCGGCAGCCTTCGCTTATATGGTTTGTCCATTACTTACGGCTTTATGTGGTTTTATCATCCTTAAAGAACAATTATCAAAAGCAAAAATAATAGCTTTGCTTATTGCATTTTTTAGTATCGCTTTATTGGCGACTGGTTCTTTGCATGAGGTTTTATGGGCAGTTGTTATCGCATCTTTTTATGCATTATATGTAATTTTACTGAAAGTAATTAAGCACATCGACAAGTTTAATTTTTTAGGTGTGCAGTTAATTATCTCAGGTTTGTTGCTGTTGCCCATGTATTTAGCAAGCGCAGCGCCTTTTCCAGCTGATACTTTCTTTTGGTCGCATATATTTTTAATTGCGATAATATTTACCATTATTCCGCTTTTTCTTAATTCTTATGCACTTTTAGGAATGCCTTCTTCGGCACTCGGTATTTTAATTTATCTGAATCCAATTGTGGCATTCGCCGTAGCTTTTTTCTATTTTAAGGAGAAAATTGATATGCATCAACTTTTTGCTTATTTGCTTTTGCTCTTCTCTATTATTATTTTTAATGTTCAATTGATAAAAGGTTTAGTTTTTAAAAAGCAGTAAATATTTTGTTCAACTCGATTTTAGATACACCTGTAGAGTTTATAAAAGGCGTAGGTCCGAGCCGTGCAGATGTACTTAAAAAGGATTTAGGTTTATTTACTTTTCAGGATATGCTTTCGCATTATCCTTTCAGGTATATCGATAGAACAAAGTATCATAAAATCAAGCACATCAACCTCGATTCCCAGTACATTCAAATTATTGGTCGCATTGTTAGCAAAAAGGTTGTTGGCGAAAAGCGTACGAAAAGGATTGTTGCTGTTTTTAAAGATGAAACAGGGTTGATGGAACTCGTTTGGTTTCAAAGCTTAAAATGGGTAGAGGAAAACATTTTAGTTGGTGCCGCGTATGTAGCTTTTGGTAAACCAACTTTGTTCAATAACACGTTTAGCATTTCCCATCCGGAGATGGAATTGTACCAAAGTAAGGTTGCAGGCAGAGGAAACCAGACTTTACAACCAGTTTACAACTCTACAGAAAAGCTTAAAAAATTTAATCTCGATTCAAAAGGTTTACAACGCTTAATTGCCGGATTGCTTGATCAGGTTATCCCGCAGGTTAATGAAAATTTGCCGTCTTATATTTTAGCCAAGTATCAACTTCCTGATAAGCGAACAAGCTTATTAAATATCCATTTTCCTAAAAACCAAACTGATTTAAACGCTGCCGAAAGAAGGTTAAAATTTGAGGAACTGTTTTTTATTCAATTGCAGCTACTGCACAACAAGCAACTCAGACAATTAAAATTCAAGGGTGTTGTGTTTGATAAAGTTGGTGAAAAGGTTAATCGTTTCTATAATGAATTTCTCCCTTTCGAATTAACTAATGCACAGAAGCGTGTTGTAAAGGAAATTCGTTTGGATACTCAACGTGGCATTCAAATGAATAGGCTTGTGCAAGGTGATGTTGGTAGCGGAAAAACTGCTGTGGCACTAATGAGCATGTTGTTAGCCAACGATAACGGCTACCAAGCTTGTATGATGGCGCCAACCGAAATTTTGGCTCGTCAGCATTATGCATCGATTACCGATTTAGTTACCGATGATTTGGTTAAAGTTGCCATTTTAACAGGTAATACCAAAAAGAAAGAGCGAACCATTCTCCATGAGCAATTAGAAAACGGCGAAATCGACATTTTAATAGGTACCCATGCTTTAATTGAAGATAAGGTTCAGTTTAAAAACTTGGGTTTAGTGGTTATCGATGAACAGCATCGGTTTGGTGTAGAACAACGGGCAAAACTGTGGCGTAAAAATGTAATTCCTCCACATATTTTAGTGATGACAGCCACACCAATTCCCCGCACTTTAGCGATGACACTGTATGGCGATTTGGATGTTTCGCAAATTGATGAACTACCTGCCGGAAGAAAACCGATTGAAACCCGGCATTTATTTGAAGGTCAGCGTTTGCGAATGTTTGGCTTTATGAAGCAGGAAATTGCCAAGGGCCGACAAGTTTATATCGTTTATCCACTGATAAAGGAAAGCGAAAAATTAGACCTGCTCCATCTTGAAGCCGGAGTTGAACAACTCAGCTACCAATTCCCAAGACCGGATTATCAAATCAGCATTGTGCATGGCAAAATGCCAAATGCCGACAAGCAATTTGAAATGCAACAGTTTATTGATGGTAAAAGCCAGATTATGGTGGCAACAACGGTTATAGAAGTTGGGGTGAATGTACCAAATGCATCGGTAATGGTAATTGAAAATGCTGAGCGTTTTGGTTTATCTCAACTCCATCAGCTTCGTGGTCGTGTTGGGCGTGGTGCCGAACAATCATTTTGCATTTTAATGAGTAGCAACAAACTCAGCAAGGAAGGGAAAATCAGATTAGAAACGATGGTGCGAACCAATAATGGTTTCGAAATCTCAGAAATAGATTTACAGTTACGTGGTCCTGGAGATATAACCGGAACTCAACAGAGTGGCGTGCTTGATTTAAAACTTGCCGATTTGGCAAAAGACCAGGCAATATTATCAGAAGCCAGAAATACAGTTATCTCAATTTTTGAAAGCGATGCGCAATTAGAGAAACCAGAACATGCGTTATTGAAGGCGCATTTACTAAAATTACAAAGAGGAATTTCTTTCGATAAAATTTCTTAATATCATTTATCGGTAAATTACTTTTTTAAGTAAAAATCTAATACAATTTTAATTTCTCAAAACGTAGTTTTGCATAAAAATTTCTAATGGCAGATTCAGACCCCAATTCCGTTGTTCTAAAACCAGATTCATTCGCTGCATTACGCTATAAAGAATTCCGCTCTTTTATAGGTATGCGCTTCTTTTTTACACTCGCTTACCAAATGCAGGCGGTTGTCATCGCTTACCACATATACGATTTAACACATGATCCGTTAAAACTTGGTTTGGTTGGACTTTGTGAGGTAATTCCGGCGATATGTATTGCACTTTATGGTGGTTATATTGCCGATAAAAGTGAAAAAAGAGGTTTGCTAATCAAGATTTTTTCTGGCGTTTGGTTTGTTTCTGTTTTAATGTTATTTATAACCAGCAAGTATCTTCATTTAAAAGAAGATGCAATTGTATTAATCATGTACGGATTGGTTTTCTGTATAGGTATCGCAAGAGGTTTTTTTGGGCCGGCCACATTTTCTTTAATGTCGAAAATTGTTCCGCGAGAGTTGTATCCTAATGCAAGTACCTGGAGCACGAGCAGTTTTCAATTGGCTACTGTAATTGGTCCTTCTCTGGGTGGATTGGTCAATTGGCTTTGGGGCATAACAGCAGCTTACAGCGTAATTGTACTGTTCGTTACAATTGCATTAATCTGTATTTTAACCTTTAAAAAACATGAGGCAACCTATTTACCAACTCAAAATATTTTCAACAGTTTAAAAGAAGGTATTCAGTTTGTATTTAAAACCAAAATGATGGTTTGGGCAATGAGTTTAGATTTATTTTCTGTGTTTTTCGGTGGTGCGGTTGCGCTGTTGCCAATCTTCGCCAAAGATGTTTTTCACCTCGGTTCATTTGGTTTGGGCATGATGAGGGGCGCTGCATCATTAGGTGCTGTAATTACCATGTTGGCCATGACACGCTTTTCGCCTATGGGCAAACCCTGGAGAAATTTACTGATTGCTGTAACTGGTTTTGGTTTAAGCATTGTTTGTTACGGCTTATCTAGAAACTTCTATTTAACCCTGTTTTTCTTATTTTTAGAAGGCTCATTTGATAGCGTGAGTGTGCTCATCCGACAAACGATTATGCAATTACTTACACCCGACGAAATGCGTGGAAGAGTATCTGCTGTAAACAGTATGTTTATTGGTTCATCAAACGAAATCGGCGAATTTGAATCCGGTTTAACGGCAAAATACATGCGCCTTGTGCCTGCCGTAGTTTTCGGCGGAAGCATGACCATCGCAATTGCGTTCATCACCTGGCTAAAAACAAAACCGTTAACGAAGCTGAGTTTGCAAGATATAAATGAGCAAACTGCCAAAGGCTAAATAAAATATAAATTTTGATTTTGAAAAGGCAGGAACGTGCTAAAATTTAAGCATCATCCTGCTTTTACTCCAATCTTTTAAAAACTTCTGTCATTCTGAGGCACGAAGAATCTGTTTCATCGGTTGCAGATGCTTCGTACCTCAGCATGACAATATATTTAAGGCCGATGCTATTTTAAAAGTATTTCCGTACAGTCAGGTTTATTTACAACAATCCTGTAATACTATTATCGTCGCTCCAAACAATGTGCCCCTATCAAAAATCAGCGAAAATCTGCGTTCCTTTTCCTTTTAAATCTGCGGGAAAAACCTTAAAATTTTCTGTTCTTCCCCCAAATCAAATAAACTATCGAGCCTAAAAACGGAGCCATAACGATAATAATAAACCACAAAACTTTAACCGTAAAATTCATTCCGCTATTTCTTGAGATGTGATAAAGCGCCACAAGTATCAATATCAGCCATAAAATAGCCGGGATAATAATAAATAACGCAATTTGATTGCTGCTAACATTAGTTTGTAATAGCATAATATTTCTGATGTATTAAGCTTCAACAATCCTTTCGCCAATTTGTTGGCGCCACATGGCCTGATATAAACCTTGCTGAGCAATTAGTTCCTCATGTTTGCCATGTTCGATAATGTGTCCTTTCTCTAAAACATAAATCACATCAGCATGCTTAATGGTTGATAAACGGTGTGCAATCAAGATTGTAATGTGGTCGGTTAAATCAGATACGTTTCTAATCGTTTTAGTAATTTCTTCTTCCGTTATAGAATCTAGAGATGAAGTTGCTTCATCAAAAACTAGAATATCTGGTTGCCTTAACAAAGCCCTTGCGATTGATAAACGCTGTTTCTCGCCACCCGAAACTTTTACGCCGCCCTCACCAATTAACGAGTCTAAACCTTTATCGGCACGAGCCAGCAAAGTTTGACAAGCTGCCTGATTTAGTACTTTAAAACATTCTTCATCGGTTGCAGTTGGGTTTACAAAAAGTAAGTTTTCCCTAATCGTGCCCGAAAATAATTGTGTATCCTGGGTTACAAAACCAATTTTTTCGCGTAAGGCATCTAAATCAATCTGTTTGCTCGAAATACCGTTGTAAAGCACATCGCCCTCTTTGGGTTGATATAAACCTACCAATAACTTAACTAGGGTTGTTTTACCCGAACCCGAAGGACCAACAAAAGCGATGGTTTGTCCATTATGGGTTTTGAAGGTGATATTTTCTAAAGCATTTCTGTTAGCGGTTTGGTGTTTAAAGCCAACATCACTAAAGGTTAAATCTTTAATCTTCTCTATGGATACCGGGTTCTCAGGTTTTTTGTCAATCGGAGTGCTTAAAATTTTCTTAAAGTTACCTAATGAAACTTCTGCTTCTCTCCAGGCTAAAATAACGTTGCCAAGTTCTTGCAAAGGGCCAAACAGGAAAAAAGAATAGAACAAGAATGTTAAATACTGTCCGGCGGTAATGGCATTATCAAAGATGAGTAGCAGCAAAACCAAAATCATGGTACTGCGCACCAGGTTTACCGTAGTACCCTGAACAAAGCTCATACTGCGAACATACTTTACTTTTTTAAGCTCCAGGCCTAAAATTTTATAGGTGGTTTTATTTAATCTTTCAATTTCCTGATCGGCTAAGCCCAAACTTTTAACCAATTCAATATTTCTTAGTGATTCTGTTGTTGAGCCAGCTAAAGCAGTAGTTTCGCCAACAATTGAACGTTGAATGGTTTTAATCTTGCGGCTTAAAAACCAGCTTACAAAACTGATGATTGGAATAGCCGTGAAATAAACCAAAGTAACTTTGTAGCTTATTGAAACAGAATAAACGATAACGAAAATCATCCCGATTAAACTGACAAACAATATGCTGATGAATGAGGTAATGAATTTCTCTGAATCTAATCGTACTTTTTGCAAAATACCCAAGGTCTCACCGCTACGCTGATCTTCAAAAACTTGGTAGGGTAATTTCAGCGAATGCTGCAATCCATCGGCGTACATTTTTGCACCTACCTTTTGTACGATAACACTGGTAAAATAATCCTGAAAGTTTTTAGCAATACGAGAAACCATTGCCGCACCAATAGCCAAACCGATTAAACCTAAAGAGCCCCATAAATATTGGCTATAGGTTAATTTATCTTTTTGATTGATGAAACGATCTAAAATTCTGCCCGTTATATATGGATCTAGTAGTGAAAAACCGATATTTAAACCTGCAAGCAGTAACGCCAAAACCACAATCCATTTGTGGTTTTTCAGGTAGTCTAATAATAATCCCATTAAAGTTTTGTTGTTTGTAAGTGCAAACATAAAAAAAGGGAATGGATAAAAATCCATTCCCTTTTTTTATGACTTTTTGGAAAGATACGCCGTATCTTTCTATGACTAAAATCCGTATCTCAAACCAATTTGAGCCTGCCAAGGATTACCCGTTGGATTTACAACTCCTGTATTATTTAAACGGTAGTTGTAGTTCGAGCTTGCAGCATCAAAACCAGTAACAGCGTAAAGTGCTTGAGTACCTAATGTTTCTGATGTACCCCAGGTTTTCTTAAATAAGTTGGCTACGTTAAACAAATCGCCAGAAATTTCTAACTTTTGTTTTTTGCCAAATTTAAACTCATAGGCTAATCTTAAATCGACTGTACCAAAAAAGCCATTTATACCACCATTACGTTGTGCAAATGTGCCCTCATATTTTGTGATGTAATCTTTCAAACTTTGACTTGCATCGCCATTGGCTAATAAAGTTTGTAAAGCAGTTCTAAGCGCTGCTGGTACACTTGTATTTGTAGGACTGAAGATGTATGCTAAATCGTTTGTTGCCACGAAATCGCCATTTGTGTTTCCTCCAGATAATAAACTATATCTGGTACCACCAATACCTGAATAGCGAATACCAGCCTTGATACCATAAAATGATGGCAATGTTCCATAAACAACAACCTTGTTTCTGAATTGACCGTTCGAATAAGTCATGTTGTTTAAGTTTCTTGGATCATCAACAACAGGTAAAGATAAAGTTGCCGAATTGGCTACGTTACCGTTAAATGAAGTATTATCCTTGGCATCGTTGTAGGTAAAACTCGCAGAAATTTCTCCATCTTTAAAGTATTTCCAGGTAGCATCTACAACCACAGCAAATTGGTTAACTTTTCCTTTGCTGTTTAACTCTAATACCCTACCAAATGCATTTGTTAAACGACCTGTTTTCCAATCTGTAGTTCCATTACCCGGAATAATCGTATTTGCTGGTACATATACGCCTCTGTTTCCTTCATTTGATAATCTGAAGAAAGGATTTGCAACCATGTTTCTATCCACATACATATAGTTGTTACGTGCTAATGTTGCATAACCAGTAATACCAATACGTATTTTATCGTTTATTAATTTATTGTATGATAAGTTGGCTTTATAAACTACTGGCATTCTAGCATCTTCAGCGTAAGTATTTATGGTTGGAATTTGTAACGCTGCTAAAGTTGGCGCTGTTGCACTTCCATTTCTGTAGCCAATAAAGTTAGGCGTTGGTACACCAGTACCCGTTACATCAACCGTTGCAAAGTGTTTACCATCAAACGTAAGGTTGTTAATGGTCATGTAGTTATTAATGTCAGAGCCGAAAATACCTGCTCCTAAGCGAACATAGTCTGTATGTTTTTCATTAATATCCCAATTAAACTGAATACGGGGCTGAACTAAAAACTGTTTTAATTTGTGATCTGTTCTTACACCAATCGCATCAAATAGTTGTTGGTTAAGTGGAGATGTTGGATATTTACTAAAGTCTAAACGTAAACCTCCGGTAAAGTCTAAACCTTTACCTAATTTAGTTTGCATTTGACCATAAACTGCTGTATTCCATAAATTACCTGTAACAGTTGGGTCGGCAACTAAAGGAACCTCTCTGTAATAGCTAATAGGTATTAAATTGTCGAAGTTTTGCAAAGCAGTCTGCGCAGTTGCTCCCGTACCTGATCTATTGAATGTAAAACGTCCATTTACTTCACTACCATACAATGATTTTGCATGGGTGTACATAATGTCTACACCAAAAGTATATTTGATTTTATCTGTATTGTAGTAAAAATTATCTACCAATTGGAAAACGTTATTGGTAAAACCTTCCTGCCCGAAACGGTGTCCGCCAATTTGAACGGCAGTCGCTAGTGTAGCTCCAGTAGTAGGAGATATAGATTCTAAGTTAGAAACTACAGCCCTTGGTATAGCAAAACCTAACTCATCATTCTGAGTACTGGCTTGGTATGTATATAAATGTTGTAATTTTAACTCATTGGTAACTTTGCTACTAATTGTAGAACGTAATGTAGCCAATAAACTATTATCAACGTTTTTATCATTACCGTAACTTTCATAGAAATTTATCGCTGTATTATCGCCTAAACCTAATGGATTTCTATCATTGGTATAGTTATCTCTGATAGTCAATAAATTCTTATCATTAATTTGCCAATCTAAACGAAGAAATCCAGCATCTGTACCTCTTTTTTTGGCGAAAGAACCAAATTGTTGTGTGTTAGCAACGCCATACTTGCTTCTCGCAACACCTAAAAAGTTATTTAAGGTACTGTTTGTAATGTTAAAACGAGCAACGTCTGCATCTGAATTAATATCAGCAATAATTAATGGGCGAGAATCTCTTTGATGATCCCAAGCTGCAAAATAATGTAATTTATCTTTAATGATGGGACCGCCTAAGCTAAAACCATATTGATAAGTTGAGAAATCATTAACTCTAGGATTTCCTCTGATGTCATATTTACTGGCTAAAAAATCTGCACGGTTATAAGCGAATGCACTTCCTGTAACTTCGTTTGTACCAGATTTGGTTACCGCACTAATTGTTCCACCACCTGAGCGGCCTAAGCTAACATCGTATTGATTGGTTACCACCTTAAACTCTCGCACACTTTCTATTGAGATAGAGTATGGCGCACCACTACGACTGGTTGTACTGCCTGAAGATGTTGGGTTCTTCGCCGTCATACCGTCAATAGTAAAATTCGTAGATGAACCTAACTGACCAGAAATACCGCCCGGTCCTGCTAATGGAGATAAATCTGTTAAGCTAGAAAAGTTACGACCGTTTACAGGTAAAATGTTCATCGTTTTTGATGAAATTTCTGTTGAAGCACCAAATTGTTGTACTTTATTTCTTAATGATGAACCATTAATTTCAACATCGCCAAGATTTTGAGCTGATTCTTGCATGTTGATGGCTACAATAACCGCATCTCCCTGGTTCAGCATAAAACCTGTTCTGTTCTGCTCAGCATAACCAATGTAAAGTGCCTTTATGGTATATGGTCCACCTAAAGGAAGTTCTTTAAAGGTGTATTCTCCTTGTGCGTTTGTTGATGTTCGGGTTGTAAAACCTGTTGAGTTGTTTTTAACCTGAACAGAAACGCCTGGAATTGGTTGTTTTTTTTCATCGGTAACCTTACCGGAAATTGAAGCTTGTGTTGTTTGTGCTTTTAGGGAACTTGAAACACAGAAACACAGCATTAATACTGCTAAGAGTAAATTTTTGACCATGATTAGTTTTTCTGATTTATGGTGCAAAATTGTTATTACAGTATTAACTAAAATTCTATTTAGGATTAAGAAAACGTTTCCAAATTGCTTAATTCATAATTGAATGTTAAAATAAAAACCTATATCTTAAGAATTAGCCTAATTAGATATAGATTGGCTGTCGAAGTAGCTTAATGATTATTTAAACAATTTAAGGATTGCTTATTCTTTTTATTCAGTAGCCTTTTTATGTTAAGCCTTATAAAAAGAATTGTACCTTTGCGCCGTCACTAATAAGTTACTTAATGAGTAATATCAATAGAAAGCAAGATGCACTCGATTACCACTCGCAAGGGCGGCCAGGAAAAATACAAGTAGTACCTACAAAACCAACAACTTCGCAACGCGATTTAACCTTGGCTTACTCGCCGGGTGTTGCAGAACCTTGTTTAAAAATAGCTAATAATACAGATGATGTTTATAAATACACCGCAAAAGGAAATCTTGTTGCGGTAATCAGTAATGGTACAGCCGTTTTAGGTTTGGGCGATATTGGCCCTGAAGCAGGCAAGCCGGTTATGGAAGGTAAAGGTTTGTTATTCAAAATTTTTGCCGATATCGATGTATTCGATTTAGAATTAGATACCAAAAATGTTGATGATTTTGTTAAAATCGTTAAGGCTTTGGAGCCAACATTTGGTGGGGTAAATTTAGAAGATATTAAAGCGCCTGAGTGTTTTGAAATTGAGCGTCGTTTAAAAGAGGAAATGAATATTCCTGTAATGCACGATGACCAGCACGGAACGGCGATTATTTCTGGAGCAGCGTTGTTAAATGCTATCGAAATCCAGAAAAAGAAAATAGATAAAATTAAGGTTGTGGTAAGTGGCGCTGGTGCTGCTGCAGTATCATGCTCTAAAATGTATCTATCTCTAGGTGTGAAAGCCGAAAACTTAGTGATGTTCGATATTAATGGTTTAATTACCACCGAACGTACTGACTTGGATGATATGCGAATGAGTTTCGCTACAACCAGAAAAGACATTAAAAATATCGGTGATGCCATGAAAGGCGCCGATGTATTTATCGGCCTATCAGCAGGAAATGTTATCCAACCAGAAATGTTGGTTGGTATGGCGAAAAACCCGATTGTTTTTGCAATGGCAAATCCAAACCCGGAAATTGCTTACGAACTTGCTGTAAAAACCCGTAAGGATATTATTATGGCAACTGGTCGTTCTGATTATCCAAACCAGGTTAATAATGTTCTGGGTTTCCCATACATATTTCGCGGAGCGTTAGACGTTCGTGCAACAACCATTAACGAAGCGATGAAGATTGCAGCCGTTAAGGCAATTGCAGAACTGGCGAAAAAATCTGTTCCAGAAGCTGTAAATCTTGCTTACAATGCCCGTAACCTTAAGTTTGGTAAGGATTATATTATTCCAAAACCGGTTGATTTTAGGTTAATTACCGAGGTTTCGATCGCGGTTGCAAAGGCAGCAATTGAAAGCGGAGTAGCCCGCAAAATTATTACCGATTGGGATGCTTATCATGAAGAGTTAAGAAAACGCCTAGGTTTGGATGATGTTATCATGCGTGCCATCACCAACAAAGCAAAGTCTGATCCTAAACGAGTAGTTTTTGCAGAGGCTGATAATTATAAAATTTTAAAAGCGGCTCAAATCGTTAAAGATGAGGGAATCGCAATTCCGATTTTATTGGGTAACAGAGAAAAGATACAAGATATTATTGATGCTCATGCGTTGGAGTTAGATGGCGTTGAAATTATCGATCAGATGCAAAATCCGGCGAAGACGAAACAATATGCCGATGCTTTGTACAAAAAACGTCAGCGTAAAGGGATTTCTGCCAGCGATGCAACAAAACTATTGAGAGATAGAAATTATTATGGAGCATCGATGGTTGAGTTTGGTGAGGCTGATGCAATGATTTCTGGCTTAACCAAAAACTATGGCGATACCATTAAACCTGCATTACATGTAATTGGTGTAGACCCATCGGTGAAACGCGTTGCTGGTATGTATATGATGATGACTAAAAAAGGTCCGGTATTTTTTGGAGATACTACTGTAAATGTAGACCCAACTGCCGAAGAACTTGTTGCCATCACGTTATTGGTAGAGAAATCGGTTAAGCAATTTAACATTAAACCAAGGGTTGCCTTGTTATCTTATTCAAACTTTGGTTCAAATGATGGTGTAACACCCGAGAAAGTTAGAAAGGCTGTAAATATTTTGCATAAGGAGCATCCGGAAATTGTAGTGGATGGCGAAATGCAAGGAAACTTTGCCATGAATAACGAATTGTTGAAAGATAATTTCCCTTTCAGTACACTGGCAGATGCACCTGCAAATACATTAATTTTCCCAAACCTGGAAGCTGGTAATATTGCTTATAAATTATTGCAGGAACTTGGTGGTGCTGAGGCTGTTGGTCCGATTTTGTTAGGTTTGAATAAGCCTGTGCATATTGTGCAATTAGGCAGTTCGGTGCGTGAAATTGTGAATATGGTTACCATTGCCGTTGCTGATGCACAAGCAAAGGAAGAATCGGCAGGTGGTGCTAAGCGAAAAGGTATTTTTACAAAAACATCAGCAAAAAAATAAGTTATTAATTGCTTTTAACTGCAATTAGCTTTAAATTAAAATTCTAAAATTGTAATTCGAAATCTCAATATGTACGCCTACATTGATGGTAAACTTACCTTTAAAAACCCTGCCTATGTTGTAATAGAAGCGGGAGGAATCGGTTATCATATTAATATTTCGTTAAATACATACAGTAGTCTTGCCGAAACAGAAAGGTGTAAGCTTTATACCTGGCTACATGTTAAGGAAGATGGACATACATTATACGGCTTCGCTGATGAGGGCGAACGCCGTTTATTTTTACATTTAATTTCTGTTTCGGGCATTGGCCCGAATACAGGAAGGATGATTCTCTCATCCATTACGCCAACCGAAATCCAAGCCGCAATTGTTAATGCAGATTACCCTTTAATACAACGGATTAAGGGCTTAGGTGCAAAAACCGCACAACGCCTGGTTTTAGAGTTGCAGGATAAACTGAAAAAGGAAGGTGTGGATTCATTAATTTCTGTACCTCAACACAATACCGTTAAAGATGAAGCGTTATCAGCATTAGTGATGCTCGGTTTCGCCAAACAAACAGCCGAAAAAACTATCGATCAGATTTTAAAAGTAACAGAAGGAACGCTTTCGGTAGAGCAGCTAATTAAACAAGCCTTGAAGAACTTATAGACTAACCGCCTTTGAAGAGAATATTTACCCTATTAATTCTCATCCCACTTCTACTTGCCACAAAAAACAGCTTTGCTCAAGTTGTAACTGGCAAAGCGGATACCTCTTTGTTAAAAAATAACTTCAGCCTCCGCGAAAAACAATTGCTTGGTTTAAGTCCAACCACCAATCCTTTTTATCCACTTCCAAATGGTTTAAAAAGAACGGTAGAGTTTGAACCTAAAACCAAACGGTACATTGTAAAAGATTTAGTTGGCGATAAATACGTAACCAGTATTCAATATTTAACAATTGATGAGTACCAACGATTGGTTAACAGTGAGGTTAAGCGTGGCAATTGGAGAAGTATTTCCAATGCTGAGGTTAGCGATTTTAGAAACACAGGTGTTATTCCACAAATTCAGGTAAATAGTAAAGCTTTTGAAAAGTTATTCGGTGGTACAACTATCGATATTCAACCTCGTGGCGAGGCCGAATTGACTTTTCTTGGTCGCACGAACAGAAACGAAAATCCATTATTTAACGAGCGCCAAAGGGTTCAAACAAATTTCGATTTCAATCAAAGAATCCAGATGGATTTAATTGGAAACATTGGTACAAAATTAAAAATCAAAAGTAATTACAATACCGAAGCCCAGTTCGATTTCGAAAATCAAATTAAGTTGGATTACACGGGTGGACCAGATGATATCATTAAAAAAATTGAAGCAGGTAATGTGAGTTTGCCACTAAATACGAGCTTAATTTCTGGTACACAGGCTTTGTTCGGTTTGAAAACGCAACTTCAATTTGGCAAGTTAAATGTCACGAGTGTTTACACCCAGCAGAAATCACAATCAAGAGAGATTAAAATTACGAATGGTGCACAATCAAATGATTTTAGGGTTAGTGCAGATAATTATGAAGCCAATCGTCACTTTTTCCTATCGCAATACTTCAGAAATACCTACAACAGAAATTTAGCTAATGCACCGATTATAACTTCGCCTATTCAGATTACAAAAATTGAAGTTTGGATAACAAATAAGGCGGGCAACACTACCGATTCTCGCGACGTTTTGGGATTAATTGACTTAGGCGAAAACAGCCCGTTTAATACTGCGCAAATCACAGGTGGAACTTCTGCACTTCCGGCCGGAACAACAGCTACAGGGTTTCCACAACAATCGAATAATTTATTACAAAACCTTCCGGCAGGTGCAAGGCTTACAAACTCGAACGATGTAATTTCCTACTTTCAGGGAAATGGCGGAACGGATAACTTTGCTAAATTAATTTATGCCAGAAAACTAACCGATAGAGAGTTTACCTTTCAGCCGCAACTTGGTTATATCTCCCTAAATAATGGTTTAAATGGCGATGAAGTTTTGGCCGTTGCCTATCGATACACTTACAATGGCGTAGAATATCAGGTAGGGGAATTTTCTACAGATGTTACTTTTGACGGTGCCACACCAAAAGTTTTATATGCAAAATTATTAAAAAACGAAACTACCAAAATTAACCTGCCAACCTGGGATCTGATGATGAAAAACATCTATTCTATTGGTGGCTATCAAATCAGCAGTCAGAATTTTAGGTTGGATGTTTACCGGATTGATAACCAAAGTGGCGTTGAAAGTCCGGTAATGACTGAAGGACAGAACACCGCCAATAAACAGTGGATAAACCTGACTGAAGTGGATAGGTTAAATCCTCAGAACGAAAGGAAATCTGATGGTGTTTTCGATTTCGTGCCTGCAAATAATGCCTTTGGCTCTGCAACAAATACATATACGGCAAATAATAGTTCAACCTTTGGTTCTAATTTAAGCGGAACTGGTTTATCAGCCTTGCTTAACAATACTAATACGGGCTATATTACCATCGACCCTGCAAACGGAAGAATAATTTTCCCTGTAATTGAACCCTTTGGAAAGGATTTAGCCGCAAAATTTGCACCCGGAGAACAAGCACTTATTGATAAGTACACTTTTACGGCATTGTACGATTCGACGCAAACCATTGCCAAACAGCTGTTTCAGGATAAGAACAGATTTGTATTTAAAGGTCATTACCAATCTGATGTTTCATCAGAATTTAGCCTTAATGCAATAAATGTTCCCGAAGGTTCTGTTAAAGTTTTCGCCGGAACAATGCCTTTGGTAGAAGGTGTAGATTTTACTGTCGATTATCAGGGTGGAAGGGTAAGTATCATTAATCAGGCACTTTTAATTTCTGGTCAGCCGATACGAATTACAACAGAAAATAATGAGCTTTTTGGCTTGCAACAACGTTCGCTATTTGGTACAAGGCTAGATTATAAGGTTAATAACAAGTTAAATTTGGGCGGTACGATAATGAATCTTACCGAGAAGCCTCTTACTCAAAAAGTTAATCTGGGCGAAGAACCGATTTCAAATACCATTTGGGGTGCTGATATCAATTATAGTTCACCGTCAAGGTTCTTAACTAAACTGGTTGATAAAATACCATTCATTTCTACCAAAGCGCCATCGAGCGTCACTTTTTATGGAGAGTATGCACAACTTATTCCGGGGCATCCGAGGGCTTTAGATTTTGCAGGAAGTAGAAATGGTGTTAGTTATCTTGATGATTTTGAAGCTTCTAGGTCGATTATCGATTTGAAAGGTGCAATTTCCTGGCAACTTTCTGGTACACCGCAACTTTTTCCAGAATCTCAGTTAATTGATAATTTAGAGTATGGATACAACAGGGCAAGGGTTGCGTTTTATAATATCGACCCAACATTCTACAACGCTGCGGCTTCAACAACGCCCGCAAATATTCGTAATAATAGAAACGAACTTTCTAATCATTACGTTCGTGAGGTTATAGAGCAAGAGGTTTTCCCATTTAAGCAAACTGCAACCGGACAGGCATTAAATATTACCACTTTAGATGTTGCTTACTACCCAACCATTCGTGGACCATACAATTACCGAACTACGGGTTTCAATAGAGATGGAACTTTGCTCAATCCAAGAAATAATTGGGGTGGTTTTCAACGTAGAATAGAAACGAATGATTTTGAAGCCTTGAATGTGGGCTTTATAGAATTTTGGGTTTTAGATCCATTCATTTACAATAAAAGTAATACAGCTGGCGGTGATGTTTATTTCAATCTTGGTAATATTTCTGAGGATATTCTAAAAGACGGACGTAAATCATTGGAAAATGGTTTGCCAGCCAATGAAGATCCATCAAAATATGATGAAACTGCTTGGGGTCGTGTTCCAAAATTGCAACCTGTTATACAAGCTTTTGATAACGATCCGGATGCCCGTAGAGCGCAGGATGTTGGTTTGGATGGTTTATCAAACCAGAACGAACGGACAAAATTTGCCAATGCAATTAATACGATTAAAGCACAGTTGAGCCCGGCAGCGGCGGCCATTATCGATGCCGATCCATCTTCAGATGATTACGCCTATTTCCGAGGTCCGGCTTTAGATCAGATTAATGCAGGTATATTAAAACGCTATGAAAGGTATAACGGCCCTGAAGGGAACTCTAAAACTTCGCAACAATCTCAAGAAGAGCTTGGATTAGAAAACTCGGCTTCAACTTCTTTACCCGATGGTGAGGATATTAATCGCGATAATAACATGACGCAAAGCGATGAGTATTTTCAATATAAAGTATCTATGCGTCCGGCAGATTTAGTTGTTGGGCAAAATTATATTACCGATAAGGTAACTTCAACGGTGAGGCTTGCTAATGGAAATAGTCAGGCAGTAAGTTGGTATCAGTTCCGTGTGCCGATTGGGGATTATCAACAAAAGGTTGGTAACATTCAGGATTTTAAATCCATCCGTTTCTTTAGGATGTTTATGACCAATTTTGCAGATACAACGATTATGCGTTTCGCAAAATTGCAGTTAATTCGTGGCGAATGGCGGGAGTTTAATGCTAAAAATGGTGCCGATCAGGTTATTGTAGACCCAAGCTTACCATTGCTCACTCCGGATAATTCTACTGTTGAGGTTTCCACTGTAAATATCGAAGAAAATGGACGGCGTACACCAATTCCGTACGTAACGCCACCAGGAATTATCAGAGAAAGGGATTACAGTAATTACCGTGGAGATACCCGTTTAAATGAGCAATCGTTGGCGTTGGGCGTGAAAACACTTCGAGATGGTTACGGACGTGCAGCTTTCAAAACAGCTTATAGCGATTTCCGCTCATACAAAAGGTTGGAAATGTTTATCCATGCGGAAGCATTTAATAACCAACTGATAAATGATGGCGATGTTGCTGCATTCTTAAGAATTGGAACAGATAATCAGGATAACTATTACGAGTACGATATTCCGCTAAAAATTACTACACCAGGAACTTCTGACCCAGATGCAATTTGGCCGGATGCAAATCGGATGGATATTGATTTAACATTGTTCCAAAATGCAAAGTTGGCTCGTAATGTAGCTAAACAACCTAACGGACAGCCTTGGCCGATAAATGTCCCTTTTACTTATTCTGATGGCGTAAGGACTATTATTGTTAAAGGACAGCCCGATATGAGTAAGGTTAGAATTTACATGTTAGGGGTAAAAAATCCGCTTAGAAATTTAGCAAGCCCGGGGCGTGATGATGGTTTGGATAAAAGCGTAATGGTTTGGTTTAACGAACTTCGTTTAACAGAATTTGATGAACGGGGTGGATGGGCAGCAACAGCCAGATTAAATTTAAAACTGGCAGATTTTGCTGACGTAAATATTTCAGGAAGTAAATCGACAATTGGTTTTGGTTCCATCGATTCTCGCGTGAGCGAAAGAAATCGTGCTGATAATGTTTTATTAGATGTTTCTTCTGCAGTTGAGTTAGGTAAGTTTCTGCCTCAGAAATCGGGTGTTAAAATACCAATGTTTGTAAGTTATTCTAAGCAGGTTGCTACACCACAGTTTAACCCTCGGACACCGGATATTGAGCTGAAAAATGCTTTAGACCAATCTACCAAAGAACAAAAGGATTCGATATTAAACTTTGCGCAGGATTACACGGTAAGGCGGGGTATCAATTTTACAAATGTTAGAAAAGAAAGAACCAATAACACCAAGCCGGTAAGGCTTTGGGATATCGAAAACTTTTCAGCAAGCTATGCTTACACCCAATATGATCATCGTGATTTTATAAATCAGAACAGTATTCAGAATAATTATCGGGGCTCTCTGCAGTATAGTTATTCTAAAGAAGCAAGAAGTTATGCGCCTTTTGAAAAGATTATAAAATCGAATATGCTTTCTATTCTCAGAGATTTCAACTTTAGCATTTTACCGAGTGCGATAAATTTCCGTGTGGATGTAGACAGGTTATATTCGGAGAATACGCTGAGAAATAACGACCCAAATAATACGATTCCTCTACTTCAGAACGGCTATGGTAAAACATTTAATAAAAATTTCAGGATGAGCCGTTTGTATGGCATCGCATGGAATTTAACCCGTTCTCTACAACTTGATTTTAATGCTACGAATTATTCGATAATTGATGAACCCGATGGAAGAATTGAGGGTTTGAAAAGGGATACCGTATGGCAAAATTTAAAACGTTTGGGTAGAACAACGGATTATAACCACAACTTAAACGTAACTTATGCCGTGCCGATTAATAAAATTCCAGGCTTAAACTGGGTTACTTTATTAACGAAGTATGGTACAAATTTTAACTGGCAAACTGAACCTTTAGCAACTTTGAATGACCCGAATATTAATTTGGGCAATACGGTTCAAAACAGCAGGAATATTCAGGTAAATCCAACATTTAATTTCAATAGCCTTTACAGTAAGTTTGGTTTTATTCGAAATGCAAACAATAGTGAAGAAGGTGGCGCTAAGAAGTTTTTCATCAACTTACTTACCAGTATAAAAAATGTAAATCTTAATTATGTACAAACTAAGGGTACGTTTTTGCCGGGTTATTTACCAACAACAAGATATTTAGGTATTGATAATATAACGGGTGCTCCTGGTTTGGGCTTTGTTTTTGGTAGTCAGCGAGACATAAGAGATATGGCGCTTAACAATGGCTGGTTAACTACAGATACTTTGCAAAACCAGCAATATATTAATACACTCAGAGAAGACTTTCAGTTAACCGGGCAGATAGAACCGATTAAAGATTTAAGAATTACCATCAGAGCAAACCGAGCGCAAACGAGGAATTTCTCAACTAATTTCCGGTATGTGGCAAGTGTTTCTTCTTTCGAAAATCTGAGCGCAATTACTACCGGAGATTATAGTATTTCTTACATCGCTATCGGAACAGCGTTTAAGGAAAATAATGCAAGTACTGTTTCTACTTTATACAACAGATTTATTTCAAACCGCATGATTATGTCTAGCCGATTGGGTGGGCAAAATCCAAACTCTCAAGGTATCACAAACGGATATGCAGATGGTTACGGCAAGGAAAGTCAGGATGTGGTAATTGCAGCATTTTTGGCTGCTTATTCAGGTAAAGATGCAAGTAATTCGAAATTGAGTTCTTTCCCTAAAATACCTTTGCCAAACTGGAGCTTAACCTATAATGGATTGACAAAAATTCCTTTTATTGCCGATAGATTCTCATCAGTAGATATTAAGCATGGTTACCGTTCGGCATATAATATTAATGGCTACAATTCACTACTTCGTTACCAGGAAAACAACGGTTCTGTATTCACAAGAGATGCGAATAATAACTTTTTACCACAGTTTCAGTTTGCACAGGTAACCGTTTCAGAATATTTCTCTCCTTTGATTGGTATAGACACACGTTTAAAAAATAACATTACCGCAAACATCGAATTGAACCGTTCTAGATTATTGGGTTTAAGTTTAACGAATAGTCAGTTGGCGCAACTTTCAGAAAATAATATTGTTGTCGGTTTCGGTTACCGAACCAATAAATTCCGTTTTCCTTTCGGTTGGTTTAAAAGCCTAAAAATGGATAACAATATGGATTTCAAGCTTGATGTTGCGATTAGAGATAATAAAACAGTAATCTACAGAACGGTTACCGATAGAAATAACCAAGAAGTGGCGCAAACAGAAGTATCATCTGGCGCAAAAAATATCACACTAAGACCAACGGTGGATTATGTTTTAAACCAGAAATTCAATATTCGGTTATTTTACGATTCGAATATTACCAAGCCATATACTTCGCAGGCGTTCAATACATCGTTCAGTAATTTTGGTTTTAGCTTGAGGTTTACCTTGAATTAAATTTGTTTGAATGCTAACAAGTGATTTGTGGAATAAGTATACTTTCATCATCTTGTAAGCATGAATAAATTAATGATTACTATTTTTCTTCTTTTTACTTATCTGTCAGTTTGTTCACAAGTTCAATTCGCTGATAGTCCCATTGTTAAAGCAATGCAACGCATAGCTGATACAACTATCCTTATTCAACATTATAGCGTTTGGAAGAGAAGTCCTAATGTGCAGTTTCTTAGTAAAAAAGGAGACACTATAAATACTTACGATTACAAGCAACCAAAATACACTCTGAAAATTAATAGTACTCTGCCGAAGACCATGGCAAAAGAAATGTATAGCAATCATTATGATGAGTTTTGGAAAGAGTCAGTGTCAATCAATAGATTTTTCAAGGTTGTTGATAAGTCTCCAGATTCCCTTTGGCTATTCTGGAACCAAGTAATGAAATTAAAGCCATGGAATATTAACGATGATGCCGTTGATGGTGAGGGATGCCCGCTAGTTAAAGGCAAAGGAGTGATGTCAATTGATGATGCCGGTGGAATTTATATCCTGTTAGTAACCAAGACCTCGATTAAGCCCTTAAACTTCTATGCGCTTCATGATTACGAGAAGTTCTGTCCTGGCAGGAAAGGGAGACAAGCTGCAATTAAATTATTAAATATATTTTTTAATGCGTTTAAGGAATAAATGCTGCTCAAATAGATTAACAATATCATTTTAATGTTACCTCCTATTATTGCTTTCATCAAACTAATATGTATTTTTGACGCGAGCAAATGCTAAAACAATAAAATGTTTGCACTGGCTCAGTCGTAACTAACAAAACTTATTGATAAACAAATAATTATAAAATGAATTTTCCATCAGAATTAAAATATACTAAAGACCACGAATGGGTTAAAGTAGAAGGAAACGAAGCTTATATCGGTATTACTGATTTTGCTCAGCGTGAACTAGGCGATATCGTTTACGTGGATATCAATAGCGTAGGGACTGAAGTAGCTGCAGAAGAAGTTTTTGGTACTGTAGAAGCTGTTAAAACTGTTTCTGATTTATTTATGCCGATTGCTGGTACTGTGTTAGAAGTTAATGCTGAATTAAATGATAATCCTGAATTGGTAAACTCTGACCCATATGGTAAAGGCTGGATGGTGAAAGTTTCATTATCTAACGCTGCTGATGTAGATGCATTACTTACTGCAGACGCTTACCAGGCATTAGTTGGCGCATAATTCAACGACCTTGTTCAAAGCACTAAAAACACAAAAATGGGCCATATTATGGACAGTTGTGACTTTAGTGCTTTGTAATATCCATCTTCCGGAGAAAGAAGGTTCTGGTTTTTTCTTTACTGGATTCGATAAAATGGCTCATTTGGGTTTCTTTTATATTTTATCGGTATTGCTATTTTACGGGAAAATCAATTATCAACATAGTTTTGGTTTCAGAACCTTAACTATTTTTAAAATCATACTGATTAACGCAATAATTGGTGGTGGAATTGAGTTATTGCAATGGAAAGTTTTTACTTATCGCTCTGCGGAGTGGTGGGATTTTACAAGTGATATGTTAGGCTGCTTTATGGCCGTATTTAGTTATGTTCTATTGCATAAATTAAATTTCAATGAAAAAACCAATTAGTTTAATCTTACTATTTGTTGTAATTACATTAAGTGGTTGCAGCATCTTCAAAAAGAATTGTAATTGCCCTAAAGTGTATTACAAATCTTATCCATCACAAAAATAAATGGCATTAATAGTTTAAAGGCAAACTTTTGTTTTCTAAGCTGTATTTAAAATGTTACTTTATATTTAACATCCCTTAACAAACCTTTCAGCATTCCCTTAGTCTGATAGCATAGTTTTGTACTAATTATATTCAATTTTTGATGAAAATTTACGTTCAAAGAGCAATATTTCTTGTTCTTATTTTTTGTGGATACTTTGCTCAGGCGCAGAATGGCGGTGCGATTAATGGTCGCGTTATTAATGCCAAAGATAAAAAGCCAGTAGACTATGCTACTATTGCGGTTAAAAGTTTAAAAGATTCCTCTGTTGTTGCATCGGGTCAATCTAACCCTGATGGAACTTTCTCGTTTAAAAACATCCCGGCAGGTAATTATAGAGTTATAGCCGCATTTTTAGGTTTAAAAACAACCAATAAAAACATTACAGTTGCAAAAGCTGCGGTAAATGTTGGCGACATCGCGATGGATGATGATGGTTTAAATCTGAACGATGTAAACGTTACGGCTCAGGTTCCGACTGTTGTTGTTAAGAAAGATACTTTAGAATACGATGCAAAATCGGTTAAGGTTAGGGAAAATGCAGTTGTTGAAGATGTTTTAAAGAAACTTCCGGGTGTTGAAGTTGCCAAGGATGGTAGCATTAAAGCTGGTGGCGAAACAGTAACACGTGTAAAGGTAGATGGTAAAGAGTTTTTTGGTAGCGACCCATTATTAGCGACAAAAAACCTTCCGGCGGATATGGTTGATAAAATTCAGGTTATTGATGAATTATCAGAGCAGGCACAATTTACCGGTGTAGATGATGGCACACGTAGTAAAATCTTAAACATTACAACCAAAAGCGGCATGAAAAAAGGCTATTTTGGAAATAGTACAGTGGGTTATGGAACTAACGACCGTTACGATGCCAGTTTAAACGTAAATAAGTTTGATAACGACCAACAATTTAGTTTTATTGGTCAGTTTAATAATGTAAATAAACAAAACTTTGGTGGCGGCGGCGGTCAGGGTAACGGATTTGGCGGCGGTGGCGGCGGTGGTCGAGGTTTCAATATTGGTGGTGGTAATTCATCATCAGGCGGCGGCGGTATCACAACTACAAATGCTGCTGGTTTAAATTTTGGCGATACTTATAAAGATGGCACGCAAATTCAGGGGAGTTATTTCTTCAATAAATCTTCAGTATTTAATGAGCAAACCAGTAATACACAAACTTTATTAGGCAATACTTCTCAAAATGTAAATAATTACCTAAATAGTAACAGCGATAGAACCAATCATAGATTTAATTTTATGATTGATACTAAATTGGATTCGAGCACCAGTATTAAAATTCAGCCGAATGTGGCTTACACCGAGAACAAAGGTTTGAGCTTGCAAAACTATGTTAGAAATAACGTTATCGCCAGCGGAATAACGAATACCATTGGTAATCAGAATTTCACAACAGATAATTCTACTCCGGTTATCAGCAATAATATTTTGGTGCGAAAAAAGTTTAAACGTAGAGGACGTACCTTATCATTAAATATTAATACTGCCATTAATGATAGCGATTCGGATAACATCAACTACATTTCGGAAAATAGTACACTAAACGGTGTAACTACCCAGAAATTAACCAATCAGTTGAATGATTTAAGCAGTCATAATATTACCAATACCACACGAGTTGTATATACAGAGCCATTATCCAAAACAACAAGTTTAGAATTAAATTATCAAAATGGTATTAATAACAGTACCTCTGATAGAAATATCTTCAACTTTAATACGATAACTGGCAACTTCGATTTGATTGATAATACCTATTCTAACCATTACGAAAACCAGACTTTAACAAATGCTGCCGGTTTAAGTTATACCGTAACACAGAAAAAATACAATTGGAATATTGGTATTGCAGGCCAACAAACTAACAGGGAGAATACCAACTTAACTACAGGAGTTGTATTTACCCAAAACTTTGTTAACCTAACACCATCGGCACAATTCAGATATAATTTCAGCAATAGCAAAAGGTTATTTATTAACTATAGAGGAACTACTGCTCAACCAACAATCGATCAGATTCAACCTATTCCGGATAATACCAATACGCAATCTGTTATTTTGGGTAACCCTAATTTGAAACCTGCATTTAACAATACTTTAAGTGTTCGTTATAATAATTTTGCTTTTGCTAAGATGCGTTTCTTTGCCGTGTTTTTGAATTTAACACAAACCTTTAATGCTTTTGCATCAAGTCAATCGGTTATCACTGATATTGCAGATATAAATTATGGTAAAATTGCTTCAACCTTTATAAATGTTGATGGTAATTATAGCGGAAATGCCAACGTCGTTTTAGGTCAGCCAATTCTTCCAAACAATAAACTAAACTTAAATGCAACTTTAGGTGGAAATTATTCTAGAGGAACGAACATTACCAGCGGTGTCGACAACATCACCAATAACTGGAGCTTAACAAATAATTACAGGTTTGTTACTAATTTAGATAAGCTTGATTTAACGGCTGGAATTGGTGGTACGGTAACGAGAGCAACTTATTCTGCAACACCAAATTCAAACACAAGATTCTTTACCTTAAATCCAAGTTTTGATGTTTCTTATCTTTTTCCTGGAAATATTAGATTGGCGGTTGATTTGGATTATATGAAAAACACAGGTAGAGGTGAAGGCTTTAATACCGATTTTACTTTGGTTAATGCGTACATCAGTCGCCAGTTTTTCAAAAACCGTGGCACATTTAAAGTTGCTGTAAATGATGCTTTAAATCAAAATCAAGGAATTAGTCGTACGGCAACAGCCAACGCAATTACAGATTTAAACTATAACGTATTAAAACGTTATTACATGTTCTCATTTACTTATTCGTTAACACGTATTGGTGGCAGAAACATTGGTAATGATGTTCAAATGCCTGGAATGGGTGGTGGTGCACCACGTATGCGGTTTTAAAATTTAATTTTAAAATTTTTAGAAGCCTATCGTTAAAAGCGATAGGCTTTTTTGTATTCCAATTGTTACCAATAATAAAACAAACCTTTCAGTAGCTTGATAGTCAATAACACACAGACTACTCGTTAACCAAATGAAAACATTTTTTACCTGCCTTTTACTATTTTTATCTCTATCAACATTTGCCCAGCAAAAACCCGGAATGGTAAGCGGTCGGGTCGTTCAATCGAAAGATAGAAAACCTTTAGATTATGCCTCAATCGTAATAAAAAACCTTAAAGATTCAAGCGTTGTGGTGTCGGGTACCACAGGCGAAGATGGTAAATTCTCATTCAAAAACCTTCAGCCAGGTAATTATAAAATTTATGCAGCTTATATTGGTTTGAAAAATAATAATAAAGATTTTTCAATTACTGCTGATAAAAATGAAATTGCACTTGGCGATATTATATTAGATGGAAGTGCCATTGATTTACAAACTGTTGAAATTAAAGCCGAAGTACCACCAATTGTTGTTAAAAAAGACACGCTTGAATTTAATGCCAGTTCTTTTAAAACTGTAGAAAATGCAGTAGTTGAAGATTTGCTCAAGAAACTTCCAGGTGTTGAGGTAGATAAAGCCGGAGCCGTAAAAGCACAAGGTGAAACCATAACCAAAGTAATGGTTGATGGCAAAGAGTTTTTCGGCAACGACCCACTTTTGGCAACCAAAAACCTCCCCGCAGATATGGTTGATAAAATACAGATTGTTGATCAATTATCTGATCAGGCTCAGTTTACGGGTGTTGATGATGGAACCCGAACTAAGATCATTAACATCACCACAAGAAAAAATAAGAAAAACGGTTACTTCGGAAATACAAGCATTGGCTATGGTTCTGATGATAGGTATGATGCAAATGCAAATCTAAATCGCTTTAATCAAGATCAGCAAATGAGTTTGGTGGCGCAGTTTAATAATGTAAACAAGCAAAATTTTGGTGGTGGTTTAGGTGGTAATGGTGGGGCAGGAGGCAGAGGAACTGGTATCACCACAACAAATGCATTGGGTTTTAATTTCGCAGATACCTATACTGACCAAACCCAGATTAATGCCAGTTATTTTTTCAATAAAACCGAAAACCTCGTTTTGCGAAATAGTGTTACACAAAATCTTTTGGGTGATATCACAACCATTTTTAATAACAATCAAAACAATACCGCAAATAGGTTAAATCATCGGTTAAACTTTATGGTTGATACAAAAATAGATTCCTTAACCTCATTAAGAATTCAGCCTACATTAAGTTACACAAACAATGAAAGTTCAAATAATAGTTTTTACACCAGAGATTATAGTACCTATACCACCAATGGAACACAGGCCTTAAACAATAAAAATACCTCGCCATCTATCAATAATAATATATTGTTTAGACGGAAGTTTAAGAGAAGAGGAAGAACACTTTCATTAAACTTAAATACAAGTATTAATAATAACGATGCCGATAATTACAACAACATTGTAGATAACACAACCAATGCAGGTGTAACTACCCAAAAAATTACCAATCAGTTTAACGATCAAACTAGCGAATCGATTAATCAGAATTCAAGGCTTGTTTATACGGAGCCATTATCCAAAAGTTTAAATCTGGAATTAAACTATCAGAATGGGTATAACCACAATACATCTGACAGATTTACCTATAATTTCAATCCTGCTACGCTGCAATATGATATTTTAGATTTAACCTACAGTAATTCTTATGAAAACACAATTTTAACCAATACTGCCGGTTTCAGCTTTAATGGTAATGGCAAAAGGTTTAACTGGAATTTAGGCATGGCAGTTCAAAATACCGACCGCACAAATAATAATATAAGTCAGGGTTTTACGCTGAAGCAAAATGTTTTCAATTATACGCCATCGGCAATGTATAGATATAATTTTAGCAATAGTAAGCGTTTGGTTATCAATTATCGCGGAACTACAAATCAGCCAACCATACAACAATTACAGCCTATACCAAATAATACCAATACGCAAAGTATTCCGGTTGGTAATCCTGATTTAAAACCAGAGTTTAATAATAACTTACGCATTGCATATAACACTTTTACTGTTGGTAAAAATCGGTCGCTTTTTGTAAATATGAACTTAACGCAAACCCTCAACCGGATTGCAAACAGCAGTAGCTTAATTCAAAGCGGTGTAGACCAAGGTAAACTTGCCATTTTGCCTGTTAATGTAAACGGAACTTATTCGGGGAGTATTTCATCTTCGCTCGGTTTACCTTTCTTACCAGAAAATAAATTAAATTTTCACATCAATATTGGAGGAAATTACGACCGTGATGTGAATTTCACCAACTCCTTAAAAAATATTACCAACAGTTGGGGCATTACCAATGGATATCGATTAGTATCTAACTTAGATAAATTGGATTTAACTGCGGGAGTAAATGGTTCTATAAATCGAGCTACTTATTCTGTTCAGCCAAACTCAAATACAAGGTTTTATACTTTTAGTCCGAATGTGAGTGTAAGTTATCTTTTCCCGGGCGATATCCGCTGGAACATCGATGCCGATTATAATCAGAATACTGGCAGAGGAGAAGGTTTTGATACACACTTTACGCTAATAAATTCTTACATAAGCAAGCTAATGTTCAAAAATAGAGGTACGCTTAAAGCTGCAGTAAACGATTTATTAAATCAAAATCAAGGCATCACCAGGACAGCAAATAATAATACCATTCAGGATGTAAGCTATAATGTTTTAAAACGTTATTTTATGTTTTCTTTTACTTATGCGCTTAACCGTATGGGCGGAAAAAATATGAACATGATGCGTGACCAACGAAACGGAGGAGGAAACAGAGGTGGTGGTTTTGGAGGCAGAAGGAATTAATCAGCTTATGGTCATCGATTGATTTAGGGCATACGATTGTTACCTGCTTATTTGGAATAAATCTAAAGAAAGGCTAAATTGCACAAAAATTAGCATGTGACTCTGTATTGAGTTTATTTTGCTAAATAAATACAATAATGCAAATGAAACTTTCACAATTAAAGGTCGGCGAAAAAGGAACCATTAGCTCATTTACAGATTTAGATCTATCTGTAAAATTAATGGAGATGGGTTGTTTGCCCGGCGAGATTGTAGAAGTAGAACGCTTTGCTCCGCTAGGAGATCCAATGGCAATTCGAGTTGCAGGTTATCAGCTTTGCTTACGTAAAAGCGAAGCTGATGTCATTATCATTCAATAAAATTAAGCTGGTTTGAATATTAAAGTTGCGTTAGTTGGTAATCCCAATACTGGTAAATCTACTCTGTTTAACCGTTTAACGGGATTAAATCAAAAAGTTGGAAATTTTCCGGGTATCACTGTTGATAAAAAAACAGGTTTTATGAAACTTGGAAATGGTAGTGAAGCAGAAATTATTGATTTACCCGGAACTTACAGTTTATATCCAAAAAGCACTGATGAAAGTATTGTTTTTCAGGTGCTTGCCGATAAATCTAACAAAGCCTTTCCTGATGTAATTGTTTTAATTGCCGATGCCTCTAACCTTAAACGCAATTTATTACTATACTCGCAAGTTGCAGATTTAGGCATTCCGATGATTTTGGCTTTGAATATGATTGATTTATCCGAAAAGCAGGGAATCAATATTGATTTAGATAAGCTTGCGCAAAAATTGGGCATTCAGGTGGTTTCAATCTCAGCCCGTAATAATATTGGCATTGATAAATTAAAACAAGCCATTGCCAATACAAATAAAGTTGCAACACAGTTTCAAGATGTTGATGTAAACGTTTTAGCGCCTGAGGCGATTAATGCAATAAAATCAAAGCTTAATTCTGATAATGATTATTATGCTTTGCAGGTGTTGCACCAACATGAATATTTAAAGTTTTTTAGCGAACAGGAGCAGGAAGAGATAGAACAAATTGAAGTTTCGCATAAATTTGAATCTTCAAAAGTTCAAGCTGCGGAAACAATTGCCCGATACAAACATTTGAATACATTACTTTCTGGTGTTGTTACAAATAATGGCTTAGCTAAAAAGTTCACTTTTAGTGATAAGCTCGATTCGATTTTAACACATAAAGTTTGGGGTTTTGCAATTTTTCTTGCAATCCTTTTTGTAATATTTAATGCAATTTTTGCCTGGTCGTCTTATCCAATGGATTTGATTGAAAGTACATTTGGTCTAATTACAGAACTTGGTCACGAATATCTTCCCGCAGGTATGTTAACCGATTTGGTTTTGGATGGCATAATAGCCGGCTTAGGTGGAATTTTTGTATTCATCCCACAAATTGCCATTCTTTTCGCTTTTATTTCTATACTGGAAGATACCGGTTACATGGCCAGGGTTACTTTTATGATGGATAAAATCATGAGTAAAGTTGGTTTAAATGGAAAATCTGTCGTACCGATGATTGGTGGTTTAGCTTGCGCAGTTCCATCAATTATGGCGGCCAGAAACATCGAAAACTGGAAAGACAGGATGATAACCATTATGGTAACGCCTTTGGTAAGTTGCTCTGCGAGGTTGCCGGTTTACATTTTAATCATTTCGCTGATTATACCCGAAGAAAACGTTTTTGGCATTTTTAGTCTGCAAGGTTTATCCTTAATGATAATGTATTTGGTGGGTTTAGTTGCTGCGGTATTAGTGGCCTGGGTTATGAAATTCATCATTAAAACCAAAGAAAGAGCGTATTTTATCATGGAGCTACCCATCTATCGTATGCCTAGATGGAAAAATGTGCTTTTTACCATGTACGAAAAATCTAAAACCTTTGTTTTTGAAGCTGGTAAAGTTATTATCGCAATTTCAATAATACTGTGGGTAATGGCTTCATTTGGACCAGGAAACCGTTTCGAAGATATTGAGAAAAAATATGAATCTGCTTTAAGTGATACCACAAAAAATACAGAGCACATAGAAACCTTAATTGCTACAGAGAAACTCGAAAATTCTTATGTTGGTATTCTCGGCCATTGGATAGAGCCTGCCATTCGTCCTTTAGGTTACGATTGGAAAATCGGCATCGGTTTAATTACCTCTTTTGCAGCCCGTGAGGCATTTGTTGGTACAATGGCAACCATATACAGTGTTGATGGTGGCGATGAAGATACATCAACAATTAGAGAACGTATGTCGGCATCAGTAAATAGCCGTACTGGTTTGCCCGTGTATTCGTTCGCAACCGGAATATCACTTATGTTGTTTTATGCTTTCGCTATGCAATGTATGAGCACTGTGGCAATTGTTTACCGTGAAACCAAAGGTTGGAAATGGCCTGTAATACAATTGGTTTACATGACAGCAATGGCATATTTCGCCGCATTAATTGCCTATCAATTGCTTAAATAAATTTATCTGAAGAGCAAGGTTCTTCGCAACTGCTAAAGCTTGTTCCCGCTTTTCGTTTTACTCCACCACAGCTGAAATAGCTGTGGCTCCATGTTCACTACAATCGGGTCTAAGGGGTTTATTCTGTATTACTATTATCGGCCAAGGCGCTTAGCATATATAATTGTTTATATGCAATTTGCTATTTATTGCACGCACCGTTGTTCTTAAACCCGATAGCAGCGGCGGCTTCCGATGAAAATCGGAACCAAAGCGTATAGCAGGACTACAGCATCAGAAGAGCTTCAAGCCTTCATTTCCAAATAAAAGATTAAATCTCAATTTACCTTTCAATAAAAATCATAGCCTTATCACACATTATTCGCTCAACTCTACACTTTCAACTCTTAACTTTCAACTATACGCTTTCTGCTTTTCACGTAAAACGTACAACCTATAACTTAAAACGCTTACCCCAACTCAATCTGTCTTTTGATACTTTCTTCTAACGAGATTAAAGTTTCAGTACGCTGAATGCCATTTACTGCTTGTATTTCTTCGTTTAGCACATGGCGTAAGTGGTTGGTGTCTCTGCAAATTATCTTCGCAAACATACTGTAAGCACCGGTTGTGTAATGAAGTTCTACAACCTCTTTTATTTTGCTTAATTGAGCTACTGCATCTTTGTACTGTATTCCTTTTTCTAAATAGATACCAAGAAATGCGCAAATATCATAACCAGCCTTTTGTGGGTCGATAATTAAGTGCGATCCTTTTATAATGCCCATTTCCTGTAATTTCTTCATTCTAACGTGGATTGTACCACCTGAAACAATCAAGTCTTTTGCGATTTCAGTATAAGGTTTGGTCGCATCTTGCATTAATTGTTTTAAAATATCAATGTCGAGGTTGTCAATTTCTAAATTGGAATTATCTTTTTTAAGCATATTTTCTGATTTTGATAAGCAAATTTAATAAAAATTATCAATATTATAAAAATAAAATTAAATGTTTAAAATATTTGCAAGGTATTAGATGTTCCTTTACATTTGTATTAAGCAAATAAGAAAAAGGAACGTTCTTTAACAATTTGTTTAACATACTGTAGGGTGGTGAAACAGGCAGACACACCTCCTTGTCTCGGTGGCGGAGAATTTGGAAAATCGGAAACGGCTAACCACTCCTTGAAGGTTCGATTCCTTCCCCTACAGCTTCAATAGTCGAGAGTCATAAGTCTTAAGTTTTTAGACTGTTGACTACAGACTCAAGACTTTTGACTAAAATGTTGGGTGGTGAAATTGGCAGACACGCCTCCTTGTCTCGGTGGTGGGGAATAATGGGACAAACGCAGTTTATTGGGTTGACCACAATTAATTTTTTGAACTGTAGCTAACTACCCCTTGAAGGTTCGACTCCTTCCCCAACAGCATTTTTTATGAATAATAAGTTAGTTAATCGAGCAATCCCGGATGGGTTGCTCTTTTTCTTTTTAAAGGCTTTTTGAAATAGCTATGAACAAAAAAAGGAACAAATTTCTTTGTTCCTTTCTAATATCAAATTTGTAAAACAGTTAAACTGTCATTACATCTTTTTCTTTAGCTTCTGCGTGTTTATCAACCTTAACAATATAAGCATCAGTTAATTTCTGCACTTCGCCTTCACCTGTTTTAATCTCATCATCAGAAACGCCATCACCCTTCAATTTTTGAATTTTAGTGTTTGCATCCTTACGGATATTACGAACGGTAATTCTGCCGCGTTCAGCTTCTTCTTTTACTTTTTTAACCAGGTCTTTTCTACGTTCTTCAGTTAATGGCGGTACAACTAAACGAATCACAATACCATCATTTTGAGGATTAATGCCAATGTTAGCCACCTGAATCGCTTTTTCAATAACAGTTAAAAGTGATTTTTCCCAAGGTTGAATAACGATTGTTCTTGCATCGGGTGTATTAATGCTTGCCACTTGAGCCAAAGCAGTAGATGCGCCATAATAATCAACAAAAATACCATCAAGCATTCCTGCTGATGCTTTACCAGCTCTAATTTTAGTTAATTCAGCTTCACAATGATCGATTGCCTTTTCCATCGAAGACTGGGCATCCATTAATTGTAATTCTATGAGTTCGTTCATAATGTGTGTATTTCTACAAAAATAATAAATTTTTAAATGGTTATTTTACCAAAGTACCAATCGGTTCACCATTGGCAATTTTCATAAAATTGCCATGTTTATTCATGTCAAACACAATAATTGGAACTTGGTTTTCTTCGCACAACGTAAATGCGGTCATATCCATTACGTTTAAACCTTTAGCATAAACCTCTTTAAAAGAAATTTCTTCGTATTTAGTTGCAAAAGGGTCTTTTTCAGGGTCTGCGGTATAAATACCATCAACTCTTGTTCCTTTTAAAACTGCGTCAGCCTTAATTTCAATTGCTCTTAAAGCAGCAGCAGAATCCGTTGTGAAATAAGGATTTCCGGTTCCTGCACCAAAAATTACCACACGACCTTTTTCTAAGTGACGTACAGCTCTTCTACGGATAAATGGTTCGCAAATTTGCTCCATTTTAATTGCCGTTAGTAAGCGGGTTTTTAAACCAACTTTCTCCAATGCATCTTGCAAAGCCATTGAGTTGATTACCGTTGCCAACATGCCCATGTAATCGGCCTGCGCTCTGTCCATTCCACTTTTTTCGGCACTTAAACCTCTAAAAATATTTCCGCCACCTATCACGATTGCTATTTCTAATCCCTTATCGTGTACAGCTTTAATATCTTCAGCATATTGTTTAACACGTTCATTATCAATACCGTATTGTTTTTCGCCCATTAGCGATTCGCCGCTAAGCTTTAATAGGATGCGTTTGTATTTCATGACCTCAAAAATATTAACATTTTTTTAATACTTGGCTATGCTTTTTAAGAATTGATGTAAATATTTAGATTGATATTTCTTCACCTTTGAATATTACCTGTTTTAGGTTTAATCTTTCGTCGAGAATTAGCAAGTCTGCAGATTTGTTGACGGCAATTTCTCCGGTTAAGTTATCTATACCAATAAGTTTCGAAGGATATTTTGTAGCCATATCTAAAGCTTCTGGCAAAGAAATATCACAATATTCTACACAGTTTTTAACAGCTTGCAACATGGTCAAAGATGAGCCCGATAATGTTCCATCAGGCATAACAAATTTATTTCCACTTTTTACATGTTGATATGGTCCGTTTGCACATTCTGTAACTGCATCTGTTATCAGAAATAATCTTTCTCCCAATAATTTTTTGGCAACTTTAACCACCTCAAAATCGACATGCTGCCCATCGGCAATTATACTTGCTACCGCTTTACTGTGACTGAATAAAGCAGTTGGTATTCCGGGTTCGCGGTGGTGTATCGGACTCATTGCATTAAACAAATGCGTTGTGGTTTGAACCCCTTTGTTGTAGGCGTTTGTCGCTTCGTCAAAAGTAGCATTGCTATGTCCTAGAGAAACAACCACGCCATTATCTAAAAGATATTTTATCACTTCATCATCCTGCAATTCTGGTGCAATCGTCATCATTTTAATTACACCATCGCCAAAATCTAATAAAGCTTTAACTTCATCTAATGTTGCTTTTCGGACAAACTCTGGAACGTGTGCCCCTAATCGTTTAGGGTTTAAAAACGGCCCTTCTAAATGCAAGCCCAAACAATTTTTTGCAATTGAACGATGCTCTTTTGCCGCTTTAATACACTCATTAAAAACTTCTGGTGTATTAGTGGCCATACAGGCTAAAAAACCAGTTGTACCATTTTTCAATAACTCGTTTTCCATCACGGTTAACGATTCTACAGTAGGTGACGCTGAAAATAATCTACCGCCTGCACCATAAATTTGTAAATCGATAAATCCTTGAGTAACTAATAATGAGCTTGACGACTGATTATCTGATTTTTTTATTCCTGAAATCAGTGTGTTGTTTAATATAATGTCCTGATTTGTACTTAATACATCGCCTTTAAAATAACTTATGTTTGATATAGCTGTAGACATATAATTAATGAAGTTTAACCAAATTTAGATATAATTGATAGATAACCATTTTAAAATTTCAATTCTTCGATAATCAGAGAGCTTTATGCTGAAATTTGGATAATCTTTAAAAATGGCTAATTTTATTTAAATTTTCTGAAATGAAAGGCGAAAAGCAAAATGTTAAATCATCCCAAGTTTTAACGAGCAAGCCATCAAGTCTAACCGATAATTTTGTATTGGTTATCCTGAGTTTATATTTCCTCGTAGATTGTATACCTAAAATAGACATTCCAGATCAGATGGGAATCCATTGGTTAGTAATTAGCCTGCTAAATTTTGGTGCAATCATTTACATTTTTAAAAACAAAGAATTTAGCGAAGCACTAAAACCTATTTTTAAAAATGGAATATCGTGGTTGTATATTGTATTTATTACTATTTCGGGTTTATCAATATTAATCGCGATAAATAAAACAGAAAGTTTAGTAAACTACGTTAGGCTAATTACTACTGCTACCGCTTTCTTTGTTTTTTGCGTCTTACTTTACAAGAGGAGCCATTTGCTTAAAAATATTGGTGTAGTAATCACCTTAATCGTACTGGCACAAACTTTTTCTGGAGTTATGGAATTTTACCAGGGCACTGGTAAGATAGATTTATCGACACTCACTAATGCGCTGCAAAGCTCCACCGGAAATAAGAATATTTTTGCTGCAGCTTTAGTTATAAAAATACCAATAGTCATTTATTGCATAGTTAAAAGGAATGGATTTTTTAAATATTTAAGCGCATTATCACTCTTCTTTGCTGTACTCGCTGTTTTTTTAATTAATGCCAGATCTGCATATTTAGGATTGATTGTAAGCAGCAGTGTGGTTTTGATTGGATTATGCTATTTGCATTTTAAAAAAGTAGAATTTGCACTGTCGAAAGTTATTTGTGTTATATTATTAGCTGCATTTAGTATTGCATTCTTCATGAGTCAAAATGCTATCAAAAAAGCAAAAGCAACTAATACGGAAACTGTTTATGGTACATTAATAGATAGGTTGGCTACTGTTGCCGATACAAATAATGAAACAACCAATATTCGATTGAAATATTGGAAAGGTAGTTGGGATTTGATTGCCAAAAAACCAATATTAGGGTTAGGTTATGGTAATTGGAAGCTTTATTCGCCATTATATACCAATAAACTTTTAGATGATAATGTTTTTTCGAAGCACCCACATAACGATTTCATTGAAGTTGCTGGAGAAAGTGGGATTCCGAATGCAATTATTTATTTGTCGATATTTCTATTTGCATTCGTATTTACGATAAAGATTCTAGTTTCAAATGCAGCGGGTGAGCAAAAAATTATCGCTATAATTATATTAGCTTGTTTAAGTGGTTACTTTATTGATGCTTTTTTTAATTTTCCTTCCGAGCGCCCAAATGTACAGTTGTTATTTGCCTTTATTTTTGCTTTTGTAATAATTAATTATCTCTCGGCTAAACAAGCAAGTGATGCTAATGTTAAAGGGGTGAGTTTTATAATTGCCTTGCCTATTCTTTTAATTGTTACCAGTACAATTTTTATTCATTTTAAGGTTTTAAAATCAATGAAGGCTCAATTTATTGTAGATGCTGATTTGAATAGTATCGACAACCTTCCGAATGCAATGCCAAAGCTTAACTATAGCGAGGTTAATGATTTGTTACCTGCTTGGCCAAATATTGCTGAAAATTCTGAAACAATAGGGTATAAAAAGGCGAGGTATTTATATAAAGAAAAAAGGTATGCTGAGGCAGTAAGGCTATTGGATAGTGTGCACCATCAAAGTCCAAATTTATCGTATAATGATTATTTAAAATGTAATATCTATCTCGATTCTAAAAAATTAGATAGTGCAAATAAATACGCCAGAAAAGCTGCCAATGCAAAACCCCGTAATTTTTATTACTATCGAATGGCGAGCTATTTTGCCAGAATAAATAATAATACAAATGAAATAAACGAGTTATTTAAAAGATACCATTCATTTAGAAATGACCAGCAATCTTGGTCATACTATTCTTTAAGTCTTTTTTATTCCAAAGCAGATAGAAATGAAGTTAAAAAGGTGGTTGATTCGGGATTAAAATATTTTCCAGCTGATACTGTAATGTTAAGCTATAAACCATTTTTACCTAAATAAATGTGCATAAAAAAACCGTTCCAATTTTACATCGGAACGGTTTATATAATTTAAAAGTGCTTATGCACCTAATTGTACGCGTTTGAAAGCTGTTACAGTTAATCCTTTAACAGTGTTGTCTAAGAATTTACGAACGTCCATAGAACCATCTTTAACAAACTCTTGGTTTAATAAAGTACTGTCTTTGTAGAATTTGTTTAATTTACCTGCAGCAATTTTCTCAACCATTTCTTCTGGTTTACCTTCTTGACGGATAACGTCTTTAGCAATTTCGATTTCACGCTCGATAGTAGCCGGGTCAACACCGTCTTTATCAACAGCAACCGGGCTCATTGCAGCAATTTGCATAGCAACATCTTTACCTGCTTCAGTAATATCAGTACCGTTAGCACCTTGAAATACTACTAAAACACCCATTTTACCGTTAGAGTGAACATAAGAAACAACTTGTTCGCCAGAGATATTTGCATATTCCTGGATAATGATTTTCTCGCCGATTTTACCAGTCAATTCAGTAATAGTTTCAGCAACTGTACGTCCATCTTCTAAAGCAATTGCCGATAATTCTTCAGCAGTAGCAGGATTGTTAGCAACTGCTGCAGCTAAAACAGCTTGAGCTAAATTACGGAAATCCTCAACTTTAGAAACTGGCTCAGTTTCGCAAGCTAAAGCAACTAATTTACCATTAGTACCGTCAGCCGAAACTTGGATTGATACCAAACCTTCTGAAGTAGCATTGCCCGAACGAGCAGCAGATACTTTTTGACCTTTTTTACGCAATAAATCAACAGCTGCTTCGAAATCGCCGTTAGCTTCAACTAAAGCTTTTTTGCAATCCATCATACCAGCACCAGTTTGTTGGCGTAGTTTATTTACATCAGCGGCAGTAATTTGTACTGTAGACATTTTATTTCCTTTTTTAAAATTTACAATCTTGTTTATAACAATTACAGGTTACAAGTTACAAGCGCCAAGTTAAACTCATGTTAAGCCAACTTAAAACCTGAAACCAGTAACCTGCAATAAAAAAATATTACTATTCTTCTGTTTTAGTTTCTTCTGATGAAGATGCTTCAACTTCTGCTTCAGCTGTTTTTTTGCGTCTTGGTTCTTTAACCTCTGGCGCATCAGCTGCAGTTTTAGCTGCTACTGCTTCTTTTTCAGCCTCATCATCTTTTTCGCGTTTACGCTCATCTAAACCTTCTTCAATCGCTTTGATAATTACATCAGTAATTAAAGAGATAGATTTTGTAGCATCATCATTCGCCGGGATTGGGAAATCGATGTTAGAAGGATCAGAGTTTGTATCAACCATCGCAAAAGTTGGGATGTTTAATTTTAACGCTTCAGTTACAGCGATGTGCTCTTTCTTAACATCAATTAAGAATAAAGCTGCTGGTAAACGGTTTAAATCAGCAATACCACCTAAAAGTGATTCTAATTTAATACGCTCACGCTGAATCATCAAACGCTCTTTTTTAGATAAGATAGCATAAGTACCGTCTTTAGTCATTTTATCGATGTTAGACATCTTTTTGATTGACTTACGTACTGTAGCAAAGTTAGTTAACATACCACCTAACCAACGCTCGGTTACGAAAGGCATATTTACTTTTTTAGCTTGCTCAGCTACGATTCCTTTTGCTTGTTTTTTTGTTGAAACAAATAATACTTTACGTCCTGATTTTACGATTTGTTTAATCGCAGCCGCAGCCTCTTCAGTTTTAGTTAAAGTTTTATTTAAATCTATAATGTGAATTCCATTACGCTCCATGAAAATGTAAGGAGCCATTTTTGGATTCCATTTACGGGTAAGGTGACCAAAGTGTACACCTGCATCCAATAAGTCTTGATAAGTTGTTCTTGCCATTGTTCTTGCCTCCTGTGATTAACGTTTACTGAATTGGAATTTCTTACGAGCTTTAGCACGTCCTGGTTTCTTACGCTCAACCATACGCATATCACGCGTCATTAGGCCTTTAGCACGTAATGCAGGTTTTTTCTCCGCATCTAGTTCAACAATCGCTTTAGCAATAGCTAAACGAACAGCTTCTGCTTGTCCTTTTACTCCACCACCTTGTACATTTACAGTGATATCATAACGGCCAGTAAGCTCAGAAACTTCTAAACTTTGGTTTACGATATATTGCAAAGGTAAAGTAGGGAAATAAACTTTGTGATCTTTACCGTTAACGGTAATTGCTCCAGCACCATCTTTTAAGTAGATACGTGCAACAGCTGTTTTTCTTCTTCCTGAAGTGTTAGTAACTGACATTTCTTAAAGTTTAATGGTTTTTGGAGATTGAGCCGCATGAGGGTGAGTTTCACCAGCATACACAAAAAGATTGGTGTAAAGTTTTTTACCCAATTTAGTTTTCGGTAACATACCACGTACCGCTTTCTCGATTACACGTTGAGGGTGTTTCGCCATTAACTCTTTTGGAGAGATAAAACGTTGACCACCTGGATAACCAGTATAAGAAACATATTGCTTTTCGCTGAATTTGTTTCCTGTCAATTTAACCTTGTCTGCATTGATAACAATTACGTTATCTCCGCAATCTACGTGTGGGGTGTATTCTGGCTTGTTTTTACCACGGATGATCATAGCGATCTTCGATGACAAGCGCCCCAAAATCTCGCCTTGTGCATCAACAACAATCCACTGTTTGTTAACAGTTTTCGCATTGGCAGAGACAGTTTTGTAACTTAACGTATTCACTTGCTTGTATTTAATTTATTAAACAATTATTTATTCCCATTAAAATTGGGACTGCAAAGATAGATAGAAAAGTTTTATAATCAAATAGTTGATGAGAAAAATTTTGACTTGATTTATTAAGTATAACCGTCATGCTGAATTTATTTCAGCATCTGTTAAATAGAAAAGAATTTACACAGAATTTGTAAAGCAATTTCAGCAGTACATCGGTTAGCTTTGGCCGGGCTTTCCGCTAAATCTTTTTGGCCCCCAGCCATAAACTTACGAAGTCTCTTTCTAAAGCGCTAAAAAGACTTCGTAAGTTTACCCAGCTCGCAAAAAGGATATCGCTGCAATCCCGTTTATATGGCTAGGATTGTTATACTATTGATGGTTTCTAGCAAAACGGCTACAAATCATCGGGTTTAAAACCTATTCGTTTTCTTGGCTGGTTTTCTTTATCAATTAGTTTATCTAAATAACTAAATACTAATTCGATATTCTTATCATGATTTTGGAGGTGCGTTTTAATGTCGGCAATCTCTAACTTAAGCTCCGAATGTTCACTCAATAAATTTCTCAACCGTGTAAAAATTCTTACAATTTGAATGTTAACTTGGATAGCTTGTTGGCTGTTTAAAATACTAGAAAGCATTAATATACCGTGTTCGGTAAAAACATTTGGTAAGTATGTTCTACCACCTTTGTTTTTCTTTGAGATCACAATTTGTGATCTCAAAGATTGCCACTCAATTTCTGTAAGCTGAAACATAAAATCTTCAGGAAATCTTTCAATATTTCTTTTGATAGCTTGGTTTAGTGTTCTGGTTTCAACGTCATAGAGTTCAGCCAAATCGCTATCAAGCATCACTTTGTGATTGCGGATTTCATAAATCTTATTTATTAAAATATTTTCAGGGATGATAGAGAGCGCATCTTCTGCTTTCATATCATATTTGGATTTACACTAATATAATTAATTTCATTGAGTTATTTGAGCTCGCAATTTGCGACATCAAACAATAAACAATGCCTGTTGTTAGATAAATATTCCTTAACCAACAAATTTGTTTATGCAGTACCTTGATGATATTTTCGGCTATCCTATTCCATTATTCTTAAAAAATCTAATTATTAGTATCGTTGCGATTTTACTTGGTGTCTTTGTTAAATTTATTATTCACAAAATCTTTATTTTATTATCTCGCTGGTGGGATTTCATCATCATAAAATCAACTATTAAACATTTACGCCGACCTGTCGCAATATTTATTCCACTACTATTTCTTAATTTTTCATTGGATTTAATGGTAATGCATGCCACTATTCGCATTCCTTTAGATAAATCTCTTGAAATTGCACTAACCGCTACATTCGCTTTAATTTTAATCCGTTTGATTAATGTACTGGAGGATTTCTTTTACCTCAAGTACGACCTCAATAAAGAGAACAATTTAAAAGAGCGAAAGATTAGAACGCAATTGCAGTTTGTGCGCAAATTCATTGTCTCGCTAATTATCTTAATCACCGCCGCAATTATTCTGTTAAGCTTCGAAAGTATGCGTAAAATAGGAGCAGGGCTACTTACTGGCGTTGGGATTGGTGGAATTATTATTGGTTTCGCTGCACAAAAATCGCTAGGGAATTTACTCGCAGGTTTTCAGATTGCATTTACACAACCGATTCGTATTGATGATGTTTTAATTGTAGAGGGCGAATGGGGTAGGGTTGAAGAAATAACTCTCACTTACGTTGTGGTTAGTATCTGGGACCAACGGCGGTTGATTCTTCCAATCACTTATTTCATTGAAAAACCTTTTCAAAACTGGACCAGGGTTTCCGCAGATTTGCTCGGAACGGTTTTTCTTTACCTAGATTACACGATTCCAATTGAACCAATGCGCCGGGAATTAACCCGATTGCTAACTTCAAATCCCCTTTGGGACAAAAGAGTTAATGTTGTGCAAGTTACCGATAGTACAAAAGATGGCTCGATTGAAGTTCGTTATTTAATGAGTGCCTCTAATTCCTCGAGGGCTTTCGATTTAAGGTGTTATGTGCGAGAAGAAATGATTGCATTTATTCAAAACAATTATCCAGAAAGTTTACCGAAGAAAAGGTTGGAGTTTAAGGATAAGTTTGAGGGGATTTAGTACTGAAATTCGTCATTGCAAGGCACGAAGCAATCTCATACAATTATAAAAAAATAGATTGCTTCGTGCCTCGCAATGACGAAAGTAAAAAATGAAATGATTGATTTACTTAAACATACCTTTCAACTTCGCTAATTTTTCCTGTAAATCGCCATCAGCATCTTTTTGTTCATGCTTAGGCCTAAAATTAGGTTTTGAATTGTTCTGCTTATAATCTTGCCTTGGCTTCTGTTCTTTAGGCTTCGTACTTCGAACTTCCAACTTCTGACTAACTTCGGTTTTCATCGATAACGAAATCCTTTTACGAGCTATATCAACCTCCATTACCGTAACTTCCACTTTTTGATGAACCTTAACAGCATCATTCGGGTTTGCTACAAAACGGTTTGCCAACTGACTTGTATGAACCAAACCATCTTGGTGAACACCAATATCTACAAAGGCACCGAAATTAGTGATGTTAGTTACAATTCCAGGTAACTTCATACCAATTCTTAAATCAGCAATCTCGTTTACCCCATCCGTAAAGCTAAAAGTTTCAAAAGCTTCACGGGGGTCGCGGCCTGGTTTTGCCAATTCCTTTAAAATATCCGTTAAGGTTGGTAAGCCGATTTCATCGGTAACATATTGTTGTAGCTTGATTTGCTTTTGAAGCTGCGTATCCTTCATCAAGGCCGAAACTGTTGTGCCCAAATCTTTAGCCATTTTATCTACTACAACGTAACGTTCTGGGTGAACGCCACTGGTATCTAAAACATTTTCAGCGTTACGAATACGTAAGAAACCAGCCGCTTGTTCGTAAGCTTTATCGCCTAAACGAGGCACTTTTTTCAAGCTTTCTCGGTTTTTAAAAGCACCGTTTGAATTTCTATAATCAACAATGTTTTGTGCTAATGTTGGTCCCAAACCAGATACGTAAGCCAGAATTTGTTTTGAAGCTGTATTCAGTTCAACACCAACCGCATTTACTGCGCTGATTACGGTATCATCTAAGCTTGCTTGCAATTTGGTTTGGTCAACATCGTGCTGATATTGTCCAACGCCAATAGATTTCGGGTCGATTTTAACCAATTCTGCTAATGGGTCAATTAACCTACGCCCAATAGAAACCGCTCCACGAACGGTAATATCTTGTGTTGGGAACTCTTCACGAGCAACTTCAGAAGCTGAATATATCGAAGCGCCACTTTCATTCACCATCACGATAGTTACATTTGGTAAGTTTAAACCGCGAACGAAAGCCTCCGTTTCTCTACCTGCAGTTCCGTTGCCGATAGCAATTGCTTCCACATTATGTTTTTCACAAAGTTGCTGAATAGTAATTCCTGCATTTTTAACGTTTCCTTGTCCGGTATGCGGGTAAATGGCCGTATTTTCCAGTAACTGACCTTGCTTATCTAAACAAACTACTTTGCAGCCCGTACGGAAACCTGGGTCGATGGCTAATACATTTTTTTGCCCCAGTGGTGCAGCTAATAACAACTGGCGGGCATTTTCTGCAAAGACACGAATGGCTTCTTCATCGGCTTTTTGTTTGGTTAATACACGTAGTTCGGTTTCCATCGCTGGCTCTAATAGTCGTTTATAACCATCTTCTAAAGCCTGTTGAACCTGTTTCGATGCGGCATTATTGCCTAAAATAAACTGGTTTTCTAAAATTGCTAGAGCATCATCCGAAGGTGGCAAAGCATCTAAACGTAAAATCAATTCTTTCTCACCACGGCGCATGGCTAAAACACGATGCGAAGCAGCCGTTTTTACAGGCTCATTCCACTCAAAATAATCTTTATATTTTATCCCCTCTTCTTCTTTTCCTTTTATTACTTCCGATTTGAAGGCCGCCTTTTCTTGAAAATAAGAGCGCATTTTGGTCCGGGCTTCTGCATTTTCCGAAATCATTTCAGCAATAATATCTCTTGCACCGGCAAATGCTTCATCTACAGTATTTACACCTTTTTCGGTATCAATAAATTTATTGGCTTCTGCCTCCAAATCGAAGTTTTTCTGGTCGAAAATCTGTAAAGCCAAAGGCTCTAAACCTTTCTCTTTCGCCATCGAAGCGCGGGTTTTACGTTTCGGTTTGTAAGGCAAATAAATATCTTCTAAAAGTGAAATGGTCTCGGCTTCGTTAATTTGTTTTTCAAGTTCTGGCGTTAACTTCCCAAGCTCATTCATCGATTTTAAAATCGCTTCTCTGCGCTTGTCTAAATCGCGTAACTGCAAAACTCTGTCACGAATTCCAGCCACCTGAACTTCGTCTAAACTTCCTGTTAATTCTTTACGATAACGCGAAATAAATGGTACGGTTGCGCCTTCATCTAACAAGTTTATCGTGGCTGTTACTTGTTTTTCTGCAACCTTTAATTCGGCTGCAATTATTTTATGGTGAGTTAACATATTCAAAAATTAATGTGGCAAAGCTAATCAGGATTTGCCGGATTTAAAGTTTTTTAAGACGAAGTTTTCCACCAGAAAGTGTGAGTAATTAATCGCTTCGCGAACTAAGATTTTATGGATTACGCGATTTTAGGATTGTTAAGACGAATTTTTTGAAAAGCAAAGGCAAAAGATTTTTTTAATGCTAGCCGGGCTTTACGTTATATCTTTTACTAGCCGCTGTCATGCTGAGGCACGAAGCATCTTTTTCATCGGTTGCAGATGCTTCGTGCCTCAGCATGACAAGTGATGAGTGGGATTGCTTGTAAAAGTATACCGCTTCAATCCCGTTTAATTAATTCTGGTTTTTGCAGGTAATTAAGGTTGCAGGGCGTAAAATATAATTGAGTTATTGCTTCTTCTCCGCCACTTTTTTCAAATCTCGTTCTGCTTTAAATTTGGTGATTCTAGTAATTAAATCTAAAGGCATTGGTTTATTGATTGGGAACTGAACAGCACCTTTGCTCCACTTATAATCGCCAAATTCGTGTTGAAAGGCTTCGATGCCCGACCCCGTTGGGTAAAAGCCAATGTGTTTTGCATAACCTGCAAAGTAAACCAAAATACCGTTTTGCTTAAATGCAGGCATTTTATAGCTGATTACTTCTGTAGCGTTTGGCACTGCATTATGGATCGTTTTCCTAACTTGTTGTAAAATTTCTTGAGTTTTAGCTGGGAAAAGCGCAATATATTCATCGATTGTTTTTGGGTCTATCTTTTCCATAACATTGAAATCTATTATGAAAATACAAAAAAACCAAATATTATTCGCTAATTATGATATCGTATTTAGTTAATAAACCAGCAATTCCAGTTTTCGAAAATCTTGCTTTTTTAATTCGACTTCGGTCTGGGTCGATTGAATAATTGTATGCTGTTCTAAAATCGGTTCTTTCAAGAATGGTTCTATCGAAAGTAGCATTCAATAAATCGCAGTTATCGAAAATGGAATTTGCTAAATCAGTTTCTGTAAAATCAACCTCATGTAGCTGTGCATTTTTGAAAGTTGTTTTCTTCAGTTTTAGCTTATAAAAGGAAGAATGGTCTAGTTTGCAATTATCAAAACTAAATCCTAAACCAAAATCATTACAATTTTCGAAACGTAGTCCAAGCATTTTACAATCATTAAAATTAACATCGTTAAATGAGGTTTTGCTTAAAATTGCTAAACTTAAATTGCAGGAAATAAATTCACAATCGAGAAATTTTACACCACTTAAATCTGAATTTGAAAAATTACAGCCCATGAATTTACAGTTTTCGTATTCTGCTTTTGGTAGCGGACGTGAAGTGAAATCGGCTTTTTCGAAAGTTTGCTCGGTTATGTATTCAGACATTGGGTGGGACATTTTTTGTTGAAACGAAGATAAAAATTATCATTTAATTTTATGGTTTGGGCAGTAAGCTGAACTACGTTTTTTACACAAGTTTTGGTAAAATAAACCTGACAGCAATGAAAATACTTTTTAGTAGTATTAACGAAAAAGATTGCCAAGTCCTTCCGCCTCGCAATGACGATAGTTGGAGTATTGAAGATATTTAAAAAGATTGGAATGGATGGCAGGACTGCTGTAAACGAAGTATTACTAAGTTTGGTTTTCAAATTATTTCACCATGTAAGAAATCCAATATGCTTTATATGGTAAATGTTTTGCATAAAAAAATCCCCCAAATTGCTTTGGAGGATTTATATGAAATGAGATTCTTCGCAATGCTCAGAATGACAATTATTTTGTAGCGTACATAACTTCTTTAACCGCTTTAACTACTTTTTCAGCGTTTGGTAAGCTGGCAGCAATTAAAGTTGGTGAGTACGGAAGTGGAACATCAGCACAAGTGATACGTAAAACTGGTGCATCTAAGTAATCGAAAGCTCTTTTTTGAACCATGAAAGCAATTTCACCAGAAAGTGATGCTAGCGGCCACGCTTCTTCTACCACAACTAAGCGGTTTGTTTTCTTAACAGATTCGATAATTGTATCGTAATCGATAGGACGAACGGTACGTAAATCGATAACTTCTACATTGATTCCTTCTTTAGTTAATTCTTCTACAGCAGGGTTAACCACGCGAGTTAACATTTTACCGAAAGTTACGATGGTTACATCTGTACCTTGTTTGGTTACGTTTGCTTTACCGAATTCGATGTAATATTCTTCTGCAGGAACATCGCCTTTATCGCCATACATTACTTCAGATTCCATGAAAATTACCGGATCTGGGTCGATGATTGCTTGTTTTAATAAACCCTTAGCTTCGTATGGAGTTGATGGAACAACTACTTTTAAACCTGGAGTGTTTGCAAACCAGTTTTCGAAGTTTTGTGAGTGTTGTGCACCTAGTTGGCCCGCGTTACCTGTTGGACCACGGAAAACCATTGGGCAAGAGAACTGACCACCGCTCATTGATAAAATTTTAGCTGCGCCGTTGATGATTTGGTCGATAGCTACTAATGAGAAGTTGAATGTCATAAATTCGACAATTGGAATAAGGCCTGCTGTTGCAGCACCAGTTGCAATACCTGCGAAACCTAATTCGGCAATCGGGGTATCGATAATGCGTTTCGCACCAAATTCATCAAGCATACCTTGACTTACTTTGTACGCTCCGTTATATTCTGCTACTTCTTCACCTAATAAAAAAACGCGGTCATCTTTACGCATTTCTTCGCTCATGGCTTCGCGTAGTGCTTCTCTAAATTGGATTTCTCTCATTGTAAATTTTAATAACGGTGGCAAATATAATTATTAAAAGCATTGAAACCAAAGGCTATAATGCGTGTATTTTGTAATAATTATGGTTGATTTTGATTGTTTTTTGCAGCTTTTAATTTTTATTCTATTTGTTTTTGGATAATAGCTAAAATATTATTTCGCAATGCGATAAATGAGGTTGTTTTTATATTATAGTTTAGAGGTTTGTCGAAATATCTTCACCAAAATGGATAATATTTCCATTATTGTCTAAGATCGAGAATTGCCGCATTTCCCAAGGCATATCTTTTAATGCGCCTTCGGGATGAATTACGTTATGAACTTTATATTCGTCGTAAAGTTTATCAACTTCGGTTACGTTAATATAACAACCTGTGTTTTTAGGGTAATCGGGGTTGTCGGTGGTCCAAAAATGTAAATCCATACAATCTCTGCTAAAAATTAAATAGCCATCCCATTCGGAATGAAAAGTGAAACCTAATTTTTCGGTATAAAATTTTACCGTTTCTTCGGTGTTTAGGGATGCTAGTATTGGTACTGCGGCTTTAAACATAATTTTAATGATTTGGATTTAACATGCCATAAATTTCGCTGTCTAAAAACTGACCGCGGAAATAATAATCTTGTTTAAAAAGCGCTTCTTTAACGAAACCATGTTTAAGTAAAATTTGCCTTGATGCATCATTTTCTACATTGATATTTGCACTTATGGTATGAAGGTTAATGTCATCAAAACCGAAATTAATTGTTCTTTTCAAACCTTCAGAAATAATTCCTTTTCGCCAATAATCGGGGTGTAGCATGTAGCCGATTTCTGCTCGGTGGTTTGCAAAATCGGTTCGCCAATACCCAATCGAACCAATCATTTTATTTGGATCTTCTTTCAAAGCAATCACCCAAGCTAAGTTATCCCCATTTTCGAAGCCTTCGTTAAACTTGGTAATAAAGGTTTTAATTTCCATTAAATCCTTTGGTCTTTCACGGTCTATATATTTCATAACCGATTCATTAGTGCGCATAGCAAATAATGTTTCGGCATCTGAAAGATTGTGTTCTCTTAGGATTAGTCGCTCGGTTTCGAGGATTGGAAATTTGGTGAAGTTGAGGCTTAGCATTGATTATTCTTTTCTTATATCAAATTTATATTTATCTGAGAATTCTTTTACTTCTGTAGCAAAGGATTTTTTAGTGTGATGTACTTCCTGATTTTTAATGTAATTGGTTACTACTTCTAATTTAGATTCGCTTACTGAAATCGCAAAATAATCATCCTGCCACATAAATTTCCCTTCGATAAGTTTATTTTTGTTAATCCAATGAGCAGATTCGCCTTTAATAAGTTGTGCAATTTTAGCAATACTTTGTTCTTTTCCTAATGAAATTAAGCAATGCAAATGTTCTGTATAACCATTAATAGCTTTGAGAAAAATAGATTTTTCTTTACAGTTTTCGATGATATGCTTATAAACTTGGTAGCGGATATTGTTAGTTAGATAGGGATGTCGATTTTTTGTTGAGAACACCAGGTGAACCCAAATTTTTACATACGACATATTTTATAATTTGGCTAAAGCCAATATAGCAATTTTATGTTATTTGTAGCCGTCGGCTAAAGCCAGACGGCAAAGAAATGCCTGAACAGAGTGATATTTCCTTTATGCGTTTGCTCGAATTATTTGCCGTTGGTTTCAACCAACGGTTTAAAATGATTATATAGGCTTTAGCCAAAATCTACTTTCCAAACAATGTTTTATAAATAGAATATTTGTAATTATCAGGAATTTCGCTTGCTTTAAAATGTGGCGCTCCAAATAATTCAGCAAGTTTTTCTTTAAGTTTTGCTAAAAATAAAGGTTTAATATCCTCTAAGAAATCGCCACGTAAAACCTGACGGTTAGATTTAAACCAAACACCACCATAAATCGGATCATTCATTGTTTTTACGATATAAAGATTTGGTTCTACACAGGTTTTTCCGGCCGATTGCTCGTAAGCATAAGTATAAAGTAAGGTTTGAATTAATGCTTTGTTGATATGTTTTCCATCCGAATTAAAAAGTTCATCAACATCTTTAAAAGCTAATTTATCACTTCCCGTTTTGTAATCAACAATTTTAGTAATACCATCTTTTACATCAACTCTATCGATGTAACCAAATATTTTAATACTTTCTTCCTTCCCGTTTAGCGGGAAATTAATTTCTGCTTCAACCTTTTGTTCCAAACTTATAATGGTAAACGGCGTTTGCGAAATATCCTGATTTAGAATAATATTTACATAAGCATCAACAATCGCAAGAATAACTTTTTGCATGCCTTTATATTCCATCACCTTATCAGGATGATTAAACATAACCGCATTAAATCCTTTTTGAATCAATTTCGGAACCATTTTTCGCCTTTCTTTAATGCGTTCTTCCGTAATTTCTGCGCTTCTTAAATCTTCATAAAAATATTCCATCACCTTGTGTAAAATAGAACCAATTTCATTGGCTTCTACTACTGCACTAATTTCTTTTGGTTCTTTAATACCAGCAATATAATTGAAGAAAAAATCAATTGGATTGGAAATGTACTGCGTTAAAGCAGATGGTGAAAGGATTTTCTTTTTGTCGAGATATTTCTGCAGCGTTTCCTGGATAAAAGCATTTCCGGTTTTTTCAATCTCAACTTCTTTAAACTGCTCTGTTTTTACTTCGAGATTTAATTCATTATAAGTGAAATTAAAACCGCTTTCGTACTCCAATTGCTTTAAAATTCTGCTGGCTTCGCCTGATGTCGATTCATCGGTTAAGCTATTGTAAACGAAGTTGATGTTTTTTGCTCTTTGCATCAACCTATAAACCATATAGGATGAAATGGCATCCAAATTTTCTAAAACCGGTAAGCCGTAAACCCTACGGATAGAATCAGGAATAAAACTATTACCAATTGATGATTTTGGAATGATACCCTCATTAAAGCCCAAAATAACCACCTTATCAAAATTTAGGTTTCTGGTTTCCAACAAACCCATCACCTGAATACCATTTAACGGGTCGCCAGAAAGCGGAACAGCAATGGCCTGCAACGATTTTTGAACAAGATAAATTACAAAAGGAATTTCTTCTTTACCAATGTGATTATTAAAAGTATCGTGCAGTCGGTTTAACTCTTGAATGGTTTTAACGAAGAGTTCCGCATCAATTTTCTTTAATGTTTTTGCGTTTGATAATCTCGTTAAAACAAAATCTAGAACCTCGAGTAAATTCGTCACTACAAATTGTGGCTCCTCAATCTTTTTATAGAAAACTTCGAACAAACCGTTTTGTCTTAACAAGCGTTTGTGGTCAATTTCAACTTGATTTTCATCCAATAAAGCGGTCAGAATTTTATCACGCATTTTTTGCGTTAAACCAGATAGAGGATGCGTGAGGAATGCTTCAACATTTTTATAACTAACTTTATCGCTTTGCAAAACTTCAAGCTGACTGGCTAACCATAAGTCTACCAAACCGAAAATACTCGATGTAGATAAGGCAAAACCCATGGTTACATTCAGGTCAATTTTTTGATTGTTGAATGTAGTTGGAATGGTTTGTAGGGTTGGTATCAACAAACTTTCATCAGCTAAAACGACAACTGTTTTACCAACTGTTTCGGCATTTGTGTAATCTTCCTCTAAAATGTTATTTAGAATTTTTGCTTGTGCAGATTGTCCTTGAACTTTGAAAACATTAACATCATGCTCTTCGCTTTTCATTAAACTTTTCCGGTTAGCAAATTCATTTTTTAAACCCAATAGATTAAGGTTTTTCCTTAGAAATAATCCTGCTTCCTGAGAAACATCATCTAAGTAATAGCTATCGGCATCAAAATAGAAAAGCGCTTTTTCAAATTCCTGTAGTTGGGTGAAAATTTTTGCCTCTGCGCTACTCAAAGCATTAAAACCAACAAATATTATTTTTCCTTTATCAAAATTTGATATAAATTCCTGGTGACTTGTAATATCACCTGCCAAATGGCGATATACTGAACCATTTGTTAAATAACCTTGTTCTTTTAAAACAGCATGGAATTTATTATAAAGTTTCGGCATTCTACGCCACATTTTAATAAACAGTTCTTGCTGTTTTTTATGCTTTCCTTCTGAATAGGATGTCCAGAATTGAGAAAGAAACTGATATTGTTCAGGGCTTAAATAATCAAAGTCTTGGTTGATAACTGAAATGTCTTCCAAATCGCGATACAGTTTTTCAGCATCAACTAAATCGGCATCTATTTGATTAAAATCACTTAAAATAATTTTTGCCAATGGAAAAAACTTATGGCTAGAAATGGTTTCAAGTTTTTCTTCAGCCAGGAGTTGATTATAGATTTTATGAAGTGTAAAAAACTGTAGATAGAAATCGGCAATTTTATAATTGGTTGAGCAAGCAAAAAATTCCTGAATAGTATAAAAGGATGGACTGAAAAATGGCTTTCCGATAATATCTGCAAAGTGTTTTTGCAAATAGGCTGCTGGCCTTTTATTATTAAAAACGATGGCACAGTTTTCCAGCTGATTCCCAAATCTGGAAATTAAATCTTCGGCAACTTCTTGTAAAAATGGTTTCATTGGTTATTGTACTAATTTTAACTTGCCCTTAATTGCGTAAAATAGATAGGTTTTGATGTTTTCATAACCCATTTCTGATAATAAATTTCTGTAGCCATCAACCTGTTGAATGTGTTTGTCGCTTTCTTCCAAGGTAAATTTATAATCCAGAATAATCACTTCCTTCTCACTAATTAATACCTTATCCGGTCGGTGAAGTTTTCCATTCGCATCGATAATATTTTTCTCCGTAATACTTTCAGTTGCCTTATTTAAAATTTCTTTTAGCTCCGGATGATTTAAAACTTCCATTGCAGATTCAACCAGCTTTTGTTTTTCTTCCGCTTTGATGATGCCTTGCAAAATAAGGTTTGAAGTGTAATCCTCAACGCCTTTTTCTGTAGTTGCACTCGCCAGAATATCGTGAAGTAATGAACCTTTTCTGCCGGATTTTTCGATATTAACCAGGTGCTTTAAATGTTTTTCCTCTGATGGAATATAAAGTTCGGATAAGCGGCTTGTAGTTGGATAATTCCTTAGGTTGATAAAATTAGATTCCTCAACCTTATTTTCAGTCGTTACATATTCAACAATCTCGTATACGCCGTTTTCATCAAATTTATCATCAAAAGTAAGATTAATCACATCACCCATATTTGAAAGTTTCAGCTCTTTTTTACCCATTGTTGATACATACAGATAATCTTTTGAACGTGTCGTTGCAACGTAAAGCATGTTTAAAGCATCCATATTATTATAAAGCAATTCTTCATAATAGGCTTGCGCAATTGATGAATCGCCCAATGCTTCGTTGTACTTTAACGGAATCCCCTTTAATTCTTTGTAAACTGTATCTTCTGATGAAACCCAGAAAGTGGAGTTGGCTTTACCCTTCACTTCCCAATTACAGAAGGGCACAAAAACAGCTCTAAATGCAAGTCCTTTAGATTTATGAATGGTGATGATTTGAATGGCATCTGCGCCTTCAGGTGACGGAAGTGATTTTTTTACACCATCCTCATCCCACCAGGTTAAAAAAGAAATAATGCCTTTCTCACCAAGTTTTCCGGCATTAGCCGTTAAATCTCTAAAAGCTAATAAATAGGGTAGATGCTGGTTAAGGTTTTTTAAATCATAAGCTTCAAACAAAATTTCTACTAACTCCGCCAAAGGAAGTTGTAACCAAGATTGCCAGTTTTCGCAAAGCGATTTGGGTAAAACGTTGCTTAGCGTAGTTAATGAAACATTGTTTAGATTTAAATAATGGTTAGCATTTGCTTCTTTTTCGTGCAACGAATGGTAAAGTGCAATGCAGTTTGCTTTGTATAAAGCGGTTTGTGCATCTAAACCAATTAATGTTTTTAAAGTATTGATGATAAGCTGAACGGCAGAATTGTTCGAAATCAATAGGGCATCTCCAGATAATACCGGAAGTTTCTGCTCCATTAATTTCTGAACTGTTAGCATCGCCTCGCTATTGGAGCGAACTAAAATGGCAATGTCTTTCAGTGCATAATGCTGCTCATTTTTTAAGTGAAGAATTTCTTCAATAACATCATTCAAGGCAATTTCTCTAAAAATAGTTTCCGAAAAACGTGCTTCATCAGGAGCATGTTCTTTACTAAACTTTTTAATTTTTATGGTGCCACCTTTTAAAGTATTTGATGCAAAGTTTTGAGTTGAGCCTGCATAAATATCTGTAATAATTGAGTTGTAGTTTTGCGAATTCCACCAAGCAGAGATACTTTCTGGCTTGCCAGCCAAATTCTCATTTAACTCGTTTTGTAAGGTTAAAGGAATTTGTCGGTACAAAAAATTATTAAAGGTGATGATGTTTTCCGTACTGCGATAATTTTCTGCTAAACTATCTTCAATTACATTATGCGGACCAACATCTAATCTGGCGTGTTTATGTAGAATATTCCAATCGCCATTTCGCCAACGGTAAATAGATTGTTTAGTATCGCCAACAATTAAATGATCAGTTAAATCTAAACTAGGCGTGGCAATGGCATTGGTTAAAAGCGATTTAAAACTTCCCCATTGGCTGGTAGAAGTATCCTGAAATTCATCAAACAGGAAGTTGCGATAACGATTGCCAACCTTTTCCCAGATAAATGAAGGATTATCGCCTGCATCTTCTGTAATTCCTGAGATTAATTTTTGTGCATCGCTGATTAAAAGGTTATCATTTTCGGCTCGATATTCCTTTAATAGCACAGCGATTTCTTGCATCAACCTTAAATAATAGAGGTTTTTGTTAAATGCAATTGCAAGTTGGTAGGTTGGTAAATGGTTTAAATAATGATTTTTGATTTTATGCAAAATCGGATTTATGGCATCGAAAGCTTCAGGATTAGCAGCATTTTTCTGGAACCATTCTTCAGGTTCATCAATAAGATTAAAAAGTGTTTCTATTTTAGAAAAATCGCCACGGGCGATGATAATTAATTTAGTTAGCGGACTTCTGGATTTTCCTTTTAACTGGTCGGTTTCTATGCCTAAAACTTCGAGTGCTTCGTGCGCATCGGTTGCTAATTGTATAATTTCAGCTTCAAAATTTTTGATTTCATCCTTCGTTACGCTGATGTATTTTTTGAAAAGTTCATCAATGTTTTCTAATCCCAATTCTTCGACCGCCGATTCGAAAATTTGAAAACGCTCCGAAAAAATCTCTCCAATGAGGTTGTATAGTTCAATTTTATAATTCCAGCTTTTATTATCGCTGATGCGCTCTATAGCTAAATCAATAATCCATTGTAAAAGTTGTTGGTTGTCGTTTAAAGCTTCATCAAGTTTATTCACCAAATCATCTTTAACCTTATCATAATTCATTTCTAAATTATAATCGGCATTTAGGCCAAGCTCAAAAGCAAAACCACGAATAACTTTTTGCACAAAACCATCAATGGTACTCACCGAAAAACGGCTGTAATCGTGCAGGATTTTACGATATATTTTGTCAGCTTTTAGCTTTAAGCCTTCAGCTTCTAAATCGGGGTAGGCAACTAAAATGAGTTTTCTATAATCATCAATTTTCTTTGAAGGGTTGCCTTGTGCCAAGCCAACAAGTACCTCCAAAATTCGGCTTTTCATTTCTTCTGTAGCCTTATTGGTAAAGGTTACGGCTAAAATTTCTCTGTATTTGTTTTCGCCAGAAAAAAGCAAGGTGAGGTAGTGCGCTGTTAAATTGAACGTTTTACCAGAACCGGCAGAAGCTTGAAGGATTTTAAGGGGTTGAGGCATAAAATAATTTCGTTTTTCGGAATTTTTAAACTTACAACAATTTAAAATTTTCCCGAAATCATGATATCCACAATTGGTTCAATTCTATTTCTTTTTGGCTTTTCTTTTTGCTAAGGTTTTATGGCTGATTCTTGCAGGTCGTTCGGCCATTTCTATTTTAAGTCCAAGTAAATCGCGGATGACAACCGATGCACAAGTACCTCCAAAAGCCGCTGGAAGATAAGAAACTGTTCCATAAGCAGAGCGCTTAAAGTTACTTCCATCAGTCATTATCATCGAGTTTTTATCCATTTCTTCGGTAGAGAAAACGGCTTTTATTTTGGCTGCACCAACAAGTTTGTTAAGCCTTTTACGAACATAACTTGCAAAAACACATTGGTAAGTATCTGGCAACATGGCTATTCTAAGCTTTGTTGGGTCCATTTTGCCACCAGCGCCCATAGAGCTAACAATTGGAATGTTTTTTTCCAATGCTTTTGAAAGCAACGTTATTTTCGGCATCACGCTGTCGATGCAATCCATTATGTAATCGAATTTCGATTCTAAAATTTCCCTGCATTTTTCGGGTGTGAGGAAAGTGTTTACCACATGAAGTTTCAATTCGGGATTTATCGCCATTAACCGTTCTTGCATAATTGCGGCTTTACTTACACCGTGATTAGTAGCCAAGGCAGGTAATTGTCTGTTTCGGTTGGTTGGGTCTACAACATCACCATCAACAATAGTCATTTCGCCAATACCGGCACGACAAATAAATTCTGCTGCGAAAGAACCAACACCTCCTAAACCAATTACCAAAACGTGTTTAGATTGTAATTTATCAATTCCATCATTTCCTACCAATAGGGCAGAACGTGAAAGCCAGCTTGTATCAGACATTTTTTAAAGTAAAAAGTGTAAAGTAAAAAGTAAAAAATGGTTAAAGTAAATTCAATCTAATCCAGTTTGCAAAAATAAGTGCTTTCATTTCATCAACCGAACATTTTTTCAAAATAGAAGCAGCTTGATAAATTTCTTCAATGGGTATTTCCGAATCATCCGTTTCCAGAAAAAAGTTTTCGCTTTGTTTAATCAGCTCTGCTGCACCAGAATTTTCTTTAAAAATTGATGATCCGTAGGAGAGAAAAAAGCCTTTTGCTATTAATTGCTTACCTAACGCCTCATTTTTATTAAAGCCGTGAATTATCATCGGTACTTTTACTTTCAACCTATCTTTAATCTCTATTAATTCTGCAAATGCTTTTACACAATGTAGAATCATGGGCTTGTTCAATTGTTCAGCTAAAGCAATTTGTTTTTCTAAAATATAGATTTGATTTTCAATACTTTCGCCCTTAATTCTATCAAGACCACATTCTCCAATCAATTTCGCATTCTTCTGTTTTGCCAGAACGGTTAAATATCTTAACTGTGTTTCAAGCAATTCTTTTTTGGCATACCACGGATGTAAGCCTATTGAAATGGGTTTTGTTTTTGGCATTGCCAGAAAAATATCGCTGGTTAGCGATAAACTTTGAATACTAATTACTCCTTTTTGTTGGGAAGTTTTATGCGTATGTATATCTAAAAAATCCATTCAGAAGCAAAGATAAGCTTTTGCAAAAATGTATTCCTTCTGTAAAAGATAGGATTGATAATCTATAAAGTTAGTAGTCTTTGCTACTTTTGCTTCATCATTATTAAAATCATGAAAAAAATAATAACAATATTAACAATTCTGTTTATTTCGGCTTCAGCCTTTGGTCAGGCAAAGAAAGAGGGTGTTCATATTTATAACCCTGAAGCAAATGCAATGGCCGATTTAAAAATCGCAACAGAAAAAGCGGCTAAAGTCAATAAACATGTATTGGTACAAGTGGGCGGAAATTGGTGTACATGGTGCATTGCTTTTCATAATTTGGTTGATACCACTGCGATTTTAAAACAAACCATAAACGATAATTTCGAATATGTTTTAGTGAATTGGGATAAGGATCATCACAATGATGAAGCGATGAAATATCTCGGTTTTCCAAACCGTTTTGGTTATCCGGTTTTTGTAGTTTTAGATGGAAAAGGGAAGGTGTTGCACATACAGAATTCAGCCTATCTGGAGTCAGAAGAAATTGGAGCAGATGGTAAACGAAAAGTTGGTCACGATGTTAAAAAAATCAATTCCTTTTTAAAAGGATGGACGGTTGCTGCTGTTAGCCCTGATACTTACAAGCCGAAAACTAAGTAGGTTCAAATAAAAAAAGAAATGCCACAGATTATTGGAGTTCAAATCTGCTAATCTGTGGCATTTCTTTAATCTTCAGAATCATCTTCTTTCAAATCATCTACATTTAACTCGTAAGATGGTCTCGAAGCTTCGTCAGCTTGCTCCAACATATCTTTATCATGTTCAACGTTGGAATTATCACCATCCAATTCGTTTATATTCTCTATATCATCTTCTCTGCGTAAAGCATCATTTGGGTCGTTCGAATAATCTTCGTCCTTTGGGTCTATCATAACTTTTATTTTATAATAGATAATGATTTAAAGAGCGAAATTGTTTTGAATTTATCTGAATAAAGAAAGCCACAGATTGACAGATTATTTTATTCATTAATCTGTCAATCTGTGGCTAAGTTTCTTTTTCTAAAAATTTGATTAAGACTTACATTCCATCACCAAATTTGTAATTCGGTAAAATGCTCACAGGCAATTTCCCGGTTGGAACTAGCCTGTTATTAATTACAGCTGCGGCAGAAATTTGCATATAATCTTCCTTTTGATAGCCGATAACCAAACCTTTACTGTTCTCTAAACCCGGCAAGCCTGCAAGATTATACGGGTTTGCAAACAATGCAAAAACAGTATTCCTGGTCGATAAATCTTTAATAAAATTCTTTACACCTGCATTCAGCTGAATGTTATTTCCTGGCCTCGAACGGCTATCGTGTATACCAACAATAACTTGGTCAAAGGCAGCAATTTCTCTGGCAACATTCGAAATTTGTGTTGCACTTGCGTCTTTATCTAACACATAATAAACAGAGTTGTAAAAACCTTTCGAAATTTCTTTTTGAAATCTCGTAACAGATGGAACACCAACGCTAATAATTGCTGTTCTTCTAATCGGAATCATATTTTTAATGTAATCCTTACCCTTTAACATCGTTACCGATGCATTTGCCAATTCCTGTACAAGTGCATTACTCGAGTTACGATTTATACCTGCAATTAAACCCTTGGTTACAATCGTATCTTTTTGTGCCAAGCCAGCCCAATATTTTGCAGTTAAAATTTTCTTAACACTTTCATCAATCGTCTTAATATCAATTCTACCTTGTCTTATGGCTTTTCTAACCAAATGAATTGCTCTGTCGCTGTTTTCCGAAAGCTCTAAAATATCATTGCCGGCAATAATACCCATCAAATCTGCCTCGCCATTTTTGAAGTATTTTACCACACCTTTCATGTCCATCGCATCAGAAATAATTAAACCTTTGAAACCTAATTTCTGCTTTAAAATACCTGTAACAATCGGTTTTGATAAAGTTGATGGTAGATTCTTCGTCGTATCCAGCGAAGGAATATTCATGTGCGCAATCATTATTCCCGAAGCACCTTGTTTTATCAGTTCCCTAAAAGGATACATTTCCAAGGTGTCTAAACGCGTTGCGCTAAAAGTTAATTGTGGCAAATCGTAATGCGAATCTACATCCGTATCGCCATGTCCAGGGAAATGCTTTAAAGTAGTTAATAAACCACCATCTTGCATTCCTTTCATGTAAGCGCCGGTTTTTACTGCAACATTAAACTTATTTTCGCCAAAAGAACGGTAATTAATAACCGGATTTTTAGGGTTGTTATTAATATCCGCATCAGGCGCCAAATTCATCTGCATGCCCAAACGCTTATAATCTTTGGCCACTTCCAAGCCCATTTTGTAAAGTAATTCCTTGTTTTGGATAGCACCCAAAGTCATCTGATAAGGATAAGAAATTGTACTATCCAAACGCATTCCTAATCCCCATTCGCCATCATTAGCAACAATTAACGGCACTCTACTTACCTTTTGATAAGCATTGGTTGCCATAGCCTGCCTAACCGGACCTCCCTGGAAAAAAATTACGCCACCAAGTTGCTCTTTCTTAATTACCAGACCAACCGAATCAATGTATTTTTGACCCAGGTTAGTGTGCGCCCTAACAAAAAACATTTGTGCAATTCGCTCTCTTCGGTTTAATTTTTTAAAAACAGAATCAACCCATTTTGGCTGATTGGCTAACATTTCTAAATATGAATTTTGCTGTGCGCCTGCCGAAAATGCAAGCAAGCAAAGGGTTATTAGTGTTATAAAGTTCTTTCTCACGGTGTTTTGTTGTAGCGGCTAAATTAATAAGTAAAATGCTAATAAAACAAAAACCAATCCAAGTAATCGATTTAATACAATTTATTAGTCAGGGTTGTGAAGTTTGATTGAATGATTTATAATGAAAATAATCTGAAAACTAACATCCAGTAATACTCACAAAAAACCAGCCCTGCTTTTTGTTTCAATCTTTTGGCTAAACTTACAAAGTCTCTGCTCAATGATGCTATACACATCTCGTAAGTTTGGTAAGCCAAAAGTATTTCCACGCCAATCAGGTTTATGTACAAAGGCAGTGTTTCAAATGCAAAAACGCCAACTCCAAATCCCTATCTTAAAAAAGATAAAACATAATTCAAAATCAAAAGTTAGTATAATAGCGCTTTACAAAAAATGTTAAACTAAATTTTTAACCATGAAAAATGTAAATACACCAAAGAATAACCCTACAGTTCAGGGAAATTCTATTGCCGACAGAGCGAACCACGATGTTAAAGTTGATAAGAAAATTCAAGGTATAACCAATGGCGGCGGTCAGCGTTCAGACCAAACCTCGAATAAGGATAATCAGCGTAAATACGACAATAAGAAATAGTATAATGTTATGGACGATGTGAGATGGAATAGGTCTCTATGCTACATTTCACATCCTCCATTTTCCTCCTAATAATCAGGGTTAGTTCCTCCACCCAAAATATAACAGTTAACGCCTAAGGTAAATCTTCGTTTGGCTTTATAAATTCAGAGAAACTTTTCTTTGCATACATGAGTATTTGATAATCGCTCATTTTTCGGATATCTGATGCTGAAGGGCGATATTTAAAAATGAAATTTCGCAAAGAATCGCCTTCTAGTTTTGTAATACCAGCTATTTTTTCAATGTCAAACCTGTGGTCAACATATTTAGTTTCTTCCTCATTTAGCTGTACTTTTTTTAATGTAGATATGGAAGATTTATTTTTGGTGAGTAGTCCGACGGCTTTCAAAACATCAAAACTAATAATTGATGATGTGGAATTTGAAACCAAATTGGAGCCAAATGGAGCCCTACGCAAACCTTTTTTTACTACGATATCTTTTATTGTTGGGGCTTTGTAGGCAAATACCGCGGCAAACTCTTTTCTCATTCTTAGCGAATCGGCAAGGTAATCGCGTTTTGAAAAAATTAACACATCGTCCAGATTGATGGATGTTTGCTTTAAATAAACGGTGAAATCTTTAAAGTTCTGATTCAGGCTTAGTTCGTGATCCTGATAACCCAACTTTGTTAACTTTAAAATTTGAATTGAATTATTCTTTTGAAAGGAAAATTTTCCTGTACTTGTTGTAATGATGGTTTGCATACCATAAGTAACCACCACATTTTCTATAGGAATTTTGCTTTCGGCATCTAAAACTATCCCACTAATTTGCTGGGTATGAATTTTTTGCGTCATTAAAATTAATGCAATGAATAGATATGTTTTCATTATCCTTTAGGCTTCCATCTAAAATAATACAATATTATTTGCAGATCGAAAGTTTAACAGAACTTAACTATTCTACCAGTATAACAAAAAGAGGTTCCGATGAAAATCGGAACCTCTGAGTTATTTTAACTTATCTTGTCGGACCTTTTACCTGGTAATCTTTTGGTGGTTCTGCGTTTAACAGATGCTGGACGAAATAATCCCATCTTCTTCGCATCATGTATGGAGAATAGGCTCCAAAACCATGGGCGCTATTAGGGAAAATCACCAAATCAAAAGATTTATTCGCTTTTTCCAGTGCTTCTACCACTAATAAAGTATTATAAGGTGGTACGTTATCGTCCATCATGCCATGAACAAGCATTAGCTTACCTTTTAAGTTCTTCGCATAATTCTGATTTGCTTGCGCTTCATAGTCAGCATTTTCAACTAAACCATTATAACGTTCGCCCCAATCATCCTCATAGTTTCTGTTATCGTGGTTTCCTGATTCAGAAATACCAACTTTGAAGAAATCAGGGTAACGGAACATTGCCGCAGCTGTTGCAAAACCACCACCTGAATGCCCCCAAATACCAACTTTTGTAGTGTCAATTGGGTATTTTGCAGAAAGTTGTTTAATCGCGGTGATTTGGTCTGGAAGTGTATTTTCTGCCATATTACCATAGCTCATATCGTGGAAACTTTTTGAACGATCTGGATTACTTGTTCCTTCAATCACCACAACGATAAAGCCTAATTCAGCTAAAGCTTGATTATCGCCTCTCGAAGCCGCAAAAGCCCAACTACCTACACTTCCACCCTGCGGACCAGGATAAATATAATCGATAACCGGATATTTTTTACCGGCTTCCATTTTTGTTGGTGTAAATACCAAACCATAAATATCAGTTTTACCATCATACGCTTTTACAGTAACTGGTATAGGGGCTTTCCAACCTGTAGCCGCTAATCTTGTTACATCTGTTTTTTCTAAAGTGCTGATAAGCTTACCATCCAAATCGCGTAAAACCGTAGTTGGAGGTACATTAGGTTGAGAATAAGTATCTAAAATGTATTTTCCTGATGGAGAAAAAATACTAACATGATTCCCTTCTTCTGGTGTTAGCGAAATTAGTTTTTTACCATCAAATCCAATTTTATAAAGATGTGTGAAATATGGATTTCCAGTTTCTTTACCATTTCCAACAAAATAGATTGTACGGGTTTTCTCATCAACCTTTACAACTCTTGCAACCACAAACTCGCCTTTAGTTATTTGATTTTTAACTTTTCCGGTTGTTGCATCGTATAAATAAAGATGTCCCCAGTTATCACGCTCCGAATACCAAATAATTTCTTTCGAGCTTGGCAAATACCTCCAGTTAATTGCACCTTGACCAGATTCATACTGTGTTTTCACAACTTCTTCGAAAACTTCGCGTACTGCACCCGTTGTGGCATTCGCAATGCGGAATTTTTCAATTTTATGGTCTCTTGAAGTAGAAACGAAGGCAACTTCAGAACCATCGGCTTTCCAGTCAATATCATCAAATGTACCGCTGCTTGAAATGTCATCACTCAAGGTAGCACGGTGTGGGTCGGGTGCAACATTCAAAGAAATTACCTTCGCCTGCTCAACATCAATAATTACACGTCTGATTGTCGGAATTTCTTTATCACCCGGTAAAGGATATTTCCAGGCTTCTAATCTTGGCGATCCCACATTTGTGGTCACCAAATACATATCCTTTGTAATACGCTGATCTTGCTGAAAAGTTGCAATTTTCTTCGAGTCAGGCGACCAGCGAAGTATTGCACCATCGCTATGTTTCCAACCGGCGTTATCTGTTGCATAACCATAATCTTTAACGCCATCAGTTGTTAATTGGGTTAATTTACCAGAAGCAACATCCTTAACAAATAAATTATAATCTTTAATTAATATTGATTTTTTTCCATCCGGGGATAAAACTTCACCTCTGGATCTACGTGGACCTTGAGGAGCACTACTAGATTTATAATCAGTTGTTAAAGTTTTTGTTTTGGTTGCAGGGTCAACAAGATAGGTTTTTTCTTCACCATTTATTTTTACAGAGTACCAGAATTTATCGCCTTCAAGCCAGTTTGGCCTCACATTTCCACCATCAATAAATTTCTCGGTATTGTAACTCATAAAGCTTTCAGCATGTTCATAATCTTGAACTGTAAAAGCGTTTTTTTGCTGTGCATTAGCCGAGAAAGCCATTGCAATAGCCGTTACACTTAATAAATACTTATTCATATTTTGTTTGTTCTTTGCGATAAAATTAAAACTGTTTTATCATTAGATTTTAATTTATCAAGAATAATACAAAATCCAAGAAACTAAAAATTATAATTTGAAGTAATTTTTTCTATTAAGTTTTGTTAGATTTAATATAATATAATCTAACATGAGCCAAATAATAACTGCAAGATTTTCATCCTCAAAAACGATAATTAAAAATTTAATTTTGATAACCTGTTTTTTAACGTTGTCAAATCTCGTTTTAGCACAGAAAGAATTAAGTCCGCGGCAAACTTACCCGGGATTGTTTGACAAAGTTCAGCTTGATAAAATTTACCCCGATGGAAAGTCTTTTGTAGATGCAATTCCGAAGATGAAGCCAGCTGATATCTTATCCGCTTATCAAAAACAAAAAGATTTGAAGGATTTTGATTTAAAAAAGTTTGTAAATGAGCATTTTTCTATGCCTGAAAATCATAATGCAGTTTATCAATCAAACATTAGTGCAGGAATCGATAAACATTTAGATACTTTATGGACAGTTTTAAGAAGAAATCCGGATACGGCATCTAAGTTCAAAACCTCTTTACTTCCATTGCCAAAACCTTATATCGTGCCGGGGGGAAGATTTAGGGAAATTTATTATTGGGATTCGTACTTTACAATGCTTGGGTTGCAAAAAGCTGGTAAAATTAAGATCATGAAAGACATGATTGATAACTTCGCTTATTTAATTAATACTTACGGATTTATACCCAATGGGAATAGAAGTTATTATTTAACTCGTTCTCAACCGCCATTTTTTGCATCTATGGTGCAATTGTTAACGCTAGATAATAAGGATGTTAAGATAAGCGATTATAAAGATGCGCTTGAAAAAGAATATAATTTTTGGATGAAAGGTGCTGCAGAATTAAAAAGAGGAAATGCGATAAATCACTCAGTAAAATTAACTGATGGAACTGTTTTAAACCGCTATTACGATGCTGGCGACCAACCTAGAGAGGAATCTTACAGAGAAGATTTTGAGGCAGCGAAATTAACTAAACAGCAACCTGCAGTTTTTTTGCGTAACGTACGTTCTGCAGCAGAATCTGGTTGGGATTTCAGTAGCCGTTGGTTTGCAGATGGAAAAAATTTCAGCAGTATAAATACAACTGATTTACTGCCTGTAGATTTAAATACCTTGATGTATAATCTGGAAATTGCAATATCGGAAGCAAATAAGCAGGTGGGAAATCATTCGAAATCATTGCTGTTTAGCGCAAGGGCGCAAACCCGTAAAACGGCAATTTTAAAATATTTCTGGAACACCGAGCATAACTTTTTTACCGATTACAATTGGAAAACTAAATCCTTATCAAATCAGTTAACCTTGGCGGCCTCATTCCCACTTTATTTTAAGCTGGCAACTCCAGCTCAGGCGAAATCGGTTTCAGAACGAATTGAGAAGGATTTTTTAAAATCAGGAGGATTAATCACAACCTTAACAACAACCAAAGAGCAATGGGATGCACCAAATGCATGGGCACCTCTGCAATATATAAGTATTAAAGGTTTGCAGAATTATGGCTTTGATAAACTAGCTGATAACATTGCCGAGAGGTGGATAAATCTTAATACAGCAGTTTTTAAAGATACAGGTAAGCTGATGGAAAAATACAATGTAGTTGAAACCAATAGCAAGGGCGGAGGTGGAGGCGAATATCCTTTGCAAGATGGCTTTGGATGGACAAACGGTGTCCTCTTAAAATTGATGAAACCTTAGAAAAAATGCCGCTTGAGTTTTAAGCGGCATTTTTTTTATTTCTTTTGTTGAACTGTAAAGGTTTTCTTTTCGGTACCAACACCATTGATTGTAACCGATTTCCAATGCTCAGGTAAAACACTAGGAATTTGAACAATACCTTTGTTGGTGATATCTAAGCCGCCAAAACCCATTAAAACACTTTGCAAAACACCACCAGCACCAGTTGCAAAATACGGATTTGTGCCACCCTTAGTTTCTGCAATAACCCTAAATGGTGGGTTTAAGTTTGGCTGATATGCTTCTTTAAAATAACGATAAGCTTTATCGGCATGACCAGTTCGTGCATATAATAGTGCGAATATTGCATGTGTCATGGCAGGTGTACCTTCATCTGGTACTCTGGTTTCATAATAAGCTAAATCTTTTTCAATCTGATTTTTGTCAGTAATCGATTTTAATGGATAAGCCAGTAAGTTTACATCGCCCTGCTTAATGCCTTCGCCTTTGTAACTTGCATGTTCTCTCGTAACGCCATCAGGGAATTTTAATATTGGAATATTCTTTTCAACTAATTCCCAATCTTTGTTTTGCGGTATCCCTAAAATGGCCGCTGCAAGATTTGCATTTTTTAGATTTAGCTTAGCCGCAGCATTTGTGAAAGCATTATTATCTACATTTTCTGCCCATTCATCGGCGGCAACAACATTTTTAATATCATACTGACTTGCACCGTTTCGTTCAACTCTGCTCGCCCAAAATTCGGCAGTTTGCGATAAGATAGGCCAACCCTTTTCCTTTAGCCAGGTTTTATCTTGCGTTACGCAATAATAATTCCATGCAGCTAAAGCAACATCAGCAGATATATGATGTTCAAATGGCCCGCTTAAAGCCCATACCGGTGTCTCTTCTACACCAGAATCTGCACTTTCCCAAGGATACATTGCACCTTTGAAACCATGTGAAAAGGAATTTTTTCTCGCGGGTTCTAATCGTTCAAATCTGTATTCGATTAAAGATTTTGCAATGTCGGGATGGAGAACTAATAAAGCCGGAAACATCCAGATGTCGGTGTCCCAAAAAACATGTCCATTGTAGCCCAAACCCGATAATCCCATTGGGGAAAGAGAATATGAGGTTCCTGCCCGAGAAAATGAAGTAAGATGATACAACATGCTATGTATATCTTGTTGCGCTTGCGGATCACCATCTATTAGAATATCTGATTTCCAAAGTTCATCCCATGCCGAATTGTGAAATTTTACCAACCTATCATGACCTTCTAATTTGGCGTAAATTGTCATACGTTCTGCTTCATTAAGCGGGTCGGCATGTTGTGCAGAACTTATTGTACTACCTACAACCGAATACTTATAGCTTTCGCCAGCCTTCAATACCTTATTAAACTTCATTAAATGGCTGTTATTATCCCACATTTCGTGGATAATTTTAGGCTCGCTACCATGTTCTTCATTAAATAGAAAACTGTTTGAAGCACATAGCTGTAATTTGCCAGTAGGGCTTTTTGCTGTTGATGTTAACAAACTTAGGGTTACATGCGGTCTGTCAATTTCATTGTAGTAGTTCTCTACATCACGAAGTGCATCTGGGGTTTCCATAACACTGGCAGCCGTCAATTTTAAGTCTTCCTTTGCAGTTATGGTAACATCAATCAATACCGAAAATGGTAAGTGCCTTAACGCATAATAAGTATATGTTATAATTGCTTTACTACCATAATTAAGTTGTGTACTGAAAGCGGCATGTTGCATATCCAGCTCTTGCTGTAAACCTTGGGTATTTTGAGCATCGAGCCTTTTGCCGTCAATCTCAATATACATATTTAATAGGTTGAAACCGTTTAAGAAATTGCTCACGCGACCACGACCATATGTATCATACGCTCCCGCCAGAACAACATTTTTTACTTTGAAGGGTTCGGGAGAGGATACTACGCCGATAATTCCATTGGCAACCGTTATACCATAATATTTACCAGGCTCAATTTTATCTGCTTTTATTTTCCAGGGATGCTGTGCTTTTAATATTAGGCTAAAAAATAGCGTTGTTAAAAACAGTAGCGTTATTTTTTTCATAATTGGATTTGTATTAAATAACTAAGCCTGAAATTAATCAGGCTTAGTTATGTTTAATATTTGAGTTAATCTAGTATCCGGTATTTTGAACTAAATTCGGGTTACCAAGCTGGTTGTCAGGAATTGGAAAAACAAGATATTTTGCTTCGCTTGCCGGTTTCTCTTGCCATGCAGCAAGGAATTTGCCAAAACGAATTAAATCCTGTCTTCTAAAACTTTCCCAATATAATTCACGACCACGTTCATCTAGTAAAACATCTAAATTTATAGTTGTTAAGACTGATGCACCTCTAACCGTTCTTATTGAATTTACCAATGTTAAGGCCTGAGCAGTTAACGATGTTCTTAATTGTGCCTCTGCTTTCATCAACAAAACATCCGCATAACGGAAATAAACCCAGTCATTTTCTGGTTTCCTCGAGCCGGAGTTGGCATAATCAACAGGGTATTTAATTACACGAATACCTGCTACTTCAAGGTGATTCGGATCACGCTCTATAATAGAAACTTCTGGCGTAAAAGCTAATGGATTCCCTTTTCTGTCTTTTAAGGCAACACCATTTTGGTCGAATTGCTGACCAACTAAGAATCCAACTCTAATACCCGAAACATTAGTTTGGCCTGCATAACTTCCACCTCTTCTGGTATCCGATGCTTCGAATTTGCCATAGAAATTTGAAAGAGAAGAAAAGCCATTATACCCGCTTGGATTTTGGTTATAGTGTGCAGTACATCTCCACTGACCATCAAGATCGCTACCATTTACACCGCCAATATTTTGTGCTGTAAAAATATTTTCTTTTGACAGAACATCGTTTGTTGGTGCAAAATTATCGAAATAGTTAGGTTGCAATACATAACCGCCGGTAGCAATTTCATCTGCCAGCGTAATTACCCTCGCCATATCAGCTGCATCAAAAGTTGGAGCAGTACGGTTTAGGAAAGCACCTTTATTAAGATAAACCTTCATTAAAAGTGTTTTTGCTGCATTTTTATTAGCAACATTTGCAGGTCCGGTTGGCAAATCAGGAATAATTGCATTTAATTCAGCAATCAGATAAGCAACTTCATCAGCAGCATTTCTTACACGTGAAGGCTTGGTAACATCTTCTCCTGCATCTCTGTACGGAACCTGTCCCCAGCCATCTAAAATAGAGAATTGGGCAAATGCACGTAGAAATCTTGCTTGTGCTGCTTGTGCTGGTGTTGGGCTTGCGCCTAAAACACTTGTAGCTACGTACGAAATACTATTTAAGTCTCTGAAAACGTCAGAAATCCTGGAATGGTCTGGCGCCCATTTGTGTAAATGGAGTGAACGCCACGCACCATTATCATCCCAATCGCCTGCACGGGTTGGTACAATAATTTCATCAGAGGTTACCTCTTGCAATGCCGACCAATTCCATGGTGCCTGATAAGGACCAATCATTGCGGCATAAGATGCACCCAATAAACTCGCAACATTTCCGCCACTTACTCCGGCACTACTAACCTGTCCATTCAGGTTTTCATCTAACTTTGTACAACCCGCAAAACTTAGGGCTACCACAGTAAAACCGATAATATATTTATTTTTCATATCTGTATTTTTAAAAATTAAAGAGAAAAATTAACACCGAAATTGAATGTTCTGGCAGTTGGATAGGCTGTATAATCAATACCTGCCGATGGAACACCACTTACACTCTTATTTACGTTAACCTCTGGATCGAAACCCGTGTAATTTGTGATTACAAAAAGGTTTTGACCATTTACAAAAACATTAAGTGCTTTGATTGATTTTCCGATGTTACCGAAATTATAGTTTAAGGTAGCATTTGCCAGTTTTACATAATCACCTTTCTCAATATATCTTGATGATGCTGCAATTGGATTTGCTAATGATTCTGCTATAGGTAAACTTACAAGTGCCGAAGAAATATTTCTTGTTCCTAAGTTAGAAATCGCTAAAACAGAGTTTGCAGTATTGTTGTAAATGCTTTGTCCGAATGCGCCGTTAAAGTTTGCCGTAAAAGATAATTTCTTATATCTGAAATTGGTACTTAAACCCATAATAACTTTAGGGTTTGGATTACCAACATAATAATTGGTAAAACCATCATCAGTATATAAAGAAAATCCATTGGCATCTAAACCATTAAATTGTCTGGTAACCATAGCAAATAATGGTAGGCTATTTTGAATAACCTCTGTAGTTACACCACTTAAACCTTGTCCGTTTAATGAACCTGTTTTAATGATGCCGTTAATGTTTTGGACTGTATTTTTGATGAAAGTTGCATTACCGCCTAAAGACCATGAAATATTATCCGTTTCAACAATGTTTCCGTTAAGCGTTAACTCTAAACCTTTGTTAATAATTTGTCCTGGTAAATTTACCCACGTTGGTACGTTACCGCCCACAGCTGGTACGAATGAAATTTGAGGGAATAACAAATCGTTGGTTTCTTTGCGGAAGTAATCAATTGATCCTGTGAACCTGTTTTTCATAAAGGCAAAATCAACGCCAACGTTGGTTTGTACATCAGATTGCCATTTCAAATTTGGATTTGCATTATTAATAGCCACTAAGGTTGGTGCTCCATTTGAGTTGCCAAAATCGTAACGTTGTTGAGCAGAACCTGATGGGAAATCCTGATTACCGGTTTTACCATAGCCAACTCTAACTTTTAACTGGTCAATCCATTCTGTATTTGCCATAAAACCTTCCTTTTTAACATCCCATGCAGCAGCAAAAGATGGGAAATAACCATAACGGTTAGATTTGCCGAACTTTGTTGAACCATCTGCTCTAAAAGTTGCAGTTAAAATGTATCGGTTATCATAATTAAAAATCGCCCTGGCGAAGTAAGATTGTAACTCAGTTGTTGGGTTGTTAAATGCAGAGAATGTACGGTTAGCAGGAGCTGTAGTTTGAAATGCATCGGTATAATCTGCTGCAATATCTCCAAAACCTGTTGCTGTATTTGTAGTTCCTTTATTTATAAAGTTCGAATATTCGTATCCAATAATCGCATTTAGATTTAGTTTAGTTGCGATTTCTTTATTAAAGTTTAAAGTATTTGTAAACTGTTGCGTGATCAATTCGCTATTAGAATAACTCGCATAACCGCCTAAGAAAGCTCCCGATGGCTGAATGCCTTGCAAGTTTAAAGTACTTCTGGTTGATGCTCTTCTAATACCTGTACTATAATTTACACTGGCTAGCATTCTATATTCTAACCAAGGTGTGATTTTGTAGTAAGGCGAAACGCTTCCCAATATTGTAGAAACTTTTGCTTTATCATTAGTAGCAGCTAAAGCGGCTAATGGATTTATGGTTGTTGAACCATAATCGATAAACAAACTGCCATCTGCATTATAGAAAGACTGAGTTGGATTCCATGATAAAGCCTGACTGATTAAGCTCCCTGTAAAACCTGCATCAGTAGTAATCGGAGCAATTTTTTCAAGGTATTGATTACTAATCATGTTAATGTCTAACCCTAATTTTTTACTTTCTAAAAACTTGAAGTTTCCATTAAAACCTGCACTGTATTTTTTAAAATCAGTGTTTTTAACAATACCTTGTTGATCTTGATAACCTAATGAAGCACGGAATGTATTTCCGTTAGCGCCGCCGCTTATTCCAACTGAATAGTTTTGGTTATAAGCAGTTCTGGTAATTGCATCAAGAGCATCTACACTTGTTCCAAAATTTCCGCTGGTAAGATTGTATTTAGCTAATGCCGCACGATATTCATCACCAGACAAAACGTCTACTCTTCTGGCAATATTACTCACACCAGCAGAAGCACTGAAATCGATTTTTGTTTCGCCAGATTTACCACGTTTAGTGGTAATCAAAACAACACCATATGCAGCACGAGAACCATAAATAGCAGTAGCCGATGCATCTTTTAGAATTTCCATCGATTCGATATCTGCCGGATTAATAAAGTTTAATGGGTTTCCATCTGGTGCAGTACCAATACCTGCGCTGGTAGAAGGTCGAGCAGATCTACCATCAAGTGCTACCCCATCAACAACATAAAGTGGTTGACCTGTACCAGTAATTGCAGAGTTACCTCTAATTCTTACCGTTGATGCACCACCAGGTTGACCGCTATTATTTATCATTTGCACACCTGCAACTTTACCCTGAATTAATTGGTCGGGTGCGTTTAGTGGTCCTTTGTTAAAATCCTTAGCCGAAACAGTTGTTGCTGCTCCAGTTAAATCGCTTTTCCTAACAGATGCATAACCAACAACCACAACAGCATCGAGATTATTTAATGATGCTAATGTAATGTTGACGATGGCTTGGTTATTAATGCTTACGGTTTGTGTTTCAAAACCTACAAAACTTATAGTTAATCTTGATGTTCCAGAAGGAGCTGTTATTTGATATTTACCTTCAGCATCACTTTGTGTTCTGGTATTTGTACCAGTAACTTGTATTGTTGCACCGGCCAAAGGTGCTTTATCGCTATCGTAAATTACACCTTTTACAATGGTTTGTGCGTAAGCTGCTGTGCTTAACAATACCATGAAAAAACTTAAAAATGTAAGTTTCTTCAGTACATGCAATTTCTGTTTCTTCGGTGAGCCAGACCAATTGCTTAGTAGAGTCATATTCATAATTTAGTATTTAATTGGTTAGAAAATTTTAATGTTTTTAGGAATTTAATGCTAAAAATCTTAAGGAGGTTGATGTTTCATAATTGGTTTGTTAGTTTATATTAATGATAGATAATAGTTATTTATAGATAGCAGAGGATTTTTCAATTTTAAGTTTTGCAGTTTTTAATGCTTCGTTAATACTTTCCTTAATAGGCTTTTCTCTTAAATATGATGATAAGAAACCTGCCCAAAATGCATCACCTGCGCCTGTAACACTAGCGATATTTGATACTGGTATTGCTGGTTCATGTTTCCAACCCTGATTTTTTTCTTTATACCATACTCCGTTTTTTCCGCAGGTGAGGCAAATAATTCGTGAGTTTAAATTGTCTAACCAAGTCATACATTGCTCAATTGTTAAATATTCGCCAACAAAACGTTCTAAATCATCAATGCTGATTTTTATCAAAGGATTTAATTTAAGTATTTTTTTAAAAACATCTCTACCATCGTCATCTTGCCAAATGGACGGTGCAAAATTCCAATCAACCGATATAGATTTACCCATTTGAGTTGCTTTTGTAAGTGCATCTAAAATATTGCTGCGGGCGGGTTCTTTACTTAAAGCAAATGCGGTTGTATGAATGATAGTTGCAGATTCTAATAACGAACAGTCGATTCTTTTTATCGCTAAATCAGCACTTCGGTATGGAATAAAGTCTGGTGTTTTTTCGTTTTTACCCACGAGTACAATACTGGTTTGTCTATTGGGCGAACGGTTAATATGAGTACCTTCAATACCAGCCGATTTGAGTTCGTTTATCAGAAATGTTCCAAGATTATCATCTCCAACTGTAGCCACCAATTCTGAATTAACACCTAGCCATTTTAAGTTAGCACATAAATTGGCCGAACTACCGCCCTGATTAGTCGAAAAATTTGATGGAGAAGCCAACGATTCAATATCATTGTCAGAAATAATATCCACAAGCAATTCACCAATTACTAAAATCCTTTTTTCTGAAAAATTTCCTGGTGTATTCATCATTTCCTCCTTTAGAATTTAAAAAGTTTCATAAAATTGTTATTCGCTAGTGCCTGCTCACCAATTATTGCTCCTGCTGCACTCCAGGTACATTTAGGTACACCACATGGTGTTTGGTCATTTCCGTGCAAACACTCATTAAATAAATCAGCTTTCATGTTCGATTGGTGGATGTTGGCCAATAACGTTTGAGCTAAATCCTTTTCACCTTGAACCTTTAACGCTGCTACAAGCCAACCGTTCCAAACTGGCCATAATCCTCCGTTATGAAAGTAGCCTGGCTTATTCCTGAAGCCATAAGCATGGTTATTTATTAGTTCTAGCATGTCTGAATCATTTTCTTGTATAGTCGGGTGAAATGAAGGGAACATGGATTGGTTACTTTGATACAGATTTTTGATGTACCTTAGAACCGACTTATTTTGGTCATTGCTGCCCAAACCAAGTAGAAAACAAAAAGTATTTGCCTGTAAATCGAAATACTTGTAAATCCTTGATGGATTAAAACCCATCATCCAGAACTCATGCGATGCTTCTTCCAACTGATGGTTTAGATTCACAGCATATAAGTTTCTCTGTTCTTCATTTTTCCAATAATTTGCCCTGATGGATTTGCTAATCTGTAAGGATTTGTCTGTCCAGATTTTATTATTAGAAACCTTCGATGCCAAATTAAGCGCCCAAATGCGTAATAGTTGGTCAAATAAGATGTAGCCGTGCTGAATGTATTCATCGGCCCAATCTCCACTTTGTGGTACATAAATTAAATGTTTGCCATTAAACTCCCAGTTTTCCAATACAGCAAAACATTTATCAACTTCATTTTTATACTTAATCCAAAGACTATCATCTTCAGTTAAAATTGTATAACTGGCCAAACCAATTACTGCCCAAGATGGATTATCCGCTCTTCCAGATGTGCCACCATAACTAACGGAGCCATTAATTGGTGAGACATTTGATGGCATAAAACCGATTGTGTGCTGATTATTGAAAAGGGTTTCTAACGTTACTTTTGCAGTTTTTATCAATGTTTCATCTGCACTTAACAATGCCGCAATTGACGTAATTACGCCATCTCTCGTCCATACACGCTTATAGTTATCCTGTTCTTGCACTGCAGCAACAAATCCGTAAGGAGTAGATGCCTCATGCAAGAGATTTAGCGCCAGCTTATATGGTTTTGAATCTATCATTATAGTGTATCTGAGGTATTTTTTCTTTTGATTAATAGAACCAGGAAACCAGCAATCGTTATTAAAATACCAGCAAAAATTATTGCGTTTTCAGGGTTATGCCCTAATATATAGCGGTAAACATATTTAAAGGTTATGGTTTCCAGCAGCATCGGCATTACGATAAACATGTTCAAAATACCCATAAAAATTCCTGTTTTCGCCTTTGGAATGCTTCCCGCAAGCATTGCATAAGGGGTGCCCATCATACTTGCCCAGGCTATGCCTAAACCAATTATCGGAATAATTAGTAAAGATTGATTATGAATCATTGGAAGGCAAATCAAACATAAACCACCAAATAGCAAACTTATTAAGTGTACTTTTTGCGCCGTTATTTTCCGAGCAAAAAAGGCGAGTGGAAATGCAACAATAAATGTTACAATGTTATAGCCGCCATTTACTGTTCCTGTTAGTAATTGTGCAGAAGCAAAACCGTCTGACGTTGCATCGGTAGTGTTGTAGATGGTTTTTGCAAGACAGAGTGTAATAAATTGCCAGTAAATAAACATAGCATACCAATTAAATAAATAAACTATGCCTAGTTTTTTCATGGTTAAAGGCATAACCTTAAAAGCCTCTATTATATCTTTAAAAACCATCTTTACACCACTGGGTTCAGACTTTATTTTTTCTATTTCCTGAGATGATAAGGGCGTTTCTTTTGTGGTAAAACAACTGTACATAATTGAACCGATGGAAACTATCCCACCGATAAAAAACGCAGCATAAGTGGTGTAAGGGATGTTATTTCCACTTCTTGCATGTATGCTAATTAAGCCAGCTGCAATTAAAATTCCGGGCGTAAGATTGGCTATGGTAATTCCAAGGCCTGTGAAAAAACTTTGTGTTAAAAAGCCCAGTGCATGCTGATCTGATGGAAGTTTATCACTCACAAATGCTCTGTATGGCTCCATGGTAATGTTATTGCCAGCGTCTAAAATCCATAAAATGCCAGCTGCCATCCAAATAGAACTACTGTATGGCATTGCGAAAAGGCAGATGCTACAGATAATAGCTCCGATTAAAAAGAAAGGTCTTCTTCTACCAAATTTACTTGTGGTTTTATCGCTCATTGCACCAACAATTGGTTGTATAATTAAACCCGTCATTGGTCCTGCTAAATTTAACAATGGAATTTGATCTGCATTTGCACCGAGGTAAGAATAAATCGGTGTCATATTGGTTTGCTGCAATCCAAAGCTATATTGTATGCCGAAAAAACCAAGGTTCATGGCAATAATTGAACTGAAGTTTAATCTGATTGCTGATGAAAAATTATCAGCTTTTTCTGCCTTAGCGACTATCATATTACAGCTGATTAATTTTAAAAACTAAAGATTGCCAAGGTTTTAGGTTGATTTTATTGTTTTTTACAGCTACAATATCATTGTAATTGCTAATAAGCAATTTCGCTGTTGAAGTGTTGATTTGCTTATCAATGGTATATGTTAATGCTTTGGCTGAAAAATTCAGTAAAACCAACACAAGCTCATTACCCATCATTCTGGTATAACAATACACATCAGGATTTTCGATGTCAAAAACCTTATATGCTCCATAAACTAATACGGGCATTGCTTTTCTCAATGCAACTATCTTTTTAAAATAGGAAAGCTCACTGTTCGGATTTTTATCTTCAGCAACAACATTTACTGTTTTGTAATTTGGGTTTATATTTATCCAGGGAGTTCCTGTGGTAAAGCCAGCATTTAAACTCGAGTCCCACTGGAATGGTGTACGGGTATTATCTCTGGAGATAAATTTCTGCTTATCCATAAAAGCTTGTACATCATCGCCTTTAGCTTTAATACTTTTATATGCATTGATGGTTGCGATGTCGCGATAATCATCAATGTTGTTAAATTTAATATTGGACATGCCCAGTTCATCACCATTAAAATAAAATGGAGTGCCACGCATTGTCATAATTAGAGTGGTTAATAATTTTGAAGAATAACTTCTAAACTGAGGGCTATCATTTCCATATTTACTTACCATTCTGGGTACATCATGATTGGCAAGAAATATGGCTAGCCAGCCTTTATCTGCAAAGGAATAATCCCATTTGGTGAATGCCTTTTTTAGATCGGTGAGTTTATAACCCTCGGGATCGTTCCCGATATCCATTATTTCAAAATGATAAGCCATGTTTAACTCATCTCTATCCTCATCCACTAGCGCATGTGCATCTTCTAAAGTGCTGCCTGCTCCCTCGGCAACCGTCATAACATTGTATTTACTGATTACGGTTTTGTTCATCTCTTTCAAATAATTGTGGAGATTTGGACCCATGCCGTAGTATTTTATAATGTCTTTCTCGTAACCGTCGGGATATTTTTTCCAGGTGGTGTCTTTCGAAACATATTGAAAAGCATCCATTCTCAAACCATCGATACCTTTATCTAACCAAAATTTCATCATATCGTATACCTCATTCCGAAGCTTTTCATTCTCCCAATTTAAGTCGGGTTGTTTTTGCGAGAAATAGTGTAAATAATATGATTTAGTTGTGGCATCATATTTCCATGCATCGTTATTAACATCGAAAAAGCTATATCGTGGTGTTGGTTTGCCTTTTTCTTCCGGCCACCAATGGTAATAATTTCGATAAGGATTTGTGCGAGAAGATTTAGCCTGCTTAAACCATTCGTGTTCATCACTACTATGGTTAAGCACCATGTCTAAAATCAACTTGATTTTACGTTTATGTAATCCGGCAAGCAGTTCATCAAAATCTTGCATGGTGCCGAATTCTTTCATGATATTTCGGTAGTCACTAATATCATAACCGTTATCATCGTTCGGAGAAGAAAATATTGGATTTAACCAAACGGCATCGATACCCAGGCTTTTTAAATAATCAAGTTTGGAAATAATGCCTCTAATATCTCCAACACCATCGCCATCACTATCTTTGAAACTTCTTGGGTAAAGCTGGTAAACAACAGCTTCTTTCCACCAGGTGTTTTCATTGCTTTTAGTGTGCTTATCTGTTTGCTGTGCATAGCAAGCAAAAATAAATGTGCTAAGAAAAGTAAAGGTTAAGACAACAGATTTTCTCATATTTCTATCTTAAAAATAACTTCCCAATATCAGGGAACTTAAATTTTGTAGTCGTTAATATTTGGTTAGTTTAATGAAATATTTTACATGGTTAAACTAAAACCTTGCTATATCTCACTTATTGGTAACATGAAGATAAGATTATAAGTAGTTGAAAAACATATAAATTACAAAATTATCACCGCAAACGTTTGCGGTAACATTTGCGAAAATGTTTGCTGTGGAAAACTTATATTTGAGTAACCAAATATAAAACCATGAAACAGAATCCTACTTTAAAAAAGATTGCTGAAAGGTTAAGTGTAAGTATATCTACAGTTTCACGTGCCTTAAAAGATCATCCCGATATTTCTGTTGATACTAAAAAGAAAGTGAATGAGCTTGCAGAGTTACTGGAATATGATCCAAACCCGTATGCGGTAAATTTACGTACGCACAGCAGTAAAGAGTTTGCTGTTGTAGTGCCTAGCCTATCCAATTTCTTTTATCACTCTTTTATAAGTGCAATTGAAGAAGATGCAAGGGTTTTTGGTTATTCGGTTATTATTTATCGTTCCTCAAACGACCCGGAGATTGAACAGCAGATTTTAAAAAGCTGCAGACATAAAAGAGTGTCAGGAATTTTTATCGCAATTACATCAGAAACAAAAGACATCGATCCTTTTTTGAAACTAGATGTTCATGGCATTCCTGTTATTTTTTTCGATAAAGTTCCGCAATATGAATCCTGCAATAAAATATGTGTTGGTGATGAACATGCAGCAAATATAGCTGCAGAAGAAATTTTAAAAAAGGGCATAACGAATGTCATTGGTATCTTTGGAGATAAAAATATGTCGATTACAAAGGCTCGGCTGCAGAAATTTACATCGGTTCTTTCAAAAGATAATTCCATAATTTTGAAAACAGCTCATGCCGGGAGTTCTGAAGAAGCAGAACAGGTTACATTATCTTTATTATCTGATTTTAAAGAAAAACGATTTGCAGTTTTTTGTATGAGCGATGAAATATTAGCCGGTTCCATGAAAGCTATACAAAGAAAGGGTTTGCAAGTCCCTAACGATTTAGGTGTAATTGCCATAAGTGATGGTATGATTCCACTACTTTTCTATCCTGAAATTACTTATGCAGAAACAAGTGGATATAATTTAGGGAAACTGGCATTTGGCCGAATGATGCGCTGCATCGCCGGTAGTTCTTTTGCACAAACAATCATTGATGAATCTAAACTCGTTGTAGGAGGTTCTATTTAGAGCATATACAAAAAAAGCTCCCGATAAATTCGGGAGCTTTTGCATATTATGTGTTTTTGAAATTAATCAATCACAGTGATTTTTAGCATGTTGGTTTTACCTTTTGCTTCCATCGGGATAGCGGCAGTATTGATAACGATATCACCTTGTTTAACCAATTTTTTGCTCTTAAGGAATTCGTTAACCTCAATAATGGTATTGTCTGTACTTTCCCATTTATCGTAGTAAAAACCTCTAACACCCCACAATAAACTTACCGCATTTAATAAAGCACGGTTGCTTGTAAATATGAAGGTTAAAGCTTCAGGGCGGTGACTAGAAATTTCAAAAGCAGTATAACCGCTCAAAGTCATTGAAACGATACCAACAGCATTAGTTTGCTTAGCTAAGAAACAAGCCGAATCACAAATCGCATCGCTTAAAAAGGATGCAGATTTTGGTTTTAAAAACTTATCCGGATTGAAAGGGTAGTTGTTCTCTTCAATGTTTTGAATGATTTTTTGCATTGTTTCGATAACAATCAGTGGAAATTCGCCTACCGAAGTTTCGCCACTTAACATTACCGCATCCGCACCATCTAAAACTGAGTTAGCCACATCATTAACCTCTGCACGAGTTGGGCGAGGTGTAGTAATCATGCTTTCTAACATTTGAGTAGCAACAATTACTGGTTTCGAAGCCGCTCTACATTTTGCTACAATCATTTTTTGCAACAATGGCACTTCTTCCATTGGACATTCAACACCCAAATCTCCACGGGCAACCATAATACCATCCGTAGCTGCAATAATCTCATCAATATTTGCAATTGCTTCTGGTTTTTCAATTTTTGCAATTACGCGGGCAGTTTTACCACGCTCAGCAATTATTTTTTTAAGTTCGATAATATCTTCAGCCTTACGTACGAATGATAAACCAATCCATTCTACATCATTTTCAAGAACAAACTCTAGGTTTTCTCTATCTTCTGGTGTTAAAGATGGAATAGAAACTTTGGTGTTAGGAAGGTTTACACCTTTTCTGGAAGTTAAAATACCACCGTGAACAATCTCGCAAACCACCTCATCTTTTAAGTTTGTAGAAAGCACTTTCATTTGTAGCTTTCCATCATCTAAAAGGATAATTTCGCCAGCCTGAACATCTTGAGGGAAGTTTTGGTAAGTGATGTAAATACGTTCCTCGTTACCAATACATTCTTGAGTAGTGATGATTGTAGTTTTACCGTTAATTAGGTTAATTCCACCTTCTTTAACTAAACCGATGCGGATTTTCGGACCTTGTAAATCGGCCAAAATACCAACGTTGTAATCATATTTTTTATTCAAATCGCGGATGGTATCCAAAACCGCTTGATGATCTGCCTGAGAACCGTGAGAGAAATTTAAACGACAAACATCCAAACCTGCATTAAACATGCTGTATAATACATCTGGTTTAGCTGAAGCGGGGCCGAGAGTGGCTACAATTTTTGTTCTGGAATGAAAAGGTTTCATTTAATAATTGTTTTAGCAATGCTGTTCTGTTTTTTAATTAATTATCTAAATTAACTAAACCGCATTAATTTTTATATATAATTTGTTTTGTACAGTTTTTTATAACCCTCAAATATAGTGTAATTAATACACCAAGTATATAATTTTTATATTACCAAATTCTCTTTCGATTTTAGTTTTGTTGGGTCTATTTTTGCAGCTACCTGAATATCAGGCAGTTTGTTTAATCCGTTTATCAAATAATTAAGGTCTTCCATGTCAATAAATTCCTTAATTATAATGAAAAAATCGACATTGTTCATTTCCGGAACCAATATTCCATCACTACTTTTATTACTTATCAGGTAATATTCCGTTTCTCCCTGCTCTACAAAAAAGTAATATTTAGAGAAAAACCAGGCAGGTTCATCAATGTTAAAAAATATTTCATGGTCATCAATCTTCTCAAATTGGGTATTTAAACGCGTATTAATTTTGTGGCATAAAACGTAGTCTTTTAGCGGTGCAGTTACCGCAATTAGTGTAAAATCAAGGTCTAAGGTTAATTTTAAGTAAGTTTTATTCAAAGCGAAATAAATTATTTACAGAACGAAATTAAAAAACTAATTCTATATTCGCTTGTTATTTGAGAGCCAAAATTAGGTCTCGAAATAAAAACATTTGAAAATTGTAAGAATTTATTTTTCTTTGCACAGAATTATTTAACCATTAAATTATAAAATTATGTCTGATATTGCTTCAAGAGTTAAGGCTATTATCGTAGAAAAACTAGGTGTTGACGAAAGCGAAGTTACGCCAGAGGCTTCATTCACCAACGATTTAGGTGCAGATTCTTTAGATACCGTAGAGTTAATTATGGAATTTGAAAAAGAATTCAATGTAGCTATTCCTGATGATCAGGCTGAAACCATCGGTACAGTTGGTCAAGCGATTGCTTATTTGGAAAAAAACGTTAAATAGAATTACGCTTTTTCAGTATAAATGGAATTAAAAAGAGTAGTAGTAACAGGGTTGGGTGCGCTCACTCCTATAGGCAATAATGTTCCCGATTTTTGGGAAGGATTGACTAACGGGGTGAGTGGCGCTGCTCCTATTAAGGGTTTTGATACTGAAAAGTTCAAAACTAAATTCGCATGCGAGGTAAAAAACTTTAATCCGGAAGATTTTTTGGAGAAAAAGGAAGCCCGCAAGCTAGATCCGTTTGTACAGTATGCCCTTGTAGCAACTGATGAAGCCGTTAAGGATGGAGGTTTCGATTTTGAGAAATTGGATACCAACCGTATCGGAGTTATCTGGGGCGCAGGCATCGGTGGATTGAAAACTTTTTTAGATGAAATCTCGAATTTCGCTAAAGGAGATGGTACGCCAAGATACAATCCATTTTTTATCCCAAAAATGATTGTAGATATCGCCCCAGGGCATATCTCTATCAAATACGGCTTGCGTGGGCCAAATTTTGCAACTGTTTCGGCATGTGCTTCTTCTACAAACGCAATGATTGATGCATTTAACTATATCCGTTTAGGTATGGCAGATGTAATCATCAGCGGTGGTTCTGAAGCAATTATTAACGAAGCAGGAATGGGTGGTTTTAATGCCATGCATGCATTATCTACACGTAATGATGATCCACAAACCGCTTCACGTCCGTTCGATAAAGATCGCGATGGTTTTGTTGCCGGGGAAGGTGCTGGAACCATTATTTTGGAAGAACTTGAACATGCTAAGGCAAGAGGTGCAAAAATTTATGCAGAGCTTGTTGGTGGTGGTATGAGTGCTGATGCAAATCACATTACAGCGCCACACCCAGAAGGTTTAGGAGCCAAAATGGTAATGGCCAACGCCATGAAGGATGCAGGATTAACAACTGCTGATATTGATTACATTAACGTTCACGGTACTTCTACTCCGCTTGGAGATATTAGTGAAACCAAAGCCATTGGCGATTTATTTGGTGAAGATGCTTACAGGTTAAACATCAGTTCTACTAAATCTATGACAGGCCATTTGCTTGGAGCCGCTGGCGCTATTGAATCAATTGCTGCAATTCTTGCTGTAAAAAATGATATTGTTCCTCCAACAATTAATCACTTTACAGATGATCCGCAATTTGATCCTAAATTGAATTTTACTTTTAACAAAGCTCAGAAACGTACTGTTAGAGCGGCTTTAAGTAATACATTCGGTTTTGGCGGTCACAACGCTTCAGTAATTTTCAAAAAGTACGAAGAATAATTTCATCAGCCCTGCTATATAATTTTGTATGCTAATTAAAAATAGATAACTTAGTTAAATATGCTGATTAGCCGTTAATTGTGTTATTTATTTAATGCCGATATTAAAATTATATAAACTTTACATCTCTCCTGAAAAGGAATTTGTTAAAAAGCTAAAGAATATTCTTGGGTTTGTACCAGGTAATGTTGCGCTATATAAAATGGCGTTCAGGCACCGCTCTGTAGCAAAAGTTTTAAAAAATGGCAGCAGAAGTAGTAACGAAAGATTAGAGTTTTTAGGCGATGCAGTTTTAGGCTCAGTGATAGCTGAATTGTTATTTAAGCATTATCCATACAAAGAAGAAGGCTTTTTAACTGAAATGCGTTCTAAAATTGTAAATCGTGCTAACCTGAATCAGCTGGCTAAGAAAATGGGTTTCGATAAATTAATCCAGTTTGACCAGCGTTCTGTAAGTATTCAAACGAAGCACAATTCTATGCTTGGCGATGCATTTGAAGCAATTATCGGTGCAATTTACATGGATAAAGGCTACAATTTTACCAAAGAATTTTTACTTCGGAGAATCGTTAAACCCCATATAGATATTCATACGCTTGAGCTAACCGAAACAAATTTCAAAAGTAAGCTTATTGAATGGTGCCAAAGACATGGTAAGGATGTAATGTTCGAACTGGTTGAAAACGGGGAAGGCGAAAGCAATAAATTGTTTACAATAAGTGCAGTTGTTGATGCTGAAAAAGTTGGAATCGGTAGAGATTATAACAAAAAGAATGCTGAAAAATTAGCCGCTGAAAAAGCTTGCGAGGCACTTTCTATTTAGTTTGATTAACTATTAAAATTTGCCAATTGAGCAATTGATGAATTGTTTATTATTTCCCCTTACCTAGCGTATCTGTAAATTTCTTTGATGTTTCTTTAATGTATTTGATGTAATCGTAACTGTTCCAGTACTGAACTTTTTGGAATTCAGGGCGGTAATCAATCATGTACCTTTCAAGTGTATCACCCCTCAAATCAGAATTGTTTTTAATAATTGAAGGATTAAAATAAACATCGATTTGTGATTGTTTAATTTCATTATCAGCATACCTCCCAAAGCGTCTGGCATTTTTTGGGTCTTTACCAAATAAGTTATAAATGGCATTTAGCGGATGAAATACTGAAGATAAAATAGATGATTTCCCGCCATTATATACTCCCTTATTTTGAAATTCCCTTTGTATATCTGCCAAATCTTGTTTTTTGCTGTTTCCGTAAATGGTTACATCATTTAAAACAGTGCTTCCTCGTACCATATAAATTAAAATATCCTGCTGACCGTGAATAATAATTCTTTGGTCGTTCATATAGGTTTTGGCTATCTGAAGTGTATCGCCAACAGCAGCTTTGATTTGAAACATACCTAAATCGTTACTGGTAACGCCAATTTTTGTACGAACATTGGTAATGTTTGCAAGCGCAATTCGAACATTTGCGCCTTTTTCAAATACAACACCTTTTACAATAAAATCCTGTGCCTTTAATGATGAACTAATGGTTAAGGCAAGGGCAAGTAAGAAGAGAAGCGAGTATTTGAATTTCATTTGGTGAGATTTTCTTGTAAAAATAACAATTGTAGCTGATGTAAACTGTTAAAAAAACGTTAATGCTGATTGCTTTGTTTGACACTAAACATTATTTGTTTTATTTGGAGATAGTTTTTTGTGCTATTGCCTTTAAAATTTGCCATGATTACAACACTTTGTTAAATAGCCCCGACATAAGCGGAAATACTTTTGGCCTTTCAAACTTACGAAGTCTATACTTGATGATGTTTATTTGGATTCGTAAGTTTACCAGCACAGGTTTTGAGCCAAAAGATTGCAGCATTGGCGGGAAGGTATTTGCCAAGAATAACAGTTGTTGCGCTTCTGAAAGTAGTCGAATCATATGAAAGTACAAGCTTTATAGCAGACTGAAAACTCTTCAAATTTTTCTTACCTTTGCGCATGATAAAATCCATGACAGGATACGGACTGGCAACAGCCGATTATGCAAATGCTAAGTATAGTGTCGAAATCAAATCACTTAACAGCAAATTTCTTGAGCTGAATTTAAAATATCCTAAAGCTTTTTCTGATAAGGAGTTAATCCTAAGAAATATCTGTAGTAAAGATATTGAGCGTGGTAAGGTTAGTTTAAACATTACTGTAGATAGAAATTTGGGTGAAGTTACCGGAGCAAATATTAATACAGCTTTACTTGCACATTATTACAACCAATTATTGGCAGTTAATAATGATTTGCAGGCCAATAGCAGTAATTTATTGCAAACCGCACTAACTTTTCCTGAAGTAATTAGCTACAAAGAAGAAAGTGTTAGCGAAGATGAATGGAATGAGTTGTATAAAATCTTTAATGATGCGCTTGTTAATTTTAACAAATTTAGAGCAGACGAAGGCGCTGTTTTAAAGGCGGATTTGGAGTTAAGAATTAAAAATATTCTTTCGTATTTTAAATCGGTTGAGGAGCTTGAACCTAAAAGAATTGCAGCAATTCGCGATAAATTTACCCAGTTTTTAGATGAAGCAGTAGGAAAGGTAAACATAGACCAAAATCGCTTTGAACAGGAGTTGATTTACTACATCGATAAAATTGACATCACCGAAGAAAAAACCCGTTTAAAAAGTCACTGTGATTATTTCCTACAAACATTGGGTAGCAAAGAAGCAAATGGTAAGAAGTTAGGTTTTATTTCTCAGGAAATTGGTAGAGAGATTAATACCATGGGCGCAAAGGCAAACGACGCACAGATGCAACAGTTTGTTGTGGGCATGAAAGAAGAGTTGGAGAAGATTAAAGAACAGTTATTAAACGTATTATAGAAAGCTTAAAGCAAAAAGCTCAAAGACTAAAGCTTTGGACTTTTTGCTTTTGTCTTTATGCTTAAAAGAATGAAACAAGGTAAATTAATTATATTTTCAGCACCATCGGGAGCAGGTAAAACTACAATTGTACACCACTTGCTTAAGAAATTTCCTGAATTGAGCTTCTCAATTTCGGCTACAACACGCGAATCTAGAGGCGCTGAACAACACGAAAATGATTATTATTTCATTTCGAAAGAAGAGTTCTTACATAAAGTTGCGCATCAGGAATTTGTAGAGTTTGAAGAAGTTTATAATGGAACTTTCTACGGTACTTTACGTTCAGAAATTGAACGCATCTGGAATGCGGATAAGCATGTTATTTTCGATATTGATGTGGAAGGCGGACTTCGCTTAAAACGTAAATATGAAGAGGATGCTTTAGCGATTTTTGTTCAACCGCCATCTTTAGAAGTTTTAAAGGAACGTTTAAGCGGACGTGGTACAGATAGTGCCGAAAAGCTTCAGGAACGCTTTGTAAAGGCTGAAAAGGAATTGCTTTATGCTGATAAGTTTGATGTGATTTTAAAAAATTACGATTTAGAAACTGCTTGTGCTGAGGCTGAAAAACTGGTAGGGGATTTTTTAAAGAAGTAATTTAGTCTTTTGAATAAATAGTCCTTATTGCGAGGCACGAAGCAATCTATTTTGTAAGAAAGATTGTTTCGTGCCTCGCAATAACGTTTTAACAAACTGAAACTTCCAAATGAAAATAGGTTTATTCTTTGGTTCTTATAACCCAATACATACCGGGCATTTGATTATCGCCAATTACATGGCAAATCATACTGAATTAGATGAAGTTTGGCTTGTTGTTTCGCCACATAACCCATTAAAGGAGAAGAGCGGATTGGCAAATATGTACGATAGGTTGGAAATGGCTACCTCAGCAACTGAAAACACTGCGAACATTAAGGTAAGCAATATCGAATTTAACTTATCACAACCATCTTACACAGTAGACACTTTAACCCATCTTAGAGAGCGTTACCCAAACAATAAGTTTGTTCTGATAATGGGGGCTGATAATTTGGTTTCTTTCAAAAAATGGAAGAATTATGAGGTTTTGTTGAAAGACTACGAAATTTTTGTTTATCCACGCCCAGGTGCTGACATTAGTGAATGGGAAAACCACCCGTCAATTACATTTACAAAAACACCTTTGATGGAAATCTCTTCTACATTTATCCGCAAAGCGATAAAGGAAAATAAAAACGTTCAATTCTTTTTACCCGATAAAGTAATCGATTTTATTGATGCCAAAGGCATGTACAAATAACTTAAATTCTGGAATATAACCAGCCTTTGAAATCCTCTATAGTGTAAAAAAGTTCATCTGGTTTGAGTGGAATTAACTTTTCTGGTTCTGCTGTTTCTGCCCATGCAGCAGCAATAACTGAGATGCCAACAGATCTACTGGCTTCTATATCACTAGGTGCATCGCCAACATAAATAATCTCTTCTTTGTTTAAGCTAGATAAAGCTTCCAAAACAATTTTAATTCCATCAACCTTTCTTGGACCAGTGGGAGCGCCTGTCTCAATGATTTCAAAAAAATGGTTAAGCTTAAACTGTTTTAGAGAAATTTCGGTGCTATAGTTACCCTTTCCTGTAACCATAGAAATATGCACACCCTTTTGTTTTAAGGTTGATAAAATTTCCTCAACGCCAGCAAAAGCTACCGGGCACATTCCATGAAGTTTTTCATAGAAATGCAAATAGCTTTTAACCCCTTCATTATAATTATGAGGAGCTAATATTTTTATTGTTCCCTCTTCTGATGGACCAAATGTGGCAATAATTTCCTCGTCAGAGAGCGATCGGTTGATTAATGGTTCTACCGATTTTCTGAATGCCTGAATACAAAGCGGAAGCGTATTCGCAATTGTTCCATCTAAATCAAAAATTACTGCTTTTATTTTTGACATTCTCGGCTTAATACAACAAAAATATCGTTGGTTGTTTGTGTAAATCTATTTGCTCTTTGCGCCAATTATAAACACTTTGCGTTTTTATAAATTCATTTTCGGCGGTCAAATTACTTGCTATACAAAGTTGGGTATTAGGCTTGCAGCTTTTTAATACTTCTTCCAACATTTGATTATTACGGAATGGCGTTTCTATAAAAATTTGAGTTTGTTTATAGCGGCTTGCCGATAAATCTAAATCCTTAATTCTTTTTGTGCGCTGTTCCTTATCAATTGGTAAATATCCCCAGAAAGCAAAACTTTGTCCGTTAAAACCAGAGGCCATTAATGCCAAAAGAATTGAACTTGGACCAACTAACGGCACAACTTTAATACCTCTCTTGTGCGCTTCAGCAACAATATCTGCACCCGGGTCTGCAATACCAGGGCAACCAGCTTCACTCATTAAGCCAACATCTTTACCAGCCTTAAGTTCATGGAAGAATTGATTTAAGTCATTTCGGTTATGTTTGCCATAGTCATGTACAATTAGATCCTTTTGTGGCGTTTTAAGGCCTGCTTCCTTCAAAAATTTACGGGCAGTTTTACTATTCTCAACAATATAGGTATCGATTTGGTTAATCGTTTCTACCAAATATGGTGTAAAAGTTTTTGCTGATGCTTCTTCTGCCAGCGGTACAGGGATAAGGTATAAGGTGCCATTTTGCATATCGCAAAAATACTTACAATAAATAAATAATATGTTCTAAAAATCAGATCAACGGCAATATATTCTATTTCATAAACAGTGGTGTAGCAAATTTTATTCCTTGTTGACTTATTTTCTGCACAATTAAAACATTCCGAATCCGTTAATTATTAGTTAAATACGCCTTAGAAGGCAATATTTTAAAGTATTTAATAAAACTATGCATGCATATTAAACCAATTAAAAAATTGGTTCTCTAATTGATACACACAGTTTAGGTTATTAAATAAACACACAAATGAAAACACTGAAAACTACGGCACTTGTGCTGGGGCTCTTTGCGCTCCTTGCCGGAACCACAACTTTAGCCCGGGCGCAAGGCTATGAAGAAAATTATCAGAGTGATGGTTACAATACTGGTAATGTTTCTATGCAAACCTTTTACGATGAACTTTCACCTTACGGTACCTGGATTCAAGACCCGCAATATGGTTATGTGTGGCGACCAGATGTAGACCAAGATGATTTTCGTCCGTATTATACAAATGGCCGTTGGGTTATGACGGAATATGGTAATACCTGGGTTTCTAATTATGATTGGGGTTGGGCACCATTTCACTATGGTAGATGGGTATTTAACAATTACAGACAATGGATTTGGTTGCCTGATACGAACTGGGGACCAGCTTGGGTAGATTGGAGAAGTGGCGATGGTTATTATGGTTGGGCACCAATGGCTCCGGCAATCAGCATTAATTTAAGTTTCGGGCGCAGGTATGCAGTGCCTGATTTTTGCTGGAATTTTATCCCTCAAACCAATATTTACATTAACAGATTTCCAAGGTATGATTACGGCAGAAATAACGTCTATATCCGCAATACAACCATAATTAACAACACTTATGTGTATAACAGAAGAAGTTATTATGGTGGCCCAAGGATGGAAGATATTAGAAGAGCAACAAATAGGGATGTGAGGGTTTATCGCTTTGAGCAAAGCAACAGACCGGGAGCAGGAAGAATTAACGATAGAGCGGTTTCAATTTATCGCCCGCGTCCAGAGCGTGGTTCGGTTGACAATAGAAGTGCTGCGCCTCGAAAATTTGAACAAGGTAACGCTGGTTTCAATAGAAACGGTAGGGGAGATTCAGGTTATGCTAATCGTGACCAAAATGGCAGCAGAAACGATAATAGAATGACCCAACCTAATAGACGAAATGACGGGAATTTAGAAAATCGTAGAGAGAATCAGTCTGACAATAATCGTGGTGGTGTTTATAATCGTGATGCGAATAGAGGTGCAGATAGAGCAAACCAAAATTTGGGCGAGGCGGAGCAGAGAAACAGGCAGACGCTGGAGCGAAGTAGAGAGCAGGGAAGCCGTGACCAAGAGCGTATTCAGCAAATGCAACAGCGCAGCCAGCAAGAAAGAGTAAGCGGTAATCAGCAAGCTGAACAACAGCGTCAGCAGATGGATCAGCAAAGGGCTCAACGTAGCGAACAGATGCAACAACAACGTCAGCAACAACAAGAACGTTCGCAGCAAATGCAGCAACAGCGTTCTCAACAAGCTGAACAACAACGTCAGCAGATGGATCAGCAAAGGGCTCAACGTAGTGAGCAGCTGCAACAGCAGCGTCAGCAACAACAAGAACGTTCGCAACAAATGCAGCAGCAAAGAAACGAGCAAATGCAACAACAACGTCAACAAAGGATTGAACGCCCGGCTGAAACCAGGCAACAAGCCCCACCTCAACAACAAAATAGAAGCGGTGGAGAAAGAAGTAGTGAGGGTGGAGGAAGACCTACCAGAGGTGGAAGAGGATAAATTAAAAGTCCCGATGGAAATCGGGGCTTTTTTATTTTAAGTTCATCAATTCTGGTACTTTTAAGATGCGAGGATGTTTTAAATGGTTAACGATGAACACTTGATATCAAATAGCAACGCCTCTGTACCGCACTTTACTCGGGTACTATTGTCACAGCTATGTCTTACATCCGTTTGATGTCCGTTTAATCTCCGTTTCAAAAGATAGAAAGGTGTTGTTTATTTTGTACCAAAGTGACTAAATTTCACGGTGTAATATCGCTTTTTGAGAAGTTCTGGAAAATATTCCCGACATCCTGCATTCAGCTACTGCTATTCCTGTCCTGCAGCTTGATGAAGTTTGCTTAAGTCTGTTCCACGATATGTGGTTTTAGCACTAGAATGCAAATTTTCAGGGTCTAAAAGAAACGTTGTTAAACCAAGTTCCAATCCGAATTTAATTTCTGATTCTGCATCATCGCCGATAACTAAAATTTCATCCGGATTTAAATTATGCTTTTTGATTAGCGCTTCAAATGCATCTTTTTTGGTCTCACTGGAGGTGGTTACATCAACTACATATAATTCTTCAAAATCATCACTGATCCCTAACATCTTTACTTTGGTGGTTTGTTTCTTTAAAAACCCAGCAGTTACAATAAATTTTCTACCCTTTAAATTTTTAATGTAGTGATAATCTTCTGAGGGGTTTAAAGGCGCCGTAACTTCGCCAGTTACCAGGTATTTAATTGCATTATCAATCGCTGTTTGTTTAAAACCATATTTTGCCGCAACCTTTTGAAAGGGTGTTTTGAGCATTTCTGCTTTGGCTAATTGGTATTCATCTTCAGAAATTCCCAAATCTTCATTTTCTAAAACGTTATACAGTCCGCCCATTAACTGTTCTTCGTTTGGCTTGGTAAAATAAATCGTATTATCTAAATCAATAAAAAATATACTTTTCATTATGGAGTGGTTTTTGTGATATTAAAAAAATAAAAACAGCGAGCACTAATTTATGTTTAATAATTAAAAAATAAGATTATGACAAAGGAAACAAAAATAGTAGTAGGCGTATTAGCCGGAGCAGCATTAGGTGCTACGATAGCATTAGCATTATCGTCAGATTCAAACAGTGATGTAAAGAATAAAGTTTCAGATTGGTTCTGCGATTTACTAGACTCATCAAAAGATAAATTAGCAGATTTGGCTGGCAAAGCGAGTGGTGTTGCCGATAAAGTGAAAGATAAAATCGCAGATATTAAAGCTTAAAAATAATTGGAGATGCCGGATAATTCCGGCATTTTTATTCAATTATTATTTCTAACCATCAAAAATGAAAATAACCTTTCATGGTGCTGCCCGTACAGTTACAGGTAGTAAGCACCTTATTACGCTCAAAAATAACACTCAAATATTATTAGATTGTGGCCTTTTTCAAGGCATGGGACATGTTACCGATAAGCTTAATGACTTTTTTGGTTTCGATCCAAAAAAGATAACCTATATGATTTTATCTCATGCTCATATCGACCATTGTGGTTTACTGCCACGTTTGGTTGCCGAAGGTTTTAATGGCAAAATCTTTTGTACCGCTGCAACTATGGATTTGGCCAGAATTTTAATGATGGATTCGGCTAAAATACAAATGCAAGATGCCGAATTTTCAAACCGACATTTAAAACCAGGACAGGAAAAGGAAGAACCGCTATATACTGATGAAGATGTAACCAAAGCGGTTGGGCAAATGAAGATTGTAGATTACGAAGAGGATTTTGAAATAGAGCCAGATATTCGTTTAAAATTAACCGATGCCGGACATATTTTAGGGAGCGCAGCCGTTCACTTAACCATAACAGAAGCCGGTAAGCCTACTCGAATTACTTTTAGTGGTGATGTGGGCAGATATGGCGATTTGTTATTGAAAAGCCCACAGCAATTTAGCCAGGCCGATTATATTTTGATGGAATCTACTTATGGCGATTCGTTGCACAAAGATTTAGAACCTATTGAAGATATGCTTTTTGAGGTGATTAATAATACCTGCATCGTTAAAAAAGGTAAGGTCATAATTCCTGCATTTAGTGTTGGGCGTACTCAAGAACTTTTATATGCTTTAAACAGCATGGAGTTAAAGCATAAGCTCCCCGATGTTCGTTATTTTGTGGATAGCCCTTTATCATCAAAAGCTACCGAGATTTTGAAAAATCATCCGGAAGTTTATAACAATGGTGTTAAGGAAGTTTTAAAAGTAGATCATGATATTTTTGCTTTTAAAGGTTTGCGTTTTGTTGAAAGTGCAGAAGAATCAAAAGCTTTAAACGCTGACCCAAGACCATGTGTAATTATTTCCTCATCGGGCATGGCAGAAGCGGGGCGTGTGAAACATCACATCAGGAATAATATTAGCAATGCTAAAAACACAATTTTAATGGTTGGTTATTGTGAGCCGTCATCATTAGGTGGTCGCCTTATTGCCGGACAAAAAGTTGTCGATATTTTTAATGATGATTATGAGGTAAAAGCCGAGGTTCGTGTAATCAAATCGATGAGTGCGCATGGCGATTACGAAGATTTATTACAGTTTTTATCCGGTCAAGACCCTGAAAAAGTAAAACAAATGTTTTTAGTGCATGGCGAATATGAGGTACAACAGAATTTCGCAACGCGATTAAAAGAACACGGCTTTAAACACGTGGCCATTCCGGAATATCATCAGGAATTTGAACTAAAGTAAAGTTAATTTTCTCGTCATTGCGAGGCACGAAGCAATCTTTTGCTTAATGAGATTGCTTCGTGCCTCGCAATGACGATTTAACCAGAACATCATCCATCCCACATCTTCCATTTTATTATCTTTACCGCATGGATGTTTTTGGCAACGCAATTACTGATTTTTATAAAACCGGAGAATCGGATACACTTTGGCTACACAATTCTTATGCTGATGCAGAAGAAATGCCTGTAGATTTTTTCTTTAGAGATGATGAAGAAATGCCGGTACTCGAATTACAAGCTTTGCAAATGTGCAATGGTAAGGTTTTAGATATCGGTGCAGGTGTTGGGAGCCATGCTTTGGTTTTGCAAGCTTTTAATATTGATGTTACCGCGATTGATATTTCTGAAGCTGCAGTAAAAATTATGAAGGATAGAGGTGTGAAAAAAGCCATCCATCAGGATATTTTTACCTATAATGAAAAGTTTGATACCATTTTAATGCTGATGAACGGAATTGGTTTGACTGGAACTTTATCTGGTTTTAAAGATTTCTTAATTAAGTTAAAAACACTCATAAATCCCGAAGGACAAATATTATTCGATACTTCGGATATCTCTTATCTGTATGAGGATTTACAAAAACCGCTAAATCGATATTATGGAGAAGTTTCTTATCAATATGAATACAAAGGCGAAAAGGGAAATTGGTTTGATTGGTTATACATTGACCCGAAAACGATAGATGTAATTGCAAAAGAAACTGGCTGGCTTAGCGAAGTCATTTTTGATGATGAGGAAGACCAATATTTGATTCGGTTGGTATTGGCAAAATAGTTCCATTCTTTTAAATGATAACTTATACCAAGTTAGTTTATAAACGACTTGTAGCGTACAGGTAGTAAAAATAGGCTGCAGCAAGAGTTGGCAATGGTTTAAATTATGAAACTTTAAATAAACCACCCCCAACCCCTCCTTGAAAATAAGGAGGGGAGTTGGACAGTACTACTTAAAAGTTTCTGCGATTATTAAGAGATTGGGTTTAACCAACAGCAATAAATCAAGCGTAGAGATTTGCCATCGTTTTTACTCCTCCCCTCCTAATTTAGGAGGGGCAAGGGGTGGTTAAATTTCCCAAATGATTTCAAAAGAATTTATCCAAAACCAACATAAACGAGCAGGTATTCCGTACTTAAAAGAGAAGGTGTTTGGTGGGACCAAAGGCTGCCATTCAAATCAAATATTCATTTTCTAATAATTCATTGATGCAGATTCTGAAATAAATTTACTCCGTAGCTTTCTGCTTTGCTCCAGGTCAGAATGACGTAAAAGATAAGTTTAAGCTTATCTAAGCTCGTTATAATTCACAATTTTCACATCGCTATTCTTGGCTAAAATCTCTTCCATTATTTTACGGTGAGCTGCGCCAACGCCAACCACAACTCTTTTTGCTTTTTTCGCTTTTGCCTGCTCAATAACGTTTTTGCACATACCTTCATTTCTTAAAGCCCATTGCGCCATCATTTCTTTAACCGATTCTGTTGGGAAACCTGCGTATCCATAAAATTTCCGACCGCCATAAAAATTCCAGGCATCGTTAAGTTCTGAATATTTGTCGGTGTTCATGCCTGCATATTCATCAGCCAAGAACTTTTTTTCTTCCTCATCAGCATATCTAGAATATTGTTCGATAGCTTTTAATGTTTTTGCTTCCGATGAAAGGCTATCTTTTTTTGCTTTTGCAGCTAAGATTTTAAAAAGCGAATCCGTTTTGGCCCATGCTGCACTCCAAGGTTTATCATAGGTTTGGCAATCCATATTGTAAATTTGATTTTGTCCAAGCTGATAAATTAATGGGAAGAAAATTTTATTGTATTCACTTGCGGGTCTGATTACATTTAGCTTTTTTAAAGAATCGGTGCCACCAAACATTTTAGTATATGCGGCTTGTTCTTCTTTACCGAAATTTTGTTTTTTGTAGCTATCCAATACGTAAATCTGATAGTCAAAATTTCCTCTATCCCAAATTTTGGCGTATTCAACCGCCAAGTTCATCCTCGTTTGATGATAATTAGGAGAAGACAAGAGCGCTTTCTGATTCTTTTTTATTACGGCCGATGGATTTTTAGCGTTTTCAGGATTCAGCTTTTGAATATAATTTACTTTGGTTGCAAATCCTTTTTTAGCCCAGTTATCAGCTTCAAGCTTTGCATAATCATCGGCTGGCAAATATTCACCGAAAACCATATCGGGCTTAAAGTTTTTTAATTTGCTAATTACAGCTTCAAAGTTTTGGGTCGATTTTGAATTGTTATGACTTGAACCAACAATTACAATTTCAATTTGTGCTTTTGTAGTTAAGGCTACGCCGATTAAAATTAATAAGGCTAAGCAGGTTTTGTGTATCTTTTTCATAAGGGTTTTGATTTGTTGATTCAAAGATGTTCAGAAGTGAAAAGAACACATATTTAATTATCCGAACAGGTTAAAATTTTATCCCAATTCCATAATTCCTTATGAAATCAAGTATGCAATAGATTTACTCCATCATTTTTTTATTAAAACCGATAATCAGCTTAAATAAATCATTGTATTCATTTAAAGGGAGATTTTGCTCAATATCGAAAACATCATGGTAGGCAGATGGGCCACCTTGTGTGTAAAAGAAAAATGCCGGAACGCCGCTTTCTGTAAAAAAATAATGGTCGCTGTTGGCTGCTTTTCCTCTCGGATTTATTTTCGAAATGAGTTTTTGACTGGCATTAATTTCGTTTAGCACAGCAAATGCTTTTGGATAAACACTAGCATTTATCACAGTCATTCCGGCTTCGCCAGTTCCAACTAGATCCAAATTTAGCAGAAACTTTATTTTGCTTAATGGAATTAATGGATTTTCTACAAAATATTTAGAGCCTAATAAACCAGCTTCTTCGGCGGCAAAACAAATAAAACCAATAGAATATGGTTGTGGATTCTCGACGTAATATTTGGCGAGGCTTAACAAAGTTGCCACGCCTGCTGCATTATCGTTTGCACCAGGAAAATAGACATTTGCGCCCATGCCACCTAAATGGTCGTAATGTGCGGTTATCATTAAAATAGAATCTGGATACTGTGTACCTTTTACAAAACCAGCAACATTTGATGCTTTGAAATCAGGAATAAACTTGTTTTCAATATCAACTTTTATCAAATTAAAAGGCTGTTTAATGGCCGATTTTTTAACGATAAGTGTTGTCCAATCTCTGGCTTTTTGAGCAACTGACCAGGTAAGTTTATCTTCGAGTTCGATGCTTAAGCTTGTGGTATCGGCTAAATTCAGGCTGTCTTTCCGTTTATCTACAATCGTTCTTCTACCATTGCTTTCAGGACTTATTATAAAATCTTTACCCGGAATAAGTTTTTTGCCATCAATATTCAATTCCATTTTGCCTGGAAATGTATTCACCGGGAAGCTAAAATCTTGTTTATAGCTTTCGCCAAATGGTAATAAGCCAATTTTCTTATATTCTGATGATAAGAATGTAGCTGCTTTAGCCATTCCGTTTTTAGTATAACCTCTGCCCCAGAATGTTTTAGAGGTTAAGGTTTTAATTAGGCTTCGGGTGTAAGTGGAATCTTGTGAGAATGCATTGATAGAGCAGAATATTAACAAAAATAGGAGTGTATTTCTTAAGGCGGAGATTTGCATACCGCAATTTAAGAAATGTAATTTAACTCAAAATAAAAGCCAGCTAATATTGCATTAGCCGGCTTTTGAGGGATGTGACTATAAAATAATTATTTAGCTAAGTAAGGTTGCAATGCAGTTTTTACTTTTTCTTTGTTTTGTGCAGCTGTCCATTTTTCTTTGATAGATTGGTCGCCAAGTGTAAAGAGTGTTTCGTAAAGCAATTTACCATTTGCCATCGTTTTCACTTTAAAAGTATCATTTGCTCCAATAACATCAGCCCAAACGTTGCGGACATCAGCCCAATAGGTTGCCTGGCTATTCCACCATTTTTGAGCAAATTCGAATTTTTTTGTATCGATTTTTGTGAATTCTTCGTAACCTTTTTCAACAGCAATTAACTTATCACCTTGTGGAGTACGAAGAATTTTTTTATTGTCTTGTTCGAACATCCAGCCATCTTTAGTGATGTTAATTCTGCTGCCGCGACCCAATACATTGTAATCTTTACGCACTGTCGATTCTCTTCTTGGAAGTGGTGAGTCCGTTTCGCTAGCCCATGCATCATGACCGCCAATGTGGCTCCAGGTTCCGATGCCTTGATAACGCGGGCTATCATCAACTTGATAAACTTTCTGAGTCCATTTTCCTTTTACATCTGCAGCAGTTAATTTTCCTTTTTTCCAGGCATTGTCCTGAGTATAAAGCATAATGTTGGTGTCTTCATATGTCCAATCCTGGCGCCAGTGTTTAATTACTGTAGAATCGTTAATGGCAAGCATGTGCTGAATAACGATTCTCTTTGGTTCATCCACGATGATTTCTGCCCATTCGTTCGCATGACTTCTGTAAGGTTTGCTGAATTGATAACTGGCGTCTGGGGAGGTAACCTCAGCATAGTTGAAATTCACTTTGTAAAAACCAGCTAATGATTTAATCGCGTTTCTGTCTTGCTCTAATTTATCTTGAGCAGATGCACTAACAGTTAAAATTCCTGTCAGTACTAAAATCAGGTTTAAAATTTTCATTTTTATGTTTAATTTAAGATTGTGTTTATTAAACCGCAACTGCGGGATTGCTTTTCTTTTTCTTTTTGCCCCACCAAATGATGAAACCTGTAATTGGTAAACTTGCGGCAATAAGGCTAGCAAAAAATGCCAGTATTTTGCCAGGTAATCCTAATATTGCACCAACATGTATATCATAGTTCATACCGATTAAGGCTTCGCCAGCATTTTTCTCGGATTGATTTTTCCGGTGAAGTAATTTTCCTGTGTATTGATCAAATTGAATTACATCAAAATTCCAATAAGTTTCATCTCCTTTGTAGCCAGTTGCATAAATCGTTGCACTTCCACCTTCGGCCGGCGACATTCCGATTCTATCTTTATCTTTAAATTTTAACTTCGCTTGCTCGAAAGCAATGTCAAAAGGAATAGCTGAAATGGTTTTGGTTGAATCTGATTTAACATCGGCAAATGCAGGTGGCGTTATACTTCTTGCTGCCACGACATAAACCGTACTTTGGAACCAGGTAAATGCCCAAACCATTCCGGTTAACGCTAATACCAAGCAAATTGTCATTACATAAAAGCCTAAAACATTATGTAAGTCGTAATTAATGCGTTTAATTTTTGCCGACCATTTAATCTTGAAACTTTTATCGAAGTTTGATTTTTTAAGGTTTTTTGGCCACCACATAATCATTCCCGAAATCAACAGAAATACAAAAATAAATGTAGACCAACCAATGATTTGTTGCCCGATAGGATGATTGATTAAAAAACTCCAATGGAGCATTTTAACAATACCAAAAAATTCATATTTATGGTCGGCAACTAGGTTTACATGGCCTGTATATGGATTTACATAAACCACATCGTAATAATCTATCGAATCGAAATACCAAAAAGCCTTTGGGTCGCCGGCTTTGTAAACGCCAAATTCCCAAGCTCTATCAGGCGTTTTATAGGTAGAGATAAATGTGATTTTTTTATTTTGTCCTAAAGCTTTTTCAGCATTAGATTTCAATGTACTTAATGGTAAGGTTTGTGTTTTTGCCGGCACATCAATAAAAAAATCTTTCTTATGGATAAAATCGGTAATCTCTTTTTGAAAAGCAAAAATACAGCCTGTTACACCCAGGTGAAAAACAACCAATCCGGATGCAATGCCAAGCCAAAGATGTAACCAATCGCTAATTCTTCTCAAACGCGATTTGTTCGATTTCTTTTTTACCTGTTTTGTTAGTGCCATTAAGCTATTAATAAAAGAACCAATTGACGGTTTTACACATCAATTGGTTAAAAATTGTATTGTTATTCTACTAATTAACCTGAGTAGTATAGGTTACTAAGTGCCAAACTTTTTCGTAGTCTTTACCATTCAATTTTCCTGGCGTTTTATCTTCAACAAAAGCCTCTAAAAAGTAATTTCCCTTTTGCTCTGGTTTGAAAGTGAATTTACCGTCTGCATCTGTATTAACTTCTTGGGCTTTACGTTCAGTATTTACTAAAGTTAATTTTTGATTTGCCAATGGTGCTTTATTATAAATAACCTGATGAACCGCAGATTCACCTGCTTTAGCAATATTTTTATCTGCTCTGATGGTTAAAGCCGCTTCATTGGGGAAAGTGCTATTTACTTTAGCTTTACCAACGGCAACATCTGCAAATGCATAATATTCTAATTTGCCTTTTTCGTAAATATCTGCCACTTCGTGTACAATCGATAATTTATAGCTTCCGTTTTGCTCCGGTGTGAAGTTAGCTTTATAGAAATGAACATCTTGTGTTGTTGCTAATACCTGTGATTTTCCATCAGGTGCTGTTAAAACCAATTTAAAATCTTTAAGGTTGCTAAACCATTTTGCAGCAGAGTCAGGCTCATTTGCTTCATATTCTCCAAAGAAAATCTTTACTTCTTGTGCTTGTCCTTTTTTTCCGTTAGATGCCGTTTCAATCCAAATCGCATGTGCAAAAGCACTAGATACGCTAAACGCTAAAAGAAAAAATAATAGTGATAATTTAGTTTTCATATATTTCGGGTTTTTAAAATGGCAGAAACCTCTGATAAATTTCTGCCGGCTTGTTAATTAAAATTTATAAGTAATGTTTGCAACAAAGTTTCTTGGCATTTGTGCCTCAACTGTTGTCCAGCCTTTATAATATCTTTTATCAGTGATGTTATCTAGCTTTAAACCAATTCTGTATCTGTTTTTATTATAGAAAGCAGTTGCATTTAATACTGTGTAAGATGGAAGCGTGAAAATACCTGTTGGTAAACTATTGGTAATTACATTTTCGCTATAGTAATTTGCTCCAAAACCTAAACCTAAACCGTTCAAATTTCCTTGTGTAAAAGTATAGCTCAACCAACCGTTAACGGTATCTTCTGGTCCGGCGCCAACAGGTCTTCTGCCTTCAACAGTCGCTGCAGCCTTAGTTATTTTGCTATTTACGTGGCTGTAGCCAGCAACAAAGTTTAATCCTTCAATTGGATTAGCGTTTAAACTGATGTCAATACCTTTATTTCTTTGAGTTCCATCTTGTACTGTAATGTTGTAGTTGGTTCCGTTTCTAACAATTGACTCACCTCTAGTAATGTTATCTACCTTAATATCGTAGTAACTAGCCGTAATGTTTAATTTATTTTGGAAGATATCAACCTTAACACCACCTTCAATTTGGTTTGCTTGGGTAGGTTTAAAAATGCCATTAATATCGGCCAAAGGCTGGATAACTGGAGCCAGGTTCTGGAAACCATTCATATAGTTTGCAAACAAAGCAACCTGGTCTTTAATTATGTTATAAGTTAAACCGAATTTTGGGGAGATTGCTGTTTGTAAGAATTTACCAGTGGTAACGCCTGTAGCAATATTGTAAGCGCCTTTATTATCAAATCTATCAATTCTTAAAGCTACCATAGCGGCCAAGGCATCTGTAATATTTACTACATCCGATGCATAAGCACTGTAAACTTTAGTTTGAGTATATGATTTTGCCGGACCAGCAGTTGCGCCAATTCTGGCCTCAACAGCACTACGGGTAATGCTTGCATAATTTGCAGGTGTACCAACAGTGTTTACCAAATCAAACAATACGTATGGCGAATTGCTGTTGTGAGTTTCTTGTGTAAGGTAATCTAAGCCAACTATTACCCGGTTTCTAACGCTTCCGATTTTAAAATCTCCGATAAAATTCTGTTGAACATTAGCAGAGTTACTTGAAGAGTTTTGAATATTAATATATCTTGATAAAACATCATCCGTAGCTCCTAAGAACATTACGTATGAGTAAAAGCCATCTGATTTACGGTTACTTTGTGAGAAGTTCGTTTGAGAAGTCCACTCATCTGATAGTTTGTATGTTACCTGACCACGAACATTAAACGTTGGTGTTTTAACCGTTAAGTCGTTGCTTGTGTATGATTTTCCCCAATCAAGATTTAATTCTGACGGCGTACGAGCAATTAATTGTCTGCTTCTATTTAAAAAAATCATGGTTGGGTTTGTACCCTCGTAGTTATAAATATCTGCTGATAAGTTTAACTTTAACCGGTCATTAACTCTATACTCTAAACTTGGGGCAATAAATGTTGATTTACTGAATCCAGCATCCTGCCAGCTATTCTGTTTATTGTAGGCTGCATTAATTCTAAAAAGAAGATTTTTTTCTTTGTTGATTGGGCTGTAAACATCCGCTGTTAAACGGTTTAAGCCAAAACTTCCGGTATAATAACTAAAACTTCCGCCAGCCGTATCTAGTGGTTTTTTAGTTACAACGTTAATAAAACCACCAAAACTGGTTAATGCGCCGCCATACAAAGCACCAGATGGACCTTTAATTACTTCAACTGTTTCGATATTTGCCGGGTCAAGATCGCCATTTGTTTGGCCAGCAATTCCATCAATCATCGATACTTGTGTGGTAAAACCTCTTAAGGAATAATAAGCTGCACCATCTCCACCTCTACCGGTAGAAGTCCATAGTTTATCTAAACCTGGAGCATTTTTTAATACCGAATTAAAGTTTGTAGAGATTTGCTCTTGCATTAATTCTTTAGATATTGTGGTATAAACCTGAGGATTTTCTAGATTTTTTAATGGAAGTTTAGCAACGTATGTACTTGCCTTTGTCGCAAATTTATTTGTTTTTCTTGAGTTGATATTTACCTCTTTCAACTGGCCTTCATTTTCAGCCAGCGAAAAATTAAGTGTGATTGATTGTCCATCAGAAATGGTAATTGTTCTTTCTTCAGATTTTAAACCAACAGCCGAAGTTCTAATAATATAAGTGCCAGCTTTAATTCTATTAATTTGATAGTTTCCATTCTCGTCGGTAATACTTCCAATACCTTTGCCTTTTAGTCCGACAGAAATATATTGAGCAGGTTTACCATCTGATGTCGTAACAATTCCCGTAATTGAAGAAAACTGTTGCGCAAAAGATGTTATAGTAAAAATTGATAGGAGAAGTGTTAAAAGAAAGGGTATAGTTCTTTTCATTGTATTTATTTGGATTAATTCTAAACAGCTGCAAAATAACAGCACAATTATTTATAATCCAAATTATTTTGATTAATTCTAAATAAGCTATTGTGTTAAAAATACAATAAGTCCATTTGTATTAATCTGAGGCAGTTTTTCTAATATAATTTTAACATTTCAATTTCTTAGTTATTCGATTTTAAACAAAAAAAGCCTATCCTAGTTATAGAATAAGCTTTATTAAATTGAGTTAAATTTTTTATTTGAGTGTCAAAACCTGTAGGCTTAAACCTTTTTCGGTGTCGTTGGCAGGTGTTACTAAGCCAGCACAAATAATATCATAATGATTACCTGCGGTAAGTGTAACATCAGTTTTTGTAGTTCTGATTGTGCCGGTTGCTGTGTCTTTAATGTCTAAAGAAATTGTACCTGCATCAACCGTAATAAATGAACTTGCTGTTTTATAAGCTTTGTTTGTTATTAATGATGTTGTTGCGCTGGTTTTTGCTAAATCTAAGGCTGGTGCATCAAGAGATAGGTTAATAAAACGAATGTAAGCTTTATCAGCCGAAGTTATAGAAATATCATCAGTAATTAAAAAACCATCTAACTGCCCTGGTTTATTTACCAGATAATACGAATAATTTGAACTTGGATTTAAGGTGATATCCTTAGTATGTAAAGCATCTGTACTGCTTGCGGTAGTAAATTTTAAGGCGTAAGCGCCAGAACTTCTTGATGTGTAAGATGTTGCCCCGGCAAAAGGTAAAGCCGCAGAATTAATTGCAGTTCCAGATAAATATACATTGTAGGTTCCCAAACCTGGTGAACCATTTACCACCCTGATGTAAGAAATTGTTGTATCGGTTGTTTCTGTTTTTCCGCAAGCACCTAAAATAGTTGTGAATGTCGCTAAAGCAAATATTATAAACTGTGTTTTGCGTTGAGTAAAGTTTAGCATAATTAATATAGGGATTTTGTTTTAATGTTTCGATTTAAACGAATGCATAGTTGCTTTCGCTACATCAATACAAATATTGTATTTAAACAGTAATTGAAAATGTTAAATGTTGTTAAGCAGATGTTAAAGTTTTTTGAATATGAAATTATCCGAATATCAATTTCATAAAATGATGAAAACAAATAGAAGTGTATAAACGTTGGAGTAAGTTTACTTAAATGTTTAGCAATCTTAACATTAAGTTATGATTGCAACTGTAATTTTGTTCAACCATAAATCTACTAAAATGATTAAAAACATCTCAAAATTAGCTTACATCTCTGTTTGTGCAATTCTATTATCTGCTTGTGGTGGTTCATCAAAGGATAAGCCCGCTGATGCCACAGCCACACAAAATCAAGAAACAACAAGTGAGCCTGCGAAAGAAGAAAACGCACCAGCCAACACCAATTTTACTGCAAGTCCGGATAGTGCAATTTTAGGCAAAAGCAAAGAAGCATTAGTAAAAGTTAAGGATGTTAATTCTGTTGAACTGCAAGATGCTGAAGGTAAATCGACAGGTGCAGAGTTAACCGTTAAGTTGCTAATTACCAATAAAAGTACTTTAGATGCTAAGAAATATTTTTCGGTATCAGCATCAGAAGCAAGGTTGGAATTAGATAATGGAACATCGGTTCCTGGTAATAAAGATAGTGGCAGTACAGAACCCGATGCTGAAGCATCAACTGAAGCCGTTTGGAAATTTCAAGTGCCAGCTGCCGCAAATCCTAAAAAACTTAATTTCTTTTTAGATGGAACTAGAGTTTCTGTCGGACTTGATAAAAAATAACTTTAAGCCTCCCTTAACAAAGGAGGCTTTTTTATTTTGTATAAAAATGTAAAAAAATCAGTTTAATATTGTGTAACTCAATTTTTATTTAAACCTTTGCACCTCAATAGAGTTAAAGCCGTTTTAATACGCAAGAAATGATTAAACAATTTTTACATAAACTTTCAAAATTCACAGCACATTTAGTAGCTGGTGAAAGTTTATTTATTAATCGTTTTCAGCCCGTATTTTACTATCCCATAAGTCGGCAAAATTTTACTCCACGTATTTAGTACTCCACTAAACGTAACGAGGAATTGATCCTCTCTAAAAACCCAATTAACAAGAATACTTATAATTTTTCGTTAGAAAACGAATGGATATTAACGAATTTATAGTGCAGGTTGCACTTCCTGAACATCGTGTATTTGCAGAACAAATCGTAACCGAGATGGCCGAATCTGCTAAAGCACGCGGTACGGGCATTGCAAAACGTTCGCCTGACTATGTTGCAAATAAAATGCAAGAAGGCAAAGCGGTTATTGCGTTCCATAAAAATGGTACGTGGGCTGGCTTCTGCTACATCGAAACCTGGAGTCATGGGCAATTTGTTGCCAACTCGGGCTTAATTGTATCACCTGAATTTAGAAAAGCAGGTTTGGCGCACGCCATTAAAGAAAAGGTTTTTGAACTTTCCAGAAGCTTATATCCTAAAGCCAAGATTTTCGGTTTAACTACTGGTTTGGCTGTAATGAAAATAAACTCCGATTTAGGTTACGAACCTGTAACTTATTCTGAGCTAACACAGGATGAAGAATTTTGGAAAGGCTGCCAAAGCTGTGTAAACTTCGAAATTTTGAAAATGAAGGAGCGGAAAAACTGTATGTGTACCGCTATGCTTTACGATCCGGCAACACAAAAGCACGATGCAGCTAAAAAGTTTGCTGAAGAATTGCAAAAGAAACCAAAGTTATATGAGCGCTTTATGCGTATTAAGCAACGTTTGGTTGTTAAACCTAAGCCTAAATCGGGCTTAAAAATATTAATGTTTTTATTTACCCTATTATTTAATAAGTAATGAACAAAGTAGTTTTAGCTTTTAGCGGAGGTTTAGATACCTCATTTTGCTGTATTTATTTGGCACAAGATCGTGGATTAGAAGTTCACTCTGTAATTGTAAATACTGGTGGTTTTTCTGATGAAGAATTACAGGAAATTGAGAAAAGAGCTTATGCTTTAGGTGTTAAATCTCACGCTGTGGTAGATGAAACTGAAAGTTATTACGATGAGTGTATTAAGTATTTAATTTACGGCAACGTATTAAAAAATGCAACTTATCCGCTTTCTGTTAGCGCAGAACGTGTTAGTCAGGCTACTGCAATTGCTAATTATGTTAAAAAAATTGGTGCAGATTATGTTGCGCACGGTAGCACAGGTGCAGGTAACGACCAGGTTCGTTTTGATATGATTTTTAACATTTTGATTCCAAATGTTGAAATCATTACACCAATTAGAGATTTAAAATTATCCCGCGAAGCGGAAATAGAATATTTAGCTGAACATGGAGTTGAATATAGCGCTGCAAAAGCAACTTATTCAATTAATAAAGGTTTATGGGGTACTTCAGTAGGAGGTAAAGAAACATTAACTTCACATGATACCTTACCGGAAAGCGCATGGCCAACTCAGGTTACAGAAACAGAATCGCGTAAAATAGAATTGACTTTTGAAAAGGGTGAATTGGTTGCAATTGATGGCGAAACTTTAGCGCCTGTTAGAGCAATTCAGAAATTACAGGCCATTGCACAACCTTTTGGTATTGGTCGTGATATTCATGTTGGCGATACCATCATCGGAATTAAAGGTCGTGTTGGTTTTGAAGCTGCGGCACCGGTTTTAATTATTAAAGCACACCATACTTTAGAAAAACATACTTTAACCAAATGGCAGTTAAGCTGGAAAGAGCAATTGTCTTCTTTCTATGGTAACTGGTTGCACGAAGGTCAGTTTCATGACCCAATTATGCGCAACATTGAAGCTTTTTTAACTGATACACAAAAAGTTGTTAGCGGTAAAGTTTTCGTTGAATTGTTGCCTTATCGTTTCCAGATTATTGGTATTGAATCGAACCACGATTTAATGAGCAATAAATTTGGTAGTTATGGCGAAATGAACAATGCATGGAGTGGCGAAGATGTTAAAGGTTTCTCTAAAATATTTGGTAACCAGGTAATGATTTGGCATAAAGTTAATTCTGAAGAAGCTTAAAGCTGAAAGACTAAAGCGGAAAGCTACCGTTCCTGTCCACCATCGCAAGGAGGAACGACGAAGCAATCTCTTTACAATTGTCATCCTGAGCTTGTCGAAGGATTGTTAAAACTAATTTTCATATCCATCTATAATTGAGGGAACAGATTATGAATAATAAAATCAAAGCAGGAATAATTGGTGGTGCGGGATATACTGGTGGCGAAATGCTCCGTATTTTGGTAAACCACCCAAATGTTGAAATTGCTTTCGTAAATAGTACCAGTAATGCTGGTAACCTAATTTCTGATGTGCACACTGATTTATTGGGCGATACTGATTTGCGTTTTGTGAATGAGATTTCTCAGGATATTGATGTTTTGTTCTTATGCGTTGGACATGGTGATGCGAAGAAATTTTTGGCTACACATCCGATTAACGATAACATAAAAATCATCGATTTATCGCAAGATTTTAGGTTAACTGCGAATGCTAGTTTTTCGACTTCGGACTCCGGACTTCAGACTAAAGACTTCATTTACGGGTTGCCAGAATTGAATTACGATAAAATCAAAACTGCTAACAATATTGCTAATCCAGGTTGCTTTGCTACTTGTATTCAATTAGGCTTATTGCCATTGGCTGCAAAAGGCTTAATAAATGCAGAGGTTCACATCAATGCAACTACAGGTTCAACTGGTGCTGGACAAAGTTTAGCCGCAACTTCTCATTTTAGCTGGAGAAATAATAATCTTTCGGTTTACAAGGCTTTCGAGCATCAGCATTTGAATGAAATTGGCGAGAGTTTATTGCAATTACAACCATCACTTTCAGAGACTTTGAGTTTCATCCCGCAACGCGGAGATTTTACCAGAGGCATTTTAGCTGCGATGTATTTGGAAAGCGATTTAAGTTTAGAAGACGCACAAAAGGTTTACGAGGATTACTACAACAATCACCCTTTTACGCACGTAAGTCGGAAAAACATCGATTTAAAACAGGTTGTAAATACCAATAAATGTTTGGTGCATGTAGAAAAGCATAGCAATAAATTATTTATCACCAGCATTATTGATAACCTGTTAAAAGGCGCCAGTGGACAAGCGGTTCAGAATATGAATTTAATGTTTGGCTTGGAAGAAACAGCGGGCTTGCGATTGAAAGCTATTGGGTTTTAAGTTTTAGGTAATACGTTATAAGTGTATGCAGAATTTTAAAGATTTGAAAGTTTGGGAGAAAGCCCATCAGCTTACGCTTAGTATTTATAAAACAAGTGCCAAGTTTCCAAAGGAAGAAATTTATAGTTTAACAAATCAACTTCGGCGGGCATCGGCATCAATACCAGCTAATATTGCCGAAGGTTGTGGTAAAAATTCACAAGCAGATTTGGCAAATTTTTTAAATATTTCTTTGGGCTCGGCTAACGAAACTGAATACTTTTTGATTTTATCAAAAGATTTAGATTACCTGACTGAAGAACAGTTCACAATTTTATCTAACAGTATTAACGAAGTTAAGGCAATGCTTATCAATTTAATTTCGAGAGTGAGAGCACCCAAACCTATAACTTAAAACGTACAACTTATAACCTAGTAACATGCAACTATTCGACGTTTATCCTCTTAACGATATAGAAATTACAAAAGCATCAGGCAGCAATGTTTGGGATGCTAACGAACAAAAGTATTTAGATTTATATGGTGGTCATGCCGTAATTTCAATCGGCCATACCAATCCGCACTATGTAAATCGCTTAACGGAACAATTAAACAAAGTTGGTTTTTACTCCAACTCCGTTAAAATTCCTTTGCAAGTACAATTGGCAGAGAAATTAGGTCAGGTTTCAGGTAAAAAAGATTACCAATTATTTTTGGTAAATTCTGGTGCAGAAGCCAATGAAAATGCTTTGAAATTGGCATCATTTTATAATGGAAGAAAAAAGGTAATTGCTTTCAGCGGTGCTTTTCATGGCCGTACATCTTTAGCAGTCGCCGTAACCGATAACCCTAAAATTGTAGCACCTGTTAACCAAACAGAAAATGTAATTTTCTTGCCTTTTAATAATGAAGTTGCACTAGATGAAACTTTTAAATCACAAGGCGATGAAATTTCGGCCGTAATTATTGAAGGTATTCAAGGTGTTGGCGGGATTAAAGAAGCTTCCAAAAGTTTCTTGCAAAAAATCCGTTCACTATGCGATGAATATAATGCCGTTTACATAGCCGATTCAGTTCAGTGTGGTTATGGCAGAACGGGTTTGTTTTATTCACACGATTATGCAGGGGTAGAAGCCGATGTATATACCATGGCAAAGGGCATGGGCAACGGATTTCCAGTAGCAGGAATTTCAATTGCACCAAAATTTAAACCTTGGCATGGTGAGTTGGGCACAACTTTCGGCGGTAACCATTTGGCTTGCGCTGCAGCTTTGGCCGTTTTAGAAGTGATGGAGCAAGATAACCTGATGAAAAATGCAGAGGAAATCGGTAATTATCTTATCACAGAGTTGAAGAAATTTGAGCAGGTGAAGGAAGTTCGCGGTCGCGGTTTAATGATTGGAATCGAGTTGCCAGAAGAATTGGCGCATGTTAAAAAAGAGTTATTATTTAAACATTTCATCTTTACGGGTGAGGCTAAACCGAATGTTATCCGTTTATTGCCTGCGTTAAATTTAACTAAAGCACATGCTGATGAATTTTTAGCGGCTTTTAATTTGGTTCTAAGTTCTAAGTAGTACGTTTTAAGTACACGGGACTTTATTTATAAATTATTTTTAGGCGAGGGATACAAACTTATAACGTATAACTTACTACTTACAACGTTTTAAAATGAAACTTTTCACTTCCGTACACGATGTTCCAAGCATCAAACAATTTGTAAAAGATGCACTTGAATTAAAGGCGAATCCTTATGCGCACCAAAGTTTGGGTAAAAACAAAACCTTGGGTTTGGTTTTTATGAACCCAAGTTTACGTACCCGTTTAAGCACTCAAAAAGCGGCGCTAAATCTGGGTATGAATGTTATGGTGATGAATCTGGATAAAGAAGGTTGGGCCTTAGAAACTCAAGATGGTGTAGTAATGAATGGCTCTACTGTAGAGCATATTCGTGAAGCTGCGGCCGTTATGGGGCAATACTGTGATATCTTAGGTTTGCGTTCTTTTCCAAAATTGAATAATCGTGAGGAAGATTATAGCGAAGACTTCTTTAACAAATTTGTGAAATATTGTGCCGTTCCAGTAGTGAGTTTGGAGAGTGCAACTCGCCACCCACTACAAAGTTTTGCCGATATTATCACCATTCACGAAACCTGGACGAAACAACCAGATGGTAGAAAACCAAAGGTTGTTTTGGCTTGGGCTCCACACGTAAAAGCTTTACCGCAAGCCGTTCCAAATTCGTTTGCCGAATGGATGTGTAAAGCACAAGCTGAAGGTATGATTGATTTTACCATCGCTCAGCCCGAAGGTTATGAACTGGCTGAAGAATTTACCCCTGGTGCAGATATTCAGTATAATATAGAAGAAGCTTTAGCTGGCGCTGATTATGTTTATGTAAAAAACTGGAGCAGTTATAAAGAATACGGTAAAGTTTTAACTTATCCTGATGGCTGGATGATGAACAACGAAAAGCTTAAATTTACAAATGATGCTAAAGTGATGCACTGTTTACCAGTTCGAAGAGATTTAGAATTATCTTCAGAAATTTTAGATGGCCCAAATTCATTGGTTATCCATGAAGCTGGAAATCGTTTATGGGCTGCTCAGGCAGTGATTAAAGAGATGTTGGAAAAGCTAAAATAGTACACTCGTCATTGCGAGTCGCGAAGCAATCTGATTGGTAATATTGCTTCGTGCCTCGCAATGACGAAAACGTAGAAATATGAAACAACTTACAATCATTAAAATTGGTGGAAACGTAATCGATAATTCTGAAAACTTACATGGGTTTTTGTTGGATTTTACGGCTTTACCAGGCGATAAAATTTTAGTTCATGGTGGTGGCAAAATCGCAACCGAACTGGGCGAAAGCTTAGGTGTCGAAGCTAAAATGGTTGAAGGTAGAAGGATTACCGACATTGAAACCTTGCGGGTTGTAACCATGGTTTATGCTGGTTTGATTAACAAAAACATGGTAGCACAATTGCAAGCGAAAGGCAGCAACGCCATTGGTTTAACCGGTGCGGATGGAAATGTAATCAAAGCTAGAAAACGTCCTGTTAAAGAAATTGATTATGGTTTTGTGGGCGATTTAGATGAAAATTCGGTATCTGCCGAAACTTTGGATAGCTTATTAAAAGCAGGTTTAGTTCCGGTTTTATGTGCAATTACACATGATGGAGCAACACAATTACTGAACACTAATGCAGACACAATTGCATCATCGGTTGCCGTTGCAATGTCATCACTTTACGATACACGTTTGGTATATTGTTTTGAGAAAAAAGGTGTTTTGAGAGATGTTAATGATGATGCTTCAGTTGTGCGAGAAATTAAAGCCGATGAATTTGAAGGCTTAAAAGCGGATGGGACTGTGCAAGGTGGCATGATTCCCAAATTACATAATGCTTTTGAGGCGATTAAGAAAGGCGTTTTGGCAGTTTATATTGGCAAAGCCGATGAATTGAATGAGCTGGCTACAGGTACTTTTGGAACGAAGATGCTTAAATAAGGTAGAGGGCGAAAGATATAAGATATAAGGTTTCGTCATTGCGAGGTACGAAGCAATCTCATCTAATCGCTGTGATGGGAGATTACTTTGTAATAAAATGTGTTAATTAAACCTGATAACAACGGAAATACTTTTTTAAGATTCAAACTGAAAAGATTGCCACGTCGTTCCTCCTCGCAATGACGACCGTGGGAAGCATGACAGAAGTTAAAAAAGATTATAGTGGATAGCAGGACGAACAATAAACAGAACCACAGCAGCTGCTTTTCATACTTCGACTACGCTCAGTATGACAATCTAAATTCAATTAGTAGAATTAATTAAATGAACCACATGAAAAAAATAGCCATAATTGGTAGCGGAAATATCGGATTATCTTTAGCTAAAGGATTGGTGAAAGCCGACTTTGCAAAAGCCGTAGATATTACCCTAACCCGAAGAAATATCGACCATTTAAAATCTTTCGCGGAGGCTGGATTTGGGGTGAGTAACAATAACAAACAAGCAGTTGCTGATGCTGATGTTGTGATTCTTGCTGTTTTGCCGCAACAATTAAACACGGTTTTGGATGAAATTCAACCAGCAATTGATTTTAAGAAACATTTAGTTATTTCGGTAATTTCGGGTGTGAGCTGTGCTGCTGTTCGCGAAAAGCTGGGCGAAAATGTGGAGGTTGTGCGTGTAATGCCGAACACTGCAATTGCTATTGGACAATCCATGACTTGTATGGCGAGTGATAATGCATCGGTAGAAAATATTGCCAACGTGACTAAAATGTTTGAAACGGTTGGTTCGGTTGTGAAGATAAATGAAGATTTAATGACTTCGGCAACGGCGCTTTGTGCTTGTGGTATTGCGTTCTTTTTAAGGGCAATCAGAGCAGCTTCGCAAGGCGGGGTAGAGATTGGTTTCCACGCAGATGAAGCATTGAAAATGGCGGTTCAAACAGCAAAAGGTGCGGCCGATTTGCTTTTATTACATGGCACACACCCAGAATCAGAAATAGATAAAGTAACTTCGCCGAAAGGTTGCACTATTGCAGGTTTAAATGAAATGGAACACAATGGTTTTAGTTCATCTTTAATAAAAGGTATTAAACTTTCGGCTTTAAAAGCAGGAAATTTGTACACTAAAGAAAGCTAAAAGCAGAAAGAATAAAGCTTAAGGCTAATGTAAAGTAAAAAGTATAAGATGCGTTTTGTCTTGATACCTGATACTAACTACTTGATACTATGTTATTAGAAAATATACAGAAAGAGAGCTTAGATTTGTTGCGTGCTTTGATTCGCATACAGTCTTTTAGCAAGGAAGAAGATAGAACAGCGAATTTAATTGCGCAGTTTTTAGAGGAACGTGGTGTAAAAACATTCCGTAAAATGAATAATGTTTGGGCTTACAACAAACATTTTGATGCTGCAAAACCTACATTATTGTTAAACTCTCATCATGATACTGTTAAACCAAACTCTGGCTACACCCGCGACCCATATGATGCCGCAATTGAGGGTGACAAGCTTTTTGGCTTGGGCAGCAATGATGCTGGTGGTTGTTTGGTATCGCTAATCGGTACGTTTTTGTATTATTTCGAGCAAGAAAATTTAAAATATAATATTTGTTTGGCCGCAACGGCGGAAGAAGAAATCTCTGGAAATAATGGCTTAGAATTGGTTCTGCCAGATTTAGGTGAATTGGAATTCGGAATTGTTGGTGAACCAACGGAGATGAATTTGGCGATTGCAGAGCGTGGTTTATTAGTGTTGGATTGTGTTGCTCACGGAAAGGCTGGTCATGCGGCCAGAGAAGAAGGCGAAAATGCAATTTATAAGGCATTAGCAGATATTGAATGGTTTAGAAATTACCAGTTTCCGAAAGTATCAGAGGTTTTTGGTCCGCTTAAGATGACGGTTACGATTATTAATGCAGGTTCTCAACATAATGTAGTGCCCGCAAATTGTACGTTTACGGTTGATGTTCGGGTTACAGATGCTTACACAAACGAGGAAGTTTTGGAAATTATCCGTGCGAATGTTGGTTGCGATGTTACCCCGCGTTCGATTCGTTTAAAGCCATCATCAATTGATAAAAACCATCCAGTCGTTCAGGCGGGTGTAGCTTTAGGCAAAACCACTTATGGCTCGCCAACCACGTCAGACCAAGCTTTATTAGATATTCCTTCAGTAAAATGCGGCCCGGGATTTTCTGGTCGTTCGCACATGGCTGATGAATTTTTATATGTTAGAGAGGTTGCAGAAGGTGTTGAAGGTTATGTAAATATGTTGAAACCAGTTGTGGGTAACTAATTGTATATAAACCGTCATTGCGAGGTACGAAGCAATCTATTGCAAAATGTAACGCTGTGAAATTAAAAATAAAAAGGGGATTGCTTCGTGCCTCGCAATGACGGAGATGATTTAAATCCTTCATGCAATCTGTAAAAAACTCAGCGAACTCCGTAGTTAAATAAAAATAGCTTTGCGCTCTTTGCGAGAAACTTAGTGCTCTTTGCGGTTAAATAAAGTAAAATGAAAATTTGGCAAAAAAATATTGATGTAAATAAATTTGTGGAAAGCTTTACAGTTGGTAAAGACCGTGAGTTGGATTTACAAATGGCAAAGTTTGATGTGTTGGGTTCTTTGGCTCATACACAAATGTTAGAAACCATTAATTTGCTAACCGCTGATGAATTGGCAACGGTTCAAAAGGAACTTAAAAATATTTACGCTGAAATTGAGGCCGGAAACTTCACCATTGAAGATACGGTTGAAGATGTGCACTCTCAGGTGGAGTGGCTATTAACGCAGCGCATCGGCGAGGCAGGTAAAAAAATTCACAGCGGTCGCTCTCGTAACGACCAGGTTTTGGTTGATTTAAAATTATTTTTTCGTGCTTGCATTGAAGATATGGTTGGGCAAACTTCAACTTTGTTTAATCAATTAATCGAGCTAAGCAACACGCACAAAGATAAATTGATGCCAGGTTATACGCATTTGCAAATTGCGATGCCATCTTCGTTTGGCTTATGGTTTGGTGCCTACGCCGAGAGCCTTGCCGATGATTTAGAACTGATGCTTGCCGCCTGGAAAATCACGAATAAAAATCCTTTAGGTTCTGCTGCTGGCTACGGTTCATCTTTTCCATTAAACAGAACTTTAACTACAGATTTATTAGGCTTTGAAAGCTTAAACTATAATGTAGTTTATGCACAAATGGGTCGTGGCAAAACAGAAAGAATTTTAGCACAAGCGATGAGTGCGGTGGCTGCAACCTTGGCTAAAATGGCTATGGATGTTTGCTTATTCATCAATCAAAATTTTGGCTTTATTAGTTTTCCTGCAGAATTAACTACAGGTTCGAGCATTATGCCGCATAAAAAGAATCCCGATGTTTTTGAGTTAATTCGTTCGCGATGTAATAAAATTCAGGCTTTGCCAAATGAAATTGCAATGATGATTACCAATTTACCATCAGGATATCACCGCGATTTACAATTGTTAAAAGAAAATCTTTTCCCTGCAATTACATCATTAAATGAGTGCTTGGAAATCGCGACTTTCATGTTCCAAAACATCAGCATAAAAGATGATATTTTAAAAGATAAAAAGTATGACTACTTGTTTAGTGTTGAAGTGGTAAACGATTTGGCACTACAAGGTGTTCCTTTTAGGGAAGCTTATAAAATAGTTGGTGAGCAAATAGAAAATGGTACTTTTGCACCATCGAGCCAAATACATCATACACACGAGGGAAGCATTGGCAACCTATGTAACGAACAAATTGCCGCATCAATGCAAGCTGTTTTATCTCAATTTGGTTTCGATAAAGTGAATAAAGCGATAGAAGAATTGGTTAAATAAATTTTGCTAATTTTGTAATTATGACAACTTTAACAATAGAAATTAAAGATAAAGATGCTGGATTCGTAAAAGAATTTCTCAGCAAAATTGGTGCTAAAGTTAAAACAGAACCAACAAGTCAAATTACATCAGAAATTGCTCAGGCTTTAATTGAAATTAAAGAAATGCAGCAAGGCAAACGCAAACCGTTAAGTCTGAAAGATATTTAATGGTTTGCAGCATTATTTATTCTGCCGTATTTATTAAAAAGGCAAAAATCTATAAAAAGAAATACCTTTCTTTAGTTGATGACCTTTACGAACTTGAGGACAAACTTCTAAAAAATCCTGAACAAGGAAATGATTTGGGTGCTGGACTTTATAAAGTTAGGCTTGCCGTAAAAAGTAAAGGAAAAGGTAAGAGTGGAGGATTTAGAATTATAACCTACTTGGTTTCAAATACTGATGATGGCATCATTATAAATATGCTTACATTATATGATAAATCAGAAGAGAGCAGTATTGACAAAAAAGAACTTCAAAAGATAATTAGAGCACTATAAATTTGCTGTTAGCAGCATCAAGATATAAATATGAAAGTTTCAGTATTAGCCAGCGCATCAATTGGCTCAGAGATTATTAAAATTGGTAACGAGGTTAACGAAATGAAGCGTAAAGGCGCATCTATAGCTAACTTAACGATTGGAGATTTTGATTCGAACATCTACCCAATTCCAACAGAATTAAAATCAGGAATTGTAGAAGCATACAATGCAAATCAAACCAATTATCCGCCAGCAGATGGTGTTTTGCAATTGAGAGAAACAGTTTCTGAATTACTGAAAGAAAGATTTGGCTTAGCATACAACACCAACAGTATTTTGGTTTCTGGCGGTTCTCGTCCGTTAATTTATGCTACTTATTTAGCTTTAATCGATCCGGGAGATACCGTAGTTTTCCCTGCGCCATCTTGGAATAACAATCACTATTGCCACTTAACTTCTGCAAAATCTATCGCAGTTGAAACTGATGCAGAGAATAACTTTATGCCAACTGCGGCACAGTTAAAACCGCATTTAAAAGGTGCAACATTATTGGCTTTATGTTCGCCATTGAATCCTACGGGAACCATGTTTGATGCAGATTCTTTAACAGAAATTTGTGATGTGGTTCTAGAAGAAAACGCATCCCGCGGAGCGGATGAAAAACCGCTATATTTAATGTATGACCAGATTTATTCGCTTCTGACTTTCGGAAAGGAACATGTAAATCCAGTTTCGTTACGTCCGGCAATGCGTGAATTTACCGTTTTTGTTGATGGTAGTTCGAAATGTTTAGCTGCAACTGGTGTACGTGTGGGTTGGGGTTTTGGTCCAGAGGATATTGTGAACAGGATGAAAGCTTTAGTTGGACACATGGGTGCATGGGCGCCAAAAGCCGAGCAAGTTGCCATGTCTAACTATTTTAATGATAAAACACAGGTTGATACTTTCTTAACCAGTTTTAAAGGTCAAATTCAAGATAGCTTAAATGCGCTTTACAATGGTTTTAACGAACTAAAAAGCGAAGGTTTTAATGTTGATGCCGTTGAACCAATGGGCGCAATTTATTTAACTATTAAAATCGATTATATCGGAAAAACTACAGAAGATGGACAGGTTTTAAAGGATAGTGCAGATGTGAACTTCTATTTGATTAAAGAAGCGGGTGCAGCCTTAGTACCTTTCTCTGCTTTCGGTAACGAACATAGCATGCCTTGGTTTAGAGCGTCTGTTGGTGCTTGTACTTTACAGGATATTAAAGATATGTTACCAAGAATTAAAACTGCATTGAGCAAGTTAAAATAATATTTTGCTTGGTTCAGCGAAAGTTGAACCAAGCATTTTTATCTGATAATTTCCTTTTTAATCCATTCCTGAGTTGAAATATTAAAAAATAATTTTAATTTCAATCTATGGGAGAAAAATATGTTGCATCCGGTGCTGCCTCAGTATCAGGCATATTCAAAACAATTCTTTTTGGCATCTTAGCCTCATTCGTATTACCAATAATTTATATTATCTTATTAAGGCTCTTGCCTAACATTTGGGTTAATACAATATCCGCAGTATTATTAGGCATTTCTCTGGGCTATTTTATTGATTTAGGTATCAAAATTGGTAAAATAAGAAACTTAAAAATTGCCATTGCCATTGCTATTTTCTGTGGTTTGTTGGCTTGCTATAATCAATGGGTTTTATTTGATACGATTATGTACAGCGCTAAAGGCTTTACGTTCAAGCTTAGCGGTGCAGATATTAATATTTTGTTGAGAGATTTTATTTATCTTTTTACGCACCCTGGAATTTTATTTGAAGAGATTAAAAAATTAAATGAGTACGGCACCTTTAGAATAAAAGGCAGCTCGAATGTTTCAGGCGCATTACTTTGGATAGTTTGGATTGGAGAATTTTTAACAATCTTCGGCAGTATTGTTTTTACGGTTGCCAACGGACAGGCAGCCAGACCTTTTTCAGAAAATAACGATGCCTGGATGACCAGGCGTAAATTTACAAACCGAATTAATTATGTTGATAATAAAGAGGCTTTCTTAAACGAAATTGACAGGAGAAATTACAATTTACTGAAGCATAACGAAGCATTATTAGACCATGAAAATTTTGCAGAAGTTGTTGTTTATGAATATCCCGGAGAGCCATCTAAATATATTAATATTGTCAATGCCCAAAATACGATTGATAAAAAAGGGAAAATAACTTCTAAGCGGAAAAATATTATACTGCAATTACAACTTTTAAATGCTGATGTGTAATTGAATCTGCTAAAAAGATTTTTGCCATAACTTAATTCAGTAATTTATTTTACCAATACATCAAATTGGTAACACCAGTTGTGTAAAGGATATTTCTTCTTCTGAATACTCGCAAATAATTTTTCTCCTTGAGAATCACGAAGATTACCGCGAGGGCCATATCTATAACCGCTTTTCTCTGTAAGCCCATTAACGGCATATTTTACTTTACTTCCGATAGGAGAATTTTTACAGATTAAATTTACTTTGTTATCTCTTAAAACTACCTTAGATAAAATATTTTCGTTCTTTTGATTGATAACACTAAATCCAAAACCATCAGCTTTTAGCACAGCTGTGCTATCAATTATTAATGGGGGAGAAGGAATATTAAAGGATATAGTAATAGTATCTTTCGATATAGAGAAATTTAACGGAACAAGGCCTTTATTTTTTTTGGCTTCCATTAACTTTATAACAGATAAACCTGCCAGATATCCTAATCTTTTTTGAGAGATACCATCTATATGAACCCGCTCACTTATAAAACTATAAGGATAAGTTGGGCCACTTGCCATAAATAGGCTATCATCTCTAACTAATTCCATTTGGGCTTGTGGTACTAAAGTTTCCCTATTATAAAAGTTATTTTGCTTAAATTCTTTCGATAAGGTTAAACAATTTGTTTGATAGGTAATACAGATAACATCATTTTTTTGCTTCGTTATATTCTTGATATCTGAATCAAAATCTGTTTGAATTTTTTTTAGATCCTTTTTATACTCTTTTGATTTTTTCCAAACGATATCGTCTTCACCCTGCATCCAGCAAAAAGCTGGTACAACGAAATCCCATCCTCTACTTTTTGCTTTATCATTCGCTGTTTTAATTTCGTCAAGAAATTTTTTATATGCTTTTGTGCCCTTGTTAATTTCTAAAATCCCCGAAGCTCCCTGACCTCCAGGAAATGAGCATATCATTATACTATCATTTCCATTCTGCTTAAAATATTCAGCTAAAACTTCTGACATGCCGTATATTGAAAGTTCAAATGCCCTTTCTCTATCATTAATTATCTTCTTCATCCATTGTTTAAAATGGGTATCGGATAAGTATCCGAATCTTTCATCTAGGTTTTCGGTTACGAATGTGTGATTCGTTTGCTTTGATAAGGAATCAAAATTGGTAATTCTGGTTGCTTCTTCTCCCAGGGCCAGGCTTTGCCCGTAAACCGGAATTGCAATTATTCTTTTCTTTACTTTAGGAGTATTATTACAAGCGATTAACGTTGTTATAAATAAAAGATAAATAAGGAGAGAGCGCGTTTTCATTTCATTTTACTTTAGATATTTTTTCAATTGGGAGGCAATCATTATGGAATATTTTTTAGCACCAGTGTCATTTAAGTGACCAAAATCATGGAAGTACTCTTGATGACCAGTTATCCCGGCCATATTGTAATTATTAATAAACACTAAATTATTTTCTTTAGCCAAACGGTAAGGAATATCAAACATGTTGTTTTTTTCAACAGCATACATAGGAGAAAATAATAGAATTAAATTTATCCTTTTTTCCTTACACTTATCGATAAATGATTTTAAATATTTGACCTTTTCGTTATCTACATCAAAATCAAATTTTTCTGGTTTGATAGGCCCGTGGCTTAAATCTAATTCGCCATATAGTGGTTTATAGCCTTTGTTTTCAGGGTTTATTCTTTGGAACATATTGCCTAAAGCAAGATTTGCAAACAAACTGTTATATCTATATAGATGCGATACTTCTCCTTTATAAAAGAATTTTGCTTTTTTCAGCACATCATCACAGCCCTCGCTGTAATTAATAAATGGGGATAGGTTTCCTACCACATCTAAGCCTGAGAATGGTGTTTTTAGGTAGTCTGTTGGATGTATTTCCAGAAAGATAGTTTTTGGTGTGTTATTTTGAAGGATATTACTTAAAAAAGCATATTGAAAATAAACATTCCTCATGCCCCAAAGACCAGCATTGTAAACCTTTCTTTTTAACGAATCTTCAAGTATTGAAGGAATGTAGTGATGATGACATCTTGAACTTCCCATAAATACAATAGGATCATCCATTTTATAGGTAACATAATTTATTTTATACTCATCAGTTGTAGTTGCTGTTTTATAAAAATAGTTGACCACAAATGCAAGCGTTCTATCGAAAATTAGTGTTATCCCAATAATAATCAGTAATCTGAATATAAATCTTTTCATTCGGGCTAAAATTTAAAATAGATAAATTGGTTACCATCTAAAACGCCAAAGAACATAATTAAAATAATGTAAGTTGATACGGCAATTTCATATTTATACCTATAAAAAAGGGTATTTGAAGTGGAAGCAGTGTTATTAAAAAATTCGTCCTGAAAATCTTTAAAGAATAATATTATCATACATATAATGCCATTGATTAGTGTTGTATGATCTATAAATAATGCGCCCCATGATGTTAAAATTTTATACATAATGGCTCCTGCTTCATCGATGCTAGTGGAGCGAAATAGTATAAGGCCAAAAGCTACGAACAAAAATGTTCTGAACATTTTTAGGCAACTTTCAAAGGTTGGTAAGCCACTTTGTGTTTTTTTAACTTTATTTTTCTTAAAAAATGCTCCAGATAGCATTAAGGGGATGTATAATAAGCCGTGGTATAATCCAAAAAGTGCAAATGTCCAGGCGGCGCCATGCCACAAACCTATTAATACAAATGTTATAATAATCGCAAAAATAGAACCCCATTTCTCAAAATTTCTAAACTTGATATTTAATGGCATAAAAACATAATCGGTTAGCCAACCAGTTAATGAAATGTGCCACTTACGCCAGTATTCTGCAATATTTAAAGAAAAGAATGGGCGGTTAAAGTTTTCGGAAATTTTAAATCCTAGTAGAAGTGCTACCCCAATTGCCATTTCAGAATAACCTGCAAAATCTGCATACATTTGAATTGGATAAAGAAGTGATGCAAATGCCAAAGATGTGCCATTATGATGAACGGAATTGTCGAAAACTGCATCAACATAAATTGATAATCTATCTGCAACACACATTTTCATAAACATACCCCAAAATATTCTTTTCAAACCAATGGATGCACGGTCGTAATCAAAAACTCTGATAGATGCTAGCTGAGCTAAAAATGGTTTTGGCCTATCAATTGGGCCAGATAAAATTGTTGGAAAAAATGAGATATAGACCGCAAAATCTATAAAGTTTTTAGCGGGCTCAATATGTCCGCGTTGTATTTCCAAAAGATAGCTAATTAGTTTAAACGTAAAAAAACTTATGCCAATTGGCATAAGGATATTGAAAGTACTCCAATTTGTTTTTAATCCGATGGCGTTAAAAAGATCACTAAAAGAGGTAATGAAAAAATTGAGATATTTGAAATAAAGTAAAAGACCAATGCCTAATAAAGTTCCAACAGTGGTAAGCAGTGATGCTCTTTTTTGATTACTTAAGTTATAATTTCCAATTGCCAGGCCGAGTCCGTAAAAAACTACAGTTGCTGCAAGCAGTAGAGGAATCATTTTCCATTCTGCAAAGCCATAAAAGAAATAGCTACATAAAAGTAGCCAGATATTTTGAGCACTTTTTTTATCCTTTAATAAAAAGTAATATACCGTGAATACTACCAGAAAGAATATTAAGAAATTAATAGAATTTACAACCATTATTAATCTTTATTAACCAATTCTATAAAACCAACTTCTTTTCTATATAAATAACAAATTAGCCTGTTTTCTAAAGCGATGGCTTCAACCGGTCGGAATAGAGGGATATATTCCTGCACATCAACAAGTTCGTCAAAAGCTTTATGGATATCATCAACTTCGTAACATACGTGGTATGGGGCAACACCATTTTTTTTTAAAATTTTGGTTACGGAAGCCTTTTCATCAACGGGTTCAATTAGTTCTATTTTTGGGAAACCATCTTTGGTAAGAAAACAAATACGAACTCGTTGAATGGAATCCTCAATTACTGGTGTTGACTGATAGCCTGCGTTGATGTAAAAAACAGATGTATTTTCTATACTATCAGTTACGTAACCAATATGATGAAATTTAAAATCAGTTAGCATATTATTTACTTGCAATACAATCAATCATTTCTTGAACATTGCTCCAAGAAAGGATTTCTTTTGAGGTAAACTTTATTTTAAATTCTTTTTCTATCGCAACAATAAGTTGAATATGAGATAGAGAATCCCAATCTTCAACATCATCTGCTGTGGTTTGTGGTGTTAGTGTAATGTCTTCGTTATCAAGTATGTCTCTGAAAATAACTTCTACTTTGCTTAAAATTTCATTCTGGTTCATGGTATTTATTTTTGTGTAATAAAAAATTCTTTTCCTTTTAATGTATTTATGTCTAGTTCAAACTGAAGCGTATCCGTTCCATCTATTTTTACGAAGCCTAATTTTGGATAGTGCTCCTCAACCATTTGGTTTTTTGCTGATGGCAGATATTCTCCAACTATTTTTAGATATCCATTTTCTGAGGCATATTTAACAATAATACTGAGTGTAAAATCTTCCATGCCGCGTTTTAATACTCTACAACTCATAAACCAGGTGTCTACAAAGAGTATTTCGGGACTAATTTTCTTTAAAATAACAACACATATTAGTCCGTTATCTCCAAATTTATCGGTCAAAGTGAAAGAGAAGTTTACGTAGTCTTCATTTTTGCCCAATTCCTCAATTTCGGCTTCTGTATATCTAATTGTTCTTAAATTAAATTGGTTGCTGCGTTGTGAAAGTTGTGCAACACGTAATTTATTAAAAGAGTCAAAACCCTTTACCTCAGAAGTCATATCTAATGACTTTAAGAAGTCGGCCTCATTAGTAAAACTTTTTAAAAGAGAAACTCTTTGACTCTCAACTTGGTATTGCTTAGTTCTGTCTGCATCTGCATTCGAATAAGTTGCAGTTTCGAATAGATTTAAAGAATAAAGAAACTCTAAATAATCTCCAGGATCTTCAGGCAATTCAGGTACAGTAACTTCAGGTACATTTTGCCTTACCAGATTTCTTTCAAATGGGTTATCATCCAGAAATACCATTGAGTCGAAGCCGATATTAAGTACGCTTTGGATAATTCTGATATTATCGGCTTTATTATCCCAATTAGCAACGAAAACTGCTATATCATCAATTTTAATAACCATTTCGGGATTCAGCACAAAAGGCTCCCTTGCTCTGGCTTCATCGTTTTTACTACAAACGGCAATTATAATACCTCTATTTTTTAGTTTTTTAATCCAATGTTGAAATTCTGTAAATGCTTTGCCAATCCCTAAGCCATGGCCAATCTGAATATTTTCCCAACCATCATCCCCAACTATTCCGCCCCACATTGTATTATCTAAATCCATGATGAGGCATTTCTTGAATTTTCCCTCTACTGCACCTATGATATCCAAAGTTCTCGAAGCAACATACGGTAAGATATCTAAGCTAAGCAACATTTCTGTACTAACATATATGCTACTATCGAACATTAAATCCCTTCCAAATTTGTTTTGCAGGCCAGCAATATCACAAATAAATAGTTTTGGGTTTTGTTGAGAAAGATTCATCAACTCGAAGTTAAGTTTTCGAACTTGATAGGTAAATGAAGACTGAACTTTGTTAGCATAGCTTCCAAAAACTGTATCTTCTATTTCAGGATAGTTATAGTATATAATTCGGCCCGGAATATTATTACAAATTGCCTTAATAAAGTCTAAGCGCTCATCAGCAAGGTTAGCTTGCTCAAATTCAGTAATAATACTGTGCTTGTCTAATAGTTTATGCGATGATTGAAACACAATTGTGTAATCAGCATTGAATTGATACAAGTCAGATGTAGGATCCAAAACTTGTCTTTCTACCTGATTAAACTCGGCTTCAAATAGTTCAACATTTATGTTTCTTTCATAGCCCATCCCTTTTATAGCTGTTGCTAAAAATTGAGTTGCTGCATCTCCGAGGAGTGCAACCTTAAGGTTAGGAAATGCAGAAGAATCTTTCTTTATGTTTTTTTTGAGTTCTTTAAATGATATCATTTTTCTTTATGAAATACATAATTGATGGACAGCATATTAGAATCTGTTATCAAAATACTGCATGATATTTTTAAAGAATATTGTTGATGAGAGCAGTTATTTTTTAGCGTTAACACGTTAATTCAAGTAAAACTAGTGAATGATTGGTATTGAATTCTATATGCTACAAGTGTTTTTAAATCATAAAATACACTTGTAACAAAGATAAAATTATTTTGATAAAAACCAATTCCACAGAAGGTTAACTCTTAAACTCACTGGTTTTATGGAAATCAATATCCGGATAATCCTGTTTAGTTAAATTAATCATGTAATCACTATCCGATAAATAAACGGGTTGATCTTCTTTATCGAAACCGATATGTTGTTGCTTGCGTTTCACAAATTCATCCAATTTCTTTCTGTCTGTTGATGTTACCCAACTCGAACGCGTATAACTCAAAGTACGGAAACGACATTTAGCGCCATATTCATGCTCTAAACGGAAATTAATAACCTCGAACTGGAGTTCACCAACTGCACCAATTACTTTTCTATTACCAGGTTGCATAACGAATAATTGCGCTACACCTTCGTCTGTTAATTGGTTAATGCCTTTTTCTAACTGCTTGGTACGCATAGGGTCTAAATTTTCTACCTCTTTAAAAATCGAAGGAGAGAAACTCGGGATTCCTTTAAACTGTAACTTTTCACCTTCAGTTAAAGTATCGCCAATTTTAAAGTTTCCACTATCATACAAGCCAACAACATCACCTGGCCAGGCTTCTTCTAATAGATTCTTCTCATTTGCCATAAAATCCATCGGATTGGCAAACTTCATTTTTTTATCCTGGCGTGTGTGGTAATAAAATTTATTACGTTCAAATTTTCCAGAACAAATACGTAAAAACGCAATTCTATCGCGGTGTTTAGGGTCTAAGTTGGCGTGGATTTTAAATACAAAACCACTAAAATTTTTCTCTTCAACCAACACATCCCGTTCTTCAGCTTCGCGGTGTTTAGGACTTGGAGCAATCTCTATGAATGTATCTAAAATCTCTTTTATACCAAAATTGTTAATAGCCGAACCAAAAAATACAGGTGCCAATAATCCTTCTTTATATAGCGAAACATCCAAATCACCATAAACACCATGCACTAATTCTGTTTCACTCTGTAAAGATTCAACTTCCTTTTCCTGCAAATAATCCAACAGTGCTGGGTCGGTTAAATCATTTACCTTAACTACCGAATCGGTAACCTTAGTTTTATCAGAGTGAAATAAATTTAACTGGTTATGATAAATGCTATAAACACCTTTAAATGTATGTCCTTGCCCAATTGGCCAACTTTGCGGACATAAACTGATGTTTAATTTTTGCTCAATTTCATCCAAAACATCAAATGCTTCCTTACCTTCGCGGTCCATTTTATTAACGAAAATGATAACGGGCGTGTTACGCATACGGCAAACCGACATCAATTTTTCCGTCTGTTCCTCTACACCTTTTACACAATCCACCACCAAAATCACACTATCCACAGCCGATAAAGTACGGTAAGTATCTTCCGCAAAATCCTTGTGACCAGGAGTATCTAAAATATTAATGCGTTTTCCGCTGTATTCGAAACCCATTACCGAAGTTGCAACTGAGATACCACGTTGTTTCTCAATCTCCATAAAATCGGAAGTATTACTTTGGTTCGCTTTGTTACGTTTTACCGCACCAGCCGTATTAATTGCACCACCAAAAAGCAGAAATTTTTCTGTCAATGTGGTTTTACCCGCATCGGGGTGACTAATAATGGCAAAGGTTTTGCGTTTTTCTATTTCAGGGTTAAGCATAATAAAAATTTGGGTAAAAAGAGGCGATGAAACCTAGTTAAAGGAATTTAACTGCAATAAGATTTGAATAGTGTTGTTTCATCAGGCTGCAAAGATAAGAAAATTGGTTAACTGTTTGAACTGCTAGTTGTTTAATTAAAAATCAAAATCCATCATATTTTTTGAAAAGCAATTGCAGTGGTTCTTAGGTTAAATCAGCCCCGCTTTTTGTTCCAATCTTTTTTAAACTTCTGTTCTGCTCCCAATTTCGTCATTGCGAGGAGGAACAACGTGGCAATCTTTTTCGTAAATACTTAAAAAAATATTTCCACTTCAATCGGGTTTAATTAACTCAAATTCTGCTAATAAACATCGTTTTGCTGTGCTAGATTGAAGCCATTTTTCAAAAAGTCTTTCTGTGCATCCTTATCCCACAGCAATTTATTGGTATGGTTTAAATGTATAAAGTGGATTTTTGATTTCACACTTGCAGGCTCTTGCTCAAAAAGCTTCACGGTTTCAGTAACCAAAGGATGCGGTACTTCGCTAATTTGCCTGTCGCCAAGTTCTTCGGCATTGTAAAAAGTAGCATCTAAAAAGGCAAAGTCTACTTTTTTAACCCGCTGAATAATGCTTTGATTCCATTTGCTCCATTTATCAATGTCAGGTATAAAAAGGTATTTTTTAGCTTGTGTAGAGATTTCAAAGCCAGCCGTTTCCGAATATTCATCGCGATGTGGAACAGTGAAAGCAATTACACTACTCTCCCCAATTTTAAAGGGTTTATCCTGCTCTAAAGCGGTAATTTTAATGTTTTGTAATTTTACCAATTGGCTCCACGGACCGTTTTCCTCTAAAAAAGATTTAAGTTTTGGTAATACATAAACATTTAAGTTTTTGGTATTCATTACCTCTCTACCAAACTCCATTAATCCCGTATAATGCCCAATATGTGCGTGGGTTATAAAAATACCATCTGGTAAGTAAGAATATTGATTTTTGGTGCTCTCGCTAAAATCTTTGAGCTGTTTCTTAATATCTGGCGATGCATCAAATAAATACCATTTTTTGGCTTTTGGGTCAATTAAAGCAATTGAACTTACAGCTCTTTGCGTTTCTGGATTTTTCCAGGCATTTGTACAACAAATTTTAGAACAGCCCATGTGCGGGTAACCGCCATCTTGCGCCACTCCCAAAACCAAAACATAAGGTTGGGTTGTGTTTTGCGCAAAGCCAGTTATCGACAGAAATAAAAGTAAGATAAAAGATTGTGAAAGTTTTGATAGCATGTTTTATTCATAAATGCTCACGAATTTAGCAAAGTAATACGTTTCTTTGCTAAATATTGGCTAATTTTAATTCATCCCGCCAAATTATTAAACAAGCACTTTTAGATAAAATGCCAGAATTAGAAGAAACTTCTATGCCCGCAGAAATTGCTGCAAAATTTGTTAATTATACCTCAAAGCATGTTTTTTTAACTGGAAAAGCTGGAACAGGTAAAACCACTTTTCTGCGGAAATTAATTCAGCTTACGCATAAGAAAGCAATGATTTGCGCTCCAACGGGCATTGCCGCAATCAACGCAGCTGGCGTTACCATTCATTCCCTTTTTCAATTGCCTTTTGGAGCATTTTTTCCAGATGCGGCGGCTAATATCATCAATCAAAACATCACCTTTAATTTTAATACGCCGCGAACTATTGTTAAGCATTTAAATATGCAGGGCAACAAAAGGCGCATGATTCAAGAATTGGAGTTGTTGGTAATTGACGAAGTAAGTATGCTTCGTGCTGATATGCTTGACGCAATTGATTTTTCTTTACGTTATATCCGAAGAAATAGAAATGTGCCCTTTGGTGGTGTGCAGCTACTTTTTATTGGCGATTTGCACCAGTTACCACCAGTTGTAAAAAACGATGAGTGGCGGGTAATGGCAGGCTTTTATAAAAGCATTTATTTTTTTGATGCCTTGGCATTGCAAAATAATCCGCCAATTTATATTGAGTTAGATAAAATTTACCGTCAGGATGATTCGGTTTTTATTGATTTACTAAATAACCTCAGAAATAATCAGATAACAGCTGAAGATACAGCCTTACTTCGTCAGCATTTTAAGCAAGATTTTAAACCTGCGGCAGATGAAAATTACATCACTTTAACCACTCATAATAATAAGGCTGATGCGATAAATCGCGAAAGGTTAACACAGCTTACATCTAAATCTTACTTTTTTGATGCCAAAGTTGTTGGAGAATTTAGCGAGTTTTCTTTTCCAAATGATAAAAGTTTAGAACTGAAAGTTGGTGCTCAAATTATGTTTATTAAAAACGATATGACCGCCGAAAAACGTTATTACAATGGTAAAATCGGTGTTGTTCATCATATTGAAAAAGGTAGTATTGAAATTGAATTACCAGAAGATAAGGCTATAATTAAGATTGCTCCTTACACTTGGGAGAACGTAAAATACAAACTGAACGAGGCAACAAATGAAATTTCGGAAACAGTAGCTGGTTCATTTGTTCAATACCCGATAAAATTAGCTTGGGCAATCACGGTGCATAAAAGTCAGGGTTTAACTTTTGATAAAGCCATAATTGATATTGGCGATGCCTTTGCTCCTGGACAAGCTTACGTTGCGCTTTCGCGTTTGCGCTCGCTTAAAGGTTTGGTTTTAACTTCGCATTTACGTGAAACTGGTTTGCAACAAGACCAGAACATCCACTATTTTTCGAAAACAAAACAGCCAGCTGATGAACTGAACCAGCAGATTAGTTTTGAGAGTTACGATTTTATCAGAACATATCTGCTAGCGGCTTTCGATTTAAATTTGGTTCGCTATTACATAAAGGAACATGTGCAAACTTTCGATAAAAGTGAAAAATCGACCAAACAACATTATGATGGCTGGACGATGGAGTTGTATCAGGATTTTCAAAAAATTACAGCAACTGCCGATACTTTTATCAATCAACTAAAAAACTTATTTGCCACACAAACGGAACATACCTTGTTTAATGTTTCGAAAAGAGTAGGGGCTGCTTTGAAATATTTTAATCCGTTAATAAAAGAAATTTCGGATAAACTGCTTGCACATATTGAGGCTATAAAAGAAGAAAAGCAGATAAAAACTTATTTAACTGAATTGCTTGAGTTAGAAATTTTGGTTTATGAGCAGTTAAAAAAAATACATAAAAGTAAAGCATTACTGCAAGCCATGATTGATGGTAAGGAATTTAATAAAGCTGATACGGATGCGCTACTTAATGCTTCAGAACGCGATAAACAATTGCAAAAAGCGATTCAGTTGAAGGGCGTTACTTTAAAGGTAAAATCTGCGGTTGAAAAAAAGAAAAAGGAGCCAAAGGTTGATACTAGGTTGGTGAGTTTTGAGCTTTACGAGCAAGGCAAAACTTTGGAAGAAATTGCCAAGGAACGTGGTTTTTCGGTAAGTACAATTGAGGGACATTTAGCATATTTTGTTTCAACACAACAATTGGATGTTGCAAAGTTGGTTAAGCCAAACAAAATCAGAAATATTAGTGATGCTGTGGAAAGCCAGAAAACAAAATCCATGTCAGTAATCAGAGATTTTTTGGGTAAGGATTATTCTTTTGGAGAGATTAAGCTGGTGTTGGCTTCGTTATTTCCAACGGAAGAGTAGTATCTTTTTTTAACCACAGAGCGCACCAAGTTAAGGCACAGAGAAAACGGAGATTTATGAGAGAAGATTTGTTATCAAGAACAATAATTGGACTTGCCATGGAAGTTCATTCGGCTTTAGGGCCAGGTTTGTTAGAAAATACTTATAGGGAATGCCTTTTTTACAAAATCTCAAAAGCTGGTTTTCTTGTGGAAAGAGAAAAAGCCATGCCGATAGTATTTGAGGAAGCTAAGCTTGATTGTGGTTACCGAATTGATATTCTGGTGGAAAATGCTTTAGTCCTCGAACTAAAAAGTGTTGAAAGCTTAACAGATATACATTTGGCTCAAACTTTAACTTATATGAAATTAGGTGGATATAGATTTGGTTTGTTGATGAATTTTAATGTTTTGAGATTGAAAGATGGAATTAAGCGGGTTGTAAACGGCTACTAAAATTACTCTTTTCCCTCTGTGAAAACTCAGTGCGCTCTGTGGTTATACCACTTCGTTAGCTTTAGGTAAATCTTCATGTCACCTGTGGTTAAACTATTAAAAATAATTACCTTAGCCAACGTGGAGAAAGTTAACGTTTTAGCCCAATACATGCCTGCCGATGCGGCACCGCTAATTGCAAAGTGGATAGATTATTTTCAATGTGAATTTAAAATTGCCAAAACACGCTCTACAAAACTTGGCGATTACCGCCATCCATACCGCGATAAAGGTCATCGTATTTCTGTAAATTACAACTTAAACAACTACGCTTTTTTAGTAACAACCGTTCACGAATTTGCACATCTTTTAACCTGGAACGATTTCAAAAACAAGGTTAAACCTCATGGTTCGGAATGGAAAAAGAATTTTCAGAGAATGATGGTGCCATTTTTTGAAATGAATATTTTTCCGCAAGATATTCATAAAGCGATTGATAACTATATGTCGAATCCTGCGGCTTCTAGCTGTTCTGATTTACATCTATCAAGAGCCTTAAAAAAATACGATTCTGATAAAACCGAGACTTTACATCTTGAGCAACTACCTGTAAATACGAATTTCAAAATCAAGGATGGACGGCGCTTTACTAAGGGCGAACGCATTCGAAAACGCTATCGTTGTGTTTGTTTAGACGATAAACGGATTTATCTTTTTAATCCGCTGGCGGAAGTTTTTGTAATGTAGTTGGTTGGGTTTTTGGTCGTTTAGTTTACCATCATTCTGAACTTATTTCGGAATATCCTCTAATTAAATTATTTGAAAATGATAGTTCGATTTTTATGGCGGCTTTCAGTCCCGCCAAACACTTTACTCCACTGCGCTCCGTGTTCGTTTATGTCGGGTTTATGTACAAAGGTTTGTGCAAGGAAGCTCCTCAAAGTTGCACGATTTTATAAAAACTCAAACTTATCGCCATCAAACAAACCTTTATCACTCAATTTTAAATGCGGAATAACCAATAGTGCCATAAAAGAAAGCGTCATGAAAGGGGCTACAAGTGTCGAACCTAATTCTTTGGCAAATTTATCAATAGAAGTATAGCTTGCGGCAACTTCATAGCCATTGTGGTTGCTCATTAAACCAGCAACAGGCAGCGGCAAAACTTCTTCCTTATCATTACCCAAAGCGACCACACCACCAGTTGCCGTAATAACTAGGTTAACGGCATCGCAAATGCTCTTATCATCTATGCCAATAGCAATAATGTTGTGGCTATCGTGCGCCACGCTTGATGCAATTGCACCCTGTTTCATCCCGAAGTTTTTAACGAAAGAAATGGCAATAGGTGCATCGTGATAACGGTTGACCACAACCATTTTCAGAACATCGTTTTCTAAATCGCTTACAATATTTTTATCATCAACCTTTGGTGGAAAGAATAGTTTATTGGTGATTAATTGCCCATCCAAAGCCTCAATAACAGCAATTTCTTTTTGATTTTGATAAGGATAAATGAAATCTTCAACTTTTTTAAAACTACAATCGAAATGATTTACTGATTCTTTATCAGGATTGTGTTTTATCCAATCGCTCACCGTTCTACCATTTTCGGCAAGTAAAATACCATCAATGTAAGTTTGTTTTATTTTGAAGTTTATTAAATCTTCTGCAACAATGAAATCAGCGTAATGGCCAATTTGCAGCGCACCAACTTCTAATTTATAATGAAGAATAGGGTTGATACAGGCTGCTTGTAAAACGTTAAAAATGTCAATTCCTTTAGCCACGGCTCTGGCACAAAGTTCATTTATGTGGCTTTCGACTAAGCTATCCGGATGTTTGTCATCACTGCAAAACATCATCATTTCTGGCCAATCGTTTAATAAATCAATCAAAGCCTCGAAGTTTTTGGCAGCACTTCCCTCGCGAATGAGAATTTTCATTCCTCGCTGTAATTTATCTAAAGCTTCTTCGGCAGTAAAGCATTCGTGGTCGGTAGAAATACCCGCATCAATATACTGCTGAACAGCATCGCCTCGCAAACCTGGCGCATGCCCATCTACTGGTTTACCCAAATCATGTGCAGCGGCAATCTTTTTTAAAACTTCTTCATCTTTATAAAGTACACCAGGAAAATTCATCATTTCACTTAGGTATTTTATTTCCGGACGTTCCAGAAGCGATTTAACATCATCGTGATTTAATTCCGCACCTGCGGTTTCAAAAATCGTAGCAGGAACACAGCTTGGCGCACCAAAATTGAATTTGAAAGGAACCGTGTTTCCATTCTCAATCATAAATTCTACACCTTCCATGCCGCAAACATTGGCAATTTCGTGTGGGTCGCTAATTGTGGCAACAGTTCCATGCACAACAGCTAATCTGGCAAATTCGCTTGGAATAAGCATGCTACTTTCTATATGAACATGGCTATCAATAAATCCTGGAAGGATGTAATGGGCATTTTCTTTTTTATCAGAAATTTTGTTAATCGATTTTATCTTTCCGTTTTCTACCTCTACGGCGCCAAAGAAAATATCTCGCTTTGCGATATCTACGATGTTTCCCTCAACTTTAAAATTGCCCATATTTTATATAACTGTTTGAATTGGTTAAGTGCTTAATTGTTAAATTGGTCGAGCAATAATTAACCAATTCAAATAGTTACGACAATTAACCATCTTTAATATTTTAATAGTTTTTCAATCGTTTCTGCTAATCTCGCTTTGGCTAAAAACTCGTCTTCCAATGCTTTATTCATCGGAATAGCAGTATCCAAACTGGCACAGCGCAAAACTGGTGCATCTAAATATTTGAAACAATGTTCGCCAATCCATGCTGAAATTTCTGCCCCAAAGCCATTGGTTAAGGTATCCTCATGCAAGACTAAAACCCTGCCTGTTGTTTTTACGGCTTCTCGAACTGTTTCTTTATCCCAAGGTTGTAAAGTTCTTAAATCAATTAATGTCGCATCACTTTGTGGGTTGTTTTTTAAATAATCTAAAGCCCAATGAACACCTAAACCATAAGTAATAATTACAAATTTACTTCCTGTTTTCAAAGTTACAGCCTTACCAATTTCGGTCGTGTAATAACCAATAGGAATTGACGAGGTTAAACTCCTGTATAAATATTTATGTTCGAAATAAATAACTGGATTCGGGTCTTCTATGGCGGCCAATAGTAAACCTTTTGCATCTTCAGGAAAGGCAGGGTAAACGATTTTCAGACCAGGTGTTTTGGTAAACCAAGCCTCATTACTTTGCGAATGGAAAGGGCCTGCACCAGTTCCTGCACCTGTCGGCATACGCACCACAACATCTGCTTTTTCGCCCCAACGGTAATGTGTTTTGGCCAAATTATTTACAATCTGATTGAATCCGACCGTAACAAAATCTGCAAATTGCATTTCTACAACCGCTTTATAACCATTTATTGATAAGCCTAAACCTGCGCCAACAATAGCCGATTCGCAAATTGGTGTATTGCGAACTCTGCCTTTACCATATTTCGCTGTAAAGCCATCCGTGATTTTAAAAACGCCGCCATAATCAGCAATGTCTTGTCCCATCAAAACCAGATTCGGGTATTTTTGCATAGCCAAATCCAATCCATCCGTTATGGCATCCAAATATCTTTTTTCTGTTGATGATTGATTAGGCTCGATAACTTTTTGCTCGTAAGGAAAGTACATATCACTTTCCTCTTGGGTAGAATCAACCTCTGGTTCAGGTTCATCAAAAGCTTCTTCAACTTCTAATTCTATATCTTTTTTAATTTTAGCTCTGATATCAATTATTGAATCAGCTGTTAAAACTCCCTGTTCAATTAGGTAATTTTCGTAATTGCTTAACGGGTCTTTCTTTTCCCACTCATCAAATAATTCCTGCGGAACATATTTGGTTCCCGATGCTTCCTCATGTCCACGCATCCTGAAAGTAAGGCACTCCAATAATATTGGTCGTGGGTCTTTACGAATTTCATTTGCTAACTGACTGATGGTGTCATAAACTTCGAGAATGTTATTTCCATCAATTTGTCTATCTTCAATGCCATAACCAATAGCTTTATCAACTAGATTTTTGCACCGAAATTGCTCTGATTTTGGCGTTGATAAACCGTAGCCATTGTTTTCTATCAGGAAGATTACGGGCAAATTCCAAACTGCGGCAACGTTAATTGCTTCATGAAAATCGCCTTCGCTGGTTGCACCTTCGCCTGTGTATACTAAGGTTGCCTTTTGCTTGTTGGATAAAACATCCGCCAAAGCTATCCCATCAGCTAATGCCATTTGCGGACCGAGATGTGAAATCATCCCGATAATTTTATAGTCTTGCGTACCAAAATGAAAGGAACGGTCGCGGCCTTTGGTAAAACCTGTGGCTTTGCCTTGCCATTGCGCCATTAACTTTTTCAAAGGAATATCCCGTGAGGTAAAAACCCCTAAATTGCGATGCATGGGTAAAATATATTCATCGCTTTGCATGGCTAAAGTAGAGCCAACGGCAATTGCTTCTTGTCCAATCCCCGAAAACCATTTACCAATTCTGCCTTGGCGCAAAAGTTTGAGCATCTTTTCCTCAACCATGCGAGGGTAAAGTAATCTTTTGTATAAACTTAGCAGGAATGAGTTGTCTTTATCGCCTCGGTTAAATTGCATATTTGGTTAGGTGGATTGTAATAGATATCAAATCATTTTCGTTTATAACTATAAAAGCCCTCATAACTTAGGTCTTCATCTAATTCTTCCCAATGAATACCAAAAGGTGATAAAGTAAAACGCTCTAATAACGATTGTGATGCATTTTGAAGTTTGGGGAACCAACTTAACGGATGGCTTTTAGTATCTCCATTAACTGTTTTAATAAAGATACTGTCGTTGTCAAACCAAACTTTTATAACGTTAACTTCCATGATATTCTTTCCATTTATTAATGATTATCTCTTTATTTTCTTCAATCAAAGAAATTGCCAAGTTAATATCTTTATTTTTTAAACCTTTATTAGAAACTAGTTTTATTTCTTCTACTTCAAATTTTGCTTCCCCATCGGCATTTCTAACGTGAATATGTATTGGTAAATGTTCATTTGAGTAGAAGAAAAACCTTAATCCAAAAACGATAAATAGTGTTGGCATATTATAATAGCTTTTATACTAGTGAATTTACAAATTCAAATATTAAAGACATCATAAGCCAATCATGATTTGTTAATTTTCCTTACTTTTTTTCAAATCTTCCCATTGCTTTGCAAAAGATTTATCGGCAACTTTTGGTAACTCTCGGTATTTGCCCCAACTTTTTTTGAAGAATGTTTTAAGCATAAAGTTTTTAAATTTTCCTCCGAATAAATCCATCCATTTACGTTTTTGCATCATTCGGTTAAACATTCCCCAGCCCATTTCTTCTACTTTTTTGTTTTCATGGGTGGCAGCCGCATCTCTACGATTTAGAAGCAGCATTTTATGAATATCTATCTTAACAGGGCAAACCTCCGTACATTTTCCACACAAACTAGAAGCATAACTTAAATGTTTAAACTCCTCCATGCCCTTTAAATGTGGCGTAATTACCGAACCAATCGGGCCACTGTAGGTTGTATTGTAAGTATGGCCGCCTATATTTTTGTAAACCGGACAAGCGTTTAAGCAAGCACCACATCGAATGCAGTATAAACCTTGTCGCTGGTCTTTTTGGGCCAATAAATTGGTTCGTCCATTATCTAAAAGGATAACATACATTTCTTCAGGGCCATCGGTTTCATTTGGTTGACGAGGTCCACTTAAAATAGAATTGTAAACTGTTAGGTTTTGCCCGGTTCCATGAGATGCTAATAGAGGCCAAAATAAATCCAAATCAGCAATTGATGGAATAATCTTTTCTATACCAACGATAGCGATGTGGATTTTAGGAAAGGTTGTGCTTAATCTGGCATTTCCTTCGTTTTCTGTAATGGCGATACTTCCCGTATCAGCAATTAAAAAATTTCCGCCACTAATACCGATATCTGCGTTTAAATATTTATCACGAAGTAATTCTCTCGCTTTTTGAACCAATTGCGGCGGTGTGGCATCAATCGGTGTACCAAACTTATCATGAAACAATTGGGCAATATCAGTTGCACTTAAGTGCATGGCAGGTGTAACAATATGATAAGGGGCTTGCCCAAGCAACTGAACAATATATTCGCCTAAATCACTTTCTAAAGATTCAATCTGATTGCTTTCTAAAAAATCATTCAAATGAATTTCTTCGGTTGTCATCGATTTAGATTTAATAACCGTTTTGCCGTTATTCCTCTTGATGATGTTTAAGATTTCCTGCTGTGCTTCTGCAGCATCATTCGCCCAAATCACTTTACCACCTCTACGCTGAAAGTTAGATTCAAACTCAGGTAAGAATTTATCTAAATTTTCCATCACACGCCATTTTGTAACGTGTGCTTTCTTTTTTGATGCCTCGAGATTTTCGAATTTTGATAAACCACTTTCAACAGCCGTATTGTATTTACCAATGTTATAATTTATGGTTTTACGATGCGGTAAATCGAACGCTTTCTCATCAGACTTCTCTAAAAATTCCTCGGCAGTTTTGATCATAAATCAAAGATAAGAATTTAAGCAGGCACCAAAAGTAATGTGCATAAAAAAGCCCCGATTGAATATCGAGGCTAATTTTTATTATTTCTTCGGATTTCCTTTTCCGTCTCTATCTACTACTGGTCGCTTAGCCTGATTAGCCAACTCCCACGCAGTGTAGTAAGTTAATTGTGCTCTTTTTGCCAATAATGGGAAGTTGATTTTGCTCACTTCATCTCCAGGTTGGTGATAATCTTGCTCCAACATACCATCATAATAGAAAATAATTGGAATACCTAGTTTCGCGAAATTGTAATGGTCTGAACGATAATAAATACGTTGAGTATCTTGAGGATCATCATATTTATAATCTAATTTCATTTTAGTGTAAGTTGCATTTACCTGCTCACTTAATTTTCCAAGTTCGCTGCTTAACATGTTTGAACCAATAGAGTAAATGTAATTTGCAGAATCAGGTTTGCCAAGATATTCCTCACCAGTACGGCCAATCATATCTGTATTTAAGTTTGCAATTGTATTTTCAACCGGGAAAACAGGGTGCGATGAGTACCAATCAGAACCCCAAAGTCCCTTTTCTTCACCAACAACAGTCATGAATAAAATGCTGCGTTTAGGGCCTTTACCTGCTTTTTTTGCATCAGTAAACGCTTTTGCCATTAATAAAACGCCTGTAGTTCCAGAGCCATCATCATCAGCACCATTATTTACTTTATCTTTTGCATTCGGGTCGGCAACTAAACCAATGTGGTCATAGTGTCCTGTTAAAACCAAAACTTCTTTCTTTAATTTAGGGTCAGAACCTTCTAAGAAACCTAATACATTTTCAGCTCTAACGGCTACTTCAGATTTCATTGCGCTTGCAGAAACTGGAACATTAATCGTTTGTGAAGCTGGTTTTTTAGTTTCAGCAATCTTTTTTTGGACAGCCTCTACCGAAGTGTTTGCAGCTTTCAAAATTTCGTTTGCAGTTGCAGTAGTTACACTAATTGTAGTAAAAGGTGTTTGCGTTTTCATGCGCTCTACAACTTCAGGAGACTTCATTACAGGTTGTCCTTCGCCATAAATTGCCTTAAGCTGATCTGCTCTGTTATCTAATGATGGGTCGATAATGATAACTGCCTTTGCTTTACTTTCAGATATAAGAGTAACTTTTCTGGCTCTTGCCATCATCACTGTTCTTCTATCTTGTTTATCTCCAGGTTTTGCAGTTGGATCACCACTTCCGAAGATTACGACAACTTTTCCTTCCAGATTTAAACCTTCGAAGTCGTTATAACCATCTTTATTTACACCGTAACCCGCAAAAACTAAATCATCGGCACTAAAAGTAAAACCATTTAATCCAACTGCGTTGCCTGTAATCAAATAATCGCTATATAATTGCTTTGGCTGGCCATTTATCGTTAACGAACTTTGGTTTATAGAATAGTTTACCAAATCTATTTTTTGGAAATAACTACCATCAACCGGGCCTTTTAAGCCAAGAGATTTGAAATAATCACGAATATAATCGGCAGCCATCCAAGCGCCTTTTTTACCAGTTTCGCGTCCTTCAAATTCATCAGAAGCTAAAATGGAAAGATGTTTATAGCCATTTTCAGGGTTAATGACTTTGCTAAACCTAATGGCATCCTTGTTGGGTACTAAAGGTTTAACCTGAGCGAAACTACTTGCAGCAAATAGTGACACAAAGCCAAGGGTTAAAAATTTTTTATTCATTATTAGTAAAAGTTAGTTGTTCGTTGAAATTAACAGGATACTTTATCAACCCTGTTTTGGTGTCTGCCACCTTCAAAATCTGTAGTTAAGAATGTGGTCGTGATTTCTTTTGCAAGTTCCTCAGTCACAAATCTAGCTGGAATGCATAAAACATTTGCATTATTGTGTTTTCTTACTAGAGATGCCACTTCGTTTTCCCAGCATAATCCGGCACGGATACCTTGATGTTTATTTGCCGTAATGGCCACGCCATTTGCAGAACCACAAAGTAAAATACCGTAAGTAAATGCACCGCTTTCTACAGCAGATGCTACCGGATGGGCAAAGTCTGGATAATCAACAGAATCTGAAGAATGTGTGCCAAAATCTTTAAGCTCATAATCTGTAAGATAAGTTTTAAGGATTTCTTTATATTCAAAACCAGCGTGATCGGCGCCAATGGCAATTTTGATTTTTATATCAGACATGGCCAAATTTATAGAGAATTATGAAATGTATTCGTAATGTTTTTGTTAGTTAGCATAGAACGCTTTTTCTGCTTTTTTCTTCTTTCTTTCGATGTATGCCGAAACAAAAATACTCAATTCATAAAGCAAAAATAATGGAGCTGCAACCGTTAGCATCGTTAAAATATCAGGTGTTGGAGTTACAATAGCTGCAATAATTAAGATTATGACAACAGCGTACCTTCTGCTCGCCCTCATAAACTTAGGTGTCATTAATCCAAGTTTTGATAGGATAAAGATGATAATTGGCAATTCGAAAATAATCCCAGTCCCCAATGTTAAAGTAGCAATTGATGATACATAAGAATCGATTGTGAACGTATTTTTAATTTCCGAACTTACCGTATAGCCTGTTAAGAAGTTTATTGATAATGCACAGATAATAAAGTAGCCAAAAAATATTCCGATTATGAATAGAATTGATGCGAAGAATACAAAACCACTTGCCGATTTACGCTCATTTTCGTGGAGCGCAGGTTTTATAAATCTCCAGATTTCCCAAAGTAAGTATGGAAAACCAACAACAATGCCGCACATAACACAAACATTTAACTGTAAATTAAACTGGCCTGCCATTTCGGTATTGATAATTTCGCCATTTATTTTGGTAATGCACATATCTTTCCCTAGAGATGGAAACATATCTACCAATTTACACATCATTCTGTAAGTCCAGAAGTCTGGTTTTTTTGGCCCGAAAATTATCTTATCTAATATTTCTTCGTTAAAATAGAATGCTATGCCGGTAAAAACAGCAATTGCAATGGCGGCTCTAATTAAATGCTTGCGAAGTACATCAAGGTGATCAAAAAAGGACATTTCTGCCTCTAAAGTTGTACTACGCTGCCCAATGGCTTTGGTAAGGGATGATTTTTCTCTAGTGTTGCTCATGTTGAAAACAAAAATACCATTCTAAATGAATAGAATGGTATTTACGTGTTAAATATAGAAATAGTTTATATTATTGTGAGAATTGACGGCAAAATACAATCTCCATTTTATATATATCAAAAGATGGATGCAGTTTTATCTACTTTAATTAAACTGAGTTGCTTCATGTTAACTGGATTGAAGTAAGTGAACTGATAAACACCATCTGCACCTGTTACAATCAAAGATTTTGGTCCGGCAATAACATCATAACTTTTAATATTAGTTAAATGCTGCAACATATTTTTATCAATTTCGGTCTTATTGGTAATATTAAAGCTCTTAACACCAAATTCACCCTCACACAAAAATAAGTTATTGCCGCTAACACTTAGGCCATGTGGGTTTTTCATCGGAAATACTGCAACTTGTTTTGGTTTAGTTGGGTCTTCAATGTCTACAACTTCTAACTGATTACTTCCTTGTCGGCAGATGGTTCCGGTGCGAAGCGTAACAAATGCGTATTTTCCTTGCACCACAACAGGGTCGCAGGCAAACACATGGCTATAAGTGGATAATTTTATAGGATTTTCGGGTTGAGCTGCACTAAAAATATGCATGCCTGTATTCGTTCCGATAAATAATTTGTTCTCATACGGAAATATTGTTTCAACACCCCAACCTAAAACTATCGATTTAATAAAGCTTGGATTTGTTGCTGTCTTTATATCGAACAAACTTAAGTCCATATTTCCAACCGTATATAAATAATCGTTTAGCAGGGTAAATCTTGCCATCGAACCACCCTGACCAGATGAACTGCTGTTTGCTGAATTAGAAAACGAAGCAGCATCATTTGCCCAACCGCTTTTGTATGTACTCTTTCTAACTAAAGTATCTTTGTAAGTAACTACACTCCTTTGAGTGCCTTGAGCATTGAAACCTCCCCAATAAAATTGCCTGAATACATCTGGTAGTCTTTTAATTTGCTTAATATTTGATACCGAAGAAATATCGAAAGCTAATAAATCTACATAACTATCTGCGTAAAGCACGTTATTACGAACGGCTAGGTCAACATTTCCGGGTATTTGTAAAAAGGCCATATTAATCGGCGCAGCCGGATTAGTATTGTTGTAGATGTGGATGCCTTTGTGTGGTTCGTTAATGAAAAGATAATCATTATAGATGTAAATTTTTCCTGGATTTTTAACTCTAGTGGCCTTAGTTAATCCCACCGGAAGCGCTCTCATCGCATCGACCGACATTACTTTGCTAATTTGAATTAATTGCAATTCGTTATCATCATTTTTTTTGCACTGGCTTAATACTACAATGGCGAGTATTAAGAGAAATCCGTTAAATAGAAATTTTTTCATGTTTTTTGGTTTTTAATTCAAACGTAATGAGTTTGAGAAACGCTACAAGTTATTGATTGTTATGTGGTTAGTTTGATGTAAATCAAAATTTTGCCCATTTGTTATCGGCACAATGCTAAAAGGCTGAAAATAAAAAAGGCTGTTCAAAATAAATTGAACAGCCTTTTTAAGATTTGTTTTGTAATCGTTATTCCGAAAATTCGAATGTTTCCATGAATTTTGTTGTGAAATTACCTGCTCTAAAGTTAGGGTCTTTCATTAATTGTAAATGGAAAGGAATTGTTGTTTTAATGCCTTCGATAACGAATTCTCCTAAAGCACGCTCCATTGTACAAATCGCTTCCTCGCGAGTTTGTGCAACACAAATAAGCTTTGCAATCATCGAATCGTAGTTAGATGGAATAGAGTAGCCCGCATAAACGTGTGTATCAACACGAACACCATGGCCGCCTGGTGAATGAAAATTCGTGATTTTTCCTGGCGAAGGACGGAAATTATTAGCCGGATCTTCTGCGTTAATACGACATTCAATCGCGTGCAAACGAGGGAAATAATTTTTGCCTGATATTGGGATGCCAGCAGCAACTTTAATTTGTTCTTTAATTAAATCGAACTCAATAACTTCTTCTGTAACCGGATGCTCTACCTGAATACGCGTATTCATTTCCATAAAATAGAAGTTACGGTGTTTATCAACCAAGAACTCGATTGTACCAGCACCTTCATAATTTACAGCTTGCGCACCTTTAATTGCAGCTTCACCCATTCTTAAACGAAGTTCTTCTGTCATAAATGGCGAAGGAGATTCCTCAACCAATTTTTGGTGACGACGTTGAATTGAACAATCACGCTCTGATAGGTGGCAAGCCTTGCCAAACTGATCACCAATAATCTGGATTTCAATGTGGCGAGGATCTTCAATATATTTTTCTAGATATAAACCATCGTTACCGAATGCCGCACCAGATTCCTGACGTGCACTGTCCCATGCGTTTTCAAAATCTTCATCTTTCCAAACTATACGCATACCTCGGCCACCACCACCGGCAGTTGCCTTAAGTATAACCGGATAGCCCATTTCGTTTGCAATAGCAATACCTTCTTTTACACTATTAAGTAAGCCTTCAGAACCTGGAATTGTTGGTACACCAGCAATTTTCATGGTTTCTTTAGCCGAAGCCTTATCGCCCATTCCATTAATTTGCTCAGGCGTTGCACCAATAAACTTGATGTTATATTCACGGCAGATATTTGAAAATTTAGCATTTTCAGATAAAAAGCCATAACCAGGGTGGATAGCATCAGCGTTTGTTAATTCAGCAGCCGAAATAATATTTGGGATATTTAAGTAAGAATCTTTACTTGGTGGAGGACCAATACAAACAGCCTCATCAGCAAAACGTACGTGTAAACTCTCTCTATCAGCAGTAGAATAAACAGCAACGGTTTTGATGCCCATTTCCTTACAGGTACGGATAATACGCAAAGCGATTTCCCCTCTGTTGGCAATTAGTATTTTTTTAAACATAATGTTAGTTCATTAGCTAATTAGCTAATTGATTAATAAGCTAATTAAATAGGTTCTACTAAAAATAATGGTTGATCGTATTCAACCGGAGAAGCATTATCAACTAAGATTTTAACAATGCGGCCAGAAACTTCACTTTCAATTTCGTTGAAAAGTTTCATTGCCTCGATAATACAAACCACTTTACCAGTACCAATTTCATCGCCAACATTAACAAACATAGGTTTATCAGGGCTTGATGAACGGTAGAAAGTACCAATCATTGGAGATTTAATTGTGATGTATTTTGAAGAGTCATCTGCTACCGGAACAACTGGTGTTGCCGCAACTGGAGCAGTTGGAGCTGTTGCAACCGGAGCTGCAGCCTGTACAAGCGGTGCTTGTGGTACAGTTGCATGCACAACAGTAGGTGCTTGGTTGGTTTTAATCGTTATTTTGAAGTCTTCTTGCTCGATTGCAACTTCATTTACACCAGAACGAGAAACGAATTTAATTAGTTCCTGTATTTGCTTGATATCCATTTTTTAAGCTTTTATTGTAAAAAATAGTTTATGAATTAACTAAGTTATAATTTTTTTGTTTTAAATTCTTGTAGTTTGGTTGTTCGGTTTTTTGTTTTTTGGTATGATGTAAAAATCCTAACCAGCTAAAAAACCAATCAACTAACTATTGTATGCCCATTTAAGGTAAATCGAACCCCATGTAAAGCCGCCACCGAATGCCGCTAATACAATATTGTCGCCTTTTTTAAGCTTGCTTTCCCATTCCCATAAACATAACGGAATGGTTCCGTTGGTTGTATTACCGTATCGTTCGATGTTAATCATTACCTTTTCGGTTGATACCCCCATACGGTTTGCAGTTGCATCAATAATACGTTTGTTAGCTTGATGAGGCACTAACCAAGCAACATCATCAGATGTTAGGCTATTGCGCTCCATAATTTCGGCAGCAACATCAGCCATGTTGGTTACAGCAAATTTAAATACCGTTGGGCCTTCCTGGTGTGCAAAGTGCTCTCTTGCATCAATGCTTTCGTGTGTAGCCGGTTTTACCGAACCACCAGCTTTCATACCCAAGAAATCTCTTCCAGAACCATCCGTTCTTAAAATAGAATCCTGAATACCTAAACCTTCTTCATTAGGTTCTAGTAAAGCGCAACCACAACCATCGCCAAAAATGATACAAGTTGTACGGTCTTCATAATTAATAATTGAAGACATTTTGTCGCCACCAACTACCAAAACTTTTTTATGTCGGCCAGATTCAATAAATGATGCTCCGGTTGCTAATCCAAAAATAAAGCCTGAACAAGCAGCCTGTAAATCGTAACCCCATGCATTGGTAGCCCCAACTTTATCTGCTAAAACGTTAGCGGTAGCTGGAAAAGTAAAATCCGGAGTTGTGGTGCAGAAGATAATTAAGTCAATTTCCTTTGCATCAATACCACGTTTCTTAAGCAACCCATTTACAGCATGAACTGCCATATCTGATGTGCCTAAACCCTCACCTTTTAAAATTCTACGTTCTTTAATTCCTGTTCTGCTGGTAATCCATTCATCCGAAGTATCAACCATGGTTTCCAACTCTGCGTTTGTAAGCACATAATCAGGAACATAACCATTAACTGCCGTAATAGCAGCGTGAATTTTACTCATTTTAAAAAATTTAAAAATTTATTTAAATGCTGTTCTAATTTTTTCTACCAAACCAGTCGTAATCATTTCTCTCGATTGAAGTACCATGTTTTTAACAGCCAACGGGCTTGAAATTCCGTGACCGATAACTACAGGTGCATTAACCCCCAGAACAGGGCTTCCGCCATATTGTTCGTAATTAAAACGATCAAAAAATTCATCTTTTAATCCTTTTTTAACAGTCATTACATAAAATGATTCAGCTAATTTTAGCATCACATTCCCCGTAAAACCATCACAAACAATTACATCAGCTTTATCATTGAATAAATCTCTTCCTTCAACATTGCCCACAAAATTATATAAATTGGTATCTCTCATTAACGGAAAAGTTGCCATGCTTAGCATGTTACCTTTCTCATCTTCTTCACCAATATTCATTAAAGCCACTTTTGGATTATCTATTTGCAGTAAATTCTCTGCATACAAACTACCTAAAGCACCAAATTGAAGTAAAATGTCGGGTTTGCAATCGGCATTTGCACCAACGTCTAATAACAAACCTGTGCCGCCTTTAATTTTTGGAAGTATTGTACATAAGCATGGGCGGATAATGCCCGGAATGGTTTTAACACTAAAAACAGCGCCAACCAACATTGCCCCAGAGTTACCTGCGCTGGCAAACGAATCGAGTTTTCCTTCTTTTAAAAGGTTAAAACCAACCGCTATGCTCGAGTTTGGTTTCTGAACAATTGCTTTTGTGGGATGTTCGCCCATACCAATAACTTCATCAGTATGAACGTATTCAAAATGATCTGGATTAAATCCTTCTTCTGCAAGAATTGGTTTAATCTGTTCGGTATCGCCGATAAGAACTAGATGTTCTCCAGCGTTTAGCGATTGATGAGCTGCTATTGCTCCCAAAACAATTGCTTTGGGAGCATAGTCTCCGCCCATTATGTCGAGGCCTATTTTCATAGAAAAAATCTGTTTGTGTTAGTTCAGGTTAAATCCTGAATGTTTCAGTTGACTAAGGTATGACTAAAGCCGCTGAAAACACAAACAATTTTTTAAGAAAATTACCCGATTTGAGTATTTTCGATAACCAATTTACCGTTATAGTATAGGTTACCATCAACGTTATATGCACGGTGAGGTACGTGGATAGCACCTGTAGTTGCGCAAGTTGCTAAAGAAGGAAGCTCAGCTTTATAGTGCGTTCTTCTTTTATTTTTTCTCTGTTTCGAGATTTTCCGTTTTGGATGTGCCATTGGTGTATAATCTAATTATTTTTTTAACTTATTAAGTGCTTCCCAACGTGGGTCGCTTATTTGTTCTTTTTCTTCGCTCTGTTTTTCAATAGAAAGGTTTTCCAGTCTATTAATCATTTCCTGATCACAATCTTTACCACTTTGCTCGCAGTTTTTAATATACGGTACCGCAACGTTTATCATTTCGTATAACGGTTTCGATATATCAATAGACGTTTCTTTTCTGCTTAATGAAATAATCTCTTCATCATCGCTTTCAAGTTCATCCTCTGCAAACTTTACAATTTGTCTTTCGTACAAATTAATCGGCAAAGCAAATTCCGATAAGCATTTATCGCAATCCAAATTAACAGTACCCAAAACTTTAAATTTTAAAATCAACATGGTTTCTTGTTTGTCAAGTTCCAAGTCAACCTTTAAGTTCCCGTTTTTAATCATTGAGTACTCAAATGCACCAAAAAAGGTGTCATCAAGCTCATAATCAAAATGATGGCTTCCCAATTTTAATCCGGTAAACGGTACAGAAAATTGTTTTAGCGGGTTCAAAGTACTGTAAAATTTTAGCCTGCAAATGTAGGGATAAAATACTTAGATAAAAAATGTTTTTTAAAAATTGTTAATGTTTGGCGCATAGATAACCAGTATTATAATTTTTTGAAAATCAGTTTCATTGCTAATCGGTTACCACAGCCCCGCTTTTCGTTGCAATCTTTTGGCTAAACTTACGAAGTCTCTTTAAAGTTGTTCTTTAGACTTCGTTAAGCTTGGTAAGCCAAAAGTATTTCCACTTCAATCGGGTTTAATTTACTTCCAGCATCGCTATTCTGGATGTTAGCAAAGCGCATCTTGAATGGATGATAACAGAGGATTTCAAATCCTCATTATTATACTTCGAGATGCCTTTCAGAACATCTCGAAGAGCTCATTTGTAATTTTAGTTTATTTAAGTTCTAGCCAGCCAAAACCATCTCTTTATTGTTCCTGCTCCATTCACTCCAAGAGCCTACATAAAGCTTTGGAATTGGCAAGCCTGCATAATCCATTGCCAATAATGTATGACAAGCTGTAATGCCTGAACCGCAATGAACAATTACATTTTCAGGTTTTACTTTTGCTAAAGCTTCAGTATATTTTTCTTTTAAAATTTCCGGAGCTAAGAAACGTCCATCAGCATCCAAATTCTCTGTAAATGGAATATTTGTAGCGCCCGGAATGTGCCCGGCTATCGTATCGATTGGCTCGGTTAAGCCGGCAAAACGGTTCGCATCGCGAACGTCAATCACAATAAATTTATTCGTTTTCGATACGTTTTCTACTTCATCAATATTTGATAATGGTAAACTCCAGTTCTCAATCCCATATTTCTCAACAGATTTCGGAATTTCAATTTTATTCGTTGTTGGGAAACCTGATTTTACTGCTGCCTGATAACCTCCATCTATAACCTGAACTTTTTCGTGACCAATGGATTTTAGCATCCACCATAATCTTGCAGCGGCATTTCCACCATTTTTATCATCATAAATAATTACGTGGCTATATTTGGTAACGCCAAGTTTTTGTAAAACTGTAGCAAATTGTTCAAGACTAGGCAAGGGATGTCTGCCGCCTTTAGCAAAATCATCGATATGGGCCAAATCTTCATTTACATCAACGAAAATCGCACCTGATAAATGTTCTTCATCATATCGCGATTTTGAGCCAGCACTGGCATCTAAAATCACTATCTCTTCATCAAAATTTAACCAGGTTAAATCTTCGGGTTTTATGATTGGGGAAATTGTTCTCATATCATTAATTTTTATTTCTTGATTAAAGCGTAAAGCCCTAAAATAGGTCCAATTGCTAAAAGCATGTAAAGATAATGCGAATTCATTTCTTTAGACAAAATATTGATTGCTTGTATGCTAATTATGGTAATGGCAAAGCCGATGCAATTTACAATGGTAAGTGAAGTTCCCTTTAAAGAATCGGGTGCATTTTTAGCAACCAACGTTGAAAATAGAGGTGAATCGGCTGTGCCGGCTAAACCCCAAATAAAAAGAAAAAACAAGAAAATATAAATTAAACTTGAAAACAAAAATATTGGCGAGAGCAGGCAACATAATCCAGATATTGAAAGCGCAATTGTTGCGATTTTTTTTGCGCCAAACTTTTGAGAAAGCATTCCGCCAATCATACATGATATGCAGCCCGAGGCGATAATTAGAAAGGAAAATAATGAAACATTTAAGTTTGCATTTTGATGTGTGCCGTTATAAAGCATAAGCATTCCCGGTAAAAACGCCCAGAAAGTGTACAACTCCCACATATGGCCAAAATATCCAAAAGCTGCAGAACGAAAATTGGGATTTCTGAAGCCGCTAAAACTTGCTTTATAATCAAATTTTTGTCCGGCTACTCTGTACGGACCATTAGGAACAAAAAGGTAAATGCAACCAGCGCCGATTAGAGATAAAATTGAAGTGGCATAAATAACGTATTGCCAGGCAAAGTTGGTTGTAAATGTTTTTAATAAATGAGGAAACGCAGTTCCTAAAACTAATGCGCCAACTAAAAAACCGAGCGATTTTCCTAAACCATCTTTAAAATAATCGGCTGCTATTTTCATACCAACGGGATAAATACCCGCAAGCATAAAACCAGTTAAAAAGCGAAACAATAGCAAAATGTTTGCGTTTGAGATTGGTAAACTAACGCCTAAATTAAATAATGCTGCCGCGATGCCGCAAACGAAAAAAACTTTTGATGGAGAGAAAATGTCGGATATTGCAAATACGGCAAAAACCAGGGTTCCACTAATAAAACCCAACTGAACCATACTGGTTAAGTTTGCCAGAAGGTTTAATTCTGTCGGGAAATTTTTAATAATATCGGGTAGAACTGCATTACCAGCAAACCACAACGAGGTGCAGAGGAATTGAGATATTACGATTATCGGGAGTATTTTCTTTGTGCCGCTCATTTTTTATTTGTTGCACAATTTTAACTAAAATAAACCTGATAGCAGTGAATCCCGATTTTTCATCGGGAGAAACGAATAGCAGGAGTATCGCAACCGATGAAATGCAGGTTTTGCTTTTCTAATATTTAACGCTTTTGCCTTTCAGCTTTTTAAGAAGCATCATCTTTAATATCGAACTGGTTTTCTACAACTTTGCCACCAGTTCTAAGTTGGTTGCTCAGCATTTCTTCCTGCTCTCTGCGATTTTTAACAATGTGGATAGCCGAAAATAGGGCTTCAGTAAATGAGGTAGAATCGGCAAGGTTTTTACCCGCAATATCGTAACCCGTTCCATGGTCCGGAGAGGTGCGCACGAAGTTTAAGCCCGCTGTATAATTAACCCCATTGTGGAAAGCCAATGTTTTGAAAGGAATTAAACCTTGATCGTGGTACATGGCTAAAACGGCATCAAATTGTTTGTAGCTGCCATTTCCAAAAAAACCATCTGCAGGGTATGGTCCAAAAACCATTACGCCTTTGCCGTAAGCTTCCTCAATTGCAGGTGTAATAATTTCAGCTTCCTCTGTGCCAAGCAAGCCATTGTCGCTGGCATGGGGATTTAGGCCTAAAACTGCAATTTTTGGTTTCTCAATCCAGAAATCTTTCTTCAAACTATCGTTGATTAAACGAATTTTATTGATGATTTTTTCTTTTGTAATTGCAGTTGGTACAGCTGCCACCGGAATATGACCAGTAACCACGCCAACGCGTAAACCTTCGCTGATTAAAAACATCAGTACATCTTTACTGCCACTCTTTTCTTGCAGATATTCGGTATGGCCAGGGAAAGAAAAAGTATCGGATTGTATGTTGTGTTTGTTAATCGGTGCGGTAACCAAGGCATCTATGTCGCCATTTACTAAATCGGCAGTTGCTCTTTCTAATGATAAGAGCGCATACTTTCCGCCAATTTCTGTAACCTGACCAAGTTCTATTTTAACATCTTCTTCCCAGCAATTAATCATATTCGCTTTTTTTACTTGCGCCTGATTTGCATGGTTAATTACATTAAAACTAAATTCTCCGAGGTTATTTGCCTTTCTGTGAAAAGATGAAACTTTTGTATGGCCATAAACAATTGGCGTGCAGTAATTTAAAATAGCCGGATTGGATAATGTTTTGATGATTACCTCTAAACCTATACCGTTCACGTCGCCAATACTGATGCCTATTTTAAGTTTATCGCTCATAACTTTTGGAAAATTTTAGCGCAAAATACTGATTTTCGTTTAAACAGGGGCTTACCGAATAAAAATTAGTTATTTTGTAGAAAATATCTCGTCACCGAAATACAAAAACACAGAAATAGAAAGAACCTCTTTCTAAATAATTCAATGTTTTTAGTGCTTCCGTGGCAAACGAAATTGTAGCGATGAGTTTAGTAAAAGCAAAAAAACATTTAGGTCAGCATTTTTTAACCGATAAAGGCATTGCAAACCGTATTGTAGAAAGTTTGATTAATACCGATAAATATAATCAGGTTTTAGAGGTTGGCCCCGGAATGGGTATTTTATCCGATTTTTTGCTTCAACGCCAGGATTTGCAAACTTATTTGATTGATATTGATACAGAATCGTTTCACTTTCTAAACGAAAAATACCCTCAATTGGGAGATAGATTAATAAACGGCGATTTCCTGAAACTGAACTTTGACGATATTTTTCCGAATCAGTTTGCCATCATTGGAAATTTCCCTTATAATATTTCATCACAGATTTTATTTAAAATTTTAGATAACCGCCATAAAGTTGTGGAGATGGTTGGGATGTTTCAAAAGGAAGTTGCGCAACGTTGTGCAGCGCCATCGGGAAGCAAAGAATATGGTATTTTAAGTGTTTTTTTGCAAGCTTATTATAAAATTGAATACCTTTTTACTGTAAAACCTGGAACGTTTAATCCACCTCCAAAAGTTCATTCGGCTGTAATTCGTTTAACCAGAAACGAAGTTGAAACTTTAGATTGTGATGAGAAATTGTTTTGGCGTGTAGTTAAAGCAGGCTTTAATCAACGGAGAAAAACCTTGCGCAATGCGGTTTCGGCAGTAATGCCGAAAGATAAAATGGATAACCATATTTATTTCGAAAAACGTGCAGAACAATTAACAGTTGCCGATTTTGTTGCATTAACGCAGCATGTAGGTAAGTTGATGGAAGCTTAGTTGATGAAAAAGGGGGTTTGTTTTCTGAATTTTATAGAGCCTTGGCACAAAATCTACGTTTTACTAAAAACCGGCCTAACAAATTTTTGGGAATACATTTTCAAAGCCAAACCACTAACTTTAATACAAAAATTTTCAGCCGGCAATTTTGTTTCTTTTGTTGTCAAAAGAAAAAAGACTGTCTGGCTAAGACAAAAATTGAAAAGAGCATATCAATGTTTCTTTCAAAAGTCAATACTTAGCCACTTAAATTTCTTGCAAAGCAATGATTAATTTATTCCAATTTCTCCTTTCCTTTGCCACATAAAATTGTAAAACACATGGTTAACTACAGCGAAATATTCAACGAACAAGGCATGGATTATCAAACTTATAGAGCTTTGGTAGACCAACTTTTATTGGAAGGAAAAGCAACAGGCGATGTAACATACGATTTGCACTATACTAAAATGAATGTGCAACGCATGAACAGGGTTGATAAAACCGTTAGTTTAACTGAAGAATTTGCCAAAGTAATAGAAAACTTAAAAGGAAATTATAAATTTTTGGTCATTACCGAAGGTTGGTGCGGAGATGCGGCTCAAATTGTTCCTGTTTTCAATAAAATCGCAACAACATCTTTGGGTAAAATCGACTTAAAATTTGTTTTACGAGATAAAAACTTACCATTGATTGATGCACATTTAACCAATGGTGGCAGAGCAATTCCGGTTTTAATAATTTTAGATGAAAATGCGGATAAAGTTTTAGCTACCTGGGCACCGCGTCCACAGGTTTTGCAAAAGCTTTTAAAAGAATGGAAAGAAGAAACTACTGAAATGACAATTTTGGCAGAAAAACTTCATGGCTGGTATGCAAAAGATAAAACTTTGAGTACGCAGGCAGAGTTGTTGGGGGTATTAGAAGGGCTTAATTAATAAACTTATATCAGTCTCCATTCGTGTAGAGATGCTGAAACAAGTTCAGCATGACGACCCATTAAGAGTGCTTAATCAACCGAAACGGTTAATCCTTCTTGTTGTAGAATTTTCCTGTAAACTTCCATCTCAGTAAAAGAACCTTCTAAAACCGGGCATTTACCATCATTATGAACTTTCCAGGCAATTTTTTCAGCTTGCGATTCGTTATAGTCTAAATATTTCATCATGCAATAAATCACATGGTCGAAAGTATTCACATCATCATTCCATAAAATTAAACGATGTACAGTTTTTAAGGAAGTTAAAATTTCTTCGAGCGTAAAGGTCTCTTCTTTTGTTTCTGTAGACATTTGGCAAAAATAAACATTAGTATTAAGTATTTAGTATTAAGTCTCAAGATTTGTGCATTTTAGTATGATTGAAAAGATACATCTTCCGCTAGTTTTAATACATTTACTAACCAAAATATAATAGCATGCACCAATCTAAAATTGCAGGAATAGGTTACTATGTTCCTAAAAATGTATATACCAATAATGATTTAAGCCGTTTCATGGAAACCAGCGATGAATGGATTCAGGAAAGAACTGGTATTAAGGAACGTCGCTTTGCAGATAGATACGAAGAAACAACCACAACAATGGGTATCGAAGCTTCGAAAATTGCATTAGAAAGAGCTGGAATTACCGCAAAAGATGTTGATTTTATTGTATTTGCCACATTAAGCCCGGATTATTATTTCCCTGGCTGCGGCGTTTTGCTACAACGAGAAATGGGCATGGGCGAAATAGGCGCTTTAGATATCCGAAACCAATGTTCTGGCTTTGTTTACGCACTTTCTGTAGCCGATCAATTCGTAAAAACAGGGATGTATAAGAATGTTTTAGTTGTTGGTAGCGAGAAACATTCTTTTGCAATGGATTTTGAAACACGAAGCAGAAACGTTTCCGTAATCTTTGGCGATGGAGCAGGAGCAGTTGTATTGCAACCAACGGATGAGAAAGGCAAAGGGATTTTAAGTACGCATTTGCATAGCGATGGTGCTGATGCTGAAATTTTGGCAATGTATTACCCGGGTTCTCATGCCAATAAATGGATGAAAGATAAGCCGGCTTTTCCAGACCAGGAATTGGGCGGTTTATTTATGACGCCAGAAATTTTAGAAAGCGGTGCTGCTTTACCTTATATGGATGGTCCATCGGTTTTTAAGAAAGCAGTAGTTAAATTTCCAGAAGTTATAAAAGAAGCATTGGCGGCAAATAATCTAACGGAAAAAGACATTGATATGCTGGTTCCTCATCAGGCAAATTTGCGCATCAGTCAGTATGTTCAGCAATTACTTGGTTTAAAAGATGATCAGGTTTTCAATAACATTCAAAAATACGGAAACACAACAGCTGCATCTGTACCAATTGCACTTTGCGAAGCATGGGAAGCTGGAAAAATAAAAGATGGCGATTTAGTTTGTTTAGCGGCTTTTGGATCTGGTTTTACTTGGGCAAGTGCACTTATCCGTTGGTAAACTATTTTTTGGTAACTAAATTTTGACATTTCGTGTAAAAAAATTGAAAATCAGCGTTTTATCTCTTAATTTTATTTTGTTTCAAGATAATCTTTTATGGCGATAGACATCTACGCAGGCAATTTTGGAGCAAAAGAACTAAATCATCTACTAAAACGAACATTATTCGGAGCTAAAAGGAGTGATATAGCCGCTTTTGCAGGTCAATCTGTTTCTCAGGTTGTCGATTTTCTATTGAGAGATTTAGCGCTTCCAAATCCTCCGGTAAATAATTATAACGATACCAATTATACTGATGCAAATGTTCCGATTGGGCAAACCTGGGTAAATACACTTTATACAGATGGAACTGCAAACAGTCGTAGGGTTACATCTTTTAAATCCTGGTGGATTACCCAAATGCTTAATCAACCAGTTTCAATAAGAGAAAAATTAACCTTGTTTTGGCACAATCATTTTGCTACCGAAGCCGATACTGTTGATGATGCAAGATATATCTATAAACATAATGCGCTTTTGCGGAGTTCAGCTTTAGGCAACTTTAAAACTTTAACAAAGCAAGTAACCATCGACCCGGCAATGGTTCGGTATTTAAATGGATATGCAAGCACCCGAACCGCACCTGATGAAAATTATGCCCGCGAGTTACAAGAACTTTTTACCTTAGGTAAAGGACCAGACTCCAAATACACCGAAGCCGACGTTAAGGCGGCTGCCAGATTGCTTACTGGCTACACACTCGATAGCACAAATATTATTTCCGTTTTCAATACGAACAGACATGATGTTACGGATAAGCAATTTTCGTCATTTTATGGAAATAAATTGATTAAAGGCAGAACCGGGGCAGATGGTGCAAAAGAAGTGGATGATTTGCTGGATATGATTTTTGCACAAGTAGAGGTGAGTAAATACATCTGTAGAAGATTATATCGGTTTTTCGTTTATTATGATATTACTGCTGATGTTGAAGCTAATTTCATCACGCCTTTGGCGGAAATATTTAGGAGTTCGAATTATGAAATAAAGCCTGTGTTAAAGGTTTTGTTTACCAGTAATCATTTCTTTTTAGCTCAAAACCGTTCTTGTAACATTAAAGCTCCCGTAGATTTTGTGGTTGGCTTGGCTCGAGAATTTGAAATTGTTTTTCCCGATGCCAGCGATTATGTAAACGTATATTACATGAGTGATTATTTGCGGAGTACGGCTTCAAATCTTCAGCAAAATTTAGCCGACCCACCAAATGTTTCGGGCTGGCCTGCATATTATCAAGTACCTCAATTTTATGAGCTTTGGATAAATTCTGATACCCTACCAAAGCGAAATGTTTTTACCGATAGATTTATCAGCTCTGGTTATACCCGAAACGGAAAGAAAATTGTTATCGACCCGATTGCTTACACCGCAAAATTTAGCAAACCAGAAGATCCAAATATTTTACTTGATGAAGCTTTGGCGCATTTATACACAATTGAGGTTAGCGCCGATGTAAAAAAGTTTCTAAAAAGTATATTGTTGAGTAATCAGGTCACTGATGCTTACTGGACAACCGCCTGGCTCGATTACAAAGCTGCGCCGACAACAGCAAAAACGGCAATTGTGCAAACCCGTTTGCAAGAGTTTTATAAATACATTATGAACCTTGAAGAGTATCAGCTATCATGAAAAGACGGGAATTTTTAACTAAAGCAATGCCCGCTGGCGTGGTGCTTCCATCTTTAATAGGAGGATTTTCGTTAAAGGCATTTGGTGCATCGAGTTTATTATCGGCAATTACAGCAGCCAATCAGGAAACCGACCATGTGTTGGTAATTATTCAGTTAAATGGTGGGAATGATGGTTTGAATATGATTCTTCCATTGGATCAGTATGACAACCTTACACTTGCTCGTCCGAATATTATTCTTCCAAAAAATAAAATTATTAAACTTTCAGGCTTCAATACCGGTATACATCCTTCAATGTCGGGTTTGGCTGGTTTGTATGATGATGGAAAAGTTCAGGTCATTCAATCCGTGGGTTATCCACAGCCAAACTTTAGCCATTTCAGGGCGACAGATATTTGGCTTTCTGCTTCAGATTCTGACCAAATCATAGAAAGCGGTTGGGCAGGCAGATATTTAAGCGAAGAATATTCAAATTTTCCAATCGGTTATCCAAATACAGTAATGCCTGATCCACTTGCCATTCAGATCGGCTCTTTTATATCTCCTGCTTTTCAGGGGCCTTCTGTTAATATGGGTATGGCAATTTCCGACCCGGTTAATTTTTATAATTTAATAAATGGAATTCAATCTCCTGCGCCAAATACGAATGCCGGTAAGGAGTTAACATACATTCGCCAGGTTTCTCAACAAACACAACAGTATGCTTCTGTAATTAAAGCTGCGGCAGGCAAAGTAACAAAGCAGGGTACATATCCAACCAATAATTCACTTGCAGATCAGCTTAAAGTTGTGGCAAGATTAGTTGCCGGAGGCCTTAAAACCCGCTTGTACATGGTAAATATTGGTTCTTTTGATACTCATGCTGCACAAGTAAATACAGGATCTACTGAAACCGGAACCCATGCAGTTTTGCTTCAAAGAGTTAGCGATGCCATTAAAGCTTTTATGGATGATTTGAAAGGTTTAGGTGCATCAAAAAGAGTAGCTGGTATGACCTTTTCAGAATTTGGAAGAAGGATAAAATCAAACGCCAGTAACGGAACAGACCATGGCGCAGCAGCACCACTAATCGTTTTTGGCGATGCCATTCAAGGCGGTGTTCTAGGTAAAAATCCAACAATTTCAGCCACCACATCCGTAAATGATAATATTCCGATGCAATATGATTTCCGATCTGTTTACGCTACTTTATTGGAAAAATGGTTTTGTGTAGATAAATCAACATTATCGAATGTAATGCTAAAGGATTTTCAATCGTTGCCGCTTATTCAACCTGGAACAAATTGTATGTCGACAAGTTTGGCGCAAACCAACCGCTTAAGTGGCGAAAGTTTAATCAGTAATTATCCAAATCCGTTCACCTCAAGTACCACCATAAAATATACCTCAAAAGGCGGTCACGTTTTAATCCAGGTTTTTAATACAATGGGGAAATTAATGGCTACCGTTGTAGATGCAGTTAAAGATGAAGGTACTTACAACATCAATTTCGAAAATCAGCGCTACGCTCCAGGTGTCTACTATGCCCGACTTCAAAACGGAGAATTGCAGCAAGTCAGAAATATGCTAATCGTTTCTTAAACTAAAAATTAGGTACTTTTGCTTAAATCATCTGTTTTTAAAGATGATTCTCATTTCAGAAATATCTTAATATGAAGTTTAATCTTGGTGATTTTGTACGTTTTGTTGATGAAAAACGTGAAGGATATGTTACAAAAATTATTGATGCACAAACTTTAGGTGTAACCGATGAAGACGGATTTGAAATTCCCGTTGCGGTTAGTAATTTAACATCAGTTCATGGACACGGTAAAGTAGCCGAAGAACAAGATGCACCAAAGCCCATTCAGGTTAATGTGCCTTCAATTAATAAAATTGAAAACGGAATTTATGTTGCTGTTGCGGCCGATGTAAAAGCTGGCAGTGTGGTTCATTTTCACTTACAAAATCAATCTCCAAATACATTATTAGTAAGTTTGAGTTCTGAAAGAAAGGAAAAATACTCAGGCGTTTTTCATGGTATAATTCAAAGCTTTCAGTCTGCGCTGGTGCATTCTGCTTCTTTGTCCGAATTAGATATGTGGCCAGAATTTACCTTTCAGTTTCTAGTGTTCAGCAAGGCTGATGTTAAACCATTGGCCCCTTTAGTGGTAACTAAAAAATTCAGGGCGAAAGATTTTAGCTCAGAACAAAAGGAGTTGCCAAATTTAACACAAAAAGGCTGGCTAATTCGATTGGATGAGTTGGCTTCGGTTAGCATCGACCCGCAAAAGTTAAAGGAAAGTTTCTTCAGATCGCCATCAGAAAAACGCACCGTTGAAGTACCGAATAAGGAAATCGATTTGCATATTGAAAAACTTAGAGATGATCATCATTTTTTAGAAACCGATGAAATACTGCAAATTCAGTTATCTCACTTTCAAAATGCTTTAGATGCAGCAATCGTCCATCATTTTGACAAAATGATATTTATACATGGCATAGGAAACGGAACTTTGAGAGATAAAATCCATAAATTGATAAGTAAAAACCCGCACATTAAAACTTATATGGATGCCCGAAAGGAGAAATTCGGCTACGGTGCAACCGAAGTTGTTTTTAAGTAAAGATGAGTACCGTCATTTCGACCGAAGCGGAGAAATCTTTTAAAGTTGAATCTCGGATGGATTAATTCCAGTAGAATAAAACTATTTGGGCGCTTCCCTTTCCCTATGAAAAATCGGGAAAGGGTCGGGCTTTTTCAGGGCTGCTCTTCGCTTCGGTACCGTGAAAAACGGCACTAAACCCTTAACTGCCTACCGTAGGCAGACAACCCTTAACGCAAAACCCAATCTATGTTTATGCGAACAACTCCAGGGTTATTACAATTGCATTATTACTGAGCGCTTCAATTTCTACGTTTTCAGTATCCCAAAGCGCAAGTCCATCACGGGCGTGCATTAAACGGCCCTCAATTTCAAAAGCGCCATCTATAATAAAAGTGAAAAAACGATTTGCCTTTTCGTGCAACTTATAAATCGCTTCCTTCCGACCAGCAAAAATACCCGCACTAAGCTTAAAAGGAAATCTATAATTGGAAATAATATCGATTAATTGATTAGGATTTTTATCAAAATCAAAAGTAAAAAGTTGGTCTTTGAAAAATGCAGAATCACCATTAACCATCCCCAAATGGATATAATTTATAACATCATCTTTATACGGATTACTGATTTCCAAAACTTCACCTTTTTCTAAACTCAACAACTGTACCTGTCCGGTTTCAACAGAAAATTCTTTGTCTTTAGTCACGATATCAATACCTCCGGTAATCGGTATAAATAAATGCAACGAATTTTCTTTGGCGAGATAAAAGTTAAGTTTCCCGGCAGCAACAAAATCATCGTTACAAATAAATAGGGATTGAAAAGCTGTTTTATGTTCGTTAAAAAAACGGTCGAAATTAAATGTGCAATGTCGTTGTATACTGGAATTTTCAATTAATCCTCTCTGATCTGCTAAATAAATTTTACCCGGGTTTTCCACTATTTTAGTTTTTTTATGGAGTGTATGCTTACAAATGGTTGCAGTTTAAAAAGATTAGTGAAAATTTCTTCATTATCATTTTCTGTAAACTGCGATATTAATAGATGTTCACCTATAAGCTCATGCAAAACTAATGGTTTTGAAAAAAAGTTTAGTGCTATTTTATGTTTTTCTATGTTGTTGATATCCGAGTTTATAATTTCGAATTTAAAATTATCGAAAGTTAAAAATCGTCTGCCCAAATCATCCAATACATCTGGGATAATGCCTTTTAATTGTTGAATATAACCGATAATTGAGCCGCCAACCAAAAAATGAAGTTTTTCAGCTCCGGGAGTGTTTATCAAAATTTGAGAAAATGATGTGTATTTATTTTCCTGGTTGTAAAATTGCGATTGCATTTTAAACTCAGCAAAACTATCCTCATGTACAAATTTATCCCAGGGGTTAACGTTTGTTACATCAATTATCTTTCGGTAACACAGGGTAATTACTTTTTCAGACATCATTGAGATCATAAAAAAGCGTTGAGAAAAACCTCAACGCCGCATAAAAATAACAAACAATTATAAATCTTATGCTTTTACATTTAACTTAAAAGTTAAGTCGAAACCAGCTGTAACGGTTCCAGTTACCGTTGCAATTTCAACACCCGTTTTATCATCACTAAAAACATTATCGGCATTATTGTATGTGTAGCCATTCATGCCTTTTGAATAACCGTTAACCAAAGCAACAGCCGTACCTGAACCTTCAGGAAAGGCTATTTGCGTTACATTAAGAGAAACCCCTGCCGCATTGTAAACATGAACGTGTATATGCGTTGCTCTGCCACTATACCATCCCGGGAAAATGCTTGTGAAAGTAACCAGTCCATTTGCATCTGTTACTTGCCTGCCGCGTAAAAAATGCACCGATTGATAATTGGTACTTTGCATACCCGAACCACCGTATTCAGAATAATTCCCCTCTGCATCACAATGCCAGATATCTACAATGGCACCGGCCAAAGCTGCGCAACTATTATTTATATTTCCAATGGTGATTTTAGCAGTCATTTTGTAACCGGTTCTTCCATCTGTAATGTCGCTTCTTACATATGATGCCGGAACTTTAGTTGGGAATGGTCCTTCAGTTTCAGTTGGCGCAACTGTACAGGTACCATTTGTACTTGTGGTTGTACCTGCACTGCCCGAACCTGATGTACTGCCAGAGCCGTCACTCATACTTGTCTTTTTACAAGCCTCGATTATTACTGGAGTTGAGATTGCTCCAACCATTAAACTCCTGATAAAATTCTTTCTTTCCATGGATAATTTATGTTTTGTTGCTTATTGATATAAAGATGTACAGAAAGGAAATATTTGTAACAAATGTATCGACAAACGATTGTTTTCAAACGTTAAATGCGTTGAAGTTTAAAGTTTTGAGCAGGCATCCCAATTTATTAATAAAGTCAAGAGGAAAATCGAGGTACAGTTTTTGCGAACATGAAATTTCATTTTATAAAAGAATAAAACTAGCTTTGCCGCTAAATAATGAAACACCTCGTTACCATATCCCTAGTATTTTTTAGCTTAACACATTTGGCCAAAGCCGAGCGTGTTGAAGGGTTAAGAATATTAAACGAATATTGTAATGAGCAAAATATTAGCACTCATACCGCTGGTAAAGCTTCCGTTCAGCTGAATGAAGATCGCAATCCATATTTGCTTTCTTACAGCCGTTTGGCCCTGATTGGAACCCAAACACCAATAAAAACGGCAAAATATGTTAACACAAATCAGGTAATTGCTGATTTAACCATAAGGAAAAAACCTAAGAACAACAGTCCATAATTTCCTTGTATCAAAGGTCTTTTTCTAAGATCTTTTTCCTCATTTATGCAATTAACAGCCAAAATGACTTGCTGCAAGTCGTGGCTTAGTTGTTGTAACACACCAGTTTTTTATTAATAATTACGAATTAAAATATAATGTTAGGATTTTTAGCGAAGGTTTTCGGAAGTAAATCAGAAAGAGATATAAAGGGCATACAGCCATTAGTTGTTAAAATAAATGAAGAGTACGCAAAGTTATCTTCAATAAGCAATGATGAGTTACGTGCTAAAACAATAGAGTTTAAAAGTAGAATTGCTACTTTTTTAGAAGATATTGATGGTAAAATTTCAGCAATAAAAGCTGAAGCTGAAAGTGAAGATTTAGAGCTTCATCAAAAAACGGCTTTATATGAGCAGGTAGATGCTTTAGGTAAAGATCGCGATGCGGAGCTGGAAAAAATATTGTTGGAGATTTTACCAGAAGCTTTTGCTGTGGTAAAAGAAACTTCTCGTCGTTTAAGTGAAAACGATTATTTAGAAGTTACTGCAACGCAATTTGATAGAGATTACGCTGCACGCAAAAGCAATGTTAAAATTGTTGGCGATAAAGCGCAATGGGCTAACCGTTGGGATGCTGCCGGAACTGAAGTGGTTTGGAACATGGTTCATTACGATGTGCAATTAATTGGCGGTATTGTATTGCACAGTGGTAAAATTGCAGAGATGGCAACTGGTGAGGGTAAAACGCTTGTAAGTACGCTTCCTGCATATTTAAATGCATTAGCTGGCGAAGGTGTTCACATCGTAACGGTGAATGATTACCTTGCCCGTCGTGATAGCGAATGGAATGGACCTTTATTCGAATTCCACGGAATCAGTGTTGATTGCATTGATAAACACGAGCCAAACTCTGAGGAACGCAGAAAAGCATATGCATCAGGAATTACTTATGGAACGAATAACGAATTTGGTTTCGATTACCTGCGTGACAATATGTCGCAAACGCCTGATCAGTTGGTTCAACGTAAGCCTCACTTCGCAATGGTTGATGAGGTCGATTCAGTTTTAATTGATGATGCCCGTACACCATTAATTATTTCTGGTCCGATTCCCCATGGCGACCAACACGAATTTTATGAATTAAAACCAAGAATCGAACGTTTGGTTAATGCTCAGAAAGCTTATGTAACGCAATCTTTAAACGAAGCTAAAAAATTAATTAACGCTGGAAATACCGGTACTGAGGAAGGCGAAGGCGGTTTAGCCTTATTACGTGCTTATCGCGGTTTGCCTAAAAATAAAGCTTTAATTAAGTTTTTAAGTGAAAGTGGTGTTCGTGCGCTTTTATTAAAGGTAGAAAACCATTACATGGCTGACCAATCTAAGAATATGCCTAAGGTAGATTCGGAGTTGTTCTTCTATATCGATGAAAAAAATAATCAGGTAGAATTAACTGAAAAAGGTATTGAGTTGATTACCCAATCGGGTGAAGACCCTCAGTTTTTTGTACTGCCTGATGTGGGTACAGAGATTGCCGAATTAGAAAAATCTGAATTGCCAATGGATGAGAAAGTATCTACAAAAGATGCTTTAATGCGTGATTACTCTGTTAAAGCAGAACGCATCCACTCGGTAAATCAATTGTTAAAAGCCTATACTTTATTCGAAATTGATGTTGAATACATCATCGATGAAGGAAAAATTAAAATTGTTGATGAGCAAACCGGCCGTATCATGGATGGTCGCCGTTACTCGGATGGGTTACACCAGGCAATTGAAGCTAAGGAAAATGTTAAAGTTGAGGATGCTACGCAAACTTATGCTACGGTAACCTTGCAAAACTATTTCCGTATGTACCACAAACTTTGCGGTATGACGGGTACGGCAACTACCGAAGCAGGCGAGTTTTGGTCTATCTATAAATTAGATGTAGTTGAGATTCCTACGAACAGAAATATCTCAAGAAAAGATGAGCAGGATTACGTTTACCGCACCGTTCGTGAGAAATATAATGCCGTTGCAGATGAAATTGTAAAACTAACCCAAGCGGGTAGACCAGTTTTAGTTGGTACAACATCTGTAGAGATTTCAGAATTATTGAGCCGTATGCTTAAACTTCGTGGCATTAAGCATAATGTGTTAAACGCTAAAATGCACCAGAAAGAGGCTGATATTGTTGCCGAAGCTGGTCAGGCCGGAACAGTTACCATTGCAACCAATATGGCTGGTCGTGGTACGGATATTAAACTTGGTGCAGGTGTTAAAGAAGCCGGAGGTTTGGCAATTGTAGGTACCGAACGTCACGAATCTCGTCGTGTAGATAGACAGTTGCGCGGTCGTGCTGGTCGTCAGGGTGATCCAGGTTCATCTCAATTCTTCGTATCGTTAGAAGATAACTTAATGCGTTTATTTGGTTCTGAAAGAATCTCAAGCATTATGGTTCGCATGGGAATCGAGGATGGCGAAGTAATTCAACATTCTATGATTACCAAATCTATCGAGCGTGCACAGAAAAAAGTTGAAGAAAATAACTTTGGTATCCGTAAACGTTTATTAGAGTATGATGATGTAATGAACTCTCAGCGTACTGTTATTTATGCAAAACGTAAGAATGCATTATTCGGTGAGCGTTTAGATGTTGATATGAATAACATGGTTTTCGATGTTGCGGAAGATATCGTAACCGAATACAAAGAAGAATCTAATTACGAAGGTTTTAAACTGGAAGTGATTAAAAACTTTTCTGTTGATACATCAATTACTGAAAAAGAATTTTCTTCGACAAATGTTGCAACCTTAACTGAAAAACTTTTCGGTGAAGCTGAAGCATTCTATGCCCGTAAATCCGATGCAATTATCGAGCAATCAATGCCTGTATTAAAACAGGTTTTTGAAGAACGTGGTGAGCACATTGAGCAAATTGTTGTTCCTTTTACGGATGGTATTCGCGGTATCCAGGTTGCGGTTGATTTGAAAAAGGCAATTGATAACAAAGGAAAAGAAGTTGTTCGTGCCTTTGAGAAAACAATTGTTTTAGCTTTAATTGATGATAGCTGGAAAGAGCATTTACGCGAAATGGACGATTTAAAGCAATCGGTTCAAAATGCAGTTTATGAACAAAAAGATCCGTTGGTAATTTACAAAATGGAGGCTTTCAATTTATTTAAAAGCATGTTAAATGCGGTAAATAAAGAAGTTGTGAGTTTCTTATATAAAGGTGGCATTCCCGTTCAGCAAGAACCAGATCAAGTTAGAGAAGCACCAGCTCCAGTAAAACAGCCAAAGTTACAAACCACCAAACAAGAATTTGGTGCTGAGCAACCAGGTATCGAATTTGGAGATACCCGTGAAGCAGTTCCGCAACAACCAATACGTAAGGAAGCTACAGTTGGTCGTAACGAACCTTGCCCATGCGGTAGTGGTAAAAAATACAAAAACTGCCACGGAGCGAATTTGTAAGAATAATAAAATTGATGAAGCTAGATTTAGATAATAATCTGGCTTTGTTATTTTGTTGTTCGTCACCCTGAATTTATTTCAGGGTCTCTCTTTCAAATAGATGCTGAAATAAATTCAGCATGGCGCTGACGCAAAATTTTTGCTATCTACAAAGTAGTAAACTAGCATTTGCACAACCCATAAAGAATGCCGAATTTTGCAGAAAGTTCGGCATTCTTGTTTTAAAACATTTTTAACGCCAGCGATGTCATAACATCATGAAAATATTTTACTCAATAATCTGCTCCCTATTTATTTATACACTCTCCTTTGCACAAAAAGGTGAGGTAAATGTAATTAAAGACCCCTTAATTGATAGTTTAATTGCAAAACGATTGGAGGTTTACCGAACCGGAGGTGATGTTGTAACCAAAACAAACAAGCCTATTGTTTCGGCCTATGGTTACCGGGTTCAGGTTTTTTACGGGTCTGACAGACGAGAAATGTTCAACCAGCAATCCCGCTTTAAAAGCAGTTATCCTAAAATAAATACTTATATCATTTACAAAGAGCCAAATTATTATTTACGTGTTGGTGATTTCAGAACCAAATTAGAAGCACAAAGATTAATGAGCGAGCTTCGCCCAGCTTTCCCCACCTTATTCATTTTCAGGGAGAAAATTAATGCACCAACTTTAGATACTACTACCGATGATCAAAGATAAAATCAAAAACTTAGCCGAAACCATTTTTAATGATGTTGTAGGTTATCGTCGCCATATACATGCCAATCCCGAATTATCATTTAAAGAATTTGAAACTTCATTATATGTAAAAGATAAACTTACAAAATGGGGCATTGAGTTTACAAGTTGTGCAAATACAGGTGTTGTTGGTTTAATAAAAGGTAATTTACCTTCAGATAAAATTATTGCACTTCGTGGAGATATGGATGCTTTGCCTATTCATGAGGATAACGACAAGCCTTACCGCTCTAAAAATCATGGTGTGATGCATGCCTGTGGTCATGATGTACATACCTCTTCACTTTTAGGAACGGCATATATTCTAAACCAATTAAAGGATGAATTCGGTGGAACAATTAAATTAATTTTTCAGCCTGCTGAAGAATTATTACCTGGTGGCGCAAGTATTATGATTAAGGAAGGCGTTTTAGAAAACCCAAAACCTCAGTACATTGTTGGGCAACACGTAATGCCGCTTATTGAGTCTGGTAAAGTTGGTTTCCGTTCGGGAATTTACATGGCTTCAACCGATGAATTATATGTAACTGTAACCGGTAAAGGCGGTCATGGTGCACAACCACATCAAAATATCGATCCGGTTCTAATTGCATCACACATCATTATTGCGCTGCAGCAAATCGTTAGTAGAAATGCCGATCCACGTTTACCTTCGGTTTTATCTTTCGGAAAAGTAACGGCAAATGGAGCAACTAATATTATTCCTAATGAAGTTAAAATTGAAGGTACTTTCAGAACTTTAGACGAAGATTGGCGTGCGGAGGCTCATAAAAGAATGAAAAAAATGGCCGAAGGTATTGCCGAAAGTATGGGTGGAAGCTGTGATTTCGATATACATAAAGGTTATCCTTTTCTGATTAATGAAGAAAAACTAACGGCCAATGCAAGAAGCTTTGCCGAAGATTTTCTTGGAAAGGAAAACGTTATCGACTTAGATATCTGGATGGCTGCGGAGGATTTCTCTTTTTATTCTCAGGTAACGGATGCTTGTTTTTATCGCTTAGGCACCGGGAATGCAGCTAAAGATACGATGCATTCAGTCCATACGCCAAAGTTCGATATTGATGAAGATGCACTGAAAATATCAACTGGATTAATGGCATATATTGCGCTTAAGCAACTTGGAAACTAGGATTGTAATGTAAGATGTGATATGTGGGAGGGAAGATGGAAATGCATATAGCCCATTATCCATCTCACGCGTAACATTTTCCATCACATAAAGGGGCATCATTTTTGAATACTCATCAACACATGAAAAAAATAATTTTATTAATATCCTTTACGCTCTTTATATCACAGGTTTACAGTCAGGTTATAGATAGGTTTAATCCGGATACGGTAAAAACAATAATGCTTGATTCTGGAGCCGTAAATATTAAAGCAGAGCGATTAAATATCGAAACTTTTATCAATGCCATTATTAACGATACCAGCTTTTATCAATCGTTTCGCGATATGAAACGTTACAGCTTTATCGCCGAAAACCGCATTTTCAGTTATGATAAAAAGAATAAGGTTGATGGCAGGATTTATCGCAAGATAAAACACAACAATAGCGGACCTTATCGTATGGAATATCTGGTAAAGGAAGATGAAGGCAAAATGTATAAGAAGAATGGAAAATATCAGTTATATACTGTTGAAATGTTCGATTATATATTTATGAATGCTTACAATACTGATTTTGTTCCAAATGCGCCGGCTGGTGATGGTAAGGGTGGTACAAACGAGGGTTATAAAAGCAAACTTAAAACTTTGATTTTTAATCCAGGTCGCCCGGTAAAAGTACCCTTCATTGGCAGTAAAACTGAAATTTTTTCGGCTAATATGCGCCAGTATTACGATTATGGTTTTACCAGTGGAACTTATCTTGATTCCATCCCGGTTTATCGCTTTAAAGTTTCTGTGAAGCCAGATTTGAGCAGCTGGACAAAAGATGGCATAATGATTAAAGAATTGGTGACCATCTTCGACAAACGAAACTTTAATATTTTAGGTCGCTATGTTGATATGAAATACAGCAACATGCTTTTTGATTTTGATGTACAGATGAATATTGAAATGGGTTATTTTGGAGAAGATAAATTGCCTACAAAAATTACCTATCAGGGAAACTGGGATTATCCTTTTAAAAAAGAAGAACGGGCAAGTTTCTTAATTCTGCACAAAGATTATAAACTCGAGAAGAAATAGAATCCGATAAAGGTTGGGTCGTTAATCTGGGCAGATGATAATAGCAATTTGTCATCCTGAGCTTGTAGAAGGTTCTACCGGAACCTCATTATGCCGTTTCGAGAAGCTCAACGTAACAATACTTATCCAGTATTAACCTTTATTATACTTTGCTATATCGACTTTCAATTTATAAATTTACTGTTCGATCAAATAATCCAACTAAAAATAAAACGATGAGAACCACATTAAAAGTCACCCTATTTTTTTCAGTTTGTATCATTATCTTAACATCTATGACATTTAAACCTAAAAGAATTGTTTTCTTCGGCGATTCTATTACCCAACAAGGTGTATCTGCCAATGGTTATGTAACGTTAGTCAAAAAAGCTTTAGATTCTACCAAATACACAGTGATGGGCGCCGGAATAGGTGGAAATAAGGTTTACGATTTATACCTGCGTTTAGAAGATGATGTTCTAAGCAAAAAGCCCGATTTGGTTGTGATTTATGTAGGCATCAATGATGTTTGGCATAAACAATCCTCTCACACTGGTACTGATTATGATAAATTTCTTAAATTCTATCAGGCGTTAATTAATAAAATTCAAGCTACAGGAAGTAAGGTTGTGGTAGTTACACCATCGGTTGTTGGCGAGAAAAAAGACGGCACTAACGAACTTGATGCCGATTTAAATAAATATGCTGAAGGCATCAGACAATTGGCTGCAAAAAATAACCTTCCGGTTTGCGATTTAAGAAAAATCTTTACCGATTACGAAGCAAAGAATAATACAGAAGATAAAGAAAAAGGTATTTTAACAGGCGACAGAGTTCATTTAAATGAAACTGGTAATAAATTAGTTGCTGAGCAATTATTGCCTTTGGTACGCTAGAGTGAAAAGTTATAAGTAATACGTTTTAAGTCAGCAGACGTACAACGTATCACTTAAAACATACAACCTATATGATAAACCGCGAAACGATAGATAAGATAATGGATACCGCCCGTATTGAGGAGGTAGTAGGGGATTTCGTACATTTAAAAAAACGTGGTACAAGCTTAATTGGTAATTGCCCATTTCATGGAGAAAAAACACCATCTTTCCATGTTTCGGTTACCAAGGGCATTTATAAATGTTTTGGCTGTGGAAAGGGTGGCGATTCGGTTCGCTTTATCATGGACCATGAAAAATATTCTTATCCCGAAGCGCTTAAATTTTTAGCCAATAAATATAATATTGAGGTTGAGGAAACTGAACTTTCTGCTCAGGATACCGAGGCGCAAAATGCAAAGGAAAGCCTTTATGTAGTTTCTCAATTTGCCTCAACTTTTTTTGTAAAGCAACTTTGGGAAACGCAAGAGGGTAAAACCATTGGACTTAGCTATTTCAAAGAGCGGGGTTTTAGAGAAGATATTTTAAAGAAATTTGAAGTTGGTTACTCACCCGATGTTTGGGACGCGATGACACAATCGGCCGTTGGCGCTGGCCACAAACTCGAATTCCTAGAGCAAACCGGCTTATCAATTAAAAACGATAACGGGAAAATTTACGACAGGTTTCGCGGTCGCGTGATGTTTCCCATTCATAATTTTACAGGTAGGGTTATTGGTTTTGGTGGCAGAACGTTAAAAACCGATAAAAATGTTCCTAAATATGTAAACTCTCCGGAAAGTGAAATTTACCATAAATCGAATGTGCTATACGGCTTATTTCACGCTAAAAAAGCCATTCGCGATTTAGACAACTGTTACCTTGCCGAAGGTTATGCTGATGTACTATCAGTGCATCAGGCTGGGGTAGAAAATGTGGTGGCGTCATCCGGAACATCCTTAACCGTTGAACAGATTAAGCTAATTGGGCGTTTTACACAAAATGTAACCATTCTTTTTGATGGTGATGCTGCAGGTATCAAAGCATCCCTTCGTGGCTTGGATATGATTTTGGAAGAGGGATTGAATGTAAAAATCGTTTCCTTTCCTGATGGACACGATCCGGATTCATACATGCACCATGTAGGTGCAGGCGCATTCAAAACTTACATTGAAGAAAATCGCAAAGATTTTATCTTATATAAAGCCAATGTTTTATTAAAGGAGGCCGGAACCGACCCAATTAAAAGAGCAGGAATTATCCGCGATATTGTAGAAAGTATAGCCAAAATTCCCGATCCGATTAAAGCTTCTGTTTTTATTAGAGAAAGTAGCAGTTTATTGCAGATTGAAGAAAGTATTCTGATGTCTGAGCTCAATAAAATGCGGGCTAGCAAGACTAAAAAAACTTTCGAAAGTAATCAAAGAGCTAATCAAAACAATTATAATTCTGGTCCGCCAGAGCCACTAGGCCCGCCAGATGATTTATGGGATGATAATGGGCCATCTACAGCCAGTCAGGCAACAGAAACGGATGAAAATCAGGAGAAGGAAATCATACGCCTTCTTTTAGCCTACGGTCACGAATTTGTTAATTGGGATAAAATTGATGATATGTACATTGGCTCGTTCATCGTGCAAAATTTGGCCGATGTGGAGTTCGATAATGTGGTATGTAGACAAATTGCTGAATTTTATAAAGCAGAGCTTGACAATGGTCGGCTTCCTACGGCTAATCACTTTATAAAACATCAGGATAGAGCCATTGCTGATTTGGCTATCGACTTATCAACCTCGCCCTATGCGCTGAGTGATAATTGGTTAAATAAACATCTTATTTATGTTAAAGATGAGTCAATGAACTTGAAAGCAACTATATTAGGTGGTATATTTCACTTGAAAAAGAGAAAGGTTGACAAAATTTTAACCACTTTATTGAAAGAAATTAAGGAAGAAACAGATGGCGATAATCAAATGATTTTAATGCAGCGATATGGTGTTATTAAAAATGTTGAACGGGAGATTTCAAAATTCCTGGGCTCTGTAATCGTAAAATAGGAACAGGATTTATTGGATTTAGGGATTTTAAGATTCTAGCTGCCAAATTCAATAACTCATTCATTCAATAATCCAGTCATTTAAAATTCATTCATTCAACAATTAAAAATGGCTACGCATAACGATTTAGGTCGAAAAGGTGAAGAACTTGCCAAAGCTTATTTAGAAGATAAGGGTTACGAGATTTTGGATGAGAATTGGGTTCATGGCAAAGCTGAAATAGATTTAATCGCTTACAAAAACGGAATAATGGTTTTTGTTGAAGTTAAAAGCCGGACTTCAGTAGCTTTTGGTCAGCCAGAAGATTTTGTAGAGAAGCGAAAACAAAAGCAGATGGAACTGGGTTCATTGGCTTATATAGAAATCATGAACCATCAAAAGGAAATTCGTTTTGATATTATTGCCATAACTTTTAAAAAAGATAATACATTTACATTAAACCATATTGAAGATGCTTTTTGGCCAGAAGATTAACAAAATCAAAACCTTATTTTTTATTGCAGTTGCGATTAGCTTTGCAAGCTCATGTAAAGAAGAAACCTCAACTTATCGCAGTTTTATATCGCCCCTAATTGGCTTAAACGTAAAATCTGGAAACGATGTAGAGGTAAAGTTGCTTTTCGGAAAAGACAAGCCAGTCGATTCTGTCGTTTATCTAATCGATACCATAAAATCTGTTTCCAAAACAGACACTGCTGCGGTAAAGCTTAAAACTGAAGGCTTGATATTAGGTAACCACATCATCACAGCGAAAATTTATAATGGTAGCGAATTCGAAGATCTAACCACTAACATTAATATCTTATCGGCTAAAGCGCCAGATTTATATACCTATAAAGTTATTGCTAAGTTTCCGCATGATACAACGGCTTATGTAGAAGGATTGGAATACCACGATGGTTTTTTTTATGAAGGGACCGGTGAAAAAGGCAATTCTTATTTGAAGAAAGTCGATATTAAAAGTGGTAAAGCACTGCAACAGGTTAAGTTGGATACCGCTTATTTTGGAGAGGGTATGACGGTAGTTGGTGATAAAATACTACAAATTACCTGGCAGGAAAAAACAGCTTTTGAGTACGATAAAAATACCTTTAAACTCATTAAAAAATTTCCTTTTTCTGTAGGTCAGGCAGGTTGGGGCTTAGCTTTTGATGGTGAGAAAATCCTGAACTCTGACGGAACAAATACCATTTACTTTTTAGATAAAAATAACTATAGCCAGATTGGTTCTATTGACGTTTACGATGATAAAGGCGCTATTTCCCAATTAAATGAACTGGAAGTTATCGATGGAAAAATATACGCCAACGTTTACTTAACGAATGATATTGTAATTATTGACCCAAAAACTGGCGCTGTTGAAGGCAAAATTGATTTGAATGGTTTGTTCCCTATTAGGGATTATTTTAAGACTGATGGTGAAAGAGAAAATAACGTTTTAAATGGCATTGCATATGATAAAGTTTCTAAACGCCTTTTCGTTGCAGGAAAGAAGTGGCCCTACATTTTCGAAATCAAGATAAGCAAGAAGTAGTTTTATCAAAGACCTGATGTGATACCGTCATTTCATATGGCAATTTTCCAACAAGTTTAACAGACCTCTCCACTACGGTCGAGGTGACGGCTAAATTAAGAGTCTGTTCGAACATCGTCATTTCGAGCGCAGCCGAGAAATCTTTGTAATGATTTAAGGAACATTGCATGCCGCGATTCGGATAGAATATTAAGCTATATAATTTCAAGATGAGGCCTTGATAGAAGATTTTCTTATAAAACCGTCACTTCGTATGGCAATTTTTCAACAAGCTTAGCAGACCTCTCCGCTACGGTCGAGGTGACGGCTGAATTAAGAGTCTATTCCAACATCGTCATTTCGAGCGCAGCCGAGAAATCTTTGAACCCAATTCAAAAACGTTGCATCGCAGCGCTTATGGTAAATATCAAAAACGCTCTACTATAATCAGATTGCGGTTATATGCAATTCTGTAGGCTGCTAATCCTTTTTAGGCTCAGCTAATGTGCCCTGAAAGTTTATTGACTGTTTATTGTTACTGAAAACAAAAAGATTAGCATAACCATTTTGTGAAACCATTAAGGTTAGCTGAAAGTTCTCCTGTTTTAAATCATTCGTTCGGATATTTATGGTATAAGAACCTTTTTTATTTTTAGTTAATTTATAACTAAAATCTTTCGATTTAAATTTAATGCCGCCCTCTGTTGGGTTATATGGAGCATTAAAGGCTCGCCCATAATAAGGCAAATAAGCGACAACACTGTCCTTAGTAACTTTTAAATCGTATTGCGAACCGGTTAAATTTATCGTTCCACCACCTATCGCTCCAGGCATACTGCTCAATATCTGATTTATATCATTGTTGGCCATTGGAATAGCTGTATTAGCATTAAAAGTATAGTGCTGATCAGTTATAATCCTCCCGGTAGTTTCTTTATCCGTTTGAGCGATTGCCTGCATAAAAGTCGCGGCAAAAATAATACTCAATAATAATTTTAGCTTTTTCATTTGTCTTTAATACAAATTATAGATGTATTAATTCAGCCTATTCCATAAATCAAAGAATTTTTATGTTAAAACGGCTATATAAATATAACCAATTTCGAGCCAAAAAAACATAAAAAAAGCCGCTCTGGAAAGAGCGGCTATATATTGACTTAAATCTGCTTAATTAAAATCAGCAGCTTGTAAAGTTGGATTAACCTTAATCTCTTTGATAGAGATGTTAAATTCTTGTCCACCTCTTGCCGTTTGTACGGTTTGAATCATAGTATGCGGAAACAGTACATCACCAACTTTTTTGTAATCTGAATATTCAGTACTTTGAGTCATCTCATTACCTTCTTTAGTAGTTGTGCTTTCTTCTTTCAAAAGTAATCCAGAAGTAACATCATAATATTCTGTTTTCTTTTTGCCAGATGCAGAAGTTACCGTAAGCTTGTAAGCATCAGCTTTGCCAACTTTAGCGGTTCCTGCAGCTTCAACTTTACTGCCATCGGTTCCGTAGTAAAGTTGATTGAAAATCCCTTTATCTGCTTTAGCTTCTGCAACCTCTTCAGCAGTTAAATCAGCTTTTTTACCCATTTGCATTTGGTAACCAGATGCGCCGTTAAAAGTTTGTTTCATTACCGATTGGCCCATCATAGAAACTTCCATGCTGCTCATATTCGGATTCATTTTTTTGAATGAAACGGCTAATTTATTGCCTTGCATATCCATTTCGCCGGTTTGTTGTAAAGCATTTACTTTTTTCAAAGCAGCTTCCCCACCAATGGCTTTAATGTAACTACCAATAACTTCCTGAGCAGACTTCGCTGGTGCAGCTGCTGCATTTGAAGTTGCCGTAACTGGCGCAGCATAATTATCAAAAGTTTTAACTGTAAAGCCTGCTTTAGTTAAACCTGGTACAAATGCATCGGTTTTACCAACAATAATTACGCGGGTATTATCATGGTTAAAATATTTTTTAGCTACACGCAAAACATCATCAGTTGTTACTGCATTAATTTTTTGAAGATAAGTGCGATAGAAATCTTTCGGTAAATCGTTAATTAAAATGCTGCTTGCAAAACCAGCTGTACGTGCAGGATTCTCTAAGCCCAATGCAAATGAACCATTATACAAGTTTTTAGCATTTTGTAATTCTTCCGCAGTTACTTTGGTCGTGCGAATGTTGTTAATCTCTCTTAAAAATTCTACAACAGCGCTGTCCACTTTCTCGTTTCTAACGGCTGCATTTGCCGAGAATTTAGATTGAAATCTACCTGAACCGGTACCAGAATAAGCGCCATAAGTAAAACCATGTTTCTCACGTAAGTTCATAAACAATCTCGATTCTGAACCACCACCTAAAATTTGATTTGCCAATAAAACAGCGAAATAATCAGGGCTGCTTAAAGGTAAATCGATAAGGTTTGCAACCGTTATTTCTGATTGAACAGCATTGCTTACATTCACAACGTCAACTTCTGTTTTAGCCGGATTGTTAACTTTTGCAACCGTTGGCAAAGTTAAAGCCGAACCTTTCCAATCGCCGAATGCTTTTTCTGCAAGTGCCTTAGCTGCTGCTGGTTTAATATCACCTACAAAAGTTAAATAACCTCTTGATGGAGTTACATATTTAGTGTACACGGCTTTAACATCATCTAACGTGATACCATTAATTGATGCTTCAGTAGTAAATTCGCCACTTGGGTGATTTATTCCGTAAGAAAGTGCATTTACAACTCTCGTAGAAATTGCCTTTGCGCTTTTCTCGTTTGATTTTAATCCTGTTAAGGTTTGAGATTTTAATTTCTCGAATGATGCAGCAGGAAAAGATGGCTTGCGTAAGCTTTCTGCCATAAGCATAAAAGCCTGGTCGAAATAACGGGTTAATGCCGAAACCGAACCGCCTGATGCCCCTGTAGAAACATTTGCGCCTAATTGGTCAACTGCTTCGTCAAATTGTGCCTTCGTTTTAGTGGTTGTTCCTTCATTAAGCATACTGCCCATTAAACTTACTACGCCAGCTTTAGCACCTTCAGTAATTGGTCCGGCATCGATACTGTAACTAGCCGTAACTTTTGGAAGTTTATGGTTTTCTACAACTAAAACGGTAATGCCATTTGCTAATTTATAAATAACCGGGTCGCCAATGGTAATTACTGGTGCCGGACCAGGTTTTGGTTTTTGGCTACGATCTATTGTTTGTGCTGAAATACCTTGAGCCAATAAGGAAACTGCAGCTATTATGAATAATTTTTTCATGTCTTAAATAATGTAATATGAAACTTAGCTTTAGTTATTTTTTCGGTAAATAATACAAAACAATGCGTTGTTCTTTGTTCAGGTATTTTTTAGCCACATCTCTAATCTCTTCTCTTGTAATCGATTTAATTACATCAAGTTCTTTATTAATGTCGTTGGTATCCTTATTATGGAAAGTATAACCATTTGCTAAGTTTTCGGCAACACCAAGCATTCTACTGTTTGCACTTACATAACTATTCTCAAACTGATTTTGAAGTTTTTTATAATCGCTTTCGCTGATTAAATCCGTTTGAAGGCGTAAAACCTCTTCATCAATATCTTTTAATAAATCGTTAAGTGGCGTGTTTTTGTTTGGCAAAGCTAGAGTGATGTATGCACCATAATCTTCAAGTGTATAGTTAAAAGCCGCAACTTGTAGGGCAGTCTTTTTCTCATCAACCATTTTAGTGCTTAATCTCGAACTTCCTCCACCAGATAAAATTGAGCTAATCATACCCAAAACTTTGTTTTCTCTGCTTTTCATGCCTGGTACTCGATACGCTGCAAAAATTGCCGGAATCTGGATGTTTGCATCATAAGCGGTATCAATAATTTGCTTCTTAATCTCAGGTAAAACCACTTCTTTTCTAACAATTGGAGCGCCTTTCGGAACTTCGTTAAAATATTGTTTTACAAGTGTTTTGGTTTTTTCTACGTCTAAATCACCAGCAATGGTTAATACTGCATTATTAGGTACATAGTATTTTTTAAAGAAGGCAATAAATTCGCTAAGCTTTGCTGCATCTAAATGCTCCATTGAGCCAATTGGCTGCCATCTGTATGGGTGACCTTCAAATAAATGTGTGAAGATTTTTTCGGTGAATTTACCATACGGCGAATTATCGATACGCATGCGTTTTTCTTCCTTCACAACCTCATTTTGGGTTTTTACACCAACTTCGTTAATTATCGGGTGTAGCATACGCTCGCTTTCTAACCATAAACCTAATTCTAACTGGTTTGATGGGAAAACTTCATAATAAAAAGTACGATCTTGTGAGGTGTTGGCATTGTTCTGACCGCCATTACTGCTCACCAATTTCATAAATTCACCGCGTTTAATGTTTTTTGAACCTTCAAAAAGCAAATGTTCAAAGAAGTGAGCAAAACCTGTGCGTTCTGTTTCTTCATCTTTGGAGCCAACGTGGTACATTACCGAAACGGCTACAACTGGAGCAGTTTTGTCTTGATGTAGAATAACATGCAATCCGTTGTCTAAATCAAATTCGGAAAATTGCACTTTTTGAGCAGAAGCACTAAAGCACAAACCGGAAATGGCAAGAGCAAAAAGAAATCTTTTTTTCATTAGATAATTTGTTTGTTTTTGAAATCAGTTTAGATTGATTTCTTGGTTTTTAAAAAATATTAGTAATCGTTTAATTGTTATAACTAAACAAATAGGAGATTAAAGCTAAAGTATATAATTCTAACAAAAAAAGCGAGTGTTTAGCTCGCTTTTTTATGTTATCTAAATATTATCTCCAGTTTTTGTATTGATTTATCAATCCGTTGGTGGAACTATCGTGGCTCGATACCTGCTCATTTCCATCTAGCTCAGGAAGGATTTTTTTAGCAAGTTGTTTACCCAATTCAACGCCCCATTGGTCAAAGCTGAAAATGTTCCAGATAATACCTTGAACAAAAATTTTGTGTTCGTACATCGCAACTAAACTTCCTAAAGTATATGGTGTTACTTTTTTCAATAAAATTGAATTGGTTGGCCTGTTGCCTTCGAACACTTTGAATGGTGCTAGTTTTGCAATTTCATCCGCATTTTTTCCATCTTTTTTTAATTCTGATGAAACTTCTTCATCCGTTTTACCATTCATTAAAGCTTCTGTTTGAGCAAAGAAATTCGATAATAAAATTGGATGGTGGTCGCCAAGTGGATTTAGGCTTTGTGCAGGGGCAATAAAATCTGCAGGAATAATTCTGGTTCCCTGGTGTATTAATTGGTAAAAAGCATGTTGACCGTTTGTTCCAGGTTCGCCCCAAATAATCGGGCCAGTTTCGTAATCTACTTCGTTGCCATTTCTATCCACATGTTTACCATTACTTTCCATATCTCCCTGTTGGAAATATGCCGCAAAGCGATGCATGTATTGGTCGTAAGGTAAAATAACCTGTGTTTCAGCATTGTAAAAATTAATGTACCATACGCCTAGTAAGCCTAAAATTACAGGTATATTACTTTCAAATTCTGCGTTTTTGAAATGATTATCAGCAGCGTGTGCTCCGGCTAGTAATTGTTTGAAGTTATCAAATCCGATACTTAAAGAGATGGATAAACCGATTGCGCTCCATAAAGAATAACGACCGCCAACCCAATCCCAGAATTCGAACATGTTTTCCGTATCGATTCCAAACGCCGAAACATCTTTAGCGTTCGTAGATAATGCTGCGAAATGTTTAGCAATATCACTTTCTTTGCCTCCTTTTTCTAAAAACCACGTACGTGCAGAATGTGCATTGGTCATGGTTTCTTGCGTGGTAAAAGTCTTAGATGCGACTAAAAACAAGGTTGTTTCAGCATTTAAACCCGATAATGTTTCTGCAATATGTGTTCCATCAATATTTGAAACGAAATGAATGTTTAAGTGGTTTTTGTAATGCTTTAAAGCTTCGGTAACCATTACCGGACCTAAATCAGAACCACCAATACCAATATTTACAATATCTGTTATCGCTTTGCCTGTGTGTCCTTTCCAGTCACCACTAATAATGCTATTGCTGAATTTCTCCATCTTAGCAAGCACCGCATTAACATCCGGCATTACATCTTTACCATCTACTAATATTGGCGTATTACTTAAATTACGCAAAGCGATGTGAAGTACAGAACGATCTTCCGTTTCGTTAATTTTATCGCCATTAAACATCGATTTTATGGCTTCATCCAATTTGCATTCGCGGGCAAGCTGAATCAGCAAAGCAAATGTTTCTTCGGTTATTCTATTTTTACTGTAATCAAGTAAAATGTCTTCAAAAAATAAAGAGAACTTTGCAAAGCGGTCTGCATCTTCAGCAAATAAATCCTTAATGCTTTTCTCATTGATGTCTATAAAATGATCTGCCAAATATTTGTAGGCTTCTGTTTCGGTAAAATTTATTTTCGGTAACATAGTATTTTTGTTTTTTGTAAAAGTAGTAAAGCAAATTTTTAAAAGTGTCCTTTTTTTGTTCAAAAAAATCATTTCATTATTTCTTTTAAAGGAAGTAACTTGCAGTTAACATCTCCTACAATTATAGCATCCTATTTTGTAAACATTAATTTTAAATATTATGTTAGAAAATTTGAGTGAATTGGTTCGAGAGAACGTACAGGAAAGTGTTGTAAATAACAGCGCAGTTCCGAATGAACAAAATGAAGCTGTAATTCAGGCTGCTTCGGGTTCTATTTTTGATGCTTTAAAAAATCAATTGTCTTCTGGTAATATTGGTGGCTTGGCAGAAATTTTCAATACCGGCAATACAGAAGGCTCACCAGTTACAGCACAGGCAGCAGGAAATTTTACAGATAAATTAGCTGGCTTAGGCATTAATGCTGAAACCGCTAAGAATTTAGCGTCAACAGTTATCCCGGTAATTTTAAGCAAGCTAACAAAAAAAACTGCCGACCCAAATGATAACGCTTTCAACATTCAGGATGTTTTAGGAAATCTTGCCGGCGGTGCTGATGGTAAGTTTGATGTAAGTGATGTAATTGGCATGTTCAATGGTGGCAATCAGGCTCAAGGTGGTAATACGTCAGAATCTGGTGGTATTATGGATAAGCTAAAAGGATTATTTAACTAAGGTTATTCTAAGTTTTTAATCAAATAATTTATTAGCCATTAAGCATAGACTTAATGGCTTTTTTGTTTTTAAAAATCAGATTTAACAATTACTTTCTTCGAAGCTTCTTCGAGACTTGTTCGGACCTTGTTCGAAAAAAGGGGTGCTTTTTCGAACAAGTCTCGAACAAGGTCCCTACAAGGTGCGAACAGGTTTGTATTTGTTTTTAATAATTTCCCAACTAAAAATTCTTAGATTAGTTCATCAATTAACCAGAACCAATCCCTTTATGAAAAAACTAATACTGTTAAGCCTTTGTGCGCTTTCTATACATGCCAATGCTCAAAAATCAGATTTGAGACCAATAGTTTCAAAAAAAGCTGATGCCATTGAACAGAAGGTAATCACTTGGCGCCGCGATTTTCACGAGCATCCGGAATTAGGCAATACCGAAACCAGAACTGCTGGAATTATAGCAAAACACTTAGAAGCATTAGGCATTAAAGTAACCACTGGTGTTGCAAAAACCGGAGTTGTAGGGGTTTTAAAAGGTGGTAAACCTGGACCTGTAGTAGCATTAAGAGCAGATATGGATGGTTTGCCAGTTACAGAAAGGGTAGATGTGCCATTTGCATCAAAAGTTAAAACCCAGTATAACGGACAAGAAGTTGGCGTGATGCATGCCTGCGGTCATGATAGTCATGTGGCCATTTTGATGGGCGTTGCAGAGGTTCTTGCATCAATGCAAAAAGATATCGCTGGAACGGTAAAGTTTATTTTTCAGCCAGCTGAAGAAGGTGTATCTGTCGGTGAAGAAGGTGGTGCCGCTTTAATGATTAAAGAAGGTGTTCTGGAAAATCCAAAGGTTGATGTGATTTTTGGCCTGCACATTAATTCGCAAACAGAAGCTGGCGATGTAACCTATCGCCCGGGCGGAACAATGGCTGCCGTAAACGACATGAAAATTACGGTAACTGGTCGTCAGGCGCATGGTGCTTATCCATGGAGCAGCATCGATCCGGTTGTGATTTCAACGCAAATTGTAAATAATTTACAAACCATTGTAAGCAGAAACTTAAATGTAACTGAAAACCCTGGTGTGGTAACGATTGGCGCAATTAATGGCGGTGTACGTTCGAATATTATTCCCGAAAAAGTAGAAATGCTGGGTACGGTTCGTAATTTCAGTAAGGAAGATGAAGCGATGTTTATCGAGCGGATAAAAACAATTGCAACCAAAACTGCCGAAGCAGGAGGGGGAAAGGCAGAGGTTAAAATCCCTTACAGCAATCATTATCCGGTAACATTTAATAATATCGCTTTAACTGAAAAAATGCTGCCAAGTATGCAGGCTACAGCAGGCACAGCGCATGTAAAACTTAAGCCACCTGTTACCGGAGCAGAAGATTTTTCTTTCTTTCAGGAGAAAATTCCTGGCTTGTTTGTATTTTTAGGTGGAATGCCTAAAGGCAAAGACCCGCTAAAAGCACCATCGCACCATACACCAGATTTCTACTTAGATGAAAGTGGATTTGTATTGGGTGTTAAATTGTTATCTAATCTGACCTTGGATTATATGGCGATGAAGAAGAATTAACTTAAAAGATTTCGTCATTGCGAGGCACGAAGCAATCTATTTTGATAAAGATTGCTTCGTGCCTCGCAATGACGGAGTGGGCGTGTAAAGAATTAATCAATGTCGCTATTCTGGATGTTAGCAAAGCGCATCTAGAATGTATAATAAGTTGAGGATTTGAAATCCTCCTTAATTAAAACTTCGAGATGTTCTGAAAGACGCATAAGTTAAAGTCGTCATTGCGAGGCAAGAAGCAATCTATTTTGATAAAGATTGCTTCGTGCCTCGCAATGACGGAGTGGCGTATAAAGAATTAATCAATGTCGCTATTCTGGATGTTAGCAAAGCGCATCCAGAATGCATGATAAGTTGAGGATTTGAAATCCTCTTTAATTAAAGCTTCGAGATGCCTTTCAGAACATCTCGAAGAGCAAAGTTTCTTAGTGCCTAGCAATGACGGAGTGGGCTTATAAAGAATTAACCAATTATCACCTATACTAATCCCCTAATTTATATATTTGCCTTTATGACTAAAGAACAAATTCAGGATTTAAGAGACAGAATAACGTCTCTGAGGAGGCATCTTTGACGTCGATGAACTTTTATACAACATCCGCGAAGAAGAAAAATTAACAATGGCGCCCGATTTCTGGGATGAGCCAAAAAAAGCAGAGAAAATTCTTGCAGAAATCAGTTCAAAGAAAAAGTGGACGGATGGTTTTGAAAATGCAAACAGCGCTGTAGAAGACGCAGCCGTTATGTTTGATTTTTTTCAGTCTGGTGATGCTTCAGAAGCCGAATTAGAAGAGCTTTTCGAAAACAGTAAACAAATCGTTTCTGATTTGGAACTGAAAAACATGCTTCGTACCAAAGAAGATCAGCTTTCGGCAGTCATGCAAATTACAGCTGGTGCAGGTGGAACGGAAAGTTGCGATTGGGCGTACATGCTGATGCGTATGTACATGATGTGGGGCGAAAAAAATGGCTACAAAATAACAGAGCAGGACAGTCAGGAAGGTGATGTGGCAGGGATAAAATCTGTAACCTTACAATTCGACGGCGACTTTTCTTATGGTTATCTAAAAGGTGAAAATGGTGTGCATCGTTTGGTTAGAATATCTCCGTTCGATTCCAATGCACGCAGGCATACTTCTTTTGCGTCCGTTTATGTTTATCCTTTAATCGATGAAACGATAGACATCAATATCAACCCAGCAGATGTTGAATTTGAAACATTCAGGGCTGGTGGTGCAGGTGGACAAAACGTAAACAAGGTGGAAACAGCTGTTCGTTTATACCACAAGCCTTCAGGTATTATCATTAAAAATCAAGAGTCAAGATCGCAATTGCAGAACAAGGAAAATGCTTTACGTTTATTAAAATCTCAACTTTATGAGATTGAACAGCGTAAACGCAATGAAGAAATTGCGGCGATTGAAGGCTCGAAGAAAAAAATTGAGTGGGGTTCGCAAATTCGCAGTTATGTTTTGGATGATAGAAGGGTCAAAGACCACCGTACTAACTTTCAAACCTCAAATCCGGATGCGGTTTTAAATGGCGATATTGATGGCTTTTTAAAGGCTTATTTAATGGAATTTTAAATCTATTTTATGAAAAGGTTTTCCTTATTAATTATTTTAAGTGTGTTGCTGATGTTAAATTTAAATGCACAGGAAGTAATTCCGCTATATACTGGCGTAGTTCCGGGTTCAAAAGTTTCTTCAACCTATACTGAGGTTACGCAAAAAGGAACTGATGGCATATCGAGAATTAGTAAAGTAACAACGCCAACACTAACTGTTTTTGAAGCCCCTGCCGATAAAGCTAATGGCACGGCTGTGATAATTTGTCCCGGCGGTGGTTACGGTATTTTGGCGATAGACCACGAAGGTTATAATGTTGCTAAAAAATTCAATGAAATTGGCGTAACGGCTTTGGTATTAAAATATCGCTTACCTAGCGAAGAAATTATGGTCGATAAAACTTATGCGCTTTTACAGGATGTTCAGCAAGCCATTTATCTGACGAGAAAAAATGCTAAGAAGTATAATATCAAGAGCAATAAAATCGGTATAATGGGCTTTTCAGCCGGCGGACATTTGGCTTCTACCTTATTGGCTCATTACAATGATGTTAAAATAGAAAATAAAGAGAAAATTAACCTTCGCCCTGATTTTGCAGTGTTGGTTTATCCGGTAATAAGCTTTGAGGAATCGGTACATACCGGAACGATGAAAAACCTGTTGGGCGCATCACAAAGTAATGAATTGAAGCATTATTTTTCTGCAAACCAGAATGTAAATAAGAAAACGCCGCCAACATTTTTAGTTCATGCAAAAGACGATAAATCTGTCCCGGTTACCAATAGTATTTTGCTGAGCGAAGCCTTGAAAAAAAATGGTGTTAAAACCGATATGTATTTATATGAAGAAGGCGGACATGGTTTTGGCTTAAAGAACAAAACGTCTGATGTCGATTGGTTTAATCTTATGGTAAACTGGATGAAAAAGGAGAAATTTTAATCATTAAATAAGAATTTGAAAATCAAAGGTTAATTGCGTTTGGCAAGGTTCAGCCCCGCTAAACGCTATAGCCCTCATTGCATTTCGGGGCTGCCGCTCATATCGGGTTTAAGATTTGTGGTTCTGCACCCAAAGCTTTAAAAAAATTACGGCAGTTGCTTTTTAGCCCCAGTTGCAGCCCTACCCTGCAGTAAGGAAACCGACAGCCTGTCCCGATTTATCGGGAAAGCGACCGTATTAGCAGAGGCGGAAGAATTTGCTAAAGCTTTCAAAATATCATTCAAATAAAAATGCCCGATATTAAACACAACGTTCGATATCGGGCATTTTTTATTTTTGAATAACATATAATAATCTGATTATTAGTATTTTATGTTTGGCATTTCGCTTGTAAAAGCTTGTTCAAAATTATTTAAATGGACAGGCTCATCGAAGAAGAAGTTTTAGTTAAGAAAAAGAAGAAAGCGTATGTTATAGGTTTCACCATTCTATTTGTGCTAATTGCAGTAATCTGGTTGGTTAGGTTTTATTTTAAGCCAGCCTTAACCAATAGCGATATTACAACAGCAAAAGTTGAAGTAGGTATTATCGAAAATACAATTAATGCCACTGGAGAAGTGCTTCCCGAATTTGAGGAAGTAATAACCAGCCCTATAAATGCATCTATACAAACTGTTTTAATGGACGCCGGAAATCCGGTAAAAAAAGGTCAGGCTATTTTATCGCTCGATAAAACCGCTACCGAAACTGAATTTGGCAAATTACAGTTTCAAATGGAATCTAAAGAAAACGAAATACGCAAGCTTAAACTCGATTTAGAAAAAAGTTTCTTCGATATCAAATCAAGCAACAGTATTAAACAATTACGTATCAGTAATCTGAAAGATGCCGTTTCTGCTGCCAAGCGTTTGCTCAAAGCGGGTGGCGGTACACAAGAAGATGTAGAAAGGGCAGAGCTTGATTTGAAAGTTGCCAACCTGGAGAAGCTTCAGCTGGAGAATGAAATCAAAAGCAAACAACAAACCATGAAAATCGAAATCAGGGAGGCAGAGATTGCCCTTGCGATTCAGAAGAACGATTTGAATGGCTTAAAGCGAAAGCTCGATTTGGCAAGCCTTACTGCAACCCGTTCTGGGGTAATTACCTGGGTAAATAAAAATATTGGCACTAGTGTACAGGCTGGCGAAGCTTTAGTGCGGATTGCCGATTTAAGCGGTTTTAAAATTGCCGGAAGATTATCAGATAATTTACTCGATAAAATTCACCAAAATATGGCTGCTATTATACGTATTGGTGATGAACAGTTGAGGGGTACGGTGGTAAATATTTCACCTTCAGTAAGTAATTCTATCGTTTCATTCGATGTTCAGCTTACCCAAAAAGACAGTAAAGTGCTACGTCCAAATCAAAAGGTTGATGTTTTTTTAGTAACGGAAACCCGAAACGGAATTTTAAGGGTTGCCAACGGACCTGCATTCAATGGTTCTAATCTTCAGGAAATTTTTGTACTCAATAAAGGTATCGCAGAACGAAGAACGGTTAAAACAGGGCTAAATAATTTCGATTTTGTAGAGATAAAAAGTGGTTTAAAAGCTGGCGATGAAATCATTACATCAGATATGGGCGATTTTAAAAATGTAAAAACCGTAACACTAAGTAATTAAGACGATGAAGAATTTTTTACTTATGGTTTTATTAATTGCTTCGGGAGATTTGGCTTTCGCGGCAGCGGATACGTTAAAATTAACTTTGCCACAGGTTGTAGAAATGGCAAAATCCAATTCCATTGCAGCAAAGCAGGCTACAACTGTAAAGGAAACCAAATATTGGGAATGGCGAACTTTTAAGTCTAACTATCAGCCACAGCTTTCGTTAGAAGGTGTTTTGCCAGGTTATACCAAAACATACAGTCAGGTGCAACAACCAAATGGAACTATTCTTTTTCAACCGGTGCATTACGATAATTCATCGCTTACATTAAATTTCAGTCAGAGTATAGCCGCAACAGGTGGAACCATTTTCGGTACAACACAATTGCAACGCTTTACCGATTTTGATAGAGATAATGTGTTGTACAATGGTATTCCTTATGGTTTGGGTTACATGCAGCCGCTTTTACAATTTAATAGTTTAAAATGGGATAAAAAGATTGAGCCTTTAAAGTACAATGAAAGCAAGCAAACTTTTATCGAAACACAGGAAAAGATATCCATCACCGTTACCGAATATTTCTTTGATTTGCTGTTGGCGCAAGTAAACCTGAGCATCGCAGAATTGAATTTTACCAATACCAAACGCATTTTAGGCATAGCCGATACAAAATTTGAATTGGGTAAGATTTCTAAAAACGAAATTCTTCAACTTCAGTTAGAGGTTTTAAATGCTCAAAAAGCGGTAGGTACCGCGAAGCGGGATGTTGAAATTGCGACTTTAAATCTCCGTAGTTACACGGGCATTGAGGGCGATAACCGCATAAAGCTCGAAATGCCTGCCGTGGTTGCACAAATGTCGGTCATCGCCGAAAAAGTGTTGGCTCAGGCTTTTGAAAATCGCTCGGATGCGATTGGGTTTATCCGCCGATTGGCAGAAGCAAAAAGGGATGTGGCTAAAGCCAAAGGCGAAAACGGCTTAAAGGCAACATTAAGGGCAAACCTTGGATTCTCAAATGCAGGTATAAATGCTTTTGATGTATATCGGAATCCAAGAAGTCAGCAATCGGTAGAGCTACAATTATCCATTCCGGTAATGGATTGGGGGCGTTCTAAATCGCGTACCAAAACGGCATTGGCAAATGAGCAATTCATAACCTATGCTGTGGAACAAGATAAACAGATTTTTGAGCAGCAAATTATTACACAGGTAACCCTATTTAATATGATGAAGGAGCAAATTAAATTAACCGATGCAGCGGAAGATATTGCGGCAGAAAAGTATAAAATTGCAAGTGAGCGATATATTTTAGGTAACCTAAGCATCACCGATTTAAGCATTGCCTTTCAGGAAAACGATAGGGCAAAAAGAGATTATGTTTCTTCGCTTCGCGATTTTTGGGGTGCTTATTACCAGCTCAGGTATTTATCGTTATACGATTTTGAGAAGAATGTTAAAATCACCTATTAAAAAATGAAAATAGAGAACAGAGATTACAATTACCAATTTTCAAAACTCAATTAACAATTTACAAAAGTCAATTTACAATATACGGATGACGAGTTTACAAATGAACTAATGACAAATGAACCAATAAACCATCTTAAATAAATTATGATACGCTTACAAAATATTGAAAAGGTTTACCGAACCGATACTGTAGAAACGCTGGCCATTAATGGCATTAATCTGGATATCTCCAAAGGGGAATTTCTTTCCATCATGGGGCCATCAGGCTGCGGCAAAAGTACCCTGCTTAACATAATGGGTTTGCTCGATGAACCTTCTAAGGGCAAAATCACTATTGATAATCAAGACATCAGCAGTTATTCTGACAAGAAGCTGGCTAATTTCAGAAATGAGAAATTGGGTTTTATTTTCCAAAGTTATCATCTGATTAACGATTTGCAGGTTTTGGATAATGTAGAGTTGCCATTGCTGTATCGTAATTCATCAGCAAAGGAAAGAAAAGAACTGGCAACAGCAGCACTTGAAAAAGTTGGCTTAGCCAATCGTTTAAAGCATTTTCCAAGTCAGCTTTCTGGCGGGCAAAGACAGCGTGTAGCCATTGCGAGAGCAATAGTTGGACAACCACAAATTATTTTAGCAGATGAGCCGACGGGTAACTTAGATAGTGCAATGGGCAATGAGATAATGGATATCCTAATCAACCTAAATAAAAACGAAGGCACTACCATCATTATGGTTACGCATGATGAAAGCATGGCGCATAAAACCCACAAGTTGGTGCGTCTTTTTGATGGTTCACAAGTTCAATAAAATTCAGTTATGCTAAAGAATTACTTCAAAATTGCCATAGCTGTATTAAAGAGGAGGAAATTTTTCACCTTTATCAGCTTATTCGGCATCAGTTTTACGCTAACCATTTTGATGGTGGCAACGGCACTTGCTGATAAAATGTTTAGTGCAGATTATCCTGATGATAAACAGAAACAGTCGCTTTACGTAGAGCGAATCGAAATCAAAAATACCAAAGAAGGTTGGGTGAATATGAGTAACCTGTCGTTTTATTTCTTTGATCATTACGTGTCAAAGTTGAAGTCTGTTACCAAAATGGCTATTTCTTCTGGTCAGAAATCATCAAACGCTTATGTAAATAATCAGAAGTTGGTTATAGAATACAAATACACCAATGCTGATTATTGGAATGTACTAAATTACAAATTCCTCGAAGGTAAGCCATATGGTGATAAAGAAATTAAGAGTGCAGAACGTGTAGCGGTGATTTCACAGGAAACCAAAACTGCTTATTTTGGTGATGCCAAATCGGTAATTGGTCAATACATTTCGGCTGATAATATTAATTACCGCGTTATTGGAGTTGTAGAAAATGTTCCTGGCTCCGTTCGCAATTTTACAGGCGATATGTATTTGCCTTACACACTTTCCAGAGATAGTAAAGACACTGGTTTAATGGGGCAATACAATGCTGTGCTTTTAGGGCAATCTGCAGATGATTTACCTAAAATGAAAAAGGAGTTTGCCCAAATGGTAAAGAAGTTGCCTGTTCCACCGGAGTTTGATAAGATTTATTGCAATGCAGATGAGTACATCATGAGCATCACCCGTAGAATGGGTGGAAATTCTACAGATAATGGTGTTACAAGGGTGATTACGATTGGTGGTGTTTTTGTTTTGCTTTTCCTGTTATTGCCAACCATCAATTTGGTTAATATTAACATTACCCGGATTATGGAACGTTCATCAGAAATTGGCGTTCGAAAGGCATTTGGTGCATCATCAAAAACATTGGTTTACCAGTTCATTGTCGAAAATCTAATTCTTACGCTTATCGGAGGATTCATTGGCATATTTCTGTCCATACTGGTTATTTATTTGATAAATGAATCGAATTACGTCTCGAACTTTAATCTTTCCATGAACCTTAAAGTGCTTTTTCTAAGCCTGGTTTCATGCTTTTTGTTCGGATTAATTTCAGGAGTATATCCAGCCTGGAGAATGTCTAAGTTGAATATTGTTAAAGCTTTAAAGGCTTAATTCGCCATAAAAAATATTATATGTTTAAGCATCTATTTAAATTAATGTGGAATAAAAGGAGCCAAAACTTTTTATTCCTATCCGAAATTCTGATTTCATTTCTGGTTGTGTTTGCTGTTTTTTCTTACATAACTTATTACTATCAGAACTATTCAAAGCCATTGGGTTTTGATTATAACAGGGTTTGGGCAATTGCTTATAGCGGTGAGCAATTGTCTAAAAACCCTGATACTTTAACTACTTTTTATGCCAATCTTGAGAAAGGCTTAAAGTCTATGCCCGAAATTAAAGAGGTAAGTTTTGCAAGTTCTAATTTTCCATATTCATCCAGCTTTATGAGTACGGGTATCAAATTTGGTAAAAAAGAGTTTAATATGATTAGTAGTTACACTGTTACCAACAATTATAACAAAGTTTGGAATGTAGAGCTTGCCGATGGAAGATGGTTTTTGCCCGAAGATTTGGTTGGCAAAGATAAAGCGATCATCATTAATGAATCACTTAGTAAAGAAATGTTTGGTAAAGATAAGGGTATTGGTAAATTGATTGGAGATGATGTTAATAGTAAAATGAAAGTTATTGGTGTAATTCATGATTTCAAATCAGACGGAGATTTTTCGCCAATGAATAACATTATGTTTAAGCAATTAGATACAGGTTATTTAAAATGGACAAGTACCGTTTTGCTAAAAGTACATGAAACTGCAGATGCTACTTTTGAAAGCAAGTTGTATAAGTTTATGACAAATGCCACACGTAGTGCTGTTGAAATTCAACATGTTGATGAAATGCGGGCGGCCAAAAACCGAAATACACTTATACCAATATTTTTGTTTGTAATTGTTGCTGCTTTCCTTATTATCAATGTGGCGCTAGGTTTATTTGGTGTTTTATGGTACAACATTAATAAGCGAAAGGGCGAAATCGGTTTGCGCAGGGCAATCGGAGCAAGTGGAACATCAGTTTCTATGCAAATGGTAATGGAATCCATAATCCTCACCACCATTTCCTTATTGATTGGTTGTTTCTTTGCGATTCAGTTTCCATTGCTAAACGTTTTCAATATTCCGGCAAGTGTATATGTTATTGCAATATTAATTGCTGTTTTATTTATCTATGCTTTGGTTTTAGCCTGCTCTTTATATCCGGGCAAGCAAGCTGCGGCAATTCATCCGGCTATTGCCTTGCATGAAGACTAAATAACTTAACTTCGCATATGATTTTAGTTGTTGATGATGACATTGCCGTAAGAACTTCCATTTCATTGCTTTTAAAAGGGGCAGGGCATGAAATTCTTACGGCAGATAATTCTATTCAGGCTTTTGAAATGGTTAAAACGAGAAAGCCCGACTTGATTATTTTAGATCTTAATTTTTCTATCGATACTTCCGGTAAGGAAGGCATGAGCTTGCTCACTAAGATAAGGGGTATTGATACCAAAGTGCCAATCGTTTTAATTACCGGGTGGGCAAGTATTGAGCTTGCGGTTGAGGGTATGAAACTTGGCGCTAATGATTTTGTAAACAAACCCTGGAATAACGATTACCTTTTGCAAACCGTAGAAACTTTGTTGCAGTTGAACGGCAAAAGAAATACTTCTCAGAGCCGTAAAGCGCTATCAAAAAAGTATAATTTCGCTCAGATTATTGGTGAGGATGAAGGCTTGTTAAACATATTGGAAACCATCGGGCGTGTTGCTACAACCAACGCTTCGGTTTTAATTACCGGTGAAAGCGGAACGGGTAAGGAATTAATTGCCGAAGCCATTCACGAAAATAGCACCCGTTCTACAAAGCCCTTTGTTAAGGTTAATCTGGGCGGAATATCATCTTCGTTATTCGAAAGTGAAATGTTTGGTCATGTTCGCGGTGCTTTTACTGATGCCCGTTTTGATAGAATCGGTCGCTTTGAAATGGCAAATAAAGGCACTATCTTTTTAGATGAAATTGGTGATTTGGAGGCCTCTAGTCAAGTTAAACTTTTACGCGTTTTACAAGACAGAACTTACGAAGTTTTAGGCAGCAGCCGTACAAAAACGGTTGATGCTCGTGTGGTTTGTGCAACCAACAAACACCTAAATGATATGGTTGCAACAGGTTCATTTAGAGAAGATTTGTTATACAGGATTAACCTCATTACGATACATTTACCTGCGCTACGCGAACGCCCAGGAGATATCCCGTTACTCGTTAATTTCTTCATTGATAACATGAAAGTACTTTACGGCAGACCGGATTTAATGATCTTACCGGCAGCCATGCGTTGGTTGCAGCAATTGCCTTTGCCCGGAAACATCCGCCAGTTGAAAAATCTGGTCGAACGTACGGTTTTAATCAGCAGTAAAGATGAATTGGGTATTGATGATTTTCAGTCGCAATTGAATTTATCGCCATTAAAAAATGATAAGGTGAGATTGCCGGGTGTGGGTACCATGACATTAGACCAAATGGAAGCGGAGATGGTGAAGCAAGCGATGAACTTTCATAAAAACAGAATTACCAAAGCAGCTGCATCTTTAGGTATCACCAGAAATGCACTTTATCGCCGCCTGGAAAAACATCAAATTCCTTTTAATGAAACTGAAGACTAAGTACATCCTTTTTATTGTGATTCTGCACTCGATTTGTCTTGTACTGAGTTATTTTATCTTTCAAAAGGAAAAACTGATTTTCATCCTTTCAGAAGCTGCTATTCTGCTTTCGGTGGTTATTTCCATTAATCTTTATAAGCAATTAATTAGTCCACTTACTTATTTAAAACAAGGAATTTCTGCCATAAAGGATAAAGATTTTAATGTGAAATTTTTATCAACAGGTAAGAAAGAAGTAGATGAATTGGTAGATGTTTATAACCACATGATTGATGAGCTGAGGGCTGAACGTACTAGGCAAGAAGAACAGCACTTTTTTCTCGAGAAACTGATTCAGACCTCGCCAACGGGAATTATAATACTCGATTTTGATAAGCAGATTAAACAAATTAACCCAAAGGGATTGGAGATTTTAAAATCAAATTCTGATTTGCTAGAAACGCATATTCATTCCATGCAAACCGGTACTTCAAAAATGATTCGGATTGATGGTTTATACAGTTATAAAATTCAGAAATCGAAATTTATTGATAGAGGTTTTGAGCGAATTTTTGTTATGATGGAAGAAGTTACAGCAGAGATTTTTGCAGCAGAAAAGAGCGTTTATAATAAGGTTATCAGAATGATGGCGCATGAGGTAAACAATACCATCGGACCTGTAAATTCGATTATGAATACGGCATTAAATCAACAAAACTTGTGGCTTAATGATGATGATGTAATGATTAAAAATGCCATGAAAGTTGCTGTAGACAGAAATCAGAATCTGGCTGTTTTTATGCGGAATTTTGCTGATTTGGTTAAGTTAGCCCCTGCAAACCGTAAGCAAATAGATTTAGTTTCATTGCTTATTTCCATTACTGAATTATTGCATTTCACAACTACTGAAAAAAATATAAAATTAGAGTTTGCCATTCCGGAAAAACCATTTTTTATAAATGCAGACGCCGAGCAAATGGAGCAGGCATTAATCAACATCATAAAAAATGCTGTTGAAGCTATAGGAAGTAATGGTATAATCAAAATCTATATAAATTCAAATGATTATAGCCTTAATGTAATTAATTCCGGTGAGGGTATATCCGCAGAAAATGAATATAAATTATTCAGTCCGTTTTTTACCACTAAAAAGGACGGACAGGGTATAGGCTTAACCTTAGTAAGGGAAATACTCTTGAACCATAATTTTATATTTAAGTTAAAAACTTACGGTACGGATGATACCAGATTTGAAATTAAATTTAGATTTTAGCTTTCTGAGTTCCATCGTTGCGCAAGCATCGCTGTAAGTAAATCGCTAAACTCCCAATTAATTCGTCTGGCTGAAAGTGCCGCTAAACTGTCTTGGTCTGCTCGATGCATTCTGCCTGCACCAGTCATATTTGGTTTCATGTTTAAATCAAATAGGAAATACTGACCATTATCATCTGCTCTGCAATCAATTCTAATCGGTGCTTTTGAATGTACTATTTCGGCTGCATGTTGGCACAATTTATAAAGAGATTTCACCTTTGGTTCTATTTCTTCTTCTACAGTCAGCACTTCGCTGTTGTTAATTATGGCTACCTGCCCATTGTAGGGTGCCACGCCGTTTTCATGGTTAAATCTTCTAACGGCTGGCAATGCCCAATAATAGTCATACCTTAATTCAAGTTCCTCCACTATGTATTTTCCGGGTGGCATTATGGTAACTGTAAGCTCTTCTCCGGGCAGGTACTCTTCAAGGTAAACTGCCATTCCAAAATCTCCTTTCTTAAAAGTCTCCTTTAAGTTTTTTTCTAAATCTTTTTCCTGCTCTACAAGCATAACGCCTTGGCTTCCCCTTCCTCTTATTGGTTTTATCATTAAAGGAAATTTCAGGTCAATCGAACCAAGTTTATCTATGTTTTTGCTATCAATCAGCATAGATTTTGGTATGGGCAAATTGGCTTTTTTGAGCATATTATTAGTATGGACTTTATCGTCATAGGTATCAACCATTTTTGGGTCCTGCCCTACAACAAAAATATCTTTTGAAATAAATTCTTCTATCGGATGTCCGTTATATAGCACTGTATTCAGCCAGAAGGTATTTGCGCCTAACGATATGGCTTTGGAAATGCCCTCTTTTGTATCCGGAAAAACCCAATCTAAATCTTGCTCAACTTCCGGATTTTCGGTTGGCGTAATAACGGGAATGTTTTTTTCTTTAAGCGTATAAGCAATATCGGCACCGCTATCGGCATAACCACCGGGTTTGATAGGTTTCAAAATTCCATCTTTAACAGGGGGTTGTTTCGCCTGGTACAATACAGCTACCTTAAAATTAGTGTCACTCATGTCTTAATAACGAAATGACGGGCTTTTGGTTTGGCTGTTGATGTTAAGTTTGCAATCCAAGGTTGTCATGCGGTTCTATTCTTTTAGCCACATGTAAACCGATTACAGGTTACAAATTCATAACCCAGGTACCCATATCATCATCGGGAGACAGACCTAACTTTTTTCTGATTCTGTATTTTCGGCTTTCTACTGCCCTTTGCGAGCTTTTGCTATAGTAAGCGATTTCCTTGGTGTTAAAACCAAGCTTAAGTTTTGCACAGAGGTCTAAGTCTGACGCAAGCATATCGGGTGATTTTTGCGTTAATTTGTGGATGAAAATGGGGTGATGTTCCTTAAATTTCGAATAAAATGCGGCATCATTTGTTTTGACCAATCCGTTAATTTCTTTCAAGATTTCATCGCTAAGTTTGTCTACCTGTAAATCATCAAATTTCTTGTTTAACAGGTTTTTTTCTTCTTTGTGGGTTTTTACGGATTTAAAATATTTCTTGCGGAGCAAAACAAAGGCAATGGTTGTGAGCAGAATAACTATCGCCGCAATGGCGATAATTAACATGTAATTTTTTTTGCTTTTTGAGTGGAGTGTTTCGTTATCTTTGATAATTAAGTCGGCAGTAATGGTCGATGCTTTCTTATGGGCATTGGCAATGCTATCCGTAATCATTGCAAATTTATTAGCATAATCTTGAGCCATCTTCTTATCTCCCATTTTGTTGTACAAAGCAGATAAAAGTTGGTAGCCCCTTTTAATATTGCCAATTCTTTTTGCTTTTTGAGACATTTTTAGCCCAGAATTGAAGTAAGCTAAGGCGCTATTTGTCTGGTTTTGTTTATCGAAAATTACGCCCAGGCCATATATTGGTTCTATGCCAAATTTATAAGCTTTAGTGATTTTAACGAGTTTTTGAGCAATAAGGAAATAACTTTTGGCGGAGTCTAGTCTTCCCGCTTCAAGATATAATTCTCCGACGGCAGCTGCATCTACCACCAAACCTTGATTTGAGTGCTTTCGTTTAATCAAAAGCTGAACATTGTAAGCTTTCTTTCTGTAATACATTACAGAATCATTATTTACTGGTACGCTCGTGTTTGTTTTTATATTAAGGGAGGTTAGCCTGTATATTCTTCCCAAGCAATTGTACTTTTCATCTTCATCCTTTATTTTTTCTGCGTAGAAAGTAGATTCCTTTAGGCAGTTTTTGCTTTTATCAAAATAGAAGAGGTTGCCGTAACAATTGGCTCTAAGGGCCAGCAAATGGGAGATTTTGGCAAAATCCTTTGTTTCGCGTACTTCTTGCTCAATATTATACGTTTCTTTTAAGGCGATGTCGAATTTGCCACTATTGTATAGATTAACAGCTTTTAGCAGCAATAGCTTTAAAGTACCTGATTGATAATGGTTTGCCCTGGTTTGTTTTAAAAGCCTTTCTATCATTAGCGTGCTGGAGTCGGCATCGGAAGTTGTAGTAGCTATTGAATATAGGCTATCCATTTGTTTTTTGTTTGCCTGTGCAAATGCTGAATTTATGTAGCACAAACAAAAAATAACAATAATACAAACGCGTATTAATTTTAATAGGAATGACATGCTTGGGTAATAAAAGGTACAAAATTAAATAACTCTATTTATTTTATACAACTTTTAGGAGTTATTTTTTTAAAATGTATTTTTATACAATTATGAGAAGCGAATTTCTCTGGAAACAAAAAAACCGCTTTAATTTCTTAAAGCGGTTTAGTAGCCCGTAGGGGAATCGAACCCCTGTTTCCAGAATGAAAATCTGGCGTCCTAACCCCTAGACGAACGGGCCATTTTAATTTGTGATTTTGGATTTTAGAATTACGATTAGTAAAAATCTACAATCGTTAATCTAAAATCGTCATTCAACTTGGTAGCGGGGACACGACTCGAACGTGCGACCTTCGGGTTATGAGCCCGACGAGCTACCAACTGCTCCACCCCGCACTATATTTGGAATTTTCTAATCGGTTATGAACTCTTCCGAGCTTACTCCCGATAAATCGGGACTCCACCCCGCACTATATACAACTCGTTTTTCGCTTGAATTAAATCCTTAACTCTGTTTCCGAATTGGAATGCAAAGATATAATTCGTTTCTTTGTAGTGCAAATTTTTTTTAAAAAATATTTTAATGGCACATAAGGCAGGTTTTGTTAGTATAATCGGTAAACCAAATGTTGGTAAATCAACCCTAATGAATGTGCTTGTTGGCGAACGACTTAGCATTATTACACCTAAGGCACAAACCACAAGACATCGCATTTTAGGTATTGTAAATGAAGAAGAATATCAGATAGTTTTTTCTGATACTCCAGGAATTATCAAACCAAAATACAGTTTACAGGAAAGTATGATGAGCTTTGTAAATGGTTCTTTAACTGATGCCGATGTACTTTTGTTCGTAACTGATATTAATGAAACGCATGATGAGGATGATGTTTTAGAGAAATTGCTTAATCGTGATATTCCAACTATTGTATTAATCAACAAAATCGATACGGCTTTACAAGAGCAGGTTGATGAAAAAATTGCTTACTGGAAGGAAAAATTAAATCCTGTAGCTATTTACGCGATATCAGCTTTGCATAAACATAATGTTGATGGCTTGTTAGATAGAGTTTTGGAAATGTTACCAGAACATCCGCCATATTATGATAAAGAAGATTTAACCGACCGTTCGGAGCGTTTCTTCGTGTCGGAAATTATTAGAGAGAAAATCTTTTTAAACTATCAGAAAGAAATTCCATACAGTACCGAAGTTATTGTAAAAAGCTTTAAGGAAGAAGAATTGCGTTCTGGTAAAGAGGGCGATTTAATGATACGAATTAGTGCTGAGGTTGTGGTAGAACGCGATTCTCAAAAAAATATATTGATTGGCACCGGCGGTAAAATGCTTAAAAAAGTAGGTACCGAAGCCCGTTTAGAAGTAGAAAAATTTTTAGGGAACAAAGTTTTCTTAGAACTATTTGTTAAGGTAATCCCAGACTGGAGAAGTAAAAAGAATTATTTAAAGAGCTTCGGTTACGATAATTAACCGTACCTTTGCAGCCCGAAATAAATCGGTTAGTAGTTGATAGTCAATGGCTGATAGCCAAATCGTTTAAGCAGATTGCCTAAACACCGCGACCCTTAACTATAAGCCATTAACTATCAATAATACAACAATGAGTAATATTATCGCCATCGTAGGCAGACCAAACGTAGGAAAAAGTACCCTTTTTAACCGATTAACTGAAAGTCGTAAGGCTATTGTTGATGATATGAGCGGTGTAACCCGCGATAGGCATTATGGCGTTGGCGAGTGGACTGACAGACAATTTACTGTAATTGATACCGGTGGTTACGTTGCGAATTCTGAAGATGTTTACGAAGCAGCAATTCGTGAGCAAGTTATGATTGCCATTGAAGAAGCGAGTGTGCTTATTTTTATGGTTGATGTAACGACTGGCATTACCGATTTGGATGATGATATTGCACAGGTGCTTCGTAGAAGTAAAAAACCAGTTTTTGTTTGCGCTAATAAGGTTGATAATACAGCGCTGTACAACGATGTTCATACTTTTTACGGTTTTGGTTTAGGCGAAGTTTATCCGCTTTCATCTATGACGGGTTCTGGAACTGGCGAGTTGCTTGATGAAGTGATTAAAAACTTTGATGATGAACCTGAAGAGGAGAATCAACTACCAAAAATAACCATCGCTGGTCGCCCAAATGTTGGTAAATCTTCATTGGTAAATGCATTAATTGGTAAAGAGCGTAATATTGTAACGGCAAACGCAGGTACAACACGCGATTCAATTAAAATTCATTACAACCAGTTTGGGCATGAGTTTATGCTAATTGACACTGCCGGATTACGTAAAAAAACAAAGGTTAAAGAAAACCTTGAGTTTTATTCGGTAATGCGTACCATTAAAGCATTGGAAGAGGCTGACGTTGTGGTATTAATGATTGATGCACAAGAAGGTATCGAAAGTCAGGATATTAATATTTTCCACCTTGCCGAAAAGAACAAAAAAGGTCTTGTTATTTTGGTAAATAAGTGGGATTTGATTGAAAAGAACACTAAAACCATGAAGGTTTTTGAAGATGAAATTAGAGAGCGCATTAAACCATTTACTGATGTGCCTATTATTTTCACTTCCGTTTTAAATAAACAACGTATTTTCAAAGCCATTGAAGCTGCTTTAGAAGTTTATAAAAACCGTAGCAAGAAAATACCTACATCAAAATTGAACGATGTAATGTTACCATTAATCGAGGCTTTCCCACCTCCGGCATTAAAAGGAAAGCATATCAAAATTAAATACATCACACAAATTAATGGAACTTCGCCAATGTTTGCGTTCTTCTGTAATTTGCCACAATATATTAAAGACCCTTACAAACGTTTTATCGAGAATAAATTGAGAGAAAATTTTGATTTTTCTGGTGTTCCAATTCAGATTTATTTCAGACAGAAGTAGGTTTAAGTCGGAAAAACTAAAGCTGAACGATATTGGCTTAAATTTTAAAGCGTAATTAGAAAAGCAGGGTTCGCATTCCATCGGGGAAAGCAGCCCTGCTTTTTGTTTCAATCCCCGATGAAAAATCGGGGGATTTTCACGCCAATCAGGTTTAGTTACAAAGGAATGAACTTTTTGGGCAAGTTACCCCCCCCTTGCCCAAATGTCGTTAACTTTAGGAAAATGGAAAAATATAGTCATCCTGAGCGTAGTCGAAGGATAGATATTTTGTGTTTTTCAACTGAAAGAAAAGTCTTCGACTACGCTCAGACTGACAACGGATTTATTTAAATTGATGGCATTTAGGGCTGGTTTTGCTCCATTCACCCATAGATATTTACACAATAGAAGTTTTATAGCCCCGGTTGAAGCGATACCCTGCAGGGCTGCGTAGCATGCCCAAAGCGTATAAGCGTAAAACGGGAAGAAGCGTAAAGTTATGTAGTGCAATTGCGCTTCAAAAAATTAAATTAATTCATATTATTGAAAATTTCATTTAGGTAGCTTCATAATTTCTGCCTACGCGGGAGTTACGGCCATGTGGTAATATATTATAAAATCCGCAGTGTATTCCGTGGTAAAAACATAATTTTACACCATGCAAATTGAAGTTAAAAACAGCATCCAAACCGATATCGATAAAATTTTTGAATTTTATGATATGGCGATTGCCTATCAAAAAAAGGTTTTCAATAAACATTGGCAAGGTTTCAGCAGAACATTAGTTGAGTCTGAAATCGCCGAAAATCGCCAGTATAAAATTTTGGTTGATGGAGAAATTGCCTGTGTTTTTGCCGTAACTTTTAATGATAAATTAATTTGGGGCGAGCGAGATAAAGATTCAATTTACATTCATAGAATCGTCACGCATCCTGATTTTAGGGGTTATGCTTTTGTGAAAGAAATTATAAAATGGGCAAAAACTTATGCGGCAACAAATAATATTGCTTTTATAAGAATGGATACCTGGGCTGATAATGAGAAGCTTTTAAAATACTATACTGCTTGCGGTTTTGACTATGCTGGTATGGTTACTTTGGAAAAGTCGGAGGGCTTGCCAAAACATTATGAAGGCATCAGTTTGAGCTTATTCGAAATTAAGGTTTAACCTTTGTGTTACTTAATAATTCTAAAGTGTGGTTTAGGGCGTTGGGTTTATTGCCCTCGCCATGACCAGGAATTAAGATTTTAGCATCAGGAAATTTCTTTTGTACATTTTTAATGCTTTGTGCCCATTGTTTTATGTTGGCTTCGCCAATATAGCCCAAATCTTTCGAATCGATACTTTTAACTAAACAGCCACCATATAACAACTTACCTTGTTCAAACCAAATGGTGATATTGTCTTTGGTGTGCCCTTCGCCAGCAAAATAAGTGTGGATGTTTACTCCTCCAATATTAAAAGTGGTATCGCCATTAAATGTAAATTGAGCAGTAGGTTTTTTAGTTGCTAGAAGTATTTTGTTGGTTTTGGCTGTTGCATAAGTTTCAATGCCTTTTGCTTTAAAAAACCCTAATCCGCCTGCTCTATCTTCATGAGAATGTGTTGCTATTGCTAGTACAACTTTTTGGTTATGCTTAACTTTTATGCTATCTAAAAAGGGTTGAAATTGTGTGGAATCCCAGGGCGCATCAATTACAACTACACCTTTTTTAGTGACCAAATAAACCGCATTCGCATCGGTAATGTTGCCTTTATACACATTGTATGATGTGTATTTGTATAAATTTGGGGCAATTTTTGTGATTTTTAGTTTTGGATTTTGGGCTAAAATATTTGTAGAAATCAAACAAAAAATTGCAAAAACTAAGGTTTTCATAAGTTATTTTAAATTTAGTTTCCAGGTAAACATACCTTCTCCCTCGGCAATTTTAACGAAATTATTCTTTTCCAAAATTGAATAAGATGCAACATTTTCAATTTCTGTTGATGCCGTAATTGTTTTCACATCAACCTGTGTTGCTGCCCATTGTATTAACCTGGCAACCGCTTCAGTCATGTAGCCATTATTTCTAAATTCGGGGTAAGTACCGTAGCCGATTTCGATTTCTCCATTTGCATCGGGTTCGCCAACAAAACACAAATCGCCAATTAATTTTTCATCGGCTTTTGAGCTAATTGACCACAAGGTGTTGTATAAATAATTTTTATTAGAATCGATTACATTTGGCAAAATGGTTTCGCGGATGGCAGCTTGTAATTCTTCAGAAATGATGTTTTTACCCGGTTTCAGGTTTAATTCTCTTTCGAGCGAATTGTTATTTCTAACATATTTTAAAAGCTGGTTATGAGTTAGCGGATGCAAAATCAATCGGTCCGTTTCAAGAGTCATAAATTAGTGCTTTTTAGATTACTGTAAACTGTTTAGTGCTTGTTTAACTACGTTATCGTTTTGGTTTGCAGCACGGTAATAACCAACATCTCCTAAATAATATCTGCAAAGCAATGCTTTTAAATCGTTCAAAATCAAGCCTCTCGAATTGTAAAGCTGAAAACGATCGATTTGTACATTTTTACGTTGAAGAAAACCTATAAAATCTTTAAAATCCAAATCATTTAAATTGAAGTTATTGATATTCTGTTCGATGTAAGTTGAGCTGTATTTTGCGGTTAAAACATTGAAAACATAATCAGAAAGCACTTTTTTGCTTACTAAGTTATTGTAGAATTTGTTGTAACCTGTAGTATCTAGTTTTACGAAAACATCGGGCTGTATGCCGCCAACGGTCTTAGGTTTTTTCTGAAGATTTACACCATTATTTTTTTCAAGAGAATCTTTAAAGGATGTTAAATCTCCGGTTAATTCTCCATCATTCATGCGTTCATCAAGCTCATGCTTATAAGCATCGTAACCCTTTTTATAAGATTTTTGAATGCTTTTACCTGATGGTGTGTAATATCTGGCAATGGTTAGATTTAGTGCAGAACCATCATTAAAAGCAAATTGCTCTTGCACCAAGCCTTTACCAAAAGAGCGACGACCGACAATCACACCTCGTCCTAAATCCTGAATGGCTCCGGCTACAATTTCACTTGCTGAAGCGGTATTTTCATTGATTAAAACCGCTAATTTACCTTGTTGAAAAGCACCGCTTCCAGTCGAGAAATAATCTGTGCGAGGTTCGTGTTTACCTTGCGTGTAAACGATAAGTTTATTTTCGGGTAAAAATTGGTCGGCCAAGCCCGTTGCCGCACTGAAATAACCACCGCCATTGTCTCGCAAATCGAGAATCAGTTTTTTCATGCCCTTGGCTTTTAAATTATTTGCTGCGGCTGAAAAATCATTATCAGTGTTGGCACCAAATTTACTAATGCGAACATAACCTGTTTCACCGTTTATCATGTAAGCGGCATCAATACTGCTAATGTTTACCTTACCTCTGGTTACCATTACCCGATTTGGCAATTGGCTTCCGCTATGCTGCAATAAAACATTTACACCACTCCCGGCTTTACCTTTAAAGCGACCGGCCAATTGTTCTTTTGGCAATTCTCTGCCACTAACCACAGTAGAATCAATGCTTAAAATTTTATCGCCAAGTTTTATCCCTGCTTGAAATGCTGGTCCGTCTTTTATAACTCCGGTTACCATCATGGTATCGTTAAGCATGTAATATTCCAAGCCAACGCCTTCAAAGTTTCCTTCCAAATCTTCCTGCATGTTTTGAGCATTTGCAGGTGGCAGATAAACGCTGTGCGGATCTAATTGATGCAATACGCTATCGATTGGTAAATTCTGAAGTGAGTCTGTATTGATGTCATCTACATAATTCCCGTTGATGATGTGCAGGATTTCATCAAGCTTTTCGGAATTTGCAGCAAGTTTTGTTGGTTTTTGAACACCATACCCTTGGTCTTTTATGAACTTAATGCCCAAAAACATGCCAACTATTAAAATTACAGAATAGCTTATTGCAATTAGGGCATTATTACGGGTATTTTTTTTCATCAGCGTTGCTACAAATTTATGAAAATAAGCGGTTTGATTAATTTTTTAACTCATTTTATTAGTCTTTTGTTTCTAATTTTTAACATAAATTAACTCCTTACCCTAACATCCCGAATTTTTGTGCTGTAGATTTTTAAAGTTTTGAATAGTTTTTAAAAAGAATTTACCGAATTTTATCAAAATTAAATTTATGAACAGAGTTACCGAGCAAGAATCAAATTACCATGAGATCGAAAAAATGTCGGTTTTAGAGGTTCTTCAAGGCATTAATAATGAAGATAAAACAGTTGCTTTTGCGGTTGAAAAATCTTTGCCTCAGATAGAAAAATTAACTTCGGCAGTGGCCGAAAGGATGAAAAAGGGCGGTCGTCTTTTTTATATTGGTGCAGGTACAAGCGGGCGCTTGGGCGTAGTTGATGCATCCGAATGTCCACCAACTTATGGCGTTCCTTTTGATTGGGTTGTAGGCATAATTGCTGGTGGCGACACTGCGATTAGAAAAGCAGTAGAGTTTGCGGAAGATGATACCGAACAAGCCTGGAAAGATTTGCAAGAATTTGACATCAACGAAAAAGATTGTTTGGTTGGTTTGGCTGCTTCGGGTACAACACCATATGTTATTGGGGGTTTAAATACTGCCCGTAAAATAGGCGTTTTAACAGGTTGCATTGTTTGCAATACCGGCGGACCAATTGCTGCTGAATCTGACTTTCCTGTGGAGGTTGTGGTTGGGCCTGAATTTGTAACTGGTTCTACTCGTATGAAATCGGGTACTGCACAAAAATTGGTTTTAAACATGCTGAGTACCACGGTTATGGTTCAGTTAGGCCGTGTAGTTGGAAACAAAATGGTTGATATGCAGTTAACTAATAATAAACTGGTTGATCGCGGAACGCAGATGGTTGCTGATGAATTACACATTAACTATGATGATGCAGCAGAGCTTTTGTCAATTCATGGAAGTGTTCGTAAAGCGGTAGAAGCGGGGCAATTGAATTTATGATTGTAGATTTACGACTTACGATTTCTGCAACCCAATTTCAAATAAATTGATTTACTATTTTTCAATCTAAAATCGTAAATCTTTAAATCAAAAATTTAAAAAATGCACGAGATAGAGCCGTATTATCAATGGAGGGATGAATATATCTCAGCAGAGGATGAACGTTCGCCTTTTTACAATACAGAATATTCTGAGTTATTCTTCGATAAGCAGATTTACAATTTTCTTTTACATCCTCAATGGGATGAATTTGGTTCGAGCACCTTATACATGAAAGTGCTTTTTGTAGATTATGATAGAAGTTATGCCATTATCGAATTTATGGGAGAATGGAATGACGCCATTAATAACGATATCATGTTGCTTAAACGTGATATTTTGGAGTTGATGATGGATGAAGGCATTAATAAATTTATCCTGATAGGAGAAAATGTACTAAATTTTCACTCATCAGACGATAGTTACTATGAAGAATGGTTTCAGGAAGTAGAAGATGGCTGGATTGTTGGTATAAATTTTCAGGAGCACGTCATCCGAGAATTTAAGGAAAACAGCATCGATTATTACATCAATTTTGGTGGTTCTTTTGATGAGATGCCTTGGCGTACACTAAAACCGTTACAATTCTTTAAAAAAGTTGAAGAGTTGCTGACAAAAAGATTGAATTAAAATATCTATTTTTATATAATTTAAATACACAAAACAAAAAATGGAACAACAAAATTATCAATATCAAGATAACAGCGTTTTTGTACAGCAAGGCTCTGTTTCTAAAAAATTCTTCGCAAATGTTTTTACCTGGATGTTTGTGGCACTATGTTTATCAACAGTTGCAGCATACTTATTTAGTGAGAATGAGCAATTGATGCAGTATCTGTTAACCATAAATCCATCAACAGGAAAAGTTGGTATGTCGATTTTCGGTTACATTGCAATGTTTGCACCGCTTGGATTAGTTTTACTAATGGGATTTGGATTAAGCAAGCTTTCTTACACATCATTAATTGGCGTGTTTGTTCTATATTCAGTATTAACTGGAATCAGCTTAAGCTTTATTTTATTGGCTTACACTTCCGGTTCGGTTGTAAGTTGTTTTGCAGGTGCAGCTGGTATATTTGGTATTATGGCTGTAATGGGATACACAACTAACATCGATTTAAGCAAATTTGGTCCGATTTTAATGGTTGGCGTAATTGCTTTGGTAATTGCTAGCTTGGTTAATATGTTTATCCAAAGTGAGCAATTTAGCTTGTTTATGGCTTTTATTGGTATTGCAATTTTTACGGCTTTAACTGCATATGATGTTCAAAAAATCAAAAGAATTGGTGAGGGTATCGAAGCCAATGGTGAACAGGTTTTACAAGTAGAATCGAAGAAAATGGCTATTGTAGCTGCATTATCTTTATACTTAGATTTCTTAAATATTTTCCTTTTCTTACTTCGTATTTTCGGAAGCAGAAAGTAATCTTCAGCAAAACAATATTTTAAAGGCTGCGCAATTTTGCGTGGCCTTTGTAATTTTATTTGGTAGCGAAGCGATAATTTTTGGAAATGATGTTGCTTTGTTGCATTTTTGTATGCTTATTATGAAAGACGGAGGGATTAGACCCTACGATGTCTTAGCAACCTGTGCCCACACAAGGTGCTAAATTCTAATCCCGATTTATCGGGAGAAAGATAAGTTTAGCTGGTATCAATCTGCCAACTTTTTAAATAAGCCTTTGGAGTATCAAGAATAAAGTATCGAGTATCAAGACAATAAAGTCTTCTTACAGTACTCTATAAAGCCATTATCAGAATATTAAGAAAGTCTTGATACTTGATTCTCGCTACTTGATACTAACTATCAGCAACAAATGAGCATAAGAGAAGAATTAGAAAAACGTATTTTGGTAATTGATGGTGCGATGGGTACCATGATTCAGCGTTATACGTTAACAGAAGAGGATTTTAGAGGAGAGCGTTTCAAAAATCATCCTTGTGATGTAAAGGGCAATAACGATTTGCTTAATATTACTCGTCCGGATATTATCAAGGCCATCCATCTTGAATATTTAAAAGCTGGTGCCGATATTATCGAAACCAATACTTTTAGTACGCAACGTATTTCTATGGCAGATTACCAGATGGAAGATTTGTCGTACGAATTAAGTTTTGAAGGCGCTCGGGTTGCCAAAGAAGCTGCATTGGAATTTATGTCTGAAAATCCAGATCGTAAATGCTTCGTTGCCGGTGCTATTGGACCAACCAATCGTACGCTTTCTATGTCGCCAAATGTTAACGACCCAGGCTACAGAGCGGTTTATTTTGATGAATTAGAGGAAGCTTATTACGAACAGGTACGTGGTTTGGTTGATGGTGGTTCGGATGTGTTGCTCATTGAAACCATTTTTGATACTTTAAATGCAAAAGTGGCAATTGTTGCCATTAAAAAATACGAAGAAGTTATTGGTCGTAAACTCGAAATTATGATTTCGGGTACTATTACTGATGCTTCTGGCAGAACATTATCCGGACAGACAGCCGAGGCTTTTTTAAACTCGATTATGCACGCGAAACCATTGAGTATTGGTTTCAACTGTGCATTGGGTGCAAAAGAAATGCGTCCGCATATCGAAGAATTGGCTGCAAAAGCTGGTTGTTATGTGTCTGCTTATCCAAACGCAGGTTTGCCAAATGAGTTTGGTGCTTACGATGAGCAGCCCCATGAAACCGCTCATTTGGTAGATGATTTCATTCAATCAGGTTTTGTTAATATTGTTGGTGGTTGTTGCGGCACAACTCCAGATCATATTTGTTGTATTGCTAACAATGCAAGAAAAGCATCGCCTAGGAAATTGCCTGTAATCGAGCCTTATATGCGTTTGAGTGGGTTAGAGCCCGTAACGATAACGCCTGAAAGTATTTTTGTAAACGTTGGTGAAAGAACCAATATTACAGGGTCACCTAAATTTTCTAAACTGATTTTAGGTGGCGATTATGAAGCCGCTCTTGCCGTTGCTTTGCAACAAGTTGAAGGCGGTGCGCAGGTAATTGATGTAAATATGGATGAAGGTATGCTTGACTCGGAAGCAGCCATGACCAAATTCTTAAACCTTATTGCATCCGAACCTGATATTGCCAAATTGCCTATCATGGTCGATTCCTCGAAATGGTCGGTTATCGAGAATGGTTTGAAATGCTTGCAGGGGAAAGGAATTGTAAACTCGATTTCGCTTAAAGAAGGTGAGGATAAATTCCGCGAAAGCGCCAAAAAAATTATGCAATATGGCGCAGCAGTTGTAGTTATGGCTTTCGATGAACAAGGCCAGGCCGATAATTATGAGCGTAGAAAAGAAATTTGTAAACGCAGTTATGATATTTTAGTTAATGAAATCGGTTTTCCTCCAGAGGATATTATTTTCGACCCTAATATTTTAACTGTTGCAACCGGATTGGAAGAGCATAACAACTATGCTGTTGATTTTATAAATGCCACAAGGTGGATAAAAGAAAACTTGCCTTACGCAAAGGTAAGTGGCGGTGTTTCGAATATTTCATTCTCTTTCAGAGGAAATAATGTCGTCCGCGAAGCGATGCACTCTGCGTTTTTATACCATGCCATTCAAGCGGGTTTAGATATGGGGATTGTTAATGCGGGTATGTTGGAAGTTTATCAGGAAATTCCGCCAGAATTATTAGAACGAGTTGAAGATGTTCTTTTAAATAGAAGGGAAGATGCAACCGAACGATTGGTTGAGTACGCTGATACCGTAAAATCTAAAGGCAAAGAAATTGTTAAGGATGATGAGTGGCGAAAAGGCCCGGTTGAAGATAGATTATCTCATTCGTTGGTTAAAGGTATTGTAGAATATCTCGATGATGATGTAGAAGAAGCTCGCCAGAAGTATGCCCGTCCGATTCAGGTTATTGAAGGCCCGTTAATGGATGGGATGAACATTGTGGGTGATTTATTTGGCGCAGGGAAAATGTTTTTGCCACAGGTTGTAAAATCGGCAAGGGTAATGAAAAAAGCAGTAGCTTATTTACTTCCATTTATCGAGCAAGAAAAGTTAGATAATCCTGATCAAAATCAAAGTTCATCGGCAGGTAAAGTTTTAATGGCTACCGTAAAAGGTGATGTACACGATATTGGTAAAAATATCGTAGGTGTAGTTTTGGCATGTAATAACTTCGAAATTGTAGATTTGGGTGTGATGGTTCCTGCTCAGGATATCATCAAAAAAGCCAAAGAAATAAATGCTGATATTATTGGTTTAAGTGGATTAATTACACCATCATTGGATGAAATGGTACACTTTGCAAAGGAAATGGAACGTGAAAACTTTACTATTCCTTTAATTATTGGCGGTGCAACAACTTCTCGTATCCATGCTGCTGTTAAGGTTGCGCCAAATTATTCCGGCCCTGCAATTCATGTTTTAGATGCTTCGAGAAGTGTTACGGTTTGTAGTACTTTAATGAATCCTGAAACGAAGGATGAATATGTTGCAGGCATTAAAGCCGAATATGATAAGGCCCGTGAAGCGCATTTGAACAAACGTTCGGATAAACGTTTTAAAACTTTAGAACAAGCAAGGGAAAATAAATTTAAGATAGACGTTACAAAAGTTGCTCCGGCACCAAGTTTTACCGGAACTAAAGTGTTGGATGATTATCCGTTGGCAGAACTTGTACCATACATAGATTGGACACCCTTTTTCCATACCTGGGAGCTTCGTGGTAGTTATCCTAAAATATTTGATGATAAAAATGTTGGCAATGAAGCCAAAAAACTTATTGATGATGCACAAGTATTGTTAAACAGAATCGTAGATGAAAAGCTTTTAACTGCAAAGGCGGTATTTGGTTTTTGGCCAGCTAATGCCATAGGCGATGATATAGAGCTTGAAGTGCGAAGCAATACGCTTAAAGCAGATGAAAAACTAAAAAATGGCAAAGCCGAAAAAGTACGGATTCATACTTTACGTCAGCAGGCAGAAAAAGTAGATGGTCAGCCTTATTATGCTTTGTCAGATTTTATTGCAGATAAAGAGAGTGGCGTGCAAGATTATTTTGGTGGTTTTGCAGTTACAACGGGCATAGGCTGTGACGAACTGGTCGCTGAGTTCGAAAAAAACTACGACGATTATAACAGCATCATGGTAAAAGCACTTGCAGATCGATTAGCAGAGGCTTTTGCAGAAAAACTACATGAATTGGTTCGCAAGGAATATTGGGGTTATGCAAAAGATGAAAATTTATCCAATAATGAATTAATTAAAGAAGAATATGTAGGTATTCGTCCGGCACCAGGTTATCCTGCTTGTCCAGAACACACCGAAAAAGGCACTTTATTTGCACTTTTAGATGCAGAAGAAAAAATAGGTTTGAAGATTACTGAAAGCTATGCTATGTATCCTACAGCAGCAGTAAGTGGATTTTATTTCTCCAACCCAGAATCAAGATATTTTGGTTTAGGAAAAATTACTAAAGATCAAATTGAAGATTATGCCATGAGGAAAGATATGTCGGTTGAAGAGGTTGAAAGGTGGTTGAGTCCGAATTTGGCTTATTAATCGAGTAGTTAGTATTTAGTATAAAGTAATTAGACAAAATGCATAATTTCAGAGAGCTTAAAGTTTGGAAAATGGGGATTGAAGTATCTAAATCTGTCTTTCAAATTACCAGAACATTTCCATCAGAAGAAAAATATTCTTTAACATCTCAGATAACACGCTGTGCTATATCGATACCATCAAATATTGCTGAAGGATGCGGGAGGAAATCTAACAAAGAACTAAATCAATTTTTAAGTATCAGTTTGGGTTCCGCATTCGAGCTGGAGACACAAATAATAATAGCTTTTGAATTTGGGTATATTGATAAAATCATTTATGATGAAACAATAATCCAGATAAATGAAATACAAAAAATGATTAGTGGTTTGCAAAAAAGTTTAGGCATTTAATCAGGATACTAACTACTATATACTACGTACTCAATGAAAATTACAGACCATATAAAAAACGCAAACGGCAAAGCCTTATTCTCTTTTGAATTATTACCACCGATAAAAGGGCAAAGTATTCAATGGATTTATGATGCGATTGATCCGCTTTTGGAGTTTAATCCACCATTTATTGATGTGACATCGCTTAGAGAAGATTACATTTATAAGGAACAAGAAAACGGTTTATTGCAAAAAGTATCCTATCGTAAACGTCCTGGAACTATTGCAATTTGTGCTGCAATTATTCATAAATATAAAATTGATGCCGTTCCACATTTAATTTGTGGTGGTTTTACTAAAGAGGAAACCGAAAATGCTCTAATCGATTTACAGTTTTTAGGTATCGATAATGTTTTGGCTTTGCGAGGCGATGCCCGTGCTGCCGATAGTGCTTTTGTGCCAACAAAAGGCGGACATTGTTACGCTACAGATTTAATTGAGCACATCAAAAACCATAATGAAGGTAAATTCTTACACGAAGATATCGAAACCTTTAAAAGCGATTTTTGTATCGGCGTAGCCGGATATCCTGAAAAACATTTTGAAGCCCCTAACTTAAACGCCGACTTTAAATATTTGAAGAGGAAGGTTGATATGGGTGCAGAATTTATAGTAACACAGATGTTTTTCGACAATCAGAAATATTTTGATTTCGTTAAAAAATGCCGCGAAAACGATATTAACGTTCCGATTATCCCTGGCTTGAAACCAATAAGCACACTTACGCAGCTTAATGTTTTGCCTAAAATTTTCCACATAGATTTACCCGAAGAATTAACGGATGCATTATCTTATGCAAAAAATAATGCAGAAGCAAAGGAAATCGGAACCGAAGCTATGATTAAGCAATGTAAAGAATTGATAGATTTTGGTGCACCTGTTTTACACTTCTACACTATGGGCAGACCAGAACAAACCAAACAAATTGCGAAAGCTGTTTTTTAAAATTATTACGCACTTCGTTGCGAAGCGCAAAGCAATTGACTTAAAGGAGAGATTGCTTCGTACCTAGTAATGACTTTCTATATCCCTAATCTTATTATGAGCCATTTAAATAACGATTTACAAAACCTCGAGGAAATAATTAATCAAGTTTCGCAGCAAGGATTAGATTACTTAAATGCTATTAATAATCGGTCAACCTGTGCTCAATCGAAAACTGAAATGGTTAACGATTTGGACATTGAAGGTTTGGGTACTGTTGAAACCTTAAAGGAATTTAACCAACGTTTCGAGCCAACCATTGTCGCTTCTTCTGGACCAAGATATTGGGGGTTTGTTACCGGAGGTACAACGCCTGCATCCATTGCAGGAGATTGGCTTGCAACAGTTTACGACCAAAATACACAAACTGCAAAAGGTAATGGAGATGTATCAGCCGCTATTGAATTAGAAACAATTAAACTGTTATGCTCACTTTTTAACCTTCCAGATAGTTTTTTCGGTGGTTTTGTAACGGGTGCAACTTTGTCGAATTTTACCAGCCTTGCCGTTGCACGCCAGTGGATAGGTAGACTGCACGGTAAGGATTTCGCCCGTGAAGGAATTTCTGGCTCGGTAAAGGTTTTATCGGCAACGCCACATTCATCAGCGGTAAAATCTTTAGCCATGTTGGGACTGGGAAGTGATAACGTTATTCAGATTGAAGTTGCGGAAGGAAATAGAGAAGCTATTGATATTCTTGATTTAGAACAAAAAATAATCGCATTAAATGGGCAACCATTTATTCTAATTTCAAGTGCAGGAACTGTAAATACGGTCGATTTTGACGATTTTAAAGCCATCCATAATCTTAAAGAAAAATATAATTTTTGGTGGCATATTGATGCAGCCTTCGGTGGTTTTGCTGCATGTTCTCCAAAATACGCTCACTTATTAAATAGTTGGGAATTTGCTGACAGTATAACCGTTGATTGCCACAAATGGTTAAATGTACCTTATGAGAGTGCGGTGTTCTTAATCAGAAATGAGCATCAATTACTACAGATGGAAACTTTCCAAAATTCAAATGCTGCTTATTTAGGAAACCCATTGGAAAATTTCAACTACCTGAATTTTTTGCCTGAAAACTCTCGTCGATTGAAGGCTTTGCCAGCTTGGTTTACGTTGAAAAGCTATGGTAAGTCTGGTTATCAACAAATTGTTGAACAAAATGTAGAGCAAGCCATTTACTTTTCATCATTTATAAATGAAAATGCTGCCTTTAAATTGTTGGCTCCGATACGTTTAAATACAGTTTGCTTCACACTAACCAATGATGAAAAGATTGCTGAGTTCTTAAATACTTTGAACGAAAGCGGAAAAGTTTTTATGACCGCAACGGTTTATAAAGGCAAAAAAGGGATTAGAGCTGCATTTGTAAATTGGCGTACCACCGTAGCCGATATCGATTTGGTAACAAGTGAAATGAACAAAATTCTTGCAAAACTTTAACCTACAATAACTTGTTTAACAAATTGTACAACTTATATTTGTAGCAATGAAGTTTATCAGTTTTAAATACGTTTTAATTATTTGCATTGCGCTTACTTTATTTTTGAAGGTGAGTGATGTGCTGTCGTATTTAAAATCATCGATTTCAAATATTGAATACATCGCATTAGGTGACGATGCCGAAAAAGAAGAGAAGAAAATTGAGCATGAATATTTTGATAATCAGGTTTTCTTCGATTCATCTTTACATTTATTTCCAGTGCTAGAGCAGAAATTGATTATTCCTGATAATTTTTCGATTGCAGCCTATTTTCCTGAGGTTTTAACGCCTCCACCATCCATTTAGAAAGATATTTTCCAATAATCTTTCCATGTCTTTCAGATTTTTTGAGAGCAATTAAATATTTATAAATTCTAAATACATCATAATATGAAACGAGCAATTTCATTCGCGGTATTTTTTGTTGCCGCATCATTTTCACTTCGTGCACAAGAGGTTGCACAAAATAATGTTAAACCTGTAAATAACTCACTAGAGATGGTTTCGAAATTACAGCCTGTAAGCTTTAATTACGATAAAGCCTGGGCGGAAAAGTTGAAACTTCCATCAACGCCACAGTATGGCTTTGTTGGCACGGATGCAAAAGCGGCTGTGCCATCGGTAGTGGCTGTGCAGGCGAAGCAATATCCGGCAGGAAAAAATGCCTTTAATTCTGCTACAATGACTAAAGTAGATTATGAGCGTTTGATTCCGCTTTTGGTTGGAAGTATTAAAGAGCAGCAGCAACAGATAGATGAGCTTAAAAGAGAGCTTCAATCTATAAAAACACAAAAAGGTGAATAATTATTATTTGAAAAGGCCAGAAGAAATTCTGGCTTTTTTTATTACCAGCTAAAATCGTTTAAGGCTTTTTTATAATTTTCTTCATCAAAACGATATAAATTCGGTGCTTTATGTGCGCCACCTTTCCTTGATTCTTTAAGTTTAATCAGGATGTTATAACGCATTATTTTTCGGTAGAAATTACCCCTGTTTAACTTTTGCCCTAAAATGGCTTCGTACAATGCCTGTAATTCGGGCATTGTAAATGTTTCTGGCAATAAATTATATCCGATAGGTTTATAACTGATTTGTTCGCGAAGTGTAGCCAGCGCTTTTTTTACAATATCCCCATGGTCCATTATCGTATTTGGAAGATTATCGACTGGCACCCATTCACAAATATCTGAATAAACATCTACGACGGGAGTTACCTTTGTATGGTCTACCAATGCATAATAACCAACACTTACAAAACGCTGTTTATGCCACAAATCATCATTGTAATCTTCGAAGAAGACTTCAGAACGATTTAAGTTGCCAAAAACGTTAAATACATTTAAAAATATCTTCTCAGCGCCACTTCGTTCAAGCAAAATACGTTTTGCGGCATCATCCAATGATTCATCTTTATGCACATAACCACCAGGTAGCATCCAATTCTGTTCATCCTTAAATTTTAGTAATAAAGTGTTAAGGCAATTATCTCGGAAGCCAAAAAGCACACAATCTATAGAAATGTGTGGTAAAGCTTTGCTATATAAATCTGCGCTTGCATCTTCAATCTCTTTAATAATCATCGGCTAGAAATGTTGATAATACGAGAAATCTAATTTAAAAAATGTTTCTCTTATTTAAAACGTTAAATTCCGTGTTGATTGTACATCAATATTTTTTTCTGTTGCACTTTGATTATCAATATATAGTTGTTTTTAAATAAAGAAGGGCCGAAAATTGTCCGACCCTTATATTAAACTTTTTTTGTTATTCGAATTTAACACCAATTTTATCGCCAATTTTGCAAGCTGCACCTATAAAACTTGCTGCAATGTAATCAACCACCGCTCTTTTTTTATCATGATAAGCTTTATATGAATAAACATCGTTGCGCCAGGCTTTGAAGTTTGAAGAATTCATCTGATCGATAATTGTAGAAATGTTTTGTCCGTAGGCTTTTGTTGTATGCCAAATGCCGCTTGGAATATACAATACTTCTCCAGCTTTAAGTGTTGCCTTAATTGGTGTTGCCTCTCTAAACCTTGGATATTTCTCATAATCAGGGTTCATTATGTTAATTGGTGAACGTGAAGCCAGTAAGCCACCCTTTCCCGGGTACATCAATTCTTCCTGGTCTTTTGGGAAAACAATAACTTCCTTTTCTCCGTAAAGCTGAATGAGCCAAGCATGAACATGATAAGTATCTTTATGAACTTCGTAGGCATTTCCTATACCGCCGATGTGTAAATCCATTGCGTTAGAAAGTTTATTTTTTAAGACTTTTGCCTTAAGCCAATTCGGCGTACACAAATTCATGTGTAATGGCTTAAAATAATCTAGTAGCTCAGGTAGTTGCTGAAGAATGTTAAACTTAACAGGGTAGGGTGCAGGATTTTCCAGCGTGCTTTTTTCTGTTAAATCAAGAATTTGAGAAATGGTGTATTTTTCAGTAGCAAAATTGGTTGTTCTATCACCAAAGTTCTTTTTGAAAAATTCGGGCGTAAAAATTTTATTTTCTCCCCATGCTTCGGTAGCATTTTCTAAGATAACGGGAGTACCAGTTTTTTGATATTTCTCAATAAATTCTTTATAAGAAAGATTAGATCTTCTATCAATTGTTGTCATTTTTAGGAGCGATTAGGAATGATTACTAATGCAAACAATTTTGTAGCATTAGTAATCAAATTTATATCTTTTTTCTCTTAATAAAAAATGAGCTTCAATCCTTAAGAAATCGGGTTTAATCCTTACTCAACAAGTAATTTTTAAAGCTTTCAAAATCTACGCCTAGTTTTGAAGCTTGTTTTGGTTTACTTTCTAACGCTTTAACCTGCTCTGGAATTTCAATTTTTGCAGCAATGTCTTCAGGAAAAATATCAGGGAATTTGCAGGCATGTGCAGTAGATAAAAATACAGCAGCACTATCATCAGCAGGATTTTCTTTTCTGTACTTTTCAATTGCTAAATAAGCAATTGCAGTATGCGGGCAAGCCACATAATTAAGTTTACTATCGATTTCCTTTATGCCTTCAAGGGTTTGCTCATCGGTAAAACGATAAGAAGTGACCACTTTTTTCAATCCATCTACATCTTGATTAAACAAATCCATAATGCGAACCCAGTTGCTTGGTGCGCCAACATCCATTGCGTTAGAATAGGTTTGTGTGGATGGTTTAGTTTCATAAATACCAGTTTCTAAAAAGCGAGGAACGGTATCGTTTACATTTGTAGCTGCAATAAATTGTTTAACAGGCAAACCTAATTTGTAAGCCAGTAAACCAGCACCAATATTTCCAAAATTTCCGCTAGGAACAGAGAAAATTACATTATTTAAGCCTTGCCTTTTTAATTGTGCATAAGTGTTAAAATAATAGAAAGTTTGCGGAATTAATCTTGAAATATTAATCGAATTAGCAGAAGTTAAACGGAATTTCTCATTCAGTTCATCATCTGCGAACGCTTGTTTAACTAAAGCCTGGCAATCATCAAAAGTACCCTTTACTTCAACAGCTCTAATGTTCTGTCCGTTGGTGGTTAACTGCAATTCCTGTATCGGACTAACCTTTCCCTCTGGATAAAGAATAGTAACCCTTGTATTCGGTACGCCTAAGAAACCGAGTGCAACGGCACCGCCTGTATCGCCAGAAGTTGCCACTAAAACATCTAATAATTGTTCGCCATCTTTTAAGAAATAAGCCATTACCCGGCTCATAAAACGAGCGCCAAAATCTTTAAATGCTAATGATGGGCCATGAAAAAGTTCCAGTACAAAAGTTTTATCATCAAGCTTTACTGCTGGCGCTTCGAAATTGATGGCATCATCAATCAGGGCTTTTAAATCCTCGGCTGGGATTTCATCCTTTAATAATGTTGAAGCAATTTTATATGCAATTTCTGGTAAAGTATATTTTTCAATATTCTCGATAAAATCAGCATCCAATTGAGGGATTTCCACGGGCATATACAAGCCTTTATCTTGTGGCATGCTATTAAAAACGGCTTCTTTAAAAGAAACACGTAAATCTTTATTGTTGGTTGAGTATAGTTTCATGGTTTAAGTTGTAGGTTTTAAGTTTTATGTTTTAAGTTTTGCACTAGTTAACTTATAACGTAAAACTTATTACTTAAATAACTCTCGGTCCTTCAGCATTTACCGAAGAAACAAAAGCTTTGCTGTTAATATTAATTTTATGAAGATGTTGTTGCTGCGCTTTGGTTATTTTTCTGGCAGTTTCTTCGTCTTTTGTTAAAGCAAAAACCGATGGGCCTGAGCCTGAAATACCAAAACCGATTGCACCATTTTCCATAGCCAGGCTTCTCATTTCTTCAAAACCAGGAATTAAAATCGAACGGGTTGGTTCAACCAAAACATCTTTCATACTTCTGCCAATTAAGTCGAAATCATTCATAAATAATCCACTTACTAAGCCTGCAACATTTCCCCATTGGGTTACTGCATCTTTTAAAAATACCTTGCTGCGAATCATCTGGCGGGCGTCTTTGGTGGGTACATCAACCTGTGGATAAACAATTGCTGCATACATCCCGATAGGCGTAGGTAAAGAAATTACATCAAGTGGTTCGTAACTTCTAATTAAAACAAATCCGCCCATTATAGCAGGCGCAACATTATCGGCGTGCCCATAACCGCAGGCCAGTTCTTCGCCTTTCATCGCGAAAGGAACTAACTCTTTGGCAGTTAATAAATCGCCCATTAATTTGTTTATGGCGTATAAACCTGCAACAGTACTTGCTGAGCTAGAACCCAGACCGCTACCGATTGGCATCTTTTTATGCAGTTCGATTTCTACACCAACATCCAATCGATTAATGTGTTGCAAATAATGCTGAACACTTGCACTCACCGTATTTTTAGCAGCATCTAAAGGTAATTTACCATCATCGCCAGTAATTTTTTTTATAACAACGCCAGGTGTTTCGGTTAAACGCATTTCCACTTCGTCGCCGGGCTCATTAACGGCGAAACCCAACACGTCGAAACCACATACCACGTTGGCTACGGTTGCTGGGGCGAAAACTTTTATATTGTCTTTCATATTGGAATAAGGATGAAGGAGTAAGGAATAAAAGCCTTTCTCCAAAATCAATTAAAAATCTTTTTTTCTGAGTTATTTAGTAATCGTTCAAATTACGAAAGTTGTCATTCTGAGTTTATCGAAGACCTTTGAAAAAAGTGCTTCGACAGGCTCAGCATGACAAACTGTATCTTAATTAACTTAAAGAACCCACATTTATAATATCAGCAAAAACACCAGCTGCGGTAACTTCTGCACCTGCACCCGGGCCTTTTACCACAAGCGGACGAGCTTTATACCTATCAGTAGTGAACGAAATAATATTATCACTTCCAGAAAGCATATAGAAAGGATGACTATCATCAACCATTTGCAAGCTGATTTCTACATTGCCATCTTCAAGCTTACCGATATAGCGTAAAACCTTTCCATCGTTTGCTGCTTTGTTTTTCAGATCTTCAAAGTATGCTGCATTTTTCTGTAATTCTGAATAGAAATCTTCAACAGAAGTCGCGTTTAAACAAGCCTCAGGTAAAATATTGTCGATTTTTACATCATCCGCTTCTAAGGGGTAACCTGCATCGCGAGCTAAGATTAACATTTTACGCATAAAATCTTTTCCATTTAAATCATCGCGAGGGTCTGGTTCGGTATAACCCAATTCCTGCGCTTCTTTAACCGTTTCATAAAAACCAGCTTCGCCTTTAAAATTGTTAAAGATGTAGGAAATCGTTCCAGATAAAATCGCCTCGATTCTGGCCACTTTATCGCCACTCATCATTAGCTCTTTTAGGGTACGGATAATTGGTAAGCCTGCACCAACGTTGGTTTCGTAATAAAAATCAACCCCAAATTTACGGGCAGTATCTTTAAATGATTTGTATTGAGCAAAATCGGCCGAGTTACCTTTTTTGTTGCAAGTAACTACCGAAATGCTGCTTTCAAAAACACCTTGATAAAACTGAATTGGGGATTCGGCAGCGGTATTGTCTACAAAAACGCAGTTTGGTAAGTTTAGCGCTTTCATGCGTTCAACAAAACCGGCCAAATCAGCCTGCTCGCCATTTGTATTCAGTTCATTTTCCCAATCTTCTAGCGATAAACCCTCTGGATTGAAAATCATTTTTCGGGTATTGCTAATGCCTGCAACCTTAACCTGTAAATCGTTATTTGCTGCCAAGAAAGGCATTTGCTCTTTTAACTGATTAAACAAAGTTTTGCCGATGTTTCCTGTACCTAAGCAGAAAATATTTAACGTACGTTTTAAATCGGTAAAGAAAGCATCGTGAACCGCATTAACCGCTTTCGATAAATCAGCTGCACTAATAATTACCGAAATGTTATACTCAGACGAACCTTGAGCAATAGCCCTAACGTTAATACCGTTACGACCTAAAGCGCTGAATAAACGACCACTCATGCCTGGCGTACGTTTCATGTTTTCGCCAACAATAGCCAAAACAGCAAGATTATTTTCTACTTCGGGCAAAGCTAGTTTATTGGCATCTAACTCCAGTTCAAATTCCTTTTTAATTAAGGCAATCGCTTGTCCGGCATCAGTTGGTTTAACCGCGAAAGTAATGCTATGCTCTGATGATGATTGCGTAATCAAAACCACGTTAATCTGCTCGCGAGAAAGTAAAGAGAACAATCTGCCGCTAAAACCCGCCTTGCCAACCATGCCGCTACCGGTTAGGTTAATGATGCTGATGTGGTCGATAGATGAAATGCCTTTTATTGGTAAACTTGATGCCTTCACATCGCTTTTTATGTAAGTTCCTGCAAAATCTGGATGAAAAGTATTTTTAATAACCAACGGGATTTTCTTCATAAAAGCGGGAATCATTGTCGGCGGATAAATTACTTTCGCACCGAAATAACTCAATTCCATTGCTTCTGTGTAGCTCAATTCTGGTAAAGAAAATGCTTTTTTAACAATGCGTGGGTCGGCAGTCATCATGCCGTTTACATCAGTCCAGATTTCAATTTCTTCTGCATTTAACGCTGCGCCCCAAACTGCTGCGGTGTAATCAGAACCACCACGACCAAGCGTAGTCACTCTGCCCGCTGCATTGCTGGCGATAAAACCCGTTACGAAAAGCACTTTATCTTTATTTCCTTGATAGAAATCGTTGATCAGCATTTCCGTTAGCTCAGTATCAACCTTTGCTTGTCCGAAGTTGCTATCGGTTTTAATAAATTCAGCGCCATTTACATACAAAGCTTCGGCAAATTGTTGCGATGCGATGTGCGCAATCATGAAAGATGAACAGCGCTCGCCATAGCTTAAAATCTGGTCTTTAGTTTGCAAACTCAACTCCTTAAGGTTGGTTACAGCTTGCAATAAATCTTCTAATTCATTGAAGAAAATTTTTAGGCGGGTAAACACGGGGTTTTGCGCTGCTGCTGGTAACAACGAACGGATAACGGCGAAATGTTTAGCCTCAATTTCCTTAAGTCCAGTGTCGTAATCTTCACCTCGTTCGGCTTTTTCGGCCATTTCGGTTAGCAAATTGGTTACGCCACTCATTGCCGATAATACAACTACCGGATTGCTTTGTAATTTTTCTTTAGCTACTATGTTTAGTAGCGTTTTAATGTTCTCGGCCGAACCTACGGATGTGCCGCCGAATTTTAATACTTTCATTGTTTTTGGTTTTAATGAATCTTGCAATTTTGCTTGTTAATCAATGGTTTGTGCAATTTTCTATGGTTTTCGGTTTAAAAAAAAAGCGTCCCGATTTGTGTCGGGACGCTTTCTGTGTTTTATGTTAATTCAATTTACAACAAATTAGCCCCTCTGGTTTATCCCGGTGGTAATAATAATCGTTGTAATAATCGAAGTGTTATAAGTCATTTTGTCTTTGTGTACTTTGTACACCGTAAAGTAGATGATTATTTTTCTTAAATGCAAACAATTTTAAAATTTATTTGAAAATATTTTAATAAAACGTTTAACTGAATGTAATAACGCTATTTTTTGAACTCGAAACTAATTTAGGTTTTTAATTCCCCGCCTTGTTTTCAAGGAGGGGTTTGAGGTGGTTTTTTAATCCATTGTTAGCTGTAAACGGGTACTTGTTTATTTTTACCCGAAAAAAATAATTAGAAAAGCAAGGTTCTGCACAGTTCGGTTGCAGCAGTCCTGCCATTTGCTACAATCTTTTTGTCGATGCTACTGCCTTTCCTATTATCGTCATTGCGAGGAGGAACGACGTGGCAATCTATTTCGAGAGATGAACAAAAAGTATTTCCGCGGCTGTCAGGTTTAGCTAAATTCGATTTGTGGTACTATTTGAGTTTCTTGCCTTTCAAGAGCGTTAAAATGTAAGTCGGTCGTGCCTCGCAATGACGAAATTTTTATAATGTATATATAAACTACCCAACCCCAATAAAAATCTCCACTTCCGAATCTGCACCTTGTTGCGCTTTTGCACCGTAAACTTCAAAATCGGCAACATAAGCTCTATTTAATTCTGCATCTTCCGACCAGATTTCTTGCCAGGTTTCTACAACTGCTTGAGGCATTTCTCCTTTTGCTGTGTATTTTAAAAGCTTTTCGTTTTTAATTTCTTTACCAACTAAACCATCCGGGATATTATCCAAAGAATTTACCCGCTGGCCAATAATTGTAGTGTATTTACCGGTATAGTCACTTTCATATTCGGTGTAAACTGCATAAACATCTTCACTTTCTTTGTTGGGGATTCTATTGAAAACCTGGTCGTTGTAGAATTTTCCCCAAAGTTGGCTTAAATCTGCAGCAGCTTGATTGTTTTGGTTTGTAGTTTCTATTGAAATGCCAATAATTTTAAAGTTTTCCATGCTTTAGTTTTTAAACGAAGATAATATTAGTTAAATCAATTATATTATGAAGTTTTCTAAACTATTTAAAGTCATCGGTTTTCGATCGTAAAAGAACTTCAATTGGCTCTGACTAACAAACGACTTTGCTTCGGCCAAAATTACGACGATATACAAGCAAAACTTTGTTAAACTGCAAAATCTTAAGTTTTTAAACCTGATTGAAGCGAGCATGGAGCGCAGCGGAATAAAGTGGAAAGCAGGACGAACGTTAAAATGGAAATGAGGTTTTGCTTTCCAAATCTTAATCAATCTCAACTTCTATTTTAAAATAAACATCTTCCATCCTTTTCTTACCTTTACAGCAAATATGCAGGGCTTAGTTATTAAATCTACCGGGAGTTGGTATAATGTTTTAGCCGATAATGGCGAACGTTATGACTGCCGTATTGTTGGGAAATTCAGGATTAAGGGTATAAAAACCACCAACCCGATTGCCGTTGGCGACCGGGTGAAATTTGATTTGGAAAATGACAGCGAGCAGGGTTTAATTAACGAGCTGTTGCCTAGAAAAAATTACATCATCCGGAAATCGATTAATCTAAGTAAACAAGCGCAAATTTTGGCGGCTAATTTAGATATGGCGATTTTGGTGGTAACCTTGGCCTCGCCGAGAACTTCGTTGGGTTTTATTGATAGGTTTTTGGTAACTGCCGAGGCTTACGATGTGCCTGCTGTTTTAGTTTTTAACAAGCTCGATTTGTTTAGTAAAGAAGGCTTAGAGATTTTGCAAGAGTTTAAGGAAATTTATGAGAACATTGGATATGCTACTTATGAAGTTTCGGCTTTAAAAGGCATAAATATTCCTGTAATACAAGAACTAATTACCGACAAAATAACCTTAATTTCTGGCCATTCGGGTGTTGGGAAATCGAGTTTAATTAATGCTTTATTGCCTGATAGAGATTTACGCACAGGTGAGGTTTCGGATTGGAGCGATAAAGGACAACACACCACAACTTTTGCCGAAATGTTTGAATTGCCTCAAGGTGGTTTCATTGTTGATTCGCCTGGGATAAGAGAATTGGGTGTTATTGATATTGAAAAAGAAGAATTGGGGCATTTTTTTAGAGAGATTTTCAAAACTTCGCATGATTGCCGTTTCAATAATTGCAGGCACGTTAACGAGCCAGGTTGTGCTGTAATAGATGCTGTAAATAATGGCAACATTGCCATTTCGAGGTACGAAAGTTACCTCAGTATTTACCACGGTAACGATACAAGGCATTAATATTTCTTCAAAATTCCTATCTTTCGCATTACAATATCCTACATTATATGCGAGCAGTTTTACAAAGAGTTACACAGGCAAGTTGCGTTGTTGATGGCAATATTACCGGTCAAATAGAACACGGTTTTTTAGTGCTTTTGGGCATTGAAGATGCTGATACGGTTGAAGATTTGGATTGGTTGGCTCAAAAAATTATAAATATGCGTGTATTTTCCGACGAGAATGATTTGATGAATAAAGCGCTCGCGGATGTTGGTGGGAGTATTCTTCTGGTTAGTCAGTTTACTTTATTTGCCGCAACGAAAAAAGGAAACAGACCGGGTTTTACCAGAGCTGCAAGACCAGATTTTGCGATTCCGCTTTATGAGAAAATGATAGAAAAGTTAACGGCTTTGCTTGGTAAAAAAGTAGCAACCGGAATTTTTGGAGCGGATATGAAAATCAGTTTGCTTAATGACGGTCCGGTTACGATTTTGATAGATACTAAGAATAAGGAGTAAATGAAGGAGCAAAAAAGAACTTCTTTTGAAATGATTTTCTTGGTAGGATTTATCTTGCTGAAATTTATTTTAAGTTACATTCTTGTTAATGATATCTATGAGCTTCATCGTGATGAGTTTTTGCATTTAGATCAAGCGAACCATTTGGCCGCTGGATTTACCTCTGTTCCCCCACTAACATCGCTTTTCTCGCTGATTATAAAGTTTTTAGGCAATGGAATTTTCTGGGTTAGATTTTTTCCAGCATTATTTGGCGTTTTAACAATGGTTTTTTGCTGGTTAATTGTTGGCAAGCTACATGGAAACTTATATTCTAAATGCTTAGTTGCAGTAGCCTTTATATGTTCTGTATTTATCAGGCTAAACATACTATATCAACCCAATTCTTTTGATGTTTTAGCATGGACAGCAGTATTTTATTTCGGGATAAGTTATTTTGAAAACCTGCAAAGTAACTATATTTATTGCTTAGCGATAAGCATAGCTTTAGGTTTTCTAAATAAGTATAATATTTTGTTTCTGGTGATGGGTTTGTTGCCTGCAATTCTAATAACACCTAGAAGGGCAATTTTTAGAGATAGGCATTTTTACTACGCCACTTTACTAGCAGTTGTAATGATTTCGCCAAACGTAATCTGGCAATTTAACAATGATTTCCCGGTTATTCATCATATGAAAGAGCTTGCTGAAACCCAATTGGTAAATGTTAAGCATATCGATTTTTTTAAGGATCAAATGCTATCTTTCATCAGTGATATTTTTATTCTTCTTGCCGCTTTTTTAGGTTTTGTGATTTATAAACCATTTAAGAAACATTTATGGGTTTTTCTTTCCTATTTTATCACGTTAATAATATTCAGTTATTTTAATGCAAAGGCCTATTATGCTTTAGGTTTGTACCCAATTCTGTTGGCATTTGGAAGCGTATATATCACTGAACTTATCAAAAACAGGCATGCTTTTTTTATTGGATTGATGGTTTTCATAATCGGTTCATTTGTGTACATATTACCTCTTGTGATGCCGGTTTATTCGCCAAATAAAATTGTAAAGGAGCACAAAAGATTTGAACGAGTTGGTGCTTTGCGTTGGGAAGATGGAAAAAATCATGATTTGCCCCAAGATTATGCTGATATGCAAGGTTGGGTTGAACTAGCTAAAATTACTGATTCTGCTTATGCACAAGTTAAAGATAAATCAGCTGTTGTTGTAAGGGCTGATAATTATGGACAAACCGGTGCGATTAATTATTATTCTAAATACAAGGATATTAATGCAGTTTCTTACAATGCAGATTATCTTTATTGGTTTAAAATGGATAAGCCAATAAAAGATTTAATTTTGATAGTTGAATCAGGAACTGCAAATAAAGAACTGGAAAAGGCAGAACCATTTTTTGAGAAGGCAAGGCTGATTGGAGAAGTTAAAAATCGTTGGGCAAGAGAAAGGGGGGCTTCAGTAATTCTTTTTGAAGAAGCAAAAATTGATCTGAACAGCAGATTAGAATCCGAAATAGAAGAACGTAAAAATGACCATTGAAGAAGCACAAAAAACTGTAGACAATTGGATTAACACTACCGGGATTCGTTATTTTAACGAATTAACCAATACCGCAATTTTGATGGAAGAAGTTGGTGAAGTTGCCAGAATAATGGCTCGAAAATATGGTGAGCAATCTTTCAAGAAAAGTGACGAAGAGGTAAATCTGGCTGATGAAATGGCTGATGTGATTTTCGTTTTGGTATGTTTAGCCAATCAAACTGGTATCAATTTAACGGATGCTTTCGAAAAAAATCTGCAAAAGAAAAGCATCCGCGATGCGGAAAGACATAAAAATAACGAAAAGTTGAAGTAGCTATTGGTTAGCCAACAAATTCCATTAAGCTTCTGTAAGCTACAAATCGGTTTTTGAACTTTACATTCAAAACTTCTTGTAAGGCAGGAGCGTACTTATCCTGATATTCGTTGTAGTTTTCTAAATTTTCTGCAACGTATTGTGCACAATAGGTAACGCCTTCGTTTGGAGAATCTATAACTTTTAAAAGTCTGTGAGATACAAACATTCCCGTTGCCATCACTTCCGGAATATGAATCTCGTTCATCCATTTAAACCATTCTTCGGCTGCGGTTTCTTCTAATATTAAGGTAACATTGTATAAAAGCATGTGCAAATATAGATAATATGCTTGGCTAATATGGCCTGTAAATTGCGGTCTCAATAGTTAAATGTTAATGTTTTTATATTATTTTCGATAAATCATAAATTTTTCGAACTTAGTGCTTTGGAATTAACAATCACTCCTCAATGAAATTTTTTCGCCCTTACAGATGCTTCAAAGCATTTATTATTATTGCAATTTTAACTACAATTTGTTTCTTTGCTTTCGTATCGGAGGACAGACATGTGTTTGCGCCAAACTTTTTGTTACGCTCTTTAGCTGATTTATATTCTGTTTTTCAATTTCCAACTCATACACTTTTATGGAAATTATTTAGCTCAAACACCGCCTTATACTTTTTTGGATTAGTATTTAATTGTGTGCTTTACGCAGTTGTTGTAGAGGTTGGTTTGGCATTAGAGATGGAAAGACGTTATGGTAAAAAGGAAGACGAGAAGATTGAAGAAGAAAATTAAACGCCATCTCCACGCAAGTTTCTAAATCTTTTTCTAGCTTCTGCACTAAACATACTACCCGGGTAATCGGTTATTAATTTTTGAAAGTATAGTTTAGCCTGTGCAATATCGTTTAGTTTCTTTTCGTACAAATCACCTAACGTAAAAAGTGCATCGTCTGTCCAAATTCCATCCTTATAATTTTCATCTACTTTCTTCAAAATTGCTACTGCATTTTCATACTGTTCAGCTTTGATTAAAATTTTAGCTTTGCTCATTAATATTGCATCAGCCAATGAGTTTTGTGGAAATGCTATAGAAATGCTGTCGAGCTTTTTGATAGACTGCTCAGGTAGATTTCTGAAAACCAACATTTCTGCATCAGCATACATTTTTAACGCGTTGCTATCGGCAGGCGTTTGAATGTTGTCAGATATTAAAAGGCTTAAGTTTAAAGCATCATTGGCAATTAATTGAGTGGTTGCAGCTTTCAAAACCATGCATTGGCTCACGCTGTACTCAAAATTCCCTTGGTAAAAGGAAAGTTTTGCACTTCTAAAACGGGCCTCGTTGCCAATCGGCTGGCCTTCAAATTGTTTGCTTACTTGTTCGTAAACTAAAAACGCTTCCCAAGGTTGTTTGGTTAAGATGTAAATATCGCCTAAATCGAGTTTTAACTGACCGTTTTCTTGTGGGCTTAATCCCGGCAACTTTAGTGCTTCTTCTAAAGCAAGTTCAGCCTTTTTTGGCTGATTTAAGTAGTAAGCTTGTAAGGTTGACCATTTTTTGATCGCAAATAAAGTGTTCTTGTTCTTGCCATTTTCATCTAATAAAATTTGATAGTCTTTAGCCAAAGCCTCTAAATCTGCCGGATTAAATTTGCCTTTGGTTTGTATATTATACTTTGTATTTAACAATTCAATTTTAGCAGGCAAATAGTATTGATTTTCTTTGCCCTTGGTAATTATATATTCATAAGCTTTAATCGCGGCCTCATATGCGCCATTATCTACAAATGTGTAAACAGCATTAAACAATGTTGTCCCATCAGCTTTTGTACGTTTATCATAAGCAATTAATTGACGCAAAGCCATTTCATATTCTTGTTGCTGAATATAATTCCAGGTAAGTAACTGGATGTAAATTTCTGCATCAGGTGCTTTTTGAATTTTCTTTAATATGCCCGTTTGAAAGGTTTGATAATCGTTTTTATCTTCGAAAATCATTGATAAAACGGCTTCTGCCTGAGGTAGAAGTTGCGGAGCAGTTGGCAAAATATCTAGGTATTCCTGCATCAGCATTGGTTTATCTTTCTTAAAGCGATAGATATTTAACAATTCAAATGCAAAGGCTTTATCATCGTTTAAAATTTTTCTGCCTTGCTTAAAAGTTTGAATCGCGTATTCGTAATTTTCGAACCGATAAAAATTATTGGCAAGCATCCTTATCCTAAATTCGTCTTTAGGTAATTTATTTATAACCTCATTAAAGATTTTATTTGCCGCCGTGGCATCGCCTTTTTCTTGTTGCAGCTTACCTAAAGCAACGGTGTACATTTCGTTATCTGGCGATTGCCTGATTTGTTTTCGAACCGTTTTCTCTGCAACATCATATTTCTTAAGCTTTAATAAAACGTTAAAGTAGATATCAAAGTAACCTTCGTTATTTGGGTTTGCAAATAATTTTTCCAGTAAAACTGAAGCTTTTTCATAATCACCATCCTGATAATATTGAATGGCTAAAGACGCATCATCATTTGCAATTTGCCTTCCGGGACGAAAAGTTTGTGCATTCGCAATAATGCTTATCAAAAGAAAAAGAATAAAAATTACAGGCCTCATTTTCAAAATATTCGATTTAAATGTAACATTTTAATACCTAATTCTTTAAACTCCACTATCAGATAAAACGTATTTTAAATGTTACCTGTATTTTATTTTGTGTGTTTATTTTAAATCCTAAATTGGAAAAAATCGAGGTTTAAATGTTAGTAACATTCTTACTGCATAATGCATTTAAGCTATCAGGTTATTATATTTTTGTCGTCCCTAAAAGGAGTTTATGTTTAAAAGGATTATTTTATTGGCTTTAGTTGCTGTTATTTGGGCTTGCAAAGGTTCCAAAAAAGAGCTGTCTATTCCTGTTGATAATTTTTTCAGAACCCAGGATAAGGCTTACTATCATGTATCGCCCGATGGGAAATGCCTTTCGTACTTAAAACTTCAGGATAAAAAACTTGATCTTTTTGTTGAGGATATTGAAAGCGGAACTATAAAACAGCTAACACATTTAACCGACAAAAGTATTAGTTTTTACTTTTGGACGAGTAATGATGAACTCATTTACTATACTGAAGATGAATCAAAAGAACGAAAATCTGATTTATTTGTGGTGAGCAAAGACGGTAGTCAGCAAAAGCAGCTTAGTTCTAACGAGAAAAACCGTGTTCGGGTAATTGAAGATCAGCTAATTGATGATAAGTATATAATTGTTGCCTCTAATAAACGCGATTCCACTGTTTTTGATGTTTACCGACTAAATGTACGTACCGGAAACATGGAAATTGCGGCTAAAAATCCGGGCAATATTACAGAATGGGTAACCGATAATAAAGGTATTTTAAAAATTGCCGTTGCAAGCGATGGTGTAAATGAAACGCTTTTATACCGCGAAAATGAGCGTATACCTTTCAAGGCTGTTATTACCAACAACTTTCAAACAACTTTGCAGCCAGTTGCTTTCTCAGAAAATGAGGCTGATGTTTTGTATGCAATTTCTAATGTAAATCGTGATAAAAATGCGTTAGTGGTACTCGATTTAAAAACCGGGACGGAAAAGCAGGTTTTATTTGGCAACGACACTTTAAATGTAATTGACGCCAAGTACTCGAAGGCAAAGAAAAAAATGATGTTTGTTACTTGTGAAACCTGGAAAAAAGAGAAGTATTATTTGGATGATAGCACCCGAATAACCTACTCAAAAATAGACCAACTATTACCAGGTGCAGAATGGCGCATTATGGATAAAGACAAAAACGACAACGTTTTTGTGGTGAGAACTTACACGGATAGAAATCCGGGTTCGTATTATTTATATGTAGCAAATCAGAATAAGATTAAAAAACTAGCTGATATCAATCCTTCAATTAACGAGGAAGAGATGAGCGAAATGAAACCAATTAGCTATAAGAGTAGTGATGGTTTGCAGATAAATGGTTATTTAACGCTACCGAAAAATAAAAAAGCCACTAATTTGCCGGTGGTGGTTCTGCCACACAATGGCCCAGGAAGTAGAAATACTTGGGGCTACAATGCAGATGTTCAATTTTTTGCGAATAGGGGTTATGCCGTTCTACAGGTTAATTATCGTGGTTCGGGTGGTTATGGCAAATCATTTTATGCTGCCGGATTTAAAGAATGGAGCGATAAAATTCAGGATGATGTGAACGACGGTGTAAAATGGCTCATTGCAAAGAAAATTGCTAATCCTAAGAAAGTGGCCATTTACGGCAACGGTTTAGGCGGTTTTATTGCATTAAATTGTTTGTATAAAAATCCCGATATTTATGCTTGTGGTGGCTCAAATTCGGGTGTAATTAGCTTGTTCAGCTACTTAACTACAATACCACCATTCTTAAAATCCAATTTGCAGATGTACTACGAAATATTTGGCAACCCTGAAACCGATACAGATTACATCCGTTTTGCTTCGCCTGTTTTTCATGCAGATAGATTTAAAGCACCGCTTTTTATTGCTCAGAACCCAAAAGATCCTCGTGTAAACGTTGCTCAAGGTGTTCAGTTTGTAAAGGAGCTTAAAAAACGCAATGTTTCAGTTACTTATATCGAGAAAGAAGAAGGACCGAATCCAGTTTTAAGACAACAAGGCAGAACAGCTTTGTATAAAGCACTTGAAGAATTTTTGCAGGAAAACCTGAATAAAAAGTAGGTTATGGCCTTGGAAAAGAAGAGTGGTTATCGTAAAAATTTTTCGTTGAGTGTTACTTTCATAGCGCTCATCTCCATTCTATTTATTCTTTCGCTATATCTTGCTTTTAACTACAGTAAAAAATCAATTGAGAATGAATTTGTTTCAGAAAAGGTTAATGTTTTAGAACAAAGTATTCAATCGTATAATGAGTTTTTTCAAAACAAGATACCCGAGGTTTCTTACTATAATGGTTTTCTTGATTCGGCTACAGCTTCAAAATTCGTAGATACGATTACACTTAAATATCCTTTTGTTTCCAAAGTGATGTTTTACGATTCGGAGGTTAAAAATACTCCTGTAAAAGATGGAATGAATGCCGGATATTTTTCAATCGGTCCGAAATCTATCTTTCAATTTGGCAGGATTGTAAAAGCCGATTCAATTAAATTATTTTCTGAGGAAGACACCCGTTCTTTTAAAGTTAATGATGATTTTAATGGAATGGCTTTGAAGCTCGTACGTTTTATCGATCAGATTGATACCGCTTCCGTTCCCTCGCAAGAAGAATTGTTTACAAACTTTTCCGTTGTACAATCGAACAAAATCACCTACTTAAATATCCCTCGTCAGGAAGATTTAAAAATGTACAAGGAAATGCTTCAGCGTAAGCTCGACCCATCTCCGGTATATCAACAAGATATGTTGGTTTTTCAACTTAATCCATATAAAATAAAGGTAATTAATACTCGTCCGCTGTTGTATCAAAGTATAAAAGTAGAGCCTTTAACTTACGATCCGATAGATAACTCGGACGAAAATATAAATACGGAAATTGCTTTACCCGGAGCTTTTTCTGATTTTAAACTGTATTTCACCTCTTCAAAATCTTACATTAAAAAAGAGATATTTATCTACTTTTTGCCAATTGCATTGGTTTTGCTTTTGGTTTACGGGGTGTTGTTGTTAGTAGCATTTCTAATTTATCGAAACTTAAACATCAACAGTAAAATGTTTAAGCTTCAGTATGATTTCGTTAATAATCTTACACATGAGTTTAAAACGCCTGTCAGCGTAATAAAAATAGCAGGAAATAACATTAAGAGTGCGCCATCTTTAAGTCAAAAGGAACAACATCTGTATGGAAAAATTCTGGATGAAGAAGCAGATAAGTTGAATGGTTTAATGAACAAGTTGCTGGCTTTTACACAGATTGAAAACAAGGCGATTAAACTCAATCAAGAGGAAGTTAATATTAAAGATTTTATCGAAAGTACAATCGAATCGCATACCTTAAAACATCCCGATTTTGATATCACTTATGAAACTGTAGGTTTTAAAACTTTTATAACTGATCCGGTTTTGTTGGGTAGCTTATTCGATAATTTGGCCGAGAATGCTTACAAATATTCAAAGCCCGAAAATAAGAAATTACACATTAGCGCAAAGCTGATAAAAGGGGTATTAGTTTTTCGTTTTGCAGATAAGGGAATTGGTATCCCATCTTCAGAATTAAATAATATCTTTAAGAAGTTTTTTAGAATTCAGAACGAATATAACCAAATGGGAAGCGTAGGCTTAGGTTTGGCTTTTTGCAAAGAACTGGTTAACTTTATGCTTGGTGAAATTACTGTTAAAAGTAAGGTTGGCGTTGGCACGGAGTTTAAAATTGTTTTACCTTATAATAGTTAACGGGCGTTTTAAGATTGGAATGTTCAAATACAATCTTGTAACTTAAACCTTTGCAAATTATAATACTCCAAATAGAATAAAATTGAAATATTGTAATCGTTAGCATGTTTTAGTATTGCGTTTGCAAATTATAACTTTTCACATGATAACATTACAACCATAAAAACATACAAATGTCTAAAGAAGTAAAAATATTAATTGTAGAAGATGATGAAAATCTTCGTTTTCTGGTGGCACACCGTTTAAAAGCCGAAGGTTACAATGTACTTGAAGCTAATGATGGCGAAGCTGGTGAACGAATGATTATTGCCGACCAACCTGATATTGTTTTGTTAGATTGGATGATGCCTGGTAAACAAGGTGCTGAAGTTTGTGAAAGCGTTCGTAAGCAAGGTTTTGAAAACTTAATCATTATGATGACTGCGAAAGCGCAGGATGTAGATAAAATTGATGCTTATAACTTTGGCGCATCTGATTATATTACCAAGCCATTTAATATGGATGTTTTGGTTGCGATGCTTGAAAGTAAAGTGAAATTTATTGTCAACAAAGATTCGGCTGAAATTCACCGTTTTGGCAACATGGAGCATCATCCGAATATTCATACTTTATTTAGAGATGGAAAGAAAATTGAACTTACCATTTTAGAAAACCGTATTCTGCTGTATTTCTTGCGTAATCCGGGTAAGGTAATTAACCGTGATGAGTTGATGCTTGTGGTTTGGGGTTATAACTCTGATGTAAATACCCGTACACTAGATATGCACATCGTTCGCCTACGTAAGAAAATAGAATTGAATCCGGATAATCCGCAGTTATTGCAAACCGTTAGAGGCGTGGGTTATCGTTTTAATGCGGGGTAGTATATCTACTTTCGTCATTGCGAGGCACGAAGCAATCTCTTTATTAGTATAGATTGCTTCGTGCCTCGCAATGACGAAATCGCAGTATTTAGGCCCTCTTCAAAGTAAATACCGTTATTTCTGGTAAAATACCAACCCTACCTGGATAACCTAAAAAGCCGTAGCCAACATTAACATAAAGCTGTTGTTGCTGTTCGCGGTACAATCCTGCCCATTCTTTGTAAATGTATTGAACCGGACTCCATTGATATTCTTTCAAGCGAACACCGAATTGCATTCCGTGTGTATGTCCGCTAAACATGGCATCTATTTGTGGGTATTTCTGCAAAACCTCTCCACGCCAATGTGAAGGGTCGTGACTTAGCAAAAGCTTAACTGGTAAATCATCTGTGTTTTCAACAGCTAATTCCATTTTACCATATTTTGGAAAACGCCCCATTCCCCAGTTTTCAATACCTAAAATTCCAATTTCTTCACCATCAACTTTTAAGCGACGATTTTCGTTCATCAACAAATCATAGCCCATAATTTTATGAACATCAATAATATCTTTAAGGTTTTTAACCTTAGCTGGCGATGATTCCTTACCGAAATAATAATCGCCATAATCATGGTTTCCCAAAGTTGAATAAACGCCTAATGGTGCTTTAACCTTTGCAAAAATGTCCTGATACTCTCTAACCTCATTCGTTAAATTATTTACTAAATCACCAGTAAAAAAAACGAAATCGGGTTTTTCGGCCAACAACATTTCCACACCACCTTTTACGGCAGTTTTATTGTAAAAACTTCCAGAGTGTATATCAGAAATTTGTGCCATCGTTATACCATCAAAAGCTTTTGGCAGATTTGGTAGAATTAAATTTACTCTTCTAACCTGATAATCATAAGCGCCCGAAATAATACCCCAGCTTAATGATGTTAATGGAACAGCAGCAGCAACTAAACCCGCTTTAACCAAAAATTCAGAACGGGAAATCTGGTCTGTGTCTTTTGGTGTTTCTTCACTTTGAACGGCTTTTGGATTTGGTTTCTTTTTAAAAAGCTTAATAAATAATCTTCTGAGATCATCTAAAACCAAAAAAGGAAGCATAGCCATTTTGCAAGCTACGGTTAGGAAAAATGCGACTAAAATAATCGCCCTTAAGGTTAAGAATAGATTCAGGTAAATGCCGGCGAAAACCCCTACAATTAATAAAATGCTATAGCTCCAGTAAATTATACCGAATATTTTTTTGGTTGATGGTTTCCAGTTTTTAAAAACAGAAACAATGGCACGGTAACAATAAATATCAAAAGCCGTAATTAAAATGCAAGCTGCAATGATGAAAGGTAGTCTGCCCATTCAAATATTTTTTATTGATAACGAAGTTAGTTTAAGTATCGTCATTGCGAAGAATGAAGCAATCTTTTTTAAATAATAGATTGCTTCAGCTCACACAAGTCCTGCCTCGCAATGACGAGCAATTGGAATGAATATTTAATTACCTGAAATCGTCTTCATCCTCTTCCGCATCAAATTCGGCATTAAATAAACTGCCAAACATATCCGAAAATCCGAAACCGCCATTAAGGAAGTTTTTACTGAGCTGCGAATATTCAGCTAATCCATGCAATACAAATTCCATCAATAACAAAGTTTGATTTTCGCTTAATTTTGGATGGAATTTCTTAACCGTATCGTACAAGTTAGGCACTAGCATTAATGCTTTTTTGTATTGCGCATTTGTTAAAGTATCAGTTACATCTACATTATTTCCATCGGTAAACCATTCTGTAATTTCTGTATAAGGATTTGCCGTTTTGGTTTTCTTTGCCTTTTCTGGGTCGGGGAAATAACGTGCAAACAAAGTTTTTACAGCCTTGCCAATTAAAGTGGTTGCAACATGCGCCGGACCTTCCAATTCGCCTTCATAAACCAATTCTATTTTACCCGTAATTGCAGGAATAATTCCAGCCAAATCAGATAAGCGGACAAAAGTGTTTTTCTCTCCTGAAATCAGCATTCTTCGCTCGGCGGTGCTGATTAAATTTTCAAAAGCCGAAATGGTTAATCTCGCTGAAACACCAGATTTTTGGTCGATATACTCGCTTTTACGAGCTTCAAAAGCAATCTGCTCGACTAAGTCTTTAACTAAGCCATCGGCCTCAATATTTTCTGTTTGTTCTTTTGTGAGTTTTGCTTCTTGAAAGGTAATTTTCCGAGAAATCTCGATGCTTTTAGGGTAATGCGTTAAAATTTGACTCTCAATCCTATCTTTCAATGGCGTTACAATGCTGCCACGATTCGTGTAATCTTCAGGGTTTGCGGTGAAAACGAATTGAATATCTAAAGGTAAGCGCAATTTGAAACCACGAATTTGAATATCTTTTTCCTGGAGCATGTTAAACAAAGCCACCTGAATACGTGCTTGTAAATCGGGTAATTCATTAATCACGAAAATACTACGGTGTGCACGAGGAATTAACCCGAAGTGAATTACTCGTTCATCATTGTAAGTCAACTTCAATGTTGCAGCTTTAATCGGATCAACATCACCAATTAAATCGGCAACGGTTACATCGGGTGTTGCTAATTTTTCAGTATAACGTTCGCTACGATGCAACCAGGCAATTTCGGTTTCATCGCCTTTGGTTGCGATTTCATTTTTTGCAAACCATGAAATCGGATTCAGCGGATCGTCGAAAATTTCACTTCCTGCAACATAGGGCACGTATTCATCCAATAAATTCACCATTAAACGGGCAATACGTGTTTTTGCTTGTCCGCGTAAACCTAAAAGCAAAATATTATGACGAGAAAGGATTGCCGTTTGCAATTCTGGAATTACGGTTTCATCATAACCGATAATGCCCTCAAATTCAGTTTTTTTATCTCTAAGAACTTTAATCAGATTTTCTCTAAGTTCTTCCTTTACGCTTCTTGATTTATAATTTGTAGCCTTTAATTGGCCTAAAGTTGTGTTTTGCATATGTATTGGAGTAAGGATAAAAGATTAAAGAACAAAGATTTAACTTTTCGACTGCATCTTTGTTCCTTTATCTTTATTCTTTTAACTATTTAACCGTTTTCCTTCTATTTTTAATGTAATCTTCAAAAATGTATTCGCCCAAACCATTTAGCGAACTGTAAAACGCCCTACCGCCATTTATTTCGGTAAACTGGCGCACAAACTGTTGTAAGTAAGGGTCTTTCGCAATCATAAATGTAGTAATCGGAATTTTAAGACGCTTACATTGGGCAGCCATATTTAATGTTTTATTAATCACCTTTCTATCCAAGCCCATACTGTTTTTATAGTATTTGCCGTTTTCTTTCAAACAAGTTGGTTTCCCATCTGTAATCATAAAAATTTGCTTGTTATGCGTTTTGCGCCTCCGAAGCAGATCTGTTGCCAATTCTAAGCCTGCAAAAGTATTGGTATGGTAAGGGCCAACCTGCAAATAAGGCAAATCTTTAACTGTAATTGGCCATGCATCGTTGCCAAAAACAACAATATCTAAAGTATCTTTAGGGTATTTGGTTTTAATTAATTCGGCCAAAGCCATGGCAACTTTTTTTGCAGGGGTAATTCGGTCCTCGCCATATAAAATCATCGAGTGCGAAATATCAATCATCAACACTGTCGAAGTTAAAGTTTTAAAATCCTTTTCCTCAACCTCCAAATCCCTATCGGTTAAAGTAAAATCGCCAATACCGTGGTTAATTTGTGCATTTTGAATAGAAGCCGTCATATCAATCTGGTCTAAACTATCGCCAAAATTGTATTCTCTACGGTCAGCATTTTTTTCCTCACCAATTCCCGATTGATTGCTGTTATGGTTTCCTCGGCCAGATTTTTTCAGTTTCCCAAAAATCTCATCCAAAGCAGATTTACGAATCGTTTGTTCGGTTTTGGCTGTAATTTTAAATTCGCCAGATTGGTTATCTTCAGTCAGGTAACCTTTATCTTTCAAATCATCAATAAAATTGCCAATGCCATAATCGTTATTGGTCAGTTTGTATTGCTTATCAAGTTCATTCAACCAACTTAGAGCTTCTGCCGCATCTCCAGCGGTATAATTCAGCAATTCGCTAAATAATTTAAGCAACTCATCAAAACCACCTTTTGGCGTTTCGCCAGGTTTATAATCAGAAAAACGAAAACCTCTCATGTAATTGTATTAACGGATTACTAAAGGTAAAAGTTTCGGTTTGTACTAATTTAAGCTTGATGTCATATTTGGGCGTGGACGAAAAGGTTAAAGTTGAAAAGACCAAAGCAGGAAATGTGAAGTTTAAGATAATATGGGCGTTCCCCCAATCCCGATGAAAAATCGGGAAAGGGTCGGGCTTTTCAGGGCTTCGCTTCGCTGCGGTACCGATGAAAAATCGGTACTAAACCCTTTCAATCCCTAACGCAAACTCCATCGCCTTATTTCCGTGAAATTCCGTATCACCGCGGCAACAAATTACCCCAAAGCCATGTGATAAATCTTCTTGTTGTAATCTGGATTAGCACCGGCCTGTGATGCTACAAAAGCACCAACCTTGCAAGCATTATCTAAAATGGTTTCCATTGGGTAGGCTTGTAAATAACAAGCAACAAAAGTGGCTAAAAATGCATCGCCCGCACCTACGGTATCCGCAACCTGCACTTTGTAGCCGTTATGCTGATACAGTTTACCATCTTTTAAAACACAGGCGCCTTTATCACCAAGTGTTAGGCAGATAATTTCTATGTTAAATGTTGAGGATAGTTGTTTTAGTAATTGCTCATCTGTGTTTCCGGTTAAGCCAAAAGATTCTTTAACCCAAACAATTTCATCCTCGTTAATTTTTAAAATATCAGCTTTGCTTAAAAGTTCACCAATTAATTCTTTATCGTAAAAAGGAGCACGTAAATTAATATCGAAAATTTTAGTGTTCGCATTCTTCAAAAGCTCTAAAATGGTTTTTTTAGATTTTTCATCCCGACAGGTTAAACTACAGTACACAAATGCATCGGCTTGTTTAACGGCTTCGATATATTCTGGTGTAAGTTTTATATCATCCCAAGCAACAGGTTTTTTGATGGTGTAAGTGGCTTGATGCTTGTCATCTAGTTGAACCACAACTGTACTGGTTGGTAATTCGTTATTGGTTTGAATTAAATCGGTAGAAAAATTACTGTTTGACAAGAAATTTAGCAGTTCTTTTCCATCATCATCATTGCCAACTGCACTTATAAAATTACTATCAATACTTTGTTTGTGTAGATTTAGGGCAACATTCATGCTCGAACCACCTGCTTTTTTACCATCAGGAAAAACATCCCAAAGTATTTCGCCAATTGTAATTACTTTATTTTGCATAGATTGAAATTAAGACTGTAAAGAAACAATTTTTATACATGGAACGAAATAATTTGTTTCATATCTTTATCACAAGACCTAAAAATTATGAAAAGAATTTTAATTGTTAGTTTGGTGCTGATTTCATTTTATGTAAAAGCACAAACTCCAAAAGATAAGCAAGCCATTTTAAATGTCTTAGAAACGCAAAGATTGGCTTGGAACAAGGGCGATTTGGTTGCTTTTATGGATGGTTATGTCAAATCAGACAGTTTGCTTTTTGTAGGGAAAAGCGGACCAACTTACGGTTGGCAAAAAACTTTGGATAATTATAAGAAGAATTATGCTGGCAATGCAGGCATGGGCATTTTAACTTTCGGTATTAAAAAAGTTGATTTCCTCAATAAAGATGTTGCCTTTGTTTTGGGAAGTTGGCATTTGAGACGCGAAAAGGATGAGCCGCAAGGTTATTTTACTTTGCTGTTTAAAAAGCTGAATGGAGAATGGAAAGTAGTTGTAGACCATTCTAGTTAATTTCTAGTTTTTTATATTTTTTTCTGAAATATTGGAGCGAAAATAAGGTTAGCAAACATCCAATAACCGATAAACTAATTACGCTATTTGAGAAAAACGTTACCCAGTTTAATCTTACCTTCAATATTTCTTTAGTAAATAGAACGCCAATACTGCCAACGTATCCAAAAGAATCGGCAATATAAATTAGAAAACCTACGTTGCTGGTATATTTAAAAGTAGAGATTAATCTATCGAAAAATACAGCGTTAAATGGGATATAAACCATGTAAAGACCTAATCCGGTAAGTGTCATCCACCAAATTGGCGACAGCATTTGCGCTTTGAAAAGCCAACTAAAAACACCTGCAATTATAAATCCTGTTAAAATAAAATAGTGCGCCAGTTGTAATGCTTTGAAATTATTTTTGATTAAAACCATGCTTCCAATAAGCACTAAAACAATTAAGGTGATTGGCGTTTCTGTTTTTGCAAAGATGGATGGTTGATTAAAAAATCCCATTTCCTTCCACATTTCGGCACTGAAATTATCTCTAATATCTCTAAAAATAGTTGCGAAACAATAAATGGTAACGCAGGCAAATAAACCCCAAAAGAAATCTTTGATGAATAACTTTCGGTCTGCGTTGCTCATTGGTATTCGCTCCGTTCTAAATTTAATGTCTTCTGCATCTGGAGCAGGTATTTTTTCCATCAGATAAATGAAAAATATTAACGGTGCAGCAAACGCCAAACCAGTATAGAAGGGAATCCAAAATTCTGAAATGTTAAAGCTTATGCTCAGCCATAAACCCACCGATTTTACAAAACCAGATGCAAAAATAAAACTCACGGCTAAGGTGGCGCCGATAAAATCGGTACTTCGCCGACCTTCCACATAAGAAAATACCACGCCCCAAAGCATCCCCAATGGGAAACCATTTATAAAAAGGAAAAGTACATTATATGGGAGTGGAACTATTGCAAAAAACAGCCAGCTTAGCCAGGAAACACCAGTTAATATAATGATTATTTTCCCTCTACCTGTTCTTTTTAACTCCGAAATAAATTTGATGCCGTAAAACTTGGCTAATAAATAGCCAAGCATTTGTGAAATGACCAGAATGGTTTTATAGCTATAACCAGCAATAGTTAAGCCATCAAAAGTTGCAATGGTAAAAGATTTCCTGAAACCGAAAATCATGGTGTAAGCTAAGAAAACAACAACCGCTGCATACAAGCCAGTTTTAATTTGCTGATTGTTTTTCAAAGCCATGATTGAAGATAGCCTAAATTTTCGAAAAACAATGCCATTACATTTGGCAAAGGCAGCCCTTCTTTACACTATATCTTTTCGCTACGCTCAAAGGATGCCGTTTCAATAAGGTTTAAATAACAACGTTCTGTAATTCTTTTGAAACTTAGTTGCCCCTCATCAATCTAGCCTAACTCAACATTATTCACCCAATTTAAAATCTTTGTAGTAATAATCTTTATCGGCATCGGTTAAATGGCGGATTACGCGGCAAGGATTTCCGGCAGCAAAAACATTGTCAGGTATATCCCTGGTCACAACACTCCCCGAACCAATAACCACATTTGAACCAATTTTTACTCCAGGATTTACAACCACATTTCCACCAATCCAAACACTATTGCCTATGGTTACTTCCTGTGCCCATTCTATTTCTTGGTCGCGTAGGTGAGCATGAATTGGATGCCCGGCGGTGTAAATGGCCACATTTGGGGCAATAAAAACGCTGTTGCCAATACTTACCTTTGCGCAATCTAAAATCACCAAGTTAAAATTAGCATAGAAATTATCGCCGATTTCGATATTGTAACCGTAATCACAACGAAATGGCGGCTCTATGTAAAACATTTTTTCGGTTTTGCCGAATAACCTCTTTAGTAACTCTTTTCTTTGCTTAATAAATTTTGGCGCTAGATTATTAAACTCGTGTACAATTTCACGGGCTTTTAATCTTTCTTGAGCTAATTCTGTACCACCAGCTTGATAGGCTTTGCCTGCCAGCATTTTTTGTTTTTCGGTAAGGGTTTCGTTTTCCATGTACCGAAGTTATAAAAGTTTATGAATTTTTGACAACCGACTTAATTTTTACAAAACACTTATGCAAATTCTAATATTCGCAGTGTAGCAGATTTGCATCCAATTTAAAATAGCTGCTCAAGCTAAATTTAGCTAAACCCGACAGACGCGAAAATACTTTTTGTTGCAGCCATCTAAATAGATTGCTTCGTCGTTCCTCCTCGCAATGACGATAATAGTAGAGGTAGACGTTTACAAAAAGATTGAAGCAAATGGCGGGGCTGGCCTAACCGAAACGCATAGGAACTTGCTTTTCTAATCTAAGAATGGTGAAATCAAGCATTGAAAATTATTCTATAGAACAAAAAACGGGGCCTTCGAAAAATCGAATGCCCCGCTGAAATTGCTTTCCCCAAAACCTTTAAACGGTTTAATATATATATTATTATGGTCTTCCTTTTGCTAAAGCTCTTTCTGCAATTTTTACTGCTTTTTTCTCTCGCCAGTTTGCATATTTTTCTTTAAAAGTCATCTTTATTAAGCTGTCGATTGCGCCATGTGTAAATAAACTCCATACACTTGCAACCTTTCTGCTAATAGATTGATCCCAGGCACGAAGACTAAGCGAGAACGAGCCATCAACATATTTCATCCAGTGCCACATTCCGGTTGGCATAAATAAGGTATCACCGTGTTCTAAAAATACTTCATAACCTTCTACACCCTTTAAAGCCGGGAATTTCTCGAAATCCGGATTGGCAACATCGTAATCTTCTAATGCGTATGTTGCATTTGGTAAGCAGTACAAACGGTCTTTCCATTTATTATCGAATAAAACTATATGTTTTCTGCCACCAAAATGGGTGTGGAAAATATGTGGTAAATCAATATCGTAATGTAAAAACGTAACCGAGTTTGATCCGCCAAAAAACATTGCCGGCATGCTTTCGATAAAACCACCCATTAAATCTTTGGGTATTTTTATGTCATTAATTAAGCTTGGAACTTTTTTAAATAAATTGAAAAAGAAAATACGAAGCTCAGTTGGTTCGCGTTTTATCAAATCCAGATAATCGCCAAATTTCATATGTGCAGTGGCGGCATTAATTGGTTTTGATGGATCGGCTTTAGAATTATCGTACAAAGGAACTTCTAAATCTCCACCAATTTCTTTTAAATATTCAGTCGTCCATTTTTCTCTTGCAGGCCAATCTTTTGTAAGGCCTCTAATCACCAAAGGACGTTTCGTTTTCAGATAATTTTTCTTAAAATCCTCTGGAGTGATATTCTCAACGATATCTACAGGTTTTAAAATGAAACTCATGGGCTCAAAATCGGCTGTTTATACCGAACACAAATGTGTGAATTTTATTTAATAATTTTGTTACGAACCTTTAAAAGTGACGAAAATCACTTAATTCTGACTTAATAATTATTTAATAATTAGTTGTTATGCAACAACTTTTTGTTTAATTATTTCGGCATATGCGGCGTCCCATAAATCAATTCGGCTCTGTAAGGCAAGTTTTGCAGTTTGCTCGGCTTCTAACCAAAAACTTTCATTTTGTTCGCAAAGTTTTTCTGTCATTGATAAAGCCAAATGGCTATGGTGGTCGCCATCAACTTCTATATGTCGCTCTAAATAATATTTAAATGTAGATACCTGCTCGGGATTACTGCTGTTTAAGTCGTTAACCATGCTAAAGAACATATTCGGTATTAAATCTTCTCTACCGAAAGTAAAACTCGCTGCTTGTAGGTAAGATTTATTGTTATTAATGGTTTCAAACGTCGATTTAACAAAATTTCTGGCCGCATCCGGAACTTGAGCAAGCTCAAAAGCCATATCGAAATCTCTCCCGTTTTGTAATGATGTTAAGAAATTTTTAATTGGTTGCGTATTTGCGCCACATTGTTCCATCGCATCAAGGTACATTTCAAAATGACTTTTAATATTACCATTCGCATCAACATCACTTTCTTCTCCGGCTACAATTTCGTTAATTAACTGGCGAGAAACTGGATCGCCCACGGGAAACCAAGGTAGTGTAGTGCAGGTTAAATTTATTTGCAGGGCTTTAAGTAGCGACATAAAATCCCACACGGCATAAATATGATGCTCCATGAAAATTTGTAAATCTTCCAGTTCACTTATTTCGCTGTAAACTTTGTGGTTAATGATTTGCTGCCTAAGCGGCTCAATGTTTTGTTGAATTTTTGAAATGTTGGGATTCATTGTCTTATTAATAGAATGGCTGGTCGAAGTTTATTTGTAGTCGTAAACCATTCATTGTGTTCGAGGTCAAAATTATATACATAATCATCAGCATTAAGCAAATATTAAAAAACCTGAAAAAAGGCTGACAAATAGCAGCCGGTTTGATTAAATTTTGCCAATAAAAAAACGCTTCTGCATGAGCAGAAACGTTTTCGTTATAATTATAGGGACGTGAATTATTTTGGCATTAAAACGGTATCTACAACATGGATAACCCCATTTTTTTGGTTAACATCAGCAATCGTAACTGTGCTCATTCCGCCTTTTTCATCTTTAAGTACCAGTTTTTTGCCTTCCATCCAAGCCCAAAGTTTTCCGCCTTGAACTGTAGTTAATTCAGCTTTACCACCGCCGGCTTTAATCGCAGCAGCAATTGCTTTGCTATCCATTTTGCCGGCAACAACGTGGTAAGTTAAAATTTTAGTAAGCATTGCTTTGTTTTCAGGTTTAACTAAATTATCAACCGTTCCGGCAGGTAATTTATCAAAAGCAGCGTTTGTTGGTGCAAAAACGGTAAACGGACCAGCGCCTTTTAAAGTTTCTACTAAACCAGCAGCTTTAACGGCCGCTACTAAAGTTGTGTGGTCTTTTGAGTTTACAGCATTATCAACAATATCTTTAGTTGCATACATTGCTGCACCACCAACCATTGGATTTTTTTGAGCGTAAACTTGACTTGTAAATGCCATAGTTACAACGGCAATTGCAGATAGGATTAATTTTTTCATTATTTCTAATTTTTAAGTTTCTGTTATTTGATTCCATTTACGACAGGACACAGATGCTTGGTTTTTAGAAATTAAAATAAAGATTTAAGTTGTTGGTATTTAGTGTTTTATTTTGTTTTGAAAATGTGCTGTAGAAAATATTCCTGATGGCAGTCCGCCTTTTCGCTAAATCTTTTTTGCGCAATACTTAAACCCACGAATTCTATTTATTAAAGTGCTCAGGAGAATTTGAGAATTTAATCAAAGGCAAAAAAGGATATCGCTGCAATGCGGTTTAAATTACTCGGCTTTGTGCGATACACGAAGTTTCCTGGCAAGATGCCTATATAACTTTCGCTTCTCTAACTTTTTTCGAAAAAATCTTTGGGAAAAACCTTTTTAACAGAACGGCTTTGGTTTCTTTACCTCCAATATAAACCTCTTCTTTCTTAGCAGAAACCGCCTTAATAATTTCCCTCGCACAATCTTCGGCGCTCATTCCATTGGCCTGAGCATCATCCATAGTTCCCTGTATTTTGCCATTAGCGGTAAGGGCATTTATCGAAACATTTGTTTTGATAAAACCTGGGCAAACAATGGTGATGTCGATATTTTTATCATAAACCTCAGGGCGTAGAGAATCAAAATAGCCATGTAAAGCATGCTTTGAAGCCGAATACGCGGAGCGAAGTTTTGTGCCGAATTTACCAACTAAACTACTTACAACTACAATTTGTCCGCCTCCGTTTGCCATCATAACCGGAAGAACAGTTTTGCTTAAAACCACTGTTCCCCAGAAATTTGTCGACATGATTTGTTGCTCCGTTTTAGTATCAGTTGCTAAAGCCAAACTTCTTTGGCTCACCCCACCAGAATTGATGAGCAAATCAATCTTTCCGAAAATTTTAATGGCATCCCCAGCTTTTTGTTCTAAAATTTCTGTTTCACTTAAGTCGAAAGGTAAAACATGTACATTAAAAGAGTTTTGGCAGTTTCCTTTTATCCTAAAAAGTTCATCTCGATTACGAGCAGAAATAATAAGCTTATTGCCACCTTTAAAATATTCATAAACCAAAGCCTCGCCAATACCAGATGAAGCGCCTGTAATCCATATAATTTTAGACATACCTGTATAATTATTGAATTAAAGATTGATTGAATGATAGAATGACCCTATATGGTGATATAAAAATCATTCAAAATCCACTCATTCTCCAATTCACTCATTCATTAACTATAAACAATTCTGAAGCGATATGGTCAGCAAAAAGTTTTCCGTTTTCGCTCAACCGTATTGTGTCATTTTCAAAAATTAACCAATCTTTCCCTTCAAAATTACGAAGATTGCGTTTGGTTTCGTCAAAGAAATCCTGCCCAAAATCTGCTGCTATTTTTTGCATATCTGTTCCCCAAATTGTTCTTAAAGAGGTCATCATATATTCGTTAAACCTATCGTTTAAGCTTAGTTCTTCAATAATTTCGGGCAGCTTATTTTGGTCTAAAGTTTCCATATACAAAGCATTGTTTGCTGGATTCATGTAGCGGTTTCTGCCATCAAAACCATGTGCCGAGGGGCCAATTCCAATATATTCAACTCCTTTCCAATAGTTTGTATTGTGGATAGCGTAACAATCAGGTTTAGCAAAATTTGAAATTTCATAATGTTCAAAGCCAGCTTCTTTCAGTTTATCCATTAAGATGATAAATTGCGCTGCACTTTGGCTATCATTTACCGGGGTTTGCTTTTTGTTCTTTATCGCATGCGCCAAAGCCGTCTTAGGCTCAACTGTTAAAGCGTATGCAGAAATATGAGGAACGTTCAATTCAATAGCTTTCTGAATATTAATTTTCCATTTTTCATCAGTTAAAAGTGGGTAGCCATAAATTAAATCTAGGGTCAGGTTTTCAAATCCAGCATCCTGACTTCTTTTTATGCAATTTTCTGCCTCAGCTGCATTGTGTGCCCGGTTCATCCAAACCAAATCCTCATTAAAAAATGATTGGATGCCAACACTGAAACGGTTGACAGGAAGCTGCTTTAATTCTTTTAATTTCGGAGCAGTTAAATCATCAGGATTGGTTTCGATGGTAATTTCTGCGCTTGAACTAACAGAATAAGTTTGATTAATGGTATCGAAAATCTTCTGCAATGCCGCTTGAGATAGGATGGAAGGTGTTCCTCCACCTAAATAAATGCTTCCAATCTGTCCGCTAATTCTATCTTTTTTAAACTTGATTTCCTTGCATATGCTTTCTACCATTTCATCGGCATATTTTAGCGATGTACTAAAATGGAAATCGCAATAATGGCAAGCCTTTTTGCAGAAGGGAACATGGATGTAAATACCGGACATTGCTGCAAAGATACATCATATTATAAATCCATTTATTTTCTTTAGGTAAACAATGATTATTCAGCTACTTTTGCAGCTTTAAGTTTTGTGCAATGCTGAAGCATCTTCTAATCTTCTTTTCATTTATCCTTCTTGCTGATTTTGCAGTTGCTCAGCAAATTCCTGCTGTTAAGGATAGTGTTGCTAAGGTTAAGTATGGTTACCGAAGATATAAAGTTGATTCTGCCACTTTAATCAGGCAGCAAATTGTTACCGATTCCATAATTCGCCATACCTGGGTGTTGCCAGATAGTGCCATCAATAAAAATGCTTTGTTGGATAGTGTTCAAAAGGAATATCTTTTTCCATCGCTCGATTTATTAGCCTGGCAGCAGAAATATAAAAACTTCAAGAAAAAGGAAAATCCTTATCAATTAGGAAAAACAATTCCAAAAGGCAATGTGTACCTATTGGGTTTTATATTTATTATGCTGGTTGTATTTGCGATATTAAAAAATGCTTTTGCTAAACAGCTATCAGCTATCGTTCAATCCTTTTTCAGTAATCGTATTTTAAATAATATTAATAAGGAAGATAACTTATTCAGTTCCTGGCCTTTTTTGCTTTTGTTTATACAATTCGGATTCATTTTAGGAATGTTTTTTTTCCTAGTGGCTCAATATTACAACATGTATCAGGCGCAAGACGGATTTAAGTTTTTCTTCTCAATCTCTTTAATAATTATTGTTTTTTATGCGTTAAAATTAGTCCTTTTAAGATTCTTAGGCTTCTTGTTTAACATGCAAAAACCCGTTGGAGAGTACATTTCAATATTATATTTAAGTTATTTTAATGCTTCTTTATTGTTCATTCCTCTTGTTGTAGCGTTCGCATTATCACCATTAAAATATGGCGCAATTTACATTGGGATAGCGATATTGCTTCTCGTAGTTATATTTGCATTTCAATTACTTAGGGCTGGGGTAACTATACTTTCTAACAATAAGTTTTCGAGAATGCATTTATTTTTGTACTTTTGCGCCCTCGAAATATGTCCTATTTTGATACTAATTAAAACGATAGGACTGTAGCAGAAATAAAGGAAAATGCAAGAAAAGAACGACTCTAGAATCCGTAAAGTAAAAAGTATTTTAGTTACTCTACCGAAACCTGAAACAGAAAAATCTCCTTATTACGATTTGGCTAAAAAGCATAATTTGAAAGTCGATTTCAGATCCTTTATTCATGTTGAAGGTGTTCCTGCAAGAGATTTCAGGAAGGATAAAATTAATTTAGCGGATTTTACTGCAGTAATTTTTACCAGTAGAAATGCAGCCGATCATTTTTTCAGAATATGCGAAGAAATGCGTTACGATGTTCCTGCTGAACTGAAATATTTCTGTCTGTCTGAAACTATAGCTTTGTATCTTCAGAAGTATATTCAATATCGTAAACGTAAAATCTTTTTTGGCAAGCAAACTGCTGCAGATTTAGCTGAGGTATTGAAGAAACACGCAAACGAAAAATTCTTATATCCTTGCTCTGATGTAGCAACTGAGGATACTATGAAGTTCTTGGAAAAAAGCGGTTACGATTTTACACCTGCTGTACTTTTTAGAACGGTTGTAAGCGACCTTTCTGACCTTGCAGAAGTGTTTTATGATGTGATTGCTTTCTTCAGTCCATCAAGTATTCAATCGTTATTTAAAAATTTTCCTGACTTTAAACAAAACAATACTCGAATTGCTGCGTTTGGAGTTAATACGAGCAAAGCTGTAACCGATATGGATTTGATTGTTGATATTGCTGCTCCAACACCTGGAGTGCCATCAATGACAATGGCTATTGAGAATTACATCAAAGTTTCGAATAAATAAAAAGAATCCCTCTATATTTTTTGAAAAGCAAACAATAAACTGCAACTTTTTGAGTTATAGCAGCATAGCGTGCTGTATGTAACGAAAAAATTAGGTTATAAGTGTGTTAAAAACTGTTCTTATACCCTAATTAAAGGGGTTTCGTGTAAATTTTTTGATTTTGTTATATATTTAAATGATTTTTGGTTAATCTCTAATTGTGTTTATACACTATAAATTAAGTATGAAGAAAATTTACTTTCTGTCTATAATGGCGGTAACAGTATTACTCGCTAGCTGTGGTCATGGTGGCCAAGGTGAGCTTGTTGGCTCTTACAACCGTAAATTTAAAAATCAAAGAATTCCATTAGGCATGGTTTATATTCCACCCGGACATACACCACTTGGAGGTTCTGATGAGGATATTACATTCTCACAAGCAGGGCCAAGCAGAATGACAACCATTCCTGCATTCTTTATGGATCAAACTGAAATTTCCAACGCAGAATATCGTCAATTTACAAAATGGGTTCGCGATTCTATAGCTATTGTAGCAATGGGTAACCCACAGCAATATATGATGACCCAAAAAGGTGCTGCCGCTAATGCAGTAGGAGGTCAAAAGTATATCGACTGGAGAAAAGTGGGGAATGGTTCTTCTATTTGGAATGGCAAAGGAAAAGGAGCTAATGCAGCAAATGCAAGTCAGTTGGATAATATGTATTATTCTGGTTTAGATGCATTGCCTGGAAAGAAAGAAATTGATGTTCGTAAGCTTGAATATACCTATGGTATTTTAAATTTTGATAAAGCTGCTTTAGGTCATAAAGATCCGAATAGCAAACGTCAGGATTATATTGATAGATATACCATTGCGGTTTATCCAGATACAATGGTTTGGAAAACAGATTATTCTTACTCACAAAACGATCCGATGGTTAGAGGTTATTTTAACCATCCATCTTATGATGACTATCCGGTTGTAGGTGTGAGTTGGGAGCAATCACAAGCTTTTACACACTGGCGTACACAATTGTATCAGGGTGTAGCATCAGCAAGAAAAATGCCTGCAAATGCGAGAGCAGATTATAGATTACCATCAGAATCTGAATTTGAATATGCAGCAAGAGGTGGTAACACAAAAACCAAATATCCTTGGGGTGGTCCTTATATTAGAAACACTAAAGGCTGCTTACAGGCAAACTTTAAACCTGGTCGTGGAGATTACTCTAGCGATGGTGGTATATATACTGTAGGCGTACGTTCATATTTCCCTAACGATTATGGCTTATATAATATGTCTGGAAACGTTGCAGAATGGACACAAACTGCTTACAACAAATCAGCAGCACCATTATTACATGACTTAAGTCCAAACTTTACTTACGTTGCAGGTAAAGAGGATAGCAAATATTTAAAACGCAAGGTAGTTAAAGGTGGTTCTTGGAAGGATACAGGTTATTTCTTGCAAAATGCCGTATCAACTTACGAATACCAAGACCAGCAAAGATCTTACATCGGTTTTAGATGCGTATCATCATTATATGGTACAGATTTAAGAAACAAAAACTAACAATCCAATCAAACTAAAAACTAAAAGAAAAACATTTTAATAACTTTTTTATGGCAGCAAAGAAACAACCAAGTTGGTTACACGTAGCGATTTCATGGGGAGCAAGTGTTGTAATTATCGGAGCATTATTTAAAATTTTGCACCTTGGCGGGATATTGGGTAACTATATGATTGGTGCCGGTTTAGGAATTGAGGCTTTGTTATTCTTTTTAACAGGTTTCTTCCCACCAGAACCAGAGCCAGCATGGGAGAGAGTTTATCCTGAATTAAGAGAAGATTTTAAAGGCGAATTGCCTGTTGCTTCGGCAAGACCACAAGCAGCAGTTTCTGCACCAACATCTGCAGCTTTAGATAAAATGTTATCGGACGCTAAAGTTGGTCCAGAATTAATTGAAAGCTTAGGCAACGGTTTACGCACATTTGGCGATAAAGTAGCCGCGATTTCTAGCGTAGCTGATGCTTCAACAGCAACAAATGAATTTACAACAAAAGTAAAAACTGCTTCAGCTGGTTTTGATAATTTAAGTGTTTCTTTTGAAAAAGCTACTGCTAATTTAAAAGCAATGGGCGAAAATAATGTAAATGCTCAGGCTTATCATGATCAGGTTAACAATTTAGCTAAAAACTTATCGGCATTAAATGCAGTTTATGAATTAGAATTACAAGATTCTTCGGCTCATTTAAAATCGATGAATAAATTCTATTCAAACTTATCACTTACGATGCAAAACTTTAACGAATCGATGGAAGATTCTAAACAGTTTAAAGAAGAAGTGAACAAGTTGGCTAAAAACTTATCATCACTAAACGCCATTTATGGTAATATGCTATCGGCTATGAACAGCCCAAGAGTTTAATTTATTTAGTTTTATTTAATTAGAAAAGCTACATAAGAAATGGCAGGCGGAAAAGAATCAACGAGGCAGCGGATGATCAATATCATGTATTTGGTATTGTTAGCTATGCTCGCCCTAAACGTATCAGACACAATATTAGATGCCTTCAAAAACATCAACGATAGTTTAGATACTTCGAAAAATAATGTTAATACGAGTATTGAACAACTTTTTTCATCATTTGAAAATTCAAAATTGAAAGAAGAACCAGCTAGAGCACAGCCAATTTACGATAAAGCTAAACAGGCAAAAGCAGCAGCTGATGATTTGAACAATTACATCGAGAGCATTAAAAAGCAGTTTACCACTGCCGGAGATGGCATAAATCCTGAAACTGGTGATTTGACAAATCGTGATAATATGGACATTGCACCAAATATTATGATTAACCAGAAAGAGGGAGAGAAGCTTAAGGCAAAAATTAATGCTACCCGCGAGAAATTAATTTCATTACTTGATGCTCAAGATAGAGCTTCTGTAACTTTTTCTTTGGAGGCAAAAGATCCGGTTAGAAAAAGAAAAGGAAACTGGGAACAAACTTTATTTGGTGAAGGTACGCCTTTAACTGCCGCAATGACAATTTTGACAAAACTTCAAACGGATACTAAAAATGCTGAAGCTGAGGTTGTTAAAAAGTTATTCGGAAATATGGATAAGGCGATTGTTAACATAGATAAATTTGCAGCAGTTGCTGTTGCGCCAACTTCTTATGTTATTCAAGGTCAGCCTTATACTGCTGAGGTATTTTTAACTGCAAGCGATTCTAGATCGAATCCTGATATTAGCGTTGGTGGCGGTAAACTTTCAGTTAAGGAAGGTAAAGGTACTTATACAGGAAGTACAGGAAGCGTTGGTGTTTTCAAATGGGTTGGAACAATTCGTGTTCGTCAAACTGATGGACAAATCAAAGAATATAAAACTCCTGAACAAAGCTACCAAGTTGCAAAACCATCTGCTAGTGTATCTTCTGATAAGATGAATGTGATTTATGCTGGTATTCCGAATCCATTTTCTGTATCAGCTGCAGGTTTTCCACTAGAAAGTGTTAACGCAAGTGCTTCAGGTGCATCTATGAGTAAAATTGGCGCAGGAAAGTATAACGTATTGGCTAGTGGTTCTCAGGTTGGTTCTGATGTTTCAATTAACGTTACTGCATCAAACGCAGGCAAAACAGTTAGCTTGGGTTCACAGAAATTTAGAGTAAAAGCCATTCCTGCTCCAATTGCAAAAGTTGGTGGTAGAATTGGTGGCGATGTTTCTTCAGTACAATTAAAAAGTGAAACGGAAATTGAGGCAGATTTAGATGATTTCCCATTCGATGTTTCATTCAAGATTTTAAGGTATAAAATAACAGTAATTAAACCACGCTCGGAAGCAGTAACTATTGCAGGTAGTGGAGGTAGTTTTGCTGGTGCTGTAAGAGGTGCTATGAATGCAATCACTCCAGGTTCGAAGGTTTTCTTTGATGATATCGTTTCTCAAGGACCAGACGGCCGCCAGAAAATTTTGCCTTCGGTTTCATTCAATGTTAAATAGAAAAAAGATGAAAAGGATTATAAGCTTTGCGGTTTTAGTTTTATCAACAGGATTGGTTTATGCCCAAACTCCATTAAAGAAAAAGGCACCAGTTCAACAAACTAAAAATACTGCTGTTGCGCCGGTTGATACAGCTAAAAAAGTTACGGTAAAGAAGAAACTTAAGGTGCCACCAAAAGATGGTTTCTATGCTCGAAAGGATATAGATAGCACAGAAATGGTTCCTTTTGCAGATGTACGTGAAGAAGATGTGTTCTACGCTAAACGTATCTGGAGAGAGATTGATTTGAGAGACACTGTTAATTCGGTGCTCAAATCGCCAAAATCGAGATTAATTGATGTGATGATTGCATCAATTAAAGCAGAAGAATTAACAGCTTATGCACCAATTGATAGCGTCTTGAATGAAGATGATGCATTTCATACACCTCTAAGTGCAGATTCAGCAGCTAGAAATGCGTTAGGAACATCAGAGGTTTCTAATAATAAAACAGGTACTGTTACTACTGTTGTTAATGATTTTAATCCAGAATCATTCTTAAAATTTAGAGTTAAGGAAGATTGGATTTTCGATACTAAACGTGGTATTTTTGAGCCTCGTATTGTTGGAATTGCACCTTTAAAATATAATGAAATTTCGAAAGTATGGCAACCGGTATTTTGGGTTAGTTATGATGAATTAAGACCAATCATAGCGCACAAAAGATTAATCAATACCAATAACGATGCATCTACATTAAGTTTCGACGATTTCTTTATCCGTCGTTTATTTAGTAGTTACATTGTTAAAGAATCAAATCCTGGTGATAACAAGCTGAGAGATATTATATCAGACCCTAGAGAAAGATTAATGGAATCTGAAAGAATTAAGAAAGCAGTTCTTGATTACGAACAAGGACTTTGGGAATACTAACAAAAAAGGCTTCGATTTTATCGAAGCCTTTTCTTTTTAATAAGATTTGTCATTGCGATGAACGAAGCAATGAAAGCAGTTTTATTCTTGCTTGAAATAATCTAACAGCGTAACCGTCTGTTTTTTATTCAAAACTTCTGAAAGCTCCTTTTCTGTCGCTTCTTTAATTTTCTTAACGGATTTAAAGTGTTTTAATAACTTATCTGCCGTAGTTTTTCCAATGCCTTCAATCTGTTCAAGTTCAGTCTTCAAAGTGCCCTGGTCGCGTTTTTTTCTATGGAATGTAATTCCAAAACGGTGAGCTTCATCTCGTAACTGTTGGATGATTTTTAACGTTTCAGATTTTTTATCAAGGTAAAGTGGATAAGAATCACCCGGATAAAACAATTCTTCTAACCTTTTGGCGATACCAATTACGGTAACGCGATTGTATATACCCAGTGTTTTTAAACTCTTAACTGCCGATGATAGCTGACCTTTACCGCCATCAATAATAATAAGTTGAGGCAATGGCTGATCTTCCTCTAACATTCTCCTGTAGCGTCTAAAAACGGCTTCTTCCATTGTTGCAAAATCATTCGGACCTTCAACCGTTTTAACATTAAAATGCCTGTAATCTTTTTTAGAAGGTTTTGCATCTTTAAAAACAACAATTGCCGAGACCGGATATTTACCCTGAAAATTCGAGTTATCAAAACACTCAATGTGTCGCGGTAATTGCGTTAAGCGCAAATCTTTCTGCATTGTAGTTAATATGCGGTCGACCCTTAAATCGGGGTTGAGCTTCTCATATTGATTAAGTTTTTCCTTCTTAAAGAATAATACGTTCTTCTGAGACAACTCTAAAAGTTTCTTCTTTTCGCCAAGCTTAGGAACAGTAAATTTGAGGTTATCATCTTCCAAAGAAAGCTCAAATGGAACAATAATTTCTTTCGATGTACTGTTGAATTTTGTACGGAAATCAAGCATGGCAAGCGTTAAAATTTCATCATCGCTCTCATCCAATTGCTTTTTAACCTCAATGGTTTGCGTTTGGATAATTGTACCATTCATCACCTTTAGGTAATTTACAAATGCGTAACGTTCATCAGATGCAATGCTTACCACATCAACATTTGTAATGGCGCTATTTACAACAGTCGATTTACTTTGGTATTTCTCCAAAACTTCTAATCGCCTTGCGTATTGATGCGCAAGTTCAAAGTTTAATTCTTCTGATGCTTTTTTTATTACGCCCTTAACATCGCGAATAACATTGCCGATCTTTCCATTTAAAATTTCCTTTATTTCGCCAATATTTTTATCGTAATCGGCCTCAGTTTGCAAAGCCTGACAAGGACCTTTGCAATTGCCAATCTGATATTCAAGGCAAACTTTGAATTTTCCTTCTGCTATATTTTTCATGTTTAAAGGCAAACTGCAGGTACGGAGCGCATAAGTTTCCTTAATTAAATCCAAAATGGTATGCATCATGCCAATCGAACCGTAAGGTCCAAAATAGGTCGAACCATCCTTAATCACTTTCCTGGTCCAGTATATTCTTGGAAAATGCTCGTTTTTGACAATAATCCAAGGGTAGGTCTTATCGTCCTTTAAGTTAATGTTAAACTTTGGCTGATGCTTTTTAATTAAGCTGTTTTCAAGCAACCAGGCATCAATTTCGGTATCAACAATAGTAAAAGTTATCTTGCGGATGCGAGAAACCAAAACCCTGGTTTTACCATTAAACTGGTTTTTATCGCTATTAAAGTACGAGCCAACCCGATTTCGCAAATCTTTCGCCTTGCCAATGTACATCAGCTTTCCATCAACATCCCAATACTGATAAACGCCTGGTTTGTGCGGTATCGCGGTTAATGCTGTTTTATGGTCGAAACTGCTCATCAATACAAATTAAGATTTTATGCGGGATTTTTGTTTTGTTTTTTGAAAATTTGGGCGTGCCCCCAAGCTACGCAAGGGGTCAGGCTATCCACTTCAAGTCCGCTCCCGATGAAACCTGTAAAATATTTAAGCATACCATTTAAAACATAAAACTGTGCTTAAAATCGGGATTGCGGGCTTTCCGTTACTATCCTTCACGCAAAACCTAGAAGCCTAATTTCTCGTCAAGCTCGGTGGTACCTTCTTCCTGTTGTTGGTATTGATTGCAATCGAACACAATAGAAACTCCCGATTTCGGAGCTTCAAAATCTGCATGACTTATCTTCAACTTCGGATTTGCATAAACTCGTTTAATAAAACCTGCAAAAATGGGCAAAGCTGTATTTGCACCTTCACCCTGACTGGTACTGATAAAATGGAAAGCACGGTCCTCGCAACCTGTCCAAATGCCAGTTACCAATTGTGGCGTTATCGACATAAACCAACCATCAGAGTTATTTTGCGTTGTACCGGTTTTACCACCAATTGGTGCATTAACGTGGTACTTGTAATTTAATCTCGAACCCGTTCCATTTGTAACTACACCTTTTAGCATTCTGGTCATTACGTAAGCAACTTCCTCGCTCATAATTGGTTTTGGTATTGGCTTTTGAGAAAACAAAACGACACCATTCTTATCTTCAATTCTTAATAAATAAACAGGTTTTGTGTAGACCCCTTTATTTGCGAATGCACCGTAAGCACCGACCATGTTGTAAATTGATGAATCAAATGTACCAAGTGCAATTGATGGATAAGCTGGAACATTTGGTATACCCATTTTAGTTGCCAAAGTAGACACGGCAACCGGACCAACCTGTTTCATCAAATAAGCTGTAACATAGTTTTGAGAATAAGCCAAAGCCTTTTGTAAAGTTATAGAGCCTTCCAATGGTTTTCCTGATGATCTTGGTGTCCAAGGATCACCATAACCTTCTATCGTTACAGGTGTATTTGGCACAGATAAACATGGTGAAAAACCATTTTCAACGGCAACTGCATAAGTAAATGGTTTAGCTGTTGAACCAACCTGTCTGGTGCCCATTTTAACCTGGTCGTATTTAAAATGCTCGTAATTTATACCTCCAACCCAAGCTTTTACATAACCTGTTGATGGATCCATACTCATCATCGCATTGCGTAAAAGCATTTTGTAATAACGAACCGAATCAATCGGTTTCATGGTTGTATCTACATTTCCTTTCCATGTAAAAATGGTAAGTTGCGTAGGTGTGTTAAAATCTGTTTTAATTTCTTCGTCGCTTTTGCCTTCTAATTTTAACGATTTGTAACGGTCAGAACGTTTTATGCCTTGTTCAATCTGCAATGCCTTATCTCGAAATGGATTACGACCTTTCCAGCTGTTAGTAAATTGTGCCTGAAGCGTTTTCATGTATTCTTTTTGCGCCGCTTCTGCATATTCCTGCATATCGTAATTTAGAGTAGTATAGATTTTTAAGCCATCTCTATCTAAATCATAGGGTGTTCCATCAGGTTTGGTAATGCCTTGTTCTTCAAAAATATTTTTGATATCAGCTTTTAATACAGAACGGAAATACGGTGCAATACCATCATTAACAGTAGCTGCGTTAAAATGTAAACCCAAAGGTTTTGCTTGTTCGGTTTCGAATTGTTGTGGCGTCAAAAAATCAGATTTTACCATCATAGCCATTACCGTATTTCGGCGGGTTTTAGAACGCTCGGGATTACGAGTTGGCGAATACATCGTAATACCTTTCTGCATCCCAACCAAGGTTGCAGCTTCGGTAATGCTTAATTTATCCGGAGTCGTATTGAAATAAACCCTTGCAGCAGATTTAATTCCATAAGCCTGATTACCAAAATCTACGGTATTCAAATACATGGTAATAATTTCTTCTTTGGTGTAATTACGCTCCAATTTAACGGCTACAACCCATTCTTTAAATTTTTGCATCACACGCTTAAAGAAATTTCTTTCTCGGCCTTCTTCCGAGAATAAATTTAGCGCCAATTGTTGGGTAATAGTACTTCCGCCTTGTTTTTTACCAATTAAATTGTAACCAATTATGGTAAAAGTTCTTTGGAAATCTATACCTGAATGGTCTTTAAAACGGGTGTCTTCAGTTGCTATTAAGCTATTGATAACATTTGGTGAGATATCTTTATAAGTAACATTTGAACGGTTTTGAACAAAATAAGTACCTAATGGTCTTCCATCTTCAGCAATGATTTCTGAAGCTTGATTACTTTTTGGGTGTTCAATATCTCTAAAAGAAGGCAAACTTCCGAAAAGTCCGAAACCGAGCATGGAGATAAAGATGGCGAAGATTGCAATTCCTCCAATCACAATTTTCCATATTCTTAAATTATATCTTTTAATATCAGCTTCTGAAATAGATTTTTTCATCCGTGTGTGTTGTTTGTTGTTGATGAGCTTAGGCTAAAATTCAGCCAAACCTCATGCTAATAATTGTTTTTGTAAAACTCAAGGTACTCGTCAATACGATTCCTGTTTGTTAACTTTTCGAAATTTTCTTTGCTAATTATGAAGGCTTTATATTTCGTTGCCGGAACTTTCATTATATTTTTTAATTGTCCCTTTATACTTTCTTCATAAATTTTAGCGTCTTCCATATCTACGAAACTGCTTACATAAATCAGTTGGTCATCATCTAATTCTATCAATTTATGCGCCAAATCGTTATCAGGATAATTGCCTCTGTTAAATTGTCCAATTCCAAATCTAGAAGAGCTCAAAGTTAAGGAAGCATCTGCAACATCTACAACATAATAGTAAGTATTTGATGCAGCATTACTGAAAATACTAACAGCTTTTACATCTAAAGGTTTAATATTTGTATTTGTATCAACCTGTTTTTCTGGTTGTTTTCCAATGTTTTCTGGTTGTTTTTCGTTTGCTGCGTTTATATTTTCTGTTAGTTTTGGCTTACTTTCTGTAGATGGGGCCTGTGCAACAAAACGTGGTTCATTCGAATCGAAATCGACCAAGGCAACCGGACGAAGTTTAAATTCTTCAATGTTTGCTTGGATGTATTTTAAATGATCGCGAACCAACGGCACAATAATTAAATCATTCGGATACAATGTTGTAATCGAATTAAACTCAATCAATAAAGCATCAACTTTTGATGTTCTGCCTACAGCAATCGCTTTCAAATAAGCATATTGTGGCGATAAATCGCTGTTTGGATAAGCCGTAAGATTCTCATTTACTTGTTTGATAACACTGCTATAATCTTTACGAGCATAATTATCGAATACTTTGTTGTATTGTTCATTAACTATATTTTCCAACTGATCTTGCTTCGTTGAATAATCAGGATCCAAAATGGTTTTGGCAAAATTTGATTCCGGGTACTTACTTAAAACCTGTTGCCTGTATTCATTAGATTTATTAGCATCGCTATCTTTATAATTCAGATACAAACTGTAGTAAATTGCAGCCAGATGGTTGTTTTCGGGGAATCTTCTCAATAATTCTAAATAAATCTTGTTGGCCTCTGGAATATCGTTTAATTCTTGCTGGTAAAAACTTGCAATCTCGAAATATGAATCAATAATTTTTTGGTTTGAAGCTTGCAGTAATTCAGGTGTTACGGGCAGATTATCTAAAAATTGTTTCTCAATAGATGTTTGTGAAGCATTTGCATTGGTACTCTGGTCATTTAACGGATTAATTCCGGTCGCTACATTTCCGCCCGCTAAAATTTGGATATTATCTTGTGCAGATGAACGTACACTCTGACGCCAATTATCTTCCAACTGTCGGTTTCCCCAACGCTTTTTAAAATCGGCAAATCCATTACTTATGGCTGCGCTGTTGTTAAAGTAAAAAGTATTTCCAGAGCCATTCGATAAATTCGAATTAAGCGATTGGTTTGGCGCAGCAATGTTATTAAGAAAATCATTTCCGCTTGAATTTGCTGGGTTTGAGACCTCAACTTTAGGGCGTAAATAATCTTTTACTTTAGCAGTTCTTTCGCCTTCAGGTAAGCGGGCAATAAATTGTGCGGTATCTTCTTTTGAAATTATGGTGTATCTATCAACTAAATATTGCAGGTTGTTTGCTTTTTTAACAATGTTATCATAATCCGAGAAATTCTTCGGCAAAATCGACACAGCGCTATCATAATAAAGCTTCGCTCTTATATAATTTTTAAACTCCTTAAAATTCAAGTCGGCAACCTTTAGATAAGATATTGCCTTTTGGTCTTGATTTTTAATACTTTTTTGAATCGATTTTTGATAATATTCTTCCGCTTTTACAAAATTCCCCTCTGTAGAAAACAGTTCTCCAACTTGATAATATATCTGATCAGTATAATCCGAATTCTTGTCGTCTTTTAACAAAGCGAGCAAGGCCTGTTCTTCATTAATTTTATAACCACTTATTATGGCTCTAAGTTTAATTCGGTTTAAATTTGCATGAAAATACATTTCAAAAGGTGCATTGCTATTTTCTACCTTCGTAAAATTGATAAATGCATTTTGATAATCTTTTTCCTTTTCCTGCAATTGCGCCAAAATGTATTGCCACCTAATGCGAAGCTGCTTTTCGTTTGCTAATCTGATTGCATTTTCCAAAAGTAAAATTGCTTCTTTATTTCTCTTTTGATAGATACGCATTTGTGCTGTTGTAGCCAATGGTTCTGCAATATCTTTTTTAAGATTATCGGCCACACGCAGCATGGTGTCCAAAATTTTATCGGCGAACGACATGTTATTCAATTGCATCTGGCTTCTGGCTTTCCAGTTCATTGCCATTACAAAAGTTTTTGCATCGCTGTTGTAGGTTTTGGCTACATAATCAAAATATTCTGATGAGATGAAGTAATTTCCTTTTAGATAATTTGCCCGACCGAGTAGCATGTAGGCATCGTCAATATAATTACTAAAGCTTTTCTCGTTGATGATGTTTTGACCTTTGAAGATTACATCATCCAGTTGCTTATTTTCTATTCCTGGTGATAAAACTAAGTTTACCTGAGGTTGCGGGTCTAAATACACCTGAAGAACTTGTTCATAATTATCTTTATAACTTTGCAACAAGCTTTCATTATATTCTGTTAATAAAACATTCGAATTATATATATAGTTATACCTGGCCGTGAGGTTTTGCATCTTACGGTCTAAGGCGGTATTCTTATTGGCTACGCAGCCGTAAATGAATAATATGCCAATAAATAAAACGAAGGGAGATAAAGTTTTGTTGGTATATTTTTTCAAGTATTATTGATTGCTTTTTTAGTATATAGAATAAACAAAATGTAAGTAAAATTATTTTACTTAGCGGTACATTTAATTAATCAAAGTTAATTATTTATTATATTAATTGATGGATAAACCTGAACACGAGAATAACGGTAAAAAGTTTAGCGGAATGGCAAAATACTCAGCTATTGGCTTCCAGATGATAGCTACAATTGGCTTGCTAACTTTTATAGGTTATAAAATTGATGAATATCAGAAAAACGAATCGAATCTAATTACGGCAATTTTTGCTTTAATTGGCGTTGTGTTGGGTTTATATCAGGCAATAAGGCAGGTTACAAAACCTTAACAATTTCAAAAGGTAAATTACCAATTTGAGTATTAGCTACTTGATTTTAAAAATATTATCTTTGCCGAAGTTTATAAATCAAGAAACATCTATCAGAAATTGACCCTAACCAAATTTACCAGTTATTATTTTATTCTTGTAGGCGCCTTAATCGGTTTGTCCATTGCTGTGCCATTAATTTTTCCTGAAATTGAAATTCTGGTTGGGAGCTTTTGGCTAATTTTTGGCTTTATAGCAGGCATCACTTACATCGCTTACATATTGGCTTATTTGGGGATAAACCGAAATCCAGAAGCAGGTGTAATGGCTATTTTAGGCTCAGTAATTTTGAAGATGATTTTTTGTATGGCTTTTGTGCTGATTTACAGTATAAATACAAAGGAAAACGGACTTCTCTTTGTTGTAAATTTTTTTTCTATTTATTTATTGTTTACAGCCTTTGAAATGTACTGTTTGTTACGTAACTTGCGCCACCAAAATTTAAAGTAAAAAACTGCCAATAAATGGATTTTAACCAAGTTTTTATGTCGAAAGTTGTTAAGGTAATTGTTGTTTTTACGCTTTTAACAGCGTTTTTATCTATCAAAAATAATACTTTCGGTCAAGTTGATAGTGTTTCATCGTTGCCTGTAGATACTGCTGTATCTGCTACTCATGAAGCTGGTGCTGTTGTTAATCACGCTGAAGTGCATGAAGAAAAAGAAAAAGGTTTTGATATTACTTCATTCATTTTTCACCACATTAGCGATAGCCATTATTTCACACTTTTCGGTCATGGCGAACACGGTTTTCATTTACATTTACCAATTATACTTTGGACTAACACCGGTTTAGTAACTTTCAGTTCATCTGATTTTAAATTTAATGATGATGGAACTCAGGTTGTAGAAAAAAATGGCCAGCGTTTTGCGATGGCGCACAACAAAATTTACTACGCAAATGCAACTGCAAATGAACATGGTGCTTTTGTATCTCACGAAGTTAAAGATGGGGCAGAGGTTGTAATAAACGCTCGTCCGATTGATTTCTCTGTTACTAAGAACGTTTTCAGTATGCTTTTATCGGTAGTTTTATTGGTAATCGTTTTCACAACTGTAGCGTCATCATACAAAAAGAGAAATGGCAAAGCTCCAAAAGGAATGCAGTCTTTCTTAGAGCCGATTATTTTATTTGTACGTGATGATATTGCCAGACCAAACTTAGGACATAAATATGCTGCATTTATGCCGTATTTATTATCTGTGTTTTTCTTTATCTGGTTAAACAATATTTTAGGTTTGGTTCCATTCTTCCCGGGTGGCGCAAACGTAACTGGTAACATTGCTTTAACTGTTGTTTTAGCAGCTTGTACATTTTTAATTATCACCTTTAAAGGTAACAAGTATTATTGGGGACACATTCTTAATCCTCCTGTGCCTTGGTGGTTAAAACCATTAATGATTCCTGTAGAGATTTTTGGTATTTTCACTAAACCAATCGCACTTGCAATCAGGTTATTTGCAAACATTACTGCTGGTCACATCTTGGTAATGTCTTTATTATGCTTAATTTTTATTTTTAATTCGCTTTGGATTGCTCCGGCTTCAATTTTCTTTGCTGTATTTATCGGCTTAATTGAATTTTTGGTAGCATTTATTCAAGCGTTTATATTTACGATTCTTTCGGCCTTATTTATTGGCATGGCTGTAGAAGAACACCACTAAGAACATTATTGTTAAATTAATATAAATAAATCAGAAAATGACTGGAACATTAGCTGCAATCGGCGCAGGCTTAGCTGCAATAGGCGCTGGATTAGGTATCGGTAAAATTGGTGGTTCTGCAATGGAATCTATTGCTCGTCAACCAGAAGCCGCTTCAAAAATTCAAACTGCTATGCTTATCGCTGCAGCCTTTATCGAGGCGGTTGCTTTATTCGCAGTAGTAGTTTCTTTGATTGCAAAATAATCAAAGAAAAACTCTTTACAAGAACCTTTTCGGGATTGCCGCTAAGGTTCTTGTTTAAATTACGTTGTTAAAAGAATATTAATTATATAAGATGGATTTATTAGTTCCTGAAATTGGCTTGTTGGTATGGAATACCATTGCGTTTTTACTATTGGTTTTTCTATTAGGTAAATTTGCCTGGAAACCAATTATGAAAGCTATCCACGAGCGTGAGCAAAGTATTGATGATGCTTTAAACAAAGCTGAGTTAGCAAAACAAGAAATGGCTCGTTTAACCAGTCAAAATCAAGATTTGATGCAACAAGCACGTGCTGAACGCGATGAAATTTTGAAAGAAGCTAAAACATTAAAAGATAGCATTTTAAACGAGGCTAAAAAACAAGCTCAGGTTGAAGGTGCTAAATTGATTGAGAAAGCTAAAATCGAAATCGAAAACCAAAAGAAAGTTGCTTTAGCAGAAGTTAAAGGTCAGGTTTCTACATTATCATTAGAAATTGCAGAGCGTGTTTTACGTAATCAATTAGATGATAAAGCTAAACAAGAAGTTTTAGTGGCTGACTTGTTAAAAGGCGTTGAATTAAATTAAGTTATAAGTATTACGTTTTAGGTTTTAGGTATTGGGCTTATAGTTTAGGGTTAACCGCAATTATAACTTACAACTTATCACTTACAACTTACAACTCAAAATATGTCAGAAATTAAAGTTGCAGGCAGGTATGCCAAATCATTAATAGATTTAGCGGTTGAAAACAACGCTTTAGAATCTACCTATAATGATATGGTTTTATTTGAAAAGGCAGTTGATGAAACGCCTGAATTAGAAGCGATATTGAAAAACCCAATTGTACCTTTAGATAAAAAGACAGGTATTTTAAATGGTGTTTTTGCTGATAAAGTAAGTAAGCTCACGATTGCTTATTTCAAAATTGTGGTAAGTAAAGGCCGTTCGGCGATTTTATTTGCTACGGCACAACAATTTATTGAGCAGTATAACAAGTTAAATGGAATTGTAACTGCTGATGTAACTTCTGCGACTGTTTTAAGCGCAGCTGCTAAAGAAGAAATTGTTGCAATTGTTAAAAGAGAATTATGTGCTAGACAAGTTATCATTAATGAAAAAGTTAATGAGAAACTTATTGGCGGATTTATCTTAAAGGTTGGCGATAAACAATTTGATGCTAGTATTGCCAGCGGATTGAATAAACTTAAGAAAGAATTTGCTGCGTAGGAGTGTCAAGCGTCAAGTATCAAGATTTGAGTATCAGTTATCAAGATTGTGATTTGAGATTTGGATTTTGAGGGACACTGAAATAACAAAAGAACTACAGCAATAAAAATATATAAACCCGATAGGCAGCGGCATTTTTGTCATCCTGAGCGTAGTCGAAGGACAAAAATAAAGCAGATAGCGGGACTAGAATAACAAAAGAACTACAAGATTTACATTTACAAAAAGATATAATTAAAATTATGGTAGAGGTAAGACCAGACGAAGTATCGGCAATTATCAGACAACAATTGGCGGGCTTTAAATCAGAAACCGAACTGGAAGAAGTTGGTACCGTGTTGCAAGTGGGCGACGGTATTGCCCGTGTTTACGGTTTAACTAAAGTTCAATCGGGTGAGTTGGTTGAATTTGCAAATGGCCTGCAAGGCATTGTATTAAACCTTGAAGAAGATAACGTTGGTGTGGTACTTTTGGGTGCTTCTGACGAGATTAAAGAAGGTGATACAATTAAACGTACTAAAAAAATTGCCTCTATTAAAGTTGGTGAAGGTATGCTTGGTCGTGTTGTAAACACTTTGGGCGAGCCTTTAGATGGTAAAGGACCAATTTTAGGTGATACTTACGAAATGCCTCTAGAGCGTAAAGCTCCGGGTGTGGTTTTTCGTCAGCCAGTAAATGAGCCTTTACAAACTGGTATTAAAGCAATCGATGCGATGATTCCAATTGGTCGTGGTCAACGTGAGTTGGTTATTGGCGACCGTCAGATTGGTAAAACTGCTGTTTGTATCGATACCATTATCAACCAAAAAGAATTTTATGAAGCAGGTCAACCTGTGTTCTGTATTTATGTAGCAATTGGTCAAAAAAACTCTACCGTTGCTAACATTGTACGTACATTAGAAGAGAACGGTGCTTTACCATATACAGTTGTTGTTGCTGCTTCGGCTGCTGATCCTGCTCCAATGCAGTTCTATGCTCCGTTTGCTGGTGCTGCAATTGGCGAATTTTTCCGTGATACTGGTAGACCAGCTTTAATTGTTTATGATGATTTATCTAAACAAGCTGTTGCTTACCGTGAGGTATCATTATTATTAAAACGCCCTCCAGGTCGTGAGGCTTATCCAGGTGACGTTTTCTACTTACACAGTCGTTTATTAGAAAGAGCTGCAAAAATTAACGCAAATGATGATATTGCACAAGCAATGAATGATTTGCCTGAATCTATCAAACATCTTGTAAAAGGTGGTGGTTCATTAACAGCACTTCCAATTATCGAAACACAAGCGGGTGACGTTTCTGCATATATTCCAACGAACGTAATTTCGATTACTGATGGTCAGATTTTCTTAGAGTCGAATTTATTTAACTCAGGTATTCGTCCGGCTATTAACGTAGGTATTTCGGTATCGCGTGTGGGTGGTAATGCTCAAATTAAATCGATGAAGAAAGTTGCCGGTACTTTAAAGTTAGACCAAGCGCAATATCGTGAGTTAGAGGCTTTCTCTAAATTCGGTTCAGATTTAGATGCTGCTACGAAATCAGTTTTAGATAAAGGTGCACGTAACGTACAAATGTTAAAGCAAGCACAATTTTCGCCATTAAGCGTTGAGAAGCAAGTTGCAATTGTATATGTTGGTACTAAAAACTTAATGCGTAGTGTACCAGTTGATAAAGTAAAAGAATTTGAAACTGAATATTTAACACAATTGGAAATGCGTCATCCAGAAACTTTATCAGCATTAAAAGCTGGTAAATTCGATGATACCATTACAGGAGTTTTAGATACAGTAGCAAAAGAAATTTCAAGTAAATACTAAGAAGTATAAAGTAGTTAGTATCAAGTATCAAGACAAAAGCTCAGTGCCTAATCTTGCTACTTGTTACTGATGAAATTAAATAGATTAATTAGATACAGGTTAGCGAGTTTCAAATATTAATACAGGGAGAAAATCCAATCTTGATACTTGATACTTAATACTCGATACTAAATAAAGAATGGCTAATTTAAAAGAAGTAAGAAACCGAATTGCATCGGTACAATCAACGCAGCAGATTACGAAAGCTATGAAAATGGTTTCGGCGGCTAAGTTGAAACGTGCTACTAATGCAATTATCGCTTTGCGTCCTTATGCAACTAAACTGAAAGAGATTTTAGAAAATCTTTCGGCAAGTTTAGAAGGTTCTTCATCGCCTTTTATTCAAGAGCGTGAACCTAATAAGGTTTTAATTGTTACTGTTTCATCAAACCGTGGTTTGGCCGGAGCTTTTAACATGAACGTAATTAAAGCGGCCAATAATTTAATTGCTGAGAAATATAGCAAGCAGTTACAGAATGGTAACGTTAGCATTATTTCTATCGGTAAAAAAACGCAGGATTTTTACGAGAAACGCAAGTACAATGTTATTGGTAACAATAACGAAATATTTTCAGCCCTAACTTTCGAAAACGTAACAAAAATTACCGATGCGATTATGGCTGGTTTTGAAAAGGGTGAATTTGATAGAGTAGAAGTGGTGTATAATCGTTTCAGAAATGCAGCAATACAATACATTACTACTGAACAATTATTGCCACTACAAAAAGCAGAAGAGCCTACAAAAACTGAAGTTAAATCAACCAATGTTGATTATATTTTAGAACCTTCTAAAGAAGAAATTGTAGAGCAGTTAATTCCAAAATCAATTAAAATCCAGTTATATAAAGCTGTTTTAGATTCTCACGCATCTGAGCATGGCGCACGTATGACATCAATGGATAAAGCAACTGAAAACGCTGGTGAGTTATTAAAAGCCTTGAAACTTTCTTACAACCAGGCTCGTCAGGCGGCAATTACAACCGAATTAACGGAGATTGTAAGTGGTGCAGCAGCATTGAATGGATAAAATAGTATTGAGTCTTAAGTCGAAAGTCTTGAGTGCTTAAAGTCCATAAAAAAATCCCATTTCTTAATTGAAATGGGATTTTTTGTTATAAATTCTCAAGTATGGAACTAATACCTAATTCTCCTCGTGCCCCAAGCTGTACTTTAGTTTTATTATCTACAGAAAGAATATTATGCATAGAATCTTTTTGCCAAAACATGTCGTCAAAACGGAAAGCTTTTCCTTTGGCCGTACCGCTAATATTTGTAACATGCAATAAATTCCCTGTAGCTTGCAAGTTTACATAGATTGTGTCAGAAATTCCGTTTGGTTTTAATATTGACTTAACTGTATTAACTGGAAGATTTACGTAAGAGTTCAAATCCAAATCAAAACTACTATTGTTTTTAATTTGATAGCTGATGTCACCAGGAAATACTCTGATTTTAATCTTGGTTGCTTTGTTATAAACGGTTAAAGTCACTTCAAAAATACCAGAGGTTTTATACTGATGTTTAGCTTTACTTCCTGTAGTCTCAATCGTTCCATCGCCATAGTTCCAAATGTAATTATTCCCAGCAGTTGCATCTTTTGCTTCAAGCTCAATTGATTGTGTTAAATACAGTGACTTTTTATCAATGTTGAAGTCGGTGGTACTAATTTCCGGACTTTCTTTTTTGCAGGCAGCAAGGCACAATAATGCAATGGAAAGCCCTAGTAAATTTTTAAATTTCATAGTGTTTATTTTATTTGTGTGTGTACCAAAACTATTAAAAAGCATTAACTAAAGAAATAGTAATCGTCAGAAAAATACTTATTCAACATACATGTTACGATTACAACTTTAGCTGCTCAAATGGAACAAACCAACAGATGTTTAATACCTTTGCATTTTAATTTTAGAATATGAAAAAATACATCTTCATCATCATAACCATAATACCGTTTTTAGCCAAGGCACAATCGCCGGCAAGGGATTACACCAATGCGGTTTTATGGCAGCAAACATCGGGCGAATATAAAGCACTATGCTTTCAGGCTTATAATTTTGCTCGTTTATCTTTAAAAGAAGCTTTATGGGCAGATACTAGCAAAAAACCAAACTGTGTTATTGTAGATATCGATGAAACGGTTTTAGATAATTCACCATTTCAAGGGCATGAGATCAAAAAAGGTTTAAGTTATAATCCTGAAGATTGGACACAATGGACGAATTTGGCTCAAGCTGACACCGTTCCAGGTGCTTTGGCTTTTTTAAAATTTGCGGCTTCAAAAAATATTGAAACTTTTTACCTGAGCAATAGAGATGAAAAGGATTACAATGCAACGCTTAAAAATTTGCAGCAATTCGGATTTCCTTATGCAGATGATGCGCATCTTCTGGTATCAAAAGGAACTTCCAATAAAGAGCCCAGACGACAAAAAATTGCCGAAACGCACAATATTTTAATGCTTTGTGGCGATAATCTGAGCGATTTTTCTAACATTTTTTATCGTGAAAACAAAAATACTATGGAGCAGGTTAATGCAAATCAAACCTTATTTGGCGTAAAATATATTGTGCTCCCCAACCCAATGTACGGCGATTGGGAAAAACCTTTATATAAAGGCGATAACCTTAACGATAAGGATAAATCAAAACAACGTTTAGAACGATTAAAAAGTTACTAAACATTTATAATTATTCAGCAATAAATATTACTTTTGTTGCATCATAAAAATAAATATTATGGAAAACACAGAATTAAAGCACAATACAGAAAGTATGAAAACGGCTAACCAGCCAGGAATTTATAAATTGATGATTTTTGGTGTGTTGGTTTGCATGGTTGGTACTTATGCTCGTTTTGCATTCGATTCATGGGTTTTATCTTTAGTATCATGGATTATCCTTTTCATCGGTGCAATTATCAGCATTAAAGGTGTATTCAAAATTTTAGACGCATAAAATATTTTCTCTCTAAATACAAGAGCCAATTATGTTCGATACATAATTGGCTTTTTTGTTTTATTCTTATTTTTTTAGAAAAGCAGGGTTCGGTTCTCTTCTGTACCGATAGTCCTGCCATTCGCTTTACTTGCCTCATAAAAATTCGGCTGCGTGCTCGCTTCTGTCAGGTTTAGGTTACATAGGTAAACCTTACAATTTTAAACCCGACAGCAATGGAAATACTTTTAAAACAGCAGAAACCTTGAATATCCTATCCTCTGCAACCGATGAAAATAGTAATTTTTGCCTGAGCACGAACTGATATGTTTTAAAAGATTGTAATGTATGGCGGGACTAATTTAGCCGATACACTTCTGCATTTGCTTTTCAAATAAATATCGAAAATTTTTCCTTTAATAATTTTGTTTATAAAACAAGTGGGTTACCTAAATCGCTTTTTTGTATAAAGGGAAAAAGACGATTATACTAACCAAAACGTCAGAAAAAAATCTAGTGGCCATTAGATAATATTTTAAAATGATCAACAATTTAAAACCATCGAATCATGAAAAGGAATATTATTGCTATAGCCTTAATTTTAGGCTTGTTCGGCTGCAACAGTGAAAATAGAAAATCAGAAAGTGTTGATGCAATCAGCATAAATGAACTAAATAGAGAAGCTATTGATACCGCCGCTTCTAAGATTATAAAAACTGCCGATATGCGGTTTCGCGTAAAAGATGTTCAGAAAACAAAGGAACAGTTAAGTCAAACCATCAAAACTCAAGGCGGAGCAATTGCCGAATTTTCTATAGAAAGTGCTATTCAAGAAACAGATAAAGTTAGGTTATCTGCCGATTCACTAAAAGAAATTACTTCTTATCGAACTGAAGGATATCTTATTGCAAAAGTACCATCAGAAAAACTAGACGAGTTTACCAATGCCATTGCTAAAATTGCTGTATTTGTAAACAGCTCATCTATGAAAATGGATGACCAGAGTATTGTTTATCTGGCAAATAAAATGAAAGCGCAAAACCGTGTTGATGCTTCTAATCAAATAGGTAAAATTCCATCAAAAAAAACTGATAATGTAGAAACTAGCTTGGCTATAAAAGATGATTATGTCGATAGGAAAATTGATAACATCAGTATTGATGCACGTGTAAAATATAGTACCATTACACTTAATTTTTATCAGGATAATACTGTTAAAACAATGGTTATTGCGAACGATACATTATCAGATTACCGCCCTGCTTTTGCAACCCGTTTATGGTTAAATATTTTAAACGGCTGGAGCATTTTCATGGAACTTATTCTAGCACTCGCAAATTTATGGATGTTAATTTTAGTTGGAGTTTTAGGAGTACTTGCGTTTAAATACTATAAAGCAAGAAGGGTTTAATACTTCGTCATTGCCTGCCGCAGGCAGGCAATGACGATTGTTTTTAGCCAATGCTAAAAATATATATTACTTCTTTTTTGCAGCCAAACCCTTAACCTTACTTTTATTATCGCTTACAAAAGATTCCCAACCTGAATAAGTTTTTGATTTACCAGTAGCAGATATTTTTTGAAAAGAATGGCAAACTGCAACAGCTAAACCATCTGTTGCATCTAAAAATTCTGGTGTTTCTTTAAAGTTTAGTAAACGTTGCAACATAGCGGCAACTTGTTCTTTAGTGGCGTTACCGTTTCCAGTAATGGACTGCTTTATTTTTCTTGGAGAATATTCTGTTACCGAGATATTTCTAGACAGCGCTGCCGCAATTGCAGTTCCTTGCGCTCTGCCTAGCTTTAAAAGTACCTGAATGTTTTTGCCATAAAATGGGGCTTCAATAGCCAAAACATCGGGATTATATTGGTCGATGAGTACTACAGTTTTTTCAAAAATGCGTTGCAGTTTAAGAAAAGGATCGTCTAAATGAGTCATTTTTACAACCCCCATGCTAAGCAATTCGGTTTTATTTCCCTTTTCCAAAATCACTCCATAACCCATTACCGCTGTACCTGGGTCTATACCCAAAATCACTCGTTCCTTTTTTTCGCTCAACATTACAGCAATATTAAGCATATTTGCAAACTAAAAAGAGCAACTTGACCGCCAGAAATAAAAAAATATTTTCAATATCAGTTAAAGCAACTATCGTAATCTTAGCATTTTGGTTCATTTACCATAAGTTGGTTGCAAATGAAAATCTTCAGGATTTTAACAAACTCTTAAGCGATATTCCCCAGGTTCAAATTTTTGCTGTAATCGGATTTGTTTTTCTATTGATGTTTGTAAACTGGTTTCTGGAATCTGCAAAGTGGAAATATTTAATGCAACGGATAGAGCAAATTAGTTTCTACAGAGCAATTGAATCTGTTTTTTGTGGTTTAACGCTTGCCATTTTTACACCAAACAGGTTAGGCGAGTATGGTGGAAGAGTATTCTTTTTAACACCAAAACGTAGAATAGTTGGTGTGGTTGCTATGGCGGTTGGTAATATTGGTCAGTTGGTTTTAACCAATATTTTTGGAGCAATTGCCTTAAGTGCTTTCATCTTTCGGTTTATGAATTTAGATTACCGATTGTTTTTCGCTATTCAGGTTGTTGTAATCGTTTTTTGCCTATTCTTTCTTGTATTTTATTTCAATATCAGGTGGCTAAACGGCATACTTTTATCCTTTAGAATCACCAGAAAATATAAAAAGTTTTACAGCATTTTAGGCCGATACAGAAAGGGTGAATTATTTAAAATATTAATGTTTTGCCTTGCCCGATATTTCGTATTCAGTTCTCAATATTTTATTCTTTTTACCTGGCTCATTCCAGGATTGCAATATCTGGATATCGTTATGATGATTTGCATCTTATTTTTTGTACAATCTACACTTCCATCATTAGATTTATTTGATGTCGGCATTAGAAGTGTTACGGCATCATATTTTTTCAGTTTCATAACCAAACAAGATGTAACAGTAATAGCATGTACAGCTAGTATTTGGCTAATTAATATCATAATTCCTGCTATATTAGGCACATATTTCGTTTTTAAACTCAATTTTTTTGGAAATCCTAAATCTAACTAGTCTATTTTCTGCTTCTTTAACGCTTGTTTATGGTTTCTTGGTAATCTTTTTTATAAGAGGATGGCATAAACTAATATATTTTAATCCTGCTCAAAAAATACTGAGTACAAAGGTTTCTATTATTGTGGCTGCCCGCGATGAAGAATATATTATTGCCAAAACCATCGAGGATTTAATTGCTCAAGACTATCCCAAAGATTTAACGGAGATTATTTTTATAGATGATCATTCTACCGATAAAACGGCAGAAATTGTATTGAGCTATGCTGATAAAAATGTTAAATTAATTAAACTCAACGAAGATAAAGCCCTTAATTCTTACAAGAAAAAAGCAATTCAAACAGCCATAGGAACTTGTACAGGAGATTTAATTATCACTACTGATGCCGATTGTAGCATGGGAAATCAGTGGTTATCTACAATTGTAGCCTTATACGAAGAGCAGGATTATAAAATGATTTCTTCGCCTGTGGCCTATTATCAAGAGAAAAGTTTCTTTGAAAAATTACAATCTTTAGAATTTTTGTATCTCATTTGTTTAGGTGCATCAACTATTGGGAATAAAAAACCTTCTACCTGTAATGGTGCTAACCTTGCTTACGAAAAGGCAACATTTTACGAAGTCGGTGGATTTTCAGGAATCGATGATTTAGCTTCGGGAGATGATGAATTGCTGTTGCATAAAATAGCGGCAAAGTACCCCGATAATATTGGTTTTTTAAAAAACAGAGAAGCAATTGTGTACACACATGCAAAAGAAAATTTGAAATCTTTTATTCAACAAAGAAAACGTTGGGCATCAAAAAGTACGCGGTATAAAAATAAAGGTATAATTGTTTTGGGTATTTTTGTTTGGGTTTTTAACCTTAGTATTTTGGCTAATTTTATTACTGGTTTATTCCTGCCGGGATTTTTAACCATCTCTTTGTGCCAACTAATATTTAAAATGATGCTGGAAAGTTTATTTTTATGGGATATAACAGGTTTTGCAAAAAGACGCAATCTGCTGTTTTTAATTCCGATTTTAAATGTTCTTCACATTTTATACATTATTTTTATCGGTATTGCTGGCAACAGTGGAAAATACAATTGGAAAGGTAGAATGGTTAAGTAATGGATAATAGCCCATCGAAAAAAGTTTGGTTAAAGTTTCGTAGAAATAAGCTTGCATTTGGTGGCTTAATCTTTATTCTTTTTTTGATGCTTGTAGGTATTTTAGGATATTTAATTACACCAGATAGCTCGCCAAATGCTAATACCATGCATTTGCAATTAACGAACAAAAAACCAGGCAGCTCTTTTCAATTTATTATCATCAGTAAAAATCCGAAAGTTAAGGAACTTGGCTTTTTCGAACGTATGTTATATGGTCAGGAATCAAATTTTAAAAGTTTACCCATTACATCTTACCGAATTTCAAGAGATAAAGTTTTAGTTCGTGAGTATATTGGAGATGATGAGCGTGCAGAAGAATCGAGTTATAATTTAAAAGATTTATGCAATTCCTGCACACTGCCGAGTAAACTTGGTAATGCAGAAATGCTATTTAAACGCCACAATATTTACAACCAAACTTTTCTTTTAGGCACCGATATATATGGTAGAGATTTATTAAGCAGGTTAATATTGGGCATTCGGGTTTCGCTTTCCGTTGGGTTAATTGCAGTATTAATTTCGCTTTTTATTGGCGTTACATTAGGCGCAATTGCGGGTTACTTTGGCGGTAAAACCGACGCCGCAATTAGTTGGTTTATGAATGTGGTTTGGTCGCTACCTTCATTACTTTTAGTTATAGCCATTTCATTTGCTCTTGGTAAGGGTTTTTGGCAAATTTTTATCGCAGTTGGTTTGTCAACTTGGGTTGATGTAGCGAGGTTAGTTCGTGGACAAGTAATGGCACTTAAAGAAGTTGAGTTTGTTGAAGCAGCCAGAGCCTTGGGTTTTAGCACCAGCAGAACAATTGTAAAACACATTTTGCCAAACATCGCCGGACCGATTTTGGTTGTCGCATCGGCGAATTTTGCATCGGCAATTTTGTTAGAAACAGGGCTAAGTTTTTTGGGTTTTGGGGCACAGCCACCAATGCCAAGCTGGGGCAGTATGATTAAAGAACATTACGGTTACATCATTATGAATGCTGCCTACCTCGCCGTTTTACCAGGTTTGGCAATTATGTTTACGGTTTATGCCTTTAATGTTTTGGCAATTGGCCTGCGCGATGCTTTCGATGTTAAAGGGCAGAATACTAGCGTTTAATTTTTTTCTTTGATGCTTTAGCAAGTGGGTTAAAATCGAGTGCTTGCTTCACCCAAAAATCCAATTCATCATTTCGGTTTAAAACATCTTCCGAGACCAAAATATAGCCATTCATGGTTTTACCGCCCATTGTCATCGTATCCCAACCATCTTTATTGCTAAAACTTTCCAAATCATTCGGATTTATTCTAAGCATCAGTTCATGTTTCATAACTCCAATGCACATTTTCCCATTAACCATAAAAACTAATCCACTAAACATTTCTTTTTCTTCAACATCAGGTAAATGCATTAATTTTTCAGCAACTCTTAAAACTAAAACTTCATTGTATTTTCTCATTATTTCGTTTGAAACTAATTTACTTAATCAATAATCATTACACAAAATTTAGTTACTATTCTTTTAACTTTGCAGGGTGTTAATAAACTGTTACAATTTAGAATTGATAGAAGCTGGCTGCGATGAAGCTGGAAGAGGTTGCCTGGCCGGTCCGGTATCTGCGGCAGCGGTAATTTTGCCTAAAGATTTTTACCTGGAAGGATTAAATGATTCAAAAAAACTAACACACCAACAAAGAGAAGACTTGAGGCCAATCATAGAGCGTGAAGCTTTAGCATGGGCGGTTGCATTTGTAGATCATGATGAAATTGACCGGATAAACATCTTAAATGCTTCTTTTTTGGCGATGCACAGAGCAATCGAAAAATTAGCTGTAATTCCTCAACATCTTGTAATTGATGGTAATCGATTTAAAAAGTATATTGATATTCCACACTGCTGTGTTGTAAAAGGTGATGGAAAATACCTGAATATTGCAGCAGCTTCAATCCTTGCCAAAACCCATCGCGACGAATATATGGCAAATTTGCATCATGACTTTCCGCATTATAACTGGCAGCAAAATAAAGGTTATCCTACCATTGCGCATCGAAAAGCCGTTCTCGAAATCGGACTTTCGCCATTTCATCGTAAAACATTTAATGTAAGTGCTCCACAGCTCGAATTGTTTTCAAAAAACATGTAATTTTCGTATTTTCACAACATTGTGAAGATTTTACTAATAACTAAACGGGTTCCATTTCCACCAAATAGTGGTTATCCTATTGTGGTTTACAACACCATGAAGGGCTTGCTTCAACTTGGTGCAGATATTACTTTGTTTAGTTTAAATCCAGCAAATTCTCGAATTGACATTGAAGAAATTACCGATCCGATTTTTGAGAAGATTAAATACCACAGTTGCGATTTAGATACGCAGGTGAATGTTTGGTCGGCTTTTTTCAATATTTTCACCAACGAATCTTATAACGTTTCCCGGTATTACGATGAAGAAGCTGCTCGAACTTTAGAAAATATACTTCGTGAAAATGTTTTTGATGTCATCCAATTTGAGGGTTTATTTGTTGTACCTTATCTAGATATTGTTAAAGCAAACAGTAACGCAAAGCTGATTTACAGGGCGCATAATATTGAATTTACGATGTGGGAGCGACGTTCTCATTCAGAAAGTTTTCTTATCCGCAGAAAATACCTTGCCTTTTTAGCACAACGCTTAAAGGCTTATGAAACTGAACAGATTAATCGTTTTCATCATATTTTCGCCATTAGCGAACCTGACAGGCAAAGCATTTTAATGTTCGGTTGCGAAATACCAATGTCGGTTTTTCCGGTTGCTATAGATTTGGAAAATTATAAAATCGACAGTAGCAAAACCAGTTTTCCAACGCTTTTTCATTTAGGTGCAATGGATTGGCGACCAAACCAAGAAGGTTTAGAGTGGTTTTTGGATGATATTTGGCCCGATATTGAAAAGTTAAATAAAGACCTTCGTTTTTACATCGCCGGTAAAAATATGCAAAAGCATTTTTTTGAATACGATTCTGATAATCTAATCGTGGAGGGTGAAGTTTTTGATGCGGTAGAATTTATGAATTCGAAAGCGATTATGATAGTGCCGCTAATTTCGGGGACTGGTATGCGGGTGAAAATTATCGAAGGCATGGCGATGAAAAAGTGCATAATTGCAACACCAACAGCCGCCGAAGGCATAAATTGCAGGCACGGACACGATATTTTAATTGCAAATTCTGCCGATGAATTTTATCGTTCAATTCTTCAGTGCATAATTAACCCTAAAAGGTGGCTAGAAATTGGCGAGAATGCAAGGAAAACGGTTGAGAACGAACATGGTGTCCATTTAGTCGCAGGCAATATGCATAAAGTCTACGATGAACTGGTTTCGAATTAAAATTGTCTAAAAATCAGTCAGCTATATTTTCTAATACCTTTTCCAGCTTATCAAAATTTTCCTCATTCTTATCTATAACAAAAGGTCTTAATTTATCACTTTCTTTTGCAGTATCAAACAACATTTTAAAAACGATTTTTGTGCTGTGTTCAATTGCTTCGAAGGTGAAAAGAACTTGAAAAAGCGGCTTCGAATAGCGTTTCCATGCAATTAAATTCGGTTTGTCAATTTTAATAAATTCACATTCGTTCGGATAATTTCCTTTATCTGGTCCATGCATTATAAAACTCCATTTGCCGCCTTCTCTAAACTCAAATTCGTTAAAGGTATTGGTAAAGCCAATTGGTCCCCACCAATTTTGCAAATGTTTAGGATTAGAAAATGCTTCGAAAACTAACTCTATCGGGTAATTTACCGTCCTCGAACTCACAATTTCAGTTTCGGGTGTTGAAGAAATAATTGCTGTTGACATATCTTTTAAATTTTACAAACTGTTTCTTGACTTAAGTTCTTCCTTAATCGCTTTTAAACTGCCAAAATTTATAATGAAAATTGGAATCAGCGCAATTGGAACAACAGAAATGTCGCTAAAGCCTTTTTTAAAGGCCATAAAAATATTTATAATAATTAAAACCAATAACATTCCACCCAACATCGCTGTAATCCCCTTCATCGATTTCTCCGTCTTCACCAATTCCTCCGTGCTCATTTCGTTGTATTTCTTTGTTTTCATAGTATTTGTGGTTTAGTAGTGAAGTTAATAAAAATATAATTCTTTTTTGAAGCACAAGTTTCTATACCTTTCGGTCCCGAAAGTCCCGCTATCGCTGCAAGTCCGCTCCCGATAGAAAAAATCGGGATGCGGGCTTTTCGCTTTATCGGGGCTATTTTAGTTAGGTAAACCTTTCTATTTAAGGTTTCAAAAGCGATGGGGTTAATTGTTTTATGTTGGATTCGAAAATCAATCCTCGCCTCTGATGCTTTTAAGTTAATTGGAATTATTGTTGTTTGTTCGTCATTGCGAGGCGCGAAGCAATCTACGGACGATATTTTTAGGATTGCTTCGTGCCTCGCAATGACGATATTTTTAATAAACCTCAGTAAAATAAACCCGACAGAAATGGAAATACTTTAATTGCAGAAATATTGAATATTTCTACTCACAATGCAATGCAAAAGAAAATTGCTCATAGAAATGACCAGAGTTGTTTAAAGATTGTAATGAATGGCGGGGCTGCAGCATCTATGAAAAACTGACAATCGTTTTCAAAATCTTAAAGAAAATGCTACAAAATTTAACCGAAAACATTGCCATTTTCTTAGTAGTTTTGCCGCCAACTATTTATTAAGCATGAAAAATACAGCTTTAACTGAAAAACATATCGCCCTAGGCGCTAAAATGGTTCCTTTTGCGGGTTATAACATGCCTGTAACTTACGAGGGCATTAATGCAGAACACGCCACTGTGCGTAACAGCGTTGGTGTTTTCGATGTAAGCCACATGGGCGAATTTATTTTGAAAGGCGAAAATGCTTTAGATTTAATTCAACGTGTTACTAGTAACGATGCATCAAAACTTTATGATGGAAAAGTGCAATATTCTTGCCTTCCGAATACTGATGGCGGTATTGTTGATGATCTTTTGGTTTACCGCATCGATGAAAAAACGTATATGCTGGTTGTTAATGCTTCGAATATAGAAAAAGATTGGAATTGGATTCAGCAGTTTAATGATAAAGCTGTTGAAATTCATAATATTTCTGATAAAACCTCTTTATTGGCGATTCAAGGTCCTAAAGCTGCTGATGCTTTGCAAAGTTTAACCGAAGTTGATTTAGCTTCGATGGAGTATTATACTTTTGTTAAAGGTACTTTTGCTGGTGTTGATAATGTTGTAATTTCTGCAACAGGATATACTGGCGCTGGTGGATTTGAAATTTATTTTGATAACGAGCACGCTGATAAAATCTGGGATGCAATTTTTGAAGCCGGAGCAGCACAAAATATTAAACCGATTGGCTTAGGTGCTCGTGATACTTTGCGTTTGGAAATGGGTTTCTGTTTATACGGAAATGATATTGATGATACAACTTCGCCACTTGAGGCTGGTTTAGGTTGGATTACCAAGTTCTCGAAAACATTTACAAATTCTGAAGTTTTACAGGCTCAAAAGGAAGCAGGTGTTGAAAAGAAATTGGTTGGTTTTGAAATGATTGACAGAGGAATTCCTCGTCACGATTATGAAATTGCAGATGCAGAGGGTAATTTAATTGGTAAGGTTACATCGGGTACACAAGCGCCATCTTTGCAAAAAGCAATCGGGATGGGGTATGTGGCTAAAGATTTCGCTAAAGAAGGTTCTGAAATTTTTATAAACATCCGAAATACACCAATTAAAGCCAAAGTAGTTAAGTTTCCTTTTTATAAATAGATGTAAGTATCGAGTATCAAGTATCAAGATGGTTGTCTCGATACTTGATACTCGATAATTGATACTCGGAATATGTCGAAAAAAATTGAAGTTTGTTTAACGCCTGCCCTGATTGATTTATACGATATTGAACAGAGTATTGTTGTAGTTATTGATATTTTAAGGGCAACATCTTCTATAACCTACGGAATTGAAAATGGCGCAGAAGCCATAATTCCGGTTGCAAATGTTGAAGATTGTTTAAATTATGCTGATAAAGGCTATTTGCTAGCAGCTGAGCGTAATGGCGAGGTGGTTACAGGTTACGATTTTGGTAATTCTCCATTTTCTTACACCAAAGAAAAAGTTGAAGGTAAAACAATTGTGCTTACTACAACAAATGGAACCAAGGCACTTCACTTAGCAAATAAAAGAGCATATCAAGTTGTTATTGGTTCGTTCTTAAATCTTGATTCGCTTTGCGGATATTTGGCTAGTCAGGATAAAAACGTATTACTTTTATGCGCTGGTTGGAAAGATCAGTTTAATTTAGAAGATACTTTATTTGCAGGCGCAGTTGTAAATAAATTGCGCAAAAACTTTGAGCATTTTGATGATTCTAGCGTAGCTTCAGAGGATTTATATCTACTGGCTAAGGATGATTTACGAAAATACCTTCATAAATCTTCGCACAGTCATCGCTTAGCACAACTAAATATTGAAGAAGACGTGGTTTTCTGTTTGCAATTAAATGTTTGTACAGCGATTCCTGTTTTGCAAGGCGAGCGATTGGTTAAGTTGAGAGAAACTGTTTAAATAAACAAGCAATTCGAGATTTTTAATACACTTTTCAAAGTGATTAGGAAATACTTTATTTAATTACAAAGATTTCTCGGTTTCGCTCGAAATGACGAAGCCCAATTAAATTTTACTTTGTTATCAATTCCCTGATTGCTGGCGTATTTTTGATAACATTTAAGGCTTCTTCGTGTGCTAACCAGTAAATATCTTCAGCGCGTTTCATATCGAAGGTGCTAATGGCGCCTAAACCTTTCGGTTCGATAACTACATCGCAAAATTTCGCTTTGCGTTCCATATCATGGTTTATCGACATTAATCCGGCACGACCAAGTAAATTTGTAATTCCGGTAATTTTATCAACCGCTTTTAAATGATTGCAAGAAGAGCCAATAATAAAATCACATTCATTCATTAATGGTTCAACAGGGAAATTATTTAAAATTCCGCCATCAACGTACATTTGCCCATCAATCATAATCGGTTTAAAAATACCTGGAATGCAACTTGAAGCATGAATAGCTCTAATTAGCGGACCTTTTGTGAAGTAAACCAATCTACCTTCACTAAAATTTACCGCGGCAATTGTTAAAGGTATTTTAAGTTTTTCGATAGAATCCTCAGGGAAATATTCTTTTAATATTAGTGAAGTATTCTCTATGTTGATTAGTCCTAAAGAACCTACCGCGGGGCGAACGAAACGCCATAATTTCGTTTTAAGGAAAATATTTAAACCTTCTTCCGGGTCGATGCCAGCAGCGAAAAAAGAGCCTGCAATTGCACCAGCACTTGTGCCGCTAATCTGGCTAAATGTTATGCCTAAATTACTGAAGGCCTTTAATATGCCTAAGTGTGCAATTCCTCTTATGCCACCACCTGATAGTACGATTCCAACTCTCTTTGGTTTTTTTATTGCTTCGTTATTGGGCTGATTCGTCATTAGTTCAGTGCTCGTTTATCGTTTTATTGTTAAACTGTTTGATGGCGCAATTGTTACATCAATTTTATTAACAACTACTTTCGTTTTGGCTTATATTTCGATTGATTCAGAATTTTTTGCGCATCATTTTCAGCCATAAGTTGCTGCAAAGTAACATCAGGATGGTTTTCGATATATTTTTTAACGATTTGCCATCCGATAAAAACACCTAATTTCGGGGCAGAGTCTCTGTTTTCGCCCAAGCCTGGTGTAAACGGACCTTCAGATAAGAAAACCTGTATTTTGTGGTAATCCGTTTCGTATAAAAAATTATTTTCAAGGAAGTATGCCCATATATCGGTTTCGAAATTTTGGGCCCAATCTAATTGGTCTTTCGTATAACCGATTTTAACAGAATCCGCTATGTTTTCTGGTAAAACCTGATCCAAAAAGTACAAAATTTTCCCTTGAAAAATCATTTTTGATAACAAAGTTCTATCTCCATCGGGTTCTTGAAAAAGTTCTTCGTGGGCATAAGTTTCTGCAACACGCGGTACAATATATTCGGGCGTAAATCTCCTGGATAGGTACAGCGGCACGCTTTTGACAATTGCAGTGTAAAACTTACTGTCTTTACCCAAAAACATATCCAATCCAATCCCTAAATAATTATCGCCGACAGGCATTTGATAAGAAAAACCAGATACAAACGATATAATTTTAGGGATTTTTGACTTCGGATAATAATATTTAATGTATTTAAATGTTTCGGTTAATGCTTCTTCCTGTGCTTTTAAATTTGGATAAACGCTATCTACTTCATGCGTTAAATCGGTGTACGCCCTGTCTGCATATAAATTGGATAACGATTCTATGTTTGAATATCTGCTATCTAAAATTTTATGCAGAAAATCATCGTAGAAAACACCATATTTTGCACCTAATTTTTTATCTGTTTCGATTACATTACTTGTTTTTCCTTTGTAAAGTTCCTGGTCAAAGCGTTCGATCTTAATATCAATTTTTATATTGCTAACATCTGGTCGTTTACCTTGTTTACAGGAAATAAATACTAAGGCAAACAGAAAAATTAGATAAATTTGCTGGTGTTTTACGTTATACTTCATTGTAGACAAATATAAAAACATAAGATATGAAAAGAATAACAACGATTTTAATTTTATCATTTTTAAGTTTAAGCGTTTTTGCCCAAAATTTTAATGTTCAAAATTTTGGTTTTAAGTTAGGTTTAACTGCAACACCAACAATTGGTTGGATAAAACCAGAGCAAGGCAAAACTGAAGGCGTGGGTTTAGGTTTTTCTTACGGAATTATGGGCGATTTTAATTTTGCACCAAATTATAGTTTTTCGACTGCCTTAACCATTACCACTATTAATGGAAAAAGTACCGAGGTAAATGTGTGGCCTTATCACGCATCAAGTAGCAGTACTAATGTTCCCGTTGCTTATGATTTGAAATATAAAATGCAGTACATCGAAATTCCGCTAACGGTTAAACTTAAAACCATAAAAGAAGATGGTAAAAGATGGTACGGACAATTCGGATTATCAAATGGTTTTAACATTAGTGCCAAACAAGATGCAGTAAGAAATAATACAACTGTTGGCGATAATCAAAACATCTCCGATTTCTCTAAATTTTATCGTGCAGGTTTAATTATTGGTGGCGGCGGAGAGTTTGATATCTCTGGCAATACTAGTGTGCTCGCTGGCTTAACCTTTAATAACGGTTTTACAAATATTGTAAAGGATGGTAGCCGTGAAAGCCGAAACCATTATCTTGCCCTTAATTTTGGTATATTCTTCTAAAATACTTTTAACCATTACATGAAAATAGCTTTAGCTCAACTGAATTATCACATTGGTAATTTCGAAGCCAACACTCAAAAAATCATCAACAATATTGAGCTTGCAAAAAGCAAAGGCGCCGATTTGGTGGTTTTCGCAGAGCTTGCAATTTGTGGTTATCCGCCACGCGATTTTTTAGAATTTGATGAGTTCATATCGCTTTGCGAAAAATCTGCTTTGAAAATTGCTGAGCATTGTACAGATATAGCCTGTATTATCGGTTTACCGGTAAGAAATGAGGTATTGCAAGGAAAAGATTTATTTAATGCGGCCTATTTTATTGAAGATGGAGAAGTAAAAGCCGTTACTAAAAAAGCATTATTGCCAACTTACGATGTTTTTGATGAATATCGTTATTTCGAGCCTGCTACTCAGTTTCAATGTATCGATTTTAAAGATAAAAAGATTGCTTTAACCATTTGCGAAGATTTATGGAACATTGACGATAATCCGTTATATGTTTCAAATCCGATGGATGAATTGATAAAGGAACAGCCGGACGTGATGATTAATATTGCAGCTTCGCCGTTTTCTTACACGCATGATGATGAGCGCATAAAAGTGCTTTCTGATAATGCCAAGAAGTATAATTTGCCGGTTTTTTATGTCAACCAGGTTGGTGCACAAACTGAAATTATTTTCGATGGTGGGTCTTTAGTATTTGATGCTGAAGGTGCTACAAAAGCAGAAATGAAATACTTTGAAGAGGATTTACAAGTATTTGATTTAAACGAAATCGAAAATGTAAAGAACAAATATCCGGCAGCAGCCCGTTTAACCGATATTGAGCAAATTCACGATGCTTTGGTTTTGGGTATTAAGGATTACTTTCAAAAATCTGGATTTAGCAAAGCAGTTTTAGGATTATCGGGTGGCATCGATTCGGCTGTTGTTTGCGCATTAGCTTGCAGGGCATTAGGTGCAGAAAATGTAATGGCCGTTTTAATGCCTTCTAAGTTTTCTTCTGACCATTCTGTTCAAGATGCCTTGGATTTGGTTAATAACATTGGTTGTATGCACGAAATCATTCCAATAAAAGAAGCGGCCGAGGCTTTTGATAATATGCTTGCTCCAGCGTTTAAAGGTTTACCTTTTAATTTAACAGAAGAAAATATTCAGGCTCGTATTCGTGGTATAATCAATATGGCGATGAGCAACAAATTCGGTTATATTTTACTTAATACCTCAAATAAAAGCGAGTGTGCGGTAGGTTATGGTACGTTGTATGGCGATATGTGTGGTGCAATTGGCGTAATTGGCGATGTTTACAAGACGCAAGTTTTTCAGCTAGCGAGATACATCAACACAGAAAAGGAAATTATTCCAATCAATACCATTGTTAAACCGCCATCTGCCGAATTACGACCAGACCAGAAAGATTCGGATTCGCTACCTGAATACGATGTATTGGATGCAATTTTATATCAGCATATTGAATTAAAACAAGGTTCGAAAGCGATTATTGCAAAGGGTTATGATGAAGCATTAGTCGCCAGAATTTTAAGAATGGTTAATATTGCCGAATTTAAGCGTTATCAAACACCACCAATTTTAAGGGTTTCTCCTAAAGCATTTGGTATGGGTAGGAGAATGCCAATTGTTGGGAAATATTTGAGTTAGCTAAATAAATTTGCACGCGAATTGGGCTATCTACTTAATTTTAAGTATTTTGGCTAATATTTTCTCTAATTCGTTTTCTTATGGCATCGTACTCAAAACCAATTCTTACTGCCGAAATGAGGAGCCTTATAGACTTGCATTCTCCAACCTTTGAGCATGTGCCTGGAGCCGTTATTATTCACGATACGCAAAAATGGGAGGTTGCTTACATGAATAATCGGGGTTTAGAAAAGTTAAAATTGAGTTTAGAAGAGGTTTGCAATTTGAGTAATTCCGAATATTATCTTCGATATTTTAACCATGAAGATGCGCAAGATTATGTGCCGAAGATTATTTCCTTTATGGAGTTAAACCGAGAAGGAGATTCTTTAAGTTATTACCAGCAATTAAAATTCCCTGAAACTGATGGCTGGCGGTGGCATTTATCGAGTACAAAAATATTTATGAGGGATGTAGCTGGTTTGCCGCTTTTGGCTTTAACAATTTCTATCCCAATTGATGCCATGCACCACATGGCCGCAAAAGCCGATAGGTTATTGGATGAAAATAATTTTCTCAGAACTAATTATGCGAGTTTTTCTAAATTAAGCAAACGCGAAAAAACAATTTTACGGGAAATGGCTTTAGGCAAAAGTTCTATCGAAATTGCAAATGAACTGCATATTTCGCCAACAACCGTTGATACACACCGCAGAAATATCCGGGATAAATTGAATACAAAATCTATGTTTGAGATATCAAAGTATGCCCGGGCATTCGATTTGATATAAAATAAAAAAGCATTCCAAAATTAATCGGAACGCTTTTTATATAAATTAAGGTTATGCTAAAGTTGCATCAACAGTAATTGTTGTGTTTAATAATTTCGAAATTGGGCAGTTTTGCTCTGCATCAGCTACTAATTCATCAAATTTTTCTTTAGTGATGTCTGGAATGGAAGCCGTTAAAGTTAATTTAGATTCAACGATTTCTCCTTTAGATGGGTCTAAATTAATTTCACATTTGGTTTCTAATTTGTCAGCAGTAAAGCCTGCTTCGCCTAAATTTGCAGAAAGCTTCATCGTAAAGCAACCTGCATGTGCTGCAGCAATTAATTCTTCAGGGTTTGTACCAACACCTTCAGCAAAACGTGAATTAAACGAATATTGAGTATTGCTTAAAGTTGTGCTTTGCGTAGTAATATTACCAGCACCTTCTTTAATAGAACCTTGCCAAACGGCAGTAGCATTTCTTTTCATCTTATTTAATTTTGAGTTGATTTTAGATAACACATAAAGATAATTATATGTTTGCTTATAAAATGCAATTAAAGATTAAGAAATTGGTTTGTGAATTTATAACTGATGTTCCTCTGATTGATTTTGCATACCATTCCTAAACCTCACCATTAGAGATTGAATCAATAAAATACCAACACCTATCATAATAGAAATATCTGCGAAATTGAAAACGCCGGTTTCGAATATTTTAAAATCGAGGTGCATAAAATCGGTTACTGAGCCGTACACAATTCTATCGTATAAATTTCCGATACCGCCACCAATTAAAAAGCATAAGGCAATTTGAAAACTCAACGGGAGATTATTTTTGCTGTATAGATAAAATATTCCGTAGCCTAGGAAAACAAGCGGTAAGCCTGTTAAAATAATCAGCCTGAAAATATAAGGCATCTGGTCGCCCAGACTTAAAAAAGCACCACTGTTCTCTACTTTAGTCAGGGTAAAAGTGTCTTTAATGATGCTGATGTGCTCGTAATCGCTAATGTTGTTTCTGGCAATCCGTTTCGAAACCTGGTCGCAACCAATATTAAGTAACAGTAAAACGGTTAATAGAACTAACTTAACCTTGTGTTGTGGTTTCATAATTATAGCTTAACGAATAATATCCGCATCAATCGGAGTATAACCTAAGTGCCTGCTTAAAGACATGATTTGTCCTTTATGATGAAATTCGTGTGTAATGGTATGTGTAAATAATCTTAATGGGCTTATTCTTAATGTTTCGCCATTTCTATGGATTTCGATTTCCTGTTGATAATCAAACTCAAATTTTTGAATAAAAGTATTAATGTATTCATCAATCTGATTAAAATAGGTAATGCAATCCTGAATGTTTTTATAGTGGGTAAATGGTTTAAAATCGATTGATAAATTTAGCGCTCTCATGGCAATCCAAGCTGCATAAGTATCGCAAATGTGTACTAAAAGATTTCTAACAGAACCACGACCAAAGCTGCTGTTTTCCTTTATAAAATCATCAGCACTTATTGTTCTAACATATTCAATTATTGTATTTCTCGAAAATAAAACACTATCGTACTGCGATAAAAGTGTGCTTTTTACTTCTTTACCCATTTTCTATATGGAATAATACAAGACAAAATAATAGCGGCGATACAAAGTAATTTTGCAATAACATCACCACTTTTTACATAAAATGTAATTTCATCATTCAGGTTTATTTCTGCCTTAATTGCTGTTCTGGTCCACCATTTTGTGCTTTGAGTAATATCACCCCGCTGATTAATAAAGCAAGAAATCCCGGTGTTTGCCGAGCGTGCCACATCTCTACGGGTTTCTATCGCTCTTAGTCTGGCATACATTTCATGTTGAGATTTTCCCGATGTATTTCCCCACCAACCATCGTTTGTGATAATGGCTATGAATTGCGCACCGTCTTTTACTTGTTTGCCTACCCAATCTCCCCAAAGGCTTTCGTAGCAAACTACTGGCGCTGCACCAATGCCACTTTGTGCGTAAAGTACACTAGGTTCTTCCTGCCATCCCCAACCGCTTACTGCGCCGCCAAGTTGTTCAAAAACGCCATCTAAAAATGAGAATACTTTAGGGAATGGCATTTTTTCTACACCTGGAACGAGTTTCGATTTATGGTAAAACTGAACATTTGATGAGTTTTCAACCTGCATTGCAGAGTTAAAATTATCATAAAATACTCCGTCTCTTGGTTTTGCAGAAAGCGTCTTTTTATCAGAATACCATTTAATAGATTCTATTCCGGTAATAAGCGTTCCGTTTTTATACTTGCTTAAAAAGCTTTGCAGGTTAAAATAAGTCTGAGAATTGCGGATTCTATCTTCATCATCGTATGTTGGCAAAGCTGTTTCCGGCCAGATGAAGTATTCGGTATTGCTTTGTGCAACAGAATCTGATAAATGTGTTAGAATTTGAAGTTGTTCTGTGGCCGAAATGCTTTCAAACTTTTTGTAGGGATCTATATTTGGTTGTACCACAACTACATTGCTTGGCGTTCCTTTTTGCTCAGAGTTATAATATTTTGTTAAGGATATCCCGATAGGAATGATAACCACCAAGACCCAAATAACTGATGCCCTATATTTCAAATATCCGCTTTGAGTTTTAAGTTTTTTAAAGGCTTCAAAAGCTAAAATATTGCTAAGCAAAATCCAAAGTGAACCGCCGTAAATTCCTGTGCTGTCATACCATTGCGCAAGTTGGTGCATGCCAGCCAAACCATTTCCTAAAGTCATCCAGGGGAAAGCTAAATCCCAGGTCTGCTGTAAATATTCTAAAGCAATGTAAAATGAGATTAATCCAAAGTAAGCAATTTTCTTGCTTGTGTAATTGCTTAATCGGTAAAATAACCAGAAAGCAAATGTCATCAATAAAGCCCCTAAACCGTATGGGATTAATGAAATTGGAATGGCTATAAGTTTTCCGTTATATGCACTTATAGCATTATAAACCCAATATATTGATGCAGAATTCCAAAGTAAGAAAGTTAATCCTGCGGTTAGAAAGATAACTCTGCCACGATTTTTAATTTCTTTTGTTGAAATATCATCAAGTGCAATAAATAATGGAACTAAGGCAATTAACAGCAATGGCGTTGTAAAAGGCATAGGTGGCCAAGCCAGCCAAAGTAAAAATGCGCTTAGTAAGGCTAGGAGGTAGGTTTGTCTGGGTTTCATCTAATTTTTACGCTCGTCATGCTGAATTCATTTCAGCATCTATGAACAAATTTTAATTTATTTTATTTCAAACTGTTGTACAAATCGTCCCAGTCAGGATTGAACCCATTTATTAAATTAATTTTCCAATCCCTTTTCCAGTTTTTAAGTTGCTTCTCTTTAGCAATAGCTTCTTCTATGGTGCTAAATTGTTCAAAATAAACTAGTCTATCGCAATTATATTTAGCTGTAAAAGAACTTGGATAATGCTTTTCTTTATGTTCTTTAATTCTAAATAATAATTCTGAAGTAACTCCAATATATAAAACTGTGCAGGCTTTATTTGTCAATATGTAAACACAGCCGCCTCTTTCCATAGGGTTTAAATACGCTAAGCCAGACCCTGAAATAAATTCAGGGTGACGACCGCCGCATGCAATTTAGTTTTACAAACTATCTAAAATATTAGCTTTTTTGGCTTCATATTCCTCTTGCGTAATCAAATGCTTATCATAAAGTGTTTTTAACTTACGCAATTTCAAAGTTGTTTCGTCTTCGGGTTCGTCTACAATTTCTGCAATTTGAATTGGTTCTGGAGCTTTTGGTTCAGCAGCCGGAATTTCAGCAAAAGTTTGTGGTGCACTGTAGTTTACAGCAGCAGCCGAAGCTCTATTTTCTTCAAGCAACTGCTGTCTAACTAACTCTTTGTAAGCTTCTAATTGTTCGTTAGCCGCCTGATGTAATTTCCTGGCTTGTACCTTTGGAATAAATTCTGTTACAATATTTTCGCCATGTTGCGGAACACAAATAAATTTAGAGCCGAAAAACTCTTCCTTGAATGAAACCTCTTTAATGCTTTTCCAAGAGATGTCTTTAAAGTTCATGGTAAGCCCTAAATTACCCGGCTCACAATAAAATATTCTTTTGTTAGAAATTGCGATGCTATCAGGCAATAAGTTTACGGCAGGTTTTTTCTGCACCGCTAAATATAAAATTTCTTCGCCTGTGGTTAAAAGATCATTTAGTTTACCTATAACCTTTTCAACAGCTTTCGGATCTTGTTCGTCACTTAAAAATCTATCTATGCTAATCATTTTTATTAAAGTTAATTGTGCTGTTATTCAGCATCTTCATATTTATTTTTGCTCTTGGTTGCAGTTTTCCCTGCAATGCAAATTACAAATTCTCCTTTTAAAGTATTGTTTTCAAAATGTGATTTTATTTCAACCAAAGTTCCCCTAACAGTTTCCTCAAACATCTTTGTTAATTCTCTACTTACCGATGCTTGTCTGTCTTCGCCTAAATACTGTGCAAATTCATCCAAGGTTTTTAATAAACGGTGTGGACTTTCGTAAAGTATTATGGTACGTTCTTCTTCGGCAAGTTTTTTAAATTTAGTTTGTCGGCCTTTTTTAACCGGCAAAAATCCTTCAAAACAAAAAGCATCAGCTGGTAAGCCAGAGTTTACTAAGGCTGGAACAAAAGCTGTAGCACCCGGCAAACATTCAACCGCAATATCATTTTTTATTGCTTCGCGAACTAAGAAAAAACCTGGGTCGGATATAGCTGGCGTTCCCGCATCAGAAATTAAAGCAATTTTTTGTCCTTCCTGTAAAAACTTAATAATCTCAGAAGTTGCCTTATGTTCATTATGCTGATGATGGGAAAATACTTTCTTATCAATGCCAAAATGTTTAAGCATAGGTGCACTGGTTCGGGTATCTTCAGCAAGAATCAAATCGCATTCTTTCAATATCCGAATTGCTCTAAAAGTCATATCCTCAAGGTTGCCTATTGGTGTAGGTACAAGAAACAGTTTGCCCATTTTATTTTAGATTTTAGATTTACGGTTTATGATTTACAAGGCTACATCTATTAAAATGCGTTTAATTGATGATTAAGAACAAAATCTAAAATCGTAACTCATAATTCGTAATTCAATCTTATCTTTGCTAAAAAATTAAATAATGCTGCAAGTTAACTATATCCGCGAAAATAGAGAGAAAGTTTTAGAACGTTTAAGTAAACGTAACTTTAAACAACCAGAGTTGGTTGATGAAATCATCAAAATTGATGAAGAACGTCGTTCTACTCAAACTTCGCTTGATAGTCTTTCTGCTGAAGCAAATGCAGCTGCAAAACAAATTGGCGATTTGATGCGCACTGGCAAAAAAGAAGAAGCTGAAGCCATTAAAGCGCAAACTGCATCACACAAAGAAAATATTAAGAGCCTTACCGAAAAATTGAATGAGTTGGAAACAGCACAGTTTAATTCATTAGTGCTTTTGCCAAATTTGCCTCACGATTTAGTTCCACAAGGTTCAACAGCTGAAGAAAATGAAGTTGTTTTGGTGCATGGCGAACCTGCTCAATTACCTAAAGATGCGAAGCCGCACTGGGAATTGGCTGCAAAGTATGATATCATAGATTTTGAATTAGGTGTTAAAATAACTGGTGCAGGTTTTCCGGTTTATAAAGGAAAAGGAGCGAGGTTGCAACGTGCGTTGATTAATTTTTTCCTGGATGAAGCCATTGCTGCGGGTTACAAAGAAGTTCAAGTACCACATTTGGTAAATGCTGCATCAGGTTTTGGTACTGGACAATTGCCTGATAAAGAAGGGCAAATGTATCATTCAACTGTTGATGATTTATATTTGATTCCAACTGCTGAAGTGCCGGTTACTAATTTATATCGTGATGTGATTATTAAGGAAGAGGATTTACCAATTAAAAACACAGCCTATACACCTTGTTTCCGTAGAGAGGCCGGTTCATATGGTTCTCATGTTCGTGGTTTAAACCGTTTACATCAGTTTGATAAAGTCGAATTGGTTCAGGTAACACATCCGGATAAATCTTACGAAACTTTGGAAAATATGAGCACTTATGTACAAAGTTTATTGCAAAAGTTAGGCTTGCATTATCGCGTTTTACGCTTATGTGGTGGCGATATGGGCTTTGGTTCTGCAATGACATATGATATGGAAACCTGGAGCGCTTCTCAAGAGCGTTGGTTAGAAGTATCTTCAGTTTCAAATGTAGAAACTTTCCAAAGTAACCGTTCAAAAATTCGTTTTAAAGGTAAGGAAGGTAAAACCCAACTGGCGCATACTTTAAACGGAAGTGCATTAGCATTACCAAGAATTGTTGCTTCAATCTTAGAAAACTATCAAACAGAAAACGGAATTAGAATTCCGGAAGCATTGGTAAAATATACAGGTTTCGATATTATTGATTAAGAGCTTTAGTTAAGCCTCGCAATGACGGAAATATAGCCTAAAAAAAGGCCCCGATTTTTTCGGGGCTTTTTGTTTTATATAGATAGATGAATGTTTTCCTTGCGATTATAAAATCAAAATCAATAATAAAATAATGATGATGATGGCACCAACTGAAAGATAAACACCTCCAGAAACGGCACGTGCCTGACCTTTTAATTCTTTCAACTCACTACGAAGTGCTTTACGCTCAGCTCTTGTTAAATTAGATTTATCCATATCTCTAATTTCTTCAACACGAGTTTTAATTTTTTCTAATTGAGCAGATTGTTCAGCTGTTAATTCTGTAGGGTTTTTTGCTTTTTTGTCTGCTGCCTGTGCAGAGTTAAAACTAATTGCTAAAGAGAAAACAAGGGCTAAGGTGTAAACGAATTTTTTCATAATTTATAAATTTTTAGTGTTTCGATGATACCTTAACAAAAAACCTACCAAAATGTGTTGATAGGTTTTAAAAAAAGCGTTAAATAAAATTTAAAGCACTATTTTATTTCAAAAACAGCATTAACTGTAAAGTTTAGCTTAATCTTTTTAAAATCAATCTCCGGAGCTGCACCCGCATCGGCCATTTCAGCTTTCATCATGTAATTTCTGTACACGGGCTGTATTACATTATCTCCACCATCTTGTATATCAATTACAGCACCTAATTTATCGCCAAGCGCTTCGACCATGTAAGTTGCTTTCTCTTTAGCAGCTAGAAGCGCCTTAATTTTAAGCTCTTTTTTAAGGCTTTCAATTTTCGAATAATCGTAACTTTCAACATTTGTACTTGCAATTCCTTTTGCGTCGATGGCTTCAATTATCGAGTTAAATTTGTTTAAGTCGGCTACTTTTAAACGATACTGCTTGCTCGCCAAAAAATCAGGGTTTTTCTTTTTTTCGGTAGCGTAATTCCAGCTGCTTAAATTGCTAACCGTTAAATTTTCTTTTGCAATGCCCGCTTTTTGAACGGCTGCAAAAAGTTGTTTCTCTAACTCGGTAATTTCTACTTTTTTCTTTCCGTTTAAATATTCTTTAAGCGAAATGCCAATGTAAATAATATCGGGTGTAACTTCGGTTTCTGCCGAACCACTAACATTAATCTTTCTTCTTAAATCTACTTGCTGAGCTTTAACTGTTGATAAACCTACCAATGTAACCAGTGCAATTGCTATTAACTTTTTCATAATTCTATTTTTCTTTGTGTGTACTGTAATGATGAAAGTTCAAAGCAAATTCCACACCGAGATTTAAAAATTTTTATTATTTGAAAATTTATGTTCCAATATTTATGGCAAGTGTAGCCCTGCTATTCGTTGCAATCTTTTTGTTAAAGTCAGTCCGACTGTGTAGAAGATCTGCAACAAAAAGTATTTTCACTGCTATCAGGTTTATTTACAAAAGATTGTACAATTAGGTAACAAATCTTCAGAGTAGGATGTGAAACTTGACAAATACTTAAAATTTGCAATGTGTTTTTTGTATAAGAACCACAGTTTTTGAAAAAATAAACCCGACAAAGCGTAATAGCCCGGAATGAAAGCGCAGCGAAATGAGGACTATTAGCGGTGGCGGGACTAAAATTACCCATGTAAACCGAAGCCTGATTTTCTAAAAAAAGAAAGAATAAATATTTTTCTCTGAAAAGAGAAAATTTATGCGCCAGGTTTTATGCTTAAATAGACGGAATTATAAATATTTATAAAACCTTGCGCAGCAGATTTTCTGCAGATTGGCGATGGATTTATAGTTTTGGGCAACTACAAATTTTACATCGAGAATGAATTATGCTTTAGAAACTTTAACCGCAGTTGGTCCTTTCTGACCCATTTCTACTTCAAAAGTAACCTTATCGCCTTCTTTAATTTGAGTTGTTAAACCATTAACGTGCACAAAAATGCTCTCTTGAGTTTCGGTATTTTTAATGAAACCGTAACCTTTACTATCGTTGAAAAATGTTACAGTACCTTTTTTAACCGGGTTTTCATCAACAATATCTTCTTGTCTTGAAATACCAATCTGAATATCTTCGGTATTAATAACTTTCATTTTTTTCGGATCTGGTGGCGTAGAAGAAATGTTACCATTTTCATCAACATAAGCCATCATATCCTCAAGCGCTAAACCTTTTTTTGCATTAGCCTGACGCTCTTCTTTTTTCTCTTGTTTGTCTTTTTGTTTTTTTAATCGTTTTTTTTCGTTCTCTTTTTTGCTGTAAGTTGCTTGAGATTTAGCCATATTTTATTAATCGTTTTGTTGTTTTAAAAGGGTGAGTAGTGGAGAATTATACAAATATAAGAATACTAAAGTAGAAATACGATTTTATTAGGCTTGCTAAAGAGATTATTGGCCTGATTGCCACTCGTTTTTATTAATTTCATAACCGAAATTCCATTTCATCGGTTCGCCGTAATAAGCGACTTCAATTTCCTCGAATTTTTTGGCGCCGAGTTTCTCTATTGCCTTTTGCGAACGGAAATTTGTGGCACCAATGTGTAAAATTATTTTATCTACAAATTGAAAAGCGTGGTTAAACATTAATGTTTTTAAAGACTTATTGTGCGCATGCCCCCAAAATGCTCTGCCAATAAAGGTATAGCCAACAGCAACTGTTTTATTACTTTCATCCAGCTCATAAAATCTCGAACTACCAACAACTTTTCCACTTTCTTTTTCATAAACAATAAATGCGCCTCCAGATTCCATCGCTCCTTCGAAAAACCGCTCAAAGGCGGTACGCTGGTATCGATTTTTATTCGGGTGTTGCGCCCAAAGTAGTTCATCGTTTGCAACCTCATAAAGTTTTTCAAAATCATTTACTTGCAATGGAACTACGCTAAGTAAATCATCTTCTAGAATTGGCTGTAAATTAAAATTCATAATGTTTGTAAATTAAAAACGGCTGGTTTTTGCCAGCCGTTCTATTTTATATTTATCTAGTTTTCAATTTAAAAGAGTTGAAGATTAATTACTCAACCAATCCTTCAATTTCTACAACTTCGTTGGCTTCTTTTTGGTAATCTACTTTATCAATTTCAAAGCCAAATAAGCTTAAGAAATCCGAACGGTAACCTGGTAAATCGCCAATTGCTGGTAAAGTTTCAGTTGTTGCTTCTTCCCAAAGTTTAGCAACTTTTGCCTGCACATCATCACGCATTTCCCAATCGTCGATTCTGATTCTACCTTTTTCATCAACAGGAACATTACCACCATTGTATAGTCTATCTGCAAATAAACGCTGAATTTGCTCGATTGTGCCTTCGTGTATGCCTTCTTCTTTCATTATTTTGTACAATAAAGAAATGTAAAGTGGTATAACCGGAATTGCAGAACTCGCTTGGGTTACCAAAGCTTTGTTAACCGAAACATATGCTTTTCCGTTAAGGTCTTTCAATTTATCACTGATGGTAAATGCAGTAGCTTCTAAATCATCTTTAGCACGACCGATTGTTCCTTTGCGGTAAACTGGTTCGGTTAAAGCCGGGCCGATGTAAGAATACGCAACAGTTGTAGCGCCTTCTGCTAATAGATTTTCGGCTTTTAAGGCATCAATCCACATTGCCCAATCCTCGCCACCCATTACGGCAACAGTATTAGCAATATCTTCTTCGTTTGCGGGTTCGATAGAAATTTCAGTTACATTTCCCGAGTGGAAATCAACTGTTTTATTGGTGTAAGTATTGCCGATTGGTTTTAAAGTAGAACGGTGTAAAACTTCTGTATTTGGGTTTTTTCTAACCGGAGAAGCCAAGCTGTAAATAACCAAATCTACCTGGCCTAAATCTGCTTTAATTAAATCGATGGTTTTTTGCTTAATCTCATTTGAGAAGGCATCGCCATTAATACTTTTAGCATATAAACCAGCTGCATGAGCTTCCTTTTCAAACGCAGCACTATTGTACCAACCCGGTGAAGCTGTTTTGCCAGCTGATGGAGCTTTCTCGAAAAACACACCAATTGTTGCTGCGTTTGAGCCGTAAGCAGCGGTAATTCTTGATGCTAAACCAAATCCGGTTGATGCGCCAATTACCAAAACTTTTTTAGGTCCGTTTACTTCGCCTTTTGATTTAACATATTCAATTTGGTTCTTAACGTTTTGTGCGCAACCATCTGGATGTGCAGTTAAACAAATAAAGCCCCTCATTCTTGGTTCAATAATCATTGTTTTTTATTTTACGTTTTGTATTGCTTTTCGGAAAATGATTTATAAATGCCGAAATCTTTAACGAAGATAAATTTTTAATCGCTTAACACTAAATGAAATTTCAATAAACATTAATTGCAATCAAATTCTAATATTAAATTAAAGTTAAATTTAAGGCTTGGCATAAATTTTATAATTTAGCAGCACACAGATATAACCGGTTAATTTTATGAGAAAATCACTATTGCTTGCTATAGTTTTAATTATGGTTTTCGGAAAACTTTCTGCTCAAACACAACACCAAAATACAGGTTGGTTCATGTTTGTTAATAATACGAAGTTTAACGAAAAATGGGGTTTGCATTTTGATTTTCAACTTCGCACAGCTGATGATTGGGTACATACAAGAAATATTCTGATAAGACCCGGAATAACGTATTATGTTAATAGAAATCAGAATGTTACTTTAGGTTATTTACTTACGCAAACTTATAATCCAGAGTTCGATTTTATTGATGTTTCACCAGGTGTAATTTTAAACAAAACAGCAAACGAACATCGGATTTGGGAACAATACATTATAAATCATAAAATAAAATCGGGTTTTGCTACACACAGATTTAGGCTAGAGCAGCGTTTTGTTCAGAGAAGTATGGCTTTGCCAGGAGTTGAGCCTGATTTCTTTGCTCAACGTTTTCGTTATTTCTTTAGATTGATTCAGCCGTTACAGAAAACAGAAACCAATTTTACAAAAGGTGCATTTGTTGCCTTGCAAAATGAGGTTTTCTTAAATCTCCAGAATAAAAGCGAATTAAATGGGAATGTATTCGACCAAAACCGAGCTTATTTAGCTGTCGGTTATCGCTTTTCTAAACAATTTGATATTGAGGCGGGCTACATGAATCAGGCTACAAAAGGGCGAACAAGTAACATGATGAACAATATTATTCAGTTGGCTGTATATACAAGGTTTTAATCTTGTTTTAATGATTTAAAGTCATTTTCTGTATCTCAACGATTACATTATGTTAAAATCCTTGTAATATTTGTCTGTTTTTGCTCAATTTGCCGAGTGAAAAAGTTCTCCATTTTAGTCTTAGCGCTCTTGTTCGGTAAACGTATGCAGGCACAAGAGGTTCGCCCTTCGTCTGTCATCAATACTCCAACTTCAAAAAGTATTTTTAATCCACAACATAAGCGTAATTTTTCTCGCAAAGGCGATTTTTATTTTCATTGGGGCTATAATAGTTCTTGGTACGGCAAAAGTGATATCCGTTTTCAAGGCCCAAATTATGATTTTACACTAAGCGATGTTACTGCTCGGGATAGGCAATCAAAGTTAAGCTGGAGCTATTTAAATCCAAGTTTGATAACCGTACCACAGTACAATATCAGAGCAGGTTATTTTATTAAGGATAATTACAGCATTTCCATCGGTTGGGACCATATGAAATATGTTGTCGATATTCCTCAAACGGTTGCCATTAGCGGCTATATCGGACCAAATATTTCACATGATAATGCACCAACAGGTAATTTAGCCGGTACTTACAACGGACAAATGATTAATGTTAAAGAAAGTATGCTGACTTATGAACATACTGACGGTTTTAACTACGCAAATATCGAAATAGAACGTTACGATGATATTTGGGTTGCACCGGGAGGCAATACATCTCTAACTTTAGAAACCGGATTAGGTGGCGGTTTATTGGTTCCCCGTTCTGATGTCCGTTTGTTTGGACAAGGTAGAAACAACCACTTCAGCATTTCAGGTTATGGCGTATCTGCAAAAATTGGGTTAAAGTTTTACGTTTGGAAACACATCTATCTACAGAATACAACCAAAGTAGGTGCAACTAATTTAACCAATGTACATACAACAGGTTGGGATGAATTGGATAAAGCCAGTCAGAAAATAAACTACATAGAAAATATGTGGCTAATTGGTTTCCATTTTTAAGAATTTTTGATTTTATCGAAGTATAAGAGCACAGTATTTTCAGCCTTATTTAAACTAATATCGGCTGGGTATAAGTCTGTTCTTAAACCTTGATACAAGCTAATTATATTTGTCAAAGCATTGAGTAAATCTGCTTTTTTGTTTGAGGATAAAGTAGATTGAAGTAAATCAAAATCAGTTTTACTTAATTGAGTTTCTACCTTTCGTACCCCTCTTGGCAAATTATGATTTCGAAGATGGAGTAAAGGGCCGATTACGATCATCCTCAAAAAACCAAAAAAATCTAAGGATTCAAAATATTCTCCACGACCAATTTTTAAAAGTGCATAATGCACCCATGTCCAAAAACGGTTTTCTATCCATTGAAAATCTGGCGTTGGAAATTTTGCTTCAGTTTTATTAATCACATCCTGAAGTTGATGATTTGTATCTAACAGAATAACTGGATTTTCAACTCTATATTCAAATTCTTTGAGGATTATAAATTTAATGTCAACATGCAGTAAGGGATTATCATAAAGGCAAATTAACAGTCTGCTTTCGCCAACGTGTTCGCCGGTAAAGGCTGATAATAAATTGCCAAACTGATTGGCATAAGTCAGCATTTTTTCTTTACTATTTCCAACAACATCTTTTGTAACTAACACTAGGTCTAAATCAGAAAATTCATCTAACTCATTTGTTATCCATGAACCTGCTGCCGCTAAACCAATAACGTTATCATCAGCTTTTAAAATTCGGGTGATTTTTTCGGCAAATTCGTGTTGTACCATAACGTAAATCTAATATTTGTAATTTAACAAAAAAAAAGCGCCCTGATGGAATATCAGGGCGCTTGAGTAATTCTTTAGTTTGAATTATATTTTTCTAACCCTACCAGAACCAACAATGGTTTTATCAACTTGCGCATTACCAGAATAATTTACACTTCCTGAACCGCTAATTACCGCTCTGATGTTTTCTTCGGCATTAATATTTACCGTGCCCGAACCGCTTATAGTTGAAGTTAAGTTATTTACAGAAAAACCCTTTCCTGCAAAACTTCCAGAACTGCTGATTACAATTTTTGCTCTGTCAGAATTTCCGCTAATGTTTAAAGAACCAGAACCACTGATTACGCCATTGTAATTGTCAACATCAGCATTTGCTTTGATGCTCCCTGAACCACTTAGTGTTGTGGTTAAATCGTTTGTAGCGATTTTACCGTTTACAACCAAGCTACCAGAACCGCTCATCGTTAAACTTTTGATAGATTTAGCCGTAACATAAGCCGTAATTTTTTTATCCTCGTATTTTCTAGACCAGCTGGTGATGCTGTTTTCAGGGCGGATAATTAAAACGTTGCCTTTAACTTCGGTAATAATGGTAGAAATTGCTTCGGCATCGCCTTCAAAACGGCAACTTTCTGTATTGCCTAAAGTAACAATAACATTAATTGGTCCTGCTGATGCGATTCCACTAAAATCTCTAACGTCTCTTTCGTCAGATTTTTTTGATGTTGAAATGGTGATTTCAGTCTTTGCGAATGTGTTTAAACTTGTTGCTGAAACCAATGCAGCTACTACAAATGCGAATATTTTTTTCATAATTATAGATATTATATTTTCAGTTTTAATCAATCCGTATAATGGATTTTTTTAATAAGACGATCGTTTTTGTTAAAAGTTGCACATGGGAAAAAACTTTCTTCTAATTGTCTGTTTGTTAAGTAAAAATAATACCATCGATTTTATGAGGGAAATTGCTTCATGCCTCGAGAAGATTCCCCAGAGTACGTCATTGCGAGACACGAAGCAATCTATTTCTTAAATTAAAAACTTAGCCTTTTTTTGTTTTGATGTAAAAAAGCGGGTCGTGTTTAAAATTATCGGCAGTTATACTTTTATCTACTTTTATTGTTTTCCAATCGTTAGATGGTTTAATTAAGGTATAAACTCCATTTTTCAATGTTACCCTAACCGGCATGTCAAATCCTTTAACATCTGTTATCCAACGGTAAGAAAGTACATTGTTTTCAATTTTATACTCTAAAACAGGAATATTGGTGTGGCGCAAATATTGGTCGAAAACCTTGTTTAATTTTAAGCCACTTTGTTTTGCGATGTAGTTCTCAACTTCAGCGGTGGTTACGGTTTTGTGGTAAAATGTTTTATTCAATCCACGTAAAATCTGCCTGAATTTTTCATCATTATTTATCAACTGGCGGATGGTATGAATCAAGTTTGCGCCTTTAGAATACATATCACCCGATCCTTCTTTATTAACACCATACGGCCCAATAACCGGAATATCATTTTTAATACCTTTCTGTATACCGATGGCATATTCATCTGCAGCAGCCTTACCTTCGGTACTTTCTGTAAATAAAACCTCCGAATAATTTGTAAAACCTTCGTGCACCCACATATCGGCAATATCTTTTGCCGTAATATTATTTCCGAACCACTCGTGCCCACTTTCGTGAATGGTAATAAAATCCCATTTTAAACCATGTCCGGTGCCGCTTAAATCTCTACCTAAATATCCTTTTTTAAATTGATTACCATAGGCAACGGCACTTTGATGTTCCATACCTAAATGTGGAGCTTGCACAAGCTTGTAGCCATCTTTATACCAGGGATATGGCCCGAACCAATGTTCAAAAGATTTTAGCATGGGTTTTACGTCGACATCCCAATGTTGGTGGGCTTTTGCACTATCTGTTTTTAACGCCCAATAATCGATGCTCAATTTTCCGTTTTCCCCATCGTAGGTATCCGTCCAATGCGAGTATTTTCCGATGTAAAAAGTTACATCATAATTGTTAATGGGATTGCTTACGAGCCAGTTATATTGCTTGTATCCATCTGGTTTATCAACTGTATTTAATAATCTTCCGTTAGAAATTTCCTGTAAATCTTTTGGTACGCTGATGCTGATTTTCATGCTATCAACTTCATCACTCTGATGATCTTTATTCGGCCACCAAACGCTAGCGCCTAATCCCTGGCAAGCCACCGAAACAAATGGATTGCCATCAGCATCTTTTTTGAATATGAAACCGCCATCCCAGGGTGCGTTTTTTGCTACGCGAGGATTCCCAGAATAAAACACGGTAAATTTTTCTTTACTACCTTTTTTTACAGTTTTAGGAAAGGTTACAAAAACAGCATTATATTCTCTTGAGAAATTCAAATCCTTACCTTGAAATACTACTTTCTCTACTTTTAAATTATTGAATAAATCGAATTGAAGTTTAGTGAAATCCTGCGTAGCCGTAAAGGCAAATTCATTACTTCCGAAAACAGATTTCTGCTCGATATCTATCTTAACATCTAAATGGTAATAATTAATGTCGTAGCAAGTTCTAAGCGGAGTAAGCGTACCGCGTAAACTGTCTGCCCGAGAGTTTTCCTGGTTCTTGCCAAGCATTTGTGCATTAGCAGTTGAGATAATTAATGCAAGTGCAATTACTGAAAGTATTTTTTTCATTTTTTTATCTGCGTCATTGCGAGGCAGGAAGCAATCTCTTAGAACAAATTAAATCTGAGTGAGATTGCTGCGTGTCTCGCAATGACGACCATTTTAGTTATCAATTTTATCTACAATCTATTTCAAAACAGATACTGAAATGTAAGAACTGTTAGAAGTATCGTGATAGATTTTATTTGTTGCTTTTTGGAAATCTGCAGGCTCTGCTTCATAAATATTCATAAACTTCTGCGGATTTCTGTCAGCTAAAGGAAACCATGAATTCTGAATCTGGATCATAATCTTATGCCCTTTTTTGAAGGTATGTGCCACATCTGGTAAAGCATAATTAACTTTAGTAATCTGTCCGGGTACAAAAGCTTCTGGTTTTTCGAAGCTATTACGATATTTTCCTCTTAAAATTTCGCCTCTCACCAACATTTCATAGCCGCCCATAATAATGTTCTTAGGGTTTGGTGTTGGGTTCGGTTCATCTTCAGGGTAAACATCGATTAATTTAACCACATAATCTGCATCAGTTCCTGTGGTAGAAACCACAAGGTTTGCCAAAACAGGGCCAGTTAAGGTAATGTCCTCATTTAAAGCATCAGTTTGATAAGTTTTAACATCTGGTCTGCGTGCTGCAAATCTTTGGTCATCAATCATGTATTCGCGAGTACGCTTAGCTTGCACTCCATCCTGATAAGGTACAGGGTTATTCGGGTCACTAACGTATTCATCCCAGCTATCCGTTCTGGCAACTTTTTCAAACCCTAATTTTCCGTTAGGCTGTAAATAAAGATTTTTAGTTTCTATTTCTTGTGGCGGCCAGCTTGTAAATTGTTTCCATTCGTTACTTCCGGTTACAAAAATATTTGCTTCACCTGCCTTAAAATCGCCTTCGCCCTTTAGGTAATGTTTAAAAAATGGTAACTCATATTGTTGCTGATAATCAATACTGGTGTTTTTGCCAAATTTGATGTCGCCAAAGTATGAGCCATCGCTACGTACCCAACCACCATGATACCATGGACCAGCAACCAGAATGTTGTTTGTATTTGGGTTTTGTTTTTCAATTGCCTTATAAGTTGCAAATGTACCGTAAGCATCTTCAGCATCAAAAAAACCACCGACAACCATAACTGCTGGTTTTACATTTTTTAAATGTGGAAGAATATATCTTGCTTTCCAGAATGTATCTAAATCTGGGTGTTTAAATAAGTTATTGAAGAATTTAATACTATCTGCAAAATATTTGTCCTTAAGGTTTTTAACCGAGCCAGCTTCTAAATAAAAACGATAATTATCCTGAATAGGAAACTTGAAAGGTTTAGGGCCTTTATCTGGTGTAATTGGTTTCGGGCGAGGCACACCAAAACTGCTCATAAAACTAAAAGCGTCCATTAAAAATAAACTCCCGCCATGATGAAAATCATCGCCAATAAACCAATCGGTTACCGGAGCTTGTGGCGAAACTGCCTTCAAAGCCGGATGTGCATTTGGTAATGAGGTTGTTGAATAAAACCCTGGATAAGAAATGCCATATATACCTGCATTTCCATTATTGTTTTTAACATTTTTTACCAGCCAATCAATGGTGTCATAAGTGTCGGTACTTTCATCAATATCTTTCTTGCCTTTTTTTAAAGTTTGCGGACGAATATCCTCAAATGTACCCTCACTCATCCATTTGCCTCGAACATCCTGATAAACGAAAATAAAGCCTTCTCGCATCATTGCCGGGAAATTTCCCAAACTCAACTTATATTTATCCTCGCCATATGGTGCTACAGTATAAGGCGTTCGGTTAATTAAAAAGGGATATTTCTTGGTTTGATTTTTGGGAATATAAATTGATGTGAAAAGCTTTACACCATCACGCATAGGTATTTGGCGTTCTATTTTAGTGTAATTTGCAATAACATATGCAGAATCTGTTTCTTGAGCGATAAGCGCCTTTGAAAGAATTATGCAAACGATAAATGATAAAATTTTTGTCAGGTTCATTAACAGTTGATTTTAGGAATAAGTTATAAATATAGAGATAAGCCCAAAGATTTAGAAAAAGGAGTGGTAAAAGCTTTGTTAGATGTGGTTTTATTCGTCATTCCATTATCAGATTTTAGTTAAATAACGTTAAGGGATAATCTTTTGCAGATTTTCATCGTCATATTAATAACTGTATAAATAAATAGAATGAAAAGGTTATTAAGTAAAGGATTGGTTGCTTTTGCTGTAGCAGCAATTGTTGCAACTTTAAATGTAGAAAGTGCTTCAGCACAGAGGCCAAGTAGAGGTGGAAGTTCAGGTGGAGGTTTTTCTGGCGGTAGTCGTTCAGGAAGTGTTGGGCCATCACGAGGTGGAAGCATTTCTCGCCAACCATCCATGCAGGCACCATCAAATAACAGAATTTCTCAAGCACCTAATCGGGGGAATTACAATTACGGCGGCAGACCCGAAAGACCAGGTTACCGACCAAATCCCGGATATCGTCCCGGCTATAATTATCGCTCAGGCTATCGTTATAGTCCCGGTTATCGTTTTTACGGTCGCCCAAATTACGGATATTACAACTTTTACAGACCTTTCATCGGTTTCCGTTTAAATGTGTTACCATTTGGCTATTATCCATTTTATTATGGTCCGAACCAATATTATTACTCAGGCGGATTGTTTTATCGTCAGTACGAAAATAATTACCAAGTGGTTACACCTCCTGTTGGTGCAGAAGTACCAAACTTGCCTGAAGATGCAAACCTGGTAACTATTGATGGTGTTGATTATTACGAATGTAAAGGTGTTTATTATACTCAATCGACCAATAAAGATGGCAAAACGGTTTATGTTGTGGCGGGAAAAGATGGGGTTTTGAATACTACTGATGGCCCGATTGTAACGCATCAAATTGGAGATATCATAACTATTTTGCCTGATGGATGTAGAGAAGTAACCATTAAAAACGATAAGTATTACGTATCTCCCGATGATGTTTATTACGAAGAAGTTATCGATGGAAATAAAACCACTTACCGCGTAATTGGTAAATTGTATTAAGCCAATCCAATTAATAAAGCCGCTTTAATTTAATATTGAAGCGGCTTTTTATTGCCTCAAAAATTATACTTTTACTTCAAAATACAATCTTTTGAAAACTTTATCTGTTAAGCTATCTATCGTTTATGTTGCTCTTTTTGGGCTCTTAACTTCTTGCACAAGCAACCGCTATGCATCTAAACAAAAAGAAACAACTATTTCTGCTATAAAATTTTTAGATGAATACGTTATGCCTATCGATGTTCAGTTTAAAGGAACAGCTGTTGGTGGTTTATCGGGCATAGATTACGACATCAAAAATAATCGGTACTATTTAATCAGCGATGACCCGAGCCAGTTTAGCCCGGCAAGAATTTACACGGCAAACATCAACATTCAGAACAATAAAATCGATACCGTAGAAATTAATGGATTAATCCCCATTTTACAAGAAAGTGGCGAACAATATCCGAAATTGGGTACAGTTAAAAGTTTAAAAGCAGATGGCGAATCGGTTCGTTTCAATCCAAAAAACAATCAATTAATCTGGAGTAATGAAGGTGAAAGATTATTTAAAAATGGCGATTCATTAATCATTCAACCCGCTTTAACTTTTATTTCTGCCGATGGAAAATTTATAGATACCATCCCGTTACCTAAAGGATTTCACTTTACAAAAGGCGAAAATGGTCCGAGAAAAAATGCTTTGTTTGAAGGTGTAACTTACGCTGATAATTATAAAACGCTTTACGCAAGTTTAGAAGAACCTTTGTATCAGGATGGAAGGTCGGCGGCTTTTGGATTTAATGGCGCACTTACACGCATTTTAAAATTTGACGTGAAATCAAAAGAGAATACAGCGCAATATGCTTATAATTTGGGCGAATTGCCTGTAGAACCAACTGTTCAAAGCGATTGGAACGTTAATGGTATTTCTGAAATTTTAGCAATTAACAGCCATACTTTATTGGTAATGGAGCGTGCCTGGGCAAAAGGGCATGACGACCATACTTTTATCAAGCTGTTTTTGGTTGATTTGAACGGATCAGAAAATGTTATAGATAATGCATCATTCGTAAAAAATCCGCCGAATGCGTTAAAGAAAAAGCTTTTATTTGATTTTGATACAATTGGTAAGCATATTGATAATTTTGAAGGCATTACCTTTGGTCCGAACTTACCAAACGGGCACAAAACCTTAATATTCTGTGTAGATAATAACTTCTCTAAAAGCCAAACACAGCAATTTTTTCTTTTTGAGGTAGAACCTTAAATAAGTAATTGTTCAGTCGCGATATTGATAAGTTCTATTGAGTTTTTCACATCAAGTTTCTGCATCATATTTCTGCGGTGCGTTTCTACCGTAAGTGGACTTAAAAAAAGTTCTTCGGCGATGTTTGCTGTAGTTTTACCTTGGGCAATCAATTGTAGAATTTGCTTTTCGCGTTTAGTAAATTTCGGTCGGCCTTTTAAATCATTAATAGATGGCTTTGCAATAATTTCTATTACTTCCTTACTAAATGCAATTTCTCCCTTTAAGGCTGTTTCAATGCAGTTTTTAAGTTCTTCTACTGATGAGTTTTTTAAAATATAACCACTTGCGCCATTTTGTAAAATTTGCATAATAATGCTTCGTTCGGTATGATTACTAATGGCAATAACAATCGTTTCTGGCGATAGCTTTTTAATTTCTGCACATAATTCTATCCCATTAATATCAGGAAGCATAATGTCAAGCAAGGCAACATCTAACTTATTCGAATATAAAAAATTAAGCAAGGCTGCTCCGGTTTGGAAACTTCCAATTACACACATATTTTCTAAATTATTAATCAGGGAAACGATTCCTTGGATAACAATTGGGTGGTCGTCTACAACGGCTAATTTAATCGTTCGGCTCATAACTTATTGGAATTTCGATGTTTATTGTTGTGCCATTGTTAGGCTCGGCACTAATTTCAAAGTTGCCGTTTAAATAAGCCACTCTATTTTTAATATTCTCAATACCTAATCCTTTTTTGTAATCGTTTGTATTAAAGCCAATGCCATTATCTTCAACGGTAATGTAAAAATGGTTCAAATTTTCACTGCATTGCAATACAACTTCTGTTGCTTTGGCGTGTTTAAGGATATTGGTTAAGATTTCTTGTACAATTCTATAAATAATGATTTGTTCCTCAACGGCAATTAACTTCGAGATGTTTATCGCTTGATAATCGACATGTAAATCATTGCTCATTACCGATTCTGCTAAATCTTTCAGAGCAATTTCTAACCCAAACTTTAAAAGCGTTTGCGGCATCATATTACGGGCAATATGCCGGAGTTCGGTAACCGAGCCATCTAGTTGCTTAACAATTCTTTGCAATTCAGCATCGTGCGTTTCCATGTTTTGATGTTTTGCCCAGTTAGAAAGATTAATTTTTAAGCCCGACAACATACCGCCCAAACCATCATGTAAATCTTGGGCAACCCTATTTCTCTCCTTTTCTTCAGCATTTAGCATCGCTTTGCTAATTTCTAATTGCTGTTTTCGTTGTAAATCGGATACCTTTTGCTGGTAATTGATGTTGCGCTGTTGTGCTAGTTTTTTAACGCCACGGTAATAAAAAAGTAATAGGATAACAATTGTTAAGAGCAGAAAAGATGCTGAAATTAGAAATAAGGTTGTAGTCTTGTTATTTTTGATGATTAAGGCATTTTGCTTTTTCTCTGAATTTAGATTGGCGATTTTCTTTTCGTTCTCTGCATTTTTATAACGTATTTCCAAGGCATTGATATCGGCCTTTAATTTACTTTCGCTTAAACTATCTCTCAATAAACTATTCCTTTTTAGCCATTTGTAGGCCTCACTGTAGTTTCCGGTAGCGTAATTTACCTCTGCAAGTGCTTCAGTTAGTTTTATCTTGCTATTGGTAATCGAATTTATTTCCGGTTTATAGGCAATTGAAATTAATACCTTTTTAGCCTCGTTAAAATTTTTCTGCTCAAATAAAATCCTGTATTTCTCAAATGCTATTTGTTGGGCAGAATATTTGTCGCCAATTTTTTGTGCAAAAATTAATGCTTTCTCAAGGCTTTCGAGGGCATTAATATATTGTTTCAGACTGATGAAATAACGAGCAATACCTTTATAATAATCTATCCAAAAAACATCCATTGGATAATTTGTATCCACGGTTAAGGATTTATCCAATACCGTTCTGCTTAAATCAAGGTATTTCTTTTGGAGGTTATATTGCTTTAAATTGTAATAATTATCGGCTATGCTTAAATTAGCATTAACCAGTAAATAATATTTATCGGGCTTGGCTTGCCTAAGTGATTGAATACCTTGCTGTAGATACGGAGTGGCCTTATCGTACTGCCCCAGATTCATAAAAACTGTACCAATTGATACATACTCCGTAGCTAAAAAATCCTTGTCGCCTGCTTTTTTTGATAAGGGCAAAACCCGGTTAATTAGGATGTCGAGCATGGTTTTAAGGTCGTCTTTACGCTGCTGAATCAAACTATAGTTATGCCAAACCATGGAGCGTAATCTATAAACACCTTTTGTGTTGAATTTGCTCAATAATAAATCGCAATGCGTTAGCAAGCGCTCTGCTTTTTGGTAATCTCTATCATGGTAAATTAAAGCCTCGTACCAATAAGTTCTTGCATAAAGCAACGCGTTTTCTTTGCTGAAACCTCTTGCCTTATTCAAATAGTTTATGGCTTTTGCGCTGTCAATGTCCGCCCAAAAATCGGTTAGTTTAAAACCAATTTCAGTTTTTGTGCTGTCTGATAAATTTTGCTGAAGGATAAGATTCAAGCTATCTGCATATCTTTTTTCTCTCTGAGATAATTGTGCTTGACTAACAAAGGTGGAAATAATCAGAATAAATAACAGGATGATGTAGCTTCTCATTAAAATAAAAGTGCAGGGATTATTTCTGAATCAAAAATTTATCCAAAAATATACCTGTTTTCAGGTAGAAAAAAATGATGTATAGTGGCTATTGTAGGGCAAACTGTGCATTTGTTTATTTGTGTATCTATAATTTTAATTAAAAACGATGTCTTGAAATTGGCTTAAAGTATAAATGTCAAGTTCGGAAATCATCACCTAAAACAAAAAACATACCCATGAAAAACACAAAGATTAAAACATTTGTACTGTCTTTTTTTGCTTTAATTTTAATCACGTCATTATTCTCATGCAAGAAAGATGATGTAGAAAGCCCATCAAAATCTTCGCACAAAGTGGTTTTTAAACTAGAAGCTTCTGCAGGAAGTAACCTCAGCACGGTAGTTTATGGTTACGATTCGCAAATTACAACCGCAACAAGCTTAACCGGAACAACCTGGACGAGTGCAGAAATTACGGTACCTGCCGGAACAAACATTATAAATATTGCAGCAAATGCAATGGGTGCTAATGCAAACTCTACGTTGAAAGCTCAAATTTTTGTTGATGGAGAATTGAAACGCGAAGGAACATCAAGCGGTGCAGTATTAAGTGCTTCAGCATCTTTCTCTCTATAGTCTTTATTAAGTTATCGCATCAATTGTAAAGCAGGTTTTGGTTTTTCCAGAGCCTGCTTTCTTTTTTAGGTAGATACCTGAAATAATATCGGGATTTAGATTTCAACGAAAGCCTTAAAAAATTTTCCATAATTAAAATTGAATTAGAAAATATTCCATTCATTAAATTTGATTGTAAAATTGTGCTTTTCGCATTCTTCTTTAAGCTTTTGCACTTTCACCTTTCCGCCTTTTTTCCCTACATTTGGCTAATCAAAATTCTAAAGAAATTATGCAATACGATGTCGTTGTTATCGGTTCAGGGCCGGGCGGTTATGTTGGCGCAATCCGTTGTGCTCAGTTAGGTTTAAAAACTGCAGTTATAGAAAAATACAAAACTTTTGGAGGTACTTGCTTAAACGTAGGTTGTATTCCATCTAAAGCTTTGTTAGATTCTTCAGAGCATTTCCACAACGCTGCCCATACTTTTTCAACCCACGGTATCAACTTAAAAGATTTAAAAGTTGATATGAAGCAAATGATTGCCCGTAAGGATGATGTTGTTTCACAAAATACTGCCGGAATCACGTATTTATTCAAAAAAAATAAAATCGATTCATACGAAGGATTAGGTTCTTTCGTAGATAAGAATACTGTTTTGGTTACAAAATCAGATGGTTCTACAGAAACATTAACCGCAAAAAATGTAATCATTGCTACTGGTTCTAAGCCAACAGCTTTACCATTTTTGCCAATCGATAAAAAACGCATCATCACTTCAACCGAAGCTTTAAATATTAAAGAAGTTCCGAAAACGATGGTGGTAATCGGTGGCGGCGTTATCGGTTTAGAATTAGGTTCGGTGTATGCTCGTTTGGGTACAAAAGTTTCTGTTGTAGAATTTTTACCATCTATCATTAGTACAATGGATGCAGGTTTAGGTAAGGAACTTCAACGTGTTTTGAAGAAATCTTTAGGCATGGAATTTTACATGGGACACAAAGTTACCGGCGCTACCACAAAAGGTAAAGTTGTAACCGTTACTGCTGAAAATCCAAAAGGTGAAAGCATTTCTTTAGAAGCTGATTATTGCATCGTTGCTGTTGGTCGTACGGCTTATACTGAAGGTTTAGGTTTAGATAAAATCGGAATCACAGTTGAAGAACGTGGTAAAAAAATTCCGGTTAACGAACATTTAGAAACTTCGGTTAAAGGTGTTTATGCCATTGGCGATGTAATTACCGGTGCAATGTTGGCGCACAAGGCAGAAGATGAAGGTACTTATGTAGCAGAATCTATCGCCGGACAAAAACCACACATCAACTATAACTTAATTCCGGGTGTTGTGTATACTTGGCCGGAAGTTGCTTCTGTTGGTTTAACCGAAGAGCAGTTAAAAGAAAAAGGAACGAAATATAAAGCTGGTTCATTCCCGTTCAAAGCGAGCGGACGTGCCAAAGCAAGCATGGATACTGATGGCTTTATTAAAGTTTTAGCTGATGCTACAACGGATGAAGTTTTAGGTGTGCATATGATTGGCCCTCGTGCTGCGGATATGATTGCAGAAGCAGTTATTGCAATGGAATTCCGTGCATCTGCCGAAGATATTGCCCGTACTTGCCACGCTCACCCAACTTACACGGAGGCGTTAAAAGAAGCGGCGTTAGCTGCAACTGATAACAGAGCAATCCATATTTAAAACAAAGTACGTCATACTGAACTTGTTTCAGTATCTCTTTTAAATAGGAAAGCCGATAAGCAATTATCGGCTTTTTTGGCTTAGCGGTTTTTTTCTTTGCCGTCAGCTTCAGCTGATGGTATCTGAGAATGGACAAGGAAATATTAATTTTTATTAGATATTGTGTTAAAATGATAAAACATCTTTCTATTCCCATTTCATTTAATGATCTTTGTCAAAAAATATACTTCATTATTAATATTGCGTTTTGGAAGAACTGAACATAAATCAAGAATTAACAAATCAAACAGAAATCAAGCCTGTTCAAAGTTCACCAAATCGTATTCGCCTTGCAGTATCCTTATTCTATTTTGGTCAGGGAATTGCATTTGCCTCATGGGCGAGCCGTATTCCGGATATTAAACATAGTTTAAATTTAACTGATGGTGAGTTGGGTAGTATTTTACTGGCACTACCACTTGGTCAGTTGGTAACGATGCCAATTTCAGGTAGGTTAGTTACCAAATACGGAAGTAAAAAAATATTAACCATTACAGCGCCGTTATATGTTTTGGCACTATCTAATTTAGGATTAGCGGCTGCATCATGGCATTTGGCGGCATTTCTTTTCTTATTTGGTATCGTTGGAAACATGTGTAACATTGCCGTAAATACTCAAGGCTCTGAAGCTGAAAAGTTGTTCGGTCGCCCAATCATGACTTCATTTCACGGTGCATGGAGTATTGCCGGCTTTACCGGCGCATTAGTCGGTTTGTTAATGGTAAACCTCCACATTGTTCCCTATCACCATTTTTGGGTAATTACATTTTTGATTTGGTTAAACGTATTTTTCAATTACAAACATTTAGTACCGGGGAAAGGCGCAAAAAGCGAACGCAAGCCAAAATTATTCACAATGCCCGAAGGTTCTCTTTTGCAACTTGGCATTATAGGCTTTTGTAGTATGGCCACAGAAGGGGCGATGTTCGATTGGAGTGGCGTTTATTTTAAAGAAATTGTAAAAGCCCCAACCTCATTGGTTATACTGGGTTATGCTTCATTTATGATTATGATGGCAACCGGACGTTTCGTGGGTGATAAAATTATTGAAAGCCTTGGCAGAAAAAGAACCATTCAAATTAGTGGTTTAATTATTTCTACAGGGATGTTTTTATCTGTTTTTCTACCATACATTATACCTGCAACAATTGGTTTTATGTTAGTAGGTGTTGGCGTATCGAGTATAGTACCAACAGTTTACAGCGTGGCTGGGAAAAATGGTAAAGTTGCTCCAGGTATTGCAATTGCTATGGTTTCGAGTGTAAGTTATTTAGGCTTTTTAATGGGGCCACCATTAATCGGTTATGTTTCTGCGTTGTCGAGTTTACAGTATTCTTATGCGGTAATTGGGGTTTTCGGGTTACTGGTAAGTTTTATCGTGGGCAAAATCAGCGCAATGGATTAAGAAGATTACTCTTTTTTAGTAATGAGAGTTTTAATCATGTTGTGTTCTTTTAATGCAGCAATTGCAATTTCAATCAGTCTGAGGTGTTCGTCTATATGACCATGCTGAACTTCTACGTTGATGTATGGTATATCATTTAATTGCGCATAAACAGAAAGCGAACCATCATTTTCTCCGAATTTCGATTGAAGAATTACATTTACATTTGCTTTTTTTAAGCTGTTAAATAACCTCAAGTCAGTAACGTAAAGTAAATCATCACCGTCCATTTCTGCGTTTAGGTAAACTGAATCAGCTGTGCTGGATAAATCGTAGCCTGGCAAATAAGATGAAATTCCGAAACCGCCATCCGCATTATTGTGCAACGTTAAAATGTAGCCTGCTTCTTTAGGGTTGTAAAATTCTACAATTTTCTTCCCGGCATCATTTAATGCTTTTTCAACTTCGTTAGAGCTGAATTCATCTTTCTTTAATCGGGTATTTACACCTCGTTCGGTATAAATTGCATTTGGGTCGATGCGATAAACATCATCCATGTAAGTGAAATTGTAATCCCTTACGCCGCCATACTGACTGTCGATTAGTTCACCGCCATTCCATCTGATGTATTCAAATCCGGCTTTTACACCAGTATCTTCATTATCGTGAACGACAAGAAATTTAATTCCGTTTGGTTTGTAACTGTATTTTATGAGGTTGATTTTTAAATCGTAAAGCTGAAAGGATGTTGAATCGGTTGTCATTGCTTCGAAAACCGGAGGATGTTGAGCGGAAACTGCTAAGGCAAAATTTATCAATAATGCGCAGAGGATGATTTTAAGCATATGACTAATATACAAATTGATATAATATTTTGTTTGGCGTTTGGGATTATTGCTTTGGCTTTGTTCTTAAACGGGATGGCAGCGATATCCTTTTAAAATTGCAGCCACTCCGTTCATCACTGTCATGCTGAGGTACGAAGCATCTGCAACCCATGAAAAAGATTCCTCGTTCCTCGGAATGACAGAATTTTTTAAAAGATTTAGCGAACAGCCCGACTGGATTAACCGATGGAAAACTGGTTAACCTTTTCAAAAAAAATGAAACAAAAAAGGCCGCCTTTGGGGGGCGACCTGATTGATTGTTAATCTGGATGTTTATTTATTTTTAATGACCGTGATCTAAATCGTACTCGTTCACATCTTTATGGTCGTATGGTTCTACCATTAAATCATCAATAGTTTTACCTTTTTTATCGAAACCGAATCTATGTAACATATTGTCGAAAATCTGATACATTACCGGAACAACAACCAAGGTTAAGAATAAAGAGCTGGTTAAACCGCCAATGATTACCCATGCCAAACCGTTTTTCCAATCTGCACCAGCACCACTAGCTAATGCAATCGGCAACATACCAATTACCATGGCAATGGTTGTCATTAAAATCGGGCGTAAACGAGCGTGGTTAGCCAAAATTAAAGCTTCGTGTGTAGATTTACCTTGCGCTTTCATTTGGTTGGTAAAATCGACTAATATAATCGCATTCTTCGCTACCAAACCCATTAACATGATGAAACCTAAAATGGTGAAGATACCCAATGCATTGTTCGTTAAGGCTAAGGCAAGCAAAGCTCCAATTAACGCGAGCGGTAATGAAAACATTACTACCAATGGGTACACAAAACTATCGTAAAGCGCAACCATAATTAGATAAACCAAAACAATTGCTGCTAACAAAGCGATACCAAGCGTACCAAAACCTTCACTTTGATTTTCTTGATCACCAGCCCAGTAGAAACTGATACCCGCAGGTTTTTTCATCTTATCTAATTGAGCCTGGAAATCGGTTACAACCGTACCTGTTGGAACACCAACCGTTTGTGCTTTTACCGTTACCGAAGTAGATTTATTTAAACGCTCTAACAAACTCGGACCAGAACCTTCTTTAATATCGGCGAACTGAGAAAGTTTAATTTGCTGACCTGCCTGGTTAGTGAAAATCAAATTACGTACATCATCAATATCTTTACGGTCGAAATCTTGATACTGAATGTTAATATCGTACTCGTATTCACCCTGGCGGAACTTGCCATCCGTGTTACCAGCAAAGGCAGTTTGCATGGTTGCTCCAACCGTTTGTAAGCTTAAACCTAAAGCCGACATTTTATCTCTATCAACTTTAACGTTAATCTCAGGCGTTCCTTTTTCTACCGATAATTTGGTTTGTGTTGCACCTGGCACTTTTGCAAGCACTTTTTCAGCTTTCTCAGCAAAAGCTAAAACGCTATCCAGTTCAGGTCCCATTACCACTAATTGAATAGGCGCATCATCTGCTGTACCCAAAATACCAATCGGAACGGTTTTAATTTTTGAACCGACTAATATTTTTGCTAACTCACGGGTATACGTTGTAGAAATAATATCAGAAGAAACATTTCCACGTTCTTTTTTCTCTTTTAACTTAACGTTAATCTCCGATTTATAAGCGGTTGATTGACTTGCGCCCATACCTTCACTCGATTGACCAACAGTTGTAATGGTTTGTACCACATCTTTTTGTTTGCTCAAATAAGCTTCAGCTTTTTGCGTATAGAAGTTGGTTTGCTCTAAGGAAACATCTTTCGGCATTTCAATTTGTAGCAAGAATTCGCCTTTATCCGATTTCGGGAAAAACTCGAAACCGATGTAGCCAAGCGGTAACAAACTACAAGAGCCAGCAAATAAAATTAGCATTAAGCCCAATGTTTTGACCCTATTTTTTAGCGTCCATTCTAATAACCCTGTAATCCATTGGGTGAACTTTCTTAATTGCTTTTCAAACCATAAAATGAATTTACCGAAAGCATTTTTGCCTTCAATACGCTCTAATTTACCAAAACGAGAGAAAATTAATGGAACGATGGTAAATGATGCAACCAATGATAATAATGTAGAGATGATTACAACCACACAGAATTGACGTAAAATATTCGCAACCATACCCGTACTTACCGCAATTGGGAAGAATACCACCACAATTACGAAGGTAATCGATACAACGGTAAAACCGATTTCGCGAGTTGCATCAGAGGCTGCTCTAACTTTATTCTTGCCCATTTCCATGTGTCGCTGGATGTTCTCCAGTACCACAATCGCATCATCGACCAAAATACCTACAACGAGTGATAAACCTAATAAAGACATCAAGTTTAAGGTATAGCCGAATAATGCAATACCAATAAAGGTTGCAATTAATGAAGCAGGAATCGAAATCATTACAATAACCGCGTTACGCAAACTATGTAAGAAGAAAAGCATCACAATTGCCACGAGTACAACGGCAAGCATTAAATCGTGGATTACTGCATCTGCTGATTCCAGTGTGTAAACCGAACTATCATTCACAATTTTAATGTCTAAACCGATATTTTTATAATCAGTTTTTAGCTTTTCGATGGTCGCTTTTGTACCCTCACTCACCGTTACGGCATTCGCATCACTTTGTTTAATAATTTGTAAGGCGATAGAGTTTGCTCGGTTAATACGGGCAATTTTCTCCGTTTCTTTTTGAGTATCCTGAACATCAGCAATGTCGCCTAAACGAACTTGGGCGCCATCTTTACTTGTAGAAACCACTAAATTGCGCATTTCTTCTACATTGGCGTATTTACCAGATAAACGCACCAAGATATCTTGTGCTCTGGTTTTCACACTTCCTGTCGGGAAATCTAAGTTAGAAGCTAAAATTGCTTGTTGTACATTAGGTACAGATAAACCGTAACCTTGCATTTTCTTAGCATCTAAAGCTACTTTAACTTCACGCTCTGAACCACCAATTAAGTTTACCTGGGCAACACCTGGCACACGCGAAATAATTGGAGAGATACGTTTGTCTATCAGGTCGTAGAATGAAATATCATCCATGTTACCTGATGCCGACATCGTAATTACAGGGAAATCATCTAATGAGAATTTACTTAATGATGGTTGTTTCACATCATCGGGTAAATCTGCAAGGATGGCATTAACCTTACGTTGCGCATCATTTAGGGCAACATCTATTTCTGCTTTATCCGTTAACGTAATAATTACAACGGATAAACTTTCGTAAGAGTTGGCATTGATTTTTTTAATATTCTCCATCGAGGAAACAGCATCCTCAATTTTTTTGGTAACGGTACTTTCTACCTCGTTAGGTGAAGCACCCGGGTAAATGGTTGAGATAGATACTACGTTAGGAGAGAACTTTGGTAAAAGCTCGTATCCTAAAGAGAAATAACTCAACAAACCCATCAAGGTTAGTGCGGTAAATACCACAATTACCAGCGATGGTCGTTTTATGGATATGTCAGTAATTTTCATCGTATTACTTATTGTTTTTTTATGGTGATGAAGCTATTCCGATTTCATCGGATGGTTTCATTTTTCTAAATTGTGATATGAGAAATTAGTATATCTTGTTCGTCATTGCGAGGTACGAAGCAATCTTAGGATTGTATAAGATTAAACTTTCGCATTAGGATTGCTTCGTGCCTCGCAATGACGGTATAGTATTACTTTATAACTGTAACTGGTGTTCCGTCGTTCAAGTTGATTTGACCGCTCGTAATTACCGTTTCGCCTTCTTTTAAGCCGTCTAAAATTTCTACATTTTCGCCAAGGATACGACCAGAAACTACTTTACGTGTTTGTGCTGCATTTTTAGATTTATCAAAAACGTAAACTTCGTTGCTACTTACACTACCAACAAAAGCAGTACGAGGAACCAAAATTGCAGGATTTTGCTTAGGGAATTTGAATAAAGCAGTACCATACATTCCGGCTCTTAAACTGTTTTTAACATTATTGGTTACTTCAACTTCAATTGGGAAGTTTAGCGTTTCATCAGCTTTAGCGGCAATAAAAGTTACTTTGCCAGTAAATTTATCATCAGGATAAACTGAAGATTGAATTTGAACAGCATCGCCAACTTTAAGGTTAGCCACTTGTCCTTCATTTACATTTACCTTCAGTTTTAACTTAGATACATCAACCAATTCAAATAATTGAGTTCCTGACGATACTACAGCACCAACTTCAATCATTTTTTTGTTTACGATACCGTTGATAGAAGATCTGATATTTGCATCATTTAACTTACGTTGCTGAGATTGCAAACGAAGTTTAGCATTTTGTGCATTTAAACGTGCCTGGTCTACTTGTTGTTGCGTTACTCCGCCAGTTTTGAAAGAGCTTTCATAGCGTTGTAAGTCTTTAGCCGCATTTTGATAAGTCGCTTCAGCAGTTTCTCTGTCGGTATTTAAAATCTCAGCATCAATTCTCGCTAAAACTGTTCCTTTGCTTACGCGACTGCCTTCTTCAACATAAATCTTGCTTACACGACCAGAATTTTCTGCCATGAAGTTTAATTCCTGGTTAGGAGCGAAAGTTCCGTTTGCTGAAAAGTCTAAGTTAATTTCTTTACGTTCAACCGAAGCTGTTTTTACAGCAACTGCACCTGTGCCCTGAGCAATAAATGCCGTTGTTTCTTCTGCTTTTTTCTTGTTGTTGGTTAATATGTAGGCGATAAGACCTAATACAGCCACAACAACGATTACGATGGTTATTATTCTTTTCATTTTTATTGTATAAGCGATTTAATATTTCCGTTTGATTTTATTAATTGTATTTCGGCTATTTTGTAATTTAATAAAGCCTGAGTATAACTGTTTTGCGATGAGGTTAGAGAGTTTTCTGTATCAAGCAAATCGGTTAATGTTGCTAACCCATTATTGTAGTTGTTTTGTGTGCTTTTGTAAATTTCTTCAGCCAGCTCCACATTCTTACGTTGTAAATTAATGGTATTTAAGTTATTACGAAGTTGAATTTTAGCATTTTCATAAGCCAGGTTCAAAGAGTTTACATTTTCTTTTCTGTCTTCTTTTGCTTTCAGGATATCAACATTTGCCTGGCGCACTTTAGAGCGTGTTAAAAATCCATTGAAGATTGGCACTCTCAAAGTTAAACCAACTGCTGATGCTCCATAACCAATTGCTGCGGCATTTGAACTCAAGAAATCAAAACCATCGCTCTGACTAGAATAAGTATAATTACCTGTTAATGATAACGATGGGTAATATTCTGCCAGATAAGCCTTTCTCTGTAAGGAAAGTAACTTATCCTGATTGTTCAATAGTTTAATTTCAGTTCTGTTCGCTAAATCAACCGAATCGGTAAATACTGGCAACTGCGTAACTTGAGTTAATTCTGCTGCTGGCAATTCAATTGGAGTTGAAACTGGCATACCCATCGAAAATTTTAACTGATTTTCTAATTGGACGATGGCATTAACAACCTGATCTCTTTGCGTATTTAAATTGGTTAAATTAACGGTAATCCTATCTACATCAATCTTTCTGGCTAAACCATTTTTAAATTGATTAGAAATTACCTTTTCTACAGTTTTAACGTTTTTAATGTTCGTATCAATAACATTTAATTGTTGTCTGTTTACCAAAACCTGGTAATAGTTATTTGCAACCAGTTCGATAATTTGCTCTTCCGTTAACTGCGAAGTTAAGTTGTAATATTCTTCACTAGAACGTGCAGCCTGCAAACCAGTAAAAACCTGCTGGTTAAATAACTGCTGAGAAAGTTGTACACCAGCTGTTGAGTTCCAGTTTTGACCAAGTTTAATGGCTTGTGTTTGTCCGCCGAAGTTAGCAACCAACTGTCCGATAATTGGATTGTAAGTCAAGCCCGCATTACCTGTAATTTGTGGTAAAGCTTGTGCCCTAACTTCTTCAACCTTGTATCTTCCGCCTTCTATGTCAAGTTTCGATTTTCGAACTTTTATGTTGTTCTGTAGCGCATAAGTTAGCGCTTCTTTTAAAGTAATCCGTTGCTGAGCAGCCAACAGATTGGGTAAAGTAATGCCAATTATAAGCAGGAGCATTAATTTTACCGGTTTTATTCTAAGCATAATATTGATTTTTGTTTTTGGGTTTTATTTATTTTTGTTTTCCTTGGTCTGTTAGTTAAGCGTAATTTGTTGAGTGTTGTTCGTCTTTCAGCTTTAATCTTTTAGCTTTCGTCTTTCAGCTTTAATCTTTCTGCTTTCAGCTCAAACTATCTCAATCCTCTTATAAAAATAATCGAAAGGTCTTTTTGCTTCTGAGTCATTTTGTTCAGTGTTTTTTTATCCGGAAAGATGTCTTTGCCAGTTTCCATAACACACATCGTTGTTAATCCCATCAAACTTTCGAGATATAGTTCAGCAACGTAATTCATGTCCTCATGCTTTATTTCGCCTTTTTCTTTAGCATGTGTAAAAACTTTTGCGAAAAACTCTTTTTCCATGTCTCTAAGTGCAGTAAGTTTTGCTTTAATAGTTTCATCGCTAAATAAATCAGGCACACCTTCAGCAAGTTTTAACATGTAATATTTCTGAAAAAAGGTATTCCTTACATCGATTGTGCTCACTAAACTCGTCTCAAGACTTTGTTCAGGATTAAATTTCTTTTGGATAGCATCAAAGAATTCGTTAAAAATCTTCTCAATTACACCAAGTATTAAATGCTTTTTATCTGGGAAATAATAATATAGGGATGGTTTTGAAACAGCTAAATCTTCTGCAATATCGTTCATCGTAGTTTTGTTGATACCAAAATGGCTAAATCGCTTTATGGCACCCTCAATAATTTGTTCCCTCTTTTTATCGGCTACAATCATTTTACTTTTCTACTTTCTGACTTTTTTAATATTTTAGTCAAAAGTAAATCTAAAATTTCAAATGTTAATCATCTGATTAATAAACGGAATATAAGGTTACATTATTATGACACTCTATGTCTTTCGTATTGGTTTATATTGTGTTACAATTAAAGTTATCTCCTTTGCAAGTACTAATAAATATAATTATTTTATTGGCAACCATCATTTTAATGGAATGCTTTTCATGGTTCATCCACAAATATTTATTCCACGGGCCATTGTGGTTTATGCATAAAAGCCATCACGTTCCATCAAAATCTATTTTTGAATGGAATGATGTTTTTGCCCTGATCTTTGCATTTGCCTCGTTGTATTTAATGTACATCGACCGAGAAAATATTGGCTATCGATTTGCAATTGGTGCCGGCATCAGTTTATATGGTTTAATCTATTTTGTAGTTCACGATTGGTTTGTGCATCAACGAATCAAAGCATTTAAATCAAAAAATGGCTATCTCGTTAGCATAAGGAAAGCACATAAAATCCACCATAAAAATAGGAGTAAAGAAAAAGGAAAAGCATTTGGGCTGTTATATGTTAAAAGGAGTATTTTAACAAAAAATGCTATCGATTAGCTTTCCTCATCCTTGGATTATAGTTCTATTTCTTACTTTTGTCGGCATAACAATTCAGCCATGCTTCAAATACAAGAAAATATTTCGCTTAAACCTTATAACACATTTGGTATAGATGTTAAGGCAAGTTATTTCGCTGAGATATTTGAAGTTGGAGATTTAAAGCAGCTTTTTGAAAAAGAGTTAACCCAAACACAAAAAATACTGATTATCGGTGGCGGCAGTAATATGTTATTCATTAAAGATTTTGATGGTCTTATCATTAAAATTAGTATCGGGGGAATAGAATCGACGGTAGACGGAAACCAAGTTTTAGTAACCGCAGGCGGTGGTGTGGTTTGGAACGATTTTGTTAATTATTGCGTACAACACAACTTTGCAGGGGTAGAGAATTTAAGCCTTATACCGGGCACAGTTGGTGCATCACCAATACAAAATATAGGCGCTTACGGTGTAGAGTTGAAAGATGTTTTTAAAAGTTGCGAAGCATTTGAAATTAATACCGGAGCAGTTAAAACCTTCAATTTTGAAGATTGCCATTTTGGTTATCGCGAAAGTATCTTTAAAGCGCAGTTGAAAGGTCAGTACATTATAACTTCGGTTACCTTTCATTTGCAAACTGAAGCTTCAGTAAATACATCTTACGGCGCAATCGAAACCGAATTGCAAAAAAGAGGTATCGAAAAACCCGGCATCGCCGATGTTTCTGCCGCGGTATCACACATACGCGTGAGTAAACTTCCTGATCCTTCAACCATTGGTAATGCCGGAAGTTTCTTCAAAAATCCGGTGATAGAAAAGTACGAATTTGCAGACATTGTAGCCAAATCTCCGGATGTTGTGCATTATCCAACACCTGACGGTAAAATAAAACTTGCTGCGGGCTGGCTTATCGAACAATGCGGTTGGAAAGGTAAAGTTCATGGTCAAACCGGAACCTGGAAAAACCAGGCCTTGGTATTGGTTAACCACGGAAATGCCACAGGCTCAGAAGTGTACGATTTCTCTGAACAAATAATAGACAGTGTAAAGTCTACTTTTGGAGTCACTCTGGAACGCGAAGTAAATATCCTGTGACGAAACCCTGCTTCTGTTAAATTTAAGCCATTTGGCACCGTGCCAAAAAAAATTGGTACTAAGTTTGTTTAGCTTAATGCGAAATAAAGAACAAAATATTTGTTTTTTTTAAATCGTACCTAAAGCTAAATATCATGACAAAATTTGAATTCAACCATCTAGTTAACCACCATTCAGTATCCCTTAGATCGTATGCTTTGAACTTTACTAAAGATGCAGAAGACGCGAATGATTTAGTTCAGGATACCATGTTAAAAGCGATAACTTATTACAATAAGTTTAAAGAAGGAACCAATTTAAAAGGCTGGTTGTTTACCATCATGAAAAACACTTTCATTAACAACTACCGTCGTTTAGTTAAAACCAACACGTTAATTACTCAAAGCGAAGATATTTCTTCAGCAAATCTTTCATATAGTGCAACAAAGAATCAGGCAGAAAGCAAATTTGTTTTAAGCGATATCGATAAAGCGCTTGCAACACTTCCAGAAGAATATTATGTGCCTTTCATTCGTTATTTCGAAGGCTTTAAATACCACGAAATTGCTGATATGTTAAATATTCCAATTGGAACGGTTAAAACTCGTATCCACGTAGCAAGAGGAATCCTTAAAAAATATCTTAAAACATATTCAAAAGATATAGCTGTTGAAGAAATGGCTTAAAAATACATCCACTTTAAAACATGAAAGCTCAGATTTTTATCTGGGCTTTTTTATTGTTTAAAAATTTATAAATATTCGAAGCGCAAGTTCAGTTGCTTTTCGGTTGCGATAGTCCCGCTACCATTCCAAGTCCTCAGCTTTCGTGCCTCAAGCTTCCGGGCTTTCCATTCTATCGGGGCTATTTAACTTATGAAACTGCAAATCGGAGAGAAACCTACCGCTTTGCCAATTTAAATACCTTTAAATTATTAAACACTTATCCTTCTGAGCCTGTCGAAGACCTCTCTGCTAGCCTCTAAATTCGATTCCTATTTTTTGAAAACAGAAGCCTAATGCATAGGCAGCCAGTACGTCATTGCGAGGCACGATGCAATCTATTCTTTAGGTAAGAAAGATTGCTTCAGCTCTTTGTTCAGTAACTTAATTAATGCTATGCAGAAAAAAGGAAAGAGTTTGAAGTGCCTGTAAAAGCAAAAGGCCTGGAATAAATCCTGGCCTTTTTGCTTATCATATATTTGGTTAGTTGATTCTTATGTTTTATTTCAACAATTCGCCTTCTCTCTTATTTCGAAACAAATGCAAACCTCAGTAACTTATGTGTTTTTAGGCTTTAATGCACTGTTTTTGTTTTGTGGTTATAAAGATAAGGGAAATTTTAAATTTGTCAAGCTTTTTTTAACTTTTTTATTATTTCTTTTGCAACAACGGTTCCAGATATAATTGCAGGTGGCACTCCCGGGCCTGGAACGGTTAATTGTCCGGTGTATAATAAATTCGTTACGTTGCTCTTCATTTTTGGTTTTAAAAAGGCAGTCTGTTTCAAAGTGTTAGCTAAACCATAGGCATTTCCCTTAAAAGCATGGTAATCGTTAACAAAATCATTCATGGCATAACTGCGTTTAAATAAAATGCTATCGCTAATGTCGTTCCCGGTTAAATCTTTAAAGCGATTTACCAATAAATTAAAGTATTCTGCTCTTTTGCTTTCGCTATCTTTCAATCCAGGCGCAATCGGAATCAAAAAGAAGAGGTTTTCACAACCTTCGGGCGCAACACTGGCATCGGTAACAGAAGGACAACAGGCATAAAACAATGGTTTCGATGGCCATTTGGCATCCGTGTAAATTTCTTCGGCATGTTTATCAAAGTTTTCATCAAAAAATAAATTATGATGAAGAATGTTTTTGAGCTTTTTATTTAAGCCAATATAGAACAGCAAGCAAGATGGCGCCATTGTACGGCTGTTCCAATATTTTTCATCGTATTTTCTGTGTGGCTTATCTAATAAGGTTTGTTCGATATGGTGATAATCTGCATTGCCAACAATAAAATCAGTTTCTATAATGTCATTGTTTGTAATAATTCGTTCAGCTTTTTGGTTTTTGACTTCAATTTTAGTTACCTCAGTATTAAATTCAAATTTAACACCTTGTGCTTCTGCTATGGATTGCATCGCCTCAACAATTTTATGCATTCCGCCCATTGGGTACCAGGTTCCTAAAATCAAGTCGGCATAGTTCATTAAACTATACAAGGCAGGTGTATTTTGAGGTGTAGCACCTAAAAATAAAACCGGAAATTCTAAAAGTTTTCTAAGTTGCTCATGTTTAAATAATTTGTAAACATGGTTTCTCATGTTACCAATTAACTGAAGCTTTATGCCGCTTACAGCCAAACGCGGATCAAAATATTCCATGACGCTGTGCGATGGTTTGTAAACATACTCCGTCATTCCAACATCGTACTTGTATTCCGCCTGCTTTAAAAAAATATCCAGATTTTTAGAACTACCGGGTTCTAGCGCTTCAAAAAGTCTATACAATTCTGCTTCCGTTGCCGGAACATCTAAAACATCATCCTTTCCAAAATAAATCCGGTATGATGGTGCTAGGCGCTTTAATTCGTAAAAATCTGCAGTTGTTTTGTCAAAGAGTTGATAGAAGTTTTCAAAAATATCGGGCATCCAGTACCAGCTTGGTCCCATATCGAATAAAAAACCATCTTTGCTCCAGGTTCTGGCCCTGCCGCCCGCCATTTCATTTTTTTCGATAACAGTAACTTCGCAACCATCTTTAGCCAATATTGCCGCCGCCGATAATCCTGCAAAACCAGCCCCAATAACAGTTATCCTTGTTTTTTTATCCATTGCGTAAATAAAGCAATTTTTAACCGATTTGTTTTGAAACTAATCAGGAGAAATCTCTATTAATATCTATATCACAACACTTTTATTACCTTTACCCAACAAATGAAATTTAAAATTCTAACTTTTTTATTCTTAACCATAACTGTTTGTGCCAAGGCACAATTGTCTGTCAAAGAAATTTCTATTTTAAAAGCACAACTGGTTAAGGCTGTAGAAAATTCAAAACTTACCGATTCGCTTTCCGAAAGATTAAATGCCTTGCCAAATAAAACTGCGTTAGTTACGGGCTACGCAGGCACACTCGAAGCTTTAAAAGCTAAACACTCGTGGAATCCATACAATAAAATCAAGTATGTTAAACGTTCGCTTAAAACGATGCAGCATGCCATTAAAATGGATAAGGAAAATATGGAAATCAGGTTTATGCGATTTTCTATTGAACATTTTACACCTGGTTTTTTAGGCTTTAGTAAAGATTTAGATGAAGACCGAAAGGAAATTGTGAAGCATTATCAGAACAATAATTTTGGTTTGGCCGATGAAACTTTAATTAAAAATGTTGCCAAATTTATGATTGACAGCAAGCGATGTACAGCTGCAGAAGTAAAAATTTTTAAAAAGCATATTTAAATGAACTACATCTATTTACTTATAAATATCGGGGTTATCCTGTTCCCGCTATTACTTTCTTTCGATAAAAAGGTTCATTTTTTTAGTAAATGGAAATTTGTTATACCCGCTATACTGATAACTGGTGTAGTATTTTTAGTTTGGGATTTACTTTTTGTTAAACTAAATGTCTGGTCTTTCAATCCCGATTACCTTATCGGCATTAGTTTTTTTGGATTGCCGTTAGAAGAAATTTTATTCTTTTTAACTGTTCCCTATGCCTGTATTTTTATTTATGAATGCTTAAACGTTTACTTCCCTAAAAATAATTTGCAGCGATATAGTTTAGCATTAAGCAATTTGCTGCTGGGCGTTTGCATCGCTATACTGTTTTTTGGTTATAGCAAATGGTACACGGTTATTAATTTTGGTTTTCTGTTTGCGGTTCTTTTTTATGTTGAGTACATAAATGCCAGGCTCCGATTTATGTATAAATTTTACCGGGCGTATTTAGTTTCCTTGTTTCCTTTTTACATTGTAAATGGTTTTTTAACCGCAATTCCGGTGGTCATTTATAATGATAACGAAACTTTAAATATGCGTGTTGGAACCATTCCATTCGAAGATCATTTTTATTTGATGAGCCTTTTGTTAATGAACGTATTCCTTTACGAGTTTTTTAAAAGTAAAGCAGCGCTTAAAAAAATGGATTAATGATAATTCGCCATAATTCGTCATTGCGAGGTAAGAAGCAATCTCTTTTTAAAAAAGAAAGTATTTGTCCTTATTAAGATTGCTTCGTGCCTCGCAATGACGTGTGTTCATAGTATTTGCGAATAAATGGAATATCTTTCAATCAGGTTTAAGAACAATGGCTTGCGATTTGCAACTGAACAAATGGAATGCTGTTTTAACAAATTGGCCCCGGTTGCAGCGATACCCTGCAGCGAGTGTTAACGAGCGAAGCGTATAAGCGAAAAACGGGAAGAAACTTTGATATTTGTATAAATTTGCGCTTTAAAATAATTTGTAATGGAATTACCTGTTTACACAAAATCTCAGTTGGCACTCCGAAACGGGCAAGATAAGCCTCAAGTTTGGGTTGCTTACAAGGGTTTTATTTACGATATGACAGATAGCAGATTATGGCGTAATGGCAAGCATTATGAGCATTGGGCCGGACAAGATTTGACAGACGAACTTGCTGATGCGCCACATACGGAAGCCGTTTTTGAGAAATTTACGCCTATTGCAAAGATGGTTTAGTTATAAGCTTGTAGATTAATACTTTTAAGTAGTTGGCCTTGATGGATTATGAAACTTTAGCTAAAAGATTGCTTTGTGCCTCGCAATGACGGGTGTAAAAAAAAGCCACAGATTTGCAGTTTGACCAATCTGCAAATCTGTGGCTTGAGAAATTATTAAAGGCTGATTAAGCTTCTATCGTAAACGAGCTTAAGTTTACAAACTGCTGGATTCTGCCTGAAACTTCTTCTTCTGTTAAGTTTAACAACTTTTCAGTACCAAATTTTTCTACACAGAATGATGCTAATGCCGAACCATAAATGATTGCATTTTTCATGTTGTTGAAATTAATGCTGCCAACTTTTGCTAGATAACCGATAAAGCCACCTGCGAAAGTATCGCCTGCACCGGTTGGGTCGAAAACTTCTGCCAATGGTAGGGCAGGGGCAGAGAAAATCTGATCTTCGTGGAACAATAAAGCACCATGCTCGCCTTTTTTAATAATTAAATATTTCGGGCCCATTGTTAAAATTTTCTTAGCGGCTTTAACTAACGAGTATTCGCCAGAAAGTTGACGAGCCTCCGCATCATTAATGGTTAAAACATCTACCATTTTAATGGTTTCTAATAAATCATCCATCATAATGTCCATCCAAAAATTCATGGTATCCATTACGATAAGTTTCGGGCGGTTTTTAAGGCGTTTGATAACCGTTTGTTGTACTTGTGGGGTTAGATTACCCAACATTAAATACTCGCAATCCTGGTAGCTTTCTGGAATAATTGGGTCGAAGTTCTCCAGTACATTTAATTCAGTAATTAAAGTATCACGGCTGTTCATATCATTATGGTATTTGCCCGACCAGAAAAATGATTTCTCACCAGCTTTAATTTGTAAGCCTTCGGTATCGATTCCGTGTTTGCTAAAAGTGTCGATATCTGATTGAGGGAAATCATCACCAACTACTGCAACAATTTTTGCTTTGTTATAGAAGTAAGAAGCAGCTAAACTTGCGTATGTTGCAGCACCACCAACAATTTTATCCGTTTTTCCAAAAGGAGTTTCAATAGCATCGAAAGCTACAGTACCTATGATTATCAGGCTCATATATTTTAATTTAAATTTTTTTAAAAATTTTTCACTGCAAATATTGCATAAATAATTTAAAAGCCCTAATATTGCATTCCCAAAACGAACAAGGGTTTACAAGCTGAAAAGCATAACAAACCTCGTTTTAGGAAAAACCAGCACTCCTTCTTAGCTCAGCTGGTTAGAGCATCTGACTGTTAATCAGAGGGTCGCTGGTTCGAGCCCAGCAGAGGGAGCAAAATCCTCACAGCAATGTGGGGATTTTTTATGATTAAATTGTCAAATGATTTTGACAAAAATTTTTAAACCAGAATAAAATATTCCTTCTTAGCTCAGCTGGTTAGAGCATCTGACTGTTAATCAGAGGGTCGCTGGTTCGAGCCCAGCAGAGGGAGCTTGAAAATTCAAGCCAAACCCCACTCCGTCCGAGTGGGGTTTTTTATGTTTAATGTTTTTTTATGTATTTGCGCCTGCAAGTAATAGGTTTTAGCTCAGCAGGTTAGAGTCCCGTTTGGACGGGATTAATCAGAGGGTCGCTGGTTCGAATTAACTAAGGGAGCAACAATTAAAAGCCCTACCATGCCTGATGTGGTTTTGTTGTTTTGCAGAATTTAATTTATAATTGCTAAACCTCCCTATTTTGTTTTCATCCCGGTAACCATCCCGAATTATACCATGTTTTATCTTTACATTCTCTATTCTGTATCATCTGATAGATATTATTTAGGTTATACTGATTGTATCGAAAGACGACTCTCTAAGCATAACTTTAGTAAAAGATTAACCTATACTTCTAAGCATCGCCCCTGGATTTTAAAAAAGTCAATTGAACTCACGAGTAATCGGGGATTGGCCATGAAGATTGAAATTGCTGTAAAAAAGTTAAAGAGCAGGAGAATATTAGAAAAAATTATTTCAGATATTAATACCGTTGAGGAACTCACTCAGCAGGTTAGAGTCCCGATTTGTCGGGATTAATCAGAGGGTCGCTGGTTCGAACCAGCAGAGGTAGCCAGATTGGGTAAGCACTTTTTACGGTCGCTTGCCTTTGTTTTTATAGGCTATCTTTCTGTTAATCAAATAGCTCATTTGTTAAGGAGTGTTTCTCAAAATGGTTTGATGTTTAAGTTCTTCAAGATTGAATTTTTTCATGAACATCGAAGCAATAATTTTTCTAAAATAAGTGCGGGACGCAGATTCTCAAAGCTGACTATTCGCTAAAATCTAAAAGATAAGAAGTTAAATTAGCTTAACATTAGCTTCATATTTCTGGGATAACTTTGGAGGATAAATCCATAAGGGAGAAAACTAAAACGTTTTAGTCAAACCAAACTAATTAATTAACTAATGAAAAAACCTTTACTGCAAGTAAAGCGGCTTTTGCTATTCTCATCCATAGCCTGCCTGCTTACTAATGCGATTACGGCGCCTGTACTGGCGGCCTCCTATTCAAGAAATTCATTTCTGGAAAATGCCAAACAGGGATCGGGAACGATATCTGGTAAAGTTGTGGATGAGAAAGGTGAACCACTTCCTGGGGCCAGTATTTTAATCAAGGAAATCAACAAGGTTGTCCAGAGTAATTCAGATGGTACATTTACAGTTCCCGCACCTGCAGGTAGCTATAACATCACGGTTACGTTTATTTCCTATGCTACAGTTTCTTTAAGTAAAATCGTGGTAAAAGTGAATGAAAATACACCGCTTAATATTATCATGAAGGGAGAGTCAGGAACTTTGAACGAGGTGCTTGTAGTGGGCTATGGTACACAAAAAAGAGAAAATGCTACTGGTGCGGTTGACCAGATAACTTCAAAAAATATTGAGAACCGCCCGATTACCAATTTGACTCAAGGTTTGCAAGGCTTGCTCCCTAACTTGAATTTGAAAATGCTAGATGGTAAGCCCACGCAATCACCGAGTTACAATATACGGGGTACAACTTCAATTGGTCAGGGTGGTAGTGCATTAATTTTAATTGATGGCTTCGAAGGCGATCCAAGTTTGTTGAATCCTAATGATGTTGAAACGGTTTCGATTTTGAAAGATGCGGCTTCAGCAGCAATTTACGGAGCAAGAGGTGCATTCGGGGTAATTTTAATCACAACTAAAAAAGCTGAGAAGGGACGCACAAATGTTGCTTTCTCTTCAAACTATTCAATTAAAAGTCCATTGCAGGTTCCTGATTTTGTAACTGATGGATATACCTGGGCAAAAATGTTTGCCGAGGCATTTGTAAATGGTGATGGTGCGTTTCCTCAGAATGCCAATAAAACCCAGAAGTTCTCTCAGGCTTATTTGGATGAATTCAAGCGTAGGGCAGAATCAGGCCAACCGTATAATCAAATCGAAGTTAACCCGACAACCGGAGAATACACTTATTATGGCAGCACAGATTATTATGCTGAATTATATAAAAAGAATACCGCTGCAATAGAGAACAACCTTTCGGTAAGTGGTGCAAGTGATAAAGCCTCCTATCTGGTTTCAGGTCGTTTCTTAAATCAGGATGGTTTATTCAGGTACAATAGCGATGATTATGATATGAAAAATATCAGGGCCAGGGGTTCTGTTCAGGTATTTCCGTGGCTTAGTATCGAAAATAACGCGGATTACTCTATAATGAACTACCATAATCCAATAAATGTGGGTGAAGGTGGTGGTATCTGGAGAAACATTGCTGATGAAGGTAAACCCAGTATGCCAATTTATAACCCCGATGGTTCATTGACTTTTGCAGCGGCTTATACCGTTGGTGATTTTATTTACGGTAAGAACGGTATAGATACCCGTCGTCAGGTATTTAGAAATATAACTGGACTACGGAGTAACTTCTTTGACAATAAGTTTCGTGTGAACGCAGACTTCACTTTCAGAAACACAAATAATAATATTGAACAGAAAAGGGTTCAGGTTCCGTATAGCAATTCGCGTGGCGTAACGTCTTATATCGGTACAACTACAAACGATTTATTATTTGATTTAAGGGAAACCAATTATTTGGCGACCAATATTTTTGCTGAATATGAAAACCGTTTTGGTATTGACCATTACCTGAAAGCAATGGTTGGATATAATTATGAGCAGTCAACTTACAATAGAACCGCTGTGCAACGTAACGGGATTATTTTTGAAGATGCTACAGATTTAAACCTGGCTCTGGGGCAATCCATAGTTACTGGTGGTGGCTATGAGCAATGGGCAATATTGGGCGGTTTTTCAAGATTGAATTACAGTTTCAAGGACCGCTATCTGTTGGAAGTTAACGCCCGCTATGACGGCTCATCAAAATTTCCATCTAATCAGCGTTATGGTTTCTTTCCATCTGTTTCAGGAGGTTGGAGAATTAATAAGGAGTCTTTCTGGAATGTGTCCGATAAGATTATTACTGATTTAAAGGTAAGGGCATCTTATGGCTCATTAGGTAATGGTAATATTGCATCTTACGCTTTCCAGGAAATTTTTAATGTTAGTCAATCTGGTGTTATTTTAAATGGTTCACGTCCACAAACGACGCGTAACCCTGCTGTATTGCCGGATGGCTTGACCTGGGAAACTTCGACAACCACAAACGTCGGTTTGGATTTAACCATGTTATCTGGCCGTTTAAGCTTTACAGGAGATGCCTACATCAGAAAAACTACGGATATGTTTACCACCGGGCTTACACCTCCAGCTGTATTCGGGGCTGATGTACCTAAGGGTAACTATGCCAACTTAACTACACGCGGATGGGAGGCTTCGGTGAGCTGGAATGACAAAATTGGGAGAGGAGATAAGCCGGTAAGGTATAATGTAAGGTTAACCCTTGCGGATAATAAAACCAAAATCGATAAGTATAATAACCCGGATAAGCTATTGAGCGATTATTATGAAGGACAGACTTTGGGCGAAATATGGGGTTATGAAACAGAAGGCTTCTTTATAGATGAAGCGGATATTGCCGCTCACGCTAAGCAGGACCCGCAGATGAGGGCTTCTCCGACCGGAAGATGGTTTCCTGGTGATATTAAATTAAGGGATTTAAACGGCGATGGCCTAATCAATGTTGGCGAAAATAAAGTCGGAAAATCTGGAGATAGAAGAATTATTGGTAATTCGGCACCAAGGTATATGTATGGCATCAACCTTGGAGCGGACTGGAATAACTTTTCTTTCGCTGTTTTCTTTCAAGGCGTGGGTAAGCAACAGTGGTATCCTAGTACAGAAACAGAAATGTTCTGGGGGCAGTATAACAGACCATACAATAACGTGCCTACATTCCATTTAGGTAACATGTGGACGCCGCAAAATACAGACGCTTATTTTCCAAGAACAATGTCAAGAGCCGCATCTAGTAACACTAACCGTACCCTTGGCGTAGCACAAACCCGTTACTTGCAAAATGTGGCTTATTTAAGAATGAAGAACATTCAGGTCGGTTATACTTTGCCAACGAAGTGGATTAACCGGATTGGTGGCAGAACTGCGAAGGTATTCTTCTCAGGGGAGAACTTGTTTTCTTACTCGCCGATGTATAAGATAGTAAAAAACACCATTGACGTTGAAAATGCAGTTCCTGCAGACCGGGATTTGAATCCAGGCAGTACGAATGGAGATGGCTATAATTATCCATTGATGAAAAGCTTCTCGTTTGGTTTAAATGTTGGATTCTAAGCCATTGGCTTATAAAAAGATAAAAAATGAAAAAACATTATATATTAATTTTACTAGGTTGCCTTGGTTTTGCAGCCTGTAAAAAGCTTGATCAGCAGCCACAGTCTACCGCTTCCAAACAAGCTATTTTTGGTACAGAGAATGGTCTTAAACTGTACACGAATTCATTTTATGGAATGGATTTCCTTCCTAAGAACTCAACAAGTCAGGATGCAATGTCAGATTATCTGGCGGTGCGTTCCGTACAGGATTTTATTCGCGACGGTGCATTCGGCGCTAATAATAGTTCAGGCTGGAGCTGGAGAGATTTGAGGAACATTAATTATTTTATCGTCAATTGTAACGATCCTGCTGTCCCGGCTTCTGTAAGGAATAACTACTTGGGTATAGCCCGTTATTTCAGGGCTTATTTCTACTTGGATAAAGTTAAGCGTTTTGGTGATGTGCCCTGGATTGGTAAACCGCTTGATATTGATGATCCAGCTTTAGTTGGGGGGCGTGATAAAAGGGAGTTGGTTATGGATTCGGTATTGGCAGATATAAATTTTGCCTGCGCAAATATCCAAACGACTATCGACCCGAGCCGTACGACCATTACCAAATGGGTGGCTTATGCTTTTAAATCGAGGCTATGTCTTTTTGAAGGGACATTCAGGAAATACCACACTAATTTAAATTTGACTGGCACTGCAAACCGTTGGTTACAGGAATCTGCATCTGCTTCAGAAGAAATCATTAAAAACGGTGGGTTTTCGCTGAATACAGCTGGTGGACCAGGTGTGTCCTATCGACAGGTATTCACCAGTAATACCCCTGTCGCTAGCGAAGTTTTGCAGGCAGCAGTTGCCGATGTTAATCTGGGTGTTTTGAATGAAGCCAATTGGTGGTGGACGAGTGGAACCTATGGAGCAAAGGCAAGTTTTACTAGGACATTCATCAATACTTATTTAAAATTGGATGGAACCCCCTATACTAATGACCCGGCTTACCGCACAATGGTTTTCAAGGACGAGGTGAAAAACCGTGATTTAAGGTTAAAACAAACCATCCGTTTAGGAGATTATAAGCGCATCAGTAACGGACAGCAGGTTCCCGCTCCTCCGGTTTTCTCTTACACTTTTACCGGTTATCAGCCTATAAAATGGACTTTGGATGATTTATATTATGATGCAGGGGCTTTGAATACCAACGCTGTTGCTTTGTACAGGTATGCTGAAGTTTTGTTAAACTTTGCCGAAGCTAAAGCAGAACTGGGAACTTTAACCGATGCAGACTGGGCGCTCACCATTGGTGCATTAAGGGCAAGAGCAGGAATAACTGGAGGTTTAAATTCAAAACCTACTGTTGCTGATCCTTACTTAATAGCAAATTATTTCCCTGGTATTTCTGATGCAACTTTGCTTGAAATCAGAAGGGAAAGGGGAATCGAATTAAGTCTTGAAGGTTTGCGTTTTGCGGATATTCTGAGGTGGAAAAGAGGTGCGCTTATGGAGCAGGAATGGAACGGGTTTTATGTGCCATCTTTAGTAACGCCTATGGATTTAAACGAAGATGGTATACTGGATGTAGCTTTTTATCAAGGCACGAGACCGACACCTGCTGCCGCTGGGGTAACTTATGTTGATGTTTCAGCAAATATTGGAACAGCTGTTAATTCTCAATTATTAAGAAATGGTAGCTCAGGTGAATTAACTTGGATGAAAGAAATTCCAAGGAAATGGAATGAGCGTAATTATTATTATCCGATTCCGTTGAATGACCTTCAGCGAAATCCGAATCTGAAACAAAACCCGGGTTGGGAATAAACAAAATTAGATATGAAAATAAAACGAATACTGGCTGCTGCCACGCTTTTCTTCGCAGCACTAGCAGCAGATGCGCAGCAAATTACGATTGGAACATTTAATATTCGCTATGATAATCCAAAGGATAGCGGAAATCTATGGGTTGATAGGGCACCAGTGGTATCCAATCTTATCAGGTTCCATAGGTTTGATATTCTAGGTGTTCAGGAAGCATTAAAAAATCAATTAAAGGATATCAGCAGCGCATTACCTGAATATGAGGTTTATGGAAAAGGACGTGATGACGGTAAGGATGGAGGAGAGCATTCTGCTATCTTCTTTAAAAAAGACCGTTTCAAATTAATAAAAAGCGGAGATTTTTGGTTATCCGAAACCCCGGATAAACCTGGGAAAGGGTGGGATGTAACCTGCTGTAACCGGATTTGTTCATGGGTTTACCTACAGGATTTGAAAACTAAAAAGCAGTTTTATGCATTTAATGTTCATTATGATCACCAGGGTAAAGTTGCCCGCCAGGAAAGCAGTAAATTAATCTTGCAAAAGATTGAGGAGATTGCTGGTTCGAACCCAACACTTTTAACCGGTGATTTTAATGGTGGTAGAGATAGTGAATGGTATCAGCGTTTAGCGAGTTCGGGAAAGGTAGTGGATGTGTATTCAAAAGTTAAATTTCCCTATGCAAATAATTCATCTGCCAATGGTTTCAGGACACCTAAAGGACAGACTGTAATTGATCATATCTTTATGACCAGTCAGTTTATAGCAAACAGGTGGGGGATTTTGACAGATACTTATTATGGTAAATTCCCTTCCGACCACTTTCCGGTTTTAGCTGAAGTTGAGCTTAAATAAAAAAGGTAATTTATATTATTTAAAACAAAAGGGATGCTTAGGCAGCCCTTTTGTTGTCTATACGCCGGGCTACAAGCTGAAAACTGATGGAGTTATGTTCAAGAGTTAAATTATTTACCGATATGTGAATGATTGATAAATACAGATTTTATAATCTGATAAGTAATGATTAAAACTATTAGCCGATAATAAATTTATACGGCGGGATTATAAATCCCAAAATATTTTAACTTCGAGATGCCTTGCAGAACGTCTCGAAGAGCTAATTTAAGCTGCTTTGCATCTATTGAACAACCTTAATAATACATTTAACCGTTAAATTTGTCGCAGTGACTACAGAAACAGTTGCATCACCAGGTTTAATTGCGATAATCATTCCATTCTGATTAACGTTAGCAATGGTTGAGTCTGATGAAGACCAAACTACCGACTTATCTTTAGCAACGAATGGCGTTATAACAGGATTTAACTGAAGCGTTTGTCCTTGCTTTAATGTTGTCATCGCAGGTACCAAAGAAATTCCAGTTACAACACCATCGACAATAATAACAGTAAATCTATCCAATTCTCTATTATCCAACATCGCTTTAACAGCTGTTGTTCCAGGCGCAATTGACTGAATCGTTCTATCATCCAGAATCTTAACTATCCCTTCATCCAGAGATTCAAATTTGATTGCAGAAAACGGATAATTTGTTATGCTTTCCCTAAGCTCAAAAGTTTGTTTCTCTCCTGTAAGCAGACGCATTGTATAATTGTGGAAGTCAAAAAAGCGCTCTGGAGCTACAGCTTCGTTCTTAGAACAACCTGAAAATAATACAATTGAAAGGATAAATATAAGTAAGCGTTTTAGAATTTTCATATCGTAAGCATTAATTACTAATAAAGATCATAACACTATATTTATTTTATATTAAAGCTGTATTAAATGTCTTACCATCATGATCCTGTTTAAGATTTTGAAAAATTATACATGTAAATTCTCAAACTGAGAAAAATTTTCAATTGAATTGTGCTCTAATGCTTTGTTTTTAGAAAATCGAGTACTAAACTATTAAATACCTCCGCATTGTTGAGCGGCGCATAATGATTGCTGTTTTGTATGATTGTTATTTTGGAGTTTTTCAGATGGGCATGAATTAATCTGGTATGCGATTCTTTTACAACGTCTGACTCACCCGCTAAAACAAGCACTGGTACTTTTATGGTGTCTAGGTCAATTGCTTTAATTTGCGGTTGCTCTAACACTAAATTTGTTAAACGTAGCTGATTTAAAGAACTCAAATCAGTATTCTGCTTTAAGCTATCTCTGCGTTTCTTAAAAATATCTAATGTTCTATTATCAATAGCGTCATGCCCTGGAGATAAATTTGCCCCCATTATAATCATCTTATTTATTCTATTTTGATTTTTTAAGGCAAAGGTTAATGCGGTATTCCCTCCGTCACTCCATCCAAGTATGTTGGCTTTTTTAATGGATAGTGCATCCATCACCACTTGCAAGTCTTTGGCAAAAAGTTCATAACTATAAGGGGTCGTCTTATTATTGGTACTATTTCCCTGACCTCTCGTATCTATTGCAATGATTTTATAATGCGCTGATAGTGTTCCAATTTGTTTTCTAAAAGAATTTATACTTTCATTATTTCCATGGAGCAAAATCAAGGGCATTCCCTTACCATAGGTTTCGTAATAAATCTCCCCATCATCAACTTTAATTTTTTGTCCCTTATTATTACCGTACAAGAGTTCAGATAGCTGTGGTGCTGTTTTAAGTAATGCTGTATCATTGTGGTTATCTACATCAGAAAGTTCTTCCTGCCCGGTTTTCCTTGAGTAAGCTTCGATGCCAAGTAGTAAGTGAGAACCCGAAACTTTTTGCCAGTCCGCTGCTCCCTTCAATCTGTAAAGGCTAGATTTTAAAGGGTTCGGTAAGGATGGAAGGTAGAATGTTTTTTGTGTAGTATCGCCATCAATAGGTTTTAAATCTAAAATAGATAAAGAAAGGGCTATCGTTCTAAGTCCTTTGATGTTGATTTGATACGGTTTTAAATCTATGCTTTCTGTTGTAGGCATTCCAATAGCTTTTGAACCGATTATATCAAAGATTACATCCTTGTCGAGTATAGATTTGCCTGGTAGGTCATTTTCTACATTATAGATATTCATCCTCAATTTTATGCGTTCAAAACTTCTCTTATTAATTCGGAAATGTAGTTTTTGCAATAAAATATCTTTGTCTATTTTTAGTATTGTTGCTTGTTCTCTACCTTTTTCATCACTGAATTCTGGTATTGATTTATACATCTTGGGAAAGAATATAAGTGTAGCAGTCCAGCGACCATATTTTTTTAATTTCTGGGGTGCTGCGGTAATTTTAATGGTCTCAAGCACCTGAATGACTTGTTTTAGCTGAATGGTTTTTTCGTTTTTTAAAAAATCATTAAAGCTCAATTTTAGGGTTTCATAACCAATAGCAGAAAAAAATATAGAATCTGATTTAGTCATTTCATTTTCAAGATAGGAAAACCTGAATTTCCCAATTGAATCGGAAACGGTGCCAATATTTCTGTTTTTCAAGCTAATACTTGCATATGGAATAGCTATGGCATTTGTTTTATCTATGGTTGTTCCAACAAGTGTTTTAGATTGACTGAACAGATTAGCATTATTCAATACTAACACTAAAAACACCAAAACGATAGCGTGGTAAAAGGGTGTGTTCATTTTAAAGAAAAATGGCATATTAATTTTTTAAAGGATAGATGATTATTATTTACCCGAGGTTGCATCCTAAAAAAAATCCTTCCCCCAATTTCTGAGCTGCGATTAATTTAATCCAATACACGCTAAAGATTATTACATCTGTCGCACCTTGGATGCTCCATCGTCGCACCTTGTTCGCAAAGGATAGTAATTTTTGTAATTCGGATTTCCTTTGTTGGCAGTGGCTTGCACAATGGCCTCGACGCAGGTACGAATCAAGTCCGCACCTGGTCGACAGAAATGTCGCTATAAGGTCACTTTAAGGTCGCTATAACCTCGCTATAACTAAAAGAAATTTTTGTAAATTACTATGGATTGATTGCCCGGGTGGGCTGTGGGTTGGTCGTTATTTAAAGTTAATCAAATTATGGCAAAAGTACGTTCGATTTTAAAATTAAGTGGAACAATATCGGGAATGACATTTGTAGACAGTAAAGCTTACGGCGCACATAACCGGGCCAAGCGAGGAACTTATACGCCCATCACGCTGGCTGAGGGGATGAAAGAAAGTGCAAGTGTGCAAACCCAGGTGAATCTAATGGCTAAGGTTATCTTCGATGCGGTTAATGATTTTGTGCCAGGCTTTAAGGATGGTAAATTCTGGTCTCGTTTATTATCCGTTTTTCGACAACAAAAAAAAGCGGGGAATGGTTACAAATACGAGGATTTTAATCTAATGGAAATGCGTAAAGATTATCCAAGTACAAAGTTTGGTACATTCAGGCTTACAAAGGTAGGGGATGATGAAATACACCTCAGTTATATATTGTTCAAGACGTTAAAATGTCGCCTCAGGCTTTTGAGGATTGCCACTGACCAAACATTGCTGAACGCATATCCTTTGGAAGTATTTTCGGTAGATATTGTAGATGAGACTAAAATGAATAGTATGCCTGTTGAGTTTAGTGTATTACCTGCTGAAGCTTGCAGTTTATATGTTGTACATTGTGAATTGCTGATTAATGGTAAAGCCAACGGGTTGGTGAGAGATAGTAGCGTTAATTTTTTAACGGTAAATATATAGGAATCGTATTTTTTAGAAAAAGCCCTGAGTTAACGATATTAGAATTACCCAACATTCTTCTTACGTTAAGCTCAGGGTGCTAACAAGTCCATCCAACTTGTAATCAATATAGACATGCTTAGAATGTCTGAATCAAATATATAGCCATCCTAAAATGGATTTGAAAAAAATGAACTCAATAGTTAAAGATTGCACCTGAATCGACGGATTGTTCGCCTGAACTATTTCTTGTTCAGGTTCTTTTAGAAGCTCCAAACTTAGTAAACTATTTTTAGCCTGCTATGACTTTAAAAACCTCAATAGCGTTCTTAAATCCCTTTATTTTATGGTGCCCGACGGATTCATATTGAACATTTTGTTGGATTGAAATCTTTTCTTTTACTGCACTGGTGATAAGAATGTCGCTGTGGAATAGCTTATTAAGCTGTTCTATTCTAAAGGCAATAATTACCGCCGAACCGCTTATGGAGTATTGCTTACGTTCCTCATTTCCAATATTTCCAACCACAACCTCACCCGAATGAATACCAATGCCTATTTTCGTTTTTTCAATTGTCTTTTCGGAGGACATGCGACTCACAAGCTTAATAATTTTAGTTGCTGCATTTAATGCGGATAAAGCATGCCCTTCATCATTCCGCATGCCAAAGGATGCCATAATACCATCACCTAAAATTTGATTGACCAAGCCTTTGTGTTCAGTTATGATTTCAATTATTGGTGAAAAAATTTTATTCTGAAAAGCCATAATCTCCTCTGGAGAATGCCTTTCAGCAAAGACTGTGAAATTCCGAATATCAAGAGACATGATTGTAATTTCCCTTTGACTTCCATCATGCGTGTTACTTGTTAATTCGGCAGATATTTCTGCAGATACTTGCTGACTGAAAAGTATACCCAATTGCTCATGTTCATTTTGGATCTGAATTTTGGTGTCAATGAGTTTTCTTATCTGTTGCGCAACGTAGCTTGCTGCAATACCACTTATCAGTAAAACAGCACACCTCAAATAATAACTGTTCTGTGGTATAGCTAGAGAAAAATAGGAAAGATGGGTAACAATCGCATATTGGCCAATAGCAACAATGGTAGCGAAAATAATAAGGTTCCTGTTGATGTGCAACACAGAAAGAATTAAATAAACCATGTAAAGCATGAAAAACAGTGGAGATTCTATCAGATGCATTCTCTTATCTATGCCCGGTATAAAAGACATCAATGAACTGATAAACGTCATTTCTATAAAGGCATTGAGATATTTAAACCAGTTAGGTGCTGCTCTTTCCTGTTTTATCAACCGGCGCAAAAAAAGTATGACTAAAACTTCATAAATGAGAAAGGAAAAAAACCAGATTTGCAGCGAGCCATTGAACTCAATACCAAAATCGAGTGAATTAAAACTCTCCAAAAGCCCTATAGTGAAATAAATAACATCCAGTCCAATGATGAATAGGATTGTAACCATCCTTGCTCTTTGATATTCACTTTTTGCAACCTCTTTTTCGAGCAATGTCATCGATAGATTTCGTTTAAGCTATAAATTTAAGATTCACTATCCAATCATAAGAAACCTTTTGGCGAATAAATCAAAAGATTCAGTTTTCCCTTTATTGAGGAGATTAAGGTCAGTTGTTGTAAAATCAAAGAGACCTTCGGAAATTTTTTTATGCAATACATCTACCATAAATTCAGCTTGTTGAATCGAAGTGCCAGCATGAATCATCATCGATTTTACAGATACAGGATCGAGGTTTAGGTTTCGCACCTTAGTGCCCATCGTTTTGGTGGCTATATCAGCCATATCTTCAAAACCATATTGCGCTGCCGAGGTAAGGTGGTAAATCATGTTTTCAAATCCATTCTCGTTGCTTACCCTTGCAATGGCAGCACAGATATCGTTGCGAGAAGCAAAGTTGAAAAGCGCTCTATTGGTTGCCGAGCTAATAAATCCCCCATCTAGTGTATTCAAAAAATCAATATTGAATATCGATTCCCGGTCGATGCTGTTGAGTAATATTGTGTAAGGAATTCCAAAATCGAGATCATCAACATGCTGGGCAATATTAAAAAATGGATAGGTGAAGTTTCCGAATCCTGGTGATGGTATAACGATGATAATTTTGGAAACACCGGCAAGCCTTGCACAGCAGTTAATTTCCAAAAAACTTTCTCTGGTTGTTTGTCCTTCCAACACTGGGAGGACAACAATAAGTTTTTCCAGGTCTGATAGCTTTTCAACCATTGCACCTTTACCATTCAAATTTAAATGCCTGGGCTGGATGCCATAATTGATGAAGGGAGCGAATGAATCAGGCTTATCGAAAAAGGAAACAATTTTATTGGGTGCATTACCCTTAAATAATAATTGGTTAACAATCGTTAACGATAAAGTTGTTCCGAAATCTATGATGCCAATCTTCTTCATTCTTTTTGAATTTCCGGGCATGCGCAGCATACCCGGAAGATAATTAGTTATTCTGCACCGCCACCCAAAGACCTGTATAAATCGATGATGGCATTAAACTTATCTCTATTAATTTCTGTTTGCTCCAGCTCATTTTGCAGGCTGTTATTCTGCGCAACAATCACTTCTAAATAGGTAGCCATGCCACTTTTAAAGAGTAACATTGCATCGCGATTTGCTTTTTCTAATGCGGCTCTTTTTTCACTTACGAGTACAGCACGTTCTTCGGCATATTTTGACTTCACGAGTGCATCAGATACTTCACCTACAGCTGTCATTACGGAAAGGCGGAAGGTTTCTGCTGCTTTCTGCTGTTCTATCTGTGCAATTTCATAAGCGGTGCGCAATTCCTTTTTTCTAAATATTGGCTGCGCAATATTTGCTGCAAAGTTCTTTGCCAGTGAGCCAGGCAAGTCAAACCAGTTGTTAAACTTGAATGAATTCATGCCAACAGAAGGCGTTAAACTCAAAGCCGGATACATGGCCGCTTTTGATAAGCCGGTACTTGCATTGGCCGAAACTACTGCAAATTCTGCAGCTTTTACATCTGGTCTTCTGCTCAGTAAACTCGCTGGTACCCCTGTTGGAAATAGACCTGAATTAAGCATTTCATTGTTGCTTTCTGCCCGCTGGATTTTATCCGGGAAACTTCCACAAAGAATACTCAATGCATTTTCCTGTACTTCGATATTCTGCTTGGTAAGCGGTACAAGAAGCTGTGCCGTTTTTTTCTGCGCCTCTGCCTGATCTACCGCCAGCGAGTTTGCCTGTGCAGATTTAAACTGCAATTTTATCATACTCAATGTGCTGTCGCTTAGTGCGGCATTTCGTTCTGCAACCTTAAGCTGCTGATCTAAAGTAATCAGGTTATTGTAACTTTGTGCAACCTGTGCAACGATTCTGGTTTTTAATGCCGCCAGGTTTTCCTTTTGCTGAAAATAGTTCGCTCTGGCCGCATCTTTCTGCATTTTTACCTTTCCCCATATGTCGGCTTCCCACGAAAGTGAAAGTGTAGCGTCGAAATTATCAAGGTAACGTTCGCCGGTAAACTGCTCATTAAGCGATCCGTTCAGGGAGTTTTTTGAAGGAAAGTTTCTGGATGCGCCAATCGCCAGATCCAACGTAGGTATTAAGCCCAGTTTAGCCTGTTTGTACGATAGGTTTACCTGTTCAAGATTAAGGAATGCCACAGAAACCTCTTTGTTTTTTTGCATTGCCTTTTCTACTAGCTGAGCAAGTTGCTGATCCCGAAAAAAAGTTTTCCAGGGCAAAAGTACGGTGTCTCCGGTCAGGCTAACCTGTTGTCTGTACTCCGATGGTACATCAAGCTCCGGGCGTACATACTTTTTACCCACAGCGCATGAACTTAGGTAAAGCGCTGAGGCAAAAAATAAATATATATTGATTTTTGAAAATTTCATCTTAATGGTGATTTGGTGTTACGGTGTGCGTTTCTTTTTTGATGGAAATTTTTTCCTGTAGGTATTGGAAGAGAATGTAAAGCAATGGAATTACAAACACGCCAAAGATTACACCTGAAAGCATACCAATCGCTGCCCCGGTACTAATAGAACGATTTCCCATAGCTGAGCCTCCGGTAGCAATCATTAAAGGAATCATACCTACAATAAAAGCAAGTGAAGTCATGATAATCGGGCGTAACCTCGATTTAGCACCCTCAATGGCCGATTCAATAATCGTTAAGCCAGCGGCTCTACGCTGAACGGCAAATTCAACAATCAGAATGGCATTTTTGGCTAAAAGTCCGACCAGCATAATCAAGCCCACCTGAACATAAATATTGTTATCCAGGCCAATCGCCTTAATGGCAGCAAACGCACCCAATATACCCGTCGGAATGGACAATAAAACCGGTAAAGGAAGCAGGTAACTTTCAAACTGTGCAGCAAGTAAAAAGTAAACGAATAACAGACATAAAGCCAAAATCATAACCGTTTGGTTTCCTGAAGATTTTTCTTCCAAACTTAATCCTGTCCATTCATAACCATAATCACTTGGCAGGGTGTTGAGTACATTTTTTTCCAATGCCTCCATAATCTCGCCACTACTTGCATCTGGTTTCCCAACAACGCTAATGGTAAGTGCGTTGTAAAGGTTGTATCTTGATAAGGATTCTGGTCCGTAAACTTTATGCATGGTAACCAGTGAGCGTACCGGAACCATCTGGTTCTGATCATTGCGCACAAAGATTTCATTGAAAGCATCTTCGTCGGTTCTGAAAACACCATCAGCCTTTACATTAACCCTGTAGAACTTTCCAAACCTGGTGAAGTTCATACTTTGGTCTCCCGAGAAATAAGTCTGGATGGTATTCATCATCGAACTGATGTTAACGCCCATCTGGTTTGCTTTATCCTCGTCTACCTCAATTTCCAGTTGTGGGTAGTCCGTTCTGAAAGTTGTGTATGCGTATTGCACACCCGGTTGTTGCATAATCTGGCCAATCAGTTTGTCTGACATGGCTTTTAAGGCTGCGGGGTCTTTACCTGTACGGTCTTGCAATACAATTTCTGAACCACTGGTTACGCCATAACCATCCACCGGCGGACTTCGGAAAGCCATTACGCTGCCTTCTTTAATTTCAGCAAACTGTGCAGATAAAGTACCCATTATCTCGTCAATATTCTGTACTTCACCCCGTTCTTTTTTAGGCTTCAGTTTGATAAAACCCAAAGCATATGCCGGACTGGCACTGTTAGACAAAATATTGAAACCCGTAATTGAAGTACTGTTTAGTACGGCAGGCGTTTTGGCTAAAATGGTGTCGATACGTTTAGTGACTTCAGTTGTACGCGTTAAGGCAGTTCCCGGCGGCATACTCAAACTAAAAATAACAAATCCATCATCTTCCATAGGAACAAAACTTTTTGGGGTGCTTATCATTAACCATCCCGCTACGGCAGTGATAATTAAAACTAAGCCTGTACCAAGCCATTTTCTACGAATTAAAAACTTTAATCCTTTTAGGTAACGGTCTGTCAGATTTTCAAAACCTGCATTAAAGCCCATGAAAAAGCGCTTCGTAAAACCAGGTTTTTCTGCTGTATGACCCGGTTCTGTAGCATGGTTGTTCTTTAATAACAAAGCACAAAGGGCAGGGGTAAGTGTTAGGGCATTTACCGCTGAAATGATGATGGCAATTGCCAAAGTATAGGCAAACTGTTTATAGAAAATACCTGATGAACCAGTCATAAAACCGATAGGTATAAATACCGCAGACATCACTAGGGTAATTGAAATTACCGCACCTGTGATTTCGCCCATTGCACTATGCGTAGCTTCTTTTCCGGTCATGTTCGAGCCTTCCATTTTCGCATGGACGGCCTCAACAACCACAATGGCATCATCAACCACAATACCAATAGCAAGCACAAGGGCAAAAAGCGTTAGCACATTGATGGTGAAACCAAAGGCGAGCAGGAAGAAAAAGGTACCTAAAATGGCAACCGGAACAGCAATAGCCGGGATAATAGTTGAACGGAAATCCTGCAAGAATAAAAATACAACGATAAAAACCAGGATAAAGGCTTCGATTAATGTTGATTTAACCTGGCTTGTCGCTTCATCCAAACGTTCTTTTGAACTCATCAGACTAGTATGTGAAATGCCCGGAGGAAAAGATTTTGAAGCTTTCTCCAGTTCCGCCCTTACGCCAATTTCTATTTCGTTTGCGTTGGAACCTGTCGTTTGCAAAATGGCAACGGTTACCGCATTTTTTCCGCTTGCGGTTGAGTTCCCGCTGTAACTTAGTGAGCCAAATTCGATTCTGGCTACATCTTTCAAGCGTACCAAATCCCTGCCATTTCTTTTGATAACAATATTTTCATATTGCTCAGGCTGGTTTTTCTTACCCTTGTAACGCATTACGTATTCCAGTGCAGCGTCTGATTCTTCTCCCAGTTTTCCTGGAGCAGATTCGATACTTTGGCTCGCAATCGCTTGGTTTACATCATCCGGAATCAGGTTGTAACTTGCCATTTTCTGTGGATTTAACCAAACCCTCATCGAATAATCTTTTTGTCCGAAAACCTGCGCCTGTCCAACACCCGGAACCCTTTTAATACCTGGAATTAAATTGATGTTCACATAGTTCTGCAAGAATAGTTCATCATATTTCTTATTATCATCCGTAAAGATGTTAAAGATCATAATCATACTATTTTGCTGCTTCGAGGTGGTAAGTCCCATACGGATTACCTCTTGCGGCAGAATAGGTGTGGCTTGTTGTACCCTGTTCTGTACGTTTACCGCTGCCTGATCGGGATTTACGCCTTGTTTGAAAATGATAGAGATTGAAAAACTTCCATCATTACTTGCAGTAGATTTAATGTACTGCATATTTTCTACCCCGTTAATCTGCTCTTCCAAAGGAGTAACTACCGAACGGATTACGGCTTCACTGTTTCCACCCGGGTAACTCCCCGAAACCATTACGGTTGGCGGTGAAATATCTGGGAAACGGGTTACCGGTAATCGGCTTAGGCCAATAATACCCAATATTAAGAGCACTACGGAAATAACCGTAGCCATTACGGGCCTGTCTATTATCTTTTTTAACATGATTTTTAAATTGGCTGGAAACTATTTTTTTGTTAAATCGCCTTTAGCAGGGCTTGGTGCAACTTTCATCCCATGGTTAAGGTTATCAATGCTGTTCGCCGCAATTTTATCGCCTGCTTTAAGCCCTTCGTTAATGATGTAATCGTTTCCATCATGCCCGGCAATTTCTATAGGTCTCATCTCTACTTTATTGCTATCAGCCAAAACAAAAACAAATAGTTTGTCTTGTATGTCTTTCACGCTGGCCATTGGTACCTTTAAGGAAGTAGATAGTTCGCGGCTTAAGATGATTCTTGCTGAACCGCCTGAACGTAACATTTTATCAGGGTTAGGGAAAATTGCTTTTAATGCCATTGTTCCGGTAGACTGGTCGATATTACCACTCGCCAGTTCCAGCAAGCCGCTATGCTCATAAACTTTTCCATCTGCCATAACCATTTGTACCTTGTTCCCTGTAGCACCTGATTTCTTATTTTTAGTGTAGGAAATAAAATCAGCCTCACTCATAGAAAAATAAACAAATACCTGATTGATATCAGATAGTGAGGTTAAAGGTGCGGTATCGGTTGGCGTAACTAAATTTCCAATACGGTTTGGTATTCTGCCGATGTAACCACTTACGGGTGCTTTAATCACCGCGAAATTGGCATTGATTTTAGAAGAACCTAATGCCGCTTTAGCTTGCATTACTTGTGCAGTTGCAGATTCATATTGCGCCTGGGCGGTTTCCAGTTGCAAAGGAGATACAACCTTTCCTTCTACCAAGGGACGAACTTTTTCTACTTCTATTTTAGCAGTAGATTGCGCCGCAAGTGCAGCCTTCAAACTTGCCTGGCTATTGTTAACCTGCTCCTGAAATACTTCACCCTTTATCTTAAACAGCGGTTGGCCTTTACTTACGTAATCGCCTTCTTTAACATAAATCTGTTCTAAATAACCGGATACCTGCGCTTTAATATCAACATTAACCGAGCCTTCTATCGTTCCAGGATATTTTTGCTCCAATGTTGAGGCGGCCGGAGCGATAGTCAGGAAATCCACTTTAGTTGCTGGCTGAGCTGGCATATCCTCTTGCTTACTTCCACAAGAAACTGCCAGTACGGATATTAATATTAACAGTATAGATTTTGATAAGTCTACTGCTTTAATTCTCTGTGTCATCATTTTTAAATTGATTTTTTACGCTGCAAAGGAAGCTGTTTTGAGTAGTGGTTTGCTTCAAAAAATGCCTCAAACGTCGAAAATGGCGCCTCAAACGCAGACGTTAATGCCCTGAAACGTAATGGTGGATTTGGCGGTTTTTAACCAGGATTTGTGAACTAAAATCAAAGTATAACTTCCCCTGTTCGAATGTTGTTTGAAGCCTGGATTTTAATTTACCATTCAGGCAGGATGCGTATTAATTTGAGGTGCTTTTTTCTACGGTTCAGCTATTTTTTCGTTCAATGTTTTCTTTTCGCTGATAGTTTTGGCCTATCAAATAATCAAAAACAAAATAATAAAATGAGAAAATTAATCCTTATGGCTTTGCTTGCAACAGGAGCAGGCACAGTAAGTGCACAAAAATTAGAACTTATCCCTAAAGCGGGCATCAATATTTCAAAACAGGCAATTGATGCAACCAATGCAGAGAAATTTAAGGTTGGCTTTCAGGGTGGTTTAGGTTTAAATATCCACACGGGAGCAGGCGGTTTTTCTGTTCAGCCTGAAATTAATTTTATAGGTAAAGGCACTAAATTGGAATTTGCAGGCAGAAAAACCAATCTGGAACTGAATTATCTGGAATTACCAGTATTAGCCAAATATGCGTTCGGTCCGGTTTATATTAATGCCGGCCCTTCAATTGCTTTAATGATTGATAAGGAAAGTAAATTCATAAGCAATTATGGCAGTGCGCCTAAGAAATTTGAATTTGGCGTACAAATGGGTGCAGGCGTTGCACTTCCTGTGGGTCCGGGTAAAATTATTATTGATGGCCGTTATGCATTAGGCTTAACGGATGTGGCTAAGTCGGCAGGTATTAAAAACCGCGGCATAATGGCCTCATTGGGTTATGCCATTCCATTGGGCGGTAAAAAATAATCATCGTTTTAATTTTTCACCCTAAAATCCTGGATTGAACCTTAGAATTTAGTGTTTAGGTTTAATCCAGGATTTTTGCATTCTTATAATGCTATGATAGCAAAATTTTTAAGATTTCTGGTTTACTGTTTACTGGCAGTTTTGGCGGCCGAAATCATCAGACATGATGCTTTGTCTACTCATGTCGATAACCGGTTTTCTGAGGATTCCTTTACAGAACACATGCAGTCTGTTTTGTTAGTGATTTCTGCGGGTATTTCTATTTTTATTTTTAAAAAGGATAGTTATTACCGAATGGTCGCCCTGCTGTTTTTTACGCTGCTGGCCTGTTCATTTTTTAGAGAGCAGGATATTTATTTTGAACGTTACCTAGGTAAAACGACCTGGATGTATCCGGTGTGTCTAATCTTAATGTGGTTCGTATATCACCTCATCCGAAATTTCCGGCGCTTGGTTTTTGAGCTCAGGAATTTTGTTAACAGCTACTCATTTGGTATTTTCCTAACCGGATTTCTAACCACATTTATTTTTTCCAGGCTTTTTGGAAGAAAGATATTCTGGTATGCAGTGATGGATGAACGATACTTTAGGGCTGTTAAAAACGCTGCAGAGGAATGCCTGGAGCTTTTTGGTTACCTGATGCTGCTGATTGCAACGATTGAACTTTTATTGGAATCAAGAAAAAGAGCAGGTTTAGGCCAACGGCCTAATCCTAAAATGCCCGATTATCTGGTTGATTGGGACAGGAAGTCTGCTTAACGGGTTTGCTCATTAAAGAAATGGGATTATTCTATTTTATAGAATAATCCTTTTACTGTGCCAGCCATTCTTTTAATCCGGCAGATTTATCCCTGCTTACTATAACTTCCACATCCTTATCTTTTAACAACACCTTAAGTTTGCCATTGAAATAATTTAAGAGTTGTTTAACTGCATTAACATGGATAATAAATTGCCTGTTCGCCCTGAAAAATAATTTAGGATCTAACTGTTCTTCAATTTCTTCTAATGAATTGGGTAGAATGGCTTCAGCGCCATTCTTTAAATAAGCAGTTGCAATTCGATTATCCATTTCAATATATAGGATATCACTTACATCAATCACTTTAAAACCATCTCTAAAAGGTAGTAGGAATTTATTCTTATAATTTTTAGGTTTCAACTCTGTTAAGAGGCGGTTTAACGCGCCATCATCATACAAAGCACCTGCTTTTGATAATTTATTCAATGATTTTTCAAGCTCTTCGGATTCAATCGGTTTTAAAAGATAATCGATGCCATTGTGCTTAAAAGCTTGTAAAGCATATTCATCGTAGGCTGTGGTGAAAATTACAGGGCAATCTATACTTACTTTTTCGAAAATACCGAAGCTAAGTCCATCTGTTAACCTAACATCCATCATCACCACATCCGGACAAGCGTTATTTTGAAACCATTTTACGCTTTCAGAAATGCTGTCGAGCACCGCTAAAATATTAACGTTAGGGATTTGCGCCCGCAATAAACGGACGAGTCTGTCTGCATTTGGCTTTTCATCTTCTATGATGATGATATTTTTTACCATTGGATTAAGTTAATTTGAACTTTAAAAAGATGCTCGCTGGCCTCAATAAGCGGTGGCTTGGCAGAGAGCAAACTGAAGCGCCGAACAATATTGGCAAGTCCGATACCAGTAGATTCAACTATGGGATGTTCAAGCTTTACTATATTATTTTCAACAATAAGCGTATCCTCTAAATCACTGTAAATTTTAATAATAAGTGGATGCTGTTTATTGGTAATGTTGTGTTTAATGGCGTTTTCTATCAGTAATTGTAAAGTTAAAGGAGGGATGCTCAGGTGATGAATATTTTCCTTTAAGTTTATTTCAAAATGAACACCATCTCCAATCCTTTGTTTAATTAAGAATATGTAAGCATTCAAAAACCTGATTTCATCGGCAAGTGGGATTAGATTTTTTTTTGAATTCACGAGCAAGTACCGATATACTTTTGCAAAATTTTCTGAATATTGGTAGCCTAACTGTTGGTCTTCCAGAATGAGCTCTGATAGTACACTTAAGTTGTTAAATATAAAATGAGGGTCGAGTTGAAGTTTTAAGGCATTCAGTTCTGCTTCAATAGAAGCCTGGCTTAATTGAGAAACATGGAGTTTTTGTTCTGTAACCTCAAGTTCTGAGCTTTTCCAGTTGTTAATCATAAAACTACCTGTATTAACGCCTGTGATGATAAAAGAAATCACCAAACTGACCGTCAGCCATTGGATAATTCCCCTAATATCTTCAACAGACAATTGTTGATCAGCAGGTTCACTTTTGTTGTAAATCAAATACATACAAAATATGTTCATGATGATAAAGGATAGTACTACGGCAATATTCAGTGTTGTTTCAACAAGAAGTCTCTTACCTGGATGTTGTGTCCAGGGTATTTTTTTGTTTAGCTTGCGGTGGATAACCATTGCGCCTTCGGCAACCAAGAAGCAGAACAAAAAAGTGATCAGCCATTCGGCAAGAATATCCCAGTAGCTTCTGTCAAAGTAATTTTTCCAGAATTTAGCATAAGGGTCGAACAAAAAGGATATCAAATAGAAAAGCACGAAAGTGCAGAAGAGAAAAATAATTCTTCTGTTTTTGTTGCTGAGAAAAGTATCAACCTGGTTTTCCATATGATGAAGGATTAGCTGTCGGATATCCTTGTCCGTTGATTTGCAAAATTACGCTATTTTTTGATTAGCGGTTTGAGGATCATGATGTCGATTAAGTCACGTTCTTCATATTGGCCAAATTTCACGTGAAGCTTAAAGAATTTTCTTTCATTAATGGATTTTACATCATAATAATTTTTCGACTGCAAACGATTTATTAAACCAGCCGTGAGGCCAAGGGCTTGCTCGGCTTCCATATTAAACTTATCTGGCAGAGACAGTATTTTCATTTTACAAAGCAATCTGCAAGCATAATCATTGGTATTCATTGCACGGTATGTAGGATCGGTATGGTAATAAAGTAAGCGTTCCCGTTTGTATGCCCGTTCGCACATATAAACTGCGATTAAATGTGTAAATCCATATAATTCAGTACTAAGTTCATTGGGCAGAACGTAATGTGACCTGATTTCAGCGATAGGTTTAGATAGTATTGAAAAGGGTAATGTACTTTTTTGAGGTAAGGTTTTGCTGATAATTTCTTCAAGCCAGTTCGAATCCATATAATCGATTTCTTGGTTAGCTCTTTTTCTTTCACTCATGGCTATTTTGGTCTAGTCGAACAAAAATATGAGCGTTAAGCCTAGTTTGGCAGAAAAAGTCACTCAACCGTATAAAATCAACCTTGAAACCTTAAATGTAGATACTGAACTAATTAAGCATTAGTCTGTTTTTGTAGAATACTTACAGATTTTCAGTTGTTTAAAAATAATAATATGGTTGAATAAAGGCCATTATTTATAATCCACTAAATATTGTAAACTGAATTGCCCATTCCCTTCTTGTATTAATATCATATATCAAACTGTGAAAACCCTTGCGGAATTTTTTACTCAAAAATTACTCATATTTCTACGATTTTATCTTACTTGTATGGTATATTTTTCGTCATTAATGTTGTAGTGTTAAAATTACAATAACTAAAATAATTGAATATTTGGCCTTTCAAGTAAATAGTAGGCGTATTTTAGTTTTAAGAGTTGTATATGCTTGGAAATGAGAATTAATTATGCTTTGATGGCTTTTGGTTTGCTTATAAAGCTTAGCTAAACCTATAAATCTAACGTTCAAGAACATCAATCCATTGAAAAAAATAATATTCACAATTTTAATCTGTAGCCTCAGCTATTTTACATACAGCCAAACTGGTATTGGAACCCGAATGCCTGTAGCAAGTGCAATTTTGGAGTTAAACTCAGCGAATAAGGGATTTAAGGGACCAAGTATTGCTTTGAAAGGTCGTTACGATCAAACGCTTACACCAGAAAGAGGCTTGATTGTATACAACAGTGCAAATGCTGGCCTAAGTCCGGATAATGTTTATGCAAACCGATACTATTTCTGGAATGGTTCTGAGTGGGTTTCCTTACCAGGATTAACAGCGGTTGAAGAATTAATTGTGCCAAGGGTTTTCTATGCAAAATCGATTGTTACGCAAACCTTTTCCTTTACGAATGAGGTTCAGGTATTGGCACTTAGTTTCGAAACTGTGGATTTAAATACATTAAACATCATCACACCGAGTGCAGGCAATACGGTATTTAGAGTTAATAAAACCGGTTTATACGAGCTTTCCTCCTTTATGAGTTACAATCCTAACGGATCAAAAGACAGAGCACTACAAAATTTAATCATTCAGAAGGGAACGAGTGCCAGTGGGCCTTGGGTAGCTGTTGCAGGTTCCCGTGGAAATTGGGGGAAAGGCTCTGTATCTGATTTTAAAACACTTATTGTACCCGTTACGGCAGTTAGGTTAAACGATGGTGAATTTCTACGGGTGATAACGGCCTGCCCATATCCAAATGATGGTTCAGCGCAAGGTTTGGGTACAATAAGTATGACAACCAATACGCCCGTGGCTAAATCATTAAACATTCGTTTGATAGACTTTACATTATAATATGAAGAAAATATTTAAACCCTTATTAGTTTATACCCTTTTACTAATAACCATTGTTTATAATCAAAACTTAAAGGCGCAAGATACCGGTATAGGCACACGAACGCCTCATGCCTCAACAATTTTAGAAGTTAACTCAAGTGTTAAAAGTGGCGGCGTTTTAGTGCCAAAAGTTAATCTTAAATCTGCAGATGATGTATTAACCATTCCAAGTCCGGCTATAGGTTTAATGGTGTACAATACAAATACTGCAGGCGTTAAACCTAACCATGTGGAAGCCGATCATCATTATTTTTGGAACGGCAACAGCTGGAAAGATATAGCCGATATTAATACCATTAAAAAATTATTATTGCCTCAGGTATTTTTTTGCCAAGAACCAGTTGAGCAAGAGCTAACAAACGCAAATTTAACCGCAATTAATAACGGGTCGGATGTACTGGTTACCTTTAATAATATTTATGTGCTTACCAATAATGGCAATAATGTAACCTTAAATAATAATCGTTTTACCATTAATAATAGCGGAGAGTATGAAATATCTGGCTACATTAATTACAATCCGCACATCAGCAACAATTCATCGTCCAACACAAATTTACTCTATAAAATCCAGCGTTCTACAAATGGTGGCGCTACTTGGGTAACAGTTGCCCAAACCACTTTGGTATGGGGTAAAGATACCGGGGGTTTTTCAAGAACACTGATTGCTCCGCCTTCAGTTATACATCTTGATAAAAATGATATCATTCAATTGGTTATTAATAAAAGCCTTGGTGGTAATCACCAATCACCAGCAACCATCAGTGTACCTGGAGGATTAAACTTTTCAAAAAATATCAGAATATTTAAGCTTGATTAAGATGGGATTTATGACAACGCGTATAAAATTCATACTGCCGATAATTTTGTTAGGCTTAATGATAATAAATGCATCAGGGCAATCAACGGGTGTGCAAACCCGAATACCTAAATCATCTGTATTATTAAATATGGATGTATCGAATTTGCCTGATGGTTCGAAAAAAGGGTTTTTAATGACCAGGGTTAGCCTTACCCGAACTAATCTGGCAGCTCCCGTAATTTCACCCGTTGCCGGTTTATGGGTATTTAACACCAACGAAACAACAGGCCTGAATGCGGTAAAAGCCAATAATGTTTACATGTGGAATGGCAGTGCCTGGGAGCCTTATTCGTCTACTTTAGAGATACAAACCAGAATCTCACCTGACGATTATTTTATGAAATCGCCAACCGACTTTTTACTAACAGGTACTGCATTATCAAATTTTAACAGCGGAAGCTTAGTGCCGGTTCCCTGGGAAACGGGCAGTGTTGCAATTTCAAACCCTACTTATGTTACCTTGAATGCCAATCAAGAATCCTTTACCATTAATACAACGGGCTTTTACGAGCTATCAGGATTTTTAAATTACAACCCAAAGATTAGTAGCAATAACGATAAAACAGCTTTACGCTTGGTATTACAAGTAAACAAATTAGGTGTTTGGACAGACAGAATCGGGATAAATTCGACTTTTGAAGAAATGGCAACCAATACCGTGCAAACCATAACCATTCCATTTGATATCATAAAGCTGGATGCAGGCGATCAATTTAGATTTATGATAAGTAAACCAAGCTCTGGCAGTAATACTAATCATGGGTCGAATGCGGGTATAACCTCTGTAATCAATGATTTAAGAAAGTCTTTTAGAATAACTTACATCAACAACTAATGATTTCAATTAAAAGCCTGTAGAGAAACAATTTCTTGCTCACGAACTTGTCGAAATACCTTTTTAAGCATTTCGACAAGGTGAATCTAGCGAGGTTTAAATGATTTACGCTGCAGCTATTTGCTGATTAAAGGATTTAAAAACTTACAAATTTCACACCTAAGCTCATCCATCTTGATGGCAATGGTATAGCTCCGATTTCGGTGTAAGTGGTATCAAATATATTCTGCGCATCTAAAAAGATGGTGAATTTCTTGATAGACTGCGTTAAGCGTACATCATTAATCCAGTAAGATGGTCCCGACATTCTTTGGTTAAAACGGGTGGCCAGTAATATCGAAAAATTTGCATATCGAAAATCTACAGTATTGGTAACCTGATGTTTTAGCGAAGAAATTAAATATTTAAAAGCCAGTTGCGAATTGATACCTGTAAACTCTGAATCGAGATAAGAGTAGCCTAAATTGATGTTGACTTTAGATTTTTCTGCGACTGCGAAATTATAGTTTGCTCTGAAGTTAAATCCGTTTGTTTGTAAATCGCCAATGTTATTGCTTTGCCAAGGTTCGGTGGTTACTGTACGAGTCCAATCGATAAACTTATCTATCGTTCTGTAGAAGTAATTCGCATTAAAATTGAAATTTCCTTTGTCGATTTTTAACCCTAATTCTGCCTGCAATGCATTTTCAGGTGTCAGGTTTTCGTTGCCAATATTTCCCGGGCGCTGGTTTAAATATAAATCGGTAAAGGATGGATTTCGCTGACTTGTACCAACATTGGTTACTAGTCTTATGCCATTAGCAATTTCATAACTTGCATCTAAACCCGGATAAATCTGCCATTTGTAATCAGAATTGTAATTTAAGTAAGTGCCGATATTTACATTTAATTTTTCCAGTAGCTGGGTTCTGTATTGTGCATAAAGGCCTAAATTATCTCTTTCACGTTCACCAATACTGGTCGAATTGATGTCGTCCTTTCTGGCTTCTGCTCCAAACCCAAACTCGCCTGAGGTAATTTTATAAGTAGTATTTAATTCTGCAGAAAAGGAGTTGCTATAATGCTTGCTTCTTGCGGCATTTAAATTTGTTGGGCCAAAATAACGGTAATCATCAAAATTGTAACGGTAGCTTAATCGAGGCATTAAAGTGAATTTATCTGAAATCTGGTGCTTAGATTGCACAGAAGCCAATGTGGTTTGAACTTGTTCATCAGAATTTTTATCACCCGGGCTGGCGTAAAATCCGTTTGCGCCGAAACCACTTTTTACGTATCCAAAGAGCGCATCAATTGTATTGGATTCATCAATTTGGAAATTACCCTGATACAGCAATTTGTTGTTTTCAAAACCAGTATTGAATCGATATCCATTTCCTTTGTCGTGCGATGCAAAAAGCGAATGCTGATGATTTTTTTTGCTTAGTACACCACCAATTTGTACGCCACCACCTACAAAGGTTTTTCCGTTGCCGTCTGTATTCTTCTCGAAATTTGAACCTGCATAAGTAGAGATTAAAACGCCTGAAGTGGTCGGTTTTTTGGTTATGATATTAATCGCACCAGTTAAGCTGTTAATCCCATAAATTCTGGCTGCGGGTCCGCGGATGATTTCTATGCGTTCAATTGCCTCGACCGGAATAGGTAAATTAAGCATATTGTGAGCGGTTTGCATATCGATAATCTTCGTTCCGTTTAATAGCAAAACGGTTTGTTCGAAACTACCTCCGTCAATGCTGATGTCTGCTTGTCCGCCAAAAGCGCCACGCTGCCTGATGTCGATTCCGTTGGCATATTGCAATATTTCCTGAATGGTTCTGCCCGGTAATTTTGCAATGGTTGTATTATCGATTACATAGATATTTCTGTTTTGCTTTGAGATTGGTGTACTGAAACGGTTTTCATTAATCACCACATCATTCATATTGATAACGCTGTCTTTTTTAGTTTGGGCAAATAAACTGCCCGATAGGATGGTTAATAGTATAGCAAAGTAAAGTTGTTTCATTTTTTTTATTTTTTGCAAAAGTAGTACCTTGCCGTACCATTAAAGTGTACCAGTTTTAATAAAATGGATAGTCCGGTTCAAATTCCTTTTAAAAGTTTTATACAGTTAAAGCCTGATAATAGCATTGCGGTTTATTTGCAAATTGTTTTTGAATTTATAAAAGCGATACAAACCGGGTTATTACCAGAGGGTACCAAACTTCCCGGTACGCGGGTACTTTGTAAACTGCTTGGTGTGAATCGGAACACTTTGATTAAAGCTTTTGATGATTTACAATTGCAGGGATTTATCAAGATTTCGCCAAATAAGGGCACGTTTATTTTATCGAACCAAAAGCAGACGAAAGCAATAAAACCTGTTCAGAATTTTCAAGCTGAATCTACCTTTAGTTTCAAGCGGTCGCTTATTTTAGAAGATCCGGTTGAGGTCAGCAATTTACCGTATCAATTTAATGATGGATTACCCGACTTGAGAATAGTTCAAACTGATGTGCTGGCTCGTTTGTATGTTTCAAAACTCAAAAGGAAAAAAAATACATTAAGTTGGAAACAGCTCCAATCAGAATCTCATTCAGATTTTAAACAACATTTTTCAAATTTTTTAAATGTGACTCGTGGTTTGAGGATTACGGCATCGAACATTCTTACCACCACCAGCCACGAAACGAGTTTGTATCTGGTTACCAAACTATTAATATCAAATGGCGATAAGGTGGTTATTGGGGCACCAGGCTATTACCGTTCTAACATGACACTGCTAGATGGTGGTGCGCAGGTAATTACCATTCCTGTAGATGAAGATGGTTTGAGTATAGTGCATCTCAAAAAAGTATGTACGGAACATGTTATCAGGGCCTTGTATTTAACGTCTAATTATCATTACCCAACTACAAATTGTTTGAGCGCAAAGCGAAGAATTGAGATTTTGGAACTTGCAAAGTTGCATGGATTTGTGGTGATAGAGGATGATTACGACTTCGATTTTCATTATGATAATAACCCGGTTTTGCCGCTGTCGGCATTTAACCAAAGCGGGAATGTAATTTATATTGGCTCATTTGCTCGAAGCTTACCCTCGGGATTTGGTTATGGTTTTATTACTGCGCCTCCGGAATTTATTGCAGAATTAGAGAAATATCAGCAAATTTTAGAAGCAGGCATTGATGTGATAAAGGAACAGGTTTTGAGTAATTGGATTGCAGATGGGGAAATTCATCGCCTTGCGAAAAAAAATAAAAAAGTATACAAAGAGCGTCGCGATGATTTTGTGAATTTGCTTAAAGCGAAATTAGAAGGGAAAATAAAATTTAAAATACCGGCTCAGGGTTTAGCGGTTTGGGTAGAATGGTTGGATGATTTTAGCTTAATTAAACTGAAACAACAGTGTGCTAAGGAAGGCCTGTTTCTACCTAAAACCATATTATACCAAACAAAAAATGTTAGGGGTATACGTTTAGGTTTTGGGCATATGAATAAAACTGAGATGGAAAATGCCGTAGAAATTTTGAGTAAATCGCTCCATGTTTTATTGCTCAACAGTTCTAGTTAAGTTATTGATAGATTTTTTTGATGCAAACAATGGCTTTAGTTTCATGTTATCATTCTATTTCGCTGCATTGTATATTGAATTATGGAAAAACCATTACACAACTTAATTTCAGAACAGCAACCTGTTGAGGCGAGCGAGCAACGCTTAAGGGCATTGGTTAATGCTACATCGGACATGATTTACAGGATGAGTGCAGATTGGCTTGTTTTGCAGGAATTAGACGGACGTGGTTTTTTGCCGAATACAAATGAGCCAAATCCTAATTGGATAAAAAAATATATCCATCCATCAGACAGAGAGAAATTAAAGCTGGCAATTAATGAAGCACTGGAAACAAAGAAAATTTTTCAGTTAGAGCATCGGGTTTTGCAGGCAGATGGAACAACAGGATGGACTTCTTCAAGGGCGGTTCCTATTGTTAATGAGCTGGGAGAAATAATAGAATGGTTTGGTACTGCCAGTGATATTACAGATCGTAAACAAGCAGAGGAGGGGTTAAGGACAGCGAAAGAACAATCAGAGCAGCAGAAAAGATTATATGAAACGATTACCTCAAATACGCCTGATTTGATGTATGTTTTTGATTTGAACTACAATTTTATTTATGCAAATGATGCCTTGTTATCCATGTGGGGCAAGAGTAGCGAAGATGCAATTGGAAAAGGCTTGCTTGAAAATGGTTACGAACCGTGGCACGCCGAAATGCATGAAAGAGAGATTGATCATATTATTGCAACAAAGGAATCAGTAAGGGGTGAAGTATCTTTCCCTCATGCAGTTTTAGGCAGACGTGTTTATGATTATATCTTGATTCCGGTGGTGAATGAGGCGGGGAAAGTAGAAGCTGTGGCCGGAACCACACGAGACATATCAGATATTAAAGAGCACGAGCAGCGTAAAAATGATTTTATCAGTATGGTCAGTCATGAGCTCAAAACACCTCTAACTTCGTTAATTGCATACTTACAACTTTTGGATAAGATAAAAGTAGCGGATAATGAAATAGGCGAAAGGGCCATATTTCAATCGCTTAAACAAACCAGAAGAATGACTAATATGATTAATGGTTTCCTGAATCTTGCCAGGTTAGAGTCTGGGAAACTATTTATCGAGAAGATAAACTTCGACATATCTAAGCTTGTAAAAGATATTGAGGAAGAAGTTTTAATTCTATATCCAAATCATACCTTCATTTTTGAACCTGTTGAATCGGTTATTGTTAATGCTGATAAAGCGAAGATTAATCAAGTGTTTATTAACTTGATTAACAATGCGGTGAAATACTCAGAACTTGGCTCTACAGTGCAGATTTCCTGTGTTAAAATTGATGATGCTGTTTTCGTTCAGGTTAAGGATGAGGGGGTGGGTATCCTTCAGGAAGAAGTACCTAAATTATTTGAACGTTTTTACCGGGTTCAGCATAATAATCTGATAGCTGGATTTGGTATTGGTTTATTCCTCTGTAAAGAAATTATCGCCGGACATGGCGGCGAAATAGGGGTAAAAAGTGTGCTTGCAAAAGGCAGTACTTTTCATTTTACCTTGCCTTTAAAATCTGAGTAATACGATGTTTTTAATCGCTAATGGTATTTAGGTGGTTTTTTGTAATATTAAGGAAGATCAATGTTATCAGCCCCACCGATTACAACATATGATGTATGGTTTTCTTAAGAAATACTCATGCATTGGAATTGAAAAGGTAAGCCAATTAATAAGTGTTTGTTAAAAAACGAGCTAATTATTATCGCAATCGGACTTACAAATCTTACCAACCTTTGTTCAAAATTGCAATTGCATAGTCTAATAATTCATCTTTTCCCGCTTTTACACCATTAATAGTTGGCTTAATGCGGTAGTCAATTTTAACACCTACTTTTTGTGTAGGTGTTCCATCAGGATAAAATATCCCAATGCCAGATATCATAGTAGATATCCCTCCTGGTAATACAATCGAAGAAACATTTCCATCGGCACCAGCGGTTTGACTGCCGATTACCTTTACATTAGGAGCACTCTGAAAAGCTAATGTTGTATATTCTGCCTGACTTTGGCTTGTTGCATTAACAATAACAACCACATTACCTTTGTAGATAGATGAATCGTAACCACCTCCGTTTTTTACCATCGTTCCAACTGTGAAAGCGCCAGGATTACCCGGATTAAAGAAAGTGAATTTCACAAATGGCGTGAAATCAGATTTTATAAAATTTCCGAATGTAAAGGGCATGAAATTCAAAGGATAACAGCGCATATCTACGATAATGCCCTTTGTGTTTTTGAATTGTTTTATGATATCTGGCATATCATCATTTCTGTATTTGCCTGGATACACGTAACCAATGTTTTCATTTAATATTTTATATCCTGTTGAGTTTAAATCATCCGTATTTTTATAAGCTGATTTGTAGTCAATGAGATAAGTCTCAATTAGTGAATTGCCTTTGCCGACTACTAATTTCATTTTCTTCTCGTTTGATCTCAACAGATAATTATTTGGCAAATCCCTTAGTTGTGTATCATAATTAGATGCCGGAGTAATTGGCAAGTATTTTTTTACTAAGTCTGTTACCTTTGTACCATTAATGTATTTTATTTCATCTCCAACTTTTAAATTTTGTTTTAAGCCTGAGCTGTCTGTATAAAAATCGGTTACTATTAATTTTTCTTCAATAAACTTAGCCTCAAAGGGCGCTGCAAATTTGCCTTTAAAATTTTCTAAAGCCTTGTTTATACCCCAAATATTAGCATGCGTATCTTGAATCCTAGCGATTAATCTTAATGTACTTAAGGTATATTCTTCCTCGTTTTGGGCTTTAAAGAATATCGGAACAAATTCTTTCAATACTTTATTCCAATCGCCGTCAATTACATCTTTATTAGGGAAAAAGTAATTAATCATAGACCAATATCTATAGAGGGAAAGCAATCGGTAGCCAGCATCTGGATATCGCATACTAGTATAAGCGTTTTCATGTTTAAACTCAGGATTACCATATGTTGCTATCCCTACCCAATAGTTGTTACCCTGACTTCTGTTCTCAAAAATAAATTTTAGCTTATTTGTTAAGGAACTGCTTAATACCTTTCCAGTAAATAAATCCCCGTAATCTGGTTTAATTTTCAAGTTTTCATTATTAAATGCACAAGTTTTGCAAATGTCTGGTGCTTTAAATTTATCCAAAAATACCTCCAGATTTTTGCTCAAGGCTATATTGTCTTTTGCCGAAATTACAGCGGGTAACAGCCTGAGAAGTTCTGCATCCCAATTGTAATTTCCATCATTGATGTTGGAGTGATGGTATTTTAAAAAGCCCCAATACTGGCCAGCTATAAATAGATTATTTATTTGCTGATCGGTTAAAGCGATTGCATTAATTCCAGAACTTTTGGAAAAACTGGTATCCAGCTCCGCTTTATAACTAATTGCTGGAACAGCTCCTGCGATTGATTTTCCATCAATAAAAAGTTCAAAATTGTCAAACCAAACTTTTCCATCCCCTTGTAACAAACCACCAAAATGTATAGCCTTAACCTCGCTGGTATACGGCATTTTAATGCTATATTGTTTCCAATCTGATGTACCCTTTATTCCTTGTTGTAACATATTATCGAAACCAAGGTTTGCACCAGCAGCTCCATCAAGCCTTAACCATAAGCCACATGCAGTTTTTACATCCTGGGTTTTTAGGTAGCCCCTAAGCTCTATGGTTTTTCCCTCGAAACTTTTTGGAATAGTATAATCAATGGCGCCATATTGCCCGTCCTTTCCGAATCTCTCAATTGATACACTATATTTTCCGCTTTGTTTAACTAAACTATCCAATTTGGTATTAAAATCTTTTGCTTGTGTTGGAGAGAAGGCTAAAGACCAACCTTGTGGATTTCTATTTTCCGGATCTAATTTTTCAAAATCACCATTAAAATTAGTTTGAGCAGAGCAACCATTAATTAAAAGAGCTAATAGTGGTAAGAGATATCTGAGCATATGGAAAGCATTTGATTTGCCAAATTATGGATTTATATCTGAAGATTACTAAAAATTACTTTTCTAAATCTTCTGATATTTAGTCCTTCGAATTGTAAACTTAAATTCTATTTAACCTACAGCTATTTTCCACATCGTATTAATGGCTATCTTTGCTGAAACGCCAGATTTTTGGAGTTTATTAAAAACAACAAAATGAAAATACTAAAACAAATTACATTGCTTTCACTGTTCGTGTTAACAGTGGGAGCTGCCAAAGCGCAAACTGCAACTGATGATGTTATTAAGGAGTGGGAGCGAGCAAAAGCCTACACTAAAGAATATTTGGATGCAATGCCTGAAGCTTCATACAGTTTAAAACCTACACCTCAAATGCGTTCTTTTGCTGATCAGTTTTTGCATTTAGCAGATGCTAACTACGCATTCGCATCTACGGCAACTGGCGAAAAAAGTCCGGTAGCGATGGGTGGTTTAGAAAAAGGAACAGACAAATCAAAAGCAACGGTTACTAAAGATGTTTTAGCGAGTTATGACTTCGTTATCGCCAGTGCGAAAAAATTAACAGCAGCACAATTAAGTGAAATGGTTAAGCTTTTCGGACGATTTGATTTGACCAAGAAACAAGCTTTAGATAAAGCCTTCGAACACCAGACACACCATAGAGGACAAGCAACTGTTTACATCAGATTGGCTGGTGCAACGCCTCCGCAAGAAAAACTATTTTAATACAGAATAAAGCCCGTTGATAAGCGGGCTTTATTGTTATATTTTTAACGCGTATTCCTGAATCAGCATGTCAGTAGGAATGTGCAATTTCGCACTAAACTGTCTTATCATCGTGAGAGAAAGCGCCCGCCGGTAATTTAAAACTTTGCTTAAGTTGCCCTTGTTACCATATTCCTTTGCTAAATCTGCAGGCTTTAGTCCGAATTCTTCCATTCTAATTTTAATCGTTTCGATAGGATCTACAATTGGTGAATCCCACTGAGCATTTTCATATTCGGAAATAAGATGTGCCAAAAGCATTTTTTCTTTATGTTCAGCACTGCCTTTTTGTACATATTTTAAATCTTCATAACGAGAAGTTGCCTGAGCATAATCTTGCTCATTCTCTAATAAAAACCATTGGGTTGCTTCATTCATAATTTTTAATTTAATTATATGCTATATGGTTAGTGCATCAACCTTGTCGTATTCTGCATGGGTGCCTATAAACCTAATTTCAACAATTCTATCTAAAAAATCTACTTCAACAATGATGCGGTATTTGTTGCCAACAATTTTAAATCTGGCTCGTTTACCGTTCAATACCTTTGCAGTTGGAAAACTTTCCAATATCTCCAATGGTGTGTTCCATTCTGCTTTTTCTACGATACCCTTAAAAACTGATATACTTTTAATAGAATCGGCATGTCTCTTACCGAAATCTTGTAACCTTTTTAAATAAATTATTCTCATTTGGAGAAATTTGTTTGTTAGAAAGCAATATTAAGTTACGATTCATTATTTAAAACTTACAGTCATTTAATCGCGATTAAAACAAACTATTGCAAATATAAGGAGTTGTTGTCTTTTGGACAACTTATTTATTTAAAAACTTTAACACAGTCTGAAATTTTTATAATACAAAAAGGGCCTGCTGAACATTCAGCAAGCCCTTTTTGTATACTTTATATTCTACTAAAACACACCGATATAGTGGTTTCCTGTTTTGTTTACCAATTTAGCACCTTTGGTTAATACACCAGTTCTGCTGTTAACGATGTAGATGTTACCATCTTTACCCACCGGAGTTACCGCAACGAAAATTTCATCGCCGTTTACCACAAATCCCTGGTATTGACCGAAACTTAAATCCGCATCATCAGGAATGGCAATTTTTGTAGCCGTTCTGTTGTTCAAGTTTACAAGCGCAAGGTAACCACCTTTATCTGCAACGTTGTAAGCCACAATTCCAACTCCGTTACCAGCATATCTCCAGGCATCAACATAAGAACCTGTAACCCCTAAAGCTGCGTCTAAACTGAATACATAGCTATTGTCGTATTCATTATTTGTACCAATTTTTAAGATGTGAGAACCTGCTGTACCATTTTGAGTAGCTTGGTAAATGTTACCGTCTTCGCCTAAGAAAGCGTTAAAACTACGGTAACCATTTGTATTTCCCTGACTAACTGTAGATGAAATAACCTTTGGGTTTTTTAATGAAGGATAATCTACAACAACTGATTTTGATGAAATTTTTACTGCACCTGTATTATCAGCAAGATTAGTAGTGGTGTTATACTTACTTCTTGATGCACCGATGATTAATTTATCTCCTGCTTTGTTTAATACCGGACCATCTAAACGACCAATGTAAAAACCTTGCGCTTCTTCAGCTGTTGCCAATGGAATTTCATATTGCTCGTAAGTTTTAATACCCGCAGCTTGTAAATTTAAAGATAATACTGTTGAAGTACCTCTTGCATAAGCGTAAGCACCGTTTGTACCTGTTGTGATTTTAACACCAGATACGTTTACTGCAATACCAGTTTGGTCGTTATCAAATAATTTAACCCATCTAGGTGATGTAGTTGCATAGCTTGAAATGTTTACCTTATCAGATAATTCTGAATAGTTTGAACCACCATTAACTTTATATTTTGAGAATTCACCTCCGTTTGCACCTGTATAAGCAATGTTAAAAAGTGTAGCGCCATCGTTTGATGATTGTAAACGAGCCGTACGTTGTGATCTTACCGGGAAACCGTTATCGTAAACGCTGAATGATTTATTCGGGTCTTTAGCATCGTTTACACTTACTGAGTAAACCATTGTACCGCCGTTACCATCACCAGGTGTTGTGCCCATTAAAGCACCAGAAAGTGTAATCCAACGGTTAGAATCGCCTAAGTTTTCTTCAGGTTGTGGGTCTCCTTCGGTTTTTGAACAACCTGCAAGCGTAACGGTTGTTGCAAATGCTCCTAACATCAGGAGTTTTAGAAATTGCTTTTTCATCTTTTATAAATTAGATTTTAAAAATTATTAATGGTGTAGTTAAATTTTAAGTAAAAGGCTCTGCCTGGTTTTTGGGCAGCAAAATTGTCATAAGCTTCTTTGTTTAAGATGTTCTTTGCATCGAAGCTTAAAACCATTCTTTGATTAGGGAAGCGATAACTTGCGCCTAAATCCTGAATAAACTGTGTTGGAGTTACGTTAAATGGGTCACGTCTGAGCTGCCAAATGGTTTCGAAAGGATGTACATAGCCAAAGTTGTAGTATACATTAACCATCGATTTTTTCTGTAAAACATCATCGAATCGATATTGTACGTTTCCGTTGGCGGTAAAGAATGGTTCATTTGGTATTTGTCTGCCGTTGTATAATGAGGCGTTATCTTGTAGCAAGGCATTAAATTTTGATAGATTTAGCACCACGTTAAGCTTGCGGTAAACATAATTTACTTCGGCTTCGAAGCCTACAGAGCGTACACCAGAAAGGTTTACGTTATTTGTAGTTTCTACATTGGTTATGTTTCTATCGTTCGATAGCAAAACAATTTTATCTTTTGTATTGCGGATAAATCCCGCACCCGAAACGGAAATACGATGGTCGTTGATTTGATAGGCGCCTGCTCTAAAACCCAAGTTAAAGTTATCGCTGATTTCAGGTCTGATTGATGGATTTGGGGTTAAGTTATCGGCCTGGTTACCAAAAATTTCAGATTCGCCAGGCATTCTTACCGCCTTTTCTGCGGATGCAATCAGCACTAAATTATTGATAATCGAATATGAAGCAGCAAAACCATATCCGGTTGTATTTCTGTTATCCGTTGTAATTCTTTCTACTCTAGTCAGCTGCCCGTTAATGGTTTGCTGTATCGGATCCATGCGGTCGATTTTTTGCTGATAATATTTAGCAAACAAATTAGTTCTTAAGCGACCGTTAAAAGTTTCTGCCTCGTAAGATAATGCCGAAACATTTTTGGTTAAATCACTTGTAGATAAATAGTTTCTTTCTAAAACGGTTCTAAGTGCGTCAGAATCTTGTCTATCCACCACATAAAACATATGGTTTAAAACAATTTTATGGTTTTGAACAATGTTATAGCTCAAGCTAGAACGTAGGGTAGCAATTTGTCTGGTGATGGTATTCATGGTTGGCAAACCTTGTTGTCCACCGTTTAAAGTTCTTAATGGCTCACCTCTAATTCCGATAACACGCTCACCATTCCAGTTGTAACGGTAGCTCACCGTATCCTGAATGTATTGCTTTCTGTCGCTGTAAACACCATTCAGGTTAAAATTTAAACCTTTTACAAATAGGTTATTCTTTTTAAAATCTAAACCTACAACGTGTGCCTGCGATTCTGTAAACCTACCCAAATAAGGACGGCTCATATATTGCCCATGTTGAACCTCATCGTAAGTATCAGAGAAGTTGTAGTTCAACATTAAATTATCGGCCCATTTAACATCCGTAAAACCCAATTCAAAACGTCCGCCGAAAGATTTGTAAGCATCGTTAAAGCGTTTTCCTCTCGTTTCAACCATTTGTCCGTTTGGCAATTCATTTCTCACAAATTGTCCCCATACTTCGTAATCGTTATCGGTGTAGCTATAAAAGCCAGAACCACGAACGGTAAGGCCAGATTTAGGATTGCGATACATTCCACTAACATCAGCTTGTTGTGTATTAAATGAACCGTAAGAAGCTGAGGCAATCAGGTTATTTTTGATGCCACCTTTTTTAAGGATTACGTTAATACCCCCACCCAAAAAATCTCCGGCCAGGTGTGCTGGTAAAACACCTTTGTAAACTTCAATACGTTCGATTAAGGCAGGCGGAATGTTATTTAAGTTGAAAGATGAACCATAAGTAGAAATTTCAATTCCATCAATAAACACACCGATTGCCCGGCCAGACATGCCGTTTAAGTTGTAGTTTGCATCAGAGCCAAGTCCTCCACTTTGACGAACCCTAACACCAACCGTTCTATTCAATAACTCATTGGTTTGTAGATTTCTTAAGGAAGCTTCTTTGGTATCGATTACATTTACTGCAAATCCAGAAGTTTCAATCTTTTTCTTTTCAGTTTTACCTTGAATATTTACTTGCCCAAGTTCTTTATCAGAAGAATTTTTAACTTTAGAATTAACTGTAACGGCAGTTGCATCAATTTTTACAGTCACTTTTTTAGGTTCTGAAACTACCGAACTGATTAGCAAACTATAAGTCCCATATGGTAATGTTCTCATTTCATATCTACCATCATCATCGGTCATGGTGCTTCTGTTTATTTCCTTAATTGAAATTGTAGCACCTGCGAGTGGTTTCCCTTGCTCATCAAATATTTTACCCGAAAGTGTTCCGGTTTGAGCTTTTAAGGCGATTGAAAGGATTAGAAAAGAGATTAGTAGTAAAGCGTGTTTCATCAATGGTGTGTAACTTTTTTGACTTGTTCTTTAGAATAGGTCTTAATAAGAATAACTTTGCTGCAAAGATAGAATCTGAACATGACGCAATCGGGAGAAGAAATAACGCTTAAAGGAGAATATAAACCTTTGCCTGACAGCGTATATTCATTTAATAAGGCCATTACGGCAAGTCACAGCATTAATGCCAGTGATAGTCGTAAAATCGAAATTAATATGGCTTATGAAGATGATACCCAGCCCGAGTCTTATCAGATGATTTTCGTGTTGAAAGGGAGTGTGAATATTCAGACAAAGGCTGCTTCAGGTGGTTTTTTACGGATTGATGCACAACAACATAATTTATGTAAGGTTGAACTTAAATCAACCAAAATGGTCATGGATAGTTCCAGAGACGAGGTTATCTGTATTAATTTGAGTAAGGATTTTTTGCTCAGGTATGTTCCTATCAACCACGCTGCTTATCATCATTTAACTAAAGTAGGTAAGGAAACGCTGGCATCATTGTCACCTGTTAATTTGCCGCTAAGTCCAGAAATTAATGCCATTGTACAACGTTTAAGCTTAGCAGATAAAGGCGATTTTCATGAACAGCTCTTGCTTGAATCAAGAGTTATAGAACTTCTTGCCCTGCAGATTTCGCAATTTGAGCAATTGCAGAATAATACGGTAGCCACACCATTAAAGCCAACCGAAATGGAGAAGATGTTTGAGGCCAGGGAAATTCTGATTCAAAATACGGGCGAACAACTTTCTTTAAAAACACTTGCCTTAAAAGTTGGTACAAATGAGTTTAACCTAAAACGTGATTTCAAAGCTGTGTTTGGAAATACCGTTTATGGTTATTTGAATGAGTATAAAATGGAACAGGCAAAATCGATGGTTATCGAAAATGATTTAACGATTGCGGAGATTTCTGAAAAAATCGGTTACAAACACGCCACTCATTTTACCAGTGCCTTTAAAAAGTACTTTGGCTTTTTACCGAACAAATTACGGTCAGGAAAATTATCGCTGCTGCTCTTTGCAGATGAGTTTATGGCGCTTTTCGAAAACTTTGGCTTGATTGGTTAAAATTTGTTTACAGGGGTAAACTAAAACCGACTGTTGTACCTGCTCCGACAACACTATCTGCCCAAATTTTTCCTCCGTGTCTCTGAATAATTTCTGCGCTTAAGTATAAACCAATTCCGAAACCAGATATGGTACTGTTCTGCTTACTTTCCACCCGGTAAAAACGGTCGAAAAGATTTGGCAGGTTTTCAGGCTTAATTCCCATGCCCTTATCGGTTACTAAAACAAGGGCATTACCATCTTCAACTTTACAAAAAACCTCAATATCTTTGTTATTTGGCGAATACTTAATGGCATTGGAAATCAGGTTGGTTATTACATTGCCAATTTTATCTCTGTCTGCTTTAACTACAACATCTTCTGTTGTGCTAAGCTTAATGTGATAGCTGGAAGAGGTCATTTGCAGATCTGAAATGATTTCTCCAATCAATACATTTAATTCGAATCCATTTTTTTCCAAATGTATTTTACCTGATTCTAACCGAGATAAATTAAGAAAACCATTAATCATGGTGTTCATTTTCTTAACCTGTTGTCCGGCTTTCTCTAAAGCATTCGTAGTATGGTTTTCTGTGTTGCCAGAATTTATTTTTTGAAGGAGTTGTATGTATGCTGCTAAAGAGGTTAAAGGTGTTTTTAATTCATGGCTTACCATTCCAATGAAGTCGTTTTTGCGCTGCTCGTCCCTTTTTTGCTCTGTAATGTCCATGATGATACCCGTTAAAGATTTATTCTCGGTATTTATACCATCAGTTAAATTTCCAACTGTACGCACCCATCTGATTTTCTGGTCGTTAAATGTTTTGATGGTGTAAGATAAGTCGTATTCTTCCGAATTTGCGATGGCATTTTCCATGGCTTGCTCAACCATTGGCCTGAAATCATCTGTTATCTGATTTATACAATCATCGAGGGTAATTTTATCTTCGGGGTGAAAACCGAATAATTCTTTAAATCTGCTTGATGCAATCAATGTCCTCGTATCTACATCGATGCTCCAGTTTCCAAAGTTTGCTGCATCTACCGCCAGGCGAAGAATCGACTCAGACTGTTCAAGTTGTTTCCTGGATAAAATGAGGTCTTCATTAATGTTCGTGAGCATCTGGTTGGTTACAACCACCTGTCTGTTGGTAAGTGAAAGTTCCTCATTTGCAGCAGCCAATTCATCATTTAGCTGTTGTACCAGTTTTGCCGCCATTACCTGATCGGTAACATCTACCGCGGTATCGATTATTCCGGTAATTTTCCCGTCTTCAATTAATGGGGTATAGGTAAAGTTGTAATATCCGGTTTCTATGTTTCCATTGCGCTCCAGGCGAACCGGCGTATCACTACCTTTAAATGTTTTACCTGTTGTGTACACTTCGTGAAGCAGTTCATAGGCGGGTTGCCCCAATAATTCCGGTACGGCCTCAAGTAAAGGTTTTCCGGCAATGTCAGCCGGTTTGTCTAAAAGTCGCAGCATCTTCGGATTCACCGCATCTATAACAAAATCATTTCCCCTAAAAACAATGATGGCCACAGCAGCCTGTTCCACAAGTGTTCTTATTTTTCTTTCACTTTCTTCTACAATGGTTTTTGCTTTAACCTGGTCGGTTATGTCGTGCAAAACCATCATCATTGTATCTATTTCGCCTTCATTTTTTAAAGGGTGGCAAACTAAATCGTAAAAGCCTTTGACCAATTTACCATCTTGCTCAAATAGCAGTTTTACCTGGTTAATATGGCTTGTTTTTCCTGCGATGAATATTTCCTGAAGTAAATCGGGGATTTTCTGATTTTTAAGTTCCGGGATGGCGATTGCTAATGGCTTGCCGATAATTGATTTTTCTTTACCCACTAAATCCAGCATTCTGGCATTAGCCGTTTCGAGAATCATCTCCTTGCCGCTTAATAAAGCAATGGCAACGGGAGCGTCATTCAATAATGAAATTGCTTTTTTTTCATTGGTGATTAACCGTACATTTTCACCTCGAAGGCCGACATTTGAATCGCCCAGTTGTTGGTTCTCTGTAACGAGATCAGCTTTTGTCGAAGTAAGTGCTTCATTTGAATCTGATAGGTCTTTATTTGCAGAGTTAATGTAGTCGTTTAGTCGGTTCAGCTCCTCATTAGTGGCCTGGTATTCTTCATTTAGTGCAGAAAGTTCTTCATTGGTTGCCTGGTATTCCTCATTAATGGCTATTAAATCATGAGTCAGTTCCTGCTCACGAATGGATTTTTCTTCCACAAGTTTTTCGGCCATCATTCTTTCACTTACTTCAATCGCAGTATGCAATATGCAGTAAGTTTTGCCCTTTTCATCCAATATTGCCCTGTACTCAAAATCAAAATAGAATAACTGGAGTTTATCATCCACCCGTAACTCGGCAGGCATATTTTTATGTACGATAGTACTTCCGGTTTCCCAGGCCTCTCTGAGCATGGCGCCGAAGGGCTGGCCTTTTAATTCTGGTACAGCTTCTTCTAAAGGTAAACCGATAACACTCTTATCTTTTCCCCAGAAATCCAACATTGCCTGATTTGCAAATTCGATCACAGTTGAGGCTCCGGTATAAATTGCCGTTGCATTTTTGGATAGAAATAAAATATCTTGGATACTTTCTAATGAGAAACGGTTATCAGTTGACATAAAAAAACATTGGGATAATATACAAAGATATTTAAATCACTTTTGTTTTAACAAATGCGTAATCTCAAAATTCCAGTTGTTTTTGGAGTAAATATTACAGCAATTTTTGATAACAAAAGAATCTTAATCCAGGTCTTTTGGCAAGGCTAATTTCTCCGCTAAGGCTATAACCCAATTTCGGGAATAATGCATTAGTTGCTTTGTTCTCGGTGTTGGTATCTACGCGAAGAATTTTTATTGCCCGGCTATTTGCTACAATTTCTGCTTGTTGCATTAATGCTTTAGCAATGCCTTTTCCCTGCAAATCAGGGTTTACCGCAAGGCGATGTGTAACGATGGCTTCTTCGGTAATGTCCCAGCCAGCATCTGCATATTCGGGATCCTGGTCGGTTGTAATTGCCGAAAAGCCTGCTATCTTGTTATCTAATTCAGCTACCCATAATTGACCAATTTTAATGTCTGTTTCAAAAACTTCGGGGTTTGGATAATCATCTCCCCATTGAAAATTTCCTGTCGCACGCATCAGCGGAACAACTTTTTTAACCAACTCCATGATTGATGGAACATCTTCTTTGCGTGCTAATCTTATATCCATACGGCAAATATAATAGAATGATTTACCGCTTCAAGTGGTTTAATTCATAAAATTAACCTGATTAGAATTTATAACTATATCCTAATCTGAAAACCTGTGTTTCGTAATAATCTGTGCTCAGCAATCTAAAACCATTCCCCTGGATATCTCTTTTGATGCGAAGTGTATTGAAGATATCATTTGCATTTAGAAACAATTCGCCACTACCTTTTTGAATTTGTTTTTTAATGCCCAAATCTGTTGAAAAGCGGCTTCCAATTCTACCTTGCGGAATAATATCAGGTGCTAAATAGGCCATAGATAATTGTATATCTGTTTTTCCCGGTAGCTTAAATTGTCCGTTTAACTTGCCATTACCAGATACAATAGACTGATAAGGCATTGAATAAAGTGTTGGTACTGGGTATTGGTTTTGAACCTGAAATGCCTGGAACGAATTTTTGTAAGCTGTAGCACTCAGGTTAAAAGAGAACCAAGGTGCAATTTCCTGTTGCAAGAGCAATTCTGCCCCCGTATTGTTACTTCTTCCGGCATTTTGAAAAATGTTATAAATTATAGTATTGCCAGGAACAACTGTTGCAATTCTGGTGATGGTTCCGTTTATTATTTTATGAAATGCAGCGCCGTATAAATAACCTTTATTCCAGCTTGTTTTGTAACCCAATTCAAAGGCATGTGTAAATTGCGGCCTTAAGGTCGGGTTACCAACTTTTAACAATTCAGGTTCATCATATTTAGGGAAAATGCGGATATCTACCTCATTAGGCCTATCTACCCTTTGGTTATAGAAAATACTAAGTTTGTTCTTATCATCGATTTTGTAAGCAAACCTGATGTTTGGAAACGGTCTGAAATAATCATAACCATCGCTTTTATAAGTGTTGTGGTTTGGATTAACCTTATAATTTATATTGGCATACTCCATCCGCAAACCCGCTTCGAGTTCAACTTTTTTACTTTCATAAATGTAATTGGTGTAAGCTGCGGGAATAAGCTCACTATAATCTGCCCAACCGCCTGCATTGGCATCTATTGGAGAATTTAATCCGCGGAAAAACTGCATATCAGTCGGGATGAAACGATTTCTGAATTTAATACCCGCTTCTATTCTTCCGCTTGCCAATGGTTTTACGTAATCAATATTGAAATCTGCAACGTGTTCATCAGACAGTAATTTAAAAGCATCCATTCCGGTAAACGTGGGTAAAATATTAGTGAAATAATACTTTTCATCTTCTCTGTGCCAGGTGTAATTAAAGCCAGCACTTAAGGTATGCCCAGCCTGCGGAAATTTATGCACATAAACTGCAGAACCCGTTGCGGTGTATTTAACCTCGTCTTCTACAAATTGCCATAAACGATTTCTAACAGAAAAATCGCTATTGTAATATGGAATATCGCCTAAATCGCCAATTTTTTCGCGGTTAAAAAAGCCAGAGAAAGTAAAGCTGTTGTGTTCGTTGGGGTTGAAATCGAAACCGCTTTTAATGGTTGTAAAAGTTGTCGTTCTATTTCTTTTTACCTGCTGATTAAGAATTAGGCCATCATCATAAATACGTTGAGAAAATTCGTTTTTATTTAAGGTTTGGGTGTAAAGGTAATCGGCTTGTAGAAAAGTGTTGAACTTGTTTTTTCTGTAGTTTAAAGATAATGATGGGTTTAATTTTGGTGTTGCACTATCCTGGGGTGCAATACCGGGAAAGTTTTCTTTTCTAACCCATAAAGCACCTAAGCCGGTTGCCATTCCTAATTTTCCGTTAAAACCTTCTGCATTATTTTTTTTGTAGATGATGTTAATGATGCCCGCATTTCCGTTCGCATCGTATTTGGAGGAAGGGTTGTTGATAATCTCAATTCGTTCTATTGCCGATGCTGGAATGTTATCCAGTCCGGTTTGACTACCAAAACCCGTAATGGCATTTTGCTTGCCATCAATTAAAACTGCTATTTTATCATTGCCACGAAGCTGTACTTTTCCATCTTGTATGCTAATTCCGGGCAGGTTTTGCATGGCTTGCAAAACAGAACCACCCAACTGACTGGTATTTTTAGATAAATCGTAAGTTTTTTTATCCATTTTACCAGCCAATCCCTCTGTAGCTGCACCCTGGATATTTACCGTTTGAAGGTTTTGGCTATCTTCATTAATTTCAATAACGCCTAAATCCAAATAGGTGCTCAAACTACCAACGGTAATATTTTTTATTATGGTTTGATAACCGACCATACTCACTTGCATGGTATATAAACCGCTTGGAATGTCTTTCAAGGTAAACCGACCTTCTTCATCGCTAATCGTTCCCAAAAACAGTTTATCTTCATTTTGTTTCTTTAAAATTACGTTGGCAAAAGGCAAGGTAGCTTTATCTTTTGCCTCTTTAACCTGACCGGAAATTGAAACTTTCTTTTCCTGGGCAATTAAGTTTTGATTGATTATTAGCAAAAATGCAAAGAGGCAAAATGCTTTAATCGTGACGCTATAGTTTTTCATGTTATAAATGTTATAGCACGAAATTATCAGTCAATTCTGTAGAGAATCTGTATTAAAAAGAGATTAGAACGATGGTTTTAATCTTTAATAGACCTTAAGCCTTGTTGTTTTATTTGCGGGAGCTTGATTTTGCGAGATGGCCAGCTACAGTGTTTATTTTGGGTGATTAAATCAATTTTTTATGTGCTTCGCCCCAAATTTCTAAACCCTTAATAACGGGTTTTAACTCATAGCCAATTTTGGTCAACTCGTATTCTACTTTTGGTGGAACCTCGGCATAAACGGTTCTGGTTATAATTTTATTTTCCTCTAATTTTCGAAGTTGCAGGGTGAGCATTCTTTCGGTTATGTTGGGTAAAAATTTCTTTAATTCTCCGAAGCGGAGTTTACCGTTTAATAGCCATGAGCAAATTACCAAAGCCCATTGTCCGCCAATTAAATGTGCCGCATAAACTTCGGGGCATTCATCAGCTAAAGCTTGTTTGTTGGCAAAATTGGTAGAGGTTTGCTTGATTTCGGTCATTACTTACATTTTTGATAGTACATTACAATTGGTTGCTAATATACATAAACAGCAGTTTAGCCCTTAACTTTGAATCAAAATTTAGAAGTATGAAAACCTTAGTTATTGTAACGCATCCCGATTTAGAAACCTCTGTAATTAATAAAAGATGGGTGGCTGAGTTGAAGAAATATCCGGAACGCTACACCATTCACGATTTGCATCAAACCTATCCAGATGGTCATATTGATGTTTTGAAAGAACAACAATTGGCAGAAAGGTACGATAAGATTGTATTTCAATTTCCGGTGTATTGGTTTAGTTGTCCGGCCTTATTGAAAAAATGGATTGATGAGGTTTTAATACATGGCTGGGCTTACGGTAGTAAAAGCGGTTACAAAGTTTCGGGTAAAAAAGTTGCCTTGGCCATGTCTGTTGGGGTAGATGAATATGAGTATAGGCCTGGCGAAAAATATAAATATACTTTGGAAGAATTAACCCGACCATTTGAACTCTCTTTTGAGTACGTACGGGCAGATTATCAACCGTTTTTTGCCTATTACGGAATTGAATTAAATACTGCAGAAGAATATATCGAAAAAAGTGTAGCACTTTACTTAGCATTTTTAGATGCCTTGTAAAGCGGTAAACTTTACATTTTATATTCGTTTAAAATTTTACTGGCGTTCTCATTCTTCGGGTTTAATTCTAATGATTTTTTGTATGCCTTTAAGCCTTCGTCTTTTTTACCAAGCTTCATCAGGCATTCGCCGTAACTATCAAAAGCATTAAACCCGGTTGGATAAAGTTCGGTGTTGAGTTTGAAAATTTTTAACGCTTCCTGGGTTTTGTTTGCCGACATCAATTGATATCCAAAGCTATTTATGCTGTCTTCAGAAACATCGAATTCGGATTGATTTCCTTTTTTAAGCTCAGTTTTGATAAAGGTAATCGTTGCCTCTATATTAGTTGATTTGGCATTAAAATCTGAAACTGGTATCAGATTCATGCTTCGCTCTTTAGCCTTTTGCTGAGCAAGGGTTTCGACGTTATAGTATTTTCTTTGCTCGTCGGTTATTTTTGTCGTATCAATTTTATAGCGCTCGAATTTTGCATTTTGACCCATTTTTACATATTGAGTGCCATAAATCTGCGGTTGATTTCTTCTCATTAAATCCCTGTCAATTGCTGCTGCCAATAACCATTTGTTTACAGATGGGTCTAATTCAATTGCTTTTCTCATCTGTTTTACAGCCATAGATGAAGCGATAGTATCTCTACCGTGTTGAAAAATCATTGCAGAATTGTAATAATCTTTTCCAGTGATGATTTTGCCATCTTTAATAAATTCGTAAACCTTTTGTTCTCTTAAACTGTCTTGTTTTAATAAGATTTTCCAATCGATTTTGCCTGATAATCTTGCGCTTTGATCTTCATCATACATTTTCTGCAATTCTTCATTATTTTTCGATTGAGCATATACACTCAGAGATAAGAAGGTAAGAACAGTAAAAATAAGTGCTTTCATGATATTGGGTTTAACATTTTATGTTTTTGGACTATTGCTAGTTAAGCTTCTATATCCATTTTTCTTAATAAATTATCTTGCAGTGTGTAAATGTGCTTAACTATTCCATCGAAGATAGCATTGCCACCTAAATCCTTAACAATCTGGTGGACGGTAATTTCTAAAGTTCCATCGCTACGCTCTGTAATGGTAAGTGGCTCTACGTTTGGGTTAATTTCCGACCACTGCCTTGTCCAATATGCTCTTATTCCATCATGTCCGCTTACGTAACCACCTTCAAATGCTTTTGGCCATTGAACTTCGGGGTGCATTGTGGAAAGGGCTAAATCTATGTTCCTGGTGTTAAAAGCCAAGTAAGCTTTTCTAACCAAATCTTCGTATGTAGAAATCATAATTTGTTCAACTTATAATTTGATGGTAGGGTGCAAACGATTAGACGCCTAATTTAGATTAATGTTGCAAATTATTTCCAATAATTTTTATATCATTTCTAAAATATCGATGGCGTTATCCTAATAAAAAAAAGGTAGAAGTTTAGCTTCTACCTTTTAAAATATAGTCGTCTTAAAATCTTTAATCTTGTGTCTTATTGATTAATTTTAAACTCATTAACGTCATGTTATTCAGTTGGTTGTTCTGTTGGGAATTTACTCATATCCATAAAAAAGATTTCCCAGGTATGGCCGTCAAAATCTTCGATGGTTCTTTGTACCATAAAACCATAATCTCTTATTTCATTAGGTTCCGTTCCGCCAGCATTTAGCCCTGCATCAACAATTTTATTTACTTCATCAAGGCTTCCAACAGATAGAGAAAAAAGTCCGGCTAAGCCAGATTTTGTATCTGCTATTGGCTTGGTTGCAAAGGTTGAAAATTTTTCGTGGCTAAGCAGCATTACAAAAATATTATCGCTCCACATCATACATTTTCCGCTATCATCAGAAAATTGAGGATTATTTGTAAATCCTAATGCGGTGTAAAAATCTAAAGATTTTTGAAGGTCTTTAACCGGAAAATTAATAAAAACTTGTTTTGCCATTTTGGTAGGTGTTTTTGGTTTGTTATTAAAGTTATAAATAATGCATTGAATTTGAAAGATAGAGTTGTCTAAGAAATTCATTGCCTTTTTTCCGTAAAAGCGTTATCATCCGTTTCGACCCAAACGGGGGGCAGAAACAAACTAAACAGTCCAATTCATGGATTAATGACCAGCTGATTTTGAAAATATATTAATTACGACAACTCCTATTACGATAAGTAACATTCCCAAAATTGCCGGAGTATCCAGTCTCTGCTTAAATACGGTTACAGAAACAATTGCTGTTAACACAATGCCTAGACCTGCCCAGATAGCGTAAGCAATGCCCAATGGAATGCCTTTGAGCGCCTGCGAGAAGAAATAGAAACAAGCACTAAATGCAAAAACGGTGATAATGCTTGGTATTAATTTTGAAAAACCGTTGGACTTTGCTAAAAAGCTTGAACCTAATACTTCCAAACAAATTGCCAATCCTAAAAATAAATATTTCATAAAACTAATTTGCTTTTTCTGCCAAATCCCATATATACCCAAACGGGTCTTGAATTCGTGCTTTTAAATCGCCCCAAAACTGCATTTCAGGTTCTGTTATAATTTTGGCGCCTTTCTCTTTTTTGATTGCTTCTACCAATGTTTTTACGTTATCCACATACAGGTAAAAAACAAAAGACGACACTTGCCCAGAAGTAATGGGCGCAACTGCTGGAAAATCCCAGTTTTCTTTATTGAGCACAAAATTATTCCCGCGATAGCGAATTCTCGCAAATAATAATTCTTCGTTTTTTTCGTCTTCCAATTCTGATATAGAAACCATTTCCATTACGTTGGTATAAAAATCTATTGCTTTGGCTACATCGGGAACGCTGATGGTGGCAGTTAACCAATTGAGTCCTGGATGTGGATGGTTGCGATGTTCTACATTCTGAAACCATGTTAATTTGTTCTTATGCATCTCTAAATATTATTTATTAAGCTGTTTTTATGTTTACTAATTTAAATTATTGAATTCACTGTAAAACTTCCTATGCCTACTGGAATACGACCATTTACGGCCTCAATTACCTTTGCTGCACCAGCGCTTGTGAAGCCTCCGTAGAGCTCAATCAATCCAAAGCCAGCTTCGGCAAGTTCTTCAGCAACTATTGCCCCGGTTGTTTCATCCGGAACTGGGATAAAGGTGGTATATTGGGGATGAAATGCCTTTTCAAATCGGTCACGGACAGGGTCGCTACCTTCTTCAAGAATGATAAATGCTTCAGGAAGAGGATTCCCATCAAAGAAGGATGCACTGTAAGATGCAGCTAAGGCAAGCGATTCATATCCAAATGTAACGGAGCTCACTTTAGCCCTATTTCCAATAGCAGCTGTAACTTTTGCTCTCCAAATAGGCGAAAGGTAACCACAAAGTTCAATAAGTTCTACACCCTCATCTACAAGCGCTATAGCAGCTGGAAGAGATTCTGAAGCCTCGCCAATGGCTACAATGGTTTGTCTTCCAGAAGCGCTTTCACGTATAAATTTGGTCTCGTTAGGTTTAGCACCATAACCTTCGTAAATAATAGCTTTATTTAAAGGAACTTGTTTTTCTAATTTATTGCTTTGCATATCTTAATTATTTATTGATGCAAAGGTCTAAAGGAATCTGTTGTGTTTTTTTGATGTAGGTCAAAATCGTTTAGCCTTTTCTTATTCGGCTTAAAGTTTCCTGCGTTACACCAACATAAGATGCGATGTGACCTAGATTAATACGATTTAACAAATTTGGATGCTCTTTTATAAGCGATTGATAACGTTCAGGAGCGCTTTCCGTATGTAACGAGGTAATTCTATCTTCAAGAATGACACATACTTCTTCTGCAATTTTCCGTCCGATAAAGTTTAATTCAGGATGTAGTTTATATAATTCTTCCAAATCATCTACAGAAATAGCATAAACTTCTGCATCTTCCAGAAACTGGATATTTTCAGGAGCGGGTCTATTGGCATACATTGGCATTATGGCTCCGAAAATTTGATTTTCTTCCCCAAACCAAACATTAATTTCTTTTTGTTTCCGATGGATGTAAGCCCTGAAAACGCCTCTGTTTAACACAAAGTAGCTTGTTAATACTTGTCCTTCCTTTAAAAAATGGTCATTCTTCTTCTTCAGAAATTTTTTCGTTTTCTGTTCAATGGCTTTTTCAGCAATAGAACTCAAGGGACCATATTTTTTTAGTTGTTGAATAAGTGGGTTCATCTGTCGCGTTAAAAATTATTTGAACTGAAAATTGTTTTCTATGCTGATGCTGTTTTCATTATCTCAATCGAAGCAATCAGCCCGCTTCCCGAAAAGTCGGGACAAGTCTTGGTAAGTCCTTGTTAACAGAAGTTATTTTACTCAGGTTTAATTTCTACAGTTGCTTCATTACTTTCAATTCCTTTTTTAGGGTCTTTTAGTAAAACTAATTTTTTGTCAACATATTTTGTCCAGTCGGCTGAATAATATTGTTTTTGTCCTAAGACACTATCAGGAACGATTTCAAAACTTAAACTTTTTACGGAATTTCCTCCACCAATCGATGTCCCAAAAAAAGTTGAAGGGTTAAAACCAACAAGATTTCTATCAAGATTTTTTCCATCAAGTTGTTCAACGATTGGTCTTGTATATGTTTTATTAAAAGTCCATTCATTTAAGTAACCAATTCCGTTACTATCGATTGTCAAAATATTATCTTTTACATTTGATAAAATGAGGTTAATCTCTCCTTTGTAGCCATTTGGAACTTTAATTGTCAATGTTGGTGAATAAAGTTTATAATGAAAGACTAAAAATGAAAGTGTTGTTGTAATAAATAATATTGTCAAAAACGACCTCTGCTTAAAAATTAATTTTAGAATTCCGGTCAAAATTAAACAGCCAAGTATAATTCCGATTATCATTATTCCACCTAAAAAAAGTCCAGACAAAATCATTCCGCCTGGAATAGTTGACAACTTATAAAGTAAAGTTGTTAAAAGTCCAGTCGATAAAATTCCGAATGCGATTTTTAATTTACGGTCTATTTTCATAATTGCTGGTAACGTCTAAATTTACGCATTGCGCAAATCTAAATTAAATAACTCGCGCAAATATGAAATAGTAAAGCGCTGTAAATTGATTTATTTTTAAAACAATTGCTTATGGTTTTTTTTATGAAGTCAATTATTTTGGCTTTACGAATATTATAAAATTTTCATTCTAAAATAATCCCATTGTTTCGGCTACTTTGCAGGCTTCCAGCGCATTGGTTACGTTAAGTTTATTAAAAATATTTTGCCTGTGTCTGTTGATGGTATTTACGCTCAATAAAAGTTTTTCGGCTATTTCCTTACTTCTGTAACCTTGCTTAATCAGTTTTAGAATTTCTTTTTCTCTTTCGGATATTATATAATTAAGCCTTTCTTCGTCTTGTTCAATTACTTTTCCTGTAAGGGTATTAACAATTGCACCATGCGGAATGCTAAACTCCGAAAGGTTATGTATCAGGTTATATAAACAAAGTGCAAGCCATATACTGCCATCATCTGAACTTGAAATATAAACTAAACGATGCTGTATTAATATATACTTACCTTTTGTATCTTTAATTCTTAGTCGCGTTACAACCTGGTAATTTGTGCGTTCGCTAACCTCAATTTCATTTAGAATTTTAAAAAACTGAAACTCCAACTGGTATTTTTTTTGCAAATCTTCGGGATGTAAGCGGTTTAACAATTCATCTTCCCAAATAGATTTGATTTCAGTCTCTCTGTTTTTTAATCCAATCTTATCTGCCAAAGCACTATAATAAATATAACTCCTTCTTGATTTTAAATCACTTAAAACGCTAATGCAATTTTCTAGCCTACTATACATTTGCGCAATATATTGCGCTTCATTTAATGGCGAATGATTGCTTAACTTACTTTGAAAAGGTTGCGAGAAAAGTTTTATATCGAGGCGATCTCTCATTTATAGTATTGTTATGGTTATTTTTCACCATTGGATGTTCTATTAACGGTCTATAACTTTGCGAACTTACTAAAGTAGAATGGTGATTTTTCAGAATCACAACAACAAATCTTCAATAATGAAAAAAATATTTTTAGCACTTAGTTTAGTTTTGGGTTTAGCCGAACTGAAGGCGCAAACGCTCGAAAAAATGCAATGGTTTAATGAGCCCCCAAAATGGCAAATTAAGGATAACAGTTTAACTATGCAGGTAACGCCTGGCAGCGATTATTGGCGTATTTCGCATTATGGTTTTACGGTTGATGATGCTCCATTTTATTATGCCAATTATGGTGGAGAGTTTGAAGCGAAGGTAAAATTAACCGGAGCTTACAAAGCCCGTTTTGATCAGATGGGTTTAATGATTAGAACAGACCATAAAAACTACATTAAAACCGGTGTTGAGTTTGTGGATGGAAAATTTAATGTAAGTACGGTAGTTACACACGAAAAAAGTGATTGGAGTGTTTTACCATTAGATAAGGTGCCGCCCTTTATTTGGATAAAGGTTGTACGTAGGTTAGATGCAGTGGAGATTTTTTATTCGCTTGATGATAAAAATTACATCATGACCCGTAATGCACCCTTGCAGGATAATGCGCCCGTTCAGGTAGGTTTAATGGCTGCAAGTCCGGATGGTGCGGGTTTTGAAGCTAAGTTTGAAAATTTTTCAGTTAAACATTTGCCTGATCAGCGCAGATTGGAGTGGTTAAAAAATCACCAATAACTAAAATATCTTCTGATAGGAAAATAGATTATGGTTGATAATGCATATTTGGAGCAGGCGCTGTAAATTTCGATACGCCTACAGTTAAATAGCTTAAGTATTCCAGCGAAATAATTAATGCACCTGATAAATATGGTTCGTAATTTTTAGGTTTTACGATGTATAGAATATTACGTTTGCTAAAAAAATGTTCATCGCAAAATAAATTAAACAGGTGAAATCTTCTTTCCAGGTTTTTATCGGCAAGGATAAAGGCTGCGGTTTCACCTGTTGGAATAAAGCCCTCGTATTTTTTATCGTTCAAGCCACCAAACTCGGTGTATTTTTTATTGTAAAGTGGGTTTTTAACTAAAAAAACATCAAAAATTTCAGGGCGGATGTGTGGTGCCAAAGCCAAGAGTAAAACAATTCGTTCTTCTACACTTACGCTGTCACGTTTAAGCACTTCTGCGTAAAACGATTCATCGTTGGTTATATTCGGTGCTTCAATATCGTAAATACTCAGATGTTTGTGTTCTACATTAAAGAATGATTTAATTCTGATATCGATTATTTCCTGGAGCCAGTTAAGTTCCTGTTCTAATGCCTCGGCATTTTTTTTAACCATTACCTTCATAGCACAATTAATTTGGATTTGTTAATATAAGCTTTTTTGAACGGAAATTGATGTTTGGCTGTATAAATAATTGGTTTATTGTGAATTGTCAAATTGAATTTTGCGTTAAATTGATTTTTCGGGTATTTTTCAAAACTCAAACTCCAGTTGATTTCCCGTATCGGTATTGTCCATTAAATCATCGTAAAAACGGGAAACTGTTATCCCTAATAACCTCACTTTTGAAAAACCAATTTCTGCATCTTTAAGTAGAGAAATGGCTTCCTCATAAATATTATCAGTTTTGTAAATGGCTGAACCAAAAGAACGACTTCTAGTAATTTGCTTAAAATCTTCGAATTTTATTTTAAGTGTGATGGTTTTGCCTTTCAATTGTTTTTTTTCAAGTCGATTGGCAACGGTAATGCTAATTTGATTCAATAAGCTGTGCATTATCGAAAGTTCGCTGGTATCAGTTGAAAAGGTATCTTCAGCACCTACAGATTTTGTTTCGCGATGTGGCTGTACCGGGCGTTCATCAATACCGCGAACAATTTTGTAATAGAACTTTCCGGTTTTTCCAAACTGAGCAATTAATTGCGCTTCGCTCAATTTTTTTAAATCGGCCCCATTATTTAATTGCATGGCTTTCATTCTGGCTGCGGTAACTTTACCAACCCCAAAAAACTTTTCTACAGGCAACTTCTCCATAAAAGTTTTAATTTTTGATGGTCCGATAAAAGTTATTCCATCAGGTTTGTTTATGTCTGATGCAATTTTAGCCACAAATTTATTAATGGAAACGCCTGCAGAAGCGGTGAGGTTTAATTCGTTTTTGATGGCATTTTTGATGGATTGAGCAATGTCGATTGCCGAGCCGATGTTCAATTTGTCTTCCGTAACATCAAGGTAAGCTTCATCTAAAGAAAGCGGCTCAATTAAATCTGTATATCTACTAAAAATTTCCCTGATGCTTTTTGAAACGGCGATGTAAGCATCAAACCTTGGGTATACAAAAATTGCTGTTGGACAAAGTTGGTAAGCTTTGCTGCAAGACATGGCCAAGCGGATTCCGAATTGGCGGGCTTCATAACTGGCTGTTGCCACAACCCCACGACTATCGGGTTTGCCTCCTACAACCAAGGGCTTGCCTCTATATTCCGGGAAATCGCGTTGCTCTACCGATGCATAAAAAGCATCCATATCAATATGAATAATTTTCCGAAAGGTGCTTTTGTTCTCTTCCAACATCAATGCGTTAAAAATCGGGTTTTTATATCGAAAATCGATTTAGATTTTTTTTCTTTACAAAGAATGGAAAGAACGATTAGATTTTATAAAAATTCAAAAGGCGAATGGTTTGCCGATATACCAGAGTGGGGTGGAGACCCAGCCGATTTACAAATGGTAGAAGGGGCTGATGCCTTGCTCGATTGGATGGCCGCATCAAAAGATGAATGTAAATTAATATGGGCAGATGAGCACATGCCCAATGCGGAGCAACTTAAACTGGTTTACATTCGTGAAGAAAATTTAGGTGGTGGTGGCGATTATCTATTGGAAAGTTTTAGCGGCAACCAGGTCAATCATAAATTATGGCTTTGCCACGTAACCGAATTTGTTTTTAAGGCTTTGCCAGAATTTATCTATTTTAAAGATATTAAGTCAAGTGAAACTATAGCGAAATAATGAAGCTCGACTTTCAGATTTGTGTAATACAGGATTTAGTAAATTTAATTCAATAAAAAATCAACTTTGTTTAGTAAAGAGTCCATTTCAAAAGGCTTTTCCATAAAATCGTTTGCACCAGCATCTAATGCCGATTGTCTTATATCACGGCTTGCCGATATCATTAAGATTGGAATATTTTTATATTCCGGGTCGCTTTTTAGTTGCTTGCAGATATCTCTTCCATCATGGCCGCTCATCCAGATATCTAAGAGTATTAAATCTGGCCCTTTTTTTACTGCTTCAAGAACCGCACCTCCATCATAGGTAAAATCTACATCATAACCCATCACTTCTAATATCATTGAAACTGCATCGACGATGCCCTCATCATCGTCTGCAATAAGAATTTTTTTAGTTTCCATTAATTTATTCAAGTAGTTGTATCTGCATCTTATCAGATTTAGTTGAAATTCTAATACAGTATTAATACTTGATGTATGTGTTTTGTTTTAATTAAAAAATATTTTTCTGGTTTATTCGATTTATGCGGCCTAATGTATGTTTTTATTTACAATTTCAGCAGGTTTTGCTAAATATTTGATTTTATAGAAATACGACGTTTTAGTATTTTAATATTTTATATTTACAGCAGAATTTTTACAATGGTAAGGTTTGTTAACCACAATGGATAGTATTAATATAAAGAAACTAGCTGAAGCATTAAATTTATCTACCTCTACAATTTCAAGGGCATTTAGAGATAATAGTGATATTAGTGTGGCTACCAAGGCACTTATATTGGATAAAGCTAAGGAATTAAACTATCAACCAAATCATTACGCTAGCAATCTTCGCGAGCAAAAAAGTAAAACCATTGCTGTAATTGTTCCCGAGTTAGCAAACAACTATTTCTCGCAAGCCATTCATGGAATTGAACGTGTTGCCCGCGAAAACGGCTATCATATTTTAATTTATGTAACGGATGATGATTTTAAAAAGGAAGTTAATTTCATCAATCACTTGCACAATGGCAGGGCAGATGGCATCATCATGTCGGTTTCTGGTGAAGCAAACGACCATAATTATTTAAATAAATTTGGCGCTAAACGTTTACCATTAGTATTTTTTGATAGGATTTATGAAGATATCGAAACGCCTCGTGTAATTACGAACGATTATAACAGTAGTTTTCTGGCTACTGAACATTTAATAGAGCAAGGTTGTAAAAGAATTGGCTATTTAGTGGTGAATAAAAGTTTATCCATTGGTAAAACCCGTATGCAGGGGTATATTGATGCCTTGGCTAAGCACAATCTAAAATTCGATGAACAATTAATTGTTGATTGTAGTAACAGTTACGAAGAAAACAGCGTAATTATTAAAGATGCATTAACACAATTAAAACCCGATGGTATTTTTACGTCGGTAGAGCGTTTGGCATTTGCAAGTTACTACGCTTGCTACGATTTGAATATTTCGATACCAAATGATTTAAAAGTGATTAGTTTCTCCAGCCTTGAAATTGCCCCACTCTTAAATCCATCTTTAACTACGATAACCCAACCAGCCACTGAAATTGGGATGGAAGCAGCCAAAATGCTTTTTAAAATTTTAGATGAAAACGGCAGTAAAAACAGTTCCCTTGAAGTGGTTTTACAGTCGAAAATTATCATGCGAAATTCGACCTCTAATTCGCCTAAAAAACACTAGAAAATCTATTGTATTTTACCCCTGTTTTTTGATAAAAAAATTCTTCACTTAGTGTATTTTACGCAGAATTTCGATTGTATTTCGGGAACGTTCCCGATAATTATTCCGAATTGTGTTGAAAATAGCCGGGAACGTTCCCGAAAACAGTGTGAAAAAACACTTAGTGTAAAAATTACACTTTAAAATCGTTTTATAAATTTTTAATAATCTGATTATTAGTTGTTTAAAAATTGTATAATTCAATTTATTAGAATTTATAATTTGAAAAAATGATGTTTTTTTAATTAAAATTTAACCTCTTATTGTCTGATAAAATATATTTTTTAAATAAATTTTGAATTCTGATTTAGTGCTGTAAATTAGTCGGGTGTGTAAATCACAATAATATTTAACCAAATTTTTATACTTAAAAGAGCTTCGAATATGAAAGTATTTTACCTGTTAAAACAGGGGCTTTTGATGCTGTTTGTTTTATCAGCATTAATCGTAAAAGCACAAACCGGATCAATTTCTGGTAAGGTGCTTGATGAAACTGGCCAACCATTACCTGGTGCTTCTATTTTAGTTAAAGGAACTACAAGAAGTACTTCGACTGATGCAGATGGTAATTTTAAATTGTCGGCTTTATCAACAGGTTCGCTAACCTTATCTGCAAGTTTTGTAGGTTATCAAACCATGGATAAAGCAGTAAGTGTTGCGGCAAACTCAACTGTAAGTTTCCAGTTGGTGCCAGATGCACAAAAATTAAATGAAGTGGTTGTTATCGGTTACGGTACAGCCGAAAAGAAAAACTTAACCGGTTCTATAACAACTGTAAGTTCGAAAGATTTCCAAAAAGGTACCATTACAACCCCTGAGCAATTAATTCAAGGTAAGGTTGCAGGTGTTAACATCATTTCTGGTGGTGGTAATCCCGGTGGTGGTAGCACAATCCGTGTACGTGGTGGTGCTTCATTAAACGCAAGTAACGATCCTTTAATCGTTGTGGATGGTGTTCCTTTCAGTGGAAATGGTATTGGCAATGCGCCAAGTCCACTTTCTTTAATCAACCCAAATGATATTGAAACTTTTACCGTTTTAAAAGATGCGAATGCAACTGCTATTTACGGTTCGAGAGCATCTAATGGTGTAATTTTAATTACAACGAAAAAAGGTGCTTCAGGTGCGCCAGTGATTAACTTCAATACAAACAACTCGATTGGTACAGTCGCTAAAAAAGTAGATGTATTATCAGCTGATGAAGTTCGTGCATATGTGAATGCAAACGGTAGTGCTGCTCAAAAAGCTTTATTAGGTAATGCAAGTACGGATTGGCAAGATGTAATTTACAGAACAGCTTTTACAACAGACAATAATTTAAGTATTGCAGGTTCTTTTAAAGGCGTTCCTTACCGCGTTTCAGCGGGCTATTTAGATCAGCAAGGTGTTGTTATCAGAAGTGATTTAAAAAGAGCAACCGGAGGTTTTACATTATCTCCTAAATTATTTCAAGATCATTTAAAAATCGATTTAAGCTTAAAAGGTACTTTAACCGAATCGCAGTTTCCGAATGATGGTGCTATTGGTAGTGCAATTCAGTTTGACCCAACTAAGCCTGTTTATGCTCCAAACCAATTCGGTGGTTACTATGAGTGGATTAATGGAACCGTTCCAAATCCAAATGCGCCACGTAACCCTTTAGCTTTAATTGAGCAACAAGATAATCATGGTAATGCAGCAAGAAGTTTTGGTAATGCCAGATTTGATTACTCTTTCCATTTTCTACCTGAATTACACGCTAACTTAAACTTAGGTTACGATGTATCTAAAGGTTATGGTTACACAAGAGTGCCAATTATTGCGGCTCAAAGTGCTTCAACCAACGGCTCATACCAAAACAGAAAAAATACAGAGCACAATAAATTCTCTGAATTCTATTTAAACTACGCTAAAAATGTAGAAAGCATTAACAGTAGATTTGATGTAACGGCGGGTTATGGTTATTATGATAACTCGGCTACAGGTTTTAACTATACTTCTTATAAAGGTACGGGCGAAGCTTTAGTCACTCCGGTATTTCCTTTCTCTGTTGAGCGTCAAAAATTATTATCATACTACGGAAGATTTGTTTACACCTTAGCTGATAAATATATCTTATCTGGTACAATGCGTGCTGATGCTTCTTCGAGATTCTCGGAAGAAAACCGTTGGGGTTATTTCCCATCAGCAGGTTTTACCTGGAGGGTTATTGGTGAAGATTTCTTAAAAGACAGCAAAGTAGTTTCTGACTTAAAATTAAGATTAAGTTATGGTGAAACCGGAAATAAAGACGGTGAGACCATTGGTAACTACAATTACTTATCAAGATACTACGCTAATACAAATACTGGTCAATACCAGGTTGGAAATACTTTTTATAACTATTTCAGTCCTGCAGGTTACGATCCAGATATGAAATGGGAAACCACAACGACCTATAATGCAGGTTTGGATTATGGTTTCTTAAAGGGTAGATTATACGGTAGTGTTGATGCTTATTTCAAGAAAACTAAAGATTTGTTAAGTACCATTAACATCCCGGTAGGTACAAACTTTACCAACTTATTAACGACTAATGTTGGTAATATGGAAGTTAAAGGTATTGAGGCGAGCTTAAATTTTGTTGCCATTCAAAAGGAAAATATCACCTGGGATTTAGGTTTCAATATGGCTTACAACAAAAGAAAGATTACGAATTTAACCTTAAACCCTGATGCTGGTTCAAAAGTTTCGGCGGGAGATATTACTGGTGGTACTGGTGTAACACTTAAATACAATGCAGTAAACCAGGTTCCAAGTGCATTCTTTGTTTACAAACAAGTTTACAATGCTAATGGCGTGCCTTTAGAAGGTGTTTATGAAGATTTAAATAAAGACGGTGTAATTAACACCAGCGATCAATATTTTTATAAGTCACCAGATCCGAATTTTACTTTCGGTTTCAATACTTCATTTACTTATAAAAAATGGACTTTCAACACTGTTTTGAGAGCGAACCTTGGTAACTACATTTATGACAACGTTTCTTCAAACTTCGGTATCAGAAATAACGTTTTAAGTACACAAGGTATTATTAACAATTCTGGAAGAGATATCTATAATACGAACTTCCAAACCAGCCAATACTTAAGCGATTATTACATCAAAAATGCTTCATTCTTAAAAATGGATAACGTTGGTTTAACTTATAATGTGGGTAAACTTTCTGCAAACGGAAATACAACTATGCGTATTTCGGCAAACTGCCAGAATGTGTTTGTCGTATCTGAGTATAAAGGTGTAGATCCAGAGTCGGTTTCAGGTATTGATTATAATTTTTACCCTAGACCAAGAACATTCACTTTAGGTTTAAATGTTGGTTTTTAAATAAAAGATTAAGATGAAAAATTCATTTAAAATATTATTAGCATCGGGCGCTTTACTGCTTTCTTTAAATTCTTGTAAGAAAGATGCTTTAAATTTAAAGCCAACTAACGATGCAACTGCTGATGTTGTTTATGCAACGCCAGCGGGTTATAAAAATAGCTTGGTTAAATTATATGCTACCTATTCGTTAACCAGTCCTTCTGGTTCTGATAATAGTGATGTAGGTGGTTTAAACTCAGGTTTTGCAGATTTTTTAAGGTTGTTCTGGACTTCTCAGGAATTAACAACTGATGAGGCGATTTGTGCCTGGGGCGATACCGGTATTCCTGAATTGGATTACTCTACACCAAGTGTTGATAATCAATTTTTAAGAGGTTTATATTCAAGAAGTATTCTTCAAATTACATTTGTAAATGAGTTTCTTCGCGAAAGCACACCAGAGAAATTAGCAAGCCGTAACATTACGGGTGCTGATGCAACTGCAATTACAAAATACCGTTCAGAAGCTCGTTTTTTACGTGCTTATCAATATTGGGTATTAATGGATGCTTTTGGTAATCCGCCTTTCGTAACTGAAAATGATGCAATTGGTAAGGTTCCACCTCAGCAAATTCAGAGAGCAGCTTTATTCAACTATGTAGAATCTGAATTAAAAGCAATTGAAACTGATTTGCCTGAACCTCGTGCTAACGAATACGGTCGTGCAGATAAAGGTGCTGCTTGGGCATTACTTGCCAGAGTTTACTTAAACGCACAAATTTATGCGGGTACTGCAAAATATACTGAAGCCATTACTTATTCGAGTAAAGTTATCAATGGTGGTTACCAGTTGAAACAAAATTACATGGATTTATTCAGAACGGATAATAATGTAAATAACTTAGAAACTATTTTAAGCATTAATTACGATGGTGTTAACGGTACAAATTATGGAGGAACAACTTTCTTAATTAATGCCGGTATCAATGGTGATATGAGTCCTGCTACTTATGGCGTTCCGAATGGTGGTTGGGGTGGTAACAGAACCCGTGCTAATTTGCCAGCTTTATTTCCAGATGCTAACGGAACTTTAGATAAACGTGGTGCTTTCTTTGGTACAAAAAATACGATTGATGATATTGGTGTATTTACCGATGGATTACGCGTAACCAAGTTCAAAAATGTTTCTTCTACTGGTGCAATGGGTGCTTCTTTAAACGGAACATTCAGTTCATTAGATTTTCCAATCTTCCGTTTGGCTGAACAGTATTTAATTTATGGTGAAGCAGTATCTCGCGGTGGAACCGGAGGTTCAACTGCACTAGCGCTAACTTATGTAAATGCATTGCGTTTCAGGGCTTATGGAAATACGTCAGGTAATGTTTCAGCCGCTGCGTTAACTACAGATTTCTTCTTAGATGAACGTGGTCGTGAATTATATTGGGAAGGTCACCGCCGTACAGATTTAGTACGTTACGGAAAATATACAGGCAGTACTTATTTATGGCAGTTTAAAGGAGGTGTAAAAGCTGGTGCTACATTACCTGCATACCGTAATTTATATCCGCTTCCAACAGCAGATTTAATTGCAAATCCAAATCTGAAACAAAATACAGGTTATTAATCTTGAGATTTAAAGATATGAAATCAATGTTTTATAAATCCTTAGCGCTTTGTTTTATAACCTTGTCGCTTTGGTCATGTAAAAAAGATGAAACTAGAACAGTTTCTAATGTTGGTGCGGCAGGCACGCTTGCAGCATCGGCAACCACATTAAATTTAGTTCAAACGAACGCTTCATTGGCGGCATTAACACTTAGCTATCCACTAGCAACATCAACAGGTTATGTTGTGCCAGTAAGTTCAACATTGCAGTTTGGCTTAAAAGGTACAAACTTCGCAACGCCTACAGAAGTTGTGGTAACAAGTGCAACTTATGCGCCAACGGTTACTCAATTCAACAATATGCTTTTGGCTTTAGGTGCCAAAGTTGGAATTCCTGCACAAATCGAAGTCAGATTAAAATCAGGTGCAGCCATTAACGATTTAACTTATTCAAATGTTATTACTGTAAACGCAACACCATATTTAGCCTCAGCATGGATTTATGTTCCTGGTGCATACCAAGGTTGGAATCCATCAACTGCTGATAGTTTGATTTCTAAATCGAGCGATGGCGTTTATACTGGTATGATTGCTTACACTGCTGGTAATTTAGAATTTAAAATTACGCCGGCTAAGAAATGGGATATTGCTTTTGGCGATGCGGGCGCTGGTAAAATCAGTTCAAGCGCTGGTGATAATTTAAAATCTCCGGATGCAATTGTAAAACAGGTAACTGTTGATTTAAACAAAAATACTATCGTTTTCAGTACACCAAACGAGTGGAGTTTAATTGGTGATGCAACTCCAGGTGGCTGGAATAATGATACCGATATGAAAGTTACAAATGATGGCAAAAACCTTGTTTATACCTTAAAAACAAATCTGACTGTCGGAGAGTTCAAATTCCGTTTTGCTCATGATTGGGGTGTAAATTTAGGCGGTGGCGCTACGCTTACCACTGGTGGTGACAATATCAAGGTTACAACCGCAGGTACTTATACCATTACACTAACAGTTGTAAAAACTGCTGATAAAGTAACAGGAGGTTCTTATACCATAGTTAAAAACTAATTCTTATTATTCGCCCCGTAGTAAGATAACTACGGGGCTTTTTAATCTTTTAAAGTCTCAACATGTTCAGAATCCTTAAACAAATATTTCGCTCCCAAGTATATAATGTTCAGACTAACTTAAAGCAAGCCGCTGGTTTAAAGCTATTTTCCGTTTGCTTTTTAATCACCTTATCCAGTACCCATTTATCTGCTCAAAAATTAGAGCGCATCGAACCTATGTTTTGGTTCTCGGGGATGAAAAACCCTAAATTACAGTTACTTGTTCATGGCGATAATATCGCAGCAAGTAACCTAAGCCTATCTTATCCAGGTGTAAAACTGGTTAAGGTTAACAAAGTTGAAAATCCAAATTACCTGTTTGTCGATTTAGAAGTTTCTCCTTCAGCCAAAGCAGGTAAATTCCCTATAAATTTTTCTGCCAATGGCAAAAAACTATTCTCCTACACTTACGAATTAAAAAACCGAGATAAAAATCCGAATAGAATTCAGGCGGTAACGCAAAAGGATTTTATTTATTTATTGATGCCGGACCGTTTTTCTAACGGCGATAAAAGTAATGATGTTGTACAAGGTTTAACCGAAACTGCATTAAACCGCGACAGTATGTATTACCGTCACGGCGGCGATATTCAGGGTGTAATTAATCATTTGGATTATTTAAAAGATTTAGGGGTTACCACCGTTTGGATGACTCCTGAAATAGAGAATGATATGCCGCAAGCTTCTTATCATGGCTATGCTGCAACTGACCACTATAAAATAGACCCTCGTTACGGAACAAACGAATTATTTAAAAAATATGTAGAAACTGCTCATGCAAAAGGCATGAAAGTTATTAAAGATATTGTTCATAATCACATTGGCACCGGTCATTGGTTCTTTAAAGATTTACCGATGAAAAGTTGGGTGCATCAATGGCCAAAATATACACAAACCAGTTACCGCGACCAAACGGTGATGGATACACACGCTTCAGCAGCAGATAGAAAAAAAATGTTGGATGGTTGGTTTGTGCCTTCAATGCCTGATTTGAACCAAAAAAATCCTTACGTTCAGAATTACTTGACGCAAAATCACATCTGGTGGATTGAATATGCAGGGATCGACGGATTGCGTTTAGACACATATCCCTATAACGACCCTGAATACATGGCCGATTGGGCGCTTAAGTTAAAGGCTGAATTTCCAACTCTATCGGTATTTGGAGAAACCTTTGTGTCTGGAGTGGCAAATCAAGCTTATTTCACACAAGGAAATACCGTTAACCGCGGCTTTGATACACATTTACCAGGCGTTACAGATATGGCTGTGAAAGAAGGGATTTATGAAGCACTAAATGGGAAAAATGGCTGGACAGATGGCATCAATCGTTTGTATGATGTCGTTGCACACGATTTTCTCTATCAAGACCCAACATTAAACTGTATCGCTTTAGATAATCATGATATGAGTCGCTTTTATTCTGTTGTGAATGAAGATTTCGATAAATACAAAATGGGTATGGCGCTTTTGCTAACCATGCGTGGCATCCCTCAAATGTATTACGGAACGGAAATTTTGATGAAAAATTTCTCTAATCCAGATGGTTTGGTTCGTTCTGATTTTCCTGGCGGATGGGAAGGTGATAAAAAAGACAAGTTCATCGCCGATGGCAGAACAAATAAAGAAAACGAGGCTTTTAATTACGTTAAAACACTTGCTAATTATCGTAAAAGCAGTGCTGCTTTGCAAAGTAGAAAATTAATGCAATTTGTTCCGGAGGATGATGTTTATGTTTATTTTCGCTATAACAAAACCGCAAAAGGAACGGTAATGGTTATCTCTAATAATACAGAAAAGGAAAAAACTTTAGCTACGGAAAGATTTGCAGAACGTACCGCAGGAATTTCAACCGCTAAAAACATTATAACTAATGAAGTTGTATCGATTAAGGAAATTAAAGTTCCTGCAAAAACAACTTTGGTTTTAGAATTAAATTAATGTTCGATTTGTCCATTTGCGAACAAATTTAAAATTGATTAAAATTTAATTATTTCATAATAAGCGATTTGCAAGTGTTTAATCATTTGGCATCACTTTCGTTCAACTAAAGCGATGAAATTATTAAGCAAAATAAAATTTATACAATGCTAGAAACACATACAAATTCTAACTCGGTAATCACTACTAAAATTAAAGCCTGTCTATTCGATTTAGATGGGGTTTTAGTAGATACCGCAGTTTACCATTACAAAGCCTGGAAACGTTTGGCTAATACAATGGATTTCGATTTCACTGAAGAACAGAATGAGCAATTGAAAGGCGTGAGTCGTGTAGAAAGTTTGAATAAAATTCTGGCATGGGGCAATGTAGAAAAAACCGATGCAGAAAAAGAGGAACTGGCGACTTTGAAAAACAGCTGGTACGTTGATATGATTACCAAAATGACACCTGCCGAGGTTTTGCCCGGAACGGTTGATTTCTTAAATGAGATACACCAAGCAGGTTATAAATTGGCTTTAGGTTCGGCAAGTAAGAACTCGGGAATCATTTTGGAACGTACTAATCTGGCTCATTTTTTTGATGAAATTGTAGATGGAAATATGGTTACCAAATCAAAACCCGACCCGGAAGTCTTTCTTAAAGGAGCAGAGTTGTTAGGTTTTAAACCCGAAGAATGTGTGGTTTTTGAAGATGCTGTAGCTGGTGTTGAAGCCGCAAAACGTGGCGGAATGAAAGCCATTGGTATAGGCGAAAAAAGTGTACTTACCGATGCAGATATTGTAGTAAGTGGATTAGATAAATTAACGGTTAAGGATTTAAAGGAATTGTAAAAAAGTATCAGGTATTGAGTATCAAGTATCAAGTCGAGGTTATTAGAATACCTGTTGGTCTTGGTTCTTAGAACTAAATACTTGCTACTTAAATAAGATTATAGAATATGGTTGAGCTCAGGTCTTGATACCTGATACTAACGACTTGATACTAATTATGAAGAATTACATTAAAGCGGATGAGTGGAACATTATCGAAGAAGGCTTTGATCCACATTTAAATAAAATTTCGGAAAGTATTTTCAGTTTGGGCAATGGCCGAATGGGTCAGCGTGCCAATTTTGAAGAAACTTATACTGGCGAAACTTTGCCAGGTAATTATGTTGCAGGGGTTTATTATCCAGATAAAACCCGCGTAGGCTGGTGGAAAAATGGATACCCTGAATATTTTGCCAAAGTTTTAAATGCGGCAAATTGGGTAGGTATTGAAGTAAAAATTGATGATGAAATCCTTGATTTAGCAACCGCAGAAGTAAGCGATTTTAAACGTGTGCTGAATATGCATGCCGGTGTTTTGGAGCGTACTTTTACCGCAAAATTAAAAAGTGGTAAAACTGTAAAAGTAAAAGCTACTCGTTTTTGCAGCATAGCTGATGATGAAGTTGGTGCAATCCGCTACGGCATCACAGCCGTAGATTTTGATGGTAAACTAACGTTAACGCCATTTATTGATGGTGATGTTAAAAATCAGGATAGTAACTACGATGAAAAATTCTGGGATATGGTTTCTGATGAAATCAACGGAACAGAAGCTTATATCAAACTAAGAACAAAGAAAACCGAGTTTGAAGTTTGCACCGGAAGCCACATCGAATTGTATAAAAACTCTGAGAAAGTAACGATTGAAACGGAAGATGTTCGTAAAGAAAAATTCGTTGGGCAAACTTTTTCTGTTGATGTGAAAGCGAATGAGGAAATCACTTTGGTTAAAATCGCTGCTAATTTATCTTCTGAGAATTATCCAAAAGAATCACTTTTAAAAGAAGCTAAAGCCATTATCGCGAAAGCTAAAGAAAAAGGGTTCGATACGTTATTAGAAGAACAAACAGAGGCTTGGGCGACTAAATGGGAAGAAAGCGATATCGTAATTGAGGGCGATGTTTCGGCTCAACAAGCTATCCGTTTCAATATTTTTCAATTGTTTCAAACTTATACAGGTAAAGATGACAGGCTGAATATTGGTCCGAAGGGATTTACTGGTGAAAAATATGGCGGTTCTACCTATTGGGATACTGAAGCGTATTGCGTGCCATTTTACTTGGCTACAGCTCCGCAGGAAGTGAGCAAAAACTTATTGGTTTATCGCCACAAGCAATTAGGTAAAGCCATCGAAAATGCAGCCAAATTAGGTTTCAAAGATGGCGCAGCTTTATATCCGATGGTTACGATGAATGGCGAAGAATGCCACAATGAGTGGGAAATTACCTTTGAGGAAATCCACCGTAATGGTGCCATTGCTTTTGCGATTTACAATTACATCCGTTACACGGGCGATGAAAGTTATTTGTCAGATTTCGGTTTAGAAGTGCTCATCGCCATTGCCCGTTTCTGGAAACAGCGTGTAAACTGGAGCGGCGAAAAACAGCAATATGTTATGTTGGGTGTTACTGGTCCGAATGAATACGAAAACAATGTTAACAACAACTGGTACACCAATTTATTAGCCGCCTGGTGCATGAAATATGCAACTCAAGCTGCGGAGATTGTTAAAAATCAACAGCCAGAAAAATACGATAGTTTATTAAAAAGCATAAATTTTGATGCAAAAGAATTTGCAGATTGGGCAGATATCATTGAAAAAATGTATTATCCTGAAGATAAAAATTTAGGTATTTTCTTACAGCAGGATGGTTATTTAGATAAAGAGCAAACTTTGGTAAAAGATTTACCTGCAAGCGAAAGACCGATTAATCAGAAATGGAGTTGGGATAGAATTTTGCGTTCGCCTTTTATTAAACAAGCTGATGTTTTACAAGGATTATATTTCTTCGAAGAGGATTACGACCTGGAAACCATCAGAAGAAACTTCGATTTCTATGAACCACGCACCGTTCACGAAAGTTCTTTATCGCCTTGCGTACACAGCATTTTAGCGGCAAAATTAAACGATGAAGCTCGTGCTTACGAATTTTATTTACGTACTGCCCGTTTAGATTTGGATGATTACAACAACGATACTGAAGATGGTTTACACATCACATCGATGGCCGGAACCTGGATGAGTGTTGTAGAAGGTTTTGCGGGTATGCGTGTTCGCGATGGTAAATTGCAGTTCAATCCATTTTTACCTACACAATGGAAATCATTTGCATTTACAATTGGTTTCAGAGTTGCAACCTTGAAGATTAACATTACCGAAAACGGCATTAACATTAAAAATAATAACGATGTTGATTTAGAAATCGGAATCAGAAATCATGTTTACAAATTAGCAGGAAACGCTGAAATTGAAGTGAATAACGCAGAGTTAGTATGATTTTAGTCGTAAAACGTAAAATGGGAAATGTATTAAAATTTGTTTCGACTTCTCGTCATTGCGGGAAACGAAGCAATCTTAATGCGATAGCTTGTATAATTACGGTCTCCCTTTTACTAATTTCTCAATTATCCTTCGCACAAAAAAAGAGTAAAAAAATGAGCGATAAACAAATCGTTATCTATCAATTATTACCCCGTTTATTCGGCAATAAAAATACAGCAAACATCCCTTATGGAACCATTGAGCAAAACGGTTCGGGTAAGTTTAATGACATCACTGATAAAGCCCTGGATGGCATTAAGGAACTTCATGTAAACTATGTTTGGTACACAGGCGCAATTGCTCATGCCAGTTTAACCGATTATTCTAAGTTTGGAATTAAGGTTGATGATGCCGATGTGGTAAAGGGTAGGGCGGGTTCTCCTTATGCCATTCGCGATTATTATGATGTAAATCCTGATTTAGCAGTGGATGTTAAAAACCGAATGAAGGAGTTTGAGGCTTTGGTTAAAAGAACACACGCCAAAGATTTAAAAGTAATTATCGATTTCGTTCCAAACCACGTTGCCAGAAGTTATCATTCTTATGCAAAGCCAAAAAACGTAATCGATTTTGGCGCTAAAGATGATGTAAGTAAAGGATTCAGCACCGAAAACGATTTTTATTATGTTCCTGGTCAGCCTTTTGTTGTGCCAACTAACGGACAAAACACCCCGCTATCTGCTTTGCAGGATGGTAAGTTTGATGAAAATCCAGCTAAAGCTACAGGTAATGATGCTTTTACGTCATCGCCAAAATATGATGATTGGTACGAAACCATTAAATTAAACTACGGTGTAGATTATCTGAATGGAAGGCAAGAGCACTTTAATCCAATACCTCCAGTTTGGACTAAAATGCGTGATATTTTAATTTACTGGACAAAAAAAGGTGTTGATGGTTTCCGCTGTGATATGGCAGAAATGGTGCCGATTGCATTCTGGAACTGGGTTATCCCACAAGTTAAAGAGGTAAATCCAAAGCTTATTTTTTTAGGCGAAGCTTATAATCCACAGGTTTACAAAAAATATTTAGAACAAGGAAAATTTGATTACTTGTATGATAAAGTTGGTTTGTATGATGGGTTAAAAAGATTGATTAGAAACGAACCTAATGCAGATGTAGCGGCTATTCGTTATGTGTGGCAGAAAGAAAGCGCTGGTTTTGGCAAAAATATGTTGCGTTTTTTAGAAAATCACGACGAGGAGCGCATCGCATCGGCAGGCTTTGCAGGCAAGGCTGAATTGGCTTTACCTGCAATGGTGGTTTCTGCAACTTTAGGTTCGGGACCTGTTATGCTTTATTTCGGTCAGGAAGTTGGCGAATCAGGCAAAGGCGCTGAGGGGTTTGGTGGCGATGATAACCGTACTACGATTTTTGATTACTGGGGTGTTCCTAATCATCAAAAATGGATGAATGGCGGTTTATTTGATGGACACAAATTAAATGCTGCACAGCAGAAATTGAGGTCTTATTATCAGCAGCTTTTAAAGGTTACTACGCAGAGCGATGCTATTTTGCATGGCGATATTTATGATGTTCCATATACTGGAAATATGAATAACAGGATGTATGCCTTTATCAGATATTCAGGTAAGCAGCGTTTGCTAGTTGTTGCAAATTTCGATAGAAATCAAACATTAGAAGCGAATATTGAAATTCCTGACCATATTTTGAAAGTTAAACATTCCTCGCCAGTTACTGATTTATTGACCGATAGAAAGTTAAATATCCCGGCAGGAACAAGTATTCCGGTAAAACTTGAACCTGTTTCGGCACAAGTGATAGAATTTTAAAATATTAACCACAGAGCACACAAAGAAAAGGCACAGAGATACGAAGAAAAAAACAAAGAGGTTTTAAAACTAACTTGGCGTTTCTCTGTGAAAACTTATTGCTCTTTATGGTAAAAAATAAATTTATTAACCACAGAGCACACAGAGAAAAAAACAGAGAACACGAAGAAAACAAAGAGATTATAAAATTAACTCGGTGTTTCTCCGTGAAAACTTAGTGTTCTTTGTGGTAAAAAATAAATCACTTAGTTCACTCTCAAGGAAAAAACTAAACCAAATATAATGAGCTTAAAAACAATATTTGAGAACCCGAAACTAACCCTCGCACAAATCATTAATATGAGCGTGGGTTTCTTTGGAATTCAGTTCGGTTGGGATTTACAGCGTGCCAATATGGGTCGTATTTACGAAAACCTTGGTGCAAACCCCGACCAGGTTCCCTTATTGTTTTTGGCGGCTCCATTAACAGGCCTATTGGTTCAACCGATTATTGGTTATTTGAGTGATAGAACCTGGCACCCAAAATGGGGTAGAAGAAGACCTTATTTTATGATTGGTGCAATTGTGAGTAGCATTGCATTAATCTTTATGCCGCACAGTAGCGCATTGTGGATGGCTGCTGGCTTACTTTGGATTTTGGATGTTTTTGGTAATATCGCAATGGAACCTTTTCGTGCTTTTGTTACCGATAAATTACCTGATAGTCAGGTTAACCGTGGTTTTATTATGCAAAGCATGATGATTGGTTTAGGCGGAAGCGTGGCTTCATCATTGCCGTGGTTAATGAATAATATTTTCCATTTATCTAATACGGCAGCACAAGGTAATATTCCTGAAAACGTAAAATTCTCCTTTTATATTGGTGCATTTTTCTTCTTCGCCGCAGTATTGTGGACGGTTTTTACCACGAAAGAATATCCACCTCGTGAAGAAGAACTTGCCGCACATAGCAACAAAGGATTTAGCAATGGCGTAAAGGAAATTTTCAGCGCTCTGAAAAATATGCCGAAGCGCATGCGGGTGGTTTCTTTGGTGCAATTTTTTACCTGGCCGGGTTTATTTTTAATGTGGTTTTATTACACTACGGCCGTTGCCGTAAATGTTTTTGGAGGTAAAGATGCTGCCGACCCGATTTATGCTCAAGGTGCCGATTTTGGTAGTTTGACCTTAGCTTATTATAGTGTAATCACATTTCTTTTTGCCTTGGTTTTACCAAAAATTGCGGATGCTTTGGGTAGAAAAACTACCCATGCTTTATGTTTGCTTTGTGGTGCAATTGGTTTAATTAGCGTAGCTTGGGTACACGATAAAAACATGCTTTATTTATGTATGACGGGCGTTGGTATTGCTTGGGCTAGTATCTTATCCATGCCTTATGCCATGTTAAGCGGCTCTTTACCAAAAGATAAAATCGGGGTTTACATGGGGATTTTTAATTTCTTCATTGTATTGCCAGAGATTATCGCTTCACTTGGCTTTGGTTGGCTAATGCGTAATGTATTAAATAACGATAGACTTTTAGCTGTTCAATTAGGCGGTGGCTTAATGATTTTAGCAGCAGTGATTTGTTACTTATTTATCAGAGAACCAAAGAAAAGAGATGAAGTTTTAGCATCTGAACTGTCTATTGAAGAAAATAGGTCAGTATAATCTACACTCGTCATTGCGAGGTACGAAGCAATCTTTTTAGCCAGGCAGATTGCTTCGTACCTCGCAATGACGACTTCTTCCATTACAAAATCCCTAACCAAATGAAAAAGATAATTTATCTGCTACTTTTTGTAGCAGCCTTAACATCCTCATGCAAAAAATCTTCAACTGATGGAGGAACTGAAACGCCAACTAACCCAACAACCGATTTACCAGCTGGAGCAAAAGATGGCGTTGCATTTATCAATAATGGAACATCGGCAATTGTTACGCTTTATGCGCCGGGAAAAACCTCAGTTTCCTTAATCGGTGAGTTTAACGATTGGTCTGCATCAGCTTCTGTTATGAAAAAAACAAGCGATGGGAACACCTGGTGGATTCAAATCGACAATTTAAATCCGAATACAGAATATGCTTATCAATTTTATATCGATGGAAAATTAAAAGTCGCAGACCCTTACAGTGAAAAAATACTCGACCCTGAAAATGATAAATATATTTCAGAAACTGTTTATCCAAATTTGAAAAGTTATCCGACAGGAAAAACAACAGGTATTGTAAGTGTAATGCAGTCCAACCCACCCACCTATACCTGGAAAAATAACAGTTTCGTTCGCCCTGAGAAAAATAATTTGGTAATTTATGAATTGCTAATCCGCGATTTTACGACTGAACATAGTTATGCATCAACCCTTAGCAAATTAGATTATTTAGTAAATATGGATATTAACGCCATCGAATTAATGCCTGTAAATGAGTTTGAGGGCAATTTAAGCTGGGGTTACAATCCATCTTTTTATTTTGCTGCTGATAAATATTACGGTACAAAAACTGCCTTACAAAATTTTATAGATGAATGCCACGGGAGAGGAATTGCTGTGATTTTGGATATGGTGTTGAACCATTCTTTTGGTCAATCGCCAATGGTACAAATGTATTTTGATGGTTCAAAACCTACTATAAATAGTCCTTGGTTTAATGTTGATGCAAAACATCCATTTAATGTGGGTTACGATTTTAACCATGAAAGCACCGCAACTAAAAAGTTTTCGAAAGACGTAATTAAATTTTGGATGCAGCAGTACAAAATTGATGGTTTCCGTTTCGATTTATCGAAAGGTTTTACGCAAAAATCCTCTACTGACGATGCAGGATTCAGGCTTTACGATGCCAGTCGTGTTGCCATTTGGAAAGAATACAATAGTTACATCAAAAGTATCGACCCAAATAATTTCTACGTGATTTTAGAACATTTTGCAGAAGAATCAGAAGAAAAGGTTTTGGCTGATGATGGCATGATGCTTTGGAATAATCTTAATTACAACATGAATGAAGCTACAATGGGTTGGTTAAGCGGTTCTGATTTCTCCTGGGGTTTTTATGCAAAACATGGTTTTAGCAAAGCTGATGGCTTAATCACTTACATCGAAAGTCATGACGAGGAGCGATTGAATTACAAAAATATTTCTTTCGGGAATATGTCTGGAAGCTATTTAATTAAAGGAAATTTGGCCACTTCGTTAAAAAGACAAGAAATCGCTGCAGCATTTTTATTTAGTATACCTGGACCAAAAATGGTATGGCAATTTGGTGAGTTGGGTTACGAAATTAATATCGATTTTAACGGCAGAACTGGCGAAAAGCCAATTAAATGGGAATATTTTAGTGAGCCTAACAGAAAAGCATTGTATGATATTTATGCGAAATTTATCAAATTAAAGAAGAATAATAGCATTTTCAACAGCACAAATGCTACCTATAATTTAACGAGTGGTGTTAAATATATTAAGCTAATTGAGGGTTCAAATACTGTTATCATGGTCGGAAATTTTGATGTTGTCAATCAGAATGCAAACGTAGATTTTGGAAGTTCGGGAACATGGATTGACGCCTCGGGTGGTACGATAAATTTATCTTCAAATACTTATGGTGCAAGTTTAGCGCCCGGAGAATATCATTTATTTAGCAAGGTTGCTTTAAAGTAAACCTTCTAGTTTAATCAAACCGTCAATAATTAATTTATTATTTATAAATCTGATTGTTGGCGGTTATTTTATACATATTTATCTCTATTTTAGCTTGTAATACCCCTAACAACTAACTGAAATATGGAGAACAAACTTGCGCATCATTTGCTGTGGGAACGATTACGTGCTGCCGATAAAGATGCTTTTTTTGATCTCTACAAAGAACTTTATTATCCTTTAGTAAATTTTGGTATTCGTGTGTGCGCTGATGCAGATATCTCAAGCGAAGCTACAGATTTAGTTTTTACAACCATTTGGGAAAAACACGAAACGCTAACCCGCGTAGATAATGTTGAAGCCTATCTTCGTACTTTTCTTAAGCGGAAACTTATCCGTATTCTGGAAAGAAAGAAAAAACTAAGTATTGCACTAAATAATGCTGGTGCTGATGGCGATTGGATGGAAATGAGTTATGAAGAATTTATTGTTAAGGTGCAAAGCGATGAATTGATAAAGCATCAATTAAAAAATGCATTGGAGAAACTTACTTTTAGGCAGAAACAGCTTATACATTTAAAGTTTTTTGATGGATTAAGTTATGAGCAAATTGCCGAACAGACCAATCAGACTATTAAAACTGCTTATAATACCATTTATGATGCTTTGAAGGTTTTAAGGAAAGAGTTGAAAAATTGATTTTCTTGCTGCTGTCGTCATCTCGACCGTAGTGCAATGAAGTGGAGAGATTTTTTTTAAAACGGTATCATCCTTAAACGATTTCTCGGCTTCGCTCGAAATGATGGCTTAGCGATTTTTAAGACGATTGTCTTGCTGCGGTCGTCATCTCGACCGAAGTGCAACGAAGTGGAGAGATCTTTTTTAAAAGGTATCATCCTTAAAAGATTTCTCGGCTCCGCTCGAAATGACGATTCCGTAAGATAAAATTGTAGCTATAGATTACATATGCGAATTTTATTTCCTCATTGTATGCCATTCCAGTGCAGTTATTCTGCTTTGTTAAAAAAAAGTTAAAATTTCTTTAGGAAAAAGTAAATCTTTTTGGCACTGGTATATAAAAGCCAAATAATGATTGATAGAAGTCAGTTCAATTCGGAAGACTTTCTTGTTGATAGCACTTTCCAGCAATATTGCGCTGGTACAGATAAGCTATGTGTAGGATATTGGGAAAAATATATTAAGGCACATCCAGAGCAAGCTGAAGTTATCTCCGAAGCTAAAAAGTTATATTTTATATTGAGTGGAAATAAACTGCCACTAAATGATCAATTAGAAAATTTCAGAGAAAATTTTGATGCCACACCAGAAACTTCAAAAGTAAAAAACAGTTACTTATGGTTAAAAATTGCTGCTGCAATAGTTTTAGTATCAACAATTGGTATTATTTATCAATTCTACAGAACAAATAAAACGGATGAAGCAGTAACAGTTGCGCAGGTTTTTAAAACTAAATCGGGTGAAAGGAAAAAAATCATTTTGTCTGATGGAACAAAGGTTTTACTGAACGCTAAAAGTTCACTTTCAGTTGGGGAAAATTTTAACGGAAAATTACGCGAAGTGGTTTTAACCGGTGAAGCCTTTTTTGATGTGGTGCACAATAAAGAAAAACCATTCCAGGTGCATACTGCAGATTTTAATATCAATGTGTTGGGAACGTCTTTCAATGTAAAAGCTTATCCAGATGAAATAACATCTGAAGCAACCTTAATTAATGGTTTAATAACGATGGAGGCGGTTAACGGTAATGGTGGAACGATTACTTTAAAGCCAAGTCAGAAGGTTACGTTTTATAAAAACTTACCGGTGGTGCAAACCAAGAAAGTTTTGAAACCAGCTTCAGCAAGACCAGAAATTACAATAAACCACTACACACTAATTAAAGACAGTACAATTGTAGAAACGGCCTGGACTCAAAACCGAATTGAAATTTACGACCAAGATTTTGATGAAATAAAAGGTGTATTGGAGAAATGGTTTAATGTTAAAATAAAATTCGCCGATCCGGAGATAGAAAAGTATCGTTTTACGGCAACATTTATCCACGAAAATATAGAACAAGTATTGTCGACCTTACAAAAAGTAGAAAATTTTAAATATGAAATAAAAGGAAATCAAGTAACCATTTCGAAGTAGAAAGGAAAGGACGGTGTTGGCGCACCGCCCTTAAATTCTTCTTTGATTAATCAACATGGCAGTTTATGCGCAAACAGATTGCTGCCAGATAATTATGCAACCAAAAAAACAAAAATATGATTTATTATTACTTACTGCAAGGGCATCCGAAATACCGGAGACTTTTAAAATTCATTATGCTAATGAAACTAGCCTGTATCATGGTTTTCATTACCTGCCTTAATGTGTCTGCATCGGTTTTTTCTCAGGAAAAAATTTCTCTCGATGTAAAGAAAACAAAACTGGCAAGGGTTTTACAGATTATTGAGCAGCAAAGCAGTTATCATTTTGTGTATAGCTCTTCTTATGTTCCTGTTAATAAGGATGTAAGTATTACGGTTTCTAACACTTTGGTAACCGACGTTTTATCAACAATTTTAAACCGAACAAACTTAAAATATTCTGTTTCTGATGGCGGTTTAATTGTCATCAGCAGAAATAAAGAAGTAAGCATTTCGGGAACAGTTAAAGATGCGGCTGGCGGTGCTTTGCCAGGTGCAACCGTTCGTGTAAAAGGCACGGCCATCGGAACTTCGACAGATGTTAATGGTAAATTCGTTTTGAATGCGCCTGAGAATGCAACTCTAGTCGTTTCTTACGCTGGTTTTCTAACTAAAGAAGTCGCGGTTGGTTCGCAAACTACATTTGCAATTGTTTTGTCTGAAGATACCAAACAACTTACAGATGTTGTAGTAACCGCTTTGGGTATTAAAAAAGAAAGAAGGGCTTTAGGCTACTCTGTAACTCAAATTGGTGGTGAAACCTTAACACAGGCCCGCGAAAATAACATTACCAATTCGCTTGTTGGTAAAATAGCAGGTTTGGATATCGCCGGAACTTCAGGAGGTGCAGGTGCAGCTACAAACGTAACCATTCGTGGGGTTTCCAGTTTAGGTCCGTCTAGTCAACCTTTATACGTTGTAAATGGTATCCCAATGGAAAGTTCACCAGTTGGATTTGGAAGCGTAATTGGCATTGGTAATAATGGTGGTCAGTATGATAATGCTCCAGATTTAGGCGATGCCATTAGCAATATAAATCCTGATGATATTGAGAGTATTTCGGTATTGAAAGGTGCTGCCGCATCTGCTTTATATGGAAATAGGGCAAAAGCTGGTGTAATTTTAATCACCACTAAAAGCGGAAAAGGAAATAGCATCGAGTTTAGCAGTAATTATGTTGCCGAGCAAGTAATGGATAGAACCAACTGGCAATATGTTTACGGTCAGGGTGTAAATGGCATAAAACCTACTACACAATTAGCAGCAGCCTCTACAGGAAGTTCGAGTTGGGGTGCTCGTCTAGATGGAAGCAATGTTGTTCAATTTGACGGCGTTAGCAGACCTTATACAGCGCAAGAAAATAATATCGAAGATTTTTACAAAACAGGAGGAAGCTGGACAAATACATTGGCCTTAAATAAATCGTTTACTGGTGGTGTAATCCGTTTGTCGGCTAGCGATTTAACGAATAAATCTGTAGTGCCAAACTCAGGTCTCGATAGGCAAAATTTTACCTTATCAGGAACTTTCGATCCCATTAAAAATCTGGTAATTGATGCACGTGCAAATTATATTCTAGAGCAGGCTAAAAACAGACCAATGTTATCTGATGGTGCAGGTAACGCTAACTACAACGCAGCATTTTTGCCAACAAGTGTTAATATTGCAACCTTACAGCCTGGTAAAAATCCTAATGGAACTGAGCTTTCTTACAATACTGGCAATCCCTACGCTACAAACCCTTGGTTTGCGGCTTATGATTTTATTCACAATACCAAAAGAGAGCGTTTGCTAAGTTCAATCAGTGCAAAATATACTTTCGATAATGGTTTGTTCTTGCAAGGTAGAGCTGGTCGAGATTCTTACAACGACATTTACATTGCAGTTACACCTTCTGGTACAGCTTACGATGCAGATGGTGGATATACAGAACAGAACAGTAAATTCTCAGATATTAATGTAGATGGATTAATTGGTAAATCTTTTAAGATAGACGACTTCTCAATCACTCCAAATGTTGGTGCAAGTTATCGCCGTACTAAAAGTGAAGGGATTACAAATGGCGGAGCATCTTTCCAATTATTTGGTATATACACTTTGGCAAATACAGGTGGTAAATCGGTTTCGGCATATAAGCAAGACCAAGAAACACAATCCGTTTACGGTACTTTAGAGTTGGCTTATAAAGATGTTTTATACCTAACCGGTAGTGCAAGGTCTGATTGGTTTTCTACTTTAGCTACACCTGGAAAGGATAATAAACTTAATGTAGTTTATCCGTCTGTTAGCGGTTCATTCGTATTCTCTGAATTATGGAAACCATCTTTTTTAAGTTTTGGTAAGTTAAGGGCTGGTTATGCAATGGTTGGCCAGGCAACAGGACCATTTCAAACTCAATTATATTACAATTTACGTAGCGAGTCTTTAAATGGCGCTCCACTTGGTAATATTGTAAACGGCTCTATTCCAAACTCATCATTAAAGGCGTCAAAAGCAACAGAGTTAGAAATTGGTACGGAGTTGAAGTTTTTTAACAGCAGGTTAAGTGTAGATTTTACCTGGTATAATAAAAAATCGAGTGATGAAATTCTTCCTGTTCCAACATCAACAACTACCGGTTATAGTGGCGCTGTTTTAAATATCGGCAAGCTTCAAAACAAAGGTGTTGAAGGTTTAGTTTCTGGAGTCGTATTAAAAACAGATGATTTCAATTGGACATCAAGCGTAAATGGTTCTTACAACGATAATAAGGTAATTACTTTAGCTCCTGGAACGGCTTCTCAGCTTCTGGCAACATCAAGAAGTAATGTTGGTTTCTTGCAAAATTTAGAAGGCAAAGCTATCGGACAAGTAATGGCTTACGATTTCTTGTATGATGCAAGTGGTAATATTGTTAAAGATGCCAACGGCGCACCACAAAGAGGCGATTTGAAAGCTTATGGTTCTGCTTACAATAAATGGGCAGCAGGTTGGAATAACGAATTTACATACAAAGGTGTAAATCTATCTTTCTTAATTGATGGTAAATGGGGCGGAAAAATATTTGCCGCAACGGATTATTATGGATACGTTTTTGGTTTGCATCAGGCAACGCTTGAAAACCGTGATGCTTTAGGAGTAAATGCTGCAAATTACTACAGTACATACGCTAATAATGTATCGAAACAGTTCGTTCAGGATGCAAGTTTCATCAAATTCAGACAAGTTATCTTAGGTTATAACTTCCCTGCTAAAATGTTTAATAATAAGATTAAAGGCTTAAACGTAAGTTTTGTAGGTCGTAACTTATTTATTCTGATGAAGAAAACGGATAACATCGATCCGGAATCGAGTTACAATGCTTCATTTCCTGGAATGGAGTTAGGTGGTGTGCCTCCAGTGCGTACATACGGTTTAAATTTAAGTGTTAAGTTATAATCCTTTAAACGAATTGAAAATGAAAACGATCATAAAATTATACGTACCACTTTTATTATCCGGTTTGATGCTGGTATCTGGTTGTACAAAAGATTTCCAAAAAATTAATACCGATCCAGTTTCTGTAAGCCAGGATCAATATAATCCAAATTATCTTTTATCTACTGCACAACTAACCTACACAGGTAGTACCGATTTTGCTTACGAAACCTGGCGTGGAAATTTAATTTATGCCGCAACAATGATGCAAGGTATGTCTTCGGTAATTAGTTACTGGGCCGGCGATAAATACATGCTTAACGAAGGTTACACAGCTGCTTACTGGGAAAAGGCATATCCAGACCAGGTAAAATATGCGGTTGATTTAGTTGAGTTTACACGAGGCAAGGCACAATACAACAATGTGCATCAAATGGGCAGAATTTGGAAAGCTCTAATATTTGAAAGGTTAACAGATTTATATGGCGATATCCCTTATTCTGATGCTGGTAAAGGTTATTATTCTGCAATTCTTTATCCAAAATATGATAGTCAGCAAGCCATTTACACCGATCTATTAAAAGAAGTGGATGAAGCTTCGACAGCTTTAAGCGCAACTGGGGATGTTGTTTCTGGCGATTTAGTTTTTGCAGGTGATGTTGCAAAATGGAAGCGTTTCGGCAATAGTTTAATGCTTCGCATGGCAATGCGCTTAACAAAAGCCGATGCAACACTAGCTCAAAATTACATCAATAAAGCGGTTGGTAAAACAATGACTAGCGATGGCGACAATGCTTTCTTTAAGCATGATTCAAATGGCGCACGTGTTACGCAAAATAGAAATGCACAAGTGTTGCTTGGCGATGGCGGCCAGGAAAATTTCTACACGAGATGGAGCAACACTTTTATCAATTTCTTAAAAAGCAATAACGACCCACGTTTAAGTAAAGTTGCAGTAACCAAATTATTTTTAACAGATGGTTCTAAAACTCAAAACCCAAATTTCATCAGTACCGCATCTGTACAGAAAGGGATGCCAAACGGTAAAGATTTAAGTGGTATTGCTGGCAGAGATGTTCGTCAGGATGCATCTTATACAGATTTTACTGATTATTCATCTCCACATCCCGGTATGTTAAAAAGAGAGGGAAATACTTTCATCTTAACTTATGCAGAAAGTGAGTTGCTTTGGGCTGAAGCGGCGCAGCGCTTTAATATTGGTGGTTCGGCCGCGACACACTATAATGCAGGCGTTACTTCGGCAATGACCTTTCTTTCACAATATGATGCCGCAATGGCCGTAAATGCAAGTGATGCTGCGATTTATTTAGCTGCGCATCCTTATGTTGCTGCAAACGGATTAGATATGATTGCTACACAATATTGGGCGCATACTATTACCATGTTGGATTTTTACGAAACATGGGCAAACTGGAGAAGAACAGGTTTACCGGCATTAGTACCAATTGTATATCCAAATACAAATACAGGTGGTTCAATTCCTCGTCGTTTTCCATATCCTTTAGCAGAAGGCGTATCAAACGCGGCAAATTATAAAACTGCTTCGGTAGCGGTTCCGGGTGGCGATAAGCTTGTTGGAAGAGTTTGGTGGGATAAGTAATGTTGCTTTTATAATTTTTTCTAAACGGTTTTGCTAACAGCAAAACCGTTTTTTTGTTATGGTAACATTTTCAATGTTTTTTTGAATTGCAAAAGCTTTAGTTTGATATTTATGGCTCAAACCAAACTTTTACATGAAATTCAAATTTATACTGGCGGCATGCTTGCTGACAAGCCTTTTTGCCAACGCACAACAATCACCTCGCAGCGCTTCTGCAAAAGAAACGACAACAACATCGCAGGTTACCATAAAAGAAGAACCGAAAGCTACAGGCAACGAAAGAGCCATTAAAGTTGAAAGTGCTGTTGTAACCAATCATAGTGTAAATATCGGCGGTAAATCAATCCCTTATAAGGCCACAACAGGTACTTTACCCGTTTGGGATGAGGATGGTAAAGCAATCGCCGGATTATTTTATACCTATTATGAAAGAAGCGATGTTCAAAATCGTGAAAAAAGACCTTTAGTAATTTCCTTTAACGGTGGCCCGGGTTCGGCCTCTGTTTGGATGCACATTGCTTATACAGGTCCGGTAGTGTTAAATATCGATGATGAGGGTTATCCGGTACAACCTTATGGTTATAAAGAAAATCCATATTCTATTTTAGATGTTGCTGATATCGTTTATATCGATCCGGTAAATACTGGTTATTCGAGAGCGGTTAGCAAAGATATTCCGGGCAGTAAATTTTTTGGCGTTCGTGCCGATATTAAATATTTAGCGGAGTGGATAAATACTTTCGTAACAAGAAACAACCGTTGGGCATCGCCTAAATTTTTAATTGGCGAAAGTTACGGAACTACAAGGGTTTCCGGATTGGCTCTAGAGTTGCAAAACAACCAATGGATGTATTTAAACGGAGTAGTTTTAGTTTCGCCAACAGAATTAGGCATAGAACGTGGCGGCCCTGTTGATGCGGCTTTGCGCTTACCATATTTTGCGGCAACGGCTTGGTATCACAAAGCATTAGCTACCGATTTGCAATCAAAAGATTTAACTGCAATGTTGCCAGAGGTAGAACAGTTTACCATTAATGAAGTTATTCCAGCTATCGCTCAGGGTGCTATGCTAAGTACAGAAAAGAAGAAGTCAATTGCTGCTAAAATGGCTCGTTACTCAGGTATTTCTGAAAAGGTTTTTTTAGATTACAACCTTAATGTGCCTACAAATTTCTTTTGGAAAGAACTTTTAAGAGATAAAGGTTTCACGGTTGGTCGTTTGGATTCTCGTTACAAGGGTGTCGACAAAATGGCTGCTGGCGATGGTCCGGATTATAATGCCGAATTAACTTCATGGCTACATTCGTTTACGCCTGCCATAAATATGTACTTGAGAAATGAACTCAATTACAAAACAGATTTAAAATACAATATGTTCGGTTCGGTGCATCCCTGGGATAATTCTGGCGATAGAACGGGAGACAATCTACGTCAGGCGATGGCACAAAACCCATACTTGCATTTATTGGTTCAATCGGGTTATTACGATGGTGCCTGCGATTATTTTAACGCAAAATACAGCATGTGGCAATTAGATGCTGCGGGTAAATTGCAAGATAGAATGAGTTGGGAAGGTTACAGAAGCGGGCACATGATGTACCTGCGCAAAGACGATTTAAAAACCTCAAACGAGCATATTCGAGCATTTATAAAGAAGGCATTGCCAAAGGCAGGCGAGGCGGCTAAATTCTAGACCAGGATTTTTTAGGATTAATGGATTTTAGGATAATTGAGCTTAGTTTCTTTGCATAAGAAAAGGATTTTTAGGATTAATGGATTTTAAGATAATTGAGCTTAGTTTTTTGCATAAGAAAGGTTTTTTAGGATTAATTGATTTTAAGATAACTGAGCTTAGTTTTTTGCATAAGAAAGGTTTTGAGGATTTCATAAATATTAAATCACTTTAAATCTGCGTTTTTTATCTGCGAAAATCTGCAGGAAAATCTTTTTAAAATAATTTGTAGCGCAAAAACAGTACAACTATAAACGTTCGGCCCGCTTTGCGCTACAATCTTTTTGAACTTCTGTCAGCTGAGGCACGAAGCATCTGTTTTATCGGTTACAGATGCTTCGTGCCTCAGCATAACAAGTTATTTAAACTACTGCAACAAAAAGTATTTCCGCTCCAATCAGGGCTATTAAATTTAGGCATCTGCTTAGTAAAACCCCTCATAGGTGTGCAAACCAAAGTAATCTAAACCTGATAGTACGAAGGCCGCTTTTCGCGGCTTAGGGATAGCAGGACAGAAACTTAATGTTTTGTACTACAATTGCTTTCCAAAAAATCGTTTGAAATACACCAATTTTTCATTATATTTCTACCTTAACCAAGTAACAATGAAACTCGTTCTCAATCTAATCTGCGTAATTGTGGCAATAATATTAATCAGCTTTGGGGTAAATTATGTTAGCCAGCCATCAAATTTGAAGGTTTTTATCGGTGCGTTCGTAATTATTGTTGCTTTTGTAATTTTATATTTTCCTATTCAAAAACTATTTAAAAAACTTTAACGCTCATGGAAGGAACCGAAAGAGGAACCCTTATTAAAAGAATTATTAGATATGGCTCAATTTTTATTGGCCTTATAATTATTTACGCCGTCCAACCTTTTACTTACGAGAACATCGATGCCGGAAATGTGGGTATCAAAATTAATTTATATGGCTCAGACAGGGGTGTGGATAACATTACAATCGTTACGGGGCGGGTTTGGTACAATACCTGGACAACCAAAATTGTAGAGTTTCCAACCTATACGCAATCTGTAGATTATGAGCCATTTGTGGTAACGACAAAAGATGCTGCCGAATTTAGGGTAGACCCAAAATTAAATTATCATGTAAATTCGACTATGGTGCCGCAGATTTACAGGCAATACCGTAAACCCTTGGCCGAAATTGAGCAGCAATTTATGCGTAATACCATTTACGATGCCTATCGGATTGTCGCCAACTCGTTCAGTTCTGATTCGGTGATGAGTAACCGCGAACGTTTTGAAGATAGAATTCAGATGATTTTAACCAAAAACCTGAGCAAAGACGGTTTTGTTTACGATCAATTAACATCTGCAATTACTCCACCTGAAAGTTTAAGGCAAATGATTGATGAAAAAAATGCATCGATTCAAGCTCGTTTAAAAGCTGAAAACCAAGCTAAACAAGCAGATGCAGAGGCAAAAGTTAAGGTTGCAACGGCAACTGGTGAGGCACAGGCATTGTTGGTTCGTGCCAAAGCAGAATCTGAAGCGAACAAATTAAGGCAACAATCTTTAACACCTTTACTGGTGCAGCAGCAATGGATACAAAGGTGGGATGGCAAATTGCCAACGACACAGGCAGGCGGAAATTCGAGCTTTATGTTGCCCTTGAAATAATTTTTTGAGTGTTAATAAAACACTAACTGTAACAAACTAAAAATAATTACTTATTTTTGCTGTCCAATTATGCAGCAAATAAAAACATCATTCGATTTTGAGAAACCTATTGCCGATTTAGTTCAGCAAATAGAAAAGGTTAAGCAGGTTGCCGAAAAGACTAAGGTAGATATGTCTGCCACTTTAGACGAGCTTGATGGTAAATTAGATGAAACCACGAATAACTTATATAAAAACCTAACAGGTTGGAATAAGGTTCAAATGAGCCGCCACCCGGATAGACCACAAACGTTGGATTATATCAATATGATTTGCGATGATTTTATCGAACTTCATGGTGATAGAACCGTAAAAGACGACAAAGCAATTATAGGTGGTTTTGCAACTATTAATGGTCAAACAGTAATGGTTATTGGTCACCAAAAAGGTAAAAATACCAAAGAGCGTCAGTTCCGTAATTTCGGTATGGCTAATCCTGAAGGTTACCGTAAAGCTTTACGTTTAATGCGTTTGGCTGAAAAGTTTAACAAGCCAGTGGTTTCTTTTATCGATACAATGGGTGCATATCCCGGTTTAGAAGCAGAAGAACGCGGCCAAGGTGAGGCAATTGCCAGAAACCTGCTTGAAATGTCGGTTTTGCGTGTGCCAATTATTTGTGTGGTAGTAGGTGAAGGTGCTTCAGGTGGTGCTTTGGGTATTGGTATTGGCGATAAAGTTTACATGTTAGAGCATACCTGGTATTCGGTTATCTCTCCTGAATCTTGTTCATCTATTTTATGGAGAAGCTGGGATTTTAAAGAGAAAGCTGCTGAATGTCTTAAATTAACATCTGATGATATGTTTGGTAATAAACTTATCGACGGTATTATTCCTGAGCCTTTGGGTGGTGCTCACCAAGACCCTGAATTAATGGGGCAAACACTTAAAGATTATCTTTTAAAAGATTTAGCCGCATTAGGTAAGGTTAAAACTGATAAACTTATTGAGCAGAGAATTAATAAATTCTGCGATATGGGACTAGTAAACGAATAAAATTTTAACTAATCATTTATATTGAGCCTGCTTATTTTTAAGCGGGCTTTTTTGTGCCTCAGCGATTGCTAAACTTGCGAAGTTTATTTGCAAAATGCCGGGTAAGCTTCGCAAGTTTGATGAGCTTTGCGTTTAGAAACTTCGTAAGTCTCCTACAAAGAGACCCTGAAATAAATTCAGAGTGACGGCAACTGAAGGAAAAATAAAAAGCAGTTACAAATTAATGCAACTGCTTTAAATACCTCAAGACTTACGAATTGTTTAGAAACTTCGTAAGTCTGCAATACTTTACTCAGCAGGCTGCTGACCGAAATATCTGCTAAATCTGCCTTCTAATGCTGAGAATTGACGCTCTAATTGTGCGCTAACCTTAGCCTGACCTAAAGCCTTTGAAGTTTTAACCATTTTATCAAGGTAATATAAACCAGTTTGAATATTCTGCATACCTGTTAAGCTAGATTTCGAATCAGAAATATCAGCAAGATAGGTTAGTTCTTTAGATATGTAGTCGCCTGATTTCGTTAAAATAGCATTTGCTCTTTCGATTTCTCCCAGCTTATATAAGTTTTCAGCCATATAATATTTTACCACAACCGTACGGATTCCGTAAAATTTATCTGGCATTACTTCAAAGTATTTGTTTACCACTTTTTTAGCGTCGTCAACTTTGCCTTCTTTGATTAAACTGCCGGTTAAACTGCTAAAAATATTTGTGAAGATAAATGTATCATCAGATGATTGCGGATCTAAATACTTGGCCGTTTTCATGTTGCCCCATTTAAATTTATCCATCACATTTTTATAAAGCACTGGTGTGTTTAATTGCTCTTCTCTTTCTTCGCCAGCTGTTGTATCTGCCTGAAGTGGTAGTAACCTTAATGCTAAACCTTCGCTGTATAAATATTTATCTAAGCCATTATATTGCTCAGAAGGTACAGTAGAAGCGAAGTAAATTGGACGTTTCCAATTGTTATGTGCTAAAATATCAAACATCGCCAATGTACCTTTAGTTACATAGCCTTTGTTAAATTTCCACTCCATTACAGGTGCAATTTTGGCAGCATCAGCCGCCGGAACTGTTCCAGTACTAATAACTTCCTGCGGATTTATGGTTAATTTGAAGTTCTTAGTAGGCAAGAAATTCGATTTTGTTCCATCCTGCATTGCAACTTTATCATCATCACTATCAGATAATAATAAATCTACCACGTTTTTAAGTTCTACGCTACCAGCAATTTTGTAATCATCGTAAGGCATTACATCACGTTCGCCTTGTACAAACTGCGATTCTTTCATCGAGATTGGCAATGGCTCAGAATCATTCTGTTTTTGCTTCATTCCGTTGATGTACCAATCGGTATCAAACAAACTTAAATTCACAATACGCACATCCGGACGAACTTTTTCAACTTCCTGAATGTACCAAAGCGGGTAGGTATCATTATCACCATAGGTGAAAATAATAGCATTTGGCGCACAAGATTGTAAATAATCGTATGCAATATCATGGGCTACTAATTTAGTTGAACGATCGTGATCATCCCAACCTTGTTGAGCCATAATTATTGGCGCAGCAAATAAACCAATAACCGTAGCTGCAATTGCGCCAGTTGTTGGGGTTAATTTCTTGAGCAACCATTCTTTTAATGCGAGTACACCCAAGCCTATCCAAATGGCAAAGGCATAAAATGAACCAACGTAAGCATAATCACGTTCACGAGGTTCAAGCGGTTTTTGATTTAGATATAAAACAATTGCGATACCAGTAAAGAAGAATAATAAACCAACAACGCCAGCATCTTTTTGGTTGCGCTGGAAGTGCCAGATTGCACCTAATAAACCAATAATCAATGGTAAAAAGAAGAATCTATTGTAGGCTTTATTATCAACTGTTGATGGCGGCAAGTTGGTTTGATTACCATGCCAAATTGCATCAATAGGTTTAACACCACTCAATGAAGTGCCTTCAAAACCACTTCCTTGTCCTTGTTCATCGTTCTGGCGACCAATAAAATTCCAGCCGAAATAACGTAAATACATATAACCAATTTGGTAGCTAAATAAGAAACCAACATTATCTACTGTATTCGGTTTTTTGTTTGGATCAAGGTGCATCCATTCTTTGTAAAAATCTGCGTGACGTTGGTCGTCGCTGTACATACGTGGTAAGAATGTATTATCGCTGTATTGATAATCACTTTTCTTTCCGGCAACTTCATACTTTTCTGCACCTTTTCTGTAGATGGTTTTTCCTTGCTCAACGCCAACACGCTCAGAGTTATAATTCGGACCAAAAACTAAAGGCCTATCGCCATATTGTTCACGGTTTAGGTAACTTAAAAATGAGAAAGCATCTTTTGGCGCACTATTATTTAAGTTCGGGTCTGCTTTTGCTCTGATGATAATCATAGCGAAAGAAGCATAGCCAAATATGATTAAAACGGTAGAAATCAACCCTAAGTTTAAAAGCTTTTTTTGGTGTTGAATTGAATATCTGATGCCCCAAACCAATAAACCGATTACGATAACTGCAAAGAATAATACACCTGTACCGAAGCCTAAACCTAAAGTATTAACAAAGAATAAATCGAAGTAAGCACCAAATGAAACCAGGTATTGGATGATACCGTATTGAATAACGCCTAGTATTAAAATTCCAACGATTAAGGTTTTAATAATGCCAGAAGTGGTTACTTTTTCTGCTCTTTTGAAATAATAAATAAAAGCAATTGCCGGAATGGTTAATAAGTTTAGTAGGTGAATACCAATTGATAAACCCATTATGTAGGCAATGAATAACAACCATCTATCTGCTCTCGGTTCATCCGCATGCGATTCCCACTTTAAGATACCCCAAAATACAATGGCTGTAAATAATGAAGATTGTGCATAAACCTCAGATTCTACCGCCGAAAACCAAAAACTATCAGAGAAAGTATAGGCTAATGCGCCTACAATACCTGCGCCCATGATGCTATACAGATTCGCAGCAGAAACCTCTTCTCCAGCTTTTACAAGTGTTTTCTTTGCTAAAGCTGTTATTGTCCAGAACAAAAATAAGATAGTTGCGGCACTGGCAATGGCAGAACCAATATTCATCCAGTAAGCAACGTTAGTAACATCGCCGAAGGCAAAAACACCAAAGAAACGTTGTATCATTAAAAATAGTGGTGCTCCTGGTTGGTGTACAACTTGCATTTTTAACGCAGAGGCGATAAACTCGCCGCAATCCCAGAAACTAACAGATGGCTCTAAGGTTAAAACGTAAGTTATTGTAGCAATTAAAAAGCAGATCCAGCCTACTATATTATTAACTTTTGAATAATTCATTGGTTTTTGATAATGGATAATTAAATGTTATTGCACATAAAAATGCTGCCGAAATTAATTAATATAGTCGATAAATAAGGAAATTCTCTTATTGTTTTTACAATTTTAAACGGTTTATTTTTCTATGTTGATGATGATTCAGCGTTCAGAATCACTTTTAAATAAGAAAACCCATGTTTTCCAATAATTAAAAACATGGGTTTTCTTAAAAACATTCAAAAGCTATCCGTTAAAGAATGGTGAAAATCTATTAAGGATTTGATTGTATTGCTGCTCCAGCCTCAGGCTTAAATCATGTTGATTGTAGCTGTGGGTTAGTTTTATCATTTCTCCAAAGTAAGTTAGGTAATTTTGAATGTCTCGTTGGTTCGTCAGTTTGTTTTTACTTTCAGAAACATCAGCTAAGTAATTTAATTCTTTGCCCATGTAATCTGCAGATTTATTGATAAAAGCATTTGCCCTATTTAAATCATTCAATCGGTAAAGGTTTTGAGTGAAATAGAAAGAACTCATTACATGGCGCATACTATGAAATTTTGTTGGCATCACCTCATAATACTTCTCTACAGCTTTTTTGCTCTCAGAGATTTTATTTTCGCTTATTAACTCACCAATTAAGCCATTAAACATGTTGGTAAACATGGCAGCATCATCGGCAGATTGTCTATCCAAATGATTTGCGTTTTTAATATTTCCCCATTTATATACATTTAACAAATTGTTTAAAAAGGGTTTAGTGTTTATCTGCTCATAGATTTCCGTTTTACCAGCATCCGGAATTAATGGAAGCAATCTCAGGTTTAAACCCTCTGTGTATAAGTACCTGTCCAAACCAATATATTGTTCATCGGGCATGGCGTTTGTGAAATATATTGGCCTTTTCCAATCGTTATGACTTAAAATATCAATCAAAGCCAATGTGCCTTTGGTGATGTAATCGTCTTTATATGTCCATTCCATGCTGCCTGCAATTTTCCCTGCATCTTCAACAGGAACGGTTCCTGTATCTAAAACATCTTTTTTATTAACCGTGATTTTAAAGTTTTTTGTTGGGAGGATGTTTGATTTCGAGCCGTCTTGCAAGGTGATTTTATCCTCGTTATTATCAGATAATAAAACTTCTAATATTTGTTTCAGTTCGATGTTTTGGGCGATTTTATAATCTTGATAATACATCACTTCGCGAGTGCCTTCCGCATATTGTTCTGGCTTCATCGTGATGGGTAAAGCTGCCGATTCGTTTTGCTTTCTTCGTAAACCATCAATAGTCCAATCGAAGTTTAATAAACTTAAATTCACTACCCTAACATCCGGACGGATATTTTCGACTTCTTGTGCGTACCAAACCGGAAAAGTGTCATTATCACCATAGGTGAATAAAATTGCATTCGGTGCGCAAGATTTTAGATAGTTTGCAGAAATATCTTTTGCTAAATAGCTGTCAGAACGATTGTGATCATCCCAACCCTGACTTACCATAATTATCGGTGCGGCCAGCAAACCAACTACAGAAGCAAAAATTGCCGATTTCCGGGCGGTAAGTTTTTTGAATGCCCATTCCTTTAAGCCAATAACACTTAAACCAATCCAAATGGTAAAAGCATAAAATGAGCCAACATAAGCATAATCTCTTTCGCGGGGCTCAATTGGAACTGAATTTAAGTATAAAACGATGGCAACGCCAGTGAAAAAGAATAACAGGCCAATAACTCCGGCATGTTTTTGATTACGTTTAAAATGCCAGATTGCGCCGATTATTCCTAATATTAAAGGTAAAAAGAAAAAACGATTGTAAGCTTTATTATCTACAATTGATGGCGGTAAGTTTTTTTGATTTCCAAGTCTGATGGCATCAACGGGTTTTACCCCACTTAGCCAGCCGCCACCATTTTCGCCGAGTTGCCCATCTACATTATTTTGTCTGCCAACAAAATTCCACATAAAATACCTCATGTACATATGCCCAACCTGAAATGAAGACATGTATTTCAGGTTATCCATTAATGTTGGTGTATGCGAATCATCAAAACCCATCCAGTTTTTATAAAAATTAATGTGTTCAGCCTTGTCGCTATACATTCTTGGTATTGGCGTAGTTTTTTCGTAAATGTATTTTGAATTACTGCCTGCTGATTCATATTTGCCGTCAAAGCCTTTTCGGTAAAGTTTTTCGGTTTCTTTCAAATCCACTTTCTGCGAATTGTAATTTTCTCCAAATACTAATGGTCTGCTGCCATATTGTGCTCTGTTTACGTATTTCAAAAATGAAAATGCATTATCAGGATTGGTGTTATTTAGGTTTGGCTTTGCCTGCGCTCTGATAACTAACAATGAAAAAGAACTGTAGCCAAAAATTAATAAAACTGTAGAAATTAAAGCCAGGTTTAAAACCTTTTTATTGTTTTTTATTGAATATCTGATGGCAAGAACTAAACCGCCAATTAAAACTATTGCAAAAAATAAAACACCTGAACCAAAACTCAAGCCCATTTTATTCACAAAAAACAAATCGAAATAAGCCGCTGTTGAAACCATATATTGGATAATTCCGAATTGCACAAATGCTAGAATTAAAATAGATACTGCAAAAGTTTTTAATATTCCTTTTGCTGTCGGATTTGGATTTTTACGGAAGTAGTAAACAAATATTACCGCCGGGATAACCAGTAAGTTTAGAAGGTGGACACCGATTGATAAACCGATAACATAAGCTACAAAAGCAAGCCATCTATCAACACGAAGTTCATCTGCGTTGGCTTCCCATTTTAAAATTCCCCAAAGTGCAACAGCTGTGCAAAGCGATGACATGGCATAAACTTCTGCCTCAACCGCCGAAAACCAAAAGCTATCAGAAAAAGTATAAGCCAGTGCTCCTGTTAAACCTGCGCCAATAATGGTTATAATTTCTGAAATGCTGATTGCGTTACCGTTTTTGATTAGAACTCGCTTTGCCAAGGCAGTTATTGTCCAAAATAAAAACATAATGGTTGCAGCACTTGCCAGGGCTGATGCAACATTCATCAAATAGGCAACTTTACTATTATCGCCAAAAGCGAGTGCTGAAAATACCCTTTGAATCATTGAAACTAATGGTGCGCCCGGTTGATGAACAACCTCTAATCTGAAAGCTGAAGCAATAAATTCGCCGCAATCCCAAAAACTTACTGAAGAATCTAAAGTTAAAATATAAGTTGTTGCGGCAATAAAAAAACAGAGCCAGCCGGTTAGGTTATTAATTTTCGAATAATTCATAGTCTGGTTAATGATTGATATTAAATTAGTTATAGGTTTTAACTTATAGAGTCGGATTTAAAAGCAGAATGTTGCATGAGTAGGGAAGATTTTTGATGGAAAATAAAAGATGAAAAAAAAGTGATTTTTTTTGAAATCACTCTTGCATAATTAAAATATGCTTCCTACATTTGCATTCCCAATCGGGGAGTTATTCTCGATTAGTAGTTTGTCCGATAGTATAAGGGTAGTACGACAGTTTTTGGTACTGTTTGTCTTGGTTCGAATCCAGGTCGGACAACAAAATTTAGCATCGGATCGTGTAAATCAAAATACATGATCCGATTTTTTTTAAACCGTAAACTACACACGGATCATGCCATTGCAGTTTAACCCGGTAAAACTATTTTCCGGAACAGGTTCAAGAGGATTATCACTGAAAATTGCTGAACATTACGGCAAGCCACTCGGTGATGTAACCATTCACAAATTCAGTGATGGCGAATTTCAACCTTCTTTCGATGAGTCAATCCGCGGGTGCGATGTTTTTCTAATCCAGTCTACTTATCAGCCTAGCGATAATTTAATGGAATTGCTTTTAATGGTTGATGCGGCTAAAAGAGCTTCAGCACATTACATTACGGCAGTAGTTCCCTATTATGGTTTAGCTCGTCAAGATAGAAAAGACAAACCACGTGTGGCAATAGGCGCTAAATTGGTAGCTAATTTATTAAAATCGGCAGGTATTCACCGCATTATGACGATGGATTTGCATGCCGCACAAATACAAGGATTTTTTGATATTCCGGTAGATCACTTAGACGGTTCGGTTATCTTTGTTCCTTACATTAAAAGTTTAAATCTGCCTAATTTAACAATTGCATCGCCAGATATGGGCGGTTCTTACAGAGCCCGTACTTTTGCAAAGTTTTTTAATGCAGAAGTGGTAATTTGCGATAAACGCCGTAAACGTGCTAACGAAATCGAATCGATGTCGATTATTGGTGATGTAACCGGACAGGATGTTGTTTTGATTGATGATATTTGCGATACCGCCGGTACCTTATCAAAAGCAGCAGCCTTAATTATGGAAAACGGTGCAGCAAGTGTTAGAGCAGTTTGTACACACGCTGTTTTATCAGGCAAAGCGATTGAAACGGTCGAAAATTCTGTTTTATCAGAATTAATTGTTACCGATACTATTCCTTTAAAACAGGAAAGTGAAAAAATTAGAGTGCTGAGCACAGCTGGTTTATTTGCAAGAGCAATTGCTAATGTAAATGAGCATGGTTCTATCAGCGACTTGTTTAAAGTTTAGTTGGGCTTAAAGCGAAAAGACTAAAGCTTAAAGTAAAAAAATAGATTAAAAAGAAAAGTAGTTTAAAAAAGATTGAGATTTTGGTCTTGATTCTTGATACTAAGTACTTAAATACTAATAAATAAATATAATAAAAATGAAAACAATCGCTATTAGCGGTTCTCCAAGAGAGAACGTAGGGAAACGCGATGCTAAGGAACTTCGTTACGAAGGTAAGGTTCCTGCAGTATTGTATGGTGGTAAAGAGCAACAGCACTTTGCTGTAGTAATTGCTGATTTAAAAAGCGTTATCTACACACCAGATGTAAATTTTGTGGAAATTGATGTTAACGGAACAAAAACTAAAGCAATCGTAAAAGATACTCAGTTTCACCCATTAACAGACGTTTTAATGCACATCGATTTTCTTCAATTATTTGATGATAAAGAAATCGTTATGGAAATTCCAGTTAAATTAACAGGAACTTCTCCAGGTGTTAAAATGGGTGGTAAATTAATTCAGAAGTTACGTAAACTTCGTGTTAAAGCTTTGCCAGCTAAAATGCCACAAAACGTTGAAGTAAGCTTAGAGAAATTAGAAGTTGGTAATTTATTCCGTGTACGCGACTTAAAAGTTGAAGGTTACGCAATCACTAACACTCCTGAAGATACTATCGTTTCTGTTGCAATGTCTAGAGCATTAAAACAAGCAGAAACTGAAGCTGCAAAAGGTAAAAAATAATCAAGATTTCTTGATTTTTGGAACGGCCCGAATAAATTCGGGCCGTTTTTTTTTGAGGCAGGATTTTTTGGATTTGAAGATTTTTAGGATTAAATTATTTCGAGATTTTCCTTTTCCCATATTTCATTATCCATCTTCCACTCCCCATCCTCCATCACCCATTTTACATTATCCATCTTATTTGTTCTTTCCGCTTTAAGCATTTACCTTTGCCCGCATGAAATATCTTATTGTTGGTTTAGGTAATATTGGTCCGGATTATGCGCACACACGCCATAATATTGGTTTTGATATTGCCGATGAACTTGTGAAAGGTTTAGGTGGAAGCTTTGATAATATTCGCTTGGCATATTATGCTGAGGTTGGTTTTAAAGGCAAAAAACTTCATGTAATTAAACCAACAACTTTCATGAATTTGAGTGGGAAGGCCGTTAATTACTGGATGAAAGAACTTAAAATTTCTCCTGAAAACGTTTTGGTAATTGTTGATGATTTAGCACTTCCATTAGGTAAACTCCGCTTAAAATTGCAGGGTAGCAGCGCCGGGCATAACGGTTTAAAAAGTATTGAAGAAGTTTGTGGCGGTCAAAACTACGCTCGTTTAAGATTCGGTATCGGTAATGACTATCCAAAAGGAAGACAGGTAGATTTTGTTCTCGGTTTGTTTGACAAAGAAGAGCAATTGGAATTGCCTGCGCTAATCGATAAAAGTGTCGATTTGATTAAAAGCTTCGTTACGGTTGGCCCAGCACACACAATGACGGCTTTCAATAAATGATAATTTAAAAATCCCAATTTAGTCGATAGCAGGGTTTTACATTTTTTTTGAGCGCAAAGCCTTGTATCCTTCGGTAACAGCAGTCCCGCTTTTTGCTACGCCCGATGAGACCTGTGAAACAAAGAAGCATACCTTTGAAAAATGAAAAACACTGCTTAAATCGGGCTCTGCGTCAATCGGGGTTATTTAACTTTATTTTGTGCGTTTCGGTGGGGTTTCTAGCACCAGCCCCAGTTTATAAACCCGGTGGCAGCGACATCCTTTTTGGTGCAAAAACTTAAATTTTGCATCAACGTTCACAAAAAGATATAGCGTACAACGGGGCTAAAGTTGCCAAAGGCAGCCAATGCTAATTTTCTAACCTCGTAATAATGCGTTTAAATTATCCTTTTTTTAACGTCTAAATAATAAAACGGCAATATTATTATTGCAATTTGCCGACACGCAAAATAGATTAAAATCGGCTACATTTGCGCTAACAACAATACATTAATAATGAAGATAGGAATTGTTTGCTATCCCACTTTCGGTGGAAGTGGCGTAGTTGCAACAGAACTTGGTAAGGCGCTTGCTAATGAAGGACATCAGGTTCATTTTATCACTTACAGTCAGCCGGCACGGTTAGATTTTTTCTCTGCTAATTTATTTTACCACGAAGTTTCGGTGAGGGATTATCCGTTATTTGATTACGCTCCATACGAATCTGCATTGGCAAGTAAACTGGTAGATGTGGTTCGTTTTGAGCAACTGGATGTTTTGCATGTTCATTATGCAATTCCTCATGCTTCGGCGGCTTTTATGGCTAAGCAAATATTGGCCAGTTATGGTATTCATATTCCTGTTGTTACTACCTTACACGGTACTGATATTACTTTGGTGGGTAAAGACCCAACTTATAAGCCTGTGGTTACATTTTCGATTAATCAAAGCGATGGTGTTACTACTGTTTCGCAGGATTTGAAGGATGATACTTATAATCACTTTGAAATTACCAAAGAGATAAAGGTTATTCCAAATTTTATAGATTTTAGCCGTTTTAGTTTACAAGCTAAAGACCATTTCAAAAAAGCGATTGCGCCAAATAACGAACGCATTTTAATTCATACTTCAAATTTTAGAAAGGTTAAGCGAACATCTGATGTGATTCGGATTTTCGAAAAAGTGCAGGCTGTAATTCCTTCAAAACTTTTAATGGTTGGCGATGGTCCGGAACGTGTTTATGATGAGCAACTTTGCCGTACTTTAAACATTAGCGATCATGTTCGCTTTTTGGGTAAGCAAGATGCGGTAGAAGAAATTTTATCCGTTTCTGATTTATTCCTAATGCCTTCTGAATCTGAGAGTTTCGGCTTAGCGGCTTTAGAAGCAATGGCATGTAAAGTTCCGGCGATTACCTCAAATGCTGGTGGCTTGCCAGAGTTAAATGTTGATGATTTCTGCGGCTACATGTGCGATGTTGGTGATGTAGAAGATATGGCAAATAAGGCGATTACGATTTTAAGTAATGATGAAACGTTAAAATATTTTAAGGAAAACGCTTACACCAGGGCAAAGGATTTTGACTTGAAAAAGATTTTACCCGAATACATCAACTTTTATAAAGAGATTATAGAAAATTCGCTTCAGGCAAGTACTAATTAAATTATTTTTTCTTTGCTGATTGTGATGTAATTCAAAGCTTTACAGGCTGTATTGTGCGATTTGGTTTTCTTGTTAACAAAAGCTTCATAAATTAATAATTGCCAAAACAAAACTTTCTCAAAATCAAATCATTATAAATCGTACCTTTGCGGCAAATGAAGAAAATAGTTGATTATAGAAAGCTTTTAAATGTAGATAAAACGGCAGAGTTGGCCTTGCTAAAATCTGTTTATCGTACCATGATGAAAGAGTGTCATCCTGATAAGTTTCAGGTTGAGGAGGAAAAGCTGGCAGCCGAAGCAAGAAGTAAAGAAATTATCGAAGCTTATCACTTTTTAGTGAGCATTGCTCCTGAAACTTGTGCGCAAAATATCGAAACTTATACCAACACAATTACCAATTCAAATATTTTAGATTTCGAATACAAACAATCGGTATTGAATGTTCAATTTTTTGATGGTAGTGTTTACGAATACTTTGATGTGCCGAGAGCCATCTACATTAAATTGGTAAATGCTGATTCTCCAGGCCGTTTTGCCCGTCGACACATCTGTAGCTCATATCCATACCGCAACGTTACTAAGGTTACTGAAACCGCATAAATTAAAAGCTTCCTGATTGTTCAGGAAGCTTTTTTGTTATTGGGGGTGGTTTTCATTAACCACCCCTTGCCCCTCCTAAATTAGGAGGGGAGTAGGGAGTGCTATATTTTACTGTAGTGCAATTATTGGAGATTGCTATGTGTTTCTTGGGTTTAGTTCTACTAGTGAACGGAACTCCCCTCCTTATTTTCAAGGAGGGGTTGGCGGTAGTTAAAATTTAATTATTCAACATCGGTTTAAAGCGATTGTCTTTATTCCTTAAATCCAAGCCACCTTCGTAAACTGATTTTAAGTTGAGGAGGTAGAAACTCCATCCATTGTGGCAACCCAAACGAATATTGCGTTTTGAATTATCGTCTGTTGGGATGTTTTTCTGAGTGAGCTCTACAATGGTGTACTCGAATTCCGATTTCAGCTTGATGTCAACTAAGCAATCCCCGGCAAAAGTAAATTGGAGGGTATCTAAATCATTCGACTCAGTTATTTTGCCCTGCTCAGTATCATCATATAAATACCAAATCCAATCGTAGCTGTCGCCCTTTAAAGTGTTTCTTTCTTTGGCTAAGACAACACCATTTTCATCAGAAAATTCCGCCTCACTTAAAAACCATTTTTCTATTTCTGAAGCTTTTGTCCAGGCGTTGTAAATGGTTTGTAAATTTGCCTTGATGGCAATTCTAAGGGTGAATGCTGTCCAATCGAAATTTTCCATCCTATTTTATTGAAATAATAAACAAACCGGTGCGCCAACTTCTATGCGTTTTCCGCTATCGGTGAGCTTTCCTGTAACTGTATTTCTTTTAAAAATGACAACATTATTGGTGTATTGGTGCGCAACTAACAGATATTTGCCACTTGGGTCTATCGAAAAATTCCTTGGCCCTTTGCCTAATGTGCTCACTGTTTCTACAAATCTTAATATTCCGGTAGGTAAAATAGAAAATACCGAAATGGTATTTGCATCGCCGCGGTTGGTTTCGTAAAGGAATTTTCCATCAGCAGAAACATGAATATCTGCGCCGTCAATTTTACCAGTAAATGTTTTATCGGTTGTGCCGATTTCCTGAATTTTTTTCAAGCTTCCGTTGCTGTAGAAATAACCTGTAATGCTGCCGTTAAATTCGTGGGCTAAATAGGCAAATTTACCATTAGGTGTAAAGGTTATATGTCGTGGTCCGGTGCCAGCATTTGTAGGAAGCACACTTTTCAGATTTAGAACCGTATTTTTATTATTTGGATTGTAGGTGTAAGTGTAAATTCTATCTTCACCCAAATCATTACAGATTAAATATTTACCATCGGGTGTAAATTTAACCATGTGAACGTGTGCGCTTTCTTGCCTGCCTTTCGGGTCAATACTTTTTCCAGTGTGTTTAATAACCTGAACGGCCTCAGTTAAAGAACCATCAGCTTTTCTCTTGAAAACGGCTAATGTACCCCCAGAATAATTGGCAACGATTACATTTTGTCCTTTAACGGTAATGTAACATGGGTCGGCGCCCTCGCTGCTCACTTTGTTTAAGAAGGTTAATTTGCCTGAAATGGAGTTGTACTTGAAAGCGCTAATTGTGCTGCTCTCGCCAGTTTCATTTACACTGTAAGCAAATTTTTTATCGGCAGAAAGTGCTAAATAACTTGGATTAGCCACATCTTTAGTGATGGCTTTTAATTTGGTACTGCCACTTAAGGTATTAAAATTATAGGTGTAAATGCCTTCGCTCTTACCAGTATTGGTATAAGTGCCAATAATTAAATTGTGATTTGGTTTTTGCGCAAGTGCGATAGTATTAATCAATAGAGATAGAATTATTAGGTTATATTTTTTCATGGGATTTCCTGTTTTGTATATTAACAAATATGGGAAAAAATAAGTCTAACAAAAAAAGGCAACCTTTCGATTGCCTTTTTTGTTATTTTATCAAATGTTTAATTTGAATCAATTCGTGATCTTCTAAGTATCTCCATCTGCCTCTTGGCAAATCTTTCTTAGTTAAATTGCCATAAACTACGCGATCTAACTTTTCTACTGAATAACCTAAATGTTCGAAAATACGACGAACAATGCGGTTTTTCCCGCTGTGAATTTGAATGCCGATTTCCTTTTTGGTACCACCAGCAACATAAGAAATGTTATCAGGTTTAATCAAGCCATCCTCAAGCTCTAAACCGAAAGCAATTTTATTTAAATCACCTTGTGATAAAGCTTTGTTTAACTCTACATTGTAAATTTTAGTGATTCCGTTTTTAGGGTGAGATAATTTATCAGCTAAATCACCATCATTGGTCATTAAAAGTAAACCTGTTGTGTTACGGTCTAATCTTCCTACCGGATAAATGCGTTCGCGACTGGCTTTATCAACCAATTGCATAACTGTACGGCGTTCCTGCGGGTCATCAGTTGTGGTGATGTAATCCTTAGGTTTATTTAATAAAACGTAAACCTTTTTTTCACGTTTCAAAAGTTCGCCATTGTAGCGTACTAAATCTTTTGCCGGGTCTACTTTATGGCCTAATTCCGTAACAGCTTCGCCATTAACGGTAATAATACCTGCTGCAATTAATTCATCGGCTTTACGACGAGAACAAATGCCTGCGTTAGAAATATATCTGTTCAGGCGAATTAAGCCTTTATCTTCATTTGTTTTTCTGCCCTGTTGGATTACCGTTCTTTCTTCGCGATTGAACTCGGTATCTCTTGGCTGGGCTTCTTCACGTTTTCTGAAAGGCCTGCTATCTGCACCAGTTCTAGGTTTTACATCTCTAGAACTTCCGGCACTTGGTTTAAAGTCGTCATTTCTTCCACCTCTCGATTTGAAATCTTTATAACCACCTTCTCTTGGTTTGAAATCTCTGTCGCCAGTTCTCGGTTTAAAATTTCTCGAATCTCCATCCTTAGATTTGAAATCGCGTTCTCCTCTTGGTTTATAATCTCTTGCTCCATCTTTTGCTTTAAAATCTCTGTCGCCTGTTCTTGGTTTGTAATCTCTTGAACTTCCTTCTCCCGGTTTAAAGCTGCGTCCTTCGGGTTTTGCATCCTTCGATTTGAATTCTCTATCGCCAAACTTAAAACCTTTAGGTTCTTCGTTTCTTGGTTTGAAATCTTTTTTATCGCCAAATGATTTTGATTTAAAATCTTTGTTGCCTGTGCTTCGAGGTCTGAAGCCTTCTTTTGAATCGGATGATTTTTTGAATTTGCTGTCTTTGTCTTCTGTTCTTCTTCTATCAGAACTTCCGGCATTGCTTCTGCCTTCTGTTTTCCGGCTGCCCGGTTTGGACTTGTCATCCCGACTGTTCCTGTTGTTTTTATTTATCATGATACGCAATTAACCGCACCTAAAATGCGGGCTGCAAATTTAGGCAAAATTGATGAACTAAACAATTTTGAGCAGCGTAAAAATTTGATAAAAAAATAGCCTCTAAAATAGAAAAATAGAGTCGAAAATCAAAATTTAAAACCCACGTTTAAAGCACTTTAAATGGTGATTTTTGGGGTTTGTTTTGCAAGTGCTTGATAATCTGATCATTATTTTTTACCTTTGCCAACGTTTTTTATAAGTTCACCAAAAAAAGGAGGAAGATGTTAAAGAAACACATAGTACCATTTTTGATAGTGTCTGCACTATTTATTATGGCAAAAGTGTTCGCTTACCAAATGCCCTTAGCACAAAAAAGTCTTTTAAAAGAAGAAAAATTAAACACTAAAATACCCCAAAAAGAAGCGCCAAAGAAAGCAGAGCCGAAATCTCTGATGGCCAGATTAAATTTTGCCGATGAAACATTACCATTAGGTGATAAGCGAGTTGAGCGAAAAATGAAAAAAATCCTTGCGGCACATTCATTCGATAATACACAAACACATCGATTACAACGCAAGGCTGCAGAATGGTTCCCTATTATCGAACCGATTTTAGCAGCATATGGAATTCCTGAAGATTTTAAATACTTAGCATTAGTAGAATCGGGAATGCAGGGTGGCGTTTCGCCAAAAGGTGCAGCTGGTGTTTGGCAATTTATGCCGGGAACAGCCCGCAGTTATGGTTTGAAGGTTAACGGAAATACTGATGAGCGTTATAATTTACGTAAATCGACCGTTGCGGCCTGTAAATACATCAAAGAAATGTATGGTGGCTTAGAAAGCTGGACATTGGTTGCTGCGGCATATAATGTTGGCGACGGACGCTTACGCAGGCAAATCAATAATCAAAATCAAGACAATTACTACAAAATGAGGCTCAACCGTGAAACCGGTGGTTACGTTTATAAAGTGATTTCGATGAAACAAATTATTGAGCACCCGACACGTTATGGTTACGAGAAACCTAAAGAATTATTGGCTTATAACGCCGAATAAGAAATAAAAGACAAGCATTTGGTAAACGTCCTGAATTATTCAGGACGTTTTTTTTTGCTAGATTTTTTAAGCCACAGAATCACAGAATTCACAGATTTTTTGTCTTTAATTTTTTTAGCTTTAATCTTTTTCATCAAATCCCTTCCTTTGCAATATGTATAAACTGCGAATAGATAAGATTATTAATCAGCCTGGAGATAACATCACCATCCAACTTAAATCTATCGAGGACGATTATCCGAAATATTTGGCTGGTCAGTTTATATCCTTAATATTTGAAGGCAAACACCAGGAGATAAGGCGTTCTTATTCGTTTAATAGCTCTCCTGATGTTGATGAACCATTAGCTATAACGGTAAAACGTGTTGAAAATGGAGAGATTTCCAGGTTTCTGCATCATAAAACTTTGGTAGGTGATATTCTATATGCTCAAGAGCCGCAAGGTTTGTTTAGTTATGAGCCGGAAAGGGATTTACAACGTGATGTTTTTCTGTTTGCAGCCGGAGTAGGTATAACTCCCTTATTTTCCATCCTAAAAACTGCTCTCACTAGAGACAGGCAATCAAAAATCACGCTTATTTATAGCAATCGTTCTTTGGAAGATACCTTATTTTACAATGAAATAAACGGTTGGCAGGCTAAATATCCCGATAGGTTAAAGGTTATATGGATTTTTAGCAACAGCAAAAATTTAATGACGGCCAGGCTTAACAAGTTTTACATTGATAAACTGCTTAAAGAAAATCTGGTTTTTGATAGGAAGGATGCACTTTTCTACACCTGTGGACCAATTATCTATATGGATTTATGCCGAATTACTTTGCTTGGGATGGGCTTTGATATTGCGCAAATAAAACGCGAAACTTTCGTGCTGCCCGAAGATGAAGTTGATGAGGATGATGGCACAGAGAAGGTAGTAGATAAAAATACCTACTCAGTTATTTTAAATTTTAGAGGCGAAATTCATCATTTGGATATCCCCTGGCCGAAACGGATTTTAGATGTTGCCTTGGAGCATAGAATTAAACTACCTTACAGTTGCCGCGGTGGTGTTTGCAGTACCTGTGTTGCAAATTGTACTGCAGGACATGTAAGGATGGATTATAACGAGGTACTTACTGATGATGAAGTGGAGAGGGGAAGGGTTTTAGTTTGCACCGGGCATCCTACGGAAAATGGTACAACCATAAGCTGGGATTAAATTATTCAACAATGGTTCTGAATGTTAGATTTACCCTTGCTTTTAAGATTTTTTTGGTTGGTGGCAACCTGTGCAGCCAATAAGTTTGTGTAGCATCTTTCATGACCAAAAGGCTACCGTGTTCTAAAATCATTTCTACTTTTTCGCCGGTTTGCTTGTGTTTAAAGGCGAATTTTCTTTCTGCACCAAAACTTAATGAAGCTATTGCACCGTTTTTCTTCAAATCTGTTTCGCCATCGCTGTGCCAGGCCATACCTTCATTTCCATCGTGGTATAAATTAAGTAGACAGGAGTTATAGGTTTCTCCTGATTCTTTTTCTACAAGTGTTTTAATATCCAGTAATTCTTTTGTCCAGGGGAGCGCATGTTTGGTTGTATTGGAGTACGTGTACTCGAAAGGTTTTTCGCCATACCAGGCCACCTTTCTTTTGGTAATGATTTTCTTTCCAAAGATAATTGCCTCATCATTTTTCCACTCAATGTTATCCAATAGGTTATTAAAGTAATGATTAGCCTCATTGTATGTAAATAATTTACCATAGTAATTTACGGTACCATCTTTTGGCAGCAAATTCCTCGTTTTGTCGATGATGTCGTCGAAAAGGTTCATATAGTCGTTAGTTGTCAGTTGTCCGTGGTTAGGTGTTTTTAGTTTTTACATGTATACAAACTTTACTTGTGTGATTTGTTCGATAGACTTTTATTAATACATACTGATCACTATCCACTGGCGACTGATCACTCTCTTTTAATATCCACTGACGACTAATCACCAGCTACTGACCGCTAATATCTATTAATGCCCCTTCCCATCCTATAATTGCCGTTTTTCTTGTCGAACCCCACATATAACCACCGAATATTCCGGTAGATTGAATAACCCTGTGGCATGGAATAAGAAAGGCTACCGGATTGCTGCCAATGGCTGTACCTACCGCTCTGGAAGCATTGGGGCTTTCAATTCGCGCTGCGATATTCCCATAAGTAGAAAGCTGGCCCATTGGGATTTTTAGCAAGGTTTCCCAAACTTTGAGTTGAAAATCGGTGCCTTTCAGGTGCAGCTTTATCTTTTGGATTTTACTCCAATCGTTTTGAAATATGAATAGGGCGTTTTGTTGTATTAAATCTAATTTCTGCTGAAACGTTGCATTAGGGAATTTAGTTTTGAGGTTTTTAAGTGCCGTTTGTTCATCATTTTCAAATGCCATATAACAAATACCTTTAGGTGTAGAAGCAACAATTAAACTGCCAAACGGACTTTCGGCGAAGCTGTAATTTATAGAAAGATTTTTCCCGCCCTGTTTATATTCGGCAGGTGTCATGCCCTCAATATTAATAAACAGGTCATGTAATCTTGCCGTTCCTGAAAGGCCTGTTTCAAATGCAGTATCGAATAGTGTAGCCTGATTATTGGATAGTAATTTTTTGGCGTGCTCGATGCTGATGTATTGCAGGAACTTTTTTGGGGTAGTACCAGCCCATTCGCTAAATAAGCGTTGAAAATGAAACGGGCTTAAATGCACTTTTGCAGCAATCTCGTCCAAATTAGGCTGCTGCTGGAAATTGCTTTTTATATATTCTATCGCATCAGCAATTCTTTGGTAGTTTATCTCGTCTTGTGCTTTCATAATTCTGAATTTTATAATTCAAATGTCAGCACAATTTTGCCGTCATAAAATCCGAAACTTGCTGAGTTTTGTGTTTTATTTATGCGTCGGGGATATTCGGTTCTACTAAATGCTTTAATTTTTCTAAAGATTCTTGCCAGCCTAAGTAGCACATTTCTGCAGGGATGGCTTCTGGAATTCCGTCCTGTGTTGCAATCAGTTCAGTTCCGCAAATCACCTTTTTAAGCGTGATGGTTGTAATCATTTGTCCGGGTAAATTCGGGTCATCAAACTGGTCGGTATATTTTAAAAATTCATTGGGTTTAATTTCTAAATATTCGCCACCGAAGGATTGTTTATTGCCTGTAGTAAAATTGGTGAAAGACATTTTGTATTTGCCGCCCACTTTTACATCCATGCTGTGCACCTTGCAAACAAAACCGTATGGAGGTAGCCAGGCTGCCATCGCATCGGGGTCTGTAAATGCTTTATAAACTTTTTCAGGGCTTGCAGCCAAAACTCTGTGAAGGGAAACATTATTTGCCATCTTGTCTGTTTTTATCTTAAAGTTAAATAAATTATTTTTTTACTTTTTTTAAAGCATCAAGGTATTTTTTCTTTACGCCATTATCTTCCTCAAGTTCACAAAGAGATTCGATTTTTGGTGTTAAGGCATTATTGCTTTCTGTTTTTAGTTTGAGGATTTCTGCCAAAGCAGAAGCTGTTGCCCAGCGCACTACTGTACCATTGTTTTCTGCATTTAGTAAAAGGTTTTGTATTGCTGTTTCAAGATGGGTTGAGAATAGTTTAGCTATGTTTCCGATAACTTTGGCACTTTCCCATTTTATGCGTGGTTCGTCGTTTTTTAATGCCTCCGTTACATAAGTGAACAAACTTTCTGTGGCAATAGCGGGAGTGGTTTTGGTTGCATACTCCAGGGCTTCAATGCAGGTTGCTTTATCACTACTTGCTTTCTGTTTTTCGGCATAGGCTAATAATTCTTCTATTGGCAGTTCTTCGTTTAATAGCCAGTTCCCGATGGTTGCAACTTTGGCCTTTGCTTTTACTGTTTTGTCTTGAAATAATTGTTCGATGCTCATCTTAAAATATTCTGATTATAACCTGTTAATTAGGTTGTATTTACCGATGGGACTTCTTTACTGTGTAATAACGAGGGTAATGATTTTATCAAGTGGTTAAAGATAATTCTTTGTTCCACTATCAGCAAAATGTTTAATCGATAGGTTTATTCCGAATGGTTTATGCTAATTAATAACCGCATTTATTTTCGCCCAAAGTTCATTATCAAAACCCGAAACGGCAAAATTAGGATTGCTTGGGTTTGAGGCATTTCCCATTCTAATAATAACCATTTTTTTGCTCGGGATAACATAAATGCGTTGGTCGTTTGCGCCCATTGCAGCATACATATCTGCTGGTGCATTAGGTACTAAAAATCCGTTGAAAACGGTTTGCTCTCCTGGAATCATAAACTTCGTTTTTCCGTTGAGCCACCACAAATAACCATAAGATGGATTGATGCTTTGCGATGTATTGATGGCATCGTTAAAGTAGGCTTCATTGATAACCTGTTCGTCTTTCCATTTTCCTTTATTTAGTGCCAGCAGGCCGAATCTTGCCATGCTCCTGGTGCTGCTGTGGTAAATGGTGTAAATTGTACCGAAGTTCCAGAAACCATCCATGCCGATTTTGTTTTTCAGCTTTTCATTAAAGTAAGTTTCAAAATCCTTGTTGGTGGCTTTGGCAACCACATCGGTTAACTTTTGAAAAATATTGCTGTAAGCCCATCTTGTTCCGGCATCGGCAACGTAGGTAAGGTTGGGTTTTACTACAAGCTGTTTGGTGTCGTCATTACCGGTCGTCATGGTCAGTAAATTTTTTACGGTAATTAAGTTTTCCTTATCAATGGGCATACTTGTCCACGAAGTGCCTAAATAATCTGATGCTTTATTGTTGATGTTTAATAAATTTTCTTGTTGCGCAATGCCTGTTGTGGTTGATACTAAGGTTTTGCCTGCGCTGTTCCATTCCCATTCTGTGGTCGCGTTGTGCCCGTTGAAATATTCTTCCATAACGATTCTGCCATTTACAAGAATCATAAAGGATTTAGAATTCTTTTGATTGAGGTAGGTTTTTAAATCGGCAATGGCGTTGGTATTCCAACTTAACTGTGTGGGCGTTGTCGTTTCCCAGGTTGTATTGGCATTGGCCGGGAAATAGATTCCGGTATCCGGATTGGTTGGTGTTGGGTTGTTGCCTTTTTTGCAACTTACAAATGATAAAGTGATGAGCAACAATAGGTTTAGATTCTTCATAATGTTCGTTTTAAACTTTGACTGTTTTTTTTCAGAAAGTTTAAAGGGGGTGTTTGGTTGTTTTTGGTGTTAATTTAAACATTTCTTCCTATTCCCAAAAAACACAAAACCGTTCTTCGTAAACAAACGTTTATTGGGTAATGAAGAAACAGCTGCTGCTCCTTATAAATATCGTATTCCCCACGTTGCTTTTTGCCCAGGCAAATTCTACTGATTCCCTCCAACTGAAACGGGAACAGGCCAATAAATCTTTCGTTAGTCTCTATAAAGAAAATGCAGATTTGGCTTATACATCGCCATTCGGAGAAATTGGTGCGCCATCAAAATATGTAATTAATGGTCGGTTAACAACAACTTATATGCTTTTGGGGAGCTATAAATCGCCAATTGCGCTTTCGATTATTCCAGATTTTACGGTTCGGGTGCGAAATGAATTTTCTGCTGCGGTTCGTACGCCAAGTTATCGTTTGGGTGGAGCGCTTTATGCCCGCTTAAATACAGATCCAAATCATTATAAATATGCCGAACTGGCTTTTACGCACCATTCTAACGGTCAAGACCAGGACGCTAGAAACCCCGATGGAAGCATTAACACCTTCAATGGGAATTTCAATGCCAATTATTTAACATTTTCCTATCGCTTTGGGCATTTGTTAAAATCTGCCGAAGGCGATGAAAAATATTATACCTTAAACCATAGAATCGGTTTTCAAACGCATAAACTTTTTAGGTATGAGCCGGTTTTGGATGATGGATTCGGTTTTACCAGGGTGCTGTATAATTTCTCGTTTAGAAGATATGATGAAATGGAAAGAAAATCGTTGATTCAGAACAATAGAAAAAGCGAAAAAGAAACCTGGAGGTTAAATGCCGAACTTTCTTATGCGGTGAATAAAATTCCCGGCAAAAATATTGCAAATATTCAGAAGCGGCTAAACGCAGAAATCAACTTTAATTATAGTTTCCCGTTTATGCATAATGTGTTTTTAATGGCTGCGGTGGGTTATTATGGAGAGGATAATTACAATATTTATTTTCAGGATAAGTATGCTTATATGCGTTTTGGGTTGTCGTCGGGGTTTTTAAGGAATAGGGGGAGGGAGTAAGGCGTCGTGTATTTCCAATTTTATTTGAAAAACCTCAATTTAGCTCATTTCTGGTTTAAGTGTTCCGTATGATCACTTAAATCTGTTATTCAAACCAAGGTCTTAGACCGAAATTGAGCACTGCTCAACCCGATAGGCAATTTCTATATTTGCAGACAAAGTCTTTGTTTTCACTATAAATTTATTGACCGCTGAAAAAGCGAACACTTAAACTAGTACGGGCAGGGAGTAGTTGATTTTATGCCTCTATTTCTGGTTTAAGTGTTCCGTAGGGTCACTTAAATCTGTTATTCAAACCAAGGTCTTAGACCGAAATTGAGCACTGCTCAACCCGATAGGCAACTCTATATTTACAGGCAAGGTCTTCGTTTTCATTATAAATTATTGACCGCTGAAGAAGCGAACAATAAACTAGAAGGGAATACTGAAACAGTGAACGATAAACTATTGGGTTGGAAATTTGAGACTACATTAAAGATAGCGGTATTAAGCCATTTTTTTCTTCATAGTAATCTGTAGCGCTACTGTACTTGTAATGTTGAGCTTCGGCTACCAAACCTGCGTTAACAGGATTTTCATGTAAATAATTTAATTTCTGCTCCATCATTTGATTAGAAGATAGTTCTACTGGATGATTATCTTGTTGCCAAAACTGATAAATTTTGTTGTTACTATTTTTTTCTCCGGCTCGTTTAAACATCCACAACATCCAGTTTTTTCTACTTTCCTCAATATTAGTTTCAATGCTTGCAATAATCATCTTACTCGTATACTTTTTCATATCTCTGATGATGTTAACCAGCTCAAAACCATCTTTGGCACTAGCAATTAAATGAATATGATTACTCATAATTACCCAAGCGTGCAAATTCAATCCTTTTTCTGCCACACAGAATTTTAAACTCTCTACAACAATTTCTTTATAACATTCTCTGCTAAAAACATCAATCCAATTAACCACGGCAAATGTTATGAAATGCGGAATGCCACTATCTCCAAATTTATATCTTGTTGCCATCTTTTATTACTTCAATTGTCTACCGCAGTTTTAAATTATAAAAGGCAGACAATCCTAAAGATAAATATTATTCCTATAAGTTGTTTTTGTTGCTTGTCGTTGAATTTCTGGTTTATTGTTCATTTCTGGTTTATTGTTCCGCAGGATCACTTAAATCTTATATAGAACCCAGGTCTTTGACCGTAACCTCGCACAATCTTATTGTTAGTGCTTCATTTCCAGACGCAGTCTTCGGTTTTTGCTGCAAATTTAAGTGACTGCTCAAAAATCGAACACTTAAACTAGAAGGGAGGGAGTAGCTAATTTTATATTTCCAAACAAAGTCTTTGGTTGTATTGTAAATTTAAGTGACTGGTGAAGAACCAAAAATAACTAATGCAAGTTTTTATTTGCCTCATTAAACTCATTTCTGGCTTAAGTGTTCCGCAGGATCACTTAAATCTGTTATTCAAACCAAGGTCTTAGACTGAAATTGAGCACTGCTCAACCCGATAGGCAACTTCTATATTTACAGACAAGGTCTTAGTTTGCATTATAAATTTATTGACCGCTGAAAAAGCGAACAATAAACTAGGGGTGTTGCTCAAACTCGCATAAATCTTTTGAAAGCTGATTTATTTTTACAATATTGCTTTAAGATTTCGCAACAGTATCGCTCAGAAATCACCCCTTAATTAAAGGACTTTAGAATAAAAAAGCCTTAGCCATTCGGCCTAATTTTAAGAGAGCAGCATCCCGATGCTCGATTAAAATATCTAATTAAAATTGCTGCAAAATCTCGAACCGAAAATCTTCCCGCCCAATTAGATTTTTAACTTAACAACCAAATATTATGGCATCAACATCAGAAGTTGGCTTTGCAAAACAATTAGCAGATTACGAAGATTTTTTAGAATTACTATCAAAACTAGATGACCTCTATATGCCACCTAAGCGGGAGCTGAGCCTGGCAAATTTACGCAGCCATTTAACGGCAGCCAAAGAAGCAATGAGGGCAGTAAGCGTTGCTGTACCTTCATACAGCACCGCTGTAGATAAACAAACACTGGCATTTAGTGTGTTAAATGATAAAATAACCCGAAGCCTAAACTTTTACAAAGTTTGCATCAGTAATCCGAACGAAATAGATACTGCTAAAAATCTGGCAAATAAGATTCGGGGCGTTTCAAAGAAGTCTAAACCTGTAAAAGATGCCGATACCCCTAAAAAAAATGTGTCGCAATCGCAAGTCTCTTTCGATAGCAGAATAGAAAACCTGAAACAATATATCGATGTGTTATCGGCAAGTGGCGAATACGCCACATCGGGTAGTGGAATAGACATCCAGGATTTAAATTCCATTCTGACAGAGATGGAAGAAACAAATGGTAATGTAGCTACCGCAAAACTTCCAATAGAGGAAGCCCGTAACAAACGTTACCAAATATTTTATGCGCCTAACAGCGGACTGGCAGATTTAGTGACCAAGGTTAAACGCTATTTAAGGGCAACATTAGCAAAAGATAACCCCTTTTATAATGCAATTACAGGTTTCTCTTTTAGAAAACGATAAAAAATAGATTAATAATTTCGTCAAGCAGCAGGCATTCGGGTTATAGCGTAATCCAGGTGCCTGTTTGTTATTTATAAGCAATGTAAACTTCAATAAAGGTTTGTCTGATTTGAATAGGGATTTGGCAAAAGTAAATAAGGTTGTGGCAAATGTAAATAAGGCAGTGGAGAAAGTAAATATGGTTGTGGTAAAAGTAATTAAGGCTATGGTAAAAGTAAATAGGGAAGTGGTGGAAGTAAATAAGGAAGTGGCGAAGGTAAATAAGGCAGTGGCAAAAGTAAATATGGTTGTGGCAAAAGTAAATAAGGCAGTGGCAAAAGTAAATAGGGTTGTGGTAAAAGTAAATAAGGTTGTGGCGGAAGTGAATAAGGAAGTGGCGAAGGTAAATAAAGCATTTACTGGTTTAAGTGTTCCGAAGGATCACTTAAATCTTTAATTGAAACTAAGGTCTCCGACCGAAATTTAGCACTATCCAACCTATTTGCAACTGCTATATTTTCAGACAAAGTCTTGGTTAACATTATAAGTTTAAGTGACCGCTGAAAAAGCGAACACTTAAACTAGAGGGGGTTTAAAATCCAAATTCTTCAAAGTTTGCTTTGTCCATAGCTACCCAACTTGCCCAATATGATTTGCCTGTCGAACCTGCGCCTTTTGGATCTATTGCATAAAAGTCAGGTATTACTTCAAAGCGTTTCTTTGTTTTAGTCTCTATTAAAAAATGGGTTAGACATTCTAACATTTTGTCGAAGGAAGAAAAAATAATTTTGCTCAATCCGTCCAAATCGCCACCATACTCGTGGTCATAAACTCTTATTGGAAAATCTTTTTTATCCTTTATATTTCTTGTGTCGAATACGAGTGGTCCTGTGTCATTTCCCTCGTCAGCAAATGGTATAATTCCCAATGAGATAAGTTGACTTGATATGTTCCAACTAAGGTTATCTATTAATTCTGCTAGTGGTTTAGTTGGCAGAGAATGTGGCAGCCTTATTATTGAACAGTCGCAATCTGCAAAAAAATATCTTTTATGCCATTCAATAAAATTCTCAGGAAATATAACATTAAATTTTGCTTCAACTTTTATGTAATCATCTGTTGTTAAAGTTCCTGGAATGAGTTTCCATTCATACCAACCATCACCGTTAACTACAGATTGCATGATTTCTTTAGGAACTTTTTCAGTGTAAACAGATTTCATTCCTTTTGTCCAATACGCTTTAAAAAATTGCTCAATTCTATCAGTCATTATTATTGTAATCAAGTTTCTGTTAATTAGTTGGCGGCTTTATCTTCAAGCAAAGTCTTCGGTTTATGTATTTAAATTTAAGTGAATGCTGAAAAGGCGAACAATAAATTAGTGGGGGTCATTATGGTAAAATCCAAAATCTCCATCCGCTCCAATGTTGTCTGTAATAAAAATTAAAGTCTTTGTAGTCGGGTTTTGTGTCAAGGCTTTTAGTTGTCAAAAAGTCGGTATAATCTTTTTCTTGTTCAAATGTCTTAAGAAATTATTTTTCAAGTCGTAAACAAAATATTTTCCATCATAATTTTCATTTGCATTACCAGTCAAACCGTAAACGTAGTCGTCCACAATAACAAATTTGTCAATGTCTAACAAATTTACAGGTCCTTCGTCTTGAATGTATGCTTGTGTCCCATTTATTTCTTGAATTGCACGCCCCCCTTTCTGGTTTAAGTGTTCCGCAGGGTCACTTAAATCTTATATAAAAACCAAGGTCTTTGACCGTAACCGCGCACGGTCTTATTGTTAGTGCTTCATTTCCAGACGCAGTCTTCGGTTTTTGCTGCAAATTTAAGTGACCGCTGAAAAAGCGAACACTTAAACTAGTGGGGTTCCGCAGGGTCACTTAAATCTTATATAAAAACCAAGGTCTTTGACCGTAACCTCGCACAGTCTTATTGTTAGTGCTTCATTTCCAGACGCAGTCTTCGGTTTTTGCTGCAAATTTAAGTGTCCGCTGAAAAAGCGAACACTTAAACTAGTGGGGTAGCCTTTCTCGTTATATTATTGTGTATGTGCTAAACAAATGAGGTGTCCCGCCAAGTTCAACTTGTAGCTTTTGAAAGTAAAATCCCATCCCTCTGTTTGGTGTCCAGTCGTATAAATGAGAAAATTGTTTTTCGTAGTCCTTGTCTTTCAGTCGTTTCATAAAGTCTGCATAAATCCCAGTTTTGAATGAAATGTCTTGGCTCAGATTTATGGTATTAATAAGCCTAATTATTTTTATGTGGTCGGCATCTTTTATTTCAATAATTCTACTTGTCGTTAGAAGGGAAATGCAATGTTGAACTATTGTGTCAAGTTGCCGTCTTGACACAATAATTAAAGAGTCCATATTTGGTTTCTTCAAAATGTCATAACGCTTTTTACTATTGTAAATGTCTATGTCTTTGCCAACAATCTTGTAATCATAGTAAAGTTGAAGGTCAATTAATAAACTGTCTTTGTCAAGTAAATACTTTGAGCGTTGTATTCCAGTTATTTGTTCGCTACCGGTAACTAAACAAATTGTGTCTCCAATCATTTCATATTCCCCGTCATAGGTAGTGTTTCCAAAGTGTCCGTTTGAAGTTCTTTTATAGGTGTTGTCATTATTAAACTCAAATGTCCAACTTGTCCGAGCCCACCAACCTGAAAAAGTCTTGTCAATTGACTGTCCGAAACAGCAAGTGTTAATTGTTGTAAGAATTGTCACTATGAAAATATGTTTCGCTGTTGTCATAAGGTTACACATAACTCATATATATGCGCTACTTCATAGCACAAATATATCCAAAACAGGAGGGATTGGCGAAGATAGAGTAGCGTAAAATTTATTCTTCTAAAACTAATAAATTTAAACCAAGCATCAAACAAATCATCCGCTTTGCGAAACCAAAAACAAAAAAATACAAAACCCTTATCTACGCTTAATGTTAATAGAAGAAAGCCTTTCAAAATGTAAACATCATTGTTAAAAAGGGTATAAATAATTATGACAATTAATCCTTAATACAGTTTGACTTACACTTTCATTTTGATAAAATTTTTAGCAATTTTGCCGATTGGAATTTAGCCATTTTTCAGGTCTGTAATTTCCCAACTTTTTATAAAAATATGAGCAATAAATCTATCGACCTTGGCGAGCAAAAAGATGTAGAAGTTTACGGAGCAAGGGTACATAATTTAAAAAATATCGATGTGAGTTTCCCTCGCAATCAAATGGTTGTAATAACCGGTTTGAGTGGTAGCGGTAAATCTTCGCTGGCTTTTGATACCATTTACGCCGAAGGACAACGCCGTTACATGGAAACCTTTAGCGCTTACAGTCGCCAGTTTATGGGTGGCATGGAACGCCCCGATGTGGATAAGGTTTCGGGCTTAAGTCCGGTTATTGCCATAGAACAAAAAACCACCAGTAAAAACCCGCGTTCTACGGTGGGTACCATTACCGAGATTTACGATTTTATGCGTTTGCTTTATGCTCGTGTTGCAGATGCTTACTCGTACAATACCGGTGAGAAAATGGAGCGCATGAGCGAAGACCAGATTCTCCAAAATATTTATAAAAAGTTTGATGGTGTGCCAGTGAATATCCTTGCGCCTGTGGTTAAAGGTAGAAAAGGGCATTACCGAGAATTGTTTGAGCAAATCCGTAAGCAAGGTTATACCAAAGTTCGGGTAGATGGCGAAATCAAAGACATCACCGCTAAAATGCAGGTGGATAGGTATAAAATCCACGATATTGAAGTGGTAATCGATAGACTAATCATTGATGAAAAAGATAAAAAACGCCTGTTAGATTCGCTTCAAATTGCCATGAAAATGGGTAAGGGTGTTATCAAAATCAGCGATAAGGATAACAATGTGGCGCATTTCAGTAAGTTTTTAATGTGTCCAACAACCGGCATTTCTTACGATGAACCACAACCAAACAGCTTTTCTTTTAACTCGCCTTATGGGGCGTGTGAGCGCTGTGATGGTTTAGGTTATATTTTCGTGGTGGATAAGGAATCGGTTATGCCGAATCCAAAGTTGAGTATTTTAAATGGAGGGTTGGCTCCGCTTGGCGAATACCGCGATACCTGGATGTTTCAGGTTTTGAAAGCATTATCTAAAAAATACAATTTCTCTTTATCTACACCAATCGAAAAACTCAGCGATGAGGTTATCAACATCATTTTAAATGGTGCGAATGATTTAATTAAGGTTGAGGTTGAGTACAACAAGTGGAACGTTCAGAATTATAATATCACTTTCGATGGTATCATAAAAATGCTCGAAGAACAGAACGAGAAAAGGAGTGAGGCTGCGGTTGATGATATGGAAGCTTTCCGGAAACTTAAAACCTGCCCTGAATGCAATGGCGCAAGGTTAAAGAAAGAAAGTTTGCATTTCAAGGTTGATGGTATGAACATCTTCGACTTATCTTCAATGGATATAAATAACCTTTACAAATGGTTTGAAAACGTTGATGAACGACTTTCTGAGCGTCAGAATATTATTGCCAAAGAAATTTTAAAAGAAATTAAGGCCCGTATTGGTTTCTTAACCGATGTTGGTTTAACTTATTTAACATTAGATAGAACTGCCCGTACACTTTCGGGTGGCGAGGCACAACGTATTCGATTGGCTACCCAAATCGGTTCGCAGTTGATGAACGTAATGTATATTCTGGATGAGCCAAGTATTGGTTTGCACCAAAGGGATAACGAACGTTTAATTAATGCGTTGAAAAATCTGCGTGATTTAGGCAATACCGTTCTGGTTGTAGAGCACGATAAGGATATGATATTGGAAGCCGATTGGGTGATTGATGTTGGTCCGGGTGCGGGTATTCATGGCGGAACAGTAGTTGCAGAGGGTACAGCAAAGCAGATTTTAAAGTCAAACACCTTAACGGCTCAATACTTAAACGGTAAAAAGGGTATAGAAATCCCGAAGGTAAGGCGAAAAGGTAACGGACATAAATTGTCCATAATCAAAGCACATGGACATAATTTAAAGGATGTTTCGGTTGATTTTCCTTTGGGTAAGTTTATTGCGGTAACAGGTGTTTCGGGTAGTGGTAAATCGAGTTTAATTACCGAAACTTTATATCCGATATTAAATCACCATTTTTTCAGGGCGAAGAAAACACCTTTACCTTACGAGAAAATAACGGGTTTAAAGGAAATTGATAAGGTTATTGAGATAGACCAGGCACCGATTGGCAGAACGCCTCGTTCAAATCCTTCAACTTACACTGGTGTTTTTTCTGATATCAGAAACTTGTTTGTTCAATTGCCAGAAGCTAAAATTCGTGGTTATAAGCCTGGTCGTTTTTCTTTCAATGTAAAGGGCGGTCGTTGCGAAACTTGTCAGGGTGGCGGAATGAAGGTTATTGAAATGAACTTTTTACCGGATGTACAGGTGCCTTGCGAAGAATGTGGTGGTAAAAGGTATAATCGCGAAACGCTGGAAGTTCGTTACCGCGGTAAATCAATCAGCGATGTATTGGATATGAGTATTGAAGATGCCTGCGTTTATTTTGAGCACATTCCAAACATCTACCGTAAAATCAAAACCTTAAAGGACGTTGGTCTTGGTTACATCACTTTAGGTCAATCGTCTGTTACTTTATCTGGAGGTGAGGCACAGAGGGTTAAACTCGCTACAGAATTATCGAAAAAGGATACAGGTAAAACCTTCTATATTCTAGATGAGCCAACAACTGGTTTACACTTCGAAGATATTAATGTGCTTTTAGGCGTACTGCAAGAATTGGTAGATAAGGGCAATACGATTTTAGTAATCGAACACAATTTAGATGTGGTTAAAGTTGCCGATTGGGTAATAGATTTAGGTGAAGAAGGCGGCGCAGGCGGCGGTAGAATCTTATTCGAGGGTACACCTGAAGGTTTAATTCAAAATCCAATTAGTTTGACTGGTAAGTTTTTGAAGAAAGAGATGGAATTGTAAATTGGTTAATTGTTGAATTGGTTCTCGGTAAATTGCTGAATTGATTAATTGATAAATTGTTGATTGAGTCTTGGTTAATTGGTTATTGATAAATTGGTTAATTTTTGAATTGATTAATTGACAAATTGTTTAATTGATAAATTGCTCAATTGTTGATTGGTAATTGTTCATTGAGATTTGTTAATTAGTAATTTGGTTATTGTTTGCTCATTGTAAGGCCAAAGTACATCATCCACGTTCTACTTTTTTCCGGCCAAATAAATTTTTGGGGATGCAACAAAGAGCCAAAGCAGTTACTTGAATACAAAAATTTTCAGCCGGTGGTTTTTGTTTCTTTTTGCCAAAAAAAAGAAAAAGCCAGTCCGGCTAGGACAAAATAAATTAAACAAGCGACAGGGCCTAATTAAGAAGAACTTTAACGAATCAGTCAATTCCGCTCGCCAAAAAAATAAGTTAATCGAACTTTTCCAGCAGCACCTTACTTTTTAATCGATCCAATAACACCCAATACAAATCCAATAATTCCGGATAGGAATATGTAGGATATTGGAACCATTATCGCTCTTAAAATCGCTGCTTTTTTCGAATAACCATACCCACCGAAAAACTGGCTGTAAAACCAAACCGTATAAACCATTCCGCCTAAGCCAATGAATAGGTAATAAATATAAAACAGCGTGGTGGTATTGGTGTAGAATATTGTTAATATGGTAAACAGTAAGCCAATAATTAATTCGCCAGCAGTTTTATAGGAGTTTAAAACCAAATGTTCGCTGTAGTTTAGTTTTGCTTTTCTGAACCACAAGGAAGTGAACAACGAATAAACCGGTATCAAAATTAAGATAACAATTTTTGGATTCTTTGTGGTGAACTTCTCAAAAGAATTCATCTGTTCCTTAATGTTTTCAGGCATTAAATCGGTTATGCGAATGTGTGTATATGGCGCTAATAAGCCAGAAGTAGCAAGAATAATCACGATTAATGTAACGAAGCTAAAAAACTTTGCCCTCTTACCCTGAATAAATTCTCTAACACTGTGCCCTGGTCGGGTAAAGAGTTCTTTTATTGTATATAAAACACCTTTATCAACATGCCAAATGCCATGTATAAAATCGTGTTCAACAAAATGTTTTAAAGAATACCGGTGGGTGCTGGCTTTTTGACCGCAACTTTGGCAATAATTTTCAATTACTTCTCGATTGCAGTTTAAGCAATTGTGATGTAGGGATTGAGCGTTAGTATTCACTAGTTAACTTGTCTGGATTTTATTTCTGTATTGATTTGACCGAAACGGATAAGAATTGGCAATAAAGTAATCATACTTGCCGGAAGCACAGCAATTAATCCAAAGTTTTTCTTCTGCATGGCTATATATAAAATTATGCCAAATGCTAAAAGGAATACAATGCCCAGACCAATTGCAGCACCTTTTAATAAGTTTCGCTGTTTGGTAAGCGATTCTAAACTTTGTTCTGATAAAGAGTTTTTCATAATGTTTGGTTCGCCTTATCGGCAGCCGAATTTAGTAATTTTTCGATTAAAATATATAAACATATGGTTACTTATGTGTTTCAGTTTGAAAATTACAGTAGTTTAACTCAAAACTTTTACGTTTCTGCCTAGGGTTTTAAACCGAACACCGTCGTTTTGCTCTACCGTAATGGTAATGTGACCCGTTTTGCTAGTGTTTATATCGCTAACAATACCCAATTTACCTTTGTGCGTTCCCACGATTACCTTGCATTTATCACCATCTTTTAATTTACTGTCCATTTTAAAATTTTATAACTTCTAATTTAATTAAACTCAGTTATATGATGTAAAAAAAACGCAGCCTTTTTTAAAGGTTGCGTTTTTGTAAATGATTCAAAAATTTAAGCTTGAGGTTCCAGGTATTGTGCGTAACAATAACCTTCTTCTCCATCTTTAGTGCGAACTAACCACCATAAGTCATTACTACGGTTTACCAGTGTAATAATTTCATCGTGAGCAGCTTTACCAACAATTGGCTGGTCGGTTCCCGGGCCTTTGCGGATGTTTAAATTGCTGCTTTTAGTCATAACTTTTGCTTTCGTAACGGCTACATCAATTGCTACGTTAACATTTAAAACTAAGTCGCCTGAAGTAAAATTAGGGTCGATTTGATTGTAAATTTCCCAAAGATTATCTTTCGATACCGCGTTGGCTGCCGTTCCGTCAATGTATAAAATTCCATCTTGCTCTCGTACGGCTAAGTTTGCAATGCCAGCAGAAATTGCTGCATCCGTTAATGCCTTATATTTTTCTTGTAATCCCATTGTTCAAGTTATTTTATGGTTAGTTTATTGTCGATTTTTTTAGGTTTTAATGCGCTTAGGCGTTGTAAAAGCGTCATTAACGAAGCTCTGTTAATTTCTCCCGTAAGTTTAACCACGCCATCTTTAACTTCAGCTTTTACTGTAGTGAAATCTTTAATAGCATCAGTAACATTTTTTGCTAAAATTGGGTCTTCGGCAATAATAACTGGCGCAATGGTTTTAACTGTTAAACTATTGATAACTGATTTAACACCTTTTTCCGCTTTGGCAATTTCTTCGGCTTTGGCTTTTGCAGCTTCGTCTGCAACTTCTCCGGTTAGTGTTACATCGCCCTTTAAAACGGAAACTGTAATTCCTGCCGCTTCTTTAGCTTGTACAGCAGCCTGAATATCTGCATCTTTCGGTTTACAACTTACCAAAAACAGCGTTGTTGCGATAACCGCACTCATTAAAAATTTAGTTGTTTTCATCCTTTTGTATTTGTTAATTGTTTAAAATTTCTGTCTGTAATCAGTCTTTTCGGGATAACTGATTAAAAATTAAACAAGGATGATTTTTGAATAAGCGAATATAGGAAATGCGTTTAAAAGGAAATAAATGTGAAAGATTTATTTATGCACATAGTTGAAGTAAAACAATTCTCTAAACAACAAAGGTTCGCATTATCGCGAACCTTTGTTGTTTATTTCCAATCCTTAAAAGGGTATTTAGTTAAGTTTGAATTGAAGTATTTTTGCTCCTGTGTAACTTCTTCGGCAACCCAATCGGGTAATTCAAAAATTTCGTCTTCCGTTTCAAGCTCGATTTCGGCAACAATTAAACCGCTATTATTGCCTGAAAAAACATCAATTTCCCAAAGCTTTTCTTTATAAGCGATCTCATATCTGATTTTCTCCAATTCAGCTTCTGAGAAATTATCCAATAATTCTTTGGCTTCCTCTGTTGGAATTTCATATTCATATTCCAGTCGTGTTGCCCCAATTGATATACCCTTGATGGTTAACCAAGCCTTATCATTAGAAATTCTTACCCGAATGGTTTTATTTGGGTCGGTTAAAATGTAGCCTTGCCTCAGATGTTTTCCGGCAGGTTTTTCTAATTTATCCCATTCTATCAAATTAATCAGAAATTTTCTTTCGATTTCTTTACCCATTATCTACTTCTCTTCTGTAAATCGGCAATTGGTAAGCTAATTAATCTGCCAACAGGATTTTTACCTTTATAAGAAATGATGCGTAGCATACTTGCATCTTTTGGAGGTGTAATAGCCGATGTATACTTAGGATAAAAACGATCGGGTGTAGAGTTATCAAAGCTGTAATAAATGTCCAAACCATCAATTTCTGGTGTTAATTCAATCATTAATTGCTTATCTGCCGTTCTCTTAACACTAATTGCCGGGTCGTAAATTGCAGCAGAATATTTGGTTTCTGCTAAATCTAAACGCTGAAAATGTTGTTCAGTTCTATCTACAAAATTAACCCAGTTTTTCTTCTCAATCGGACTCCAAACTGATTCAGCAATCGCAAAAGCTCTTGGCCAAAGCATATACTGTACCTGACGGAAATTGAAAATTTGTTCCGTCCATAAATTCGCCTGACCGCCAATAATGTATTTTGGATCGGCACCTGCCGGAATAGGATTGAACTGGTAAGTTTTATTTAAACGGAGTGAGGCATAAACCTTCGGTTCGGTAATTACATCGGCCTGCATGTAATCGAGGTATGCAAAATCCGTCGGACTCATCACCACATTATGTTTATCTTTTGAAGCCTGAATTCCATATTTTAAGCCTCTCCAACTCATAACAGAAGCCGTTGGCGAAACACCACCCTCTAAAATTTCATCCCAACCCATAAACTTTTTACCTTTCGAAACCACAATTTGTTCTACTCGTTTTTCAAAATAAGCCTGTACTTGTGGAATGGTTTTTAAGCCTTCGCGTTGCATTAATTGTTTAACCTGGTCGTTTTTCTCCCAGAAATTATGCGGTGCTTCATCGCCACCCATGTGTATATATTCGAAAGGGAAAAGTTTTGCAACTTGAGTAATTACGGTATCTAAGAAAACATAAACCTTCTCATTTGCCGGACAAAGCGTATTATCAACCAAAGCCAATGGTGGTGCACCGCGACTCCAGTCCATAATTTTTTCGCCAGAACGTACTTTGTAATTTACAGCATCAGGCGTGCAAGATAATTCAGGGTAAGAAGCGATGGCAGCTAAACTATGTCCGGGAACATCAATTTCGGGCATAATATTTACAAAACGCTCTTGTGCATATTGTACAATTTCCTTAATGTCATCTTGTGTATAAAAACCGCCATAGGTACGTGGTTCATCAGCCGTAGGCGGAATAAAATCGCCAAAAGTACCTACCTTTTTTACACTCCAGGCACCAACTTCGGTAAGTTTAGGTAAACCCTTTATTTCAATTCTCCAGCCTTCATCATCTGTTAAATGCCAGTGTAATAAGTTAAACTTGTAACGAACCATATCATCGATGAAGCGTTTAACTTCATCTTTAGTAAAGAAATGACGGGCAACATCAAACATTAAGCCTCTCCAGCCCAATTTTGGGTAGTCGATTACATCAACACACGGTGCTTGCCATTTTACATTTTTAACTAATTCTTTGCTTTCGATTTGTGTAGGAAATAATTGAATTAAGGATTGTACACCCCAAAAAATCCCGGCAGGTTTATTTGCGGTAACTACAATTTGTGTCGGATTGATGTTCAGTTTGTAACCTTCATTTCCAAGTTGAGCATCTGCCTGAGCATTCAAAATTAATTTTATGGTTGGATGCGCGGCATTGTTTGCCGTACTTACAAATTTGCCTGTTGATGTTGTGATTCTATCTGTTAGAAAGGCAATTGATTGTTTTAATTCGCCACTTTTTACCGCATGAATGGTTACATTTTCGGGCAAAGTAAACATTCCGGTCTTCTTCATTACAGAAACCGGTTCAGGAATTATTGCAATTGGTGTTTGCACTGCAATGGCATCACCATCGCCAATTTCAGTTTCATTTACGATGGTTTGTGCGTATACATTCGCTGTAAAAATGCAGCAAGAAATAATCAGGAATAGCTTTCTCATTTAATATTAGTATAGATGAATCGAAAATTATTAATCGGCAATTTAATAAAAAAGAATTGGAACTGGTTTTGGGGTGAGGTATTATCACGCAGATCTGTTCTTTACTACCAATGCATGTAAATACTTGAAATTATTTTAACCGCAGAGAACGCAAAGTTTATCGCAAAGAAAAAGAAGATTATGCCGTTAAACAACCAGCTTTGTGTTCTTTGCGTTTCATCTCCGTGCGCTTTGCGGTTAAATTAACTTACCTTAAAATCGCATTAATAAAAGCATTGTGCAAATTCTTGCTAAACGGACTTTGTTTGTCTTTTAGCCTTTCTGGGTGCCATTGTACAAAAAGCAGAAAAGATTTTCCTTCGGGATGCAAACGTTCCATTGCTTCGGCAACTCCATCGGCTGTAATGGCGCTCACTACAAAACCCTTTGCCATCCTATCTGTACTTTGATGGTGATTGCTATTTACTAAACCCTTATCGGTATTTACAATTTGGCTTAACCATGAAGATGGATTGACTAAAATTTCGTGGTATCTATCGCTTTTGTCGGGCATTTTAGAATGTGCAAATTTCCCCCAGGTCGGAATGTCAGGTATTAAATTGCCACCAAAAAATACATTACCAACCTGCATGCCTCTACAAATACCTAAAACCGGAATCTGGTTTTCTTCGGTATAGGCTAAAACCTTAAATTCAAATTCATCTCGCTGTTCATCAATATCATCATCGTAGCAATATGGATAATATTCTGGCTGATTGTAAAAGCGTGGATGAACATCTTCACCACCGGTTAATACAATGCCGACGCAATTTTTAATGTCGTCGAAATTATTAAGTTTATAGCCAAGTTGAATCACTTCAACACGTTCATCGTAACTTAAAACCCAATCGCGATAGATTTCGAATTTACTACAATCTGTTACACCAATGATGATTTTATCGGGCATAAATTTCTTTTTTAAGGATAAGAAGATATGCAACTAAAATAAAGGTATTCTACTGAAAACGCAAAGCGATGATGCAATAGTTTAGTCGTTTGTCATCTCGCCACGCAACGATTTTTCCATTAGTTTCTTGCTGTCTTCGATTGGTAAACCTAAGCCCATTACAAACATCAGTTTGGTTACCGTAGCTTCAAAAGTTAAATCGAAACCACTTAAAATACCCATTTGTTGTAAATCTCTACTGGTTTCGTAACGCCCTAACTGGACAGAACCTTTTTTGCATTGCGAAATGTCTACAATGATTTTTCCGCTGTCTATTGCTTGTTTCAAGCTATCTAAAAACCATGTTGCCGTTGTCGTATTACCCGAGCCAAAAGTTTCCAAAATTATGGCATCTACTTTCGATTCGGTAATGGCCTGAACGGCTTGCGGCGTAATACCAGGGTAAAGTTTAAGCACACCAATATTCGGATTAAAGTTGGTGCGTAAGTTCAAACGCTCTTCCGGAGCATCTAAAATATAGTTGGTGTGAAATTGTAAATGTACACCAGCCTCTGCCAATAATGAATAATTGGGCGAACGGAAAGCTTCAAATTTTTCGATGTTATATTTGATAGAACGGTTGCCTCTGAATAACTGGGCATCGAAATAAATGCAAACTTCGGGCACAAGCGCTTTGCCTTTTTCTTTTGTCGCGGCAATTTCCAAAGCCGTAATTAAGTTCTCTTTTGCATCTGTACGAATTTGTCCGATAGGTAATTGCGAACCGGTTAAAACCACAGGTTTACTCAGGTTTTCCAGCATAAAACTTAATGCCGAAGCGGTAAAAGCCATTGTATCAGAGCCGTGTAGGATTACAAAACCATCGTATAAATCGTAATTTTTATAAACCAGTTCGGCTAAGGTTTTCCAAATTTCGGGGTCCATATTTGATGAATCCAAAACCGGGTCGAAAGAATGGACATCTAATTGATAATTTAAACGGTTAAGTTCAGGAACGTTATTTTTTATCTGGTCGAAATCGAAAGGAATTAACATTCCATTATCCGGATCGTTTACCATACCGATGGTGCCACCGGTATAAATTATCAATATTTTTGTCATTTGGTTGGTAATAGGTTGCTCAGCGCAAAAGAACGCAAAAGATTTGTAATTCATACATCAATTATAAAATGATGTTGGTTTTGCATTTAAGCTAGCTGCTTTTGGAACTATAATTGTCCTGGCCGGACGGGCTTTTTTCTTTTTACACAAAAAGAAAAAAAGGTGTCGCCTGAAAATTATTCATTTGTATTATTGTTTTCATTGGCATTCATGAGGGCTTCGCCGTTTTTCTATTAAAGGCATTAAATTGGCTTACACTGTGCTTCCCGAAAAATTTGTTAGGCCGATTTAAGTAGAACGTAGGTTTTGTACTAAGGCTTAGTTAAGCGGAATTGCATGTTTGTATAGTAAATGCAGATTGCTTTGTGCCTCGCAATGACGAGAAGTAAATTAGATTTACACCCCAAAAATCTTTTTAGAGTTTTCAGTAGTAATATTTGCAATTTCCTCAATTGAAACCTGATAAATATCTGAAAGTTTTTGTGCCACATAAATCAAATAACTGCTTTCATTCGGTTTGCCTCTAAACGGAACGGGAGCAAGGTAAGGCGAATCGGTTTCAAGCACTAATTTATCTAAAGGAACATTTGCTAAAACCAAATCTAAGCCAGCTTTTTTATACGTTACAACGCCGCCAATTCCTAAGTAAAAGTTTAGGTTTATCGCTTGGTTGGCTTGCTGCTCGTTTCCGGTAAAGCAGTGGAAAATCCCCCTCAGTTTATCATCTTTTTCAGCTTCTAAAACTTCAAAAACCTCATCAAAAGCTTCTCGGCAATGAATTACGATTGGCAAGCCCAAGTCTTTAGCCCAATTAATTTGCTTCCTGAAAGCATCTTGCTGAATGCTTAATGTACTTTTATCCCAATACAAATCGATACCAATTTCGCCGATTGCATAAATTTTTCTGCCATCGATACTGCTGTAAATTTTTTCGAGTTGGGCCTCGTAATCATCTTTAACATCACAAGGATGCAAGCCTGCCATTGCGAAACAGTTTTCAGGGTATTTTTCTACCAAATCATCAATCATCTTAATTGAAGCCACATCCACATTCGGCAAAAACAAACGGTTCACATTATTTTCAAAGCAGCGTTCCATTAATTGGGCCTGTTTTTCTGCATCCTGCTCGTAATATAAATGGGTGTGGGTATCGGTAAAAATCATAGTGCGAAGGTAAGGATAATGCTTCGAAAGGTAAATTGCTGAAGAAATTAATGTTTTTTAAGTGCTGATGTTTAAAAGGTTTTTTGGAAATGAATGCTCCGGTACATTTGGCGGTTTGTAGCCCTGCTATCCACTTTACTTCGTTACACTTCGTGCTCGTTTCTATCAGGTTTAAAAACAACGGCTTTTCTCATAAGAGGAGCAAACCACCCCAACCCCTCCTTAAAAAAGGGAGGGGAGTTCCCCTCAAGGTTTCCACTTATGATTTACCGTCATTTCGACCGCAGCGGGGAAATCTTTGTACCTAATTTAACATTGAAGCAACCGTTGTAAAATAGCCCCGACATACGCGGAAATACTTTTGGCTCTTTAAACTTACGAAGTCTTAGCTCGAAGATGCTTGTTAGACTTCGTAAGTTTCGCCAAAAGATTGCAGCATTGGCGGGACAGGTTTCGCCGAAGAACGAATAACCCTGTGCTTCAAAAAAAAACAAAAGCTCTAGAATTTAAACTGCGGTACTGGAAACTTACGAAGTCTGCAATTGAAGATGCTTATTAGACTTCGTAAGTTTGATGTAACTAGGTTTCACCTAAAAACAAAAGCCTCAGAATTATAAATCCTGAGGCTTTAGAAAATATTTTTATTTTAATTATTGTACCGAAGCAGCTTGTGGTTGTGCTGCAACTGGTGCACCAGCCGGACCTTTTTTAATTGCTTTGATTTCGATATCGAAAACTAGCGGTGTAAATGGATTGATTGGACCACCACCATTTTCGCCGTAACCTAATTTTGAAGGGATGATGATTTTGATTTTACCACCAACGCCAATTAATTGAACACCTTCTACAAAACCTGGTGCCAATTGGTTTAACACCAACGGACGAGCAGTATATTGTGCCATTGGAGAGTGGATGCCAGCATCTTTAGCAATTTTTTCGTTAGATGTATCAAAAACATTAATCTTACCGTCGCCTTTTTTGCTAGTGAATTGACCAGTGTAATCAACGATTGCAGTATCAGTTAATGCAGCTCTTTCTGCGTTGCCTGGTTTCTCGATGATGTAGTTTAAACCTGAAGCAGTTGTTTTAACTTCTAATTTATTCTCGTCAATGTATTTTTTGATTTTTGCCGGCTCGTTAGCTTTATTTTTGTCGATTAAAGCTTTGTATTCTGCTTCAAAGAAATCTCTTTTCTTTTTCTCGAAAGTAGAATCAGCTTCGTTAGTTGCTTTGTGTAATACTTTTTCGATTTTAACTGTAAAAGTTGCGTAGTTAGATTTTAAACCAGCTGGTTTAGGTTGGCCAGAATATTTAGCCATCGAATCTAAATTTAATTTGAAAGATGCGCTATCGCCTTCGCCTAACATCTTTAAAGCCGCAACTAAATCGCCTTTGAACATCGATTTGTTGATTGGGAAAAACGCAGGGCGCTCGTTATCGTAAGTATTAACCAAGGTAGAATCTGCGTCAGTATTACCTTCTACAGTTTGAATACCGTTTAATTTTACAAAATCGCCTTCTTTAATTTTTTCTTTGCCTTCATCTTTTAAGATTTTGTATTGCAAATCGCCTTCGCCTTTTTTGTAATTGTTACATGCAGCTAAACCCATTGTTGCTGCAAATAGAATAATAATTCCTTTTTTCATTATATTATTTGAATTGTTTTTTGGTCATGAAACTAGTTGCGTAATTTCAATATTATTTATATTTCTGTTTTAAATTTAAGCGATTAACTGACTTTTATAATCTGGTAAAATTGATTTAAATTCTTCGATAACTTCTGTCAGCGATTTATCTGAAGCTCCACCTGCGGCATTTCTATGTCCGCCACCGTTAAAATATTTCTTACATATTTCGTTTGCAGGGAAATCTCCGGTAGAACGTAAAGATAATTTAACTTTATCTGGTCTTTCGATAATTAATGCCGCCAATCTAATTCCATTAATAGATAAGGCATAATTAACCACCCCTTCGGTATCACCAGTCGCACTGTGGTATTTTGCAAGTTCCTCTTTAGTAACGGTGATAATTGCCGTATTAAATTCGCGAAAAACCTCCATTTTGTTTGATAAGCAGTAGCCTAAAAATCTTAAACGGTCTTCGCTGGCATTATCATATACCAGTTGGTGTATTTTCCAGTGTTCGGCACCTAAATCAATTAAATTTGCCGCAATGCGATAAACATTTGAAGTGGCTAATGGAAAGCGGAAAGATGCCGAATCGGTCATGATGCCTGTGTACAAACAAGTTGCTACATCTTTATTAATGCCATCGCTATCATTAAGCTGATTTACAATAAAATCATAAACCAATTGTGCGGCTGCGCAAGCGTTAATATCCCAGTGGCGGTAATCGTCAAAATCTTCGGGTTCAAGGTGATGGTCAATCATCACTTTTTTAGCTTCGGCAGCCCTTACTAATTCGCCAAGTTCGTTAATTCTGCTTAAGGTATTAAAATCAAGGCAGAATATTAACGCGGCTTCTTCAACAAGTTTTGCTGCTTTTTCTCTTTCCTCGGTAAAAATTACAACATCAGCATTATTAGGCATCCAATGTAAAAACGTTGGATAATCAGTTGGGGTAATCACTTTTACGTGATGCCCTTTTTGAATAAGGTAGCCATATAAACCTAACGACGAGCCCATTGCATCACCATCAGGTTTATGATGTGTAGTGATAACAATTTTCTGTGGCGAAGCCAGAAGGGATTTTAATTCTGTTAATGTAAGCATAGTTTTTGCGCTGCAAAGCTAATTAAATTTAGTATTAGTTAAACTGTTATTTAATGGTTTAATTGCTTTTGTATAATACATCTTTATAATTTTTACGAACAATGCTATAACAGATTTGTTTAACATGCTCTTTGTTTGATGAAAGAGATTGCATCTGGGCTTTTTCTTTCATCAATAATAATGTACTTTTGCACAAAAATTGATATCAAAGCACAATGAGCACTAACAGAACTTTTACAATGATTAAGCCAGATGCAGTTGCAAACGGCCATATCGGATCTATTTTAAATGACATTACAAATGCAGGTTTTAAAATCATTGCATTAAAATATACTAAACTAACTGAAGAAACTGCTGGTCAGTTTTATGCTGTACACGCTGAACGTCCTTTCTATAAGGATTTAGTAGGTTTCATGTCTTCAGGTCCAATTGTTGCAGCTATTTTAGAAAAAGACAATGCAATTGAAGATTTCAGAAAATTAATCGGTGCAACCAATCCAGCTGAAGCTGCAGAAGGTACAATCCGTCAAAAGTATGCTAAATCAATCGATGCTAACGCGGTTCACGGTTCAGATTCTGACGAGAACGCTGAAATTGAAGGTAACTTCTTCTTCAAAGCAGACGAGCGTTTCTAAGCAATTTTGAAACATAAAACATAAAAACCCCGAAATATTTCGGGGTTTTTATGTTTTATAAGTTTTGTATCTTTCGCCAATTAAATCATTATAAAATAAATGAAAAACATTTTCTTAACGGTATTAGTTTCTGGTATCGCTATCACATCATTTGCACAAACTAAAAAACCTGTAGCTAAAAAGGCTGCTACAACAACTAAAACTGCTGCTAAGCCAGTTGCAGCAGTTGCATTAAAATCATCGTTAGATTCTACAAGTTATGCTTTTGGTGCGTCTATCGGCGCAAGTTTGAAAACTACTGGTTTATCTACCTTAAATTACGATGTATTATTAAAAGGTTTGAAAGATGCTTTTGCAGGGAATAAAGGTCTTTTAACATTAGAACAATCGCAACAATGTATTAGCGATGCAATTAACAAGGCATCCTTGGTTAAAAATAAAGCTGAAATCGAAGCGAATAAAATTAAATTTGCACCTATGATAAAAGAAGGACAAACGTTTTTAGAAGAAAACAAAAAACGTGCTGGCGTACAGGCTACGGCCAGTGGTTTACAATACGAAGTATTAACGCCTGGTAATGGTGTTAAGCCATCGGCTACTGATTCTGTATTGGTTCATTACAAAGGAACCTTATTAAGTGGAAAACAATTCGACAGCTCTTACGATAGAGGTGAGCCAATTAGCTTCCCATTAAATAGAGTTATTCCAGGTTGGACAGAAGGTTTACAGTTGATGCCAGCAGGTTCAAAATATAAATTCTTTATACCCTACAACTTAGCTTATGGTGAGCGTGGTGCAGGTTCGGATATTCCACCTTACAGCACTTTAATTTTTGAGGTAGAATTGTTAAAAGTTAACGGCAAATAGGCTTTAAATAAAACTTTCTTGCGTGTTTGATGTTAGATATACCAAATTAACATCAAGATGAAAAGAACATTGCCTTTAGTACTTATTGCATTTTTATGCACCACCTTAAGCAGTTGCGAATTGGCTCAAGGTATTTTTAAAGCCGGCGTTTGGTCGGGAATTATAATTGTAGTAATTGTCGTTGCCCTGGTTATCTGGATTCTTTCAAAAGTATTCGGTGGTAAGGGATAAGTTAAAACAGATCAAAGACTTTAATTCGCAAAAAGGCTGGCAATTGTAATTGCCGGCCTTTTTGTGTTTATATTAGGGTGATAAATTATCTCTACAGAAACACAATTTCATTTATTACAATACTGCCTGCGTGGTCATTTAGTTTTTGGATAATTCCTGCTCTAACCAAAACCAATTCATTTTTTATTACTGATGATTCTATCCTGATGAATAGTTTCTTATCGTGGATGTAGATTTGCTTGGTTCGGTTTGCAATTGCAGTCCCCATTATATCTGGCCAAATTGCAACGATAGAGGTTTCGTCAAATTTACGGCGTATTCTGTACACATCAAGCATTTTGCTGATGGCATCTTTTAAGGTAACATCGTTAGGTTTACGCATTTTGAATTTGTCCGTTTTCTACTTCAAACAAAGTTACATCAACTTCTATCTTTTTAAAAATAGATTTTACCCTTTCTATGCCGGTATCGGTAATAAAAATTTGACCGAAATCGTGATGCGAAACCATCTGCATTAATTTCTGAACGCGGTTATCATCTAATTTGTCGAAAATATCATCCAATAAAAGCAAAGGTTTAAAGCCCTTATTTTTTGCCAGGTATGCATATTGAGCAAGTTTCAAGGCAATTAAAAATGATTTTTGCTGACCTTGCGAACCGAATTTTTTGAGTGGCATTTCGTGTATGCTAAACACCAGCTCATCTTTATGTATACCAGTTGTAGTGCGCTCTAAAACCCTGTCTTTTTCAACTGATTTTTTCAGCAATTCGTCAAATTGTGTTTCAATTAACTGAGATTGATAATTTAAATCAACCAGCTCATTGTTATCCGTTAGGTAAATGTAGTACTGGTTAAATAGCGGGATAAAATCATCCATAAAGGCTTTTCGCGTGGCGAAGATTTTATTGCCGGCCAAAACCAATTGCTCGTCCATAATTTCGAGTAGAGTAGGGTCATACCTTTTAGTGATGGCAATTTGTTTTAGCATCGCATTGCGGTTGGCTAAAATGCGGTTGTATGCAATTAGCTGGTCTAAATAATGCGAATCAGTTTGCGAAATTACATTGTCAATAAACTTGCGGCGTTCTTCACTGCCTTCCATAATCAGGTTTACATCGTAAGGCGAAACCATTACAACGGGGAACAAACCAATATGATCTGCAAGTTTATCGTATTCTTTTTTATTTCTTTTGAACTGCTTTTTCTGGCTTCTTTTTACGCCACAGCTAATTTTTTCATTTCTGTCGTTGCGGTCAAAATCACCTTGAATCATAAAAATATCAGCACCGGTTTTGATTTGTTGTCCATCAATTGGGTTGAAATAACTTTTGCATAAACACAAATAATGAATGGCATCTAACATATTTGTTTTGCCCGAGCCATTATTGCCAGTAAATACGTTCACGGTTTCAGAAAAGCTGATTCCGGCATCGCTATAATTTTTAAAATTAAGAAGGGTAATATTCTTTAACCACATAAATCTGTCGCAATTTACCTAATTTTTACCCTTCAAATGGTTAATGTTAAAAATTAAAGCCTACATTCATCTTAATATAATTATGATGGTAGCACAAAAAATGTTAGAAGGCAATGTTCTCTGGTCATACGATTACGAACTAAATGATAATAAAAGATATGGTTGGTTGAAAAATATTGCCGGAATATTTTCCTTTATAAAACCAATTCACAGTCATAACGGTAATATTTTACTTGCATCAAATGGGCTTTTCATTACAGGCGATGAACATTTGGAACTTCCACTTTCACACATTGAAGAAGTTTATATGGGGTTCGATGATTTATATCCGGCAACATCCGTAAAAAACTTTGGCGCATTTTGGCAACCCATTCGCATTAAATCTTTTATAAGCAATTCCGAAAGTCAAACCGTTTACCTCGTTATTAACTACAGAGGCATTTTTAGCGATAATAAAACCTGGTTTAACACTTTAATTAGTTTGTTACGATAATGGAAATACGAGTTAAGGTATTTCTAGCTTCTAAATAACTAAAGTTTAATCAAATACTTAAAAATAAAGGTTGATACTTTGATTGAAAAACGTATTTTTGCAATCTTAAATTTTTTAAACAAACATGTCTACAACAGATAATCAGACAACTCAACCTATTAGAAAAGGTTCTTTTTTACAGGAAAACAATAAAAGCCTGCTATTTATAGCTGGTGCTGTAGTTGTTTTAATTGGTGTTTATTTTTGGTACCAAAACGTTTACTTAAAAGATCGTGCTGAAGAAGCTGCAAGTAAAATGTTTAAAGCTGAGCAACTAATCGGCGTAGATTCTTTATCTAACAAAGCAATTAAAGGCGAAGGCGGTTATCCGGGTTTAGAGCAAGTTGCTAAAGATTACGATAATACAAAATCGGCTAATTTAGCTAACTTATACTTAGGTGGTATTTATTTGCGTAAAGGCGAATACAAACAAGCTATTGATGCTTTAAGTAAATATAGTGCTACTGGTAGTCCGGTTGCAGATCCATTAGCTTTAGGTTTGTTGGGCGATGCATACAGTGAGTTAAAAGATTACAAACAAGCATCGACATATTATAAAAAAGCGGCTGATAAAGCAAGCAAATTTACTTCGCCAATGTTTTTAAAGAAATTAGGTTTAGTAAACGAAAATCTTAAAGATTTTAAAGGTGCTGCTGAAGCTTATAACAAAATTAAATCTCAGTATCCTGAAAGCCAAGAAGCACAGTTAATTGATGCTTACATTGCAAGAGCTGAAGAACAAGTTAAATAATCATTAGCTAAATATTTGTGAAAAGATCATCGAAAGGTGGTCTTTTTTTTTGCCTTTAAAAAAGGATGCTTTAAAGTAAAACTTCTGCAATTATGATGTAAATCACTTCAGATTTGCGTAATTAGCTTTATTTTTGCTTGCAAAGGATAAAGGTGTAGATTAAAAGAATTGTCTGTATAATTTACACTTTCAACTTTATACTTATTAATATGAAGATAGAACAGATTTATACTGGTTGCTTAGCGGAGGCCGCTTATTACATAGAAAGTAATGGCGAAGCCGCGATAATTGATCCTTTGAGAGAAGTTTCGACATATTTGAAAAAGGCAGAAAAAGCCGAGGCAACCATAAAGTATATTTTTGAAACTCATTTTCATGCAGATTTCGTTTCTGGACATGTAGATTTGGCTGAAAAATCTGGTGCTGAAATCGTTTATGGTCCGACAGCAAAAACTGAATTTAAAGCGCACATTGCTAAAGATGGTGAACAATTTAAAATTGGAAACCTAACCATTACGGCATTACACACACCAGGACATACGCTTGAATCTACAACTTATCTTTTAACGGATGAAAACGGGAAAGACCATTGCATTTTTAGTGGCGATACACTTTTTATAGGCGATGTTGGTCGCCCGGATTTAGCACAAAAAGGTAATTTAACAATGGAAGATTTAGCAGGAATGCTTTATGATTCGTTAAATGATAAAATTAAGCCTTTGGCTGATGATGTAATTGTTTATCCGGCTCATGGTGCGGGCTCGGCTTGCGGTAAAAGTATGAGTAAGGAAACTTTTGACACTTTAGGTCACCAAAAGGCAGTTAATTACGCTTTAAAAGCCGAAACTAAAGAACAATTTATTTCAGAAGTTACGGATGGAATTATGCCTCCACCGCAATATTTTGCCAAGAATGCTGCAATTAATAAGGGTGCTGTAGATAGCATTGATGAAGTTTTTGAGAAAGGACTTAATCCATTAACACCACAGGCTTTTGAGGATTTGGCAAACCAAACTGGCGCATTAATTTTAGATACTCGTGACCCACAAGTTTTTGCAAAGGGATTTATTCCAAATGCTATTAATATTGGTTTAAATGGTCAGTTTGCGCCTTGGGTTGGGGCATTAATTAATGATTTGCAACAACCAATTTTATTAGTTACTGATGAAGGCAAAGCGCAGGAAACCATCACCCGTTTAACTCGTGTTGGCTATGATAATACAATTGGTTATCTGGAAAACGGATTTGAAAATTGGATTTCTACAGATAAGGAGATTGATAATATTGAATCAATTTCTGCCGATGCGTTTGAAGAAGCTTTCAATCAAAATGAAATTACAGCTTTGGATGTACGCAAGCCTGGCGAATATGAATCTGAGCATTTGGAATTTACGTTAAGCCGTCCTTTAGATTTTATTGATGATTGGATGAGCGAAATTGATGCTGAATCTACTTATTACATTCACTGTGCAGGCGGTTATCGTTCAATGATAGCGGCATCGATTTTAAAATCCCGTGGGGTAGAAAATGTAATTGATGTTGCTGGCGGTTATGGTGCAATTAAAAATACAGGATTAAAAAGAACGGATTTTGCCTGCCCAAGTAAAGCAATGAAGGTTTAAGCCCTGAATGTTTAATTGCGAGTTAAGAAAGAATCTTTATGTCCTAGCCGGACGGGCTTTTTTCTTTTGACAACAAAAGAAACAAAATTGCCGGCTTAAAATTTTTCTTTTAAAGGTAGTGCGTTGGCTTTGACATTTCTTTCCGAAAAATTTGTTAGGCCGGAACTAAAGTAGAACGAAGATTTAGCGATTAGGCTTAGCTAAAGGACTAATTCAACAGTACGTATAAAATCATGTCAAGAAACCAAAATCATTACGATATTATAATTATTGGCGCTGGTCCGATTGGTATGGCTTGCGCTATTGAAGCCAAAAAAGCCAATCTGAGTTATTTGATTATAGAAAAGGGTGCATTGGTGAATAGTCTATTCAATTATCCAGTCTTTATGACTTTCTTTTCTACTTCTCAGAAACTGGAAATTGGTGGGGTACCATTTGTAACGATTAGTCCAAAACCTAATAGAAACGAAGCGGTAGAGTATTATCGCCGCGTAGCTGAAAAATTCAATTTGAATATTAATTTGTTTGAAAGAGTAAAGAAAGTTGAGAAAGGTGATGATGAATTATTCAAAATCAATACATCGAAAGCAGATTACACCGCTAAGAATGTTATTGTAGCCACTGGTTTTTATGATGTGCCTTTAATGTTGAACGTTCCTGGTGAGGATTTGCCAAAAGTTACACATTATTATAAAGATCCACATTTATATGCTTTTCAAAATGTAGTGGTTGTTGGTGCAAATAATTCTGGGGTAGATGCGGCACTAGAAACGTACAGAAAAGGTGCAAAGGTTACCATAATTATTAGAGGTGATGAACTTGGTCCGCACGTAAAATATTGGGTTCGTCCGGATATTGAAAATAGAATAAAGGAAGGCGAAATTACAGCAATTTTTAATTCTGAACTGCTTGAAATTAGAGAAGGCGAAGTAGATATTAAAACTGCTGAAGGCATAAAAACCATTCCAAACGATTTTGTAATCGCAATGACGGGTTATCAACCGGATTTTACGATGCTTCGTAAATTTGGAATTGATTTACCGGAAAGTTTATGCCCGGCTTATAATGAAGATACAATGGAAACGAATGTTAAAGGGCTTTATCTTGCAGGAGTAGTTTGTGGTGGAATGGATACGCATAAGCTTTTCATCGAAAATTCTCGTGTACACGCGGAAATGATTGTGAGGAATATTGTAATGTAGGTTCACCTATTTCGTCATTGCGAGGTACGAAGCAATCCATTTTTGATAAGCACCTCTGATTAGATTGCTTCCTGCCTCGCAATGACGACTGTTTTAGAATATTACTTAACTTTCAAAACCTCTTTAGTAAAATCATCAATCGCTCCCTCCACACCTGGCAAATCCTTAGATGTTAAATAGCTTCCCAATACATGATTACCTGCATTTGGAATTGCAACCTTACGCTTTAATTCAGGAACTGTTCCAAGTTCATCAAACATTTCTAGCATCGCATCAACCCGAACAACAGGGTCTTGTTCCAATTCATTTTTATAATAATAAACCATTAAAACAGGTTGCTTTACTTTTTCAAAAACATTTTTTAGCATAGTGGTTTCTACAAATTCTTGTAATTGTACCAAAGATTCAATACGGTAATTGGTGTGCCAGTATTTTTTGTATTCTGCTGTTCGCCCATCTACCACGCGTTCATCGCTACCTAAAACCTTTCTGGCAATTTGTAAACCCCAGGGATCGTTCAGCATCCAGGCATTTCTATCGTTAATAGCTACATTTGGCGATAGCAAAATTAAACTGTTAATTCCAGGGTAGGTTGCAGCAAGTTTTAAAGCTGCGGTTCCGCCTGTTGATGTACCAATTAGGATTACTTTTTTACCAAGCTTTTTACCAATGGCAAGCGCCTGTTTGCTGGTATTCCATAACCCATCGGCTGTAAAATGTTGTAGCGGTGCAATGGTATCAATGCCATGATCTGCAAGACGTGACAAATATAAATTTGCCTTTAATTTTTTGGCAAGATTTAAGTGAACCGGATTGCCTTCTGTTTTCGACGCAGAAAAACCATGAAGGTAAACAATTGCATATTCTGTTTGCTGATGGCTTGAATCTGCCCAAACAATTTCAGCCTCGTTTCCAGGTTTTATTTTATGCTTACTTTCAATCGTTTTAACATAATTGTCAAGGTCTTTTAAATCAGGAACATTTATCGGTGAAATGCTATAAAGCGGTTTTTTGGGTTTCGGACCCATAAAGTAACCTGCAACTAATATTGCCGAAAGGCCCAACAAAATTTTATAGCGTTTTTTCATTGATATTTTTAGAGGCTTATTTAATGATTTCTTTAAATGTAATACTTCAATTTTTGCAAAGCAATCTCGCAATGAAGAAATAATAATGTTGCCTTAAATGTAAAGTTTGAAATAGATAATGTCAAATATTTTATCTGAAGATGGTTATAAAACTTTGAGGGAAATTTACTTGCAGAGAACTTAGTTAATAAACCCGACAAAGCCAAATAGCCCGCAAGTCGAAGCATGAGGCGAGGACTATTGGCGATGGCGGGACTGAAGATTGTAATTTGTAGTTCCTTTGTTTTCCAAAACCTTATTATTAGCATTATAGATTACCTTTTTATTGGAATTTTAGTTTAAGTTTGCAGTCAAAATTTTTTCGACTTAATGCCGGGAATCGAACAGATAAAAACACCTATAGCAGCCGATATTAAAGCGTTTGAAAAAACCTTTAAAGAATCTATGCACAGCGATGCACCATTGCTGGATAGGATTACACATTATATTGTAAAGCAAAAAGGGAAGCAAATGCGCCCGATGTTTGTTTTTTTTGCTGCAAAACTTTGTGGCGGAATTACTGAATCTACACATCGCGGTGCAGCTTTAGTTGAGCTTTTACATACTGCAACGCTGGTACACGATGATGTGGTGGATAATGCATACGAACGACGCGGTTTTTTCTCAATAAATGCTTTATGGAAAAATAAAATTGCGGTTTTAGTAGGCGATTATCTTTTGGCAAAAGGTTTATTGCTTTCTGTGAACAATAACGAACATCGATTGTTACAAATTGTATCGGAAGCGGTTAAACAAATGAGTGAGGGCGAATTGTTGCAGGTAGAAAAGGTGCGGAGGATGGATATCTCGGAAGATTTGTATTTCGATGTTATCCGCCAGAAAACAGCCTCATTAATTGCATCTTGTTGTGCTGCGGGTGCAGCTTCTTCGGGTGCAGATGATGCCACAATCGAAAAGATGCGTTTATTTGGAGAAAAGGTTGGAATAGCTTTTCAGATTAAGGATGACACTTTTGATTTCGGTACAGATGATGTTGGTAAACCTTTGGGCATAGATATTAAGGAGAAGAAAGTTACTTTGCCTTTGATTTATGCGCTAAATAAAGCTGAAAAATCTGAAAGAAAACGCATTATAAATCTGGTGAAAAATCATCAGGATGATGCGGCTAAAATTCAGGAAATTATAGATTTTGTAAATGCGAAGGAAGGTGTTTATTACGCCAACCAGAAAATGCTCGAATACCAGAAAGAAGCTTTTGATATACTACACCAATTTGAAGCTGGGGAAGCGAGAACAGGACTCGAACAACTCGTTTTATATACTACAGAACGTAAAAAATAATGAGTAACGAATTACTTTTCAGTTTGGGTTTCCTTTTGTTCATTGTGCTAATTCTAGCGCTTGATTTGGGCCTTTTTAGTAAAAAAGATCATGTTGTTAGTTTAAAACAGGCTGGTATAATGAGCTTGATAATGATTGGCTTGGCGCTTGGTTTTTACTTTTTATTAATTACTGAAGGACATCAGTTACACGGCATTGAAGATATTAATCGCTTGCAATATATCGTTGCAAAGCACCAGCACCACATCAAAGTTGTAACAGATGATTTCCCTCAAAGTTTAGCGCTTTACAGGCAAAACCTCGGTTTAGAGTTTTTAACGGGTTATGTTATAGAATACGCTTTATCTGTTGATAATATTTTTGTTATTGTTTTAATTTTCTCTGCCTTCGCAGTTGAAGAAAAATATTACCATCGTGTGCTATTCTGGGGCATTTTGGGCGCTATAATTATGCGTTTCATCTTCATTTTTGTTGGTGCAGCTTTAATTGCAAAGTTCGGTTGGATACTATATTTATTCGGTGCATTCCTGGTTTTTACCGGTATAAAAATGTTTTTCAGCAAGGAAGATGATGATAAAATCGATACTCAAAACCACCCGGTAGTTAAATGGGCTTCGAAAATTTTTGCAATTCATCCAAAGTATGAAGGCAAAAAGTTCTTTGTTAAAATAAACCATAAACGTATGGTTACGCCATTGTTTTTGGTTTTACTAATCGTAGAATTTACCGACTTACTTTTCGCTGTAGATTCAATTCCGGCGATTTTTGCAGTAACTAAAGACCCATACATTGTATTCTTTTCGAACATTTTTGCCATAATGGGCTTACGTTCTATGTTCTTCCTTTTGGTTAACATTATTCACAAATTCCATTACTTAAAAACGGGTTTGGCGTTTCTATTGGCTTTTATCGGTATAAAAATGTTGGGGCATATTTACTTGGAAAAATGGGGTTTCACTACCGAACACTCGCTAATTATTATTCTCAGTATTTTGGTTATCAGTGTTGTTGCTTCGTTAGTTTTCCCGAAGAAAGTACCGCATAAATAAAGGGTTTTTACCATCTAAGATATGTAAGTTCATTTAAGCTTAAAGCTTAAAATTGTTTATATTTTAGCGATCAAAGACACGTAAAATATTATAGCAAATAGCCTTAGATGTTCTCAAATTTCTTAGATGGTAAAAATTTTGAAAAGCAAATACAGCATTCCATTTTATCGTTCGTCCTGCTTTCCGTTTCAATCTTTTTCAAACCTGTAAGGTTTTGAAAACCTTACAGGTTTAACAAAAAGTATTTTCACTTCAATCAGGTTTAAAAACTAAAGTTTGTGCTTATGGCTTTGGTTGCATAGCGCAAAATAAACGTTACAGCCAAAGTTTTGCACTTAAAATTTGTACTTTAAGCCCATCAAAAACCAAACTTTTATGAAATATCTTTTTTCTGCTGCCCTAATTTGTGCTGCATCCTTTGCAAATGCGCAGGATAAATTTGGCGAAGTATTTACCAAAATAAATGCCGAAGTACAGCAAAATTCAAAAGCATATCAAACTTTAAAATACGAAACAGAAACCATCGGACATCGTTTAACTGGTTCACCAAATGGTGCCAAAGCAGAACAATATGCTTACGATTTACTAAAGTCGTATGGTTGCGATGTTAAATTCCAACCTTTTGAAGTGGAAAGCTGGAGCAGAAAAACCATCAATGTAGAAATTGGTGCAGATAAAAATGCTTTGGCAAAGGTTAAGGCTGTTACCCTTGCACATTCGCCTGTTGCTGCAAACATTAACGGAGATATAGTAGATGCCGGAAATGGCTTAGAGGTAGACTACAAAGCATATCCTGATAAGTTTAAAGGTAAAATTGCTTTGATTTATTTAGGTGTTTTGCCGGGTTCTCCGGCAGGCACAAAATCTTTGCATCGTTCAGAAAAAACAGCCATAGCAACAAAATATGGTGCAGCAGGTGTAATTATTATCAATACAGTTAAAAATGGTGTTTTATTAACCGGTACGGCATCTGTAACTGGCAAATTAATTACTATTCCTGCGGTTTGTATTGGTTTAGAAGATGGCTTGGCGTTAAAGGAAAAGCTGAAAACACAACCTCAGGTTGCCCATATCGAAATGACAAATTTCTCCGGATTAATTAAAGCCAGAAACGTGGTTGCTACTTTTAAAGGAACTGAGCTGCCGAAAGATAAAATTGTTGTGGGTGGACATTTAGATAGCTGGGATTTAGCAACCGGGGCAATCGATAATGGCATCGGCTCTTTCGCGATTATGGATATGGCCAGAACTTTCAAGAAGCTAAATCTAAAAACCAAACGTACTGTAGAATTTGTATTATTTATGGGCGAGGAGCAAGGTTTATTAGGTTCTAAAGCCTATATAGAACAAGCTAAAAAGGATAAAAATTTAAACCAAGTTAAGTTTATGCTTAATTATGATATGACGAATGATCCGAAAGGTTTTTCTACATCAAGAGCAGAAATGAAAGAATTATTTACGGCTTGGGGAGCAGATATTGTTAAAATAGATACAGGCTTTAAAAACTTATTTAACGCTGGTGCAGGTTTACATAGCGACCATCAGCCATTTATGCTAGAAGGCATCCCAACAGGTGGTGGAGCAGGTGGTAGATTGCCAAATAATTCTGGCCCTTTTTATCACTCAGATGGCGACAGTTTTAAATTAGTTGATGAACAAGGTTTAAAAAACACGGTTCGTTACAGCGCAATGTTAACCTATGCTTTAGCTAATACACCAAAAATTCCGGTTGGGGTTCAAGGCGAAGAAGAATTGAAAACTTTTTTAGAATCTCAAAATTTAAAAGAGCCATTAACAATCGCTGGCGAATGGCGATGGAAATAATTGTATAATCTTGCCTTTCTTAAAGATAAAAAAAACACGGATGGTTAAAACCACCCGTGTTTTTTTATATACGAATTTCTAAATTTCTTCGTTTTGCAAGTTCATATATTAGTTTTCGCAATATTATTAAAGTGTTAAAGCTTTAGCTTAATGTTTTTCTATGTGGCTGAAAATTATATATTTGTCAAATCCCGAACAAACAAAGTGAATTATCATGCCAAAAAAACGGAATAAAACTACCGTAATTTTTGTTAATAAAGATCAAAATTCGAGTAAGCCCATTCAGGTTCCAACATCTTATGTTGAACATTGGAAAAAAATCATATTCGGCATAGTAAGCGTATTTCTGTTGCTAATCGCCGGCGTCGCATTTCTGGTTCAAAGTCAATCTGCCATACTTCTGACAAATCATAAGTTAAACAAAGCTTTGCTTGAAAATGAGAAAAAACTTTCCGTTATCGACACCTCAACTTTAAAAAAACATTACGAATCAATAGATAAAAAACTATTAACCATTAATAAATATTTAAGAGCCAGAGGCATTAAGCCCGTTTTGGCGAAAAATGTAGGTGGTGAGGAAAGCAATGAAGTGCTGTCAAACGAAGAAATAACGGCTTTTTATGATGATTATCTTAGTAAAGTAGCTTATAATGTTGGATACACACCTATAGGTTATCCGTATTTAGGGAAAATAACTTCAGGTTACGGACATCGCGAAAATCCATTTACCGGCGAAAATGTGGAAAGCCATAAAGGATTAGATATTCAGGCAAACTACGGTGCTTTGGTTAAAAGTACGGCTAATGGTAAAGTAGTTTTTGCAGCAAGAAGAGGTGGTTATGGAAACTGTATTGTAATTAAGCATGGCAATGGTTTTGAAACCTATTACGGACATCTTTCAAAAATATTAGTTAAGGTTGGTGATGAAATTACTGCCGGTAATGAAATTGGTAAAGTCGGCTCTACAGGTCGTTCAACTGGTCCGCACCTTCATTATGAGGTTCATAAAAATGGCAAGGTTGTTAACCCACGTTCTTTTTTAACTTTAGAATAATATGTTCAAAAAAACTAAGCACATACAAGATCTTAACCAGCAAGAAATTTCAACCATTATTGGTGTGGGTTTCAGCATCACCGGAGAAATAAAAGGTAAAGCTGTAATCAGAATAGATGGTTTTGTTACTGGTAACGTAAATATAGAAGGTGGTGTAATTCTAGGCGAAAAAGGTGCGATAAAAGGTGATGTAAACACAGAATCGGCCATTATATATGGTACGGTGAATGGAAATGTGAAAACCAAAATGCTCGAAATAAAAAGCACAGGAAAAGTAAATGGCGACATTAAAACTGAAACCATAGAAATAGAACTCGGAGCCCAGTACAATGGGAAACTCGAAATGAATAGTTCCACAAAATCAGAAGAAAAAGTAGTCGCTAAAGCTGGTTGATAAGATTACCCACTAATATAACTTTCCAATTGTGAAATGGTTTGTTTTTGGTCGGCAATGATAAACTTTACCAAGTCACCGATTGAAATCATGCCTTTAACTTCGTTATTCACCACAATGGGTAAATGGCGAATGTGCTTTTCGGTCATAATTTCCATGCATTTATCAATAGAGTCATTTAATGAAATCGTAATTGGATTTGGTGTCATCGCTTCATCAATACTAGTATCTTTTGATGCCTTTCCATGTAGAATAATCTTCCTGGCATAGTCTCGTTCGGTAAAAATTCCTACTAAATTTTCATTTTCCATAACGAGTACAGCGCTGATATTTTTATCAGTCATAACTTTTAGCGCATCCAAAACAGAGCTGTTCGGACTTACAGAAATAATTCTAACTTGCTTTGTGTCAAGTAAATGTTTTACGGTTTTCATAATTGATTAATTTGGTTACATCAATTTAAGAAATATAATACGGTTATTCAATATTATATTTAAGGTATTTTGTTAGTAAAATCAGCATAATAAAAAGGGGTAATTTTACCTTTAATGGCAGGTCTTATTGTTGTATTTTAGAGTTATGAATAACCAATCAAACGATGCCAGAAAAATGCTAGTAATTTTATTAGGCTTTTTGATTGCAGTTAGCATTATAAGTTCTTACATATTAAGAAATCAAAAAAATCCGGCTGAGAGAAATAAATCTTTTTTTTGCCCTTCATGTAGTATCATTTTTTATAACAATTAGCTACTTTACAATTATATAACTTTCTAAAAATGTATTTATTTGGCTTTCACAAAGCTATGCCGTAAATTTGCATCACATTTAAAAACAATAAATTATGTCATCAGTAGAGACAACATACCTTCCTTACAAAGTTAAGGACATTTCACTGGCAGAATGGGGCCGTAAAGAAATTGAATTAGCCGAAGCAGAAATGCCAGGTTTAATGAGTTTACGTAAAGAATTCGGTCCAACACAACCGTTAAAAGGTGCTCGTATTGCAGGTTGTCTGCATATGACTATCCAAACGGCTGTATTAATCGAAACTTTAGTGGCTTTAGGTGCAGAAGTTACCTGGTCATCATGTAACATTTTCTCCACTCAAGATCATGCTGCTGCTGCAATTGCTGCTGCTGGTATTCAGGTTTATGCTTGGAAAGGCTTAAACGAAGAGGAATTTGACTGGTGCATCGAGCAAACTTTACACTTTGGTCCGGAGCAACAACCATTAAACATGATTTTAGATGATGGTGGCGATTTAACCAACATGGTATTCGATAAATACCCTGAATTAATTGCTGCAATTAAAGGTTTATCAGAAGAAACAACTACTGGTGTACACCGTTTATACGAGCGTATGAAAAACGGAACATTGCACTTACCTGCAATTAACGTTAACGATTCTGTAACAAAATCTAAATTTGATAACAAATACGGATGTCGCGAATCATTAGTTGATGCGATTCGTCGTGCAACTGACGTAATGATGGCTGGTAAAGTTGCTGTTGTTTGCGGTTATGGCGATGTGGGTAAAGGTTCTGCAGAATCTTTAAGCTCACAAGGTGTACGTGTAATTGTTACTGAAATTGACCCAATTTGTGCTTTACAAGCTGCAATGGAAGGTTATGAAGTTAAAAAATTCGCTACTGCAGTTAAGGAAGCTGATATTATTGTAACTACAACTGGTAACCGCGATATCGTTCGTGGCGAGCATTTCTTAACCATGAAAGATAAAGCTATCGTTTGTAACATCGGTCACTTCGATAACGAAATCGATGTTGCCTGGTTAAACAGCAATTACGGTTCATCTAAGGTAGAAATCAAACCTCAGGTAGATAAATACACAATCGAAGGTAAAGACATCATTTTATTGGCCGAAGGTCGTTTGGTAAACTTAGGTTGCGCAACTGGTCACCCAAGTTTTGTAATGAGTAACTCATTTACTAACCAAACTTTAGCACAATTAGAGCTTTGGACTAACACAGATAAATACGAAAACAAAGTTTACGTTTTACCTAAGTATTTAGACGAGAAAGTTGCTCGTTTACACTTAGAAAAAATCGGTGTAGAATTAGACGTTTTAGACCAGCACCAAGCTGATTATATCGGCGTTCCGGTAGAAGGTCCGTTCAAATCAGACGAATATCGTTACTAATAACTTCTCGTCATTGCGAGGAACGAAGCAATCTCATTGATGAGATGCTAGAAAGGGATGTGCAAATTGCATGTCCCTTTGTTGTTTTGTAGTCTTTTGTCCTGAGCTTGTAGAAAGATAAAATCTTCCGTGCTTTTTGTGTTTCCGTGGCGAAAATTATTTTGAAAACGTACGTTTAGTAATTCTTCGGCAATTTCAGCCCTGCTGTACACTTTACTTCGTTGCACTCCGTGTTCGTTTCCATCAGGTTTATTTTACAAAGTTTTGAAGTTCTTTTGTACCCAAAAAACCTACATTTATAAAAAATAAACCACCATGAAAAATTTATTCTTTGCTTTGTTCGTTACAGCATTTGCGCTGAATACAAATGCCCAAACATCACCTAAAAAAGTAATCACTAAACAAACTGTAGAAATTGCTTGTGGCGAATGTCAGTTTAAAATGAAAGGTAAAGATTGTGATTTAGCTGTCCGAATTGATGGTAAAGCCTATTTTGTTGATGGAAAAAACATTGATGATTTCGGAGATGCACACGGAGAACATGGTTTTTGTAATGCAATCAACAAAGCTGAAGTTACCGGCGAAATCGTAAATAATCGCTTCAATGCAAAAGAAATAAAACTATTGCCAAATAAGAAGTAATTAACCGCAAAGGGCGCAGAGTTTTTCGCAAAGCAACACAAAGCTTATTTTTTAAGTATACGGTTATTATGCACTTACCCTACATTTTGTATAATGGCTCAAGCTGGTACTTTACTTAATTTTTCTTTGCGCCTCTCTCTGAGTTCTTTGCGGTAAATGGAAATTATTCAAACTCTTTTTCTAATCCCTGTCTTAAATCAAATAAAAGCCACTGTTTATTTTTAACATCAGCTTGTTTCGTCTTTAGCAGTTGGATAAAATCCTTTACTCCAATTTCTTCATTGCCATTGCCATGAATCAATACAATGCTCCCCGAATTGGCTTGTTGACCCTTCGCCAGCCAGGCATCACTTCCAATTGGTATTAATCCGTAAGCTTCAATTTTATCAGCAATATTTTTATCAGAAACCAAGCCCGGAAATCGAAAAAACACCGATGGTACTAAACCATTTTCAAGCATGAGCTTTTCGTTTTCCAAAACTTCAACATCCAAATTTGTACCTGCCGAAAGTAGAAAGTTCTCAGCCAAGGGTAGGCTGTTAACTTCGTGGTTATAGGAATGATTTATCCAGGTAATATCCAGTTCCTTCTTATCAACCAAAGTTTTAAGCCAATTTAAATCATCTACATGCTTTAGCATCCATTTGCCAGATACAGAAATTGCCAGTGGTGCAGGCTGCTCTATTTTTTTAAATTCATCAAAAACAGATTGAAATATTACCCTATCCAGCGGCTTGTGCGAAGGGCAAAGGTCAATCGTTAAAGTAATTCCCATTTCGTTTGGTATGGAGTGGTCTATTCCGGCATTTTGCAATTGGTTATCTTTTGATGCTGCTGATAATAAAGATTTGACATAGGGTGAGTTTTTGAAAATTGCCAGGACGTTCGAATACGCTATAGCACTCAACGAATAGTTACTCGCCAAATCAATTTTGGTGTTAAAGTTTTGTGGGTTAATTAAAAGCAAATACTTTTGGTTGTTGCTTACAAAACTTCTACTGGCAATTAATTTTTCATCATTATTACTTGCTATAGAAAAGCTCACTTTGTAACGTTTAATTGAATTGAACTTTTGCGCAAATAGGGTTGTTGAGCAAAAAAGAATTAGGAGGAATGATGATTGAAATACTTTAGATAAATTCATATTTCCTTATTTAAAATCTTTCTAATTTAGCCTAAATCCTTTATCTTTACCATCATCACCATGAATAAAGAGAAAGTAAAATTATGGTTTAAAAGAGTAGGACTAATCGGTTTCCTATTTTTCTTAATTAAAGGCTTGGTTTGGCTTGTGGTATTCTACTTTATTGGCAAAAACGTTACCTAAACGTGAAAAGCATATTCGCTAAAAAATTCCAAATAAATACTAAAACAATTGCAAAGAACTTAGCCAAGTAAAAGTTAATGCCGTTTCTACGTTGGTGAAAAAAGTAAATGATTACAGTATTTAAGCCCAACCCAAATAAGCTTACTGCTAAAAACTTAAAAAATTCTGCTCCCCAATGGGCATTTGTGCTTTGGAAAGTCCAGATTCTGTTAATTAAATAATTGTTAGTTACCGCTAGTGTAAATCCAATCGCGTTAGCAATGTATTTATTGATTTTTAACTTTTCCTTACACAACCAGGTTGCACCAAAATCAATCGCCATACCCAAAAGGCCAGTCAACCCAAATTTTACAATGCGGAAAATTAAATCCATACTAATTTACTTTAACCAAATAAAAGTGTTCTAAAACCTGGCTTCTTGTTTTTTTGTTTAAAAATTTGGGCGTCAATTTTGAAATATGAAAGTATTCAAAAGAATTCAATACTTTAACATTAAACTCCATTTTTAATTTTGGTAATTCTACTTCCGAAACATACAAAACTAAATCTTTTGTGTTTTTGTATTTATTCAAATCATCATAATTCCATAAATATTTCACCTCACCAGGCGCATAAAAATCGAAAGAAAAAGCATCAATATAATTTAAAACTGCAGGTTTAGCTGACGGATAATTTTTCTTTAACCATACACCGGCTTCGCTTCCAGATTGATATTTTAAAAGAGCGGGATAAAAAAATACAAATAGATATATCATTAATCCGATGGAAAGAAATACACTTCTGCCAACTATGGTTTCAACTTTAAATCCTTTGAAATATAAAAATGCCGCGATAAATATAGCGGCCAAAATGGCAATCGCTAATACATAATTATCGAAGCCATAGAAATATGCTAAAGCAGAAAGAAGAATTACAACTAAAACATAAATTACATTTTGAACAACTAAGAAGCTTTTTAATCCTTTGGTTTCAAGTTTCTGTAAATACAAAGCTGTTATAATGGCAAACTGCGGGAAAATAATCAATATATAATGTGGTAGTTGAAATTTCGACAATGAAAATATCAGAAATGTAACTGCTGCACTCGCCCAGATAATAATACTTTCTGGTGCTAAATTTTGTCTGTTCTTCTTTTTAAAAAGATTTACAATGCCAGCGTAAAACAATACCGACCAAGGCAAAAATGCCCAAAGCGTTGTATGTAAAAAGAAAGAAACATCACCTTTTCCTTTTATCGGTCCATTATTAAAAAAGCGCCCAAACTGGCTATCCCAAAAGAAAAATTTTAATCCGGATACGCCAGTTCTATCAAATACAACTTTCTCGGGATGTAAGTCAAACTGTGTGTAAAGTGAATAAAGCTCTGGAGTGATAAAAACAAAAATTAAAACAATTGCTATCCACCATTTTGGTTGCCATAACTGTTTGTATTGCTTTGTAAATAACCAGTAGATAATAAATCCCGCGAAAACTGGAATCAAAACAAAAATTCCTTTTATTAATATGGCGCAAGCCGCAAAAAACGAACCTGCAATAATTTGCCAGAACGAACCTTGATGTGCTTTGTAGTAATGGTAAATTGAAGCCAGGGTAAAAGTTGTAATGTAAATTTCTGCCCTAACATCAAAAGTTGAAGTTGCAATATGCAAAGCGCTGAGAAAAATTACAGCACTAATTAATCCTGTTTTTTTATTGTAGATATCTTTAGCCAGCTTGTACAAATACCAAGCACCAAGCAATCCGAATAAAAAATTAGGTAATTTATAAGCAAATGCAGAGATGCCAAAAAGTTTAAAAGATGCTGCTGCTATCCAGAAAGTTAAATGTGGTTTATCTAACCAATCTGCTCCACGTCCGTAAAGATTAAACCAATCCTGAAAAATGATGATGTTTTTCGACATTGATGCGTAAAGAGCGCCATCGGGTTCCATAACGCCACTAAATAGTGCAAAGCTGCTTACAATTACGAGTACCGCAATTAAAATTTTGTATAATGTTGTATCCTTTAAATTCATGACGATTTGAACAAATATGAGCAAAAAAAAGTCAAATTTATTTAAGGTTTAAGATAAACAAAGGCAAAGCATTATCTTTACAGCATGACAAAGTTATCGGTTAACATCAATAAAATTGCTACACTACGCAACAGCCGTGGAGGTAACAATCCTGATTTAGTTAAAGTTGCGTTAGATTGTGAGCGTTTCGGAGCGCAGGGAATTACCGTGCATCCACGGCCGGATGAACGCCATATTCGTTATCAGGATGTTTATGATTTGAAAGCCGTTATTGCAACAGAATTTAATATAGAAGGTAATTGCCGCGAAGATAAATTTGTCGATTTGGTTTTAGCCAACAAACCAGCTCAGGTAACTTTAGTGCCAGATGCAGAAGGTCAAATTACTTCAAACCATGGTTGGGACACTATAAAACATAAAGACTATTTGAAAGAAATGGTTGCTGTCTTTCAAAAGGAAGGCATTCGTGTTTCAATTTTTGTTGATCCAGTTGTAGAAATGGTTGAGGGTGCTGTAGAAACCGGAACAGATAGAATTGAATTATACACCGAAGCTTATGCCCACAACTACTTCGCTGATAGAGAAAAAGCAATTGTAAATTATATTGCTGCAGCTCATCAAGCCACTAAATTAGGTCTAGGTATTAATGCAGGGCATGATTTGGATTTGCACAATCTACATTATTTCGCTCAAAGCATTCCGGGTTTATTGGAGGTATCTATTGGCCATGCCTTAATTAGCGATGCGCTTTATTTAGGCTTAGAAACCACAATTCAAAAATATTTGCAACAATTGGTATAATAAACTGAAAATAATAAAGTCGTCATTGCGAGGCACGAAGCAATCTCATTTTAAAAGATTGCTTCGTGCCTCGCAATGACGTTATTGGTAAAATAACATGCTAAAAGGAATTCTCCTTGTCTTTTTTGGTGCCTGTAGTTTTGGCATCTTATCTACTTTTGTAAAATTGGCGTACCACGAGGGTTATACCTTGGGCGATGTAACTGGTGCTCAGGCTTTTTTTGGTGCGGTGATTTTATGGGTTTTGTTCTTCTTTCAGAGCCGAACATCAACATATAAAGCTAAAGAAATAGAACTTAAAACCCCTTGGTGGAAAATGGTTTTGGCAGGAACTTGTACTGGCCTAGTGAGTGTTTTTTACTACCAATGTGTAAAACTTGTCCCAAACTCGGTTGCGATAATTTTATTGATGCAATTTATCTGGATGAGTATTCTACTCGAACTTCTCATTTTCAAAAAGAAGCCTACCGGATTACAGTTTTTAGCGATTCTATTGGTTTTGGGCGGAACGGTTTTGGCAAGTGGAATGGTAGAAACCAGCATCGGAAATTTAAATCTTACTGGAATTGGCTTTGGTTTATTGGCGGCAATTTCTTACGCAGGTTTCCTATTATTGAGTGGAAGAATCGGAAACGAATACCCGCCACTTAGGAAAAGTGCGTTGATGATTACGGGCGCTTGCATTTTAATATTCATACTATTCCCACCTGTGTTTTTAATTAACGGAGCACTAAATGGAAGCTTATTGAAATGGGGATTAATTATTTCGATTTTCGGAACCGTTATTCCCCCTTTATTTTATGCTGAAGGTGTACCAAGAATTGGTACGGCATTAAGCTCTATTTTAAGCGCAGCAGAATTGCCCGTTGCCGTAATGATGGCCGGTTTTGTATTGCAAGAACAAGTTTCGTTTTTACGATGGATAGGTGTTGTCGTGATTTTATCGGCGATGGTTTTACCAAATTTGAGTTATTTGAGAAAGAAAAAAGAATAGACAGTTTAATCGAACCGCGTCATTGCGAGGCACGAAGCAATCTTATCGTAAAAGAGATTGCTTCGTGCCTCGCAATGACGGACAAGTGAATGCGCAATAATCTTTGCGGTTACCTCAAAAATAAATACCTTTAAAAAGCAAATTCAGAAACATGAAAAAACATATCCTTTATATTTTATCTTTTCTTATTATAGGCTTCGCCGGATGCAAAACCAAAACTACTATTAACCAGGAAGAAGCAGGAGCGGTGATAACCGACTATTTAACAGCCAATCCAGAATATAAAACCACTCGATTCAATTTTGGCGAGATTAAATTCAGCAGCAAAAGCGATAAAGAAGATTTAGTGAAATATAAAACTTTAGAATCGGCAGGCATGGTTACACTTAGTTTAAAAGAAGCCAACAAGAAGTTTCTTTCAAAAGATAGCAGCTTTGTTTACCAAATTTCTTTAACAGAGAAAGCAAGTCCGTTGGTGCTTAAACAAGATGAAGATAAAGCTACTGTTAAAGTTGTTGAATATGTGCTTTCTGATGAAAAGCCAGTTGATTTTTCTCAGGTAAATTCGAGTACGGCAAAGGTTACGGTTTCGCTTAAAAAAGTAAATACAGATTTTGCACCATTTGATAAAAATGCAAGTGAAAATAGCAGTTTTATAACCAAAACTTATAAGCTTAAGTTAAGTAAGGATGAGGGTTGGAAAGTGCAAAAATAAGGTTCTTATTTCTTCCTGCTTAAAAACCAGGTTTTAAACTTTTTAAACAAATCTACTTTCTTAGGTTTAGGTTTACCGTCATGTGTTAAGTCATTGTCGTAATGGTTTTGCAACTCAACGGCATAGCTTTGTTCTTCTTTACTTCCAGATTTTAATTCATTTATAAATTGAACGGCATTGAAGTTTAATGTGCTGTTAAAAGAAACGGCATAATACTCACTTCTTTTTACATCGTCCTTATTTACATTGATGGCGTTTGCGCCGTTTTCGGCAAAATAATCTATATGATGAATAAGTGGATTGAGTTTTTTTAACCGTTTAGTCCCTTTTCTTTCATTTCTCCATGGATGTTCTTTTTTGTAGAGTTGAGCCAATAGAAAATCTTTCTTCCAAAGTGTTATTTGGTGCGACATTAAAAAGTTCGATGCTTTATTGTCAACCTCTGCAATATTAAAACCCTCAATAAAATCTTCAGTTTCTCTTGTTTTGTAAACATCAGAGCTGTGGAGTTTAACTTGCTGCCAATTATTAGCAGATGCAATTTGAAATAATTCGGTAAAGAAGCTGGCACTTAATGGTTTGCTTAGCCACATATCTTCTTGAAAATACAGCACATATTCTTCATCAATACTTCTTAACAATGTGGCTAGTCTATCTGCCCATTCGCCTTTACCAGATTTTATATTCGTAAAGCCTTTAATTGTCACATCTTTCACTTCTGTTGCAAAATAATAGCTGCAGGGAATTTCAAAATTCCAGTTTTTGGAAAATGTGTAATCAAAGCCTTTATATAAAAATTCATAACGGTCGCAGGCATGAACTAAAAGCGCAACATTATTTTTTGAGTGTGGCATGTAAGTTTAAAAGATTAACGTGAGTTATGGGTGTAAAAAATCGTTTGTGGTATTAAAACTGTATTCTCGTATTAATTAAGCATGTTTTATGTCCTGGCCGGACGGGCTCTTTTCTTTTTGACGTCAAAAAGAAACAAAAAACGCCGGCTGAAAATTTTTGTTTTAAAGTTAGTGAGTTGGCTATGACTGTGCTTCCCCAAAAATTTGTTAGGCCGGTAATGGGTAGAACGAAGATTTTATGCTTTGGCTTAGCCAAACGTTCATGTTTATTAATAAAATTAACACCCATAATTCATGTTGGATTAATGTTTCAAAGATATAAAACTTTGGAGGGGTTTAAACTGGCATTTTAGCACAGGTTTAATTTCCTAAACCCGACAGTAGCGAAAATACTTTTAAAAAGCAATTACTCGGAATATGCTGTCCTGCTGAGGTGCGATGCATCTGCGACCTATGAAAGAGATGCTTCGTACCTCAGCAGGACAGAAGATGTTTTAAAAGATTGTAGCGAATGGCGGGAACAAACTTTAATTTTAGCAAAAGCATTGCTTTCCAAATAATCACTTATCTGCATAAAATGATGCAAAGGTTTATCCTTATAGCTAGTTGCAAAATCTACTATTTTAGTCGCTTTTAAACGTAAATAAGACACCTTTTTTACACTGAGATATAGCAAAATAGACCATCGTTTTTGCTACATTTGCACGCAAATTATTATTCATACCGCATGAGCTTAAATATCCATTACAAGGAAGATTTTCAAAACCGTCATATTGCGCCAAATGAGGCAGATACAGCAGAGATGTTGCAAGCTGTTGGCGTTAATTCTATTGATGAGTTGATTGAGCAAACCGTACCGACAGCAATTAGGTTAAAGCAACCTTTAAATTTGCCGGCTGCGAAATCAGAAACTGAATATCTTGGCGCTTTAAAACAAACTTCGTTGTTAAATAAAGTTTTCAAAAGTTTTATCGGTCAGGGTTATTATGATACCATTACGCCAGGTGTTATTTTACGTAACGTTTTTGAAAACCCGGGATGGTACACACAATATACACCTTACCAGGCAGAAATTGCGCAAGGCCGTTTGCAGGCTTTGTTAAATTTCCAAACGATGGTTATCGATTTAACCGGAATGGAAATTGCCAATGCATCTCTTTTGGATGAAGGTACAGCTGCGGCTGAAGCTATGTTTATGCAATATAGTACACGTAAAAATCAGGCGGCGAAAAAATATTTTGTGTCGGAATTGGTTTTTGCACAAACGATAGATATTTTAAAAACCCGTGCAAATCCTTACGGTATTGAATTGGTTATTGGCAATCATTTAGATTTCGTTGCAACTGAAGATTTCTTCGGCGCAATTGTTCAATATCCGGCAGGTAATGGTGAGGTTTTCGATTACAAAAACTTTGCTTCTGAGCTGCACAATCAAAATATTAAATTAACGGTTGCAGCTGATATTTTAAGCTTAACCTTATTAACGCCTCCAGGCGAATGGGGTGCAGATATTGTAGTGGGTACTACACAACGTTTCGGTATTCCGATGGGTTTTGGTGGGCCACATGCAGCTTTTTTTGCAACTAAGGATGAATATAAACGTTCAATCCCAGGGCGTATTATTGGCGTAACCATCGATAGCCATGGCGATTACGCTTTACGTATGGCTTTGCAAACCCGCGAGCAACACATCCGTAGAGATAAGGCGACTTCGAACATTTGTACAGCGCAAGCATTATTGGCTATTATGGCTGGTTTTTATGCTGCATATCACGGTCCGAAAGGCTTAAAAGCAATTGCAGAACGTACACACGGTTTGGCAATAAGCCTAGCTTCTACCTTAAAAAGCTTAGGTTATGAGCAATTAAATTCAGCTTATTTTGATACCATTCGTTTTGATTTAGGCGATTTAAAAGGTGGAATCCACTCTGGTTGTTTAGATAACGAAATCAACTTGAATTACGTTGGTAACGTTGCAACCATTTCAATTGATGAAACTACAACTTTTGAAGATGTTGCTTTAATTGCTAAAATCTTTGCTAAAGTTAAAGCCATAGCTGCCGACCAGGTAGAAGTTGCAGAAAATGTTCAAACCGTTATTCCATCAGCCTTACAACGTACATCTGAATATTTAACACACCCAATTTTTAACTCGCACCATTCAGAGCATGAGATGTTGCGTTATATTAAATCGTTAGAAGCAAAAGATTTATCGCTTTGCCACTCGATGATTGCTTTGGGAAGTTGTACCATGAAATTAAACGCTACGGCAGAAATGATTCCGGTTACCTGGTCTCACTTCGGTCGTGTACACCCATTTGCTCCGGCCGACCAGGTTTTAGGCTACTATTCAGTTTTTAACGAATTGGATAAATGGTTAAGTGAAATCACCGGCTTTGCAGCCATGAGTTTACAGCCAAATGCCGGTGCGCAAGGCGAATATGCTGGTTTAATGGTTATCCGTGCTTATCACCAGGATAGAGGCGATTTCCACCGTAACGTAGCTTTAATTCCTGCTTCTGCGCACGGTACAAACCCTGCTTCTGCGGCAATGGCCGATATGAAAATTGTTGTGGTTAAATCTTTAGAAAATGGTAACATCGATGTTGAAGATTTAAAAGCAAAAGCAGAATTACATAAAGATAACTTGTCATGTTTGATGGTTACATACCCATCAACGCATGGTGTTTTCGAAGAGAGCATCATCGAAATTTGTGAAACTATTCACGCTAATGGCGGACAAGTTTACATGGATGGTGCAAACATGAATGCTCAGGTTGGTTTAACAAGCCCGGCTAATATCGGTGCCGATGTTTGCCACTTAAACTTGCACAAAACTTTCTGTATCCCTCACGGTGGTGGTGGTCCTGGTATGGGTCCGATTGGTGTTGCAAAACACTTGGTTCCTTATCTTCCTGGTCACGCTGTGGTTGATATCGACAAAGGAAAATCAATTTCTGCGGTTTCTTCTGCACCTTGGGGTTCGGCTTCAATTTTGATTATTTCTCATGCTTATATTGCTATGATGGGTGCTGATGGTTTAACCAACGCAACCAAATACGCGATTTTAAACGCGAATTATATGAAAGCTCGTTTAGAGCAACACTATCCGGTGCTTTATTCAGGCGCTCAGGGTCGTTGTGCACACGAGATGATTTTAGATTGCCGTTCATTCAAAGCTTTCGGGATTGAAGTAACTGATATTGCAAAACGTTTAATGGATTATGGTTTCCACGCACCAACGGTTTCGTTCCCGGTTGCGGGTACTTTAATGGTTGAGCCTACAGAATCTGAACCTAAACACGAATTAGACCGTTTCTGTGATGCATTAATCGCCATTAAAAACGAAATTACCGAGGTAGAAAACGGAACTTTAGATAAAGCTGATAACCCTTTAAAAAATGCACCACATACAGTTTCAGTAATTACTGCGAACGAATGGGCGCATAGCTACAGCCGTCAAACTGCTGCATTCCCGCTTCCATATGTGTTAGAACGTAAATTTTGGCCATCAGTTGGTCGTGTTAACGATAGCCATGGCGATAGGTCGTTAATTTGTGCTTGTCCACCGGTAGAGAGTTATTTAGAAGAAATAGTGCCTTAAGGATGTAAGATGGAAAGGGTGTGATGGAATATGGTTTTTCCTTTCTATCGCCAAGCCCAACACCAATCCGTAATTGCGAGAAGGCTTTTTCAGCCGACGAAGCAATATGATTATATAAAATTATCTGCAAGTTTTTGAATTCATTTTCAAAAAACTTGCAGATTTTTTTTTCTCGTCATTTCGAGTGCAGCCGAGAAATCTTTGTAATCAGAAAGCGATTTTCAAAGATTTCTCCATTTCACTGCGTTTCAGTCGAAATGACGATTTTAATGCATTGGTTTATGTCCTCGCAAACCAATCATCTGCAAGCCTTATGAATTCATTTTCATAAAGCTTGCAGATTTTTTATTTATACCAATTCGTTCGCTCAAGAAAACAGCATATTCCCATTGGTATTCAGTTTGCAATAGCTATGGTGTAAACCAAATATTGAATAATGAAAAAACTGATTTTTGTGTTGGTGTTGATGATAAGCTTTTACGCTTCGAATGCCCAATACGTTGAGCCAGAAAAGGCGGAAAAGGAAGCTATTAAAAGAAAAGCTACCGAAATTATAACTTATTCATCTGTTAAATTCGATTCTGTGCAAACTAGAGCCGCATTAGCCGAGGGAACTAATACTATAGTTGGGGTAGCTTTTACCCGTCCTAGAAGTACTTATGGTGCAAATAATCCCCCAAGAAAAATTTTTGCTGCAAAGGTAACTATCCGTCTATTCCCTGTAACAGCATATTTTGAAGATTATTATAGGCTTTGGAAAGATAAGAATCTAAACAACCCTAAAAAGAATAAATATGTTTTTTTGGTCGATAGGGCTGCGAGGATGCGTTTAGAGGCTATAACCAATTCAGATGGTGAATTTACCTTTCCGAAAATGAAACCAGGAAAATATTATCTGTGGACAAGTTTAGACTATTCGCTTACCTATAAAGGAAAGGAGTATGCGGGCAGTAGCAACACCGCGTATGGGAATATCGATTATTACAAACAAACCACGTATGACAGAGGATATTCCGATTTTTTAGAAGCTTTTGTTGAGGTAAAAGCTGATGAGCAGACCGTTAAAGTTAATCTCAGAAATTGATATTTTAATACATTGGCTGTGTCCCTCGAAAACCAATTATCTGCGAGTTTTATGAATTCATTTTCATAAAGCTTGCAGATTTTTTTTGCTCTTCATTTCGAGCAAAGCCGAAAAATCTTTATAATGAAAACCTATGGCAAAAGATTTCTCCATTTCGCTGCGCTACAGTCGAAAAGACGATTGTAATAGAAAAAATATTTTTACCTAAAAATTCCAAAATGCCATAAATTTCCTGCCGGGTCATGTAGAAAGCATTCGCTTCCCCAATCTTCGTGTTTAATTGTTGATAGTTTAACCTTATATTTTGCAGGTAAATCTAAAGCTAATAATTCACCGTGGAAACGATTTAAATCATCAACTTCCATAAAAATCATGGTGTTTTCTATCCAGTCTTTAACGTAGGCATTTTGCAAATAAAAAGCCATGTTGCCGCTTTTAAAAACCGACATTTGGTCGCCTAAACTAACTTCTTCAAAACCTAAATCTCGGTAGAAGTTTCTCGATATTTCGAAATCTTTAGCACCGATGAACGGACGGATTGATTTTGCGTTGTGGTTCATTGTTAATTGAATTTGAAGGCACTAATATACTGAAATACCAGCTAGGCGGTGTAGCAAATTAAATTAGAGCATTCCGTCATTTCGACCGTAGTGGAGAAATCTTTTAAATAAGTCTAGACTCTGGTAGAGCTAATACAAGATCTGAGGGTAGTAAGAAGACTTAAAAACATTTGTCCTTCGACTACGCTCAGGATGAAAACGTTTAAGGGACAAAACTTAGTAATTTAAACCTGATAGAAATGGAAATCCTTTTAAAATTGCAGTAACCTTGAATCTACTGTCATGCTGAGGCACGAAGCATCTGTGTCATCGGAGGCAGATGCTTCGTGCCTCAACTGACAGAAGTTTTTAAAAGATTGTAATGGATAGCAGGGCTTTAGTTCCCGAAGAACCAGTAGAATGTTTTTCCAAATCATTTTAAAATTCATTCGATTAAACCTCAACAATATTTTTAAGTCAATAGAATGATTTTAAATAATTCCGATTAATTTTGAAAACTTAACATACATCAATAATAATCGGTTTAAGTTAAGTCTATATTTGTATCAAATTTTAAAAACCAGAAAATGAAATTAAAAATCTCTTCAATCTTTTTATTAGTTGCAGTTGTTGCATTGTCAGCTTTTACAACTATCAAACCAGTAACTTACACTGTAGATGCAGCAAAATCGACCATTACTTGGGTTGGTAAAAAAGTTACAGGTTCTCACAACGGAACTATCGCTTTACAATCAGGAACGTTAAACGTTGATGGTAAAAAAGTAACTGGTGGTACTTTTACTATCGATATGAACTCGATTAAAGATGCTGATGGTAGTGCTAAATTAGAAGGTCACTTAAAAGCTGATGATTTCTTCGGAACAGCTAAATTCCCTACAGCTACTTTCGTAATTACTAAAGTTGCTGGTACAACTGTAACAGGTAACTTAACCATTAAAGGTATTACTAAACCATTAAGTTTCCCTGCAACTGTAACTGTAAATGCTGATGGTACTGTATCTGCTTTAGCTGGTAAAATTGTAGTTGATAGAACTAAATATGACATTAAATATGGTTCGAAATCATTCTTCGATAGCATTGGCGACAAAGCAATTAACGATGAGTTTGAATTAGCCGTTAAATTGGTAGCTAAAAAATAATTTCCATGTCTCGGAAAAAATTAAAGGCGCTCTATTAGAGCGCTTTTTTTGTGTCGTCATTGCGAGGTACGAAGCAATCTTATTACGCAAAAGACTTGAGACATAATTCTTAAAGATTTTGGAAAGCAGTTTTTTTGAGACTATTAAAGTCTGTTCCCGCCATTCGCTATAATCTTTTGTAAACTTCTGCCATGCTGAGGCACGAAGCATCTTTTTCATCGGTTGCAGATGCTTCGTGCCTCAGCATGACAAATTATTAATGTAGCAGCAATCAAAAGTATTTTCGCTGCTGTCGGGTTTAAAAACCAATAACACTGCAAGAAACAAAGATTGCAAATTGCAAAGTTGGTTAAAGCCTTGCTCGCTTTATTTATTTATTTTCCGTCAGTTGAAACTGACGGCAATGAACTCACAAGCTATTCTATCTAGGTTTAGTCTTTGAGCATTATCTTTTCGCTTTGCATTTCATTGCCGTTGGCTTCAGCCAACGGATAAAGGCAACAAATTTATGGACAATTACATTTCAATTTAAACCGTGAGCCTTGAACTTTTTACTTTTCACTTTCAACTTTTCACTACCTTATCTTAAACCCACCCTCAACCTCATCAATAAATCCGGTAGCCTGTTCTTTGCTGTGGTAAAACAAACATTCCCAGTTTTCGGCTGCGGCTCTTTTCCCAAACTCTTTGCGTAATTCCATCGCCTTGCGACCATCGAAATCGTATTTAGCAATAAAGTTCTTAATTAATTCGCCCGGTTCGGGCAAAACATCGCCCCCAAAAAAAACTTTTTGGTTACCCTCTGTTAATAAGAAAACCTGGTGATTAGGACAATGCGCTCCGGTAAATTCAAAGGCAATGGTTTCATCCAAATTGCCGTCGCCCTCAATAAATTTCAGTTGTGCATTGCGTTGTAAAAACTCAAAAATATCGGTATGATAAGATGTAGAGGTGCTGCTAAAAGCCGTTTCCCACTCGCCACGGTTAATGATATACTCTGCATCGGGAAAACTTACTTCAGTTTTATCACCAATTTTGTGAATCATACCGCCAGAGTGGTCGTAATGTAAGTGCGACATTAAAACCTTAGTTACATCCGTTGGGTCGAAACCTGCATTGCGAATGTTTTTATGCAAAATTAATTCGCCATGATCATCACTAAAACCTAAACCAGTATCAAACAAAATCAAATCATTTTTCAGCTCAACCAAAAAAGGTTGAACGTTTATAAACAACGATGCCGGTCTATCTTTAAAACTATGAATAGCCGAATCGAACGGAATAAATTTTTTTGTCGCATCTACAGAATAGGTGCCTTCAAATAGGGTGTGAACTTGCAAAATGTATTTTTTTAATTGTAGTCCAAAGTTAAGAATCTATTTCCTCAATCTTTTAACCTACATGTTTAAGTTATGCAACGATATTCAATTAAAATGTATATTTACTGTTCGGAAATAGAATAAATGGAAAAAAGATGGGTAAAAGCATCAGATTGTAATGATGATACGATAAATAAAATTGCTGAAGAATTAAATATAGACCGCTCGTTGGCGCAAATTTTAGTTCAAAGAAATATCTGCAATTTTGATGAAGCAAAGGATTTTTTTAGACCAAATTTAGAACACCTCCACAATCCTTTTTTAATGAAGGATATGGATGTTGCCGTGGCCAGGATAGAGGTTGCGATTGATAATAACGAAAAAATTCTGATTTATGGCGATTATGATGTTGATGGAACAACCTCGGTTGCGCTTGCTTATAGTTTCTTCTCTCAACTCACATCCAATATCGAATATTACATACCTGACAGATATTTAGAGGGCTACGGCATTTCTACCGCCGGAATAAATTATGCAAGCGAAAACGATTTTACATTAATTATTGCGCTGGATTGTGGGATAAAATCCATAGATAAAATTGATTATGCCAATACTTTAGGTATCGATTTTATTATCTGCGATCACCACCTCCCGGGAGATGAATTACCAAAAGCTTTAGCCGTTTTAGACCCAAAAAGAAACGATTGCGAATATCCTTTTAAAGAACTTGCAGGCTGCGGAATTGGTTTCAAGCTTGCTCAGGCTTACGCACAACAATACGAATTACCGCAAGAAACTTATTTGCAATACCTCGATTTAGTGATGGTAAGCATCGCTGCCGATATTGTTCCTGTAGTGGGCGAAAATAGAGTTTTGAGTTATCATGGTTTACAGAAATTAAACACCAATCCTTGCGAGGGTTTAAGAGCTTTGATGGAAGTTTCCGGTAAGACCGAAAATTATACCCTTACCGATGTTGTTTTTACGCTCGGTCCGCGGATTAATGCCGCCGGAAGAATAGACCACGCAAAACATGCGGTTGCCATGTTGCTTTGCCAGGCCGATGGAAATTCATTGGAGCAGAGTGAGCTCATCAACCTAAAAAATACCGAGCGCAAAACTTACGACCAGGATATTACCCGAGAAGCTTTAGCCTTAATTGGTGATAGTGAAGTTTTAATCAACAAAAAAACAACAGTTGTTTTTAATGAAAACTGGCATAAAGGTGTAATCGGCATCGTAGCCTCTCGCTTAACAGAAAAATATTATCGCCCAACAATTGTGCTTACAAAATCAAACGGGCACGTTGCAGGCTCTTGTCGCTCGGTTGTTGGTTTTGATTTATATGAAGCTCTAAGCGGCTGTGCCGATTTGTTAGACCAATACGGCGGGCATAAATTTGCAGCAGGCTTAACCATGAAAGAAAGTAATGTTGATGCCTTTGCAGATAAATTTGAGGAAATCGTTTCAGCCAGTATAACTGAAGAATTGCTTACACCAATGATAAGAATTGACGCCGAAATTGAACTGGCTCAAATTGATGGAAAGTTTTATCGCGTTTTGGCACAAATGGGTCCATTCGGACCGGAAAACATGTCGCCAATTTTTGTAAGCCATAATGTTTACCTGGCGCAGTATCCAACAGTTGTTGGTGCAAATCACCTAAAAGTTAGTATAAAGCAACAAAATTCGACTATTTTTGAAGGCATCGCCTTTGGCTTAGCAGAATTTGAAAAACTTTTACAACCAAAAGTTCCTTTTTCTGTTTGTTATACTTTGGAAGAAAACGTGTGGCGTGATAAAAAGCGTTTGCAACTGAATATTAAAGGTATTAAGGTTAAGGATTAAAGAACAAAGATTAAGAGGTAGAGGAGAAGAATAAACGAATGAAACATAACGTTTCTTCAGGCAATCTTTCATCCTTGCTTTTTATTCTTTTATCAAATAAATATAAATGAAATTAAGAGCCGAGCATCTGGTTAAAAAATATAAGCAACGCACCGTTGTAAATGACGTTTCCTTTGAAGTAAGTCAGGGTGAAATTGTTGGTCTTTTAGGTCCGAATGGAGCTGGAAAAACAACATCATTTTATATGATTGTTGGTTTAATTAAACCAAACGAAGGAAGAATTTTTTTGGAGGAAGAAGACATTACCGAAGATGCAATGTACCGCAGGGCGCAAAAAGGTATTGGTTATTTAGCTCAGGAAGCTTCGGTTTTTAGAAAACTTACCGTTGAAGAAAATATTTTGGCCATCTTAGAGATGAGTGATAAAACTAAAGCGGAACAAAAAGATAAGCTGGAAGAGTTAATTAACGAATTCAGTTTACATAAAGTGCGTAAAAATAGAGGCGATTTATTATCAGGAGGGGAACGTAGACGTACCGAAATTGCAAGGGCTTTAGCCGCCGACCCAAGCTTTATTTTATTGGATGAACCATTTGCCGGGGTAGACCCGATTGCGGTTGAGGAAATTCAATCTATTGTAGCAAAACTTAAGCATAAAAATATTGGTATTTTGATAACCGACCATAATGTTCAGGAAACGCTTTCAATAACAGATAGGGCATATTTGCTTTTCGAAGGAAAAATTTTAGAACAAGGGGTACCCGAAGTTTTAGCAGAAAATGAAATGGTTAGAAAAGTTTACCTTGGTTCTAACTTTGTTTTAAAACGTAAGAATTTTGATGTTTAATAAAACCTCATGGCAATAGTAAACTCTATTTTTACCTGGCTAATGAAAAAGCGAATCCACCAGATTGAGCTTTTTATGAAATACCCGCACGATGTTCAGCAAGAGTGGTTTCATACTTTAATTGATAGTGCAGAAAATACGGAATGGGGCAGGCATTACGATTATAAATCAATTTTAACGCCTCAGCAGTTTCAAGAACGTGTACCCATTCAAAATTACGATACCTTAAAGCCATACATTGAGCGTATGCTTAATGGCGAACAAAATATTTTATGGCCATCAGATATTAAATGGTTTGCAAAATCTTCTGGTACAACCAGCGATAGGAGTAAATTCATCCCCGTATCAGAAGAAAGCTTAGAAGAATGCCATTTCAAAGGCGGTAAAGATATGCTATCTATCTACTGCAACAACCGTCCGGATAACCAAATGTTTACAGGAAAAGGTTTGGTTTTAGGCGGCAGCCATCAGGTTAATCAATTAAATGAAGATTGTTTTTATGGTGATTTATCAGCTGTGCTGATTAAAAACTTACCCATTTGGGCAGAGTTTTACCGCACGCCTGATATGTCCATCGCCTTGATGGATAATTACGAAATTAAGATGGATAGGATGGCAGAAGCTACTATTCATGAAAATGTAACCAGTATTTCGGGTGTACCAACCTGGACCATCGTTTTAGCAAAAAAAGTGCTGGAACTAACCGGTAAAAAACATCTTTTAGAAGTTTGGCCAAATTTAGAGCTTTACGTTCACGGAGCCGTTAATTTTGCGCCTTACCGCGAGCAATTCAAGCAGCTAATTCCATCTCCGGACATGTATTACCTGGAAACCTATAATGCATCCGAAGGTTTTTTTGGTATTCAAGACCAAGATAATTCTGAAGAGATGCTTTTGATGTTGGATTATGGGATTTTTTATGAATTTATCCCAATGGAAAACATTGGAGAAGAAAACCCAAAGGCACTTTTACTGGGAGATGTTGAGCTGAATAAGAATTATGCGATTGTAATCTCTACAAATGGTGGTTTGTGGCGATATATGATTGGTGATACGATTCAATTTACATCATTAGAACCTTATCGCATCAAAATTACCGGACGAACCAAACATTTTATTAATGCTTTTGGCGAGGAAGTAATTATTGATAATGCTGAGCAAGCGCTTACAAAAGCTTGTGCAGTTACTGGTGCAGAAATTAAAGATTACACCGCTGGTCCGATTTATTTTGAGGGAGAAAAAGCAGGTGGCCATGAATGGATTATCGAATTTGATAAGCAACCGAATGATATCGAAAAGTTTATTGATGTAATGGATAATACACTTCGTGAGGTAAATTCTGATTACGATGCCAAGCGTTTTAAAGATATGGCGCTTTGCCGTCCAAAAGTTCACAATGCCCCGGCAAATACTTTCTACAACTGGCTTAAAGCTAAAAATAAACTGGGTGGGCAACATAAGGTACCTCGCCTTGCTAATGAGCGGAAGTATGTTGATGATATTTTGGAGATGATGAAATCTCAATAAAGTTTCTCTTTTATCGTTAAGTTTAAAAAACTAAGCTATGCAATTGGACAGACAGAAAATACTGGATTTCTTTAAAAAATCGGAAAGCAAAGCAGGCGTTTTATTAAAAGATAAACGCAAAGCGAAACAAACCATTAACGATGCTTTAGGTAAGGCCGTTACCAATAGAGGCGATTTGGAAGGTGTTTGGGCAAAGTTAATTTTGCTTTTTGCAATCGCTAAAGATTACGTGGCTGGAAATTATACCGAAATCCCTAAGCGTTCAATCATCGCAATACTAGGAGGGATTATTTATTTTTTATCGCCAGTTGATATTGTTCCAGATTTTATTCCGGTTTTAGGTTTTATTGATGATGTATTTGTTTTAAATCTGGTTTACAAGCAAGTTGTAAAAGATTTAGAGCAATACAAAATTTGGAAAGATGAACAATTAACCCAAAATCAGCTAGATGGCGCAACAACATAGTGGATTTCTTGATTGGTTAAGCCATCATTTATTTACTTGCCCATTCAAGGCACAGTTTGGTTTTGATTGCCCGGGTTGCGGTTTACAACGTTCTGGAATTGCACTTTTACACGGAAATTTAATAGAGTCGTTCAAGTTATATCCTCCAACTATTTTTATGGTTTTTATTGGCTTGTTTACGATTTTACATTTAAAATTTGATTTTAAGTTCGGTGCATTAATCATTAAAAGTACATTTATTGCTATTGCGGTAATTATTGTAATCAATTACATTTACAAAATATATAATCATCAACTTATAAGTTAACTCTACTATGTCTGAAGAACAAAACCAACCCGAAAATCAATCTTTCGAACCAATTAATACACCACCAGTTACGCCACCGCCATTTCAGCAACAACCACCATTCGGGCAGTTTGGAGGAGGAATGGGGTATCAAAATTTACCAAATGCAACCGTAGTTTTGGTATTGGGGATTTTATCGATTGCATTCTGCTGCTGTTATGGGATATTAGGATTAATCCCGGCTATAATTGCTTTGGTACTGAGTAAAAAGGATAAGGCATTATACGCACTAAATCCTACGATGTACACCCAAAGCTCTTTTAAAAACCTAAATGCAGGTAGGGTTTGTGCTATTATAGGTTTAATCCTTAATATTATATCATTATTATATTATGCAGCAATCATCATTATTTTTGGCTTTGGAATGATGAACGATCCTCAGAAATTACAAGAAATATTAAAAGGATTGCAATAGTTTTCTGCTTTTAATTTTACCTTAAAAATATAAATCGGATGGTGTATGCCATTCGATTTTTTTATTTTTGTACATTCAATTGTAAATCAAAACATAAGATAAATGTATCCAGAATATTTAGTTGAGCCAATGCGTAAGGAATTAACCAACGTTGGTTTTGAAGAATTAAAGAACGCACAAGAGGTTGATGCAGCGATTAAAGGCGAAGGCACTGTTTTAGTTGTGGTAAACTCTGTTTGTGGTTGCGCGGCAGCAAATGCTCGTCCGGCGGCAAGAGCAGCAGCAGCACACGAAAAACACCCTGATAAATTGGTTACTGTTTTTGCAGGAATGGAAAAAGAAGCGGTAGACCAAGCTAGAAACTACATGATGCCTTTTCCTCCATCATCACCAGCAATGGCATTATTTAAAGATGGTAAATTAGTGCATATGATTGAGCGTCATCAAATTGAGGGCAGACCAGCACAAATGATTGCTGATAACCTGATTGGCGCTTTCGAGCAATATTGCTAGATTTTTAGTCTAAAGAATAATGAGCAAAGATTAAAGACCGTGTGTTTTAATCTTTGCTTTTTTATGTCAGAGAGTTTTCCGTCTTTCAATTTTATTCTTTAATCTTTGCTCTTATTAAAAATCTTTATTGAGTAACTTCTCCAACTCTCCAAAAGAAACATTCATCCTAACCCTACCTTGTTTAGCGTATGAAATCTCACCTGTTTCTTCAGAAATAATTACGGCAACTGCATCGGTTGTTTCAGAAACGCCAATTCCGGCTCTGTGTCTTAAACCAAATTGCGAAGGAAGCTGATCGTTATCTGTTAAAGGTAGAATACAACTTGCACTTTTTATTTTATTCTCCGAGATAACTACGGCGCCATCATGTAACGGGCTATTTTTTTGAAAAATACTTTCCAACAGGCGTTTTGATATTTTAGCATCGACTACTTCACAACTATTGGCGAAAAATTGTTCATCATAAAACTTAACAAATACAATTAATGCGCCTGTCCTGGTTTTTTTCATGGTTTTACAGGCATCAATAATAGGTTTAATGCGAGTTAAATTGTTTCTTTCGATTTCTTTTCTGCCGAATAGGTAGCCCCACCATGCCTTGTTTTTTTGAAGAAATGCATTTTTTCCAATCAATAAAAGAAATCTTCTTATCTCCGGATGAAAAATTACAATAAGCGCAATAATGCCCACGCTCATAAATTTTTCGATAATTGTGGTAAGCAATTCCATGTGTAAACCCTTAACTATCCAATAGAAAACGGTTATTACGAACATTCCAACCAGTAAATTTACGGCAAGTGTATTACGAATCAGTGTGTAAACGTAGTAAATCAATAGTGCAACAAGCACAATGTCTACCACATCAGTTGGAGATATTTTAAGGAAATCGAAATCAAAGCTTTTCATCTATGGCAAGATAGTAAATGTTTAATAATGGTTAATTGTTTAGAATGTGAAAATTGGTTAATTGTTGGAATTGTTTGGATAGCTATTATAAAATATGCAATGTTATGATAAGCAGAACGTCATTTCGAGGCACGAAGCAATCTCCATTGAAAGATTGCTTCGTGCCTCGAAATGACGACAGGATACAGGTAATCAATTTAGACAATTAACCAACTTAACACATTCCACTGCTTCCTTAACATCGTGAACCCTTAAAATTTTCGCACCTTTTTGTAAAGCAATTGTATTTAAAACTGTTGTGCCATTTAATGCCTCGCTAGCAGAATTTTCCAATACTTTATAAATCATTCCTTTTCTCGAAAAACCAACTAAAACAGGCAGCTTGAAGATTTTAAAATCTTCCAAGCGATTTAAAAGTTCGTAATTATGTTCAATTGTTTTTCCAAAACCAAAACCCGGGTCGAGAATGATATCATTAACATGCAAAGCTTTTAATTGCGCAACTTTTTTAGCTAGGTAATCGATGATATCTAATGTTACATTATCGTAATGAGGATTTTGTTGCATGTTTTGCGGTGTACCCTGCATGTGCATGAAAATGTAAGGAACTTGCAAACGTGCGATAGTATTAAACATTTCGGCATCCATATCACCAGCCGAAATATCGTTGATAATGTGCGCACCGGCGGCAATGGTTTCGCTGGCAACTTTTGCTCTGAAAGTATCAATTGAAATTATACCTTCAGGGAAATGTTTGTTTATGGCTTCCACAATCGGAGTTAACCTCGACAGTTCCTCATCGGTAGAAATATCTAAAGCGCCTGGTCTGGATGAATAACCCCCAATATCAATAAAGCTTGCGCCTTCATTTAAAAACTGTTCTGTTTTTCTAAGGGCATCATCAATCGAGCTTGTTCTACTTTCGTTGTAAAAAGAATCGGGCGTAATATTCAATATACCCATCACCTTTGGTGTGCTTAAATCAAATATTTTACCGCGGATATTTAGACTTTGCTTTGCTTCAAAAAAGTTTTTTTCTGCCATATTAAACCCTTTCGGGATTTGGGTTTCGCTTTAAAAATGTATCTTTAGCTTTCGTTTTTTCGATACAAAAATACATTAAAACTAAATAAATATTGGCTTTGGCACAAACAAATACCGCTTCTGAATTTGATGACGTAATCGCAGTTTGCAGAACTTTATTCTTAAAAAAAACAACCGATTACGGAACAGCCTGGCGCATACTGAGGTTAAGTTCAATTACCGATCAGATTTTTATTAAGGCGCAACGCATCAGGACTTTAGAAGAGAAAAAAGTTAGTAAAGTAGGCGAGGGAATAACACCCGAATACATTGGAATTATTAACTATTGCGTAATTGCAATGATGCAGTTAGACTTGAACGAAAATGACCTTTTAGAAATTCCGGTTGAGGATGTGCAGGTGCTTTTTGATGCTAAGGTCAAAGAAACCAAAGATTTGATGTTCGCCAAAAACCACGATTATGGTGAGGCTTGGAGAGATATGCGCATCAGTTCTTTAACTGATTTAATCCTGCAAAAAATATTCCGGGTTAAACAGATAGAAGATAACGAAGGTCAAACACAAGTATCCGAAGGTGTAAATGCAAATTACCAGGATATGCTAAACTACTCAGTTTTTGCTTTAATAAAATTAGGTGTAAAATAATGAAGAACTCGCTTTTAACCATTTCCAGAATTTTTGTTGGCGTACTATTTATCTTTTCAGGTTTAATTAAGGCAAACGATCCGCTTGGTTTTGGTTATAAATTGCAAGAGTATTTCGAGGTATTTCACTTGGATTTTTTAAGTCCGATAGCAACCGGAATAGCCATTCTACTTTGTACTTTGGAAATTGTTCTAGGTGCCTTGCTTTTACTGGGTTTTTACGGCAAAAAAGTAGCCTGGGGTCTTCTATTGCTAATCATTTTCTTTACACTGCTTACATTTGTTTCCGCGGCATTTAAAGTAGTTACCAGTTGCGGCTGTTTTGGCGATGCCATTCCGCTTACGCCTTGGCAATCTTTCAGTAAGGATATCATTTTACTAATCTTTATCGTCTATATTTTCCTCAAAAAGGATTTTATCAAACCACTTATTACAAAAGAAAAAAGACAGCGAAATATATCTACACTCATCGTATTAGCTTCGTTGTTATTTGGAGTATTCACTTATAATTTTCTCCCAATTATTGATTTTCTGCCTTATAAGGTTGGTGCTCATATTCCATCTTTAATGGTTATTCCTGAAGGTGAAAAACCCGATGAATATGAAATCATGTATCACCTTAAAAATAAGAAAACAAAGGCTGAGCAAGATATGAGCGATAAGCAATATCTTAAAACCGAAATCTGGAAAGATAATAACTGGGAAATAGTTGGCGAGCCAACTAAAAAGCTTGTAAAGAAGGGATTTGAACCTAAAATCAAAGACTTAATTATTACCGATGCTTCGGGTACAGATTACACCAAAGAGTTAATCGAAAATCCTTACTACAGCTTGGTTTTTGTCGCTTATAATTTAAATGATGCGAATAGCCGGGCGATTGGAAGTTTGAATGCTTTGGCTTTAAATGCAACACAGCAGTACAACATTAGGAGTGTTTTATTAACCTCAAACGCCGCCCGGGATGCTGAAGTTTTCATCAAGAAAAACAACTTATTTTCTGAAGTATTCTATGCTGACGCTGTACCACTGAAAAGTATGGTTAGAGCAAATCCGGGTATCATTTTGCTTAAAAATGGTGTGGTTGTAAATAAGTGGCATTTTCATAATATGCCAAGCTTTGATGATTTAAGTAACAAATATTTCAGCAAATAAAATGTTCGCTTATACAATTAAAAAACTGCTTTATGGCTTGCTGGTTATGGCTGGTGTAGTATTGGTGGTTTTCGTATTGTTTAATATTTTGCCCGGCGACCCAGCCAGAATGACGATGGGCCAAAGGGCAGATGTTCAATCGCTAGAGGCTGTAAGGAAAGAGTTTGGTTTAGATCGCTCAAAACCTATGCAATTTGTTTTGTATGTTAACGATTTATCTCCAATAAGTGTTCTGGAAAACGACAGCATTACCCAAAATAAATATCATTATAAAAAGATAATAAATTTTGATAAAAATGCTTTGGTTCTGAAATGGCCATACCTACGCAGTTCTTATCAAACTAAAAGAGATGTAACGGATATACTTACGGAAACCGTTCCGAATACATTCATTTTAGCTTTAACAGCGATGATTTTCGCTACAATAATTGGTGTGTTCTTAGGTGTTTTATCGGCTGTTTATAAAGATTCGTGGATTGATAAATCTGCAAATGCCTTTGCAATTTTAGGAATTTCAGCACCCTCTTTTTTCGCAGGGATTATAATCGCCTGGTTATTCGGTTTCCTTTTAAGCAATTACACCGGACTAAAAATGAGCGGGAGTTTATACAGTTATGATCCTTTTAACGGCGAAATTTTAACTTTACGAAATTTATGGTTACCGATGATAACCTTAGGCTTAAGGCCTTTGGCAATTATTGTTCAGCTTACCAGAAGTGCGATGCTCGATGTTTTAGCACAGGATTATATTCGTACTGCTAAGGCGAAGGGTTTAAGCAGAAACACGATAATTTACAAACATGCGCTTAAAAATGCCATGAACCCGGTTATAACAGCAATATCCGGTTGGTTTGCTTCATTACTTGCAGGTTCATTTTTTGTAGAATATATTTTTGGCTACAATGGCTTAGGTAGAACAACAGTAAGCGCATTGGAAATGTCAGATTTCCCGGTTGTAATGGGTTCTATATTATTTATCGCTTTTGTATTTGTAGTAATTAATATTTTGGTAGATATTTTGTACGCCTATGTCGACCCAAGAGTTAAACTGGCATAAGTTATGATTGAAGAATTTATTCGATACACCCAAAGAGCAGATCGCGAAATATTAGATGTGTTTAGTGCAGCTGATAAAAACATGCCCGATGCTGAACGTTTGTTTAGTCATGTTTTAAATGCACAACACATTTGGGTAAATCGTGTTGAAGGATTGCCACTGCAATATGAAATATGGCAAGTTCACTCAAAAAACGACTTTGAAAGTATTTCATCAGATAACTTTGAAAAAATTGAAGCGAGTTTAGCCAAACATGATTTATCGGATAAAATAACTTATCACGATTCTCGTGGAAATGAATATCAAAATACGGTTGCCGAAATGTTTATGCAAATGCTAAACCATTCGACTTATCATCGTGGACAAATTGTTTCGATGTTCAAAAAGGAGGGGATTACGCCTCCCGTAACAGATTACATCTATTTTAAACGTAAAAATCTTTTATGATAATTTTCCTTATTGGATATATGGGCTGCGGTAAAAGTACCAAAGCCAAGCAACTTGCGCACCGTTTAGATTGCCCAGTAATTGATTTGGATGCTGAAATCGTAAATCAAACAGGTAAAACCATTGCCGAATATTTCGAGGCTTATGGCGAAAGCGGATTCAGAGATTATGAAAGTGAAACGCTAAAAGCTTATCAATATCCTGAAACTTGTGTGGTTGCAACCGGTGGCGGTTTGCCATGTTTCTTTGATAATATGGAATGGATGAACAATCACGGTTTAACCATTTATCTCCAAATGTCGCCAGCAGCTTTAGTTTCAAGATTGCATAACCGCCAAAAAAGGCCATTGATAAAAGATTTGAACGATGAGCAACTTTTGGTTTTCATTGAAGAAAAACTAAAAGAACGCGACCCTTTTTATACAAAAGCTAAACTTATTGTCGACGCTTTTGATTTGGATGGTGAAAAACTGGAAGAAGCAATAAAGATGAACTAATTTTTCCCTTCATCCTCCTGAGCAAATTGCTCTTCTATGTATTTTATTTTTGTTTTTCCATGCGGTGTAGGTTCGCCATAATCGTTAATATTTACAAAAACAATCTTATCAATTGTTAAAATACTTTTACGGGTAATTTTGTTTCTCACCTCGCAACACATGCTGATAGAAGTTGTACCAAAATTTGTTGCGGTGATGCCCATTTCAATAATGTCACCTAATCTGGCTGAGCTAACAAAGTTTATTTCCGACATATATTTCGTTACTACCTTTGGGTTTTCGAGCTGAACAATGGCATAAATTGCAGCCTCTTCATCAATCCATTTTAAAAGACTTCCGCCGAATAATCCTCCATTGGGGTTTAAGTCTTCTGGTTTTATCCATTTACGTGTGTGAAAATTCATATAATGATTTTTTAAGAAATCAGGCATCTGAAATGCCCTTTAAGCAAATATATTCTTTTAAGATTTGGCAAGTTTCAGATTATCGTCAATAATTTTAGCAGATAACAATGCCAGTGGAATACCACCACCCGGATGTACGCTACCGCCACAGAAATAAAGATTTTTAATCTGCGAACTAAAATTAGAGTGGCGTAAAAAAGCTGCAAACTGGTTATTTGAGCTGTTGCCATATAAAGAACCTTGGTAGGAGCCTGTTTTGCTTTCTATGCTTCGTGGGTCGAGAATGCTTTCGGTGACGATATCCTTTGACACATCTGTTTTTAAAATGCGACTAAGTTTTGATAGAATGTTTTGTTTTGCATCAGCAATTAATCTATTCCAATCCTGACCATTATTCGCAGGTACATTTATCATTACAAACCAGTTTTCGCAATCTTTAGGTGCATCTGTTGCGATATGTTTTGAAGTAATGTTGATGTAAATCGTTGGGTCTTTACTAATTGAGTTCTCCGTCCAGATTGAATCAAATTCCGACTGATAATCTTTAGCGAAGAAGATATTGTGTAACCCCAGTTCAGGATAAATATTCCTGATTCCCCAATAAAAAATCAATGCCGAACTGCTTCTTTGTTGGTTTAATAATTTCTTAGGTTGAGGAATATTTTTTAGTAGATTTTTATAGGTAAACCAAATGTCCAGGTTGGATATTACAACATCAGCTTTTTGAATTACATCTTTAAGTTTTATACCCACAACCTTTCGCCTTCTACCATCAACCTTATAAACAACCTCGCTAACTTTTTGATTATATTGAAATTCTACACCTAAATCTTTTGCCAGTTTTACAATTGCTAATATAATACTGTACATACCATTTTTCGGAAGAAAAGCACCAAAGTGATATTCGAAATGTGGAATGATGTTTAAAGTAGCAGGTGCCTGATAAGGATTTGAGCCATTATAAGTGGCATAACGATTAAATAGCTGAGTAATTCGCTCATCGCTAAAAGCGTTTTGGTTTGCCTTGTGTTGTGTTCTAAAAGCATCAATTTGTCCAAAGCGAAAAATACTTTTAACGGTATCCCAATGGAGATAGCTTTTAAGCTTGTGTAAGCTTCGCTCCAAAAAAACCTTATGGGTTACGGTATATATCGTGTTGCTTTTTTCAAGGAAAGATTTAATTTCTGAAGCTTTGGATTGTGTTTTTTGCTCAATTTCTTTCGCAAATTTTTCTGTATCAGACGATGCACTTAATCTTAATCCATCTTCGTAGAAATACCTGCAAATTTCATCAAGTTTTTGGTACTCAAAATAATCTTGCGGTTTTTTGCCTGCTAGGATAAAAAGCTCATCAACATACTGCGGCATGGTAAACAAACTTGGTCCAGCATCAAACCTAAAACCATCAGCATTAATTTCTTTTAGTTTTCCTCCAGGATATGCGTTGGCTTCAAAAACCTGAACCGCGTAACCTTTCACTGCTAAACGAATTGCACTTGCTATTCCTGCAACCCCGGCACCAATAATAATTGCTTTTGGCATTTAATCTTAAACTATTTCAAATCGTTTAAATAAAGATTGGTTTGCTTTTCAATTTCCAATGTGGCCACTTTAATTGCAGAACCCACTCTGGTTGTTTCTGATTTTACAGGCATTTTATTTACCGTAGCTAATGCATCAATGTACCATTTGCTCCAGGTTTCGATAATGTGTTTTTCATCTGCTGCAGATTTGCCTTCTGCGATTGCTTTTTTGCTTAAATCGAACTCCGTTTTCAAGCGAATTAAGCCATCATTTTTAATTTGATTAACAGTTTGGCTTGCAGTATTTTCATCGGCCGATATTAAGGTGTAAGCTGCGGTTAATCCACTAATGCCAATATTTTTCATTTCCATTGCCGAAACTTTGTCAATTCTATCGTTATCGGTATGGTAAAATACATCTGTAAAGTGCCACATTAATAAACCAGGAATTTTATTTTGCAGAAATGGTGTATGGTCGCTACCGCCTTCAAAAGGATTGTAGTTTACTGTCCAGTTGGCAAATTTGCCTTGTTCTTTGCAGATGTTAAGAATAAAGTCGTTAAAATAATGTGGAAAGAGATCTTTTTCCTTTACATCTCCAGCGCCCCATTCGGTGTGTTTGTCGTTTCCTCTTGTCCAGATTGCAGATGGGTCTGGCATTTTTTCAATTAAAAATGAGCCTCCAGTTTTCTTAGTGTCTTCGCCAACCATATCCAAACTCATTCCCCAAAGAATGCCTTTTGCACGGGTTGTATCCTCAACAATATATCTTCTGGTTGATGTAATTTCATCACCCCACAAAAAAGTTAAAGTACGTTTTGGTGCAATTTTTTTGGCTTTATAAAGTTCTGCGGTTAAACGAGCCATTTCTGCTAATGTACCCACTCCACTAGCATTATCATTTGCGCCCGGTTCCTGAACGTGAGCACTAAAAACAAACCTTTCTGTAGGTTTTTCGCTGCCAATAACATTTGCAACGATGGTTAATTCTTCCGATTGATAAATTTTAGTTTCGATATTTACTTTAAGCTTTGTCGCTCCTTTTAAGCAGTTTGCCTTAAGCTTTTCTTTTGCTTTGTAAGATAATAACAAGGTCCATACTTCGCTATTTGCTTTCATGCTTCCAAATTGGATAGAAGTTTGGTGAATTTCTGGCTTTGTATAAGCCGGCATAGAATAACCCAAAACACCAATAGCGCCAGCTTTTGTTGCAATCGCTAATAATCTGGAAGGATGTGTTTCTGCAAAAACAATTTTTCCCTTTAAATCTAATTTTTCTATTTCAGCTGGGTTGGTGTTGCTGATAAAAATGACATCAGCTGTAACCCCTTCTGCCGGAGTAGAGACGCAGTTTATCGGAATCATATTCCGATTTGTACTGAAGGTAATTAACGGTTGAGCTTCGCCAATAATATTAATATTAGCATTAACGGGCTCCCAGGTTTTATTTTTCATCGCCCTTTTTTCAATCCGATAAGTTAGAGGCGATTCTGCTTCATTTTGCGTTTGCTCAACAAAACCAGCTTTTTTTAAAATGTCTTCTACATATTTAATACTTGCGTTGAAGCCAGTATTGCCCGGAACTCTAAAATATTTTTCTACAAATGCAGTTGTTTCGTAGGCATTTTTTTCATTGAAACCTTTTCTGGTAAGGTTAAAATTGGTTGAAGTATTTTGAGCGAAGCCGCCTAAGCCAGCTAAAAGTAGGGCAAAAAGAATTTTTGTTTTCATGCAATGGAATAAAAGCGAAAGATAAAATATTTTTAAGTCAATACGATTCCTGTTCAACTTCATTTTTTTGAAATTGATGAAATTACGGGTATGAATTAATCTTATTTAAGATGTAATAATATCAAAGCAACTAATGCCGGAATGGATTGCACATAAAGAATCCTTTTACTTGCGGTTGCTGCACCGTAAATACCAGCAATAATTACACAGGTTAAAAAGAAAATCGCCACATAAAATTTCCATTGGTGGTTTTCGATGCAGAGCGACCAGATTAAGCCTGCGGCTAAAAAACCATTATATAAGCCTTGGTTTGCGGCAAGTGTTTTGGTTGGTGCAAATAATTCTTTCGGAATTGTTTTAAAAACTTTAGGCGCTTTGGTTGTCCATGCGAACATTTCGAGCCATAAAATGTAGATGTGGATAACAGCGATTAAGCCGATTATGATTTGTGCTGCTAATTGCATTTTGTTTGGATTTATGTTTGAAGATACGATTAATTTGGGTTATTCATCGCTGTTGGTTTTATGTAATGATGATTTACCACATCGTCATTGCGAGGCACGAAGCAATCTATTAAGTATTAGAGCTGTTTATCCTATGAGATTGCTTCGTGCCTCGCAATGACGGCAATTGAAAGCCCAAAACCCACAAACTGTGTTTCTAAACCCGATGGCAGCGAACACGGAGTGCAACGGAGTAAAGCGGACAGCGGGGCGGGTGCTCCCGACGAGATTCGAACTTTCATTTTCAAATCCTTTAAAAAATTGGCTTTAGTCTTTCAACTTTTATCTTCTTTCTGTCATGCTGTCAGTATTAAACGAGAATAATTTTTACATTTTATCAGTCTTTTAGGGTTATTTTCTGCCAAAACCCAATTGGCACAAGCATTGTTTAACAGCTGTAGAATTATTAAATAAAAAAGAGAAAATACAAAATACAATGGGAAAAATTATTGGAATAGACTTAGGAACAACAAACTCATGTGTTTCGGTAATGGAGGGCAACGAGCCTGTAGTTATTGCAAACAGTGAGGGTAAACGTACTACACCGTCTATTGTTGCTTTTGCAGAAAACGGTGAACGTAAGGTTGGCGAGCCGGCTAAACGTCAGGCTATAACTAACCCAACAAAAACGATTTATTCTGTAAAACGCTTTATGGGTAACAGCTACGACGAAAGTGCTAAAGAAGCTGGACGTGTACCTTATAAAGTGATTAAAGGCGACAACAACACACCACGTGTTGAAATCGACGACAGAAAATATACTCCACAAGAAATCTCTGCAATGATTTTGCAGAAAATGAAAAAAACTGCTGAAGATTTCTTAGGACAAGAAGTTACTGAAGCGGTAATTACTGTACCTGCTTATTTTAACGATGCGCAACGTCAGGCGACTAAAGAAGCTGGTGAAATTGCTGGTTTACAAGTAAAACGTATCATTAACGAGCCAACTGCTGCAGCTTTAGCTTATGGTTTGGATAAAGCACACAAAGACATGAAAATTGTTGTGTTTGACTGCGGTGGTGGTACACATGACGTTTCTGTTTTAGAATTAGGTGATGGCGTTTTCGAAGTAAAATCTACTGATGGTGATACTCACTTAGGTGGTGATGACTTTGACCACGTAATTATCGATTGGTTAACAGATGAGTTTAAAAGCGAAAACAGCATGGATCTTTCTAAAGACCCAATGGCTTTACAACGTTTAAAAGAAGCTGCTGAGAAAGCTAAAATCGAATTATCAAGCACTACTTCTACTGAAATTAACTTACCATATATTACTGCTGATGCTAGCGGCCCTAAACACTTAGTACGTACTTTAACTCGTGCTAAATTTGAGCAATTGGCTGATAGCTTAATCAAACGTACGATTGATCCTTGTAAATCTGCATTAAAAAATGCTGGTTTAAGCACAAGCGATATCGACGAAATTATCTTAGTTGGTGGTTCAACTCGTATTCCTGCAATCCAGGATGCAGTTAAAGCTTTCTTCGGTAAAGAGCCAAGTAAAGGTGTTAACCCTGATGAAGTTGTAGCAATTGGTGCTGCTATTCAAGGTGGTGTGTTAACTGGTGATGTAAAAGATGTATTGTTATTAGACGTTACACCTTTATCATTAGGTATCGAAACTATGGGTGGTGTAATGACTAAATTAATCGAGTCGAACACAACTATCCCAACTAAAAAATCTGAGACTTTCTCAACTGCTGCTGATAACCAACCATCTGTTGAAATTCACATTTTACAAGGTGAGCGCCCAATGGCTGGTCAAAACCGTACAATTGGTCGTTTCATTTTAGATGGTATTCCACCAGCACCTCGTGGTGTACCTCAGGTAGAAGTATCTTTCGATATTGATGCTAACGGTATCTTACACGTAAGCGCAAAAGATAAAGCAACTGGTAAAGAGCAAAAAATCCGTATCGAAGCATCTTCTGGTTTAACTGATGCTGAAATTCAGAAAATGAAACAAGAAGCTGAAGCTAACGCAGAAGCTGATGCAAAAGCTAAAGAAGAAATCGAGAAAATCAACGGTGCTGATGCTTTAATCTTCTCAACTGAGAAACAGTTAAAAGAGTTTGGTGAGAAATTATCTGCTGATAAAAAAGCACCAATCGAAGCTGGTTTAGAGAAATTGAAAGCAGCACACGCAGCTCGTAACTTCGCAGATATCGATGCAGCACAAGCTGAATTGCAAAATGCATGGAACGCAGCATCAGAAGAAATGTACAAAGCTGGTGAGCAACCTCAAGGCGGTGGTGAACAACCACAAGCTGATGGTCAGCCTCAAGGTGGCGGCGATAACGTTACTGATGTTGATTTTGAAGAAGTAAAAGAAGAGAAATAAGTCTTCAGTCCTGAGTCGAGAGTCTTGGGTATATAAAAAAGCGTTTCTGATTAGGTTCAGGAACGCTTTTTTGTTTTATACACTCGTCATTGCGAGGTACGAAGTAATCTCATAGCTAAAAGTTTAGAATAATCACCTGAAGATTGCTTCGTGCCTCGCAATGACGATATTTTAATTTCTTGGAAACGAATGGTTCTACGCATTTCGGTAACAGCAGCCCCGCCATTCGCTGCAATCTTTTTTTAACTTCTGTTATGCTGAGGCACGAAGCATCTGTTTCATCGGTTGCAGATGCTTCGTGCCTCAGCATGACATGATATTCAAGGTTGCTACAATAAAAAGTATTTCCACTGCTGTCGGGTTTATGATTAACAAACTGTATTCTTCGGGGAAATCACAACGCATAAAAAAGGTTCAGCTAATTTAACTGAACCTTTTTGTATAAATCGGGAAATATTAATTCCAAAGTTTTTCCGGATATGTTCCGTTTTTAACCAATTGGTCGATACTATCCTGAACATAAGGCTTATCTTCTTTATAAGTTACGCCAAACCACTTGTTTGATGTTGGAACAACTTTAAAGGTAGCTTCGCCGCTTTTAACTAAGTTTTCGCCAATTAATGGAATAAAAAACTCAGCTTTTGGCTTATCTTTATTTGCTTCTGCAAATTCTACAAATAACTTTTCAGTAATGCTGAAAACGGCAGGAGTAAAGCCCCAGAAATTCATCGATACAGGCGTTTCAAATTCTAATGGAAATTCTTCGCCATCTTCTTCGTAATAAATTTTACCATCCTTTGGATATACTTTAGTACGCTCAATAATTTCTTCTAAATTGCCAGAAGCATCTACTTTACAAACGCCACGAGAAACCGCGCCAAACTCAGAAAGTGTCTTGCCAATTTCATAACCGATAATTGAGAAATTACTGTCAGTAGCTTCATCGTTTAAGAAATCAACCATTTTTTTAAAGGCATCAAAACCGTAATAATCATCAGCATTGATAACACAAAAAGGTTCTTTAACTACTTTTCTGCCAGATAAAATTGCATGAGCTGTTCCCCAAGGTTTTTCTCTGTAAATTTCTTCTTCAATGCCAAATTGCTTTAAGTCGAAATTTTGAAAAACATAATCCGTTTCAATTTTTCCATTAAGCTTTGGCTCAAATATCGATTTAAAGTTTTCTACAAATTCTTCTTTGATGATGAAAACAACTTTGCCAAATCCGGCATTAATTGCATCATAAATAGAATAATCAATAATGGTTTCTCCATTCGGACCAAAACCATCAATTTGCTTCATGCTTCCGTAACGGCTAGCCATCCCGGCAGCCAATATTAATAAGGTAGGTTTCATATTCTTAATAATTTTGCTAATCGTTCTATAATTAGCTAGGGCGTTTTATTTATTTAAGTAATTAAAAATTTGTTCTAATTCCATGTCATTTTTAAAATCAATCTTATGATTTTTTGAGTATTCATTAAGCTTATCTTCTTTATCATCAAATAAAGCTAAAAATTGATTTCTTATTTAATGCAATTTTACTAAAAATTCCGTTTTTAAGTGAATAATAGCTGCTTGTTGTATTAAATGTTTTATTAACTACAGCTGAGCCATATTGTTTGGATTCAGTGATTGATTTATTTACTCTTTTATACAATCCAATTTTATCGTTGCTAATGATTTGAAAGTAAGAGTCGCTGTTGAGTGCATCTACTGGTGGAAAACCGTTTTTATAGCTTAAAAGTTTTTCATTTTTGGCATCTTTTAAGTCAAATCTACTTACTGGTTCAGCGAAATGCATCATCTTTCCATTATCTACAAAAATCAGCTTGTCATCCATTAAATCATAGCGTAATGAGTCGTACTGATAATGCTTTCCGTTTTTTAGCGTAACTTTTCCTTTTGACCATTTTTCTATCAAGTATGGACTGCCATCTACGTCAGTGTATTTCTTTTCTCTTACGGGAGTTCTGATGACATCACCAAATGGTAGCACCTCAGACTGTGCTTTGGCCCCGAATGATAGAAATAAAAGTAGAAAAAGCAGGTTTTTCATAGTGCAGATTTAAAATCCAAATAAACCGCCACCACTTTTGGTGCGTGTTTTTTTACCGGTTAACATACCAAATAAACCACGAACAATTTCTTTACCAATCTGGCGGGTAATTGTAGCGCCCATAACCTGTTCAATTATGCTTTTTTCGCCTGGCTTTGGTTTGTTTTCTATTTCTTCTTGTTTCTTTACTTCAGCCTCTTGTTTTACCTGTTCATCAATTGCAATTTGGTCGTTTATTCTTTTGGTTAAAATCTCATATGCACTTTCAGGGTCGATAGTTTCTTTATACTTACCATACATTGGGCTTGACGTTACCAATTTATCAAAATCAGCAGAGGTTAGTGGCCCCATTACTGCCCTTGGTGGTGTGAGCATGGTTGCAGAAACCTCTGTCGGAATACCTTTTTCATTTAAAACAGTAACTAAAGCTTGTCCGGTTCCTAATGAAGTAAGCACTTTATCAATTTGATAAAAATCTGATTTAGGATAGGTATTCACCGTTTTTTTAAGCGCATCAACATCATTAGGTGTAAATGCTCTCAACGCATGCTGAACGCGGTTACCCAATTGTCCTAATACGCTTTCCGGAATATCAGTTGGAGATTGAGTACAGAAAAATACGCCAACACCTTTTGAGCGGATTAAGCGGATAATCGTTTCAATTTGCTCTAAGAATGTTTTTGAAGAGTTGTTGAAAAGTAAATGTGCTTCATCAAAAAAGAAAACCAATTTAGGTTTATCCAAATCGCCAACTTCTGGTAAGGTGTTAAATAATTCAGCTAGTAAACTTAACAGGAAGGTGGAGTATAAAACAGGTTGATTTTGAACATCCGCAATATTTAAAAGACTAATTGTGCCTTTTCCATCAACACGCTCAAATAAATCATCTGCATCGAAAGATTTTTCGCCAAACATTCCGGCTAAACCTTGCTGTTCGATTGCAACAATTTTTCTAAGAATTGTTCCCGATGTTGCTGTAGAAATGCTACCGTAACTTTCTTTTATTTCTTTAGCGCCTGCTCCTTCTGATAAATAAGAAAGTAATTTTTTTAAATCATTTAAATCGATAACGGGCATTTTGTTGTCGTCGGCGTATTTAAAGATTACAGCCATTACGCCACTTTGCGTATCATTTAAATCGAGTACTTTCGATAACAGCGTTGGGCCAAATTCTAAAACTGTAGCCCGCATTTGTGCACCTAATTTGCCTGATAGAGAGTAAACTTCTATCGGAAAACCTGTTGGTGTAAATGTTTTGTTTAACTGTTTTGCTCTTTCCTCAATTTTTGGGTTTACACTGCCTGCTTGATTTAAACCTGATAAATCGCCTTTAACATCAAGCATAAAAACCGGAACTCCGGCATCAGAAAGTTGTTCGGCTAATAACTGTAAGGTTCTGGTTTTACCTGTTCCGGTTGCACCTGCAATTAAACCGTGTCGGTTCATCATTTTTAATGATAAATTAACTTCGGCCTCGCCATAAACCTGTCCATCTAAAATACCAGCACCAAGATAAATGTAAGAACCTTGAGGAGCGTAGGATGCTTTTATTTTTTCGATAAATTTCGAAGAGGATTCACTCATTTTAATAATTTTATAAAGCACCAATTTAGTAAACTAATATTAAAATAATGTTTTTTATTAGCACTAAATATAAAATCATTTCCGCATCGCTAAACCACAATCGCCTTGAAGTTTAGGTGCTTAACCAACTACAGCTTTGATAGCCGCTCAAACAATTCCCGCTGTTCTGCATTTAAGTTTTTTGGAATTTTTATTTGCCATTTGATGTATAAATCGCCATAATGGTTTTCTTTTTTGTAGATAGGAAAGCCTTTGCCCTTTAATCGCAAATTTGTATCGGGCTGCGTTCCGGCCGGGATATTAAGCTTTACTTTACCACTTAAGGTTTCTACAATTTTCTCGCCGCCTAAAATTGCCGTGTATAAATCTACTTGTTCGTCAATGTAAATATCATTGCCTTTGCGCTTAAATTTTGGATGTTCGGTGATGTGAAATGATATAAATAAATCTCCTGCCGGACCATGATTTGGCCCTGGTGCACCGTAACCGGGCAATTTAATTTTTTGCCCGTTTTCTACGCCCGCCGGGATGGTAATACGAACTTGTTTTCCGTTTACAGTTAAGGTTTGCTTATGCGTAGTATAGGCATCAAGTAAATTTAAATTCAGTTCTGACGTATAATCCTGACCCTTAAACGGAGAACCCGAACTACTTCTGGAGCCTGCACCACCAAACATGGATGAAAAGAAATCAGAAAAATCTTCGCCACCGAAGCCCGAAAAACCACCTCTGCCACGACTTTGAGATTGCTGGCGTTGTTGTCCGCCAAAAGCATCGGCATGTTGCCAGTTTTGTCCGTATTGGTCGTATTTTTTGCGTTTCTCAGGGTCGCTTAAAACCTCATTTGCTTCATTAATTTGTTGAAATTTCTTTTTCGCTTCTTCATTATCTGCATTAACATCGGGATGATATTTTCGAGCCAATTTCCGATAAGCTTTTTTGATTTCATCGGCTGAAGCAGTTTTATTAATCTCGAGAACTTTATAGTAATCTATATAAGCCATAGTTTAGGGAAGCGATAATGTTATTGAATGGTTTTAATTCGGAATGTAAAAATAAGGATTACAATTAAAAGATGGTTGCCACACAAAAAATAAAAGCCCCGAATTAATTCGGAGCTTTTATTTTTTAAGTATAGTATCTTATTTCTTGTTTTTTACATATTTTTCAAGCCACTGGTCTTGCTCCCAAAGTACGTGAAGAATATTTTCTTTACCACGATATCCGTGTGCTTCAAATGGCATGAAAACAAATCGAACCGTTCCGCCTAAACCTTTAATGGCTGCAAATAAACGCTCACTATTGATTGGATAAGTTCCGGTGTTATCATCCGAATCGCCATGAATTAAAAGTAGGGGAGTTTTGATTTTATCTGCATAGCTAAACGGGCTCATTTCGTAATACATTTGAGGTGCTTGCCAATAAGTTCTATCCTCATTTTGGAATCCAAATGGCGTTAATGTACGGTTATAAGCACCACTTCTTGCAATTCCTGCAGCAAACAAATTGGTGTGTGCCAATAAATTTGCCGTCATAAACGCACCATAGCTGTGTCCACCCACGGCCATACGTTTTCTATCGCCAACGCCCAAATCAGAAAGTTTGTTAATTGCTGCTTCAGCGTTTAAGCTTAACTGGTCAACAAAAGTATCATTTGGTTTTTTGCCATCCTTTGCAACAATCGGCATTTCTGCATTATCTAATACTGCATAACCACGAGTTACCCAGTAAATTGGCGAACCCCACGCAATAGTTGTAAATCTATCTTTTGAGCCACGGATTTGAGCCGCATCAGTTGCCGAGTTAAACTCGCGAGGATAAGCCCAGATAACTGCAGGTAATGGTCCGTCTTTTTCCTTATTATAGCCTTTTGGTAAATATAAATCACCAGTTAAATCTACACCATCAGCACGTTTGTAAGATATTTTTTCCTTTGTAATCCCATCTAATGAAGGATAAGGATTTCCAAAAGAGGTAACTGGTCTATCCGCTATGCGTAATATTAAATTTTTAATGAAATAGTTCGGTACTAACTTCTGACTTTCCTTACGGGTCAATAAAACAAGTTTATCTGCATCAATCACATCACTTACAAATTCATAAGTGCCTTCTGCACTGCGCCAAATAATTTCATTCTTTTTTGTAGCTAAATCAAATTTGGCAAGGAAAGGTAAATCTCCTTTTTCTGATGAACCCACAACATTGTTCATTAATAATTTGGTGCCGTTATCAACTAAATGGATAACCGAACGACCGTATTTGTTTTTAGTAGTAACAGGCGAGCCAGGGTTGCCATAAGCATCAGTTTGGTTCCGCGTGTAAAGCTCTTCAATTTTTCCTGTTGATGGATTGTAAATGCTTACCTTATTGGTTTGCTTACTGCGTAAACCTTCCATAACTAAAGCTAAATTAGCATTACCCCATTGTATACCACGGTAACGTGTTTCCGTTTTGAACAGCTCTTTTTCTGCACCCGAAAATGGTGCACTTAAAGCGTAAACTGCATCATGGAAAGGCACATTTTTCTTTATTAGACCGCTATCCAATGGTTTTGCCCAGATAATGGTTGCGGGTTCATCGTCTCTCCAGCTAAAACCACGAGCTACGTTTTGTGTATTGTCGTAACCCGATGGCGTACCTTCTGAAGATGGAAGTTCTGCCAGAACTTTAACAGCTTTTCCGCTTAAATCTGTAATTGTCATGGTTGATGGAAAACCCCCAGCCGTAACCAGATAAGAAAATGGCTTGCGGATGGTTTCAACCAACATATAAGTTTTATCTGGTGATAAACTAACTGTACTATAAATGGCTGGTTTGCCAATTGGGGTTTCTACACCAGCTGTATTTTTAACCAATTGCGAAGTGCCATAAAATTCAAAAAGTTGCTCATCAAAAGGAGATTTAATTAAATCCTGGTAAGTTGGACTTGGTGCCGCTTTACCTAAATTTTGCTGAACAGTTGGACCTTTTGGCATTAATGGTTTTACCGGAGCTGCGCTTGCAGGTTTAGTAACGGCTCTGTAAACGATTGTATTGTCGTTTAACCAGGTTAATCCGCTCCCTAAAACTGTATTTAAGAATGCTTTATTGGTTTTCGTTGCTTTTTTTGTTGCTAAATCAATGATGTATAAATCAACACCTTTTTGAGTAGTATTGGTAAAGGCAATTTTGTTTTGCGAAGGATTCCAACTAATATTACCAGCATATAATGGTGTTGGCAAACCTGTAATCGGGAAAGTTTTATCCGTTTTAATGTTTTTAACAGAGAAGTTATTGATAAAATTCTGGCGGCTAGGCGCATAATTGTTTGGATTTAGGCGCATACCCGCAATGCGATATTCGGGCATTGCCAATTCTTCTACCGATGGATAAGAATTTCTCTCGCTAAATAAAATCCATTCTGCTTTATCATCAATGCTTACACCTGGTGTTGGTTTTGCAAGTAATAAATCGGCAATTTCTTTAGGCGGTGTTTGGTAGCTCACTGCATCCTGCGCAGCAGCATTTAACGAAACACAGGTGCCTGCTATTAAAAAATAGAGGTGTAGTTTTTTTATCATAATCAGGGTTAGTTTTATCTCGATTGAGCATCAAATATGCGAATTAATAAAATACGTTAATAAACCGTAACCGCTAATTTACATGTGTTATTACCGCATAAATGCTTAGCAACGTCGGTCTCCGGTATCAATTAAAGAATTGGAAATCATCTTTTTAAGGATGTCAACATTGATATCGCTAAGTTTTTTAACGTAGATACAAGATTTTCCAGTTTTATGCTTACCAAATTGACCTAATAATTCTGCCCGGTTAGGAAATTCTGATGAAAGATAAAGTGCAAAAGCATCTTTTCTAGGCGAAAAGCCCACGATTGGCGCATCTCCTTCTCTGCCACTTTCATATTTGTAATGATAAGTGCCAAAACCAATAATTGCTGTGCCCCACATTTTTGCTTTAAAGGATGATAATTCTTCAAATATTTTAACCAGTTCGAAGGCATCATCACGTTTAGTTTCATCTTCGATTATATTCAGAAAATTAGGGACGCTATCATTGTTTTCTGTTGTTTTATTTTGAGCCATAATTATATCTGTTTGATAAAACAAGTTATAAAAAAAGGCTTGAAGAATTAACTTCAAGCCCCGTAAATTTATAGCGTTGATAAAATCTATTTAAATTCTCTAAAATCTTGTCCGTCTTTAATGTTAAGCAAGCTTTCGTAAATTAAGCTGATTACATTATCTACATCTTCTTTATGAACCATTTCTACCGTAGTGTGCATATAACGCAATGGCAAAGAAATTAATGCCGATGGAACACCACCGTTTGAATAAGCAAAAGCATCGGTATCTGTTCCTGTAGAACGTGATGAAGCCTGACGTTGGAAAGGGATTTCGTTTTTCTCGGCAGTTTTAATCAATAATTTATTTAAGTTGGTTTGAACCGCAGGCGCATAAGAAACCACCGGACCTTTACCCGATGATAAATCGCCTTGCGTATTTTTGTTAATCATTGGCGTAGTGGTGTCATGTGTAACATCGGTTACAATGGCAACATTTGGCTTGATGCGTTGTGCAATCATTTCGGCACCGCGTAAGCCAATTTCTTCTTGTACAGAGTTCACAATGTATAAGCCGAAAGGAAGTTTTTTCTTGTTTTCTTTTAACAAACGAGCCACTTCAGCAATCATGAAACCACCAACACGGTTATCTAAAGCACGACCAACATAATAACGGTCGTTCAAAATCATAAATTCATCTTCGTAAGTGATTACGCAACCCACATGAATACCTAATTTCTCTACTTCTTCCTTTGAGGTGCAACCGCAATCTAAAAAGATATTTTTAAGTTCTGGAGCTTGTTCTTTTTCGCCATGACGGGTGTGAATTGCCGGCCAGCCAAAAACAGCTTTTACCAATCCTTTTTCTGTGTGAATATTTACGCGTTTTGATGGCGCAATCTGATGATCTGAACCACCATTACGAATCACGTAGATTAAACCATCGTTTGTAATGTAATTTACATACCATGAAATTTCATCAGCATGAGCTTCTATAACAACTTTATAATCAGCCTTTGGATTAATTACGCCAACCGCAGTTCCATAATTATCAATAAAATGCTCGTCGATATATGGCTTTAAATAATTTAACCATAATTTTTGTCCTTCCCATTCGTAGCCAGTCGGTGCAGGATTATTAATATATTCTTCTAAAAATTGTAACGATTTTTTAGTTACAACAGCAACATGCTTTTTTTTGTCGTCTTCTTTTTTCTTAGCCATATTTATTTATGATTTTAGATTTACGATTTTAGATTAGCATGTACCAAACTAATTCCTAAACCTAATTTTATTTATTTTACTCTAATTTTTTAAATCGTATCTCGTAAATCTACAGTTTCATTTCCATCACCACATAATCATTTCCATTTTTTGAAAATCGATTATCTGTTTCAATAAATCCAAATTTAGAATAAAATTCGGTAGCATTTACACGGGCATTACACCAGAGCTTGGAAGCTTTCTGAATTTTACAAAAATCTATCAAATAGTTTAAAAGAATTGTACCATAACCTTTTTTCTGATCATTTGGGAGTATTGCCAATTTGCGGAATTGATATACATCATCTTCATTAAACAATGAAACCACACCCGTCAGTTTATGTTCTGCATACAATCCAAAATGGATGCCATCAAAATCATCTGCCAGTTTAACCAAATCAAACGGGGCATCAGGATACATACTTTCGTGTCTGATTCGCCAGGTTAATGAAGGGAAAATTTGTTCTATCTGAATTAGCATTTTTACGCAAATTTCCTGCTTCCGTAAAATCGGTAAATTAAAACATTTAGTAAAATGATTGCGGCCATGCCATAACAAAATAAATTCCAGCCGCCCTTATCCCAAAGATATAAGCCTAAGGCCGAACCACAACTTGCGCCTATAAAACTTACCGACATAAAAATCGTATTCAGCCTGTTTCTTGCTTCCGGAATTAAAGTGTAAATTCTGGTTTGGTTGGTTACGTGTATCGCCTGTTGACCAATATCTATCAATACAATACCAATAACAAAGAGATATAAATGACTGCCTGTGAAATAAAATAGTGCGATACTTATAATTTGTAAAATAAAGCCAATCATTAAGTTTTTCCGGGGATTATTGCCATCGCTTAACTTACCAACTAAGGGAGCCGCTAATGCCCCTGCCGCACCTGCAATCCCGAATAAACCTATTTGTAAGGTTTGAAAATTAAAAGGCGGATTAGCGAGAAATAAAACCATAGTTGTCCAAAATGCACTGATGATTGCAAAGGCGAGAAAGTTGATAATAGAGGTTTCGCGAAGAGCAGGTTGATGTTTAATGTAACTAAACATCGAACCCATCAACTGTTTATAATTTCCATTAAATGATGGGATACTCTGTGGAAATCTTTTCGCCATCAAAATGATTAAAAGGGCACAAATGGCTGCGGCAATATAGTACATTGCCCGCCAACCAAGCCAAAAACCAATACTTCCGCTTACTGCCCTTGACGCTAAAATACCTACAAGCAAACCACTCATTATCGAGCCAATATTGGCGCCACGGTTTTCATCCGTACTTAAATTTGCTGCAAGTGGTAAAATCAATTGCGGTACAATAGAGCATGTGCCGATAAGAACACTGGCAATCTCTAATAATAAAAAGCTTTTAGCTAAGGCAGCTGATAAAAGTGCTACAATTGCCATTCCGGTTATGATTAGAATTTGCCTTTTACGCTCAAACATATCGCCCAGTGGCACCAAAAGAAACAAGCCTAAAGCGTAGCCAATTTGTGTTAAATATGTAATCCTTCCGGCGTAAGTTTCGGTTAAGTTAAAATCTTTCGCAATTAAAATAACTAACGGTTGGCAATAGTAAATATTTGCAACAATTAAGCCTGTGCAAAAGGCCATTAAAAGAATATCTATACGTTTTAACATATAATTTAGGATGTAAAATGTGAAATGGAAGATGGAAAATGTGGGATGTAGAATGGAATATGGATAATGTATGATGGAAAATGCATCTGCTCCATCCAAAATCTTCCATCTTATCTCATCCATCTTACATCCCTACAAAGGTATATTTCCGTGCTTTTTTCTCGGGTTATTGACCACTTTGTTTTCTAACATTTTAAAAGCTTTTATCAACTTAATACGGGTTTGTGAGGGCTCGATAACCTCATCAATAAAACCTCTTTCAGCGGCTCTGTATGGATTGGCAAAAATATCTGAATATAATTTTTCTTTCTCAAGCCATTTTTCTTCTGGGTTTTCGGCTGAAGATATTTCCTTTTTAAAGATGATTTCGGCTGCACCTTTTGCGCCCATAACCGCAATTTCGGCACTCGGCCAGGCATAATTCATATCAGCACCAATATGTTTACTGTTCATTACATCATAAGCGCCACCGTAAGCTTTTCGGGTAATGACCGTAATGCGTGGAACAGTGGCCTCGCTAAAGGCATAAAGTAATTTTGCACCATTGGTGATGATGCCGTTCCATTCCTGATCCGTACCCGGAAGAAAACCCGGAACGTCTTCAAAAACCAACAATGGAATATTAAAACAATCGCAAAACCTAACAAAACGAGCCGCTTTGGTTGATGAGTTGCTATCTAAAACACCTGCTAAATAAGCCGGTTGATTGGCCACAATACCAATGCTTCTACCCGCTAAACGGGCAAAGCCCACCACAATATTCTCGGCAAAATCTTTATGAACTTCTAAAAAACTATCTGCATCAGCCACAGTGGTAATAATCTCCCGAATATCATACGGCTGCGAAGCATTTTGTGGCATAAAGGTATTTAAAGCCATACGACTTTCATCCTCTTGCTCATAAGGCAAATGCTCTGGCGTTTCCTCACAATTTTGTGGCATAAAAGCCAATAATTTTTTTACATGATTTATGGCCTCAATTTCATTTGCACAAGCAAAATGTGTTACGCCAGATTTTGTAGCATGTGTATTTGCGCCACCCAATTCTTCCGATGTAACCACTTCATGTGTTACCGTTTTAACCACATTTGGACCGGTTACAAACATATAAGAAGTTTGCTCAACCATTAAAATAAAATCGGTTATGGCAGGCGAATAAACCGCACCACCTGCACAAGGGCCCATAATCGCAGATAACTGTGGAATTACGCCAGATGCCTGAACGTTTTTATAAAAGATATCTGCATAACCGCCTAAAGAAACAACACCCTCTTGAATTCTTGCACCACCACTATCATTCAAGCCAATTAATGGGGCACCATTTTTCATCGCCATGTCCATTAACTTACATATTTTTTCAGCATGTGTTTCGGATAATGAACCACCAAAGACGGTAAAATCCTGTGAGAAAACATAGGTTAAACGACCATTAACCGTGCCGTAGCCAGTTACTACGCCATCGCCAAGATATTTTTCACGTTCCATACCGAAATCGGTGCTTCGATGGGTAACCATCATGCCGATTTCTTCAAAACTACCCTCATCCATTAAAAAGTGAATGCGCTCACGAGCGGTTAACTTGCCCTTTTTATGTTGTGCATCAATTCTATCTTGTCCGCCGCCAAGGTTGGCCTTTTTTATCTTATCCTGAAGTAAAGCAATTTTCTTATCCATATCTGGTTCAATAGATTTTAAAATTAAAAATTAACATCGGGAAAACAAGATTTAGCTTTTGATAATTCCTAAATCATCATCTAAAAAGCAAACATTAAATTAATATTAAAATTGATAAACCAACTTTAACCGATAATGTGTATATTTAAGTATGTAGTAATGTGTTGATTTAGTGTTTGTTGAATGTAAGTTTTATTTCTGCTGTGGTTTTTTACTGCCAATTATATTGAAAATTCGATAAACCGATTACTTTTGCAAACAGCAAGATTAAAATAAGATTAGAATTTAGTCCGATGTTTTTAAGGAAGTATAAATATATCATTGTAACCGCTTTTATGCTCATCTTCGTAGCGAAGATGGGGATTTCGGGTGCGCCGGTGTTTTATACTTGTATTGACCGTGAAATTATGAAGGCGGTAATCATGCAAATTGAGTTAGAGCACTCTGGCGGGAAAGATACTTCTAAAGAAACCGCCAAATTTACCGACTTTAAACTGATTGAGCTTAACCATCCAATCTTCGCTTACGAATTTTCTTCATGCCATTTCTTTTTAAAAAGTAGTTTTATAGAGCATTTCAAACGCTATGTAGAGCCCTTTCACCCTACGGTTCCAACACCGCCACCGAATTTTATTTAATACATTTTTCAGGGTAGAATTAAATTTAAGCACCACGATTAGTAGTTAAATATCTGCTAAAATTTACTGATGCATTAATTGGACTACCGCGATTTATTCGTTAAAATTTATTAGATAATCATATCGTTATGCAAAAGTTTAACCCGGCCTTTTCAGGTTCGGATGTAAAGAAATATTTTCTTGCAAAGAATTTAAAGAAGGACCTTCCGTCGAGTATTGTAGTTTTTTTGGTGGCTTTGCCGCTTTGTTTAGGTATTGCATTGGCGTCAGGTGCGCCATTATTTGCTGGTTTAATTACTGGTATTATAGGTGGTATCGTTGTAGCATCTTGTAGCGGTTCTCAACTCAGCGTAAGCGGGCCAGCAGCAGGTTTAACCGTTATTGTTTTAGGTGCAATTACTTCATTGGGCAGTTATCCAACGTTTTTGCTGGCTGTAGTGCTTGCTGGCGTTTTTCAGTTGATTTTAGGTTTGATAAAAGCCGGAACAATAGGCAATTATTTTCCTTCAAGTGTAATAGAGGGCATGTTGGCTGCAATTGGATTAATCTTAATTTTAAAACAGTTACCACATGCCTTAGGTGTTGATACAGATTTTAGTGGCGATGAAGGCTTTTTTCAGCAAGATCACGAAAATACCTTTTCTGCAATATCAGCAGCAATTGGTCACTTCAGTTTAGCTGCGGTTGTAATTAGTGTGTTATCCATAATCATCCTGATTTTATGGCCAAAATTCAGACAATTAGCCATTGTGCCTGCTCCGCTTATTGTGGTAATCATTGGTATTGTAGGTACACTAATTTTTGCAGGCACAAGCACCCCGCTACGTGCCGACCAAATGGTTAAAATACCAACGTTTAGTGGTTTTGATGAATTTTTAGGGCTTTTTACTACACCAGATTTTTCTCAATTAGCCAATAAGAATGTTTATGTTGTGGCTTTAACAATCGCTATCGTAGCCAGTTTAGAAACACTTTTGAGCATCGAAGCCGTTGATAAAATCGACCCTATAAAACGTGTAACTCCAACCAATAGAGAGTTAATTGCGCAAGGCATCGGAAACATTACAAGTGGCATGGTTGGTGGCTTGCCAATGACATCGGTAATCGTTCGAAGCTCGGCTAATGTTAATGCTGGCGGACGAACAAAAATGTCGGCAATATTTCATGGAAGTTGGCTATTGTTGTCGTTGCTTTTTATTCCGCAGGTGATAAATATGATTCCATTATCTTGTTTGGCGGCAATTTTATTGGTTACGGGCTATAAACTTACCAGAATTGGCTTATTTAAACACATGTACCACAAAGGTTGGGATCAGTTCGTACCTTTTGTAGTTACTATTCTGGCTGTACTATTTACCGATTTATTAAAGGGCGTTGCTGTTGGTATGTTGGTTTCAATTTTCTACCTTTTGCGTACAAATATGCGTAACCCATTCTTCTACAGAATAACCAACGAGGGCGATAAAAAGCATATCAGAATAAAACTGGCGGAAGAGGTTTCGTTTTTAAATAAGGCCGCAATTCAGGTGGTTTTAAATAATATACCAAAGGAAACAAATGTAATTATTGATGGTACAAATGCCCGATATATCGACCCCGATGTTTTGGAAACGATTTTTAACTACAAACATAACGCCTACACAAAAGGCATCATTGTAACGCTGGAAAATGTTAAAAAACATTACAGCGTTCCAAAACTAAATAATAACATTGTTGATGACATTAACAGTATTAACTAATGTCATTAAACTTTTAAATTGCAAAGCCCTGAAATTTCGGGGCTTTATTTTTGCGCCGTATTTGGCATATTTCCGGCATGTCCCTTATTGCCTTTTTCTGCATCTTCCCTGGCTTCTTCCGAGCCAAAATCACCTTTGCCAAAGTCTTTCGCTAAATTCCCAGCTTCTGATTTTACCTTATTCTGGTCGCTGTTTTCATTGCTGCGGTGTTTAGGGACTAGTTGTTCCGGCAAATTTGTTTTATCAGCGTTATTGTCCTTTTGATTTTCCATGACATTTAATTTTGTAAATAGAACATCAGGAAACAACTATAGTTTTAAAATTGATAAGGTTTTGGAAATGGATGTACAGCAATTCTTGAGGGCTTCAGTCCCGTTATTCGCTTTATCCCGATGCTCGCTACTACCGGGTTTATTAACTTTAGCTTTTGTACTTGAAGCAGAAATTAAACTTAAATAGTAGCAAAGACTTTTGTGTATAAACGGGATTGCAGCGAGCACGAAGTGTAACGGAGTAAAGCGGAAAGCCCGACTAACTTAAATCTTTTTACTGCAATTGCTTTCCAAATCCTTTTTAAAAATAAAAACCCCTTGATAAATCAAGAGGTTTTTAAGTATGGTATCGAAAAGACAATTAATCTTCTGCCAAAAATGGATAACGGTAATCCGTTGGCGATTCGAAAACTTCTTTTATGGTACGTGGAGAAACCCAACGCAACAAGTTAATCATCGAACCAGCTTTATCATTCGTACCCGAACCTCTGGCACCACCAAAAGGTTGCTGACCAACAACAGCCCCTGTACATTTATCATTGATGTAAAAGTTACCAGCCGAGTTGCGTAGCGCATGGCTAGCTTTATCAATTGCGTAACGGTCTTGCGCAATTAAAGCACCCGTTAAAGCGTATGGAGATGTGGTATCAATAACTTTTAAAATTGAATCAAAATCCTTGTCGGCGTAAACGTAAACCGTTAAAACCGGACCGAATAATTCTTCGCACATGGTTGTGTATTTCGGGTCTTGAACCACTAAAACAGTTGGCTCAACAAAGTAACCTTTGCTCTTATCGTAGTTTCCGCCAGCAATAATTTCTACACCTTTATCTTTCTTCGCCTGGTCTATATATTTCGCTAATTTATCAAAAGAACGCTCATCGATAACGGCATTAATAAAGTTGCCAAAATCTTCAGTTCCGCCCATTTTAAATGTAGCCAAATCGCGTAACATCTGTTTTTTTATCTCTGGCCAAAGGCTTTCAGCAATGTAAACACGACTAGCAGCCGAACATTTTTGTCCTTGGTACTCAAATGCACCACGAACAATCGCCGTATTTGCAATATCAACCTGTGCAGATGGGTGAACAAGGATAAAATCTTTACCACCAGTTTCACCTACAATACGAGGGTAAGATTTGTATTTATGGATGTTTGTGCCAATTGTTTTCCAGATTTCCTGGAATACTTTTGTAGAACCCGTGAAGTGAATGCCCGCAAAATCAGGGTGGTTGAAAATTACATCTCCGGTTTCTGGTCCGTCTGCATAAACTAAGTTGATTACGCCATCAGGTAAGCCTGCTTCACGGAAAATTTCCATTAAAAGGTTGGCTGCATAAACTTGTGTATCTGCTGCTTTCCAAACCACAACGTTACCCATCATCGCTGCCGAAGCGGGTAAGTTGGCTGCAATTGCCGTAAAGTTAAAAGGCGTTAAAGCGAACACGAAACCTTCTAATGGGCGTTGTTCCACTCTGTTCCAGTTTCCACGAGGCGAAACAGGAGGTTGTTGCTTGTAAATATCACTCATATAACTTACGTTGAAACGCAAGAAATCAATCAATTCGCAAGCGGCGTCAATTTCTGCCTGGTAAGCATTTTTACTTTGGCCAAGCATGGTTGCTGCATTTAATTTATAGCGGTATTTGCCGGCAATTAGTTCTGCTGCTTTTAAAAATATTGCTGCTCTGTGCTCCCAAGAAAGGTTTTCCCAATCTTCTTTGGCTGCTAAAGCGGCATCAATCGCTTGCGAAACATGCGTTTTATCGCCAATGCTGTATTGTGCTAAAATATGTTGATGATCGTGTGGAGGAACAACCTTGCCCTTTTTAGTGGTATGCACTTGTTTGCCGCCAATGTACATCGGGATGTCTTGTTGATGTGAACGGGCTTCAGCCAGCGCTTCTTTTAAAAGAACGCGTTCTTTACTGCCTGGGCCATAATTTAATATAGGTTCGTTTACCGGAGTAGGTACGTTAAAAAATCCTTTAAGCATAGTGTATTTTTTATGAGTTGCGCAAAGATAAGGCTTTTTGAGGTACGCCATTCTATAATACTGTAAAGAAAATAAGGCAAATCAAGTTCAAAAAAGGTAATCTAAATACACTATCTAAAATTATAGTTTTAGCGTACATGTTTTTCTGAAAGTGGAAGCCAGCTTCATTTTGGCGGAATGCAGCCCCGCTGTTCGCTTTACTCCGTTGCACTTCGTGTTCGCTGCCATCGGGCTTATTAAACAAAGGCTTGTTTCTGCATGATGTAAAAATATTTTAAAATAAATTATAAATATTAACACTGTTAACTATATTTGCGGTGTAAATATTTATCATGGGAATTAAAGAGCGTAAGGAAAAGCATAAGGAAGATTTAAGGCAACGTATTTTGGATGCTGCAAAGGAACTTTTTTTAAAGGATGGCTACGATGCAACCTCCATCAGAAAGATTGCTGAGAAGATAGAATTCAGTCCGACGACAATTTATTTGTACTATAAAGACAAGGCCGATATCATGTATGCTTTGCACCAGGAAGGCTTTATATTATTGGGGACGCAGTTCGCAGTTTTGCAACATGTACACGAGCCATTTGAACGTTTAAAGGCTATGGGGCGTGTTTATATGAGTTTTGCACTAAATAATCCTGACTTTTATGAGCTGATGTTCATCATGAAAGAACCTATAGAATTTGTAAAAGCACATTGCCTCGACGAAGAATGGGAGGAAGGTGAGCAAGCTTTTGGAGCATTAATCCTGACGGTTAATCAATGCAAGGAAGCAGGTTATTTCACCCAGTTCGATACCACAACATTTGCACTTAATATCTGGTCTTTAATGCATGGTTTATGCAGTTTAAAACTGCAGGGTCACTTAGATCATATGGCCTCCACTAAAATTGGTATGGATGATAATGTAGATTGGCTGGAGCAAACCTTTAACGGTTTCATCGCCATGTTAAATAGTATGAAGTAGTAATAAATTAACACTGTTAATTATGAAGATTTTTTTATTTAGAACTTTGTCTGTCTTTACGCTGCTTGCGTTTGTGAGTTCAAGCGCAAAGGCTCAGCAAACTTTGGATGCGTATGTTGCCGAGGGTTTCAAAAACAACATCGTACTGCAACAAAAGACCATCTCGCTAGAAAAAGCCCAATATGCTTTAAAAACAGCGAAAAGTTTATTCTTACCTACGGTTGCTTTTTCAACGAGTTGGTCTACTGCGGATGGCGGTCGTAATATTCCGCTGCCCTTGGGCGATTTGCTAAACCCAGTTTATTCTACCTTAAATCAACTTACAGCAACGAATAATTTCCCTTTAATGGAAAATCAAAGCATCAATTTTCTACCCAAGAATTATTACGATGCCAGGGTAAGAACAACCGTGTCTATCCTGAATACAGATTTGGGTTTCAACAAAAAGATTTCTGAACAACAGGTTGTTTTGCAGGAGTTTGAGGTGCAGATTTATAAACGCGATTTAGTAAAAAACATCAAGACAGCTTATTACAACTATCTTAATGCGCTACAAGCGGTTGATGTTTATAAATCGGGATTGCAATTGGCTAATGAAGGTTTAAGGGTAAATGAAAAGTTACTGGAAGGTGGTAAAGGCTTACCTGCTTATGTATTGCGTTCAAAAAGTGAGGTCGAAAATGTGCATGCGCAAGTGGTGACCGCCGAGCAGCAAGTGGTTAATGCCAGGATGTATTTCAACTTTTTGTTAAACCGTAATGCCGATGAACAAATAGAAGCCAGTTTTGATGATAGCGCCAATCTGATGAAAGTTGAAGGTTTAATTGCCGACTTAACTGCATTTTCCGCCAGGGAAGAATTAAAAGCATTAGACCAGGTTATCAATATCAACAAAACCGCACTCAAAATGAACAGGCAATTTGCGGTTCCAAAGCTTGGTGCATTTATCGATTTGGGTTCGCAATCAGAAGGTTTCCATTTTAATAATCAAACCCGGTATTATATGGTGGGCTTGCAGCTGGATATTCCAATCTTCAACGGAAACCGAAATAATTTCAAGATTAAACAGAGCAATCTAGATATTAAGAATGCAGAATTGAATGCAAATCTGGTTACACAACAGCTTAATTTAACGGTAAAAACAGCTCAAAATAACCTCCGTTCGGCCTACCAGACTTATCAGTCATCGCTTAAACAAAATGAGGCAGCATCAAGTTACCAGCGCTTAATAGAAAAGGGTTTTAAGGCAGGAACAAACAACTTCATTGAAACCGTTGATGCCCGAAATCAATATACATCAGCACAACTTTTAGTTAACATTAACAGGTATAAAGTTTTATCGGCAATGGCCGATGTAGAACGCGAAACCGCAACCTATTCAATAAATTAATTTATGAAGAAGATAATTATTTATTCAACTTTAATTGCTGCAGCATTTGGGTTAAGTGCTTGCGGTGGTTCTAAAACCGAGGAAACTACAATCGGTAACCAGGATACAATTCCGGTAAAACTAATGACTTTGAAAATTGAAGATTCTAGTCATGCGATTGCAGCGTCAGGACAATTTACCACAAACGATGAAACCTTTCTATCCTTCAAAAATGGTGGTATTATTAATAAGATTCTGGTTAAAGAGGGCGATGCAGTTCGTAAAGGTCAGTTGCTTGGAACTGTAAATCAAACTGAAATCTCGGCTCAAGTACAGCAAGTGAATCTATCCTACCAAAAGGCAGAGCGTGATTTTGCCCGTGCCAGTAAGTTGTACAAGGATAGCGTAGCCACTTTAGAGCAAATGCAAAACGCAAAAACAGCTTTGCAAGTGGCTAAGCAACAATTGGATGCTGTTAAGTTTAATCAAAACTATTCAGAAATAAGGGCAACCAGTAATGGTTATGTTTTGAAAAAATTGGCTAATGATGGACAAGTTGTTGGTCCGGGTACACCGATTCTACAAATAAACGGTGCCAACCAAAGCAAGTGGATTTTAAAAGTAGGCCTGAGTGATGCACAATGGTCGAGCTTAAAGATTGGGGATAATGCAACGATAACAACTGATGCTTTGCCAAGTAAATCTTTCCAAGCTAAAGTAAGCAGAAAAGCAGAGGGTATCGACCCGCAAAGCGGAACTTTTGGGGTTGAGCTTACGCTTAACGAAAATAAGGTGCAAGGTTTAGCGGCTGGTTTATTTGGCAAAGCGAATATCATTCCAACAAAGAGTACAAGTAGTTTTACCATCCCATATGATGCTTTATTGGATGGTGGCGAGAATGAGGGCTATGTTTTCATCACCAATGACAATAAAACGGCACAAAAGGTTAAGGTTCAGCTTGGCGCAATCCAGAATGATAGAATCAATATCAGTGGTGGTTTGGAAAATGCAAGCTCACTAATCATATCCGGAAGTGCTTATTTAACAGATGGCTCGAAGATTAGGGTTATAAAGTAGAGGGGGCAAGGTTAAAGCTGAAAGAAAAAAGACGAAAGCTGAAAGCCTTCGATTTGTCATACTGAATATTTCGACTTCGCTCAATATATAAACTAAGTCGAAGGACAAATTTATTTCTTCAACTGCGCTTACAACAAGCATATAAATAATTAATCAGTGAAATCACAAAATCTGTGTAATCATTCCGTGAGGAAAAAACATCAATAAGATGAAAATATCAGAATACGCTGTAAAAAATTACCAGTTTACACTAATCATGGTGCTCATGGTTTTGGCGCTGGGCATTACCACCATATTTAACATGCCACGTTCGGAAGACCCGGACATGAATGCGCCAAACTATCCGGTTGTGGTGGTTTATCCGGGGGCTAGCCCGAAGGATATGGAGGAACTGGTTGTAAAACCTCTAGAAAAGAAAATCTATAGTCTGGATGATATCAAATCCATTAAAACCACTATTCGTGATGGTTTAGCTGTTGTATTCGTCGAATATAAATATGCGGTAAATGTAGATGATAAATATCAGGAACTGGTACGTGAGGTGAATAGCGAGCGGACAAATCTTCCGCAAGAGATTTACAGTATGGAAGTGCAAAAGGTACAACCGTCTGACGTAAATGTATTGCAGATTGCCTTAATTTCTGAAAATGCATCGAGAGATAAACTCAAGGAAAAAGCCGAAGCTTTGCAGGATGAATTAGAGAAAATCTCCTACCTCAAAAATGTAGAAATTGTTGGTTTGCCTGACCAACTGGTTCGTGTGGATTTAAATTTAGAGAAACTCGCTCAACTACATTTGCCGATTACCTTTATCGCCAATGCCATTCAAAGCGAAGTGGCAAATATTCCGGGTGGCAGTGTAAACGCAGGCACAAAATCCTTCAACATTAAAACCAGTGGCAACTATCAGGATATTGATGAAATAAAAAACACCATTGTGTTCAGCGGTAATGGTAAAAATACGGCATTAAAGGATGTGGCAAATGTTTATTTCGATTATTCGCAAGAAAAAGACATTACCCGTTTAAATGGTTATCGTTGTGTATTTGTGGTGGCCGCACAGAAATCAGGCATGAACATTACCAATGCACAAAAGGCCTATCTGCCGGTTATCGAAAACTTTAAGAAAACCTTGCCTGCCAATATCGACCAACAATTAATGTTCGACCAGGCCGATAATGTAAATAGCCGTTTGGGTGGTTTAGGAACTGATTTTTTAATAGCGATTCTTTTGGTTCTGGTTACGCTGTTGCCATTGGGTACGCGAGCATCAATCGTGGTGATGGTTTCCATTCCATTATCGCTGGCAATAGGCGTTATATTATTAAGCGTTTTAGGTTTCAGTTTAAACCAGCTCAGCATTGTTGGTTTGGTGGTTTCCTTAGGTTTATTGGTTGATGATAGTATTGTTGTGGTGGAGAATATTGAACGCTGGATGCGGGAAGGGCATAGCCGATTGGATGCCACCTTAAAAGCCACCAAGCAAATTGGCATGGCGGTAATGGGTTGTACGGCAACTTTGGTTATTGCTTTTATGCCGCTAATGTTTTTACCCGAAGCATCGGGCGAATTCATCAGAAGTTTACCCGTAGCGGTAATTTGTTCAGTTATTGCCTCTATGTTGGTTGCGCTAACGGTTGTTCCCTTTTTATCAAGCAAATTATTAAAACCACACAGTGATGTTAATGGAAACGTTTTCTTACGTACGCTGCAAAAAATCATCCACGGTTCTTATTCAAAATTATTAGACAGGGCATTGGCAAAGCCGATTTTAACAATCGTTATTGCTTTAGGTATTTTCGTTGGCTCAATTATGTTGATTCCGGTTATCGGTTTTAGCTTATTTCCGGCTTCAGAAAAACCACAGTTCTTAATTAATATTTCTACGCCACTTCAATCGAACTTAAAATATACCGATTCAATTACCCGTCAGATTGAAAAGGAATTAAAGGCCATCCCGGAAGTAAAATATTTCGCTTCGAATGTTGGGAAGGGAAATCCGCGGATTTATTATAATGTTTTACCGCAGAACGAGCGAACTGACTTTTCAGAATTGTTTGTGATGCTGCATCCCGATATTCGTTCAGACCGAAAGCTCGAAATTATTGAAATGCTCCGTAAAAAATGGACACCCTATGCAGGCGCAAAAGTAGAGGTGAAAGATTTTGAGCAAGGTCAGCCAATTATTTCTCCTGTAGAAGTACGTTTGCTTGGTGATAACCTCGATACCTTAAGGAATCTTGCTGGTCGTGTTGAAAACTTACTGCTGAAAACGCAGGGCACTATGTATGTGAATAACCCTTTGAAAAATTTAAAATCTGATATCAAGGTGGATATTGATAAAGATAAGGCACAAGCTTTAGGAATTGCGACCGTGAACATCGATAGGACGGTTAGGATGGCGGTTGCCGGATTGGAAGTTGGGAAGTTTTTAAACCCAAAATCAAGAGGTGATGATTACAGTATTTTGCTTACCACTAATCGCCCCTCGTACCCGGATTTATCCATTTTCGATAATTTGTACATTAATAACAGTCAGGGTACATCTATACCGCTTTTGCAGGTTGCAAATTTAAAGCTCGAAACATCGCCTTTAAGCATTAATCACCATAATAAAATCAGAACTATTTCCGTAAACGCCTTTGTGCAAAAAGGTTTTCTGAATGATAAAGTAATACAAGATGTTGAAGCGAAAATGAAAGAAGTTAAACTGCCTGCCGGATACAGCTTTGAGATGGGTGGTGAGGTAGAAAGCCGTAACCAATCTTTCGGTGGTTTTGGCAGTGTTTTATTGGTTACCTTATTTCTATTTATCGCGGTTTTAGTACTCGAATTTAAGACTTTTAAAAGTACGTTGATTGTGCTTTCGGTTATTCCGTTAGGTATTGTTGGTGCGGTTTTAGCCTTAATGGTTACCGGAAATTCGCTTTCTTTTGTCGCTACAATCGGCATCGTGGCCTTGGCTGGTATTGAAGTGAAAAACACCATCTTACTGGTCGATTTTACCAACCATTTACGTGCAGAAGGGATGCCGCTGAACCAGGCGATTGAAGAAGCGGGAGAAGTGAGGTTTTTACCGATTATTTTAACCACGTTTACCGCAATTGGTGGATTATTGCCCATCGCATTATCAAGTAATCCGCTTATTTCGCCGCTCGCAATTGTTATGATTGGTGGTTTAATCAGTTCGACCTTGTTATCCAGAATTGTAACACCTGTGGTATATAAATTAATGCCACCAAAAGTTGACGTTGTAGGGAGAGAAGAAGTTTAAGCTGTGTAGACTCACGAAGTTTAAATCGAAAGGAACTGTGCAAGTCTTTATTTGGAAACGTTTAATTATTATTAGAAAAGCAAGGGCTGGTATTTCATTGGAATGTCAGCCCCGTTTTTTGCTGCAATCTTTTTAAACAGGTTCTGTGTTGCTGAGGTACGAAGCACATGCTTCATCGGTTGCAGATGCTTCGTACCTCAGCATAACAGCATGTTCAACGTTGTTACTATTAAAAAGTATTTCCGCGTCAACCGGGTTTAGATAACGATCTTAACTACAAGAAATTCAGTTTTTTTTAGAGATAAAATTCTTATTTTTATTAATGTGAATTTAGGTTGGTTTGCTCATAACTAAGCCTTCGCAGTACAGCTCCGTTTTACTATAAACCGGCCTAACAAATTTTTGGGGTTTTACAATCAAAGCCTAATCACTGACTTTAATACAAAAATTTTCAGCCGGCAATTTTGTTTCTTTTGTTGTCAAAAGAAAAAGCTTGTCTGGCTAAGACAAAATAAACATCTTTCTTGTCCGGTCTATCCCTCCACAGACCGAAATTAACCAATAAACAAATGACAAATAAACCATTGAACTAATGAATCAAATTACCTATCGCTTCGCTCTTCCATTTTCAGATCTGTATCAAATGGGCTTTTCGTAAACGGATAAATGGTTTGCTTTACAAAACCTTTAGGATATTCGGCTTCGTGTACGCCAGTGCCGGCGGGCCATTCGTTTTTAGGCAAATAGTAGGTGCCAAATATCATGTCGATAAAAGGAAAAATAGATGCAAAGTTATGTCCGTAATATTTAGGGTCTTCACAATGGTGCCAATGGTGGTATTGTGGGGTGGTAAAAATGTATTTTATTGGTCCGAAGTTAATTCGGGTATTGGCATGGATGAGTACCGCATGAATGGCAATGAATATGATGTAAACATTAAATACGGTTGATGAGAAACCTAAAATATACAATGGAATGAAAGTCATTGCCCGGGTAAAGAATATATCGATAAAGTGGGTTCTGCTTCCGGCCAGCCAGTCCATATTTTGTGTAGAGTGATGGATGGAATGAAAACGCCAAAGCGAAACCCTCGTATGGAAAAAGCGATGCGCCCAATACTGAAATAAATCCGTGGTGAAGAAAGCCAAAGATAAAGCTACAATAAACGGTAATCCTTGTACCCAGGTGTGTAGTTTATCTAAACCCATCCAGCCGAAAAATAGCACAGCAGGTTTTTGTGTTACAATACCGAAAAACTGGATGAATAGGTGGCTGATAACGAAGTAAGTTAAATCGGTTCGCCACTCTTCGTGGAATTTGGTTTGCTTATCGTTTTTAGGGAAAAATAGTTCTAATGGGACAAAGATGGCTACCATTAATAGTAAATCCAGAATCATCCAATCTAAACCAAAATGCCAGCTTGATTTGGCTACATCTCTACCCTCAACACTTAAAGCGCCTAAAATTACGGCCAATGCAGCCAGAAGAAAACCCGGCCAGCCCCACTTTAGTTTTTTGCTCAAAACAACACTTAGTGCCGCGAAGAAAAAAGAGGCGATTACACCGCCAAGCATAAGCACTTCCATGCTGTCTTTTGTATAAACCTCCCTAAATTCGGGTGTGGTTAATTTTTCTGGATAATGGAAACATAAAATTCCGAGTAAGGCTAAAACCGCTAAAAAGATGGAAATATAACCGCTAATCTGGCCTTCGCCAACTACTAATCGTTTTCTTTGAGACATTGAGGTAGAGTTTGTTAATCAACAATTATACTAAAAAAAATCAATGTGAAATTAAATCAGTTCCATTTTTTGGGTTGCGGTTTTTAGCCCTTTTGTTTTATAAAAACCTTTGTTTATAAACGGAATTGTAGCGGTATCTCCCAATTTTTCATTGGGAAAATAGCCTAAAGCCCGGCTGATAATAATCTTGGTTACTACAATTGCTTTACATAAACTTATAAAAAAGCGACAAACATTTTTAGGATACAAAGGTTGCTTTAATGGGCATCGGCGAATGTGATGCCGTTCTTTTTTAAATAATAAGTAATTTTGAAAATATAATTATGCTACTTAACTACCTACGTTTATTACTGCTCCCATTTTCACTAATTTATGGTTTAGCGATTACGCTGAGGAAAAAGCTATATGATTGGGGTTTAATGCCTTCGGTAAAGTTTGATTTGCCTGTAATTTGTGTCGGTAACCTTACGGTAGGTGGCTCGGGGAAAACCCCAACAACTGAATATCTGGTGCGTTTACTGGCTGATTATAAGATTGCGATTTTGAGCAGGGGTTATGGGCGTAAAACGAAGGGTTTTGTTTTGGCTGATGCCAGTGCTACAGCTGAAACTATTGGCGATGAGCCTTTACAATATTATCAGAAGTTTGAAAATGTAACTGTTGCGGTTTGCGAAGAACGAGTTAAGGGTATCGAAAAACTTAAAGAAAACCATGATTTGATTATCCTGGATGATGCGTTTCAACATCGTCCGGTAAAGGCTGGTTTGAATATTTTACTTTTTGAGTTTAGAAAGTTAGGCACTTTACAATTCTTACTTCCGGCAGGGAATTTAAGGGATGTTTTTTCTTCAAGAAAAAGGGCAGATGTTTTGCTGGTTACGAAATCTCCAGTTCCCTTATTGCATGTTGCGCAACAGGCTTCGATAAATGAATTGCAGCCCAATAATAACCAAAAGGTTTTGCATTCCTATTTAAAATACGGCGATTTAAAGCATTTATATACAGATGAATCGCGTTCACTGGAATCAATTAAAGAACATGAAATTTTCTTGCTCACGGGGATTGCCAATCCTGATCCTTTAATTGAAGAGCTGCAAAAGTATTCGAAGGATATTAAACACGAAGATTTTCCAGACCATTATGCCTTTAAAACTGATGATATTAAAAAGTTTAAATCGGCATTTGATGCGGGTGTGAAAAAAGAAAAAATCATCATCACAACAGAAAAGGATAGCAAACGTTTAAAAGCTGCGGGATTTAAAGATTTACTGGTAAATTTACCCGTATATTTTTTACCCATCGAGGTTGAATTATTTGAAGAAGATAAGATTACCTTTGATGAACTTATTTTAAACTATGTTAAGAGTAATAGAAGAAACCGTTGAGTATATAAAACGTAAAACAGAAAATTTTACTCCAGAAATTGGTATCGTTTTGGGTACTGGTTTAGGCGGTTTAGTTAAAGAAATAGAAGTTGAGCATCAGTTGATGTACTCGAATATTCCAAATTTCCCGATATCTACCTTAGAATTTTATAGCGGTAAATTGATTTTTGGAACCCTAAACGGGAAAAAAATTGTAGCCATGCAAGGTCGTTTGCATTATTATGAAGGTTACAGCATGCAACAAATTACTTTCCCAATTAGAGTGATGAAGGGTTTGGGTATTGAAAACTTAATCGTTTCAAATGCTGCAGGTTCTTTAAATCCTGAGTTTAAGAAAGGTGATTTAATGATTATTGAAGATCACATTAACCTTCAGCCAGATAATCCATTAAGAGGTTTAATAGAGAGTTCGCTTGGTCCGCGTTTTCCGGATATGAGTCAGCCTTATAAGCGTTCTATCATTGCAAAAGCGTTAGAAATTGCGAAAGAAGTGGAGGTAAAATGTCATAAGGGTGTTTACGTTGCGGTTTCTGGTCCGAATTTAGAAACCAAAGCCGAATACAAATACCTAAGGTTAATTGGTGCGGATGCGGTTGGTATGAGTACCGTTCCGGAGGTTATTGTTGCAAACCACGCAGGCTTACCAGTTTTTGCGATTTCTGTTTTAACGGATGAAGGATTTCCTGAAGATTTACAACCATTCAGTTTAGATGAAATTTTAGAAGCTGCTGCCAAAGCAGAACCTAAAATGACAGAGATTTTAACCCAACTAATTGCTGAATTGTAAGATGCGTAAGGCGATTCTATTGTGTTTGGCAATTTTGCTTTTCATCATTAAAAATGATGCAAGTGCGCAAGATTTAAAAACAAGTGTAGGTACGAATAAGGAGCTCGATTCTTTGCGTAAGCGGGAAGAAGGCGAGAAGGATTCTGTTATTTTTACGGCCAAGTTTATTAAGTTTACTAAAATGGCCATGAGCAGAGACAGTATTGTGCTTTTGCCCCTGGATACTTCTACCTACAACATTCAAAATTATAGTCCGCTTTTACAGCCTAAACACCCGTCCATCACAACGGGTAGCGTGGGGCAAGTTGCCCGACCGTTATTGTACGAACCGTCTAGAAGAATTGGTTTTGATGTCGGTTTCCACGCTTTGGATTACTATTCGCTAAGTCCTGAAGATATTATTTATTACCAGGCCAGAGCACCTTATACCAGTTTATATCTGGTAAGTGCCGGACAAAAGGAGCAGTATTTTAAGGCAACGCATAGCCAGAATATAAAGAAAAACTGGAATGTTGGCTTTAATTTTAACCGTATGGATGCGCGGGGATTTTACAGCAGGCAAAGAGGAGACAATTTGAATATTGCCATCTTCAATTGGTATCAATCGCCCAACAAGCGTTATAACATGTGGGCCTCGGCAATTTTTAACACTTTAAGGGCTTATGAAAATGGTTCTATTCTGGCGGATACGATTTTTAATGATAACTATGTAAAGATTGATAGAAAAGCAGAAGCGACCAATTTATCTACTGCACGTAATTTATATAGAAAGAATACTATTTTCTTAAAGCAAACCTATTATGTTGGGCGGATAGACAGTACAGGATCTGCCAATACATCGGTTTTACCAACCAACAAGGTTACCCATACTTTTGAATATAATAATGATAGCTATGGTTTCTTTAAAGATGAACAGGATGATAATACAGTTATTCCAAGAGCCTTAAATAAGGCAAGTAGAATGACGCTTAATCCAAATGATGCGAATGATTTAGCTTTAGACCCCACTTTTACTAATGACACGACTCATATTCAGCATGTCAAAAATGAATTTATCTATAGTTTCTTTCTGAGGGCAAAGAATTCAACAGTTATAAAAAATGAGTTAAAACTCGATGCCGGATTAAGACACGACTATTATAATTATGCTTCGCAGGGGATAAGACGGAATGGTAACCTATATGAAAACAGTAGTTTCGCTTTTCAAAATTTAACTGTTGTTGGGGCTTTGGGTTATCGTTTTACCAGTAATATCGATTTAAATTTAGATGTAAACCAGATTTTTCAGGGTAGAAATGCAGGTGATTTTTTCTACGAGGCTAAAAGTAGAATTGCATTGAGCAAAGCGATTGGTAGAATCGAACTTGGTGCTTATCTCCAAAATCAATCTCCTTCAGAGATTTTTAACCGATACAATGGTAACCACTTTGAATGGACAAATACCAATTTAAAGAATACCAAAGTTGCCAATTTATCTTTTGGTTATATAAATGATAGGTTGGGTTTAGAGGCTGGCGCTAAATATTTTTTAACCAGTAATTATCTATATTTTGGAACTGGTAGAACAATCTCAGGAATAAATGATATTGATATTAAACCATTGCAAGAAACAGCGGATATTAGTTTAATCAGGCTGGATGTTGCAAAAAGATGGCGTTTCGGTAAGTTCTTAATTGAGAATTATCTGGCTTATCAAAAAACAGATAATAACGATGTTTTAAGAACGCCAGAATTTTATACTTGCAATAGCTTTTCTTTCGATTTGGATTTGTTTAAGGTACTTAAAACAAACATTGGTTTTGATGTAAGGTATAACACGGCTTATGCAAATTACTCTTATTCGCCTGCTATTGGTCAGTTTTTTGTTGGCGATGCAACGGTTTTAAAATCTGTTCCCGTTGTTGATGTTTACTTAAAAGCGAATTTGAAACGGGCAAATATTTTTATAAAGTATGATTATGCCAATCAGGGTTTATTATCTAAGGGATATTATACTGTGAATAGGTATCCAATGCCTGATGCTTTATTGAAGTTTGGCGTAACCTGGAATTTCTATGATTAAAACAGAAAAGCCCCGAAATTTCGGGGCTTTTCTGTTAAATTTTGATTTTTTTACAAAGAGTAACCAATTGTAAAACCAATGATGCGGTTTCTTAATTTATCATCGTTTGATCTTAAATCTTTCGGTACAAGATTAGATAAACCTAAACCATAGTTCGCACCTATTGATACCCCATTGTTTAATCTGTAAGCTAAGCCAAAGTTTGCACCAAAATCAATGCTGCTTAAATCATCACTAGTAGTACTACCAAATTCTATATCTCTATCTGTAAATGTAGATCCGGCAGCAGCACCAGATGTATAGCTTCCGGTATATTTATTTTTACCTGATATGTTAAAGCCAACATATGGTCCTGCACTGATTTGAAATGCCCCTGCATCGCCAGTTGGTATTCTAACCACAGCATTAACTGGTACTTCAATAGCCATAACGTCTTGCTTAAATGTACCTGTAACTGCAGAACCTCCAACAGTTGCAGAGCTTTCTAATTTTGCACCCTTGTTTTGTAATGAAACACCAGGTTGGATAAAGAAGTTATTTCCAACTCCAAAGTCTCCAAAGGCTGTAACGTTGTAACCAACATTACTTTTGTAATCGCGGTCTAATGCGCCAGTACCGCTGTAACTTGATAAGTTAACCCCAGCTTTTAAGCCAAATCTTGCCGTACTTCCACTCATTGTTGTTTGTGCAAATGCGCCCGTTGCTAATAATAAAACCCCTGCGCTTAATAATAACTTTTTCATAATATTTTTCTTTAGGTAAAGAATCTTGTTTTTAAATGTTTCCGATTAATTAAAATCGGTTGTTAATTACCGCCATCATTCCAAAAGCTATGCCAAAGTATTATTTATGTTACGTAATTGTTGATTAAATTATTGGTTTACAGTAGGTTTTGATTGTGATATTTCTGTATAAGGCTACAGTGCTACACTTTATACAGGAATATTTAGAGTGTATAGTTAAAAGGAATTTTAGTCTGATAAAGAATATTTTTTAGCTATCACCTAAATTAAATTTAAGTTTTTTGGGGTTTTTTCTTCGCAGCTGGGAAAAGTACATTGTTTAAAATTAAGCGATAACCAGCAGAGTTTGGATGAAGATTTAAATCGGTTGGTGGGTCGCCCACGGCGTGTTGGTAATCTTCGGGGTCGTGACCGCCATAAAAGGTAAATTGGCCTTTACCTACTTCTCCGTGCAGATAACGTACTTCGGCTGCGCCTTTATTCTCACCTAAAACGGTTACACTTGTTTTAATTAGTCCTTTTTTGAATGCTGTAGTTTGCCCCATGAAACCTTTAATTACCTTATCGTGGTTTTGCGTAAGCATGGTTGGTACCAAATCCCATTTTGCTGAAAAATCAAAAAGGGTGAAGAAGTCATTACTTTCGTTTAAACCTCTGCCATTGGTGGCATCAATATCCGAAAACTCGTAATTCATTGGGTTATTATCCAGTTTAAAATTTTGAAAGGCTAGCGTTTTAGAGAAATCTAATTTAGCTTGTGCATTTGGGTCGGCGGCATCTCCATCAAACATGGCGGCGCAAATGTCTACACCTTCGGCGGCTAAGGCAATATCAAAGCTATCAGTACCCGAGCACATGGCAAACATAAAACCACCACCAACACAGTACTCTTTAATCTGTTTGGCAACGGCAAGTTTCATTTGCGACACTTTCTTAAAGCCCAATCTTTTGGCGAGCGCTTCCTGGTTTTTTACATCTTCCTGGTACCAGTTAGCAAAGCGGAAAGACGACCAGAACCTACCGTACTGACCAGTAAAATCTTCATGGTGTAAATGCAACCAATCGTATTTGCTCAGTTTATCTTGTAAAATATCATCATCGTAAATTACATCGTAAGGGATTTCCGCATAGGTAAGCACAAGCGTTACGGCATCATCCCAGGGTAATTTGCTTTTTGGGGAGTACACGGCAATTTTAGGTGTTTTCTCCAGTTTAACCATTTCCATGTTTACGGATGGGTCGCTGATTTCGTTGAGCAGGTTTACCACCTTGCTATCGGCAACAACTTCGTAAGAAACGCCTCTAACTTTTAATTCGTCCTCAATAGTTTTGTTGTATTTGATAAGGAAACTGCCTCCCCGATAATTTAAAAGCCAATCTACTTCAACTTGTTTACTTATGGTCCAGTAGGCTATGCCGTAGGCTTTAAGATGATTTTTTTGGTCTTCATCCATATAAATTAATATAGATGATGCTTTAGCACCAAAACTTAAGAGCAAGAAAATTAATAAGAGGTAATGTTTCTTTTTAACGGCCATAATAACTTAAAACACTAAAATACCTCATTTAGTCTGTTAACGGAAATTAATTTAGTGGTTATATGGCCTAGATGTAGGCGCAAGCTTTTTATTACGCTGCCAGCGTGACAAATGGCCATGTAAACTTACGAAGTCTTGACTTGAAGTTGCCTATTAGACTTCGTAAGTTTAGCCGCATTGAAAATAAGGAAGGGAGTTGGACAGTACGATAATAAACTACAACCTTATACTTTGGGTTTACCGCACAGAATCAATTGCTAAGCTTTAAAATCAAATGACTTTCTACCTGCTCTCCAGCTAAATTTTTGGAAGAAGTTATGGTTTAAAACTTCGTTTCTAAACCTGACAGCAGCGGCAGCCCCGAGTTTTTCTACGAGGGCTAAAGCGAATGGCAGGGCTGTATATCCCCAAGAATTACCCGGCCGTTCATTTTCAAATTATTTTTTAAAATATGAATTTATACATACAGACGATTTAAAAATTATATCTATTGGTTAAAAACATAGGAACATTTTTCCTTCGACTCCGCTCAGGGCGATAACGTTTTATATTTAAAGATGTTCTATTTATAAATTTTGCTATTTTTGCGCTTCCCGATTAAGTTTTAATACTTGTTGGAATTTTTTAATAAATAAAATTGATATGAGTAAAGCAATAATCAAAACCGAAAAAGGTGATATGACTGTTGAGTTCTTTGAGAAAGATGCTCCGAAAGCAGTAGAGAACTTTAAGAAATTAGCTAAAGAAGGTTTTTACGATGGTGTAACTTTTCACCGTGTGATTCCTAATTTTATGGTGCAAACTGGTTGTCCAAATTCTAAAGATGGTGCAACTGGCATGCCAGGTACTGGTGGTCCGGGTTACAAAATTGATTGTGAATTAGATGGCGAAAATCAGTTTCACGATCGTGGTGTATTATCAATGGCGCATGCTGGTAGAAATACAGGCGGTTCGCAATTTTTCATTTGCCACAGCAGAACAAATACTGCTCACTTAGACCGTAACCACACTGTATTTGGTAAAGCAGTTGAAAATGTTGATCTTGTTGATGATATCCGTCAGGGAGACAAGATTTTAACTGTAGAAATAATTGAAGATTAATAGCAGAGTGCTTGGTGCATAGAGTTTACTCTATGCTCTATGCTCAAAGCTCTAAGCAAAAGAAATATGAACTTAAGAGGAATAGTTGCCGTTTCTGGCAGACCAGGTTTGTTTAAACTTGTTGGACAAAATAAAGTTGGTTATATTTTAGAAAGCCTTGATGCTCAAAAAGTTAAAATTGTAGCGAACATTACAAATACAAAACTTGCATCGCTTGAAGATATTACCGTTTATGGTGAGGAGCAAGAAATTAAACTTGTTGATGTATTTGCTAAAATAAGTGAGAAAGGTACAGCGCCTGATACTAAAGCAGATACTAAAGTTTTGCGTGCTTACTTTAACGAGGTTGCGCCAGGACATGACGAAGAAAAAGTGTATGCTTCGGACATGAAAAAAATCATCGGTTGGTATAACTTATTAAAAGATATGCCTTTGTTTACTGAAGATGCTCCTGAAGCACCAGCTACAGAAGCTGAAGCTAAATTAGCTGAAGAAAAAGTTGATAAAAAACCTAAAGCAAGTGCAAAACCTGCAAATGCTAAGGCTACTACTAAAACATCAGCGCCAGCTAAAAAAGCCAACATGACCAGTAAAAAAGGAGTATAAACCTTCTTACCTGATATTAAACAAGAAAGGCGTTGCAATTTGCAACGCCTTTCTTGTTTAAAAGCGTTTCTTAAAAAAAGTACCATAAAACAGCAATAACCACTGCTGAAATGGCCAGGCTAATCCACAAAACTTTATCACTTCCTGATTGCCTGCTTTTAAATTTGTATTGTCTTTTATATTTATCTAGTAACATAATTTTTTTATTTAATGATGTTTTTATAATGCTAATTCCACAATGTTAGCCATTGTTTATGCGTGATGATATGGTTCGCCCTTTAAAATACTAAAACCTCTGTACAATTGCTCAACAAAAAATAAACGAATCATTTGGTGAGAAAAGGTCATGTCTGACAAGGAAATTAATCCATTTGCCCGTTTGTAAATGGTATCATCAAAACCGTATGGGCCGCCGATAATAAATATCAAGTGCTGCACACTGCCAACCATTTGTTTGTTTAAGTAATTGGAAAACTCAACTGATGAATATTTTTTTCCTTTCTCATCTAATAAAATAACAACATCGCCATTATTAATTTGTTTGTGCAACAGTTCGGCTTCCTTTGTTTTTTGTTGTGCCTCTGAAAGGTTCTTAACGTTTTTAACATCGGGTATGGCAACAAAAGTAAAGTTTATATAATGTTTAAGGCGGTTGATGTATTTCTCAATGCCCTCGATTAAATATTTATCTTCTGTTTTACCAATGGCTAAAAGCGTAATCTTCATTTAATAATTTTCTATCTTTAGAATTTTTGAGATTCAAATATAATGTTAAAAACGCAAGAGGAGATAATTTTTAGTTATAGCCAGAATATAGAAAGTGTAACAGCAACAATTGACCGAACAAATAAACAGGTAGAGAACTTTTCTTTTTTAAGGATCGGTTTGTTCCTGGCAGAAATTACTTTATTCGTTTTGCTGTTAAATTCTGCAGATAATTTTTGGCGAACATTTGTGCAAATATGCTTAATCATACCTGTGGTTGTATTTGCTTTTGTAGTGAAAAAACAAAGTAAATTAGATAAGGAAATCGACTACCAGAAGCAACTATTATGGGTTTATCAAAATGAATGGAATCAACTAAACGGATTAAATAATGGTTATGAGGATGGAGGTTTATTCGAGTTAGCGAATCATCCATACAGTTCCGACCTGGATATCTTCGGAAATGCTTCACTTTATGCCTTAATTAACAGATGTTTCACCAAAAAAGGTAAATCGCTGTTGGCTAAAAGTTTATCAGAAACGACTAACCGCCAGAACATTTTATCAAGACAAGAAGCTGTTAAGGAAGTTTTAAATTATATTGATGATACTTTTGATTTCAGGGCAAATTTACATGGTTCTGATGTTGATAAAATTGAGCGGATAAAAGAACAATTAAACAATCAATTAGGTACACAATTGGCTTTCGTAAAGAATCCGGCGCTAAGGATTTACGTGAAGCTAGTACCTTTTATTTCTGTAGGATTACTCCTAGCTGCCATAATTTTTAACGGTATTTTATGGAATATCTTAACACTTTACTTATTAATTAACACCACTTGGGTTATAGCGAAGGGCTCGAAGGTTAATAAAGTGTATTACAGCTTTAGCGGTGGTTCAAATCTGTTAAATGGTTATGCTGAAACCATTCGTTGGACCGAACGATACAAATGGAAAAGTGAGTACATTCTTACATTATTTTCTTTCTCAAAACCTGTAAGCGATGATATAAAGATGCTTGCAAAGATTATCCAAAATTTTGATGCGCGGTTAAACATTGTTGTAGCAACAGTTTTAAATGCTTTTTTACTTTGGGATTTGAAATGTTGCGTTAATCTTGAGCAATGGTATGAAAGCTCGTCAAAAGATGTTGTTGCTGCGCTCGACCAATTAGGCGATTTCGAAGAAATTATCTCCCTAAGTACCCTGGCATATAATCATCAGGACTGGGTTTTTCCAGAAATTAAGGCTGATTTCAAATTAGAAGTTGCTGAAATTGGTCATCCTTTGATTCCGGTTAACATTAGAATAAGTAATAATTTTAAGGTAGAAAATGCTGCAACGGTTGATATCATTACCGGTTCGAACATGGCCGGGAAAAGTACCTTTTTAAGAACGATTGGAATTAATGCGATTTTGGCTTACACCGGTGCGCCTGTTTGTGCAAAGCAGATGCAACTTTCCGTTTTTAAGCTAAACACGTACATGCGGATAAAAGATTCGCTAAATGAAAGTACATCTACATTTAAAGCAGAGTTAAACCGCTTGAAAATGATATTGGATAATGTTGTTAAAGATAAAGATACCTTTGTTTTGATAGATGAAATGCTGCGTGGTACCAATAGCAGGGATAAATACTTAGGTTCGAAAGTTTTTATTGAGAAACTTATTGCTGAAAAAACACCAGCATTATTTGCTACACATGATTTGCAATTAGCCGATTTGAGCGCAGAACACGAGGAAACGGTTAGAAATTTCCATTTCGATATTCAGATTAATGATGGTGAAATGAAATTTGATTACAAGCTGAAACATGGAGCATGTTCTACTTTTAATGCGGCTATTTTATTAAAAGAAATTGGTTTAGCGCTGAATTAACAAGTTAAAGCTTAACGGTTTATTAATATTAACTTCTCATATTTAGCCTGTTAATTTACATAAATGATAAAAGCTTCTGATTTCGGGAACAACTTTTTATGGGGCGTTGCAACTGCTGCTGCCCAAATAGAAGGTACATCTGATATGTATGGCAAAGGTCCATCCATTTGGGATACTTTCGCGGCTAAAAACGGTAAAATTAAAAAGGGTCACAAAATAAATGTAACCTGCGATTTCTATCATCGTTTTAGAGAAGACATTGCTCTTGTTAAAGTTTTAGGGTTTAAAATTTTCAGGTTTTCAATAGCGTGGACCAGAATTTTGCCCCTGGGTAGAGGAGAAATTAATCAGGAAGGTATCCGCTTTTATCATCATGTAATTGATGAATGTTTAGAAAATGGAATTACCCCTTACATTACCTTATACCATTGGGATTTACCGCAGGCTTTAGAAGATGAAGGTGGTTGGACAAGTTTTAGCATCAATGCAGCTTTTAACACTTTTGTAAGTATCTGTGCAATTGAATATGGTGATAAGGTTAAAAACTGGCTCATCATTAACGAGCCTTTTGGTTTTACCTCGCTTGGTTATATGCTTGGTGTACACGCTCCGGGGAAAACAGGTTTAAGCAATTTCTTTTCTGCTGTTCATCATACTGCTTTGGCGCAAGCCGATGGCGGGAAGATTCTTCGTGCAGAAATTAATCGGGTAAATATTGGTACAACTTTTTCTTGCTCAGAAATTTTACCTTACACACAAAGTGATAATGATATTCTGGCTGCAAACAGGGTGGATTGTCTAATGAATAGACTATTTATAGAACCGACTCTTGGTTTGGGCTTTCCTACAGCAAATTGGGATGTTCTGGAGAAGTTCCAAATTGAGTATGGGACATGGCGACACATGGATAGGTACAAATTCGATTTTGATTTTATCGGGCTACAGAATTATTTTCCTTTAACGGTAAAATACAATGCCTTTATTCCGGTTATTCAGGCTTGGGAAGTGAAGGCCAAAAGCAGAAAAAAACCACATACTGCGATGGGTTGGGAAATTAATGCAGATAGCTTTTATAATATCGTGATGAAGTTTACTAATTATTCTGGCGTTAAAAATATTATGATTACAGAAAATGGTGCCGCTTATCACGATAAAATTGTAGATGGTAAAATCGAGGACGCTGACCGTATCGAATATTTTAAATTATACCTGGAGGCTTTACTAAGGGCTAAGCGAGACGGTGCACCGGTTTCTGGTTACATGGCCTGGACATTGATGGATAATTTTGAATGGGCCGAAGGTTTTAATGCAAGGTTTGGTTTGGTCTATAATGATTTTAAAACTCAGGAACGAACAATCAAAGAATCTGGCTATTGGTGGCAGAAGTTTTTACTGGATTAATTGTAGCGTTTGATTTAAGCAAATCGTTTTTTGTTTAAATTTAAGCTTATATGAAAAACGCATTCCTTGCTAAATACCCAATCATACTATTATTTTTCTTTTTATTATCTCTAATTTCTTGTACTGAGGAAGATTTCAAAGGCTCAAAAAGTAATGATGAGCAAGAACTTTCTAATTTAAGAAATGAACTACAAAAAATTTCGGATCAGGTTGCTTGTACCAATGCATCAGATTGGCGCATTGTACCAATTGGCGCAAAACCTTGTGGTGGTGCAAGTAGTTTTATTGCTTATTCTATAAATATTGATGCTGTAGAATTCTTAAAAAAGGTTGAAGTGTACAATAATAAGCAGAAAGCATTCAATGTAAAATGGGGAATGAGTTCTGATTGTGCCGTAATTGTTGGCCCTAAATCAATTACTTGCGAGAATGGTAAACCTAAGTTAAATTTTTAATAATTATTTTCACATATTTATTTAGACTTAATCTAAATAGTGTATATTTGAATGTTGATTTGAGTAATCAATATTATCATTTGGTTAGTTTTTGTAAGCCCTGTTTACCTGTTCTGATTTTGGAACAGGTAAATCAGGCACTATAAGAAGCTAAGCAGATGAACAATTTTAAATACATTCTTATGTGCAAAACCATAGTTCTCGCTCAAAATCAAAACATTACCATTGCCCAATGTCATAACTGCAAAATTTTAAATATTTGGCGTTCTGGAGTTTTAATGAATTTTTCTTTTGAACAATTTAAAGTTTTTCACCAGTCAACCCGAAACCTTGATTTTGATGATTACCTGGAAAATCGCCCCGATGGGAAAGAGGTTGTGATTTTATCTACACCATTCCCTGATATAAGCCTGGTTTTTACCAGAGCTGAATGGCAAGAGTTTTTTGAAACGATTGAGGAAGCAAACTATATGCAAAGCATTTATAAATTGGTGCATAGTTAATTGAAAACTTAATTCTTAGTTTATCATAATTGATAAGTATATTTACTGTCTATGAATGATAAAACAATTGTTTATGCCACTTATTACAATCCACTTGAGGCTAATATAATTAAAGGCAGATTAGAAGATAGTGGCTTCTCGTGCTTTTTGGCTGATGAAAATATTTCAACACTGAATCCATTGTATAACCAAGCGGTGGGTGGCATTAAATTAATTGTTTTTGAACGCGATGTTGAAGCCATAAAAGATTTGTTAGCGCAGGATTTATCATTAGATAGCGCTGAGAATTTTGCAGCATACACACCTGAAGAAACTATTGGAGTGCACTGCGAAAAGTGTAATTCTATTAATGTTGGCTATGGTTTGGCCACACAACCCAAACGCAGAAGTTGGCTAAAGATAGTTTCCTTTCTTTTGTTTTATTTGCCCGTGATTGCCAATAAATGTTACCACTGTTATGATTGCGGTTACGAGTTTGAATAGTTAGTTTTCTTAGGTTTACCTGATTTTGCTAAACCCGGTAGGAGCGGAAATACTTTTTGCTGCAGGTTTTCAACAAGTCCTGGTTAACAATCGCAAAAAGATTTAAGCGGATAACGGGACTTTCGGAACAGAAGCATCATTGAAATTGCTTTTCTAATAAAAATCCCATTTTGATTCACTCAAAACGGGATTTTATGCAATTAAGGAGAAAGAAAAGCGTAATGATAAGCTACTTATCTTTGTTCCTTACTCTTTACTCATTATTTTTTATTGTTCGGCTTTTGCTGCAGCCTCTGCTCTAATAATATTTAGCGCTCCTCCTGCTTTAAACCAATCTATTTGCTGCGCGTTATAGCTATGATTAACTGGGAATTGTTCTTCTGTTCCATCAAGATGGTGTAAAACCAATGTGAGTGGTTTATCAGGCGTAAATTCAGTTAAACCTAAAATATCGATTGTATCGCCTTCCAGGATTTTATCGTAATCATCTTTGTTGGCAAATGTTAAGCCCAACATGCCTTGTTTTTTTAAGTTTGTTTCGTGGATGCGGGCAAAGGATTTCACCAATACCGCACGAACGCCTAAGTGTCGAGGTTCCATAGCGGCGTGTTCACGCGATGAACCTTCTCCGAAGTTCTCGTCGCCAACCACGATTGAACCCAAGCCTGCTGCTTTATAATCGCGTTGCGTAGCCGGAACTGGGCCGTATTCGCCAGTTAAATCGTTTTTAACGGTATCTGTTTTATCATTGAAGTAATTTACCGCGCCGATTAACATGTTATTTGAAATGTTATCTAAGTGACCACGAAATTTTAACCAAGGGCCCGCCATCGAAATGTGGTCGGTTGTACATTTGCCTTTTGCTTTGATTAAAAGTTTTAAGCCTTTTAAATCTGTACCTTCCCAGGGTGTAAACGGGTCTAACAATTGTAATCTGTGTGAAGTTGGAGAAACCAAAACCTGAACGTTTGAACCATCAGCTGCTGGCGCCTGGAAACCTGCATCTTCTACAGCAAAACCTTTTGTTGGCAATTCGTAACCTGTAGGTGGGTCGAGTTTCACTTGCTCGCCTTTATCATTTGTTAAAGTATCCGTTAGTGGATTGAAACCTAAATTACCTGAAATTGCAATTGCAGCTACCATTTCTGGCGATGCTACGAAAGCGAAGGTATTTGGATTACCATCGGCACGTTTAGCGAAGTTTCTGTTAAATGAATGTACGATTGTATTTTTCTCTGCTTTCTCTGCACCAGTTCTATCCCACATGCCAATGCATGGTCCGCAGGCATTGGTGAAAATTGTAGCATTTAAATCTTCAAAAGTTTTTAAATATCCATCACGATCTGCAGTGTAACGTACTTGCTCAGAACCTGGATTTATACCGAATTCGGCTTTTGTTGCCAAACCTTTAGAAATTGCCTGGTTTGCAATTGAAGCTGCTCTTGATAAATCTTCGTAAGATGAGTTTGTACAAGAACCGATTAGTCCCCATTCTACTTTTAAAGGCCAGCCATTTTTCTCTGCTTCGGTTTTCATTTGAGAAACTGGAGTCGCTAAATCCGGTGTAAAAGGACCGTTTAAGTATGGCTCTAAAGTATCTAAATCAATTTCAATAACCTGGTCGAAATAGTTCTCAGGGTCTGCATAAACCTCATCATCGCCAGTTAAGTATGCGGCAATTTTATTAGCTTCATCTGCAACTTCATTTCTATTGGTTGCACGTAAATAACGTTCCATACTTTCGTCGTAACCGAAAGTTGAAGTGGTCGCACCAATTTCGGCACCCATATTACAGATGGTTCCTTTACCGGTACAGCTCATAGAGGTTGCGCCATCGCCAAAATATTCTACAATTGCACCTGTACCACCTTTTACGGTTAAAATACCTGCAACCTTAAGGATAACATCTTTGGCAGCTGTCCAACCGTTTAATTTACCGGTTAGCTTAACCCCAATTAATTTAGGGAATTTAAGCTCCCAAGGTAATCCAGCCATAACATCGCAGGCATCAGCACCACCAACACCGATGGCAACCATACCTAAACCACCTGCATTTACGGTATGTGAGTCGGTTCCAATCATCATTCCGCCAGGGAAAGCATAATTTTCTAAAACCACCTGGTGTATAATACCAGCTCCGGGATTCCAAAAGCCAATACCATATTTATTGGATACGGAAGACAAGAAATCAAAAACTTCTGCACTTTCTGTTTTTGCATGAGGCAAATCAATTGATGCACCTTCTTTAGCTGTTATTAAGTGATCGCAATGAACCGTAGAAGGAACGGCCACTTTTGGACGTCCAGCCTGCATAAATTGCAATAGTGCCATTTGAGCAGTTGCATCCTGCATCGCAACGCGATCTGGAGCAAAATCTACATAATCCGTTCCACGAGAAAATACTTTTTTAGGGTCTCCATCCCAAAGGTGAGCGTATAATATTTTTTCGGATAATGTTAAAGGTCTGCCAACAATCTTGCGGGCCGCATCTACTCGGCTGCCGAAGTTTGCATATACCTTTTTAATCATGTCTATGTCAAAAGCCATATTCTATTTTTTAAAATTATTGTCAGTAACTACACTAACTAAATTAAACAATTTTTAATACACTTATTTTTGAAATTTGTCAAAATGTGTTATTTAAAACCATTCTATGCAATGTTTGTGTAAATAAAAAAGCTACCCGATTATCGGATAGCTTTCAAGTTTATTAACAAATAAATTGCTTTTTTGTTCTTATTGTTTTGTAGAAATTGGTGTAAACTTGGTTAGGTTGATACCTTCTACAGCAACTTTATATTCTTCGATATTTGGAATACGGCCTAAGATTGCTGAAAGCACTACAACTGGTGTTGATGCGAGTAAAGATTCGCCTTTTTTACCATCTCTATCTTCTACCACACGACCTTGGAATAAACGGGTCGATGTAGCCATTACGGTATCGCCTTTAGCAGCTTTTTCCTGGTTACCCATGCATAAGTTACAACCTGGACGTTCCAAATACATGATGTTTTCATACTCGGTACGTGCTGCGCTTTTTGGTAAAGCATCGCTAAATTCAAAGCCTGAGTATTTTTGTAAATATTCCCAATCGCCCTCTGCTTTTAACTCATCAATGATGTTGTAAGTAGGTGCCGCAACCACTAATGGTGCTTTAAATGATACTGTACCGGTTTGTGCTTCAACGTTTTTCAACATTTGAGAAACGATTTTTAAATCGTCTTTATGCACCATACAAGAACCAACGAAACCTAAATCTACTTTTTTATCACCGCCATAGAAAGTTAAATCTCTGATGGTATCGTGAGTATAGCGTTTTGAAACGTCTGCATTGTTCACATCCGGATCGGCAATCATTGGCTCGTTGATGATATCTAAATCGATAACAACTTCAGCATAATATTTTGCGTTATCATCAGGCATTAAAGCTGGTTTAATGCCAGTTTTGACTTCTTCGATGCGTTTATTTGCTTTGTTAATCAAACCTTGTAAAACCTGGTTATGGTTATCCATACCTTTGTCAATCATGATTTGAATACGGCTTTTAGCAATTTCTAAAGATGCAATTAACGTATCATCTTGTGAAATACAGATAGAAGCTTTCGCTTTCATTTCTGCAGTCCAATCGGTAAATGTAAAAGCTTGATCGGCTAGTAAAGTACCAATGTGCACCTCAATAATACGACCCTGGAATACATTTTCGCCATCAAATTGTTGCAACATTTGTAATTGCGTAGCGTGAACCACATCACGGAAATCCATGTGTGCTTTCATTTCACCTTTAAAAGTAACCTTTACAGATTCAGGAATCGGCATGGAAGCTTCTCCGGTTGCTAATGCAAGCGCTACGGTACCAGAATCGGCACCAAAAGCAACACCTTTCGACATACGTGTGTGTGAATCGCCACCGATGATGATTGCCCATTCATCAATCGTAATGTCATTCAATACCTTATGAATAACATCAGTCATCGAGTGGTAAATTCCTTTAGGGTCGCGTGCGGTAATGACACCGAATTCATTCATAAATTTCATCAATTTAGGAATGTTAGCTTGTGCCTTTTTATCCCAAACAGATGCAGTATGACAACCAGATTGATAAGCGCCATCGACAATTGGAGAAATCACCGTTGCAGCCATTGCTTCTAATTCCTGAGCAGTCATTAAGCCTGTAGTATCTTGCGAACCTACAATGTTTACTTCTACCCGAACATCAGAACCTGCATGTAAAATTTTGCCTTGCGCTACGCCTACAGCGTTTTTGTTAAATATTTTTTCTACAGCCGTTAATCCTTGGCCTTCAATTGATACTTCTTTAGCCGGCGCAAAAACAACAGGTGCATCAATACCTAAAGTTTTAGCTGCAAAAGTCTGGATTTTTTTACCGAAAACGATGGCATAAGAACCACCTGCTTTCATAAACTCTAATTTTTGTGGCGTAAACGATTTTGGAATGCTGATTAACTCCTGGTCGCCGTTGTATAATTTTTTAGTTTTTGTATTAATGGTAAGAACTGTTCCTGTTTCTACAGAATAAACTTCCTCCAATATTGGTTCGTCGTTTTCATTACGAGCAACGTTTCCATTCTCGTCTGTTTTCTTTACCCAGTTTTGAAGATCTATACCGATACCGCCGGTAACATCAACTGTTGTTAAGAAAATTGGAGAAATACCATTAGTTCCAGCTACAATAGGGGCGATGTTTACAAAAGGAATATAAGGGCTTGATTGTTTACCAGTCCAAAGTGCTACGTTATTTACACCCGACATACGCGACGAGCCAACGCCCATAGTACCTCTTTCGGCTACCAACATTACACTCTTATCAGGATGTTGTGCTTGCAAGGCTCTAATTTGTGCTTGTGCTTCTGGCGTAATCATGCATTTTCCATGTAACTCACGATCAGAACGAGAGTGCGCCTGATTTCCAGGAGATAATAAATCGGTTGAAATATCACCAATACCGGCTATGAAAGTTACCACCTTAATTTCTTCTGCTACTTCAGGAAGTTTGGTAAAGAATTCAGCTTTTGCGTAACTTTCTAATATTTCTTTTGCGATTTCATTTCCGTTATTGAAAGCGTCCTTTAACCGGTCAGTATCTGCATCATATAAGAAAACCTGCGTTTTAAGTACATCAGCAGCTTTTTTAGCTTTGTCGCCATTATCAGCTAATGCGATATCTAATAAAACTTTGATTGAAGGTCCGCCCTTCATGTGTGATAATAGTTCGAAAGCAAAATCAGGTGTAATTTCTGCAACTACTGCTTCACCTGAAATAATTTCTTTTAAAAATTGTGCTTTAACGCCAGCAGCAGCAGTTGTGCCCGGCAAAGTATTGTATATAAAAAACTTAACAGCTTCTGCTCTGTTAAAGGTGTTTATATTTTTGATTTGGTCAATTATTTCGCTTAATAATTCAGCTCCATCAATAGGTTTAGGGTGAAGATCTTGGGTTTTTCGTTCTTCAATCTCCTGGATATAATCGTTATAAATACTCATCTTAGATATTTTATTCTTCCTGCTATCAGTTATGTAATTATACACACCCCAAATCGCTGCTCAAGAATACTGTTTTTGTGTATTAATTTGTATTGGTTAATCAAAAAACAAAGTTTTTTGTCTCTGAACAAAAATAGCAAAAAACAACCTTTAAATGCAATTTAGGCAGGCGATTAAGCAATTTGGAATTATTCTAAACTACGAAAAATCGCTGTAAAATTCAAGTCATAAAAACTTATATGGTAAGTGTGAAATTTTCACCTAGAGTGAGTTGATTTCAAATTTAAGTGCTGTTCAATTCCGAACGTTACTGTTCAATACTGAACAGCTAAATAGAAGTTATTGAAGAAATGTTGCATTATAATAAAGTAGCGCAAGATTTTTTTAATGGCACAACAATCGCTTAAAAGCTACAGTGATGAAAAAATAAAACCTTTGTCAGTAAAATAACTTAAAACGCGGGGTAATGCATATTCTAATCTATCAAATGCTTTCAAACTATCGTGAAAAACAATAATAGAACCGTTTCGGGTATGCTTTATTACGTTTTGATAGCATTTTTCGGGAGAAAGATTGATGTCGAAATCGCCGCTTAGAGTATCCCACATTACAATTTCAAGATTTGGAATTTGAGATTTGAGGATTGAAATTTGAGACTTTTTTATCCGCCCATAAGGTGGTCGAAAGAGATTAGTTTTGGTAAGCTCCTGGCATTTTAGGGTATTTTGAATATAGGTTTCGGCATCCGTAATCCATCCTTTTAGGTGATTAAAAGTATGGTTTCCGATGGCATGACCATCGTTTTTTACTCGTTGAAAAACTTCGGGATGCTTTGAAATATTATCACCAATACAAAAGAAGGTCGCTTTGGCATCAAAGGCTTTTAAAGTTTTTAATACAAAATCTGTAACATTGGGTATAGGTCCATCGTCAAAGGTTAAATAAATAACTTTTTCCTTTCGGGATTTATTCCATAAAAGTGATGGATAATACCATTTAAGCAGAAGCGGCGATTTAACAAGGTACATTGCCTTCAAAGGTAATAATTGCCTTGATAGATTGAAATTATTAAAGTTGTTTATATAGATTTGAAAAACTAATTATGAAGATGTTTACCACAAATAAGTTAATTGCCGGTTCTGCGTTACTATTGGCTTTGAGTTTTAATCAAAATGTTAAAGCTCAGGATGTTATTACCATTGAACAAGCTGTTGAAAATACACTTAAAAATAACCTGAATATCAAGCAGGCTGCTTTCAGCGCATCCGTTAGCGAGGAAAATTTAACGCAAGCGAAAAATGCGTTATTACCTACTTTAAACGGAAGTATTAATCAATCCATGCAGTGGGGTAGAAGTCAGCAGGTTTCGGGTTTGTTTGAAAATACTCAGAACTATAACTTAAACCCAAACATTAATGCAAACGTTGCGCTTTTTGGTGGAGGAACTAAACTTAATCAAATTAAACAAAATAAGTTCTTATTAGGCGCCAGCAAAACCAATGTAGATAAAGTTAAAAACGATTTGATTTTACAAGTAGTTACGGCTTATTTGCAGGTTTTAAACAATCAGGATCAGGTAAAAGCAACCCAGCAACAACTGGAAGTTGCAAACGCTACTTTAAAACGTGAGCAGGCTTTGTTAGATGTTGGTAATAAAACTTTGGCCGATATCTCTCAGGCAAAATCTCAGGCCGCAACAGCTGAATTGAATTTAACCGATGCACAAAACCAATTGGCAATTTCTTACTTAACTTTAGGTCAGTTAATGGAAATTCAACCACCAATGACATTTAAGGTTCAACCGCCATTGGTTAATGAAATTGAAAATTTAAAAACTACTTATGTACCTGATGATATTTACAAGCAGGCGATGGAAAGTTTTCCAGATATTAAATTGGCTTGGAATAATACAGAAGCAGCCAGGAAAGCAATTAACGTGGCAAAAGGAGGGTTTTTTCCTCAGATATCTTTAGGCGGAGGTTTAGGGTCTGCTTATTACTATCAGTTTAATGCAAGCCAGCTTCGTCCGAATGCTGGATTTACAGACCAGTTAACTGACAACTTTGGTCAGTTTGTAAGTATGGGTATTCAAATTCCAATTTTTAATGGATTTTCTACCCGTTCTAATGTTCGCAGAGCGAAGATTACATTTATGCAACGCCAAACTGATGAGGCGTTAGCTAAAAACAATTTAATAAAAGTAATTAATCAGGCCGTTGTAGATTTGAATGCCGCTAAAAGTCGTTACAGTTCAACGCAAAATGCTTTTCAGGCTCAAAAGGATGCTTTTTATGTGATTGACCAAAGATATAATGTTGGTTTAGTAAATTCATTAGATTACAGCACGGCACAAACTAACAGGAACAGAGCAGAAATTGATTTTATTTTAGCTAAATATGATTTAATCTTCAGGGCTAAAGTAATTGATTATTATTTGGGCAAGCAGATAACTTTTTAATATAGCAGAAAGCTAACAGCAGAAAGGCTAAAGCTTAAAGCCAAACATTTCAACTTATAAACATTACAACCTTAATACAAACAAACGAAATACAATATTATGAAACTTAAACACATTCTAATTACCATAGGCGTTATTCTGGCAATTCTTGTTGGATTAAGGCTGGCTGGCGTTATTGGTGGCAATAAAACAGAAAAAGTTACAACTGAAAAGGCATCAGAAAGAACGGTTGTAGAAACTGTAACGGCAAGTGGTAAAATCCAGCCAGAAACCGAAGTTAAATTAAGTTCTGAAGTTTCGGGTGAGGTTGTGGAGTTAAAGGTAAAGGAAGGCGATATTGTTAAAGCCGGACAATTACTTTGTAAGGTTAGACCAGATGTTTTGCAATCGGGTTATGAAAGAACTGTAGCGACATTTAACGCTCAAAAGGCTAGTGTAGCAGCAGCACAACAACAGTTGATTCAAAATCAGGCAAACTTTGTTAACTCAGAAGCAACTTATAAACGTAATGTAGAATTGTTTCAAAAGAAAGTAATTTCTGCTTCGGAGTTTGATGCAGCGAAAGCCGCTTATTTAACTGCTAAAGCAACTTTGGCAAGTGCTAAAGAAAATGTAACCGGTGCAAAATTTACACTTGAGCAAACTGGGGCAAATGTAAAAGAAGCTGGCGCAAACCTTGCCAAAACCACCATTTATGCACCTGTTGATGGCGTTGTGTCTAAACTTTCCATCGAATTAGGTGATCGTATTTTAGGTACATCGCAAATGGCGGGTACAGAAATTATGCGTATTTCTAATCTATCATCAATGGAAGTAAATGTTGATGTGAATGAAAACGATATTACTCGTGTTAAAGTTGGAGATAAAGCTTCAATTGAGGTTGATGCATTCTCTGATAAAAAATTCAGAGGTGAGGTTACTGAAATCGCAAGTTCATCAACCGCTGTTGGAACTACAACTTCAACTTCGGTAGATCAAGTGACAAACTTCTCGGTAAAAATCAGAATTACTGAAGAATTAGCTGGTAAACAACAATCTATTTTCCGCCCGGGTATGTCGGCTACAGTTGATATTGAAAGTGAATCTTTGAAAGGTTTATCTTTGCCAATTCAATCTGTATTTACCGATAGTAAAAATAAATCTGGTGATAGCGGAGAATCGAATAACCAGGAAAACAGCGATAAGCAGAAATCTAAATTATCTGATAAAACCGTAAAACAATTCGTATATGTTTACGATGCTACAAGTAAAAAAGTTAAGCAAACTGAAGTAACAACGGGTATCCAAAATGACCAATTTATCATTGTTAAGACGGGAGTTAAAGCAGGTCAGGAAGTTGTTACAGGACCATATTCTGCTATTCAAGGCAAGTTAAATGATGGTATGATTGTAGAAAAAACATCTAAAGACCAACTGTTTAGCAAAGACGGTAAAAAGTAAGATTTAGATAACGATATTTAATAATTAAATTGTCCCGGTTTAAAACACAAACCGGGATTTTTTTATTTAATAAATATGTTACCAAAAATAGCCATGATTGGGGGCGGGAGCTGGGCTACTGCCATCGTTAAAATGCTTTCAGATAATTTAACCGAAAAGGAAATTTTTTGGTGGATGCGTAATAACGATGCTATTGAACACATAAAAAAATTTAAACATAATCCTCATTACATAAGTTCGGTAGAAATTAAACTTCCAGCCGATAATATTTCATCAGATATAAATTGCATTGTAAAAGCTGCTGATTTTATCATTTTAAACGTTCCTGCTGCGTTTTTAAAAGATTCGCTAAAAAACATTACTGCCGATGATTTAAAAGGGAAGAAGATCGTTTCTGCCATAAAAGGAATCGTGCCAGAGGATAACCTGATAATTGGTGAGTTTTTGCATCAGAAGTACAACGTTCAATACGATGACATTTTGGTGGTAAGTGGTCCGTGCCACGCAGAAGAAGTTGCTTTCGAAAAACTTTCCTATTTAACCATTGCCTGCACAAATATTGAAAATGCCTTAACTTTTGCTTCGTTTTTAAATACCCGCTACATCAAAACCAATGTATCTGATGATATTTTTGGCACAGAATACGCGGCGGTTTTGAAAAATATTTATGCCGTAGCAAGCGGCATTTGTCACGGAATTGGCTATGGCGATAACTTTCAAGCGGTATTAATTAGCAACGCCATTCGAGAAATTAAACGTTTTGTTGATGCCGTACATCCCATTAACCGCGATATAAAAGAATCGGCTTATTTGGGCGATTTATTGGTTACGGCTTATTCTCAGTTTAGCAGAAACCGAACCTTTGGCAATATGGTTGGTAAGGGTTACACTGTAAAATCTGCGCAGCTGGAAATGAATATGATTGCCGAAGGTTATTACGCGGCCAAATGTATGCACATAAAAAATAACGATTACAATGTAGATATGCCAATTTGCAAGGCCGTTCACAGCATTTTGTACGAAAACCGTTCGCCATTGATTGAAATGAAACTTTTAGCAGAAAAGCTAAATTAGCACCATAAGTTTATTTGCAATAATTTGGTTTTTAGCCCCGGGCAAAGCGGCACCCCTGTAGCGCAGCGAAAGGATACAGCAAAGCACGGGAACTTCCTTTAAAAGTAATTACTGCTTTTGCGCTTCAAAATTTTGTAAAGCAATTTAGTGTTTCATCGGTTCAGGTAGTCCTACTTTTCGCTAATATCTATTTTGTGAGTGTCAGCATTGAACCAATATTTGTGCAACAAAATAGGATAACGCTTCAATTAGGTTTATTTAACATTTGGCGGTGCTGCTATTTCAAAACAAAAACCTTAAGGTTGGTGTTATATGTGGAAAATAAAATCAATCGCCATGAAAAAGAAATTAGCAATAGGATTATTAACGTTCGCATTATTTGGAGGTTTAAGCCTTAGTTCGCAAGCACAAGAAAAGAAAACCGATGTTGGTAAAGCTTTAGATAAAACCGGTAAAGCAATTGGTAAAGGCGCTAAATCAGTCGGAAATAAAACTGCCGAAGTTGCAGTAAAAGGCGAATCGAAAGTAGCCGATAAAACCTGGAAAGGTAAAATGGCGCCAGATGGCTCAAATGTTTACATTAACGCCAAAAACGAAAAATATTACGTTAACGCAAAAGGTGCTAAAATTTGGTTAAAGGCCAGTGAAATTAAAAACAGACCAGAACCTAAAAAATAGAGAGATAAAAAAAAACCGATATTTTTATATCGGTTTTTTTTTATGAAATTTTCGTCTGTTTATTTAACTAATAAGGTATAAATTTCGTTTATAGGTCTGCTAGTGGCATTTGGAAATTCTTTCATGGCTTCGTTTTTATCTATTAATAATTTCTCAATAACACTTGCATTTACCTTAAGGTTTAGTTCATAAAGTTTATCATTTCCCAATTTGAGATAAAATGTATTCTCTAGGCTTTTAGCTAGAAATGGCAGTTCGTAAGATATAAGTTGATAGTTGGTTACTGCATTATCTGTTGTGATGGTAAATGGCCTATTAATGTTAAAGCTAATTTGTTTGATAACGTTATTATTATCTTTTGAATAGATTTGTAGTTGTTTATTATCATAGTAACCAGAAGTTTCGGGATTTAATAAATCATTACCGAAACTATTTTTTATAGTTAAGGCGAATGCCGGGCCAGAAACTGGAGAACATGCACAAGGTTGGCCGCCAGTAATTTTTTTACAGCTTAAATTTGCAATAAAAAGCACTAATAAAAGGAGTGTAAATTTTTTCATAGATAGGTTTTATTGCTTTAAACGATTTTGCTATTTATTACGCTACAGTATTTTAAAATAAAAAATAATCCATAAAAAAGCCCGAAAGTTTTTGCTTTCGGGCTTTGTGTATTTAAAATACTTTTAAACAATCTTTCCGTATAAATCGAAATCCTCAGCTCTATCAATCTTAACATTAACAAAGCTTCCGTTTGCGGCATAACCAGTGCTTGCATCAATTAGAACTTCATTATCAACTTCAGGCGAATCAAATTCAGTTCTGCCGACAAAGAAATCACCTTCTTTTTTATCGATTAATACTTTGAAAGTTTTACCAACTTTTTCCTGGTTAATATCAAATGAAATGCCTTGTTGAATTTCCATGATGTCATCAACGCGTTGTTGTTTAACTTCATCGGGCACATTATCTACTAATGTATGCGCATGCGTTTTTTCTTCGTGAGAATAAGTGAAACAGCCTAAACGGTCGAATTTAGTTTCCTCAACCCAAGCTGCCATTTCTTCAAAATCTTGTTGAGTTTCGCCGGGATAACCGCAAATTAAGGTGGTACGCATGGCGATATTTGGCACTTTATCTCTAATCTGGTTTACTAAATCGATTGTTTTTTGCTTGGTTGTTCCTCTGCGCATCGATTTTAGCATATTATCTGTAATGTGCTGCAATGGCATATCAAGATATTTGCAAATGTTATCACGCTCGTTCATGGCATCTAAGATCTCCATCGGGAAACCAGAAGGATAAGCATACTGTAAACGAATCCATTCAATGCCTGGAACATCAGATAAACGACGCATTAGCTCATCGAGCTTACGAACGCCGTATAAATCCAAACCGTAATAAGTTAAATCCTGAGCGATTAGAATAAGTTCTTTGGTGCCGTTTTTGGCTAAAATTTTTGCTTCATTAACCAACTCTTCCATTGGTTTACTCATGTGTTTACCACGCATCAGCGGAATAGCACAAAATGAGCACGGGCGGTTACAACCTTCAGCAATTTTGAAATAAGCAAAGTGCGATGGGGTGGTTAATAAACGTTCACCAATTAACTCATGTTTGTAATTTGCACCAAGTTCGTGTAAAATATTTTGCAAATCGTTGGTGCCAAAAAATGCATCAACGTTCGTAATTTCTGATTCTAATTCTGGTTTGTAGCGTTCGGATAAGCAGCCGGTAACCACAACTTTTCCAATTTTACCGGCTTCTTTAAGTTCGCTGAATTGTAAAATAGTGTCAATAGATTCTTGCTTGGCGTTATCAATAAAACCGCATGTATTAATAACCACAATATCATCTTTACCCATCTTGTCAGATTCGTGCATAACGTTTAAGTTATTGCCACGTAACTGCCCCATTAACACTTCCGAATCGTATATATTTTTAGAGCAACCTAATGTAATCACATTGATTTTAGGTTGTTTAACAGCGGTTTTACTTCTTACTACTTTAGTATTCATCTTTACACTTAATCTTTTACTTATTTTATTTTGTCATCATTGCGAGGCACGAAGTAATGACGGATTCAGCCCTTATTTAAACAAACTATTTACAAATTCCTTTTTATCAAAAAGCTGTAAGTCGCCTATTTTTTCGCCAACACCAATATATTTTACCGGAATTTTAAATTGATCTGAAATACCGATAACTACACCGCCCTTAGCCGTTCCATCTAACTTTGTAATGGCTAAAGCATTAACATCGGTGGCTTCGGTAAATTGTTTACATTGTTCAAACGCATTCTGACCTGTAGAGGCATCTAATACTAATAAAATCTCATGTGGTGCATTTGGTACAACTTTCTGCATTACCTGCTTAATCTTACCAAGCTCATTCATCAAGCCAATTTTATTATGTAAACGACCTGCGGTATCAATAATTACCACATCTTCGTTATTTGCAACGGCCGATTGTAAAGTGTCGAAAGCTACAGAAGCAGGATCTGAGCCCATTGCCTGCGCTACAACGCGCACACCAACTCTTTCGCCCCAAAGTTTAATTTGGTCTACAGCAGCCGCACGAAAAGTATCAGCAGCGCCCAAAACAACTTTTAAATTTGCTTCTTTTAATTTATGCGCAAGTTTACCAATGGTTGTGGTTTTACCAACGCCATTAACGCCAACAACCATAATTACATAGGGTTTATGGTCGCCGTATTCAAACTGACGAAAATCGTTACTATTGTTTTCTGATAATAACAATTGGATTTCATCACGAAGCAGAAAATTTAATTCTGAAGTTGAAAGGTATTTATCCCGGGCAACGCGTTCCTCAATTCTGCCGATAATTTTTAATGTGGTTTTTACACCAACATCAGAAGTTACCAAAACCTCTTCTAAATTATCGAGTACTTCATCATCAACAGAAGATTTACCTGCAACAGCTTTAGTTATTTTATTAAAAAAGCCATCTTTAGTTTTTTCTAAACCCTTATCTAAAGCTTCCTGAGCCTCAGGTGCAGTTTCTTTCTTTTTGAAAAAATCGAATAAACCCATATTAAAATTTTATATAACAAAAAAAGCCCTTCCGGTTATAACGGAACGGCCTTTAATATTTTTATCAATATTAAAAAATATTAACCTTATTTAGATGCAATAGCATCTTTTACGTGGTCGTTGTGTACGATAAGCTCTTTGAATGAATAAGCACCAGTTTTTGGTGATTTAACCATTGTAATCACTTTCGAATATTCTTTACCTGTACCTGTTTTAAGGGTTGCAACTACTTTCTTTGCCATGTTCTTATAATTTTAATTATTGAATTAGAGAATGTTTATATGATAGAATTAAAAATTCAGTCATTGCGTCATTCAATCATTCAATTATTTTATCTCTTTGTGTACGGTTACTTTTCTCAATACCGAGTTGAATTTTTTCAATTCTAAACGCTCAGTAGTGTTTTTACGGTTTTTGGTAGAAATATATCTAGACATACCTGGCATGCCACTTTCTTTATGCTCAGTACATTCTAAAATAACCTGAACTCTGTTACCTTTTTTTGCCATTTTAATATAAATTGTAAACTGTTAATCTCAACAGTTAATGTTTTTTACAAAAATCCTTTTTTTACGAAACGGTTGATTGCTTCGTTGATACCCACTTTGTTGATGGTTTTAATCGCTGAAGTAGAAACCTTCAACGTAATCCAACGGTCTTCTTCAGGGATATAAAATTTCTGAAGTTTCAAATTAGGATAAAATTTGCGTTTAGTTTTAACGTTTGAGTGTGAAACGTTATTACCTACCATTGCCTTTTTTCCTGTTAAATCACAAACTCTTGACATGACTTGTAAATATAGTTGTTAAATATCGTCCGCTTAATTTTTTTAAGAGTGTGCAAATATCTGAATAATAAATGAAAACAGCAAGAGAGTGGCTAAAATTTTTCATATATTTTTTTAATCAGCCTATGTACACCATTTTGATACAATTTCACCATTTAAGGTTATCAATATTTCATTAAATTAGCCGATACTAACAAAGATATAAACGAGCAATGCAAATTACAACCTTTAAACAATACGAAGAAGATTATAAAAAGAGTGTAGAAAATCCTGAGCAATTTTGGGGAGAAGTTGCACAAAACTTTCAATGGCGAAAACCTTGGTTTAAAGTGCTTTCATGGAATTTTGAAGAACCTAATATTAAATGGTTTGAAGGTGCAAAATTAAATATAACGGAGAATTGTTTAGATAGACATTTAGCTACAGATGGCGATAAACCAGCCATTATCTGGGAACCAAATAATCCGGAAGAAGAATCTGTTACTTACACTTATAAAATGTTGCACGAACGCGTTTGTCGTTTTGCTAATGTTTTGAAAAGAAATGGGGCAAAAAAAGGCGACCGTATTTGTATTTATATGCCAATGGTTCCTGAGCTTGCTATTGCGGTTTTAGCTTGTGCCAGAATTGGTGCAGTTCACTCTGTAATTTTCGGTGGTTTTTCTGCGAAATCTATTGCCGATAGAATTAACGATTCACAATGTAAACTCGTTATTACGGCTGATGGCGCTTATCGTGGAAATAAGCAAATTCCGCTTAAAGATGTGATTGATGATGCTTTAATTGGTTGCCCTACTGTTGAAAAATGTATTGTTTTAACGCATGTGCGTACGCCTGTTTCGATGTTGAAAGGTAGAGATGTTTGGTGGGAAGATGAAGTGAAACACGTAAATGATGTTTGCGAAGCTGAGGAAATGGACGCAGAAGATATGCTGTTTATTCTTTACACTTCAGGCTCTACTGGCAAACCAAAAGGTGTGGTGCATACTTGTGGCGGATATATGGTTTATGCCGGTTATACTTTCTCAAATGTATTTAATTATCAGCCAAACGAGGTTTATTTCTGTACCGCCGATATTGGTTGGATTACCGGACATTCATACATTGTTTACGGTCCGCTTTCTCAAGGCGCAACTTCTGTTTTGTTCGAAGGCATTCCAACTTATCCAAGTCCGTCTCGTTTTTGGGATATTGTAGAAAAACACAAAGTGAATACTTTATATACCGCTCCAACTGCGATACGCTCTTTAATGAGTTTTGGCGAAGATCCACTAAATGGAAAAGATTTGAGCTCGATTCGCGTTCTAGGTTCGGTTGGAGAACCGATTAATGAAGAGGCATGGCACTGGTTCGATGAAAAGATAGGGAAAAGTAAAGCGCCAATTGTAGATACCTGGTGGCAAACAGAAACCGGTGGAATTATGATTTCGCCAATTGCAACCGTAACGCCGACAAAACCTAGTTACGCAACATTGCCTTTGCCAGGTATTCAACCAATTTTGGTAGATGAGAATGGAAAGGAAATTGAAGGAAATGATGTAAGTGGAAACCTTTGTATAAAATTCCCATGGCCGGGTATGCTTAGAACTACTTATGGCGACCACGAGCGTTGTAAACAAACATATTTTTCTACTTACGAAAATCTTTATTTTACTGGTGATGGTTGCTTGCGTGATAAAGATGGTTATTACAGAATTACAGGTAGGGTAGATGATGTATTAAACGTTTCAGGACATAGAATTGGCACTGCAGAGGTGGAAAACGCAATAAACATGCATGCAGGTGTTGTAGAAAGCGCTGTTGTTGGCTATCCGCACGATGTAAAAGGACAAGGGATTTATGCTTTTGTTATCAATCCTGAAATGCATGGAGAGGCCGAATTAACCAAAAAAGATATTTTGCAAACGGTAACCAGAGTTATTGGTGCAATTGCAAAACCCGATAAAATATTATTTGTATCAGGTTTACCGAAAACACGTTCTGGCAAAATTATGCGCCGAATTTTACGCAAAATCGCCGAAGGTGATACCGCTAATTTGGGCGATACTTCAACATTGTTAGACCCTGCTGTTGTGGAGGAAATTATAGAAGCTTCGAAGAATTTGAAATAACATCAATATTCTCATAACAAAAAATGCCTCCCGAAATTTCAGGAGGCATTTTTTGTTTGAGAAGATATTCTTAATATCCAGGATTTTGAACTAAAGTGTTGCCACTTGCATTTATTTCACGATCAGGAATTGGGAATACCAATTTTGGATCATTGTAAGCAAAGGTTCCAATAGAACGTTTTGTACGTTTATAATCATGAAGTCTGAATCCTTCGAAAGCTAACTCTTTTTCTCTTTCGCTTAAGATTATTGCTAAAGTTGGGGTTATCGTGCCTAAACCAGCTCTAGTTCTTAAAGTATTGATATCACTTGCAGCTGTAGCGCCAACTGAAGTTCCCAATCTAAAGTTACATTCTGCTCTGATTAGATATTGTTCTGTAATTCTACATACTGGGATGTTATCAAAGTAGCTATACCATTTCTTAGAGAAAAAACCGGTTCTAGCACCTGTACCATCATAAATTAACTCTGTTTGTCTTTTATCGCCAGCTTCAAAAGAGTTGTAGAAAGCAGTATTTACAAGTGCATCAGCTCTGCCTACATCACCACCTGTACTGTTTTGATAGCTCGCGTAAAAAGTTGCCAATCCATCATTTGATGTACCCGCATTACTTTGCTCATTTTGCTTAATTTCAAAAATTCCTTCACTCGAATTTTTAGTTCTAAACGGAGCCTCAAGTGAATTAGTTATTAAACGATAAGGACTATTGGTGATAATATCATTAGCTAAATCTCTGGCTAAAGCATATTTTCCTTCCTGTAAATAAACTCTGGCTAAAAAAGCCTTTGCGGCGTACTGGTCATTTACTGATGATAATTTGGTAATTGCATTACTTAAATCGTTTTCTACCGCTGTATACACTTCGATAACGCTATTTCTCTTAACATTGTTGCTAATGTTATCAATCGATTTTACCGCTTTAGTAATTATTGGTACACCTAAATTTGTATTTGCTCCAGCTGCATCATATGGCAAAGCATATAATCTTACCAATTCGAAATGTAAAATTCCGCGGATAAATAATGCTTTACCTTCAATAACATTTCTTGTATCAGTATTCGAAACTACGCCAAGTGATGATAAAACAATATTTGCTGTATTAATGGCTGCGTAAGATGTTACCCAAGTCCTGGTTGCCTCAACATTATTCGCCACAATAGCCTTACTGGAAATGTTTCTGTACGAAGTAAAGCTTCCTCTCCAAGTTAAATAGTTATCGCTGGCATAAATATCTGGTACGAAAACAAGATTTGTTCCATATAAATCGCCAAGTGCTAAAAAGGTGTAAGCGCCGGTTAAGGCATTTTCAACATCTGCTGTAGTATTTAATGCAACGCTTGCATCAATTTGCTGCTTCGGATCTATTTCTAATTGTTTTTTACAGCTGGATAAACTTAAAACAAGCAAAAATGAAGCTAGTATATTTTTATAATTTTTCATATTCAAAGTATTTATTATAAGCCAAGGTTTATACCAAATGTAATTGTTCTAGCTTGTGGAGGGGTATAAAAATCATGTCCTAATTGAATATTTGCCGATTGAATTGACGCTCCTCCAGGTGTATTAACTTCGGGGTCGTAACCTTTGTAACCTGTAATCGTAAATAGATTTAAGGCCGAAACAAAAACTCTCAAATTTTGCAATTTGTATTTATTTGCAATTTCTTTTGGAATATTATAACCTAGCACAACACTTTTAACCCTTAAATATGAACCGTCCTGAATCCAACGAGAAGATGGGCTTGTTCCATTACCTTCATTAAATCTAGGTTGAGGAATCATGGTAACTCTATTTGTAGGTGTCCAATAGTTCATCTGATCAACTGTTTGGTTGTCAAAATAATCTCCGTTTGCTGATTGAAAAACACCTGCCATATTGTAGATGTCATTTCCAGAAACAAATTGAGTCTGTATATCTAAATCGAAGTTCTTGTAAGAAAAATGATTTCCAAAACCACCAAAAAACTTAGGGTTTGGATCGCCTAACTTTTGATTTTGAGCAAGACTATAATCGTTAGTTGTAGCCGTTCTTGATGCATCAACATAATAAATTGCATCTCCGTTTGACGGATCTACACCAGCGTAAGCTTTTCCGTAAAAGTAGCCCAATGGTTCTCCAACAGCAACTCTACCTAAAAATCTACCACCTGTAAAAATTGGTTGGTCATTTACTAAACGTAGAACTTTGTTTCTGTTTAATGAGATGTTAAATGAGGTACTCCATTTAAATTCTCCGATGAAATTTCTCGTATTTAGAGAGAATTCTAAACCTTGATTTTGCATATCACCAATGTTCTGTGTTATTGATGAAAAACCATTGGTTGCAGCAATTGGAGCATTTAACAATAAGTCAGTCGTTTTCTTTTTGTAGTATTCAACAGTTGATGAAATTCTATCATTAAAGAAACCAAAATCCAAACCGATGTTAAAGTTATTAGTTGTTTCCCAAGTTAAATTTGGGTCGCCAAGTTGAAATGGACGCGTACCACCAATACCTGCATAATTAACACCTCTGTATAGATTCCTAGAAGCAAAATCACCAATCTCAGCATTACCAGTTAAACCATAACTTGCTCTAAGCTTTAATTGACTTATCGTCTTACTATCTTTTAAAAAATTCTCCTCATTGATAATCCATCCGGCAGATACCGCAGGGAAAGTTCCGTACCTGTTGTTAATACCAAATCTTGATGAACCATCCGTTCTTATTGAAGCACTTAATAGGTATTTATCTTGGAATTTATAATTTATTCTAGCTAAATAAGATACAAATGTGTGTCTCGTTTCAGAAGAACTACCAGCCGAAATAACAGCCGCACTTGCAATTTTTGTAAAACTATCTGATGGGAGGGTAGTACCTTCAACCGAAGAAAATCTGAATTTTGTATCCTGAAAGGCAAAACCTGCCAATACATTAAGACTATGTTGATCATTAAAAGTTTTAGTATAGTTTAATGTGTTGTTTGTATTGAAATTTATTGACTTCGCCATGTAATCAGATGAATATCCGCCTGTACTTCCACCATCCTGAGTTTTTGAGCCCAAAAATTGTTCTTCCTCTAAATTGTTGAAATCGAATCCATATTCACTTCTAAAAATCAAATCAGGTGTAATTTTTAAACTGGCAAATGCATTAGCAAATGTTCTATAAGTAGTCGATAGATTCTTACCATTTGCAACATCAATCAATCCATTATAATAAACAGTAGAACGATTTAATTCTCCAAATTCATCATAAACCGGCTGAATTGGAGGCAAGGCATTTAGTTGCAGTGGATTTGAAAAAGCATTGTCAGTAGAAATACGATAATTATCAACTTTTGATATGTTTATCGAACCACCAACATCTAAAATTTTTGAAACGGTATGGTCTAAACTCAGTCTTCCTCCGGTACGAACATATCTGTTACCAATAATAATACCATCATTATTGTTATAATTACCGGATAGCATAAACCTGGTTTTTTCATTTCCACCGTTAATATTTAAGCTGTACTGTTGTACATGGCCTTTTCTAAAACCTTGATCTACCCAGTTTGTATTATTATTACTCGTCCAATCCGTTGTACCAGTGTAATCTTCCCACATTTCGGCAGCGTTAGCATAATCACCGTCATCATAGTTATTATATTTAAATGCTTCGTTTAATAACTGACGATATTGGTCTGCGTTTAAAAACTCACCTTTTTTAGTCGGGTCGCTAAAGCCTGCATAATACCCAAAATCAATATTGGTTCTACCTTGTTTACCTTTTTTCGTACTAATTAATACCACGCCATTTGAAGCACGTGCGCCATAAATTGCGGCTGCTGCAGCATCTTTTAAAACTTCCATCGATTCAATATCATCTGGGCTAATCGCAGCTAAGGGGTTATCAGCTTCTGTATAAGTACCCAATGCTTCGGTAACAATTGGCACTCCATCAATAACAAACAGCGGTTGATTACTTGCCGAAATTGAAGAAATACCCCTGACGCGGATTTGCAAAGCCTGACCAAGTTTACCGCTACTGGAATTAATAAAAACACCGGGAGCCTTACCTTGTAATGCACTCTCAACAGTTGCTAATGGTCTATCTTTCATTTCTGCCGCTGTAACACGTGCTTGAGAACCTAATAAATCTCGCTTTGATTGCGTACCGTAACCAACCACAACTACATCGGTTAAGGTAGTATTATCTTCCTCTAAACTTGCATTAACAGCTGTGCCTCTTATTGCAACATCTTTGGATTTATAACCCACAAATGTAAAAGTAAGTGTACTTGCACCTTGAGCGACAGTTAGTCTGTACTCGCCTGTTGCGTTGGTTTGTGTACCGTTGGATGGTGTTCCTTTAACATACACGCTTACTCCGGGTAGAGGATCACCTGTACTCGAAGTTACCTTTCCGCTAATTGATCTGTCTTGTGCAAGAACTGAAACAATAACGCAAAAGGATAAAAAGAAACTTAAGAGTAGTTTTTTCATCAAATTGTTAGTTTTAGTTTATAAAAGTTTGTTAGATAGGTAATAACTAAACTAATGTAACAAAATTATTAGACATAGCAGTAAGGAATATTGAATCACCTTGTGATTTATCTCAAAATATTTAAACAACTACAGCATTTTGAGTGTTAATTATAAAATTGATCACAAAACTTAAAAAGAAATAAAATGGATAAGTTAGAATTAAAAGGAAAGTGGAACGAGATAAAAGGTAAAGTTAAACAGGCATATGCAGATTTAACAGATGATGATTTAAAGCATGAAGAAGGTCAGGATGATGAATTATTAGGAAAGCTTCAGCAAAAAACAGGCAAGGGAAGAGATGAACTTGTAAAGTGGATCAATTCTTTGTAATTGAAACAAAAATAAACGAAAACAGGCAATCAAATTTGATTGCCTGTTTTCGTTTATAAGCATTATGTGCCCGTTTTTTTATAAATTTAGTTGTCCTTAAAAATTTATAATATGCTATGATTTTTTACGGTTAACATTTTATGATTAGAGCCTATACTTTTTTTATTTTTCTTATACAGATTGCTTCTTTACAATTCCTTTTTGCTCAAGAAATTAAGCCAGAAATGGCATTTTATTACAAACAGCTTGATAATAGAAATGGTCTTTCTAATGGCTCGGTAAATGCTGTTTATCAGGATAAAGACCAATTGCTTTGGATTGGTACCTGGGATGGTTTAAACCGATACGATGGGAGTAAATTTACGGTTTACAATCATTTAATCGAACAAAAGGAAAACAGTATTGGAAGTAATGTTATTCAATCCATTAAGGAGGATAATCAGCATAATATCTGGATTAATACTGTTGGTGGTATCTCTCGCTACAACAAAATTTCAGGAAAATTTAGCAGGTACTTTTACAAAAATGCGGCTTCTCAAAAGGTAAGCGAAAACGAGTATGATTTAGTAATCAGTCAAAATGGCGATGTTTTCTGTCTCGCATCAAGTGGAATACTGCGTAAATATAATAAGGCTACAGATAAATTTGAATTATACCATTCGTTTAACGCGAGCAAACCACTTAAACTATGTGTTTTTAAACAAAATATTTGTGCGCTATCTAAAGATGGTGTGCTATCTATTTTGGAATTTCAAGATAAAAAACTGAATATAAATGGAACAATTAACACTCCAAAAAAGATAATCGATTTCTTTGTTGTTAATAACAAAATAATATGTAGCACAATTGATGGTAATTTTCTTTTGGTTGAGGATGATCTAACCGCCAATCCAGTACGTTTACCTTCAAAAAAAATAAAGGCTGTAGCTTATTATAAATCGCATTATGTTATTGCCTGGGAAAACCAAGGTGTTAATGTTTATGATGAAGATTTTACGCCTAGTGATTTTTTATCGACAGAAATAAAAGCAGTTGAAAACCTAAAAATTACTGTTTTAAATGTCGCACAAGATAAAGTACTTTGGTTAGGGACAGATGGAAATGGCTTAATTCAGATCTATCCTAAACAGAATTACTTTGGCGTGCTTACCAAAATTAATGGTATAGCCATTAATAAACCCATCAGAACTTTTGCCGAGGATGGAAATAATTTGTGGGTTGGAACAAAAGGCAACGGGATTTTTCTTTTCAACGATTTCTGGAAAAATAATGCTGGTCAGAATAAAAGTGCAAGCGCAATAACCGGTTTGGAAAATAATTCGGTTTTTGTAATCAAAAAACTGAGCAATCAATTGATTTATATTGGTACAGATGGTAAGGGGATATCTATTTACGACCAGAAATTAAAAAAAATAGTTATTTGGAAAGATGTAAAGGGTAGTGAAAAGCTTCCTGAATTTAAGTCTGTTTATAGTATTATTGAAGATAATGATGGTTCAGTTTGGATGGGCACGAGCGGTTTTGGTTTAGTTCACCTTAAACTCAATCGAAACAACGATGGCTCAATTTCAGTTACTAATTTTAAGCAATATTCTTCTTCAACAATTGAAAAAAATGGGCCAGCAAATGATATCATTTATGCTTTAGCACAAGATAAAGATGGACGTTTATGGATTGCTTGCCGTTACGGCGGTTTAAGTGTTTTTGATAAAAAATCCGGCTCATTTAAAACCTATAAGGCTTCAGGTTACAATGGAAGTTTATCGCACAGCGATGTTCTTTCACTTTATTATGATAAAAAAGATTGCCTTTGGATAGGAACCAGTTATGGGTTAAACTATTTAACTAATCAGGAATCTTTAAAAGAAAAACCAAGCTTTGTTAAAATAACCACAGAAAATGGTTTGCCAAATAATACCATTCATGCCATACAAGAGGATAATTGGGGCAATATTTGGCTGAGCACAAATAAGGGATTGGCTAAGCTAAACCCGCTAAATAACAGCATCGCGAACTATCAGGAAAGCGATGGCTTACAAAGTAATGAGTTTAGCGATGGCGCTACATTTAAAGCTTCGAACAATAATTTGTTATTCGGGGGGATTTATGGATTTAATTATTTCTTGCCACGAAATAGCCCTGAAAACACTAAGCAACCAAACTTATTGTTATCTGATTTAAGATTAGGTGGTCAAGAATTCCAAAATAATCAATTCTTAATTGTAAAACCCGAACAGCAAAATGCAGAGGCTTTCGATTTGGAGCGGAAAAGCAATTTTTTTCAATTTTCTTTAAATGCGCTAAACTATTTTAATGCTGCAAAAAATGAATTCGCTTATAAGTTAAAAGGATTAGATGACAACTGGCGATATTCTGGTGCCGAAGGTAAAATTTCCTACTACAATATTCCGCCAGGGAAATATGAATTATTGGTTAGATGGAGTAACGGAGAAAGCATTTGGACTAAAGATGTGGTTGCTTTGAAGCTAAATGTGAAACAATATTTTTGGCTAACCATTCCGGCTTATGCCGTTTATATTCTTCTTTTATCAATTGGAGGATATGCTTTTCATGTCTATCGTAAAAACAAAATAGAAATGAAATTTAAATTGGAGCGTGAATATTTATTCAGGCAAAAGGATGAAGATGCCCATCGCCAGAGGATAAATTTCTTTACCAATATTGCCCACGAAATTAAAACGCCTTTAACTTTAATATTGGGTTCGGTAGAACATTTTATGCAAAAACATAATGTGCTCGATAAATCGGTAGACAGAAATTACTTTCTTTCCCTTGTGCATCAACATACGGCTCGCCTAACTTATTTGGTACAGCAACTTCTAGAGTTTCGCAAAGCTGAAGCTGGTTATCTAAAAAGAAATGATGATTACTTTGATATCTCGAAGCTTTTAAATGGTTTAACACAGTTATTTATTCCGGCGGCAGAAAAAAACGAACAAAATTTTATACGGGAAATCCCAGATGGAATTGCTGGATTTATCGATAAAGATAAATTTGAAAAGGTGCTGTTTAATCTGCTTTCAAATGCGTTTAAACATTCGGGCATAAAGCAAGAAATTGTTTTTTCTGTCGATTACAATGCTCAAAATCAAAGTCTGGAAGTTGTGGTTGCAAACTCTGGATGTAAACTGCAAGAGGCAGACCTCGAGCATTTATTTAGCGAATTTCAGTCGGGTAAAGATAGCGAATACGAAAAATTTAGTACAGGTATCGGCTTGGCTTTTACCAAAGAATTGATTTCAATTATGGACGGAACTATCCACGTTTCATTAAAAAACGAATGGATATACTTTAAATTTGAACTGAAACTTAAACAAAATGTTGAGGGCAAAGATAATGAGGTAGTGGCTTCTGCTCCTTCTTATTTATTCGAATCGATTCTAAAACCTTATCAGGATACCAGAGGAGAAACAATAGAGGACAATAATAAACTTTCATTAATTGATGATCTGAAAGGCAATGCGCAAGCCAGTATTTTAATCGTTGAGGATGATGAAGCGCTACGGTTTCTACTCAGAAATATATTAAAAGACCAATACAATGTTTACCAGGCTGGTGATGGTGTTGCTGCACTATCGTTTTTGAAACATAACAATATTGATGTAATTATTAGCGATGTGATGATGCCGGATATGGATGGTTTGGAACTTTGCAGGCACATTAAAACTACTCCTGCAACTTGCCACATTCCATTTATAATGCTCTCTGCTAAAGGCACTGAAGAACATAAAACGGAGGGTTACGAAACTGGAGCTGATGCTTACATTCCTAAACCTTTTCATATTAATTATTTGCAGATGCGGGTACGGAAAATATTGGATTACCGCAACCGCATGAATCATGTAATTAAAGATAGAAACATTAATAATCATTTTGATGATGTTGATTTAGAACAGAGTGATAAAGAGTTTTTAAATGCGCTGGTAAAAGCTGTGGAAGATAATTTAGCAGAAACGGATTTAGATGCGGCTAAGCTTGAAGATATTTTATGCATCAGTAAAATGCAGTTGTATCGGAAATTGAAAACGCTGGCCGGAATGACACCGTCTGAATTTATAAAAAGAATTAGGTTAAAACATGCTGCTGTATTACTCTTAAATTCTAAACTCAATGTATCAGAAATTTTCTACTTAACAGGTTTTAATAACAAATCTTACTTCTTTAGGGAGTTTAAAAAAATCTATCATTTAGCTCCAAATGATTACCGCCAGAAACAACATACGGTTTCTCCAGGTCAAGAAATTATTTAGTTAAAGTAGGCTAAAACCTCTTTTTTGCAACAATAGTGAACTAAAATGTAACTATAGTACACTATTGTTGCCTGCCGCTGCAAGTATCTTTGCTAATAATCAAATATAAATCAAATGAAAAAAAACAGACGTATCTATGTATCGTTGGTTTTCTTGTTATTGGCCCTCTCGGGTTTTACAAGTTATGCACAAACAAAAATTACCGGTAAGGTAACTGATGAAGCTAATCAGCCGCTGCCCGGAGTTATTGTGATGCAAACCAACACTCAAAACAAAACAACAACCGATAACAACGGAGTATATGTTTTAACTTTACAAGCAGGTTCCGCACAAACATTAACTTTTAGTTATGTCGGTTATAATTCTACCACCTCAAATCCAACAGGTGGAAATTTAAATATTTCACTAAAACCATCAGACCAATCTTTAGATGATGTAGTGGTTGTTGGTTATACCTCTCAAAAGAAAGCCTCAATTACAGGTTCTGTGGCAACGGTTGATATGAACGACTTGCAAAAAACAAGGATTGTTGATGTTGCCCAAGCTTTGCAAGGACAGGTTGCGGGTGTATTTGTTGCTGCGAATACAGGTGCGCCCGGCGATGGTATTAAACTACGTATACGTGGTGAAGGTACTTTAGGAAATAACGATGTTCTTTATGTAATCGATGGTGTGCCAACCAGAGATATTTCTTTTCTAAACCAGAGTGATGTAAAATCCATGACGGTTTTAAAAGATGCTGCGGCAAGTGCAATTTATGGTTCCAGAGCTGCAAATGGGGTAGTAATTATTACAACTGTTAATGGTTCTCAAGGTAAGGCAAATGTAAATATCGAATATTTTGCAGGTTTCCATCAGGCAACCAACTTGCCAAAAATGTTAAATGCCGACCAATATTTAACGGTAAAAGACAGGGCCTGGCACAACACGCTTGGCAATGCTGCAAATGCGGTTAGCCCTTATCAGGCAGCAAGAAGCAGAACCGATTTAGCCGATACGGATTGGTTAAATGAGTTATTTGAAACGGGTAAATCTAAAAATTTACAAGCTTCGGTAAATGGGGGTTCAGATAAAGTTCAGTATTTAATTTCTACCGGATATTATAAACAAGATGGAATTGTGGTTCAAAATCACGATGGTTTTGAGCGTTTCAATTTCCGTTCGAATGTGAATGCAAACGTAACCGATAGATTTAAAGTTGGGACAAACCTTCAATTAAGTTATGCTAAGCAAGATAAATTATCATCAAGTGGTGATGTGCCGGGTGTAATTCGTCATGCTTTATTACGCCCACCAGTTTTAGGTGTGTACAAAAACGTTAACGACCCTACATATTCTGCCTCAAATCCCTACACCGATTTACCATTTTACACCGGAAATAATAATGGCTGGGATAAAAACTTCGAATTTAGTTCTAACCCGATTGCCATTGTAAATTTCACCAATGATAAAAGAAAAACATTTCAAACCTTTGGAAATATTTATGCCGAATATGCATTTCTGAAAGATAAATCCTTAACTTTTAGAACCAGTGTTGGTGTGGATATTAGCTTCTCGCACAACAAAAATTTTGCTCAAAACTTTGGCGATGATAATGATAACAATCCGGATGAACTATTTCCGGGACAGGGTAGAAATAATAAGCCAAATAATTTAGATGAAAATAGAGGTGAGGTAATGAATTTCACTTTTACAAATACCTTAAATTATCAAAAAACTTTTGCCGATAAACATAATGTAAACTTCCTTTTAGGTGCAGAGAATATATCGAGTAAGTCGTCGGCAATTGGTGGTAGTCGCCAAAACTTTAATAAAAGCACTTCAGGTTTTCAATATTTAGATTATGGAAGCTTAACCAATATTTACAATTCTGGTTCGGCCAGCGAATTTAACTTAGCGTCTTTCTTTGCTAGCGCAAATTATAATTTCAACGGAAAATATTTTGCAACTGCTACGATGCGGGCAGATGGTTCGTCACGTTTTGGTCCAAGCAATAAATGGGGTTATTTTCCTTCGGCATCAGCCGGATGGTTAATTTCTAACGAAGATTTTATGAAAGATGTTCAATGGATTTCTGAATTAAAATTAAGAGGAAGTTGGGGACAAGCCGGAAATCAGGAAATCCCAAATAATACTTATCAAACATTAGTTTCAGAAGCTGGCGGCATCGTAAATGTGGTTAGATATGGTAATCCTGATGTGAAATGGGAAACCACAACCCAAACCAATTTTGGTTTAGATTTTGGCATCCTGAAAAATAGATTATCATTTACTGCTGATTATTTTGTGAAAAAAACAAGCGATATTTTATTAACTGTTGGTTTGCCCGCTGTATCAGTTGGTGTTATCGATAGAACATATGTTAACGCTGGTGAGGTAAGCAATAAAGGTTTCGAATTGGGTGTAAATTTTCAAAACAGAGACCGTGCTTTTAAATATAACGTAAATACAAATATTGCTACTTTAACCAATCGCGTAAATAAATTACAGGAGTTTGTTAAAAACATTAATGACGACCAAACCCACACCAGAACTGAAGCAGGGCAACCCATTAACTCATATTTCGGTTTAGTTTTTGATGGCATTTATCAAACACCAGCAGAGGTTACAAGTCATTTGTTTTCTAACGCAAACGGCGCTTTGCCCGGCGATATCAAGTTTAAAGATTTAAATGGCGATGGGCAGATTAACGCAGACGACCGAACATTTATCGGTAATCCGGTTCCAAAATTAACCTATGGCTTGGCTTTTTCTTCATCATATAAAAACTTCGATTTCTCATTCTTATTGCAAGGTGTACAAGGAGTTGACAGATACAATGATTTGAAACAGATTATTAATTTCGATAGTCGTCCGTTTAACTCAATGACATCGGTTTTAGATAGCTGGAATGGCCCGGGTACGAGCAATACACTTCCTCGCCTAACATTCAACAATAATGGTGGTGGTAATGTCTCAAGCGTTTTTGTTGAGGATGCTTCATATCTAAGGTTAAAAAACATTGAGGTTGGTTATACCTTCAACATTAAAAACATCGGTGTAAAAAATGTCCGTTTATATGCATCAGGACAAAACCTATTTACGATTACAGATTATACAGGTTTAGATCCGGAATCTACATCGCTGATTGATAAGGGAACTTATCCGCAATCGAAGGCCTTTATAATCGGCTTAAAACTTAATTTATAATCTTTTTCTGATAACCATTATGAAACGATTAACATATATATGCCTAATGCTTTGCTTAATAGCATTGGCAAGTTGTAAAAAACAACTCACTACAGAGGCTGTTGGCTTAACAACCTTGGAGCAAGTTAATTCTAAACCAACTTTAGGTACGGTAGAAAGTTCGGTTACTTCCGCTTATCAACTTTTATCAAACCGATTAAATATTTTGGCTCAATGGGATTGGGGCGGTGGTTTGGTTTTCCAAAACGATTTGATTATGCAGGATATCGCATCAGATGATATGGAGAAAAAGTGGAATCCTGACGGCGACCAACCTTGGATAGACGATGTAAATAATTTCACGTTTACGTCAACCAATGGTGGACCAAATGGTTTATGGAAATATGATTACGAAGGTATAAAACGCTTAAACATCGCTATTGAATTATTAACTAAATCAGGTATTGAGGCATTAACAGGCATAACAACCGCTCGTAAAAACCAACTTTTGGGTGAAGCTTACTTTTTAAGATCTTACTATTACTTCTCTCTGGTAACTAATTTTGGCGATGTGCCATTAATTTTGAAACCAGTAAGTACTTATCAGGAAGCATTTGAAGTTGCGGTTAGGGCAGATAAAAATGTGGTTTGGGATAAAATTAAGTCAGATTTGAACCTGGCGAAAGGTATGTTGCCGAATGCAAAATTTAGTTCTACGACAGAAAAATGGAGGGTAAGCAAAGGTGCGGTTATCGCATTGTTAGCAAAATCGGCACTTTATACCGAAAAGTGGGCAGATGTAGTGACTAATGTGAATGAATTACAAGCGCTTGGTTTTTACAGTTTAAACGCCAATTATTTCGATAGCTTTAACCAAACCAAAGAATTTGCAGAAAACGAAGTTATATTTTGCTACGACCATCAAAGCAATCAAAATCCTTTAAAGGGAAATGGAATTTGTGCGCCGTTAGGCTGGGGCTTTTTTGCGCCAAGTACCGATTTTTTAAATGCTTTTGAAGCAAACGACCCAAGAAAATTATATACGGTAGATGCTCCAAATCAAAATGTAAACAAATTATTAGGCAGTACAAATGGCTCGAATAAAGGAAACGATGATGCCGCAAACAATAAAATTTACATTAGATATGCAGATGTGTTATTGTGGAAAGCAGAGGCACAAAATGAATTGGGGCAACCTGCTGATGCCGTTTCTATCATAAACCAAATTAGGAACAGAGCGAGAACAAGTTTAAGTGCTACAGGTGTAATGCCGCCAGCCGGAACATTGCCTGATAGAACTGCATCAACAGATAAAGAAACCATTAGAAACTGGTTAATTTCTGAAAGACGTGTAGAATTAGGTTTTGAATCTCAAAGGATGTTAGACTTAAAACGCTGGAAATTGGCTAAAACGGTAATGACTGCAAAAGGTAAGAACTTTCAGGATAAACATTATTTATATCCAATTCCTCAGGGAGAAGTTGATGCTTCTGCTGGATTGTTGAAACAAAACCCTGGTTACTAGCTGTTAACATAATATTGCTTGCGGTATTACTTATCGCAAGCAATACATTAACTAAATACTTCTTAAACAATTTTTCTATCCATTTTTTGTGGTATTGGAAAACTATTCTCAAAAAATTATGAGCGACAGTGCAAAGCGATTTACTCAAAATCCGATATTATCTCCTAAAGACTTAAAACCAAGTAGGCCGGGTTTAGAAATAGCATGTTTACTTAATCCAGGTGTTTTTACTTTCGAAAACAAAACCTGGTTATTAATCCGCGTAGCGGAAAGACCCCAACAAAAACCTGGTATAATTTCTTTCCCGGTATTGAAAGATGGTGGCATTGAAATCATTGAGATTAATGAAAATGATCCGGAATTAATTGCAACAGATCCTCGGGTTATAAACTACAAAGGCGCAGATTACTTAACCACTTTATCGCACTTAAGATTGGTTTGTAGTGATGATGGCATTAACTTTTATCAACCGGAAGGTTATCCTTTATTGCAAGGAGAAGGACCAGATGAGGCATTTGGGATAGAAGATTGTCGGGTGGCATTGGTTGATGGTACCTACTATTTAACCTTTACTGCGGTTTCTGCTCATGGTGTAAGTGTTGGTATGAGGACCACAACCGACTGGAAAACTTTTAAAAAACATGGTATAATTATTCCGCCGCATAATAAAGATTGCGCCATTTTTGAGGAAAAAATCAATGGTAAATTCTATACACTTCACCGTCCGAGCAGTGTTGATCTAGGAGGTAATTACATTTGGTTAGCCGAATCTCCAGACGGTTTGCATTGGGGAAATCATAAATGCATCATTAAAACCCGTGCAACTAATTGGGATAGCAAACGTGTAGGTGCTGGTGCAGCTCCAATTAAAACTGAAAAAGGTTGGCTTGAAATTTATCACGGCGCCAATGCAGAACATCAGTATTGTTTAGGTGCTTTTTTAATGGATTTAAACGAGCCATCGAAAGTTTTGGCGCAAACGGATGAGCCAATTATGAAACCAATAGCCGATTACGAGTTAAGTGGCTTTTTCGGTCAGGTGGTTTTTACAAATGGACATATAATAAATGGTGACCAACTAACCATTTATTACGGCGCAGCAGACGAATTTGTTTGTGGTGCTAAATTCTCTATTCAAGATATTTTATCTCAACTGAAATACAATCATGCTGAATAAACTAAAATCAGAAATTACGCATTTCAAAAATCAATCATACAATTTTAGGGTACTTACGCTAACCAATTTAATATATAGCATTGTATTGCCTGTTATCGATATTTTTGTTGCGGCTTACGTTATGCGCAGCTCTAACGATCCGGTTAAGGTTGTAATTTATCAGCTAACTATTTACACTGGCATTCCAATTACTTTTTTCCTTAACGGATTTCTTTTGAGCAGATTTTCCATCAAAACACTATATTCTCTGGGCATGATGCTGAGTGGCGTTTCGATGATGGTGATGATGTCGCTGACTACATTGGATAATACCGGTATTGGTATTGCAGGTTTAATTATGGGCATGTCGTTTGGTTTTTATTGGGCCAATAGAGATTTTCTTGCACTAGCCATCACCAACGATGAAAACAGGAATTACTACTATGGTTTGGAAACGTTTTTTTATACCATTATTGCCGTAGTTATTCCGGTATTAATTGGTTGGTTTATCGAATTTAATGCCGGTTCTGGAAATGCCAATTTAGCTTACAAAATTGTAACCGGAATGGTTTTCGTGATTACAATTCTAGCCTCGATAATGTGTTTTAGAGGCAATTTCCAAAATCCTACAGAGAAAAAATTTGTTTATTTTAAGTTCGATCCCTATTGGTACAAATTATTAAGGTTGGCTACCTTAAAAGGACTTGTTCAAGGGTTTTTGGTAACAGCTCCGGCTATGTTAATTATGCTTTTGGTTGGCAAGGAAGGCGCATTAGGTACTGCACAATCAATTGGCGCAATAATCGCTGCGGTAGCCATGTACATTATTGGCAGAAATACTTCGCCAAAGCATCGTTTGTATGTTTTTGGAGCAGGTTTGGTGCTCTTTGCTGTTGCCGCTATTATCAATGGTATTTTGTTTAGCAGTTTGGGTGTAATCTTATTTATGCTGTTTTTACTACTCGCGAAACCACTTTTAGATTTGGCTTATTTTCCAATCCAATTTAGCGTGATAGATATTTTAACCAAAAAGGAAAAACGCAGCGAATTTGCTTATATCTTAAATCACGAAGCGGGTTTATACATCGGGCGCTTAACTGGTGCCGGCACATTTTTAATTTTAGCTTACGTTTTTTCAGTAGAAATAGCTTTGCGCTACGCGATAGTTATCGTAGCTATTTTGCAACTTGCATCTTATTGGGTAGCCAAAGGGATTATTAAACAAGGCAAAATTGAAAATGTTGATGCTCCAATTATAAGTAATGAAGCGCCTAATTTTGTAGCTCCGGTAATTACTAACTAATAGATTAAAATATATATGAGAATTACAAAAATATTTATCGCTTTATTGTTTTTATCAAGTTGGAACCAGGTTAAAGCTCAAGTCAAGCAATTGATGCTGAGCAGGGTGAATGAGATGGCCGATATTCCTCAACCATTAAAAATTATTGATTGGAAATTGATGGCGCAAAACTTCGATAAAACCATTTACGATTTTAATGCAAAAGGCAAATACTGGCCAATGGTTTGGATGGATGATACACGCAAAAATTTCGACCAGCCAGTAATGGGTATTTATACCGCCGTTGGCGATGTAAGGCAGGGGCAACAAAATAATAAAGGCATGTTCCATGAAGCTTTAGCAAACATGGGTGCAGTTATGGGCGCAGGCTTAATTGGCATTGATAAAAGCAAACAGAACGGAAAGAACTACGTGGCGATGCTTAAAAATTATTTCAATCGTGATACTAAATGGAATATTATGATGAATAACACCGCCCCAGAAGTTGCTTTATTGGGTGGTGGTTATGGCAGAGATTGGTGGTATGACGTTTACCCAAATGTTTTGTTTTATGCCATTTGCGAGCAATATCCTGATGAAAAAGATTTTGATTGGATTGCCAAAAGTATAGCCGAAAAATTTTATAAAGCAGATTCGATTTTAAAAGGAGATTATAATTATTCGTATTTCGATTATGCTCAAATGAAACCAATGAAAAACCAGATTTGTGCACAGGCCGATGCAGCTGCGGGACACGCATGGGTGCTATATGCAGCCTATAAAAAATTTGGCGATAAAAGATATTTGGAAGGTGCGATAAGCGCCATGACTGCACTCGAAAGTAATAAGATAAATCCTACATACGAATTATTAATGCCTTTTGGCGCTTATCTGGCGGCTAGAATGAATGTAGAACAAGAAACAAAGTTCGATGTGCATAAACTTATGGGCTGGACATTTGACGGGACGGCAGTTTGCCGTGAAGGTTGGGGTGTTTTAACAGGAAAATGGAACGGTTACGATATTTCTGGTGTGGTTGGCAGTACGGTAGACCATGGCGGTTATGGCTTTTTAATGAACACTTTTGATGCTGCTTGGCCATTGGTTCCGACGGTGCGTTATAATACTGCTTACGCTAATGCAATTGGCAAATGGATGTTAAATGCCGTAAATGCTTCCCGCTTTTTTTACCCGCAATATATGCCGGCTGACAGGCAAACCATTCCAGATGCAATTGCAGTAACCAAAGGGGTAATTGCCTATGAGGGTTTTGCAAAGGTTTCTACTTTTGATACGCTTTACACGGATAAAAAAGGACCAGTTGCACAAGGTGATGGCCCAAAATGGGTGCCTGGTAAAAACCCTGATGTTTCTCAATTTAGTGTTTATGGAAGCGGTCATGTAGGTATTTTCGGTGCAATTGTAGAAAAAACCAACATCGAAGGTATTTTGAAACTTGATGTCTTGGCAACCGATTTTTACAAAGACAAGGCTTATCCAACTTATTTAATCTACAATCCTTACAACCAAGCTAAAACAATTAATTATAAAGTTAAGGCTAAAAACAAAGTTGATTTGTACAACGCAGTTGCTCAAAAATTTATTGCCAAAAATGTATCAGCAACAGCAAAGTTAGAAATCGATAAGGTTAATTCAGTATTAATAGTTGAGGTACCTGCGGGTAGTAAATTAACCAATTCAAATTCTAAATTACTGGCGAATGGTATCGTAATCGATTATCAAAAGAAATAGATTGTTGCTATAAAGCATGTCTGTTTTTTATTGTTTACAAGGTGGATTTTTGTTCCTAAACCCGACAGCAGCGGTAGCCCCGAGTTTTTCACGAGGGCTATAGCGAATGGCGGGACTGATGTTTCCGAAGAAATACTAAATGTCAATTTCCAAATCATTAATTGCTTGAATTGGATAATTAAGAGTATCATTTAACAATCAATCTTCGATACTTAAATAGTTTGCTTCGTGCCTCGCAATGACGGACATATTAATTATGATTGTGAATAAACAATATTAGCAATAATTAACTAACTCGAAATTTTTAAGTAAAAAAAGCGTTCCGAATTTAACCGAAACGCTTTTTTATGTAAATTTCAACGTTAAAACGTTTATTGCTTAATAACCAAAAATCTGCTCTAATGTTAATGTCGTAACATTTCCAAATTTTTGCATGTCTTCTAATTTCACTTTTTTATCAGAAGCGACGATTAAATAACTGTAAGGCTTGTTCGCAATTTTTTGGTCGTGGAAACCTTTAATATCCGCAAACGTAATTGGCTTCAAACCCTTGTACAAATCAATTCTCGAATCGTAATCGTAACCTAATTTTTTATCTGCAAAATAGTACGTGAAAATACCATCTTTTGTAACTCGGTTGGTTTCAAGAGAAGATAAAACGTTCGATTTTGCGCCTTCAAATGATTTATCACTTTGTGGCAAAACGTTTAATAACTCGTTCATTCCATTTACAGCATCCGTCATTTTATCGGCCTGACTACCAACATAAGCAATCATGCTGTATTGTCTGTCAGTTTTATCTGGCATTTGGTAAAGTGCGTAAGTAGAATAAGCCAAAGCTTTCGATTCTCTGATGGTTTGGAAAACAATTGATCCCATTCCGCCGCCAAAGTAGTTGTTAAACACTTCGATGTTCGGGCGGTCTGTTTTATTGTATAAGCCTGTGTTTCTTAACCAACGAATTTCTGATTGAACCATATCGTAGTTAGCGAAATATACTTTATTGCTGTCCTGAACGGTATAGTTGTAAACCTTTGCAGGTGCAGCTGGTGTAAATTCTTTAGCTAAAGCATGTTCCTTTTTAATGTCGGCAGAAAATGCCTCAACATCTTTTGGACCGTAATATGTAATTACATGCTCATAGTTGGTTAAATTTTTCAATAAATAAATTAAGTCTTCGGCTTTCATATTTTTAACATCCTCGTTAGATAGCACGTTGTTATATGGGTTAACGCTTCCGTATTGAGCGTAAGAAGTTAAGCCAACCATTATCTGGCCTTTGTTTAATTTATTGTTTTCGCGGCTTTTTAGAATAGTGTTTTTCAAATCAGCCAATGCTTTTTCATCAGGTTTTACATTTGCCAAAATGTGTTCTACAAGATTTACAGCTTTGCCGAAATTTTCTTGTAAACCGCTAATGTTAATCGTTGTGGTTTCTGTACCAACGTTTAAACTATAAGAACAAGCGATGTTGTAAAACGCTTTGCTAATTTCTTCAGCGGTATATTTATCAGTTCCTAAAAAGGGTAAATAACTTGCAGCATAAGGCAATAACTTGTAATTGTTAGTGCCGTGGTTAAATCTGTAAGTCATTCTAAAAATAGAATTGTCTTTGTTTTTGGTGGTTAATACTTCAGCAATACCAATTTTTCCGGCAATAATATCTTTTTTATAATCTAAGAATTTAGGCTCTAAAGGTTTAACCGGAGCATCGATAACACTTTTTACAAAAGGAGAAGTTAAATTACCATTTGCATTAATTGGCGTTATGGTTGGTTTTTCTACCTTAATGGTGTTTTTGTCTTCTCCTTTATGTTTAAAGCCAATTACATAATTATCTTTAAAGTAAGTGTTGGCAAAAGCAACAACCTGAGCTTTGGTAATTTTAGCAGTTTCTTCAATATCGCCTAAACTTTTATCCCATTTTGTACCTCTGTTTAAGATAAATTCATTTGATAAATATTCAGCACGACTATTATTACTATCAAAGGCCTGTAAGAAACTGAATTTTTGATTTGCAACAATTGCCTTAATCAAATCATCATCAAACTTGCCTTGTTTTAACAGTTCAATCTGATCTAATAATAATTTCGAAGCTTGCTCTAAAGTCTGCCCTTGACGCGGTTGTGCCGATAAATTAAACACACCATAATCTTTCATTTGCTGGTAACTTGCACTTGACCTTTGCGTTTTTTGTTGCTTGTTTAAGTTGATGTCAATTAAACCCGCTTTACCATTAAATAAAATACTTTTTATTAAGTTAAGCATTAAGCTGTTTTGTGTGTTTTCTGCATAACCACGGTAATAAATTTCTACCATTTCTGCACTTGGACCATAAACATCAACTTTTTGAATTTTAGTTAATGGTTTTTCTGGAGCAGGATTATAAAGCGTAACCGGTTTTGAAACCATGTAGCTGAAAGATTTATCCACTTTCTTAATCATTTCATCAGGATTAAAATCACCCGTGAAAACAGCCGCCATGTTGTTTGGAACATAGTATTTGTTATAATAATTTCTGATTTCAACCAGCGATGGGTTTTTCAAATGCTCAATCGTACCTATAGTGGTTTGTTGACCGTAATTGTGCGTAGGGAAAAGAAATTCCATCATCGCTTCATCCAATTTGTTAGGGTCGCTATCTAAACCACGGTTTTTTTCTTCGTAAACCGCTTCAAGCTCCGTATGGAAAATACGGAAGATTGGCTTACGGAAACGTTCGCTTTGAATCGCAAGAAATTTATCAACTGCATTTGATGGGAAATCTTCGTTATAAACTGTTTCTTCATACCATGTGTGCGCATTTGAAGAATTTCCACCAATACCCGACATCATTTTATCATACTCATTTGCGATAGAAAAGTTTGAGGCTTCACCAGAAGTTTTATCAATTTCCTTATAAATTTCTTTACGTTGAGCAGGGTCAGTAGTTTTATTGTATTTCTCGTAAAGGGCGTCTATTTTATCTAAAAGTGGTTTTTCTTTTGCCCAGTTATTGGTACCAAATTTATCCGTTCCTTTAAATAAAAGATGCTCAAGATAATGCGCCAGGCCCGTTGCATTTTTAGGGTCGGTGTTGCTACCAGCTCTAACGCTCATGCGCCATTGTATATTAGGCTCTTTATTGTTTGGAGATAAAATTACAGTTAAGCCATTTTTTAACGTGTAAAATCTCGAGTTCGACGGGTCGTTTGTTACATATTTATACGTGTAACCGCCAGCCGTTGCTGTTTTCCACTGATAGGTTTGTGCTTTTACAAACGAACCTGTTACAAGAAAACAAGCAAGCGTAAATAGTTTAAATTTCATTTATTTGATTTTGGTTTATGATAACGATTTATTAATTTTTTTAGCGAATTGAGGTTAGTAGAATTTCTAAATCGTAGGTTAATAAGTTACTACCAAATATAATCGGTTTCTAGCACCGAATGAAATGCTTTTGAAATAATAAATCAAAAGCAGCAAGAGCTGTTACGGCTTAAAATTATAATCTGTATTTTTACCGCATGACAAAGCAAAACGCTAAACCCAATATTTTAGTTGTAAATGATGATGGCATTACAGCTACAGGAATTAAAAACCTGATGGAAGTTATGCAGGAAATCGGAAATGTAGTTGTGGTTGCTCCAGATAGTCCGCAAAGCGGAATGGGACATGCCATTACAATTGGCAAACCCATTCGTTTCGACAAAGTAGATTTGTATCCAGGCGTTGAAATGTACAAGTGCAGCGGCACACCTGTAGATTGTGTAAAATTAGGTGTGAACAAAATTTTCAAAGGCAAAAAGCCAGATTTATGCGTGTCGGGAATTAACCATGGTTTAAACAATTCCATTAATGTGTTGTACTCAGGTACGATGTCGGCCGCAGTAGAAGGTGCAATTGAAAAAATTCCTTCAATTGGTTTTTCTTTAGATGATTTCGCTGCTGATGCCGATTTCAGTTTTACCAAAAAATACATTAAAAACATTTGCGAGCAGGTTTTAGCCAACGGTTTACCAGAAGGTACTTTGCTTAATGTTAATTTTCCAAAAGGCGATGCCTTAAAAGGAGTTAAAGTTTGCCGTCAGGCAAATGCCAAATGGATGGAAGAGTTCGACGAGCGAAAAGACCCTTACAACCGACCATATTATTGGCTTACCGGCGTTTTCGAAAACTTCGATAAAGGCGAGGATACCGATGTTTGGGCATTAGAAAATGGTTATGTTTCGGTTGTGCCTGTGCAGTTCGATTTAACCGCACACCACGCCATACAAACACTTAACAGCTGGAATTTCAATTCAGAAAAGCAATCAAAAAGCGAGGGTAAAACGAGTAAAGTTTCAGCCCCTGATGGCTTAAACCTTGGTTAGGATGAACGATAGGATTAGAAACTTAAATAATTCTGTTTGGGTTGGCTTGGGCATCGGTTTGCTCATTCCCGCGATACTTTCTGCCCTTGCCTGGTACATTATCAGTCATGTAGTTTACCTTTCAAAAGCAGATTTATTATACATTGGGGCAATTGCGGTAAATGCATATTTTATGCAATACTTTTTTAAGTACAATAAAGAAAATATTGGTCGTGGTATATTGGCAGCCACTTTTTTGTGTGCATTTATATTTTTCGCCTACAAAGTTTTTTAACAAAACTGAATTGGGCAAATTGTTTTTTGAAAATATAAGGCAGTAAATTTTGGCAGGCTGCAGCCCCGCTTTACGCTTCAATCTTTTTGTTTTAGTTACCGCCTTTAATAGCTGTCATCCTGAGCTTGTCGAAGGACGATATCTAACTCAAGCATGAAAGAGAAACAAAAAGTATTTTCGCTGCAATCGGGTTTAAAAACAAAGGCTTGTTTTGGGTGGTCAATAATAGCGAATTTGCTATCTGGGTACACAACATTCAAAAATAAACCCGATAGAACTAAAATAGCCCGCAATCCCGATTCAAGCACACATTATTGTCGCTTTTAATGGTGTGCTTGCATGTTTCACAGGTTTCATCGGGGACGGACTATTAGTGATAGCGGGACTGAATAAGCCATTAATGCCGAACCAATCGTTTTCAAAAAATAATTACCCTTTAAATGGAACATATTTAATCATATGAAATACTACTTAGTTGCAGGCGAAGCATCGGGCGATTTACATGGCGCAAATTTAATGAAGGCTTTAAAGGCTGAAGATGATGATTCAGTTTTCAGATATTTCGGTGGCGATAAAATGCAGGCTGAAGGTGGCGAGTTGGTCAAACACTATTCAGATATGGCTTTTATGGGTTTTACAGAAGTTCTGCTTAATCTGCGTACAATTTTTAAAAACTTAAAAACCTGCAAAAAAGACATTATTGATTGGAAACCTGACGTTTTAATTTTAATCGATTTTCCTGGTTTCAATCTTAAAATTGCAGAATATGCTAAAAAGCAAGGTATAAAGGTTTGCTATTATATTTCGCCAAAAATTTGGGCCTGGAACCAAAAGAGGGTTCTAAAAATTAAACGAGATGTAGACCATATGTTTTGCATTTTACCCTTCGAAGTAGATTTTTACAATGAATGGGGCATGAAAGTAGATTACGTTGGTAATCCACTTTTAGATGAAAAGGCTCAATTTAAACCCAATCCAGATTTTAGAAGTGATTATGATTTAGGCGACTATAAAATAATTGCGTTGTTGCCCGGCAGTAGAAAACAGGAAATTGAACGTTTGCTGCCTGTAATGATAAGCATAACAGAGCAATTTGCTGACTATAAATTTGCCGTTGCGGCCGCACCAACTTTTACTGAAGATTATTATAAGCAGCTTATTGGCGATAAAAATGTAAAACTAATTTTTAACAATACTTATAATTTGCTACATAATGCCCATGCTGCAATTGTAGCATCGGGTACGGCAACTTTAGAAACCGCTTTATTCAACGTGCCGCAAGTGGTGGTTTATAAAGGAGGTACAATTTCTATTGCCATTGCCCGCATGTTGGTGAAAATTAAATTTATCTCATTGGTTAATTTAATCGTAAATAAAAAAATAGTTACCGAGCTTATTCAGGAAGATTGCAATACTCAAAAAGTTAACGAGGAATTGAGTTTGATAATTTCTGGTACAGGTAGAACAGAAATGTTGAATGATTACGATAAACTACTCGAGTTAATGGGAGCGCCGGGCGCTTCAGAGAAAACAGCAATGTTAATTGTAAAATATGCTAAACCTTAACGGATTCATTTTCAAAATAAGGCATTTTTAAACCTGCTTTATCGTTTTAGTAAAACTCATGTTTTTTATTTAGTTTTGGACAACCACCTATAAACTTATTATTCGCCCATGAAAGCTCTTTCTATAAAAGATATCGCAGTTAAAGCAAACGTATCAATTACAACTGTTTCATTTATAATTAATGGAAAAGCAAAGGATAAATCAATCAGCGAAGCGGTAATAGAAAAGGTCGAAAAAATTATAGAAGAAAGCGGCTACAAGCCTAATCAAATCGCCAGAAGTTTAAGAACCGGTAATTCGAACATCATAGGTTTAATTGTAGAAGACATCTCGAATTCATTCTTTGCCAGAATTGCAAGGCTTATTGAAGATAAAGCTTATAAGCGAGGTTATAAAATCATTTACTCCAGTACAGAAAATAGTTTAGAGAAAGCACAGGAGTTAATAAATATGTTTAAATCTAGAAAGGTTGATGCATATATTATTTCTCCAATTAAAGGTTTGGAAGAAGATATTCAAGCGCTTGTAAATGAGAATAAACCCGTAATACTTTTTGATAGGAATTTGCCCGATTTGAAAACAAATTACGTTGGCGCAGATCATTTTAGTGCTTCTTATCAGTCAATCGAAAATTTTATTCAGGAAGGTAGAAAGAATATTGCCCTTGTTACTACCGATATTGATGTGCAACAAATTACTGAACGGTTTGATGGTTACAGAAAGGCCTTAGAGGATAATGGTTTTAAGTATAACGATGATTTAGTTGTCAAAATTCATTTTAATCAAGATGAGGCGGCAACTTTAGGGGAAATTAAGAACCTTTTCGAAACTCAAAATGTAGATGCAGTATTATTTGCAACAAACTATCTCGCAATAAGTGGCTTAAAAGCACTCAAACAATTAAACAAAAAAATAGGAACAGGTCTTTCAGTTATCGCTTACGATGACCACGAAGCTTTTGAATTACACACACCCGGTATTTCTACCGTTCAACAGCCATTAGAAGAAATTGCAGAAACAGTTATAAAATTGATTTTAAGTCAATTATCTTCAAAAAATAAGCAAGCCGACGAGCAAGTTATTATTCCGGCTAACCTAATCATTAGAAATTAAGACAGTATTTCATTTTGTTTTAATGTAACTAAAATATTACTACTAAATCGTTTTATTATCTTGAAAAAAATTTCTATAATTGATGTAGTAAAACGATTTACTATAACCAAATGTATTTATGAGACTTTCACAGAACCCTAACTGTACGTCAAAAGTGCTTTATTTCAGTCGATTATCGGCTTTTACTGCTTATTTCATTCTCGTAAATATTTGTGATTGGCCGTTCAATTTTAATCTTATTTCAGAAAAAATATAATTCAGAGCGCAAGTAGAACATATGCTGCTCATAAATAATTAATGGAGTTACCTCAGATAAGTAACTACCCGGAAAATAATATAACTAATCAATTTTAAATTTAACAAAACCGCTAATGAAAATTAATTTACTCAAAATTACGGGGTTATCTGCAGCAATAGTATTGCTTAATAGTCCTGCGTTTTCAATGAATTCGGAGTGGGGAGGTGCGAGAGGATTCTTGAATACGAACTTGCTCAGCAGTTCAGTGCTAAAGCAAAATGTTGTCACTGGTACGGTAGTAGACGAAAAAGGACAACCTGTCCCCGGTGTAGGTGTTAAGAATCAAACTACAGGCAAAACTGCTGTTACAGATGCAAATGGAAAATTTAGTATTGCGGCTAATGCTACCGAGGTGCTTCTTTTTTCTTATGTTGGCTATCAAAGTCAAAGTGTTACTGTAGGTAACCAAAAACAAATCGGAATTAGATTACAAGAAGCTAGTGAAACAAAATTAAACGAAGTTGTAGTTGTTGGTTATGGAACACAAAAGAGAGGGGAAATTACCTCTTCAGTTGCAACAGTTAAGAGCGAGGATTTTAATCAGGGTGGTTCTAGAAGTCCATTAGATTTGATTCAGGGTAAGGTTGCTGGTTTAAGTATTACACGTACGGGGGGTAATAATCCGAATGCGGGCGCTGCCGTACAGTTAAGAGGTATCGTATCTATTTCAGGTTCTGCAGCACCATTAATTGTAATAGATGGAATACCAGGTGGTAACCTAGATTTACTTCAGCAAGATGATATCGAATCATTTGATGTTTTAAAAGATGGTTCTGCTGCTGCAATTTATGGTACTCGAGCTAATGCTGGTGTAATCTTAGTTACGACCAAAAAAGGCAAGGGAGGCGATCCGACTTATGATTACAATACGTATTTCTCAAGAGATTTTGTTGCAAAGAAGCCAGACTTTTTAACAGCTGAAGAGTTTATATCGCGTTCTCCTACAAACAATTTAGGTGCAAACACAGATATGTATGATTTGCTGTTAAATAAGGAGAATATCACGCAATATCACAATTTTGCAGCAACGGGTGGTACTGTAAAATCAAATTACAGGGCTAGTTTATTTTATAATGATTTACAAGGTATATCAAAAGAAAATGGTCGTAGAAATTATGGTGCTAGATTAAACTTCAATCAAAAAGGATTGAAAGATAGATTGTCAATGCAAACCAATTTGGCAGCTAATTTTAATAATGCAAATCTTTTAGGTGGTTCTGATGGTGATTTTGAACAGTCGGTACAAAGAAATCCGACTGCGCCGGTTTATAACGCAGATGGCTCATTTACACAGACTACTGCTTTCAATAACTATAACCCTCTTGCTAGAATTACACAAGAGTTGAATAGAAGAGACCAACAAACTTTTTCTGGTGATACAAAGCTAACATTAGAAGTTATTGACGGTTTAAAAATTTCTGCATTTGGTGCTTTAATTAGAGACACATATAATGATAGAACTTATCGTGAAAGAGCTTCTTATTCATCAATTCAAAGTTATCAAGGAACTGGCTATGCTTCGAAGGCTAATCGACAAGATAAAACGTATACCTTTGAAAGTACGATAGATTATAATAAAGTAATTAATAATGACCACTCAATTTCTGCAGTGGTAGGCTATAGTTATCAGTATTTTACAAGGGAGGATTTTAACTTAAACAATTCAGGTTTTATTACCGATGCATTTAAAGACTGGAATATTGGTGCAGGTAATGCCATTACAAACGTAACTTTACCTAGACCAGGAATTGGATCTTTTAAAGAAGATAATACATTAATTTCGTTATTAGGTCGTGTAAATTATGCATACCAAGGTAAATATCTACTTTCTGTTTCTGCAAGAAGAGAGGGATCATCAAGATTCGGGGCGAATAATAAATGGGGAACATTCCCTGCTGCGTCGATTGGATGGGTGCTTACCAAAGAAAGTTTCATGGAACAATTTAAGTGGGTTAATAATTTAAAAGTAAGAGCTGGATACGGAGTAACAGGTAATCAGGGTATTCCAAATTATCAATCACTAATCACATTGAGTACCGGTGGACCTTACTTACAAGATGGAAGATGGGTTCAAACTTATGGGCCTTCGAGAAATCCTAATCCAGACTTAAGATGGGAAAGAAAAAAAGAATTTAACGTTGGTTTAGAATTTGGTTTCCTAAACAATCGTTTAAGTGGTACGGTAGATTATTATACACGTAACACTACAGATTTACTTTTAAACTATAATGCACAGGTACCGTCATATGTTAATAGTACAATTTTCACTAACGTTGGAAGTATTTCTAATAAAGGTTTAGAATTAGCTATAAATGCAATTCCGGTTCAAACAAAAGATTTTCAATGGAGTGCTGACATTATATTTAGTACCAACAAAAATAATTTAACATCTCTATCTAACGATGTTTTCAAAGCAACTTTCTTAGAGTATGGAGGTTTACCTTCCCCAGGAAATTTGGGTAATACGATTAGAGCTGTCGAAGGTCAGCCATTGGGCAATTTCTATGGTAGAAGATTCGCCGGTATTGATGCAGCTGGTAAGTGGCAATTCTACAAAAAGGATGGTTCAGTAACAAATTCTGCTGGAATCAACAACGAGGATTTAACAGTAATCGGTAACGGTATTCCAAAGTATTACGCATCAATGTCGAATACATTAAGATATAAAAATTTAGATTTAACTTTATTTTTCAGAGGTAAATTTGGTTACGATATTTTAAACGTACAAGATATGTTTTTCGGAAATTTGGCTTGGTTACCAAATAATGTGCTAAGGTCAGCTGTCGAAAAAAATGCTTCACTTAAAGATTCTCCTCAATTTTCGGATTATTACTTAGAAAGTGGGAATTTTGTGAAATTAGATAACATTACTTTAGGTTATAATTTTAAATTAAAAACAAGTTATATCCGTAATTTAAGGGTATATGCTTCGGGTAGAAATATAGCAACATTTACAAACTATTCTGGCTTAGATCCTGAACTTCAAGATACAGGTTTAACCGTTGGTATTGATAACAGAGGTTTCTATCCTAGAACTAAAACCTATACTTTGGGATTACAAGTTGGATTCTAATCATTAAATAATTTAGAAATGAAAAAATTTATATTATATACATCTTTATTAGGTGTGATTACATTAGGATCTTGCACTAAGTTGGATGAAAATGTATACAATTCTATTATCTCAAATAATTTTTACAATAATAGAACAGAGGTGATGGCGGCAGTGTTAAGACCTTTCACTCATGCCAATGCATGGGCAAGTTTTGTGGATAACAATAATTACTGGAGGCTTAATGAATTAACTGCAGATCAAGTTGCTTGGCCCCAAAAAGGTCGTCATGGTTATGATGGTGCACAATGGATTCGCTTACACAATCATGAATGGACTATAACCGATAATACTATTAAAGGCCCTTGGGATTTGATTTGGCAAGGTATAGGATTTTGCAACAATACAATCCAAGATTTAGAAAAGGTAGATTTCATTAAAATTGGGATGACTGCAGAAGAAAAGACTTCAATAATTGCAGAAACTAAGGTGCTAAGAGCTTGGCACTATCTAAAACTGATAGATATTTATGGAAATATTCCGATTGTTACAACTGTTGGTACGCCTTTAAATCCCCCAACAAGAACCAGAAAAGAAGTTTTTGAATTTATCGAAAAGGAGATTAAAGATAATGTTGAATTATTAAAACCTCTATCAGCTAATTTGGTAGGTAGGGTAAGTAAAGCAGCGGGTTATGCAATGCTTTCAGAGCTTTATCTTAATGCTGAAGTTTGGACAGGTACACCTCGTTGGGATGATTGTATTGCTGCAAGTGATAAAATTATTGGTGGACAGGTTGGTGGCTTGAACGGTAATGCAGATTTAGATCCTGATATTTATGCGCCTTTTGGTGTTTCCAATGATAAATCAAAAGAAAATTTATTTCAGATTGCTTATGATTTTAAAGCTGCTGATTGGAGACTAGGTTTTGAAGGTTTATTCTGGCACTATAATCAAAGACAGATTAATGGAACGGATAGAAATGGTAATAATGCTGTGGTAGTTGTTCCAACTGCATTTGATGCTTATAAAGACACCGATTTAAGAAAGCAGAAATGGTTCTTAATAGGTACGCAATATAAATACGGCAGTACAACAGATCCGGTGTTAGGTACGGAAGAGTATAACAATAAACCTCTTGTTTTTGTTAAAGAAATTAGAAGAAACAGTGAAGGTGAAACCGGAGAAGGTGGAATGACAAGAGGGGAAGAAAATAGTGGTGCACGTTTTAATAAGTATCAGGTTGGTTTGCCAACGGATGCAAATTATTGGGCAAATGATTTTGTTCTTTATCGAGTAACTGAAATGTATTATAATAAAGCAGAAGCCTTGATGCGTAAGAATGGAAATGTGGCAACACAAGATGCAGTTGATTTAATTAACAAATGTATAATAAGACGTTTTTCAGCAGCTGATTACGCGATAAATAGATATACAATTACAACGTTAACTGCAGATGAATTTTTAGCCGAAAGAGGTCGAGAATTTGTATTCGAAGGAAAACGAAGAGAAGATATGGTGAGATTTGGAAAGTTCACAACCAATACATGGTGGGATCACAAACCAACCACTGCTACAAAAGCACTATTCCCAATTCCTAATGCACAAATTGCAATTAACCCATCAATTAAACAAAACCCAGGTTATTAATTAACCATCAATCTAAAAGGTGCTCAACTAAGAGCACCTTTTTTTTGGTTCAAAAAATTTCTACTAAACATTTTGTAACTCAGATATTACAAGAGTAGCACTAAATAATTGACAAATTTTTCATTAATATTGATGCTGGTAAAACGTTTTACTTGTGCTTCTATCTAACCTACATAATTCAAACCAAACTATAATAACTATACGTTCAAATTAAGGCCCTGCATCTACCTATAAAAACAACCTAACCAAATCTACTATGAAGAAATTTATCCTTTTAATACTATATTTCTTTAGTGTTATATCAATTAATGCACAGGACAAAGCGCCAGCTTATCCACTCATTACACATGATACCTACTTTAGCATATGGTCTTTCGGAAGTGAATTGAACCAATCTGTTACTAAGCACTGGACAGGTAAAAACCAATCGCTATCAGGCGTTTTAAAAGTTGATGGTAAATATTACCGGTTTTTAGGTGCAGAATCTAAAGAATACAAGGCAATTTTGCCTGCGGCAGATGAAAAAGCTTATCTAGCTAATTATTCATTCGCTCAACAACAAAGTGGATGGAACTCGAATAATTTTAACGATTCATCCTGGCAAAAAGGCACTGCACCATTCGGAGATGATAAAGTTGCTAAAACCAAATGGACTACCGATGATTTATACTACAGAAGAAAATTCTCTATCGCCAAGTTAACGGCGGGAAAAAAATACTTAAAATTAAACCACGATGATAATGTAGCTGTAACCTTAAACGGTAAAACAATCTATAAAAAGGATGGTTGGGTACACGAATATATCTACATTCCAATTGAAGACGGAATCCTCAAAGCAGGTGAAAACTTATTAGCGATTCATGTTAAAAACTCCGCTGGCGGAAGATTTCTTGATGCGGGGATAGTTGAAGAAATCCCTCAGAAATCGGCTATAGAATTGGCTAAACAAACAGATGTACGCGTTACTGCAACTGATACGAGATATACGTTTACTTGCGGTGCAGTAAATCTCGAAGTTAAGTTTATTTCTCCGTTATTATTAAACGATATTGCACTAACGGCACGTCCGGTTAGTTATATCAATTACACTGCAAAGGCAACAGACGGGAAAACCCATAATGTTGATTTGTATTTTGCTGCATCAACAAATATTGCGGTCAATACACCAGATCAGCCTGTTAATGCTTCTGCTAATATCGTTAAAGATTTATCAATATTAAGCGCTGGTACGGTAGAGCAGCCTATCTTACAGAAAAAAGCCGATGATTTGCGAATTGATTGGGGGCGTATGTATGTTGCTCTTCCTCAAAAATTTAAAGCCACACAATACATCAATAAGCAAGCTGAAAGTTTAAGCAGTTTCATTAATGGCAAATACCCTTCAAATAAGGAGGTGAAAAATGCCAAAGAATTAAACTTGAGTAGTGTAATTTCTTTTGGTAGTGTAGGCAATACTTCAACAGAAAGATATTTAATGCTTGGATATGATGATTTAAAATCGGTAGAATATTTTGGTGAGCAATTGTTGCCAATCTGGAGAAAACCAGGCGCTCATTTTGAAGACCAATTAGCTTTGGCTGAATCTGAATACAAAACAATTATTGCTAAATGCAATGATTTTAACACAAAACTTTATACGGATGCTGAAAAAGTTGGAGGTAAAGAGTATGCCAAAATGTGCGAATTGGCCTATCGCCAAAGTATAGCGGCACATAAAATTGTTTATGCACCAAATGGTGATATTCTTTTCTTATCAAAAGAAAATTTTAGTGGTGGTTTTATTAACACGGTTGATGTAACTTATCCTTCTGCACCACAATATTTACTGTACAATCCTGAATTGCTAACAGGAATGTTAAACGGTATTTTTTACTATTCTGAAAGTGGAAAATGGAAGAAACCTTACCCCGCACATGATTTAGGAACATATCCTTTTGCTAACGGACAAACTTACGGCGAAGATATGCCGGTAGAGGAAGCCGGAAACATGGTCATTCTTACGGCAGCAATTGCGAAAGCTCAAGGCAATGCTAAATATGCTGAAAAACATTGGTCAACTTTATCAATTTGGGCCGATTACCTTTCAAAAGAAGGTTTTGACCCGGCTAACCAACTTTGTACAGATGATTTCGCGGGTCACTTAGCTCGTAATGCAAATTTATCAGTGAAAGCGATTGTTGCAATAGGTGCGTATGCTCAAATGGCTCAAACCCTGGGTAAAACCGAAGAAGCAACTAAGTATAAAAAAATTGCTTTTGATATGGCTAAAAAATGGCAGGAAATGGCTGCTGATGGCGATCATTTTGCCTTAACTTTTAACGATAAGAATACCTGGAGTCAGAAATATAACTTGGTTTGGGATAAATTATTGGGCTTGAATATATTTCCTGAATCTGTATATAAAAAGGAAATCAATTTCTATTTAACCAAACAAAACGCTTTTGGGTTACCGTTGGATAGTCGTAAAACTTACACCAAATCTGATTGGATAATGTGGACTGCGACCTTGGCGGATAATCAGGCTGATTTTCAAAAATTCATTAAGCCAATTTATAAATACGCTACAGATACCGAAACGAAAGTTCCTTTAAGCGATTGGCACGAAACAACCAACGGTGATAAGGTTGGCTTTCAGGCAAGAAGTGTTGTAGGTGGTTATTTTATAAAACTACTTGCCGATAAATGGGGCATTAAAAACTAATCAACAAGATGAAATTTAGGCTTTCTATCCTTCTTGTTTTATGCTGCTTGGCTGGTCAGTTATATGCACAGCAAGCCGATTTGGTACAATATGTAAATACCCTTCAAGGCACGAATTCTAAGCATGAATTAACGCGAGGCAATACCTACCCAACTACCGCTTTACCGTTCGGGATGCACACTTGGACACCACAAACTGGTAAAAATGGCGATGGTTGGAAATATCAACATTTTAAAGATGCAATCAGAGGTTTTCAGCAAGCGCATCAATGCAGCTCGTGGACCAGAGATTATGCTGTTTTTTCGTTAATGCCAATGATTGATGAGCTGGTTGTCGATGAAAATAAGCGTGAAGCAAAATTTAGTCACGAAAACGAAATCGCAAAACCGAATTACTACAAGGTAAAATTCAACAATCAAATTACTACCGAAATATCACCAACCGAACGTGGTGCGCATCTTCGTTTTGCTTATCCCAAAGGGAAAAAAAGTTACTTGGTTCTAGATGGCTATATCCGCACCAGTGGGGTTAAAATTTATCCGAAGGAAAACAAAATAACCGGATACGTAAGTAACGGGCAAGGTTTTAATAAGGATTGGAAAAGCTATTTTGTTATCCAGTTTGATAAGAAAATTAAAAGTTTTGGTACTTGGGAAAATAAAACAAATACTGTAAATGCTGATTCCTTAACAGCAAATGGATTGGGAAAAGGCGCATTTATTGAATTTGAAGCCGGAGCAAAAGTTCAGGTTAAAACAGCATCTTCTTACATAAGTTTAGACCAGGCCGAGCTTAATCTTAAAAGAGAATTATCGGCCGATAAAAATTTAGAAGCCACTAAAGCAAAAGCATCAGCGGTTTGGAACAAATCTTTAAGCAAAATTTTAGTAGAAGGCGGCTCTAAAGCCGATATGGAAACTTTCTACTCTTGTTTCTTCAGAGCAAGTTTATTTTCAAGGAAGTTTTATGAAATAAATGCTGCCGGAAAACCATATTACTTTAGTCCTTACGATGGGAAAATCCACGAGGGTTATATGTTTACCGACACTGGTTTTTGGGATACATTTAGAGCGCAATTTCCATTAAACACTTTGGTTCAGCCAGAAATGCATGGTCAGTATATGCAAGCTATGATTGATGCGTACAAACAATGTGGTTGGCTACCTTCCTGGTCGTTTCCAAGCGAAGCTGGAAGTATGATTGGGAATCATGCAATTTCTCTCTTTGCTGATGCATGGGCAAAAGGAATCAGAACCTTCAATCCAGAAGAAGCCTTAAAAGCATATTTGCATGAGGCAACAAATAAAGGTCCGTGGGGACCAGCGAATGGCCGCGATGGTTGGAAAGAATATTATGAATTTGGCTACGTTCCCTATCCGAAATACAGAGAAGCGACAGCGAAAACATTAGAATATGCATACGATGATTATTGCGCTTATCAGCTTGCAAAAATGATAGGCAATAAGTTTTACATGGATATTTTCGAACGCCAGATGTACAATTACCGCAATGTTTACGATGCCTCAACAAAATTTATGCGAGGTAGGGATATTGATGGTAAATGGTCACCAAACTTCGACCCAATTGAATGGGGTGGACCTTTTACAGAAGGAAACGCTTGGCATTGGCAATGGTCGGCTTTTCAAGATACCAAAGGCTTAATTAACCTAATGGGCGGTCATAAAAACTTCGTTGCTAAGTTGGATTCGGTTTTTTCAGAACCCAATAAAGTTAAGGTGGGTACTTATGGTGGTATGATACACGAAATGACCGAAATGGTTATGGCAAATTTGGGCCAGTATGCGCATGGCAACCAACCAATTCAGCACATGGTTTACTTGTATAACTATGCTAACGAACCTTGGAAAGCACAGTTTCATGCCAGGAATGTGATGACCAAACTTTACGATGCGACAGAAAATGGTTATCCTGGCGATGAAGATCAAGGTCAAACTTCGTCTTGGTATGTTTTAAGCGCTTTAGGTATTTATAGTGTTACACCGGGAAGTGGAGAATATGTAGTCGGAAGCCCAATGTTTAAGAAAATAACCATTAATTTAGGCGACTCGAAAAAATTCATTATTGAGGCTCCGGCTAACGATAATAAGAATATTTATATTCAATCTGCAACCTTAAATGGTCGTAATTATACACGTAATTTTTTATCACATAGTGATATTATAAAAGGCGGTGTATTTAAACTCGAAATGGGTAGCAAACCGAATTTAAATAGAGGATTAAAAGAAGAAGATAAACCTTTTTCGTTAAGTAAATAATAAAATGCTTTAAAGATGAGGCGTTTTTACAGGATGTAAATTATTAAGAAAGATATAGATAGAATGGAAAAACCTGTTGCATTAGGTGTAGATATTGGCGGTTCGCACATTACAGCGGCTTTAGTAGATTTAGAGACAAGAACTATTATTCAGGATTCTGTTAAGCGGAGTGCAGTCGATTCGCAAGAAAGCAAAGAAATTATTTTAGCAGCATGGTGTGATGTGATTAACAAAGCATTCAAAAAATCAAATACAGAAACTAAACTTATTGGCATTGCAATGCCTGGTCCCTTTGATTATGAAAATGGAATTTCATTAATTAAAGATCAGGATAAATTTAAGGCACTTTACGGTATAAATATTAAAGAAGAATTAGCCACCAGATTAAACATCAAAACAGAAAATATACATTTCATAAATGATGCTGCGGGTTTTTTACAAGGTGAAGTTTTTGGTGGTGCAGCCAGGGGCAATGCAAATGTAATTGGTTTAACGCTTGGTACGGGTTTAGGTTCTTCTTATTCGATTGGTGGTATTGCTAAAGATGCCGATTTATGGAATGCTCCATTTATTGATGGTATTGCCGAAGATTACCTCTCAACCCGTTGGTTTGTAAAACGTTATCATCAATTAAGTAATAATACTGTTGCAGGGGTAAAGGAATTAGTTGCAATTGCAGCAACCGATCATGCTGCAACCCGTGTGTTTATGGAGTTTGGTTACAATTTAGCCCAGTTTTTAATTCCAGTAATTAAGAAACACAAGTCTGATATGGTCATTATTGGCGGCAATATCTCTAGAGCTTTCAGTGCATTTTCTCCTGAATTAATTGCAACTTTAAATGGTAACGATGTAAATGCAACCATTAAAGTAACCAAATTAAAAGAAAACGCTGCGTTAATTGGTGCTGCAAGCTGCTGTGATATTAATTTCTTGAACGAGAATACAGAAGAAGTAGAACATAAAAAGTTTCACTAAAAAAAAGCGTAGGCTTTTTTTTATAAGCATTGGTAAAACCATTTAGTAGTAAAATAAAATGATAAAAAGAGACTTAAAACAATTCATTTCTCTTAAAAACTTAACGCTGCGCCGTAAGCTAAAAACCAGCTTATTGGCTTTTGCTGTTTTATCTGCCGCGGTAAATGTTAAGGCGCAACAAGCTGTAAATTATTTAAAGTTTGTTGATGTTAAAATTGGCAGTGTTGGGTTAATTTTAGAACCAACCCGACCAGCTGTACATTTACCAAATAGTATGCTTAGAACCTTTCCTGTTCGTGCCGACCAGATTGACGACCAGATTGCTTATTTCCCTTTAACCATTTCTTCTCATCGCCAAAATTGGTTGTTCGGTTTAATGCCTTTCACAGGTAAAGTTGAAGAACAAAGCTGGAGCCAGAAGTTTACCTACGATAATGAAAAAATAACACCTGATTTTTATACGTCTGTTTTGGAAGATAATGGTACAAGCATCAGCTTCGCACCATCTGCAAAAGCAGGTTTCTTCAAGTTTAATTTCACAGGTAAGAACGATAATTACATCCGTATAAATATTTTAAATAGGGGAGAAATCAACCTTGATGGTAAAACAAAAATCAGCGGTGTTGAAGAATTCCAAGGCATGAAAGCTTATTTTTATGCTGAAACCAATACGCCTGTAGAAATTATTTATCAAGATGGACAGGCAAAAAAGAAAAGTTTACTAAAGGTTTTAAACGGCGTTCAAAATGTTTCTTTTAAATATGGAATTTCATTTATCAGCATAGAGCAAGCTAAAGAAAACTTAACGAAAGAGATTTCTGATTGGGATATTGCCAAACTGCGGTCAAAAGCTACGGTTGCATGGAACAAAGTGCTTAATCAAATTAATGTTAATGGTGGTACTGATGCACAAAAGCGTGTTTTTTATACTTCTTTATATCGGTCCTACGAGCGTATGGTTGATATTAATGAGTATGGCAAATATTACAGCGCTTACGACAAGAAAATCCACACTTCTGATAAACCTTTCTTTGTAGATAATTGGCTTTGGGATACTTATATCGCATTAGAGCCACTACAAACCATTTTAAATCCAAAAACAGAAGGAGATAAAATACAATCTTATGTTCAAATGTACGAACAAAGCGGTTGGATGCCATCTTTTGCATTGGTTTATGGCGATAATCCATGCATGACTGGAAACCATGCTGCTGCTTGGTTTTTGGATTCTTATAATAAAGGTGTTCGAAACTTCGATTTGAAAAAGGCTTACGAAGGTATTAGAAAAAACTCACTCGAAGCTACTTTATTACCTTGGAGAAATGGTCCGGCAACATCTTTAGATTCTTTTTATACTCAAAAAGGATATATGCCTGCACTTAAAACTGGTGAAAAGGAATTTGTTAAAGAAGTACATGGTTTCGAAAAAAGACAAAGTGTTTCGGTAACCCTGGAGAATAGTTTTGACGATTGGTGTATCGCTCAGTTTGCAAAAGACATGGGTAAAACCGACGACCACAAATTATTTTTGAAGAGAGCTGAGAATTATAAAAATGTATTCAGAGCCGATAAGGGTTTCGTCTGGCCTAAAGACGTGGATGGAAATTGGATAGAACCTTTTGACCCAAAATTTTCTGGCGGGCAAGGCGGAAGAGAATTCTTTACCGAGAACAATGCTTATACTTATAACTGGGATGTAAAACACGATTTAAGTGGTTTATTCACCTTAATGGGCGGCACTGAAAAAGCAGAGCAAAAACTTGATGAGCTTTTCAGAACAAGTTTAGGTCGCAGTAAATATAATTTATGGTACACCTTTCCTGATGCAACGGGTTTGGTCGGTCAGTTTGTAATGGGTAACGAACCAAGCTTTCACATACCATACATTTATAATTATACTGGTTCGCCCTGGAAGACGCAAAAGCGAATTCGTATGTTAATGGATACTTGGTACACCGATAATTTATTCGGTATTCCTGGTGATGAAGACGGCGGTGGTATGACGGCTTTTGTGGTATTCTCTATGATGGGATTTTTTCCGGTTACACCTGGTATTCCGGTTTACAGTATTGGAAGTCCGGTTTTCAATAATATTTCAATTAAACTAGAAAACGGTAAAACTTTTACCTTAAATGCTAAGAATAATTCAGCAGAAAATAAATATATACAAAGTGCAGAGTTAAATGGCAAAGCCCTAAACCGTTCTTGGTTTACGCACAAAGAACTTACTGAAGGCGGCATTTTAAATTTGGTTATGGGCAGTTCACCAAATAAAGCCTGGGGAACTAAAAACTTACCACAATCTGCATTAAATTATAATCCTTAATATGAAAAAACTAACATTACTAAGCATCCTATTCTTACTATCTATTTTACCTTTTTCAAAACTACAGGCACAAGAAGTAATTAAGAAAAAAGGCTATACACTTACTTTTGAAAGCAACTTTGCTGAACTAGACCCAAAATTAAAAAAGCGTTTAATCGAAACATTTTTTGTGGTCTATCCAAAACTGGCTAAAGAATACAATCCAAATACTTTAAAGGATGTTAAATTTTCTGTAGATACCAACTACAAAGGCGTTGCAGCAACCAGTAATGGAAAAGTAACCTACAGTTCAATTTGGATGGTTAAACACCCTGAAGATATTGATGTGGTTACCCATGAGGTGATGCACATCGTTCAGGATTATGGTCGTAGTGTGGGTCCGGGCTGGTTAACCGAGGGTATTGCAGATTATGCACGTTATAAATTTGGAATAGACAATGCAGGTGCAAAATGGGCTTTGCCTGATTTGAAACCAGAACACAGCTATAAAAACAGTTACCGCATTACCGCAAGATTTTTTGCCTGGATGGAGAAAAACGTAAAGGCAGGAACAATTAAAGCTGTTGATGCATCACTAAGAGACCATACTTATACAAATGCAATTTGGACTACACTTACAGGTAAAGATTTAGATGCACTTTGGGCAGACTATGTTAAAAATCCTCAAATTTAGATTGCAATTTTCCAACAAACAAAACAGATAAAAGCGTAAACACATAAACTGAATAATAAAAATGAAAAAACTATTTATCGCCTTATTAAGCTTTGCGGCAACAGGAAGTTTCGCACAGCAAGTGGGCAAAGTTAGCGATCCGGTTGAGTGGATTAACCCTTTAATGGGTTCTCAATCTAAACCGAGCTTATCAAATGGTAACACCTACCCTGCGATAGGTTTACCTTGGGGGATGAACATGTGGACACCACAAACCGGTAAAATGGGCGATGGTTGGGCATATACATACGATGCTGACAAAATCCGCGGCTTCAAACAAACGCACCAGCCTTCTCCCTGGATGAACGATTACGGTGCTTTTGCAATTATGCCGGTTACAGGTAAGCTAAAATTTACAGATGATGAACGTGCAAGTTGGTTCAGCCACAAAGCGGAGGTTGCAAAACCATATTATTACAGCGTTTATTTAGCTGATGCTGATGTTACAACTGAGATTACACCAACAGAAAGAGCAGCACAATTCAGGTTTACTTTCCCTAAAACGGATAGTTCTTATGTTGTTGTTGATGCGCAGAATAAAGGGTCTTACATCAAAATCTTCCCTAAAGAGCGCAAAATTATTGGTTACACCAGTAAATATGCTCGTGGTCCGCTTCCTAAAAACTTCAAAAATTACTTTGTAATTTATTTCGATAAGGATTTCAGCATTGCTAAAACCTGGAGCGGTAAAGATTTAAAAGATGATTTAGAATTAACCAGCGACCATACAGGTGCCGTGATTGGTTTTAAAACGGCCAAAGGCGAAAAAGTTAACGCTAGAACTGCATCTTCTTTCATCAGTTTTGAACAAGCAGAACTTAACCTTAAGAGAGAGTTGGCAAGCGATAACTTTGATGCAACTAAAAATAAGGCAAAGGCAACCTGGAATAAAACGTTGAGCAAAATTGCTGTTGAAGGTGGTACCATCGACCAAATGCGTACTTTTTATTCATGTTTATACCGTACTTTATTCTTCCCGAATAAATTGTATGAATTAGATGCTCAGAACAAAATTGTACACTGGAGTCCTTACACTGGCGATATTAAGCCGGGTTATATGTTCGCAGGAACTGGTTTTTGGGATACTTTCAGAGCGTTATATCCTTTCTTGAATCTTGTTTATCCATCGATAAATAAAGAAATGCAAGAAGGATTAATCAATGATTACAAAGAAGGTGGTTTCTTACCTGAGTGGAGCAGCCCAGGTTTTGCAAACATTATGGTTGGTAACAACTCTGCTTCTGTAGTTTCTGATGCCTACATTAAAGGTTTACGTGGTTACGATATCCAAACGCTATGGGAAGCTGTAAAACATGGTGCTAACAATGAAGGCCCAATGGCTGCAGTTGGTCGCGATGGTGTGAAATATTATAACGAATTGGGTTATGTGCCTTTCGATGTCAAAAAGAATGAAAACGCAGCAAAAACTTTAGAATATTCTTATGATGATTTTACCATTTATCAATTAGGAAGAGCGCTAAACAAACCAGCTTCTGAAATTGATATCTACAAGAAAAGAGCGATGAATTACAAAAATCTTTTCGATCCATCATCAGGCTTAATGCGTGGAAAAAATCAGGATGGAACTTTCCAAAGTCCTTTTAGTCCGTTTAAATGGGGTGGAGCATTTACCGAAGGTAACAGCTGGCACTACACCTGGTCTGTTTTCCAGGATGTTGATGGTTTGGCAAAATTGATGGGAGGACATGATAAATTTGTAACTAAATTGGATTCAGTTTTCTCTATGCCTCCAATTTTCGACGAAAGTGCTTACGGTGGTGTAATACACGAAATCCGTGAAATGCAAATTGCTAACATGGGTCAATATGCTCACGGAAATCAGCCAATTCAACACATGATTTACCTTTACAACTACGGTGGTGCGCCATATAAGACGCAATACTGGGTTCGCGAAACGATGGATAGAATGTATAAAGCTACGCCAGATGGTTATTGCGGTGATGAAGATAACGGACAAACTTCTGCCTGGTATGTATTTTCGGCAATGGGTTTCTATCCGGTAACTCCGGCAACAGACCAATATGTTTTGGGTGCTCCGTTATTTAAAAAGGTAACCTTAACTTTAGAAAATGGTAAAACGGTTGTTATTAATGCGCCTGCAAACAACGCAGATAATCGTTATGTGCAATCGCTACAAATGAATGGAAAACCATACTCTAAAAACTGGATTAGCCATAGTGGCTTACAAAAAGGTGCAGTATTAAACTTCGGTATGTCTGCAACGCCAAACAAAACCAGAGGTTCAAATCCTGTAGATTTCCCTTATTCATTATCAACAGAAAAATAAATTCGAAAATTAAGCTTGTCGTAGAAATTTCAACTGCGGCAAGCCTAATTTTTAATTAAGATTTAACCAAATAAACTAACTAACAAACACACATTATGAAGATTAGCGTCTTAAAAGCAGGTTCAACAGCCCTAGTTTGGCTGGTTGGTACTTGTCTGGCATTTGGTCAGCAGCCAAATATTCCGCTTACAGATCTTTCAGCTTTTAAAGAACCAGGCAATTCTTGGTCTCTTGTAGGCGATGTAACTGTAGACATGAATGTTGCCAATGCCGTAAAAGGAACAAAAGGTACTGGCATTTTATTAAACACATCATTACCAAAAAAACCAGGCTTCGATTTGCAAACCATTAAAGAATATGGTAGCATCATTTTAGAACTTGATTATTTATTGGCCAAAGGTTCAAATTCAGGTATTTATCTCCAAGATAATTATGAAATCCAGTTAGAAGATTCCTGGGCTGTTACTAACCCACTTTCATCAAATAATGGAGGCCTTTATGAGCGTTGGGATAATGATAAACCCGAAGGCGAAAAAGGCTATGGTGGTATTGCGCCACGTCAAAATGCTAGTAAAGCACCAGGATTATGGCAGCACATTAAAATTGTTTTTCAGGCACCTAAATTTGATGCTTCTGGAAAGAAAATCGAAAATGCAAGGTTGCTAAGTGTTGATTTAAACGGCGTAACCATACACGAAAATGTAGAATTAAATGGTGCAACCAGAGGCGGTTTCGGAACTGAAAGAGCAATGGGGCCAATTCGTTTACAAGGCGACCATGGTTCTGTGGCTTTCCGTAATATTTCTATTAGCGATATTCCTGCAACTACGGCTCAAAATAATCGTCGTGGTGGCGGTGGCGACCCAATTTATGTTGATGCCCCAGCAAATACAATGATTCGTAGTTTCGTTGATGTTTTACCAGGTGTTCGATCGGTACACGCCATTTCAGTTGGCGGCCCTCAACAAACTGCTTACAGCTACGATTTGGATAACGGAACATTATTGCATGGATGGCATGGTGGTTTCTTAGATGCAACTCCAATGTGGGATGGTCGTGGAAATGGAACAGCCCGCCCTTTAGGTAGCGTAACCCGTTTTACTTCAAAACCTGTTTTAGCAATTTCTAAATTGGCAACTCCAGAAAGTGCCTGGACACCGGATACAGCCGGTACTGGATTCCGCACTAAAGGTTATGTAATGGATAACCAGGAACGCCCGGAATTTAAGTATATCATATACGGAACTAAAGTTACAGATGCTGTAAAAGTTATGGAAAACGGACAAGGTTTAAGCCGTGAAGTAACTGTAGAGCAGCCTGCAAAAGATCTTTACCTCCTTTTAGGTGAGGTAAAAGATATTAACGAAGTTTCGAAAGGTTTATATCTGGTTGATGATAAAGCGTATTATTTGCAATTTCCAAATGGCGAAAAACCAATTGTTAGAGATGCAAATGGCAAAAAACAACTGATTATTCCTATCGGAAGCAAATTAAATTATTCTATTTTATTTTAATCTGACTAACGATGAGATATACATTTAAAACACTTGCAACATTAGCCTTAAGCTTAAGTTTCTCAACGCTTTTTGCTCAGGAAACACCAAAGGAAGAAGATTTTTTCAGAATAAATAAAGTTAGAGTTCCTGAAGGACCAATATTAGAAGTTGGTGGTTTGGTTACTTTGCCCAACGGTGATTTAGGCATTTCTACCCGTAGGGGAGAAGTTTATATTGTTGAAAATCCAACAAGTACAAAACCATATTTCCGCAAATTTGCCAGCGGCTTACACGAAATATTAGGTTTGGCTTATAAAAATGGCGCACTTTACGTTGCACAACGTGGCGAATTAACAAAATTGGTTGATAAAAACATGGATGGCAAAGCCGATGTTTACGAAACGGTTTATGCATGGCCTTTAAGCGGTCATTACCACGAATATAGTTTCGGGCCAAAAATAGCTGCTGATGGTACATTTTTAGTAACTGCAAACGTTGCTTTTGGCGATGAAGAATGGTGGAGAGGCGAAAGCCGAGTACCAATGCGTGGTTGGGCAATGAACATTACCGAAGATGGTAAAATGACACCTTATGCAGCTGGTTTCCGTTCGCCTGCAGGTATTGGTATGATTGATAATCAATTCTATTTTACCGAAAACCAAGGCGACTGGGTGGGCTCAGGCGGTCTATGGAAAGTTAACAAAGGCGATTTTATGGGGCATCCAGCAAGTTTAAGATGGACTGGCCGTTCGGATTCTCCTGTTAAATTAACTTCTGATTTCTTCTACTCAAGTATTGATGAGCGTAGAATAAAAAATGAGCAAGGTCGATACATCAAACCTGAAAATCGTGTTAACGAAACATTTAAAACACTTTTCGATATGAAAAAGGTTTTCTCTGAATTGAAATTACCTTCGGTATGGTTACCTTATGGTATTTTGGGTATTTCATCGGCAGAACCTGTAAAAATCCCTGAAAATACTTTTGGCCCTTTCGCCGGACAAATCTTAGTTGGCGACCAAGGTATGAGCATCATTTCAAGGGTTTTCCTGGAAACAGTTAAAGGCGAAGAACAAGGTGCTGCATTCTTATTTAGAAAAGGTTTCCGTTCGGGTGTTTTGAGATTAGCATGGGGAACTGATGGTTCGTTATTTGTTGGTGAAACCAATCGTGGATGGGGTTCAGCAGGTGATGCAAATGAGGGTTTAGAACGTTTGGTTTACAATGAAAAAATACCTTTCGAGATGAAAGCGGTACGTTCAATGCCTGATGGTTTTGAAGTTGAGTTTACTAAACCTGTAGACCGTAAATCGGCAGAAGATTTGGCTTCTTATGCAGCTGAAAGCTTTATTTACAAATATCACCCGGTTTATGGTTCTCCTCCGGTAAACACCGAAACTTTAAAAATCGATGGTGTTAAGGTATCAGAAGATGGTATGAAAGTTAGATTAATCATTCCAAATCTTCGTCAGTATTATATTCATACTTTAACCTTGGATGGCGTTCGCGATAAAGAAGGTTTTTATTCACTTATTCATCCGGTAGCTTATTACACTTTAAATCAAATTGCTGATGGTGATAAACTATCAATGAGTGAAGTGAGCACAAAAAACTCTGAAAATGGTCCAAAAGCATCGGCTACGCCTGTAAAAAGTTCTGCTAAGCCTAAAACAAGTACAGGTGCAAAACCTGAAGCTAAAGCAACAACAGCTACCGAAAAAACGGTTGCGGCAAAAGCACCAACTTATAAAGAGGTAGAAGGTTTATTAACAAGAAGAACTTGTACAGCTTGCCACAATCCAACTAAAAGACAAATTGGCCCTGCGTTTATAGAAATCGCAAAGCGTAAATATTCTCCCGAAAAGATTGTTCAGTTAATTCATAATCCACAGCCACAAAACTGGCCGGGTTATTCTACAGAGATGCCGCCAATGCCTCAGGTTACCAAAGCCGAAGGGTTAAAAATTGCGGCATATATTAATTCATTAGATAAATAAAAAATAGTTAGTTTGTTGTTAAAAACGGTTGGCAGAAATGCCGGCCGTTTTGTTGTTAAAAAAGGATATAGTGAAAGTAAAAAGAATATTATCATTAATAGGTTTATGCCTCTTAATTTGCTTTGCAGTGAATGCACAGCAAGATAACAAAATTTTGGGTACGGTTACCGACTCGAAAAATACGCCAATTGCAGCGGTTACCGTGCAGGTTTTGAATTCAAATGTGAGTACAGTAAGTAATGCGAACGGACAATTCGAAATCAATAATGTGGTTGCCGGAAAGGTAGCTTTAAAATTTAGTGCAGTTGGTTATGCTACAGTTGTAGTTTATGCTAGAGCAAGTGAAACCATTGGTGTGTTTTTATATGAAACGAATCAACGATTAGATGAAGTAACGGTTTCAGCGCAAAAAACAGAGCAGAATGTAAAAGATTTACCTTTAAGTATTTCAGTTCTTTCTGCACAAAAGGTACAAGATTATCGCTTACTAAATACTAGAGATTTATCGGCAATAATTCCAAATCTTTACAGCAGTAACCCAGGTGATGGTCGTAACGTAACTTCAATCAGAGGTATCGGAACAACCTCTTACGACCCGGCGGTTGCAACTTATATCGATGGCGTAAATCAGTTCGGTTTGGATACTTATATCGCATCATTATTTGATGTAGAAAGAATAGAAGTTTTACGCGGTCCGCAGGGTACTTTATATGGTAGAAATGCAATGGGAGGTGTAATTAACATCATTACCAAACAACCAACGAATAACACTAGCGGATTTGCAAGTATCGATTTTGGTAATTTCGGTCAGCAACGTTACAGCGCAGGCATTCGCTCAGCCTTGGTAAAAGACAAATTGTTTTTCGGCGCAGCCGGATTATTCAATAAAGCCGATGGTTTTTATACAAATGAGTTTAACAATTCTAAATTCGATAAGCTTCATGGCTTTTTAGGAAATTATTATTTGAAGTTTCTGGCAAGTGATAAATTTGCCTTAACCTTAAATGTAAAACACAATGAGAACCGCAACAACGGAACTTTCCCACTTGCTGGCTCAGTTAATGATGCTCTAGCAAACCCATTTATATTAAATCAGAATGCAACGGCTCAAATGGTTGATAATTTATTTAATACATCATTATCTGCAAATTATTCTGGCGATGAGATAAACTTCAGTTCTCAAACGGCTTATCAATCTAATTATAGATATTACAACCAACCACTTGATGGAGATTTTTCTCCGATTGATGGGGTTGCCATTATAAATAATTATGGCAAAGATTGGAACAAAGTTCAGGTTTATACGCAAGAATTTAAGTTAAGTTCGCCGGCTACAAACAGCTCGAAAATTAATTGGGTTGCAGGATTATATGGTTTTTACCAAAAAAATCCAGTAAAGCAAGGTACATATTTTGGTGCTGATGCAGCATTTGTAGGCGCTCCGTTTCCATTCTTCACAAGTTTAAATACGAATACAGGTAAGAGCTATGGTTTGGCTGCATATGGTCAGATAACTTATGCACTAACAGAAAAATTATCTGCAACAGCGGGTTTGAGATATGATTATGAAAATAAAAGGCAAAGCGCTTTAGGTGAGCTTTTAATGGATGGACAGGCGCCAGTAATTACCCAGCCAAACATTTCTGCAAAAGCTAGCTTCAATGCACTATCACCAAAAGTGAGTTTAGCTTATGCGGTAACGGATAAAAACAATGTGTATGCATCTTACAACAGAGGTTATCGTGCAGGCGGTTTAACGCAATTAGGTTCTGATCCATCAGTTTTACCATTAGAAGCTTACAAGCCTGAATACAGCAATAACATCGAAATTGGTTCGAAGAATGTATTTTTTGATAATAAGTTAAGCGTAAACTTCTCCGCTTTTTATATTAAACTAACGGATGCACAGGTGCCAGTTTTGGTATTGCCTGATGCAGTTACCATTACCCGAAATGCGGGTAAGCTAACCAGTAAAGGTGTTGAACTAGAATTATCTGCCAAGCCGGTAAAAGGCTTAAGCTTTGATTATAATTTAGGTTATACAGATGCCAAATACACTTCATTGCAATTACCAAAAGATGGGGCTACCGTAACTTTAAATGGCAACAGACAATTATATACACCTGAATTAACTTCGATGTTTGCACCGCAGTATGCTTATGAATTAAATAAAAATGCAAACTTAAACCTTGTTGCTCGTGGTGAATGGATTTTTACAGGCAATCAGTTCTATGATTTAGGTAATCAAATTCAGCAAAAAGGATACAACCTTTTTAATGCAAAGTTAGGTGTAACCAGCAAGCATTTTGATTTATTTGTTTGGGGAAGAAACCTGGGCGATAAAACCTACATTGATTATGCTTACGATTTTGGAGCAGCCCATTTAGGTAATCCACGTACTTATGGTGTAACCTTAACGGGTAAGTTTTAAAATTCAAGAATAATAATTATTGAAAAAACCGACAGAAATGTTGGTCTTTTTTGTTTTAGCTAAAATGCCATGTTTAACCAAACGCTATAACTAATCAAATCGTCATGCTAAATTATTTCAGCGTCTCATAAAGAAATAATCCATAAAAAAGAAATGGAGATTCCGCTTTTGCAGAATCCCCATCATCTAAATTAACGCTCTCAGATATATAAACGCTATATATAGGATTTATTGTGTTACCCGTAATTTTTTTATTTAGATATTTTACTTTATCTAAATGCTGCACAGACTTAAATTGATTATTTTTACTAAATGGATAGCTTTGATAAAAACCAGCAAAACGCAGAAAAACTTTCTGCGGCAGTAGAAGCCGTTAAGCTTATTAAAGATGGAGATGTTGTGGGTTTAGGTACTGGAACCACAGCAACCTTTGCCATTCAAGAATTAGCTAAAAGAATAAATACAGGCTTAAAGATACAAGCTGCCGCAAGTTCCATCAAAACCGAAGCGCTCGCCATTGCTGCTGGCATTCCAATCTTACCTCTGGAACATTTAAGCACAATAGACATCAGCATTGATGGCGCAGATGAATTTACTGAATCACTTGATTTAATAAAAGGCGGTGGTGGTGCTTTGTTTAGGGAGAAAATCATTGCATCGTTGAGTAAAAATGCCATCATCATCACTGATTCATCTAAGAAAGTAAATCTGCTAGGTGCATTTACGATTCCAATAGAAGTTATTCCTTTAGCTTTTCAATATGTTTTTAATAATATTGAAGAATTGGGGGGCAAAGCAAAAATCAGGTTTAAAGAAGCTGAAAAATTTATCACTGATAATAGAAATTACATTATCGATGCGGATTTTGGCTTAATTAAAGAACCTGCTCAACTATCTGCACAGTTAAATCAAATTGATGGTTTATTGGCACATGGCTTATTTATCGGTTTAACCAAAAAAGTTATTATGGCAAAAGGTAATGAAATTATAACTTTCGCTTAATTTATTTTCTGCCTAAACCAAGCCATTCACCGAGGTTTTTGATTGGACTCAAAACACTAAAATATTTTTACCGACAATTTTATTTCACTCACCGATAAAATGGATTTGTTCGGAGAAACACCATTTATCAGCATTAATTTTTAGGCTACTTTTGATATATAAAAACAAAGGTCATGGAAAATTACATCAAAAAAAATCACTCAGATAAACAAATTGGTTGGGGCATCTTAATCATTGTAATTGGTTCGGTTCTGCTATTGAGAAACAGCGGAATAGATATTCCACATTGGGTTTTAAGTTGGCACACCATTATGCTTGGCGCAGGTTTATGGATTGGATACCGTAAAAATTTTCAGGGAAGCGGCTGGTTAGCATTTACATTGATTGGTGGATTTTTTACACTTCGTGACATTACCTTCTTAGATTTCGAAATGTCTAAAATCTCAGTTGCACTACTTTTAATCGGACTTGGTTTGTGGTTTATTTTAAGGCCTAAACAATATAAACCTTTAAACAATTTTCAAAATCCTGCCCAACAGGATGAAATGAAAAACTAAAATTCTTAACTCCATCATATATCAAAAAAGGAACACTTATTTAAATGTGTTCCTTTTTCTGTTTATCAGGATTGGTGATAGAACGAAATCATCATTAAAAGAAACGGGGATACCACCTAAGCAGCATCCCCGTCATCTAAATTAACGCTCTCGGTAATATAAACGCTCAGATAAATATTTATTGTGTGAGCTGTGTTTTTTTTTAAAAAATATTGTCGCATATAGCCATATATTTTGTCGTGTTTGTATCGCGTTGTTAATTGTTGGATGTTTAAGTTTGTGATATCTTAAAAATATATACAATGGAAAATTATTTTCTTGAGGAGGATGTATTGCTGATGTATATTGAGGCAGCATCATTTCCTGATGGTGTAGAAGCAGCACATAAAAAATTACACAGTTTAGTAGCCTTTGATGTTAACCGCAGGTATTTCGGTTATTCGCAACCAAAGCATGGAGCAATAATTTACAAGGCAGGGGCAGAAGAGCTTAATTCTGGCGAAGGAAAAATTTTAGGTTTAGACACCATGTTAATCAAAAAGGGGAAATTTACCTCCAGGCTTGTATCTAATTTTATGGATGATGTTTCGGTTATTGGCTCAACATTTCAGGAATTGCTGAAGCATCCTGATTTAGATCCAAATGGTTATTGCTTGGAAATTTATCAAGGTACAAACGATGTACTTTGTTTGGCGAGACTAAAAGACTAATAAAAACTAATCACTTAGTTGTGCAATGGTATAATACAATTTAAATATTATTATCTTAGGCCTGTTAAAATTTTAACCAAACAGAACACCTTACTAATATTCATGAAAAAAAGTATTTTACTAGTAATTGCTTTGTTGTTTACAACTGCATCATTCTCACAAAATGTTGTTACGCTATTCAACAATGCAAATAATTTCTTCGACTTGATGGAAGAACAAAAATTTAACCAGGCTCATAGTCTTTTTGAGGATAGTGTGAAAACTAAAATTTCAGAAGAAAATCTTAAAAAGCTTTGGACCGATATGCATGCCGCATTAGGCAAAACAGAATCGATAGATGCTGTTCAGAGTAAAATTCAAGGAGAACTTTTTGCCGTAACTGTTGAGGGTAAATTTGAACGGGGCACACAAGATTTTATATTAGGCTTTAACAAAGCACAAAAAATTGTAGGCTTTTTTCTGGCGCCAAAAGTAAATTCCCCGAAATACTTATCACCAGCTTATGCTGATACAACCTTATATTCAGAAAAAACTGCATATATCGCCACGCCAGGCCATCAGCTTGCCGCAATTATAACCACGCCTAAAAACAACAAGAATTTCCCGGTCGTTGTGTTTGTTCATGGTTCCGGACCTTATGATATGGATGAAACAGTTGGCCCGAACAAACCATTCAAAGATTTAGCGGCAGGTTTGGCTGCGCAAGGTATTGGGTCAATCAGATACGTGAAAAGAACATTAATTTATCCATATGAATTTCAAAAGGCTTTTACCGTAAAAGAAGAAGTTTTGGATGATGCAAACCAAGCTTTGCTAATGGCTAAAACCATCCCGGGAGCCGACTTAAAAGGTATCTATTTATTCGGTCATAGCTTAGGCGGAATGCTTGCACCAAGAATTGCAGCTTCGTTTCCAGATTTAAGCGGCATCATTATGGCTGCAGCACCTGCACGTAAGCTTACTGATATGATTATCGATCAGAATAAATACTTATTTAGCAAAATGAACGATACCACTCAAAAATCGAAACAGCAATTCGATTTACTAGTAAATGAGTTGTCAAAAGGTAGAATTACACAAGCCGGAACGATGAAGCCAGATTCTGTAATTCTGGGCTTACCTGTATCTTATTGGGTTGATTTGAATAATTACGATCAGGTTGCGGCTACTAAAAACATCACAAAGCAACGTATTTTATTTTTGCAGGGTGGTAACGATTATCAGGTTACAGAAGAAGATTTTAACTTATGGAAAACTGGTTTAACCGGGAAACAAAATATAGAATATAAGTTTTATCCAGGGATAAATCACTTGTTAAGTCAGCAACTTGAAAAGGGAACAGGTGCGCAATACCAGGTTTTTACAAGTGTTTCTGCAACGCTGATTAATGATATTGTAGCCTGGATAAAGATTAAATAATATAAGAATTAACAAAAGCAAAAAAGCTCAATCTGTTATCAGGTTGGGCTTTTTGCTTTTTGTCTTCCATCATAATCTTAAAATCAATTGTTCTAATAAACCGTATCAATTGTTCAGAAATTTAAACGTGTTTTAATTTGAATCAAACAAAACCATAATTTCTTCGGTTCTTTCTATAAATGATAATTAGCCGATAGCAAGCATGGAAAAGAAGAAGATAACACTAAAAGGAATTTGGGAAATACTAAAGGCGGCCTTTACAGGTTTTGGTAACCACAAAGTAACCAAATTAAGTGGCTCATTAGCTTATTATACTGTATTTTCGATGGCTCCGCTATTAGTTGTTATTATATCACTATGTGGAATTTTTCTTGGTAGAGAAGCTGCTGAAGGGCAAATCTACCGTCAGCTAGATGGATTTTTAGGAAAAGATACCGCCTATCAATTGCAACAAATTGTAAAAACGGCTTATTTAAACGGTAAAAGTACAGTCGCTTTTATTGTGGGTTTAGCAACTTTACTTGTTGGTTCAACAACCGTATTTGGAGATATTCAGGATTCTATAAATACCATTTGGGGCTTAAAACCAAAGCCTAAGAGAGGTGGTTGAAAATGCTTCAAAACAGGTTCTTATCCTTCTCAGTAATTATTAGTTTGGGTTTTGTATTGCTGGTCTCATTAGCAGTTACTTCGGTTTTGGATGCTTTTAGCAGTCGTTTGCAGGCCAGGTTTGAAGATATTTCTGTGATTGTATTTTATATATTGAATCAGGTGATTACACTTGCCGTTATTTCTCTAATATTTGGCGTAATTTTTAAAGTGCTACCTGATGCAATCATAAAATGGAGAGATGTGATATTGGGCTCGGTTGTAACCGCAATCTTATTTATGATTGGTAAATTCGCCATCTCGATTTACATTGGTCAGAGTAATGTGGGCAGTACCTATGGTGCGGCAGGCTCGTTGGTTATTTTACTTTTGTGGACTTATTATTCCTCTATCATCTTATACTTTGGTGCAGAATTTACAAAAGCTTATGCCATTGCCTATGGGTCAGAAATTCATCCATCGCATTATGCGGTAACCACTAAAGAGGTTGAGGTAGAAACGGAAGGTAATTCCATTCAGGATAATCATCCGGAGCTAACGAAAGAGATTCCGAAGGAGTAGCAATTACTCGCCCCAAGCCGTAATAATTAAATTTCTGGAGCCACCATAATTTCGGTGTTCGCCAAGGTAAATGCCTTGCCAAATACCCAATGCTAGTTTTCCGTTACGAATTGGGATGGTTAAAGAAGTGCTCAAAAGTGCAGCTTTTAAATGCGCAGGCATATCATCCGAACCTTCGTAATCATGTTTGTAATTTGGGTCGTTTTCGGGTACGGCCTTATTAAAATACATTTCAAAATCCATCCTAACCGTTGGGTCGGCGTTTTCATTTATGGTTAAAGATGCCGAAGTATGCTGTATAAAAACCTGACAAATACCAGTATTTATTTGGCTGATTTGTGGCAAAGCCGATAACACTTCATCAGTTATGATGTGAAAACCACGCTGTCTTGCTCTTAATGTTAATGCTTGCTGAAAAATCTTCATCTTATTTTTTTATCCAACCAACTTGTTCGCTACCATCACTTATTAAATGATAATTGCCAAAGTTACCCAATACGCTAACATTCTGTGCTTCAATTAAAGTTAATTTTACCAATGCTAAACTATCTGGTTTATCATAAATTACAGTTTGAAATGCTTTCAATTTTATTTTTTGTAAAGGTTTTTCGGTTTGAATGAGATTATTACTTTGAATAAAACCAATACTTCCATCTGGAAGCTCCGCCTTATACCAATTTGAAGATGCAGAATTTGCAATTATTATGGTTCCACTTTGAAGTGCTTTTAATTTTTCTGCACTATTTACCGGCGACCTGTACAAAAACGTATTCTGATTGGTTCTTAAAGTTCTGTTCAGGTTTGATGTAGGTGCAGTTATATTTACAGGTTTTTTAATCGCTGGGTTAATAAATGGCAAAGGGTCAATCGCACCGCTTGAAGTATATAAACCAAAATGTAAGTGTGGCGGTGTAGTTTTTGCGTTACCTGTATTTCCCATTAAACCCAAAGTATCACCAACTAAAACCTCTTGTCCTGCGGTAACAAGTTGTTCATCAAGGTGGGCATAATAGAGTGTGTACTCTTTATTTTTTGGCCTGAACCACACCACTTTTCCGCCCAGATTATTTTCGTTAACACGTACAATTGTGCCATCAGAAGTTGCAACCACCGGACTCCTGAAATTACCGAAAATATCTACACCCTCATGTTTCCGGCTGTTTGCATCACGACCATCACCAAAATAACTTTTAATGTTATTTAAGCCAGTACGTGTTGGAAAGCCTTGCGAAGGACCAGAAGTAATTTCTAAATTATATTCTATACTTTGAAGTAGTTCTGGCTGCAAACGAATCAGAAAGGTTCCGCTTTCATCGATATCAAACAAAATATTACTGTTAAGTGTATCTGCCGAAGCAACTAACTTTGTGTTGTTTGCATTAATTTGCCAAACATCAACATAAATTGCAGCGCCAGTTAAAGGTTTTTTATTTAAAGATATGTTTAGCTTTTGCCCTTTAGTTGAGTTGAATTTATAAGCTGTTGCTGATGCCTTTTCAGCAGAAAAATAACCAGTTTCTTTAAAAGGTATGGTAATACTTAATGCTTTATCTAAACTAAGTGATGCGGAATTAAGCCACAATATTCCCATTGCAGTTTTATCTAATCCGGTAGCTGCTAATTTTCGCTGGTATTGCTCATGCGGTGTTGCCGCTTTAAATAAATTAACAGAGCCCGATTTACATGAAGATAAAATTGTAGAAACTGCAAGGACATAAATTGCAAACAAATTGCGTGTAGAAAATTTCATATTTAACATTTGCTTAGATAACAACAATTAAGGCTTTCAGGTTTCTGTTAAATAAGATTGATGATTCTTTTAAAGTTCGAAAACAGCGTTGATTGTTTATAATCGTTATTGTGACATTAATTTTTTAATAAAATTGATGATTCATTCCTTAAATCCCTTTCGGATAAATATATTTGTGAGGATTGGGCAGCAAGCCCAATTGCTAATCAAATTATAACATTAACGAAATGAATAAATTCGAAAGCCGCTACGCTCAAAGTCCTACAGAAGTTAAGCAAATGGATACATCCGCCTTGCGGGAAAATTTTTTAATTGAAGATGTTTTTGAGCCGAACCAGGTAAATTTAACCTTATCTCATTTTGACAGATATATTGTTGGCGGTGCAATGCCGGTTAATAAAATATTGGATTTGCCAAATCCCGACGATTTAAAAGCAAACTACTTTTTAGAACGTAGAGAATTGGGGATTATAAATGTTGGTGGAAAAGCAATTGTTACTGCTGATGGGGAGAAATTCGAACTAGACTATAAAGAAGCATTATATATTGGGAAGGGAACAAAAGAAGTTTCTTTCGAGTCTGTTGATGCTGAACAACCAACAAAACTATACATTAATTCAGCGCCTGCGCACCATAGTTATCCAACAAAAAAAGTAAGCAAAGCTGATGCTGAAATTGTAGAATTGGGTACACCTGAAACGGCTAATCACAGGGTAATAAATAAGCTTTTGGTTAATAGCGTATTGCCAACCTGCCAGTTGCAAATGGGCATGACGGAATTAAAATCGGGAAGTGTTTGGAATACAATGCCAGCACATACACACGATAGAAGAATGGAAGCATATTTCTATTTTGAAGTTCCACAGGGGCAGAGTGTTTGCCATTTTATGGGCCAGCCGCAAGAAACCCGCCATATCTGGATGCAAAACGACCAGGCCGTAATTTCTCCAAACTGGTCAATCCACTCAGGTGCCGGGACCAGTAATTACACATTCATTTGGGGGATGGCTGGTGAAAATTTAGATTATGGCGATATGGACCATTGCGCTATTAACGATTTGAAATAATATACGCTCAAAAAAAATAAAATAAACGATGTCATCAAACCTATTCAATTTAGCAGGTAAAACTGCATTAGTAACCGGTTGTAAGCGTGGAATCGGTAAAGCTATGGCTTTAGCTTTAGCCGAGGCTGGTGCGGATATAATTGGTGTTTCTGCAAATCTAGAACTTACCGAGAGCGCTATAGAAAAAGAAGTAATTGCTTTAGGAAGAAAATTCTTTGCTTATCAGTGTGATTTTAGTAACCGCGAAGCTACTTTAAGTTTTGCTGCTAAGGTTAAGGCAGAACATCCCGTTATTGACATTCTGGTTAACAATGCCGGCACAATTTTGCGTAAACCAATTGCCGAACATCCTGATGAAATGTGGGATGAAGTAATTGCAGTAAACCAAACTGCACCATTTATTTTAACCAGAGAAATCGGTCGGGATATGGTTGCGCGTGGTAGTGGGAAAGTGATTTTCACGGCTTCATTACTATCTTTTCAAGGTGGCATTACCGTACCGGGCTATGCGGCAAGTAAGGGCGCTATTGCATCTTTAACAAAAGCTTTTGCAAACGAATGGGCAAGTAAAGGTGTAAATGTAAATGCAATTGCGCCAGGTTATATCGCTACAGATAATACATCCGCTTTGCGTGAAGATCAGGATAGAAGCACTTCTATTTTAGCTCGTATTCCGGCTGCAAGATGGGGAACGCCAGAAGATTTTAAAGGGCCAACCTTGTTTTTGGCTTCAAGTGCAAGTGATTATGTACATGGTACGATTTTAACCGTAGATGGTGGTTGGATGGGGAGATAGTGGATTAGTTCATTTGTCATTGGTTCATTGGTTTTGCATGCTGTAATTGCAAATTGATTACTGAACATTAATATTGGTTTTGTATTTTGATAATTGAACATTGATAATTGGTCATTGATAATTGGTTATTGTAAAATGTAAATTCTTTAACAAAAAAGTCCGAAGCTTACAAAACTTCGGACTTTTTTATAAAACTATATCTTCCGACTAAGAACTTCCTAATCTTCAAGCTCCATGCTCTCGGCAAATTAATACAAGTTATAAATCTCCTTAATGTCTTTCAAAATTGCATCAAAGTCGATGTTTAAATCGATTAATTTTCCGGTGCGGATATCGAAAACCCAACCATGAACGGTTAAACCTCTTTCTGTGATGGCTTGTTGAATTGCTGCAGTTTTTAGTAGGTTAACACATTGTTCTTGAACGTTAAGCTCTACTAACCTGTCGTAACGTTTAGCCTCATCCTCAATAGCATTTAATTCATCTTTGTGTGTACGATAAACATCGCGGATGTTACGCAACCAAGGGTTCAAAATACCCATGTCTGCAGGTTGCATCGCGGCTTTAACGCCACCACAATTGTAATGGCCGCAAACTACTACGTGCTTCACTTTTAAATGACGAACTGAGTAATTTAAAACCGTCATTACGTTCAAATCTACGTTATTTACCAGATTGGCAATATTACGATGCACAAAAGCTTGTCCGGGTTGTATACCCATTAAATCTTCGGCAGTAACGCGGCTATCTGAACAGCCGATATATAAAAATTCGGGGGTTTGCCCTTTAGCCAGCTCAGTGAAATAATTTTCATCTACTGATAGCTTATCTGAAATCCATTTCTCGTTGTTCTTAAAAACGTCTTCTACTTTCATGTTTCTAATATTTTTTATGATACAATTGGTTACCTTGTGTTTAATCTGTTATAAAACTATAAAAAGATTTGTGTATTCTTTTAGATTGCTGTTCTATATTTTTACTGCAAGCTAAACAAATGTTGTGCTTAAATGTTGAGGAAATTTTAATTAAATCAGTTTTTCTAATAGGATTTTAATCTCATCCGAATTTTCATCAATATTATTTTTAAGGGTTTTCAATGTTCGGTTTAAGCTCCTTACCGATATACCCAAATATGCCGCCATATCTTCTTTTGTAATTTCCAAATCTGCTTCGGTTTGTAGCTTTAATAATTTGGCTAAACCGTATTCTAAAGTGTATAATTGTTGAAATGATGCCCGGCTACTGGTTTGAATAATTCTGGTTGATAACTCTTGAAGCAATATTTTTGTGAAGTTTACATTGGTTTCTATCAATGATAAAAAATAATGATGCGGAATAACAAATGCACTGATTTTGCTAATCGCCTCAACATTGCACAGGCAATCAATTTTTTTTAAAGCTTCGAGTTCGCCAACAACTTCGCCCTTACCCAAAAATTCAATAATAAAATCCTTACCATTTTCTTCAGAAATGAAACATTTGGTAATGCCATCTTTAATGATATATAGATTGTTGATTTTATCGCCCTGCTCAATAAGTCTGTATCCGGCAGGAAAATCTTTGAGTTTAATATTTTGATGCGTTTGAGGTTCGTTGAGCAACGATTCGATAAAGGTTAAAAGGGTAAGGTTGGTTCGTAACATATTTCCATCAGGACAAATGTCCTTTCTTTTATTTGCGGGTTGATTTAACTTTGCGCTACGAATTTAAGCATAACCATGAACAATAAGATTAGCGTAATCGCTTTTGATGCTGATGATACACTTTGGGTAAACGAACCTTATTTCCGTGAAACGGAAGCACTTTTTGCAGGCTTATTAGAAGATTTTTTACCGCATCATAGCGTTGTCGCAGAATTGTATAAAACTGAAATTGCCAATTTGCCGCTTTATGGTTATGGTATTAAAGGTTTTATGCTGAGCATGATTGAAACCATTATGCGGGTTACCGAAGGGAAAGTTAATCCCGAAATTATTAGCAAGGCAATACAATTAGGGCAGGAAATGCTGAATAAACCCATCGAATTGTTAGATGGTGTGGAAGATGTTTTGAAAGCCTTGAAAGGAAAATATAAATTGGTGGTGGCCACCAAAGGTGATTTATTGGACCAACAAAGAAAGTTGACCAAATCTGGACTGGACCATTATTTCCACCACATCGAAATTATGAGTGATAAGCAGCCCAAAGATTACCAGAAGTTGCTGAAACATTTAGATTGCAAACCCGAAGAATTTTTAATGCTTGGAAATTCTTTAAAATCGGATGTGTTACCTGTTTTGGAAATTGGTGGAAGCGCCGTTCACATTCCGTACCACACCACCTGGGTACACGAGCATGTAGAACATACGATAGAACACGATAATTTTTACCAAATGGAAAGTTTATCAGATGTGCTGTCTAAATTAAATGTATGAAAGAAAAAATAGATATAAACACTTGGATTAGAAAAGACCATTTCAATTTCTTTAACCGTTTTGAAGAACCATTTTTTGGGGTTACGGTTGATGTGGATTGTACAGAAACCTATCACGAAGCAAAAACTTCAGGCGTTTCTTTTTTCCAGCTTTATTTGCACAAATCATTAGTTGCCGCAAATGCGATTGAAAATTTCAGCTATAGAATTAGTGGCGATGATGTGTGGAAATACGATGTTATTAATGCCTCTGCAACCATCAACAGACCAAACGGCACTTTCGGGTTTGGTTATATTGATTACCATGAAGATTTTCTAGCATTCCGGGAAGCTGCAATTGCAGAAATTGCAAAAGTAGAAAGCACTACAGGCTTAATTCCTTCTGCATCTGGAGATAATGTGATTCATTATTCTGCGCTACCTTGGTTAAACTTTAAATCAATGTCGCACGCCCGCAGTTTCTCTCATCAGGATAGTTGTCCAAAAATTTCATTCGGACAGGTTCGGATAGAAAATGAGCGAAGAATAATGGCGGTTTCCATTCATGCTCACCATGCTCTTATGGATGGTTTTCATGTGTCGCAATTCGTAGATACTTACCAGAAATTGTTAAGCACAGCCGAGTTAATACCAGCTTAATCTTTATTTAATATGCCGCGATTAATTTCGCCGCATGTTTGCCTTTGTTGTTATTGTTCCGATTTATATCCTCGCCATTGTTGCAATGTGCTTTATGGATTCTGTATTTAAAGCGTTGATGTTTTTCATCATGCTTTTAATACTTACCTTTCTGATGTTCTTATTCATCAACCATCCATTACCTTCTGCACTTTCTGTTTGCTGTATAATCGCAATGTTTGCATTCCGTTTTAAAGATTAATTTTGATTTGCTTTAGAGAAACTAATTGCTATTTTTGTTGCATAATCGATTAGAGATTGAATAATTTGAATTTTGTTTTTGATTATTCAAAAAAAAATGGGGGATTAGCTCATTTGGCTAGAGCGCTTCGCTGGCAGTGAAGAGGTGATCGGTTCGAATCCGATATTCTCCACCAACAAAAGCCGTTTCAATTATTTGAAACGGCTTTTCTATTAAAATATGCCTTAGTAATTGCTAAGTTTGTTGATGGCCGGCGAAGGGGTAGGCAATCTAGTTGGGTTATATTATAGAAATTTTATCTACGGGTAAGCTTTTATAATGTAGAAAGGGTAATGTAACTTTTTGGAAGCCAGTTCACCACCAAATCTTCCCGGGAATCAGCAATCGTTTTCTCAATTACGGTTTTGCCTGTTCCTTAATTAACTTCCATAAACATTTCTGAAGATGGCCCCTGAAACTGTATAATAAGTCATGAGTTCTGCTTTTATAATTTAACTTGTAAGGTCAGGTAAAATGTTCTATTGTCAGACGGAATGATTCCAGGCCCGGGGTATCCGGTTGCCCTTCGGGTAAAATAATAAGCATTCGCCAAATTATTAATACTACCTTCTATTTTATATCTTTTGTATTCATAAGATGCACTAAAATCCATAACGGTATAAGCCGGAATTAAGCCCACTACAGCCGAGAGTCCACCATCAACAGCGTTTGATGCATCTGAAAACTGATCTGATAAATGCGTATATTGAAAGGAAGCTTTCCATTTCTCATAACCTAGCCTGATGCCACTTTTCAGATTTAGGGCAGGTACAAATTCAACTTCATTACCTTTTACTCCGGGAATCTGACTTTTTCGATAATCGGATTTAATATATGCGGCATTAACAAACAGAACCGTGCTTAATTTACTGTTATCATTAACAATTTTGGTTAAATCAGCTTCTCCATAAGATTCCAAACCAATAATTACCGCCTGACCGATATTGGTTCGTAGCCTTAATATCCTGTCACTCTGATCGTAAAATTGTACCTCTCCAATCCTGTTATTATAATTCAGATAAAAAGCACTGATATCGTAGTTCACATATTTTTGATTTTCACTCCTCACTCCTAAATCAAAAGAAAAACCTTTCTCATCCTGTAAATTAGGGTCTATTACCGAAGAAGGGTTCGATACCCGCATATCGCTAAAGGTAATTGAACGGTAGTTTTGTGAGAGGTTTGCATATAGATTAATGGAATTTATCGGTTTATAACTTAAGCCTAAACCAGCCAATAGAAAGTTTCGCTTATTATCCCTGGTTTCTGGCGTAACCTGGTGGTTAATTATATTCCCGGCAAGGTCATAGGCAACTGTACCATAGTACCCTTCAGCCTTAGTGTGTATAAATTCATACCTCAATCCAGGAATTATGGATAATTTTTCACTCAATTTAAAAATGTTTTCTGCAAAGAAGGCCGTATTCCTGTTGGGGAAAACGTAATCATTGGCCGTGAAAATTTCGGGCTGTACAAAGTTAAAATCAGCATCTTTTCCATTTGTTCCCTGGCCTTGTATGCTGTGGTTTCTACCGTGGTAATAACGTGTACCCAATAGTAAAACTGATTGTTTATTAAACACCTTGAAACGTTTCAAATATCTGCCTTCGATGCCCCAGTTATTAAAATCACCTTTAATCAAATCTCTAGGTTCAGTACCAAAATCGGTAGTTGCTACCCGGTTTGGTCTGAAACCTACTGTGTACCTATTGGCATCTAAACCAAAAACCCTGATGTTAACCTTGTTGTTCGCATTAAATTCATGGTCGAAGTTTAAGGCAAAAAGATTCCAGTTTACCTTAAACCAGTTTCTTTCGCGATTACTTTGTGTGGGGTCAATTTTAAACATCTCGTCGGATAAGCCGCCGGGTTGATGTGCCAAATAATCAAGAAGGGTATATTCGAAACTTAGTTTAGTCCTGTTACTGAATTGATAGTTAATATTTGCATATCCGGTATAAGTATTAAAATCAGAATTACCCCTATAACCACTTCCGGTTTTATATTGAAAGAAGGAATAATAACTTATTTTTTTGACAGTTCCACTTACGCTGGTAAAAGTATTGTAGAATCCGTAAGAGCCTAAAGTTTGACGGGCGGTAATCTCAAATGCCTTGCCTGGATTTGGTTTTTTCATAATGAAATTCAATAGGCCGCCAAACTGGGTTCCATATTGCAATGAGGCTGCACCTCTTACGAGCTGAATTTGTTCAACAGCTTCATTTGGTGGGGTATAATAACTTTCCGGATAACCTAAAGCATCCGCACTGATATCATACCCGTTTTGCCGGGTATTGAAATTAGAAGTTCTGTTGGGGTCCAATCCTCTGCCGCCTATGCTCAATTGGATTCCTGCACCATCACTCTCCCAAATGTTTAAACCGGCAACCTTCGAATAAACTTGTCTGGCATTATTGGTTGATAAATTTGCAACCAGTTGATCAGGCCGGATTACCTCGGATTTTTTTCCTTCATAAATCCCTAAATTTTCTACTGCTTTTAAATGAGAAAAGCCAAAATCATTTCTTTTATCTGTTATGGTAACTTCATCTAATTGTTCAGTGGAAGGTTGCAGGTAAATTTCAAGTTTTACATCAGTATTCTTTATCACAAATGTTTTCCGCTCAATTTTATAACCTATTGAGTTTACCAGTATCGTGTACTGTCCGTTTGCTATATTTTCGAAAACAAAGACACCATCTTTATTTGAGGTTTCTGAACTGTGATCGTCACTTAAATAAATATTGCTGTTTACAATAACTGTACTATCTGTTGCTGATTTTACAATACCTGTTAGGCTAGACTGTGCAAATGCAACCAGACAGAGTAAGCTTAAAATAATTGTGTTAAAAACCTTTAATTTCATCGTTTAATGGTAATATCCATGTCTTGGGTAAAAATGAGTCTGCTTCTTTTGCTAGGTCGACCTTTGGATTAACCAAAGCCTGCCCGATTCGTCCATTGAGTGCTACGTAAGAATCAACGTATACTTGTGGCGAAACAAAGCCCTTTTTTTCGTAATGTTTTTTGAGCATATGAGCATATTGCAAAATCATATCAGGCTGTGTACTCATCATTTTTTCCTGCAATACGGTTAGAAATTCGTTGTTGTTTGCTATGGCAAATTTTCCGTTCTTATCTTTTATTGTAAATTGTGCATACCCTGCCTTTTCCATTAACATTACCCGCCACGAAAACCGGTAACCTTGCTCGGTCCAAAACAATTCTCCGGGATACAACAGATACCTGAATGGCATCAGCATTTGAATGATAAGGAAAATCGTAAAAAATGCGAGTAGCAATCTTTGCGTAGTTGGATGATATTTGAAAACAACGGGCTCTTTTGTAATCATTCTTTTCAAGCGGAAAATTTTGCTTAACCTCCCGATAATTCGGTAATGAAATTTTGGCGAGAAAAATATCAAAGCCGCAATTATCATTACATAAGGAAACATCCCGATAGGGAAAAGAATGGCTGTGCTGATATGGAAAATCACGACTGTTAGATAGGCCCAGGGTCTTGTATGCTTATTCCAAAGGAAAAAAACAATTGTTAAATCGTAAATACATCCAAACCAGCTAAATATTAATGCTGTAAGTGGATAATTTAACAAACCACCAATTATAGGCAAATCGTTTTTTGAGGGTAACCATATTTTTAGTGGTATGGCTTTAACTAACCAATCGCTATTAAGTTTAGCAAGTCCTGCGTAAAAATAAAGGATTAAGGTCAGGACTTTTAACAAATCAATCGTCCAGCTCGGGATTTTATCGGCCTTTAATTTTGGTTTCCTGAAAGCATCTACTGAGAAATATCGATGTGCTGGCAGAAATATCATCACAAAAAGAACCAGACTCATAAAATAATAATGGTTTAGGTAAGTACTCCTGTCCATCAGTTCTATGTAAGTGAAACTGCAAAATAAAAGCACAATTGAGATGCGGTAAAACAATCCAATTGCAATGAATAAGGCACAAATGCCACAGATAGCAAACAGCAGATAAGTATAATTCCCTAAGGGTTTGATGAACTCAAATCCATAAAAAGAGAAAAAATATAAGGGTTTGATGTAGAGTACTTCTACCCATCCTTTAAGCATAAATCTTGAAACACTGATAAAAAGCATCAGCCCTATGGCCACCCGATAGGTTGCCAAGGGAGCTGAATAAGTGGTTCTTTCGAAATATCGTTGCGTCAAAATCTTTAAAAGTTAATCGCCATCGTTATCGGTATAAGTAATAGTAATACTCATTGCCGAAGTCATATCTACTTTAAGCATCCTAACCGATTTTTGCATTTCGGTGTATACATCAATCATTTTCTGATTACTGGTTGAAACTTCGCTGAAGAAATTCTGGCTCAGTAAATTCAATTTCGCAGTACTGGCAGCAAACTGATCTAAAATAATCTGCGAAAGTTTAGTGCCTGTTTTACTATCTTTTGCACCTAATGCATCCAGATAAGTTTTAAATGATGCACCTTCCGTACCTGTTTTAACACTCTTACCATTAAAAAAATCAATTGAAGCCTGTTGAGCGGCCTTTGCCAGAGAGAGTGAAATGTCTTTTTTGTAAAACGCTTCAACCTTATCGGCAGCAACTACACCATTCATCATTGCCCCTGATGGAATACCGAATTTGCCTGAACGGATAAATCTTTCATAGTTCAACACATAACTGTTAACCATTACAGAAATTGATGAACTGGCATCTGAGCCTGATGCAGCCACAAACTGATCACGGTAGGTTGACCATGAGGTATTTACTTTTGTAAAAAGGATGTTAATGCGATCGACAACTCTTTTAAGGTAGTCTTTGCGTTTGGTGGCATCAGTTGTCGTTGTAAAATAGCTCAGGATATCGGCATCATTAACGCCTGTTCCATTAATTAAATAATCAATTGCGGGAAATCCCTGGGTAGCAATGGATGAGGTAAATTCTAAATTAGCACTTGCCCCCGCAGCTATATTACTGTTAATACCCGCTACATTTGCCGGATATATATTAATATATGTCCTGATGGCCTCTGTTTGTCCTGGTCCGAAATCAAATAGCTCCACTTTTTGCCATTCAATATAGGCATCAACCCATGCAGCTCTAAAATCTGTCAATGTTGCGGCTGTGGGTGTTGTTGTAAATGCATTTGATTTGCTTACCATTGCATCTAACTTTACTTTAAAGTTGGCGTAAGCAGGTAAAACAATATTATCGGCAATATTGGTTAACAATTCTTTTCTGTTTTTCGCACTATTATCTGTAGGCTCGGGTGCGGGGCCTTCTCCATTTTTAGAGCAAGCATACAACAATCCAAAAGTTAATAATACCAGTACTGAAAAAATCTGTTTAGTTTTAAAATAGCCCATGGTTTAGAAATGATAAAATGGATTGCTCCTTAAAAGGAACAATCCATCCGGTTATAAATATGATTTGTATCGTACTAGATATTGAATTTAGCTTTGATTGCTGCTGTAGCAGTTGCAATTTTAGCTGGCGTAATTTCCCAAAAATTGCCGTTTGCGCCTAATAAGCCTGTTAATACGCCATCAGAAAACGCCGCATCTGCTCCGTTCATTTTGCAGAAACGTAAAGAGTAGATAAAACCACCACCTTCACCAATATCATGAGCCCTATCAGCATCGGTTGTTCTGGTACCGTATTTAGTTAAATAACCAATAGCCGCACGTGCGATAGATTGCTCGATAGTTGTTCTGATGATTAAAGCCTGTGCCTTAACCTCCGTTAAATCATTATTGGCAATTGCTGCTCTACCTTTCAGGAAAGCGCCTAAAACTTTAGTATAATTAAAATTTGCATTACTCGCAGGCTGACCATATTCCCATAGATAAGAACCTAATGCAAATTCTGTTGTACCTCTAACCGCATCAGTAGAACCTGCCAAATAATTAGGATTAATGGTTAATAAGCCATAAGCTTCATCCCAGTTCTGCTCCAATTGAGTATAATTTTTTCCGGCAACAACAGTTTTATTATCAGCAGATAAGCCGGTATTTAATAAAACATTGCTGATGTAATCAATTTGTAAGGCACCGATTAATCCTTTTTGGATAATTTGAGCAACCTCCAGCCCTTTGGCATCAACCAAACGAGTACCTAATTTACCAGCAACTCCATTTGATGCTGTTGCAGCAAACGATAAACTTGCATTGGCCATATTGGTAAAGTCTGCATCGAATTTAGCCAGAACTGTTGCCTTTTCTGTAGCAGAAAGTGTAGAAGCCACCACATTTCTTAGCTGTACAGTTGTTCCGTTTAAACTTGCATAAGTGCCTGTAAATGGCGTACCGGTATTGCTGAACATATTTTTAAGAACATTCGCATCTAAAGCAACTGTTGTACCAGTTCCTGCGTAAGCATTAATGGCCTGAAACATTTTATAACGATTGTTTCCGTTGGTTAAATCCACTGTAGACTTTCCTGATGCGTCAACGAATAGCATATTGGTGTTGTCGTACTTAATGTCTGCTGTAATTTTTGCGTAATCAATTTTTGTTCGAAGAGTAGTTTCTGGTTCAGTGGAATTGTCTTTTTTGCAAGAGCTAAAAGCACCAGCTACAACCATTAGGGCAAGTGTAAATTTTTTGATTTCCATTTGTAAATTAATATAGTTTGAAAAATATTTATTTGTATTAAGTCTAAATAAGTCTTATTCTTGCAGCAAAGATTCAAGTCAATTCTTAAGAAATTCTTAAGAAAAATATTTTTTCTTGATTTTTTATTTAACTAACCATGAAACTTCTATTTGTCGAGGACGAACCAATTTTACTGGAAGAAATGCTGAGCTATTTTTCTTCTCAGGGCTGTCTTTGTGAGCAGGCCCAAAACTATGATCAGGCGATGGATAAAATCAACAGTTATAGTTATGATGGTATTGTATTGGATGTTACCTTACCTGATGGCAATGGAATGGATTTGATCAAGCAGATACGGATTTGTCAAACCGATACCGGAATTATGATCCTTTCGGCAAAGAATTCATTAACCGATAAAATTAAAGGCTTGGATTTGGGTGCTGATGATTACCTGACTAAACCATTTTACCTTGAAGAGCTAAATGCCAGAATAAATGCATTACACCGAAGAAAAGCCTTTAAAGGAATAGAGTACATTACATTTGATGATTTTTCAATCGATACCCAATCAAAACTATTATCCTACAAAAAGCGGGAACTTAAACTCACCAAAAAAGAATACCAGTTATTAATTTATTTCGTAATCAATAAAAATCGTGTTTTAGGTAAGGTTTCCATTGCCGAACACATCTGGGGCGACAACTTTGATGAAGCAGATAATTTTGATGCCATTTATGTTCATATGGTTAATCTTCGGAAAAAATTAATAGCAGCCAGTGGTAAAGATTACATCAAAACCATTTACGGAATGGGCTATAAATTCACGAGTTAATGAGACTGCTAACACGAACCAGCCTAAATTATTTCTGGATTTCTTTAGCTGTATTGTGTACCGGGGCATTTTTGCTATTTGGCTTATTGTTTGTCGAGATATCTACAGAGATAAAAGAGCAACTGGAACTGGAAGAACAGATGATTTCCAATGAGATTATTGCGGATAGGAAAGTTAATTTTCCACTCGTAAAAATAGAGGTTGTTTCTGGAGCTTATTTAATGTCCGACCCGGTTTTTAAGGATACCCTGATTTATGATCCGATACAAAAAGAACTGGAAGGTTATTACTTACTAAGGAGACCTCGATTAATCAAAGATAAAGTTCATATGATAACGGTAATGACTTCCCATATCGGTTGGTCGGGTTATTATAAAACCATAATCTACATTTTTGGATTTATTGCATTAGTGCTTTTATTTATTGGGTCTGTCGCCAATTATTTTCTCAATAAAAAAATATGGAAGCCATTTTCGGCAAACTTAAATACAATAAAAAACTACTCTGTTTCAAGAGAAGAAAGTCTTGAGTTAATAGACTCAAACATTGATGAATTTAAGGATTTGAATGAGGTGATTAAAAATTTCAGTTCAGATGCCAGAAAAGAATTTAAAGTATTACGTGAGTTTACTGAAAATGCATCGCATGAAATCCAGACACCACTGGCTATAATAAAAGGCCGGCTCGAACGCATTAGTCAGCATCAGCTGGATGAAAATATAAGTATTTATTTAGCTGATATAAAAACAGCAGTTAACAGACTTAGTCGTATCAATAAAGGGCTTCTGCTATTAGCTAAGCTCGAAAACAGCGTATTCCCAGATGAAGCTGAAGTGGATTTAAAGCAAACAATCCTCCATAACGTTTCCTTGCTTGAAGATATTATAAATCATAAAGATATTAAGCTGGAGGTAACCGTTAATGTAAAAAAAGTTTATGCCAGCGCATCACTTATAAACATATTGGTCTCAAACCTGATTTCTAATATGCTTAACCATAATGATGAGAGCGCATTAGGAAAGATAGTATTGAACTATAATCAACTCCAGTTTTCGAATACAGGCAGCGGGTTAAACTTTGAACGGGACCAGCTATTTAATCGCTTTAAAAAAAACATAAAAGTCTCAAAAGGTAACGGTCTTGGATTGGCAATAGTCAAAGAAATTTGTAAATTATACAAATGGAAAATCACCTATAATTATTATGATGGCTGGCATCACTTCAATATAGAATTTCATAACCAAATCTAAAACAGAATGTTTAGCACTGAGCTTAACTCAAAAATTTAATTTCATTTGCAATATATCAGATTGCATTCTAAACTTTGCAGATAAATTTATGCAGAGCTTTTGCGAGGAGAGCGTAAATAGCTCAAAAGATAAATTCCCCAAAAGTTCTCTCCGTAATGCCTCCAGCTTTTAACAGTTAAATAAATATATTCAAGAAAACAAGAGTAAATGTATAATTGTAAAGTTGGAGTATAATAAAAATGCATTATGGGTAGGAGCAGGAGTTTATTCTCCATAATTCCTTTGTTTTCTTCCTTGAGCATCTCTTTTGTCAGGCAAAATATGCAGACTGGAGATTCTAACGGTATACAAGTCGATACCCTTCGGATGCCATGGCAAATCCTATAAATTTTAATTTTCTTTATATATTTTTTACAATAATTTCCTCTTCTAATTTTAAAATGAGCTCAATGAAGAAACTATTATGACGTTTGACGATTTCTAGATTATGATGCTTTGGGTATAAGAGGTTTAATCTTTTCTTCGTGTTTTTTAGGCCTACTTTGGTTGATTTCTTTGGGTTAAAGAATTGCTTATCTGTAGAGTTTGTAACTGAAAAAGTTAAGATACTGTCAGTTAATCCGACTTGAATAAGAATTTCTCCATGTAGATTGGAGGGTGGATAGCCAATATGTTTAAAAGCATTTTCAACAAAGGTTATCAGTATCATTGGCGCAATGCTATAGAAAATAGCCCGTTCTGTTACTTCTATGTTTTTTTTATAGTCGATTCTTACTTTGTGAGCAATTCTACTGGTTTCAATAGCGATATAATGGTCGATAAAATTAAGGTCGTCGTTTAACGATACCTGTGGTTGTTTAGATAACTCCAAATGGTATCGAATAATCTGCGACATCTGCATTATCCTTTCAGGTACTTCTGCGGGTTTTTCTAAACTTAGTCCATACAAATTATTTAAAGAATTAAACAAAAAGTGAGGGTCTAATTGATTTCTTAAAAGCTTCATTTCCATCTCTTTAAGAATTAGCTGGTTTTCAGTTTCTGTTCTTTGTTGTCGATAAAAGGCAACGATGAAAAAAGCTAGGAGTAAAATCGGGAGGCTTAATAAACAGCAGGCTAGATAGTACAGGAAAAGTTGGCCATGGTTGCCGTTAAATTCATCGTACCAACCAACAACCGCTAACCATCGGTCTATCTGGTAAGCAAGTATAGAAAATACTAACGCTAAGCCTATCGCTAAAGGCCAGTAGATAAAATTTTTGCCCTTTACAAGGAAAGGTAGCAACCAAAAGCGTTGAAACTGAAGATGTATGTATAAGATGATGAAAACAAAAAAACCGTCTCTTAGTTCGTGCAGGTGAATTAAATCTTCCCGATCATTAAGCGTAGTGAGTATTAACAGAATGACAAAAAGAATAATTTCCCTAACCCATTTATTTTCTAAGTGCTTTAATAATTTAAGCATGTATTAAGGATTTAGAACTTCATTAAGGCTTCTTCTGTAGGTTATACCAACAGGTAATAAAACGTTTAATATTTGCATAGAAACCATTTCATTTTGATATATACCAATATGATTTAATGAAACAATATATGATTTGTGAATCCTTGTAAACAATGAGGGCGGGAGTTTTTTTTCCAGTTCGGATGTGGTGGCAGAACATAAATAGACTTTTTCCTCTGTGTAGATTTTTATGTAGTTACCATAACTCTGAATGTAAATAATTTCATTCAGTCGGAATTCGATCATATCATGATCGACTTTTAAGGATATAGATTCATCAATTTTATGCGATACTTTAGGCCGACCTACAAAAACTTCTGTACACAATGCTACAGCTTGTTCAAATCTTTCGTATGGAATAGGTTTCACCAGGTAATCGAGTACTCCATAATCAAAAGCTTTAAGTGCAAAATCCGAATAGGCTGTTGTTAAAATAATTAGCGGTGGTTTAACTAAATCAGCAATTAATGAAAAGCCATCTTTTTCAGGCATGTTAATGTCGAGAAAAATTAAATCAACTGCATTTTCATTTAGCCAATCAATGGCTTCTGCAGCAGTATAACATTGTGCCGCTAAATGAAGAGCGGAGTGTCTGCTGATGTAGTTTTTAAGTACATAGTGCGCTTCTCTTTCATCATCAACAATTAAGCAGTTAATCATTCAGTTTATTATTATTGAGTTGTAGTTACTTTCTGTTTTGGCGCTTTTTTGCGAATCCGGTTTAACCATAAAATTACACCCGTAATTGGGAAACCCGCACTGACTAAACTAACAAAAAAAGCCAATAACTTAGTAGATAGACCACCAATTGCTCCGGTGTGTATTGGTTTCATATATCTCCGTAATTGCCAACCTCCTGGCATATCTTTTAAACGTGTACTTAGTAATACTGCACCGGTATATTTATCAAGGCTTAAATTATCGAAGCCATTATTATGTAATGCATCATTACTACCCATGGTAACGGCTACTGCCTCATCTGCTGCTTTTGGGATAGAAATGCTCCAATATGGTGCATCGGGGAATTTCTCTTTGGCCTTTTTTAAGGCAAAAGCATAGCTGATTGTTTTTTGTTTTTCAGGCAAAACCGTTGATTTTGGCTTTTCAGGAAAACCAGGCTTTGAACCTGTGATTATATACAATGCATCATTTGCCCATTTGAATGACCAAGCCAAACTTGTAACTAATAATATAACAATAAAAATAGTGCAATAAAAGCCTAAAACTATATGTAAATCATGGTTTAATCTTTTCCAGCTACCATCTGTCTTTATTTTAAGTTTTGCTTTTAGCTGCTTTCTTTTTTTAGGAAACCATAAAATGATGCCCGTTATAAGTATGATAAATACAACGAAAGTAGAAATGCCTAAAATAGATTTCCCTACTTTATCAGCAAGCAAACTTTGGTGAACACGGAGCATGAAAGTAAAGAAGGTTTTAGCTTGCGGGTCAAGCTCGGCAGTTACCATACCAGTATATGGGTTAACAAAGATAAGTTTCCCGGGTGCTCTTCGTTGATTTTCCGCACCTTTTACTTTTGTTGGAATTGCTACATTCAGTTCTTTTTTTTCTTTTATGCCGATGCTAAACTCTACGGTTTTGTTTAATTCGCTATTTACCTTAACACCTTTAATAATCGCATTTGAGTGTTTTGTTTTTACTGATTTAATCAATTCATCCAGTGGGAGCATTTTACCTATTTCAGGCACCTGATACCGTTCTTTATGGAGCAGAAAGGTAATTTCATCTTCGAAAACGAGTAATGTACCACTCAGGCATTCGATAAAAAAGATTAATCCAGCTGCTAATCCGAGCCATAAGTGAATGTTTCGCCAAAAGTTCTTCATGATTTTAAATGTTAAAGGCGATCGCAAAAATTAACTTACGATCGCCTGATGGATGTGATTTTTTAAATTTCTATGGTTGCCAGAAAACTTTATTTACTATACCGTTAATGTTTCCTTGCTTGCTTACTTCGGCACTATTGCTACTTACTTCGGAGCTTGGGTAGCGCAGGCGTTTCGGAAATACAGTTCCTCCAGCTGATGCTGAAACCGAACTAGGCATATTTCTAGGGAATCCTAATCTTCGGAAATCGCTCCAGGCTTCCAGACCATCAATGCTGTTTAATGCCAGCCATTTCTGGCTAATAATGCGTTCTATTTTATTACTTGCCGAAGAATCATCAAAAGCAACTGCCGCTTGCGCATTATAATTTGTAAAGGCCGTTGCCGCTACCCCAATGTAGGTGAACGATGCTCTAATGCCATTTTCGTAATAAGTTTTTGCTGCGCCACTAATCCAGCCGCGTTGTGCTGCTTCTGCCTGAAGAAAATAAGATTCTGCGGCAGAGAAAATTAATGCACCACTTGTTGCCGTTTTGATAATGCCTCCAGATGGACCTCTAAATGCTGATGTTGCGGTTGCATTTTGCGTTGCATCAGCAGTATTTTGTCCCAATAATACACCTCTGTAGCCACCACCATTTGTTGCTTCAGCATAAATTGCTGCTTTTCTAGGGTCGGCTGTTGCATCATAAATACTCAATAAATAACGGGTTGGCCTTACTGCATTAAACATTCCAGATGCTACACCCTGGCTATTTCTATAATAGGTGGTGTAAAATGGGTTTTGCTGATTATCCGCTTGGGTTGTAAAACCCGGGTTGGATAATACATCGGCAGTTACAAAACCACTTCCCTCTGCATTTATTTTTTGAATTTCGCTGGTAATATATGCGGTTTTTCCGCTTAACTCACTTTGACGCAGTAAAGCACGTAATTTAATGGTGTTTCCAAATTTAATCCAGGATGCTGCATTCCCTCTAAAGAAAATATCAGCAGTAGATGGAATAGTTATGGAACCCGCATTTTTAATATCGGCTATGCCTGAAGAAATCATATCAATTGCACCAGCATAAACCTGTTCGCCGTTATCGTATATTGGTTGTGTATTATTAGGATTAGCAGCCTGGCTAAAAGGAACATTATTGTAATGATCTACCAGTTGAAGGAAATGTAAACCTTTGATAATTTTAGCGATGCCCGAGTAAAATGGGGCTGTTGATTGGGCTTGCTGCTGCAATAAGGTGTAATTATAAATGCTGGTGTAAGATTGCTCCCAAATGTTGGTTGCAAAATTATCGATGATGTTATAATTGGCAATCAAGTCTAGAGAAGTACCTGCCGCACCAGTGGTTGCGCTGGAAATATCATAGGCTTTGCCCCAGTAACCCGCCCAGAAATTGCCTAGTTCGTTAATGGTGTTGGTTTGTAAACGTGTGGTACTCAATAAAGAACCTGCAAGTAACATATCATTGGTTACTGTAGTAGATGCATTTGGATTATCGTTAATGTCAAGAATCTTCTTACAGGAAATGCCTGAAAGTAAAACCGTGAGGATAATTGTATAGAAAAATATTTTTTTCATGATGTAATTTTTGATGATGAAGACTTATATGCCAAGTCCGATAGTAAAACCATAACTGCGGGTTGCAGGAATATTTCTGAAACCACTAAATCCAACACCACTCAAATAAATAAATTCGGTTTCACCAAAAATATTGTCTTTAGATCTTAGGTTTATCAGGTTACGTCCATATAATGAGATGTTTATGTTTTTAATGGCTTTCTGTTTTCCTAATAATTGCATTGGGAGTTCGTAATTAAGCGCAACCTCTCTTAGTTTAACAAAGTGCGCATCGAAGGCATTGTTTGCAAACACATTCTTGTAGGTATTCCAAAAGTTGAAATCGCCTTTTGTTGTTACGGTAGTATTTTCTGTAAATACGCCAGGCGCAGTTTCAATTACTGAGTTTGGATATATGAAGTTGCCTCTTCCATAATCTTCGCCTGCGCTTATTGGTAATAAACCTGCTGTAATAATATGTTCGGCGCCAGCGGTATAATACATACTGCCCCAGCGTGCATCAATTTGTGCACTTAAAGAAAATTGTTTGTAACGTACAGAGGTATTGAAGCCTAACATATGAACAGGTTGAGAGGTTCCCTTATCCGTTAATGCAGAAGCTTGCGTTGGTAAACCTGTGGTGCTATTTATAACCACACGTCCTTGTGGGTCGCGTATATAATCGGGCAATAAATAGGTTGGATAGCGCTCTCCTGCAGTAAGGTATAGACCTTTCCATTGCGCAAGGTTGCCCACACCACCTGCGAGGCTCACCACTGTATTGTCATTATGCGTATAATTTACACCAGCCGACCATCTAAAATTTCTAGTTTTTACGATATCACCATTTAAACTTAGTTCTATAGATTTACTTTTCATTCTCGCGGCATTAGTTTTTGATGAACCAAAACCCGACGCAAAGGATGTAGAAATATCTAAAATCTGGTCACGGCTATCAGCATAAGCATAGGTCGCTTCAAACTGTACTCTATCCTTAAATAAACCTAATTGAATACCTCCTTCATAAGAATACACGAATTCTGGTTTAAGGTTACTATTTAGGTTTTGTGCATTAATTGCAGCACCTGATAAACTTCCGAAAGGAAAACCTTCTACGTTATTGTATACATTTTGTAAAGCATAAGGTTCTACGGTTACATTACCACTTTTTGCTGCTGATACATATAGCTTTCCAAAAGATAGAATATTGCTGTTAGCAAGCGCTGGTATGGCTTTTGTAAAGATAAAAGACACATTTGCGCCGGGATAGAAGTAGTTTCGGTTATCGGCAGCTAATAAGGATACCGATTCTCTACGTCCATTCAAGGTTGCAAATAAGTAATCATCATAACCTAAGGTCAGCTCTCCAAAGTAAGAATAGCGGCGCTGATGTTGTATAGATGAACCTCCGTTTAGGTTTCCTGTTAAATTACTTTCATTATATAAGTCAGGGAAATTTAATGCGGCAGCACCAACCTGTACAAATTTGTAACGAATATCCTGGTAATTTTGCCCCAACAATAATCGGGAGCTGAATTTTCCGAAATCCTTATTAAACTGTAGTAAAAAATCACTGTTCAATTGCTGGTTTTCTATCGATTGGTCGCTCACCATGCCTGCCGCCGTTCCGCCGTAACTACTACTTCTCCTGGTAGCCGTTAACGTATTGCCATTAGCACCTAAATAGGTATAAGGAATAGCCGCATTATCAAATTTATTGCTAAAACTTTTGTATCCAGTATTTACACTGGTTAAACCGAGGCGATAAGTCGCTTTGAACCAATCTGTAATCTGATAATCAAAACTAACGTTTCCATTCAGGTTTTGCTGCTTAACATCTTGTCGCTGGTTATCAATTGCCCAATAAGGATTAAGTGTGGTGCTTGAAAAATAATATTCTGGCTTAGCAAAATCTACGTTTTTATAGTCCTTTAATTCATCCAAAGGGATAAACAATGGCATTGAACGTACGTTTACCCAAGGTTCTGATGTTGTGGTAGATGTATTGGTTTGGATATAATTGAAGGCGTAGGATGTGTTTAGCTTTCCAAACTTTCTGCTGCCATTAAAGCGTAAGCTCGCCTTATCACTTTTATCTTTCGGTATTACACCAGTTTTATTCAGGTATTGACCTGATAAAAAATAAGTTGATTTATCATCCCCGCCAGAAAACGAAATATTCTCCTGATTGGTAAGCCCGGTATCGAAAAAATCTCTTTTTTGATTTTTGATTGGCGAATAAGGCAAAGTCCATTGTGTACCATTGGGTAAAATAGGCCCAACTTTTACTAAACTGCCATCATACTTAGGTCCCCAAGAACGATTTTCGTACGGTAAGAATACCCCATCGAAACCAGAACCATAAGTATCTTGTAGTTCTGGTAACCATGCAATTTTATCAAAGGTGGTTGCATGTGTGAAATTAATAGCACCCTGACCACTTTTTCCTTTTTTTGTAGTGATAATAATAACGCCATTAACGCCTTGAGAACCATAAACTGCGGCTGCATTTGCCCCCTTTAATACGGTGATATCCTCAATATCATTTGGGTTTAGCATTGAAATTGCTGAAGCTTCTCTCTTTGTGCCACCAGCCTGTGGATTATAGTAGCTTACCGTAGCTAAAGGAACACCATCAACTACAAAAAGCGGCTCGTTTTTGGCGTCATTAATATTCCTTGCACCGCGAAGCGTAACTCTAACTTGTGGGTTAACACCCGAATCGTACATATTAACCTGCAATCCAGCTACTTTAGATTGTAATCCATTTAATGGATTGACTACTTGAGTTTGGGTAACATCACTGCCTTTAACGGTTGAAACCGCTACACCAAGTTCTTTCGATTTTCTGGTAATGCCTAACGCACCAGTAATCTGAACATCTGCCAAAGATTGTGCTACCTCAGATAGCTTGATGTTTAATTGACTTTCCTTGTCAGTTAATCTATGCTCAACGGTTTGGTAGCCAACATAATAAAACATAATTAAATCGCCTGGATGAGCTTTAATATTAAAAATACCGTTTTCATTAGTAACCGTTGTAAATGGTTTTCCGCTAACTTTAATGGTTACTCCAGGTAAAGGGACATTTGTACCTTCCTCGGTTACTATTCCATTTAATTTTCGCTCTTGCGCTTGTAAGTTTTGTTGTAGTGCAAATACTCCAACCAGCAAGAGGAATTGTAAAATTTTCCTCATATTAATTAAGACTAGTTATAAATTGCTGCAAAAGAAGTTATTTAGAATTATTCTAGCTAATTTTCAAGGGTGCTTAATACGCTGTAAATGACAAGTTCAATTCGTCATTTTAAATTTGAGTTAACGATCTAAATGGATAAATCAGAGTGGATTGATCCATGTCACCGGAAATGTGATTTTTGTTAATTTTTGATTTCTTGGGGTTATTAAATTGGCTAATAGGGGTCAAGTACTTTGGTTTATCCATCTAACTGGAAAAACCGATTAATTTGACCTCGTTGCATCAATTTTAAATTTCCTGATAAATAGGTTGTTATGAGAAAATCAGTTTTGACAGTACTCTATCTATGCTTTATCCCTACTTGATCTATGCTCCATCTATTCATTAAGTAGGCCGTTAAAGTTATGCACAGTGTAATTATATGCAAGAAGTGAATTGATATTAGCCATTTTGATTGATATTGAAATTGTAATGCATACGCGACACGCTTGCGCTGGCGAGGGGAATTATATTCCAATACCAATTCCACCGCTGAGCATACCGTAACCACTGGAGAAACCGTAGGCGCCGTAAATCCTCAAAATAGGAAATTTCAGTTGGAAGCCAAGGTCTCCCCTAAAGGTTTTTAGATAGGTTCGTTTAAGTTCAAACGGATTTGTATAGGTGATGTAGGCCAATTGATTATCCCGGATGCTATTCACGATAGGAAAATTCCCTTTCAAAGCCAGATTGGCGCCGGAGATACTATATCCGGCAGAAATAAAGGGAGTAAAGAAAGAAATTTGTTTAGATAGGGTAGCCTGAAATATATAATTGTCGAAAGTTGCATAAACTTGTTGGGTTGTAAAGTCTTTCGCTTCCTCTGGTGTTTCTGGTATCATTCCGTTCAAAGGTTGCAAGTCAAGATTCATGCTGTATTTTAACCTTGTAAAACCTGCAAGAACTGAAAAATCAAATGGTGTTTTCTTGATATCCTTATCAACGAAATCCCTGACAATATTATGTTTCACGCCAAATCCTAAAAGTGAGATAGAACCGAAATATTCACCCAACCTGATTTTTGGAGCTGCACGTATCATAAATTCAGTGTTGCCGAAAAAGCCAACCGTTAATTGAAGCTGTGGAGTAGGCACAAAATTTCTTATAATGGCCCTTGGAAGCTCAAAAGAAACAAGTTTATTGTTGTTGCCATCAAAAAGATCAACCAATGGACCGTTTGTATTAATGTCGCCCGTAAATGTTGGGGATATTGTTCGTAAAGGGTCGGCCGGACGGAGGCTGTTTGAAAGTCCAATCTTTGTGATATCGAAAGATTGCCTGGACGATGGTACCAAAGAACCAGTGCCAACTACCCGAATGTCGAAATGTAAAGGCCCCAAAGTTTGCGCTGTATTTGTCCATCCACTGTTCATGCCTAAGCCAAACCCATAAAATAGGGGACGGGTATAAGCGTTGATAAGCTTTTCAGCATCCTGAGGGCCAGCCTGTATAAGCTGCTCAAAATTGAGTTGTGCATGCGCACGCTGTGTAAAAAATCCAATAAGGGTAAAAAGTAGGGCGAAAGCTTTGTTCATTATTTTGCAACGATAGTATTTGACTCTTTGATTTAATTCAACCCTTAATACCGAAGAATGTTTTCCGTATTTATATTATAACAACTATCTGACTCAAATGCATTTAAATTTTAGCTATTGGGGGTATAATGGTCTGCTTATTAACCAAGCTGTTCGAAATGTTTCAAAGAGCATCTCGAGCTGATAATAATAAGAATTTGTAATTCTTCAAACAAAAGTCTGAGAGATAAAAAACCATTCGGGCATCTTTATGCTCACCAACATCTACGCTTCTTCCCTGAACATAATTGAGGTTTTATTGTTGTTCTTCAAATACTGAGGATACAAATCACTAAAATACCATGACACATTTTGATGCAATAATTATTGGCGCAGGACAGGCCGGCGTTCCACTTGCTAAAAAACTCGCTTTGGCTGGTAAAAAAACTGCAATTATCGAAAAGCGCTTAATAGGTGGAACTTGTATTAATGATGGCTGTACGCCAACGAAAGCGATAATTGCTTCTGCGAAACAAGCCTTTCAGGCCAGCCAAGCTGCGGCGCTTGGTATCGAAATCGGTAGCATCAAAATTGATTTTAAGAAAATTAAAAAAAGAAAAGATAAAATCGTTGAGCAATTCAGAAGTTCAGCAGAAAAGGGTATTCTAGAAACTGCGGGTTTAAAGTGTTTTATGGGCGAGGCCAGCTTTAGCGCTGAAAAAGAAATCACCATTTTATTAAATGAAGGTGGTGAAAAGGTGATAACAGCCGATTGGATTTTTATCAACACAGGTGCAAAAACAGCCATTCCCGATATTGAAGGGTTATCCGAAACAGACTTCCTAACCTCAACCTCTATCCTCGAATTGGAAAAAGTACCCGAACATCTTGTTGTTATTGGCGGTAATTACATTGGTTTAGAGTTTGGCCAGATGTTCAGTCGTTTTGGGAGCAGGGTAACCGTTCTCGAAAAATCTGCAACAATATTAGCTAAGGAAGATGAAGATGTCTCAAAAACAATGACAGAAATACTCGAGGCAGAAAAAATTGAAATCATTACAAAAGCCCAGATACAAAGTGTTTCTTCAAAGAATAAGCAGGAACTTGAAGTTCAGGTTAAATCGGGTAAAAATATAAAACATTTAAAGGCAAGTCATATTTTGGTTGCTGCCGGAAGAACGCCTCAAACTGAAAGACTGAATCTGGCGCTCGGTGGCATCAAAACGGATGAAAAAGGGTATATTGTGGTGAATGACAAACTGGAAACAAATGTAAAAGGAATCTATGCGCTTGGCGATGTTAAAGCCGGGCCTGCCTTTACGCATATTGCATACAACGATTACACGATTGTTTATCGAAATTTAATGGAAGGCGAAAACTATAATATTAAAGACAGGCCGCTTCCTTATTGTATGTTCACCGACCCTCAACTTGGCAGAATAGGTATGTCGGAAAAAGAAGCCAGGGCAGAAAATCTGAATTATAAAGTGGCAGTATTGCCAATGTCTTCCGTTGCAAGGGGGATAGAAACTGGCGAAACCCTTGGACTGATGAAAGCAATTGTTGATGTAAAAAGTAAGAAAATACTCGGGGCGGCAATTTTGGCATCGGAGGGTGGAGAGGTCATGTCTGTATTGCAGATGGCAATGGAAGGTGGAATAACTTACGACCGAATCCGTTATTGTGTTTTTGCACATCCAACTTATTCCGAGTCGTTAAATAATCTTTTTATGAAGATTGAAGATTAATGATTGAGCTAAAAAACGTTAGTAAAAGTTATGGCGACAAAGTTGCCGTAAATCAGGTTTCTTTTAAGGTAGAGGCAGGTGAAACTCTGGTGATACTGGGTACAAGTGGCTGCGGTAAAACAACAACGCTTAAAATGATTAACCGTTTGATAGCGCCTGATGAAGGTCAGATTATAATTAACGGAGATGAAGTAAAGCAGCAAAAACCCGAAAATCTGAGGAGAGGCATCGGCTATGTTATGCAAAATATCGGACTGTTTCCACATTACTCCATCGAAGAAAATATGGCTGTTGTGCCTAAATTGCTGAACTGGGATAAACAAAAAATCAGCGAACGGATTCACGAAATAATTGAGAAACTACATTTGCCTGCTAGTATTTTAAAAAGCTTTCCGGATGAGCTTAGTGGTGGGCAACAGCAAAGGGTAGGTCTTGCCAGAGCTTTAGTTGCAGACCCATCAATTTTATTAATGGATGAACCTTTTGGGGCACTCGATAACGTAACAAGAACCAGCATTCAACAAGAATTTAAAAACCTGGAAGCGCTAAAGAAAAAAACAATTGTGATGGTAACGCATGATGTATTGGAGGCTTTTACACTTGCAGACAGGATTTGCCTAATGGATAAGGGCGAAATTATGCAGATAGGCACTGCAAAAGAGTTGCTTTTTAAACCCGAGAACGATTTCTCCAGGAAGTTTTTAGATGGTCAGCGGTTGGCATTAGCTTTTCAGGTTATTCAAATTAAGGATGTCTGGTCTGGCTTACCTGATGGTCAGGAAAGCGATAGTAAAAGTGTAACTGCTGAATGGAGCATTTGGGAGGCGATGGAAAAACTTCGCTCGATAGATGGCAGTAGCCTAAGTTTTCACAATGATGCAGGCGAAAAGAAAATAGCCAGCTTTGAAGACCTGACCAAAGCTTTCAATCAGTATAAAATATCCAACGACTATGAATGAACAACAAACTTTGTGGCAGTTCATGTCGATGGAATCTGATAAACTACTTAATCAGACGCTACAGCACATCGGGCTTACCTTTATCTCTCTACTTTTGGCCATTGCGATTGGTCTCCCATTGGGCATTTTAATCGCCAGAAAACGTAAGTTATCGGGAACAGTATTGGGTATTGCGGGCGTTTTACAAACTGTACCAAGTATTGCGCTGTTGGGGTTCATGATTCCTGTTCTGGGTATTGGCGCAAAACCAGCGATTGTTGCGCTGCTTATTTATGCTTTGCTGCCCATCATCCGTAACACTTATACTGGTATTATCGGTATCGATAAGCACGTTAGAGAAGCCGCAAAGGCTTTGGGGATGAATAATAGTCAAATACTCTTTAAGATTGAAATTCCACTGGCCATGCCAATAATACTGGCTGGCATCCGTACCGCCACCGTAATAAATGTAGGTGTGGCAACGCTGGCTTCTTATATTGCTGCAGGTGGTTTGGGCGAATTTATTTTCGGCGGAATTTCTTTGAACAATACCAATATGATTTTGGCAGGCGCTATTCCTGCCGCTTTATTGGCCGTTATATTAGATGCCTTACTGTCCGTCACTCAAAAATTGAACTTTAAAAAACTCAGAAAGGTTTTAGTGGCGTTTCCGATAGTGATTGTTATCATGACAGTTTTTTATATCCTGCCATCTGCACAAGGTGTCAGCCTCAAAGCTGGGTTTACGCCCGAGTTTATGGGGAGGCAAGATGGAGATTTAGGTCTTAAATCAGCCTATGGCTTAAAAATAAAAACGGTTGTAATTAGTGATGCCGTTATGTACAAAGCTGCATTTTCAAAAGAACTGGATGTTATCAGCGGCTATTCTACAGATGGAAGACTAAAAGCATTTGGTTTAAAAATATTAAAAGACGATAAAGGCATATTTCCTCCATATTATGCAGCACCGATAGTATCACTTACTGCATTGGAAAAATTTCCTGAACTGGAAAAAACCTTAAATCTCCTTGCCGGAAAAATTACAGATTCCATCATGACAGATTTGAATTACCGGACAGACTACCTCCACCAAACACCAGCACGGGTTGCGAAAGATTTTCTGATCAAAAATGGTTTGTATAAAAGTGCAAAAAATGGTCATGCCGGAACCGTCAAAATCGGGTCAAAGATTTTTGGAGAACAATATATCCTTGCCGAAATTTATGCCATGCTTATCAGCGGAAATACAGATTATGAAGTACAAACCAAAACTGGGTTGGGCGGTACAAAAATCTGCTTTGATGCCTTGGCGAATAAACAAATTGACTTTTATCCTGAGTACACCGGAACAGGATTACTGGCCATTTTAAAACCTGATGCAAAATTAGTTTCCAGAATTTCAACCGATAAAGAGCAGACTTATAAATATGTTAGTGATGAATTTATTCGGAAATATAAAATCAAGTGGTTAAAGCCAATTGGCTTTAATAATTCTTATGCTTTAATGATGCGGCAAAAACAATCGGCCGAACTAAATGTTAATAGCATAACAGACCTTAAGCACCATCTCGATAAACATTAATGAATCTTGCTGAAAAATACCTGAGCATTCGAAAGTACTCTGAGCAACTTTGCGAGCCTTTACAAACCGAAGATTATGTTGTTCAGCCGGTTGCAGATGTAAGTCCTCCGAAATGGCATCTAGGCCATACAACCTGGTTTTTTGAAACCTTTATTTTAAAGCCTTTTTCCTTTGATTATCAGTTATACCACGAAGATTACAACTTTGTTTTTAACAGTTATTACGAAACAATTGGTAACCGGGTTATTCGAACGGACAGAGGAAATTTAAGCAGGCCAAGCGTTAATGAGGTTTACCAATATAGGGCTTATGTTGATGAGGCAATGGTGAATTTCTTATCAACGGAAGTAAATGCAGAAGTTTATGATTTATTAATGCTTGGTTTTAACCATGAGCAGCAGCACCAAGAACTTTTGCAAACTGATATTAAATATATTTTGGGCAATAATCCATTATTTCCGGCCTATCATGAAAGCAAAACGGAGGTTTCAAGTGCGGCAGTAACTGGTTCTGAAAGGATAAACATCCCGGCAGGGATTTACGATATTGGCTTTAACGGAGCGGATTTTAGTTTTGATAACGAGTTGGGCCGACACAAAGTTTACCTGAACGAATTTTCAATCAGCAGTACACTGGTAACTAATCAGGAATATCTGGAATTTATCACGGACGGAGGTTATCAGAATTTTAACTTCTGGCATGCAGAGGGTTGGGATTGGGTAAAAACAAATCAAATTAATGCACCCATGTATTGGCACCTAGTTGATGGAACCTGGTTTAATTATACCTTACAGGGATTAAAAGAGATAGCTCCGCAACAGCCTGTTACGCATGTAAGTTATTATGAAGCTTACGCCTTTGCGAACTGGAAAGGTTTGCGGTTGCCAACCGAATTTGAGTGGGAGGTTGCCGCACAAAATTTTAACTGGGGTGAGCGATGGGAGTGGACGGAAAGTGCCTACCTTCCATATCCTGGATTTAATAAAGTCCCCGGTGCCATTGGCGAATATAATGGTAAGTTTATGGTTAATCAAAAGGTGCTGCGTGGGGCATCGGTTGCCACTCCAATTGGGCACAGTCGCTTGAGTTACCGAAATTTTTTTCATTCCCATTTAAGATGGCAGTATACAGGTATCCGCCTGGCTAAGTAGAATTTTATGATGATATTGACCGAAAAAGTGAGCGTAAAGAATGAGCAGTTTCTTGAAGAAACCCTTCAAGGTTTAGCAGAAATGCCCAAGCGTATGCATTCTAAATATTTCTATGATGAAGCTGGAGATCAGATTTTTCAGCAGATTATGGAGATGGAAGAATATTACCTGACCAATGCGGAAATGGAAATTATGAAGTTTCAGGCCGACGAGATTGCAGACAATATTGAAGGTGATGGAAGCGGATTCGATTTGATTGAGCTTGGTGCGGGCGATGCGACAAAATCAATCCATTTATTAAATGCCTTAATGCAAAAACAGTGCAGTTTTAAATATTTCCCGATTGATATTTCCGCTCATGTTATCTCAGAATTAGAGTTAAACTTACCTGTAAGTTTACCAAACCTTAATTTCGAAGGTTTAAATGGCGATTATTTCGAAATGCTGAAAAGAGCAGCAGAAATTTCTAACAGGCGAAAGGTAGTGCTGTTTATGGGGGCTAATATTGGGAATATGACTGTTGATGAAGCCCAGGCTTTCTGTATTCATTTAAAACAATTCTTAGCTCCGCAAGATATCCTGATTATTGGTTTCGATTTAAAGAAAAACCCCAGGAAAATACTAAGTGCCTATAACGATGAAGCTGGTATAACCAAAGCTTTCAATTTAAATTTATTGAAAAGAATAAATCGGGAACTTGATGGCAACTTTGATTTAGATGCCTTCGAACATTATGCAAGTTACAACCCCGAAACGGGAGAATGCAAGAGTTACATCATCAGCTTGCTAAATCAACAGGTATCCATTGGGAATGCTACATTTCATTTTGATAAGGATGAATACATTTTGATGGAAATTTCACAGAAGTATGCAAAACCAGAAATTGAAGAACTTGCAGCAAGTTCTGGCTTTAAAGTAGCACGATATTTTACCGATACAAATCAATATTTTGTAGATGCGGTATGGAAAGTAAGCTAATCCAAAACTTCCAGCAAACGGTTTAAATCTTCTTCTGTATTGTAGAAATGGAACGATATTCTGGTACCCGTTCCTCTTGGCGAAACCAGAATATTAGCGTCCTTTAACCGATTAATCTGTTCTTCTTGGAGTGGTAAACTGATGATAGAAGATTGTTCCTTCCGCTCCAACATCCAATCCAAAAGCAAGCCTTTCTTATGCAATTTGGTTCTTGCTTTCTTCGTCAATTCCCCGATGTTGTTTTCAATATTATCAAAGCCAACAGTATTTAAATATTTGATGCCTTGGTTCAATGTTCCAAAGTTGAGGCTATCTAAATGACCAGGTTCTAAGGTAAGGGATAAATAATCACGGCCAGTTAATAAAGGCGAAATTGGGGCGTTTGAATCCTTTCTGTTTCGATAAATGCTTTCTTTAGCGGCAGTAGATAGAAAAATATAACCGTTTCCATATCCGCCTAAAAGCCATTTATAGCCACTGCCAATTAAAACATCCAGCCCCGATTGTTCAAAATTAAAGGTGGAAGTTCCCAGAAATTGGGTGGCATCACCAATCAAAATCAAATTGGGGTAATTGGTTTTTAACAAGCGGATAAAGTCGCTCTGCATTCTAAGTCCGCTGATGTATTGCACCATACTGAACGCAAAAATTGTAGGCTTAAACTGCTCTATAGATTGCAGGATATTTTCTTCTAGTTTCGCATTAATTTGTACTTCACATGATTCAAATCCATAACTCATAATCGGATAAGTTAACGATGGATAATCTTCTTTCAAGAGCAAAATTCGATGTTTTTTGTCTAAACCATTCAATATTGAATTAAACCCGCTAGAGAAATTCGGACTTAAAAATGTATGCTCCCTTTTGACATGGAAAGTTTCCGACAGATTTGTCCGTAGCGTTTCCATTATTGCCAGGCTGTTTGCCCTGAAGTTACTGCCCTCCTGTATAAATTCCTCATCATGTTTGCGACGCCATGCTGCGATTTCAGTAGAAAGCAAGCCAGAGTTTGCCGTATTTAGATAAGTGTAGTTTTTCAGGATTGGGAATAGTTCCGTGTAGGTCATCCTCAAAAATAATGAAATCCAGATACAAGCAAAGCCAACACCCAACGTTTCATGTCATTTTTACAAACCTAAACCGATATGGTTTGTTATATGCTTGTTTATCAGATATTATATGGAAAGTAAAGGCCTGCTGATTACCGAACTTAAGAATTTGCTGAATGGTGGCACTGCACATACCGGATTGAAAGATGCGGTGGCAGATATACCTTTTGAATTGCTCGGACAAAAACCGCATGGTTTACCTTATAGCATTTGGCAACTTACCGACCACATCAGGATAGCCCAATGGGATATGCTTGAATTTAGTAAGGATACCAACCATGTTTCACCAAAATGGCCAGATGAATATTGGGCAAAAGATGCTGAACCCAAAAGCGAAATGGATTGGGAGAACTGTATAAATCAAATAGAAAATGATTTGAAAGCATTTATTGATTTGCTTGACTCCAAAGATTTATTTGAACGCATCCCACATGGTAGCGGTCAAAGTATACTTCGTGAGGCCTTACAAATTGCAGATCATAATGCTTATCATACCGCCGAAATTATCGTTATCCGACGTTTGCTGGGCATCTGGAAATCATCATAAACATTAAAATACAAATATCATGTTAAAAGAATCACAAGCCTTTAGCTCTTTTGCGGTAAAAGATATCGGCAAAGCAGCAGATTTTTACCGCAACATTTTAGGGTTAAGCGTTAAAGATAATCCAATGGGTATTATAGAAATCGAAGTACCTGGTACAACAAATGTTATGGTTTACCCGAAGCCTGATCATGAGCCTGCAACCTTTACCGTGTTAAATTTTCCGGTTCAGGATATTGAGAAAACGGTTGATGAATTAACCGCAAAAGGGATAAAGTTTGAGCAATACGATTCGGAATATCTAAAAACGGACGAAAAAGGGATTTCCCGTGGCAACGGTGGGCCAAGCATTGCCTGGTTTACAGACCCTTCGGGCAATATTTTATCCGTACTCGAAATGGAAGAGTAATCATTTTATTCTTTCCGGATAACATTGTAGGCTGGCGACAGTAGTTCTATTCCGGCTGCAGCAATTTCATCCTGGATGTTTTCCAGAAGCTTACTGTAAATCAGCGCCTGCTTCCCGGCTTCCCTGGTATAGGCATTTATCTCATAAGAAACATAATAATCGTCAAGCCGCGTTTGTAATACAAAAGGTGCGGGGTCGTTTAATATGTACTCAGTTTTTAATGCTGCGCTGATAAGCAGTTCGTATGCTTTTTTCCAATCTACATCGTATCCAAGCGTTACTTCGTAATGTAAAATCAAACCCAATGGCCCAGCTTGTGCAGAATAATTTACCGTGCTTGAGGAGAGTACCATAGAATTAGGTACAGTAACATCTTCGTTTTTTATGGTCCTGATGCGCGTAACCAGCATTGTTTTTTCAATAATATCTCCAGTTACTTCGCCGATTTTTACCCTGTCTCCTCTCTTAAATGGACGCATATAGGTAATCACGAGTCCGGCAACAATATTTGTAATTGCACTTGAAGAACCTAGCGAGATTAATATACCTAAAAATACAGAAACGCCTTGGAAGGCTGCAGAGCCCGAACCCGGAAGGTAGGGAAAAATTATCACCAGCATAAAAGCATAGAGTATGAACCTTAATATGTTAAAGGTCGGGATGGCCCAATCGGCATGAAAGCCATTTAACTGTATATTGCCTTTTCCAATTTCGATAAAAAAATACCTGACAGCCTTTAAGGCAAATTTAAAAATAAGGTAGATTACGCCTATCGTAAATAAATTAGGCAGATAGGCAAGAATGCCTGAAAATGCGGCCCTTAATGGCGCAAGTATCCAATTTAATAAAGTATTTGTCCAGCTTTCCGTTTCAGGAAAAACACTGAATAGTAAAGGCAGCGATAGGTAAATAATAAGTAAAGTGGTTACAATTTGCAGGAAGTTGTTAAGCTTCACGAAAACCATTTCGAGGTCTTTTGCGGCAATTATTTTGAGTTTTCCAAGTTTAAGCCCATTAATAATTCTGCGGGAGCGCATCTGTATATAGGTTCTGCTCTTAGAAAATAACCAGGAAATGGCGCTTACCAGAAGGTACAATGCAATTAATATCAGTACGCAAAAACCAATACGTTTTAACCAGTTGGTTAAACTGTGTGCCGCTCTTTCTGCCTTTATCGCATTGCGGATTTTTGCCAGATAATCACTGCTGAGCTGTGCATTATTTTTTCCAAACCACAGTCCATCTAAGTTAGATACACTAAGAATGATTTCTTCATTTTTATAAACCAAATCAAAATTATCGGCAGTAGACCTGATTTGCAAAGAATCAGGCGCATAAAATGCATCTTCATAAAGGGTCTGAATTTTTTTGGAAATGCCAGCTGCACGTTCTTTGGCACTGAATGAACCTGTTCGGGTAAATATGGTGAACAGTGTATCCTGATTAAGCACAACCGGATACCCTACAGCATGTTGCTTTAACTTTTTAATCTCAGCAGTTTGCTGTATTGTCCGCAGGGAATCATTTCGGCTAATCTCTTTAAGTTTTGCTTCCAGTTCGCGGGTTTTTGCCTGATCACCCTGAGCAGCGGATAATTGCTTTTTCAACTGTATGCTAACCAAAGAATCAATTTGTTTTTGCTGCTGATCTTTGATTAGGGTTACTTCGTTAATGGTGAGGTTTTCTTTACTTACGCTATCAGTCGCCAAGGTTTGCGCAGCAAGTTTTAGCGAGATACAGATTAAAAAGAACAAAAAACTAAACCTTCTCAACATAGACTTTATTTTCGCTGGATAATTTTAAAAGCGTATTATTTGCTTCGGGTTGATGGTTATAAAGGGCAGAAAGTGTAAAGGTAAGCAAACCGCCAATAAATAGGATAAGCCCTATCTGCTGTATTATAGATTCAGTTTTTTTACCAAAAGCAGCCCGATCGGTTGCCACAAATTTTTTCAAACCATTCATACGTGCTCTTATTCTTTTACGATGGATGGCCAAAGCAATCGTTAAGCATCCAAATGAAATTAAAATCAAACCGGCAATTTCAGCATCCGTAATTATAGTAGCAGATAAAATATTGTTTTCCATAATATACCTACAAGTTAATACTTAAATTGTTTAGTTTAAACAAATTTTAGGCTTCAATAATGTTTTAGCCTAAAAGCGACTGCCGTTTCTCCTTATTATGCCCTCTAGTTTAAGTCTTCCGCAGGGCGACTTAAATTTTTATATAAGAACAAGGACTTTGTTTGTAATATATTGCCAATGCCCAAGCTAATTAAAATCTAATTTTCATATTAGAAAAAATTACTGCAACTTTGTTGCGAAATAGAAATGCAGTTCATCCGACGAAAACTTTCTTTACCAATATCTTTTGCACTTCTTGTGTTGTTTTTTGGTATTGGGTTAATCGAATCGTTGCATCACCATGTTTCTGATGAAACAACTATTTCTGTTCAAAAGGATAGTAATTCAGTTTCACTTCATAAATATCAAAAAAACTGCGAAATCTGTACCGGTATTTCCAATCATCAATACCAACAGTTTGATATAGTTGAAGTTCCTGTAAAGCTGAATTATACTGAACCTCGTTCTGTTCAGTATTGGACTTATAATGAAAAAGTGATTAGCAATAATTGCTATTCTTTCGTAAACAAAGGGCCACCCAGTCAAGCTTAAATTTCTTTGAAAGGTTTTGCGCATTTGTGCAATAAGCCTGTAATTCATTCAGTCTGATGACCAGATTGATATTTCTTATTTTTTATTTTTTCAATATGCAATTCGTGTTAGAAGCTGTAGGGCTATCTAAGGATTATGGTCAAAATAATGGCTTGAAATCTTTAGACCTGCAACTCAAAAAAGGGGAGATTTTTAGTCTTCTAGGTCCAAATGGCGCAGGGAAATCGACAACGATTAATTTGTTTTTAGGCTTTATTAAGCCAACCGCTGGTCAGGCTTACATTTATGACATCAATGTTGAGCAAGATGCTGTGCTTTCTAAGAAATACCTTGCTTACATTCCAGAAAATGTAACGCTTTATCAAAACTTAACAGGGAAGGAAAACCTTTCGTTGCTAAGTAGTTTGGCAGGATTTAATTACAATAGTGAAACCCTGGAAAAACTATTGATAGAAGCAGGCTTGCAAGCTGATGCAATGAGTCGCCCGGTTGGAAGCTATTCAAAGGGCATGCGCCAAAAAGTAGGTATCGCTGCGGCCGTTGCCAGAGAAGCTAGGGTACTTTTATTAGATGAACCTACATCAGGTTTAGACCCAAAAGCAAGTAATGAATTTTCTGAATTGCTTAAAAAACAGAGCGAGAATGGCACAACGATTTTTATGGCAACACATGATATTTTTCGTGCTACAGAAATTAGTAACCGTATTGGAATTATGAAATCGGGTAAATTGATAGATGTTTTAGACCATTCAAGTTTATCAGCAAACGAAATCGAGTTATTGTATCTGGACTATATGAGGAATTAATTATGATCAGAACAATTGCACAAAAGGAGTTTTATTCTGCACTTAGAGATAAACGTTTCCTGGTTATTAGCGCTGTTATCGGCATACTTTTACTAACCTCAGTTTTTACAGGTTATAAGAGTTACAGTTTACTGCAAAATGAACGTAGCGTTGCCCAACATCACGCCGAAGAAGATTTTCATAACCAGCCAGACAGACATCCACACCGGGTGGCACATTATGGTTCTTATGCTTTCCGACCTAAATCAGCCCTAAGTTTTTTGGATGCAGGCTTAGACCCATTTACCGGAACGATGGTGTATCTGGAAGCTCACCAGCAAAATAGTGCTAATTTTAGTCAGGCACAACAATCGGGTTCTACCATCAGGCTTGGAGAAATGAGCATGGCCTTTGTAATGCAGTGGCTTTTACCGCTGCTAATAATCTTTTTATGTTTTAATGCATTCACGCAGGAGCGAGAAGATAACACACTTAAACTTTTATTAAGCCAGGGAATATCACTTACAAAAATTGCCAAGGGTAAAATTTTAGGTTTCAGTATTTTAATTGCCTGTATTGTGCTGCCTGTATTTTTGCTTGCCGCTGTTTTTGCAATATTTACAAGTGGAGAGGCTTTTAGCATCGATATTTTTCTCCGGCTGATAATTCTGCTGTTAAGCTATACCCTTTACTTTTTTATTTTCATCGTAATCGCCGTATTGGTTTCTGCATTGTGTAAACAATCTAAAACGGCGCTCATTATTTTATTAGCCTGTTGGATTTTTAGTTGCGTTGTATTGCCAAAGGTTACGGTAAGCTTTGCAGATGCTGTTTATGATGCGCCATCTAAAGCTGTTATGGATGCAACTGTTCATCATGAAGCAAAAAATGGAATCAATGGACACAATCCTGAGGATAAAAGAACGAAGGAATTTACCAAAAAGCTGCTTAAAAAATATAAGGTTGATTCTGTAAGTCAGTTGCCGGTAAACCTGGGTGGATTGGTTATGGCAGAAGGAGAGGCTTTTAGTAGTAAACTTTATCAAACGCATTTTGATAATTTAATTGATGTTTACCAGAAGCAAAACAATATTTCTATCTGGTCTGGCTTTGTCGACCCTTATCAATCTATTCGAAACATTTCGATGGCGATGTCTGGTTCTGATTTTCATCACTACGTTACTTTCATCAGCGCAGCGGAAAATTATCGTTTTAAACTAGCACAACATTTAAATCACCTGCAAGCTTATAAGTTGGGTAATAAACCAAAAGATACCCGATTAGATAAATCAGAATATAGCGCTTATCCTGAATTTATTTACCAGGTTCCAGGCTTTCTAGAGGCTTTAGGAACTGTAATCGTTCCGCTGATAGCCATATTCTTTTGGGCTGCTTCTATCTATTTCATAACCCTTTTCATTCTAAAAAACATTTCGACGATATGATAAAGCAACTTCGTACATTAATTTATTTCGAGTGGCTTAATTTCAAAGCCGAAAAAGGCCTGATGCTTTTTATGCTTGTTATTTTTTCGGCTGGATTATACGGGATATTTTCTGGGCATTCGCAAATTACTGCCGAACGTAAAAGAATAGCAGCGCTTGATGGCTTATATCAAGACAACATTAAGGAGATGAAATCGAAATATCCCGACTCCGCAGATGCAGGCGATATTGGATATTATCATTCTGTGTATGCCAAAAATAAGCCTGACAATTGGGCGATGTTGTCAATTGGCCAGAGAGATATTAGTCCGTCTTATTTAAAGATTAGGTTACTTGCTGTTCAGAATCAGCTTTATGCGGCAGAGAATACTAATCCGTATAAATTATCAGTTGGCAGTTTCGATTTATCATTCGTTTTTGTTTTTCTGTTTCCTCTATTTATTGTGGCGATAAGTTTTAACGTGCTTTCGCAAGAAAAAGAGCAGGGTACATTAGCCTTATTACTTTCCTTTCCTTTAAAACTGCAAACCTTTCTGTTAGCGAAATTTATTTTTCGTTTTTTGTTGGTCTTGATGCTGGTGTTTACACTTTCTGTTATTGGCTGGCTTTGGATCAGGGCAGAAATAGATGGCAGGGCAATAGCTTGGCTTTCCCTAACCATTTTATATGTGCTTTTTTGGTTTGCGATCAGTTTTTGCATCATCGCTTTAAAAAGAAATTCAGCATTTAATGCGGTAAGTTTATTAGGGATTTGGCTGCTGATTGTGATTATAATTCCGGTTTTGGTTAATACGGTTAGTGAAATCAAAATACCGGTTGATGATGGATTAAAGTTAAGTTTAATACAACGCCAGGAAGTACATGGTGGCTGGGACAAACCACGTGGTAGAACCATGCAACGCTTTTTTGCCCGCCATCCGGAATTAAAGGATACCGCTTCGGTAGAGGGTGCATTCAAGTGGAAATGGTACTTTGCCTTTCAGGAACTTGGAGATGCTGCGGTCGAGCCTATATTTCAAACCTATATTCAGAAGCTTAATAAAAGGGCAGCGCTCGCAAGTAGTTTAAATGTTTTATCTCCGGCGGCAAAGTTGCAACAGGCAATGAACAGTATATCTGCAACAAACTATACAGCGCAGCTTGATTTTATGCTCGAAACCAAAAAATATCACGAGCGCTTGAAAGCATTTTATTACCCTTTTTTATTTAAGGATGAAGCCTTTTTACACGATGATTTTAGCAAAGAGCCGCAGTTTGAATATTTAGCAAAAACAGATTGGAAGCAGGTTAATCATAGCGCAATTGCCATTCTGCTAAGTACCTTCATTGTAACAGGGTTAGGGTTCGTCATCTTTAAATCAGTCAAATAAAAGGTTTTTTAGAGGGCAATTTTTCTAACAAATTTCAATTTTTTAACCAAACAAATGAACACTTTAATATCAAAGCTTCAGCCGCTTTTGGCGTTGCTTATATTTTTTATTTATGCTATACCTTCAGAGGTTTCGGCACAATCTGCCGAGACCGTTCTGGCTGGAATAGTATCCAATTCAATGGGGTCGGCCATACAAGGCGCAACAGTTAGGGTCGAATCTCAGAATGTGAAAACGGATGATGCGGGTGCTTTCAAAATTGTACTTAAACGTTCAGGTAAATTTAACATTCAAATTTCTTCTGTTGGATACGAACAATTAAAGCAAAACTTAGAAATCCGGGAGGGTTCTGAAAATCGTTTTTCTTTTACTTTAAAATCTTCATCTCAAGCACTTCAACAGGTTGAAATATTGGGTCGAAAATCAACATCGTATAAAACGGATTACAGCTTTGGAGCAACCAAAACAGCAACTTATTTAAAGGATATTCCGCAGTCGGTTAGTATAATCACCAAAGAACTCATCACCGACAGGCAAATTGAACGGGCATGGGACGCAACGAAGATGATGAGTGGCGTAAATCGTTATTCAAACTATAATGATATTGTGATAAGGGGTTTTAGAAGTGGCGAAAATCAACCCAGATTAATTAATGGATTGCGGGCTGCATTTGGATACTTTGACCAGCCTGTAACCGCAAACCTCGAAAGAATTGAAGTAGTAAAAGGACCTGCTTCTGCGCTTTTTGGAAACGCAGTTCCAGGCGGTACCATTAACTTTGTAACCAAAAAGCCACTCGCCGAAAACCGATATGGACTGAATTTTACGGGTGGCAGTTTTAACACCTTTCGTGGTGCAGCAGACTTTACGGGGCCGATAAATAAAGATAGCACCATACTTTACCGCTTTAATGCTGCTTACAGCAATGCACAAAGTTTCAGGAATTTGCAGGGTGGAGAAAATTATGTAATTGCACCGTCTTTTAGTTTCTTACCATCAGAAAAAACAAGAATTAATGTCGATTTGGTTTACAACCAGAGTAATAGTAAAATAGATAGAGGGCAGCCCGTATTTGGTGCGAGTTCGGCAAGTGATATTTATGCAACACCAATTGCCCTGGCCATTGGTGCACCGAATGATTTTTATAAGGTGAAAAACCTGCAACTAAACCTGGGATTAACACATGATTTTAATGAAAATCTGTCTTTCAATGCCTCTTACATGAAATTTGGATGGGATGAAAAGTTACTCGAACATCGCACTAGCAACACATTCGCCGTTGATGGTAATGGAAAAGAAATACCTTCAAAGGTTGCCATGCAGGTTTTCGACCGGTTACAGCGCTTATCATCTGATAATTTAAATGCATTTTTCAGGTACAAGGTAAAGCACGGCCAATTTAAGCATTCAATACTGTTGGGGTATGATTATATTCAACAGATTAGGCCAGTTGGTAGTACCCAAAATGTTGCAAGAGGCTACAGAAATGCAGCGAATACAGGCATCATAACCAGTTATAACCCTGCGAAAAAAAGTGATTACTTATTAGACGCTAATGGGAATCCGGTGCCGAATGTGGCTCACTTTGATTTGGTTAATGTGCAATATCCGATAAGGAATACAAATGGTTATTTCTTTACAGCAACCAATTATGCAGCAAGTAAATATGCTATTAATGCCGTGTACGCTCAAGACCAGATGAGCATTGGAAAATTACAAGTGCTATTGGGCTTAAGACAGGAGTTTTATGCAGATTACACCAACCATAATGAAAGCAATGAGACTAAGGTTATTCAACGGGCCTTTATTCCGAGGTTAGGCTTAACTTATACTTTGCATCCACAAATTAATGTTTATGGAACTTATACGGAAGGCTATCAGCCTCAAAGTGCCTCAACATTTAGCAATCCTAATAACGGCGGACCATTTTCGCCATCTACCAGTAACATGATCGAATTTGGAGCCAAAGCAAGTTTGTTTGAAGAGCGCTTGGCTGCTAACATATCCGTTTATAAAATCAAGCAGAAAAATGTGTTGGTTAGTGCAAATGACCCGATTAATACCGATTTATTAAGACAACGCGGTGAAGAGCAATCGAGCGGTTTTGAAGTAGAACTTATAGGCAATATTTTACCAAATCTCTCTGTAAATGCAAATTATGCCTACAATGAAGCAACTATTGTGCAGGGTTTGCCAGCTGAAGAAGGTATGCAAAAGGCAAATGCGCCAAAACACCTTTCTAATCTTTGGTTAAAATATGATATTTATAATGGAGACCTTGCTGGTTTAGGCTTTGGAGGTGGATTAAATTATAGTTCTAAACGTAATACAGAGATTTTGAGTCTTCAACTCCCTGCTTATTCAACAGTTGATGTTGCCGCATACTATACTTTTCAGCGCATTAGGTTATCTATGAATTTTAATAATGTGTTCAATCAGAAATATTGGATAGCAGGTTATAATTACACCCGTATCTTTCCTGGAGAGCCTAGAAACATCATGTTTTCGCTGATGAAGATTTTTTAGAAAGAAATTATAAATGAGCTTTTTGTCTAACATCGTGTAATCATTGAAATGCCTTTTAGTAAAACCTAAAAGGCATTTTAATTTGTTCGAAATTTTTGCTAAACCCTTGTCGTAAATTACATTAGTATTCTTTTTCAAAAAATTACCTTCTTCGCAACTATTAGAAGCTCCGGAAGAATTGCGTCTTTTTTAGGTTAATTACTGAGTTTCGCAAGTACCTAAAAAACGCAGCAAATTTGTAACTTGCAGTCATGAGATTTTTTCAAACGGCTTCAATATTATTGGTTACCATCCTTATATCTTTGTTGAATACAAAAGATGTTATGGCGCAGGAAACAACGAAATACCGGATTGCCAAACTGGAAATCCATCCAGAATATCTGGAGCAATATAAACAGGCACTTAAAGAACATGCAGAAGTGGCCGTAAAGGTTGAGCCGGGCGTGCTGAGTTTGCAAGCCGTATTTGATAAGAAAGTTCCAACGAATGTAACCGTTTTCGAGGTTTATGCAAGTGAATCAGCATATCAAACTCATTTAAAAACCCCACATTTTTTAAAGTATAAAAACGGAACATTGAAAATGGTAAAGGCACTTGAGCTTGTGGAGGTTGAACCAATCAGTATTCAAATTAAGCCTGCACTTTTAAAGAAGCAGTAATTTTATGCATGATACATTTTCTGGTAATAAGCAAGTCAAGGTAGTTTCAACATTTGAAGCACTTATCAATACAAAATTCGAGGGCGATGTAAATGCAATTTGCTGGCACAGAAATTTGATTGGTGATTTTGAAGAAGTGCTTTCCAAGCTTCAGTTAAAAGAAAATGTGACCGATATTTCTATTGATGAGCTGTTGAGCTTACAATTATCGGCAGCAGGAAATTTAGCAAGGGATATTATCATGAACGACTTGAAATCGCTTACAGATTTAGGTGCCTTACCCAGCCTCAATTTATTAAAAAATTACGAGCGTGATGAAGAATTTGACTTCATCTCAACAGATGTATATTCATATCATGTAGACCGTTCATCTATTGGAACAGATACTTTTTTATGTACCTATCGTGGGGCTTCGAGTGATATTTTGCCCAACAACCAGGTTGAACAGAAGATTTTAATTCCTGAAATCAGGCAAAAGCTTAAAGACTTACATGACGGGCCAGAAGCCGAATTTGAGGCTTTTTTAGAGGAATATTTCTTCGATTTACATTATCAGGCTAAACCTGAAGCCAAGCACACAAATTTAGGTGTTGGCCATCTTTGGAAATTAGCTGTAGATCATCCTGACCAGGAGGTGATGCCTTGCGTGCATCGGGCACCAAAGGAAAATAAAGATGAATGCAGATTGCTTTTAATCTGTTAAGGATTATAAAAGGTCGCTATCGGGATTTAACAAAATAATATTGCAGGCAATCGAAATCATCAACAGTATGGTTAGCGATGCAATTTCCAATAGGTGTAACCGAACAAATTTATAAAAACTCTTTTCTTTACATCGTTTAGAACTCAAAAGCTTTATCATTTTACATTGTTCGGCCTTATGTTGGTGTTGGATATGCTTTGGGACACAATTGGAGCGACTAGATTCCATTGCGCTACCATCGCTTGGCCGCCTTACATCGTCAACTGCATTATGTTTATAAGAGATTTTCAATTTCACAAAACTATAATTATTATCAATTCCGTAATGTTAAGTTTTTGTAGCAGGTATATTACATCAATCTAATTATTTAGCTCATTAAAATTTAGCATCTACCCATACCGAATAATATATCGATAAGGGTTTGGATAAAATTGATAGTGTTAGGGTTATACCATTCTTCGGTGATTTATGAGTGTTTGTTAACCCTTTATTAACCAATAGGGTAAGCAGAGGATTAACAATGGGTAATGAATGGGTTAACAAAGGGTAGAGAAAGGGTTAACAATGGGTTAACAAATCTGCATCTTAGTAATAACACATCCGCACCAAAGGGTTAACAAATCTTCATAATACATGCCCGTTTGTTTTGCTTCAAATATGACTATACATTGGCAGGTAATTTTTATGAAACAAATAATAAATCGATTTAGTAAAGACTTTAAATTAGTATCTTGCTTTTCATACCAAATCATATAAACCTAATGAGAAAAACCAGACTACTAATCTTTTCATTTTTGACTGTGCTTATACAGTTCAATAACAGTGGAAATCTATTTGCACAAATACCAAAGCTGCCAACAAAATGGACCGCAGAGGCCATGCGAAGTGCAGCACCTTTTCCTGAATACCCGCGTCCTCAACTGGTTCGTGATGCATGGAAATCGTTGAATGGTAAATGGGATTATATTGGTGGAAAGGAAAAGCTGAGTGCATTGAACCCTAAGATTCCAATCGATTTTAATGGGCATGCAGAACAAATTCTAGTACCTTATTGTCCTGAATCGGTGTTGTCTGGTATTGAACGTAAGCAAGAAATTAATTTGTGGTACCGTAGAAAATTCGATATACCTAAAGATTGGAATGGCAAAAATATTCTGTTAAATTTTGAAGCCGTAGATTATCAGGCAACAGTATTCGTGAATGGCAAAAAGGCTGGTTCACATTCTGGGGGGTATAATGCTTTTTCGTTTGATATTACTACGCTGCTGAGAACAGGAGATAATGAAATTATAGTTGCGGCGTATGACCCTAATGATGGTCGTATGCCTTCAGGAAAGAATGGGCCACGCGGAGATTATACTTACAGTTCGGGTATCTGGCAGAGTGTGTGGCTGGAGCCTGTTAGTAAAGACTACATCAAAAACATTCGTTTGTTGCCAGACCTGGCGAACAACAGGCTTCAAATTACGGTTAATGCACCAGCAGCAGTGATAACGGCTGTAGCATTAGATGGGAAAAAGGTGGTATCTCAAGCAGAAAGCAATGCGGGTAAAACTTTTTATTTGCCAATGGCAAATGCCAGGCTATGGTCGCCGGAAGACCCGTTTTTATATGATTTGAAAATCACATTAAAAGCTGCCAATGGGAAAACCACAGATGAGGTTGTCAGCTATTTTGGAATGCGGGATGTTAAACTCGGTAAGGTGGCCGATGTTGTGCGACCTTTGCTCAATGGAAAGTTTGTGATGCAGGTTGGCTTGCTCGACCAAGGCTACTGGCCTGATGGTATTTTAACGGCTCCGACGGATGAAGCGCTTAAGTTTGATGTTGAATTTACGAAGAAGGCAGGCTTTAATCTTATTCGCAAGCATATGAAAACTGAGCCTAAACGCTTTTATTATTGGGCGGATAAAATGGGTATTCTGCTTTGGCAGGATATGCCCGCCATATGGTATCAGCATGAAGATACCGCAACTGTACGTACGGCTTTTCGCAAGGAAATGAAAGCAATGATGGATGAGCATTACAATTCGCCTTCAATTATTGCCTGGGTACCCTTTAATGAAAACTGGGGTGCATTTGACGTTCCAGAGATTACCGATTGGGTTAAGAAATACGACCCATCGAGATTAGTGAATGGAAATTCAGGCTTTAATAATAACCCGGGTTATCAAAAAGCTGCCGGCGACCCTGGAAATGGTGATTTCGTGGATACCCATATTTATGTTGGTCCGTATGGCGCTTCTAAGCCTGATAAAAATCGGGCAGCATCGCTTGGAGAATATGGTGGCGTTGGCCTTTTTGTAAGAGGGCATATGTGGCCGGTTGAGAACAACGCTTATGCTTACGAACCAAGTAGCGAAAGGCTGACCGAGCGATATGTATTAATGATGAATCAGATAGAGCAATTGATGAAATATAAAGGATTGAGCGTTTCTGTTTACACGCAAACCACTGATGTAGAGCATGAAGTAAATGGATTACTCACTTACGACCGGGCAATTGAGAAGATGGATGTTAAACGGGTAAGTGAAATCAACCGGATTATTATTGAGGAAGGCAAAAAGTTAAACCGATAATAATTGAGGGCTGAAGTCAATGTCATTAACTTAAATTAGATCAGTTGTCAGTCAGAGCTTGTCGAAGACCATTTCTAGTGGAAAGGAAAAAACATTAGTCCCTTCGACTTCGCTCAAGGTGACAATGTTTTTTCTTTAAGTTAATGACATTTGGGCTAATGTGTTGAATGTTCCAAAAGCCAACATGCAATCAACTATGGATCATCATGCCTTCATATATGCTTGATCTACCAATGGGCTATGAAGCATATATGTGCTATCCCGCTGGTTTCATTATTGTTGCAAATACAGATTGAATTAAACATAATTTGGAGATGTTAAGTATTGTTGATTTGTTAATATCTTCTTTACCTAACTCGCAAACAAATGTTGGTCTGAGCGGTTTGTTTAGAAAATTAAAACCTCTATGAATAAAATGACACCAACAGCCGATCTTGATAAATTTATCGAAAAATTCGAGCCCTCTAAATTTAAAATGCTTTCTCGCGGAATAGAAATCAGAGGTATTAAAGACTTAAACAGAAGTATAACTTATGCTAACGAGTTAATTGAAAGGCTTAAGTTAAAATTGGCGGTTTCTCATAGCGCAGAAATGGCCATGTATGGAAGTTTTGAAGTCGTTTATAATTAAGAAAATCATTAGAACCATAAAAGCCTGTCACTAAAATGACAGGCTTTTTTGTTTTAGCTGAGGATGTCATTTCATATCATAAAAAACTTGATTCTTACATAGCATTTAAAATATTTATCTTCGCCAAACATCAAAATGATGGTTAAATTATATCCGGCACAGTAATTTTAACAGGGTGAAAAAGAAAAATCAAAAAAGTCAGTTAAGAAAGTTGAACGATTGGCTTCACCTTTGGTTGGGAATTATTTCTGGAATTATTGTTTTTGTGGTCAGTATAACCGGTGCAATTTACACTTTCCAAAAGGAGATAAAGGATGCCATGGAACCCTGGAGGTTTGTGGAAAATCAGAATAAATCTTTTGTGCCGCCGAGCATCATTTTAGATTCTGCTGCGAAACATATGCCCGCTTTGAAACCAACTGGTTTAACCTACAGCCACAGAAAGGGTGCTGCAGCGGTTGGTTATCAAGGCAACGAAAATGGCAAACGTAGCTTCAGTGTCGTTTTTCTTAATCCATACGATGGCAGTTTCTTAAAAAAGCAAACCACAATTGGTGGCGAAGAATTTGATTTTTTCCAATTTATACTTAATGGCCACCGGGCTATATGGTTACCGTATGCGATAGGGCGACCAATTGTTGGTATTGCTACACTTGTCTTTCTGTTCTTATTGATTAGCGGATTGATTATGTGGTGGCCAAAGCGTTGGAACAAACATAATATAGATGCAAGTTTTAAGATTAAGTGGAAAGCAAAATTTAAGCGGGTAAATTACGACTTGCATAACGTTATGGGTTTTTACAGTCTTATTCTGGCCGCAATTATTGCCATTACGGGTTTAGTATGGAGTTTTGGTTGGTTTGATAATGCTTTATATTTTGTGACTTCAGGTGGTGAAAGTAAGCGTGTTGAGGAGCATCCTCATTCAAAAATTCAATCTGATAGTGTTTCAGTTAATCAGATTTCCGCACTGGATAAAGCCTGGTATTTAACCTTAAAAAAGGATTCATCCGTTCAGGGTATGTACATGACCCCGATTCTGCAAGATGCGGATGACCCGATTGAGATAGTTGTTTATCACCATCAGGATTCTTATTACGACCACAACGAGTATTTTTACGATCGTTATACACTTAAGCCTTTAGCACAACCCGGAAGTATATATAAAGATGCAAAATTTGCAGATCAACTTTCGAGTATGAATTATGATTTACACACCGGGGCCGCGGGTGGCATGCTGGGCAAAATTATCGCTTTTATCATTTGCATTATCTCAGCCAGCTTACCAATAACAGGGTTTATCATCTGGTTAAATAAAGGGAAAAAGACCAGTTCTGCTCCCAGTAAGATGGCATAGCTGAAGTATTTTTACGGTTTTGAACAGGGTTTTTTAAAAAATGTTTTAATTATTTATAATTAGTCTAAATTGAATTGTAACTTTGTCGATATTATTATTGACAAATGCTTCGTACTAAATCGTTTTTTGCTTGTCTGACAATCCTTTCTTTTTTGATATTGGGTTTCGATGCAAATGCACAAACATACACCATAATTAAGGGTCGTATTACCAGCGATAACAATGAGCCGGTTTCAACCGCTCAGGTTACATTAAAAGGAACATCTTACAGGGCAGAATCTGATGAGAATGGAAATTATTCATTTCAAGTACCGGCCGGGAAATATACTTTAGTTATTTCGAGGGTTGGATTTTCTGCTCAGGAAAAACGTATTGAAGTTTTCGCTGACAAAGAATTAAGCATACAAACAACGTTATCGGCTTCGGGCAGGAACATGAAGGATGTGAGTATACAGGGGAAAACTGTTGCTAAAACCGTAAAGGAACAAGCTTTCAATGTTAATGTGTTAGAAACTAAACAGCTTTACAATAGTTCTGCAGATTTAAATCAGGCACTCAATAAAACTTCAGGTGTCAGGGTTAGAGAGGATGGAGGTGTAGGCTCTAATTTTTCTTTTTCTTTAAACGGATTTACGGGCAGACAGGTTAAGTTTTTCTTAGATGGAATACCGATGGATAATTTCGGTTCCTCTCTGGCATTAAACAATTTCCCGGTAAACATGGCAGAGCGGGTAGAAATTTATAAGGGCGTTTTACCGATTAGCCTGGGTGCCGATGCACTTGGCGGAGCGGTAAATATTGTTACCCGTAGCAATCCAAATTACCTTGATGTATCCTATGGATATGGTTCTTTCAATACCCATAAGGCATCTGTAAATCATGCCTATACCAATGCAAAAACAGGTTTTACCGTTCGAACAAATGCTTTTTTCAATTATTCTGATAATAATTATAAGGTAAGCGTTCAACCGATTGATTTTAGCACTGGCCAGAAATTAGCTAAACAGGAGGTAGAGCGTTTCCACGATGGTTATGAATCTGCAACAGCTCAAATTGAAGCCGGTGTAACGAATAAAAAATATGCGGATAAATTATTAATCGGCTTAATTGCTTCGGGAAACCGTAAAGACATTCAAACCGGTGTAATTATGGATCAGGTTTTTGGCGCCCGCACATCAAACTCATCATCGGTTATTCCAACCTTAAAATACAAGAAAAGTAACCTTCTGGTTGATGGATTGAACCTTAATGTGTATGCTGCTTACAACATCACCCGGAATAATTTTATTGATACCACAAGGTTAAGGTATAATTGGTTACAACAAACTGTGCCAGCTTCTACAGCCGAATTTCGCCGTACACAATTAAAAAACAATGATGATGAAGGCCTGGTTACCGCTAATCTTGCCTATAATTTAAATGATAACCATTCTGTATCCTTTAATTATGTTATGACGGGCTTTAAACGCCAATCGAGCGATGTTGAAGACCCAAATAATGTAACTTTTCTTTATCCGCAAAAGCTGAATAAACAAGTTTTAGGTTTGGCCTGGCAGGAAAAATACAACAACTTTACGGCGACCGTATTTTCAAAATTATATTTGCTTAATGCAAAGTCTTTTGAATCTGTAAGTAATGGAACCGGCGTTGCTACTTATCGGGAATCTACCCAAAATACCAGTAAACTAGGCTATGGTGCTGCGGGTGCTTATTTTATCACGCCGGCGCTACAAGCAAAAGCCTCTTACGAGCATACTTACCGCCTGCCTGAAGCAACTGAATTGTTGGGCGATGGGCTATTTACCCGAAGAAACTCTGCATTGAAACCAGAACAGAGTGATAATTTTAACTTAGGCGCTATTTATACCACAAGCTTTAAGGAAAAGCACAACATCAGTGTAGAGGCAAATTATATATTCAGAAATGCGCATGATTTTATCAGGCTTGATCAGGCTCAAAGTCAGCCAATTGATAGACAGTACATTAATATTGGCGATGTACAAACCAATGGTGTAGAAGGAGAAATCAAATATAACTTCAAAAATAAATTTCGTGCTGGTGTTAATATGACTTATCAAAACATTATTGATAAGCAGGAATTTATTTCGAGCACAAATTTTCAGGGAACAATTACTTCTCCAAATTTAGGTTACGGATATAAAATTCCTAATATGCCTTTCTTGTTCGGAAATGCTGATTTAGGTTATAGCTTCAATAACCTGGGCACTGAAAAAAATACCTTAGATATCTCTTACAGCTTGAATTTTGTGGAAGAATATTACCTAACGCCAAATCAGCTGGGTTTAAATAACCAGGATATTATTCCACGTCAGTTTGCACATAACTTAATGGCCAACTTGATTCTAAAAGGCGGCAAATACAATGTTGGCTTGGAATGTAGAAACCTTGCTGATAATGCGCTTTTCGATAATTACCTTTTGCAGAAGCCTGGTCGCTCTTTCTTTGTAAAACTCAGATATTTTATCTCAAAATAAATAATAACCATAAAAATAAAATCACATGAATATTAAACACTTATTAAAAGTAACGCTTTTTTCAGGTCTTGCTATTGCTGCTGTTTCCTGCAAAAAATCATCAACTACAGAACCAGAACCAACCGGAGCTAAAGTTTATGCTTTAGGTATTGGTGTTACAACTGCTTCTGGAAATTCAAATTACGTACTACAAAGCAGCGATTTAATGACTGGTACAATTTCGGTTACCGGAAATGGTATTTTGCAAGATGGTTACCGCGATTATGCTGCTGCGGGTGGTAAGTTTTTCAGTGTTGGTGGTTTAGGAGTTAACGATGTGAACACACTTTCATTAGATGCTTCGAGCAAATTAACAACTAAAACAGGCTTAACATTTGATTTGGCTAATAACGACCTTGTTGATATCGATGGTACAGGTAAAACTTTAGTTGGTGTATCTTTACCAACAGCACCAGCCGTTGGTTTAAATGCTAAATTTTATACAGTTGATGTTGCGAACAATACCGTTGGAAACAAAGTTGATGTTCCAATGACGAGTGTTTATCCAAGCACTGACGATTGGTTCTTCCATACTGGTATCCAAGTTCGTGGAAGTCAGGTTTTCCAGACTTTCTATCCTGTTGATGCAACAACTTATGCTACAAAAAACACAGATAATAACTATGTAGCCATTTATAGCTATCCTGGTTTTGTGCTTCAGAAAGTAATTAAAGACGCACGTACTGGTCCTTCAGGCGCATTCAATACCAGATCAGGTTTATTCAAAACTGAAGGTGGAGACCTTTATGCGGTTTCGAACACCAGCTTTAACAACGGTTATAGCCAGTCTACTAAACCTGCGGGTATCTTAAAAATTGCTTCGGGTGCTACTGAATTTGATGCAACTTATTTCTTTAATACAGATGCAGCTACTAATGGTGGTAAAATTGCTCATGCAATCTACATCGGTAGTAATAAATTATTTGTTGCCATTACAACCAAAGTACCTACATTGGCTGATAGATGGAGCGATGCAAACTTAAGATTAGCGATTGTTGATCTTGCTGCTAAAACGATTACACCAGTTACAAATGCTCCCGGTTTTGCTGGAAATGGTGGAAGAAGTTTTGCTGCATTGGTTGATGAAGGTAAAGTATATACTGCGCTTACAGTTGGTGGTGTTACTAACATTTATCAAACAGATATTGCTACTGCAACTGCTACAAAAGGTGCTACCGTTCAGGGTACATTTGTTGGTGGTATTGCCAGATTAAAATAGATAATACTTATCTTAAATAAAAAAAGCTCAGGCAGAATATTCTGCCTGAGCTTTTTTTATGAAAATCTAATCTAATCAGGAAGTTTCGGTGGGGATAATTTTTGCGATGTTGTACTTATTGCACCCAAAAATGCCTCCAACTGCTGATTTTCTTCTTTGGTTAGTTTCAGTTTTCTCAAAATAGGAGAGGTTACAGGTCGCATGGCTTCATCTACCACAACACTTTTTGGTATTCTTGATGGATTACCGCCATTGTAAAACTGGATGACATCCCGTAAGGAAGCAAAATTTCCATGATGCATCCAAGGCCCTGTTATCTTGGTTTCCCTTAATGAAGGTGTTTTAAATGCACCAATATCCTTTTTATCTCCGGTTATCGCATACCTACCTAAATCTTGCCCTTTTAATCCAAACAACGCCTGACCATCATTATGAAATTTGTCGTCAGAAAATAAAGGCGTGTTGTGGCAATTTATGCATCTTGCCTTTGTGCGGAACAAATGAAGCCCTCTAACCTCTTCATCATTCATTGCTTTACTATTCCCAGAAACAAATCTGTCAAACCTGGTATTTCTGCTGGTTATCGTGCGCTCAAAAGTTGCAATCGCATATTGTATTCTTTGTAGTGAAACTTCGGAAGTACCAAAAGCAGATTTAAAAAAATCACGGTAACCCTTAATTTTCTTGACGTTTCTAACCATTGATTTTAGGTCGTTGGCCATTTCTGCCGGGTCTTCTACCGGGAAATGCACCTGTTCTTCCAACGTTTTTGCCCGGCCATCCCAAAACAAACTTTGGTAATAGCCCACGTTAATCATCGTCATGGAATTACGTTTTCCGGTTTGCCGATTATGGCCAAAAGCTACCCGTTTACCATCGCCCCAGGCAAGTTCAGGATCATGACAAGAGGCACAGGCGATTTGTTTTGAAACGGAAAGTCGGGGGTCATAAAATAGGGTTTTGCCCAGTAATGCCTTTTCTTTCGAATATTTATTTGATTCGGGAAACCTCATGGTGTCGAGCTTGCCAATATCCCTGAAAGATTTTGCAGGTTCTTCATCCAAATCAGGTTTAGGCCAGGTATCGGGTTTTCCCGAGGAATAGATTTCCCGCAATTGTTCTAATGTATACACCTCTTCACCGTCACCTACAAATGCGCAGATGAAGGTGAAAAGGATAATACCAATAAGAATTATGCTTGTTCTAGCTTTTTGCATTATAACGTAAGTGCGTCTACACTAAGTTTGTAAGTACGCTTAACTTCCGAAGCGCCTCCAATTGCAGTTTCATTAAATTTTACCACCAAATCAATCAATTTGGTTGTTTCGTCATAAGTTCCCTCGCCACTGATTCCGATTTTGAAGCTTCCACCGGCTTTAACGGTTAAGGTTACATCCTGCTTAATTACTTTTACAATTCCTTTTGTTGCATTTTCTGCTGATGGATAAAATTCTAAAACAGCCGGGGCATTTATTTTCGCTTCTTTGATATTATTTGTACCCAATTGGTCGGTGTAAAGGGTTACCATCTGAAACATATTTACACCACTATCTTCAACATAAGGATTTGTAAAGCCCATTGCTGTAGGCGTTGCATCGCTAACGGTTGAAAAATGAGAACCTATTCTTCTGGTCCAGGTTGCAGTAGTTTCATCGTATCTGTAAACATAAAGCTGGTAGCTGGCTGTTGATTTTTGAAAAACGGCTAAAGGACCAGCAGATGCTTTCGCTTCTGTTTTAACTTCCTCTTCCGGCGTAGTCGCTGTTTTTTTACAGCCAAATAATGTAATTGAAGTGATTGCAATAAGAAAGAGTGTGTTTTTAATTTTCATGCTATTTTTATTTATGTGGATATTAATATTCTGGGTTTTGTATCATTAAAGGATTAGAAATAACGGATGCTTCCGGGATAGGTAAAATGTATCTTGCCGATGGATAATTCAGTCCGCATTCTAGCGACTGGCAATCGTTACGCACAATGTTCTGCTTTCTGCGAGCGAGATCAAAAAGCAGGAAACCTTCATAGTTAAGTTCTTTTCGTCTTTCTAATAATATGGCCTGAATAAGCGCATCTTTACTTGCTAAAGCTGGTGTTGGAGCCATTAAATCTGCACGCTGGCGGATGATGTTAAGGTCGGCATTGGCCTGAGCTAATAGCCCTAGTTCTGCGGCAGCCTCCGCCCGGATTAAATACATTTCTGAGATACGCAGAACCTTGATGCCAGTTGCATAAATACTAGATGTTGGATATTTAGCCGTGTAATAATAGGTTACACCTGCCGTAACCTTGGTTTTGTAGAAGTTATCTTTTCTCCTGATGTCTGTTGAAGAATATAGATTTAACAAATCATCAGTTGCAGCATACTGAAGGTAATTTCCACCATTTACAACATCAAAATAATTGCCATAGCTATTGCCCGAAAAATTGGTTGGTGGTGCAATTTCAAATATCGATTCGCTTGTGTTTTTTAACGTCCAGGCGTTAACATAATTTCCGTTGGTGAAAAGTGTGAAGGATTTTCCATCGATTAATTTACCCGCCGAAGTATAGGCATTTTGCCAGCTTCCCATGTTTAGATATGCTCTTGCAAGCAGCGCTTCTGCCATTTCGCTTGTGGCATAATTGGCCTTGTTTCCTGAAGTAAATACACGCTCACTACTTGCAAACAGCGTAATGGCTTCTTTGAGGTCTGCCAATACAGCCTGGTAGCCTACAGCAACGGTTGATCTTTTAATCTCACTCTTGTTCGCAACTATTGGCTCTAATGCAAGTACAATACCTAAATGGCTGGCATCAGTAGTAAAAGTATATGGTTGCGCATATAATTGTAACAAATCGAAATGTGCAAGTGCCCGAATGGTTTTAGCCTCCGCCAGTAACCTGTTTTTCTGCGCTGTTGTCGCATCTGGTAAAGCAGGCGTATATTTCAGCACATTATTTAAGTTGTTCAGCACCTGATAAATCGTGGCGTAAGTTGCATTCATTTCGCTTGCCACGGCAGTAGACGTTAAATCATATTCCGCCAGAAGATGATTTAAACTCCGTTGAGAATACTTTGTATTTCCACCCTTAACTTCGGGATAGGCCATGCGCAAACCATTGTAGTAGGAGGTTTCAAAAAGCGAATTGTATGCACCAAGCATTGCCGACTTTGTTCCCGCGAAAGTAGAAAAGGTTTCTTCAAGGGATAACTGATTTTGCGGGTCTTTATCCAGTATTTTCTGACAGCTTAAATTAAGAAAGCATAGCAGGATTAAAATATATCTTATTTTCATTGTGTCATATTAAAAGCCAAAGTTTACACCGAAGGATATGGTTCTTAGTTCGGGGTAGGTGTATCTAAATTCTCTGATACCATTTCTGTTTTCCGGAGCACTGTCTTTATACCAGTAGAAAATATTGGTTGCGTTGACGTACAGCGATAGGGTTCTCATCATAATTTTACCTGCAAACTTTTCGGGTAAGTTGTAACTTAAAGCTGCATTGGATAGTTTGATGTAGGATAAATCGTATATGTACCGGTCAGAATTTTGTATTTGAATAGCTGACCTAGATAATTTGGCTACTTCGGTTACATCGCCCGGTTTTTGCCATCTATCAAGCAGGTTTACGCTCATATTTGAACCAATCAGGCGGTTTCCATCCGCATAATATCTGTTTGATAATAAGTAATCAGCTCCGTAAGAATATTGGAAATTTAAGGTCAGGGCAAAGTCTTTATATTGAAAAGTATTAACCGAGCCTCCCTGAAACTTCGGAAGTCTATCTCCAATAACCTGCCATGACTTATTGCCAAGCGCCACAATTGCTGCTCTGTTTACAATATTCCCGCTAGGGTCGTAAAATTGTTCTGCGCCAGTTTGCGGATTAATGCCCGCCCATCTCACACCCCAGATGGCGGTGCTACTATAACCAGCTTTTAAAGCTGTTGCCCTTTCAGACGAGCCATAAACTTCAGTGAAAGTATTATTCAGACTTACAATACCATTTTTATTTGTACCAAGATTTAGGGAAGTTCTCCATTTGAAATGCTCACCGTTTATAATGGCGGCATCAATGTTTAATTCAAAACCCTGATTTCGCATGGTTGCAGTATTGAAAGGGATGCTCGAATAACCTGTTTCCAGTGGGACATCAACATTACTAATTAAATCGCGTATGGTGTTGTTGTAGTATTCTGCAGTTATGTTTATTCTGTTAAACAAGCTAAAATCTAATCCGAAGTTTAGCTTGCGGTTCTTTTCCCATCCAAGTTGCGGATTTGGGGCAGCGCTCGAAAGTGGAACTGCAGCGGCATCGCCTGTATAATTTTCAGAGCTGAAATCATAAAGTCCTCTTGATGCGTAGCTTCCAATTCTGGAATTACCTGTTGTACCATAACTTGCCCTTAACTTCAGCATGCTCAATACTTTTCCGGGTTGAAGAAAGTTCTCTTTGGTAAGAATCCATGCCAAACCAACCGCAGAATTTATTGCCCTTTGTTTGTCGCCTCCAAAAATTGAGGATTCATCCATTCTGGCACTTCCCGTAACAAAATATTTCTTTTCATAATCATAACCTATCTGCGTGTAATAAGAAATTGTTCCGGTCGATTGTCTCGAAGAAAAAATGCTCTTGTTTCTGGCCTGCGATACTTCACGGATTTTATCATAGGTAAAACCATTACCTATCGCCATTAACTGATCTTCGAAATCTTCTTTCGCCTCGTAACCCACAATAGCGCCGATTGAATGTTTGCCAAGCTTTTTATCGTATCCGGCCTGCAAAAATCCTAACCAGTTATATGTGCTTCTGTCAATTATTCTTAATCTACCCGAAACCGTTCTTCCCGTGTAATTATCGGCCGATTGGTAGATGCGCTGTTTGTTGTAGAACATGTTAGCGCCGATTGTTCCCGATACATAAAACTCAGGACTAATTGTATATCTTAAATTTGCATTACCGTTAAAGGTTAAGGATCTGCTGCTATTTTCATTTTGCTCAATAATGTTCACCGGGTTGTCGATACCTGCGAAAGTATTCAGCGTTTCATTGTCGGTTGGCGCAATATTTGGCGGCAGATAAGTATTTGAACCAAATGTGCTAATTCCGTTTTTAGTTCCATAAGTTGGTGAAAGCGTAATGCTTAACTTAAGTTTTTTACTGATTTCATTATTCAGTTTCAAGCTTAAATAGAAGTTTTTAATATCGTTTTTGAGCGAACTTGCCTGTTGGTCGCGATAACCTGCAGATACATAGTAGGTAGAGCTTCCTTTTCCACCTGAAAAATCAAGGTTTAAGTTATTATAGCTCGCATTTCTTGATATCAGGCTTAACCAATCCGTATTGATGGTACTGCTTCCGGCCTGTTGTGCGGCGCTGAGTTCTGTTGCCCCTTCATTCATCAACAGTTCTTTCTTCAACAGGTAATATTCTGGTCCGCTTAAAAGCTTTAATTCGTTAATAAATGTCGAAACGCCCCTCGAATACTTAATATTAGCCTTTGTTGCGCCCGCACTGCCCGATTTTGTGGTGATAATAATTACGCCATTTGCGGCATTGGAACCATAAATTGTTGATGCTGCTGCATCTTTAAGCACCGAAATAGATTCTATATTATTAGGATTTATACCCGCAAGCGGATTTAAAAGTGTTTCAGCATTGAAAGCAGACACGGCATCGGGGCTTAACTGTTCCTGCACCGGAATCCCATCAATTACAATAAGCGGTTGCGAACTGGTTGTTCTTTGCAGCGAACTAACAGGTATTAAAGAACCTTGTCCGCGGATGTTGATTTTAACAGGCGTGCCAAGTTCGGTGCTTCCCTCTACATAAACACCAGCCGCTAATCCTTCAAGTAATTTATCAACACTTTCTATTGGTCTATCTACTTGGAGCTGTGCGGCATTAATTTGTGTGATACTGCCAACCACTTCTTCACGCTTAACAGGTTTTGTATAAGAACTTGTTATCACAACTTCCTGCATTGAGGTTACATCTTCAGACATGGTGACGTTTACCGTTCTCTTATCGCCCAATGGCTCACTGGTCAGCGTAACCATACCAATCATCTTAAATAAAAGCCTTGCCGTTGCGATGTCATCTCCACTAACCATTGTAGAATAGTTTCCATTACCATCGGATGTGGTTAAATAAGCCCCATTCTTTAGTTGTACAATTACGCCAGGAACGGGATTGCCCTTGTCATCGGTAATTAATCCCTTAACCATTCTGGATGGAAGAACGCGTACCAGAATGTTCTGGCCGTTCTGTTTCAATTCTAACATTGCGAGGTTAGCCAAGCTGTTTAGTGCACCCTCAATATTTCCCTTGTAAACAAAACGATATTTTGTTTTAAGGTTTAGGGCTGCTGCATTATAGTTAAATGTATAGCCGGTTTGTTTTTCAATAGCGGAAAAAATACTTTGAATATTTGCAGCCGGAAGATTAACATCTACCTGCTTTTTCTGAGCATTTGCAACAAAGTTGAAGGTAAAAATGATAGCAAAAAGGAAAGCGTACTTAAAGCAATTGGTAAAATTTATAGTCATTTATATTTATTTTTTGAAAACCGTAACTGTTTTGTTTTCAAGGGTATATTTTAGGTTTAAGGAATAGCAAACCGCATCTATCACACTCATAGCCGATTGGTTCTTAAATTCACCTGTATATTTTAGGTCTTTAATACCCGATTTATCGATAAGATGATATCCATAGTTCTGTTCGAGTGTGGCGGCAATGGTTTTAAAATCTGCAGTGCTAAATCTTGTAATCCCATTTTTCCATGCGGTTATGGTTTGCGGGTCAAAATCTTTCACTGATACCGATTTGTTGCCAGCTGTATAACTAGCCATTTGTCCGGGAGCTAGTACCAGGTTTTTATCTGGCTTGCCGGCAATTTCAAATTTCACCTTACCGGTAAGCAATGCAACAGAAACGTTTCCTGTGCTTTTTTCATTGGTTAAGTTGAAGCTTGTGCCTAAAACCTTTGTACTTGTATTTCCACTTTTTACAATGAAGGGGTGTGCTTTATCATGAGCAACTTCGAAAAAAGCCTGACCAACCAGTTTTACAAACCGATTATTACCTTTAAAAGCCTTCGGATAATCCAGCCGGCTTCCTGAATTGAGCACAACTTTTGAACTATCACTTAAAGTAATAATACTTCTTTGTGAGATAGGCGAAGTAAAACTTGTCCATTCTTCTGCAACTTCACTTTTTGCTTCATCATATTGATTATACCGCAGTACAGTGAATGTTACAGTTGCCAATATGGCTATAGTTGCTGCTATTGCGAATACGGTCTTGTACCTGTTTGGACGAAGCACTGTTTGGACCGGAAGTTTTTCTGAATCTGTATTTTCAGTTTTAGAAAGAAAAAATTCCATTTTCTGGCGTTCCTGTTCAAATTCATGTTCGGGAAGGCGCTGGTATAAAACATCTAAAAGGTTTTTAGCTGTTTCTAAAGTATCTATCTGATGCGGGTTTAATGATACCCATTTTTCCCAGTATGCAATTGCCGCCTTATCATTACGTAGGTAGTACGCAATGAAAGATTCATTTGAGGCAAGTTCTTCAGGACTGTATATTTTGTTTTCCATTGGTAAGCTTGATATACCTACCTGTGCAAGAAAACATATTTTTTTACCGGGTTTTTTTTATTTTTTTTAAAATCGCTTTCGAAATGTTACTTCAACAGTAAAAACTGTGCAAAAAGTATAAAGGTTATGCGCAGGAATTTTAGGTTTGCCCGCATGGTTTTTAGGGCTTCATACACCTGATTATAAACCGTACGCTGGCTTATTCCGAGCTTTGCCGAGATTTTTTCATAATCCATGCCCAGGAAATATTTATATTCAATAATTTCCCTTTGCGTTGGGCTTATGCGTTCTAAAAGATTTTGAAGTATTTTGAGTGATTCTTCTTTGGTTTGGTTGGAAATTAGCAGGCTTTCAAATGAGGGTACGGATTCGCCTTCACCAAATTCTACACCTTTAACGAGGTATTCTTCTGCCGATAGACTTTTTAAAATTTTTCTTTTGAGATAAGTAAAAAGGTAGGCTTTTTCATTCAATACATCAGGAAGTTTCTCCCGATTTTCCCATACCTCGCAAAACATTTCATGGATGGCATCTTTAACCAGTTCACGTTCCTGCCGAACACGTAAACCAAAAGCATAAAGCACCTGGTAATGGGAATCGTACATTTCCATGAAGGCGGCTTTATCACCAAGTTTAATTTTATGCCAGTTTGAGGATTCCATTTTCTACCCTGGCAAAGATAGAATTTATTTAGAATGATTTTAAATAAAAATAATAAATCAGGATATTGACTTGATGGTTCGCTGTTGAGTTCCAGTTTACATCACATTTTTTATTGCAATAATTGGTGGCGCAATTAAGTCTGCGAGATGCTTAGCCTTTCCGAAAAGGATTTTTTGCTATAAAGTTGGTATCACTTTTTTTTAGTGATACCAACGTTTGATAAACATTATTTTTTTGCCCTAGTATCTGTAAAAACTGCGGCCTTATCTTTCGATTTCTTTAGCAGTTTGAAACTATCGAATACTTCGCCTGATGCTTTGTAAGCGGTGTAATTCAATTCATCGCCATTAACAGAGATAATTTGAAACAACTGCGTATCTTCTGCAAATACATCCATCCATTTTGGATTAACATCAACCTTATACATTTTTGGTCCGGCTACGGATACCACATACATCGGTCCGCCAACTTTTCCGGATGTACCTGTTGGTAGATTTTGTCCACGACTGTAAGTGTGGTCATGCCCCTGCATCAATAAATCGACATGGTACTTGTCAAATAGAGGTTTAAAGATTTCTCTGAATTCCTTATTGTCTCTGCCTTTTGCAGTTGAATAAATAGGGTGGTGATAGGTAATCATCGTCCACTTTTTAGGGTTGTTTTTAAGGACATCTTCCAGCCACTTCGCCTGGATTTTTAATGAGTTACTATCCAGAACAATCATTTGAGAGTTCAGCGATATTACCCTAACATTAGCATAATCCACATAATAAACCGATTCCTTTAATCCTTCAGGTCCGTTTTCTGGTAAAGTGTATTGCGCTTTCCAGTGCGGGTCGAGGGTTAAAGCTTTTTGCTCATCACGAAAATATTCATGGTTACCAGATGATGGGATGCTTGGAATCATGCCATTGATAAAACCACCGCCAAAATGCCATTCTCCCCATTCATTATCATTGTTTGAGCGATTGATTAAATCGCCTGCATGTACAATAAACCGGGCATCGCCATGTGTTGCAAAAGCTCTTCTGATTACCCGCGACCATTTCGACCGGATGTCATTTTGAGCATCGCCCAAATAGATAAAAGAAAATGGTTTATCATTGCCCGGTGCGGTTTTGAACTGAAACCACTCGCTCCAGTTGGTACCATCACCAACCCGATAAGTGTAAATTTTATCCGGTTTTAAATCGGTGAAGGTGATGCTGTGGTAATTTGCGGATTCATATTCCTTGCCTTTCAAGACAGATGTTGTTGCCTTAAACTCATTAGATTCTGGTTTCTCTAATTTTGGCGAACTACTTTCGACCAATATCTGTCCGAAACCTTGATTTGCCGTAGAATCTGTGCGCCAGGTAACCGATTGCGTAGTGGTTGGGTCTGCTGACCAGGTTAATATAATGCGATCGGGAATTGGCGTTGCCTTGAAAGATTGTGCAAAACCACCTGTTGAAGTGATTAAAAGCAGCGTTGCGATACCTAATTTTAAGAAATTTTTCTTCATAATAGTTTATTGAAATGGGGTGTATTTAAAGCCGATGTTCGCCCATGATGAATAATATTTATGATCATTTGGTCTTCCATCTCCATAATCTAAAATGATTTGAGCATTGTTGATGTTGTTAATGCCCATAAAAATGGAGAAGCTTTTGCTGATCTTTTGAGATGCAGAAAAATCTAACTGTGTACGTCCTTTTTCCATCAAATCGTTTGCTTCCACATCTGCCAGCTCAGAAATAAAGGTATCGTAGAAGTTTATGGAAATACGTCCTGAAAAACCATATTTTTCGTATGACAGTGAAGCATTACCAACCTTAGGACGCATAGATGGCAACCTAACCGTACGCTCGCTTACCAATCCGGGTACCTTAAATTTCGATTGGATTTGAGTGAAATTACCATAAATACCAAATCCGTTTAAGAAACCCGGTAAAAAGGTGAGTTGTTGTTGCCAGGCAACTTCGTAACCATATACGTGTGCATTTGCACCATTTACCGTTTGTGTAACCTGATAACCGTTGAAGTTGCCACCAACCTGTGTATAAATGCTTTCATATATATAATTTTCTATGTTTTTGTAGAACACACCTCCAGAAATTAAACCTAAAGATTTTAAGTAGTGCTCAAATAATAAATCAACATTTGTTGAAGTAGCCTGGTCTAAATAAGGATTTCCAATCTTCATACGTCTGCGTCGTGGTTCAACTTCCTGCCATGGCACCAAACTATAGTAGCCCGGACGTGAAAGCGATCTGGTTACAGCTGCTCTGAAGTTTGTACGAGGGTTTAGCGCATATTTCAGGTTTAAACTTGGGAAGAAACCTTCGAACGAAGATTTTGTATTCACTTTATTCGTGCTTACATAATTGCCGGTATTGTCGAAGTTTACAATGTTTCCGTTATAGTTAAAACCTGTACGTTCATACCTCAAACCCGTTATAATGTCGAGTTTGTTTAAGGTAAGTTTTCCCATTCCATAAGCCGCTGTTAAAGATTCATTTCCGTTGTAAGAATCCGGATCGGTATTCTGGCGGATATAGGTGGTATTGTCAACAAAGAGCGATTTGTTGTTCTGATAGTATTGCTCCATTAAATAACCGTCAGAAATGGCACCAGATAAGTTGTAATTGCCATCGAAATACTCTTTACGTTCGTAGTTGCCTAAAAAGTTTGTTAAGGATAATCGACCAGTTCTTAAAGTGTATTGATAATAACTGCGGGTATGATCATCTTCCTTGTATTTATAACGGCCTCCGAATTTGATTAGTAATTTGTTTTTCTCGCTTAAATCAAAAGTACGTTCCAGATTAGCAGATGCTTGTCCATCTCTATCATGGGCAATCTGGTGGCGATTGGTGTAGTAATTTGTTGTGTAATTTGCCGCATTATCCGAGTCTACACTACCAAAATTAAACTGAGGTGCACGTGGATTGGAAACATCTAAAGCAGCTGATAAACCAGTATTGGTGAAGTAGCCGTCAAAATATAGCGGTTGGTCATATAAACCGGTAGAATAGGTAAAATCTACGTTGGCTTTCCAGTTGTTAAATTCTGTTTTATAACCCAAAGAGAAAGTTGTTAAATCGCGGTTATAGTTTCTTGGTGTACCACTCGAACCGATGCTTACGCCTGTAACGGTGTTGATATCGGTGTAGTTGCCAATGCTGTAGCTTTTTGTTCCCCTGGTTTGAAGTTCATAGAATTTATTGAATGAACCTCTGAAATATAGCTGGCTTTTCTCGTTCGGGAAGTAGCTTAGTTCTGTTTGCAAGCCTAAATTTTCACGTCTTAAATCTGTTCCTTCCAGTTCTAAATTTGATAACAATACTCTTTCTACGCCATTAATGGTATAAGTGCCATAATCTTTCTGAACACGGTCTTCGCCTCTAAAGCTTTTACTATAATTTACGCCGAAGAGGTATGCCCACTTGTCATGGCGTTTTCCATAGGTAATGGAACCATCCATGTTTTGTTTATCCACTAAAAAGTTATGACCGAATGCACCCTTTACCTGAAGCTGTTGCTGACCCGGCTTTGGTGTTTTAGAAATGATGTTGACTGAACCAGACGTTCCGTCTGCATCCATATCAGGCGTTAAGGTTTTATTTACTTCAATGGCCTCAACTGTTGAAGATAAAATTCCGTTCAAATCAATCTCTCTCGAACTGGTAGAGGTAGAGGGTAATCTGTTTCCATTTAAGGTAACCGAACCCATCGATTGGTCTAAACCTCTTATGATGATGTTTCTTGGCAATCCATAACTGTAATCCATTGCAATACCTGGTACACGCTGCATGGCCTCACCAACGGTTGCATCCGGAAAACGTTCGATTTGCTCCTCAGAAAGTACATATTTAATGTTATCCGCATTGCGCATATTACTTAAGGCAACTGCTTCACCACGTCTTATCCCGTTAACCGTGATGCCTTTGATGTCGGTACTTAAACTCGAAATTTTAAAATCAACATTGGTGGTTTTGCCATCTTCAATAGTAACGGTGTATTGGCTGCTGTTGTAGCCAATGTAGTTCACGATAACGGTAGCCTTGCCAATTGCTACGTTGTCGATAATAAAATAACCGTTTACATCTGTAATAAATTTGCGGTTGGTTTCTTTTAAAATTACGGTTGCATAAGGCAGTGTTTTATTGTTTTCCTTGTCTTTAACGTAACCAACTATAGAACCTGGTTTGGCTTTCTTGATTACAATTGGTTTGTTTTTAATGATAATGATTCCGTTTTCTTCAATCATTATCAACTGATTCTGGTTTAAAAGTGGGGTTAAAATGGTTCTTGCAGATTTTGCATAATCATTAACCGATACTTTTTTACTGGTGTTTTCGGTGTTGGTGTATACAAAGCCAACGCCTGTTTTTTGTTCAATTTGCTTCAAAACATCCTTCAGCGGAACGTTTGTTAGTTTAAGGCTAATTTTGATGTCTAATCCGGTTTGCCCATTTGCTTCAGATGCTTGCAAAAGGTTCAGGAACAGGATAGAAGTGATGGCGTAAATAAAGCTTATTCGCATAATTATTTTTATAAGGCGGCTAGCCCCATTAAAATTTTTCATAAATTTGGGTGTGTTTAAATGTTCGTATTTATTCATATTTCTCTGATTAATCGAGAGTTCGCAGCTAACGATTAATCCTATTAAGGCCGTTTCCGATTTTGGGATCGGCTTTTTAGTTTTATTTACATGTGTTTCCTCCTTTTAGATAAATAGTTTGATTAATTTGGTTTATCTCAATGTTCATCACGGTTTGTATCGTTTTTAAAATTGCGGGTAAATCTTTTCGCTCAAATCTGGCGGTTAGCTTACATGAAGAATTATGGTAATCTGAGGTGTCGAATTTTACATCGAATCTTCTCGAAAGCGCTTCCAGCACCTCCATTATTGGCGTTTGCTCAAATATCATTGTGCCGCTTTTCCAATTATCAGCAGCATTTGTTGTGCTTGCTATTGGCGAAAATGCGTTGGTACTTGTATCAAACGTTAAGCGCTTATTTGGCAATAAAAATATGGGTTGAGCTTTATCAGCAGTTTTCAGAACGCCAACCTTACCCGATTTAACATTAACCTGTATATGTCGTTCGTTTTTGTAAGCCCTTACATTAAAACTTGTACCATAAACCACTGTTTTAACACGTCCGCTTTCTACAACAAATGGTTGCTTTTCGCGATGTGTAACCTCAAAGAAGGCTTCGCCCGATAACTGAATGGTTCTGGTTTCTTTTTTTGCAAAATCCTTCTGGTACCGAATGCTTGTTCCGGAGTTGAGCATTACATTCGAGCTATCTGGCAAGGTTACCGATAACATTTTACCACGACCAGCAGTTTTGCTAATCCATTCGGTAGCAGGTGCTGTATTGTTTTTGCTGAAATTGAACACTAAAACAAAAATGACAACTAAGCAAGCAGCGGCAATGCCACCATACCAATACAGGTTTAATTTTGGTCTGGGATTTATTGATTTTATTTCAGGCTTAAGTTTTGGTATATCAAGTGCTTCGTCGGGTTTTAACTTTCCGGTAAGCTGCCAAAGCAGCGCACATTCCTCGTATTTTTTTTGATTACCGCTACTTTCCAAAAGCCAATTGTCCAATTCAGATTTTGAAATGGCTGTTTCAGTTTGGGTAAGGCGTTTAATAATATGATTCCAAATTTCTTCTTTCATGTAGATGTAGTCTTCAGTATTAAAGACATATCTGATAGGAGAAAATACGGGCTGCCTAAGTTAAGGTTTGGTTAACTGTTGATTAAAAAATTGACCGCAGTTTTCGTGAATGAATTTCATGCTTTTGGCTAAATGATCTTCTACGGTGCGGGTTGAAATTTGCAGTAATTCTGCAATTTCGGAATAGCTGAATCCCTCTATGCGGTGCATCCTGAAAACAAGCTGCCTCTTTTCCGGAAGCATGGAAATTAGTTTCTGTAAGAAAATCAATTGGGCAGATTCTTCGCCTAAAAATTCATTGGGTTGTATTGAATCGGAAAGTGTTGTCAGGTCATGCGCATCATAATAAACCATTGCTTTTTTGCTTTGGCTTGTTATATGGTTCACAGAAGCATTTTTTACCGATTTGAAAAGGTATGCCTTCGGGTTTTCAATTTCCTGATCCTTATCCCAAAGCCGCATGAAAATGTCGTTAACTATGCTTGATGAGGTTTCATCATCATTTAAAAAATAGTTTGCATAGTTTTTTAGAATAGAAGCCCATCTCTTATAAAGCAGTTCTACGCTGTTGTAGCTTTGCTCAAAGCGTTTTTCCTTTTCAATTTTGATAAGCGTTTCCAACTGATTTTAATCTGCCCAAAGTATGCAAGAAGATATTAATAGCATATTAACAAAATGTTATGCTATAGAATGTTTTACCGAGCTGGTAATTATTCGTCTTGCTTTATTTCTTTCTGAACAAATCAGTCATGCTTACCGTAACGGCCACGCCAGTAGAAGACAATTTAGAATTGCCGTAACCAATTTCGGTTAGCGGGATTTTCATAAAAGGGCTGATGCCTACCGCGAATTTATTGTTGATTTTGTGCTGAAAGGTTACCCCGATATTTGCAACACCAAGCAGGTGCTGGTTTTGGTTCCGAACCTGGTAAGTTGTCGGTCCGCTTACATCAGGATTTTGGTAAGTATAGTCATATTTTTCCCTCAGCATCAGGTAGCTGGATAATCCTGTAGTTAGGATTAAGCTGTTCCGGCTATTTCCAAGTAGTTTATAATTTACATTTATCGGGATATCCAGCACATCGCAATTGGCATGAATATTTATTGGTTGATTTCTAAATACATAACTCGAATTTGGGTTATAGCGGCTGAAATCTGAATCGTATAGTTTTTTAGCATAAGCCGCACCTGTGGTTATGCTCAGTTTTTTACTAACTGAAAGTGTAAGTTCCAAGCCTAAACCACCGCTCAAGCTGCTTTGCCCAGAGCCTTGTACGCTGGTTAAATCAGGTGCAGCCGTAAAACCCAAGGATAGCATCGGTTTATTTGAAGACCTTTTAATTGCCTCCGTAGGGATTGGTAGGGCTTTAAAATTGATTTTAGTATTTAACTGTGTTTTTTCAAAATCTACTTTATTCTGATTAAGCTCCGTAAGTTTCTGGCTGTAGGCATTGGCCAATAAATTTTGGCTAGCTGAGTTGATTTCTGAATTCGTTGAAAAAGCAGCTGCAGAAAAACGCGGCTGTGGTTTTTCTTTCAGGGGTATTAAATTATTTTTAGCTATTGATGGAATCGTATTATCAATCGTGTTCTGTTTATTGTTTGGTTCTGCCTTATCTGATGATTTTGCAAGTTCTATAGTGTCTACTTTGCCATTTGATTTTGATTTATTTTGATAGCTAATCTGCGGAGCTGGTTTTTGAGCAGGCTTAAATATTAAAAATGCAATAACCAGCATTGCAGCAATTCCGGCAGCTGCACTTATCCAGTAGAAAGGAATTATGCGGCGTTTATCAGCTCTATCCAACTTTTTATCCATAGCGGCCCAATCCATTTCATTAAATGGTACATCAGGGTTTTCAAGTCCTGCTTTGAATAATTTATCTATATCTTTTTCCGCTTTCATTAAATATTTGTGTTTAACCTAACCTGCATTACGGGTGAGCTGTTGTCGGCAGGCCGACTTAACCTTTCCTGCGCCTCATTTGCTTTAAGCAGTTCCTGTAATTTTATCCTTGCCTTAAATAAATTTGATTTAGATGTGCCCACCGAAATTTGCAGCATCTGCGCAATTTCCTCATGCGAAAAACCGTCAATGGCAAATAAGTTGAAGACTGTGCGATAGGCCGGGCTGAGCTGTTGTACCATCTTTAAGAGGTCTTCATAGGCAAGTTTATCATGAGTGGTACTCACCGGATGCGTGACATCCGTAGAATCTAAATCAACATGGTTCGAAAACTTCAGATTTACCCGATAGAAATCAATTGCTGTGTTCGTTATGATTCTGCCAAGCCAAGGAAGGAAAGCTTTATCTGGCTCATAATTAGCAATGTTTTTAAAGACTTTGAAAAAGCCCTCATTTAATATTCCAGCTGCATCAAGCTTGTCATTTGCGTAACGCAAACAAATACCCATAGCAAAGCTATAGAAGTGTTGATATAGCGCTTTCTGACTATCTCTTTCATTTCTAATACAACCGGCTATGTACTTCTCAACTAAGTGTTCGCTATCAAGCTTGATGCCCACTGATTCTCCTTTCAATATTCATTACGATAGGTTTTATACAAAGGTTGCCTGAACAATCATCTTTTTTAATAAAAATATTTTTCTGCAAAATCTTTCGTGGTTAAGGCAACCGTGGCTGTTGGTTTAGCGTAATGCCTTCAAATATAATTACTAATCTCTAAACTAGAACCTTATGATAAACCACCTTAAAAAAAATCTAATCATCCTAAGCTGCATGTTGTTAATTTTTGCCTCCGCCTGTAAAAAATCAGGAAGCGAAGAACCCGTTGCAGATAAAAAGGGTATACAATTGGCAACCGATGCCAAGTTTGGAAGCATCTTAACAGATAAGGATGGAAAAAGTCTTTACTTTTTTGCTTCGGATGCTGCCGGAACAGCCAACTGTACAGGAGGCTGCGAAGCCGTTTGGCCACTTTATTATTCGGCAGATGCCAGTACTGATATGGGTCTCGATAAGACGCAAGTGAGTGAAATTACAAGACCCGATGGCAGAAAACAAAGCACTTACAAAGGTTATCCGCTTTACTATTATGCAAGCGACCTTAATGCCAAAGATGTAAAAGGCGATGGCGTTGGCGGAATCTGGTTTGTGGCCAAGCCAGATTATTCCTTGATGCTGGCGAATGCGCAGCTTGTTGGCTTAAATGGAAAAATGTACACCTCGGCTTATGTTGAAGGAACAGGTTTAACCAGGTATTTTACCGATGCTGCTGGCAGAACACTTTATGCCTTTTCGCCAGATAAAAATAATAAGAACACTTTTACAAGGGCCGATTTAAGCAATAATACCATTTGGCCAGTTTATGAAGGCGAATTAAAAAGTCTGCCTTCAATTCTGACAAAAGATTTAATTGGGGTTACTGATGTGTTTGGAAAAAAACAAATGACTTATAAAGGCTGGCCGCTTTACTACTTCGGGCAGGATTTAAACAGAGGTGAAAACAAGGGGGTAAGCGTGGGTGCTGCGCCAGGTTTCTGGCCTGTGCTTACATTAACCACATCCACAGCGCCTGCACCATAAAATAGGGGTTAGGTAAATGGGAGGGAGGTCGGCAAACTCCGTTTATGACTTCCCATCCCATTCTTTTCCTTTCTCATCCTTAAGCATATAAATTAACAAACAGCATGAAAGCCAATAAACTCATCATCGCAGCACTTGTGCTGGCTTTTATTGTATTGCGGTGCCTGTCCGTAAATGCACAAAGCTATAGCGCATCAAATGTAATAGCCTCATTTTATTCCAAAACACCAATAGAAGATATTAAAGCCTCCAGTTCTAAAACCACTGCGGTAGTGGTTTCCAGCAGCGGCGAATTTGCTTTTCAGGTACCAATAAAAAGCTTTGAGTTTGAGAAGAAACTCATGCAGGAGCATTTTAATGAAAATTATCTGGAAAGCGATAAATACCCTGTTGCCTCTTTCAAGGGTAAAATCGAACCCAATATTAACTGGACTACCGACGGGGAATATAGTACAAGCGCCAAAGGCACACTTACGATTCATGGGCAGAGCAGGGCAAGAACAGTGCCTGTCAAAATCACTGTAAAAAACAAACAGCTTAGCCTTGCAGCAAATTTCGATGTGGCCTGCGCTGACCATAATATTGAAATCCCAACGCTGGTTTTTACAAAAATTGCAAAGGTGATTAATGTAAAAGTTAGCGGAACCCTTAACCAAAAACCCTAAAATATGTTTAAAAGATTTACCCTAACCGCATTGCTTCTGGTTGTTTGCAAGCTGCTGTTTGCCCAATCGGCAGATTCCCTGCTGAACACAATGGTTGATACTGCTGCCGTGAAGGCACATAACCCAACCTTTAAATCTACCCGTATTGTATTATCGCATTCAACTGAAACACAAAAAGCGCATGATTTGGATATGCGCATCCGCCACCATTTTGGAGACATTGGCGGCGAATTTGGCAGTGGGCATACGCTTTATGGTCTTGATGTTGCCTCAGATTTGTTTATTGGCTTTGACTATGGTATTACCGACAAACTAACCATCAGCATTGGGAGGAGCAAACATGATGAACTTTATAATGGTTTTTTAAAGTATAAAATTTTCGAACAGAATGAAGAAGCCGGGCGTAGCTTTCCTCTAAATGTTACTTTCCTTGCTCAAATGGCATGGATAACACGGAAACCATTTGCGACCAATGAATTTGCATCTTATGGCAATCGTTTCAGCTATTTTTTGCAACCCCTGATTTCGCGTAGAATAACAGACCGGATTTCGCTTCAGGTTGCGCCGTCACTATTAATGCGGAGAAAAACAACAGAAGCAAATGACCCGGATAACCTCTTCAGTTTGGGTTTTGCCGGACGCGTGAAGCTCACGAAGCGTTTATCATTCGTTGCAGATTATACTTTGGTTAATGGCTTGAACCGTCCGGCAACATTAACACAGCAATTTTATAATCCTTTAGGTGTTGGTCTTGAAATCGAAACAGGTGGGCACGTTTTCTCGCTCAATTTTATGAATTCGGAATACATCACAGAAAATAGCTTCATTCCTGATACTAAAAAATCATGGAAACATGGTGGCGTACGCTTTGGCTTTACCATATCCAGAAACTTTACCCTCTATAAATCAAAAGATAAAAATATCCAATCTAACATATACTAAAACTTAACAAAATGGAACGTAACGAATTTATCAAATCCCTTGGCTTAGGGGTTGCCCTGGTTTGCACGGGCAGTTGTTTCGCAGGCTGCGGTAGTAAAGGTGATGACCCGCAACCACCTCCTCCTGGCGGAAATCCACCCGCCGGAGGTGCTACTGTTAACCTGTCTACCCAATTGTTAACCGTTGGGGCATCACTTGTGGTTAGTGGAATATTATTTATCCGCACTGCAACTGGTAATGCTGCAACTTCCTTTGCGGCCACTCAGGCCGTTTGCCCGCATCAGGGTGGTTCACTTGGTTTTATACAGGCCAGTAATTACATTCAATGTAGTTTGCACAGTGCCAGATATACAACCGGAGGAGCAATTCTTGCACAACCGAATGATGGCGGTACAACCAGTGCTTTAAAAGTTTATGCACTAAGCATTAATGGCAGCACTTTAACGGCAAGCTGATAATCCATTTTTCTGCAATTGTTGCAGACTCAAACAGCATTATAAAAGCCTGGTTTGAATATCAGGCTTTTGTATGGAATAGCAAATGTTTAAATTTATGAAAACCCAGAACTGGCATATAGAGACTAAGCTAAAAAAAGGTTTTATGAAGGCAAGAAAGTTATCTTTATCGCAGCATGTCCGGACCTTGTTCGCACCTTGTTCGAAAAAATGCACCATTTCTCGAACAAGCTCCGTTAAAGGTCCTTATAAGGTGCAATGAAATGACTATAGGGGGTCGATTAAAGGTGGATAAGAGGTGGACTTGTGGTGGACTTTAAGAATGAAATTCTTTTTTAGGCAAGATGGCTGAGGAAAGTGATGCGCAATAGTTTTTGCACCGATTTATTAAATATACAGCTAATTTTGTACAAAAAGATTCATTATTTTAAAATACCGGATAGTACCTCCAATTTTCCGTCAATTTGATCATCATAAGTTAGGTTGAGGATTTTGGCGATTAATGGATAAATGTTTACATTTTCAAAGGAATCAATTTGTTGATTTTCTTTGAATGCGGGTCCCCAAGCCATAAATGTTGCATGCATATCTTTTACCTTACGAGGGTCGAAACCGTGATGGCCAATGCCTGGCTTGCGGTTTGAAAATACTCTTGGCCATTCAGGTATAAGTAAAATATCGCCAATGCGGTTCATTTTATCATCACTGGTATTGTAATGAAGATATTCGGGCATATTACTTTTCAAGTAAGCCTTGTAACCTTGGTTCTGATCTTTTAATTTTTCATACAAAGGCATCACATCGGCCTTGTTTTTAGCATGAATATCCATCATGGTTCCAGACGCAGCGATGATGTATTTTGCCGTATCAATTTCCTTTGGTGTTTTAATGGGATGTTCTTGGTCAACAGCAGTCATACCGTGGTCTGAAACAAAAATATAGTTTACTGGTAAACCCAAAGGCTTAATGGCTTCGGTAAGTTTGTAAATTGCAGAATCTACCATTTGTACAGCATCTCTAGTTTCTGTGGCATCAGGACCAAAGCTATGACTGGCGTGGTCAGGTTCTGAGAGGTAAAAAGTAATAAAATGTGGTCTTTCAGCTTCTGGTAAGCTTAACCAATCTTTAACAATCGCTATTCTTTTATCAACAGAAATTTTTTCAGTGTAATCAAAATAACGCGTTGGGCGGATGCCTTGGATATCAGCTTCTGAGCCTACCCAAAATAAACTTGCCGCAATCATTTGTTGCTTTTCTGCCAATACCCAAAGCGGTGTGCCACCATACCATTTGCCTTGTTTAACCTTGGCTTTAGCACCCATTGTATATCTTTCTCCACTTTTCTCATCCAAAAAACTATTGTTTACTAAGCCATGATGGGAAGGGTACATTCCGGTTACGATGCTATAATGATTAGGGAAAGTAAGTGAGGGAAAACTGGGTATCATTGATTTTGCAATTACACCTTTTTTACCAAGATTAAGCAAATTTGCGGTCTGGTATTTGGTGGCGTAATCGTGTCTGAAACCATCTGCAGAAATTAAGATTAAGTATGGTTTTTGCTGCTGTGTGGCTGAGTTTGTTCTACCCTTTACAATATGCTCGAGGTTATCTGTTTGTGCAAAAACGGGATTGAAAACAGACAAAAAAGAAAGGCTTAATAATATTGCAACACCAAAAGTAAATTTATTCATTGTAAGGATTAGAAAAATAATAATCCAATTTATTACCCGGATTATAGTTTCTATTGAATTTTTTAAATAATTATTTAGTTGCTGCAAATATCATGAAAGCGTTGGCAATAAAAGATTATCGAAATGTTAATTAACGGTATCATTAACGTGACTTTTTTAAATAAATGAGCCATTGGTTGTTTGGATGCTTGTTAACATAATGATAACATTGTGATATGTAGCGCTTATTCATCTCAATTCGTTTTTGAATAAAATTTAAATCATGAAACTATATCTAAAACCTCTAATTGTTATATTTCTGCTTATCTCTGTTGCAGGATGTAAAAAAGACGCTTCAGTTGAAGAAGTTATTATCGACGATAAAGACTTAACTGTATGTCCGGGCGGAGCAATGTGTAACTATTTTTATGCCGATAATTCGGGGATGGATGGTTTTCAGTTGTTGTTGAGTAAAGGGCAGTATCGTGTTTTTTGGGCGAATACAGGTATCAAGGAAACTTCTTATTCGTTATATATAATGGCGCCAATGGCTGGGAATAGTTTTGTGATGGGTAAAGAAAGCTTTGACGCAGGTTTGGTTAAATTAAGAAACAATTGTGCTGCTTGCTATTCAATTGGCATTGTTCCGGTTGATGGTAAAATTGTAGGCAAAAGAGTATCACAAGGTAATGGAAAACCTGATAATTGGTTGGTTGAAGCTGATTTGGTTGTTGGTTCGCCAGCCGACCCTAAATTTAGTTTGCCATTAAAAATAAAACAATATTATTTGCCTGCAAACCAATAATGTTTTTTCGCTTTTTAAGCTTGATGGGTTTAATTTTTGAATCCATTGAGCTTAAAAATCAAGATGTTTTTACAAACTTCTTTCCTGCGTAATATTGGGATAATCAGCGGTTGGTTGTAATTAACAAAATGTGCGCTTATTTTCTTAAAATCTTCATCATCAAAAAGGTTTGAAGGAACTATGTAAATGCAGCTTTCGCCTTTTTCTGGTCTGTGTTTTCCCGCATTTGTAAAGGTATATTGGTGCAAATCGAATATTTCACCGATTCCATACGTATGGAGGTCAGCTTGTTGAGCGACATTAAAATCCAGATGTGCGGCCGGAAACCATTTGTTTACAACGATGGTACTGATTTTTTCGTCAGCCCATTTATTGTGCCTGTAGACAGAATCAACAATTCTTCCAGTTTCTTTCCAACCGTACATATCCAATGTCGGGTCGTTTTTTCCATGAAATAAGGTTCTTTTTTCTGCTGATAAACTTCCTGGGTAAAAATTGATAATTAACATACCTGCGGTAATTATAGCAAAAAACAGAAATAATGCAATCTTCAGCCAAAGCCTGGCATTTTTCATTGTCCATTCTTCCAATTTTAAGGCGGCAAGTAAGATTAAGCAAGCATAGCCTGGTCCAGACCAGTGTGGGAGTGTATCGCGAAATAAGGAAACTAAAAGCAGTGTAAGTACCAATGGCAAGCCAAAGTAGAGCAGAATTTGTCGTTCTTGCCTCTGAATATAAGTCTTACTACGAAAGGGGCTCAATACTGAAAGCCAAATCAATATAAAAACAACAGGGTTGTTGTAAAACAGTGAGCCTGCAACTTCCCTTGATAAACTTAGTAAATTTAAGCTTGGGTGAATCAGGTTAACCCGCTCGCTGTGGTAAGTATAGCTTATAAAATGATGTTGAAAATTCCAGATTAATACCGGAGAGAAAAGAATTATGGTTATTCCAATGGCGATGTATAAACCTTTGTCCAGTAAGATTTTTGGGCGATTTACCAATGCAAATGATAATACTGCAAACCATAAAAACAGTCCGTGTATTTTGCAAAGCATACACAAGCCTACAGCCACTCCAAAACATAACCAGATTTTTAAAGGTTTACTGCCTTTGCTTACCGATTTGTTTAGCTTAATGAACAGATAAATGGCCCAAAGCCAAAATACCATTTGAGGACCATCTGGCAATATAAAAGTTCCGGCAATAATGCTACAGTAAAAAGAAGCAGTATAGAGCAATGCAGCGTACCAGGCTACGCGGTTATTACCAATAATTTGTCCGATTTTGAAAATAATAAAAGTACAGAGCGAGGAGGAGCAGATGGCGCCGAATCTTACTGCTAGTTCCTGATGGATTGAAAGGTTTAAAGTGGTTGCCCGGATGAGCCACGCGATAAACGGTGGATGATCGAAATAATTCCATTCCGGTTTTAGTGCGTAGGTCCAGTAATAAACTTCATCATTGCCTAAGCCAATACTTGCCGCAATAATCACTTTTACGATGGCCATTGCAAGCACAAAGAGCCATAATTTTTTGGGGAATGCTTTTAACATCAATTGGAATTAGCCGTAGCAACACGTAATTTCTTCAGTCGTTTTGCCACTTTTCTAGATCTGAATAGTTTTAAATCGTAAACCTGGTGATAACTCAGTAGCGCACAAGTTGTACCTAAAATTGCACCTGCCAAAACATCAAGCAGAAAATGCTGTGCGAGGTAAATGCGTGAATAACCCACTACAATCGCCAATAAAATACATGCAGTAGATATTTTGTTTTTTTTAAAAACCAATACCAATACCGTTGCCATTGCAAATGCAGATGTTGTATGGCCTGAAGGAAAGGAATGATGATCGTGAAGCGTTACACCCGTGACAAAATTAGCATAAGCAATATTTAACTGCTCAAGCAGTAATCTTGGTCTTGGCAAATTAAATATCCGCTTTGCGATTTGCGCAATTAAACTTGATGATGCATAAGCCAGCAGCAGACAAGATGCTTTCTTTTTTTTTCTTAATACTATTAATACAATACCAAGCAAAAGACTTAAAATACCATCGCCTAAATTGGTTACGATATTGAAAAACACATCTAAAATCTTCGTGTGATAAATGTTGAGCAATATAAATCCGTTCACCTTTTCTGTACTGAATAGAAAAATGGTGGCGCAAGTCAAAATCATTAAAAGGCTAAAGAAGTAAAGGCGTAAACGCTTTATTCGCTTAAACATTTGCATTGGTTTTTTGCAAATGTATTTTAGTAAGTTAATCAGAAAGTTAAGAATGTGTCATTTTATTGTCACTCGCCTTTCTTTTTCGAACATTTTCTGTTAATAATTGATGCTGATTTTGAATGATTTGGTTATCAATTGCTTAACCGAATTAAAGTTAAGATTATGTTAAATTGTTTAATTAACTTTAATGTATTGATAATTTAATATGTAATTAACCATTCCTTAATTTTGCATTATGAAATTCCCTCATTATATCTACTACGAAATCCTCATTCGTTTAACAGAATTTGTGCCCAATATTGGAGATTTTATTTCGGTGAACGAGCAAGAAGATGAAATCTTAATCAATACAACAACCGGATATTTAATGGTCTCGAGAGATGTGCTCGAAAAGCAGTTTAAAGACCCTAATCTTTTAAGAAATGAAGATATTGCTTCCCTAAATAAGCATTTTCGTATTGGGCGATAGCAATCTTAGATATAAAGCGGTGCCATTTTTCGCCAGTAATGGGGGCGGTGTGCATTACTATCCCAGGTATAAAAGTGGTTGCTTATTCCTTTTTCCCAAAGCTGGTTGCTCAGGTTTTTATTGCTATCCAGAAATGGATCGGTTTCTCCAACGGCAAGAATAATTTCCATGTCCTTAATTTTTGAAATAATGTTTTCATCTTGCAAATTAGGTACATATTGTGCTGGCATGTTGTAATACACAAGCTCATTTCTAAAACCATTTAGCAGGTCGGTAAAAGGTGCCGGAGCATCGGTAAGGTCGTACCTGCCGCTAATACCAACCGTTTTTTTAAAATATTGAGGATATTTCATGGATAGATTTATGGCGTGATAAGCGCCCATGCTAAAGCCCGCGGTTTCTATCCAATCCGAATTATTTTTTTTGCGGATTAAAGGCATCACCTCATCAATGATGTAGCTTTCATATTGCAAATGCCTGTCTATACGTACTGATGGAAAAACAGATTGATTGTAAAAGCTTTCTCCATCAACGCTATCAACACAGAAGAGCTGCAAGGTTCCATTTTCAATTTGATTGGAAAGCGTGTTTACAATGCCCCAATTTTCATAGTCGAAAAATCTCGCCATCCGGGTTGGAAACATGATAACCGCCCTTCCTCCATGCCCAAATATGAGCAATTCCATATCACGTTGTAATTGGTTGCTAAACCACTTGTGGTACTCCCTTTGCATGTTAAAAACTTTACGGAAGTTACTTAGGCTCTGTTATTTAAATATTAAGAAATGATAATGATTATCCTAATTTTTCGTGAACAATGCTTTGCCAAAGCCTGTAACCATCGTTGCTAAGGTGTAATCCGTCATGGTCATAGTAATTAGGATTTGGGTTGCCAGATTTATCTAACATTTTCTTGAAAACATTAATAAACTGCCAGTTGGCATTGCGTTTAATTATCTCGCTTTCGATTAAATTATTGGTGTACTTAAATTGCTCTGCCATGTGCCACCGGGATATGCTGGGTTTAAGCGAAATAAAGTAACAAGGGATTGAGCCAAAGCGCAATTCTACTTTTTCCATTAATTGGAGAAAGAAAATAAATATTTCCTCGGGATGCCGGCCATCACCAAGATCGTTATCGCCAGCATAAAAAACGAAGCAATCTGGTGTATAACCAGTCATAATTCTATCAAAAAACCATACGCAGGCCGCCAGTGTCGAACCGCCAAAGGCAAGGTTAATTAACTTTCTTTCGGGGAAATCATTTTCCAACGTATGCCATAATCTTATCGTCGAGCTTCCATAAAAAATGGTTTTCGATATTTCTTTTCTTACCTGAGGAATTTGCTCTAAATGTTTTACTTCAGCTTCGTACCAATACATACCGGTTCAAATATCAGTTACAAAATTGGTTTTTTCAGGAAAGCTGTTTTTCAAAATATACAATTCCATCATCAAAAATACCATTATAAGGATTTCCGCAGGGGATAAAACCTTGGGATAATAAGTAGCGCTGACTTGTTGGTACTGCGGTAGTTGAAAATATTGTGCCTTGCAGGTGCTTAATCTTATTTTGAAGCATTTCCTTTAAGGTTCTGCTGATGCCCATTTGCCTTAACTCCGGTTCAGTAAACGAATATCCAAGCTCAAAGCTATAGTTATTTATATTGCGGGTAATGCCAGCTTTGGCATGAACTTGTAAAATGTAGGCCCTACTTGGCATTTTGATGGCAGAAATGCCCACCAGTTTATCCCCCAGATAACAAAAGGCAAGTAGCTGGCAACCGTATATTTTTTGAGTTAACTCTTGAGTTGAAACCTTGCCGCCTTTTTTCACCAAAAGGAAAAAATAAAATAACTCCGAAAGCATACATTCTGCCGGTGTTTTGACCACAAATCTGCATGCCATCATCGAATGTGATGCAGCAAAATGATGAGGGATAGCTATAGCGGGAAATAATTGATGATTCATTAACGTTTTCTGTTTGCTACCGTTCAGGTTCATTTCCCATCAGTTTATTACGCAAAGCTGATGATGAGTTAAGTAAATGCGCACTAATTCTGTCATTCCAGTCAATTAAAGCATCTTCAGGTGATTGGCCAAAACCTTCGATATTGTCTACATCGGCCATTGGAAGTATAGCGTAATAGCAATTTTTATTTTTAAAAAGCAATGGCTTAAGTTTAGTAACCAAACTCGGCAGCTTGAAACGACTGAAATCAAAATCAACAAGATTATCTAATTTAGTCGTTATTGTTTTTATTATCGAATCTTTTGGATTTCGCATAACTTGATGTTTTAAAATCAATAAATCTTTTATTGTCTGGTCATCTTTAAAAAAATAACTTAGACAAGTGCTGATACAAGTTAGTAATGACGTATTTTCTTGAAGTTAAGCTTGTGTTGTTTAATTGTTAATGGGTTTCTGTTTATTTTCCGCCGCCGCCAACATCTGGTAATTGCGGAGCGTTATCCTCTTTCGTATCCTTTTTAAATTGGAGTTTGCCGAATTTATAAGATAAACTTAAGCCAAAGGATTGTACAGGAATCATTCTGATATTCGTTTGGTTAAAGTTTGGACCGAAACTGCTTTGGGTTTGAGTGAGGTAACGGTTAAAAGGATTTGCTGCGGTTAAGCCAATGCTTGCATTTTTATTCCAAAATTGCTTTCTAATGGCTAAACTATAGTTAAAAACGGCTGGTCTGGTGCTTCTAAAATTTCTTTGTTGTGAGTTATAGTTTCCAAATACCTCTGCCAATAAATTTCCTCCAAATTGATAACTGGCATTTAAATTTGCCCGGTAAGCGAAAGTGCTAACGCTTGCAAGTCCGGGAGCAACGTTGCTTCTATTACCAGCTTGAATATTGGTGCGCAGGTTAAGTTTTTCTGTAACCGGAACCGAGGCAAACAAACTTGCGCCGATACTGGTTTGCGAACCAAGGTTCATCCTTTGCGTTAATGCTACAGCCGAATATTCTACACCATTAATGTTGAGTACATCATAATAAGTGGTGAGTTGTTGCATATCATCTGTATTTCGTCTGTAATATCCAGCGAAATAAATATTTGCGCCTTTTTCAAAAGTTTTGCTGTAGCCAAGTTCAAAATTATTGCCTATTTCGGGTTTCAGTAATGGATTTCCTGTACTAATGTTATGCGGGTCGCTGATGTTGTAAAATGGATTCAAATCACCGTAATCGGGTCTTTCAATACGGTAGGTATAAGCCAGTTTGATGGATTGATTGTTGCCTAATTTATGCTGTAGAGTAAATGATGGTGCAAAAGTATTGTAGCCTGCAATTGATGCACCAGAGAAATTTTCAACCTTTCCGGTTCTCTCATAGCGTAAACCAGCTTTTCCGGTGATAAAATCTTTAAAAAGTGAAAAAGAAGCCGAGAGGTAAGCCGCATAAACATTTCGCTTGTAATTGAAACCATAAGTTTGGTTGGCATTGTTGATGTAATTGCCGTTTGCCAATAAAGTATCGGTTATAACAGTATTGTTCAGGTTGTCGATAAGCGCTTTTGCACCACTTTCTAAAGTGAATTTCTCTGTAATCGGAAGCGTGTAATTTACAGAGATTTCGGTTTCATTTTCTTTACCTGGATTGGTGCTGTTTAACCCTGTATTCGGGAAATTTCCCGATAAATAATTAGAAACCTGTGAAGCATTAACGAGGTTGTTTCCAAAACTACCGTTGTATAAGAAGTCTAATTCGTGACCTTCTTTTGCGAAAGTTTTTTTGTAAGCGAGGCTCACATCGGTAGAATTTGCGTTAAAATTGCTGATTGAGTTCCTTTGGTTTCTCACATCGGAAATCAAATTTCCGGACGCCACTAACAGGTATTGCTGGATTTGATTTGTTGTACCAAGTGTATTATTATTAAAGTGATTATAACCCAATGTTGCCGTAATTTCATCTTTAGGTGTAATGCTCCAGTTTAGGTTTAATCCGGCTTGATAACTGCTTCTTTTCTGTGGGTTCACGCCATCCTGAAAAAATTTATTAATGGTATCTCTACGGTTATTATACGAAAGCCTTTCCGAAGAACTCTGCGTTATGGTGTTAAATTGCTGGTTTCCGCTAAAAAATACACCCGCACCAAAATTTCCTTTCTTTACATTTAAACTAGCCGAACCATTCTGTATTCTTGTGCCTATTGAGTAATTAATATTTGAATTAATTCCCTGTAATTTATTGTCTTTTAAAACGATGTTGATAATACCACCCGTGCCATTCGCATCGTATTTTGCCCCCGGACTTGTAATTACTTCAACGCTTTTAATCTGGCTTGCTGGAATAGACTGTAGTGCATCGGCCAAACTTGCGCCAAAAATGCTCGAAGGCTTTCCATTGATTAAAAAGCGAACGCTTCCGCTGCCTTGCAACTCTACGTTTCCATCAATATCAACACTTACCATCGGGACTTTTTTAAGTACATCGAGTGCCACTCCATTTTGTGCGGTAAGGTCGTTGGCCGCATTGTAAATAGTTTTATCAATTTTATTTTCGATAACAGGTGTTTTAGCCGTTATCGTAACCGATTGCAACTGATCTACTGAAGATTCTAATAAAATAGTGCCCAAATTTATTTGCGAAGTTGTAATGTTCACCGGTTCAAAGGCTTTTTGTTTGTAACCGATAAAATCAACCGTAACTCGATAAGTACCTGATGCTAATCCTGTGATGATAAAATTCCCTTTCTCATCAGAGCTAATGCCGTTAACAACCGTTTTTGTACCGGGTTTAAAAACGGTTACAGTTGCAAAATCAACAGGTGTTTTAGTGGTTGCATCTATTACCGTTCCGGTTATTTTGTATTTACCTGCACTGGTTTGTGCCTTTGCTGTGTAATTAATGGTGAGGATGAATAGCAGAAAAAATATGTATCTCATGAAATTTATTTAATAATAACACGAAGATGCCGGGAGATTCTGTTGCAATTCTGAAGATACACGAGATTGATGACTTTAATAATAATTGTATACGATGGTTACATGTCAATTTATTTTGCCACATTATCTGCTTAGATTTGAAAAATGAAAACATCCCTGTTTAACGCCTTAAAAATTTGCTTGTTCATAAACCTTATTATTTGTCCGTTTTTGGCTAATGCTGCTGCTTACTGGATGGAAATAAAAGGGACGAACAAGATAAACGAACAGGTTACCGTACGGGTTATTTATGGCAACATAGATGATGCTGGCATTAGGCATAGGCATAAGGGAAAAGAGCTTGATTTGGCTGGTGATTTTCGCTTTTCTATTCTTTATCCCAATGGGAAAAATGAAAAACTTAAGCTTGTGAAAAAAGAAGATTGTTGGGAAGCCTATTTTACACCAAATCAAAACGGCAGCTATAGAATTTTTGGCATTAATGATACACATCCGGTTGTTGATCGCTCGGCTACAGGCGGTGAAAATGTTTTACCGATTGATTACCTCTGCGGAGCATACCAGATTGGTGATGATTCTAATTTAAAGCAAAAACCACAGCAGTTTCTGGATATTATTTCAGTAAGAAACGATAATAAAATTTCTTTTACCGCTTTTCGCAATGGAACTGCCGAAAATCAAGGCACAAAAATAAGGGTTTTTAATCCGGAGAACTGGGAGCGTGAATTAGTTTTGGACAAAAATGGTGCGGCTAGTTTTCTAGGGAATAAGGATGGAATGTATAACATCCGATTAGATTGGGTAGAAAATAAGGCCGGTAATTATCTAGGTGTAAATTACAAAAGCATCCGCCATAGGTGCAACAACTGCGTTTTCATAGAGTAAGTGTTAAATTTTAGGTGTATTGCGCTAATTTAGACTAATTATAAATTAAGTTTCTATATTTGCCGCCAATATTTAGAAATCCTAAAAAATCGTTTAATGAAACACTTATACTTATTATTTACTTTATGCTTGCTTATGGTGGGCATTTCTGGCTTTGCCCAAGGTCCTGGTAAGATTTCGGGAAAGGTTACGCTGGTGGATGGTCAGCCTTACGCATCTGCATCCGTTTCGGTTTTGGAAACCGGAAAATCAACCTTAACTGATGAAGACGGAACTTACATTTTCAATAATGTTGCACCCGGCAAATACACCATTCGCTTTCAGTTATTGGGTAATCCACAGAAAGATTTAACTGTAACGGTATCGCAAGGCGAAACAGCGAAACTTGATTACAAACTGGAAAAAGAAAACGTACAAGCTTTGCAAGAGGTAACGGTTGCAGGTACAACGAATAAATTTACGCAGAAGGAGAGTGTTTACATCGCTCGTTTGCCTTTAAAAAATTTAGAAAATCCTCAGGTTTATAATTCTGTTCCGAAAGCCCTATTTCAAGAGCAAATGGCTGTGGATTTGGGTAGCATTGCTAAAAATGTACCTGGAGCGGGCATACCAATGATTGCCAACCAGGGCAGGGTTACTTTCCGTTCTCGTGGTTTCGATACCGAGCCAAACGCCAGAAATGGTGTTGCAGGAGCTGCATTTTCTTTTATCGACCCAGCCAATTTAGAACGTATTGAAGCCATTAAGGGTCCATCAGCTACGCTTTTCGGCAACAGTATTGCCAGTAGTTATGGCGGTTTGTACAATCGTGTTACTAAAAAACCTTATAATGGTTTTGGTGGCGAAGTGGGTTTTACAACAGGAAGCTGGAATTTAAACAGATTAACGGTAGATGTTAATACCCCGATTAATGAAGATAGAACTGCACTTTTTCGTTTAAATGGTGCAACAACCTGGGAACATAGTTTTCAGGATTTAGGGTACACCAACAGCATGAGCGCTGCACCAAGTTTTTCTTATCAGATTACTGATAGATTATCTCTGTTACTAGATGTAGAATTTGGTCAGGCAAAAGGAACATCTGTTGTGCGTTTGAACCCTTACGTAGCTGTACCAGCCGGACAAACCAGTGTAGAACGCTCAATTGCAGATATTAATTTCCCCTACAACAAAACCTTTTTAAGCAACGATTTGACTTATAAAACCCAAATGATGAATATCTTTGGTCAAATCAATTACAAAATATCTGATGAATGGACTTCACAAACCATTTTATCAAGGGCACGTTCATCTATCAGCGGAGATATTACCGCATTAAACGGTAGAAGCGAAACCACAATTCGTCCGAATGTTATTGTTGGTTACACGCAGTTTATCGCGACCGATTTACAACAAAATTTTATTGGCGATTTTAAGATTGCCGGACATAGAAACAGATTAGTTGTTGGTTTAGATTATTACAATAATTTTAATGATTTCGACCGTGTTACGGTTAACCTTCCGGATGTTGATTTTGTTAATACTCCGGCGAGTTATCGCGTAAGCCAGTTTAAGGTAGATTCATTAACTTCCAGAGGAACACTTCGTAAGGAAACCAATAGAGATAATACTTACGCGGCTTATGCATCAAACGTATTCAATATTACAGACCAGTTAACGGCAATGGCTAGTTTAAGAATTAACCGTTATCAATATAAAGGCGTTTACAACATTTCTACAGGTTTAACTTCTGGTGGTTTAGGTGTTGGCGGTGTGCAGGCAGGACCTTATAGCCAAACCAGTCTTTCGCCGAAATTTGGTTTAGTTTACGAGGTTTTGAAAGATAGAGTTTCATTATTTGGTAACTATATGAATGGTTTCTTTAACAAAAGTGGTATCAAGAGAGATGGAAGTGGCTTTGAAGCGGAATATGCAGATCAGTTAGAATTTGGCGCAAAAGCCGATATTTTTAACCATAAACTTGTTGGAACAATTAGCTACTATGACATCAAGGTAAAAAATATTTTACGCCCTGACCCGGTTGATGCAAACTACAGTATTCAGGATGGTTCACAATTAAGCCGAGGACTGGAAGTAGAATTAACTGCTAATCCTTTTGCAGGGTTAAACATTGTGGCCGGATATGCCTACAACGATAGTAAAGTAACTGATGCAAGTGATATCAGAAATAACGGACTTCGTCCGGGGCAATCAGGTCCGCCGAATACGATTAACTTTTGGGTAAGTTACCGTTTTCCGCAAGGGAAACTGAAAGGTTTGGGCGCAGGTTTTGGAGGTAATTCAGGTGATAAATCTTATCATACAAATACTTACAATTCAAAGTTTATTATTCCGGCTTATCAAATATTTGATGCCAGTATATTTTATGACCATTCTAAATTCAGAATTGGTTTTAAAGTTGATAACTTAACCAGTGAAAAAGCATGGTCGGTAAGGTTGACACCACAATCTCCAGCCAGATTCACCGGAAACTTTATATTGAGATTCTAAGGAATAAAAGAGGGTATTTCGAGATGAACGAAATACCCTTTTTTTAATGTTTAAATTGTGTCTTTTTTCTTCTTTTTTCCTTTACCAAGATAAATTAACAAACCTGTAATCGGGAATGATGCAGTTAACAGCGCAACAATAAACATCAGTAACTTGCTTGGCCAACCAAAAATACTTCCGGTATGAATGGATTTGTTTAGTTTCCGAACCTGATTTCCTGTACTTAAAGAACCAAATGTGCGCTCTGTAATTAAATTTCCTGTACGGTTATCAAAATAAAGCTGATTTACAGTGCTAACGATTTCGCTTTCATTCTCTTTTGAAACCAAAACTGGTTTATCTTTTTTATCAGGAAAATTCAGGGTAATGCCGCCATTATAGGGGTAGATACTATCTGTTTTGGCTACAATTTTTGAGTAAATACCTTTTGCTTTCTTTAATTTTCCTGCGGTTTGCTTAATCACTTCAGGTTTTGAAACCTTACCATCAAAAGTAACGAGCATTAGATTTTCAACGGCATCATAACTCCAAACCAAGCCTGTAAGGGTAATTACTACCAAAAAAATCATAGAGTAAAAGCCACCAACGGCATGTAAATCCCAATTGGTGCGTTTAAATGATGCACCAGATTTTACAACAAGGCGTTGTTTTAAGATGTTTTTATTTTTTGGCCACCACAAATACAAACCACTTAGCGCCATAAAAAGCGTAATGGCACAAGAAATTCCGGTGATGGCTTTACCAGTATCGCCCGCCAACAAATATCGGTGAAGATTAAGCACAATTGCAAAAAAGCGTTTGCTCTCTTTTCCTTTTGAAATAATTTCCCCAGAATATGGATTCAGGTAAACATAATCGTAACCTTTCTTTTTGGTGCCAAATGTAGCTTTAACACTGCTTTCAGGGCTTTTCGAAATCATCATCCTAAAGATTTTTTTCTTTGGATAACTCATTTTTGCAATTGTAACTAATGAATCTATCGGTAAAAGATTGCCTTCGGGTTTAACCTGGAATTCCCTTTTGTAAACGATGGCTTCAATTTCATCTTCAAAAGATAAAATGCTTCCCGTTAAGGCAACAACAATTAACACGGCGCCAGCAGCCAAACCAAGCCAAAGGTGTAGAAATGCCAATATTTTTTTAATTGTAGATTGACCTTTTTTCTTTTTATCGGGAATAGATTTTGGTGGCACTGGGTTTGTTTAAATTTGCAGGATAAATATCGAAACAAAAGTAGCTTTATTTAAAATAAATTAAAATAACGAAAGTGATACTTAGTTCGTTAGTATTGGATATCGCCATCTACAGTTTTTCTTCAGAATTAGCTTTTAATATTGTAGAAAATATTGATATGCAAGCGTATTCGGATGTATTGTTAACTAAAGTGGAAGATTTCGTTGTAAAGCGTTTTGAAAGCCTGGGTAATGATATGCATTTTCATAATCTTGAACATACTTTGCTGGTTGTAGAGGCTGTTCAGCTTATTGGGCGGGACGCAGGTTTGACTGTCGAAGGAAGATTTTTGCTCATACTTGCCGCTTTTTTGCATGATGTTGGTTACACAGAAAAATACATTGGTCACGAAGAGTTGAGTGCCGAAATAGCCAAAGATTTTTTAGCTAATAACGGATTATCTGAGGAAAAAATAAAGGTTGTTATCGATTGCATTTTGGCTACCAGATTTCCACAACGGCCAAAGAATTTAATGGAGCAAGTAATTTGTGATGCAGATTTTTATCATTTTTCATTGATTGATTATCCCGCTTTTGCATTAAAGCTTAAGCAGGAATGGGAACTAAAGCTCGATAAAGTTTTCAGTAGTAAAGAATGGGATGCTTTGAACCTTAAATTTCTTGAAAGTCACAGTTATTTCACTGCGTTTGGGCAAGGCGTACTTCAAAAGAATAAAGATAAAAATATAGCGAAACTTGCGAGCAGAATAGGTTAAGTTAACCACAGAATTACTATTTTACATTATGAAAATTTTGGTGATAGAAGATGAGCAGGCCTTATACGAAAGTATTTTAGCTTATTTTACCGGCGAAGGAAATTTGTGTGAACATGCTGCAGATTTTCATTCGGCGAGTGAAAAAATCGAGCTGTACAGCTACGATTGCATCTTGCTAGACCTAGGATTGCCGGGTGGAGAAGGATTGGAATTGTTAACCAGATTAAAGAAACTGAATAAACGCGATGGTGTGCTTATTATTTCTGCCCGTCATTCTTTAGATGACAGACTTTCGGGACTTGATTTGGGTGCTGATGATTATCTTATTAAACCCTTTCATCTTTCAGAATTAAAAGCCAGGGTTAGTGCTATTGTTAGGCGTAAAAACTTTGATGGCGACAACATCATCCGCTTTCAAGAAATTAACGTAGATGTATCCGCGATGAAGGTTACCGTAAATGAAAAACCAGTTATCCTAACAAAAAAAGAATACGATTTGCTTGTTTATTTCTTATCGAATAAAAACAAAGTGGTTACTAAGAATGCAATGGCCGAGCACCTTTGGGGAGATGAAATGGATTTATCTGATGATTTTGATTTCATTTACACGCATGTAAAAAACTTAAAGAAAAAGCTGGCCGAAGCAGGCGCAAAGGATTACGTTAAGTCGGTTTATGGTATTGGGTACAAATTTATTGCGATATGAAATTAGCCTCAAAATATAATCGGGTAAATATTACGGCTTCGGTAGTTGTGTTGATTATTACGGGCATTATTTATTACCTGGTGATTCATTTAATTCTAACAAATAAGCTGGATAAGGATTTGGAAGTTGAGGAGAATGAGATTAAGCAATACACCCAGAATTTTAAAGAACTACCGCTTCCGGGAATTTTTCTCGAACAGCAAATTTCATATCGGCATTTAACTGCCGCGTCCATTGTAAAAAGAGAATTTAGTGACATCGAATACCTCAACTCAAAAGAAAATGAATTGGAACCCGGGCGTAGGTTGGTGACCTCGCTTCGCTTAAATAAGCAGGTTGTTGAAGTTACAATTACCAAGTCTAAAGTAGAATCAGAAGATTTATTGAGGGTTATTTTACTTATCACTTTAGGCGTTACCGCAATTTTACTTGGGTCGCTTTTTTTAATAAACCGATTTGTTTTAAACCGACTTTGGCAACCATTTTACCAAGTGCTTAAGCATATGAAAACTTTTGAGGTAAGCAGGATGGAAAATATTAAGCAAGAGCCAACCAATATTGATGAATTTATTGAGCTTAATCAATCGGTTAATGCAATGGCCGAGCGTGTAAAGAAAGATTATAAGGAGTTGAAGAGTTTTACAGATAATGCTTCGCATGAAATGATGACCCCATTGGCTGTTATCAATTCTAAACTCGATTCATTATTGCAAACAGATGCATTTACGGAACAACAGGGGCAGCTTTTAGAAGATATTTATCAGGCAACTGGTAGGCTTTCAAGGCTTCATCAATCCTTATTATTATTGGCGAAAATTGAGAATAATTTAATACCTGATGTACAGGAAGTAGATTTAAAAGAGCTTCTGGAATCGAAAAAAAGACAATTTCAAGAGCTTTTCGAGCGGGATGGATTAAAGGTTGAATCCAAACTGGAAAACAAAACTGTTGTGATGAGTCGTTACCTGGCTGATATACTTTTAAATAATCTTTTCAGCAATGCGGTAAGGCATAACATTCCAAATGGTAAAATAATCATTGAATTAACTGAGGCTGCGCTCATCATTTCTAACAACGGAAAAGACAATAACATAAAAGACAGGCTTTTTGATAGGTTTTCTAAATCAGGCGAATCTGAAGGAATGGGCCTTGGCTTGGCGATTTCTAAGCAAGTATGTAACCTGTATGGTTATCAGATTGTTTACTCGAAAGAAGCAGATTTACATATTTTTAAGATTCTTTTTTAAAAAGGTCTCAACTTCAGAATTACTACATATTTGCCTTATAGTTTTGATTAAAAATTAAGACTATGAAAAAGATTTTTGGAGTTTTTCTACTTATGGGTGGCGTTGTAGGCATTTCATTCGCCCAAAAAATTGCAGATGCAAAAGTGCCTGCTGCAGTTAAAACTGCTTTCACAAAAAATCATCCTGGCGTAAAAGCAAAATGGGAAATGGAAAAGCAGAACTACGAAGCAGAATTTATCTTAAAAGGTATCGAAACTTCAGAAGTTTATGTAGCATCTGGTTCTCTTGTGGAGACTGAAGTTTCAATTAAACCGTCAGAATTTCCTGCAGCAGTAATGGCCAAATTAAAAGGAGTGAAAATTTCTGAAGGGGCAAAGATTACGAAAGCTGATGGAACGGTACAGTATGAAGCGGAGGTAAAAGGAAAGGATTTATTATTTGATGCCAAGGGTAATCCTGTAAAGCCTTAATATGCTTAAAATCGTCCCCTTAATCTTGCTGCTTTTTGCGGCAACATTATCTTCAAAAGCACAAGAAGCTGATTCTTTAAAAAATACAACAACCGTTGATACAACTGGCAATTGGTACGCCGGGCATGTTGTGCAAAAAAAGAAGTTTAATGTTGTTTCGTTTATTGCGCCAGCGGTTTTGGCTGGTTATGGTTTTGCTGCGGTTTATGATAAAGGCGCACTTCATCAGCTTGATATGAGTACAAAGGCTGAATTGCAGGAAGATCATCCATTGTTTGCAGCGCATGTAGATGATTACATGCAATTTGCTCCGGCAGCGGCGGTTTATGCTTTAAATTTATCTGGTATCAAAGGCAAGCACAATCTTTTCGATGCGACTATGCTTTACGCTACATCAGCAGCAGTAATGGGCTTATCAACGCATTTTGTTAAGCAAGGGGTTGGTAGAATGCGGCCAAATGAAAGTGGAAACAATTCATTTCCTTCTGGTCACACGGCTTCTGCTTTTATGGCTGCGGAGTTCTTGCATCAGGAATATAAAGATGTTAATCCCTGGATTGGTTATGCAGGTTATTTCGTGGCTACCGCAACTGGAACCTTAAGAATGTACAACAATAAACACTGGTTTAGCGATGTTGTAGCCGGAGCCGGATTTGGCATAGCCTCAACAAAAATTGCTTATCTGGTTTATCCATACATCAAACAGGTTTTTAATCAAAAACACACTTCAAAATTCACATTGATGCCTTATTATCAACCTGGTGGTGCAGGTTTAATGCTATCTGGCAGGCTTTAATGCGTGTTATATTTTCAGCGTTTTCATCATAAATAAATCTCAATAGATGAATATCTTTAACAGGCTCCAATCTTCAATTGGAAAAAGCTCATTTTATATGCTGATTGGCATTATGCTAATCCGTTTTATTTCCATTTGGATAATGGGACCAATGCCTCAGGATGCCTACTATTTCTTTTATTCGCAGCATCCAAGTCTTTCCTATTTCGATCATCCTCCGGCAATTGCATACCTTTTATGGTTATTTACTACCGTTTTGGGTAAAAATGTATTTGCAATTAAATTGGCTGATTCCTTTTTAGCGGCATTAACCTGTATTGCGGTTTACAAGTTAAGTATCCGCATTTTTCCTAAAGATGAAACTGAAAAGGTAATGGTCCTTTTTTTAAGTACGTTAATGGTGAGCATACTTTCTTTGGTGTCTACTCCAGATACGCCATTACTTTTTTTCTGGACAGTTTCTTTAATTGCACTCTACGAAGCAATATTTAACCATAAGCGCAAATATTGGCTCATTGCCGGAGTTTTGATGGGTTTAGCTTTCGACAGTAAATATACCGCTGTTTTCCTCCCGGCAGGTATGCTCCTCTTTTTGCTTTTATCTTCTGCTCATCGTAAATACCTTTTAACATTCTGGCCCTGGCTAAGTGGTTTAATTATGGTTTTGGTGTCTTCTCCGGTAATCATCTGGAACATACAAAACCATTTTGCCTCTTTCGCTTTTCAAAGTAGTAAACGGATGCAAGATGCAGCTGCATTAAACTTTAAACCACAATTATTTGTTGGATTTTTAGGGCATCAACTAGCATTATTGATGCCAGTACTTTTTATTGTAATCATATTTTCTATTATTAAATTGATTAGAAACTATGCCTCAAAGCAAAGCGAAATTACTGCTTCAGGTATTTTTTTACTGTCGTTTTTTCTTCCAATATTCTTAATTTTTCTACTGTTATCTCCAATCTATTGGATTAAAATTAACTGGATGATGCCATCATACATCACCGGAATAATATTGGCTGGAAGTATGATTGATAAAAGGTGGATTAAAATACAAATTATCCTTTCTTTTATTGTACATATTGGTTTGTTAGTGGAGTTAGCTTTTTATCCACTTCCAATAAAATCTGATGACACATGGGTAGGATGGAAATCGCTTTCAGAAAAGGCAAATTCACTTAAAAGTAAATATAAGGCCGATTTTATTTTTTCTGCTGATGGCTATAAAACAACCGCAGAATTGAATCTCTACAATAATTCTTTTATTTATGGCCAGAACGTTATCGGACAGCAGGCTTTGCATTTTGATTTTATAGGTACAGATTTATCGGCATTAAAGGGAAAAGCTGCCATCTTTATAGATTCTGACCCGGGATTTAAAAACGGAGAAAAGGAAACTGTCGCTAGTGATATACTGAAACCTTATTTCAATTCTGTAACACAATTAAATCCAATCATCATTAATCAGAATTCTCGTCCGGTACGTAAGTTTTATGTGTATTTGTGTAAGGGTTATAAATTTCATAAAAAATAGAGGTTACTAATGGATGTCCTAAGCTAAACTGCTCCATTTTACATTGCTTGTTTGCATCACTATTTTTTTTAACTTTATTTTAATCACACTTTAACAGGTGACCTTTAGCTTTGTTTTAACTATGAGCATGAACCAAACTGAAGATTTTGAGCTTTTATTGCAATTGAGTAATGATGATGAAAAGGCATTTGATCAATTGTTTACGAAATATTATCCTGGCTTAATCCGCTTTTGCAAATCACTGCTTCACTCATCTGATTGCGATGCAGAGGATTTAGTTCAGGACGTTTTTTTTAAGCTTTGGCAAGGTCGAAAAATGCTTTCAGTGCACACTGCGCTTAATTCTTTTTTATACACTTCAGTTAAAAACAAGGTTTACGATCATTTCCGTAAACACAAGATTCGTGCTTTTGTTCAGGTAGATTTAATTGAAGATAAACCGATTGATAGTTATCAGATTCCTGATGAGGTGTTGATGTACAAAGAGTTGCATCTGGATATTCATCAAATGATAGCCTTGTTGCCTGAAAGAACGGAGTTGGTTTTTCGCATGAACAGACACGACCATCTTTCTTATGAAGAAATTTCTAAAATGCTCGGCATTTCTTTAAACTCGGTAAAAACCCATATGTATCGTGCTTTAAAATTCCTGAAAGAAAACTTTCGTCATTACAATTCTCCTTCTTAGTGTTAAGTAATTGTTAATCATATTACCTTTTTGTTAAATGTAATTAATATTGTAAGGATGTGATTATCCTTTTTCGTCTTCCTTATAAATACCACAGATTTTGGAAGAAAGAGAAATTTATTTATTAATTACACGATACCTGCAAAAGCAAACTACTACAGAAGAAAACGAAATTCTGGCAGATTGGATTACAGACTCTGCAAAGAACGAGCAAACTTTTGAGGAGATTAAACTCACCTGGCAATATACAGCCTTACCTAAAACTGATGAAAGTGCAGATGCACTTGCAAGGTTAAAATCCAGAATAAAATCTGAGGAGGAGGAAGGCACCGTAATCAAAGGGCTATTTCCTTTTAAATGGAGGATTATCACAGCCAGTGTAGCTGCAATATTAATCGTCGCATTTGGCGCATATTATTTTCTTAGCCCATTTAATGCCACTTCAACAGAAATGCACATGGTAAGCACACGTTCTGGCGAAATGAAAAATATAACCTTAACCGATGGAACTAAAATATCGGTAGGGCCAAAAAGTATTTTGCGTTATCCGGCTGTGTTTAATGGAAATGAAAGAAATATAGAATTAGATGGTGAAGCTTATTTTGAGGTGAGCAAAAATCCACACAAACCCTTCCACGTTAAAACAGCCGATTTAATTGTAAAAGTATTGGGTACGCATTTTAATGTAAATGCTAAAAAAAATCAGGTTTTAACAACCGTATCCCTGCTTGAAGGTAAAGTTGAGGTTAATCTTAACGATGATAAAGAAGATGCTTACTTGCTCAAACCTGGTCAGGAGCTTTCTTTTGACAGAAACAGCCTTCGGGTATTTCAACGCAGTTTAGACAGTGTAAATGTGTTAGGCTGGATGAGCAAAACACTTGTTTTTAGCAACGATAAACTGAGTGATGCAGCGGTTAAAATAGAAAATATGTATGGGGTAAAAATAATATTTGCCGACCAAGCTACTGCTGATACGCGTATTTACGCACAATTTAAAGGCGATAAACTGGAGGATGTGTTAATCATTATTTGCACACCCGGAAATTTAGACTATCGTAAACAAGGAAACAAAATTTATATAAACGCCAAATAATGAAATAGAAAAGAAGTATTCAAACTATGCCAGGCATAGTTATATGAAAAAGAAACCGGCATGGTCGAGATGCCGGCTATTAATCGCCAAATAAACACTAAAATTTAACTAACGAATTTGCTAATTTATGAAAAAAAAGATCTACAACACGTCTTTAATTTCGTTGAAAAGAGGTTTTACAATAGCCTGTCTATTGTTGACGATTTTCAACACTGCTTTTGCCCGTCCTGAAGGGAATGCGGAAAATAGTCTTGCTGAGGTAAAATGCTCTATCAAGATGAACAACCAGTCTTTGGAAAATGTTTTTAACGTTATTCAGAAGCAAACCAACTTCAACTTTGTATGCGTAGACCGCAATGGTTTTATGCAAAAACAAATCAGTTTGAATGAAACCAACAGCAACTTGGAGCAAGTGCTAAAGAAAATTTCATCGGCTGTGCCATTTACTTACACAAAGCTGAGCAACAAAATCATTTTAAAACCTGTAGAGAAGTTAACAAGCGTTGAGGCGCCGAGAATTATCAAAGGTCATGTTACCGATAAAGATAACCAGGGTATTCCGGGTGTTTCTGTATTGGTAAAGGGAACTAACGCCGGTACAGTAACCAACCAGGATGGTGATTTCTCGATTAAAGCCGATAATGGTGCAGTGCTTATATTTAAAAGCATTGGTTATCAGGTTAAAGAAGTTTCTGTTGATGATGCAAACGCCTATAAAATTGAATTGCTTGAAGATAGTAAGGCCTTATCAGAAGTGGTGGTTACGGCATTAGGTATTAAAAAGGAACGTGCTAAATTGGGTTACGTTGTTCAGGAAGTTCAGGGCGAAAATTTAGTGAAGGCCAGAGAACCAAATATTATTAACTCACTTACAGGTCGTGTGGCTGGTTTAAACATTACCAACTCAACCGACCTTTTTCAAGAGCCGGGCATTTCATTGAGGGGTAGAAAACCGTTGGTTGTTATTGATGGTATTCCAGATCAATCGGCAGATTTATACCGCGTAAATGCGGATGACGTAGAATCGGTAACGGTTTTAAAAGGTGCAAATGCTTCTGCATTGTATGGTTCGATTGGGCAAAACGGTGCGATTATGATTACCACCAAACGTGGTAAGGGTAAGGATTTGAGCATTGATGTAAATAGCTCAACACAAATTCAACCTAGTTTTATCAGAATCCCTGAAGTACAAACAGAATATGGAGCAGGTTTTAAAGGTAAATATACTTATGTAGATGGTTCAGGTGGTGGACCAGAAGGTTCGGGCTGGATTTGGGGACCAAAATTAGACCAACCAGACCCAAGTACGCCAAGTGGTTTTTTTGAAACACCGCAGTTCAATAGCCCAAGAAATCCGGTTACTGGTCAATTGGTTCCACTTCCTTTTTTATCAAGAGGAAAAAACAATGTTAAAGATTTCTTTCAAACCGGTTTAATAACCAGTAACAACATCAGCATTACACAAAGTGGAGATAAGGGCTCTTTCAGGGCATCAGCTTCACACATTTATCAACGCGGTATTGTACCAAACACCGATTTGCAAAACAGTTCTTTCAACATCTCAGGTAATTATAAGTTATCTGAAAACTTCACTGTTGATGCAAGATTAAATTACAACCGTCAGTATACAAAGAACTTTCCTGAAACGGGTTACGGGCCAACAAATTACCTTTATAACTTAATTTTATGGACTGGTGCCGATGTGAGCGTAGAAGATTTAAGAGATTATTGGGTGCCTGGTAAAGAAGGTATTCAACAACGTAATTACAATACATCTTACTATAACAATCCATACTTTCAGGCTTATGAGTATTTAAGAGGTTATGATAAAGACAATACTTTTGGTTCATTAAATCTTAATTATAAGATAAGTCCATCTTTTAGTGTTCAGTTTAGAAATGGTTTTAATGGTTATGGCTTAAACCGTACCTACAAGGAGCCGATGAGTTATATCGGTTACGGTAATAAATCGAGAGGACAATTTACTGTAGCAACGGGTAATTATTTTGATTTAGTATCAGATTTAATTGGTGATTACAACCATACCTTTACCGATAAATTTAAATTACACGCACAGGTTGGTGCTGCAAACTATTACAGAAACCATAAATACGGTTCGACCAGCACAGATGGTTTAACCATTCCGGGATTCTATAATCTTAGCAATTCGGCAAATCCGATTCAGGGTAATAACTTTGTAGAAGAAAGACGTACAAGTAGTTTATATGCAGTTTTAGACTTGGAGTTTTTAAATGCAATTTATTTAACTGCAACCGGAAGGAATGACGTGATTTCGACCTTGCCAACGGCTAATAACAGCTTTTTCTATCCATCGGTAAGTACTTCAGTAGTGGTTTCTCAATTGACCAGATTACCGAAATGGTTTAGTTATTTGAAAGCCCGTGGTTCATGGTCGAGGGTTTCGAGTGCAACGCTGAATGATAACGCTTATACTTATAGTTATCTGCCATCATTTAATAAGGGTACAATTTGGAATAGTGTTCCATCTTTAACCTTTGGAGATGCCTTATTAAACGGGAACCTTACCCCGCAAACATCTGATAGCTGGGAGGTTGGTTTAGATACTAAATTTTTTAACAACAGATTAAGTTTAGAGGCGACCTATTATTCTACACGCGATTTTAATAATATTGTTTCTATTCCAACATCAATAACCAGTGCTTACAACAGCCAGTTGGCCAACGGTAACGTTTTCCAACGTAAAGGTTTTGAGTTTGTGCTTTCCGGAACTGTGTTAAAAAGCAGCGATTTTAGCTGGAATATGGCTGTTAACTTAAGTAAATACCGCAGATACCTGAAAGAAATTTATGGTGGAGCAGAAACGCTAAACTTTTTAAGAGTTGGCGACCGTACCGATAAAATCTTTACGTCGGTGTATCAAACCAACAATCAAGGGCAAGTAATTTATGGCAGCAATGGCTTCCCATTAAATGATACTTTCTCAAGATTTTTAGGTTATCAATCTCCAGACTGGACTTACGGTATCGAAAATACCTTCAATTACAAGGCTTTTACTTTAAAGTTTTTGGTTGATGGACGTTTAGGTGGCATGATGTATTCTACTACCAATCAGAAAATGTGGTGGGGTGGAACCAATCCAGGTACACTTAACCAATATCGTGTAGATGCAAATGCAGGCAGATCTACATTTATTGGTGATGGTGTGGTTGTGGTAAGTGGCGCAGCTACTTATGATGCAAATGGAAACATCACCAGCGATACCCGTGTTTTTGCACCTAATACAAGAGCTGTAAACTATATCGATTACATGACGAATACAAGTAATGGGGCTTACAATAACTATAATTACTTCTCTCAAACTTTCTTAAAATTAAGAGAGGTTACCATTGGCTGGCAAGTGCCGAGCAAGTTGTTAGGTAAATCTTTTATCAAAGGACTTGATTTCTCTGTTGTAGGACGTAACCTGCTTCTATTCTCTAAAATGCCAAACGTAGATCCAGATCCGGCTACAGATAATCTTCAAACGCCATCAACCCGTTCATTTGGCTTTAATGTAAACCTTAAGTTTTAATCTGCACGAATATGAAAAAGACATTATATCTGATATTATTTACTGCACTTACACAGGTAGGTTGCAAGAAATTCAGCGAATTCCAGACAGACCCCAATAAATCGACAATTGCAACACCAGATTTATTATTGAACACGGTAGAACAAACCGCTTTTCAAACTACCGATATTACTGTGGCTTTCGCTTCCCGCCAAATGGTTTATACCGATGCGGTTTCTTTGAACCAGTATTATGGCTGGAACAGGGGTAGCTATGGTAATTTTAACAACTTGCGCCAGGTTATGAAAATGGAGCAGGCGGCAACGAGTCAAAGCAAACCAGAATACTTGCCAATTGCCAAGTTTTTCAGGGCATGGTATTTCTTGCAATTGACTCAGATGTTTGGTGATATTCCTTACAGTCAGGCTTTAAAAGGTGATGAAAATGTATCTGCTCCAGTTTATGATAAACAGGAAGATATTTATTTGAACATTTTAAATGATTTGAAAGCTGCAAACGGATTAATTACCACCAACACAGCAAATATTCAGGGTGATATTGTTTTCAACGGCAATATGCAACAATGGAAACGTGTAATCAATACTTTATCATTAAGGGTTTTGATGAGTTTATCCATCAAGGAAAATGATACGAGATTTGAGGTTAAAAAACGCTTTGCTGAAATTGTTGGTAATCCGACAGAATATCCAGTATTAACAGGCAATGCTGATAATGCACAATTAAAATTCTATGATTTGGCTGGAAATCGTTATCCTTATTTCAATAATAACGATATACAAACGACTAACTACATGGAAGAAACCTTTGTAAATCTATTGAAATCATTAAGAGATGTGCGTTTATTTAACTTTGCGGATAAAGCAACTAAATTCTCTGCTCTACTAGTAAACGATTTTAATGCTTACGGTGGTGCAAAAGGTAGTGCCCCTGTTAATGAAAACAATGCAAGAACTGTTGCGGGCGAGGTTTCGAAAATCAAACCACGTTATTACAATAACCCAACCAATGAGCCAAGTATTGCTTTAGGTTATGCAGAATTGCAATTTATTTTGGCAGAAGGGGTGCAAAGGGGTTGGATTACCGGAAGTGCAAACGATTTTTATCAGAAAGGTATAAGAGCTTCTATGCAATTCTACGGCATCGATGAAAGTACAATTAACACTTATCTGGCACAGCCTGTGGTGCAATTGGCTTCTGCATCTGGCCCTATTTCTAACATCATTACTCAAAAATATATTGCCTCATTTATGAATGGCGGATGGCAACCATTTTATGAGCAACGTAGAACGGGTTTCCCTGTTTTTGATACAAGTGGCGCAGGTATGTTAAATGAAAAACGCATTCCTAAGCGTTGGATGTATCCTGAATCAGAGTTGCGTTTGAACCAACAAAATGTTTCGGTGGCAATTTCAAGGCAATATCCGCAGGGCGATGATATTAATCAGGTAATGTGGTTACTTAAACCGTAATTAAAAAACCTATATCATTATTAGTATTTTGTCATTCTGAGCTTGTCGAAGAATCTTTTAAAGGCATTTCGACAGGCTCAATGTGACAAATTTTAACTTATTATATAGTCTTTTAGATTAAAATAAAAGAAATGATTAGAAAATCTATAATACTGCTTTTGCTTGCCATTTCGATGAATGCAGTAGCGCAAAAGACAAAAAAGACAGTTTTTATTATTGCTGATGGTATTCCGGCTGATTTGATTGAGCGTCTGGATTTACCAAACATCAAAAGAATAATTAAAGATGGTAGTTATACCAGAATGAGTGTTGGTGGCGAAAAAGGCGGTTACAGTCAAACACCAACTATTTCTGCCGTTGGCTACAACAGTTTGTTAACCGGTGTATGGTTTAACAAGCATAATATTCCCGATAACGATATTAAAGACCCGAATTACAATTACCAGAATATTTTCAGGTTCTTTAAAAGCCAATATCCAACAAAAAAGACCGCTATATTTTCTAGCTGGTTAGATAACAGAACCAAATTGCTTGGCCATAATTTGCCTGCCGCAGGCAATCTAAAAGTAGATCAATATTTTGATGGTTATGAATTAGATACGGTAAACTTCAAACACGATAAAGCCCGCGAGTTTATGGGTAGGATAGATGAAAAGGTCATCAGCGAGGCGGTTACAACTTTAAAAAAGGATGCACCTGATTTATCGTGGATTTACCTGGAGTACACCGATGATATGGGGCATATGCACGGCGATAGTCCGGAATTTACGGCCGCCATTAAAAAACTGGATGTACAACTAGGGAAGGTATATGATGCCATAAATTACCGTAAAAAGAGCTTTAACGAAGAGTGGTTAATGGTTGTAACAACCGATCATGGTCGGGATGAGAAAACGGGTAAAAATCATGGCGGTCAATCAGTGAGGCAACGCAGCACCTGGATGGTAAGCAATTATCCAAAACTTAACACTTACAGCAAATATTATCACCCTGCAATTGTGGATATTATGCCAACAATAGCAAGATTTATGTCTGTTGATGTTCCCAAAGCTAACCTTTACGAAGTGGATGGTGTTCCATTAATTGGCGAGGTTTCGATAGCTGATATCCAGGCAAATTACATTCAGGGTAATCTTGATGTGAGCTGGAAATCGCTAGAAAATACAGGAACGGTTAAATTATGGGTTACCCCAACAAATAATTTTAAGGTTGGTCAAGCTGATGATTATCAGCTTTTAGCAGAAGTGCCGGTTGGCGATAATCATGCGTTGGTTAACGTAGAAAAATATCCTTCTAAATTTTATAAGATAGTTTTGGAGGCTAAAAACAATGTACTCAATCGTTGGGTGGTTTTGAATTAGGGATTAGTGATCAGTGATTAGTCGTCAGTTGACAGTAACCAGTTGACAGTGGTTAGTTGTCAGTAAATTTTTTCGAGCTGTTTATAGAACAGCTCGAAAAACTTTTTTATTTATAAATTTCGTTTAATACTGCGGCTAAACGGATGCCTGCCTGTGCTAAACGTTTTTTAACTATGTCGGCATGATTTGGGTAATAATCATAATCAAAATCGGGGTTCTTAGCGGCTTCAGCATAAAGTTGTTTGCTTATTTCATACGATTCGAAAACCCAAAGTGTCATATCATCTTTTTGCCAGCTTTTGCTTTCACTCTTTTCAATTTGGTCGCATTCTTTAGCCAGCTCTTTATAAGTTAAGCCTGCGTAATCAATTAATCCGCTATCCCAAAGTCCGTGTAGGTTGTTTTCTCTTCTCATCAGTTTAATTTTTACGCCATTACCACCAGAATCTTCTGCATGACCTGTGTGCATGGGTTGATGTAAATCTCCAACTAAATGAACAAGGAATTTAAGTGCAAACACTTTCTCAGCTTTTGATTTATTAGCATCTTTCAAATCGGCTATACAATTCAGCATCGCTTTGTAAACATTTGGCTTATCCATCGCTTTAAGCTGAGTACTGAAGGCTTCATAATTCAATCCCTCTGGTAAGTTAACGTAATGCCAAGGCGCAGTATAAGAAAATGCAGGGTACGGACGAACCTCATCAGGATAGGTGCTTACCATAGCAAGGCTTTCACTTCCAAGAATTTCCTTTACCGCTTTTTTAGCTTTCTTAGAAAGGTGATTCTCGGCAATCTGACCGATGGCCCGGTGTCCAACCACACCCCATGACATTAGAAACAATGAAAGAGTGATGATTAATGATGGCAAAAGTATTTTTTTTATCATGTGTTTTATTTTTCTTCAAATTTCTTAACCAAAGGTAAAGGTAATGTTAACGAAGTGTTAAGCTAGGTGGTTGATGAGTATTTTCGCTGTTACCTGTTGAGTTAGATACATAAATTTTGTGTTCTTCTATGGTGCTATCCTTAAAATTCCAGCGTTACATTGCCGTAATTTATTCGTGTTAATATTAAGTTTTTATTGAGGAAACATAAGGTTAATGGATATTTTATATCATTGTAAATGATTGTTTTTCAGTGTATTGATTTTGTTTTTGTTTCTGTTGTTGCTGTTCTGTTAATGGTGTGTTTATGGCAGTTTCCTTTTTGTAACGGCCTCAGCTACAACCAAGGGGATTAGAATTTTCAACTTCGTGGCGGTAAAAATTATTATCCGAAAACAAACAATTAAAACCAAAAATGAAAACACTCTTTACCTCAGTCATTTTATTTTTATCTGTAATCCTATGTCAGGCTCAAGGCACTGGCGTAATTACGGGAAAAGTAATTGAGAAAATCACGAAAGCTTCGTTACCCGGAGCAACCATTAAGCTTAGTAATGGAAACCGATATACGATTTCTAGCCAGCTAGGCGATTATGAATTTTTAAAAGTGCCCGAAGGAACCTACGAAATTGAGGTTATTTACATGGGCTACAGAAACCAAAAGCAAACCGTTGTGGTAAAATCGGGTACAAATGCTGCGGTTAATTTTTCATTGGAAGATAGTGCAATCACAATGAACCAAGTTGTTGTAATGGGCGATCGCTTACGTGGACAAGCAAGAGCTTTGAATCAGCAAAAAAGTAAAGCCAACATTACCAATATTATTTCTTCTGACCAAGTTGGCCGTTTTCCGGATGCGAATATTGGTGAAGCTTTAAGACGTGTACCAGGTATTACAATGCAGAATGACCAGGGCGAAGCCAGAAACATCATCATCAGAGGTTTGGCTCCAGAACTTAACTCTGTAATGTTAAATGGCGACAGAATTCCATCTGCCGAAGGCGATAACAGAAGAGTACAAATGGATTTAATTCCATCTGATATGATTTCGAGCATCGAAGTAAACAAAACATTAACACCAGATATGGATGCCGATGCGATTGGCGGTTCAGTAAATTTGGTAACCAGGGCATCGCCAAATGGAGAACGAATTTCGGCTACTTTATCATCAGGTTATAACCCAATCCGAGATAAAGCTTTATACACCGGAAGTTTCGTTTATGGAAATCGCTTTGCGAATAATGCCATTGGTATGGTACTAAGTGGTTCATACAACAATCAAAACTATGGCTCTGATAACGTAGAAGCCGTTTGGACAAAAGATGATTTTGGAAATACTTATGTTGAGGAAATGGACATTCGTAAATACGATGTACAAAGGGTGAGAAGAAGTGTTGCGGCAGCATTCGATTTTAAAATTGATAATAACAATACCATCTTCGCCAATGCGATGTATAACTGGCGTGATGATAGAGAAAACAGATACCGTTTGCGTATGGATGATATCGAACCAATTTACAATGCAAGCAATGCGATTACAGGTTACACCGGGCGTTTAGGAATGCAGACTAAAGGTGGTGTAGATAACGATAGAAATAAAATGACCAGGTTAGAAGACCAACGTGTTCAAAACTATTCGTTACGTGGGGAGCATTTAATTAGCTCGGGTTTGGATATGGACTGGTCGGCGAGTTATTCTACAGCCAGAGAATTTCGTCCGAATGAACGTTATATGCTTTTCAGACAAGGTGGAAGACCATTAACTTTTACCGGAACAAGCGAGTTTCCAAATTTTACTACAACTTACAATACTGGTAATGCAGGTTTAAATACCATTTCAGAAAATACCGATTTAACTAAAGAATCAGAATTTGGTGCTAAATTAAACTTCAGGGTTCCGTTATCAATAATTGATGGACAAAAAGGTAGATTACGTTTTGGTGGTCGGGTGAGAATTAAGGATAAAGACAGAAATAATAGCTTTACTGAATACGAACCATTAAATGAAGATTTAATGCCGAATTTAGGGCAGGTTCCAAATGTTTTTTATGCCGGAAATAATTTTCAGGCAGGTTCTCAATATACGCCGGGCTTATTTGCAGGTCGTTCTTACCTTGCGGGCTTAAATTTGAGCAACCCGGCATTGTTTGCGGCTGAAGATGCTGCAAGCGAATATTTAGCGCTTAATTATCATGCAAAAGAAAATATTTATGCTGGTTACTTACGTTTCGACCAAGATTTTAACGCTAAACTTTCGATGATTGCAGGTTTACGTATGGAACGTACCAGCATTAATTACACCGGAAATATTATTCAAGATGAAGAAGATTTAACAGGTGTTCGTAATTCGAGAAATGCTTATACAGATTGGTTGCCAAGTGTTAGTTTTAAATATCAGGCAAATGATGATTTAGTTTTAAGAGCTGCCGCTACAACAGCTTTAGCCAGACCGAACTATTATGCATTAACACCATTTGTTGGTACGGTTGCAGGCGATGAAGAAATTTCGGCAGGTAATCCTGATTTGGATGCAACTTATTCTTACAACTTCGATTTAATGGCAGAGCAGTATTTTAAATCTGTAGGTATTATTTCTGGTGGTGCATTTTACAAAAAGCTTAAAAATTTCATTTATACATACAGCGATAGAGCTTACACCAACACTAAGTTTGCTGCTGATTTTCCTGGTTTAGCGAATCCAATTCCTGCCGGAGAACAATGGGCATTTACTCAAAATAGAAATGGCGAAAGTGTAGATGTTTTAGGTTTTGAGGTTGCTGTTCAACGTCAGCTGGATTTCTTGCCGGGTAAATTTCTTAAAGGCTTTGGAATTTATGCAAATTATACTTTCACAAAATCATATGCTAAAGGTGTCACCAATAGTGATGGTGAAATCAGGGATGGTGTAACGCTTCCAGGTACAGCACCACATATGTTAAATGGTTCATTATCATGGGAAAATAGTCGTTTCACTGCCAGACTTTCTGCTAATTACACTGCATCTTACATAGATGAGTTAGGTTCTGACAATTTTGGGGATGTGTATTATGATAAACAGTTCTTTTTAGATGCAAATGCTTCGGTTAAAGTTTCTAAAGTTGCGAGAGTATTTGCTGAAGCAACGAATTTAACCAATCAGCCGCTGAGGTATTATCAAGGTTTTGTTAATCAAACCAGACAGGCAGAATATTATCGCCCAAGATATAATATCGGTGTTAAATTCGATTTTTAATCCCTAATTGTGATATTTACAAGCAAATAACTGCTAATAATAAAATTGAAGAAAACCGCTTTAATATGCTTAATGGTATTTTGTGCACTTTGGAAACTTAGTGCACAAAATATTACTGATGTTGAGGAGATAAATGATCATCTGGAGCATATCTCATCAAGGCCTTCTGATGCGCTTTTTCTTCAGCAAAATCAAGCTTACAAACAGGCAAAAGCTGCTGGCGATGAAATGGGTCAGGCAAAAGCACTTCAAAAAATGGGGCAGCTTTGTTACCAGATGGGGCTTTTTACGCAATCCTTAAATTATCATATTAAAGCTAATGGCTTGTTTATGGCAGGTAAGGATGAATTACTCAAAGCCAATAACCTGAATGAACTTGCTCTAATCTTCCTGATTACCAAGCAAGAGCAAGATGCAAAGCAATCGCTATTTAAAGGGCTTTCAATTTATCAGCGTTTTTCTAACAAAAAAGGACTTGCAAAAAACTTTGCCAATATTGGGCATTTTTATGAGAAGACGTTGAATTATGACAGTGCCTATTTTTATCAAAAGAAAGCTATGGAGGTTTTTGAATCCATTGGCGATGAAGAAGGCGTTGCGCTTGTAAACATAAACCTGGGTAGTATTTACGAAGATAAAGAGCAATTTGAGAAAGCCTTTTTTCATTTTCATAAAGCTTTAGATTGGTTTGAGATGGCTGGTAATGCAGAAATGCTTATCGATACTTACAACAATCTGGGCGATGTTTATCGCAAGAAAGGGAAATATCAGGATGCGCTAAAATTCACCAGAAAAGCAGAACAATTATCAAAGAAAACGAAAGCTTATAGCAGGCTGAGTAGCGCTTACCGCGACTTAGGGAAAACCTACAATTTTCTAAAAAATACTGATAGTACTTTTCATTATCTGGAATTGAGCAGAACTTATTTTTTGAGTTCTTATTCAGAAGAAAGCAGAAACCAGGAAGCTTTATTAAAAGTCATTTATGGTTTGGATAGAAAAGACATGCAAATTGCTGAAATGGAGCGTCAGGAAAAAATTTCAACCGTGTTATATATTTCTACAGGAATTGTTGCGGTTCTATTAATTTCCATTGCCTTTGTTGTGATTCGTAACCAACGCCAAAGTATTAAAAGAGATAGAGAAATTGGGGCGAAAGAGAAACGGATATTAGAAGCAGAGCAACAACTTATGGAAGCTGAACTGCAAAATAAGAAGCTACAGGAAGATAAGTTGCAGGAAAATTTACATACAAAGGCTAAAGAAATCACAGCACATACACTTCAAACCATTCAAAAAAATCAATTGCTTGAAGATATAAGAGCCGCATTGACAGAAATGATTAAAAGTGATGGAAGAAGCTATAAGAAAGAATTGCGTAGTTTGTTAAATAAAATTAACCAGAACTTTAATAAAGATGCTTACTGGGACGATTTCAGAAGAATTTTCGAAGAGATAAATCAGGATTTCTTTCATCAATTACAACAAATTAACCCGGGGCTTTCGCCTACTGATATCAAATTTATCTCCCTGATTAAATTGAATATGAACACACCAGATATTTCTGCATTATTAGGTGTTTCAATTGATAGTCTTCGTGTTTCCAGGTACCGTTTAAGGAAAAAACTCAAGTTAGAACAAGGTGCAAGTCTAACTGCATTCATTCAATCCCTTTAAAATTTATTCAGAGCCATCTGTTGCTTATTTGATTACGGCAAATTGAGGCTTGTTAACCTTTTGTAACGCTTAATATTTGGTCTGCAAAGGCTTTAAAATGAAATTTGTTACGAACAAAAAAAATAATTCAATGAATAGAATAACACATATTTTTCTACTAGTGGCAATCGCTTGCCTAACCGCATGCAATACAAAATTAATCAGTAAACATAAAGGCCCTGATGTTTTATCGCCAAGCATTATTACGGAAAAAGTAGGGCACGATAGTGATGATCCGGCCATTTGGATTAATCCTGCTGATGCGAGTAAAAGTTTAATTATCGGTACGGATAAAGATAAAGACGGTGGTTTGTACGCTTTTGATTTGAATGGTAAAGTGGTTAAGCGTGTGGATAATATCCAGCGACCTAATAATGTTGATATTGCTTACGGCTTTATGCTGAACGGTAAAAAGGTTGATATTGCCATCACAACCGAACGCGAAACCAATAAATTAAGAATATTTACACTACCTGATTTAATCGCGGTTGATAATGGTGGATTAGAAGTTTTTGTTGGCGAGCAAGAACGTGGTCCGATGGGGATAGCAATGTACACCCGTTCATCAGACAATGCAATTTTTGCGATTGTTGGACGTAAATCTGGCCCAACAGAAGGTTATTTGTGGCAATATCAATTAACGGATGCTGGAAATGGTGTGATATCTGGAAAGCTGGTACGCAAGTTTGGAAAATATAGCGGCAAAAAAGAAATTGAAGCCATTGCCGTTGACAATGAATCAGGCTTTATTTATTATTCTGATGAACAAACGGGTGTTCGAAAATATGTTGCAGATCCTGATGCTAAGAATGATGAACAATTGGCAATTTTTGGAGAAAGTGGATTCTCTGCCGACCACGAAGGTATCGCAATCTATAAAACAGGCACCAAAACCGGTTATATTTTGGTTTCAAACCAGGGTTCGCAAACTTTTATGGTTTACCCTAGAGAGGGAAGTTTGGAAAATTCAAATGTTTATCCGTTGTTAGCTGAAATACCTGTTAAAGCATTAGAAACAGACGGAGCTGATGCTACGGCGGTTAACTTAGGAGCTAATTTTCCAAAAGGTATGTTCGTAGCCATGAGTACTGACAGAACTTTTCACTTTTATGATTGGAGAGCTGTTGAAGCTAAAATTAAAGCCGCTGTGAAAAAGTAGGGCCTAAAAGGTTCAATTCGAAAACATAAAAAAAATGTCTGCATAGCAGGCATTTTTTTTGTGTTAATTTTTTTTAAATCTGTAGTATTATCCCTATTTAAAAAAGGGTGTTTTTACGGCATCGGGGTTTTAGTTAATGATTTATTTTTGATTAAACCTATTAACCATGAAAAATCAGACTATCCTTGAATCATTACAAAACCTTGTAATGAGGATTGAAACGCTTGTAGTTTATGAGCCTGAAAACCTCAAAGATATTTATGGCGTTTTAAGAAGTACACCTCAATTGCAAACCCCAAGAATAAAATTACTATTGAATAGTGAGCCAACCAGGCAAAACTGGGTTTATCTAAAATATAATATTTTGGAGGATATGGTTAAAAAAGTGGGTGACTTTATCAAATAGTTATTCCTGGCTTTTTTACTGCCTTATAAATTTTAAACCACAGCCTTCGATACAAGGTGGGTTTAGGGTTAGCGTTCTTTCAGTTACCTTGTAGCGATAGGTAAGTGGTATTGAATAATTTTTTGAGGTAAATTCGATACTTACACTGTCCAGGATTTTAAATTTTTGCAATTCAGGAGCAGCATCACCATTTACATTACCAGATTTGTCGAAAGTTAGAAATAAGTTCTCTTTAACTTTTTTATATTTTCCGCTTCCATCGCCCGGATCCATTAAGGTTTCTGTAAGTTTCCACTTGCCATAAATTTCTCCCGGGCCGTCACTGGCTAATTTTTTGCACGAGAAATGAATTATTGAAAATGTAATGCCAAATAATAATATGAGCTTTCTCATTAGAGTAGGTTTTTCAACATAACGATTGGCTTATCTAAAACGCTACAAATAATTCTATCTGATTAGAAATCAAGGTTTAAGGTAATATTTTAGATACAATTAGGGGTGAGGGTTTTCGAAATCGCCGATTTTATAGTTTTTAGGCTACTAACTTGACTAAAATCAATTTTAATTTACAGAAAGGGTAAAAATACTGTATTATTAATTAGCTTAAATTTTAATTTTGTGATATGGAAAATCTAAATAGAAAAACAGCTCTCAGTTCTTTTCTGTTCAAAGTTAAACAGTTAAGGGGTTACGGTGATATGAATTCTTATAGTTTAGCTGCAGAATTCAAAAGCTTTGGTAACGTTTCTGACTCCAGAATTAACCATATTATTGAAGATATGTCTTCACCCTCCACCTGGAATAACGGCAAATCAATTTTTATTGAGAGTGTTTTAGAAAACATTTTAGAAAATTAAAAATATTTATAAATCTTACAAAGCCTTCTGATTAAACACAGAAGGCTTTTTTTATGCAGTAATATTTACTCAAGAAAAACCCTTATCTTCAATAAAACTTAACATCATGAAAAAAATCATCTCCATTATCTGTTTAACAACATCGTTTTATCTGGCTAAGGCGCAGAAATTCGTACCAGAAATTAAAACTGGTTCTCAAATTACGGCTACTGCCATAGTTGGAGGGCAAGAGTTTCCTTTAGCTTTAAAAATTGTGAGTGCTACTGCACCTTACAGTATAGGTTGGGCTGTAGATGGCTATGGCGAAGGCACATTTGAAATGAGCGAAAAGGCATTTACTAGCGGAACTGAATTGGTTCAGGTAACCCAGCCAGCTTTAGGTGTAACCAAATTAAGCGATGTACAAACATTTGCAGTGATTTCAAAGGATGTTTTTAAAACTTTGGTAGATAAAAAAGCCTTTACTTACAATGGAAATAATTTTAAAATTAAAACACCTGCAAGTGCGGCGATAAAAGTAAATGGGAAGGAAGTTGATGTTTTCCACGTCGTAAATGATAACGCTTCGCAAGAATTGTGGATATTAAATAATGCTGCATTTCCGCTAATTATTCAGAGTACGGGGCAAGCAACCGATATTGTTATGTCGGAAATAAAATAAGATTTTGATTAATTGAAAAATAAAAGGCCCGAAAGGGCTTTTTTAATTTCAAAGCACTATTTTTACGGCAATTATGGAAAACGACAAAAAAGAAATATTCGATAACGTAGCACAACGTTTAAAAATTGAAGGTTTTAATGTAGTAAACCGCGACGAAACTCGTCCTTGGGGTGGTTTTTTTGTGATTGATGAAGCACAAGCACAACAGTTTGCCGATACTTATTTTGATGGCTTAGATGTTGAAAGCTTAAAAATAGGTGGTAAGTTAAGTCCGAAAATATTAATAGTAGCTCCAAATACCCGTTTATCTTGGCAATATCACCACCGCAGAGCTGAAATCTGGCAAGTGGTAACTGGTACAGTTGGCATTAAAACCAGCCAGACTGATGAAGAAGGTGAAGTGAAAAGCTATGCACCAAAAGATCAGATTAAATTACAACAGGGCGAACGCCACCGTTTAATTGGTTTGGAAGATTGGGGCGTTGTTGCAGAAATTTGGCAACATACTGATGCTTCAAATCCATCTGATGAAAGCGATATCGTAAGAGTTCAAGACGATTTCGGTAGATAAAATACTTTTACATCCTGCTCATAACCCTGAGCAGGATTTTCCTCTTTTTTGAATGTAAGTCCAAAAGCTGTATAAAACTAAAACATTCAAAATTTCGTTAATACAGCATACACACATTAAATGGCTATTCTAATATTTTTTCTTTGTCACTGGTTTTTATCTCTATTCAGTCAAACATTTTTTCTACATCGTTATTCATCTCATAAGATGTTTAAAATGGAACCTTTTTGGGAGAAATTTTTCTATCTCATACTGCTAATTTCTCAAGGTTCATCTTTTTTAAACCCAAGGGCTTATGCCATTTTGCATCGTATGCACCATGCGTATAGCGATACGGAAAAAGACCCACATTCTCCTCATTTTTTTAAGGATGTTTTCGGGATGATGATTGCAACGAAGAACATGTACATGAACTACTTACACTTCAAAATTGAGCCAGAGCCAGCGTTTAGGGGTAATTATCCGGAATGGCCTTTAGTTGATAGAATTGGCGATTCGTGGTTTTGGAGAATTGGATGTGGTTTATTTTATATTGGCTTTTACGTTATGTACGCCAATTATTGGTGGATGTACCTTTTATTGCCAATTCACTTTTTGATGGGGCCATTGCATGGTGCAATTGTAAATTGGTGTGGCCATAAATATGGTTATTCAAACCACGACAATGATGACCATAGCAAAAATTCTTTACCATGGGATTTTCTTTTAATGGGCGAATTGTTTCAAAATAATCACCATAAAAAACCGAATAGTCCGAATTTTGCAACTAAATGGTGGGAGTTTGACCCAACTTATCCGGTTATGAAGGTTTTGCATTGGATGAGGATTATTAAGATTAGGAAGGTTTAAAGGTATTTAGTATCGAGTAGCAAGTATTTAGTATCAGGTATCAAGTTTTTGGTGATGAGGATTAAGATGCTTTGTTTGAGTCGTCATTGCGAGGCACGAAGCAATCTATTTTGCTAAGAGATTGCTTCGTGCCTCGCAATGACGGGGGTTAGAAATATTATAGCGCTGGGAGGTTTGACGGTGCTTTTCTTACACTGTTTTTTGTAAATTAAACCCGACAGCAGCGAGCACGGAGTGTAACGATGTAAAGCGAATGGCGGGGCTTTCGTAACCGATATAAACAGTAACTTGCTTTCCAAATGAAAATAAATCTCCCCATATGATAAACTTTCTTAAATTCATTTTCTCCGCATTTTTTGTTTTTATGTGCTATAAGGTTATTGCTACATCGTTAGAAAGCAACCTTTTTGAGCAATGGGATTTCCTGGGCAGTATTCCCTGGATGAGGGCTACACTTTGGGATTTTTATGCCAATATTTTCATCATCACCTTGTGGATGTTTTATAAAGAAAAAAGCATTATTCTTAAAATCTCTATTGTTATTTTATTCGTATGTTTAGGTAGCATTGGTACTCTGGGTTATATTTTGGTTAAATTATTTAAACTAAAAGATGGCGAAGGTGTTAATGAATTGCTGGTAAAGAGGTAACAGGCGAAAGGTAAAGCTTAAAGGCAATACACATTTTTCTTAAACCTTTGGCCTTAAACCCTAAACCTTAAAATGGACGTCAAACATCTACTTTTTATTGCTCTAATTTCGTTAATTGCTTGTTGCACCATAATGTTTTTGGTTTGGCTGTGGGCCAAAAAGATTAAAAACGCTGGTATTGTTGATGTATTCTGGGCATTAAACTTCCCTGTTATTACCATTATTACTTTCTTTTTATCTGATGGATTTGAAACCCGTAAGCTTCTGATTTGTGGCATGTTTCTGGTTGCTGAATTGCGATTGGGCTTGCATTTGTGGCAGCGTGTTATAGGTCATTTAGATGAAGAAGAGGGGCGTTACGAACAATTGCGTAAAGAATGGGGCGATAAAGCAGAACGAAATTTCTTCGTCTTTTTTCAATTTCAAGCCATTTCAAATGTATTATTAGCGATTCCTTTCTTTATTATCACTGCAAATCCATCAAAAGAGCTAAGTATTTGGGAATTTGTTGGAATTGGCATCTGGATAATAGCCTTTTTTGGTGAAATGATTGCAGACAGACAGCTTGCGGCATTTAAAAAAGACCCTAAAAATAAAGGAAAGGTATGTGATACAGGTTTGTGGCATTACAGCCGCCACCCCAATTATTTCTTTGAATGGTTAACGTGGATGGCATACTTCGTTTTTGCGTTAGCCTCTCCATGGGGCATTCTGGCGATTATCAGCCCTGCAATTATTCTATACTTATTAACCAAAGTTACAGGCGTTCCGAATAATGAAGAACAAAATTTAAGGAGCAAGCCTGTGGCTTATAAAAAATACCAACAAACAACTTCATCCTTTTTTCCTTGGGGGAAAAGGGAAGGATAAAGGAGAATGTAATATGGACGAAGGACAAATCCATAAGTTCCTTTCCATCGTAAATTATTCATTTTCCATCATACATATTCCATCTTACATTATACATCAACATGTGGTACGATAAACTTTTAGAAAACGATAAACTTCCCGATACCGCTTTGCGTATGGGGATTAGAAAACTTTGCAAGCAGCGATTAGATGATGAAACTTTAGGGAATGAGGAGTTGCAGCAAGAAAAATTTATGGATTTGGTGGAGGAATTAAAGCAATCGCCAATTGCCGTAAATACCAGTGAAGCCAATGAACAACATTACGAATTGCCTACTCAGTTTTTTCAATATTGCTTGGGTAAGAACCTTAAATACAGTAGCGGCTATTGGAAGCCAGGTGTTAAAGATATTGATACTTCGGAAGATGATATGTTGGCATTAACTTGTAAGAGGGCCGATTTGCAGAATGGACAAAACGTGTTGGAATTGGGCTGCGGTTGGGGCTCTTTGTCGCTTTATATGTCTGCCAAGTTCCCGAACAGCAGATTTACGGTGGTTTCTAATTCAGCAACGCAGAAAGTTTTTATTGATGAAACAGCGAAGCAAAGAGGCATTCAAAACCTTACCGTTTTAACCGCTGATATGAATACATTTACGATTGCTGATAGTTTTGATAGAATTGTTTCTGTAGAGATGTTTGAACACATGCGTAACTATAAATTTTTATTAAACAAGGTTGCTGGTTTCTTAAAACCTGATGGGAAATTGTTCGTCCACATTTTTACACATAAAACTCTAGCTTACAAATTTGAGGTAATTGATGAAACCGATTGGATGAGTAAATACTTTTTTACGGGCGGAATTATGCCGTCTAATCACCTGTTTTTCTATTTTAATGATGATTTAAAAATTAACAAACATTGGGTGGTTAACGGAACTAATTACGGCAAAACATCAGAAGCTTGGTTGAGCAATATGGATAAGCATAAAAAAGAAATTATGCCAATTTTCGAGCAAACCTATGGTAAAGATCAAGCTGTTAAATGGTGGGTTTACTGGCGATTATTTTATATGAGTTGCGCAGAATTGTTTAATTACAATAAGGGGAACGAGTGGATGGTTTGTCATTATTTGTTTGAAAAAAGAGCGTAGCTTGTAAAGCTTAAAGGAAAAAGCTGAAAGACCAAAGCGAAATATTTAATTTTAATCTTAAAAAATGCAAAAACTTGCCATTATTGGCTCTGGTATAGCAGGAATGGGTTGTGCTCATAAACTGCAACATAAATACGACATAACGGTTTTCGAGGAAGCAGATTATATTGGTGGCCATACCAATACCATTACGCTTGAAGAAGATGGAAAACCCATTTATCTGGATACAGGTTTTATGGTTTTTAACTATGAAACCTATCCAAATTTAACAGAAATGTTTGCAGAAATTGAAGCGCCTGTTATTAAAACGGATATGTCGTTTAGTGTTCAGTTTTTGCCTAAAAAATTAGAATACAGCGGTTCGAGTTTAAATCATTTATTCGCACAGCGGAAGAATTTATTTAATATTTCTTATTTAAGAATGTTAATGCAGATTAACCGTTTTAATAAACAAAGCATAGAAATTTTAGACAAACCTGAGTATCAGGATTATTCTATCGGGCGGTTTTTTAAGGAATTTGGCTACAGCGATGATATGCTTTGGCAGTACTTAATTCCGATGAGTGCTGCAGTTTGGAGCGCACCGATGGAGCAGATTCTAGATTTTCCGGCAGTTACTTTGATTAGGTTTTTTAAAAATCATGGCTTTTTAGGTTTAGATACACAGCATCAATGGTACACTCTACAAAATGGAAGTCAGGCTTACCGAGAAAAACTAATTGCACCTTTTCGCGATAGAATTAAAATCAATAACAAAATTGTTTCTGTTAAAAGATTAGCAAACGGCAAGGTTGAGGTTGAGAATTCCAACGCGGAAAAATTTGAATTTGATAAGGTAATTATGGCTAGCCATGCCGACCAAACTTTTGAAATTGTAAAAGATAAGACAGCGCAGGAAATTGAATTGCTTTCAAAATTTAAATACCAGTTAAATAAAGCAGTTGTGCATACAGATGAAGCACAAATGCCCAAAGCCAAATTAGCCTGGAGCAGTTGGAATTATCGGGTAGAAAAAAAGGGCGAAAAACTTTTGCCAAGTACCATTTATTGGATGAACAGCTTGCAAGGTGTTTCTAAAAAGACCAATTATTTTGTGTCGATTAATCCAACAGAAACTTTAGATCCTTCCAAAATTGTGAAGGAGATTGATTATCACCATCCGTTATTTGATGTTCCTGCAATGCAAGCACAAAAAGAATTATACAAGCTAAACGAAACTGGTCCGATTTATTATTGTGGCAGTTATTTTAAATATGGTTTCCATGAGGATGCTTATAAGAGTGCGGTAGATTTGTGCAAGGGGCTTTAGTCTCTTGTCGTCATTTCGACCGTAGTGGAGAAATCTATTTGTCCTGGCCGGACAGGCTTTTTTCTTTTGACAACAAAAGAAACAAAATTGCCGGCTGAAAATTTTTCTTTTAAAGTCAATGGTTTGGCCATGACAAGCTATCCCGAAAAATTTGTTAGGCCGGATTAAAGTAGAACGTAGAAGTAGAGCTTAGGCCAAGCTGGATTATATAGCCAATTCGTCATTGCGGGGCACGAAGCAATTTATTTGTCCTGGCCGGACGGGCTTTTTTCTTTTGACAACAAAAGAAACAAAATTGCCGGCTGAAAATTTTTCTTTTAAAGTTAATGGTTTGGCCATGACAAGCTATCCCGAAAAATTTGTTAGGCCGGATTAAAGTAGAAGTAGAGCTTAGGCCAAGCTGGATTATATAGCCAATTCGTCATTGCGGGGCACGAAGCAATTTATTTGTCCTGGCCGGACGGGCTTTTTTCTTTTGACAACAAAAGAAACAAAATTGCCGGCTGAAAATTTTTCTTTTAAAGTTAGTGGTTTGGCCATAACAAGCTTTCCCGAAAAATTTGTTAGGCCGGATTAAAGTAGAACGTAGAAGTAGAGCTTAGGCCAAGCTGGATTATATAGCCAAAGTTCAAATTCATTGCCGTCGTGCTTCAGCCGACGGATAAAATAAATTTTGTAAATTGTTAAAGTAAATGCAAATCGAATCATCCATATATACTGCGAAAGTGATGCACTATCGCTTTGCGCCAAAAAAGCATTCTTTTTGGTACAATGTGTATATGTTTTATATTGATTTAGATGAAATTGATGATTTGGCAAAAAAACTGCGTTGGTTTAGTCGGAATAAGTTTAATCTGTTTTCTTTTAGAGATGCAGAACATTTACAATTGCCAAAAGATAATCCTAATAGGGCTAAAAATACACGCCAACATTTGGAAGATTACCTGAAAGGTTACGGCGTTGATGGAACCAAATTGAAAATTAAATTGCTTACAAACCTCAATGTTTTGGGTTATAATTTTAATCCAGTTTCGTTTTATTATTGCTTTAATGAAAACGATGAACCAATTTGTTGCGTTGCCGAAATCAGCAATACCTATCGGGAAATGAAACTTTTTTTCTTTGGAAAAGATGAATTAGATGGAAATGTCTTTAAAAAAATCACCACAAAATATTTTTATGTTTCGCCATTTATTGATCATGATGATTCATTTGATTTTAATTTGAAAATTCCGAATGATAAATTAGAAATCAAAATTGATGATATTGATAAGCATGGTAATCGCTTTTTTATAAGTACTTTACATGGTGATAAGAAAACATTATCAAATAAGAGTATGTTAAGGTGTTTTCTATCGATTCCGTTAATTCCATTGCAAATAATGGGCATGATACATTGGCAAGCTTTTAAACTTTGGCTAAAAAAAATACCTTTTCACCCAAAAGCCGAAAACCCTGAGTTGCAACGCAACGTATATAAACCCTATAAACCATAAAATAAACGCTCATATAATTATGAATACCTTAGTTGCAACAAAAACATCACACGGCTTTTTTGATAAAATAGTGCTTAATGCGCTTTCAAAAATGACTTTTGGTAAGCTAGAACTTACATTACCAACAGGTGAGGTTTTAGTTTACGGCGATGGTGTGCAAAATATCGAAGCAAATATTCAGGTTAATCATCCTGATTTCTTTAAATCAATTGCGCTTTATGGTGATATTGGTTTTGGTGAAGGTTATACCGCTGGTTTATGGGATACTTCAAATATTACCAATGTAATTAAATGGGTGCTTTTAAATATCGAAAACGCTCCATCAGTTACCGGGAGCAAAGTAAAATCGATAGCGCTAAATTTATTTAAAATAGTAAACAAACTTACGCATATCCGCAGGGCGAATACTTTGGCTGGCTCGCAAAAAAATATCTCTGAGCATTATGATTTAAATAATGATTTCTTTGCCACTTTTCTGGATAAAACCATGACTTATTCCAGTGGTTATTTTACAGCAGATGATATGGGACTGGAAGACTCTCAATATGCTAAATACGACAGATTAGCTAAACAACTAAAAGTAAAACCTACCGACCATGTTCTAGAAATTGGTAGTGGTTGGGGTGGGAATGCAATTTTCTTAGCTAAGAATTATGGTTGTACAATAACTTCTGTAACCATTTCTAAAGAACAACAAAAGTTCGCAGTTGAGCGTGTTAAAGCCGAAGGTTTAGAAGATAAAGTTTCTATCATTATTCAGGATTACAGAAAAATTGAAGGTACTTTTGATAAGATAGTTTCCATTGAAATGCTTGAAGCCGTTGGACATCAATATTTGGAAACCTATTTCAAAAAATGCCAATCGCTACTAAAGCCTGATGGGATTTTTGCTTTTCAGGTTATTACATCACCCGATAGTCGTTATGAGCAATTGCGCAACGGTGTAGATTGGATTCAAAAACATATCTTTCCAGGCTCGTTATTACCATCTGTTGCAGCAATTAACAAAGCCATAAATAATACCGGAGATTTAACAATGGTAGATTTGAAGGACATGGGCTTGGATTATGCAAAAACACTTCATCTATGGTATCTGGAATTTAACAAGCGTTTAGATAAAGTTAAAGCTTTAGGTTTTGATGAAACCTTCATCCGCAAGTGGAATTATTATTTTAATTATTGCGAAGCTGCTTTTGCTATGCGAAATATAAATGTAATGCAATTGGTTTACAGCAGACCAAATAATACCGCTAGGTAAGGGGATTTGTGAGATGTAAATGGGTGATGTATCGAATCATTCAAAAAAATATAAGATGGATAATAGACAAAAAGTTTGTTATCCATTTTTTATGCAATTATCCCACGATCATTAACCCGTTTCCCGCATCCATTTTATATTAATCATAATTTTCACCGAGAAAAATCGCACCTTTGCCGACCAATTTTCATTAGTCGCGTGAAAAGTATTCTATTGTGTTGTAACAAAATACAATTTGCGCAGACTAATTACCAAATACAACTATTTATTACATGAAACGAATTCTACTATTAACCTTCATCCTTGGTCTATTTTTAAATGCGAATGCGCAATTTGGAATGGGTGGAGCAAGTAAACCATCAGTTACCGGCCGTATTTCTATAACGGTAATCGATTCTTTAACGAAAAAACCGATTGATTACGCAACTATATCTTTAAGTTCTATAAAAACCAGCAAATCTGTAAATGGTGGCGTAACGGACGAAAAAGGAAAGCTAACCTTGCAAAATGTTGCTCCAGATGCTTATAAATTAATGATAGGCTTTATGGGTTATAAAACTAAAACGGTTTTAGTTACTACAACGCCTGCAAAACCTGATTTTAATTTGGGTAATGTTGTCATTTCATCAACAGAAAATAATTTAGCTGATGTACAGATTGTAGGTACAAAAGCAGTTATTGAAAATAAAATCGATAGAATGGTTTATAATGCAGAGGCTGATGGTACAAACGCCGGTGGCGATGCAACTGATGTTATGCGAAAAGTGCCAATGTTATCTGTTGATATGAATGGTAACGTTCAACTTCGTGGTGGTGCTGTACGTGTTTTAATTAACGGAAAACCATCTGGAACGATGGCAAGCAGTGTTGCTGATGCTTTAAAAATGATTCCGGCGGAGCAGATTAAAACGGTAGAAGTAATTACAAGCCCATCGGCGAAATATGATGCTGAAGGTTCGGGTGGTATCATCAACATCATTACTAAAAAATCGAATGCACAAGGCGTTAGCGGTACAGTAAATGCATCGGTAGGCACACGCCAAAACAATGGTTCATTTAACTTAACGGCTAAAACTGGTCGTTTAAGCGTAAATACAAATTTGGGTACAAACTTAGCTTATGCCCAAAAATCGAGAGTGGTAATTTTGAACCAAACGACCTTAAATAATGGAAGTTTAAATAGTGTATCGCAAGATGGTTTTTCTAAATGGGGTCGCCAGGGTTATAATGGAAGTTTTGGTTTAGATTACGATTTTAACGCTTACAACAATTTAAGCACAACTGTTAAAATGAACAGTTTTTCTAATGGTGGGCCGGGCGAATCGAATTACATAATTAATGGTTTGCCAGCTACAAATGTAAGCGATATGGATATGACATTCAGAAACTTAGATTGGAACGTGGATTATAGAAAAACCAGTAAAAAAGAAGGTGAAGAGTTTTCGGTTTCGGCACAAGTTTCATCGGGCAGAACACCTACAAGTTTCAGTAATATCTTAACTTCTGCAGCTTTTCCTAACGGATTTCAAACCATTAGTAATAATACAGGAAAAAATAACGAATATACTTTCCAAACGGATTATACCTATCCATTCAGTAAGGCAACTGTTTTAGAAGTTGGTGCAAAAGCGATCTTACGTGATATTAAAAGTCAGTTTGATAATGCTGCACAAGATTTCCAATACAATCAGGATGTTGCATCAGTGTATAGTGTGATTAGTTTTGATATCACTAAAAAATTAAAATTTAAAGGTGGTTTAAGAGGCGAATACACTAAAATTGATTTCAATACACAAAACAGTGGCTTGCAGAAAAATGATTACCTGAATTTATTCCCAAGTGCAATCATTTCTCAAACTTTAAAAGGAAGTACAACTTTAAAATTAAGCTATAACCGTCGTTTACAAAGACCAGGTCAATCTTACTTAAATCCTTTCCGTAACGAAAGCGATCAGTTCAATATTATGCAGGGTAATCCGCAATTAAACCCTGAATTAAGCGATAATTTTGAATTGGGTTACAGTACTTATATTAAAAGCTCTATTTTGAACGCATCGGTTTTCTATCGTCGCACTGGCGGTGTAATTGAAAGTTCAATTTCGCCAATAGCAGATAATGGTGTAAATAAAACATATACAACTTACATTAACGTTGGTACTGCCCAAACTTATGGTGCTAACGTTTTTGCTTCATACAATCCAAAACCAAAGTGGACTTTAATGACTAACCTTGGTTTAAATACCTATGAAGTAAGTAATAGTTTAACAAATGTGAGTACAGGTACATTCTTAAACTATAACATTTTCGGAAGATCGGCTTATGGTTTTGGTAAAGGCTATAATTTTGAATTGTTTGGTGTGGTTAACTCTCCGAGAAGAACTTACCAAGGTAAAACAGATGCAATGGTATTTTATGGTGCTTCAATAAAAAAGGAAATCCTTAAGAAAAAAGGAAGCATAGGCTTTAACACTTTAAATCCATTTAACCGCGATTTACATATTCAAACGGTTAATAATTCTGTTACTGCAACGGGTACAGTATTCCAAAGCCAAAATATTTATTACCCACTTCGCTCATTCGGTGTTAATTTTAGCTATTCATTCGGTAAACTTAAATTTACAGAGAAGAAAAAGATTAAAAATGATGATACCAAACAAGATCAGCAACAAGGCGGAATGGGTGGTGTACAACAATAATAAAACCCTTTAAAATTAATATTAAAGCCTTTCTAAAATTTAGAAAGGCTTTTTTTGTGAGGTATTTCAGGTAAGTGTGTAAAATACACTAACGTGAAGACTTAAATTGTATTGATGTTAGGTTTTCTAAAGCTTTCTGCGTTATTTTTATTTCTAATTTGCATGATGTTGCGGTTTCTACAGTATTTCTGTTGATTTTTCTGCAAGAATTTACAGCATTACTGTGGTTTTGGTATATGAAATTACTTTTAAAAAACATATATTGCAGATAACTAAACAACATTAACCTAAACAACAGAGATATGAGAAAAATCTTTACCTCACTATTCTTTCTGTGTGTACTTTTTTCGAGCTTTTTTGCAATGGCTCAGGTAAAAACCATTACCGGAAAAGTAACTTCTTCAGATGATGGTCAAGGCTTACCCGGTGCAAGTGTGAAAGTAAAAGGAACATCTACCGGTACATCAACAGATGGTAATGGTAGCTTTACTTTACAAGTGCCACAAACAAATGCAGTTATTGTAATTAACGCGATTGGTTATACTACTCAGGAAATTACCGTTGGCACTAGAACCACAGTTAATATTTCACTCGTTGCTGATGCGCAAGAACTTCAGGAAGTTACAGTTTCTACAGGTTTAGGTATTACCAGGCAAGCAAAGTCTTTAGGTTATGCCGCTCAACAAGTTAATAGCGAAGATTTAAACTTTAACCGTCAGCCTAACTTAATTAATGCCTTACAAGGAAAGATTGCAGGTGCTACAATTTCAAGTATGGGTGGTGGGCCTGGTCAGGGTGCAAATATCAGAATTAGAGGCGTTAACTCTATCGACCCGAATACGCCTAGTGATCCATTATATGTAATTGATGGAGTACAAATTGATAATACTACGTCAACTCTAGGGGCGAATCCTGCTGGTTCGGCTTTTGGTGCAAGAGGTGTTAGTAACAGAGCATCAGATATTAATCCTGATGACATCGAAACCATCAACATCTTAAAAGGTGGTGCAGCTACAGCCTTATACGGTTTAAGAGGTGCGAATGGTGTAGTTGTAATTACAACTAAAAAAGGTAAAGCAGGAGGGATAAGTATTAATTTTAGCAGTAACTATGGTTTTGATCAAGTATTAAAAAAACCAGCTGTACAAACAGAATACACACAAGGTGTTTTAGGGGTTTATGCAAACCCACCAAGTGGCATCGGGCCGGCTTGGGGACCAACTATTGCTGAAGCAAAGGCTATCGATCCAACGCATCCAGATCAATTGTATGATAATTATGACCGGGCTTTTGGAACAGGTCAACAAGTTAAGAATTCTGTATCAGTTGCTGGCGGAACTGAAGCCATTAGGTTTTTCTCTTCTGTGTCTCAATTATACCAAAAAGGTATGATGCCTAATACTGATTATAAAAACTTATCAGGAAGATTAAACACAGATATCACAATCAGTCCTAAGTTTAAAGCTGCCGTAAACATGAACTTTAGCAATGCGGGCGGTTACACTTACAGTGCTGATAGATTTGGCGAAGGTTTGGCTTATTGGTCGCCACGATATGACGTTGCTGATTATATTAATGAAAACGGCACACAAAAGTATATTGGAACCAATAACCCTATTTGGGGTACGGCAACTAACCAATTTAAGGGTGATGTGAATCGTTTTATCGGCGGGGCTTCACTTAGTTATGAGCCAGTTAAATGGTTAAATTTCTCTTATCGTTTTGGTTTAGATACTTATAATGATAATCGTGTTAGAACCGCACCTGGTCCGATGGGTATAGCTGGAGAGCAAGTGTATGATAACGATCAAGGTTTTTATGGCGAATACAATGCCAAATCCAGAACCTTAAACGGGACTTTTATTGCAACCTTAACCACAAAATTAGCAAGTGATTTAAACGCTACCTTGAGATTAGGACAGGAGATGTACGATTCTAAAATTAAGAACATTGGTAGTTTAGGAAGTCAGCTAAGTATTTATAATTTTTATAACCTTGCAAATGCGAAAATCATTGGTGTGTCTCAAAGTTTTGAGCAAAAAAGATTGATTGGTTTCTTTGGTGAAGCTACTTTCGACTATAAAAATTTCTTATTCTTAACCGTAACCGGTAGAAATGATATTACTTCAACTTTATCTAAAGAAAACAGGTCATTCTTCTATCCTTCAGCGAGTTTAAGTTATGTTTTCTCAGACCATTTCAAACTACCGGCTTCTATCAGTCAAGCAAAATTAAGATTATCTTATGCTAAACTTGGTAAGGATGCACCTATCTATGCAGGTGCTTCATCAGGTTTTGGTACCTATACAGGTTTGCCAACAGGTTCAACAGGTTTAACCTTGGCTTCAAATCTTGGTAATCCAAATCTTCGTCCGGAGTTTACAAATACCTATGAGACAGGTTTAGAAATGTCTTTCTTTAAAGGTCGTTTAGGTTTTGATGTTAGTTACTATTATTCATTAAGTAAGGATCAAATTGTCAGGGCGCAGATTACATCAGCAACTGGTTATGTTACCACATCAATCAATGCCGGTAATATTCGTAACCGTGGTGTTGAGTTAGTAATTAATGGTAAACCAATAGATGGACAAGATTTTAAATGGGGTGTTAATTTAAACTTATCTGCTAACAGAAATAAAATTCTTTATTTGCCAACTGATATTATTTATGGTGCTGCGAGAGGTTATGGTAATGCAGGCGTAACGATGAAATTGGTACAAGGTGAATCTTTTGGTAATATCTATGGTTCTTATTTTAACAGATATTCTGGCGGTCAACCTCAGGATGGTAATTTCTTAGATAAAAACTTACCACTACTTATAGGTGCGGATGGTTTCCCAATCATCTCTGGCGGTACGCAAAGAATTCTTGGAAATTCGCAACCAGATTATGTTATCGGTATGAACAATAATTTCAGCTATAAAAGATTTAGCCTAAATGTATTGTTTGATGCTCGTTTAGGTTTTGAGAAATACAACTGGTTAGAAGATTTTTATTCAGCTTTCGGTTTGCCAGATTACACTGCAGATAGAAGAACTACAAGAGTTTTTGAAGGTGTTCTAGCAAACGGACAACCAAATACTAAGCCCGTTTACATGGGGCAGCGTTTTGGTCCTGATGGTGTGGATTACGGAGAAGGTTATTACCGCAGATTTTACAGAAACGTTTCTGAACCATTCGTTACTGACGCATCTTGGGTTCGTCTTCGTTCTGCAAGTTTAAATTATGCCTTACCAACAAAATGGTTGCCTAAAAAAGCAATAAGAACTGCTTCTGTTGGTGTAACAGGTAATAACTTGTGGTTATGGACTAAATATTACGGGGTTGATCCAGAATCAAGCTCGTATGATGCAGCCAGTAACAATGATGGTTCTGCCGGATTTACTTATCCAACGGCACGCACAATTATGTTTTCTCTAAACGTTGGTTTTTAATTTGATAACGATGAAAAAGATTTTAAAATATACAGTGTTATCAGCTTTGGCGGTTAGTGTTACCTTTCAAGGCTGTAAAGACAGCTATTTTGATGATGTTGCTAAAAATCCAAATCAGGTAACATCCCCAACTTTAGCCTCGCTACTTGCAACATCAACAGCTAAAGCTGGCGTTAATAATTATAATGTTGCCAGTGCAATTGCTCCATATGTTCAATACACAGCGAACCCTGCTGCTGCCGGAGCAGGCGATACTTATCAGGCAATAGATTTCAGTGGAACCTGGGATGCGCTTTATTTTGCCATGGCTGATGCTACGGAAATGAAAAAAATGGCAGTTGCGCAAGGTTCAAGTGAGTATTTAGGTGTAGCCAATGTGCTAATCGCCTACAATCTGATAATGGTAAATGATATGTGGGGAGCTGCACCATTTTCTCAAGCTTTCGACATTACAAACTTTACACCAAAATACGATACTGCACAAGAAGTTTACACTCAAACTATGGCTTTATTAGATGGTGCAATTGTAGAATTGGCAAAAACCAATGCTACGGTAAAGCTAGCGGCAACAAGCGACTTCATTTATGGTACTACAGGTGCAAACGAAAGAGCTAACTGGTTAAAATTTGCTTATGCTTTAAAGGCCAGATTATTGAATAAAGTAAGTAAAACTTCAACTTATAATCCAACAGCTGTTTTAGCTGCAGTTAGTAGTTCGTTCGCTTCAAATGCAGAAGATGCACAGATGGCTACGTTCAGTGTTAGAAACTTTTGGGCAAGTGTGGCAATCAGCAATGCTTCACAATCTCTTGGAGGTTGGTTATCTGAGCAATTGATAGACCATTTAAACGGAACTACTTATGGTTTGTTTGATCCAAGAATCGCAAAGATTACGGATAGAACTGTCAATAATGTTTACATCGGAACCGTAAATGGTGCAGGAAACAGATTACCAGGTGCTAATACAGTTAAAGATGAATGCTATATTTCAGTGAATTCAACATGGACAAGTGCAACTTCTCCAATCTTTATTGCAACCTATGCCGAAATGAAATTTATTGAAGCTGAGGCTGCTTTTGCAACTGACAAAACCAGATCTTATAATGCATATTTAGCTGCCATCGCTGCAAACATGGATAAATTTCAGGTTGCTGCGGCTGATAAGGCAACTTATTTAGCCGATGCCCGTGTGGCGGTTGGTGTTGCAGCTTTCACGAAAGATTTAATCTTTAAAGAGAAATATGTTTCAACCTATTTGAATCCTGAAGCGTGGAATGATGCCAGAAGGTATGATTATAAGTATAAAGATTTTACGCTTCCAGTAAACGTTACCTTACCAGATTATATCCGTAGAAACGATTATCCTCAGGGAGAGAAAAGTAAAAATGGTGCAAATGTTCCAACAGAAGTTCCTAGAACAACTAAGTTATGGTGGGATCAGTAACAATTTTATAAAAAAAAATAATTTCAAGCCCTTTCCGTATATCGGTTAGGGCTTTTTTCTTTAATTTATTTGAAAATCATTAGATAATGAAAAAAATAGCTTTGTTTACGGTTTCGATATTTTTTACTATTCAGGTTCATGCTCAGAAATATAGCATGCAATCGGTTTTAAGCTATCCTTTTCCAAGTCAGCTGATTGCAGCGCCAACAGGTTCTAAAATAGCATGGGCGGCAAACGAACAAGGTAAAAGAAATATTTATGTAGCTGAAGCACCAAATTATAAGGCTGTTAAAATCACTGAATTTAAAGAAGATGATGGACAAGAACTAACCAGCCTGGCAATTTCTAATGATGGAAAATGGGTGGTTTTTGTTCGTGGTGGCGACCATGGAGGTAGAGATGGTGGACCAGTAAATGCTTCAAGTATGCCTTTGATGCCTAAAGTTGAGGTATATTCAGTACCATTTGCAGGTGGAAAAATTAATTTAATTGGCGAAGGTGATAACCCATCGATTTCTCCAACAGAAAATCAAATTGTGTACTCCAAATCAGGGCAGTTATTGATTGCGTCTTTAGATGGTTCTGCTCCTGCTAAGGTTATCGTTAATATGAAAGGTATCCAATCCGGTTATAAATGGTCGCCTGATGGAAAGATGCTGGCTTTTGTTTCAAACCGTGTTGATCATTCTTTTATCGGTATTTATACAAATGCTAAAACACCAATAAAATGGGTAACACCATCATTTTCAAAAGATGCTAGTCCTGTTTGGTCGCCCGATGGTACTAAATTGGTTTTTGTTCGTACACCAGGTAGCGGTGGCGCAACTGATTCTATCTTAACTAAAAAACATCAACCTTGGGCAATTTGGGTTGCCGATTTAAAATCAAATACTAGTAAGCAAATTTGGAAAGCACCAGAAACGATTAGGGGTTCTTATCCTTCAATTGATGGCGGGGCAAATTTATATTGGGCTGCTGGAAAAATTATTTCTGCATCTTATGAAGACGGCTGGCCACATTTATATTCAATGAATACTGATGGTTCAGGCAGAATTCTGCTCACGCCAGGTAATTTTGTTGTTGAAAATGTAAAACTAAGCAATGATAAAAAAACTTTAGTGTTTGCATCAAATACTGGAATCAATTCCGATGATTTAGACCGCAGGCATATTTACAAAGTCTCAATTGATAGGGCAGATATGAAACCGCTTAGTTCTGGTTTGGGCATAGAATCTTATCCGGTAATTTCTGGTGATGGAAATACCGTTTTTTGTTTAAGTTCTACAGCAGAAAGACCTCTGTTACCAGCTGTATTAAACGACAAGCAAATTAGTTTAGTTGGTGAAGATTTAATTCCAAAAGATTTTCCAATTAAAGAAATGGTGATGCCAAAACACGTAAATTTCAAAGCTGCTGATGGAAAAACAGTTTATGGGCAGTTATTTTCGCCAAAAAATAATGCTAAAAAACATCCTGCAATAGTTTACGTACATGGCGGCCCGCAAAGGCAAATGTTTTTAGGTTGGAATCCGATGGATTATTATTCTATTGATTACGCCTTGAATCAATATTTAGTTGAATTGGGTTTCACGGTACTTTCTGTAAATTATCGTTTAGGCTTGGGCTATGGCTATGATTTCCATAAACCTATAAATGCAGGTGCACAGGGCGCCTCTGAGTACCTGGACATAAAAGCTGCGGGCGAGTGGTTATCGGCGCAGCCAAACATCGATAAAAGTAAAATTGGTATTTATGGCGGCTCTTATGGCGGTTATTTAGTTGCTTTGGGTTTAGGTAAAGATTCTAAACTTTTTGCTGCGGGAGTCGATATTCATGGGGTTAACAATCGATTTAGTAGTAATAATGCTGATGCAAAGGAAGCTGCGCCCGACGCTACACTAGCCGCTCAAAAAGCAGCAGAATCCTCGCCGGTTAGTTACATCAAAACCTGGACTTCGCCAACATTAATTATTCATGCTGATGATGATAGAAATGTTGCCTTTAACCAAAGTGTCGATTTAGCTAAGCGATTTGAAGATAAGAAATTCGAATTTGAGTTTCTTGCCATTCCTGATGATACACACCATTGGATGAAATTTTCTAATGGATTAAAAGTTAGTGAGGCAACTGCCGATTTTTTGAAAAGGAAACTGATGGATAAAAAGTAAATTAATCTTTCTTCACGTTTTTCAATATCATTAAACTAAGTGGATTCAGCTGGTATCCACTTATGTTATTTTGCAGCATTACAACCGATTGGTCGTAAAAAACTGGAACAACAGGAGAATAATCCATAACCATTTGATCCATTTTACGGTACAATTCAAAACGCTTATTGTTATCAGGTTCGTAATAACTTTGTTCAAATAATTTGTCGAATTCTTTGTTGTAAAAAGCCGTATAATTTGGTCCGAAGGGAACTTTGTTTTTCGAATAAAACATCGAAAGATAATTTTCACCATCGGCATAATCTGCAATCCAGCTTCCACGGAAAAAGTTAACATGATTTTTAGAAATCAAATCCCTTAAACTCGTACTCGGACTTACATCAATCTTTGTTTTTATGCCAATGGCAGAAAGTTCGCTCTGAATAAATTCAATTAAATCTTTGTAAGTTGTTGTGGTGTTCAGTGTAATTTCACCTAAACCTTTTCCTTCTGGATAACCCGCTTCCACCAATAATTTCGCTGCTAATTTTGGGTTATAATGATAGCCATGAACAGCTGTACTATCAAATCCTGGCATCCCTTTAGGTATAAAACCAGATGCTGCCGGAATGCCAATTCCATTTCTCAAATATTTAATAAGTTTTTCTCTATCAATGGAATAATTTATCGCCTGGCGAACTTTTTTTAATTTTAATGGTGAGTTTTTCACAATAGATAAGCTGCTGTCAACCAATATTCCAACATATTCAGTACATAAATATGGGCTTTTAGTAAGTTGAAATTTACCTTTGTAAGTTGAAGTCATTTTACCGCTCTTGGTTAAAATATCGTCCCGATAACTTCCATCTACACTGTAATAAAAATCCAAATCCTTCTTCAAAAAGCTCATAAAACCGCTCTGTTTGTCACTGATAAACGAAGCTTTAAGCGCATCCAAATAGGGTAGAGGAATTCCCTTTGAATTTTTTTCCCAATAATGTTCGTTTTTTAAAAGCACTAAAATTTCACCCTCTTTCCAGTATTTAAATTTAAAAGGACCAGTTCCTACCGGATGACTTCGAAAATCTTTGCCATAGTGTTCAACAACCTCTTTGGGTACAACCGAGCAATATTGCGAAGTAAGCAAACTCATAAATGGGGGGAACGGACGGACTAACTTAATCTGGAATGTAGAATCGTTTACAGCGATGAAATTATTTTGGTCTTTAACCTTGTCGCTAAAAATCCACCCGCCCGATGAAGCTACTTTTGGGTCGATTAAGCGGTAAAAACTATATGCAAAATCTCTTGCTACAACCTTTCTGCCCTTACCATTTTTAAAAACGGCATCATCATGGAAATATACATCGTTACGCAGGTTAAAAGTATAAGTTAGCGCATCATCAGATATTTGCCAGCTTTTTGCGATGCAAGGAATGGTTTGTAGGGCAGAATCGATTTGCACCAAACCGTTAAAAACCTGGTTGGTCATCCAAATTGCATTTTGATTGCGGGCAAAGGCAGGATCGAGAGAAGTTAAACCCTGATCTAAATTAATATTGAATACTTTTTTATTGCTGCTATTTAACTTTTCCTTACAAGAAAACAAAGTGACAACCCAAAAAAAACAAAATATATACTTGAATGAGGCCTGCATAAATTAAGGATTGCTATTTTTGCACAAATTAATAAATTTAATGCAGATGTCTTTTTTAAACGATTTATTTATTGGTCTGGAAACGACCCAACAAGAGGATTTACAAGAACGTTTAGATATTGTAGAGCACAAAATTAAGTTTATGGATAAAATGCCAGTTGCTTGTCTGGATGTGAGCAACACGCCAGGTTATTTTTTGGCAGAGGAAATTGCACAAGCTGGCGGTATGTTTGAAACCGATATTTTCAGTGCTGCATTTATTATTTATTACCAACCAGGCAAAACTTTAACCGATTTAATGCGTGAAGTACCATCTGTTTTAAATGCGGATTGGCAAGCGGTAAAAAATAACCGAATTATATTGTTAAACGATGATGTTAACAGATTGAGAACCGCTGAAAATGCAGTTTCATTAATTGAAGATTTGGCAGAAATGATACATCCGGGCTCATTTATTTTTGGTCATGAAGGCGATAAATGGATTAGATTTGGGGCTTAACGAATTTTGAATAATTGATTGAGTGAGTTTTGAATGATTGAATTTTAATGTATGCTTCCCAAACTAACCCAAGTATGAAAAAAATCTTTATTCTATTTTTATTTACTGCTTTATGTTTTTCGGTAAAAGCGCAAACTGTTCCGGCCTTAACTGCAGATGTTGCTGAAAAGCTTTCAAAAATGCCGCTAGGTTGTATTATTCAGGAGTTCCCGAATAAAACATCGCATGTTGCAAATACCGCTGTCGATGGCAGATTGTTACCGAGCGAATTGCATCCGGCGTTTTATGGTTGCTTAGATTGGCATAGCTCCGTTCATGGACATTGGATGTTGATTCGGTTGCTAAAAACCATTCCAGATTTAAAAAATAAGGCACAGATTACTGCGCTTTTGAATAAAACCTTCACGCCCGAAAAGATGAAAGCCGAAGCCGAATATTTTACTAAATATCAGGTTGCAAATACTTATGAGCGTACTTATGGTTGGGCTTGGTTGTTAAAATTAGATCAGGAATTATACACCTGGGATAATCCAGATGCGAAAAAATGGTACGCAGCTTTACAACCTTTAACCAGACAAATTTTAACACTTTGGAAAACTTACTTACCAAAGCAAACTTATCCAAATAGAACTGGCGTGCATCCTAATACAGCCTTTGGTTTGGTTTTCGCTTTAGATTGGGCAAAAACATTTAAGGATGTTGCCTTTGAAAAGCAGATTGACGAAAAGGCCAAATCTTTCTATTTAAACAATACCACTACGCCAGCGTATTTGGAGCCTGATGGTTCTGATTTCTTTTCTCCAAGTTTAGAAATTGCCGATTTAATGCGTCGAGTGTTGCCTAATGCTCAATTTGTAAGCTGGTTAAATAAATTTTACGAGGAAAGAAGTATTCAACGAATTAGCGATTTGCCTGTAATCAGTGATATAAATGATTATCAAGGTGTACACCTGGTTGGTTTATCTTTTACGCGGGCTTGGTGTATGAAAGGTATCGCCAAAGAATTACCAAAAGGACACAAGTTAAAACTTCGCTTTGAGCAAACGGCGAATAAGTTTTTGGCTAATGCTTTACCGTTAGTTTTTGCAGGTAATTATGGCGGCGACCATTGGTTAGCATCTTTCGCAGTTTATGCGTTAGAATAGCCGACCATACTTGAGCCTTGTCTTCCTGAGCTTGTCGAAGGATTTGTTTGATATTTTTAAAGAATTTCTTTTTTCTGATGGCGTTCGTTCAGACAAGAATGATTTTTTATTTGAAAAGCAAGTTTCGGTGCTAATCGGTTCCGAAAGCCCCGTTATTCGCTTTACTCTCCCGTAAATACGGGATTCGTGCTCGCTTCTACTGGGTTTATTTTATGGAATGCAGTTTTTCAATTCAACTCATTAAATTAGCGAAATACTTTATGTAAACACCTTAAAATCTTTGGACAAGATAGAGATTGAAAAATTTACCCGAGAGTGCACTGCGCTAGATTTCTTGTTTTACTGCAGAAAACAGCGTTTTTAAACCCGGTTGAAGCGGTACCCTGCAGCAAGGAGGTACGACGCAGCGAAGCGTACAAGCGAAAAACGGGACTAACATTAATATGAAATGCAGGTTTTGCTTTTCATATCAATTATAGAATTAATGAATGATTTAATTTTGGATGATGGAATGATTGAATGAAAGAATGATTGAGTTTTGAGTGATTAGGGGGGATTAAAACCTAATAAACTTATCTATCTGCTCATTGATGAACTTAACTGTATCTTCTTTAATCAGATTTCCATTCACATCAAGTTCAGTTTTGATATTTGGAATATGCAAACGAAGTGGTAATACATTCAAATGGATGTAGTGGCAAACGCCAGTAAAATGCTCTACACCGCGAATGTTACCGTATTTGCCAGAAGAAATGCCAACCAATGCTCCTTTTTTATCGTAAAAACTGTCCGGGAAATTGCTAGCATCTATTAATACCTTTAAAACGCCAGGATAGCTACCATTATATTCAGGCATTATGAAAATGAATTTTTCGGTATTGGAGATTAAATCCTGTATTTGCTGAAACTCAACTGACCTTTTGCCATACATATCGGTATTTAAAACATCGGCAGGTAAATGCTCCAAACTGAATATATTAGCGTTTAAGCCTTTAGCTAAAAGTTCTGATTGGTAATATTTGGCAACTTTAAGCGTATTGCTATTAGGTCTGTTGGTTGCCGCTATTATTGTTATCATGGCGTAAATTGTTAATAAGATGTTTAAAACCCAAATGTTGTAATTGCTAAAATTACCATATAGTTTGTATCTTAGCTGATTGAGAAAAAGGGCGTAAACAACGCAAAAATAGAACTTTTTGCCGATTAAAAGGCAAGAATTAAAGTCACCCAACGTAAACGTAAAGTAAATTTCGGATATATAGATGAGCAAAATAATTGCATTGGCAAATCAGAAAGGTGGTGTTGGTAAAACAACTTCATCTATTAACCTTGCGGCGAGTTTAGCCGTTTTAGAATATAAAACCTTGTTGGTTGATGCTGATCCTCAGGCAAATTCAACTTCAGGTATCGGTTTTGACCCCCGGAATATAAAAGATAGCATTTATGAATGTATCATTAACGATATCGACCCATTACAGGCGATTCAGAAAACGGATACACCTAATTTAGATTTGTTACCTGCCCACATTGATTTGGTTGGTGCAGAAATCGAAATGATTAACCTGAACAATCGCGAGTATAAAATGAAAGCGGTTTTGGAGAAAATAAAAGATCAATACGATTTCATTATTATAGATTGTTCTCCTTCTTTAGGTTTAATTACCATCAATGCTTTAACGGCTGCAGATTCGGTAATTATTCCGGTTCAGTGCGAGTATTTTGCATTGGAGGGTTTGGGTAAATTGTTAAATACCATCAAAATTGTCCAAAATCGCCTAAATCCTGAATTGGAGATTGAAGGGATTTTGCTAACCATGTATGATGTACGTTTACGTTTATCTAACCAGGTTGTTGAGGAAGTGAAAACCCATTTCAACGAATTGGTTTTTGAAACCATTATTCAACGTAACACCCGTTTAAGTGAAGCTCCAAGCTATGGCGTATCGGTTATTATGCACGATGCAAACTGCAAGGGCGCAATTAACTACCTTAACCTTGCCCGCGAAATCGTAAAGAAAAACGGCTTATTAAGGGAAGAAGAAAATATAGGAACGGCAACTTTATAAAAAATAGATGACATCTTTTCAGCGAAAAACAGGTTTAGGCAGAGGATTAAGTGCGCTTTTAGATGATAGCGAATCTACACATCCGCCAAAACAGCAAGTAAATGCAGTTAGCGAAACGGAGCAGATTGGCAACATCAGTCATGTAAATTTAAGTGAAGTTGAAACCAATCCTTATCAGCCACGTACAGAATTTGATCAGGTTGCTTTAAACGAGCTTGCCGATTCGATTAAGGTACAAGGTTTAATACAACCCATTACGGTTAGAAAACTTGCTGCAAATAAGTACCAGTTAATTTCTGGTGAACGCAGATTTAGAGCTTCTAAACTAGCAGGCTTAACTCAGGTTCCGGCTTATATTCGTAGCGCAAACGACCAACAAATGTTGGAAATGGCACTTATCGAAAATATCCAGCGGGAAAATTTAAATGCCATTGAGGTTGCTTTGAGTTTTCAAAGAATGATTGATGAGGTTGGCTTAAAGCAAGAACAATTGGGTGAGCGTGTTGGTAAAAACCGTACAACTGTTACCAACTATTTGCGTCTACTAAAATTGCCGCCTGCAATTCAAGCTTCCATTCGTGATCAGCGCATTAGCATGGGCCATGCAAGAGCTTTGATAAATGTTGACGGCGTGGATAAACAATTATTCATCTATCAGGAGATTTTAGACAAGGGCTTATCTGTTCGTAAAGTAGAGGAATTGGTACGCAACCTTCAACATGCGCCACTAAAAGCAGCTGAAAAACCGAAAGAAAAAGGCGTTTCTTTTCAATATCAAAAGTTACAAGATGATTTAGCCTCTAAATTTGCCACTCGTGTAAAGTTAAAAGTTGCGCAAAATGGAAAAGGTGCTATAGAAATTCCTTTTGTAAGTGATGAAGACCTGAACAGAATTTTAGAGTTATTAGATTGGTAATGCTTAATAACAGGATTTTAATAACGCTATCTCTGGTATTTGTTTTCATCGCAAATCTGGCTTCGGCTCAGGTACAGGATACTTTATTAAAATCAACGGATACTGTTAAGGCAAGGCCTATTAAGGCTGTACCGATGGATACTGCTCGTAAAAAGGTAGACACTGTTAAATATGTAAATCCGGGGAAAGTAGCAGGAAGAAAAGCCGTCTTCAGGTCGATGCTTATTCCTGGTTGGGGACAGTTGTATAATAACCAGCTTTTGCATGATAAGTTAAATGCTAAAGGTGAACGAACTGGTCATTTTTGGCAAAAAACCTATACATTAGGTAAAGTAGGTTTAATTTATGGGGGTTTTGGTGCTCTAACTTTATCTTATATCGAAAGCCGTAAAAATTATAAAATCTTCTTAACTGAGGCTCAATATAGAGCCGCTAATCCGGGGATGCAGCAAAACCCGGATTTAACAAGATATCGTAATGATGATGTTTTGAATGCACAAGCTATATACAAAAGGAATAGCCAGATTGTAATTTTTTCTTACTTTGCAGTTTATGCCGCTCAAATTATAGATGCTTATGTTGCGGCTCGTTTAAATTTTTTCGATGTTGATGATAAGCTTTCGTTTAATGTAAGTCCTGCGCTAATTAATAATCCAAACACCATGTATGGATTTGCCAACACACCAGGATTAAAACTTTCGTTAAAATTCTAACAAATAAAATCACCTAAACAAATTATATAACCAATGAAAATTGCGCTTTTAGGATATGGCAAAATGGGGCAGATTATCGAAAGATTTGCTGTTGAACGTGGCCATGAAATCGTTCTAAAAATTTCAGTAGACAATCAAGAAGAATTAACCCGTCAAAACTTAAAATCGGCTGACATTGCCATCGATTTCAGTACGCCTGATTCAGTTTTACAGAATATTGATGTTTGTTTCGATGCAAATGTTCCGGTGGTTGTGGGTACTACAGGTTGGTATGGCAAACTGCAGGAAGTTAAAAATGAATGCAACAGCAGTAACAATACTTTACTTTATGGGTCTAATTTCAGTATTGGCGTTAACTTATTCTTTAAACTAAACCAAACTTTGGCTAAGCTGATGAATAATTATCCGGCTTATGAGGTTCAGGTTGAAGAAATTCACCATACTCAAAAACTGGATGCACCAAGTGGAACAGCCATAACTTTAGCCGAAGGTATTGTTGATAATCTGGAGCGAAAATCTGAATGGTTAAATGAGGTGGTTGGAACCAATGTAGAGGTTTTCCCTAAAGGAGAACAACTACTGATTGAATCGCATAGAATTGAAAATATACCGGGTACACATACTGTAATTTACAGCAGTGAGGTTGATGATATTGAGATTAAGCATACTGCGCACAGTAGAGCAGGTTTTGCATTAGGGGCAGTTGTTGCCGCGGAATGGTTAAAAGATAAAAAAGGATTCTTCAGTATTACTGACATTTTTGAGTAAGCTGATGTTAATAAAGCAGATAATGGTTAGCCGATTTTATTAATCGTTAACAACTAAACAAGATATATGAATTATAAATTCTGGCAGAAAAAGAAAGATGCCAATAAAAAGAAAAAGACTAAAACCCGCGAGTGGGTAGATGCTATTGTTTTCGCTGTTGTTGCGGCTACGATAATCAGGGTTTTCTTTATTGAGGCTTACACGATTCCATCGGGTTCGATGGAGCGTTCGTTATTAATCGGAGATTTTCTTTTTGTAAGTAAGGTTAACTATGGTGCTCGCGTACCGATGACACCAGTTGCTTTTCCTTTTGCACATCATACCATGCCGATTACCGGAACCAAAGCTTATTGGGATGGTGTTCAATGGAAATACCACCGTTTGCCGGGTTTGAGTGATATCAAACGAAACGATGTTGTGGTTTTCAACTTCCCTGAAGGTGATACAGTTGCGTTAGAAAATCAGGTGCCAAGTTATTACGATTTGGTTAGACAAAGCGGTCGAGAAACCATTCATAGTCAGTATACAATTGTGAGCCGCCCGGTTGATAAACGTGAAAATTTTATTAAACGTTGTATCGGTATTGCTGGCGATGTTATCAGCATGAAAAATGGTATAGCTAACATTAACGATAAAGATGAATCTCTGATAAATACTGGAATGATGCCTTATAAAATCGAATTTAAAACGATGGATTTTAATTACGGCGTTTTTGACGATTTAAAGGTGAAACTTGGTGATATGCAACTGATAGGTGATAATACTTATGTTGGCGACTTATCTCCAGAATTGGCAGAAAAAATTAAAGCATTTGATTTCGTGAAATCGGTAAATATGTTTGCCGCTACCTCAACAGATATTGAACCTGGAGGTACATTTCCACATGATCCGAAACGTGTTTGGAACCGTGATAATTTTGGGCCAATAAAAATTCCTGCAAAAGGCTGGACGGTAAATATCGATAGCAATACAATGCCATTATACTATAGAGCCATCAGAACTTACGAAGGTAATAAAGTGGAAGAAAAAGCTGGTGTTTGGTACATTAATGATAAACCTGCAACTACTTACACTTTTAAAATGAATTACTATTGGATGATGGGTGATAACCGACACAATTCTGCCGATTCTCGTTATTGGGGTTTTGTGCCGGAAGACCACGTTGTGGGTAAGGCATTATTTATCTGGATGAGTTGGGATAGTGAAGGAAGCTTCTTCAGTAAAATCCGTTGGAATAGGTTATTACGAGGGATTAAGTAATAATTTACTTCAGAATCCAAACAAAAAAAGGCTTAAAGAGATTTAAGCCTTTTTTTGTTTGAAAAAATACTTAATAAAAAAATTAATAAGTTTAGCTATGTTTTGATTTTTTTTATTAAGTTTGTTTTAAACCAAATAAAAAATGTCGATTATAATTGAGAAGAATCAGCGCTTGCGGGCCGATATCATCAAGTATCTTTATTATAAAAATGCATTATCACTAACCGATTTGAGTAAGCTTACTAAGAAAAGCTTGCCATTGGTAACTTCTGTGGTAAATAATCTGATTGGCGAGGGTTTCATAACGGAGCAAGGTTTGGCTCCATCAACAGGGGGTAGAAGAGCCTCGATTTATTTACTAAACCCAGATAATAAAAAATTTATTGTTGCAGTTGCCATGGATCAGTTGATTACCAGATTGGCAATTTATGATTTATCAAGAAAAACGATAATACCTACAAAATATCTGGAATTTGAAATGTCTGATGACAGTGCTGATGTTAATCTGATTATTGATTTTATAAGTCAAAGTATTGAGGATTCTGGCATCAGTAAAACAGATATTTTAGGCGTGGGTATTGGTATGCCGGGTTTCGTAAATGCGGAATTGGGCGTTAACCGTTCTTATTTACCCGTAAAAGGTAATTCTACACTTCGAGATTACATCAGTAAAAAAATAAAACTTCCGGTTCAAATTGATAACGATTCCAGCTTAATTGCCTTAGCTGAACTAAACTTTGGTGAAGCGATTGGTTTAAAAAATGTGATGGTTATCAATGTTGGTTGGGGAACCGGACTTGGTATGATTTTAAATGGTCAACTATATAGAGGAAGTACCGGTTATGCCGGTGAATTTAGTCATATTCCATTATCAGATAGTAACAATTTATGCTCTTGTGGCAAAAGAGGATGTTTGGAAGTTGATACTTCATTATTGGTGATGGCAGAAAAGGCTGAAAAATTGCTTGCTGAGGGAATTGTATCCAGTATGAGCGAGCTCTTTAAAGATAAAAGCAAACATCCTCGAGAACATTTTTTGGATGCTGTAAATGCTCAAGACCCACTCGCGATTTCTATTCTGTCTAAAGCGGGTTTTCAGTTAGGCAAAGGCTTGGCCACACTTATACATATTTTAAATCCAGAATGTATTGTATTGAGTGGTAGGGGCGCTAAAGCTGGTAAAATGTTATTGCCATCGGTGCAACAAGCCATAAATGAGTTTTGTATCCCCCGAATTTCCGAGCAAACCACAATAAAATTATCAACCTTAACGGATGAAGCCGGGCTTTTCGCTGCGGCTAGTTTAATAATAGAAAATTCACTAATTGATTAATATAATTAATACTGTATGGTAAAAACACAAACAAAAAATCCTTAAAACCTAATTCAACAAATTAACTTAAACTAAACAAATCATGAAAAAAATGTACTTAAAGTGCTTAAGTGCGTTGTTGTTAACGCTTTTGACAACTGTAGCCTTTGCACAAAAAACGATTACAGGTACGGTACTCGATGGTTCCGAACCTATACCAGGCGTTAGTGTTACCGTTAAGGGCACAACTAAAGCTACTCAAACGGATAATAACGGAAAGTTTTCAATTTCGGCAAATGTTGGAAACACTTTAGTTTTTAGCTATTTAGGCTATACATCAAAAGAAGTGGCTGTTAGTTCATCAAATAATATCTCTGTAAGCTTAACTGCAGCAAATAACGATCTTAATGAAGTTGTGGTTACAGCGTTAGGCATCAAACGTGAGCGCAAATCATTAGGATATGCAGTTCAGGAAGTAAAAGGCGAAACTTTGGTTGAGGCTAGAGAGCCAAATCTGGCTAATGCTTTAACTGGAAAGGTTGCCGGTTTACAAGTAACCCGCTCAAGTAATGGTCCAGGGGGCTCATCTAAAATTGTTTTACGTGGTTATAACTCATTAACAGGAAATAATCAGCCGCTTTTAGTTGTTGATGGTGTGCCAGTAGAAAATTTTACAGGTGCAAATAACAACGACTTCTGGAATCCATCATTAGATATGGGTAATGGTATTTCGGATATTAACGCTCAAGACATTGAATCGATTTCGGTTTTGAAAGGTGGTGCGGCAGCAGCGCTTTATGGTTCTAGAGCCGGTAATGGTGTAATTTTAATCAATACAAAATCCGGACGTACGCAAAAAGGTTTAGGTATTTCAGTTAATTCTACAACTGGGATTGAAAACATTTTCATGAATCCTGATATGCAAAATGATTTTGGACAGGGTCTTAATGGAATTTACGATGAGCGTTCAAATTTAAGCTGGGGTCCTAAAATTGGCGGACAAACTGTTAAAAACTGGGATGGAAGACAAGTTCCATTAACTGCCTATGATAATATTGATAACTTCTTCAGAACGGGCGTTTCACTTAACAATAGCGTTGCTTTCCAACAGCAATATAAAAATACATCTGTCTATACTTCTTTTAACAGGATGGATGATAAAAGTATGATTCCTGGTGTTAAATTAACTAGAACAAATTTAATGGCAAAGGCCAATACAAAATTTGGTAAAGATGACAGATGGATGGTTGATACGAAAATTCAATACAGTAATTCTGATGCAGTAAACAGACCTGTTTCTGGAACAAGGGGAGAAAATACATTCTGGACCATTTACAATCTTCCCCGCTCACTAGATGTTACCCAGTTTTCAGCAGCTACAGATCAATACCGTAAAATGTTATGGTATGGTGGTGGTAATCAAAGAAATCCATACTGGAACAATATGTACAACACAAATAATGACGTTCGCGACAGGTATATTTTGAATGGAGCAATTAAATATAATTTTACGGATTGGTTAAATGCAGAAGTTAGAGCTGGTGCAGACATGTACAGTGTAACTACAGAAAATAAAACATTTTCTGGAAGTCCGGCCCCAACAAATGGTAGCTATGGTACAGGAAAACAAAACTTTAAAGAAACCAATTACAGTGCGATGTTAAACGCAAGAAAAGACAACTTGTTTGGTAAGTTTGGTGGAGCTGCTATGCTTGGTACAAACTTGATGGCAAGAGATTTTTCTTCGCTATCGGGTGGTGTAGGAGAATTGAATGTGCCGGATTTCTTTTCATTAAATAATGGAATGAGTGCTGCAGTTGTTGATCAAGGATTTAGTAAAAAGAGAATCAACTCTGTTTTTGGTTCTGCTCAATTAAGTTATGACGATTATCTATTTTTAGATGCAACTTTTAGAAATGATTGGACCTCAACTTTGAGTAAAGAAAATCGTTCATTTTTCTATCCTTCTGTAAGTTTGTCTTATGTGATTACAGATATGATCACAAAAAACGGAAGTACATTACCAAGTTGGTTAAGTTATGCAAAGTTAAGAGGTTCGTATGCCGAAGTAGGTAATGATATGGAGCCGTATCAATTATTTAATACTTATACTTTGGGTAAAGATCCGAATGGAAATACAACTGCTGGTAAAAACGGGGTATTATATAATCCTGATGTTAGAAATGAGTTTATAAAATCATTCGAATTAGGTACAGAGATACGCTTTTTCAAAAGCCGTTTCGGTTTAGATGTTACTTATTATAAATCGAATGCAACAAACCAATTAATTAACCTGCCATTAGATCCTTTAAGCGGGTATAATTCAATGAAAATTAATGCCGGAGATTTGCAGAATCAAGGCTTTGAGATTACAGCTGATGCAAGAATTTTAAATAATCCTAACAAATTCAACTGGAATTTAAGTGTAAACTATTCTAGAAACATTAATACTGTTGAAGATATTTATAACAGCATTACACAATATAATTTAGGTGGTTATGATGATGTAAGCGTTCGTGCAGTAACCGGAGAACGTTATGGCGAAATTTATGGTAGCCGCTATCAAAGGGTGAACAATCCTTCAAGTCCTTTCAATGGTCAAATCATTGTTGATGCTAATGGCATTCCATTAAAAGATTCTAATCCAGTTAAATTAGGCAACCAAGGCGCAACAGGTTTACTAGGAATTACGAACACATTTGCATATAAGAGCTTAAGTTTATCATTTCAGGTAGATGCTCGTTTTGGTGGTCAGATTTTCTCCGCTTCAAATGCGCTAATGCAGGCTAATGGTACAGCTGCAGTAACAGTGGTTAACGGAGAGCGTGCAAATATAGTGGCTGATGGTGTTTATTTAAATCCTGCAACTAATGCCTATGAAAAAAATACAAAGGGTATATCCCCACAATTATATTGGCAAGCTGTAGCCGCAAATGGAAATATTGGTATTACCGAAGCAAACTTATACGATGCCAGTAATATTAGATTAAGAACCGTAAATTTAAGTTACGATTTGCCAGTAAAGTTTCTTTCTAAAACACCTATTCAAAGAGCAAAAATTGGTGTATCTGTAAATAATGCATGGATGATTAAGAGCCACATGAATGGTATTGACCCTGAGTCTGTTTTTGCTACCGGTTCAAATGCCGTAGGCTTTGAGAACAGTAGTCCTCCAACAACAAGATCTTACTTCTTTAACTTATCTCTAGGTTTCTAATCGATAAAAAATAATCAAATGAAAAATATATTCAAAAATTCAACTTTGCTAATCGCGGCTGCAATTGCAGTCTCATCATGCAAGAAATTTGATGATGTTAATGTTAGTCCTACTGCAGCAACTGCAGATCAGGTTCAGGTAGAATATTTTCTAAATAATTCAATCATACAAGCGCAAATGAACCCTGATGTAGCAGAGCGCTCATTTATATTATATTGGAAAACAGCAGCTCATCAGCACAGAAACGGTGGTTTATCATCTGGAACGTACAATGATGGATGGACGATTGCTTATTATAATCAAGTTGCAGATTGGTTAAACTCAGCCAATACTGGTATACAAATAGGTGAAAAACAAATTGCAGACAACAACATTAAGGTTTATACTAGAAATTTAGTACAAATTGGGCGCATATGGAGAGCATATCTGGTTAGTGAAATGTCTGATAATTTCGGGCCAGTTCCAATTAATGCTTTTAACGGTACAAACCCTGAATTTGCCGATGTGAAATCTGTTTACTATTACTGCTTGGCAGAATTAAAGGATGCTGTTTCAAAAATAGATGAAACAGTTGTTAACCCGGGCAATTTAGCTAACCTAGACCCAGCTTATGGCTATAATTATGATAAATGGAAAAGATATGCTAATTCATTGAGGATGAGGTTGGCAATGCGTTTATCAGAAGTTGACGCTGCTAAAGCCAAAACTGAATTTGAAGATGCTGCTACTGGTGCAAAATATATCACTACAGCCGATCAAATGTTTAAAGTAGCTGAAAAAGGTGGATGGGATGCTTTAACTGGTGTGATGAGTAGAGAGTGGAATGCTCAATTTTTATCAACAACTCTAAATAACATATATATAGGTTTAGGCGGAATCCAATCTCAAAATCAGTTAGATGCTTCGTTTGCGAGTGCAATAAAGCCAGCAAATTATATCGGGGTAAGATATAGTAATCAATTTACCAGTAGAACTAATGATCCATCAACAGGATATTGGTTAGATGGTCTGCCAAATGTTATCGATCCCCGTGCTTATAAAACTTTTATCGTTCCTGGCGATTTTACTAATCCAAATTTTAACTCTTATCCTTCATGGACTAGCGACGCAAAAAATACACAGCGTAATTTATTGGATGGAACTGGAGCCGTTGTTAAAACTATCGAAGCAAAAAATACTTGGAATACAGGAGTTACGGGTGATTGGGGGACTAAAGGTTCACAAAATCAATTGTTGGGTTACGAAGGTACAACGCCAAGATTAAGTAACCAGTTTAGGGCAAGCGCTTCTCAACGCATCTGGTTTGCATCTTGGGAAACTTATTTCTTACTTGCAGAAGCATCAGTTAGAGGATGGACTGTTCCAATGGGTGGCCAGGCTGCTTATGAAGCAGGTGTTAAAGCTAGTTTTGATTATTGGGGTGTATCTGCGCATGCAGCAGCATACTTAACTTCTACATCATTTAGCAGAACCGGAACATCTGTGAGTTGGACACACGTTACAGAACCAGCCGCAAGTTACACTATGAACTATGTTGATGGTTATACAAATGTTGCTGGAACAGCAAATATTGTTTATCCTAAAAATGATTTGTATAAAAGTGGCACTGTTAAAAATGATCAATTGACCAAAATTATTACACAAAAGTATATTGCGCAAATGCCGTGGTTACCACTAGAAGCATGGAGCGACCAGAGACGTTTAGGTTTGCCATTCTTTGAAAACCCGGCTATCGAAAATAATTTACCAAATTTGCCAGCTTTAAATACTTCAAGTTTTATGACAAGTAGTGTGAATTTCTTCCCTCAGCGATTAAGATATCCATCAAGTTTACCAAATACGAACAGTAAAGGCTATGCCCAAGCGGTAACGGCATTGGGTGGCGCTGATGCGGTATTAACGCCACTATGGTGGGCTAAGAAGCCATAAGTAGCGATTGATAAAATTTTGAAATGCTCCCAAAGTGAAAATTTAACCATCAAAATATTTTGGGATATTAATTAATAATTTAGTTATTTTATCAGGGCAGGAATTTTCCTGCCCTTTTTTTATTTTTTAGGTATGAAGAAACTTTCCTTTTTATTTATTCTGCTATTCTACTCTATTTTATCGTATTCGCAACAAAACGATATTATGCCACAGTCAACGCATTACGAATGGCCTAAAGATGAGCTAGTAAAACAGAAGTTAGAGAACTGGCAAGATAAAAAGTTCGGTATGATTGTACATTGGGGGCTTTATGCAATTCCCGGTATAATCGAATCTTGGACCATCTGTTCTGAAGATTGGATAGAAAGAGATACCACAATTGCCTACGAAGATTACAAAAAATGGTACTGGGATTTTAGTAAACAATTTAATCCTACAAAATTTAATCCTGAGCAATGGGCTACGGCAGGCAAAAATGCAGGCATGAAATACCTTGTATTTACCACCAAACATCATGATGGGTTTGCTATGTTTGATACAAAAGAAAGTGATTTTAGTATAGCTAAAGGTCCATTTGCAAATAATCCAAAGGCCGATGTTGCCAAATATGTTTTTGATGCTTTTAGAAAGGAAGGTTTTATGATTGGTGCTTACTTTTCAAAACCTGATTGGCATTCGCAGTATTATTGGTGGCAAAAATATGCAACGGCAGATAGAAACAACAATTACGACATCAGGAAATACCCGTGGCGTTGGAATAAATTCAAGGATTTCACCTACAACCAGATTAGTGAGTTAATGAATAATTATGGCAGTGTAGATATTTTATGGCTAGATGGCGGATGGGTTCGTCCGCTTGAAACCGTAAATGAAGAGGTACTTTCCTGGGGAGCAAATATTCCGAAATGGAGCCAGGATATTGATATGCCTAAAATTGCAACGATGGCCAGAAAAGCGCAACCAGGTTTATTAATGGTTGATAGAACTGTTCACGGTCCATATGAAAATTATCAAACACCAGAACAAAGAATCCCAGAAAAACAATTAGATTATCCTTGGGAAAGTTGCATGACTTTAGGAGGGGCTTGGGGATTTGTGCCAAACGATAAATATAAGCCAGCGGCAGAAGTTGTACATAAGCTTGTAGAAATTGTTGCTAAAGGTGGAAGTTTACTTTTAGGTATCGGCCCTAAACCAGACGGCACCTTGCCAACAGACGTAACAATTCAATTAAATGAAATTGGCAAATGGACTTCCGTAAATGGCAAGGCAATTTACAATACTCGAATCACTAAGAATTATAATAGCGGTAAAACCTGGTTTACCCAAAGTAAAGATGGAAACCAGATATATGCAATTTACTGCCTATCGAATAATGAAAAGCCTTCGGTGATTAGTTGGGAAGGTAATTCGCCAAAGAAAGGAAGCTCAATTAAATTATTATCGACAGGGCAAAAAATAAGCTGGAAAAATATAAATGGAAAAATTGCTTTAAAGTTGCCTGCAAATCTTAAAAATGATGCGGCTTTAGCATTTGAATTTGAAGCGGCTGATTAATTACTCAGCGCTTCAATCTCTAATTTTGCAGCAAGTTCATTTAAGTCATTAACTACAACATCAATCAGCGGAATACCGCTGATTTTTCTTTCCTGCTCAAATTCATGTTCAGGTTCGCCAGGAATAATAACTTTTTTGGATTCATCCACCGTTTTGGCACTTTTAAAACGCTCAATCCAATTATCCAAATGACTTTTAAATTCATCCGCCGGACGAAAACCATCTACACGCATGGCGCCTAAAAAATGTCCTAAACCTTCTCCAACAGGATTTGCTGATGGCTCTAAGAAAGCCACAAATGGTGGCACCCAAGGGCCATAATTAGCACCTGAGAGCACAGCTGATAAAATATCTACAGTGGCACTCAGACCGTAACCTTTATGACTGCCATGGTCTTTATCGCTTCCCAATGGTAGTAAAGAACCACCACTTTTTAATTCGTTTGGATTATTTGAATTTACACCATCTTTATCTTGAACCCAGCCATCGGGAATATTCTTATTTGCCCTTTGCGCAATTTCTAATTTTCCGTTTGCGGCTGCTGCAGTTGCCATATCTACAATTACTGGTGGGTATTTTCCTGCCGGAAATGCATAACACATAGGGTTTGTGCCAAGCAATCTTTCATTGGCATAAGTTGGCGCAACCAGCGGACTTGCATTCGTCATGCTGATGCCAATCATATCATTTTCTACCGCCATTAAAGCATGGTAACCTGCAATGCCAAAATGATTTGAATTTTTAACCGAAACCCATCCACTACCGTATTTTTCAGCTTTTTCAATGGCAACTTTCATAGCGAAAGGCGCAACCACTAAGCCTAAACCAGCATCGCCATCTATAGTTGCCGTCGTTGGTGTTTCGTGTACAATTTTAATATCTGGTGTTGCGTTTATTCTATTCTTCTCCCAAAGACGAACATATCCACTTAAACGAGCCACACCGTGTGAATCTATGCCGCGTAAATCAGAACGGATTAAAACATCAGTTGCAAGCTCAGCATGCTCATCAGAACAACCCATTTTTTTGAAAACGTTATAGGTAAAGGTTCTTAGTTTATTTTCGGTAAAGGTAATGAAGTTCATTTTTAGTAAATTTTTCGTCATTGCGAGGTACGAAGCAATCTTTTCTAATTAGATTGCTTCGTGCCTCGCAATGACGATTCGATTAAGGCAAAAGCAAAGTAAAATCTCCACCCAATGGTTCGAAGTTTTCAATACAGGATGAAAGAAAATCTTCGCCATAATTTACATACATTGGCGCAATATTCATTATTCTTTCTTGCATGGTTCCATTAGGGAAAAGTCTTTTTTTAACGTTCTCTATTTGTATTAAAGCCGTTTCATGTTTCCTTTTTTCAGCTCTGAATAGCTTTTTTTCAAGATTTGCCAGCAAATGATTGGTTTTTTGTTTGGCTGTATCTGTAGAAACTGAAAGCGTTTTATCAATTTTGTAGGCATTCAGTTTAATCTGGTCGAAAATGCTATTAATTGCCCTGGTTTCATCAGCTAAAAGCAGTTGGGCAGTAGAATTTTTTCTCACCCAAAGATTTTTCAATTCCTCGACAGGTAAAAAGATGTCTTCTAAAGAAAAGCCTAAACTATACAAGTTCTTCGCACTACGTTCATCAATTAACAAAGCCGAATTACGAAGCAATAGCACAGGGAAATCTACTTTGTAATAATCGAAATTTGCTTTTAGTTGCATCCAATAGGCAACTTCTGCACCACCACCAATATAGGCGATGTTTGGCAAAATTACTTCCTGATACATTGGGCGCATTACAACATTTGGGCTAAATCTTTCGGGATTTGAGGCAATTTCAGTTTTTAATTCATTCTCAGTAAAACTGATTTCTGTATGATTAACTACATATTTGCCATTTTCAAAAATCAGACGTTCACGTAAATCATCTTTCAGATAAAAGAAATTTATATCGCGACCATTAACCTGTGTTTTATAACCTAGTTCTTCTAAGTTTGTTGAACTATTGTCGATGTTTTTAGCGCTGTTTTGTTCGGTAATATCTGCTAATATAACCGATTTAAATAAGGTTTTAAGTTGCTTATCATCAGCATTAACAATTACTAAACCGTATTTTTCGAATAAATTATTAACCAAATATCTTGTCGCATCAGCTAAATTATCATGTTCTAAATATGCTTTTTCAACTAACTTGGCAATGTGTTTGCCATTTTTTGAAATTCCTAGGTAACCTTTATATGCAGTTACTGCGGCGGCTACTGTTTTAGTGCTTAACCTTCCAGTTGCGCCATTAGTATTCTGTATCCAACTGATGTTTTTCTCATCAACGTTAACATGGTTAATTTCATCAAAATCATGGTCTTCAGTTGCCATCCAATACACCGGAACAAAGTTTTTATCGGGATGGGCAATTTTAAGTTCGATAGCAAGGTTTATCGCCGTTACAATTTTGTAAATGAAATAAAGTGGGCCAGTAAAAAGATTTAATTGATGGCCTGTAGTAACGGTAAAAGTATTATCTAAAGCTAAAAGCTCGATGTTTTTGGTAACAGATTTATTTGGATTAAGCTGTTGATATTGGTTTTTTAAAACCTCAACAAGCGTATTTCTATCACCTAAGAAATTTCTTTTGCTGATGGCTTCGCTCAATCCTTCCATATCAGGGCGATAACTATAGAAAGCTTTAAGCTGTTCTTCGTTATTAATATAATCTAAAACCAATTTCGAAAATGAACCGGTTTCCTGATAGGAAATATATTTTGCCTGCATAATTAGCGAAAGTAGTGCAATTTAAGGATATTCATAAAGTTGAATAACTATTTTACATTTTTTAAATAATAATTGCTAATCCGTTTATTAAAATCAGCAGTGATGAATATTGTGCCCCAGTTAAATAAAACAAAAAAGCCGCCTCGATAAAATCGAAACGGCTTGTAAAATATTTGGTTTAGTGAATTACCATTTTTTTCTGCGTTCGCCACCTTCACGGTTTCCACCTTCTCTGCGTCCGCTTCCACCTTTATCCTCACGGCTACGGCCAGAGAAATCTCTGAAACCACCACCATCACGGCTTCCACCTTCACGTCTACCGCTACCGCCAGAACTTCTTCTGTCGCCACCGCCGTTTCCACCACGGTAACCACCCCCGCCTCTACGTTCGCCGCCAAATCCACCGCTACGTCTTTCTCCGCCACCGCGTCTTTCGCCACCTTCACGACCACCATCTCCGCTTTTTTCAATGCGTACCTGGCGACCATTAAATTCAACTGATTTGAAGCCTTCAAAAACTTTGTCAGCAACTGCATCTTCAACCTCAAAGAAAGAGAAAACACCTTTTAAATCAATTTTACCAACGCTTTTGCCACCAATTTTACCATTGTTACAGATGAAAGATAACATATCCCCACGAGTAAACTCATCTACCGAACCTAAGTTGATAAACAAACGAGTATAGCCTTCGCTACCACGTCCGCGTCTTTCGCCACGCTCACCTCTTTCACCACGATCATCTCCAACAGCTGCATTTAAATCAGGTGCTTTAGAATAGTAATCTAAGAAACGGTTAAACTCTAATGAAGCAAAACGTTTAATTACATCCTCTTTCGATAAATCTTTAAATTCATCCATAATACGAGGAATGTATTGGTCAATTTGCTCTACATTAACCTCTACGTTATGTACTTTATGTACTAAAGAGAACAGTTGTTTTTCGCAAACATCAAATCCGGTAGGTAATTCAGCTTTAGTAAATTGTTTACCAATAATACGCTCTAACTGACGGATTTTACCTAACTCTTTAGAGTTGATGATACAGATTGAAATACCAGTTTTACCCGCACGACCAGTACGGCCAGAACGGTGAGTATAACTTTCAATCTCATCAGGTAAAGAATAGTTAACTACGTGAGTTACACCACTTACATCAATACCACGAGCAGCAACATCAGTAGCAATTAATAATTGCATGTTACGCTCACGGAAACGTTGCATTACCTTATCACGTTGTTGTTGCGATAAATCGCCGTGTAGAGCATCAGCATTGTAACCATCTTTAATTAAATGCTCAGCAATATCCTGAGTATCTAATTTCGTTTTACAGAAAACAACACCGAAAATATCAGGGTTAAAATCTACAATACGTTTTAAGGCAGCATATTTATCACGGGCACGAACAATGTAGTATTCGTGTTCGATGTTTACGTTACCTGTATTTTTTGTGCCCATGGTTAATTCTACAGGGTTATCCATATAGTTTTTAGCTATACGGCGAACTTCTGCAGGCATTGTAGCCGAGAATAACCAGGTTTTTTTGTCATCAGGAGTAGTTGATAAAATGTCATTGATGTCATCCTGGAAACCCATGTTTAACATCTCGTCAGCTTCATCAAGCACAACATATTTAACGTTTGAAAAATCAATTGCCTTACGGCCAATGATATCCAACATACGGCCGGGCGTGGCCACTACGATTTGAACGCCTTGGCGTATTTCGCGTAGTTGTTGCATAATGTTCGCGCCACCGTAAACGGCAACAACGTGGGCATTAGCAACGTTTTTAGAAAAGTTTTTAAGGTCGTTAGCGATTTGTAAACATAATTCACGCGTTGGGCATAAAATTAATGCCTGCGGTTTTGTTACTTTAAAATCGATTAGTTCTAACAGCGGCAAACCAAATGCGGCTGTTTTTCCTGTTCCTGTTTGGGCCAAACCAACAAAATCATTAGTGCCTTCTAACAGTACAGGAATACTTTGCTCCTGAATAGGCGTTGGATTTTCAAATCCAAGGTCCTTTACGGCATTAACGACGTCATCACTTATCCCCAATAATTGAAATGGGTTTGTCATTCGTCTTTTATTTTTTAATTGAGCCGCAAAGGTACGGTTAATAATCCGTATTTTATTGATTGTTAAGGAAATAGTTTTTTAAGCTAAATATTTGAAAATAAGGAAGAAAGAAATGAGGTAAAAGGGAAGGTGTTTAATGGGAGATGGATGTGGAGTAAATTTCACTTCATCAGCTATGATTATTCATAAATATTTGAAAATCAAAACCGATTATTTATTGGTTAAAACTGCCCCGCTTTACACTACAATCTTTTTAAATTCAGCTGTAATGCTAGGGTAAGAAGAGTCTGTTTCATCGGTTGCAGATGCTTCGTGCCTCAGCATGATAGTACATTTTAGTTAGTGCTAATCAAAAAGTATTTCCGTTACAATCGGGTTTAAAGAGCAAAAGCAGAATAAATATTAACGCAACCTTTCTGCAGAGCCTATTAACCTTTCATCTTTGTTAATACCGAAAATGGCTAAAAACACAAATAATATTGCCAAAGCAGGCATGTAAGCGCCAACGCCAAAAGTTGCGGATTTTTTTACCTCCTGTGGAAGCTGAACTGCATAAATAATACAGAGAATAGTTAAGAAACAGATAGCAGTAATTGAAAATATTGAAAGAATTTTCTTCAATATTTTTCTTTTGTAATTAAAAATATTGAAGAAAGAAATTATGCATGCAGCTATATTCGAGAGTAAAAGCGTGTAAATTGGCCGTATCTTGATCGCCATAAATTCACCTACATCCCAGGTTTCGTTATAACCATAAGTATATAAAATAGGGATTTCTATGCCATTAATCTTTTGATTAATAATCGGGAATAAGAACATAGAACCAATAGTGATGGTTGCAATTAAAAAAGATATGTTCTTAATCCACTTCCACATAAATTATCTCAACCTTTCAGCAGAGCGTATTAATCGTTCATCTTTATTAATACCGAAAATGGCTAAAACAACAAATAATATGGCTACAGCCGGTAAATATGCGCCAATTCCAAATTTCGAACCTTCTATTCCGCCTGGCATTTCTTTTGCATAAATGCTGCACCAAAAGGCAAAACCAATAATTGCAACTATTGTAAATATTGCAATTTTTTTCTGCTGACTTCTGTTTTTAAATCTGAAAATGTTTACAAAACACAATATTATCAGTATTGCATGTGTAATAATCAAGGGTAGGAATACATCAACAGTTAATACTTTTCCGGTTTTTCCATTTACAAAATAATGCAGACCATTTGTGAAAATATGAGTTTCATCTCCATTAACAACTTTTGTTGTAATCGGTAAAAACAGCATCAAAATAAGTGTAAGAGCTGCTAAGAAAAGCCAAATAGATTGTATTCGTTGTATCATGCTACAAAATTATATTTTTTTGCGACAAAATAGCAAGCGGCTATAATATGACCTAATCTTAAATCTTTGTTCTTTTATCCTTAATCGATAAAACGTACTTTTGCATCGCTTTGAGTAAAAAAAGGTATTTCATACAAATCGCTTACGATGGCAGCTTGTACCATGGCTGGCAAATTCAACCAAATGCAGTAACTGTTCAAGAGCTGTTGGACAAAGCCATGTCTATAATTTTTAGGCAACCAATAGAAACTTTAGGTTGCGGCAGAACGGATTCTGGTGTACATGCAACCGATTTTTTTGCTCATTTTGATATAGAAAACATAACAGAAGAAAAGGTTTTAGCTGCAGTTGGTGGCATAAACGCAATGCTTCCTTATCAAATTGCAGCTAAAAGAATTATTCCTGTAGCTGATGAGGCACATGCAAGATTCGATGCCACTGCAAGAGCTTACAAATATTACATTCATTTTGAAAAAGATCCGTTTAGGCTAAATCGATCATGGTTGGTTAAGGATAAATTGAATTTAAATTTGATGAACGAGGCAGCAAACGAATTATTAAATTATACGGATTTTTCTTGTTTCAGTAAATCGAACACCCAAACTTTTACCAATAACTGTAAGATTGTAAAAGCTCATTTTGAGGAAGAAAATGGTAGTTTGGTTTTTACTATAGAAGCCGACCGTTTTCTTCGAAATATGGTTAGGGCAATTGTAGGCACTTTAGTAAGAATAGGCAAGGAGGAAATAAATTTAAAAGATTTTAAAGAAATAATAGATAGTAAAAACAGAAGCAATGCAGGGCAATCCGTACCGGCTTGTGGCTTGTATTTAGTTAAAGTAGAGTACCCTTACATAAAACGATTGATTTTATAGAATTAGTGAATTATTGAATAATAGAATTAGTGAATTATTGAATAATAGAATTAGTGAATTATAGAATGATTGAAATATAGAATTAGTGAATGGTATGATGTTTTGTATGGCGGATACATTCATTCATTCAATAATTCACTCATTTAAAATTAAAATAGAATGGCAGTAACAGGCGACGTATATAACACAGGATTACTGAAACGTATTTTTAAATATGTTAAGCCTTATCGTGCTATTTTCGTTTGGTCGGTTATTTTAACCATTTTACTCGCCGCTATTTCTCCGGTTCGTCCATTTTTAATCAAATTTACACTCGATAACTATATTTTAACAGGCAATTACAGCGGCTTGGTAAACATGACAATGCTCATGGTTTTTATGCTGATTTTGCAATCACTTATTCAATACAGCCATACGCTATTAACCAACACTTTAGGTCAATCCGTTATTCGCGATTTAAGAATCAACGTTTTTAATCACATCACTCAATTACGATTAAAATATTTCGATAAAACACCTATCGGTCAGTTAATTACCAGAACAGTTTCCGATTTAGAAACAATAGCCGACATATTTTCTGAGGGCTTGATTTCGATGATTGGCGATTCTCTGCAAATCGTTGTAATCGTTGCCGTAATGCTCCTTACCGACTGGGAGTTAAGTTTGGTTGTGCTTTTGCCAATTCCGCTTTTAATAATGGCAACGAGAAAATTTCAAAAGTCAATTAAAGTTGCCTTTCAGGAAATAAGAAATGAAGTATCGAATCTGAATACCTTTTTACAAGAACATATTACAGGGGTTTCTATCGTTCAATATTTCGCCCGCGAGCGACAAGAATATAAAAAGTTTTACGCCATAAATAAACGCTATCGCGATGCAAATATTCGCTCAAACTGGTATTATTCAATCTTTTTTCCGGTTGTCGAATTAATATCGGCGATGTCTTTAGGTTTATTAATTTGGTATGGTTCAAAAAGTATTTTGGCGAAACCTTTAGATGTTACACCAGGAACCATCACTCAGTTTATTATGTATTTGGGTATGGTTTTTACCCCAATTCGCCAACTGGCGGATAAATTTAATACCCTACAAATGGGGATGGTTGGTGCCGAACGGGTTTTCAAAGTATTGGATACAGATGAACGAACGCCAAACAATGGAAAACTCATCCCAGAAAAACTTGACGGAAATATCAGTTTTAAAAATGTTTGGTTTGCTTATAATGACGAAAATTATGTTTTAAAGGATTTAACCTTTGATGTAATAGCAGGCGAAACCGTTGCTTTAGTCGGGGCAACCGGTGCCGGAAAATCATCAACCATAAATATTTTAAATCGTTTCTACGAAGTAAAAAAGGGAGAAATTACCGTTGATGGAATCGACATTCACGACATCGAATTGAATTATTTGCGAAGCAATATTGCGACGGTTTTACAGGATGTTTTCCTCTTTTCGGACACGATTTTAAATAACATCACTTTAAATAATCCAAAAATTACCATTGAAGAAGTGGTAAACGCAGCCAAAAAAGTTGGTGCTCACGATTTTATCGAACGTTTGCCGGGTGGTTATCAGTATAATGTTATGGAAAGAGGCTCTACGCTTTCTGCCGGACAAGCTCAACTGATTTCGTTTATCAGGGCGCTGGTTCACAATCCTGCAATTTTGGTTTTAGATGAAGCCACTTCATCCGTTGATACTGAAACAGAATTACTGATTCAGAAAGCCATTGATAATTTAATGGAAGGCAGAACTTCTATTGTTATTGCCCATCGTTTATCAACCATCCAAAAGGCAAACCAAATTATTGTGCTGGATAAAGGCGAAATAAAGGAAAAGGGCACCCACCAAGAATTGTTAAGGCTAAATGGTTATTACAAAAAGCTTTACGATTTGCAATTCTCTTCTGAAGGTATTGCTAAAAGCTCTTAAAATGACTATGTTTGGTTTCCTAACAAACCTAATCATTTGGAAGCCTCGAGTAATTGTGAGAACGATAATGTACTTTTTGACCTATTAAGGCAAGGAGACGAGGTTGCATTTGGTAAAATTTATAAGCTTCATTGGGTAGAACTTTACAATGCGGCTTACAAACGTTTGCCCGAGAAAGAGAAATGTCAGGATATTATTCAAAATGTTTTTGCCGACTTATGGAACAGAAAAGCTGAACTCGACTTGCAAAATCCATTGGCTTATCTGCATACTGCCGTTCGTTTTCAGGTTTTAAAACAGTTTCATAAAAGCAATAAACACAATTTATTCAATTTAACTTTTGAACAAAAATTAATTTCTCCCCTGCAAACCGATGGAGATTTGCTCGAAAAAGAAGTTCGTGTTCTAATTGAACTTTTCATAAAGGCACTTCCAGAAAAACGCCGTAAGATCTTTTTGCTTCATTATTTTGAGGGTTTATCTACAGCAAAAATATCAGTTGAATTAAATGTTTCGCAAAAAACCGTTCAAAATCAATTAACTACTGCAACACATGCGCTCAGATTTAAATTAACGCACATGTTTTTAATCCTTTTAGCAGCTTATTTTAGTTTCTTAAAATAATTTAATTTTCTTTTGGGAGATTTTCCATCATCTGGTACATAGTATATAAAAGCCAGAAAAATGAATTCATTTCCTAACCGAAAAGATTTAGAAAAGATTTTAGAACGTTATTTATCAGGCAAAGCGAATGCCGATGAAATTCGATTTATTGAAGAATATTATAATTTCTTAGGTGAAAGCGATGAAAACGCTAATCTAAATCCGGCGGGGGATATTCAAGATTCAGCACAATTAAATTTTGAAGCTATTAAAGCAAAGATTGCTGCTAACAATAAACCAAAAGTATCCAGACTATTTAAATATATTTCTGCTGCAGCTGTTCTAGCGCTCATATTTGGTGGTTACTATTATTTTCAAATCAATCAATCAGCAGAGCTTTCTGCAATTTCTAAATCGCAAGAGAAAACCCTCGATGTTTTACCAGGAAAAAATAAGGCTGTATTAACGCTAGCTGATGGTACTAAAGTGGTTCTAGATGAAAACACATCTTCAGATATAAGCGACCAGGATGGTATTAAAATATCTAAAGAAAAAGATGGTCAGTTGGTTTATACAGTAGCAAACAATAAGGTTTTAAATGCCGAAAAAAATCTTGCTTACAATACAATTTCAACGCCAAAAGGCGGTCAATATCAGGTTATACTACCAGATGGAACTAAAGTTTGGCTAAATGCGGCATCATCACTTAAATATCCTGAAGCTTTTGTAGGCAAGCAGCGTTTAGTTGTACTTACCGGAGAAGCATACTTTGAAGTTGCTAAAAATAAAGCAATGCCCTTTCATGTTCAAAGTCGAAACCAAAATGTAGAAGTATTGGGTACGCATTTTAACATTAACAGTTATTTAGATGATAATACCATTAAAACAACCTTATTAGAAGGAAGCGTTTTGGTGAGTAATGCCAAATTTTCGAAAATATTGAAACCAGGCGAGCAAGCAATTAACAATGCGAATGAAAATGCATCAATAAAAATCACTGCTGATGTAGATACCGATGATGAAACCGCCTGGAAAAATGGCTTATTTCAATTTAACGATTCGGAGCTAAAAGTTATTCTTAATCAATTAGAAAGATGGTACGATGTAAAAATTGATTACGCTAATGTTCCATCTAAGAGATATAATGGGATGGTACCCAGAAAATCAAAATTATCTGAAGTAATAAAAATGCTCGAAAAAACCGGGAACATCAAATTCGAACTAGAAGAAGGGCGAAAACTAAAAGTTTTAACAGAAAAAAAATAACCAAATAAAAGGCCTAAAAAGCCAATGTAACTAATCAATTTTAACCTTAAACCAAACTGAATGTATGAACTTTTACACTCGAAGTAGTAAAACCGATGTGGGTAAACCAAACGATTTTGCTCCAAATTATTTTAACCATCAATTTTTAAGGGCTATGAAACTTTTTATTTTCATAATGACCGTTTTGTGCATGCAAGTTAGTGCAAATGCATTTTCACAACGCATAAATATTAGTCAGAAAAATACGCCTTTGGTGAAAATTTTAAAAGAAATTAAGCGCCAAACTGGTTATTTCTTTTTGTATGATACCGATTTGATTCAGCAAAAATCAAAACCTGTAACCATCGACTTAAAAAATGCTGAATTAGCTGATGTATTAACACAAGCTTTAAAAGCACAACCTTTTGGCTGGGAAATTAAGGAAAATACCATCTTGATTTTTCCAAAAGCCAACACAAATGAATTGGCAAAAGCCATTGATGTTACCGGAAAAATTGTTGATGAAGCAGGAAATCCAATGCCAGGTGCATCAGTACGTGTAAAAGGGCAATCAGCAATTTATGCAACCGATGCTAATGGAAACTTTACCATCAGAAATGTTGATGAAAATGCTGTTTTAGTTATTTCTTATGTTGGTTATGCCGATAGAGAGGTTAATGCTAAAACACAAATGGGTACTTTGAAATTAACATTATCATCTGGTACGTTAAGTGATGTGGTTGTTACTGGTTATACCAATTATACCAAGGCGCAATCTGCTGCTGCAAGTTCATTGGTTTCTGCTGAAAAAATTAATAATGTTCCGGGGTTAACTGTCGATCAGATTTTGCAAGGCCGTGTTCCGGGTATGAGTGTTATTTCCACTTCTGGTCAGCCTGGTCAAAGTGCATCTGTAGTTATTCGTGGTATTGGAAGCGTAAACGGTTCTTCTACACCATTATTTGTTTTAGATGGTGTGCCAATCGAAGCGGCTTATTTCCAGACCATCAACCCTGAAGATATTGAATCGGCAACGGTACTCAAAGACGCATCAGCAAAGGCGCTTTATGGTTCAAGAGGATCTAATGGTGTTATCGTTTTAACAACCAAAAAAGGAAAGGCTGGTAAACTTGCCGTTAATTATACATCGCAATATGGTTTCTCAAATTTGAGCAGACCGAATTTCGAAATGATGAATACCGCACAACGCTTACAGTTTGAAGAAGAAGTTGGTGCAAGTTTTGGTCGTAACATCGGACCAGGTTGGACTTATTCACCAAAAAACCCAACCTACGCTGCCGGAACTACTGCAACAAGAGCTCGTGCAGATTTTATCATTGATAGTTTAAAGAGAATTGATACCGATTGGAGGGATATTTTCTTCCAGAGAGGTAAATTTCAAGAGCAACAAGTAAGTATTAGCGGTGGAAATGAAAATTTGCGTTTTTACAATTCATTGAACTATTACAGTCAGGAAGGTGTGGCTAAACGAACTGGTTTAGATCGTTATTCATTAAGAAGTAATTTAGATTTTAAGGATGATAAATTCAGCGGAAGCGTAAACTTATCATTAGGTTATTCTCAATCGAGTTTTACAGAAGGAGAGGGCGGAACAGGAGCAGGTACAGCAATGGCATCGGTTTATTATGCGCTGCCTTATGAAAATCCTTATGCATCAGATGGTACTTTGGTTCATCCTGGAAATCGTTCAAATTATTTTATTCTGGATCAAAGAGAAGGTAGTCAGGCTCTGGAACGCTTGCTAAATTCATCAGATAAAACAGATCAGTTAAAATCTATCATCAGTACAGCTTTTGCTTATCAAATTTTACCTGAACTAAAAATTACAACAAGGGCTGGTATTGATTATCGTCAATCAACCGACCAACAATTTGTTAATCCTGATTCTTACTATGGCTCCAGAAGTGTTGCCAATACTTTAGGTGGTAAAGGTCGTTTAACAGATGCCAACAGAAGAAACTTTAACATTATTTCTACAACAGGCTTAACTTTTGCCAAGAAGTTTAATGATGTGCATGATTTTGAAGCTTCTGCTTTTTACGAATATGTGTATAATAATTACAATTCTTTTGGCTTTAGTGCTTATGGTATAGATGGACGTTTACCTGAAACTCCGGCAGGTGCAACTAACGGAAGTGCAACATTCTTACCTTCAACAACTGGTGGTAAAACCAAAAATGCACTGGCATCTTTTATGGGTGTAGCTCGTTATACCTACAATGACAAATATACAGCAACAGCAAGCTATCGTTATGATGGTTCTACAAGGGTAGCGCCTGAAAACAAATGGCATGGTTTCTATTCATTCGGTGCCAACTGGAATGTTAAAGCTGAAGAATTTTTAAAAAACAGTGCTTTGATTAATGATTTGCGAGTTAGAGCAAGTTATGGTATTACTGCAAGTCCATTTGGTGGCGATTTCTTGTATTTGCCAACTTATGCAGTTAATACATCATATGGTGGTGTGGCTGCAATTAGAGCTACTACACCTGGAAATGCAGAATTTGATTGGGAATATGTTAAGGAATTTAATGCAGGCTTCGATTTAGCAATGCTTAAAAACCGTTTACGCATTACTGCCGATTTTTATAATCGTAAAACGACAAATATGTTTATCAATCAACCGCTTTCTGCTACATCAGGCTTTTCTGAACTTAACTTAAGTGCAGGTATTATGCAAAACAGAGGTGTCGAATTTGAAGTAAGTGGCGATGTAATTAAATCAAATGAATTTATCTGGACCATTGGCGTTAATGCAGGTTATAATAAAAACAAAATATTGCATGTAACTGATTTGGTTGATTCTTATCCTGATGGTGATACCCGTATTTTAAAAGTGGGTTTACCTTACGGAACTTATTTTGCGCCAGATTGGGCAGGTGTTAATCCTCAAACCGGAGAAGCACAATATTATAATCTTGATGGTTCTATAACTACAGCTTATAATGTGAATACGCAAAGCACAACCAATTCTGGAAGTTTATATCCAACTTTTACCGGTGGTTTTAATACCTCTTTAAGTTATAAAGGAATTACCGCATCGGCGTTGTTTTCATTTGTATCAAATGTTATGCGTTGGAATAACGAAGATTTCTACAATGAAAATCAACGTTATGCAACCAGTAACCAAACTGTTAGAATGCTAGAAAACAGATGGCAGGTTCCGGGTGATACAGGAAATGATGCAATTTTGCAGAGATTTGATATTCCAAGAAATTTTTCTTCTAAAGATATACAGGATGCATCTTTCTTAAGGTTGAGAAATCTAACTATTGGATATTCTATTCCAAAAACTGTTTTGGAAAAAACCAGAATAATCAAGGGCGTAAAAATATTTGTTCAAGGACAAAATTTATTCACCTGGACAAAATGGAGAGGTTTAGACCCAGAAAATAATGCGGTTTACGGTCGTTTTCAATATCCAAATACCAGAACTTATACCGCTGGTTTAAATGTTAACTTTTAATACTTACAACAATGATTAATAAAATATATCAAAAATACGTACTTATATTGTCGTTGTTAATCCTTACGGCGTCTTGTACAAAACTGGATTTAGTTCCAACAGATTCCATCTCGCCAGATAAAGCTTATCGAAATATAGGCGATATTAATTTAGGTGTGTTAGGTGCTTACGCACTTTTGGATGGCGGAACAATCGGTGTGGTTTCTACAGTTTCTGATGAAGCGATGTTTCCAACAGAAAATACCGTTGGCAATAGCGATGCTTTCAGGTGGTTGTATAATGCGGGCAGCGGTTCGGTAACCAGTCAGTATGCATCGTTTTACGTGGCAATAGATAGGATTAACAGAACAATTGCAGGCTTAGATGCCTTAACTTTAACAGGTGCTGATATTGCAACAGGTTCACGTTATAGAGGAGAATTATTAGCCTTACGTGCTTATTTTCATTTTGAATTATTACGTAATTATGCAGCTTCATACCAAAGCGGTGCACTAGGTGTACCATACATGAAAGCATCGGCAATCGGTTATCCGGGAAGAGATAACTTTGAGGTTGTCGTAGCAAATGCAAAAGCCGATTTAGTAGCCGCAAAACCATTAATACCAGCAACATTTACTGATAAAACCCGCATAACAAAGGTTGCAGTTTCTGCAATTCAAGCGAGATTGGCTTTATATGAGAAAAATTGGAGCGAAGCAATTACTTATGCAAATGAGGTAATTACGGCTTATCCTTTGGCTACAAAAGCGCAGTTTCCTGGTATATGGACAGATGCAAACGATAACGAAGTAATTTGGAAAGCAAAACGTGTTGGTACAACCGATTCTCGTTTGGGCGATTTCTATTTCCGCCAAACAGGTGGCATTGTTTTGTGGGCACCAGCCTTTAAATTAATTAACACCTTTGATAAGGTTAATGATTTGCGTTATACATCTTATATTAAATTTGATGCAACAAGAACGGGTACAAAATCTCAATATTTGGTAAATAAATATATCGGTGGTACATCAACGGCACCAGGTTTAACGGATATAAAGTTATTCCGTACTGGTGAAATGTACTTAATAAAAGCAGAGGCCGAGGCAGAATCTACGGGTGATGCTGCAGGCGATTTAAATACTTTACGAGCTGCTCGTATTAACGGTTACATCAATGCAACTTTTGCGGATAAAGCAACCTTAATTACCGCTATTTTAGAAGAACGTTATAAAGAATTGGCATTTGAAGGTCATCGCTTTTTCGATTTAAAAAGAAGAAGCCTGCCAGTTGTAAGATTGGCTGCTGATGCTGTTAATGCCTCAGGTGCGGTAACGCTACCGGTTACTCAAGCACAGTATTCGTTTCCAATTCCGTCTGCAGAAATTGCTGTAAATAAAAATACAGTTCAAAATCCAGGTTATTAATAAAATATGAGGTTTTATCGATAAGATAAAGCCTCATTAATATTTTAAAATATGAAACAATCATTTTTTATCCTGTTGATGATTTATTGCATATCTGCAATGGGTTGCGGGAAAGCAACGGTAACGCCTGCTCCTCCTTCAACAGGCGGGGGAGGAACAACGCCAGTCGCAAAACGCAGACCTGCATCAATTGGAATTGTTGGCGATAGTAGTAACGTCACAAAAACCACAAATGGTGGTATGGTACTCATGGGTGGTGGAACTGATGTCGATGCAGCCTTTAAGTGGATGATTGATAGAAGCGGAGGCGGTGATGTGGTTGTTTTACGTGCCAGCGGAACAGACGCTTACAACCCATATATCAATAGTTTGGGGACTGTAAATTCCGTTGAAACACTTTTAATTAATTCAAAAGAATTGGCTAATAATGATACCGTAGCTTACATTATTCGCAACGCGGAAATGGTATTTATTGCCGGCGGCGACCAATCGGATTATATGCGGTATTGGAAAGGAACAAAAACCGAACAAGCATTGAATTATCTTCTAAATAATAAGAAAGCTCCGTTAGGCGGAACAAGTGCAGGATGTGCCATTTTAGGCGGCTTTTATTTCAGCGGTGAAACCGGCGGTTTAACTTCTGCTCAGGCATTGACCAATCCCTACGATGCAAATGTGACCTTGTACAATAATGATTTTTTAAAGTCGCCATATTTAGAAAATGTAATTACCGATCAGCACTATTTAACAAGAGATAGGGAAGGCCGATCGATGATTTTTCTTGGCAGGATAAATAAAGATTGGAAAATCGCGGCAAAGGGAATTGCAGCTGATGAAAGAACTGCAGTATGTATTGATAAAGATGGAAAAGCACAGGTTTTTGGTGATTATTCGGCAACAAGACCATACAGCTATGCATACTTTATGATATCTGATGAAGCAAGACAACCTGAACAAATGGAAGCAAATAAAAAAGCAATTTGGAATAATAATCAAAAGGCTGTTTCAGTTTATGAAATTCCAGCTTCGGTAAATGGCGGTGGTAATTTTAATGTTGCTAACTTTAAGGCGAGCGAAGCTACAGGTGGTAAATGGTATTGGTGGTGGATTGATAATGGAGTTTTAAATAAAAAAGATCAATAAAATAAGAATGAAAGCATTAAAATTATTTTTGGTATTAGCATTTGCGGTTGTTTCTGTAAATCTTTCTGCGCAGCAGAAAAAATATGTTATGGTTATTCATGGCGGCGCTGGAACAATCTTGAAAAAGAATATGACTCCTGAAAAAGAGGCAGAATATATTAAAGTTTTATCTGAAGCCTTACAAGCAGGTTACGCAAAAATTAAAGATGGTAAAACAAGTTTAGATGCTGTTGAGGCAACGATTCACGTTTTAGAAAATGATCCACATTTTAATGCAGGTAAGGGTGCTGTTTTTACACACGATGGTAGAAATGAACTTGATGCAGCGATTATGGATGGTAAAACATTAATGGCCGGTGCAGTTGCCGGGGTTACAACAATCAAAAATCCAATCTCTGCGGCAAGAGCCGTTATGGAAAAATCAGAACACGTAATGATGGTTGGCGTCGGAGCAGATTTATTCGCAAAGGATGCAGGTTTGGAAATTGTAGATCCGAAATATTTCTGGACTAAAGAACGTTGGGATGGTTTACAACAAGCGATTAAAGAAGATTCTACAAAGGCAGTTTTAGATCACGGCAGTAAAAAATCAGAACTTTTGGGAAGTAAAAACCACGATTATAAATTTGGTACAGTTGGTTGCGTGGCTTTAGATAAAGCAGGCAATTTAGCGGCGGGCACATCTACTGGCGGTATGACGAACAAAAAGTATGGTCGTGTTGGCGATGCCCCAATTATTGGTTCGGGTACGTATTGTAATAATGAAACCGCAGGTGTTTCTTGTACGGGTTGGGGCGAGTTTTACATCCGCAATGTGGTTGCTAAAACCATTTCTGATTTGATGGAGTACAAAGGTTTATCAGTTGATGCTGCCTCAAAAATTGCCATAGAGAAAGTTGGTAAAATGGGCGGCGATGGTGGTTTAATTGCATTGGATAAAAAAGGAAATATGTCAATGCCATTTAATACTGAAGGTATGTACCGTGGTGCAATTACTGTGGATGGTAAAGTCGAAGTAAGTATTTATAAATAGGTTCAGCACGATTAAAAACAAATACATACAGATGAAAAAAATATCTTTATCGTTGATTTTAGTCATTTTTGGATTCGCTTCATTTGCACAAAACAAAGGCAGTTTATTCATCATTGGTGGCGGAAACCGTTCTGATGAATTGATGCAGAAAATGCTTCAAACTGCCAATTTAAAAGCTAGCGATTATATAATTGTATTGCCCATGTCGAGTGAGGTTCCGGATACGGGCTTTGATTTTTTTGCCAAGCAAATAAAAAAGTTAGATAATCGGGTCATCAGAAATTTCAATTTCGCAAAGCATGATGTAAATGATAAAAAGTGGATAGATTCTTTAGCCAATGCAAAGCTGATTTACATATTGGGTGGCGACCAAAGTCGTTTTATGAAAGTCGTTTTAAACACGCCAGTTTACGATGCGATTCATAAAGCTTTTAAAAATGGTTCTACAATTGCCGGTACAAGTGCAGGTGCGGCGGTTATGAGTAAGTATATGATTACCGGAACGCAGCTTTTGGATACTGTTTACAAGGAAACCTTTAATAAACTTTGGGATAAAAATATTGAGTTTTCTCAAGGAATGGGTTTGTTGGAAAATACAATCATCGATCAGCATTTTCTTAAACGCAACCGTTATAATCGTTTAATTTCTGCATTAGCTGCACATCCAGATATGGTTGGCGTTGGGATTGATGAAAGCACTGCAATTATTGTTCACGGAAATAAGGCTACCGTTGCAGGCGAAAGTCAGGTAATTAGAATTGCTAGTCCTCAAAATTTGAAGAAAACGGATAAGGGTTTATTGAAGTTTACTAAAGCCGAATTTGGCATTTTTACCGATGGCGATGTAATTGATATAAAGCCTTAATTGTTTTAGTTTTACTGTTTTAGGCTGTCGTCATTGCGAGGTACGAAGCAATCTCTTTTGCTATTAGATTGCTTCGTGCCTCGCAATGACGACCGTTTTAAATAATGCTATTGGAAAGGGTTTCTGCTGCACAAACCTTTGTAACTAAACCCGACATGAACGAGCATGGAGCGCAGCGGAATAAAGTGGTTGGCGGGACTAAATTCCGCCATTAAAGCTGAACATTCATTTCCAAAAAAAAATCCAGTTCTGATTTCCAAATCTAAAGGAATGACACTTACTGACCATATTATTCTTTGCCGCTAAGCAAAAATTACCCTATATTTCAGTCTTCAAAACATATAGATGAAATCAATTCTTTCCAATTTAACTTTTCAGGTATTAGTAGCAATCACCATCGGGATAATCGTAGGTACATATTTCCCAGGGTTTGCACCAACTGCCAAATTGATAAGTCAGGGATTTATAAACCTGATAAGCATGTTAATTGCGCCAATAATTTTCTTTACCATCGTTTTGGGCATTGCGCATATGGGCGATATGAAAAAGGTTGGCAGAGTTGGTGGAAAGGCTTTATTGTATTTCGAAATTGTAAGTACGGTAGCCATTGCGGTTGGTTTATTGGTTGCAAATGTTTTAAAACCAGGTGCTGGAGTTGTGGCAAAAGCGGGCGATGCTGAAAAAATATCAGGCTATGCAGATAAAGCTAAAGACATGAACTGGTCGGAGTTTTTTCTTCATATTATACCTCATAATGTAATGGCGGCTTTTGCCGAAGGTAATATTTTACAAATTTTATTATTCGCCATTTTATTTGGTTATGGCTTAAATAAATTGGGAGGAGAAGGAACTTCAGTTTTAAATGCCTTTGATAAAATATCGAAGGTGTTATTTAAAATTATGAAAGTAATTATGCGTTTGGCTCCAATCGGTGCTTTCGGCGGAATGGCCTTTAGTATTGGTACGCATGGTTTACAAAGTATTTTCGGTATGGCGAAATTAATGGGTTCAGTTTATTTAACCTGTATTCTATTCATTTTTGTAATCCTTAACGGTATTTGCCGCTATTATAAATTTAGCCTTTGGCAATATCTAAAATACATCCGACAAGAAATTTTAATTGTTTTAGGCACGTCTTCTTCCGAATCGGCTTTGCCAAGTATGATGCAAAAAATGGAAGCCATTGGCTGCGATAAATCAGTGGTTGGTTTAGTTATTCCCACGGGTTATTCTTTTAATTTAGATGGAACGGCAATTTATTTGGCAATGGCGGTAATATTCCTTTGTCAGGTTTTTCATGTCGATTTAACCCTCGGACAACAGATTACCATCTTGGGTGTGCTTATGGTTACTTCAAAGGGCGCTGCAGGTGTAACTGGAAGTGGTTTTATAGTTTTGGTTTCTACCTTAACGGCACTCAAAATTATGCCGATTGAACACATTTCTATTTTAATTGGTGTAGATAGATTTATGAGCGAAGCCAGAGCAATTACAAACGTTATTGGCAATGGTGTAGCCACAATCGTTATTGCTAAAAGCGAAAATCAATTTGACGAGGCGAAGTATTTGAAAGCAATTCAGCCCGCTACAATTGAGAGAAATGAAGAAAGTTAGTTGTGAGTTTGGAGTTGTGAGTTTCGGGCTCGAAACCTACATAAATTGTCAACTCCTGACTCCAAACTCACAACTCCCAACTATTTATCCTACCTTTGTGATAGAAACAAGCAACACAGCTTGTTTAGTTAATCCAAATCACATTGGCTCAAGAAGAACAAAATAATCGCAAGGAAAAAAGCGAATTACACGCCCGTAACAAACACCGCTCGCGTTACAATTTCAAACAACTTACCGCAACATCTAAAGAATTAAAACGTTTCGTTTTTAAAAACGAACATAATGATGATTCTATCGATTTTGCAGATCAAAATGCTGTTAAGGCTTTAAACAGAGCATTACTAAAACAGTATTACAATATTTCTCAGTGGGATATTCCTAAAGATTTTCTTTGTCCGCCTATTCCTGGCAGAGCAGATTATATTCATTATGTAGCCGATTTACTAGGTTCAAGCAATAAAGGGAAAAACCCAAAAGGAGGAAACGTTAATGTGCTTGATATTGGTGTTGGTGCAAATTGTATCTATCCGATTATTGGTCATCAGGAATATGGTTGGAGTTTTGTTGGTTCGGAGATAGACCCACTTTCTGTTGACTCTGCAAAGCGTATTATCGAAGCTAATAAACCTTTACAGGGCGCAATCGAAATTCGTCAGCAAGGTTCAAAAATGGGTATTTTTAGAGGAATTGTTGGTCGTACAGAACGTTTTGACGCAGTTGTCTGTAACCCGCCGTTTCACGCTTCATTAAAAGAAGCTGAACAAGGTACCCGTCAAAAATGGCGTAACCTTGGTGGAAATGAAAAAGAAGTAAAACACGTTTTAAACTTTGGTGGAAATAAAGCTGAACTGTGGTGCCCAGGCGGCGAGCGTGCTTTTGTAGAGCAAATGATCATCCAAAGTGAGCAAATTAAAAATCAAGTGTTGTGGTTTACCTCATTGGTTTCGAAAAGCGCTAACTTAAAAAGTATTTATAACGCCTTAATTAAGGCAAATGCTTTTGAAGTGAGAACGGTACAAATGAGCCAAGGGCAAAAGATTAGTCGCTTTGTAGCCTGGACTTATAAAGATGATGCAGCGCAGGCAGAGTGGGCTAAAGGATGGAAAAGCGAGAGTTCTAAAGCTGAAGCTAAAAGCGTTTAAAATAAAAATATATTGAAAAAAAGCCGGATGAACCATTAACGTTAGTCCGGCTTTTTGTTTGTGTGTTTTTTAACTTTTGTCATTCCGAGGAACGAGGAATCTGTTTCATCGGTTGCAGATGCTTCGTGCCTCAGCATGACAGCTTATTCAAGGTTGAGGCAAAAAAAAGTATACCACTTCAATCCCGTTTATGGGTAAAGCTTTGAAGCACAAATATGTATGATGGCCTATTTTTTCTCATAAACAATCATTATCACCAAATCATTATTGGGGTTTGGTGCTATTCCATGCGAACTTCCTGGTCGTGTTAAAATAGCATCTCCGGGTTTAACCGGAAATGTTTTTCCATTCATTTGCATGATTCCGTTGCCACTTAAAACGTAGTAAATTTCATCTTCTTTCTGCAAATGATAACCGATTGATGAACCAGGTTTTAAAATTCTTTTACGGAAGGCTGTCTTCAAATTTTTTGCATTAGCGAAAAAGTTATAACCAATGGTTTCGCCACCGCCTTTGTGAGTTCCCGGTTCTGTTTTGGCTACATCTTTATCATTTTGTAAGATGTATTTTGCTGTATCGATAGATTGTGCTTTAGCGGCAAAAGTTGAGATTGTCGTGAAAAATACAATAGTTAAAAGTTTATGTATCATTATGTTTTTACTTTAGGTTTCACTTTTAGCCTTAGTCTTTTGGCTAACCAGTAAATTTAGGCGTTTTGTTTGGTGTTGCCAAAAGCACCAAGCTTTGTAAATTAAACCCGATTGCAGCGGAAATACTTTTTTATTTGCAGTAGCCCGAGATATACTGTCATTCTGAGGCACGAAGAATCTGTTCCATAGCTGCAGATTCTTCGTACCTCAGAATGACACTCATTTAAAAAAGATTGTAGCGGAAAGCGGGGCTGAAGTTGCCATAAGCCAAATCCTTACATTTTCCTGAAAAAAGGCGGCAAATAATATGCTTTTGGGTTTGACTTTCCACTCAATAATATTAGATTTGCACAAAAAAAATTGATACATGAGCGTTTTAGTAAATAAAGATTCTAAGGTTATCGTTCAGGGTTTTACCGGAAACGAAGGAACTTACCACGCAGAACAAATGTTAGCGTATGGTACAAACGTAGTTGGTGGTGTAACGCCTGGCAAAGGTGGACAATTACATTTGGATAAGCCTGTTTTTAATACTGTTAAAGATGCCGTTGATAAAACGGGAGCAAATGTATCTATCATTTTCGTTCCGCCAGCTTTTGCTGCTGATGCGATTATGGAAGCTGCCGAAGGTGGTATTAAAGTAATTGTTTGTATTACCGAAGGTATCCCAACTAAGGATATGATTCAGGTTAAAGAATATATTTCTGACCGTGATGTTACACTTATCGGCCCTAACTGCCCGGGTGTAATTACTGCTGATGAAGCTAAAATTGGTATCATGCCAGGTTTTATCTTCAAAAAAGGTCATGTAGGTGTGGTTTCTAAATCAGGAACTTTAACTTACGAAGCGGTAGACCAAGTTGTTAAAGCTGGTTTAGGTATTACAACTGCTATCGGTATCGGTGGTGACCCAATTATTGGTACGCCAACTGTTGAAGCGGTTAAGTTATTAATGAACGACCCTGAAACTCACGGTATCATCATGATTGGTGAAATTGGTGGTGGAATGGAAGCTGAGGCTGCTCGTTGGATTAAAGAAAACGGTACTAAACCTGTTGTTGGTTTCATCGCTGGTCAAACTGCTCCTGCCGGACGTAGAATGGGCCACGCTGGTGCAATTGTAGGTGGTGCTGATGATACGGCTGCTGCAAAAATGAAAATCATGCGTGAGTGTGGTATTCGTGTAGTAGAAAGTCCTGCTGAGATTGGCGCTGCAATGGCAGAAGAATTAGCAAAGTAAGATTTCAAAATTTACATAAATGAAAGCGTTTCGATTAATTTCGGGGCGCTTTTTTTGTTTCAATCATGATAAGGATCAACCGCGAAGTACGCAGAGGAAATACACAGAGTGCGCAAAGAGGTTAAATTATCAATTTCAGAGTATCATAAAATGCAGATTCTTTGCTCGGTGCTTTCTCTGTGGTAAACCTTTGTGAACTCTGTGGTAAACTTTAAGAAATGGTTATAATTTATCATCCCTTTGTAAACACTAAGTCAAACCTTTAAACTAACAAACCAAAACCAAATCTATAGCGTATATTGATTTATGAGAACGATGTTAAATAAACTATTTTTGGTTTCGACTGTTGTTTTTGTTACGAGTTTATCGGCTTGTGCACAAAAACAAGAGAAGAAAGAAGTTAAACAAGCAGAACAAGAAAAAAATATATTACCGAAGAAGAAAATGAACTGGAATCAATTAACACCCGAAGAAGAGAGAGTAATCGTTAATAAAGGTACAGAATATCCCGGTACTGGGAAATATGAACACACAACTGAAAAGGGAACATATACTTGCAAACGCTGCGATGCCGCTTTGTATCGTTCGGAGAGTAAGTTTGATGCCCGCTGTGGATGGCCGGCTTTTGATGATGAAATTAAGGGTGCTGTAAAGCGTATTCCTGATGCAGATGGTTCGCGAACAGAAATTGTTTGTGCAAACTGTGGTGCACATCTGGGGCATGTATTCTTAGGCGAAGGATTTACCAATAAAGACACTCGTCACTGTGTAAATTCTATCTCGATGAATTTCGTACCCGATAAAAAATAAAGGTGGGTATAGTAGGGTTAGGTAGAGGTGTATAGCGAAAGTGGTACACCTTTTTTGTTATAGATTAATTTTTAAAACTAATTAATTAGTTTTATATTGGGTTTATGAAAATAATTACACCTATAATTTTTGTGTTGTTTTTTATCAGCTATTCTGTTAACGCTCAGCAAAATTATACTCGTTTAATCGCTCAGGCAGATAGTTTTTACCGTGTTAAAGATTATAAAATGTCGAATGAAAATATATTTCTGCACTGAAGATCGAACATAAGGACAAAAATGTTTTATACAATGCGGCCTGTGTTGCCGCATTAGCCGGCGATGAGAAAAACGCATTTAAATTTTTAAATCTTAGTATTGATAAAGGTTGGTCTAACCTTGAGCATATCAAAAAGGATTCAGACCTAAATTCGCTACACGATTCTGAGCTATGGGCGAAAGCGCTCAACAAATTGAAACTTCAACTCGATAAAATAGAGGCAAATTACAACAAAGAAGCAAAATTAACTTTAGAGAAAGTTTATGAAACAGATCAGGGGTTGAGATTAGAATATATAGCTGCCCAAAAGAAAGACGGATTTAAAAGTAAGAAAGTTGATAGTTTGGTTAAGTTGATGAATCATCACGATAGTTTGAATACAGAAACTGTAACTCAAATTTTAAATAAGTATGGTTGGTTAGGCGAAGATAAGGTCGGAAATAAAGGCAATCTCACCCAATTCTTAGTTATACAACATGCTAATTTAAAAATACAACAGAAGTATTTGCCGATGTTACGAATTGCAGTAAAAAAAGGTAATGCTAAAGCCAGTTCACTTGCATTGCTAGAAGATAGAGTTGCACTACGTGATGGCAGGAAACAAATTTATGGTAGTCAGATGAGTTCAGTTCCTGACCACCCTGAAAAATATTATTTATCACCCTTAATTGATCCAGATAATGTTGACAAGAGAAGGGCGTCTGTGGGTTTGCAACCATTGGCTGATTATATTAAACAATGGGATATAATCTGGGATATTGAGGCTTATAAAAAAATGTTGCCACAGTATGAAGAATGGGCGAGCAGAGTGAAATGGTAGGTGAAATTTGATGTTGGAAACCAGGTTTGTTTAATCCTCTTTTATGCTCAATTTTCCACAATTTATTGATTATAAACTAAATGCTTATATTTGCAGGCTCGATAAAGAAATTTTAGCCTATGAAGTATTTTCTGTTATTAAGTTTATGTTTCCTTTTTTTACAAGGTAAAGCACAAAATTCTGATTCATCAAATGAACCGGATAGCGTAAAAAAAACAGTTCTAGCAACTTACTACCACAGAAAATTCGAAGGTCGCCGAACCACTAGCGGCGCAAAATACAGAGCTAAAAAACTTACCGCTGCACATCGCACTTTACCTTTCGGTACAATGATTACGGTTACCAATCCAGATAATGGAAAATCAGTAATTGTAAAGGTTAACGACCGTGGTCCCTTCTCAAAAAGATTAGCAATAGATTTATCTGAAAGTGCTGCAAAACAGATTGGTATTTACCGTAAAGGGGTAGCCAAAGTAGAGCTAAGCTATACTGTTGAGTAGCATTCCTTTTAGCTCTAATTTACACTGGTTTTATCTTCAAAATTTAAGTTATTAACACTCTTTTTTGTTTGCTAAACCCTTGAAAAGAAACAATTAGCTTTTTTTTTAATTGAAAATGATATTTAGCTGATTGATTTCTCCACCAGATCCAAGCTAGTGTTAACAACTTTGGTTCACTAAAAACAGGCGTCGTATATATATTTGTTCTAACAAAGTTCTTCAACTTCTTGCGCCAGAAAACAAATACAAAAGCTTAGTTTTTAGTAATTTACGAGCATATCTCTCAGATACTAATTTTAAATTTACCTAACTAAAAACTCAGTTGTTTGCAAGGCGACGAGGTTAGCACTTTTCACTCTAGAGTTTTGATAAAGAACATTTCAATCATCATATAAAATTGATGGATGCGTGGTTTTGTCGGCTCTGTTTAAAACGAAGTAAAAAAATATCAGCGTATGGAACAGGAATTATTACTACAAGAAAACAAAGACAGATTTGTGTTATTGCCAATTAAATATCCGGCAATTTGGGAAATGTATAAAAAAACCGAAGCCAGTTTCTGGACGGCGGAAGAAATTGATCTTTCTGATGACCAGAAACACTGGGATAGCTTAAACGATGGCGAAAGACATTTTATTTCTCACATCCTTGCTTTCTTTTCTGCTAGTGATGGTATCGTAAACGAAAACTTAGCGGTTAACTTCATGAGTGAAGTACAATTGCCAGAAGCTCGTTGTTTCTACGGTTTCCAAATTATGATGGAAAACATTCACGCTGAAACCTACGCATTATTAATTGATACATATATTAAAGATCCAGAAGAAAAAGACCGTTTATTCCACGCTATTGATACTGTTCCTGCGGTAAAAAGAAAAGCAGAATGGGCACTTCGCTGGATTGATAATGGAACTTTTGCAGAACGTTTAGTTGCTTTTGCTGCGGTTGAAGGTATTTTCTTCAGCGGAAGTTTCTGCTCTATTTTCTGGTTAAAGAAACGTGGTTTAATGCCAGGATTAACTTTCAGTAATGAGTTAATTTCAAGAGATGAAGGTTCTCACTGCGAATTTGCTTGTTTGTTGTACAGTATGTTAAGCAATAAATTAAGCGAAGAGCAAGTTCACTCTATCATCAGCGATGCTGTAGAAATTGAAAAAGAATTTGTTACCGACGCATTACCAGTTGCCTTAATTGGTATGAATGCAAAATTAATGAGCCAATACATTGAATTTGTTGCCGATAGATGGTTACAAGAATTGGGCTATAAAAAAATCTATAACGCAACAAATCCTTTCGATTTTATGGAAATGATTTCGTTGCAAGGAAAAACTAACTTCTTCGAAAAACGTGTTGGCGATTATCAGAAAAGTGGTGTATTAACCTCTGCCGATAATAAAGCACAGGCGTTTTCTTTAGATGAAGACTTTTAGAAAAGCTTATAGCAAAAAGACTAGTGCTGAGAGCTTGCTCTTGTCGTCATTGCGAGGCACGAAGCAATCTTAAAGCAAGAAAAAATTAATAAGAATTATAAACGTAATTAACAGGTCTTGATACTTGATACTTACTACTTGATACTAAAAAATAAATCTCATAAATTATGTTCGTACTAAAAAGAGATGGCCGGAAAGAGCCGGTACAATTTGACAAAATCACAGCTCGTATTCAAAAGTTGTGCTATAGTTTAAATTCAGACCTTGTAGATCCAATTGATGTTGCCAAAAAGGTAATTGAAGGTTTATATGATGGTGTAACTACATCAGAGTTGGATAACCTTGCCGCAGAAACTGCTGCTTCGTTAACCACTAAACACCCTGATTATGCTTTGTTAGCATCGCGTATCGCGGTTTCTAACTTGCATAAAAACACCACAAAATCATTCTCGGGTACGATGAAAATGTTGTACGAATATTTCGACCCGAAAGCACAAAAAGCTGCTCCGCTTATTGCTGATGATGTTTATGAAATTATAGCAAAAAATGCAGATATTTTAGATAGCTCTATTATTTACGATCGCGATTTCGGCTTCGATTATTTCGGTTTCAAAACTTTAGAGAAATCATATCTATTGAAAGTAAACGGTAAAATTGTTGAGCGTCCTCAGCATTTATTTATGCGTGTTTCTGTTGGTATCCATAAAGAAGATATCGAAAGTGCAATTAAAACATATAACTTAATGAGTGAGCGTTGGTTTACGCACGCTACGCCAACATTATTTAATGCAGCTACACCGAAGCCTCAAATGTCATCATGCTTCTTGTTAACTATGCAAGATGATAGTATTGAGGGAATTTACGATACTTTAAAACAAACGGCTAAAATTTCACAAAGCGCTGGTGGTATTGGTTTAAGCATTCATAACATTCGTGCAACAGGTTCATACATTGGTGGTACAAACGGTACAAGTAATGGTATTATCCCAATGTTACGTGTATTTAACGATACTGCTCGTTATGTAGACCAAGGTGGAGGTAAACGTAAAGGTGCTTTCGCTATTTATTTAGAGCCTTGGCATGCAGATGTTTTCGAATTTTTAGACTTGCGTAAAAATCACGGTAAAGAAGAAATGCGTGCTCGTGATTTGTTTTATGCCCTTTGGATAAACGATTTGTTTATGCAACGTGTTAAAGATAATGGCGATTGGACATTGTTCTGCCCGCACGAAGCACCAGGTTTGGCAGATTGTTTCGGTAAAGAATTTGAAGATTTATATACTAAATATGAAACTGAAGGCCGTGGACGTAAAACCATTAAGGCACAAGAACTTTGGTTTGCAATTTTAGATTCGCAGATTGAAACTGGTACGCCATATATGTTGTTTAAAGATGCAGCGAACAGCAAATCTAACCAACAGAATTTAGGTACAATTAAATCTTCTAACTTATGTACGGAGATTATTGAATACACTTCTAAAGATGAGGTTGCGGTTTGTAACTTAGCATCATTAGCATTACCTCGTTTCGTAATCAACAGTGCTTTCGACCACCAAAAATTATACGATGTAACTTATCAGGCAACTTTAAACCTGAATAAAATCATCGACCATAACTATTACCCAGTTCAGGAAGCTGAAAACTCAAACATGCGCCACCGTCCGGTTGGTTTAGGTGTACAAGGTTTGGCTGATGCCTTTATCTTAATGCGTTTACCTTTCGAAAGTGATGAGGCAAAACGTTTAAACAAAGATATCTTCGAAACGATTTATTTCGCATCGATGACAGCTTCTAACGATTTAGCAGTAAAACATGGTCCTTACCAAACTTTTAAAGGTTCCCCATTATCTAAAGGTCAGTTCCAATTCGATTTATGGAATGTAACCCCAGATAGCGGCCGTTGGGATTGGAATGCTTTGCGTAAAAAAGTAGTCAAAGATGGTGTATATAACTCATTATTAGTTGCGCCAATGCCAACTGCATCTACTTCACAAATTTTAGGTAACAACGAATGTTTCGAGCCATATACTTCAAATATCTACACTCGTCGTGTATTAAGTGGAGAGTTTGTAGTAGTAAACAAACACTTATTGAAAGATTTGGTAGCGCTAGGTTTATGGAACAACGATATGAAAAATCAAATCATATTGGCTAACGGTTCAATCCAGGCTATTGCTTCAATTCCAGATTATATCAAAGAATTGTACAAAACAGTTTGGGAAATTAAAATGCGTAACATCATCGATATGGCTGCCGACCGTGGTGCTTATATTTGCCAATCGCAATCGCTTAACTTGTTTGTAAATGCACCAAATACTTCGAAATTAACATCAATGCATTTCTATGCATGGGAGAAAGGTTTGAAAACAGGTATGTACTATTTACGTACACAAGCGGCATCGCAAGCGGTTAAATTTACAGTAGAAAACCAAGGTGGTAAAGCGATTGAAGCGGTTATTCCTGCTCAAATGACTCAAGACCAGGTCGCAGAAGAAATCGTTGACGGACCAGTTTGTTCAATGGAAGAAGGCTGTATTAGCTGTTCGGGATAAGCTCAGCACTAAAAGCAGAAAGACCAAAGCGGAAAGCTTGTTATTCATTTCGTCATTGCGAGGCATGAAGCAATCTTAATACACTCGTCATTCGAATTTATTTCAGCATCTGAATAAAAAAAAGACGCTGAAATAAGTTCAGCGTAATGAATCTAATAATATCGTAAGGTTTTGGGCAAACGCTCAAAACCTTATTTTTTAATACGACAATTTTAAAAATAACTATTAAATTAAATGTGGGTAACTAAGAATTCTACTTGGAATGAAAAATCAACTAAATTGGAAAGATTTTTTATTGAAAAAATTATTCAAAGATGTGATTACGATGAAACAATTTCAAAGAAACATAGGACTATAAATGGTTACACACAATTAAAAGAGCTAATTAGATTAGCTGAATTAAGTAAAAAACGAATTAAAACTTTAAGAACTTTGGCCGAACTGATTAGAGAAGCCAAATCGAAAAATGTTAAACAAAATATAGTTAATGATACAATAATAGATTTATATTTTCAAGATCTTAAAGTATATATTCTTCATTTTAATGAAGTGGAAGCTTTTAAAAATGATAGCCTAGACAAAATAGACATATTATTACACGTTCTCAAAAAGCACTGCTTACAACTAGAAAAATACTATTTTAAAAATATTGTTACTGAATTAAAAAAAATAGATTTTAACGAAAAAAATAAAATAGAAAGAACAGTTGCGAGAATAACGGAGTTGGTTGATGTAACAATTCCTGTCCTATTACATCAGGGTTATAGCATCAGTTCTCTCAATGAAGTTTTAAGACGGTGGATTGAAGGGAAGCACCATATTAACTTGAATAAATTTCTTGATTTTTTTAATCATTCAAACGAAAATTTTGATATCTTAATATATATAGGTAATAATAGTATTGAGATTGAAGAATTAAAAAAAGTTATCTATAAGCTTGGAGATGGCGATATTAGAAAAGCTAGTGAATTTGAAAATGATTTTAGTCCTAAAAGAGCATTTGGCCCTCGAGATGAAGTCATTTATTATAACTGCGCAGTCAAAGACCCTGTTTCATTTGTGAGGGATAGATATGACGAGCTTTTAAAGAATATCGTTGTTTACAGGGATAGAAACTCATTATCACTTTTTGCGAATTTTTTTAGAAATAGCTACTGGAAAAAATCAAATATAAAAGGGAGTATCTACAAAAATATTATTATAAGTGGTGATCCAATCAGTGTTGTTTCAAGAAAAAGTACATTGTTTGGATCTCTACAAACAAGTTCGAAAAGTTCATTTGTTACAAATTCTAATTTGGACTTCATAGAGAACGAACAGCTTAAAAGGTCAATTTATTATTACAACTTAGCAATTGGCTCAAAGTCTATTGAGAATTCACTTTCATTATTATGGACATCAATTGAAAGTATTTTACCGTATAGAAGTCACAAATCTGATATTGAAAATATTAGAGAAATTTTTTCTAAAACATTTTCCTTCGGCTCAATTGCTAGAGATATACAATACTTAATTAGGAGAATAATTGTAGTAAACAATGTAAATAAGGGTTGTTTTAATTCAATAGGTTTATCTAGTTTGCCTAAAAATTTTACAGGCAAAGATTTGATTAAATGGTTTGATTGGTTTAAGGACGATCCAGTTAAAAAGTTTAAAAAATTTAATACAATATCAAGCTTATTAGCACATGAGTATCTAAATACAATTAAACAATTCGATGATGGTAGGCTTTCGAATATACTGTCTCGTATCGACTCTTCAAAAGATTCTATAGGGTTTCAATTACAGAGAATCTATTTACATAGGAATCAAATTGTTCATTCGGGAGATTATATAAACGAATACACAAATTTGTGGATACATTTAGAGTGGTATGTAGGAAAATTTTTATACTTCTCAATTTTGGAAACAGAAATAACTAAGAACTTTTCGTCGTTAGAAGATTTATTTAGAGACCTAGAATCTGACTTTGACTATTGTTATTCTTATATTGAAAAAAATAAAAACAAAATGTTAAAAGATAGTTCAAAAATTGTTAATCAACTATTGAACGTGGATTGGCAATAGCTTATTTATTTTTATAGGCCTGATTTTGTACTTACCTTTGTTTTTAATTCATTAGTTCATTTGCCATTGGTTCATTAGTTTAATGCGCCAAACACCAATGAACTACTGACCATTGAACAAATGATCACTCAAAAACATAGCAAGCACGAAATCATTCCCTGCGAAAGATGCGGAACGGCTATTGAATGCAAGGCAAATTCTTATACCAAATGCCAATGTAGCGCCGTTCAACTCAGTATTAACGAGGTGCAATACATCTCTGAATTGTATGATGGTTGTTTGTGTGCGAAATGCCTTTTCGAATTACAACAGGAATATCGAGAAGAAATAGGGGTTTAATCTTTTGATTCTGTATAACCCGTTGTCATGCTGAGCCTGTCGAAGCGCCTTCATTAAGTTCTTTAAGTAAAAATTTGAAAAGCAAGTTTCTGTGCTTTTCGGTTGCGACAATCCCGCCATTCGCTTCAATCTTTTAAAAACAACTTCTGTTGTGCTGGGGCATGAAACATCTGTTTCATCGGTTGCAGATCCTCGTTCCTCGGAATGACAGATTATTTAGGGTTTGTACTTTTTTTAAAAGGATTTTCGCTACTGTCGGGTTTAAATAACAACGGTTTGTTCTCTTGGCAATTCGCAACCCCTCATATAGTAGCAATTTCTTTGCCGTTGGTTGAAACCAACGGCAAAGAAATGCAATAGCGCTATAGGTCGGTTATTCATTGTAGGCTGCTTCAGCTGCCTGAGAATATAAGAACCTGCATGGGCTTTAGCCAAATTTGTAAACTCTGCAACCCCTCATAGTAGCAAAATATTTCCCATCTAAACGGGATAGGAGCGATATCCTTTTTGGTTCGTTTGGATTAAACTTACGAAGCCTTTTTAGCGCTTTAGAAAGATGCTACGAAAGTTTCACGCCGGGGCCAAAAAGATTTAGCGGATAGCCCGACTAACAATGAAAGAGCTACGGTCATTGCTTTTCAAAAAACAATTACAAAATTATGCCGTTCTACTTTTAACAAAATAGTAACTTTGCCCATTAATTTTGAATGAGTGAATTTTGAATGAATTCGTAAAGCGTAATAAAACATTCAATCATTCTCTAATTCATTAATTCAATCATTTGAAGATATGAAGAAAGTAAATGTTGGCTTGGTACAAATGACTTGTACTAATGATAAGCAAGAAAATTTAGATAAGGCGATTGCGAAAGTGCGTGAAGCGGCTGCAAAAGGTGCACAAATTGTATGTTTGCAAGAGCTTTTTACTTCGTTGTATTTCTGCGATGTGGAAGATTATGCAAATTTCGATTTAGCTGAAGCTATTCCTGGTCCATCTACTGATGCTTTGCAGGCAGTAGCGAAAGAGTTAGGCGTTGTGATTATTGCTTCATTATTTGAGAAACGTACTGCAGGGATTTACCACAATACAACTGCGGTTTTAGATGCTGATGGTTCATATTTAGGTAAATATCGCAAAATGCATATTCCAGATGACCCAGCTTTTTACGAAAAATTTTACTTCACTCCAGGTGATTTAGGCTACAAGGTTTTTGAGACTAAGTTTGCTAAAATCGGTATCTTAATTTGTTGGGACCAATGGTACCCAGAAGCTTCGCGAATTACGGCTTTGATGGGTGCGGAAATTATGTTTTACCCAACTGCAATTGGCTGGGATACAACACAGGATGAAGAAACAAACAAAGACCAATATAACGCTTGGCAAACGATTCAACGTTCGCATTCGGTGGCCAATGGTGTACCTGTAGTGAGTGTAAACCGTGTTGGTTTTGAGCAAGATGGCGCAATGAAATTCTGGGGTGGTAGTTTTGCAACAAACGCACAGGGTAAATTGCTTTATTTGGCTTCGCATGATAAAGAAGAAACTGAAGTAGTGGAATTAGATTTAGACCAAAGTGACTATATGCGTAAGCATTGGCCGTTTTTGAGAGATAGACGAATTGATTCTTACCAGCCAATTACGAAAAGGTTTATTGATGGAGAATAAGCTGAAAGCTTAAAGACCAAAGATATAATTAATGCCATCTTTGAATAGTGGCGCTCGTCATTGCGAGGCACGAAGCAATCTAATTTGCTTAAAAGAGATTGCTTCGTGCCTCGCAATGACAAAGTAAAAACGTTATTAATAAGACAAAACAAATGTCAAATTTCCCTCCAAGAGAAGATTTAAATATCAATCAATTCGATTACTCCCCAAAACAACAAGGTTATTCTTTTCCAGCTGAATGGGCAAAACATGAGGCAACCTGGTTAAGTTGGCCGCACAAAGAAGCGAGCTGGCCAGATAAAATAGAAACAATTTACAAACCGTATTGCGAGTTTATTAAAATTGTTGCCGAAGGTGAAAAAGTTCGCATTAATGTAAAAGATGAAGAAATGAAAGCTTTTGCAGTTGCAGAATTGGAAAAGGTTGATGCTGATTTATCGCAAATCGAATTCTATTTTAACGAAACGAATGATGCTTGGTGCAGAGACCACGGACCTGCATTTGTTTTGAATGGAAACGAAAAAGCTGTAGTGGATTGGGGCTATAATGCCTGGGGCGGAAAATATCCTCCATTTGATTTGGATGATGTGGTGCCAACAAAAATTGCAAAACATTTCAATTTGCCTCTATTTACACCTGATATTGTTATGGAGGGAGGTTCGGTAGAGTTTAACGGTGCTGGAACGGTTTTAACCACAACGGCTTGTCTGCTTAACGAGAACCGTAATCCGCACTTAACCAAGGAGCAGATTGAAAAATACCTGCTTGAATATTACGGGCAGGAGCAGGTTTTGTGGTTGGGTGATGGAATTGTAGGTGATGATACAGACGGACACATCGATGATATAACTCGTTTCGTTAATGAAGATACTGTTTTAACGGTTGTGGAAAGTAATCCATTGGATGAAAACTATATTTTATTGCAGGAAAATTTGGAGGCCTTAAAAGCCATGAAATTGAAAGATGGCCGTTCATTAAATATTGTAGAATTGCCAATGCCATCACCTGTAATTCATGAAGATACCCGTTTACCGGCATCATATGCTAATTTTTACATCGCAAATTCTGCAGTAATTGTGCCTGTTTTTAATGATGTTAATGATCAAAAAGCATTAGATATTATTCAAGGTTGTTTCCCAGATAGAAAAGTGATTGGCGTTAACTCTGTAGATATTATTTGGGGTTTGGGCAGTTTTCACTGTTTGAGTCAGCAGGAGCCGGCGGTTTAGTTTGCTGTTGAAAGTTTCATTTTTAGCTAACAAGTAAGCAATTAAACATATTTCAACAGTTAACCAATTATATTAAATTTACAACTTTAAAACATTTCAACTTTACAATATTTCATAATGAAATTACTAGAAGGAAAAACAGCATTAATTACTGGCGCATCAAAAGGTATTGGTCGCAAAATAGCTGAGAAATTTGCTGAACAAGGTGCTAACGTAGCATTTACATATTTATCATCAGTAGAAAAAGGTGAAGCCTTAGAACAAGAATTACAAAGTTTTGGAACCAAGGTAAAAGGTTACCGTTCTGATGCATCTAAATTTGACCAGGCAGAGCAATTAATAAATGATATCGTTGCAGAATTTGGTACAATCGACATTGTTGTAAATAATGCTGGTATCACAAAAGATGGTTTGTTAATGCGTATGAGCGAAGAAAATTGGGATGATGTAATTAACATCAACTTAAAATCTATCTTCAATGTAACTAAAGCTGCTTCCAAAGTGATGATGAAAGCACGTAAAGGTGTATTCATTAACATGAGTTCGGTTGTTGGTGTTCAGGGTAATGCTGGTCAGGCAAACTATGCTGCATCAAAGGCAGGTATTATCGGTTTCACAAAATCGGTTGCTAAAGAATTAGGTTCTAGAAATATTCGAGCAAATGTTGTAGCTCCAGGTTTTATTCGTACTGAAATGACTGATGTACTAGACCCTGCAGTTGTTGCGGGTTGGGAAAAGGATATTCCACTTAAACGTGCTGGTGAAACAGAAGATATCGCTAATGTTTGCGTGTTCTTAGCTTCAGATATGAGCGCTTATGTTACTGGACAAACTTTATCGGTTTGCGGCGGGATGCTGTAAGTAAGGTTTAGGGTGGAAGGTTTTCTTCCCATTAATTAAAAATATGAAAGGCGTAAGGTGGGTTTTAACCCTAAACCTTACGCCTTTTGGCTTTTACCTAACTAAGTATTTTCCTCCAACTTCCTTAATCTCTGCTGAGTTTCTATTCTTCTCAAAAGCAAAATATCCAGGTTGCAAAGTTTTCCAAAAGCTTTCTTGATTTGGAAATTGAGTTGAAAACTTTTTCAAATTTCCATCGGTCATTTTGAAAGGGTAAATGTTAACAGGAATCTTTTCCTGACCATAGTTTTTCGCTTCAACAGCTAAAACATAAACCTCTTTAATTTTCTCGTCGGTTAATGGAATGCAACCAACGGTTACGCAGTTGCCATGAATGTAAATATCACCGCCAGTTTTTCGATTCTTTCCAGTTCTAACTAAGTCTACCGAATTGGGATAATTTACACCAAGTGATAAATGAAAATTGCTCATCGGGTTAAAAACATTGATGTGGTAGAATCCCTCTGGGGTTTGCCCATCCCCTTCAATAACTTTTGGACCAAGCACTCCCGAATGTGCACAGAAATCGTAAGTTCTAAATAATTTATACTGCTTATCTGAGGTACTTTTTAACCAGATTTCTAATTTTCCTTCTGCTTTGTAAGCATTAATGAGCATTGAAAAGTCATTATTAAATCCTTCAGCCTTTAAAAACTTCTGTAAAGTTTCCCATTTTTCAGCATACGCTTTTTCAACTCTTTCGAATTTGATTTGAGTTGCTTTGAAGTTGTTTTGGGCATTCGCCATTACGCTTAAAGTTAGTAGAAAGCTTAAACAGATTAGTTTCATCGATTTTGATTTAGCTAAAGCTAAGATTTTAAACGTAATGTTTGCCACGGAAACAAGGATTTACATTGAACTAAAAAATATTTTTTCCGTGGACTCAGTGTTTCCGTGGTAAAAAAGGTAGTTCGCATAATTCTTGCCGTTCTTTGCGGTTAAACACAAAATTAGCATCTTTATAAAATATGGATAGCTTTTTTGCTGGTACTTCTATTTTGTATTTTCTGGGTTGCCTAGCATTAGGCGTTTTATATGCCTGGTTACTTTATCGTGGCAACAAAAATCTCGAAAAAAAATTACAATATGGATTAGCAGTAATACGGATAATCTCAGTTACAGCTATCGCCTGGTTGTTATTTGCTCCACTAATTAAAACCCTAAATTATACTTTAGATAAACCCGTAATCATCATCGGGCACGATAATTCACTGTCTGTTGGTCAGGTGAAAACAGTAGGTTTTGACCAGAAACTTTATGAAAAGAATCTAAAAAGCCTACAAGATAAGCTATCTGATAAGTATGAAGTTAAGATCTATAATTTTTCTGATAATGTAAAGGATGGTTTTGACTTCAAGAACCAAGGGAAATTAACGGATGCGTCTGCTTTTTTTCAGAAGATGAAAGATGAATATACCAACAGAAATGTAGGCGCAATTATATTGGCTACTGATGGGATTTTCAACCATGGAGGCAATCCCTTGTATAATATCAACCAGATTAATGCACCGATTTATACTGTAGCTCTGGGAGACAACATTCCGAAAAGAGATGTTTTAATCTCTAATGTAAATTATAATAACATTGTTTATTTGGATGATGATTTTACTATTGAAGTTCAAATTCAGGCCTTTCAAAGTGATGGAGAAAATACCACCATATCAGTTAATCAGAATGGAGCAAAGGTTAACCAACAAAATATTTCAATATCTGGGAATTCATATGTAAAAACCATTCCAATTAAATTACATGCTGGTAAAATTGGCGTTCAGAAATATACTGTTCAGCTAAATGCTTTATCAAATGAAATTACCACAAAAAATAATACCCAAACTTTCTATGTTGAGGTAATTGATGGGCGACAAAAAGTATTGTTGGCTGCAGCAGCTCCACATCCAGATTTGGGTGTTTTAAAAGAAGCAATTTCATTTAACAAACATTATGAAGCCAAACTCGTATTGGCAGACGATTTAAATACAACGGACCCATCAAAATTCGATTTAATCGTACTTTATCAATTACCAGATGTACAAAATGCTTTTTCAAGTTTTATGCAAAAAACATTGATCTTGAAAAAGCCGATTTGGTATGTTTTAGGTGCTCAGAGTGGCGTTAATGCTTTTAACCAGATTCAAAATCAGATTAATTTAGCTTCTGCAAATGGTTCAGTTCAGGAAGTTTATCCAGATTTTGCTAACGGGTTTACCATTTTCAACTTCACTGAGGAAAATATAAAGACCTTTTCCAATTTCGACCCTTTGCTTGCGCCATTCGGTAGATTAACAGTTAATGCGAGTGCAACACCAGTTTTAAATCAACGTATTGGCAAAATTAGTACCCAACAGCCTTTGCTTTTCTTTACAAATGAAAATGGCTTAAAAGCAGGTTATTTGATGGGAGAGGGCTTATGGCGGTGGAAATTGGCCGAAGCCGAAAATGAAACCCCTCAATCGGCTTTAAACGATTTGATTTCAAAAACAATTCAATATCTTTCTGTAAAGGATGATAAACGAAGGTTCAAGGTTTTTACCTCAAAATCAGCTTACGATGAAAACGAATCTATTCAATTCAACGCAACGCTTTATAACGAAAGTTATCAGCCTGTAAATGAATCGGAAGTGCAGCTACAGATTAAAAATGAAGCAGGTAAATTATTCAACTATGTTTTCTCAAAAACTGAAAATGGTTATCAGTTAGATGCGGGAACTATGCCAGCAGGAAATTATTCTTATGTGGCCAATACATCCTTGGGTGGAAAAAAATTCTCAGCTTCTGGAAGTTTTTATGTGAACGCCCTAATTGCCGAATATCAGCAAACTACAGCTAACCATCAGTTGCTCAATACAATTTCTAAGCAAAGCGATGGAAAGTTTTTTATACCAAATGATTTGGTGAAAATTGCAGATGAAATCCTTAAAAACGAAAATATTAAAACCATCAGTTACGAAGACCGTAAATATGATGAATTGATTAATCTGAAATGGTTGTTTGGGCTGATTTTGATTTTGCTAACCACCGAATGGTTTTTACGTAAACGCAATGGAGAATTATAATATTTCTACATCGGAAGTTATCGAGGTTTTAGGAACCATTGCATTTGCCATATCAGGCACTTTTACTGCCATGCAACGAAAACTAGACCCTTTTGGCGTTTTAATTATTGCTTTTGTAACGGCTATTGGTGGCGGTACAGTTAGAGATTTGCTTATTGGCGATACTCCAGTTGCCTGGATGCGTGATATGCAAACCTGTCTGATAATTTTATTCACTGCACTGATAACTATGTTTTTCAAAACTCATGTACAGAAAATGAGAATCACGCTGTTTCTGTTTGATAGTTTAGGCCTTGGTTTATTTACAATGGTTGGCTTATTAAAAGGTATTGATTATGGTTTAAATCCAGGTATTTGCATTACGTTAGGCACAATTACAGGCTGTTTTGGTGGAATCATTAGAGATACCTTGCTTAATACAATTCCATTGGTTTTCCGTAGAGAAATTTATGCTTCAGCCTGTATTTTAGGTGGTTTGCTTTATTACTTGTTGATAAAAATCGATGTAGAAAGTGTAGTGGCAAAACTGGCTGTTGTAGCCTTTATTTTTGTGTTTCGAATCGTAGCTGTAAGATTTAAGCTATCGCTACCAAAATTTGAGTATTGATGCGAATGAGATTGCTTTGGCTCGCAAATCTAAAATGAAAACGATAGAAATATTAGGTCGCCTAAATCTTAAAATCCTTAAATCCTAAAAATCTTATTCCTAATCCTTTTTCTCCTCATGAATGATAACAAAAACATCTTCGTTATCTTTTTTCATGAAATATTTTTCGCGGGCAAACTTTTCTGCAGTGTTAAGGTTGGTATTAAGTTCGTTTAAATCCTTTTTAATTTGAGTCGTTTCTTTCTCAAAATACTCTTTTTCTTCCTGTAATTTATTGGCCTGACTGCGGTATTCATACTGAGACATCATATCATTTTTATCAAAAAACAACATCCAGACGGCAAAAGCAGTGGTTGCCAGGAAATATTTGTTACGGAAAAGTTCTATTAAACGTTTCATAGGTTTTAGAAAATCGTCATTGCGAGGCACGAAGCAATCTCATGTACAGATTGCTTCGTGCCTCGCAATGACGTAAATGTATAAAAAAACATCCGAAGATTTGAAATCTCCGGATGTTCTACAAATAAGTTTTTCAACTTGTTAACAATTCATAGCCGTTGGTTTTAACCAACGGAATATTATTTCTTTGCGTATTTGAATTTTGAACCAATGAAACGAGCATTCTCGCCTAATTCTTCTTCAATACGTAATAATTGATTGTATTTTGCAATCCTGTCAGAACGAGATGCAGAACCAGTTTTAATCTGTCCGCAGTTTAAAGCAACAGCTAAATCAGCAATCGTAACATCTTCAGTTTCTCCAGAGCGGTGACTCATTACCGAAGTATAACCACTGTTTTGAGCTAAAGTAACCGCATTGATGGTCTCAGTTAACGAACCAATTTGGTTAACTTTTACTAAGATAGAGTTCGCAGTTTCTTCATCAATACCACGTTGTAAACGCGTTACGTTGGTTACAAATAAATCATCACCAACCAATTGAACACGGTCGCCAACTTTATCAGTTAAGCTTTTCCAACCAGTCCAGTCGTTTTCGTCCATACCATCCTCAATAGAAATGATTGGATATTTTGCAGAAAGATCAGCTAAATACTGCGCTTGTTCCTCGCTAGAACGAATAACGCCAGTAGCACCTTCAAATTTAGTGTAATCGTATTTACCATCTTTGTAAAACTCAGATGAAGCACAATCTAAAGCCAAACAAATTTGAGAACCTGGTTTGTAACCAGCAGTTTCAATTGCTTTTAAAACCGTTTCAATTGCATCTTCTGTACCATCAAAAGTGGGAGCGAAACCACCTTCATCACCTACAGCTGTAGATAAACCTCTATCATGAAGAATTTTCTTTAAGCTATGGAAAACTTCAGTTCCCCAACGTAAAGCTTCAGAAAAAGATGGAGCACCAACTGGCATAATCATAAACTCCTGGAATGCGATTGGCGCATCAGAGTGAGAACCACCGTTAATGATGTTCATCATCGGAATTGGTAAAGTATTAGCATTAACACCACCAATGTAGCGGTATAAAGGCTGGCCAATTTCATCAGCGGCAGCTTTAGCAACAGCCAAAGAAACACCTAAAATTGCATTTGCACCTAAGTTACCTTTGTTTTCAGTACCATCAAGCTCCAACATCAATTTATCGATAGCATTTTGCTCAAAAACATCAACACCTCTTAAAGCCGTAGCAATTTTGGTATTTACATTTTCAACCGCTTTTAAAACACCTTTACCTAAATAAGTTGCTTTATCGCCGTCACGTAACTCAACAGCTTCGTATTGACCTGTAGATGCACCGCTCGGTACAGCTGCACGACCAAAAGCGCCTGCTTCTGTTACTACTTCTACTTCTATTGTTGGATTTCCCCTCGAATCGAGGATTTGTCTCGCATGGACATTAACAATTATGCTCATTTTATTTGATTTTTTGTTGATTTTTTAACCTGCTTAGTGTACAAAGTACAATTACTAAGTTTAAAATCAAAGTTAGTATATTTTTTAAATAAATAAAGCGTTTTCAGGCTTAATGTTACGTTAGTAATTTGACCTTAATTTCGAGTTAATTTTAAATTAATATTGATAATTTGAAAAGCAGTTTCAGCAGCTCTTCGGGTAAATCAGCCCCGCTTTTCGTTGCAATCTTTTTTCACCTTCTGTCAGTTCTAATCATTTCCGTCATTGCGAGGCGGAACGATGCGGCGATCTTTTTCGGAAGTAATTAAAAAAAGTATTTCCACTTCAATCGGGTTTGAAAAACTTGGCTTTGGAAATTCTTTTCAAAGGCCAATAAATGCAGAAAATCAATACAAAATAAAGTTAGTAATATTGCAAATCCATCAGTTTCAACTGACGGATTTGCAAGCAATTTGCTTATCATTGCCGTTCACTTCAGTCAACGATTCGGTGAAAGAAGCTCATAAAAATTATTTCAATGCATCCAAAACCCTAAACAATTTTTTATTAATTCCGTTCCCGCTGTAGTTATTTATATTAATTACAACTACATATTTATTTCCTGCGGCATCAGTATGGTAACCTGCAAAAGCCGAAACATCATTAATTGTACCGCTTTTAATCTTCATGCCATTATATTCTGGCAAACCTTTATAAAAATCAGCAAACCAATTTTCCTTTTGGATTTGAAATAGAATACTCGCCATCGCGGAAGTGGTAACTCTATCACCAGGCGAAAGTCCGCTGCCGTCAATAATATTTAAGGCCGATTTATCAATCCCTTTATTTGCCCAAAAATTAATCTCCGTTTCTGTACCTTTAGATGTTGTTGCAGCTTTGCCAGATTTTAAGGCAAGTGTTTTCAATAAAGTTTCGCCATAAAGATTAACGCTTTTCTTCAAGAACCAATAACTAATTTCACTCAAAGTTGGCGAATTGATTGTATTTATTTTTTGCGTAATAGATGGAACAGTTTGTTTATTTAATTCCATTAATCTTGCAGTTGTAACTTGCTCACTCGTAGAAATCCCCAATCTTTTCAAAGTATCCTGTAAACGGTAGGCGCAATCAAAAGCAGGGTCGGGGAGTGCTACTGAGATGCCCGATTTACCAATACCCAAACCCCAGCTACCGCGTAAGTATGCAACATTGTTGTAGGGTGGGAGAAAAGCATAAGTTCTATCTCCACTACCCGAAACACCAGTTTTTAATTCATTTACAATTTGAATGTATGGTGTTTCTGGAACAGATTTTACAACTCGTACGGCATCACTTGTACTCGAGCCAGGTTTTAAATGAATGTCAAATTGGTTTTCTCTCCAAGCTAAACCCGAAGTTCCAGCGCCATAATAGTTGCCAATATCCTGCCAAACCCAACCCTCGGGCGTAGTCTGCGTACCAAAAATTCTATCATCGCCAATTATCGAACCCTCAATCTTTTTAATTCCAGATGCTTTAATCGCGGCAACCCATTGCGTTAAAACTGCATTTTCTTTGTTTTGATATCGCCACGAACCTAATGTCGGGTCGCCGCTGCCAATGATGATTAGGTTGCCCTTTAAAGCTCCATCGGGGGTAATAGTTCCGTTGTAACCTAATGTGGTTTGAAACTGAAAATCCTTCCCTAAAATGCTAAAAGCCGTAGCCGCAGTAATCGTTTTTAAAGTAGATGCGGTAGCCAAACCAATCTGCTCGTTTTTAGCAAAAAGTACTTTGCCTGTATTGGCATCTAAAACGCAAAGCGAGGTAATGGCATGTTTAGCCTGTTCATCCGCCAATAAATTATTAAAAGCTTTTTCAAGATTTTGAATGCGGTTTTGCGCAAAGCAATTAATTGATATGGAAATGAAAAGAATACTGATTTTGAAAAATTTCATTTTATAAAATTAATGGAAATAAAAAAAGTGATGGGTAAAAACACATCACTTTTTTGAATAAATCGTCATGCTGAACTTGTATCAGCATCTTTTTTGAGAGACTCTGAAATAAATTAAGAGCGACGGATCATATTATTTAAACCAATTCTTTTTGTAAAAGATATTCGGCAATTTGAACTGCGTTTGTTGCAGCACCTTTGCGTAAGTTGTCAGCAACAATCCAAAGGTTTAGCGCTTTAGGTGCAGATTCATCTCTACGAATACGACCAACAAAAACTTCATCCTTTTCATGTGCATCTTTTGGCATTGGGTATTTTAAGTTTGCAACATCATCAACAACAATAATACCCGGCGATTTCTCTAAAATGCTACGTACTTCAGCTAAATCAAAATCGTTCTCAAACTCGATATTTACCGATTCAGAGTGACCACCCATAACTGGAATACGAACAGTTGTTGCAGTAACTTTAATACTGTCATCGCTCATAATTTTGTTCGTTTCCTTGACCATTTTCATCTCTTCCTTGGTATATCCGTTTTCCATGAAAACATCGATATGAGGAAGCACATTTAAGTCGATTTCATAAGCGTAAGCTTTAGGGCCATCAACACCTTTGCGCTCATTCATCAATTGCTCAACCGCTTTTACGCCAGTTCCTGTAACGGATTGGTAAGTAGAAACCACTACACGTTTGATTTTGTATTTATCATGCAAAGGTTTTAAAACAACTACCATTTGAATAGTTGAACAGTTCGGGTTTGCAATAATTTTGTTATCGATAGAAAGCTCGTGGGCATTAACCTCCGGAACGATTAATTTAATCGCCGGGTCCATTCTCCAGGCCGATGAATTATCGATAACTGTTGTTCCAGCTTCTTTAAAGCGTGGCGCATGTTCTAATGAAGTATTTCCACCAGCAGAAAACAAAGCGATATCCGGTTTCATGCTAATTGCAGTATCCATGCTAACGATTGGGAACTTCTTACCCTTAAAAGTAATTTCCTTACCAACACTCTTCTCAGATGCTACGGGAATTAACTCTGTTAAAGGGAAATTTCTTTCCTCCAATACTTTTAACATAACGGTACCAACCAAACCGGTTGCACCTACTACTGCTACTTTCATTTTAAATTTTAATTATTATATTTATTAAACATTGATATAAGCCAAATATGAAGAAAATTCTGCTTATATCCCTATTGTTATTCAGTAAAATTGCATTTTCCCAAGTTTTCGATTCTTTCGCTGATGGTGATTTCTCTCAAAATCCACCATGGAATGGCGATTTAACTTATTTTCAGGTTAATAATCAAAAGCAACTGCAATCCAAAGGATCGCAAATTGCATCTCAAACCATTTCACTTTCAACGGTTAACAAATTGGGTTTAGATACAAGTTGGGAGTTTTTTGTACAGCTCAATTTTAATCCAACGGCCACCAATTTTGTACGTATTTATCTAACTTCTGATAAGGAAAACCTAAAGGGAAGTTTAAACGGATACTTTATTCAAATTGGTGAGACAGGTGTAAATGATGGTTGTCATTTATATCGTCAGACTGGAACATCAACAACGAAAATTATAAGTGGGCCGCAAAAGGTGAGAGCAAATGCAAACGTATTTTTAGCTAAGATAAGAGTTACGAGAGATGCTTTGGGCAAATGGAGTTTGTTTACAGATATTGCTGGAGGAAACAACTTTAATCTTGAAGGTTCGGTAACGGATAATACTTTTAAAACTTCTGAATTCGCGGGTGTATTCTGTAAATACGCAACAGCTTCAAGGTATAACCAATATATTTTTGATGATTTTAAAATCGATGATTTAGTTCCTGATGTAATTCCACCCAGTTTGAGAGGGATTGCAGTGGTGAATTCAACCATTTTAGAGGTTATATTTTCTGAAGCAATGGATATAAATTCGGCAATTGCATCAAGTAACTATGCTTTATCAAATGGCAATGGTTCACCAATCAAGGTCGAAGCCACAAGTTTGGCAAATGTTTATCGTTTAACATTTGCAGCAGAATTTACATCTGGAAATTACAGCTTACTTATTAATAATGTTAAAGATAAAAAGGGTAATATCATTTTGCCTAATAGTCATTCTGAGTTCTTTTACATTAAACCATATATACCAAAGTATGGTGATGTTGTAATTAACGAAATATTTGCGAATCCAACTGGAAGTCCATCTTTGCCACAAAAGGAATTTGTGGAGATTTGGAATACAACCCAGGAATACATTTTAACACAGGGCTGGAAGTATGCTGATCAAACTTCAACTTACACTTTTTTAACCGATACAATTAAACCAAATCAACATGTTATTCTTACCGCAAAGGCGGATGAAAATTTGTTTAAACCTTTTGGTAAAACCATAGGATTATCACCTTGGCCGAGTTTAAATAATGATAAAGATGTGCTCACTATAACGGATAACACGGGCAAGATTATTGATAAGGTTGCTTATTCTGATACTTGGTATAAAGATGATTTGAAGAAAAAAGGCGGTTTCAGTTTAGAATTAATCGACCGTAAAAGTGTTTGTAAAGGAATTCAAAATTGGATTGCTTCTAGCGATGTTTCTGGTGGCACACCAGGAAAGCAAAATTCTATTGACCAAGCACAGTTAAGTACTGAAATTCCAAAATTATTGGTGGCAAATGTAATTGATAGTTTAACCGTACAAATTGAATTTTCTAAAAGTGTAGATAGCTTGTCGGCCAGTATTTTTTCCAATTATGTTATAAATAATGGTTTGGGCAGTCCAAAATCCGTTGTTGTACAATCGCCTAATTTCAACATCGTCAATATTCAATTTTCTACGTCTTTTACCAGGGGGATTGAAAATACATTAACCGCACAAAATATAACAGACTGTGCAGGAAATTTAATCAGCCCCGCTGCAAATAGTGCAAAATTATTTTTGGCGAAGAAAATTGAGAAACGTGATATCTTAATTTCAGAAGTATTGTTTAACCCGAAAGCAAACGGAGTTGATTTTGTCGAGATTTACAACAATACAAGTCAAAAGCTGGATTTGAAAGAACTGCAAATAGCTAATTTAGATACAAAGGGAGTTATAGCAAATCACAAATCTGTTGCTAATAAAAGTTTACTTATAAATCCGTTTAGTTACTGGGTTATCAGCACAAATGGTTCAAACGTAAAACAAAATTATTTAGCGCAAAATCCAGATAATTTTATTGAATTATCATCAATGCCAACTTACAATAATGACAAGGGTTCGGTAATTCTTTTGAGTAATGATTTAGTTATAGATAGATTAAACTATGATGCTAAAACCCACCATCCACTGATTCAGAATGAAGATGGAATTTCAATTGAACGGGTTTCTTTTTTAGTTGATGCAAATGAACCAAATAACTTTAAATCAGCGGCGGCAACCGTTGGATTTGCAACACCAACTTATAAAAATTCAGTAACCTTATCTGGAAATGAAAACTTCGTGATATTAAAAAACAAAACTTTTTCTCCTGATGCTGATGGTTTTGAAGACTTTTTAACTTTAGATTACCAACTTGCTGAAAATTCAAGTTTGGCAACGATAAATATTTATTCAGATAAAGGTATTTTAATAAGAAAGCTACTGAAAAATCAATTGATAGCTACGTCCGGAAACATGATTTGGGATGGTTTGGATGATAATGGAAGTTTAGCCAAAATCGGGATTTATGTTGTTGTATTTGATGTTTTCGATTTGAAAGGAAATACAAAACGTTTTAAAAATACATGTGTTTTGGCCGCAAAACTGAATTAGGGTTTGAAAGGTTTAAATAAAAAAGATTTCTCGACTTCGCTTGCAATGATTTATCCGTCATTTCGAGCAAAGTCGAGAAATCCTTTAAGTTAGGCCAAAGATCTCTCCACTACGCTGCGCTTCGGTCGAGATGACGGCACTCTTTTTATACCAAATTAGCTTTGATGTAATCGCAACTTGTTTTTATCGAGCCGATTGGATCTGGAACATAATTGTTTTCGTGTTCTACGAAGAAATTTGTCATCCCTGATAATTTAGCCTGAGCAAAAATCGATTTAAAATCAATTGAGCCTTTTCCAACTTCTGTATTCAGTTCTGGCTTAGCCTTATCCATATCTTTTACATGCCACATCGGGAAACGACCTGGATATTTTTTGAAAAAAGCTAAAGGATCATTTCCTGAACGAACCACCCAGTATAAATCCAATTCAAAATTGACCAGATTTTTATCCGTTTCTGTTAAATAAATATCATAACCTGTAGTGTTCTCGAATTTTTTAAATTCGAAATCGTGATTATGGTATGCAAATTTTAAACCCGATGCCTTTGCAATTTCCGCAACTTTATTAAAACCCTCGGCAGTTTTTTTGAAACCATCTGCACCTTTACTTACATCTACATGAGCACCAGCGATGGTAAAATATTTTCCTCCAATGGCTGCAGCAGATTCAATATCGGCTTTTAATTTATCCGTGCTTCCGGTTTTCATAAAATCATCCATTCCATAATGGCCGCTTGGCGCTTTTAATCCATTATCTTTTAACAATTTTAAAAACTCCTTAGGCGTTAAACCCCAAAACTTTCCATTAGAAAAACCATAAGTTTCAACTTCTTTGTAACCCGCTTGCGCTACTTTTTCGATTACGCCTTTTACATCAGTTGGAATTTCCTTTCTTAATGTATACAATTGCAAACCAACATTTTTGGTAGCTTTATCAAATGCTAAAGAGGGTAGGATTAAAGCTGCACCGGCAGCTAAACCTGCTTGTTTTATAAATGTCCTTCTCGAATTCATTTTGGCGCTTTATTAGATTATTTCCTTTTTGATGTAATTACAGCTTGCTGTGATAGAACCCATTGGATTTGGCTTGTAATTGGTTTCATGCTCCACAAAAAAGTGCTTCATGCCAGACAATTTAGCTTCGGCAAAAATTGCTTTGAAATCAATTGAACCTGTTCCGACCTCGGCATTTAGTGCTGGGTTAGTTTTGTCCATATCTTTTACGTGCCACATTGGGAAACGACCAGGGTTTGCAGTAAACAATTTTTTAGGGTCGTTACCAGAACGTACTGCCCAGTATAAATCTAATTCAAAGTCTACTAAATCCTTGTCAGTATTAGTTAATAAAATGTCGTAACCAGTTGTATCACCTTGCTTCTCAAATTCAAAATCGTGGTTATGGTAAGCCAATTTAATGCCTTCTGCTTTACACATTTTACCTGCTTCGTTAATTTTTAAAGCTAAATTTTTATAGTCTTCAGCATTTTTTCTGATAGATGGTTCTAACCAAGGAATAGTTACGTAGCCCATGCCAAGTGCTTTCGCAGCAACAATTGCTGCTTTTAACTCTTCAGTTTTACCATCGGTTAAATAAGAACCTAAACCAAAGTGACCACTCACAGCTTTTAAACCATTGTCATCTAAAATTTTCTTTAAATCGGCAGGTGTTAATCCCCAAAACTGATCCTTAATCGAAAAACCGTAAGTTTCTACCTCAGTAAAGCCAGCTTTTGCTACTTTTTCTAAAGTTCCTTTTACATCTTTCGGAAGTTCATCTCTAAGTGTATATAATTGTAAACCGACATTCTTTTTATCTGCCATGCAGGCAAAAGATGGAACTAATAAAGCCGCTGCGGCAGCCAAACTACTGTTGATTATAAAACTTCTTCTTGATATCATATTTTGAGTTTTAATCGAAAAGTAAAGCTATTGCCTTACTTTTCGATGTATTTATAAAGGGCTAAAATGCCATCAATTTATTAATGAGATGCAGCTGCTACTTCTGCTTTAGATTTATCGTTAAATACTAGTGCGAAAAGTACGAAAACTACAGCAGCTATACCTGCCGGAATTATCCAAACCATTTTCCAGTCCATAATACCTTCTGCAGATTTATAAGCATCAGAAATTTTACCTGCAACAGCAAATCCGATAAGCATACCCACACCGTAAGTTGCAAGCGTGATAATTCCTTGTGCAGCACTCTTAACCTTATCTCCAGCTTTAGAGTTTGTGTAAATCTGTCCGGATACGAAGAAGAAGTCGTAACAAACACCGTGTAATGCAATTCCAATTATTAACATGAAGCTTAAATCGCCGGCATTACCATAAGCAAATAAAATGTAACGAACCGCCCAAGCTAACATACCTACTAATATTGTTTTCTTGAATCCATATTTAGAAAAGAATACTGGGATGGCTAGTAAAAATAACGCTTCTGAAACCTGGCCTATCGCCATTTTACCTGTTGGATTAGCCACTTTGATATCCGCAAGGAATAAACCTGCGTTCTGGTAATAGAAAGCTAGAGGAATACAGATTAGGATTGAAGAGATAAAAAAGACAGTAAAGTTTTTATCCTTTAATAATTTCAATGCATCTAAACCTAAAATGTCTCTAACCTTTACAGCGCCTTCAGAAACTTTAGGAGGTGTTGCTGGCAAGGTAAAGCTAAATACACCTAAAACTAATGAAGCAATTCCGGCCATTAAAAAGGTATTTCTTAATAAGCCCGATTGGATACCTTCTGGAGAATCCCAATGAAAAATAAAACTGATTAATAAACCTGCAATAATCCACCCAATAGTACCAAATACCCTAATATTAGCAAATTCTTTTTCAGGGTCTTTCATTTGATTAAAAGAAACAGAATTTACCAATGCTAATGTTGGCATAAACAAAATCATGTATCCTAAAACGTATGGATAAAATACGCTTACATCGGTTGCATTATACATTTGATACATTAAAATTGCTCCAACTATATGCAAAACGCCTAAAATTCTCTCGGCATTAAAATATCTATCAGCAATTAAACCAATTATAAAAGGGGCAATAATTGCACCCCAGGATTGAGTAGAAAATACGGCTCCGGTTTCTGCTCCGGAAGCTTTTAGGTTATTGCCTAGGAATGTTCCTAAGGTAACAAACCATGCGCCCCAGATAAAGAATTCGAGGAACATCATGAAAGAGAGTTTGAAGCGAATTGTGCTGTTCATTAGTTTATTTGGTTTTATGTAAAATGTAAGATGGATGAGGTATAATGGATATGATGTAAGAGGGTTGTAATTCACATTATACATTTTCCCTCTTACGTCATCCGTATTTTATAGTTCTTTAATTAAGATGTTTTTGTACCATACTTCATCGCCATGATCTTGCAAGGCAATTTTTCCGGTTTTGAAAGTTCCCCAATCTTTCCAGGTTGCAAATTTGCTTCCGGCAATTAGGTTTTTCCAATTCTCATCCCAAAGGGTAGTTTTAACAACTTCAACACCATTTAAAATTAAGGTAAGTGTTCCTTTTTTGCTGATGATTTCTGCTTTATTCCACTCGCCAACAGGTTTTACAGGCTCTGATGAGCTTTTTACTAAATCGTAAAGGTCGCCTGCACGGTGCTTCGTAATTTTTCCATCCGGATGCCCGTCGTTATCCAAAACTTGCATTTCCAAACCCGTTGAGTAAGTTGCTCCATACTGTGGTGCTTCATGCACGTAGAAAATTAATCCGCTGTTGGCTTTTGGAGCAACTTTCCAATCATATTTCAAGTGGAAATCACCAAATTCTTTATCGGTAACCAAATCGCCACCGCCATCTTTGCCTTTCGCAGCGAGGTCGAAGTGTAATGCACCATCCTGTACTTGCCAGGCACTACCAACTGTAGGTTTGTTGTATGTGTGCCATCCTTTGGTGGTTTTACCATCAAATAATGGCTTAAATCCTTTTTGGGCATTTGATATTTGAGTAACTGCTAGTAAAATACAAGCAGATAGGAAGATTTTTTTCATGTTTTTTAAATGTTGTTAACAAAATACGAAGCAATCTATTCAGAAAGATTGCTTCGTACCTCGCAATGACGGTTTAATGGAATTTACAGTGTTAATTCATTCCAACCTTTACGGTATTCGCGTTTAACGAATTGGTTTGCTTCATCAAAATTGGTAATCTTCATATTGTCGTTATCCCAAAGCATTTTCATGTATCTGCCAGGATAAGTCACTTTTCCGTTAACTGTTTTTTGAATGTCGAAACTTCTAATTGCAAGATTAGCCATTAAAAGTGCTTCAGTAAGCGGACCAGCAATTTCGAAAGGAGAACTTACTTCTTGTTTGCCATAACCAGCAATAGCAGCTTCAACCCATTGAGCATAGTGTCCATTTGCAGCATCTTTTACACGTGCATATTTTTCTGGAACTTTAATGTCTTTATTTCTACTAAGTGGTAATAATTTTGGATTAGCACTGTAGGTTTCGGCCATCATTTTACCTTTTGTTCCGATAAATAAAGTTCCGTTACCGCCATCGCCAAAAGTTTCGTTAGCCTCTAACTCAGCCGGACGCTCTGGTTGAATACCGCCATCCATCCAGTGTAAAGTAACATCACCTTTGGTTTTATTGGTTTTAGGGAATTTTAAAGTAACGTGACTAGAAGGAGGGCAGCTTTCTGGGAAATAACCGCGTTTAAATTCATCAACGTAAACAGAGCCAACGCTTGCTTCAACTTCTTTAGCATATTTTAAATTTAAAACGCTGAAAGGCGCTTCAATTAAGTGGCAACCCATATCGCCTAATGCTCCGGTTCCATAATCCCACCATCCACGCCAGTTGAAAGGCACTAGTTTATCTACATAGTCTTTGTCTGGAGCGGTTCCTAACCACAAATTCCAGTCTAGTTCTTTAGGAATTTCAGCTTTCTTATCAGGCCAAGGAATACCTTGAGGCCATACGGGGCGGTTAGTCCAGGCGTAAACTGTGTGAACATCGCCGATTAAACCAGCTTCGTACCACTCTTTCATTTGGCGAGGACCATCATTTGATGCACCTTGATTACCCATTTGCGTTACAACCTTATATTTTTTAGCAGCAGCTGTTAAAATACGGGCTTCGTGAATATCGTGAGTTAATGGTTTTTGAACATACACGTGCTTACCCAATTGCATAGCTGCAAGTGCTTGAATAGCATGACTATGATCTGGAGTTGAAACAGAAACTGCATCGAAATTTTTATGCTCTTTATCAAGCATCTCGCGATAATCTCTATAATATTTAGCTTTTGGAAATGCTTTAACACTTGCTGCGGCACGTCTGTCATCAACATCGCATAAGAATGCAATATCGGCTTTGCCGCTTTTAGCAAACATGGCAATATCGCTCTGGCCTTTACCACCGGCACCAATTCCGGCAACAAGTAATCTATCACTTGGTGCTAAAAAGCCTTTTCCGCCCAAAACATGGCGAGGGACAATCATAAATGCAGCCGCCGCAATGGCGCTGGTTTTAATAAAATCACGGCGGTTACTCGTGTTCTTATTTTCTTGCTCTGTTTTCATTATTTAGTAGGGTTTGTTGGTTATTTTATTTTTTTCTTAACGATAAAATATATTTTGCCATCAATTTAGCATCTTCTTTCTTTAAAGTTGCGTGTGCTGTCATTGGCATAGTTCCCCAAACGCCAGTTCCGCCTTTAATAATTTTATCAGCTAAATAATTTACATTTTTCTCAGTGTTTGCATATTTTTTTGCAACCTCAACATACGCCGGACCAATGATTTTATTGGTTTTATTGTGGCAACCTAAACAGTCTGATTTGTTAATCAGTTTTTCTCCTGCTGACACCTGAAAAAATGCATTGTTTGCCGCTACAACAGTTGCAACAGCTTTCTCCTTCTCTAAATCTGCCTTTGAAAAGGATGCCATAAAAATAACTACGGCTCCTAAAATTAAAATTGTTTTTTTCATGTTATTGTTATTTGTGTGTTTTGCTAGTTTACTATTATAAACCTAAAATTCTTTTATTAAATGCAGCATCGCTACCAGATGCGGCAAAATCGTCAAAAGCTTTATCAGTTACGTTTATAATATGTTTTTTAATAAATTCTGCACCTTCTCTCGCACCATCTTCCTGGTTTTTTATGCAGCATTCCCATTCCATAACGGCCCAACCTTTAAAATCATATTGAGCCAATTTACTAAAAATCGTTTTAAAATCAACTTGCCCATCGCCAGGAGAACGATATCTACCTGCACGATTTGCCCAACTTTGGTAACCTCCAAAAGTTCCTTGTTTTCCTGTCGGATTAAACTCAGCATCTTTTACGTGGAAGGCTTTAATTCTTTCGTGGTAAAAATCGATATACTGAATATAATCTAACTGCTGAAGCACGAAGTGTGATGGGTCATACAATAAGCATGCCCTTGGGTGATTATTTACCGCTGCCAAGAACATTTCATAGGTTTCACCATCAAATAAATCTTCGCCTGGATGGATTTCATAACAAACATCTACGCCACAGTTATCAAATTCATTTAGGATTGGAGTCCATCTTTTAGCTAATTCTGCAAAACCTTCTTCAACCAAACCAGCGGGGCGCTGAGGCCATGGATGAAAATATTGCCACAATAATGAACCACTGAAAGTTGCATGAGCATTTAAACCTAAGTTCTGAGAAGCTTTTGCTGCATATTTCATTTGTTGTACTGCCCATTCGGTTCTGGCTTTCGGGTTTTTGTGAACTTCTTTTGGTGCAAATGCATCAAACAAATCATCGTAAGCCGGGTGAACAGCAACCAACTGACCTTGCAAATGCGTAGAAAGTTCGGTAATTTCTAAACCGTATGAGGCAATTTTACCCTTCAATTCATCAGCATAGGTTTTACTTTCAGCAGCTTTTTGTAAGTCGATAAATCTGCTATCAAGAGTTGGCATTTGAATGCCTTTAAAGCCTAACCCTTTTGCCCATTCGCAAATTCCATCTAATGAATTAAATGGTGCTTCATCACTAATAAATTGGGCTAAGAATACTGCTGGTCCTTTTATCGTTGTCATTATTGATTAAATTTTATAGTCCCACCATTTTTGGTCAGAGTTACTTGAATTTACTGCGTTTTCTATAAATGCCATTCCACGGATACCATCTTCTGTACCAGGGAAATCAAGCATTTCTTCGGTAGGCGTTTGCTTATTTAATTTAGCATCAACAGTTAATGCAAAGTTTTTATAAATATTTGCAAATGCTTCTAAATATCCTTCGGGATGCCCGCCTGGTGTTCGTGTATTGTGCTTAGCAAAGCTGCCCATATAACCATTTCCGGTGCGATAGATTTGTGCCGGAGCATCAAGCCATTTAACAATTAAAGTATTTGGCTCCATTTGATGCCATTCCATCCCGCCTTTTTCACCGTAAACTTTAATTTTAAGTGCATTTTCTTCGCCAGCAGCAACTTGCGATGCGACAAGAACGCCATTAGCACCATTATCAAATTTTAATAATACGTTACCGTCATCGTCAATCGCTCTACCCGGAACTACAATATTTAAATCAGCACAAATTTTTGTGATTTTTAAGCCTGAAATATATTCTGCAAGCTGTGCAGCGTGGGTGCCAATATCGCCCATACTACCGCTTTTACCTGTTTTAGATGGGTCAGTTCTCCAGGCTGCCTGAGCATTTCCTTCGCGTTCTGATAGCTTGCTTAACCAACCTTGAGGGTACTCCACAATGATTTTACGAATAGCGCCTAAAGCACCTTCCTTAACCATTTGCTTTGCTTGTTTAACCATCGGATATCCTGAATAGGTGTGCGTTAAACATAATGTTAACCCGGTTTCTTTAACCTTTGCTTGCAGCTGTTTTGCTTCTTCTAAAGTTAAAGTAATAGGTTTTTCGATTACTACATTAAATCCAAGCTCCAAAGCCTTCATCGCCGGAGCAAAATGGGCGAAGTTTGGTGTTACTATGGTTACAAAATCAATCCTTTCATCAGCAGGTAATTCGCTTTCCTTTTGCAACATTTCTTCATAAGTTTTATAAATTCTGTTGTCTGGTAGAAATAACAATTTACCTGATTCATATCCAACTTCTGGATTTACACTTAAAGCACCCGCAGATAATTCGATTAAACCATCCATGTTTGCTGCAAGGCGATGTACAGCACCGATAAAGGCGTCTTTGCCGCCACCTATCATGCCCATTCTTAGTTTTCTTTGCATAACGATTTTAGGATATATGGTAAAAGGTTTAAGGCGATAGGATATACCTTGCGCCTTAAACCTTTCAGCTTTTACCTATATTTAAATATTATTTTTCTTTAATTCTTTTACTGCATAATCGGCAGCACGTGCGGTTAAAGCCATAAATGTTAGCGATGGGTTTTGACATGCGATAGAAGGCATACAAGCACCATCAGTTACAAATACATTATTTACTTCATGCATTTGGTTCCATTTATTTAGAACAGATGTTTTTGGATCACTGCCCATTCTGGCCGTACCCATTTCGTGGATAGCCATGCCTGGATAGCAGCCCGCATCGTAGGTTTTGATGTTTTTCATGCCTGCTTTTTCTAACATTTCAGCAGCATCATTCATCATATCTACACGCATTTTTTTCTCGTTCTCTTTGTATTCGCAATCGATAGCTAATACAGGCTGACCCCATTTATCTTTTTTGTTATGGTCAATGTAAACTTTGTTTTCGTAGTATGGTAACATTTCTCCGAAACCACCTAAACCCATTGTCCATTTACCTGGTTTAGTCATTTTTTCTTTTAAACCAGAACCGAAAGATAACTCGGCAACATCACTTTGCCAGTTTGATCTGTTTGCACTGCCTTGATAACCGAAACCACGTAAATAATCACGTTTGTCGTTACCTATATTTTGATATCTTGGAATGTATATTCCATTAGCACGACGGCCATAAGTGTATTTATCATCAAAACCTTCAGCCTCACCAGAAGCACCACAACGGAAATGGTGATCCATCAAGTTGTGACCTAGCTGGCCACTTCCATTACCCAAACCATTTGGATGTGCATCAGAAGTTGAGTTTAACAAAATAAAAGTAGAACCTAACGTAGAACCATTAACGAAAACGATTTTAGCATAAAATTCCATTGTTTTGTTGGTTTCAGCATCGATTACCATTACACCTTTTGCTTTTTTAGTATCCTTATCATAAATAATATGATTTACGATAGAATATGGCCTAACTGTAAGGCGTTTTGTTGCCATCGCAGCTGGTAGTGTAGATGATTGTGTACTGAAATATGCACCAAATGGACAACCGCGACTACATAAATTTCTGTATTGGCAGTTTCCACGTCCTTTATGAGGTACAGTTAAATTGGCAACTCGGCCAATCATCATGATACGCTCTCTTTTGTAATATTCTTCGATGCGGCTTTTTACCGATTTTTCTACGATGTTTAAATCCATTGGCGGTAAAAACTCACCATCCGGACAAGTTGGCCAGTTTTCTTTCGAACCACTGATGCCAGCAAAACGTTCTGCGTAATCATACCAAGGAGAAAGTTCTGCATAACGTACAGGCCAATCGCTCCCGTGTCCGTCTTTTTTGTTATCCTCAAAATTATGGTCACTCAAACGGTAACTTTGACGGCCCCACATTAGCGATTTACCACCAACGTGAAAACCACGGTACCAATCGAAACGTTTATCTTCAGTGTAAGGACATTCTAAATCGTTTACCCACCACTTTTCATTCGCTTCCTGATATGGGTAATCTCTTTTCTGAACTGGGTGGGTACGCTTTTGCTCTTCGGTTAGTTTGCCTGCATGTTTAAACTCCCAAGGACTTTTCATTGCGGTTTCATAGCCAGTAATGTGCTCAATGTTCATTCCTCTTTCGAGCATTAAAACACGTAAACCTTTTTCAGTAAGTTCTTTTGCAGCCCAACCGCCACTAATCCCCGATCCTATAACAATAGCATCGTAAGTATTTTCAGCTTTTAAATTTGTATTTAAATTCATGATGTTTTGTTGTTGTTTTAGAAATTAGGTTGCCCAAGATCTTTGTCCTGGTTTTAATTTTGCGTTGCCGTCGTATCTTCCAGGTACAAGAACATACTCACGAGCTTTTGTGCAACCAATTTCCGAAGAATAGTAGCCTAATAAAGTTAAGTCTCTTGCGGTAATGAAGAAATAAACCAAATCTTTGTTTTCTTCAGATTTAGTTTCGTTTTGCGCCAATGACATCGCTCTTAAATCAATCATCAACTTAGTTCTTTCCGGGACCGTTAGTGCAACATAACTCTTTTTGAAATCGCTAAGCGATTTAGCCTGAAGTTCACGAAATCCTTTAGCAAAAGAATTTTGCATTTCTTTAGGATAGCAATCCTGCATCATCATTGGGATAAATTTGCCTAAACCGGCAGCTTTTGCACCGGCAGATGATTTAGTTGTTGGTACAATAATATCAGCAAATTCAGCAAAGATTTTCTCATCCTGTGGAGAGAACGATACAAAATTCTTTTCGTTTTCCGGGAGCGTGAAACCTTCGAATAAAACGCCCATCGTACTTGCCGAGATGGCTCCTCCCAACAAGAAAGCTACGTTTTTTAGTGCTTCTCTTCTATGCATTGTTATAGTATTTTATATATTTTGGTTGTAATATATTGATTTAGTAATATTAGAAAAATATGCCGGAAATATTAAATCGACTGTGTATAATTAACACTATGCAATGCTATTGTTACTGCGTGGAATCGTTCTAAATAATATGCTATCGACCTCATTTTACTTTATTCTAAATCGATTTTGTTGAGCTGTACTAAATTCAAAATTGGTTCGATTTTTACTAATAAGTTTTGTGTTTACTTATGAATATTATAAACTTAAATTAAATTGTTTTTTATATAATTGTAGCTCTCAGTTATGCTTGTATAAACATCTTTTTTAACCAAATCTTGCTCCGCGAAAATGTAATCTAATCCGGCAGTTTTAGATGCAGCGAAAATGCTTTTAAAATCGATTTGTCCTGAACCAACTTCGGCAAAAACACTCTTATCGGTTTTATCCATATCCTTAACATGGAACATTTTATATCTACCCGGATTTTTCTTAAACATTTCCACAGGATTTAAGCCTGCATTTACTGCCCAGAAAATATCCAACTCGAAGCCTACCAATTTAGCATCCGTTTCGTTTAATAAAATGTCAAATCCGGTTTTACCATTACCTTGGTCTTTATATTCAAAATTATGATTGTGATAAGCTAATTTTAAACCTGATTTTTTACAAAGTTCTGCTGCTTGATTAAATAGAGCAGCCATTTTCTTGTAATCATCTAAGGTGCCGTTAGTTCTGATATCTGTTGGTAAAGCCGGAATTACAAAATATTTCTGCCCAACTGTTGCTGCAGTTTCAATGTGCGATTTTAAAACAGTATCACCTTTTCCTGATAAGAAATCAGTTGTGTTGTAATGACCACTTGGTGAAGTTAAATTATTGTTTTTTAACAAGGTAACAAAATCTTTTGCCTCTAATCCCCAAAATCCTTTTACCTCATATTTACCTGGATAGCCGTAATAGGTTTCTACTTGGTTGTAACCAATGCTTGCAACTTTTTGGATGGTTGCATTTACATCCGCCGCCAGTTGGTCTCTTAATGTGAAAAGGCCAATTCCGATTTTAGAAATTTTGGCCGGATTTGCTAAGGCTGATGATATAAATGATGGTGAAAGGTACGCAGCAGCTGCTGCTAATCCTGCTTTTTGTAAAAATTCTCTTCTGTTAGTCATGATGTTTTTTGTTTAAATGAAAAAGCCGGAACATTTGCTCCGGCTTTATTTGTTAAAATGAATAAGCTAATGAACCCCAGAAAGTACGTTGTAATAATGTTCTTCCAATTAAAAGTGAGCCTGGTACTACTTGAGAGAAATCTCTAAATTGGTCACCACGAACATCACCCTCGGTTAAAACTTTTGCATCTAACAAGTTGTCTGCCCAAAATCTTATTGCTATTTTCTTAGTGAAATTATAACCAGCTCCTGCTTTCATCACCACATATGATGGTAATTCATAACTCTCACTTGGAGAAGTAAATCTGCTACCAACATAATTTGCTGCAACATATAAGTTGAAGTTTTTATACTCATAATTTGCACCTAATTCTGTATTTAGAACTGGCACACGTTCTGTTCTATTACCTGTAAAGCTATAAACTCGGTTTCCAAATTCTGCTGCAACTGCTGCGTTTCCACTTGTGTTCGCTTCGTAATCTGTATATTTCGAATCTTGTAAAGTTCCTGTAAAACGTAAACTTAATGGCTTAGCAATTTTGTACGATACTTCATATTCAGCACTCCATGTACGGGTAGAACCAAAAGCAATTAATGCTTGCTGACCAGCAGCAACTGTTGGTACATTGATAGTTAATGACACATTTTTAATTGCAGAATAACTACCCGATGCAAAAACTGCTAAATTATTTTTAGCATATTTAAAACCAACTTCTCCTAAATAAACAGGACGTTTTTTAATGTTTGCCGCGTTATACGCTGATGCATTATAATCGCCAATATTTGGTGCATTGTATGCTTTCGTTGCACGAGCAAACATACTTGCTGTTGAATTGATTTTGTAATTTGCTCCAACAGATGCTGACCAATTGGTTAAGGTTTCATTATAACCTGTGTAACCTAAAATGTTTGGACTTGCGCCTGCAGAAATGTTAACTGTACCGTTTGCATTTAATGCATAGTATGGTCTATCACCTTTAACATTTTGATTATCGATTCTCGCTCCAATATCTAAACGCCATTTCTCGTTGATTTTTATCTCATCACCAGCATAAAGTGATAATGTTCTGGTATCTCCAATAAATGTGTTTTTGTTTTGGATAGTTCTTTCCAGTGCTGTTGGTGATTGTAAAATAATACTTGGATGCTCTTTAAATTCTGTGAAAGAACGGAAGCCAAAACGTAAATCATCGCGATTATATTGGTGTATACCTGCACCAATATTTAGACTATGATTTTTAATCGTTTTTCTTAAATCTAAATAGTTTACAATCTGTACATCACTATTAATTTGTCCTTGTGCGTTTGAAGTTACAACGTAATCTCCTGCTGCAAATGGCGCAACTGCTCCACCTGGATAGTAATATGGCGTTGTAGCAGTTCTTGCATTAATTCCTGCTGGTGCAGTGTAGGTACTATTTGTGTGTGTATTTTGGTAACGAAAATTGTTTACGATTTGCCATCCGCCATCTGTTAAATAATTAAACTGAAATCCTGCAGAACCTAATTTTGTATGGATACCATCAGTTAAACTAAAATTATGAAGTCCTGTAGACGGATCGTTGTAGCTCCATTCAGTTTGGCGAGGCAAGATAGACTGCTCAGCCATATTATAATCACGATAAGTTGTTGGTTTACCTGTACCATCATAAGGATAGTAACTGGTTAGTAAGAACTGAACTTTATCATTTAAATATTTACCATAAACTCTGATAAAACCTTTGTTATTTTTGAAGCTGAAAGTCATGTTACCTTTAATCTGACCACCTTGGTTAGCCGGATTAAAACCTTGATCTACAACTCCATTATCTGTTCTGTAAAAACCACCAATGTTGTATTTGATGTTGTCATTTATTTTTCCACCAGTGTTTCCATCAAAACGATATAAACCCTGAGAGAAACCAGTAGTAAATTTGAACTGGCCATATTGTTTATCTGCACCAGCATAGCTGATGTTATTTACAACAGCACCTGGAGTATTCGCTTGTACAATTGCAGCGTTACCACCTCTAATCGCTTCGATGTTTTGAATGGTTAAATCTGTTTTATAATACTGATCTACCGATGGGTTTGTGTTAAAACCTGTAGGTAATAACGGTAAACCATCTTCTTGGATACCTAAGAAAATATAACCACCTTGTTGAGGAAACCCACGTACCCAAACGTTACCCGGGCCATCACCACCTGTACTTTCTACCGTTAAGCCCGGTATAGCTTTTAACAAATCTGTACTGTTTAATGGTGCTCTGTTCGTTATATCTTTATTACTTACTGATGTTAAGGCAACACTACTTTCCAATTTTTTCTTTGGATTTCCGCCTGTTACCACAACACTTTCTAACTGCAAGTTATCTTCTGCTAAGCTAATGCTAATGTTTTCATCAGCGTTTCCTGGAGATAACATTACCTCTTTAGAAATGTAACCTACATATCTAACCACTAATACGCGGCTATCAACGGTTAAGCTTTTTAATGAGAAATTACCATTTTCATCGGTAGTTGTACCTGTAGTTTTGCCTTTCACAGTTACCGATACACCCGGAAGCGGATTGCCTTTACTATCGGTTACTTTACCAGTTACTGTACCATCGAATGCTTTCAAAATTTCTAAATTGTTATTAGCGGGAATAGAATAGAGCAAAATTTGATCTTTAACTATCCTATATCCCACGTCATAACGTTTTAGCGAATTCTCAAGAAAGTACTTAAGTTTTTGATTAACAACATTGATTGAAATTTTTCTATCAGAATTGATAAGCTGTGGGCTATAAACAAACTTCACATTTGCTAACGATTCTGTTTTTTCAATAATGGTTTTTATATCTGTTTTATCAGCTTTAATTGAAATTGATTTATTAAGAAAGGCCTGAGCATCTGCGTTTTTAGCAAGTGCTGCACAAGAAAAAATTGTAATTGCAAGTATTTGGTAAATCGAAACTCTCATTGCATATATAGCCAGCGAAATAAGTTGATTTTTTTTCATAAATTTGGTTATTGTTCATTAAATGATTGGATTTATTGGACATGGAAATACCATGAATACATTCAGATGTATTTAACTCGCCGGCAATGCCCCACATTGTCGGCTTTGTTTTTTAAGAATATATTATGGAAGTTGTGCCGCGATTATGGGCTGTTTGTTAGTAGTGATCTTTTCATAATTACTCATATTTGGTTTTAGTTTTTATTTGAAACCACAATGCTGGTTCCTTTTATTTGGTATTTGCTTGAAATGGAGCCGCAAACAAGGTCTAGTTGCTCATAAAGACCCTTTTTGCTCAAATCTCCGGTAAATGTGTAGGCTAAAATATCCTCGTTATCAGAAGTAATATCTATGCCGTAAGCTTCAGTAAGTGTTTCGAAAATTGATTTTAAACTTTCCTCTTTGAAGTTGTAGTTTAAGTTTGTAGCTACATTGTATGCCTCTGCCAGTGGAATAGGCTTATCAACCAATGTTTTATTTAAGTTATGATTTGCAAAAACACCCTTTTGATTAGGTTTTAATAAAATCGCCTTTGCTACCTTTTTATCGTTGATGTTAAATAAGGTGCTTTCTTCGTTCTCATTAACCTGAACTTTACCAGTTCTAACGGCTACTTGGGCAGGAATGCCATTTTTTGCCGATTTTACATGGAAGCTTGTGCCTAAAACTTTAACAACAATGTTTTGGTTGTAAACATAAAAAGGCTTTTTACGATTTTTACTTACTTCGAAAAAAGCATCGCCCTTTAAATAAACTGTTCTTTTATTTGCAGCAAATGCTTCTGGATAAATAATAGTTGCATTTGGTTTTAATTTCACTCGACTACTATCACTCAAAAAGAAATAAATTGGCTCAGTGCTATCATTTGTTTTGGTGATAAGGCTTAAATTCTCGTTAGCATCGATAAAAGATTGCTCCGCATGGTTATTATTCGCCATGTACAAGCCACCAATTAAAAATGCAACCATAATTGATGCTGCAATTGCAATTTTCGGCCACAATTTTTTGGTTCTAGAAACTGGTTTAATCGTTTCAGCTGGATTTATTTTCTGCCAAATGTTATCCTGCATTTCTGCAAGTTCTGCTGATGAAATATCCTGAAAGTTTCTGTTGTTTAAATTATGATACCATTTATCAACCCAAAGCTTTTCAGCTTCTGTGCATAAACCGTTATTATAGCGGTTAAGTAAATCGATGAATGATTTCTGATTCATAAGGAAAAATATTTGGCTTTATACATACAAGTAACACAAAGCGTATTAATCCCTAAACCTAACCCTAAAATAATTTTAATAATTATGTAAGTTGCTGATTGTCAATTAAAAAAATATATAAAAATTTTTAATATATTCTTTAATTCTTTTTATCGAACGAGTAATATGGTACTCAACTGCCTTTTCAGAGATGTTTAATTCATTCGAAATATCTTTAACCGATTGGTATTGATACCTACTCAACCTGAAAACTTCCTGCGTTTTGGATGGCAAAGAATTGATGCTTTCTTCTATAATTCCCGATAAATCATTTAGCGCAATGCTATGATTCGTATCATCACTATTTTCGGTATAACTTAATGCCTGATATTCGATATACTTATTCTCAGTAACCAAACTGCGGATGTGATTAATCACACTCAGCTTTAAGGCACCAAAAAGATAAGCTTGCAAATTTTCAATCTGGAGTGTTTCTCTTTTTTCCCAAAGGGAGATAAATATGTTCTGAACCAGCTCCTCGGCAATTACCCTGTCGCCGGTTTTTTTAAATGCAGCAACCAAAAGCTCTTTACTAAAAGCAAAGTATATTTTCTCGTAAGCCAACTTATCGCCTTGTTTCAGGCGGCTAAGTAAATCAACAGAATTTTCAGGCTCAAAGGGAATCATTATTTATTTGGTCTGCTACAATTATAGTAAATGTAATTAATTAATTTAATCAATAATGTAAAAAACTGCTGTTCTGAGCCTGTTTTATTAACATTTTTCAGAACGAAATTTTAAAGCTAATCACTTAGTTTAAATATTTTATAGCCCTTTTATCTCATTTTTTTAACTTTGCTCATTCTCCCAAAAATATATGAAAGAAAATATAGTTGTTTTAGGTTCAAACGGACAAATTGGTACTGAATTGGTAACCATGCTACGCAAAATATATGGTGACGATCATGTAGTTGCCTGCGATATCCGCAGACCAGATTATGATATAAAAAATTCGGCTCCTTTTGAGTTTGTAAACGTTTTAGATAAAGAAATGATAAATGGCATTTTTAATAAATATAAGCCTACTCAGGTTTATTTGTTAGCTGCGCTTTTATCAGCCACAGGCGAGCAAAATCCTAAACTTGCCTGGGATTTGAATATGAACGGATTATTAAACGTTTTGGATTTAGCACTTGAGTATAAAACTGCAAAAGTTTACTGGCCAAGTTCTATCGCCGTTTTCGGACCAAATTCGCCCAAGGATAACACGCCACAATATTGTACAATGGACCCAAATACAGTTTACGGTATCAGTAAGCTTGCTGGCGAACGTTGGTGCGAATATTACCACCAAAAATATGGTTTGGATGTTAGGAGCATCCGTTACCCAGGTTTAATTAGTTGGAAAGCTGCTCCAGGCGGCGGAACAACAGATTATGCAATTCATATTTTCCACGATGCATTGAAAAAGGGAAGCTATCAAAGCTTTTTAAATGCAGGTTCTGAGTTGCCGATGATGTACATGGATGATGCCATTCGTGGTACAATCGAATTGATGGATGCACCGGCCGATAAAATTTCGGTAAGAAGTAGTTATAATTTTGGTGGTGTGAGTTTTACGCCCGAAATTTTAGCTGCAGAAATCAGGAAACATATTCCGGATTTTAAATTAATTTACGGCGAAAAAGATCCTCGTCAGCAGATTGCGGATAGCTGGCCACGTTCTATTGATGATAGCGTTGCTGCAAAAGATTGGAACTGGAAACCGGAGTACGATTTATCGAAACTCACAATTGATATGTTAAATAACTTAAAAAAATAAAAAGGTAAAAACTGATTAACTGTTTAAATTGGTTAGTCGTTATTGAGCATCAGTTAAACAGTTTAAGCAATTAAGCAATTAACCCTTCTCGATACCAAATACTTGATACTAAAAAATGGGAAGAGCATTCGAATTTAGAAAAGAGAGAAAATTTAAACGTTGGAGTAAAATGGCAGTACAATTTACCCGTATTGGTAAAGATATTGTAATGGCCGTTAAAGAATCAGGTCCAAACCCTGAAACCAATTCGCGTTTACGTACAGCAATGCAAAATGCTAAAGCTGTAAATATGCCAAAAGATAGGGTAGAGGCTGCAATTAAGCGTGCTTCAGATAAATCTTTGGCAAATTACGAAGAGATTGTTTACGAAGGTTATGCACCACACGGCGTTGCTGTTTTAATTGAAACTGCTACCGATAATACAAACCGTACGGTTGCCAATGTGCGCAGTTATTTCAATAAAACTGACGGTTCTTTGGGTAAAACTGGGTCATTAGATTTCGTTTTCAACCGCAAATCTATCTTTAGATTTGTGCCTGCAGATGGCTTAGACTTAGAGGAATTAGAATTCGAATTAATTGATGCTGGTTTAGAAGAATTATATGTAGAGGCCGATGAAGAAGGAAACGATATTGCGGTAGCGCAAGGTGCTTTCGAAAACTTTGGTTCGTTACAAAAAGCGTTGGAAGAAAAAGGTATTGAGCTAAAAAGTTCGAAACTGGAGCGTATTGCACTTTCGCACCACGAAGTTACTGAAGAACAAGCTGCAGATGTTTTAAAATTGATTGATAAGTTAGAAGAGGATGATGATGTGCAGGCTGTTTATCATAACATGGCAGAGTAAATCAAAATTTACAATTCATAAAAAGGGCTTGAAGATGTTTTTCTTCAAGCCTTTTTTTGTTTTTTGAAGAGCAATAATCCTGCTCATCGGTTACAGCAGTCCCGCCAACATTTCAAGTCCTCGCCCGAAGAAAAATCGGGCTCCGGGCTTTACATTTATGTCGGGTCTATTTACTTAGGTTAGCCTATGTAATTTAAACCCGACAGGAGCGGAAATACTTTTTTAAGCAGCAACACTAAATAAGCTGTCATGCTGAGGTACGAAGCATCTATTGCAGACGAAACAGATGCTTCGTGCCTCAGCATAACAGAAGTTAAAAAAAGATTGTAGCAAATGGCGGGAGTATCAAAACCGATTAGTACTGAAATTGCTTTTCTAATTATTTTATTTTTTATGCCCAAATAACCACGGTAAAAGCTGCGGTTCGGCGAAAGCGCTATCCCAGCTATTGTGATTGGCATTTGGGTAAAGTGTGAATTTCACCTCTTTGCCAACAGTTTTTAAACGTTCGGCAATAGCCATTGAAAACTCAGGAACAACAACATCGTCTTTTGCTCCATGAAATATCCAAAGTGGAATATGCTGATATTTTCTAATGTTATTTGTATTGTCGCCACCACAAATGGCAAAGGCTGCGGCAAAGGTTTTGCGCTGTCTTCGCAACAATTCGTAAGTCCCCATTCCACCCATTGATAAACCACCAACGTAAACTTGTTCTTTATTAACAAATGGTTTTTTTAAAAAATCCTTAACCATATTCTGTAAGGCATGCATGGCTTTGGTTGGCTTGCCGCCTTCTAAAAAACTGAAATTTCGCTTGCCTTTTTCGTCTGTTGTAATGTTTACATTTGCCCAATAACTATCGGCAGTACATTGCGGAAACACGATAATGGCCGGGAAGTTTTTTCTTACCTCATCTTTCAGAAATAATTTTGCACCATGCGTTAATTGCTTTTCATTATCGTTCCCACTCTCACCACGACCATGAAGTACAAATAAAACAGGATATTTTTGAGCTGGATTAAAGTTTTCAGGAAACAAGATTCTGTAGTAAATCGAATCTTTACCCTTAATAAAGTTGCCTTTTTCGTATTTACTTAAGTCTTGAGCCTTTAATATCAATACAAAAAACGATAAGCAAACTGTTAAAATGATGTTCTTCATATAACAAAATTAAAAAACCCCGGCTATTTCGCAACAGCTCGGGGTGTAACTAACCATTTTTTTAATATTATTTTAAAGAGAAAGAAGCTTCCTTAACATCTTTAGAATTTGTACCGATGAATAGTTTAAAATCTCCTGGCTCAGCAACAAATTTCAAATCGGAATTGTAAAATTTCAAGTCGTTTTCAGCTATGCTAAACGTAACATTTTTGGTTTCTCCAGCTTTTAAATAAATCTTTTGAAAACCTTTTAATTCCTTAACCGGACGTGTAATACTGCCGATTAAATCCTGGGTGTAAAGTTGCACAACTTCTTTTCCACCAACGCTACCATTGTTGGTAACCGGAATAGTTGCGGTAATGCTTTTGCCTTTTGTAAGCGTGTTAGCGCTAAGTTTGATATCGCCGTAAGTAAAGGTTGTATAACTCAAGCCGTATCCAAATGGGAAAAGCGGATCGTTGCTTACATCTAAATAATTTGAACGAAATTTCTCGAACCATTTACCTTCTGCCAATGGGCGACCAGTATTTTTATGTGCGTAAAAAATCGGCACCTGACCAACATTCTGAGGGAAAGTTGCGCTTAACTTACCTGATGGATTAACATCTCCAAAAAGTACATCAGAAATTGCATTTCCAGCTTCGCTACCCGGAAACCAAACATTTAAAATTGCAGGAATATTTTCGTTTTCCCATTTCAAAGCTAACGGACGACCAGTAAAAAGCACCAAAACAATCGGTTTACCTGTTTTTGCTAATTCTTTCAATAGATTTTTTTGTGTTTCAGGCATTTGAATATCGGTTACGCTACTTGCTTCACCGGTAAATTCAGAACCTTCGCCTAAAACAGCAACCACAACATCAGATTTCTTAGCAACGTTAACCGCTTCTTTAATCATTTCTTCTTCACTTCTAGAATCGTGGGTGTAAGTTTTGTTGTGGATATTCACATAACGATGTTCTGCTACAGAATCTGCAAGGAAATTAGAACCACGAGCCGTTAAAATTTTTGCATTTTCGCCTAAAGCATTTTTCATGCCTTGTAAAACCGTAACCGACTTATCGAAAAGTGCAGCAACACTCCATGTTCCGTACATATTGGCCGTATTGTCAACCAATGGACCAACCAAACCGATAGTGCCTGATTTTTTAAGAGGCAATATGTTATTTTGGTTTTTTAACAACACAAAACTTTCAGCAGCGATTTCTCTTGCCGCCTGACGATTTTGAGGTGTAAAAACTTCGGTTTCTGCTCTTTTCGGATCACAAAATTTATAAGGATTTTCAAACAATCCAAGTTTGTATTTCGCTTGAAGAATTAAACGGCAAGCCCTGTTAATTTGCTCGATACTTACTTTTTTCTCTGCTAATGATTTTTTTAAAGTGCCCAAAAATCCTTCGCCAACCATATCCATATCAACACCTGCGTTTAAAGCAAGAGCAGAAACAGTTTGTAAATCGCCCATACCATGTGCAATCATTTCAGGGATACCTGTATAATCCGTAACTACGAAACCTTTAAAACCCCATTGGTTACGCAAAACCTCGGTCATCAACCATTTGCTACCAGTTGCCGGTATTCCATCAACTTCGTTAAATGATGCCATAATACTTGCTGCGCCAGCATCTACTGCTGCTTTGTACGGAGGTAAGTACTCGTTATACATTCTAACTTTGCTCATATCAGTGGTATTGTAATCTCTACCAGCTTCTGCAGCTCCATAAAGCGCATAATGCTTTACACAAGCTAAAATCTGGTTGTTAGCTTTTAAATCGCCTTGATAACCTTTAACCATAGCTTTTGCAATAGCCGAACCTAAATAAGCATCTTCTCCATTACCTTCTGAAATTCTGCCCCAACGTGGGTCGCGAGAAATATCAACCATAGGAGAGAAGGTCCAGTTAATACCGCTTGCACTGGCTTCAACAGCTGCAATTCTAGCTGATTTTTCTACTGCATACATATCCCAGGTGGCACTCATGCCTAAAGGAATCGGGAAAACGGTATTGTATCCGTGAATCACATCCATTCCAAAAAGCAAAGGGATCTTCATTCTGCTTTCTTCTACAGCTACTTTTTGAACGGCGGCAATTTTATCAACACCTTTAATGTTGAATAAACCACCAACTTGTCCGGTTCTGATTTTCTTACCAATATCGCTGCTGTTGGCTTGTCCGGTTGTAATATCTCCTGAACTTGGTAAATTCAACTGACCGATTTTTTCATCAACCGTCATTTTAGCCATTAAATTGTTGATAAAGGCATTCATTTTTGCCTCCTCAGCAGATACCGGCTTTTTTGTCTGGGCGAAACTGTTTATCGCCATCACAAAAATCAAACTAAATAGGATATTCGCTTTTCTCATTATATTGTGTGTTATTCTTTTACTAGTCTACTTTCTTAACTTCAGTTTTTGATGATACGCCATTCTCATTTATAGCTTCTATCGAGAAATAATACGCCTTTTGACTATCCATCGCCTTAAACCAATGTTCGTTAAAATCATGTATCATTATGCAGTTGTAAAGCTTATCAGGTGCCGTGCCATAGTACAAATTATAGGCATAAGCGTTATCAACGGGTTGCCATTTAATGTATGCGCTTCGTTTATCCTTTTCGGTTCGCAACACGATTAAATTCTTAACTGCATCGGGTTTTTGACCATTTCCATTTCCAAATATCCGTAAACCACTAATGGCAAATTTTCCCGTTGGCATATGGATGTTTACCATTTTTATGAAACGGGTTTTTACAGGTTTTTCCAGTTCGATGTAATCATGAGGCACATCGGTTTTATTCTGGCTTTTATCTACAAGTGTTGTCCATTTATTTCCATCAACAGAAGATAAAATTTTGTATTGGTGGAAGATGCCGGTTTGCTTACCGATAAATTCTGCGTCTTGATCAGCATAGTTAATTTGAATGGCCTTTACCGTAGCTAAACTGCCCAAATCCGTTTGAATCCATTCGCCATTGTTAGCTGTTTTAGCACTCCAATACGTTTTTATACTTTCATCAACTGCGTTATTTGCATTAAAACTTCCTAAGGTTGATGATACGGTAACCGGTTTTTTATAATTGATTAACATCCATCCCGGTCCAGCTGGTCCGCCTTCTTTTCTTTCAGATGGCAAATAGAGTGGATAATCGCCGAATGCTGTGTTGGTCCACATTACATCATCTTTATCAAATCCAGTTGGCCAAATACCCATTCTTCTTTCCCAAGTGTTTTTTACACAGATAATACTCGTAGAAATGTGCCAATATTGTTTATTGTTATCTTGAAATGTAGCGCCATGACCAGCACCACGGGAGAAGCCGCCGCCTTTATAACTTAGCGGATCGGATTGTGGTGTAGTTTGAATTCCATCAAATAATGGTTTGCTACCAACAACAACACCATCAGAATAACCACTGAATTCGGTTCCGGGAGCACCATATTGAAAATAATATTTTCCATTGTGCTTAGTCATCCATGCACCTTCAGCAAATGGGTCAAGAAAAGTATCATCCATGTATTCGCCAAAGCGTTGCCATCCGTAACGCCAGCTTTGAAGCAAATACATTGGCATACGGGTACCGATAGGTTTAAAAGTTTTGCGGTCTAATTCTACACCATACATCGGGTAATTGTTACTGCTTCCGTTATACATATAAAATTTACCATCATCATCGGTAAAAAAAGCAGGGTCCCAACCGCCAATTTCTAAGGAATCCACTAAAGGAAACCATTCATTCCCCAATGGATTTGTACTACCCCACAAAGTGAAATTTTTGGTATATGTACTTCCGAATACTACAACCGTATCGCCAATAATTCCAACGCCTGGAGCACAAAGTTCATCCTTTGTTTTGTTCCAGGGGCGAAGAAATTTACGTTCGATAAATTTCCAGTTCAACATATCCGAACTGTGCCAATAGCCCCATTGATTTGTACTGAATAACAAATACTCACCCTTGTAATTTACAATAACCGGATCGGCAGTTGCACGATGTTTACCCCATTCTGTAAATGATTCGAATGGCGTATAACCGTAATCAACATTAATTGGATTACAATACGTTTTTTGTTTTTGAGCAAAAGCACCAAAAGAGAAGATGATTAGTGAAAGTATAAGTATGGTTTTCTTCATATTTAAAGTTCTTTCGTCATTGCGAAGCATGAAGCAATCTATTCAACCGAAATTGCTTCGCACCTAGCAATGATGATTTATTTTATTTCAGGGCTCTCAAATCCAAGTTTTGTTAATCCGGTTTTCACTTCTGGTGCACTCATAAATAAATTCCATAATAAACCAGTTCTTCCATTCTCAATCATTACTACAATTGGCCCTTGATCTATTCCTATGTATCGTTTCGGGAACCAATTTTCAGTTTCACTGTAAGCATCGTAAAATCCAAATTCCCCCCAAACTTTATCGTGTAGGTTTTCATATAAGTTTCTAATGACCTGCATACTTTCTTTTGGTGTATATGGATATGATGAAAGCGCTGCGGTAGGGGAGATTACACCAAAATCCTCTTGAGGATTGTGTGCAGCATAACCTTTAACAGAATAACTTGCCGTTAAGCCCCATGAATTTTTACCATAACCTTTAAAACCTTTCGGATTATTAATTGCATAATCATAATTAATTAAGGTTTGGCTTTTATTTTCTTCCCAATAGTTGGCATATTTATCCTTTAAACCTTTCGGATTTAAACCTAAATAAGAGTAGTGCGCCCAGAAAAGCGGTCCAACATTTTCGCCTACTACATTATGTTTTAACTTAACCGGATGTCCGTATAAGGAGATGTTCGTATTTATCTTGCCGCTTTTAGCCCAACCTTCGTGATAAACTTCGGCAGGAACACCATGTGTTGGCGAACAAGCTGCTAGAACATACGTAATTAAACATTCGTTATAACCAGTAATGGCAAAGTTCATTTTCCACCCTGAATTTGGCGACCAATGCCAATACAATACATTTTGATTGTTTTGTCTGTAAAAATTCCAATCGATGCCTTTCCATAATTCATCAGCTTTTGCAGCTAAAGCCTTTTCCTGCGTATTACCGTTAGCATAATATTGGCGAACGCAAATCAAAGCCTGTGCTAAGAAGGAGGTTTCAACCAAATCGCCAGCATCATCATTTTCGCCAAATGCTTTCGCTTTGCCAGAAGGTAAAATCCAATGTGGCCAAACACCATGAAAACGATCAGCCTTTGCTAAAAAATCTATTCCTTTTTGTAGGTGTTTCAATCCTTCTGCTCTGGTAATAAACTTTCGCTCAATAGCCACAATTGTGCCCATAATCCCAAAACCACTTGCACCAGTAGCAATAATGTCTTTGTCATTTTGCGGGTACACATTATCGCTATGGAAACGCTCTCTTGATAGACCAGAAATGGGTTCTGCGCCTTCATAAAAATACTTATAAGTTTGCTTCTGTACCAGATCAAGTAATTGGTCGTCCGATAAATCTTTTTTAATAGTTGAACCTGAGTTTTGCTTTTGAACTACTTTTTCAGCACAAGATGAAATCAATAAGCTGCTTAGCGATATATATAAAATGTAGCGGAATGTAAGTTTCATTGTTGTTTTTGTAAGGTAGATTTCAGTGTATATAAAAAAGGTTGCCAGTTAGCTGGCAACCTTTTTCAAAAATTAATTAGTAGCCAGGGTTTTGCTTAAGCATACCACCACTTAAATCAATTTCAGTTTGCGGAATTGGCCAAACCTCATTTTTATTAGCTTTCCATCCTTTCGGACCAAAAACAGCTAAGCCTCTACCTTGTCTGATTACATCAAAGTAGCGATCGTTTTCCATCGCTAATTCAACTTGTCTTTCTTTATAGATAGCCAAACGTAACGCAGCTTGGTCGGTAGTTGTAATATCTGCTAAGATTGCAGTATTTGTACCTCTAGCACGTCTGCGTACACGATTTAAAGGAGCTAAAGCTTGCGCCGGAGTTCCCAATTCATTTGCTGCTTCAGCGTTCATTAATAAAATATCAGCAAATCTTAAAACTCTGATGTTTTGTTGAGCACCTTCATTAAAACCAGAAACTCTTGTGTTAAATGGCACATAAGATTTTTGATTATAACGTTCGTTTGGTACAGTTGTGGGAACTAAATCACCTTGAGGAGTTATTTCTCCTTTAAACAAAATCGTTGCATCTCTACGTGGATCACCAGTTTCATAAGCTGCTGCTAACTCTGCTGAAGGCGTGTTAAAGCCCCATCCCATTACTCCAGCTACACCTTGAACTTGGCTATACTGAGAGGTTGAGGCAGAAGGATTACCTGGAATCAACTCAGCCTGTACTTCAAATAATGACTCAACACTATTTTCATTCTGAGTTCTGAATCCTTTTTCATAATCAGCAAACAAGTCATAACCCATGCCCATTACCTGATTGGTAAGCGAAAGTACGTCCGCCCATTTTTTCTGGTACATAGCAACTTTAGCTTTCATACCTAAAGCTGCACCTTTTGTAGCGCGTCCTAGATCAGCAGCGGCATATGATTGTGGTAATACTGCGGCAGCTTCTGTTAAATCCTTTTCAATTTGAGCATAAACAGCAGCTTTATCCGATTGAGGTAAGTTATATTCTGAATTATCTTTAGGAACATTTAACCTTAAGGGAACGCTTCCATATGCCCTAACAAGTCTAAAATAAGAATACGCACGAATAAACTTCGCCTCAGCTAAATATCTCGCTTTAACTGTTGCATCCATAGTAATGTTCGGCACGTTATCAAGAACCTGATTACATAAATTAATATTCTGATATTGTCCAGTCCAGAAACCTTGTAAAGCACCCTGAGTTGAAGTTACCGTAAACTGATCGTAAAGATTAAAGAAAGTTGCATCTGTTGGCGTACTACCTTTATCTGCTTCATCAGAACCAGTACTTTCAATACAAATAGCATTAAAAGCAACATTATCCCAACTTCTAAGTTGCGCATAGATTGCATTAACGCCTTTTAGTGCATCATCTGGAGTTTTCCAAAATGTAACTGATGGTTGTTGGCCTTGAGGTGGAACATTAAGAAAATCTTTTTTGCATGATGCGGTAAGTAGCATTGCACCAAAAGCAGTAGCTATGATACAAGACTGTATATTTATATTTTTTTTCATTTTGATATCAATTAGAAAGTTACGTTAACTCCGAAGTTATAGGTTGCGAATAATGGATAAACATTTGTATCTATACCTGCATTTGTTGGAGTTCCTCCAACTTCCGGACTGAAACCTTTATATCCGAAGATGTTAACAGCATTTTGAGCATTCAAGAATAATCTTAATCTCTGCATCTTCATTTTATTACTAATAGCTTGTGGTAAGGTATAACCAAGTTGTATATTCCTTAAGCGTACATAATCACCTTTTTCAACATAAAATGAATTTGGGGCATTATTTAAACCACCAGCCAAGTTTGCTGAAGCATAAGTATTAGATGTTCCTGCACCATTCCAACGGTTATTGATGAAATCTTTAGTGTAATTTTCATTACCAAAACGATTACTCAAATTAGCATTAAAAACATCCACACCAGCAACACCTTGAATATCTAAAGTCAAATCGAAGTTTTTGTATGCGAAATTTGTGTTTACACCATAAGTGAATTTTGGATTTGGATTTCCAAGAACAACTCTATCTCTTAAATCGATTACTCCATCACCGTTCGTATCTTGGTATTTAAAATCACCTTTCTTAAATCCAGGCCAAGCCGCTGCTTCTGCATCTGTTTGAAAAACGCCAACAACCTGGTATCCGAAGAACTCACCGATTGGACGATTGTTTACTGTTCTTGTAGAAAGATACCCACTTGTAATACCTGCTCCACCTTTATAAATTGGATTAGAACCAGATGTTACATTCAGAACTTTATTATCATTGATGCCGATGTTACCGCTAATTGAGTAATTGAAACCACCCTCAGTCTTATCTGCCCAAGTTGCTAAAAATTCAAATCCACGATTTTGGATATCAGCCTGATTTGCAATTAAAGAACTGTTAACTGTTCCTAAACTTCCTAAAACTGGAATATCAAAGATGGCTTGTTCAGTTTTTCTGTTGTAGTAATCAGCTTCAATTGTTAATCTATTATTTAAAAAGCCCATTTCTAAACCTACGTCAGTACCTGCACTTCTCTCCCAAAATAATGTTGGTGGAACAAGTGTTCTGATACTAGCGCCAGTGTAAGGAATACCGCCAAAAATTGCAATTAATGCAGCCGATTGGTCAACTGTTTGAGTTGATGGATTAAAAGGCACACCTGCATTTCCTACTTTACCCCAGCTACCTCTTAGTTTTAAGTTGCTGAATATCTTTTGGTCTTTCATGAAGTCTTCATTGCTGATTACCCAACCTGCACCGATTGATGGGAAATTTCCCCAAACATTGTCTGAACCAAAAAACTGAGAAGCACCATCTCTTCTAATTGAAGCATTTAACAGGTATCTGTTTTTATAGCTATAATTAACTCTTGCAAAATAAGAAGCAAAGGTTGATAATTCACCTAAATCTACAATACTTCTGCTTGCTGCATCACCTAAACGTAAATATAAGTCGCCTTCTGAAGTGTAAGGAACATTCATTGCATCAGCATTTATGGTGTACATTTTATTACGCTGAGCAGTTTGACCCACTAAAACAGTTAAGCTATGATCATCCCATTTTTTATCATAGGTTAAGGTGTTTTCAATAATCCAGTTTCTGTTTTCAATACGATCAATATCTAATTTACTGTTTGTGCTTTGTTGTGTATTACTTGCTTTGTAAACTGGCACATATCCAACAACTTCTTCCTGACCGAAATCTCCACCAAAACTAGTTTTGAATGTGAAATCTTTTAAAAATTTTAATTCAGCATATACATTACCAGTAACTTTATATTTTGTTGTATTCTGATTAAAAAAATCTAAAGTAGCCTGAGGATTCATATTACTTCCATTACCCAAGTTGAATGCATTTGGGTCTCCATAACTGCCATCCGCATTAAAAACAGGAACTACAGGAGATGCTGCATATAACGCTCTAAAGATTCCAGATGGTGCATCTTTTGATTTGCTTGATGTTGCAGTAACATTGTAACCAACCTTTAATGGCTCAAAAATCTGAAAGTCATTCGATAATCTTGCGGTATACCTTTTGTAATTGTTTCCTTTAACAATACCATCTTGATCTAAATAACCTAAAGATAAATTATAGCTCGATTTTTCAGTACCACCACTAATAGAAAGCTGGTGATTGGTAACTAATGCATCTCTTAAAACAACATCATACCAATTTGTACCTTCTCCTAAGTTTGTGTTTGCAAAAAGTGGCGTTGCAGGCGGAGATAACAAGCTATATGCTTCATTAACTGCCGTTGCATATTCAGATGCGTTTGCCATTTCAACTTGATTGGTTACTTTCTGGAAACCAACAGTTCCATTGTAATTAATAACGGCATCACCTCTTTTCCCTTTTGTAGTCGAAACTAAAACTACACCATTTGCAGCTCTAATACCATAAATAGACTGTGAAGATGCATCCTTTAAAATACTGATACTAGCAATATCTGCTGGATTTAAGAAATTAATATCGTCATACCAAACACCGTCTACAACATACAATGGACCAGTTTTACCATAAATGGTTCCTGTTCCTCTAATTGTAATTGTTGGCGAAGCACCTGGTGTACCTGTATTTGTGATTGAAACACCAGCAACTTTACCTTGTAATGCACTCACTGGGTTAACAGATGCTTGTTTAGATATTTCCTCACCTTTTAATGATGCTACTGATCCAGTTACATCAACTTTTCTTTGAGTCCCATAACCAACAACAACTACCTGCTCTAGTTGTTGTGATGATGATTGTAATTCTACATTTAATGTAGTTCTGTTGCCAACTGCAACTTCTTGACTTGTGTAACCTAAGTATTGGAATACTAGCGTTGCGTTTGCTGGTGCGCTTATGCTAAACGCTCCTGATGCATCTGTTTGTGTACCATTTGTTGATCCCTTAACTAATACGCTTACGCTTGGGATAGTGGTCTTATCACCCCCATCTCTAACTATACCTTTTACAGTAATGTTTTGCGCAAATGCTACGTTAATTGCGAGTAAACAAAATACGGCCAGAACAGAAATTCTTGTAAAAATTCTTTTCATGCTTTATTAAAATTTAGTTTAATTGTTATGATAAATGTGAGGTTGTTTTTTTGCTTGTGCAAGTGATCTTACCTCAACATTAGTACATCATCATTAAGCAAATACTATCACAAAAAGAAATACCAAATGGGAAATCGGGCTAAAAATGCAGTTTTTATGTTTTAGATAAATAAAATTCACCTACACAAGTGTAAAAAGTACACGAAGTGTTTTTGAAGGGTTAAAAAATCCTTATGAGAGGTAATGATGTAGTGATGTGAAAGTAAATACTATTAAAGGTGAGGTAAATGCAAGCTTTTTGGAAACATTTCTTATTAGAATAACAGAATGAATTTTTCATTTTAAAACTTACAGGAATGGTTGTGCTAATCCTCTTTAGGATGGGTTAATGATAGTAGTGGAGTCTGAAATACAGACTCCATTACATTAATTATTTTCCAGCGATCGTTAAATCGTACATTGCTTTTACTACTGCATCAGGCATAAAAGCATTATAGATTTTTACCTCATCAATTTTACCAGTCATCAAACCATACTCTGTATTTGTATTAATTAATTTACCAGGTATAAGATTATAGTTAGCGCCGAAAATCAATTCATTTGGCTCATTAGATTTGAACAGGTTATTTCCGATTCCTCTATCAGAAAAACTACCAATATTTTCTCCATTAGTTAATATATTAAATCTACCAGTTAAACCATTATAGCTTAGCACCAGGTGAACCCAATTTGTGGGGCCAATTTTAGGGGTTTTGGTAGAATTTAAATTATCTTGAGAACCTCCGCCAATAGTCGAAAATCTTGGGCCAATTTTTAATACATCAATGTTGCTCGCCGGATAGCTGTTTGTATTTAGCCTAATATCCAAGTTACCATCAAAAATGCCCGGCCTTGCAAATTGAGTTAACATGGTTCTTTTAGATCCATTATTTGAAATTTGTATCCATTGACTAATTGTAAAGCTTTTAAAAGCTTCTTGTTTAAATGCTGCAAACTGAGTCGCATAGTAAAGATAACCCGCATTTAAATTTAGGGCCTTTCCTTTAAAGCCATCAACAAATGAGTCTCCTGTTTTAGACGTTGGCGCCGTATTTGTTAATTTTTCATTGTAGGTATCATCAAAACTAAAATAAGCAACCAGATTGTCTTTTAATATTTCATCTGATGTTTTAAATCCACCTACAGTTCCCACATAATCGTTTGGATCTAATTCGGGTAAATTATTCGGGTTCCCATCTTTCTCGCAAGCTGAAAAGAGGGTGGATACTGCGATTAAAATCAGTAAATATCTTGATTTGTATATTTTCATCTTTATATGAATTTGAAATTAATAACCATTGTTTTGAGTTAACACACCTTTACTCAAATCAATTTGTTGTTGCGGAATTGGCAATAATCTATCTCGATTAGGGTTGTAGCCTGTTTTACCTGCAGCTTGCATTGCTTCAGCATCAATACCCCAACGAACGATATCGAAAAAGCGTTCGTGCTCCATAGCCAATTCTACTCTTCTTTCTTGTCTGATGGCGTTTCTAAGTACATTTTGATCTGCTGTGGAAATATTTGGTAAGGTACCAGTTGGAGCACCAATTCTAGCTCTGGTTCTAACACTATTGAGCGCATCTAAGGCTAAAGTTGTATTTGCTGCTCCTCCCACTTCGTTCGCTGCTTCGGCAAACATTAAAACTACATCTGCATAGCGAAGAATCCTTACATTCATCCACCAGCCGCCTCTATTATTGTAAGCAGCTATAAACGTTGGATTCACTAAAACTTTATGATTGTATTTCGTATTTGGTACTTCGCTTGGAAATAAAGGCGCTTTTTGACCATAAAGCGTAAAATTATCCTTACCAGCAATACTACTGTAAAGAATTGTTCTTACTTTTCTAGGGTCGTTTGGTTCATAAGCAGCTTCTAGCACTGCACTTGGCGAATTCCAGCCCCAGCCTCTGTTCCATTCAGTTGTATTTCCTCTTGTACCTTGAATACTTGCGTATTGTACACCATTATTTGTCGGAACAGTTGCACTTGCAGTAGCTTGAATTTCAAATACAGATTCTTTACTGTTTTCACCCTTTTCGCTAAAAATATCATTGTATGATACACTTAAATCATACTGCCCAGAATTCATAACCTGGCTAGCTAACGACATAGCCATTCCCCATTTCTTTTGATACAGATAGGCTTTTGCTAAAATTCCATTTGCCGAACCTTTCGTAGGCCGACCAATAAATTTTGTTGGCCAGCTCAACGGTAAGTTTGCAGCAGCAAATTGTAAATCAGATTCTATGAACGCATATATAACTTCAGGGCTGCTTTGAGGAATGTTAGAAGTTACATCTAAAACCTTGTCAATTTTAGGAACTCTTCCATAAGCCCTAACCAAAAAGAAATACGAATAACCACGTAAAAATCTGGCCTCTGCCTCAGCCTGAACTTTTTGTTGTTCGCTGGCAATAATTTCTGAATTATTATAGATTTGATCGATAATGGTGTTGCACCTATTGATCATGGTGTAATATTCTGTCCATAAGGTATTAACCCTTCCATTTGTTAGGGCAGGAAAGTTATCCATAGCAATTACATCTGCGCCACCATCTGTAGGTGTACTACCTTTGTCAGCATCATCACTTCTGATGCTGGTTGCCACCATAAAGCCATCAGAAATATAGTTGTAAGATCTAAGCGCACTATATGCCGAGAATAAAAATGTATCGTATGGTGTTCCGCCTTGAGGGTATGGGTAATCATCGGCGGTGTATTCACCTTGCCTTTGGGTGTCTAAAAATTTCTGACAACCCGAGTTTGTCGAAACTGCAATAATAGCCAATAAGCCAAATGCGATGTTTCTTTTATTTCTATTAAATATTTTCATCATTTAAGCTTTTAATTTGGTTAGAAAGTAACATTCAATCCGAATGAATAAATAGCAGGGACTGGGTATACACCGTTATCTGCACCACCACCTAATATGCTGCTTATCTGTGCCTCTGGTGTATATCCTGTAGCTTTTGTCCAGGTTTGGAGGTTTTGTCCACTTAAATAAATTCTAAGTTTTTGAGCGCCAATTTTATTCATTAAAGCAGGAGCAAATGTGTATCCTAATTGTACAGTTCTAATTCTGAAATAATCTCCAGGCTCTAAGAAATAAGAACTGAATTGAAAATTATTACCTCTCGTATTGTCTAAGATCGGTTCAACATTAGAGGTTCCAGGACCTGTCCAGGCATTTAATCTATTGCTTTCATAATTAAGCGTTGCGAAATTAGCGGTACGGCGTTGTGTGTAGATTTTATTGCCGGCTACACCTTGTCCTTCGATTAATGCATCAAAGCCTTTATAACCTAGGTTTAAACTCAAGCCGTAACTGTAAGGAGGAAATGGAGTACCAAGATACGTTCTATCAGCAGGGGTAATTACTCCATCACCATTGGTATCTTGGTAAGCAATATCGCCAAGTTGCGAATTAGAGAATTGTGCTTGGGTAAGCATCTCTCTTGCTGTTTGATAGATGCCGATTTGTCTATAACCATAGAAATAACCAATTGATTGACCAGAATTAGTTAAGTTAATGCCACTATTTCCCGTGATTTGAAATTCAGTTGTATTACCCAATGATTCAACTCTGTTTCTGTTGTAGCTAAAATTTCCCGATAGGTTGTAAGTGAAATCTCCAATTTTATCTCCCCAACCTAAACTTACTTCGATACCACGGTTATTAATTTTACCAAGGTTGGTAAAGAAAGGTAGTTGACCTGCTAAAAGCGGAAAACTGGTTAAAATACCATCTGTTATTTTGTTATAAACGTTAATTTCTGCACTAAAACGATTATTTAACGCCTTTAAATCGAGTCCTAAATCTAAACCTTGTACAATTTCAAATCTTAAATTTGGGTCAGGGATATAAGCATTTTGTACTGCTGTGTAAACATTATCTCCGAAAACAGCTGTTGCTCCATTAGATAAACCTTGTTGATATAAGTTTGGTGAAACACCATTAGAATTACCCAGACGGCCCCAAGATGCACGTAATTTTAAATAATTAATCCCTTTTACATAAGATTTGAAAAATGCTTCCTCACTTGCCACCCAGCCTAAGCCAATGCTTCCAAAAGTTCCCCATCTGTTTTGAGGAGCAAAGCGAGAACTTCCGTCTCTTCTAATGGTTCCGTTGAATAAATATTTGTCCTTATAGCTGTAACTTACTCTGGCAAATGCACCTACATTCGATTCTTCGTTACCTTCACCTTCGTTTGTTAGGATATTATTTACGTTGATAACATTTAAATACCATAAATCAGGATCGCCAGGAACTACTAATGTACTGTCTGTTCTGCTACCCATTAAATTAGAGGATGCAAAACGCAATGATGTAAAACCAGCTAAGGCCGTAATTCTATGTCCGCCCTCTAAAGATTTTTCATAAGTTAAAGTATGGTCTTGTTGGTATCTGTGGGATTCGGATTGTCTTTGGGTAACTCTTGAGCGAAATTGATCATCCCTAACAACTGTAATAGGCGCACCATTTTCACCAATGTTTGCTATAAAAAATGGAGGTCTGGTATATGCTCTGGAATTATTGAAGCCAAAATCACCATAAAATGTCGATTTAATCTTGAAATCTTTTAGAAAGGTTAATTCACCGAAAATGCTTCCGTTGAAACGGTAAACTTTATTAATTGAGGTTCTATCATCACGCATAATTGCCGAAACAGGATTTCCGACCTGAGCACGTTGAAAAGAGGGCATCGAATAATATGTATTCTCATTCAGCTGAACAGGGACAATAGGAGCTGCCCAAACACCGCTATTTAAACCTATCGAGGTTTGGTTCGGTTTAGCGAAGAAGCCGGTAATATCTCCTCCTAATCTGAATTTGTTCGTTACTTTAATTTCTTCGCTTAAACGTAGAACATACTTTTCGTAATTGGTATATTTAACAACGCCCTCTTGGTTATTATAGCTTAAATTAACCAAGGTGGTTGATTTCTCTCCACTATTGCTGAAGCTTAAACTATTCGTATTTATCATCGCAGTGCGAAGAATTTCATTTTGCCAATCGGTATTAGCTGTGTAGTTGGTAAAATCAAATGGTGCTGCACCTATGTTTGTTAATTGCGTAGAATAAAGTTTCTTAAAACCATCAGCATCGGTTACATCAATTTTATTGATAACTTTTTGAACACCAATGTTTGAATTGAAGTTAACTCTAGTTTGACCACGAGCTGCTTTTTTTGTTGTAACAGCGATAACCCCGTTTGCACCTCTTAAGCCATAAATTGCAGCTGATGATGCATCTCTTAATAAGTCTATTGATTCAATATCAGCCGGATTCAAATAATCGATATTTTCCTGCAATAATCCATCAACAACATATAAAGGAGATGCGCTATTCGTACTACTAATACCTCTAATACGGATTACAGGTTGTGAACCTGGGCCGCCAGAATTTACAACAGTTAATCCTGCAACTTTACCCTGTAAGGAAGCTAAAGGGTTTATAGCAGGCATCTTTGCTAATTCATCACCATTTACGCTCGAAATTGAGCCAGTTAAGTCTTTTCGTTTTTGTGTTCCGTAACCTACAACAACAACTTGTTCCAATTCTTGGTTTGATGAAGCCAAAATAACATCAATAGATGTACGTCCATTAATAGGAATTTCTTGAGTTCCATAGCCTATGAATGTAAAAATTAATGTTGAATTTGGTGGTACATTAATGCTGTATGCACCTGATGCGTCTGTTTGTGTGGCTATTTGCGTACCCTTAACTATAACGCTTACACTAGGAATGGTCGACTTATCGCCGCCGTCCGTTACCTTACCCTTAACAGTTAGGTCTTGAGCAAATGTTAGATTAGTTAAAAGCAAAGAAAATAGAGCCAGAACAGAAAATTTTGTAAAAGTTCTTTTCATGCTTTATTAATTTGGTTAAAAAATTTGCGACAAATGTGCTTTAGTTTTCTTGATTGCACAAGGATATGTACCTCAACATTAATACATCAAGCAATTAATAAGTAAAAAGACTATCTGGAATATTAAATAATTTTGCCTAAAATCTACCGATATAACTTTTGAGGTATGTATTTGTTTATTAGGTGGTGTACAAAATACACAAAGGATTGAAGGTAAAGTATTTTTCTTGTATGAGAGGTGATGATGTAGTGATTTTACATCGGTTTTATTGCTACATTTTGAAGCAATAGTGTGTTGTAGGGGAGTTAGGAATATTATAATTACAGCTCCATTAAAAACTCCGTAAGATTTTTATCATGCGGAACGTTTAATTTTTTACGTAATCTATACCTCCGAATTTCTATCCCCCTTAATGTAATATTTAGTAAGGATGACATTTCCTTACTGCTCATGTTCATTCTTAAATAAGCACACAATTTCAAATCATTAGGTACTAAATCTGGATGTTGAGCTTTAAGCTTCTTGAAGAAACTTTCATGCGCTTCATTAAAACTATTCTCAAACAAATGCCAATCGCGTTCGTCTGTCATTCCATCATTAATCACTTTCTGGATTTTACGAAGTTGGTCATCGCCAAGTTTCTTGCCATTTTCATCCTTAAGCTTAACAATTTCATCACTCAGTTTTTGGAGTAATTCGTTTTTGTAAACTAAAGTCATTGCAGAGTTTGCCAATTCTCTGTTTTTTGAAGCTAGTTCTGCCTGAAGTTTTTCCGTTTGCAACTTATGAATTTGTCGTTCATTAGCCTCGGCCTCCTGCTTTAAAATCTCCTCTTGCTCTGCCTGTAACTTATCGGTAATTTTCTGACTGTCTTTCTTGAGCTTACGTTCGTAAATCTTTTTACTAGAAGCTAGCGCAAAAGCAAAAATCAAAATGTAAAATAATATAGCCCAGTTGCTTAAGTACCATGGGCGAAGAATTGTGAATTCAAAGCTTGTGGTTTCACTGATTGAAGAGTCGTTTATTTTAGCCCTAACTTTAAATATATATGTTCCGCTGCTTAAGTTGGTAAAATCTTTTTGCGTTGCGGTACTCCAATCCGACCAGTCTTTGGAATATCCTTCCAAGTAGTATTGAAATTTTATTTTCGCCTGCCTAAAGTATGGAAGAGAGAAAGATATTCTAACATTATTTCTGCTGTTTTTGATTTCTACAGCAGTACCATTATTTCCATTCTCGCTTATTACAGCATATTTATCGGTAATATCTTCAATCTTTCTAATTAAAACCTTTTGCAAAAGTTTATGCTGAGTAGATTCTATTTTTTGATTGGCATTGTAGAACACAAAACCATCATCAACACTAATTAAATAAATGGAATCGCTAATACGGCTGATATTTTCATAGTATTGAACCATTCTACCATCCAAAACGCTGAAACGGTTAGAATCAATTGAAATTTTACCCGGTTCGCTTAAATTAGCCAACGAAGTTTTTCCATGATTTATAAACCAATATTTTTTAGCACCTGCACTTATAATTTTGTTTGATGAAGCAAAAGAACCGAGGGCTTTATTCAGCACATTGTATTTAGAAAATTTATCGCTGAGATTATCATAAGTAAAGAAACCTGCATCACTCGCAAAAACGATTTGGTTCTCCAAGTTGAATAGATTCAGATTGTAGTTTGTTGGTAAACCACTTTTCTCATCATAATATTTATTTGAAATTACAGTACTGTAATCCGCACTTAGCTTTAATTTATATAAGCCCTTATAAGCATGACTTACCCAGATTTCGCCTTTATGATCTTGTTCTACATACCTTGATGGCATATTGAAATTTGCAATCTTCTTATAAAACTGCCAATTGCCGGCCGCATTCTTGTTGAATAAAAGTAAACCAGTATAAGTACCCTGAATTAAAAGATTTGGGTTACTGTTTAGCTTTTTAATCGTCCAACCACCGCTGTAGTTAGTTAAAGTTTCAATTTTATCGCCTACAACATTAAATGTTCCATTATTATGGCCGCACAAAAGCTGGTTATCTATTATAGTTAACTCCCAAACTTGTCCTTGCGAATTTGGAATCAGCTTGAAGTTTAGGTTAGAAAACTGTTCTCCATTGCGCCAATCGCTATAGAATAACCCCTGATTCGTACCTAAATAAATTTTATTGTTAAAAATTACGCTGGAATAAACCGTACCAAAAACTCCAGTTTTATCTAAATAGAAATATAGTGGCGAATTTAGTTCTATGCGGTCGATGCCATTATCTAGCCCAGTCCAAAGGTTTTGTTCGTTATCAACATATAAACTTAAAACTGTATTATTTTGTAAACCACTCGATTTATTTATCCTCTGGATGACGTTTCCATTTTCATCAATTATGATAATTCCATTTAAAATGGTGCCGTAAGCATAGTATTTACCCAATAATTTAACGCCATTATTTAATTGAAATGCAGATAGAAAGGCATTGGCAGGCGTATTTAATGGCGTAAATGACTTACCATCGTAAACGAAAAGTCCATTTTTACCAGTTCCTACTAAAAGTGAATTTCCCTTAAATGGTAAAATTGAAAGTACACCCGTTTTACAGATGACATCACTACCTTGGATAAATTCCAATTTTCCGGCCTTGAGCTCATATAAACCTTTATCCTCAACAAAAAGGCGTTCTCCTATTTTGTATGAGAAAAGAAAATTTCCAGTGTTTTTCAGAATGGTAATTTTCCCATTCTCGTAAGAATATATTGCTTTAAAAGATTGAAAAACTACTTTTTTGCCAAAAATGTGAATCTTCCAAATCTCATCATTTAACTGTTCGGATTTGGGAATGAGATGTGTTAATGATGTGTATTTTAATTTATTTTCTTTATAAGACCAGTAACCAAAATCGCCAAAACACCCTGTATAAATTCTGCCATTTTTATCAGCTGCAACCGAACGTACAATTTGCCCGTTAGGCATTTTGTATTGTTCCCAGTATTTTCCATCGTATGTAAGTAAGCCTTCGGTATTGCCGAAGTACATTACCCCATTTTTATCTTTAGAAATGCTCCAGTTTTGGTTGCCCGATGCATAGGTTGCCTTTGAAAAATTCTGAATGTAAGGAACACCAATGCTCTTAATATCCGCAGCTTGTAGTGTAGAAGCAGATAAAAGCAGAACCAATAAACAACGAAAGAATTTTTGCATCTAAAAACAGTAAAGCATTAATTCACAAGGTAACTAAATTTAATTTGTATAAATTTTTCAGCTACAAACCTAGAAATTTATACAAATGATAAACTTAAATGTTTTTATAAACAGGTTGTGGTACTTTAACATAATAGCCCGTGCCATCATAAGGGCGTTTACGCGGGTTTGTTGTACAAGCTGTAGAACAACAGCCTTGTAAATCATTGCCACAATCATCGCACTGGGTAATGTGCTCATTGCATTCAGGATTTGCACAGTTAATCATTTTTGGCGTGGTTTTGCCACAATTGTAACAAACAGAAACAACCGTTGGATTAACCTCATTAACATCAACAGCTATGCGGTTATCAAAAACGTAACATTTACCTTCAAAATCTTTACCACCAGCTTCTTTACCATATTTAATAATGCCGCCATGAAGTTGGTAAACATCTTCAAAGCCATGGTGCAAAAGCAAAGCAGATGCCTTTTCGCATTTAATACCGCCCGTACAATAGGTTAAAATCTTTTTATCCTTGTATTGTGCCAGCTTATTAATTTGCTCCGGAAAATCACGGAAATTTTCAATATCAAGCGTTATTGCATTCTTAAATTTACCAAGATTATGCTCATAGTTAGAGCGAACATCTAAAATTACCACATCATCATCGTCCTTCATTTTCATAAAATCAACAGGTTCTAAATGTTTTCCTGTTTTTTCATTTGGATTGATGATTGAGGTATCGCGTAAGCCTGAATGAACAATTTCCGATTTATAACGACAGTGCATTTTTAAGAATGAAAGTTCCTCTACATTATCAATTTTGAATTCGGTTTTTGCAAAACGTTCGTCCGCGTGAATGGCTTTCATGTAAGTTTCACAAGCTTCTGGTGTTCCAGAAACTGTTCCATTTAAACCTTCATCAGCAACGATAATTCGTCCAACTAAATCTAATGATTTACAAAATTTAAGGTGATCTGCAGCAAATTGTTCTGCATCTGCTATGTAACTATAGCAATAATAAAGTAGTGTTTGATATTTTTTCATAACGCTGTTGATACCGTTGCAAACGGCGTTTAAAGCGGGGCAAAGATAATAATTTGAGTCGTAAGTTTTACGTTCTATATTATAAGTTTTTGAGTATACTACTTATAACGTAAAACTTACAACCTAAAACTTTTAAAAACCGTATGCAATTCTAAAGCCTTGTGTTAATTTTCTGCCGCCATCGTAAGCGAAACCATAACTTGCTCTCAACACTAAGCGTTGTAATCCAAAATAAAACTCTTTATAATTTCTTTTTTCTGGTGATGAAAGATAGCCGCCACCAATAAACTCTTCAAGTTTCGCTTTGCGCAATAATGGTACTTTGTTTATGAAAAAACCAGCAAAATTATGTTCTAAATGCGCTTCGAAATATTGTTTGTTTGTACTAAACTGGTAAAAATCTAAGTATTGAAATTTTCGCAAATTGGGAGGGAAAATAGTTGAAATATTACCTGAGAAATGTTTGAAATCAGGGTAATACATTTGATTGTTATTTACAAACTTACCTGCTCCAACTAAAAATGAAGTATAGCCCCATAAGCCTAAGCCAATTCTGTCCTGGTAAACCTCAGCCTTTATAAAATCATAATCAACATCGCTGTTTAGCAAATCTTTAAATCCTTTCTTGTAAAGAAATGTGATTCTCGGATACCTAGATTCGGTATAAAATTTCCCATCCGGTCTGGTTATATATTTTTGTCCAAATGTATAGGTTAAGCTTGCTGTTGCACTAACGGAAGTGTAGGTTGGAAATAAAGGCGTTTCAGTTGTAGGTGTAAATGGGTTATTAGAAGTAAATTCTAATTCCTTATTATCAAAGAATTTAAAGGTTGAATTATTGGTAAGCGTGTGGTTTCTCGAATAATCCAAACTAACCGAACCTTGTAAACCGCTTGCTAATTCTCTTGTTGTATTTAGATTTACGAAGCTTTTTTCATAATATTTAGGGAAGTTTTTTTCGTAAAGTAGGGAGTTAATCGTGTTACCAAGTTGAGACATTGAACCGAAATTGTTCAAATCAAATATTCCATTTCCAAAGGATGCACCAATACTAGCTCTTTTCAATGGATCGTAAAAATAACTTCCTGTTAGGCTTCCGGTTAGTTTTTGGTTTGCAAAACCATATCTTACCTCCGGACGAACGCTGTAAGTTCTTCTGTTTTCGAAAACCTTTCTGTATGTAAAACCATATTTAATGGCAAAACCCTCTACAGTATTGTAAAAAATAGATTTTAAAATTGGGTCGAAGGAATAATATTCCTGGTGGAAACGATCGTTAATACTATAACCATTCAAAAGAAGTTTTCCTAAACCAAACTTATTATTATCTTTTTCGAGTGAATCAAGATAAACTTTAGATTCTTTTCGCTTTGCGATACTATCTTTTACGGTGTAGTTTAATTTTTCATCCGGGGTTAAGGGGATTGGTCGATTATTGGTCCAATACAAAGAATCTTTTTTGTTAACCATTTCGGTAACCTTTAAAATTTCTCCACTAAAGAAATTCTTAGGGAATACCGGAGTAACATCGTAATTACTATAAATTCCTACAAAATAGCCTGCAAATTTAAAGCCCAATACATTACCATTGAATTGAAAATTGATGCTTGTAGGCATATAAACATCTTTAACCTTTGTAAACTGTTGGTTTATATTTAAGGTGTCGATAAAATTGATTCCAGCGTTTTTAGTTAAATATAAATCAGTATTGTAAATGCGCCAGCTTTCATCGGTAATGTAAATTATTCCTCTAAAAACAGGGTCGTTTACTCTACGTGGAATTACTTCAATTTTATTAACGATTTCGCCGTTCTCCTTTGTTTCGCCAAGATATTTATACTTGTAATAAAACATAGCGTTATCTGCAATTGGTGATATAAAACCACGAGAGCTTAACGTGTTTTCAAGCAAGTAATTGTCGTAAAAATTAATAATTAAATCTGATGCCTTATTGAAACTGAAAGCATTATTTCTGCCTGCAACTTTTGATGAAATCATTTCCTCATGAACATCATTTGGCCTACGAAAACTGAATTTACTTTGTGATTCGGAGAGGTAAATAATGCCTTGTCTGTTCGTATCAAGTTCCATTACTTTTCTAATATCCTGACCAAAAAACTTTTTAGGTGCGCCCTTTAAGCGTTGAACGCCTTTAATGTAGACATCGCAAGTAAAAGAATTTACCTCATTCAAATGTTGTTTTCGTTGTGCAATCGCTTTGCGCATAATCGCATAAGCCGGGTCTTCAGCATTTGCCTTTATAGTCACATTATTTAAGGTATAGCTTTCCGAACTTAAAGTTAGGTTTAGGGTAGTTGAACTGTTAATATTTACAATCTGCTCTTGCTGCTTAAAGCCAACGGCTCGAAATGTAAGTGTATGCTGTCCTTTCGATAGTCTAAGCTCATAAATACCATCTACGTTCGCCGATGTTCCCTTCGTTGTATTTTTAATATAGACTGATGCGAAAGGTATCGGTTGGCCATCAACATCCTTTATTGTACCAGAAATTGTAAATTGTTGTGCAATTACAGTTTGAGTGAAAAACAAAAGGGTAGCGAGTGCGCAAAGTTTAAACATAAAAAAGAAAGACTAGTTAAGCTATAAATATCGAATAAGTTTTAACACTATACACACAGGCATGTGTTAAAGTTTGTTAAGTTGGTTAAAAATTATTTTTTGCGTTGATTTTTGAAATTTGTTTTAGAATTGAGATCTTCAAGAAATATCAAACGTTTGTTTTTGAAATAATTGTATTACATAGGGTATTTTACATCTGAAAGCGGTTTTTTTTATAACTTTGGATGCAAAATCAACCGGTAAAAACCATGTATAAAACATTACAACCAGTTCTTCAGAAAGAACTAGAAGAGATAGAAAACGCTGGCTTATTTAAACGCGAACGCATTATTGTTACGCCACAAGGCGCTGATATTAAGGTAAGCGGTGGGGCAGAAGTAATAAATTTCTGTGCAAATAACTATTTAGGTTTATCATCTCACCCAAAAGTAATTGAGGCAGCAAAAAAAGCAATAGATGATCACGGTTATGGCATGTCATCAGTACGTTTTATTTGCGGTACTCAAGATGTACATAAAGAGCTTGAAGCTAAAATCTCTAAATTTTTAGGAACCGAAGATACGATTTTATATGCAGCAGCTTTTGATGCCAATGGTGGTGTTTTTGAGCCATTATTTAATGCTGAAGATGCTATTATCTCTGATGAATTGAACCACGCATCGATTATTGATGGGGTGCGTTTGTGTAAGGCACAACGTTTCCGCTATAAAAATGCTGATTTGGAAGATTTAGAGAAGCAGTTAATTGCAGCTAAAGATTGCCGCCATAGAATTATTGTTACCGATGGAGCTTTTTCGATGGATGGTTCTGTAGCACCACTTGATAAAATAGCCGATTTGGCCGATAAATATGAAGCATTAATTATGATTGATGAATCGCATTGTACTGGTTTTATTGGTAAAAATGGTAGAGGCACGCATGAGCATTTTGATGTGATGGATAGAATCGACATTATTACCGGAACTTTGGGTAAGGCTTTAGGTGGTGCTTCTGGTGGATTTACCTCAGGTAAAAAAGAGATTATCGATATGCTTCGTCAGCGTTCTCGCCCATATTTATTCTCGAACACATTAGCACCAGCAATTGCTGGTGCATCTATTGCTGTTTTAGATATGTTAAGTGAAACTACATCACTAAGGGATAAATTAGAAAGCAACACAAAATATTTCCGCGAAAAAATGACTGAAGCAGGTTTCGACATTAAACCTGGATTTCATCCAATTGTGCCGGTTATGTTGTATGATGCAAAGGTTGCGCAAAATTTTGCAGCGAAAATGTTAGAAGAAGGCATTTATGTTATTGGGTTCTTTTATCCGGTTGTGCCACAAGGTAAAGCACGTATTCGCGTTCAACTTTCTGCTGGTCATGAGCAACACCATTTAGATAAAGCAATTGCAGCTTTTACAAAAGTTGGTAAAGAGTTAGGCGTGATTTAATCACCTTTTAATAAAATCAATTTCGAAAGCCACAGCAATGTGGCTTTTGTCGTTTTGAGTTCATTTTCTTGTAATAAATAGCTTTAAGGAGAATTTTTGAACTCGATAGCTAATACATATAAAGATATTTTGGCGTATATTTGAAGCCATGTTACAGGACAAAATAACACAATACTCAGAGAAAATTAACGCTTTCGTAACTGAAAAAGCTGATGAATTAGAGCAATTCCGAATTAAATATTTAGGAAGTAAGGGTATAATCAAAGAAATTTTTGAAGAGTTTAAAACCGTTTCAACTGAAGAAAAACGTTCTTTAGGTAAGGTATTAAATGAATTTAAACAACTTGCCGAATCAAAATATCAAAGCTTAAAAGAATCAACTGAGGCATCTCAATCCCACGCTGCGGTTAATGAGCAAGATTTAACTTTACCTGGTGAGGGTTTTGAAATCGGTTCTCGTCATCCGTTAGCTTTAGTAAGAAGAGAAATTGTCGAAATTTTTTCAAAGCTTGGTTTTACGGTTGCTGAAGGTCCGGAAATAGAAGACGATTGGCATAATTTCTCTGCCTTGAATTTTCCTGAGGAACACCCTGCAAGAGATATGCAAGATACATTCTTCATTAAAAAAGGTGGCGAAAAGGGTGATATCGCTTTGCGTACACACACTTCATCTGTACAAGTTCGCATGATGGAGCAAGGTCAGCCGCCGTTTAGAGCAATTATGCCTGGTCGCGTTTACCGTAATGAGGCCATTTCTGCACGTGCGCACTGTTTCTTTCATCAAATAGAAGGTTTGTATGTTGATGAAAATGTATCATTTGCAGATTTGAAGCAAACCTTATTTTATTTTGTTCAAGAACTTTATGGTGAAGGAACAAAAGTTCGTTTCCGCCCATCATATTTTCCTTTTACAGAACCATCTGCCGAAATGGATATTTCTTGTACGATTTGTAAAGGTGATGGATGCCAACTTTGTAAATACAGTGGTTGGGTAGAAATTTTAGGTTGTGGCATGGTAGATCCAAATGTTTTAGAAAACTGTGGTATCGATTCTAAAAAATACAGCGGTTTTGCGTTTGGTATGGGTATCGAACGTATCGCAAACTTAAAATATGTAATTAAAGATTTAAGGTTGTTTTCTGAAAATGATGCTCGTTTCCTGAAGCAATATAAATCTGCATTAATTTAATGAGGAGATACTTATATAACTTATTACTGGCATTCGTATTATTTACGGGTTGCGGAAAAAATGTAAGTTATATTCCAGAAGTTTCAGTGAATTTTAGCTTACCATTGGCCGATCCGCGATTAAGCAGGTTGAGTAGCCCAGGTGGAGCTGTACTTTTAAGTGGTTATGGTGTTGCTGGTTTAGTACTCTATCGCCGAACTGATAATGGTTATGTAGCATTCGACCGTTGCAGTACAGTAAATCCTGAACAAAAATGCGCTGTTACTTTGGATGATCCATCCATAACAGTCACCGACCCATGTTCTGGGGCAAAATTTCTGCTTGAAGATGGTAGTCCCGTAAAAGCCCCGGCTGTTAGGGCTTTAAAGCAATATACAGTAGCCATCTCTGGCGTCAATTTACATGTAACCAACTAGAATGGAAGCCGAAAAAATTAAAGAAACCGTAAAAAAGGCAGCAAAGGAACTTTTTAGAAAATACGGATATCATAAAACCAGTGTAAATGAAATTGCTAAAAAGGCAAGGATAGCAAAAGCTACCATTTACAAATACTTTGAGAGCAAAGAACAAGTTTTGGATAGTATTTTAATGGATTATCTTGACCAAAACTTGCATGAGATTTTACAAAATAAAGTAAGTTATGCCTCTGAAGAAGAACATTTAAAAGCTCTTGTAATGAAAACAAGCCGACTTTCTTTTACGGCATGTAATGAATTTATTGGTTGGGATTTCGTGCGTGAGAATGCAAACTCTCAAGAATTTTTAAAGCATCTTTCTGATCAGCTTGAAGCTTTATTGCTCGCTGCTTATCTTCAGTTGGATAACTTTAAAAATAATCCCGCAAGGAGAGAAGGTTTAGCATTCTTACTTAAGGCAAGTAAAAGTATTGTATTCTCTTTTGCTTTTACATCTGTTAGTGATTCAGACGTTCGCAAGAATTTTGTTAGTTTTCAAAAAGAGATTTTGCCTTTCTTAGTGAAGGCAGCTTTATAAAATTTTATACTCATAAAAAAAACGGGGTGTTGCCAAAAGCAGCATCCCGTTTTTTATTTTACTTGGTTGCTAAATTATTCCCACTTAAAAACTTTTACCGCAACTGCATAAATTCCAATTCCCCAAATTACCAATATCATAATTTGGAATTTCACATCCCACAAACCCTGGCCTTCAAAGGCAACTTTCCGCATTGCATCATTTAAATAGGTTAGTGGTAATGCTCTGCTAATTGGTTGTAGCCAACTTGGAAAAGCCTCAATTGAAAAAAAAGTACCTGAAAGTAAGAATTGCGGCAAGGTTACGATATTTGAAATGGGGGGAACCATACTTTCGTTTTTTGCTATTCCTGAAATTATAAAACCAAAGCCCATAAAAACAATAATACCAAGGGTGGCTAAGATTATCATATTGAGTACGGTGAGTGCACCATGAACGAGTGTAAAGCCAAAAAAGAAATGGCCAAGTAGTATAATAAATAAAGCTCCAATTAATGCAAATCCAATTCTGGCAATACCTTCGCCTACAACAATGCTTGATCGTTTAACCGGAGTGGCAAAAAAGCGTTTAATTACTAATGTTTGGCGTAAACTTAAAAACACAAATGCAGTACCAAAAACACCAGTACTCAATAATGAAAAACCTAGTTGTCCGGGCAGAATAAAATCGATTGTTTTATATTCTCTGCCATGAATTGTACTTTCTTTGATTTCGGCAACAGAGGGTTTTAATTTTTGATCGTAAAAGAGATTATTTAAAACTGATTTTAAAATATTTCCTTTATCCATAGATGCAGATGTATAAACTACATTAACAGAATATGCAGCAGAATTAACCTTTCTGTGCACGTCAACCATTGCATCAACATTTCCTTTTTCTAGTAATTTATCAAACTCTTCCTTTGATTTATCCCTAACTAAACGAATCATTCCTGTATTTTCCATTGTTGAAATTACAGGATTGTTAACGTCAGAACCTGGTGTTATACCAACATCTAAATGTGTGCCACCACCACCTAAAAAGCCAAATACCAAAATAAATATTAGTGGAAATGCAAGTGTAAAAACCACTGCCGAAGGACTTCTCATTATGGAGCGAAAACTAGCTTTTGCCAAAGCCAGGGTAGCGGTTGTGTTGCTGTATTTTTTCATTGACTATTTTTTAATAGTTGAAGTGTTTTTGATTTTTAAACCCGATTGAAGCGGCAGCTCCCGATTTTTCATCGGGACTATAGCGGAAAGCGGGAGTAACGTTAATTTTTATTCTGTTTTTGCTTTTCAAAGAAAATTATTCTCTCCACTCTTTGCCTGTAAGGTTAATGAAAACATCTTCGAGATTGGCTTTTTTTACTTCTTTTTTCCTTTCGAAACCGCTGTTTACCAAATTGTCGATTAGGTTATCAGGCGTATCTAATGCAATAATTTGTCCGCGTTCTACGAAAGCAACACGGTCGCATAATTGTTCAGCCTCATCCATGTAATGCGTGGTGATTACTACAGTTGTACCATTTGCCCTTATTTCAGTAATCAAATCCCAAAGGTTTCGTCTGGCTTGTGGATCTAAACCCGTTGTAGGCTCGTCTAAAAAAATAATCTTAGGTTGATTAATTAATGTAGTAGCGATAGAGAAACGCTGTTTTTGACCGCCTGAAAGTGCTTTGTATTTAGCTTTTGCTTTGTCTTGGAGGTTTACCTTTTCCAACATTTCCATTGGTTTAATGTTTGCTCCATACAAACCTGCAAAAAGTTCGATAAGCTCAACCAAATTTAAGTTTGGGTAATAACCAGCCGCCTGTAGCTGTACGCCAATTATCTGCTTAATTTCATGGGCTTGCTTATCAACCGAAAAACCATCAACAATTATTTCTCCAGAGGTTTTATCGCGAAGTGTTTCAATAATCTCTAATGTTGTTGTTTTTCCGGCTCCATTTGGACCTAAAAGACCAAAAATTTCGTTTTCATAAACATCAAAACTTAAATCTTGTACGGCTACAAAATCATCGTATTTTTTTATAAGATTTTTTACGCTGATGATGGCTTTGTTTGTTTGCATATGCGAATGTAAGAAGCTTTAAATGAATAGAAAATGAATTTGATTACAATAGAACTAAAATGTCGGTAAAATGATGTTTTTGCTAGATGAAAATGGACTCAAACAAAATCTGCGAATCGTAGCCCTTTATTTGAGCCACAGATTCGCAGATTTAAAAGTATTTTGCTTTAAGCTTTTAACTTTTTGCTCTTTCTACCAAACTAGTTCGCCTTTCATTACCTCAACAAAATCATCGAACAGGTAACGAGAATCGTGTGGACCTGGTGATGATTCTGGGTGATATTGTACAGAGAATGCTTTTTTACCTTTAACACGGATACCTTCGATTGATTTATCGTTTAAGTTTACGTGAGTAATTTCAACTTTATCTGAGTTTCTAACCTCATCAGGTACAACACCAAAACCATGATTTTGAGAAGTAACTTCGCAATGGTTTTTTATAATATTTTTAACCGGGTGATTTAAACCACGGTGACCGTTAAACATTTTCATCGTTCCGATTCCGTTTGCCTCGGCCAATAATTGGTGGCCTAAACAAATTCCAAACATTGGTCTATCAACAGCTAAAATTTCTTTAATGGTTTCTACAGCATATGGCATTACCGATGGGTCGCCAGGGCCGTTTGAAATAAAATAACCATCAGGATTAAATTTTTCCATTTCTGCAAAAGGAGTTTTTGCCGGGAAAACCTGAACATAAATATCTCTGTTTTCGAAACTACGAAGGATATTCTTTTTTATACCTAAATCTAGAGCTGCAACTTTTAAACTAGCATCAGGATTGCCGTAAAAATAAGGTTCTTTTGTGCTTACTTTCGATGAAAGTTCTAAGCCTTCCATTGATGGAACTTCTGCTAATTTTAGCTTTAACTCTTCTAAATCTGTAATTTCAGATGAAATGATTGCATTCATTGCACCTTTATCTCTGATATGACGAACCAAGGCACGAGTATCAATATCCGAAATAGCAACTAAATTATCGTTCTGGAAATAATCCTGAATAGATTCTGTTGCTTGTTTACGGCTGTAAACGATGTTATAATTTTTACAAACCAAACCAGCAATTTTTATTGAATCAGATTCAATCTCTTCTTTTTGGATACCATAATTTCCGATGTGGGAGTTAGTGGTAACCATAATCTGCCCAAAATAACTTGGGTCGGTAAAAATTTCCTGGTAACCTGTCATACCCGTATTAAAACAAATCTCACCGGTTGTGGTACCAATTTTTCCGGCTGCTTTGCCGTAAAAAACCGTTCCATCGGCTAGTAATAAAATTGCAGGTAACTTGGTGTAGTTAGTCATGGTTAATACAATAAGAATTTTGATTTAAAAAAGAGTTGAAAAAAGGATGGCTTTCGGCATTAAAGCCGATTTTGCTGGGTGCAAAAAAAGATGAATAAATCCCTTCCATTTCGGGGTACAAAGATAGGTTTTTATGATGTAAAAATTTAAAGTTTTGTATAGTTTTTTGTAACATCCCTAATAATTCAATATTATGACGAATTAAACTACACGTTTTAGAATATAACTTTATACTTTTGGCTCAACAAAACAAAACCAATGTCGGTACATAAAGAAATAAAACGCATAACCACGCACATTTTACAAGAGATGAAACAACGTGGTGAGAAAATATCTATGCTAACCGCTTATGATTATTCTATGGCAACCATTTTAGATGATGCTGGCTTAGATGTTCTGCTTGTTGGCGATTCTGCATCGAATGTTATGGCTGGTCACGAAACAACCTTGCCAATTACTTTAGACCAGATGATTTATCATGCTGCATCGGTAATTAGAGGGGTGAAGCGTGCTTTTGTTGTGGTAGATTTGCCCTTCGGTTCTTACCAAGGCAATTCAAAAGAAGCCTTAAATTCTGCTATCAGAATTATGAAAGAATCTGGTGCACACGGTGTGAAGTTAGAAGGAGGCGAAGAAATTATCGAATCTGTTCAACGTATCATTACTGCCGGAATTCCAGTTATGGGGCACTTAGGTTTAACGCCTCAATCGATATATAAATTCGGAACGTATACTGTTAGAGCTAAAGAAGAAGAAGAAGCAAATAAGTTAAAAACAGATGTTTTAGCTTTACAGGCAGCTGGTTGTTTTGCTATTGTACTTGAAAAAATTCCTGCTGCACTAGGTAAGGAGGTTACTGAAAGTTTACATATTCCTACTATCGGTATTGGCGCTGGAAATGGTTGCGACGGGCAAGTTTTGGTTGTGAATGATATGATTGGCTTAACCAAAGGCTTTAAGCCACGTTTCTTACGTCAATACATTAACTTGTATGATGATATTTTAGGTGCAGCACAATCTTATATCCGCGATGTAAAAGCCAATGACTTTCCAAACGAAAAGGAGCAGTATTAAGGCTGGATTTATTCAAACAATTTAACAATTAACCGAAAACAGTTTATTTCACAGTGCCAATTACCGATAAAGACATACTTTTTGAAGATAACCACCTTATTGCCATTAGCAAAAGGGCAGGAGATATTGTACAGGTTGATGAAACTGGTGATGAGCCGCTCGATGAGCAAGTAAAGAAATACATTGCTCAAAAATATAATAAACCTAATGGTGCTTTCTTAGGTGTTGTACATCGTTTAGATAGACCCGTTAGCGGTGTAATCCTTTTTGCGAAAACAAGCAAAGCTCTGGAACGGATGAACGCCGTATTCAAAAATCGGGAAGTTAAAAAAACCTATTGGGCGGTTGTTAAGAATAAACCTGAAAATCCATCAGGTACTTTAATTCACTGGTTGGTTAAAAATCCACAGAAAAATGTGGTTACGTATTATAAAACAGAGGTAGCTGGAAGTCAGCGAGCAGAGCTATCTTATCGATTAATTGGACAAGTTGGCGATTATTTTTTAATTGAGGTTGACCCATTAACCGGTCGTTCGCACCAAATCAGGGTTCAATTATCATCAATGGGTTGTCCGATTGTGGGTGATAATAAATACGGCTATCCCAGAGGAAGTAGAAAAGGAAGCATCTGCTTACATGCCAGACGACTTCAATTTCTACATCCTGTTAAAAAGGAACCAGTAAATATTTTTGCCAAACTACCAGTTGATGGATTTTGGGAAAGATTTGAAAATATGTAAACTACTTACAGTCTGTTTTTTCTAAAACGATAGCGTTTCCATAGTTAAGATTACGGTAGTTTTTAAACTTAACTTCATCTTTATCCTGATAGGTTTCGCCGAAACCTTCTAATAATGTATCACCTTGTCTAATCCAGGCCACTTGCCTTTTAGACCAAGTACCTTCCGATTGAAATTTATAATCCACAATTATTGTATCGCCAATGCTATGACCATAAAACTGACCGTCATTTTTATCCTTACCGGAAAGATTATAAGATAGCTTACCTAAAACCTTGTTATCGCCCGTTCCATATATTAGCAATGATACCTTATCGTTGTTTTTATTGTACTCAAAACATTCATCAGGGCTCTTATAATCTGCCTGTTTACCACTCATTATGGTAGAATCAACAGTAGTATATTTCTTACTATCGCTTTGGCAAGCAAATAAAAAAATCGATGCAATTGTTAGAATTATAAAAGGCTTTCTCATTTGAAATGGATGATTAATATTATTATTTAAGGTATAAAGCTAATAAATTTCATGCCAATTATAGTAAATACATTACCAAATGTATGTCGCAACAGCACCTTTTTCAAGGGTTGAACTCACAATTTTCCCATTGTATTTTATGTTAAATGAGGTATCCGTATTGCTGTTATTGCATACCACTAACACAGTTTTTCCATCGGGAGTTTTGAATGCAACATTTTGTAAATTGCCAACAATGTTTGATGCAATTCTTGTTGAACCTGGTTTTACAAATTTAGATGCATGGGCAATAACATAATATGCTACATTTCTGCTAATCGCTGGTGCTATGGTTAATGCACCTAAACAACTTGTGCATCCGCCTTTATCTGTATGTGGGTTATAATTAGCATCGGCAGCCAAATTCCATTCCAGTACATTTCTACTCCAGTTTCTGGTTGCTCCAATTACTAAGGTAGATACATGCCATTTTAAATCCTCAGCAAAGTTTGATGGACCGCCAACCCATTGCTCTGTAAAATATACATTCTTATCAGGATGTGCATTGTGAACTTTTGTCAATGCAGAAATATCGCCTGCATAAAGATGAAACGCTGAACCATCAACATATTTTTTAGCATCGGCATCGTTTAAAATTGTAATAGGATATTCCGGTTTATCTGCGTTATGATCGTAAACAATAATTTTTGTAGATAAACCAGCTGCCTGAAAAATTGGTCCCAATACCTTAACAAATTTAGCCTGATCTAGTGCTTCCATATACATGCTTGGGTTGTTACCAGGATGTAAGGGTTCATTTTGAGGCGTAATGGCATCAATAGTAATTCCTTCTGCTTTCATCGCCGAAATATATTTTACTAAATATTTTGAATATGTAGCGTAATATTCCGGTTTCAAACTTCCGCCTATAAAACTCTTATTGGTTTTCATCCAGGTTGGAGCGGTCCACGGTGAGCCTAAAATTTTAATTGATGGATTTATAGCGACAATTTTTTTAAGTATCGGAAGTAAATCTGCTTGTTCTTTTGATAATGAAAACTTCGATAATGATTCGTCAGTTTCACCATCTGGCAAATCATTGTAAGTAAAAGGGGAAGCACTTAAATCAGATGCACCAATGCTCACTCTTATGTAACTCACACCAATTGCATCATCGGCTGTGCCAAATAATTCATTTAGTAATTTGTCTTTATCAGCAGCAGGGAGTGCATTTATTAAACTTGCACTTCCTCCAGTTAAAGTGTAGCCAAACCCATCAATGCTTTGAAAACTCACACCAGGATCAACTTCTATCGTAGGATTTGCATTTGAAGACTCGATGAAATTTAGCGCAATATTTTGTTTTTTTAACAGCTGAGATTGATCACCTTTTGTAAGCCAAAAACTAACATCAGTTTTTACAGGTTCAGTTGATTCTGTTTTGGATGATGTGTCAGATTGAGTTGATTTATTACAAGCACAAGCAGAAAATAGAATGCTACTCGCCAAGCATATATTATAGAATAATTTCATAGGGAATTTGATTAATAAATTCAAGATTTATGAACATAAATCAAAGGCGACAATTGTCGCCTTTGATTTTAATATTGTTGTTAGCGTATGTTTGGGTTTCTGTCTAACTCCGCCTGAGGAATTGGGAATAGTAATTTTGCCGCTGTAACATTATAATTTAAGTTGGCACCACTTCCATTTCTTTGTGCGTTCATCACGGTGATAGCCCTATTTGTTCTCAATAAATCGAACCAACGATGACCTTCAAAAGCTAATTCTAATCTGCGTTCTTTTTCAATCGCTAGTCGCATAGTTGCCTGATCGTTAGCTGGTGTATTACCTAAGTTTACACGACGACGGATTTCGTTCACAATTGTAGCTGCAGCAGAAAAACCCGAAGAACTAGATTCATTTAAAGCTTCAGCTTTTAATAATTTAATATCGGCAAGGCGGATAATGTACGAATTAGCCAAATCATCGTTACGATACTTATTAATAAATGGATAATTAGCTTTAGACCAATAATCGTCAGACCAACCCTCTGTACTTACATTTTTAAAGCTTGCACTTGTGTTTTTACGGATTAAATCTCCTTCGGTATCAAAAGCTGAAATTAAATCGTTTGTTGGCGTACAGAAACGTTTCCAACCTGTACCGACAATTACCCCAGTCATCCAGTTTCCTCTGCCGCTTGGGCCGCCCCAACCATCATATTGCATTTCCCAGATAGATTCGCTGTTATTTTTATGCGCACCATCGAACAATTGGTCGAAAGAACCTAATAAACTGTAGCCACCGTTAATTGTAGCATCTGCATATTGTTGTACTTTGGCCCAATCCGGATTAGGTTTTGACGCATAAACTTTAGCTAATAAGGCATTAACAATACCTTTTGTAATAATGCCTTTATTTGGTGCAGTAGTACGAACAATTGGTAAGGCATATTCCAAATCTTTAATAATTTGCGCATAAACTTCATCAACTGATGAACGTGGCTTTTGCATTTCTTCTAATGATGCAGGTGATTTTAATACTAAAGGTACTCCGCCCCATAACCTAACTAAATGAAAGTAAAAGTAGGCTCTTAATGTCGAGGCCTCGCCCAAAATTTGGTTTCTTCTACCATTTGCATCTAAGGCTGTATCCTTAATATTGGGTACGTTCTCTAAAACTTCATTCGCATTTTTGATATTTGAATAAAGTCCACTCCAATCGCGACCAACATTACCGTTTGTAGAATTTGTTGTAAATAAATCAATTTGAATGTTAGCAGGATTATCACCTCCGGCATAAGCATTATCAGATGTTACATCACCGTTTACCATGTAATCCCAAATGTGGTAATCGTTGTACATTCCACCGTAAGCTCCAGCCATTAATTTTTCTGCGCCGGCGGCTGTAGTAAAGGCAACATCACCTGTTACCTGGTTAAAAGGCTCCTTTTCAAGGAAATCTTTTTTGCATCCGCTTTGCAATGTTATAGTTAATGCTGCGGCTGCTATAAACGAATATATATGTAATTTCATTTTCTTAAATCTTAAAATCCAACATTAATACCAAATAATATACTTCTAGATTGCGGATAAGTACCATAATCTACACCCATAGATGGGCCATTTGCTGAATTTACGTTCACTTCTGGATCTAAACCTGAATAATTTGTAAACGTTAATAAGTTATATCCTGTAGCAAATAAGGTTAGCTTGCTCATTTTTAATTTTTCTAATACTGAAGAACCAAAACTGTAAGATAATGTAGCTGTTTTTAAACGTAAGTAAGAAGCATCTTCAACGAATCGACTTGAGGTTAATGAGTTTTCTGAGCTACTTCTAAGTGCTTTAGGAATATTTGTGATTTGGCCAGGAGTTGTCCATCTGTTTAAAACTGCTGCCGATTGATTTTTGGAATCGAACATACCTTCGATATCAATTCTTGAAGCATTAAATAATTGACTTCCCTGAACACCTTGGAAGAATAAATTCAAATTCCAATTGCCGTAACTTAGGTTATTAGTAACACCGTAAATAAATTTTGGCTGTGCTGAACCAATAAAAGTTCTATCTGCCGGATCTGCTGAACCAGTTACACCGTTACCATTTGTATCTGCATATTGCGCTGCGCCTGTTGCGGGATTTACTCCAGTAAATACGTAACCATAAAAACTGCCAAGTGGCATGCCTTCTACAACGCGTACAGCTGCATCACGTTCATATATTCCTGCAAAATCTAATGATTTAGTGGTACTACCCAGATTGGTTACTTTGTTACGATTAATCGATAAATTTAAATCTGTCGTCCATTTGAATTTCTCACGGTCGAAATTTTTAGTCGATAAAACAAATTCCAGACCTTTGTTTTCCATCGCACCAATGTTATAAGCTTGGCTGCCAAAACCAGATGATGGAGGCAATTGAACGTTAATTAAAAGATCGTCAGTTTTCTTCAAGTAAGCATCAGCAGCAAAAGTAATTCTACTATTAAACATGCTTAAATCTAACCCAATGTTAGTTTGAGTAGTTTTCTCCCACGATAGATTATTATTAGCTGGATTCTGCAAGTTGTATTCACCTTGAGCATTTACACTGTAAAGTTTCAAATAGGCATAATCTCCAATACCCTCATCGTTACCAACTTTACCCCAGCTACCACGAAGTTTTAAATCGTTAATAGTTTTGCTCTCTTTCATAAAGTTTTCTCCCGAAATTCTCCAACCTGCAGAGAATGACGGGAAGTAACCAAAACGATTTTCTTTAGCAAATCTTGATGAACCATCTGCCCTGAAATTAGAGCTGAATAAGTATTTACTATCGTAAGCGTAAGTAACACGAGCAAGGTAAGATTGCTTACTCCATTGCGCTCGTTGAGGAATTGTTAAGGCCACAGATGGTGCTGTAGGATTGCCATTTGTATCGTAAAAACGAGTTAATTCATTATTACTGTATCTGTAATCAGAAGATTGTAAAGTGTAACCACCTGTTGCAGTAAAAGCATTTTTACCAATGTTTTTGGTATAGTTTAAGATGTTTTCGTTTAGCCAAACATGGTCTTTAGTGGTGTTATCTCTGTAAACGCCTCTTTCCTGGCGACCATAAGTTGTCAAGAAATTATCTGTAAAATAGCGATAAAAATTTCTGTTAGAATTTGTGCTAATTGTTGATTTAAAGAACAAATCTTTCGTGAAATTTACTTGCGCACCAAAAGCACCAATAAATCTGAAATTACGATTTCTATTATTCGAACCAAAAGCTAAGGCTAAAGGATTATCCCAACCACCTGCATTTGGAATGGTTGTATACTGACCATTGCTTTCAAAAATGCCAATTGTTGGTGGAGTGGTTAATGCGCCAAGAATAACGCCCCCACGCGAAACGCTGCTATTATCGCCAACATCGATAGATGTGCTTGAGGTTAACACCGCATTTCCAGTTAGTTTTAACCAAGGGGTTATGTTTTGAGTACCATTAAAATTTGCAGTTAACCTATCTAATTTTGCTGGGGCAACTACACCTTTATCTTGTTGGTAACCCGTAGAGAAATAGTATTGGCCACCTTTTACACCACCAGAAATTGATGCCTGATATTGGTTTTGAGTACCTGTTTTGAAGGTTTCTTTCTGCCAATCAGTATTATTAGTACCGCCAAAAGTAGTATAACCTAATTCTCTCATCAAAGATGTGTATTGTTCGCCATTTAGCACATCTTGAGTTTGCCAAAAATTAGAAAAACCAGTAAATGCATTAAACGCAACTTTTAATTTGCCAGCACTTCCTTTTTTTGTTGTGATAAGCACCACGCCATTTGCTCCGCTAGAACCATAAATTGCTGCCGCAGAAGCATCTTTTAAAATGGTCATAGTTTCGATGTCGTTAGCATTTAAGAAACTTGCATCTCTCGAAGTAACGCCGTCAATTACATAAAGTGGGCTATTAGATGCTGTTATAGATGTGTTACCACGAATACTGATAGAAATGCCTGCACCAGGTTTACCAGATTGAGAACTTACCTGAACACCAGCAGCACGACCTTGAATTGCTTGTAACGGGTTTGTAATCGGTTGGTTTTCTAAATCTTTTGAGGATACAGAAACTACCGCTGTTGTTAAATCCTTTTTAGTGGTTGTTCCGTAGCCAATAACCACAACTTCATTTAATTGTTGGTTATCATCAGCCATTGTAATTGTTAGCGATGTCCGGTTACCGATAGATTCTTCGATTGGTTTGTAGCCAATGTAAGAGAGTTCTAGAATTGAATTTTGTGGAACTGAAATAGAAAATGTCCCATTATCTGCTGTAGAAGCACCTAGGTTTGTTCCTTTTACTTTTACCGAAACTCCAGGTATCGGCTGACCCTTTTGATCTTTAACCACACCCTTCACGGTAATATTCTGGGCCATACTTAGTGATACAGCACAAAGAAAAAATACCATAAGCAACGTAAATTTTTTTCTCATAATTTTTTGGTTGTTAATATTATTATGAGGTAAAGTTAATGATGATTAAATGTTAAAAACAAGTTTTTTGAATGTTAATTATAGTGTAACTTGCTGATTTGTAAGTGTTTGTTTGTTTTTTGATACGCTTTGATACCGTAGGCTTTTGTACATGCTTTCTGTTGATAATCAGCTGATAAGGAGGTTTAATATGGAAGGCTTCGGATAGAGTTTTATACGCTATAATACCAATTAAATTATTTTAGAAAATATTAAAATTGTGACGTTAACTGAGGCTATTTATTCAATAACTAATTGGCTCCAGCCATCTTTTCCTGATTTTTTTAGCGTTTTTTTTCTGTCTTCCATTACTTTTTTAATTCTTGCACCGAAAGTCCAGCAAGTACTTTGCCTTATCGTTAATAGCTCAGAAAGCTTATGAGAAGAGATTTTTCCTTTAGATGAATAGATGAGAAAAATAATATAAAATGCTTTATTAATTGGAATACGTGTACCGTGAAAAATGGTATAACTAGTTACCGATTCTTCATAACCACATTTACTACATCGGCGACTGTGTAAAATATGACCATTAAAGAAATTATCATTGCTACATCTCTTACAGTGATAACCTTTACTCCATTTTAATTCTGCCAGAAATTTAAAGCAAGTTTCTTTGTCTGGGTAAATTTTGCTGAATTCCTCAAAATCAACTTCAGTATTCATTACCCTATCACGGCTAACTTTTTCTACATTAATCTGTAACTCCTCGTTATCCTGTTCGAGTAGTGCATTCATTCTCGAAATTTCTTCAGCCTGTTGTTGCAATAATGTATTTACTTCTTCTAAAGCTTGATTTTTACTTTCGATAATTAACGATTTTTGGAAAACTTCTCTTGTGCGCTCCTCAACTTTCGCTTCTAAGTCTCTATTTATCGTATCTTTTAATTTAGCGTTAACGGCCATTTGCCTCATCATTTTTTGCTGTGCCTTATCTCTCGTCTTCTTTAATATCCGAACTTTATCGCCAATGGCGAACGAAAGAAAAATCATCTCCACAACAAAACAAAAGCTTAAGCTGTAATAGGTTATCGCTCCAAAATTTAAAGCGCTAATTCCGAGCATAATTAAAAACTTTAGCAAAAAGCCTGTAAATAAAAAGCTGTAGCCCAACACAAAAAAACGGGCAGGTTTGTAGCCTTGCTTATAAATGTAGATGCCGGTAAAAAATGCTACAGAAAGCGGTATAGCTTCCAGAAATTTATAACTAAATAAAAGCTGGTTGAAAAGAAAGCAATAAATAAAAAAAAGTAGTCTGAAGGCAATTAAACCTAATATTAACGTATTAAGTTTTGGAGCTTTTAATTTAACCAATAAAAGCTCCCTAGTAAATAGTAAGGCAAAAATACTGGTTGCGCACAAAGCAAAAGCATAAGCAACTTCATTCCAGCCCGGAGCATTTGGCCATAGGTATTGATAGGCAATACCATCGGTACTCATCTCAAAAAAACCTAAGCTTAGATTATACAGCACATAATACAGATATTGTTTTTGCCTGATTGCGACATACATTATCAGATTGTAAAAACTGAATACTAATATCATTCCGTAAAAAATGCCAAAAAAGAAATATTCATCCAGTGCATAAGAAATAAACCAATCAGCGGTTCTTAGTACAATGATGATATCCGAAATCTGTGAAGATTTTATTTTGAAATAATAAGTTTGAGCATCGGTACCATTATTTTTAATTGGTATTTCGAAGTTTTTATGATTTATTAACCGAGCTTTAAATTTTTTTAAATCACCAAGCGAATCTATTTTATAACTGTTATCATTTTGTGGACTGTAAACTATTATATTATCAATCGTTTGGTCGAAAAATTCAAGTAGAAATGATTTTTCGGCCTTTTGATTTGGCTTTATTTTAATACGGAACCAATACGTTTTATTCAACTGTTTGGTTTGGGGTGTACTGCTAAGATTATCCTTGAAAATAGATTCGAATGCTGAACTTTTAATCTGTTCGAAAGAAAATTTATCGGTTGGGTCTTCGATAATTTGTATTTCATTGAAAGTAAAAATGTGCTGCGGAATTGAATCCTGTATTTCTACAATCTTTTGTGCTTTTAATTCATTCTGAAATAGAATAAAACAAGTTAGCAGAGATATACTTTTGAAAAATGATTGCAAAGACATGGGTTGAAAGGTACGAAATTGTAGCCATCTGGTAAATACTATGAATTCAGGGTTTTCTCAGGAGAAAAAACTAAAGTTATGCTTGTTCCCTCCCCGATATCTGATTCGATTTCGATTTCAATCTTATGGAATTTGGCAATACTTTGCACAATTGCCAGGCCTAAACCAAAACCATGTTCTTCCGTATTGCCACGTTTGAACCTGTCAAAAGCGTCTTCCAACAATTCTTTAGCCATGCCAACCCCGCTATCGCTAATCTTAATTAAATAATTTTTGTTTTTTATTTTATCCGTAATATCAATTCGTCCACCTTGCTTATTATATTTTATTGCGTTATTGATGATGTTAACTAGCAAAGTATGAATTAATGCTTTATTTCCTATGAATCTAAAATCGGTATTTACCTTTTGGTTGTAGTTTATTCCTTTGTCAAGAATTCTATCTTCAAGGTCTTCATAAATATCACTTAATTCTTCTATAAGGTTGATTTCTTCGGTTTTTAAGTATTGGTTATTTTCAACTTTTGAGATAAGCAGCAAACTATTTATGATAAATTTTAAACGATTGAGGGTTTTAAGCGAAGCGAAGATTTTGTTTTCGTGCTCAACAGGTATTTGAGGCGTGTTTAGCATATTTTCAAATCGCGTACTCAAAACCGAAATTGGGGTAAGTAATTCGTGCGACACATTTGCGATAAACTGCTTTTCTAATAAAAAAAGTGTATTTATTCGTTTCATTAACGTATTCACGCTGTTATCTAAAATTTTGAAATCATCTGTATTGGTTGGGATATTTTCGTAATTATATAGCATTGGGTCATTAACCCGATTTATTTTTTTATCAATAATTAAATAAAAAGGCTTTAACAGGAAGTTTGTAAAGGCAAAATCGGTAACAAGCGTAATCAGCAAAGAAATAACCAAGACAATGAGCATGTAAAACCGAATGTAGTTTTTTATGCCCTCTAACGCAGTCATACTTTCGCCAAGTTCAAGTTTATACCAATTTTTGTGGTACTGAAATTTATAATTCAATATTCTGTAAAACTCAATATCGCCCTCAATTTCTCGCTTTTCGGTAATGATATTGGCGGGGGCATTATTTTGCTTATCATCAATATCAGTTAATATGATGAACTCTTCTTTTAGTATGTTGTAATCGGTGAAACTTTCCTGATTGCTCAGTAGACTATCAATTTCCTTTTTGTCAAGATGTTCGATAATTCTCGCTTTCTTCTTTAGTAAACGGTTATCGAGCTGGTTGTAAGCAATTTTATCAAGTGAAAACAAAATAATAGCACCCAAAACTAAAATAATGGCAATTTTAGTAATGGCGTTATATAATGAAAACTTAACTTGTAACTTCATTTTTAAGGGAAAAGTAAAATGGATGATGTAAAAGGTGAAGGTAAATCAATCGTTAAACTTTTCAACTTCCTCAGCAATTTATTCTGTAACCAATACTTCTAACCGTTTCAAACCAATCGATAGGATTAACAGCTGCTAATTTTTTACGAAGGTTTTTTACATGCACATCGACAAAATTAGAATCAGAATTCACCTCCAAAATATCGCCCCAAACGTGTTCTGTTAAACTCATTCTGGAAACTACCCGGTTTTTATTCAATACCAGATAATTAAAAATCTCGAATTCTTTTTTGGTAAGGTTTAGCCTTTCCTCTCCGAATGATACGCTTCGATTTTGAATATTGAAGGCAAAACCATGAATGTTTACCTCGTTTTTCTCTAATTTATGTTTTCTACGGATGATTGCATGCATTCTTGCCAACAATTCGTTAAGCGAAAACGGTTTTGGTAAATAATCATCTGCACCTTCATCTAAACCTTTAATTCTATCGTCAACCGCACTTCTTGCCGTTAAAATAATTACAGCATCATCTCTATCTTTAAGCGATTTAAGTTGCTTCAAAACCTCAAAACCATCACCATCAGGCAAGCCTAAATCAAGTAAAATAAAATCGTAACCGTTTACAAAAATTTTTTCTTCTGCTGATGCTTTTTTCCAGGCATGCTCAATAATAAAACCTTCTTTACTCAGAAATTCATTCATTTCAAGCGCCAGGCTTTTCTCATCTTCAACTATTAGTACGTTCATTTTAGTATCGAGTATTTAGTATCAGGTATCAAGATGTAGGACGATAATTTGGTTGCTCGTCTTCTGTTTCTTATTTCAACTTGCAGCATTTAGTTTTAAGCTTAGTCTTTCAGCTTTTTACTTTCGTCTTTCGCCCACAACTAAATTAATATTTTTAAGAATTATACTGCAAGCTTCTTCAATTTCTTCTTTCGAAATAATTAACGGAGGTGCAATTCGCATAGAATTGCTGCAATGCAGAAACCAATCTGATAAAACACCATCTAAAATGCAGGCATCAATAATTTTTTTATTGATTTCGAAATTCTCGAATTCTACAGCCAGCATCAAACCTGTTCCTCTGATTTCTTTAATTGCCGGATGAACCAGTAAACTCTTGAAAAGTTGACCTTTTTCTTCAACTTCATCAACAATATGGTTATCTACCAACGTTCGCAAAGTAGCTAAACCTGCCGCACAACAAACCGGGTGACCGCCAAAAGTTGTCATATGGCCGAGAATAGGGGAGTGCGAAAGCACCGACATAATTTCCAACGAGCTGATAAAGGCACCAATTGGCATTCCGCCGCCTATGCCTTTAGCTAAAAGTAACACATCAGGAATCACATTATAATGTTCAAAAGCAAACATTTTTCCGCTTCTGCCGAAACCCGATTGAATTTCATCAAAAATTAATAGCGTTCCGGTTTCTGTACATTTTGTTCTTAAAGCTTGCATGTAATCTAAATCTGCAACCCGTATTCCGGCCTCGCCTTGAATGGGTTCAATAAATACAGCAGCGATATCTGTGGTGATTTTTTCTAAATCACTCAATTTATTATGTTCTATAAAGCTAACATTTGGTAAGAATGGTCCGTAACCTGATGAATAAAAATCGCTTTCCATTAAGCTTTCTGCACCTTGCGTACTACCGTGATAAGCATTTCTACAAGCGATAAAACCTTTTCTTCCTGTATAGCGTTTTGCTAATTTCATTGCGCCTTCAACTGCTTCAGTTCCTGAGTTAAGAAAATAGGTACAGCTTAAGCTTTCAGGTAAAATATCAGCCAAGGCTTTAGCGAAGTTTACCTGTGGGGTTTGAACATATTCGCCATAAACCATTAAATGCATATAAGTTTCAGCTTGCTCCTGTATAGCTTTAACCACAGCTGGATGGCAGTGCCCAACGTTACTAACGCCAATACCGGCAATAAGATCTAAATGTTTTTTATCTGCTGAATCGTAAATGTAAACACCTTTTGCCCTTACAAATTCGAGCATTAAAGGTTCGGGAGAGGTTTGGGCATTGTGTTGTAAAAACAACTGGCGTTGTGTAAGCATAACGCAAAAGTACGGAAATGTAAATTTCCGTTATAATAAAAAAGACCTTGCATTTTGCAAGGTCTTTTTTATTATTGTTTATCTCTAAACCTATTCAGCAACTCTCGTTTAAAGGCTTCCTGCGCTCTGTAATATTTTCCAACCGTTTTAATTGGCAAAGCAGACTTTAATTTATAGTAGTATTTCTTTTCTAAATTCAAATCCCTCTGGCGAAAGTCAAACTCACTGGTGATTAAACTTTGAACTTGTGCATCACTTAAATTATCAATCTCATCTACTTTTCTAAACGAAATCATTTTTTGAAAACGTTCTTTACGTAGCGTAGCCTGTTCTGCCTGCATATCGTTATAGATTGGCCAGAATACTTTGGCTTCATCAGCCGATAAATCTAATTTTTTAGTAAAAAAGGCAATCTTTAACGATTCTATTTCTTCACCTTTTGGTCTCTGCGCCCAAAGTATTGATGGTAACATTAACATTAAAGCGGCAAAAAATAAATTCTTCATTTCTATATTAATTTTATAATTCCTGAGCTAAATCTGTTGATGAATAATTACTCAGTATGTAGTTTTCCATTTCTGTATCTGAGGCAGAAACATTCGTTTTTATTGATTTATTTTGCGTTTCAACATGCTCAATAATTGTGCTTTCGTCAATATCGTAAAGCATTGCTTCATTTGCCATTTCAGCAGATTGTATTTGAGCATTTGTGGTTGCAATTGTTTGGTTATTTTGATAGAAATACACACCAAAAGATGCTATTAATACAAAACATGCCGCGCTAGCGTATTTAACAAAACCTCTTTTCCATAAAGGAATTACCTTAGCTTCTTTAGGTGTTATTTCCTCGAGTGCAATTTTACTATTTATACGGCTTTGTAGCGTTTCGAAATAGTTTTCCGGTACGGCAAAACCTTTTGGTAAATTAATGGCTTCGAGTGCAATTCTGGTTTCGATTAATTCCGTTAATTCTTCAAAATAATTCGTTGGAACTTCAAACGCATTTTCACTCGTTTTCTGCTTTAAACTATCTAGAAAAACCTGATTCAAAAGTTCCTGTTCACAATTTTCGAAATATCCATTCGGAACTAAAAACGGATTGCGCTTAACCATTGTTGCAAGCATTGGCGCATCCTTAATCCAGTCGTTATTTTCTAAATTATCATTCATCACTGTTATATGATATAATAAATGTGAAAAGGTTTAATAGTCAATCTCATCATTTGTAATAAAAGCCTCAATTTTTTTTGCAGCAATATGAAATGATGCTTTTAAGGCTCCTACGGATGTACCGAGCACTTCAGAAATTTCTTCATATTTCATATCATCGAAGTATTTCATATTGAAGATTATTCTCTGTTTCTCTGGAAGTGTAAGAATTGCCTTTTGTAATTTCAACTCTAACTTATCTCCGTTAAAATAAGATGAAGCCACTAAATTATCTGCAAGTTCTGACGAAACCTCGTCTAATGGGGTATTATTTTTTTGCTTTTGTTTGTTTAGAAAAGTAATGGATTCATTTGTTGCAATGCGATAAATCCAGGTGTAAAGCTGAGAATCACTTCTAAATTTATCCAGGTTTTTCCAAACTTTTACAAAAACTTCCTGAATCAAATCGTCACAATCATCGTGGTTTAGAACCAACCTGCGAATGTGCCAGTAAATTTTTTGCTGATATTTTTTTAATAACAAGTTAAAGGCTTCATTTCGAGTGCGCTCAACGGCGAACATGGCAAGAATTTCTGAATCTTCAACTTGTTTCATTAATCGGATTTTGATGTTGTGGCGTTTTAAAAACGCTTTAGCTAACTAATCAGTAAATTTTTTGAAAATGTAGGTTATTATTTCTTCGATAACTGTAGTCCTGCTTTTCGTTACAAGTCCGCTCCCGAGAAAATCGGGATTGCGGGCTTTTCACTTCAATCAGGTTTATTTAACTGCGGTTAGTATAAAAATACTATTCGCCAAATGCTTTTGGTGTAGAAATGTTGTTTCTAAACCCGACAGAAGCGGCAGCTCCCGATTTAAGCACTGTACTATTGTTTTTAATTGTGTGCTTGCTTGTTTCACAGGTTTCATCGGGACTAGAGCAAATGGCGGGATTAAAGAATCCAAGAATTTCTGTACGCTCATTTTCAAATAACAAACGCCCAAATATTACAAATGGGCGTTCGCTATAATTTATTTCTTTCTGCCAATAACTTTTTGAGCAGCTTCTACAATATTCACTGCATCTAAACCATATTTAGACATTAATTGGTCTGGTGTTCCGCTTTCGCCAAAAGTATCGTTAGTTGCAACAAACTCTTGTGGCGCTAGAAATTCTGTTGTCAGCAAACGGGCAACACTTTCGCCTAAACCGCCAAATTTATTATGTTCTTCGCAAGTAACCACGCAACCTGTTTTCTTAACCGATTTTAAGATGGCTTCATCATCCAAAGGTTTAATGGTGTGTATATTTATAATCTCAGCATCTATACCAAGTTCGGCTAATTTCTCGCCAGCTTCAATCGCTTTCCAAACCATATGGCCTGTTGCAATTATGGTAACATCAGTGCCTTCGTTCACCATCCAAGCTTTACCAATCTCAAATTTTTGATCAGGATCTGTAAACACAGGAATAACCGGGCGACCGAAACGTAAATAAACAGGTCCTTCGTATTCTGCAATAGCCATTGTTGCAGCTTTGGTTTGGTTATAATCGCAAGGATTAATAACCACCATGCCTGGCAACATTTTCATCAAACCTATATCTTCTAAAATCTGGTGTGTTGCACCATCTTCGCCTAAAGTTAAGCCAGCGTGAGAAGCACAGATTTTAACATTTTTATTTGAATAAGCTACTGATTGGCGAATCTGATCGTAAACACGACCTGTAGAGAAATTTGCAAAAGTACCAGTAAATGGAATTTTGCCTCCAATAGTCATACCCGCTGCAATACCAATCATGTTTGCCTCTGCAATACCAACTTGTGTAAAACGCTCCGGAAAATCTTTAATAAAAGCATCCATTTTTAATGAGCCAACTAAATCGGCACAAAGTGCAACAACGTTCTCATTTTTCTTTCCAGCTTCATGTAAGCCAGCTCCAAAACCCGAACGTGTATCTTTTTTTTCTGTATATGTGTATTTTTTCACAATGTCTTTATTTATTGTTTGTCGTTTTTCGTCCTTCGTTTTCTGTTCTCCGTTTAATACTTTAAACTTTCTACTCTAAACTTTCAACTTTAATAATCTCCTAATGTTTCAGGTAACTGCGCTAATGCTGCGGCAAGTTGCTCATCATTTGGCGCTGTACCATGCCATTTGTGTGTACCCATCATATAATCTACACCAGCACCCATTTGTGTGCTCATTAAGTTTAAGATTGGTTTACCTTTTCCGGTTAAGGTTTTTGCATAATGTAAACCTTCTACAATCGCTTTCATGTCGTTACCATCTGTATTGATTACATGCCAACCGAAAGCTTCAAATTTAGCTTGCAGATCATCTAAAGCCAAAACTTTACTCGTTGGGCCGTCAATTTGCTGACCGTTGTAATCAACAGATGCGATTAAATGATCAACCTTATTGAAAGGTGCAAACATTGCTGCTTCCCAGTTCTGTCCTTCTTGTAATTCTCCATCACCTAATAAGGCAAAAACAAGAGATTTATCACCGTTTAATTTTTTAGCTAAGGCGGCACCAATTGCAACAGATAAACCTTGACCTAGTGAACCCGAAGCAATACGAATTCCTGGTAAATGTTCGTGCGTTGTTGGGTGACCTTGTAATCTCGAATCCAACTTACGGAAGGTAGCCAATTCGCTTTTATCAAAGTAACCTGCATGAGCCAATGTACTATACCAAACCGGAGAAATGTGACCATTTGATAAGAAGAATAAATCTTCTCCGTGGCCTTCCATTGTAAAATCTGTTTTGTGATTTAAAACTTCGAAATATAAAGCAGTAAAAAAATCTGTACATCCAAGCGAAGCACCCGGGTGACCAGATTGACATCCGTGAACCATTCTAACGATATCTCGTCTGATTTGCGAGGCAATATCTTCTAGCTCTTTTATTGTATGTTTCATTAAAATATAAGGTTGTTGTTACATAGCAAAGTTAATATTTTACTTGCCATATCATAATTAGTTATTGATTAAATCGAGTACTTGTTGAGTAGCATTTTTTGTGTCAACTTTTTTAATAATGTGCGAGATTTTTCCATCGCCATCGATAATAAAAGTAGTACGAACGGTACCCATATATTTTTTGCCATACATGTTTTTCTCTGCCCAAACGCCGTAATCATTTACAATTTTCTGGTCGGTATCAGCAAGTAGGGTAAAAGGTAGACTATGTTTTGTAATAAATTTTTGGTGAGATTTTTCATCATCAACACTTACGCCAAGCACAACAATGTCTTTTGCTAATAAACCTTGATAATTATCTCTGAAATCGCAGGCTTCTGCGGTACAACCAGGTGTATCATCCTTTGGGTAAAAATATAAAACAACCGTTTTTCCTTTATAATCACTTAAGGAAATCTGCTCGCCTTTTTCGTTTTTTGAGGTGATTGCCGGAGCAATGTCACCTTCCTTTAATTCTGCCATATATTTATATGATTGATTGTATTGTTATGCAATTTAGTAATATAACAACGAATTGAGGATTAGGTTAGCCTAAAATACTAAGGCTACCTAAAAAATGACACAGAATAACGTTTGATGTTATTTTTCGTGTCGTCTACAACAAGTTCTAAAGTGTGTTTACCCGAGCTTGTTCGTTCGTCAAAGCTGTGCCATAAAGTAGCTGTCTTTGCATCAAATTCCATTAAAACCCACTTGCCATCTATGTAGCCGTTAAAGCTTTTTAGGCCTGAAAGATTATCACTGATTTTGAAAAAGATTTTTGAAAGTCCTGCCATATTTTTTCCTTCCGAAATATTCGTTGGAATGATGCGTGGCGCAATGGTATCAACCGCAATGTAAAAACTACCAAAGTTTCTTGGATTTGCCTTAATAAATCCGTTAACAAAACTTCCGCCTTGCGATGAACCATTTGTGTTTACAATCAATGCCTTTTCTCTAAGTTCTTCCGGTAAATTATCGGCCCTTATCGATAATTCAAAACCGGTATGCAATGGCGTATAGCGATTATGGATTTGGTGGATGTTTGACCAGGCATTGCCTGCTGGTTTAGGCATTTTTTTGTAGCTGAAATTTAAATCATTATATAAAGTTCCCATTAGGAAAACAACTTTTATTTCATCATTATTAAATTCATTTAGCTTATTATAACTAAAATTAACTCCTGCCGGAATACTGGTTACAGCTGGTGCGGAAGCACCCGAATGCACAGAAAATGATAATGTTGAAGCATTTCCCTTTGAGTCAGTTATGATATATTTTAATTGATGAATTTCTCCGTCGATGAAATTAATTTTTCCGCTATTTACCAAATTGCTGTAAATGCTTAAGGGATTTCCTGGCTCGACAAAACTTTTTTGAATGCTACGTTTTGTGTTTAAAAAAGTAGGATAATCGATATGCGAATTAATCGCTTTGCTGTCTTCGAAAGCGAATCGTTCTAGTGCCGATGTATAAACCAATTTTCCATCCAGTTCTAATTGTATAGAATAAACACCATTTAAACCCGATAAGCCACTATGTCTATCTGTGGTCACTATTCCAAAACCAATCTCGCCGACTAAACTTACCGGCGCATTTGCTTTATAAACGCCACCACCACCACCACTTATTGCAATTGCCTGCTTAGGTGTGTTTTCTGTAAATGGCTTGCCATTTAACTTGTAAGCATACAAACTATAAATTACAGGAGGGATGTTATCTGGAATATCGATCCCAAAAAACTGCGGATTAATGGTTTCCTCTGTTTTGCTATCTCTAATTTCAAAATGCAAATGCGGACCGCCCGAGCTACCGCGATTTCCAGACCAAGCAATCACTTCGCCTTTACGAACCGGAATTAGGGTTTCATTTGGAAACTCATCAATTTCAAAGGATTTTTTTTCGTATTCTAAGTTTTTTACAATTGTTGCAATTTTTGGAGCAAAACGCTGAACGTGTCCATAAACAGATGTAAAACCATTTGGGTGATTAATGTAAAGTGCTTGTCCGAAGCCACTATTTTGAACTCGTAAACGCGAAACATAACCATCGGCTACGGCATAAACCGGGTAACCTTCTCGCTGATTGGTTCTGAAATCAATACCCGAGTGAAAGTGATTGCCTCTGATTTCGCCAAAAGAGCCAGCCAAAGCAGGAGGGGTAATATCCAAAGGCTGTCTGAAATAGGTTAAGGGATATTTGTTGTTGCTAAAAATTTGTTGGGCAAATACGGTAGTGCTCGAAGTTAAAATGTAAACAAGTAGAGTCGCGAATAAAGATTTATTTCTGATATTTTTTATAATGCGCATCCGATTATTTTACCTCAAAATTTAAAAGTTGTTTGCCTTCTAACCAAGCCTCTAATTTATCGCCTTTGTTAACTTTACCAACACCTTCAGGCGTTCCCGTAAAAATCAAATCGCCTTTTTTTAAGGTGATGTATTGCGATACGAAACTTATTATCTTCTCGAACGAGAATAAAAGGTCTTTGGTATATCCTTTTTGTTTGGTTTCGCCATTAAGTTGAAGCTCAAAGTTTAAGTTATACATGTCTTCAAAATCTGTTTTAGGTAAGAAATTGCTTACTGGTGCAGAATTGTCAAAAGCTTTTGCAAGTTCCCAGGGCAAGCCTTTTTCTTTATGCTTAGATTGAATGTCTCTCGCTGTAAAATCGATGCCTAAACCAATTTCATCATAATAATTTGAAGCAAACTTTTCGGCAATATGTTTTCCTTCTTTACAAACTTTTAAAACAACTTCCAGTTCGTAATGTACATCGTTAGAAAATTCAGGGTGATAAAATGGCTTGTTATCTTTTAGTAGAGCTGTATCTGGTTTTAAGAAAATAACTGGCGTTGTTGGAACGGGATTATTTAATTCTTTTGCATGTTCGGCATAATTTCGGCCGATGGCTATGATTTTCATTCTAAATTATTTGAGATAGTGAAATTGAGATTTTGAAGAAAATCTCCTGAACAACCCAAAAATAGAAAAGATATTGATGTTATAAAACTGAGATTCGTTTTATCTGATATTCAGCGCCGGCAATAACCCTTAGAAAGTAAATACCTGCATTTAATCTGCTTGGAATATTAAAGCTTTTGGTTTGCTCCCCAGAGTTTAAACGTTCGTTTGCTAAGGTTACCACCTCGTTACCCAACAAATCAATAATCTTAATCGTTACTAAAGTGTCTTTATTTAATGATAAAATAATGTTCAACTGGTCTTCAACCGGATTTGGATAAATTTTAACAATCGTCAATAATTTATCTTTCGATGCAACGCTGGTTGCTTTTGGGTTTGTACCCGAATAAGAATTGAACATTCCAGCACCATTAATTTGTGTGTAAAGTGGTTTGTATGGCTGAATGTTAGCCTTTATTTCAGGAATTTTACTGCTTTTTTTTGCCTTTGATTTAAGGCTAAAACGAATACTATCTGATTGCTGAGCCAAAGATTTTACGCTACAAAACATTAGCATGCAAAACATGCATGTAATATTTGTGAGAAGCATTATCTTTGGGTAGAGTTTCATCAAATTGTATAGCAAATGTATTAATTTAATACAAAGAAATTAAACATTTTATTTAAACAGATTATTTTAACACAATTTAACAATAAATTTTGTTTTTTTACGTATCAGGTTTTTTCTTTGAATAGAAAAACGTTTTAGAAAACCTTTAAGGGCTTGTTTCAAACGTTTGGGATTTTTAGCTTCTATAGTGTTAAAAATACACAATAAATTGGTTGTTAAATTGTTATAGTTAGTTTACTTTTGCCGCACTAAAATTATTAACGAAGTGTCAAATCATAAAAATGTAAATGCGCTAACAGCTGGCGGAGTTTTGATAAGTTTAGGTATTGTTTTTGGCGATATCGGTACTTCTCCTTTATACACTCTGAAGGCAATTTTTAAAACAGCAAAGGAAATTGCTGAAACAAGCCATGCTGCTGGTCCGTACATTAATCCCGATTTAGTTCTTGGAGCCTTATCCTGCGTAATATGGACACTTACCTTACAAACTACAATTAAGTACGTAATGATTACCCTTCGAGCTGATAACAGAGGTGAGGGTGGCATTTTCTCACTTTACTCGTTAGTGCGTAAAAAGGCGAAGTGGTTGGTTATTCCCGCAATTATTGGTGGGGCAGCCTTGCTCGCTGATGGCATGATTACCCCAAGTATTACCGTTACATCAGCAATAGAAGGTTTAAAACTCAAATTTCCAACCGTTTCAGTACTGCCAATCGTTATAACCATTATTGCGCTTTTATTTATTATTCAGCAATTTGGAACAAACTTGGTTGGTAAGCTTTTTGGTCCAATTATGTTTCTATGGTTCGCGGCTTTAGGGGCTGCAGGTTTAAATCAGATTATTCACGATCCATCTATCTTCAAGGCTTTAAATCCATATTATGCTATTCATTTACTGGTTACAAATCCGGGGGCGCTAGCCATTTTAGGTGGTGTATTTCTATGTACTACTGGAGCGGAGGCTTTGTATTCAGATTTGGGGCATTGCGGTAAACAAAATATTCGTGTAAGCTGGATTTTTGTTAAAGCCATGCTTATCTTTAATTATCTTGGTCAGGGTGTTTGGGTGTTGAAAAATCCAAATTACGACCCTCACTTTGTAAATCCTTTCTTTGAATTAGTGCCTCCGGGAATGGTACTTTACATGGTTGCATTGGCTACAACTGCTGCGGTAATTGCTTCACAAGCGATGATTTCGGGTTCATTTACGTTAATATCTGAAGCTGTTCGTTTAAACCTTTGGCCTAAAGTGCGCATCAATTATCCAAGTGTTCAAAAAGGACAATTATATGTGCCATCCATTAACTGGTTGCTTTGTATCGGCTGTATTATTATCGTTTTAATTTTTAAACGTTCTGATGATATGGAGGGTGCTTACGGTTTAGCCATCAACCTAACCTTCTTAATGACAACCGTTTTGGTTGCCGTTTACATGCTTAGAAAAAAATTCCCGAAATACATTATCGTTATTTTTGTGGTAGTTTATGGTGCAATTGAGTTAGCATTCTTAACCGGTAATCTATTCAAATTTGTACACGGTGGTTGGGTAACCTTGTTAATTGGTTGTGCTTTACTAAGCGTAATGTGGACCTGGTATAACTCTCGCAAGATTAAAAACCGCTTTGTTAAATACGTTGAAATTGAAGATTACTATCAGATTTTAAGCGAGTTAAGTAGCGATGAATCTGTTCCGAAATATTCATCTCAATTGGTTTACTTAACAAGTGCAAACTTCAAAACAGAAATCGAATCGAAGATAATTTACTCCATTATTCAAAAAGAGCCAAAACGTGCCGATGTTTATTGGTTGGTACACGTTGATGTAATGGATGAGCCTTATACCCTCGATTATAAAGTAGAATTCCTGATTCCAGGCAAGCTAATCCGTATCGATTTTAGGTTAGGTTTTAGAATTGAGCAAAGGGTAAATTTACTTTACCGTAAGGTTGTGGAAGAACTTGTAAAAAATGGCGAAATCGATATTACAAGTCAGTATACATCGTTAAACAAACATAAAATAGCAGGCGATTTCCGTTTCGTGCTTTTAGAAAAACATTTATCAAAGTTTACAAATCTAAGTTTTTACGAGCGTACAGTGATGGATTACTATTTCATACTTAAGAAATTGAGTTTATCGGAAGAACGAAGTTTTGGTTTGGATAGTAGTTATGTTGATGTAGAAAAAGTACCATTAATATTTGTTACACCAGACGATATAGAGCTGCACAGATTACCAGTTTAAAGTGAGGAAATATTTATTAATTGTGGCGATATGCCTCTTCCTATTAGGACCTATCGCAAAAATTCTAAAATGGAATTATAGCGATAATTATATGATTGCCTCATTTGCCGGACTTGGCGTAATTACGATAATGGCCTTTATTAAAAAGAAATAACCGATTTTATTAGAGTCTCTTAATTATATTTAGGAGACTTTTTTATTTTGGTTCCGTCATTTCGACCGAAGTGGAGAACCATGAAGTGCTTAACGAAGCTAAATCTTTTTAAGTTATATGTATAATTAAGCATTTAATTTACTGAATTAATTGGAGCGCAAAGCAAGCATTCCTTGGCAAATCTGTTCCCGCCAATGCTCCAATCTTTTGGCTAAAATTTGTGCATTTTTAGAATGCAAGTGCTACCAAAAGTATTTCCGCGAATGTCGGGGCTAGAAACAAAGTTTGTTTTCTAACCATAATTTTTTCATTGTGTAGGATTGGTTATTCCATAAAAAAAGGTTTCCGGAATTTCCGGAAACCTTTTTTTAAAGCTCAACTTTAAGCTTACATTTTTGGCATGCTGTCTTGTTTAGTGGTATCAGTCATCATCGTATCGGCACCCATGCTCATAGATGTATCAGCCATAGTGCTATCAACCATTGTAGAATCAGCAGCATCTGCTTTTTTTTCCGAGCAAGCAGCAATTGTTAAACTTAAAGCTAAAGCAACGAAGCTTAATTTGAATAAATTTTTCATGGTCTTTTGTTTTTGTTGTTAAATTTTTATCTGTTGACTGAAAATGAATACATCGGGAAATAAAAAGGTAACCCAACAGATATTGATAATCAAACGATTATTCCTGAATAGAGTTGTTTAAGGTATTTCTTCCAGATTTTGCCATGAAAACTATGTAGGCTATAAAAAAAGACTAAGCTTTAGCAGTTTTTAATGCGGATTTATGATTTCCAGGCATTTCGTACCTGAAATAAAGTGAATCTTTAATTCCATAAATAGGAGAAATGAAGCTAATTTAAAAGGAAATGAAAATTCTACGGCTAAAGGTTCAGCCATAATTGAAGTCCTTTGTATTTAAACCCGATTGCACCAAATAGCTCCCGATTTAGGCAGCTAAATTGATTTTTTTGAACAAACTTTAGCATTGCACAGGTTTCATCGGGACTATTGGTAAAAGCGGGACTAAAACCCTCAAAGCAATACAAAACAGTCATTTCCAAAAAAATTAGTGTAGCTCTTTCGCTAGTTTACTGTTCTTATATCCATAAGCAAAGTAAACAACCAAACCAATTACCAGCCAAATTCCGAAGCCAATCCAGTTTGAAATTCCGAGTTCACACATCATATACAAGCAACTAATTAAACCTAAAACGGGTATTAGTGAAAGGTTTTTAGTGATGCAGTAATAACAAATAATAACACAAATGATTAAGAAAATCCACATTGGTATTTTATGCTTGAAAAGGCTCCAACCACTTTCGTATTTTTTCTCTATCGTGATTTTTGATGCCGAAATAAACTGTTCATATCTATCAGCAGGTAAACCGCTTAAATAAGATTCTGCATCAACCTTATCGGTTAAAATAATCTGTGGCGCTGCATTTTTAATGATTTCTGTCTTAACGATTTTTAGTTCATCGCCATTTAAAGAGGTAACAAAATTTACAGTTTGAACCGTTTTTGGTGAATTTAAAAAGAATGCTTTTGTTTCTTTTCCGTATTGTGTAAATGAAAATATAATGGCTGCGATAAATGCTATAGGAACAATAAATTTACTGTTTACATAAGGGATTTTAAATTTTCCACGTTGCACATCCGGACGGTTTTGTAGTACCAAAACGCCTGCGCAAACAAGTACAAAAGCAAATAAAGTGCCGATTGAACAAAGGTCGGTTACGATGGTTAAATTCATAAAAAGCGAAGGAACAGCAACGACAAAACCAACTACAATGGTGGCAAATGATGGCGTTTTGTATTTCGGGTGGATTTTCGAGAATGATTTAGGTAATAAACCATCGCGGCTCATGCTCATCCAAATACGTGGTTGCCCCATTTGGAACACCAAAAGTACGCTTGCCATAGCAAAAACGGCACTAACGGCAATAATGCCACTCATTAATTTCAAATCAATCTGATCGAAAACGAATGCTAATGGGTCGCCAACGGCTAAGGTATCAGATTTTACAATTCCGGTTAAAACCAAGGCGATTGCAACGTATAAAATAGTACAAATTATAATAGCCCACATCATTCCACGAGGTAAATCGCGTTGAGGGTTTTTACATTCTTCTGCAGTTGTCGAAATCGCATCGAAGCCGATGTAGGCAAAAAATACAGCTGAAACGCCTTTTAAAACGCCACTAACGCCGTTTGGTGCAAATGGATTCCAGTTTCTAGTATCAACATAAAAAATACCTACGGCCAAAACCAAAAGAATAACTGCAAGTTTTACCACAACCATTGCATTACTTGCATTTCTGCTTTCCTTCATACCACGGTAAATTAGCCAGGTAATTAAAATAATGATGCCAAGTGCCGGAATGTCGGCAACGATATGAAAGCCGCCAATCTGCGGTGCGGTTAACCAAGCATTGTTGGCCAAGGCTGTAGCCGTATCTAAATCGGCAAGGTTTTTCCCTGCAGCCAATAGGGCTTCGGCTTGTTTATGGCCGTTATAAGCGCTTAGATAATCCATTGTCATCCAATCCGGAACATGAATACCATTGATGCCAAGAGCGGGTATTTTTATGGTGGAGAGCAATCCTGTAAAGTAATCGGACCAGGAAATGGCAACTGTAATGTTACCGATGGAGTATTCCATAATGAGCGACCAACCAATTATCCAAGCTACTAATTCGCCGAATGCAACGTAAGAATATGTATAAGCACTACCAGAAACCGGAACCATTGATGCAAATTCTGCATAAGCAAAAGCCGCAAAACTACACGCAACCGCAGTAAAGATAAATAAGAAAATTACGGCTGGTCCACCATCGGCACTAGCCTTACCTATGGTGCTGAAAATGCCTGCGCCGATAATTGCCGCAATACCAAAAGCAGTTAAATCGCGTACGCCAAGGGTTTTATGCAAAGAACTATCATGGTCGCCATAGCCTTTTGCTGCATCTTGTAATATCTTAGAAATAGATTTCTTCCTGAATAGCTTCTCGAACATTTGTTTTGGTTGTTGTATTCCTCAAACTTAAAAAAATATCAGTTAAAAACGTTTAAAGCAGGGTATAAATTTCTTGATACCAATTTATGAATGGATAAATCCATTTTTAAAAAAGCCTAATTATACAGTGAAAGTCAAATTTATTGAATATCTGTTTTCAAACGCAAATTGTTTGAATTGTGTAATTCTGCCCTGCTCCAAAACACTAATTTTGCCGCATATTAAATAAATCAATTGAACTTAATGTTTGATGGAAATTAAAACAATCATGCCCAAAGTAGAAATAAGTAACATAAAATACATCAGACCACAACATCAAGGAATCTCCACAATATTAGCTTTTGCATTGATTCCATTATCTGGTTTTGCGACAGATATTTATATTCCTTCTTTGCCAACAATGGCTGGCGAAATGCAGGTAAGTGATATTCAGGTTCAGTTAACCTTAAGCATATTTCTGATTAGCTATGGAGTAGCACAGCTTTTTATAGGCAGTATTTTAGACAGTTTTGGGCGGTATAAAATCGGACTATATTCACTCTTTATTTTTGCGGTTGCAAGTATAATCGTTGCCATAACCCACAACATTTACCTTATTTATTTAATGAGGATTATCCACGGACTTTCTGTGGGCGCAATTGTGGTGGCCAAAAGGGCTTATTTTGTTGATTTGTTTTCAGGTGATAAACTTAAACATTACCTGAGTTTATTTTCTATTATTTGGTCTACCGGGCCAATTGTTGCGCCATTTATTGGCGGTTATTTGCAAACAGCTTTTGGATGGGAATCAAATTTCCACTTTCTTGCAGGCTTTGCCCTTGTGTTTGCATTACTTGAATTAATATTTAGTGGCGAAACATTAAAACACTTTACCGATTTTCAACTCAAAAAAATTACAGGCATTTATATCAGCATGATTAAAACGACCAGCTTTACATTGGGTATTGTAATGTTGGGCTTGGCTTATTGTATGGTGATGGTTTATAATATGACCGGACCATTTATTATCGAGCATGAACTACACTTTACACCTGTGGTAGCGGGTTACAGTTCTCTTGTTTTGGGTTTTGCCTGGATGGTTGGTGGTTTTATCGGGAAAGCTACAATTAACAAACCTTTCTTTAGAAGATTGATGATTAATAGCTTATTACAGGTTGTTTTTGTACTTCTGATGATCGTTAGCATCAACTTTGTTAACAACCTATGGTCGTTAATCTTTTTTGCATTTATTATTCACATAGGAGCAGGATTTACCTTTAATAATTATTTCACTTTCTGTCTGAGTAAATTTCCTAAAAATGCAGGTATTGCCGGTGGTTTAACTGGAGGGATAACTTACGTAATTGTCTCTTTCTTAAGTTATTCAGTAGTAAATTTAATTCCTGCTAAAGATGAATTAAATTTGAGCCATAGCTATTTGGTAATGATTTTACTTTCTGTTTTTGTGATGTTTCTGATTATGAAAACAAGAAAGAAAGATTCAGCTGAAGCTTTAAATTAGCCTGAAAGATTTAGGCAAAAGAAAAGCCGCAACCATAGTTGCGGCTTTTCTTTTGAAATTATTTTTTATTTAACCAAGTTTCTCTAATTCTTCTTTTACAAAAGCAGCAAGTTCTTTAACATAGTCTGCACTGAAATCGAATTTTATGCCGGCGGTTTCGTAAATTTCATTCATCGGTTTTGTGTAACCTAAAGAAAGTGCGGCCAAATATTGCTCTAAAGCTGTTTGAGGATTTTCTTTATAGTTTTTCCAAACTGCGATTGCTCCTAATTGTGCAATTGCATATTCGATGTAATAAAAAGGAACTTCGAATAAGTGCAATTGCTTTTGCCAAACATTACCGAACTCTTTTTCTAAATCTGTCCAATCGGCAAAGCCTGCTCCAAAGCGGTTGTAAATCTGTTTAAATGTTTCTTCTCTATCTGCAGCTGTGTGGTTTGGATTGGTGTAAATCCAATGCTGAAACTGGTCGATGACAGCAACCCAAGGCAAAGTTTTTAAAACATCAGCTAATTGCTCTTTTTTAGCACGATTTAAATCTTCTGCATTATCGAAATAAACATCCCAATTATCCATAGAAATTAATTCCATGCTCATTGATGCCAATTCTGCAACTTCTGAAGGGCAATGTTTGAAATCGTTTAATTCTAAATTAGCAGTTAAAAATGTATGTATTGCGTGTCCGCCTTCGTGAACCATTGTCGTTAAATCGCGAAGCGAATTAGCAGAGTTCATAAAAATAAATGGAGCACCAGTTTCAGCTAACGGATAATTATAACCGCCCGGAGCTTTACCTTTTCTGCTTTCTACATCAAAAAGATTATTCGCTTTCATGGTTGCAAGCTTGCTTCCTAATTTTTCATCAATAGCATTAAAGCAAGCAATACTTTTATCGATTAACTCTTCACCATTATTAAATGGTTTCAGTGCAGGCTTACCGCTTACACTTACTTCTAAATCCCAAGGTTTTAAGGTTTCTAGAGTTAATGCTTCGCGTCTTTTCTCTGCTTGTTCTTTCAAAATTGGTACAATTTCTTTCTCAATTGCGTTCGCAAAATCGTAGCAGTCTTGTGGGGTATAATCAAAACGACCTAAAGCTTGAAACATGTAATCGCGGTAGTTCTCGAAACCAGCATTCAGTGCAACCTGATTACGTAGTTTTATCAACTCATCGAATAAAATATTTAGATCGTCTTTATCTACAAGTCTTCTTTGCTGAATGGTTTTCCATGCATGCTCACGTATCTCGCGGTTTAAATCTTTAACAAAAATTGAAGCCTGTTCAAGTGTATATTCCTGGCCATTAATTTCAACGCTCATGGAACCAGTTATACCCTGATATTTTTGTTGTTTAACCTGTAATTCGGTAAACAGTTCAATGTTTTCTTCACGATAAAGTTCTAATGCTTTTTTTATAGCTCTGCTGTAAACAAAGTATTTTTCCTTATCCAACTCATCCATATAAGGACTTTCGCTAAATTTCTTGTTTAGTTCGTTAGATAAAGGCGAAATTTTCGGCTCAATCTCTGTTGCGAAATATTGGAAGTTTTTAACCAATTCTTCGTTAGCTGTATCGCAACTCATTTTAATGTATCGCCATGCGAAATCTTCTTCTAAAGCAGCTTCAATTTCCGACCTATCTTTAAGCCATTGCTCTAATTCAGTAGAATTGTTTAGCACACGGTTTTGTAATTCTGCAAAAATTGGTTCTAAGCTTTCCCAAGTGATGTTAAGTTCTTGGGGGATATATCTTCGTGGTTTTTTATTTATAATCATGTTATTAGTTATTGAATTGAGAATGATTGACTGGTTGGATGAATAAGTTTGTCTTTCGTTTAAAGATTGCTTCGTGCCTCGCAATGACGAGTTTTTGTAAATCCACTCATTCTATCATTTACTAATCTATTTCGTTCTTATGTATGCATCTATTAAAAAGCATATTGCAAATACTACTGATGCGTAACCGTTTAATGTCTGGAAAGCCCGGTTAACTCTGCTAATGTCGTTAGGTTTTACAAGCAGGTGCTGGTATATCAACATCGAACAGAAAAACACTATTCCAACATAATAAACCCAGCTAAATGTTGTAAAAAACACAGGCAGGATAACGCATGCAGCAGAAAAAATATGCAGTAAAACAGAAACGTTCAGTGCATTTTTTATGCCAAGAGCCGATGGAATTGAATGTAATTTTTCTGCTCTGTCGAAATCTTCATCCTGCAAGGCATAAATGATGTCGAATCCACTTACCCAAAATAGAACGGTGAATGAATATAAAACGGGTACGATGGCAAATTGTCCAGTTACGGCAACATATGCACCAATAGGTGCAAGTGCCAAACCCAGGCCTAAAACCAAATGGCAAAGTGCCGTGAAACGTTTAGTGTAACTGTAAAATAATACAACAAATAACGCTATTGGCGATAAAGACAGGCAAAGCGGATTAATAAAATAGGTAGTTACAGCAAATAATATACAGTTTACGATAACAAAAATCAGCGCTTCACGGGCAGAAACTTTACCAGCCGGAATGTCACGCATTTTAGTGCGTGGATTTTTAGCATCGATGTTTCTATCCAAATATCGGTTGAAAGCCATTGCCGAATTACGAGCAAAAACCATACATAGCAATACTAAAATCAGTTTATACCAGGAGAAAGGATTATCTGTTGTTGTTACGCCCAGAAAGAATCCGATCATAGCAAATGGTAGTGCAAAAACGGAGTGCGCAAATAAAACGAGTGAGAAGTATTTTTTCATTAATAACAGGGTTAGCTGCTTGATTTGTAGAATTAATTAATTGTTAAACTGCTCAATTGGTTAATTGTTGATTAGGTTATTGTTCAATTGATAATCGTTTAATTGTACAATCGCTACCCAATAAACCAATGCCTTGAACCATTGAATTAAAACTTAAAACCTTTTATAGTCAGCTGGTACAACGAAATCTTTATTTACTTCCGTGATAAAATTTAATACCTCATCTCTACCAGTTCCTTTTTCTGCCGATGTGATAAAAGTTGCCGGAATTTCTTCAAAAAAATCACCTAGCTTTTTCTTAAATGCGGTTACATTTTTTTGAGTGATGGTCATTCCTTGTTTATCGGCCTTTGTAAAAATTAGTGAGAAAGGAATTTGTTTTTCGCCCAACCAATAGCAAAATTCAATATCAATTTGCTGTGGCTCTAAACGGCTGTCTATCAAAACAAAAACGCATTGCAAGCTTTCTCTTTTGGTGATGTAGGCTCTGATGAATTTCTCCCATTTTTCTCTACTCGTTTTAGAAACTTTTGCATAGCCATAACCAGGTAAATCAACAATATACCAATTTTCATTTATTAAGAAGTGATTGATAAGTTGGGTTTTTCCTGGTCGTTGCGATGTTTTAGCCAAGCCATGATGGGTAACCAACATATTAATTAATGAAGATTTACCCACATTCGAACGCCCGATAAAAGCATACTCAGGCATAAGTGGAGCCGGCAATGCCGAAATTTGGGTGTTGCTGCAAACAAAAGTTGCGGTTTTAATAATCATAAAGCAAAGGTATGGTTTTGAGTCGGAAGTCCGAAGACCGAAGTCTATAGTCAAAAACGATTAATCTTGTTGAAATGTAAAATTGAGTTTTACGTAAGTTTATACGCCTAAGACTTCTATCTCCTGGCTTCTGACTCCCGACTTTTTCTCTATCTTTGCCACATATCATGAATCAGAATATAACTCCATACCAAGCAGAAGATGCAACTAAAAAAGAGCAGGTTGCAAGCATGTTTAATAACATTTCAGGCACTTACGATTTTTTAAATCATTTTTTATCTTTAGGTATTGATGTTTTGTGGCGCAAGAAAGCGATAAAGGAACTGGTATCTATCCATCCGAGGATTGTACTTGATGTAGCTACCGGAACAGGAGATTTTGCCTTTGAAGCAATCAAGAAGCTTCAGCCAGAAAAGGTTATTGGTGTCGATATCTCTGAAGGTATGCTTGAAGTTGCCAAAAAGAAAATTAACGAACGCAGCCTAAACGAGGTTTTCTCTGTTCAGGTTGGCGATTCAGAGGGTTTGCATTTTAATGATGATACTTTCGATGCGATAACCTGTGCGTACGGTGTGCGCAATTTTGAGCACCTGGAAAAAGGATTGCAGGACATGTTTAGGGTTTTAAAACCCGGTGGTAAAATGGTTATTCTAGAATTTTCTAAACCTCGTGTCTTTCCAATTAAACAATTATATAGTTTCTATTTTAAGCAGGTTACACCGTTTTTTGGCAAGTTGTTTTCAAAAGATGCAAGAGCTTATACTTATTTGCCAGAATCTGTAGCAGCATTTCCTGATGGTAAAGATTTTACTAATTTGATGGAAAAAGTAGGTTTCAAAAGTACCAAACAAAGAATTTTAACGTTTGGAATAAGTTCGATATATACCGGTACTAAATGATAAAAAAAGTAAGCTTAATCATCTCCTTCTTAATGGTGGCGTTTACTACTTTTGCCCAAAATTGGGGTGGGGGTGTAGATGATGAAGACTTACATTTTGGTTTCAGCTTTCAATATATTTCAGCAGAATACAAAATCTTAAAAAAGGCTAACTGGCGTGATGTTTACTTAGATCCGCAAGATGGAAGACAGCTCACTATGCCAATGACTGCCATTTCAAGTCCACCATCGGTGGGTTTTGGATTAGGTTTTGTTGTGAATAAAAGAATTTCAGAGAACTTTGATTTGCGTTCTACGCCATCCTTAATTTTTAGTGATAGGGTTATAAGGTACGAATATGAACCTGGTCCAGCCATTCCGGAGCCTGTTAATACATCGGTTTCACCTCCAGCTTTTCAAACGGTTATCGAGAAGAAAGTTCAGGCTACTATGTTTGAAATTCCGCTTACGCTTAAAATTAAATCTAATCGTCTAAATAATTTTAGGGCATATTGGATTGGCGGTGCAAAATATTCAATGGATATTGCCTCTAAAAAGAAAACCTTTGATGAGGGCGAAATCCCTTTGAATAAGCTTCTAAAAAACAAAAGGAACTATTTATCTTACGAAACCGGAATTGGTTTTGATTTATATTTCGAGTATTTCAAAATGTCGCCAGAGATAAAAGTATCTTATTCGTTGAATGATTTGTTGCAACATGACAATACGGCTTTTGCTAATCCATTAGATAAAACCAAGTTGCGCCATTTTACATTCAGCTTGTTTTTTGAGTAGTTAAGCATTTCAAAAAAAACTTACCTTTGCTGCCATGGTTTAAGCAATATTTAAATTATTGCTTGTTCGAAATTCATAAAAAAAATGTCTAAAATAGCTTTAATTACAGGCGCAACTTCTGGTATCGGCAAGGCTAGCGCACATATTTTTGCCCAAAATGGTTACAACCTTATTTTGGTGGCACGTCGTGAGGAACGATTAAGTAATATAGCACATCATCTGGAAGATAAGTATGCAATTACAGTAAAGCAAATTGTTGCCGATGTTCGGGATAAAAATGCCATTACTAATTTACTGGAAGTTCTACCAACTGATTGGAAAAAAGTTGATGTTTTGGTTAATAACGCTGGTTTAAGTCAAGGTTTAGATCCAGTTGATAAAGGCAATACCGATGATTGGGATAATATGATTGATACCAATGTGAAAGGTTTATTGTACGTTACCAAAGTAGTTTCAAACTGGATGGTTACAAATAAATCTGGTCATATCGTAAACATTGGTTCTATCGCGGGATTAGAAGTTTATCCAAACGGAAACGTTTATTGCGCAAGTAAACATGCAGTTGATGCCTTGACAAAAGCCATGCGCATCGATTTATTGCAACACGAAATTAAGGTAACTTCTATCAATCCAGGAGCCGTAGAAACTGAATTTTCTGTAGTTCGCTTTAAAGGTGATGAAGAAAGGGCAAAAAAGGTTTATGAGAATTTTGAACCTTTAATAGCAGATGATATTGCTGATGCAATTTGGTATGTAGTTAGCAGACCGAAGCATGTAAATATAAATGATATGTTAATTATGCCTAGCGCACAAGCAACGGCAACATTAATAAATAGAAAATAGGTTAACTGTTAAACTGATTAGGCTAATTGTTCAGGCTGGTTAACTGAACAATTAATCATTTAGACAAAAATACCATGCAATTAATCAATTTAAACGAATAACCGATTTAACACCTAATAAGATGATATCAAATACAATTGATCAAGAAATAAAAAAAGCCATGTTGGCTAAAAATGATGCACAATTAAGAGGTTTAAGAGCGATAAAGGCTGCTTTGCTTTTGGCTAAAACTGAGAAAGGTGCAACAGAAGAAATTACTGAAGAAACGGAACTGAAAATTCTTCAAAAACTCATTAAACAGCGTCGTGAATCTGCAGATATTTACAAGCAACAAAATCGTGAAGATTTATACAAAGTAGAGGAAGAAGAAATCGAGGTTATAAATCAGTTTTTACCTAAACAATTAGATAGAACTGAAGTCGCTGTTATTATAGCAGATGTTATCAAACAATCTGGTGCTACATCAGTTAAGGATATGGGGAAAGTTATGGGTTTAGCAAATAAAGCACTTGCTGGCAAAGCCGATGGTAAGTTAATTGCTGAAATTGTTAAAGAAAAATTAGCTTAGGTTTAAAGCAATAAGTTGAAAGCGAAAACAAAAAATGCTTTTTGATGTCTGAAAGGCAATTTTTGAACCGTTTTTGATTTTATTTCAGAAAAATGGCATATAAATGCCAAAATATGAATTTACTCTACTAACTTAGTAACACAATACCATCAATTAATATGAACTACCAAGTAATAGAAGAAGAAGGATTTAAATATATAGAAGCCGGAAAAGGTGAGACATTGGTGTTGCTGCATGGTTTGATGGGCGAATTGAGCAATTGGGAGCCTGTTTTAGATCAATTTAAAGATAGATACCACGTTGTTGTACCAATTTTGCCAATTTATGATTTGCCGATTTTAACTCTAGGCGTTAAGGCTTTATCAAGATACGTGCACCGATTCTTAAAGTTTAAAAATTTAAGTCAGGTTGTATTGGTTGGTAATTCGTTAGGCGGCCATGTTGGCTTGGTTTTTACAGTTGCACACCAGGAATTTGTAAAAGCTTTAGTGTTAACCGGAAGTTCTGGTCTTTACGAAAATGCTTTCGGCGGTTCTTTTCCCCGCAGAGAGAGCTACGATTATATTAAAGAAAAGGTAGAGTTTACATTTTACGATCCGGCAACGGCGACTAAAGAACTGGTGGATGATGTTTTCAAAACTGTTAACGACCGTTCAAGAGTGCTTAGAATTTTAACGATGGCTAAATCGGCTATTCGTCATAACATGGCTAAGGAATTAACCAAAATCACTATACCAGTTTCATTAATTTGGGGCAAGAATGATAAGGTTACGCCACCTGAAGTTGCAGAAGAATTTCATCAGTTATTACCCAACTCAGAATTAAACTGGGTTGATAAATGCGGACATGCACCAATGATGGAGCATCCGGAAATATTTAATTCATTTTTACAGAAATTTTTAGATAGGATATTACTTAAATAATGTTTGCAGAGGAAATCATATCGAATGCTATACTTCCATTAAAAACTGACGATACAGTGCAGAAAGCTTTAGAACGCATGAATGAGTTCAAGCTTAATCATATGCCTGTAGTTACCGATAATCAGTTTTTAGGATTGCTAGCGGAAGATGATTTGCTTGAAATAAGAAACACAGAAACATCAATTAAAGATGCGTCCCTTAATCTTTTAAATGCTTTTGTTTTTTCTAATGCGCATGTATATGATGTAATTAAACTACTTAACTCGCTGAAGTTAACGGCTATTCCCGTTTTAGATGCTCAAAAAAACTATGTTGGGGTAATTCCTATATCGAGTATGGTTAATGCAGTTGCAGAAATCTATGCGGTTAACGAACCCGGAGGTATCATAGTTCTTGAAATCAGCAACAGAGATAATTCTTTGGCACATATATCTCAGATAGTTGAGGCCGATAATGCACAGATATTATCTTCTTATGTTAGTTCGTTTGAAAATTCTACCCGGTTAGAAGTAACGTTAAAAGTTAATAAAACCGAAATCACTTCTTTAGTCGCTTCTTTTGAGCGTTATGACTATCAAGTTAAAGAAGTTTATAATAATACTCAAGTTGATGATGGTTCTCAAGAACGCTACGATTCTTTTATGAACTATTTAAACGTTTAATTTTATGAGAATCGCAATATATGGCAGGGATTTTAACGATACTGTTTTGCCTTACGTACAGGAAGTTTTTAATCATTTAGAAAGCCATAATATACAGCCAGTTCTTCATTATAAATTTAAGAATTCGCTTCACGGCAAAATTAAATTGCCTGCCAATACAGTAACCTTTCATAACCACAAAGAGCTAAAAGAACTCGCCGATGTTTTGCTAAGTTTAGGCGGCGATGGTACATTACTTGATACGCTTTCTTTAATTCGCAACTCTGGTATTCCAGTTATCGGGATTAATTTTGGCAGGTTAGGGTTTTTGGCAAGTATCAATAAAACCGAAATAGAATCGGCTTTAAAAGCTTTGATAAATGGCGAATACACTTTGGATGAACGTTCACTTTTGCTGCTCGAATCTGAAAATGGATTGTTCGGCGAAGAAAACTTTGCCCTGAATGATATTACGATTCATCGTCGTGATAATTCAGCAATGATGATTATTCATGCAAAGATGAATAACGAATACATTAACTCTTATTGGGCTGACGGATTAATTATTGCAACACCAACCGGTTCTACGGCATATTCTCTAAGCTGCGGTGGACCAATTATTTATCCTGATTCAAGAAATTTTGTAGTTACACCAATTGCGCCACATAATCTTAACGTCAGGCCTGTCGTTCTACCTGATAGCAGTTCCTTATCATTTGAGGTTGAGGCCAGAGAATCTAAGTTCTTGGTTTCTTGCGATAGCCGAACGGTAACTGTAGAACGCTCAGTAAAAATATCCATAAAAAAAGCCGATTTTTGCGTAAATCTTATACGCCTTAACAATGAAACTTATTTAAACACGTTAAGGAATAAATTATTATGGGGCATTGATACCCGTAACTATTAAGTATGACGCTAAACCGACTAAGCTTTTTCATCCTTTTTATATTTTTCGCCAACCTTGCAAAGGCGCAATACTTTGCAACATGGGAAATTGGTTTGCAGGCTGGAGGGGCTGGTTATATTGGCGATCTGAACCAAAATAATCCGGTTCAAATTAGTGGCATAAATGGCGGCCTTTTAGTAAAGCGTAATTTTAATGCTTACCTCGGTTTAAAGGCGATTTATAATTATGGCCAAATCAGGGCCAATGATGCCAACTCAAGCAACGAACAATTTGTAGAACGTAACCTTAGTTTTAAAACAACATTAAATGAAGGTGCTGCAATACTCGATTTCAATTTTTTTGATTATTCAATAAACGGTGGGAATAGAAGATTTACACCTTATTTGTATGCAGGCGTTGGTTTTGTGAATTTTAAGCCAAGTATAAAATATGATGGCGAGAAATATAGATTGGATTATCTTGCAACAGAAGGACAGCCTAACGGATATAAAAACACCGTTTTAACAATTCCTTATGGTGGTGGTATAAAATATAATTACAAAGATACCTGGAGTATATTTACAGAGCTTGGTTACCGTACCGCATTTACCGATTATCTGGATGATGTTAGTGGTGTTTACCCTGTAAATCAGGTTTCGGTTGGTAATCCACCACTAAATTTAAGCGATCCATCTCTGCATCAAACGGGTGTACCTGGAACACAAAGAGGAGATTTTAGAAAAAGGGACACTTATCTATTTGTTAGTGTTGGCATATCTTTTACCTTTGTATCCTCAAAATGCTATTCCTTTTAAGCTGATTTTGACATAATTAATGGGATTTAAAGAACAAATAGATTATAATCGCCTGCCAAAACACATCGCCGTAATCATGGATGGTAACGGTAGATGGGCAAAAGGCCAAGGTAAAATGCGGGTTTTCGGTCATGAACATGGCGTTTTATCTGTTAAAGATATTGTAGAAGGTTGTGTGGAAGTTGGTATTGAATACTTAACACTTTATGCATTTTCTACCGAGAATTGGAATCGCCCAAAAGAGGAGGTTGATGCTTTGATGCAAATTCTTATTTCTACCATCAATAAGGAAACCGAAACCTTAAACAAAAATAACATCAAGTTAAACGCAATTGGTAATATCGAATCGCTTCCACAAGAATGTATTAATGATTTGAAAGAGGCGATGGATAAAACAGCGCATAACGAAAAGTGTACTTTAACACTTGCATTAAGCTACAGCGCAAAATGGGAAATTGTTAATGCTGCCAAGAAAATTGCTGAGGCTGTAAAAAACAATTCGATAGAGGTTAATGATATTGATGAAAACCTATTTTCTGCTCAATTAACCACTGTAAATATTCCTGATCCTGAGTTGATGATTAGAACCAGTGGAGAGCATCGCATCAGTAATTATTTGCTTTGGCAAATGGCTTATACTGAGTTTTATTTTACTGATGTTTTATGGCCAGATTTCAGAAGAGAAAATCTTTTTGAAGCCATTGTAGATTATCAAAAACGCGAACGTCGTTTCGGTAAAATTAGTGAACAATTAAACTAATTTTTCTTTTAACACTTTTTAACAAGGGTTTAAATTAACTTAGCCCCAATTTATACGATAAATGTAATCACGCAGAAAGCATAAAAGAAAAGCAATTTTGCTTTGCAAAAACTTTAACTTTTGGTGGTCATTACTGAACAAATTATTTTAATGAAAAGAATATTTCAAGTTTTAGTCCTGTTATTTTTAGCCGCTCCGGCCTTTGCTCAAATACGTCCGCAAACTCAGGCTCCCGTAACCCCAACATTAAAGGTTGGTAACCTGGATTTAGATTATTTCAGCCCAAAGGAATATATTATTGGCGGTACAAAAATTATCGGTACTGAATATTTGGATAAAGAGGTTTTAATCACATTATCTAAATTAACCAAAGGTGATAAAGTTGTATTACCTGGCGAAGCTACTGCCGATGCAATTAAAACGCTTTGGGCGCAAGGTTTGTTTGATGATGTTAAAATAAACATAGAAAAATTTGTTCAGGATTCTGTTTTCTTTGAAATCGAAGTTGTAGAGCGTCCCCGTTTAAGTTCTATCGAGTTGAAAGGTGTTCGTAAATCTGAAAGAACAGCTATTCAAGAAAAATTAAATGATAAAACGGGCAAAATCGTAAATGATAACTTATACAATACTACTTCGGCAATTGCTAAGAAGTATTTATTGGATAAAGGTTTCTTCTTCACTAAAATCAATTATTCTACACGTAAAGATCCTAATGCCGATAACAGTGTAATTCTTGTAGCTGATATTGACAAAGGGAGCAGGGTAAAAGTTCAGCATATTGATTTTACCGGAAATAAGGATTTTAAAGCTGCTAAGCTTCGTAAATACCTTAAAAATCCTAAGCAATTTGCCTGGTGGCGTTTCTGGGGTTCGGGTAAATTCAGTAAAGAGAAATACGAGGAGAATAAGCTTAAAATGATAGCCAAGTTACACGAAAAAGGCTATCGTGATGCTGAGCTTTTAAAGGATAGCATTTATCAACATAACAGCAAAAAGGTTAACATTAAAATGGATATTTACGAAGGTAAAAAATACTATTTTGGTAATGTAACCTGGGCTGGAAATGCGATTTATAACACTGATGTTTTAAACAGAGTGCTATCTATCGAAAAAGGTGACGTATTTAGTGAAGATAAATTAGATAAGAAAATTAACGGTGGTGGCGAAAACGGTGGCGATATTAATAGTTTATATACGGATAATGGTTATTTAACTTTTAACATCGACCCGGTTCAAACTAAAATTTATGGTGATACTGTTGATGTGGAAATGCGTATTTACGAAGGACCGCAGTACACCAATAACCGCATCACGTTAAAAGGAAATACAATTACAAACGATAAAGTTGTTTTACGTGAGATTCGTACTAAGCCGGGACAAAAGTTCAGCAAAAGTGATTTAATTCGTACTGTTCGTGAGATTGGTCAGTTAGGGAACTTTGATGAGCAAAAAACGGTTCCTACACCTCGCCCTAATCCTGCAGATGGAACGGTAGATATTGAATATGCTGTTGAAGAAAAACCTTCCGATCAAATTGAGTTATCAGGTGGTTTTGGTGGTGGCCGTATTATCGGTACATTAGGTTTAACCTTTAATAACTTCTCGTTAAGAAATCTATTTAATTTAAAAGCTTACAAACCATTACCAAAAGGAGATGGACAGAAATTAAGCTTACGTGGACAAACGAATGGTAAATTTTACCAATCTTACAGTTTCTCTTTCTCTCAACCTTGGTTTGGTGGTGAAAAGCCAGTTAGTTTTGGTGTAAGTGCTTTTACTTCATTACAGTCTAGCGGTATTGGCGATTCGAGCAATCCTAACTACTTTAAAATTCGTTTAAACGGTGTTACCGTAAGTTTGGGTAGAAGATTAAACTGGCCTGATAACTATTTCCAGTTAAGCCATGCGGTTAGTTTACAACAATACGTGCTTCAAAATTACCCAGGATTCTTGTTTAGCACAGGTACATCTTATAACTTAAACTTATCACAAGAAATAAGCCGCGATTCAAGGGATTCGCCTATTTATCCATTGTCGGGTTCATTCATCCGTTTTACGGTTCAGGCAACGCCACCATATTCATTATTTAATGGTGTAAACTATGCAACAGCATCTGATAAAACCAGATATAGATTTACCGAGTATCACAAATGGAAATTCGATTCGCAGTTTTATCAAAGAGTTGGTGGTCAGTTTGTAATTAAAGCACAAGCCCAATTCGGTTTCTTAGGTCAATACACCGGTGCAACAGGTCAATCTGCATTTGAGCGTTTCAAATTAGGTGGTGATGGTATGCAAGGTTTCGACTTCTTACAAGGTTCTGAAATTATTGCGATGCGTGGTTATGCTAACAATGCGGTTATTCCTAATGGTTCAAATGTTAATCAGGCGCAAACATCAGGAAGTCCGATTTATACTAAATATGTAATTGAGGCTCGTTATCCGGTAATTAAAAGCCAACAAGCAACTGCATTTGTTTTAGCCTTTGCTGAGGGTGGTAATACCTGGAATAGATTTGGTGATTTCAATCCGTTTAACATCAGAAGATCTGTTGGTGTGGGTGCTCGTATCTTTTTACCAATCTTTGGTTTATTGGGTATAGATTATGGTCATGCATTTGATACTATACCTGGTATCTCAGATGGTGGTAAGCAAGCCTTCACGTTTAGTATCGCACAACAATTAGGTGGATTTTAATTGTTATTGATTAAAAAAATAATTAATTATGCAATAAAACATTATTAGTTGAGTTTATACAAGGCTTAGCTTTAATAAAAACATAAACACACACACAAATGAAAAAGTATTTTTTAATTGCATTTTTACTTTGCACAACTTTTGGCGCTTTTGCCCAAAAGTTTGCTTATGTAGATACGGAGTATATCCTAAAGCATATGCCCGAATACAAATCGGCGTTGAGCCAAATGGAAGTCGCATCTAAACAATGGCAGCAGCAAGTTGACCAGAATTTTAGTGAAATCGACAGGATGTATAAAGCTTATCAGGCTGATCAGGTTTTATTAACTGATGATATGCGCAAACGCAGAGAGAACGAAATTATTGAAAAGGAAAAAGCTGCAAAGGAATTTCAGCGTCAAAAGTTTGGTCCTGATGGCGAATTGTTCCAAAGCCGTGTAAAATTAATTAAACCTATTCAGGATAAAGTTGCTGATGTAATTAAACAAATCGCAAAGGCTAAGTTCTTAGATTTCATCTTTGATAAAAGCAGCGAAGCTACAATGATGATTTATGCAAGTAGCAGTTACGATGTTAGTAACGATGTAATTGTAAAATTAGGTTACAAACCAGGGGCTGTAAAAAATTAGTATATTCGCCCTGAAAAATTAGGAAAAACAAATAAAAAAATAAAAGTAAAACAGAAATGAGAAAGTTAATTAACGTATTCTTTGTAGCAGCAGGTTTATTGTTTACAGCGAATATGGCAAATGCACAGCAAAAGATTGGTCACGTAAATTCAGGAGAGGTATTTGCAAACTTGCCTGAGTCTAAAACAGCTCAAACTACTTTAGAAAACTTAAGTAAAACTAAGCAAGCTGAAATCGATGTGATGATTAAAGAATATCAATCGAAATTAACTGCAGCACAAGCTAAAGAAAAAACTCGTAGCGAGGCTAACAAAGAAACAGTTGATAAAGAATTACAAGCAGCTGCAACTGAGTTACAAGATTTACAAAAACGTATTGGTGATACTCAAACTAAAGCTCAACAAGATTTAGGTACTAAACAAGGTGAGTTAATGCAACCAATTAGCACTAAAGTTGCTAACGCAGTAAATGCTGTAGCAAAAGAAAAAGGCTTAGCTTACGTTTTTGATACTGAAAATGGTCAAGGTGGTAACAACCTAATTTTCTGGGATGGTGGCGAAGATATCACTGCTGCTGTAAAAACGAAATTAGGCATTACCGCAACTGCAGCAAAACCAGCAGCACCGAAAAAATAATTCAATAGCTTGAAGCCGTAAGTCTTCATACTTATTTAAAAAATATGAAACGGAATTAAGTTTAACTTAGTTCCGTTTTTTATTTTTAAGATTATTTAAAACTAAATGGCTAAATTGTTTTATTGCTGTATTGTTGGCAATGAAACAATTTAGTAATAAAACAATAAACTATGTTACAATCATCACCCATAGGTATTTTCGATTCTGGATATGGAGGATTAACGGTTTTCCGTTCTATTGCGGAGAAATTGCCGGATTACGATTATATTTATTTAGGTGATAATGCCCGTTCACCTTACGGCGATCATTCTTTTGAAACCATTTACCGTTATACTTTAGAATGTGTAGAGTGGTTGTTCGCACAGGGTTGTAAATTGGTTATTTTGGCTTGTAATACGGCATCAGCAAAAGCGTTAAGAAGCATCCAGCAAAAAGATTTACCTTCAAAGTATCCCGATAGGCGAGTGCTCGGTGTAATCAGGCCAACTGCTGAAGTAATTGGTAATTACACAACAAGTAAAAACGTTGGGGTTATGGGTACAAGGGGCACAGTAAATTCAGCATCGTATTTGCTGGAAATCAATAAGTTTTTCCCTGAAGTTAAGGTTTATCAACAAGCCTGCCCGATGTGGGTTCCATTAATTGAAAATAACGAGCATTTGCAAGCAGGAGCCGATTTTTTTATTGAGGAATATACGGATGCTTTGATGGCGCAATCTGCTGATATAGATTGCATATTATTGGCCTGCACGCATTACCCCTTGTTAATGCCTAAACTGCGTACAAGCTTTCCAGATTATATTAATATTTTAACACAAGGTGAAATTGTTGCGAATAGCCTTGCAGATTATTTAAACAGGCATCCGGAAATTGAGCAGGAACTTGGTAGAAAGAAACAACGCCTTTTTTATACCAGTGGAGATTGTGATGTATTTAATCAGAACGCATCGATATTTTTCGGCGAAGAACTGCAATCCGCCAAGATGTAGACATTATGCTCGCATAGTTTATGCCTATTACATGCAATCATCATGCCTTATGGGTGCAATATCGGTGCGATGTAGGTGGGCTTATTATGCTATATAACTTAGATATTTGTTCATATGGAGGGCATCAAAAATCTATGTATTTTTGTTGTTGAAACACCAATCGAGGGGCTAATTATTTGTTTTAAAATTCCCGCCTGCACGGGAATGACGGTTATTCAAAGTGAGTAAATTTGAGACGGCAGATTGAAAAAAGTTAGACTGGTTCCAAATTAACTCCATTGTGACAAAAGAAAACACTTTTGTTTAGGTTGTGAGTATTTAAAAGGATAACTTTGCGGCTTCAAACCCACACAATGAGTGATCAGATAAAACACGAATGCGGAATCGCTTTTATTCGCCTGTTAAAACCACTTTCTTACTACCAGCAAAAGTACGGTACAGCACTTTACGGCCTTAACAAATTATATCTTTTAATGGAAAAACAGCATAACCGAGGCCAGGATGGCGCAGGTATAGCAACCATTAAACTGGATATGAAACCAGGCAGTAGGTACATCAGCCGATATCGGAGCATGGCTTCGAATGCGGTTGCAGATATTTTTGAATATGTACAAAACAAATTTGTTGATATTCAGGAAAATACACCCGAACTAATGCAGGATACAGAGTGGCTCAAAAACAACGTTAGCTTTATTGGCGAGGTGTTATTGGGCCATTTGCGTTATGGTACGCATGGTAAAAACAGTATCGAAAATTGCCATCCTTTTTTAAGGCAAAACAACTGGATGACACGTAACCTTGTTATTGCAGGTAATTTCAACATGACTAATGTTGATGAATTATTAGAGCAATTGTACGAGTTAGGTCAGCATCCAAAAGAAAAAGCAGATACGGTTACGGTTTTAGAAAAAATCGGTCACTTTCTTGATGATGAAAACCAAGATCTTTTTGATAAATATAAAAAAGAAGGACACGATAACGTAGCCATCACACATAAAATTTCTGATAATTTAGATGTAGCAAATATTCTTCGTCGCTCGGCTAAAACCTGGGATGGCGGTTATTCTATTTGCGGAATGGTTGGTAATGGCGATTCATTTATCATGAGAGATCCTGCTGGTATTCGTCCGGCTTATTATTATTATGATGATGAGATTGTTGTAGCTGCTTCTGAAAGACCAGCTTTACAAACGGCATTTAATATTCAATTTAAAGATGTTAAGGAAATTGATCCTGGACATGCTCTAATTATCAAGAAAAATGGCGAAGTAAGCATGGAGCAATTCCGTGAACCTACTGAGCGATTGTCATGTTCTTTTGAGCGAATTTACTTCTCAAAAGGTAGTGATGTAGAAATTTACCGCGAACGTAAACAACTTGGTCGTTTATTGAGTGACAAAATTCTTCAAGCCGTAAATTACGATTTAAAAAATACAGTGTTTTCTTTCATACCAAACACAGCAGAAGTTGCCTTTTTTGGTATGGTAGATGGTGTTCAGCAATATGTTCGTAGGCACCAAAAAGATATTCTCTTACATAAAAAAGAAGAATTATCAGATGAGCAGCTTGAAGAATTATTATCATTAGCGCCAAGGGTTGAAAAACTTGCAGTTAAAGATGTAAAGCTTCGTACGTTTATTACGCAAGATGCAGATAGAAGCGAAATGGTTGCCCATGTTTATGATACTACTTACGGCATTATTAATAACCATAAAGATACTTTAGTTGCACTTGATGATTCTATTGTACGTGGTACTACATTAAAGCAAAGTATTATCAAAATTGTAGACAGGTTACATCCTAAGAAAATCATTATTGTTTCATCGGCTCCTCAAATCCGTTATCCGGATTGTTATGGTATAGATATGAGCAGGATGGGGCAGTTTGTGGCTTTTGATGCGGCAATACAATTACTAACTGAACGTGGTATGTGGCAGATTATTGAAGATGTTTACGCAAAATGTAAAGCTTCGTTGTTGTTGCCTAAAGAAGAAATTGTAAACCATGTAAAAGAAATCTATAAGCCTTTTACACCTGAAGAAATTTCGGCTAAAATTGCGCAAATTATTACACCAAAAGGTACGGTTGCTGAGGTTGAGGTTATTTACCAAAGCTTGGAAAACTTGCATGAGGCTTGTCCGAAAAATAAAGGCGATTGGTATTTCTCTGGTAATTACCCGACACCTGGTGGTAATAAGGTTGTAAATAAGGCTTTTATTAATTGGAAAGAAGGGAATAATCAAAGGGCTTATTAAGTTAGTTTTATAAGTAATTTAAAAGGGTGAAAACGAGAGTTTTCACCCTTTTTTGTAGCCTCGATTTCGGTACTTTTCCGTCATTTTTGCTATTCTGGATGTTAGCGAAGCGCATCTTGAAGAGTTGGTAACCTCTTTATTTGAACTTCATACTGTTTTTTTTGTCCTGGCCGGACGGGCTCTTTCTTTTTGATGTCAAAAAGAAACAAAAAACACCGGCTTAAAATTTTTGTTTCAAAGTTCGTGGTTGGGGTTGGACAATGCATTCCCAAAAATTTATTAGGCCGGATTTAAGTAGAACGGAGATTTGTTGCTTGGGCTTAGCTGGTTGGCGATATTAATTCCAGAGAACTATTGGCTAAGCTAAACTTACGAAGTCTTTAAGCAACTTCAATAAAAGACTTCGTAAGTTTACTCTGCACCTTTAGCTTTTAAATCTCTCCTAATGGCGCCATACTTTAGTTAAATAGCCCCGACAAAGTGGAAAGCCCGGAATGTAGCGCAGCGAAATGAGGACTTGAAGCGATGGCGGGATTATCGGAACTGATTAGCACAGGTTTTGCGCTTCAAAAAAAAAATGAAATATTGCTTCAAATAATTTCCGTCAACCGCCATAGTATCTCGCGTTAACGCAACTTTAAGTATTCTCTAGAAATCAAAGGTATAAAATTACGTTTGTGAAAGTTTTATGCGTAAAACTGGATGTAAGTTTTGTACATCAGCCAAACGGCGAAGAAGATGATGATAACTCCGGCAATTTTATTCAATTTTTTAAGTGCATCTTCTTTTATTCTATAACGGAGTTTGCTGGAATAAAAACTTTTTGCGCCATCAATTGCTAGTTGCGTAGACATGGCAATAAAAAAGCAAACTAACTTTTCGTTAAGCATGTTATTTAGTTTTACCGAAATAATACCGCTTACGATTATCCAAAACATTAAGGTTGAGGGGGTAAGGATGCACATTAAAAAACCCTTTAAAACATAGCCACGTTTGCTTACTTTTTGAAGTGTTGAATTATCATACTGAACAGTAATTTTTGAAATCAGGTAGTATATACCAACAGCAAGGAGAAAAGCCCCACCAATTGTACCAATATATTTATCGAAATCTTCCTTATAATCGAAAAACTGACTGCCGAAAAGTACAATGGAAATTAAAATAACATCACTTATAATGACACCAACAGCTAAAGAAAAACCAGCTTTAAAGCCCTTTTCGATACTGGTTTTAATCATTGCAAAAAATACCGGCCCTGTTAAAAACGATGAAATTATCCCTGCCCCTATACCTAACAATATGGCTTCAAACATGCATTCTGTTGTTTATGAATATGCGAATATGCAATTTATAGCTTAACAAATCAACTTTAATTTTGTTACAGGTACTTGTTCCAAAATAGCCGTTTTTTAATTTTTTTTTAATTATGTTTAGCCCCACTAAAACTAAATTTAAAAAATGAGCAAAGAACAAGTACAAACGAAGTGGGGGCAGTTTATACCCTTAGTTACCGTTTTCTTTTTTTGGGGCTTCGTAGCCGCCAGTAACGATATTTTAATACCCGTTTTCAAAAAAGCTTTCGATTTATCTCAAGCTGAAAGTCAGTTGGTTTCATTGGCATTTTATATTGCTTACACAGTTGGAGCATTAATTTATAATGGTATTTCTGTGTTAATGAAACAAGATATTGTTAATAAATTAGGTTATAAAAATTCATTGGCTTTAGGCCTGGTTATTTCTGCCGTTGGTACTTTATTGTTTTATCCTGCGGCAAATACGGGGTCATTTCCACTAATGCTTTCAGGTTTATTCATTGTAGCCTTGGGTTTTTCACTGCAACAAACTGTTGCTAATCCTTTAGCAATTGCACTAGGTCCAATTAATACAGGTTCACAGCGGTTAACTTTAGCGGGTGGTATTAATAACTTTGGTACTACTATCGGTCCCCTTATTGTAAGTTTTGCAATTTTCGGTTCGGCTGCGAATGCAAGTTCTGATATCAGTATTGAAAGTGTGAAAGTTCCTTACCTTATTTTAGGTGTAGCTTTCATCGCTGTTGCTATTTTCTTAAAATTATCTTCTTTGCCAGATAGACCAGCATTAGTAGAATCTACAACTGAAGAAAGTTCTTCTGGAGGTTCTGCTTTAAAATACCCTCAGTTGGTTTTAGGGATGATTGCAATCTTCGTTTATGTAGGTGTAGAGGTTTCGACAGCGAGTAACTTACCTGCTTACATGGAAAAAGATTTGGGCTTTGCTCTACATGATATTGCACCATACATTTCTCTTTATTGGGCAAGCATGATGATTGGTAGATGGACGGGTGCGGTTGAAGCTTTTACGGATAATGTTAGTACACAAAAGGTTTTAAGGTTTATTGCGCCTTATTTAGCATTTGGAATTTTCCTTGCTGTAAACGCAATTGCCGACCATGATTTAGCGCCTTTTTACGTTTATGGATTAATTATTTTGGTGTTAATCATTGCTGATATGGCAAGTAAAGGTAATCCTGCAAGAATGTTATTAATCTTCTCTGCAATTGGAATTTTAGCCTTATTAATTGGAATGTTCACCACCGGAATGGTAAGTGTTTACGCGATAACAAGTGTTGGTTTATTCTGCAGTACATTATGGCCTTGTATTTTTACCTTGGCAGTTAGTGGCTTAGGTAAACACACCAGTCAGGGTAGTAGTTTCTTAATTATGATGATTATGGGTGGCGGTATTATTAGCTGGCTTCAGGGTGCAGTTTCAGAATTCACTGGAATTCAATACAGCTATATTGTTGGTATTATCTGTTTTGCTTATTTAGCTTTCTATGCTTGGAAAGTAAGCGGAATTTTAAGGTCGCAAGGAATTAGTTTTGATAAAAAACTTTCTGGCGGTCATTAAAATATAATAAACTATTTTTGCAGCCACAGAAGCGTAAGCTTTTGTGGCTTTTTTAATTTTAAGCATGACTGAAAAACCAAGTTTCGATTCGATATTTATGAATCTAGCTACTGAACTGGCTTCACGCTCGCATTGCGTACGTGCCCATGTTGGTGCAGTTTTAACAAAAGATACCCGTATAATTTCTATTGGTTATAATGGTCCGCCGGCGGGTACGCACAATTGCGATGAGGAATGGCCAGAACATGGTTGTGCAAGAGATAGTAAAGGAAGTTGTTCTCTAGCCTTACACGCTGAAGAAAATGCAATTCTTTATGCATCGAAAAATGGTTCAAAAATAGAAGGTTGTACGTTGTACACTACTTTATCACCTTGCATCGCTTGTGCAAGGTTAATCTTATCTTCCGGAATAAAACTGGTTTATTATTCAAAATCTTATGCCGCCTATAAAGGTTTGCCAAGCGATGAAGGTGTAGATTTTTTAAGGAAGTTTGGAGTAGAGGTGAGGTTGATAGAATCATAGGTTAATTGTTTGAATTGCTAAATTGTTGAATTGCTTATTGGTCATTAGTTAATTGTTGAAATTGCTAAATTGTTGAATTGCTTATTGGTTATTAGTTCATTGGCCATTAGTTAATTGATGAATTGCTAAATTGTTGAATGGCTTATTAGTCATTTGTTCGTTGGTTATTTGGTTAATTGTTGGTCTTCGACTACGCTCAGACTGATAACGAAAACGAGCGGCGAGAAATGGAAAAAACAATTTAACAATTCCCTTTCTTTGCATATCTTTGCGGATGCAAGAAAAAATCATTATCGTCGATTTTGGTTCGCAGTTTACACAACTCATAGCCCGTAGAGTTCGCGAACTAAATATTTACTGTGAAATATATCCATTCAATAATCTTCCTGAAATTAATATCACTGATGTAAAAGGTGTTATCTTCTCTGGAAGTCCCTTTTCTGTTCGTCAGGAAGATGCACCACAGGTAGATTTAACCCAGTTTCATCTAAAGTTTCCGTTGTTAGCCGTTTGTTATGGCGCTCAATACATTGCGCAACAATCTGGTGGCGATGTACAGGCTTCTTCTACAAGAGAATATGGTCGTGCAAATTTGAGTTTTGTAAATCAAGAGAATAAATTATTCAAAGGTATAAACATTGATTCTCAGGTTTGGATGAGCCATGGTGATACCATTACTCAAATGCCAGAAAATGCTGAATTAATTGCAAGTACAGAAAGCGTTAAAGTTGCCGCTTATCACATTAAAGATTCTGATACTTATGCGATTCAATTCCATCCTGAAGTTACGCACAGTATCGATGGTAAAGTTCTATTAGAAAATTTCTTAGTAGATATTTGCGGATGTAGCCAAGATTGGACTTCTGCAGCATTTATCGATACAACTATTGCAGAATTACAGCAAACCTTAGGTAACGATAAAGTTGTTTTAGGTTTATCTGGCGGTGTTGATAGTAGCGTAGCTGCGGTTTTATTGCATAAAGCTATTGGCGCAAACTTACATTGTATTTTTGTTGATAATGGTTTATTGCGTAAGGATGAATACAGTCAGGTACTTGAGCAATACAAGCATATGGGCTTAAATATTAAAGGTATTGATGCTAAAGACCGTTTTTTGAGTCAACTTGCCGGATTAACCGACCCAGAATTAAAACGTAAAGCTATTGGTCGTGTTTTTATTGAAGTTTTTGATGATGCAGCGCATGAAGTTACGGGTGTAAACTGGTTAGGTCAGGGAACAATTTATCCTGATGTAATTGAATCAATTTCTGTTAACGGTCCTTCGGCTACTATTAAATCACACCATAATGTAGGTGGCTTGCCAGATTTTATGAAATTGAAAGTTGTTGAGCCCTTGAAAACTTTGTTTAAAGATGAGGTTCGCCGAGTTGGTAAGGCTTTAGGTATTGATGATTTAATATTGGCTCGCCATCCTTTCCCAGGACCAGGTTTGGGTATCCGTATTTTAGGTGAAGTTACAGCAGAAAAAGTAGCCATACTACAAGAAGCAGATGCAATCTACATGCATGAGTTAAAAGCAGCTGGATTATATGATAAAATCTGGCAAGCGGGTTCAATTTTCTTGCCTGTGCAGTCTGTTGGTGTAATGGGCGACGAGCGTACTTATGAAAATGTAATTGCGCTTCGTGCGGTAGAATCTGTTGATGGTATGACGGCTGATTGGTGCCATTTACCGTATCCGGTTTTGGCTAAAATTTCTAACGAAATCATTAATAAAGTAAAAGGCATCAACAGGGTTGTTTATGATATTAGTTCGAAACCGCCTGCAACTATTGAGTGGGAATAGAATTTAGTAGTTAGTTGTCAGCGGCTAGTTGTCAGTTAATAGTGATCGGTTAATCTCAATCATTTTGATGTACTGAAAACAAGTATTCGATTCGAGTGTTCAGTTTAAACTGAATTAAATGTATATTATGCTAGCAAGGTGGAATAAGCTTTGCTGGCATATTTTGTTAAAATATAATTATGGTTTTAAAATTTAGGTATTGCTTGTTGGTCTGTTTTGTCGCTGTACTGGCATCGTGTTCTCCAAAAATACGATCGACAAAAACGGAGGCAGAAAAAAAGACAGACCAGGAAAAAACGCCTGAAAAAAAGACCATAAAAAAACTTTCTACTGCAAATATTTCATTGCTTGTTCCTTTTAATCTTGATAATGTTAAGTTAAAATCAATGAGCAAGGCTGATGTAGAAAAGTACGCCATGCCGATTGATTTTTATCAGGGTTTTAAAATGGGCGTAGATTCTATAGCGTCATCTGGATTAAACTTTAACCTTGGTGTTTACGATACGCAGGATGATAATGCACACATCGGCACAATTTTTAAAAATGAGCAGTTTAGAAAAAGCAATCTAGTTGTTGGTCCTGTTTTTCCGGAGGGAATAAAATACATTACCAATTACTCAAAGCTTAATAATGTTAATATTGTTTCGCCTTTAGCGGCTTCTCAGCCATCAGATTTTAACAACCCAAACCTGATATCTGTTGTAAATAATATCGATTTACACGCTAAGAAAATTGCGACTTACATCAGCAAAAACTCAAATCCTGCAAATACGATTGTGGTTATCATCAATACTAAAAAAACGGAAGATGAAGCTTTTGCAGCTCCAATTCGTAATTATTTCCAGACTTTACAAGGAAACAAGTTTGTTGTTCAAGAATATGCATCTGCTTTTGCCTTTGAAACCAAAATGATTAAGGGTAAGCAATATGCTGTTGTTGTTACTTCTTCGGACCGTGCTTTCGTATTGCCGACAATTGAAAAATTATATAAGCTTAAAAATCTGCCTGGTGGCGGTTATGCGATCAATCTTTTTGGTCAGCCGCTTTGGAGTAAGCAAAATTACCCGACAGATAAATTGCAGAACATGAATACCATCATTAGTTCTTCTTATAAAATTGATTATAAAAGTTCGAATGTGATTAACTTCATCAAAAGATACAGGGCTAAATATGGCTTTGAGCCCGGCGAATATGCATTTAAAGGATTTGATATTGGTTATTATTTCAGTAAACTGCTTTCAAATTATGGAGAAGATTACCTGGAATACTTAACTAAAGAAAAATACAAGGGTTTGCATAACAATTTCTCTTTTATTCACGATACCCAAAATGGTTACATCAATACCAGTTTAATGTTGTTGCGTTATAAAAACTTTGCTTTAGATGTTGTTGAATAGATTTCCAATTAAATAGTTGCATGAGAGTAGAGCATCAGATTAAGGCTTTTGAACAAATTTTAAATGCATACGATGGTTCAATGCCATTGCATCGATTTTTACCAACTTATTTTAAGCAAAATAAACAGATGGGCTCATCAGACAGGAGATGGGCAACCAGGCATTTATATAGCTTTTTTAGATTGGGAAAGGCTTTGACGAACTTAAACAATGAATTGAGATTAAGCATTTCCGATTTTGTTTGTCATAATACGTTGAGTTTAATTGTAGAAAAGAATTTGCCTAATCTGGTGGATTTGATTACAGAACCTTTGGATAAAAAATTGGCTTTAGTAAGCGTTCAATTTCCCGACTTTGATATTGCTGACGTTTACCCATTTAATGATAGTTTATCAGAAAGTATTAATGAAAAAGATTTTAACGCTTCTTTTTTTATTCAGCCTGATTTATTTATCCGGGTAAAACAAGAAGATTTTGGGCAAGTTAACAATCAACTTAATGCGGCGGATGTCAATTTTGAAGCCATCTCAGATACTGCAATTGCCTTAGCGAATGGTACTAAATTAGAAACTGTGCTTAGCGAAGGGAAGTACCAGGTTCAGGATTTATCCTCTCAACATACAGGTTCGTATTTTAAACCACAAAAGTGGGATAAATGGTGGGATTGCTGCGCAGCATCGGGTGGAAAAACCTTGTTGTTGCATAGCTTGGAGCCAGTTTTAGATTTGCTGGTAACAGATTTAAGAGAAAGTATTTTAACCAATCTTGATGAACGTTTTGCGCTTGCAGGAATTAGAAAATACCATAAAAAAGAACTGGATTTACTTAAGAATAATGATCAGATATTGCATCATTACGCTTTTGATGGAATTATTCTTGATGCGCCTTGCACTGGTTCAGGAACATGGGGTAGAACACCGGAAATGCTAACTTTTTTCGATGCCAAGAAAATTGCCCAATTTGCTTCAATGCAAAAAGCGATTGTAACGAATGTTGTTAAATATTTGAAATCAGATAAACCACTTATATATATTACTTGTTCTGCATTCTCAGCAGAAAATGAAGAAGTTGTTAAATATATTACAGATAATTTACCGCTGAGATTGGAGTCGATGGAGCTAATTAAAGGTTATGAAAATAAAGCAGATACGATGTTTGTCGCAAGGCTGATTAAAAATGATCAGAATTAAAAGTTTGTATAAAGGGCAATAGATTTAATTGCCTAAGAATGCTCTATCTTAGATTTAAGACTTTTCCTGATGTATTTTATTACTTCAACAATTATTGAAAGTACACCAATGATTAACGTATATTCTTCAAAGCCGTTCATTTTTTAGCCTTTCTCTTTAGATAAATATACTTATTTTTTGTTACAATTCGACATTATAACCCAGTATTATTTCTAAATAATTTAATTGCAATTGCCAATAAAATAACCCCGAAAGCTTTGCGCAAGATATTTAAGCCTGATTTGCCAAATAGTTTCTCTAAGCGATTGGTGTTCTTCAATACAAAATATACGAAAAGAATATTCAGTAGTATTCCAACCAGAATGTTTTGAGTTTGATATTCAGTTTTTAAAGATAGTAAGGTTGTCATGGTTCCAGCGCCTGCAATTAGCGGAAATGCAAGGGGAACAATCGATACGGTTTCAGGTGCTTCCTCTTTAAAAATGGTTAAACCTAAAACCATTTCCATTGCGATAAAGAAAATTACAAATGAACCGGCAATCGCAAACGATTCTACATCAAGTCCGATTACTTTAAGCATAGATTCACCTAGAAAAAGGAATAAAATCATTAAGCCTGCGGCAACCAACGAAGCTTTTTCAGATTCGATATGGCCTGCCTTTCGGCGTAATTCAATAATTACCGGGATGGAACCTAAAATATCAATAATGGCAAAAAGTACCATTGTTGTTGTTAAAATCTGATTTAAATCGAATTTCATAAAATCAAGTTTCATATGTAGATATTTATAGTTTTAGCGAGGATATGGAATAGCCATTTATGTTCAGCGGGTTTGTGCGTTTCTGCAGAAGGCTATTTCATATACAGTAATTTTAAGTAAAGTTATAGCATTTTGTTGTAACGCTATATTAATTATCTAGAAATAAAACTGGGTGCGTAAAGTAAGTACATTGTCTTTCCTGTCGTTTTCGTAACCAGAAATTTGTGTCGATTCATTTTTAATCATATCATAATAAAGAACAGCTTTAAAGTGAGGATTAAAATGGTGCAAAAAACCAAAACCGAAAGTATCAAAGCGGACATCGGCAGCAGAAAGTCCTTGTGCTGCATTAACTTCCATTCCCCTTACTTTTGAATTTGGATCATAGCAATCGTATTTTAAAATTAATTGGTTACTGGTGCTGTTTAAAGTTTGTACAAAAGTTACGTAGGCACCTTTAAAATTTCGGGTGTAATAAGGTAGCGCAATCGATTTATTATCTACCGGATAAGAACCCGGAGTAGTTGAAGTTATTGCCGTTCCGGTTTGTAAACCGGAAATAACTTCTGCCCTAAGTTCTGATTTCCAGCTTTCGTAAGTTGTTGCAAGTTGAATGTCTGCACCATAGTAGCGCCTAGGGGCAACCGCATTAATTGTATTTGCAGATGAATCTTTAACCATCGACCACAAATCATTAATGTTTTTCATTTTATAGCTTACTGGTAAGCGATGATTTAAACCACCTTGTAAAGTGCTAATGCCACCCGCGATAGAGATGGGTGTGCGCTTTATTGTATATGGCTTGTGGCTCAACCTGAAAATGAAGTCTTTACTGTTATCAAATTCGGCTGGGCCAGCCAAACCCTGACCGTTGTAAATTCCCAAATCCAGTACAATATTTTTCAATTTTGCATCTTTCCACCTAGGGTTTAATGTAAAAGTTACACCTAAATCGCGTTCAGTTTTCATTAAAATCTGCGACATCCGGCCGCGTTCAGGTGCTTCCCGAACGGATGATGATAATTGAAGCTCGTTACCAAACGGACGGCCTGATAAACCTAATGTTACATATAAAATCTTCCATTCATTCTCGTAATATCTGCCCCAGAAATCTCTTACTGCAACACCTTGTTCTGTTCCATCAAATTGAAGTACAAAATAGGTTGAAGGTGCACCTTCTTCGGTGAGCATCATATAATCTGCCCTTAATCTGCCTCTTCTTAAACGAAAACGGTTGCTTGTATTTTCTCCAAAGTTGCCGCCTTGATATTCGGCTAAAGTACCATTTGACTGCGCTATTTGAAATTGTGGCTGTAAATATCCACTGAAAGAAAGTGAGCCATATTTTTTAGAAATGATTAATAAATGGTTTACTACCGTAGAATCCATAACGTCGTTTATTGTTCTTTGGGCAAATGTTCCAAAGGAAAATACCAGGATAAATGCAGCAAGTAGGAGGTAGCGATTGCCAAATATTAAACAACGATTCATTCAAAGGTTTTTTTGCAAATGTAGAGCAAATAAATCCTTAAAGAAATAATTGGCATAAAAAAAAGCCCCGATAATTCGGGGCTTCAATATTATTTAAACTATAATTCTGGTTTAGGTGGGTCGGTTGGTTCAACAACTATTCCTTTATTTCCTAATACAGAATTTTTCTTACCGTAGAAGAAATAGATAGCAACACCTAATCCCATCCAAAGTGCAAGTCTAATCCATGCTTCAATTGGTAATGATGACATTAAATAAACGCATACTACCACACCCATAATTGGTACAAATGGTACTAATGGTGTTCTGAATGGACGAGGTCTGTTTGGGTCGGTTTTACGTAGTAACATTACACCAATACACACTAATGAGAATGCGAACAATGTACCGATTGATACCATGTGACCTAAATCAGTTACTGGAACAAAACCTGCGAAAATACTCACAAATACCATGAAAAATAAGTTTGTTTTAAATGGCGTTCTAAATGTGCTGTGGATAGTGCTAAAGAATTTTGGTAATAAACCATCTTTCGACATGGTATAAAATACTCTTGATTGTCCCATTAACATTACTAAGATTACTGAGGTGTAACCAGCAAGAATTGCAATGATTAAGCCCATTTGTAACCAGCCATAACCCGTAACTTTAAATGCTGTAGCAGCAGGAGAAGCATCACCTTTAAATATTGAGAATGGTACTAAGCCTGTCATTACGTGAGCGAACAAAACATAAAGAATTGTACAAACGACTAATGAACCCAAAATACCAATTGGCATACCTTTTTGTGGGTTTTTAGCTTCCTGCGCAGCAGTAGAAACGGCATCAAAACCTATAAATGCGAAGAATACTAAAGCTGCACCAGCTGCAATACCAGAAATACCAAACTCACCTTTAACTCCGGTGTTTGCAGGGATATATGGTGTGTGGTTAGCAGGGTTAATAAATTTCCATCCTAAAGCGATGAAGATGATTACTACAGCTACTTTTACAATAACTAAAATGTTGTTAAGGCTTGCTGACTCTTTAGTACCTCTGATCAACATTAAAGATAATAACGAAACAATAACTACAGCCGGAAGATTTACACCTCCGCCATCTACTTCAGCAAATGATTTTGTGAGGTATAGTGGCATTTCCATACCAAACTCGTGTAGTAATTTATTGAAATATCCAGACCAGGAAACACCAACAGTTGCGGCGCCCAATGCATATTCCAATACTAAATCCCAACCGATAACCCAGGCCATAAATTCGCCCATGGTTGCGTAAGAATAAGTATAAGCACTACCTGCTACAGGAATCATTGATGCGAATTCTGCATAACATAAGCCTGCAAAAGCACAGCCAACAGCTGCTAATACAAATGATAAGGTTACCGCAGGACCAGCGTGATCAGCTGCAGCAATACCAGTTAATGAGAATAAACCTGCCCCAATAATCGCTCCGATACCGAGCGCAACAAGGCTTGTACTGCTCAGTGTACGTTTGAGCGTGCCTTCACCACTTTCAGCAGATTCTGCTATAAGCACATCAATAGGCTTCTTAAGATTCATAGTTTGTTTAGTATTTTGTTTGTTGATTTATGATAATAAGCGGTAAACCTAAATAAAAATTACCAAAAAATAAAAGGGATTCTTTTAAAAACCCCTTTTGATTGTGATTATATCTATGATTTTACAACTAGTGTGTTAATGTGTCTGTTGTGTTAATTAAAGTGTCTGTAATTGTGTTACCTAAGCTATCTGTTTTACGTTCAATTCTAATTTCCTTGCTTACTTCAAGCTTTTGTGGCATATTTCCTGCCTTAACTGCAATATATGGCGCAATTACTAATGAAACAATCGACATTAATTTGATTAAAATGTTCATTGACGGGCCAGAAGTATCTTTAAAAGGATCGCCAACGGTATCGCCAGTAACGGATGCCTTATGTGGTTCTGATTTTTTATAGTGCATTTCGCCATTAATCATAACGCCTTGCTCGAAAGATTTTTTGGCGTTATCCCATGCACCCCCAGCATTACTTTGAAAGATACCCATTAAAACTCCGGTTACGGTAACCCCTGCTAATAATCCACCTAAAACCTCTGGACCAAAAGTAAAACCAATAATTACCGGAGTTATTAATGCGATTGCGCCCGGCATCATCATTTCGCGGATAGACGCTTTGGTTGAAATGGCAACGCACTTCTCATATTCAGGTTTTGCTTTATATTCCATAATTCCAGGAATTTCGCGGAATTGGCGACGAACTTCCTGTACCATATCCATTGCTGCTTTACCAACTGCTTGAATACAAAGTGCAGAGAAAATAAATGGAATCATTCCGCCTACAAATAAACCTGCTAAAACCGGTGCTTTGTAAATATCTATCGCAGTTATACCAGCAATACCAACAAATGCCGCAAATAATGCTAATGAAGTTAATGCAGCAGATGCAATTGCAAATCCTTTCCCTGTTGCCGCGGTAGTATTTCCAACAGCATCTAAATTATCCGTACGTTCACGAACTTCTGGTGGTAACTGGCTCATCTCTGCAATACCTCCGGCGTTATCGGCAATTGGTCCGAAAGCATCAATTGCTAATTGCATTGCGGTTGTTGCCATCATTCCGGCCGCTGCAATTGCAACACCATATAAACCTGCAAAATGATAGGAAGCCATAATTCCGCCTGCTAAAACTAAAATCGGAATTACGGTAGATTTCATTCCAACTGATAAACCTGCAATAATATTTGTTGCATGGCCTGTTGAAGATTGTTGAATGATTGAATTTACTGGGCTTTTGCCCATAGCTGTAAAATATTCGGTAACCACACTCATAATTGTACCAACAACTAAACCAACAATAATTGCATAAAAAACATTTATGCTCGAAAACTCATAACCACGCAGTTTTAAGGTTTCAGGAAGCATCCATTTCACAATAAAGAAAGATGAAATTGCAGTTATTAAAATAGATGACCAATTTCCAAGATTTAATGCATTCTGAACATTAGATTTTTCATCCTTAATGGTTACGAACCAAGTTCCAATGATAGAAAAGATGATGCCTAAACCACAAATCACCATTGGTAATAAAATAGGAGACATACCGCCAAAGTTATCTTTTACGCTGATTTCTTGTCCTAGCACCATTGTTGCTAAAATTGTTGCTACGTATGATCCGAATAAATCGGCACCCATTCCGGCAACATCACCAACGTTATCACCAACATTATCTGCAATTGTTGCGGGGTTACGTACATCGTCTTCCGGGATTCCCGCTTCTACTTTTCCAACTAAATCGGCGCCAACATCAGCAGCTTTAGTGTAAATACCGCCACCAACGCGGGCAAATAATGCAATTGATTCTGCCCCTAATGAGAAACCAGTTAAAACTTCAATAGCAGTTTTCATATTTAAAACGCTAACTGCGCCATCTGTCCCGATTACATCGAAGTAAGAAAGAAAAACGATGAATAATCCACCTAAACCTAAAACTGCTAAACCCGCAACACCTAATCCCATTACCGTACCTCCGGTAAATGATACTTTTAATGCCTGCTTTAGACTTGTTCTTGCGGCCTGTGTGGTTCTAACATTTGCCTTTGTAGCGGCTTTCATTCCAATATATCCTGCGGTAGCAGAAAAAACAGCACCAATTATAAAAGAAATTGAAATTATCCAACTCGAATGCATTGGCACGCCATTAATTTCGGTAATTGTACCTGAGTACGCTAATAAAGCAGCGGTAAACACAGCAAAAATACTGAGCACCCTCCACTCGGCTTTTAAAAAAGCCATTGCGCCGTCGGCAATATAGCCGGCAAGTTCTTGCATGTTTTTGTCGCCCGCATCTTGCTTGCTCACCCATGCGCTTTTAATCATCATAACGATAATTCCAATTAGCCCTAAAGCCGGAACAGCATAAATTAAATTGTTTTGTAGAAAATCCATAGTTAATATTTGGTTTTTGATTTGTTGATTTCATGTTTGCTTACTCATATATATTAAGTATGGTTGGTACTTAAATCGCAAACAATTAATCGTTTAGTTTTGGTTATTAGTTTAGCAATATAATAAAATAATTTTCTACTGATTACTAGATAGATAAAATTTAACGAAGCAATAAATATTTTTCTGTTTCATTAAAATAATACAATCTAATAAGCTTGCTAATTAGATTTTTTAAATAAATTAGCCGCAACTAAACCTAAACAAAACAATTTAAAACATGGAAAAATTAGAGGGGAAAGGACCTGTTAAGAAGAAGCTTGGACTTTTTGATGCAGCAATGCTGGTAATGGGCTCTATGATTGGCAGCGGGATTTTTATCGTAAGTGCCGATATTATGAGAAACTTAGGCTCTGGTTATTGGTTAATTGTTGTTTGGGTAATTACGGGTATAATGACAGTTGCCGCCGCAATTTCTTATGGTGAGTTATCTGCTGTTTTTCCAAAAGCTGGCGGACAATATACTTATCTAAAAGAAATTTTCGGCAAAATGATGGGTTTCCTTTATGGTTGGGGTATGTTTACCGTTATACAAACCGGAACTATCGCTGCGGTTGCAGTTGCATTTGGGAAATTTACAGCTTATCTAATTCCAGCTTTAAATGATGCTGCGCCAATTTTTCAAAGTGGCAGTTATAAAATTACCTGGATACAGATTCTAGCCATTGTTGTTATTTTACTGCTTACCTATATAAACACCAAAGGTGTAGAAAGCGGGAAATGGTTGCAAAATATTTTTACAGGCTCTAAAATTGTGGCTTTATTAGGCTTAATTATATTGGGTTTCCTTTTGGTTAAAAACAGCTTTTGGTCGGGCAATATGGCTTTTGGTTGGAATGCTTTTAACAACCTTAAAACAGATTTTGGAGGTAGTTTTACCAAATCAGGTTGGGAATCTATTTCTGGTATGACGGTAATGGGCGGAATTGCTGCTGCAATGGTTGGTTCTGTTTTTTCAAGCGTAGCCTGGGAAAACGTAACCTTCGTATCAGGCGAAATTGAAAACCCAAAGAAAAACGTTGTGAGGGCAATGGTTTTGGGAACCTCTGCCGTAATGATTCTTTATTTGTTAATCAATTTCGTTTATCTGAATAGTTTGGATAGAGATGGGATTGCTTTTGCGGTTAACGATAGGGTAGCGGTAGTTGTATCTGAACAGATTTTTGGTAGTGGTGTTGGTACAATCGTAATTGCTGTATTGGTAATGATTTCTACCTTCGGTTGCGTTAACGGAATTGTGTTGGCTGGCTCAAGAGTGTTCCAAACGATGGCTAAAGATGGTATGTTCTTTAAGGCAGCGATAGAAAATAACAAAAATGGCGTTCCGGCAAAATCACTTTGGATGCAGGGTATTTGGGCATCATTACTATGTTTGAGTGGTCAATATGGGAATCTTTTAGATATGATTTCTTTCGTTATCGTGTTATTTTATATGATAACCGTTTTCGGGGTCATTTATTTAAGGTTTAAAAAACCCGATTTAGAAAGGCCTTATAAAACCTGGTTATATCCGGTAACACCAATTTTATATTTATTAATTGGTGCTGCATTCTGCATTTTGCTTCTTATTTATAAACAACAATATACCTGGCCGGGTCTTTTAATCGTTTTATTGGGCGTTCCTGTTTATCTTTTTATTAATAGGAAAAAGGCCTAATATTTCTAAGGTTATACATATATATAAGGAGTGGATTTATTCGCTCCTTTTTTTTGTGCAAAAATAATTTGAAAAGCAAGGTTCTGTTTTTTATCGGTTACTCTGGTCCCGCCCTTTGCTAAATGCCGAAGAAAAATCGGCATACCGCTGCCGGTCGGGTTTAGATTGGTTATTGTATTGCAAGTAACTTCGTTTCTAAACCCGGCAAACGCGGATACCAGCCTTTGTGGGGAAGGCCTGCAGGCGCCTACCTACCGCAGGCAGGTATGAGCAGCTGACGGGACTAACGGTAATACTTCCACTATCTTTGCTTTCCAAACTTTAAAAACTGGTGAGTTTTAGTCAAATCATTTCATTTTCAAAATAAATTGATGTTTAAATAAAGCCCGATTCTTATTTGTATTTTTGTGGCAATGGGAACACAAGTAGATTTAGGGATAAAGGGTTATAAAAATTACGGCACACACTTGCGAGAAAAATATAACGGGCAACGTGTTTTTAAAGTAATTGTTGATGGCGGTTTTACCTGTCCAAACCGTGATGGGAGTAAGGGATACGGCGGTTGTACGTATTGTAATGTTGATTCTTTCACGCCAGAACCATCCAGAAAAAACCCAGCTATAAAAGATCAGCTTGCGGAGGGCATGGCGAGAGCCAAAAACTCTTATAGAGCCGATAAATACATTGTTTACTTTCAGCCGAATACAAATACCTATGCGCCGGTACATTATTTGAAGATGATGTACGATGAAGCACTCTCTATAAATACCGAAGATATTGTGGGTTTCGCGGTGGGTACACGTCCGGATTGTATCGATGCCGAAAAGGTAGCTCTATTAGAAAGTTATACCGATAGATTTGATGTGGATTTGGAAATGGGGATGGAATCTATTTACGATGAAACTTTAGAGCAGATAAACAGAGGTTGCAGTCATGGTGAGTTTGTTAAAGCGGTAAAACTACTTGAAAATACTAGACTCGATTTGTGCGTTCATACCATTTTTGGCTTTCCATGGGAAACCAAAGAGATGATGAAAGGCTATATTCACGAAATCAATCGTTTTCCACAGATAAAATTTGTGAAATTTCACCATTTACATGTAGTAGAGGGTTCGATTATGGGTGTAAAATATAAAAAACAACCATTTAAGCTTTTTACGCTAGAAGAATATACGGATTTGCTTTGCGAATTGATTCCGTTGCTCAGACCAGATATTGTAATTCAAAGACTTTTCGGTATTTCTGATTGGGATTTACTTATTGCGCCAAATTGGGGCTTAAATAAATCAGCAATTCAAACGTATATGGATAAAGAGATAGAAAAGCGTGGTGTTATTCAGGGTTCTGAGTATTCTGCTTGAAATTGATATTTACCTTATAATTTTGTTGAAACCTGCAAATTTTTGTGGGTTTTTTTGTTTTATGGCTATTTATAATGCTAATTTTTTATATAATTCTGTTAAAATCGTACAATTATCTAAAAATATGTGTTTTTGTTTTTCGTAAAATTTGCTATTTAAATTTAATGTTTTTTCTATTTATCCTATTTTTTGAGTTGAAATTTGATTGTTTTTATAAAAATTATTGTTTTTTGTTATAATTATTTGATTTAATAGTGTAAAAATTACAATATGTTGTATTTTTATCGAAACAATTATGAAAATAATATAATATTTATTCAACCAAACAAAATAAACTTAAAACTATGGCTAAAATTCTAGTAAAACAGTATGCACCATTTGTGATTCTCATGATTTTCGCAGTAATGGCTCTATTTGTTCCGCTTCTTCCTAATTTTGATGAAGGAAAATACAGCGGACCCGACATCGCTTTCATTTTAATTGCCGCTGCTCTAGTATTTTTAATGACTCCAGGGCTTGCATTTTTCTATGGTGGTATGGTTCATCGTAAAAATGTTCTGTCGACAATGATTAAAAGTGTTGTAGCCGCAGGTGTTATCACTGTATTATGGATAGTTGTTGGTTTCAGTTTAGCATTTGGAGATACAATTGGCGGATTTTTAGGAGATCCATCAACTTTCTTCTTTTTTAAAGGTGTAAATTCTGGCGCTCCGCATTTACAAGGTGGTGCTGATTTAACGATTCCACTTTCATTATTTGCGGTATTTCAACTAATGTTTGCCATTATTACACCAGGATTAGTGGTTGGTGCTGTTGCTGAACGTATTCGTTTTACATCTTACATTTTATTCATTGTTTTATTCGCAATCTTTGTTTATTCTCCGTTGGCACACTGGACTTGGCATCCACAAGGTTTCTTGTTGAAAATGGGTGTGTTAGATTTTGCAGGTGGTACAGTAGTTCACATTTCTGCTGGTATGGCTGCATTAGCTGGCGCATTGGTTTTAAAACGTAGAAAATCTCACTTAGAGCATAAAGAAGTTCCACCAGCAAATATTCCGTATGTATTAATTGGTACAGGTTTATTATGGTTCGGTTGGTTTGGCTTTAATGCTGGTTCTGCATTAGGTGCCGGAAGTTTAGCGGTTTCTGCTTTCTTAACTACAAATACTGCTGCGGGAGCTGCTGGTTTATCATGGATGTTTTTTGATGTTGCAAGAGGTAAAAAACCTTCAGTTTTAGGTTTCTGTATCGGTGCTGTTGTTGGTTTGGTAGCCATTACACCAGGAGCAGGTTTCGTAAGCATTCCATCAAGTATTTTTATTGGAGTAATTGCTGCAGTAATTTCTAACCTTGTCGTTTCATGGAAGCAAAAAACCAGTCTTGATGATACATTAGACGTTTTCCCTTGTCACGGTGTTGGTGGTATTGTTGGTATGTTATTGACTGGCGTTTTCGCTACTAAAACTGTAAACGCTGCCGGTGCAGATGGTTTATTGTATGGTAATGTTGAATTCTTCATAACGCAATTAAAAGGTGCGGTTATTGTAATTGCATTCAGTTTCGTGGTATCATTTGTAATTTTCAAATTGGTTAACCTGATTAATCCAATCAGAGTATCTGATGAAGAAGAAGAAATGGGACTTGATGCTTCACAACATAACGAAAAATACAGTCAGGGAACATTATTGGTTGATGAAAGAGCTGCTTATGTAAGCTCTCATGCACCAGCTCAAGAAGCTTTATAAGCAAAAATTTATATCTAAACCCACTCATAGCTCAAACATGAAAAAATTATTATCAGCCATATTTGGTATGGCATGCACTACGTGTGCCCTGGCTCAAGAGGCGCCCACGTCACCATTAGAATTTTCTGGTTCAGTAGATACGTATTACAAGTACGATTTTGCAAAAATGCCTAATATTCCTACTTCCTTTGTTTCTGATCATAACTCGGTTTCTTTAGGGATGTTAGATTTGGTATTGAAGAAAAAAACTGGTAAAGCTTCATTTGTAGGTGAGATTTCTTTTGGCCCACGCGGACAATCGCAATCTATACCGGATGCAGCAGGTGGCGGTTCTTCATTCCACATTCAGAACTTATATGTGAATTACGATTTCTCGGATAAGTTCGCCATGACTGCCGGATATATGGGAACGTTTATTGGATACGAAGTAATCTCTCCGGTAGGAAACTTCAACTATTCAACTTCTTACTTATTTACAAATGGTCCGTTCCAAAATGCAGGTATCAAGGCAACCTATAAATTCTCTGATAAAGTTAGTTTAATGGCTGGTTTGTTTAACGATTGGAATTTATATAGCGCCACCAGAGGCGTATCAAGTGTTGGTGGTCAATTAATGATTGCACCAGTTGAAGGTTGGACCGCTTATATTAATGCCCTAACAGGAGCTGACCCATATGGTTATGGAACAATTGTAGATTTAACAACATCATACCAAATTACAAAAGCATTCAAATTAGGTTTAAATGCAGCAAATTATGATATGGCCGATGATGCAGGTGGTTATGCAGGAGTTGCTTTATATCCACAGGTTGCGGTTGCTGATGCAGTAACATTAGGTTTAAGAGGTGAATATTTTAAAACTAAAGATGTTGGCGCAGTTGCCGGAACGGCATACACAGGGTTAACTTTAACAGCTAATATTAAATCTGGAGGTTTAACATTTATCCCAGAGGTTAGGTTAGATCATAATGGCGATAAACCATTTATGAACAAAACCGGAGGTGCTGCACCAAACGCTGGTCAGTTCTCTCTAGCTGCGGTTTACGCATTTTAAAAGATTAGTTTCTCTCCAAATAATGCCGCCGGTTAATTTAAGCCGGCGGCTTTTTATTATCTTTATTTATTATGAAATACAGTTTGGTTCTATTTTTTTCTTTTTTATCCCTTTGCGGATTTGCGCAACAAAAACAATTTACTTTGGATGAGCGTGGCAAATATGTTTACTACGAAGTTGTGGATGTTAAAATAAACAAGGATAGTTTAGTACAAAGGGCAGAAAACTTTACAAAGATCAATAAAAAGTCTTTTTTAAAATCGATTTTAACTGATAGTTCTATTATTTCTGAAGGAAGGATGATTATTGATAAAACCATTTTGGTGGCTTCGCATCCAAGCGGAGAAGTTAATTATACCTTTAATTTTGAGGCGAGAGACGGTAAATACCGATACTGGATTACAGATTTAACCTATATTCCTTATAACCGAGACCGATATGGAAATTACGTAGCGACCACCAATATTGCTACACCTTTGGAGAAAACGCCTGGCAAATTATCTGCCGGAGCCTGGAAAGACATAACTGAAACTGTGTATGCAAAAGCTGTTAAATTGGGCGAGAATTTTAAAAAAACCTTAGCGACCGCTCAGGTAGTGGCTCAACCTAGAAAAGCGGAAAGTATATCGACCAAAAAATGGTAAGCATTAAATTTTGCCAAATAGTTCTTCAACCTTTTTTTGCCTGAAATTAAATATTTCGTTAACTTTTTTAGCAACCATTATTTCATTTGCGATTGTACCGATAAAACCATATCCAATTGCATAATGAAGAATATCATGCATTAAAACACCGCCTTCAGTTGATTTAAACTGGTGGTTGTGGTGCCAAAATGCAAAAGGACCAAAACGCTGCTCATCAATAAAATAGTCTTTATCCTTTACATGAGTTATTTCTGTCATCCAATTTAGTTTCACGCCAAGTATCGGCGCTACTTTATAGGTTATAATCATTCCTGGGTACATTTTTTCATCTTTTTTTATTGGAGAAGTTACATCAAATGTCATACTTTCTGGTGTAATTTCAGATAAATTTAATGGAGATGAAAAAAAGTCCCAAGCGGTATCTAAATCCACTGGGATTTTTTGAATAAATTCTAAGCGGTAAGTTTTCAAATTGTAAGTTTATAACACAACAGCCAAAAACGGGTTTTGTTGCTATCAAACTTAGAAAATTATCAACTCAAAATCTAATGCACCATTTTATCTGCGCAGGTAGAACTTGCAAAGGCTTCTGGTTTTGCTTTAAAAATAAAACCCATACTTAAAATATAACCCATAGCATCATTCAATGCTTTGTTTGATTTAAATGATGGATTCGTGTTAATATCGGCGTGCACTTCTAAACCAACATCATAAATATCAAGTAAATCGCAGATGGAGTAGGCAGTTTCAATAGATTTTTGAACTTCCATCAACATTCTTTCTTTAATGCTAACTTGTTGCGCTGATTTTTCCTGATGGATGTACATAAAGCCACCATGATGCTCTCTTAACAATACAATAACGGTAGCAAAATCGGTTATTAGGCCTTTAACTTGAGAGTCTGTTCCGATACAAACTTTTAACTTGTAGCCATTTTCTGTTTCTCTGATGATAGCTTGTTCTACTTCTTCGAGGATTGAGGATTGGATTACTTCGCCACTAAATTTTTTCCAGGTCATAGGTGTGGTTTTTTTGAGGTTAACAAATGGTAATCAGGTTTTTATAAAAATAAGGGCTAAAAGTTAAATCTGTATTAATAGGAGGTTGTTTATTTGCTAACAAAATATTAGTTATCAACAGGTTATGAATGATTTTTTTATCGTTTTAAAACTTTTAGCAACAATTTCAATTTATTAAACGTTACATTTATATAACAACATTATAAAATCTTATTGCCATGAAAGCAGAACTTATTCAGGAATTGCAATTGTTACAACAAAGTAGGGCTAATAAATTTACAGATGATTTAACTGAAAGAATTATTTCGTCAGTTGATGCCGTTAATGAGAAAGTTTTAAGCTCAATGTCTAAAAGAGGACAAATGCTGATGTTGCTCGAAAAGAAGTTGAGCTTTTCAGTAATCAGAAGATTAAAGCGAATTTTCTAAAATTCTTAATTCTAGTTACCAAAAATGTAAATGCTTATCTTTGGCGTAATGGTAGAACATGCGTTAAAACGATTAAATATTACAGCCTTAAATGAGATGCAGAAAGCATCTGTAGATGCTGCAAAATCAAATCAGGATATTGTATTAATTGCGCCAACCGGCTCAGGGAAAACACTTGCATTTCTTTTGCCTTTGCTTTCTAAACTTAAGCCTGATGTGAAAGGTGTTCAGGCATTGGTTTTAGTGCCATCAAGAGAATTAGCTTTACAAATTGAGCAGGTTTTTAAGCAAATGGGTACAGCATATAAAGTAAATTGCTGTTATGGTGGCCATGCTGTTCGTATCGAAAAAAATAATCTTGCGCACCCGCCTGCGGTTTTAATCGGTACGCCCGGAAGGATTGCTTACCATTTAGACCATCAAAACTTTGATGAATCTTTCGTTGAAACTTTAATTCTTGATGAGTTTGATAAATCGTTGGAGTTCGGTTTTGAGCAGGATATGTCGTACATCATTGGTTCGTTATTATCCCTAAGCCAGAGAATACTTACATCAGCTACGAAAATGGAAGAAATTCCATCATTCGTAAAAATAGCCGAACCGGTAGAAATTGATTTCTCAAAAGATGTTAAAGTTAAGCCCGATTTGCTATTAAAAAAAGTTGTTGCGCCAACTGCTGCCGATAAACTTGATGTTCTATTCAAATTACTGAGTAAAATCGGTGGCAAGAATACACTTGTTTTTTGTAATCACCGCGAAACAGTAGACAGGATTAGCGATTTACTTTTTCAGAAAGGTTTAGAGCACGATGTTTTTCATGGTGGCATGGAACAGTTTGATAGAGAGAAATCACTTTTAAAATTTAGAAACGGTAGTCATAAAATTCTAGTCACAACAGACTTAGCGGCTCGTGGTTTAGATATTCCAGAAGTAGAGCATATTGTACATTATCAACTTCCTTACACAGAAGACGCTTATATTCATCGTAACGGGCGTACGGCGAGAATGAACGCTAAAGGTACTGCTTATGCGATTTTAACTGATGATGAAAACTATAAGTATTTACCTGAGGATATTGAGGAAGAAAAACTTGGCGAAAAATATAAAATGCCAGAGGCAAGCGAGTGGGTAACTTTGTACATTGCCAATGGCAAAAAAGATAAGATTAACAAGATTGATATTGTAGGCTTATTTCTTCAAAAAGGTGGTTTAGCTAAAGAAGATTTGGGCTTAATAGAAGTGAAAGATACAGCCAGTTATGTTGCCGTTAAGAGAATTAAGGTTGATAAACTTTTGAAAGCTTTAAGCGGCGAGAAAATAAAAGGTAAAAAACTTAAACTAGAGGTGGCGAGTTAGTTGGTTAGTTGGAAAAAAAGACAGGCAAGTTAGCAATTCACTCATTCGAGAAATTCATTCATTCAAAATTAAAATATGAGCAATAACGATATATTAAAAAAATTAAGAGTAGCACTTTCTTTGAAAACAGAAGATATCATTACTATTTGTGATTTAGTTGGTTTTAAGGTTACTAAGGCAGAATTAGGAGATATTTTTCGTAATGATGATCACGAAAACTTTAAACCTTGTGGCGATCAGATTCTTCGTAATTTCTTAAACGGATTGGTTATTTATAAAAGAGGTCCGAGGGAGGAAAAAAAATAGTTTAACTTATTAATATATTTATATGAATATAAAATTATCGATGATTCTGTTTATTCTTGGAATCAGTGCCTCTTGTGCTCAAAAAAAAGTTACTGAAGATTTATCTGATGATTGGGCAGCTTTATCAAAATACAAGAAAGAAAATGCAGAAATTGGTTTGCCAAAGAAAGGAGAGAAGCGAGTTGTTTTTTTAGGAAGTTCGATTTTTGAATTATGGAAACAAAAAAATCCTACATATTTTAATAACAACACTTATATTGATAGAGGTGTAAGTGGACAAATATCTCCTCAATTGCTAATCAGGTTTAAACAGGATGTAATCGATTTAAAACCACATGCAGTAATAATTTTAGCCGGAAGTAATGATTTAGCAGGAAGCAAGGGGCATGTTACGAATAAAACAATTTTGGACAATATTAAAAGCATGTCTGAATTGGCTAAGATTCATAATATTAAAGTTATTCTCTGCAAGTATTTACCCATTTATGAATATCCATGGAATAAAAATTTGAAAAATGCAGCAGACCAAATTATCTCCTTAAATAAAGAAATAGTTGCTTATGCAAAAGAAGAAAACTTAACCATTTTGGATTATTTTACACCTTTGGTTGATGAAAGAAATGGCCAAAAATCGGAATATACAACTGATGGCGTTCACCCAAATTTGGCTGGTTACAAGATTATGGAAAAGGTAACCGATGAGGCGATAAAGAAACTATAGGAAAATAAGTTGTCAAAAAAAAACTCCCGATTTTCATCGGGAGTTTTTTATTAATCTAGTTTTTTATAACGAATGCGTTTCGGCGTAACATCACCCAAGCGTTTCTTTCTATTTTCTTCATAGTCAGAATAATTTCCTTCAAAGAAATATACTTCAGAGTTTCCTTCAAAAGCCAAAATGTGTGTACAAATTCTATCCAGGAACCATCTATCGTGACTAATCACTACTGCACAACCACCAAAGTTTTCTAAAGCTTCTTCTAGCGCACGTAATGTATTTACATCAATATCATTTGTTGGCTCATCGAGTAAAAGCACATTAGCACCTTTTTTCAAAGTTATGGCTAAGTGAACACGGTTACGTTCTCCACCTGATAAAATGCCCACTTTTTTCTGTTGGTCGCCGCCATTAAAGTTAAATTTTGAAACATAAGCCCGTCCGTTTACGGCCTTATTTCCAAGTTGGATATTATCCAAGCCATCGGTAATGTTTTCGTAAACGGTTTTATCTGCATCCAAATCATTGTGCATTTGGTCTACATAACCCAATTCAACTGTTTCTCCAACGCGGAAAGTTCCGTTATCAGCTTCTTCTTGCCCAGTAATTAAACGGAAAAGTGTTGTTTTACCCGCACCGTTCGGGCCAATAATTCCAACGATTCCGGCAGGTGGAAGTGAAAAGTTTAAGTTATCAAACAAAACTTTATCACCGTAAGATTTGGTTACGTTGGTGGCCTCGATTACAACATTACCTAGTCTTGGTCCGGCAGGAATGAAAAGTTCTAATTTGTCTTCTCTTTCTCTTCCGTCTTCTGATGCCAATTTATCATAGTTCGCAATACGGGCTTTAGATTTTGCATGACGGGCTTTTGGTGCCATACGCACCCATTCAAGCTCACGTTCTAAAGTTTTCTGGCGTTTGCTTTCCGTTTTTTCCTCTTGCGCTAAACGTTTTGCTTTCTGATCTAACCAGCTGCTATAATTTCCTTTCCATGGAATACCTTCGCCACGATCTAATTCTAAAATCCAGCCTGCAACGTTATCTAAGAAGTATCTATCGTGGGTTACGGCAATTACTGTACCTTCGTAGTTTTGTAAGAATTGCTCTAACCAATCGATACTTTCAGCGTCCAAGTGGTTGGTTGGCTCATCTAATAATAAAACATCAGGATGTTGTAAAAGTAAGCGGCACATTGCCACGCGGCGACGTTCACCTCCAGATAATACGCCTATTTTGGTTTCAGGGTCCGGACAACGTAACGCATCCATCGCTCTTTCCAATTTCGAATCAATTTCCCATGCACCTAAAGCATCAATTTTATCTTGAAGCTCGCCTTGTCTGGTCATCAATTTATCCATTGCATCAGGGTCAGAGTAATTTTCCTCTAAACCAAAAGCCTCGTTAATTTCTTCGTATTCTTTTAAAATCGCAGTAACTTCTGCTACACCTTCTTCAACAACTTCGCGTACTGTTTTTTCAGGATCTAGAATTGGTTCCTGTGCTAAATATCCAACAGAGTAACCTGGAGAGAAAACAACTTCTCCTTGATAGGTTTTATCTAAACCCGCAATAATTTTTAATAATGATGATTTACCAGAGCCATTTAAACCGATAACACCAATTTTAGCGCCGTAAAAAAATGATAAGTAAATATTTTTTAAAACCTGTTTTTGTGGTGGGTAAATCTTATTTACGCCAGCCATTGAAAATATTATCTTCTCGTCAGACATGCTCGTTTTCTATAATGTTTTAATAATGTTTTGTGCAGAAAGCCTTTAAGATTAGAAATTGTACCAGGCTTAAAATTGCTTACAAAGATAGAAACAACCACGCGATTACAAAGTGGTTTGTGAGGTATACTATAACTTTTGCGGATAACATTTCAATTACTCGAAAGGAGTATGGGAAGAGTTATAAAATTTCGCCAAACAAAATTATGATGAACCTATAGCATCAAAGGAAATAAGTGCCGAAAAATATACGCTTTTCTTTAACAACCAGTTCTTTCCGAAGATGGAAAAGCAATCAGGCGAGCACGAATTTAGAAAGGGGTTAAATTATTTAGCTCAGCTTATCTATATTTCAAAATCCTGTTTTGTGGGGTTTCTTTACGGTCGTAGGAATTTTATAAGACTTCTCTGGGAAAATATTGAATCCTTCTAATTCATGTTTTAACTTATCCAGTTCCTGCGGCTCGATTTTGACGAGCCCCATTTTCGGCAGGCTACTCCCATCTATCAAGTGGCCTTTAAGTGCCTGGATTACTTTTCTAACTTTATCAAGATTAGGCTTTCCCGCCCCGGTATGTTTTATGATGTAGTTCATATGATTAACATTCCTTTACCTTCAAAGGTAGCACCAAATCCAATAGGTTGTATGTTTTTTGACAAAAACTTGAGAATTTCATCGGCACGGGTCTGGTCACGCTTGAGTTTCAAAAGGTCGGGCCTTGTTGACAGCAATCTGGCCGCCGCTCCTACCGCAGCAGGGCAGGCCATGCTTGTGCCATCCATCACTGCATATTTGTCATCCGGAACAGTGGAAATGATACCAACGCCCGGGGCTGTCAAATCAGTTTCAGGTCCACTATTAGAAAAGTCAGCCACAAAGTTTTTATTGTCTATCCCGTACGGGGCTGACACATTTGCAACCTGGGTTGTACCGTTTGGAAAGGTATCTTTTCTGCCAAAGGCTGAAACGGCTATAGAAAGACTGTATGCTGCAGGAAAACTTACCGGCGAACGGTAGTCGTTGCCATTTGCTGCAAAACAAAGGATTCCAGCATCATAAGCATCCTTAATCGAACTGGTCAGGCCTTCGTCCAATTCTTCCTCTCCAAGGCTCATATTTATCAGATCGCATTTATCGTGAATAGCTTGTTCGATGGCTTTCATAATATAGAAGTTGGATGCCTTTTCATCTTTTGGAAATACTTTGTAGGCCAGGATGTCTACGCCGGCTGCAAGGCCAGGCATATCACCTATCCCTGCAATAATGCCTGCTACATGGGTACCATGGCCATCCAAGTCGCTGAAGTCTGTTTCCTCTTCATCAGTTACCAGATTTTTCCCACCCCCAACAGGAAGATTTACATGTGGACCTATCCCTGTATCGATAACCCCAATCCGAATCTTATTTTCTATTGGTGGATACGTACGGGTCGGGTAGAAATGGCGCAAGCTATCATCAGCTGCCAAGTCGATGGTGTCGAGTTTAAAATGTAAAGGGACGGAATACTCCAGGTTCTTTTTATAAATGCCCCAAAAAGAATGAGCGGGGTAAACCAGGAGCCTTTCTATTTTTGATTTATTGAGTTTTAACTTTACCCGTCCGGATGTATTGGATTTGCCATCAGCACCTTGCCTGTTTTTGTAATTGGTGAAGGCGATAACGAGAGCGCCTTCGACTGGATTACCGTCCTTGTCGGTGATCAATATATCTACAGTAGTGTTCGCAAAACGTGAAGTGATTTTGTTCAGTATACTTTCTCTGGTAGCTGAAAGTTCATAAAATTTTTCGGGAATGATGCGCAGTCCCGGATAGGAAAATCGGAAACTGGCCATTTCCTGGTTGTCTAGAGTAACGAGTTTTGCACCATTGCTTTTTATCGAATCCAGAACTGTTACTTCAATTTCCTGATCTTCAATACTTGCCATATTCCTTGCGCTAAAGGTCATCGAGGCCGAAAGTTCCGGCATATTAAAATGGTTGTCCATATTGCTGAGGAAATCGGCAACTTTCGGATTGTTTTTTACGTTGACTTCTGTTCCGTTGATCGGTAAAAGGATGTAGTTCTGCCTTTTGTTTTTTTGCATGATGTTTTTGATTAGTTAACAAACCAGCTGGTGAGGAAATTCCGTTTTGGTTTTATTACTGGCTTTGCACTTTCCTTACCTGCGCCGCCACCGCTCCCGGCCACAACTGTATTGGTTCCCGTTGCCGCCGCATAAATCATAAAGCCATTAACAAATGCAATCAGGTATTTTATAGCTGTACTACCGAAAGTATTCGTGCCGAGGGCAATGACGAAGGAGAATATTAGCGAAAGCAGAAGTGCTAACCATTTTGGATTCCAATTGAATACCCTTTGGAGGGTTCCGCAAATGATGTAGATAATGGTTGAAGAACCTGCTAAGGTTGTCATTGAGCCAATGGTCGCAAAATCTCCAGGATTGAATGCCCCGGCATCTTTAGCAGCTGACGTAGCTGCATCCAGAATGATTAATAATAAATGATTCATTTGTTTGGTATTAAGATTTATATGCTAAAGGGTGATGTTTTTAAGCTCAAACCGTTTTAATCTATAGCCTTCGCCTGCTTTTTCCAAGGCCTTGATTTGCGTTTGGGTTATCTCGGATTCTTTATTTCTGGCAGGGGATAAGCGCACATTAAAAACTGACGCATAACTTTCCACCTTTTTTACGGGTTCAGCGGTAATGGCCTGAGCTTTTGCTTTCTTAAATGGAAAACTGACGCCGCTCCAGCTAAAGCTGATGCCAGTCGCTTTTTCGATTTCCTTGATGCTGACCTGATAAGTTTTATGGTCGCTGAACTTCAGGGTTTCGAAATAATCATCTTCCAGCTTCTTTTTTGGTTTCAAAATAGCCTGTTCCATCTTTGCGCCGTTTATCATTTTATCCTTGATGAATTCCCACTGACTCATAATAAAGCCAACCGCGTATAGTTTTCCATTGCTTTTCTTCCATACGATTACTTTCCAGAATACTGAAGGGATTTGTATGGGGTTGTTTTTGTATGGCTTGATGAAATTCAAATCCCTTTTGTCCAGAACAGGTCCAGCAAAAACGGATATATCTGCTATTTTGTCTTTGACACCTTTCTCCATAATGTGCTGCTCAAGTTGGTACCAGATGCCTGAACGCTGGTTTAAGTCTGTATGCTGAGGGCTGCAGTTTGCCCAGTTGAAAGTGTCTTTTTCTGCTTGGGTGCTGGTTTGCTCATCTCCCCAGCATGGATCCACCCTTCGCACGATATGCCCGCGGTCGAAGGTGTTCAAGTCTTTAGAATAAAAGGAATTGTCTATCTGGTACTTTTCATCAATTTGCTCGCAGTATTTCCAAACGTCTCCGCCCGTTCTGCTGGCCGCACTGTATGCCTCTCCACTGATGTTGACCGCTGCCAGTAAGGGCAGTTTTCTGACCCGGTGCTGAAAAAGACTGAAATGGGTATACTTGATTTCATGTCCTTTGCCATCTAGTAAAGGTACGCAATCACTGAGATCGAGCTCGGGAAAGGGGAGCGGTTGTTTGAGGAAATCGGGATTGTATCCGAGCTTCGGTGTAGCCATTGTTTTTGAGTTATTAGCGTTTAGTTTTTGATGGTGAACATAGGCTCTATATATGATGCCTGAACCAGACACGATTTTTTATAATTTGGTCGAGAATACTGAGGCCGCTTTAATTCCCAATATTTGGTCAAGATGTATAACTATCTATTTTCTAGTTAGAAAGTTAGGGATTCGGTTTGGATTATGAATGAGAAATTATTAAAATACCTAAAATTAAGTAGTGGACGGAGGAGGGAATGCAGAGATTGAAATTCCAATGAGATATGATGCAGGAGGCATGCAGGTGTTTATGCTGACTTTGGTCTGTGGTGACCATTTTCTGAAAAACCTGTTCATATTAACCGGGTATGTAACATCAATTGAGAAGTAAATCAGCAGAAAGTAAACTGAGTAAATCATCCTGCTCGGGCGAACCTAAATATGTCGGTTTTTTTAGTAAGGCGCCTCAGGTGAAGCTCAGTTTGATAAAGTAAATCTCAATACATAAAATCGGTCTTGTTTTCCTATACAAATGTCTTTTATTGGAGGTCTGAAAATCGCCGCTGCGGTAATTTTGTATTAAAATTAATTGCTATGGTACTTAAGAAATATATTGTGGTTTCAGGACATCCGGTTATTTTTCCAAATGAATTAATACATGCTGATGTTGCAAGTGAATATGCAGATAATGTTGATAGTGCTGGTTTTGTGGTTTTGGAATGCAGTTGTAAAGGTTTGGAAGTTACTTGCCTGGGCGAAAGCACTTCGCTAAATGTTTCAAGCAATCCGAAAATTGATGAGTTATTAATTCTTAAATTTTTAAGTTGATTGTTTAACTAAATCTTTGCTTGGAAGCACACCAAACTTTTGTTTGTAAACTTCTGAAAAGTAACTGGGTTTTGTATAAGCCAAGTAGTAAGCCAAATCGGTTATATTTTTGTAAGTTCCGTTTTTTAACAGCACTTGACTTAGATGCAGTTTTTCACTCAGGAAAAATTTATTTGGCGAGTCTTTCAAAATCTTCTTGAATAGCGTTTTATATTTTGAAACAGACATTTCGGCCATAGCTGCCAAAAAATCTAAACCAGGAAATTCTTTAAGTAAATTATCGAGTAGGTAATCTGAAGTTTTTGTAATGTTGTTAATATCCGTTTCGGATAATTTATTGTAAGTGGTTTTAAACTCACTTGCTCTTTCTAACAAGTAACTGAATATAAATAGCGCAGTACTTTTTAATTTTAGTTGAAAAGAAGGCTCGTTAAAGGAAATATTTTTTAAATTGTTGAGCAAGTGTTTGCTGCGGCTATCGATATGTGAGTAAAAGAAAAGTGTATTGCAACTATGGTCAAGCAGTTTATCTGAAATTTCCATTCCTTTTTTCTGATATAAAAATTCCCGAATGATTTTTTTATCGATTATTAAACGCAGACTATAACACCTTTCATTAACCGGAGGCATAATTACGCCTTTTACGGTCGAATCCATGAAAGCAAGCCCAAGTTTAGCATTATAACCTACGCGATGTATTGTTCCGTCGAGTAGATGTGTCGTTATCTCATCGCCCATATCAAAGTAAGCCATATAAATTTGCTGGTCTGTTGGTGTACGCACAATAGAAACCGGAATTTTAAAGGTCATATCTAATAGAAAGACTGATAAACCGGGCATAACTTGTAAAAAAATTGAAGAACCTTTTCCTAATTTTTCTGGTAGTTCGATTATTTTATTATCGATGAGTTTAGCGCCTAAAATATTGGCAAACTGAACTTGCCAATTGGGTTCTAATGTATAATGATAAGGAAACACTTTTCTATCCAAATCCATATCAGAGAAAATTTAAATAATCCTTCGGAGTTTGCCCGTAAACTTGTTTAAACTGTTCTATTAAATGCGAAGCATCAGAAAAGTTAAGTTCATCTGCAATTTGGCTGATGGAATAATTGGCGGTTTCGAGCATTTCCTTTGCTAAATTAACTTTATTGGTTAAGAAGAAAGTGTGTGCGGTTGAACCAGTAATTTTTTTGAAGAGTGTTTTAAACTTCGTTTCAGACATGTTTGCCATTGCGGCAATAAAAGTAATACCAGGAAATGGAGCTTTAATATGCGCAATTAGATATTCCTGTACAGTAATAATATTTACAATATCAGTTTGATTAACTTTTTCGAGGATAATTTCTTCGTGTACAATCTGATCCATAAAATTCGACATTAGGCCATAAACAGTTGCCTTGAAATAAGTATCAAACAATGGATTGTTGAAATCAATTTTTCTAAAATCGTTCATCAAATGCCAGGCTTCACTTGTCATTCTATCAAATCGGATAATCGTGTTTTTATCGGTATCAAAAATAGCATCAGCGTGTTCGCTTAAGGTTGGTAAGGCTTCAATATATTCTTTAAGTATTTGTTTCTTAAGGAAAATCGAAATCATGTAAGTAACGCTTCCTGCTTTAATTAAATAATCTCCTGAAAGCGTAGCATCAACAATAGCCAAATTAATAGCCCATCTTCCAACTGGTCTTGATACTTCGTTCATCAAATGAATGGCATCACCTTCGGTTAAATTAAAATAAATGCCAACAAAATCATCCCGTTGGTTTCGCATTTTGAATAGTACATCCTCATGGTATGTAACATCAAGTAAAAAAGCGGTCAGGTTTTCATCAATCGGGCAAGCATATCGTGTTCCAGAAAGAACATGTTCCGGTACTTTAATCAGATGATTTTCTACATAGCCATCCAATTGTTTTGCCATATCGTCCATCCAATCGAGTTCAACAGCATATTGGTGGATAACTTCTCTCATGTAGAACTTAATTAGGGCGTTTTCAACTTTTGGTGATGATTATAGATTGGAATAAAGATACTATTTACAAGCCAAACACAAAAAAGGCGTGTTTCAGTTAAGAAACACGCCTTTGAAATAAGGATGATTACTGAATTAGTTTACACCAATAATTACAACGTTATCTAAACGCATACCTAAATTATTTGCAGTTGAAGCTCCAAAGAATTCGATAGTGTTATTAGCTTGCGCAGGGATGTTGCTCAATTCGATTGTAGAGAATTTGTTGTTATCTGCAAAACCAACCGGGCGACTAGGAACTGTAACCGCTACGCCATTAACTTTAACTGTGATTACGTTAAAATCTGAAGCAGAGCTTGCTGATGAAGCATTTGGTGCTAAATCATATTTAAGTTTCAATTTAGTGAAACCAGTAACCGCGATGTTTTCGATTTTTAAAGAAGCATCTCTGTTTGCTGGTAACCAGGCATGGATGTTATCAGGGAAAGAACTGATTGTTCTTAAATCTGTTGCACCATAGCTATCGCTGAAAGTGAAAGATGGATTAGCCCAACCCGAATAAGCACTGATTTTTGGTCTTGCAGTTGCAGCACCTACACCAAAAGTTTCAGTATAAAGTACTTGCTCTGATGGTGGCGTTACTACTTCTTTATCCTGGTCTACAACATATGAACCAGATGGAACGTTATTCCAGTTTGTAATTACAGCTGTTAAAGCAACTGCCACAGGCTCGTTAGTAGGGCTGTTTTTAAGTTCAACTTCGTAAGTATATTTTTTACCTTGCTCAAATTTGCTTCCTGCAGGTAATGTTAATTTGAATTTTCCTGCCGGAAGTGAGAACGTTACAACTTTGCCGCTAGCATCTGCCGTTGGAACAACGATTGCTTCAGCTAATACTGAACCAGTTTTAGCCGTTGTTTTTGCAGGTACATCAACAACTTGTGAAGCACCAGATAAAATACCAGTAGCTAAATCGAAGTTTGCTTTAGTGTTTAAGCCCGCTAAAGCAACAGTTAAATCAGTTAAGTTAGCAACACCAGTTCCATTTTTTACAGTGAATTCAACTTTTGATAATTGGTGCGTAAAAACAAGATTTGCAGTTGTGCTGGTTTTGCTTAAACCAGTTGCATTGTTTGCATACAATAAATCAATTGCACTTTGGCTGCTTTGGTTTGTCACATCAACTGAATAAATATTTCCAGGAATTGATGATTTGAATGGATAGTAAGCAACAAAATCAACTGTGCTGCCATCAGCAGGGTAAAAAATTGTTTGGTCGGTAGTTGATGGTTTAAATTCGCCATCACCTGTGGTGTTATAGTTTTTATTTGAAGCTGTAGCATTTGTTAAACCAGTTCCGGTTTTCATAAATACACCAATCGCATCGCTGGTTTCCCAAGTATCATTAACGGCTTTAGTTTTAATTTGACCATTAATTGATGATGAAAACTTAACAGCATTACCATTTTGGTTTGGTACTTCTGGTGTAGTTTCTTTTTTGCAAGAGCTGCTCAATACAAACAGCGAAATTGCTGTTGCAAATAAAATGTTCTGATTTCTCATTTTTTAAATTGTATTTCGGTTTAATTTATTTCCAGATGGTATTATCAATTGTGCCTTTAACTTCATTAGAAAGTTTAGGGAAGAAAGTATATCCAGTTTCTTTTTCTAAATCGCTAACGCTTACACGGTAAGTGTTGTAATTATTTCCTGATGGGATTACCTGATTGTTGATTCTGAAACCAATTGTGTAGTAAGTATTACCTTTTTTCATCGCTAAAGCTTTGTAGTAATATTTAGGAATTGCAGAACCTTTAGAATAAGTAATGTTTGCATCAGTTGCAGTTTTAATTTCTGCACCCGTTACTACGTAAAGTGTATCACTTTGTGCAGTCCAGGTTCTAACTTGTTGCTCTAAATTGTTCCAGATGCCTTGATTCATTGATGAAACCTGAGCCGTCATGTTCGAATAATAGAAAGTCGTTGCATTTAAATCTCTTGTAGCAGTACGGTCGCCACTTGGAATTTGGTGACCTCTGTCATATCCATTACCAAATGAACTGCTTAAATCAACTTGTCCGCTTTGCGGGATTTTCGGATCAAATGCCCATGCATCACTACGACCAGAACTTCCGATATAAGAAGCGTGTAATGGATAAGCTACCCAATAAGCCATCTTATATTTTTTATCGTAAAGCATTGCATAGTTTCTTACACCTGCTCTACCCGGGAAATCATGAGAAACAAATACCGTATTTTCGTCAGTATTGATTAAAGGCATTTCCATATAACCAGACATTGTTGGCGGCGTTACGATAACGGTTTCCTGATCTAAGCTGTAATTTCCAGATGGAACATCATTCCAGTTGGTTATGATTGCTTTTAAAGATGCTGCGATACCAGAGTTTCCAGTGCCTTCGCCTTTTAACTCAATTTCGTAGCTGTATTTTTTACCTTGCTCAAATTTAGTTCCTGTTGGTAAAGCCCAAGTGAAGGTTTTAGTGCCTAAAGTGAAAATTACTTTTGTTGCAGTTTCATCTGTTGTTGGTAATAAGATAGCTTCAGATACAGTTACGCCATTTTTTACGCTTGTTTTAGCCAATACATTAGCAACTTGCGTACTTGTACCTAAAGTTCCAGAAGCTAAATTGAAAGTGGCAATAGTTTTAACACCATCGATGTTGGTTGATAAGCCGTTCAAATCTGCTACACCTGTACCATTTTTAACACTGATTTCGATTTTTGATAATTGGTGAGCGAAAACAAGGTTTGCATTTGTACTTGTTTTACTTAAACCAGTTGCATTATTTGCATACAATAAATCGATTGCTGGTTGGTTACTTTGATTATTAACATCAACCGAATAGCTGTTAGCCGTTAACGTTTGCTTGTAAGGATAATAAGCAATAAAGTCTACCATTTTTCCATCTTCAGGATAGAAAATAGTTTGATCTGCTGATGTTGGTTTAAATGCTCCATCACCTGTGGTTAAATACGATTTGTTATCAGCAAGAATGTTTGTTAAACCATTTCCGGTTTTCATAAACACACCGATTGCATCATTTGCGGCCCAGCTATTATCAGCTGCTTTTGTTTTGATTTGCCCATTAATTGACGATGAAAACTGCACGGCTGTACGAGTTTCATTTCCAACTTCTGGAGCATTGTCTTTTCGGCACGAAGCGCCTAAAAGTACAAGCATAGCCATAGATGTAATTTGTAAATTTTTAATTTTCATACTTAATAATTATTGTTTTTTTATTTGTTTCGGAGGGTAAATTCTTTTGCAGAATTAGGTGTAAAAACGTATTATTTGTTTTACGTATTAGTTGTTTTTTGAGAGTAGTTAGAATGATTTAGTTAAATTTCTCTACAAAGAAAGGGCTAAATTGTACGCTGCTGATTAAGCGAAAGAAAAGCTTATGTTAACATTTTCGGAAATAAAAATTAAAGCATAACACTTTATTAATATGATTTTTTGTAAGCGTTTCTATCGATTTCAAATGTGATATCTACTTTAAAATCTAATATTCAGCAAACTTTTATTTTTAACTTTTTGATAATCAGTTTTGTTATGGCTTTTTATGGTTTGTTTCTGTGTTTGTGGCGCAGACCTACAAGTTGTGAATTATGGTGAAGTGATTTTTACTTTGAGCGGTTTCAAGTATCTACCACATTTAGGAATGGTTAACAACAAATGATTTTATAAGTATTTTTGGAGCAGTAAATCAATGGAAAAATCAAATTTAGCAATGCGTTCTGTTCTAAAATCGCTACTTATAATAGCCTTTATTTCATTAGGTTTTTCATGTAAAAAATCTGTCGATGTTTTGCCCGAAAAGCAGGTTGTAAAAAAGATGGTTTTGGTTTATATGGAAGCCAATAATGATTTACGTTATGATGCTTTGAACAGTATCAACATGATGGAGAAAGGCGCAGCAGATTTGGATGGTACTTTATTGGTATACATCAAAACGAGTAGCGTGCGTTCTTATTTGCTAAAAATTAAATATGATAGTGATGTCAATAAACTCGTAAGTGATACGGTTAAAGTTTTTGAAAATAGCCCTGCATCTGACGCTGAATTTTTGAAGGATGTAGTTAAGTACGCGCAACAAGAATATCCGGCAGAAAGTTATGGTTTAGTGTTATGGTCGCATGCTACGGCTTGGGCGCCTGTAAGTACGGCAATCAAAACAAAATCTTTCGGAAGAGATACGGGAAAGGAAATTGATATCATCGACCTAAAAAATGCACTGCCAAATAATTTGGAATTTATAATTTTTGATGCCTGCTCAATGGGTGGCGTAGAGGTTTTATACGAATTTAAAGACAAAGCAAATTATATTATCGCTTCTCCTGCCGAAACTATTGCCGAAAGTTTTCCATATCAAAATATAACATCATTGCTCTTTAAAACTTCTGATCAACTGCCTAATGTTGCCAAGGCGTACTACGATTATTACAATGCTTACCAGGATGACAGGCAATCAGCAACAGTTGTTTTGATAAAAACGAGCGAATTGGTTCCGCTTGCTACTGAAATGAAATCTTTAATGTCAAAATCAAAAAAATATGGAGATAAGTTTGTTAGTGATAATATCCAACGTTTAGATTTTACCTACAATTTCCCCGTTGCTACTTACGATTTTGGCGATTTTCTGGAACATAACTTTAGTGCTTCTGACTTAAGTTTGCTAAATGCGCAATTAAGCAAAACCATATTGTATAAAGCCGCTACTTCTAATTTTATAGGTGTTCCCATCAAAAAGTTTTCAGGCTTAACTTGTTATATTCCATTTTCTGGTGATGTAAACCTTACTTACTATAAAAAGCTACAATGGTATAATGCCAGTGGTTTTAATATTCCTTTTGATTTATAATTGCTATTTTTTTTATCTGGCTGAATAACAGTAGTGATTTAGCGATTTTATTGATATTTTGCAATATAAATCAATCTAATCGTTATGAGGCTTTCGTTTAAATCGGGTATACTGCTTTTTAGCTTAACTTTATTGTTTGTTCAATCTTACGGACAAAAATTATCTACTTATGATTTAACAGTTGATATGCTCGATAATCCCCTGAGTGTTGATAACGCTAATCCAGGTTTCAGCTGGAAAATTAATTCAACCTTAAAAAACACCTCACAAAGCCATTACGAAATTCGGCTTTCAGAAGCCACATCATTAAAAAAAATAGTGTGGCAGCAATCTAAAGCAAGTGCTCAATCTGTATTTGTTCGTTACGCTGGTGGTAAGCTAGCATCCAAAACGAGATATTTTTGGCAAGTACGCATAAAAGATAATCATGGAAATACTTCAGCTTGGTCTGCAATAAAATATTTTCAAACCGGATTAAAGCCTGAAGATTGGCAGGCGAAATGGATAACTGTTCAAGGACAAGATACTTCATTCGCAAGTCCACTTTTGCGTAAAGAGTTTATTCTTAAAAAAGATGTAAAATCTGCAAATGCCTACGTAACTGCAAAAGGATTGTATATGGCAAATTTAAATGGTGCAAGAATCAGCAATGATTATTTTACACCCGGCTGGACCAGTTACAAAAATCATATTCAATACCAGGTTTATCCGATAACTAAAACGCTAAAAAAAGGGCAGAATGTTATTGCGGTTTCTTTAGGTGATGGTTGGTACAAAGGAAGAATCGGTTTTTCAAACCAAAGTAGATTTTATGGTGATACCAGAGCTTTGCTTTTACAAATTGAGGTTGAATATACCGATGGAACAAAAGAGCTAATTATAAGTGATGATAGCTGGAAGAGTACAAACGGGCCAATTTTGGCTTCCAGTATTTATGATGGAGAAACTTATGATGCAAGAAAGGAATTGTCTGGTTGGGATAATGTTGGTTATAAAGAATCTGATGTTTGGAAACCTGTTCGCATACTAGAAAAAGGAACCGAAAAATTAGTTGGAATGAGTGGACCTTCGGTGAGCAAGCATGAAGAATTTAAAGCCTTAAAAATTTTAAAAACACCGCTTGGCGAAACTGTTATAGATTTTGGACAAAACATGGTTGGATGGGTACAGGTAACTGCTAAAGGTAATGCCGGAACTAAAATTACGCTAAGCCATGCAGAGGTTCTGGATAAAAATGGAAATTTTTACACAACCAATCTGCGTTCGGCAAAACAACAGAATAATTATATACTTAAGGGTGATGGTGTTGAAACCTTTGAGCCTCATTTCAGCTTTCAAGGCTTTAGATATGTTAAAGTAGAAGGCTATCCGGGTGAATTAAAGCCAGAAAATTTTACCGCAGTTGCAGTTTATTCAAATATGGCTTCGACCGGGAAATTCACAACTTCAAATCCTTTGCTAAACCAATTACAACATAATATTGAATGGGGGCAAAAAGGGAATTTTGTTGACGTTCCGACTGATTGTCCGCAAAGAGACGAACGTTTAGGCTGGACTGGCGATGCGCAAGCCTTTGCTAACACGGCTGCTTATAATATGGATGTTTCATCGTTTTTTACAAAGTGGTTAAAAGATGTTAGCGCAGACCAACTTCCAAATGGAAGTGTTCCCTATGTTATCCCGAATGTACTTAATGAAAGAGATGCAGGTTCTGCGGGTTGGGCTGATGCTGCTACGATTATTCCCTGGGCAATGTATTTATCTTATGGTGATAAAAATATACTCGAAACGCAATATCAAAGTATGCAAAAGTGGGTAGATTACATTTCAAGTCAGGCTAAAGATAATTTATGGAATAGTGGTTCTCATTTTGGCGATTGGCTTTTTTACCGCCCCAATGATGATAATGATGGACGAGCAGCGGTTACCGATAAATACATGATTGCGCAAACCTTTTATGCAAATTCAGTTCAGTTATTAATTAATACTTCAAAGGTTTTGGGTAAAACGGATGAGGTGAAAAAATATACAGAATTTCTGGAGAAAGTGAAGAAAGCTTATGTGCAAGAATACATGACACCAACTGGAAAGTTAGTTTCGAACACGCAAACCGCTTATGTTTTAGCCTTACAGTTTGATATGCTTCCAGAGAATCTGCGTCAGCAGGCTGCAAAGCGTTTGGTTGATAATGTGAAAAGTTATGGAAATCATTTAACCACAGGGTTTTTAGGTACTCCTTATTTATGTCATGTATTAAGCCGATTTGGCTATCAAAATGTGGCTTATGACTTGCTACTGCAAGAAAGTTATCCATCCTGGCTTTATCCGGTAAAGATGGGTGCTACAACTATTTGGGAACGTTGGGATGGACTTAAACAAGATGGTTCTTTTCAAACGGCTGATATGAATTCATTTAATCACTATGCTTATGGCGCTATTGGCGATTGGATGTATAAAAATATTGCAGGTATAAATTTAATTGAAGAAAATCCTGGTTACAAAGTTTTTGAAATATCGCCAAAGCCAGGGGGACAGTTAACAAGTGCAACGGGAGAATTGGAAACCGTTTACGGTAAAATAAAATCATCGTGGACAATAACCAATGGCATATTCAAACTAGAAGTTACTATCCCGGTAAATTCTACTGCAATTGTCACCTTACCTGGAACGGATAAAAAGGAAAAAGTTGGTTCTGGAACTTATAGCTTCACATCGAAGTTATGATTTTTAGAAATTTAGCAGTAGGATAGTGCTGCAATTACAATCCAGATAAGGGAGAAAATAGACCCAACATACACCAATTGCATGCTCTGTTTAATATTTTTCTTAATCAAACCTGCATAAATTAACCAGCCAATAAAAGCAGCGAAATATAAAGGGACAGCAAATAATAACATAGAGTTGAATTTTATTAAATATAAGCATTTCATTATATAAACGAATGCTTTTTTTCAATCAATTCCCTTTTACGGCATGTGATTAAAAATATTACTTTTGCGGAAATATCCTTTTCGATGAAAAATAAAGCAGCATTCACTTTACCACCAGTTCCGGCGGTGCTATTATCTATTATAAGTGTACAGGGTGGAGCCGCAATTGCAAAGGGTATTTTTCCGGTTTTAGGTCCTGCATCAACATCGGCTTTAAGGATAGTTTTATCAGCAATAATTCTATTTATTTACAATAAACCAAGTTTAAAAAACTTAACCAAAGCACAGTGGAAAGCTGTTTCTTTATACGGTATAACTTTAGGGGCAATGAATCTGGTGTTTTATTTTGCCATTGCCAGAATTCCACTTGGTTTAGGCGTAACCCTCGAATTTATTGGCCCTTTGGTTTTAGCAATAGCTGGTTCTAAACGTATTTTAGATTTTTTATGGGTGATACTAGCTGCGGCTGGCATTGCTTTAATTGCGCCATGGAATGGTAATGGCGTAGATTTATTAGGCGCATTTTTGGCTTTATTGGCCGGTGCTTTTTGGGCAGGCTACATTGTTATGGGTGGCAAAATTTCACAAATAATGGATGGGGGAAAAGCCGTAACCATTGGGATGATTTTTGCATCAGCTTTGGTTTTACCTGTTGCCATCTTTGATGGTCTTTTTCAGAAAGTAACGCCAGGATTTATGTTATCTGGCTTGGCATTAGCATTATTATCAAGTGCAATTCCTTTTACTTTAGAAATGGGTGCGCTCAAAAAAATCCCAGCAAAAACTTTTAGTATTTTAATGAGTTTGGAACCAGCTGCGGCTGCACTTTCTGGACTTATTTTTTTACACGAATATTTATCTGTTAACGAATGGCTTGCAGTAGCTTTAGTTATTATTGCAAGCGGCGGCGCAACCTTAACCGCAAAGAAGCAAGCGCATGCGGCGGCAGAATGTTAATGTTTTAAAAGCATTTGCTCAATAAACCCGATTTAGCGAAAATACTTTTTGCTTAGCAGCAAATTTAAATAAACTGCTATCTGCAAGCGTCTCGGGACAGGCTGTTCTATAGCATGACGTGAACTGCAAAAAGATTGCAGCGAGAGCGGGACTAGCATTCATAGTAGCAAGGCCATTGCTTTTCTAAAAACAAAAACAACTGTAAACGGGTTATTTTCGTATAATAGTAATATACCTCTACTATTGTGATGTTGCAGTTGTTCGCTTTTGTTCAACGTTTATGTTAAATGATGTCATGTTGCTTTTATATTTCTGTCAAAATTTGTAAATTGCATAAGCGAAATGCTACAATTTGTCAGTTAAATAATCGCTAAAAATCCTTACAATAAACCGACAAAATGAATTAATCGAAAGGAATTGATATTAGTTTTCCTTTTAAAGCCTGCAAAAACAGTTTATTACTCAGATTTATTTACATAATTGCTAATTGATTTGACTAATGGACTGCCACAATTTTTTGGTACGGGGATTCCATACGGTGGTTTTATCAACCTGTATGGCGCAATTGTTGATAAAATAAACAAATCAGCAAGTACTCTTTTTATAATTTATTTTATAGTTTAGGGGCGAGCTGTTAAGAAAGGTATTATGGAAGCAAAATTTTCACCACAGGTTAAAGATGTAATCTCTTTTAGTAGGGAGGAAGCGCTCCGCTTAGGGCATGATTACATTGGAACCGAACATTTATTATTAGGCCTCATCCGCGAAGGCGATGGGATGGCTATAAAAATTTTACGATCGTTAGGAGTTGATACTGGTAAATTACGTCGCTCGATTGAAGATGCTGTTCGCGGTACTTCTAGTGTTACTGTAAACTTGGGCAATATTCCATTAACGAAACAGGCAGAAAAAGTTTTAAAAATTACTTACTTAGAAGCTAAGATATTTAAAAGCGATTTAATTGGCACCGAACATTTATTGCTATCCGTTTTGAGAGATGATGATAACATCGCCTCGCAAATATTGTTGCAATATGGAGTTACTTATGATGTTTTTAAACAAGAAGTTGAAGTAAATAAAAATGGCTTCAGAGACGATGTTTCAAACAGCGCATCAACTGGTGGCGATGATGATTATCGTGAAGAAGAAAGCTTTAGCACGCCTAAAAAAGTTTCGGATATTAAATCGAAAACTCCGGTTTTAGATAATTTCGGTCGTGATTTAACAAAGGCTGCAGAAGAAGGTCGTTTAGACCCGATTGTTGGCCGCGAGAAAGAAATTGAGCGTGTATCGCAAATTTTATCTCGTAGAAAAAAGAACAATCCGATATTAATTGGTGAGCCTGGTGTTGGTAAATCGGCAATTGCAGAAGGCTTAGCCTTACGCATTGTACAACGTAAAGTGTCGCGTGTGCTTTTTGGTAAGCGTGTAGTTACGTTAGATTTAGCTTCGCTTGTTGCGGGTACAAAATATCGTGGTCAGTTCGAGGAGCGTATGAAAGCCGTAATGAACGAGCTTGAGAAATCTACTGATGTAATTTTATTTATTGATGAGATTCATACAATTGTTGGTGCTGGTGGTGCTTCTGGGTCATTAGATGCATCAAATATGTTCAAACCTGCATTGGCAAGGGGCGAAATTCAATGTATCGGTGCAACTACCTTAGATGAATATCGTCAGTACATCGAGAAAGATGGTGCTTTAGATCGTCGTTTCCAGAAAGTAATGGTTGAACCGGCTACGCCTGATGAAACCATTGAAATCTTAAGTCGCATTAAAGATAAGTATGAAGAACACCACGGTGTAACCTATACTCAAGAAGCTATCGAGGCTTGTGTGACTTTAACTTCACGTTATATTTCTGACCGTTTCTTACCAGATAAAGCGATTGATGCTTTAGATGAAGCAGGTTCTAGGGTGCATTTAACAAACATCCATGTTCCTCAAACCATTATTGATATCGAAGCAAAAATCGAAGATATCAAATTGGAGAAAAACAAAGTTGTTCGCAGTCAGAAATACGAAGAAGCAGCAAAATTACGCGATACAGAGAAAAATCTAATTGAAGAGTTAGATAAAGCTAAAGCGGAATGGGAAGCAGAAACTAAAACTAAACGTTACGAAGTTTCTGAAGATAATGTTGCTGAAGTTGTAGCCATGATGACCGGTATTCCGGTTCAACGTGTCGGACAAACCGATAGCCAAAAGCTATTAAACATGTACGACAAAGTTGCCGAGAAAATTATTGGTCAGGATGATGCAATTAAGAAATTGACAAAAGCCATCCAACGTACTAGAGCTGGATTAAAAGACCCTAAAAAACCAATAGGTTCATTTATTTTCTTAGGTCCGACTGGTGTCGGTAAAACTGAATTAGCAAAAGAACTTGCTCGTTTCATGTTTGATAGTGATGATTCACTGATTCAGATTGATATGAGTGAATACATGGAGAAATTTGCGGTTTCACGTTTAGTGGGAGCGCCTCCGGGATACGTTGGTTATGAAGAAGGTGGACAATTAACTGAAAAAGTTAGAAGAAAACCTTATGCCGTTATCTTATTAGATGAGATTGAAAAGGCACATCCTGATGTATTTAATATCTTATTACAAGTTTTAGATGAAGGTCAATTAACGGATAGTTTAGGTCGCAAGGTTGATTTTAGAAATACAATCATCATCATGACATCAAATATCGGTGCCCGTCAGTTAAAAGATTTCGGTCAAGGTGTTGGTTTCTCTACTGCGGCTAAAAATAATCAGGCAGAATCGCATAGTCGTGGTGTAATTGAAAGCGCTTTAAAACGTGCATTTGCGCCAGAGTTTTTAAACCGTGTTGATGATGTTGTGGTATTCAATAGCTTAGGTAAAGACGAAATCTTCAGAATTATTGATATCGAATTAAAGGCATTATTTGGTCGTGTACATACTTTAGGTTACGATATTATCTTAACCGAAAATGCGAAAGACTATATTGCTGAAAAAGGATTTGATAGTAATTTTGGTGCTCGTCCGTTAAAACGAGCAATTCAGAAATACTTAGAGGACCCGATTGCAGAAGAAATTCTGAAAGGTGAATTAACAGAAGGTGATGTTTTAGAAATCGATTACGATAAAGAGACAGAGCTGATTTCAGTAATTCACAAGAAAGGCGAAAAGAAAAAAGAAGAGCCGAAGGAAGAAGATTCTTCAAACTAATATTGAAAGCCCCGAAATTTCGGGGCTTTTTCGTTGCATGAATTTATTTGTAATAAATTTGTTGCGATTGCGTTATTAGTTCATTTAAAATACTGCAATAAAGCAATTGAATCATCCCAATGAGAAAACTTTTACAATTAATAACCCTTTCTGCAATTCTTTTAATTACATCGTGTGAAAAGAACAGCGAGATTATCCCCGAAAAGGAAATTACCCCAACAAATCCTGGAACCTCACTTAATACAGGATTAAATAATGATTTATTATTGAAATTAGTTAATGATGTTAGAGTTAAAGGCTGTAATTGTGGGAGCACGGCTATGCCTGCTGTTGCTACACTAAGCTGGAATAATCTTTTGGCGGCGGCGGCTTTAGCACACAGCAAGGACATGAATGCCAATAGTTATTTCAGTCATACCTCTTTAGATGGAAAAAGTCCGGGCGATAGAATTACCGCTGCTGGTTATAAATGGATGAGTTATGGCGAAAATATTGCTGCGGGACAACCGAATGAACAGGCGGTTTTTGATGCTTGGCTAAATAGCGAAGGTCATTGTAAAAATATGATGAGTGCAAATTTTAAAGAAATGGGTGCTGCAAAAGATGGCCGTTACTGGACTCAGGAATTTGGAAGGCAATAAGTTTTCATGACATTGGCTTGTGCGATTGCCATGAAAATTTTAATTAGTTAAATCATTGCTTTTAAAGCATTATAATAATTCTCATAATTCTGATTAGAAGTATTTAAGAACAAAAATGGTTCGATAAGTTCTAGTTCCATTAATAAAAATTGATTATTTACAAATGTGCCATCTACTCTGGCGTAAAGACAATTTTTAGCGAAAAGCTTTACATATTCTGCTGCAATTTCTATTAAAGCTTTATCTGGATTTTGAACATGTACAGAGCCTCCATGCGCTGGTTGCACTCTAAAATCGCCCTGTTTTGCTTTTTTAACTAAAGTATGGCTATAAATATCATTAAAGAAAATAAACGACCATTCTCCATTTTCTAAAATTTCTGGTAGAAACGGTTGGATAATGAAATCTTCTTTTTGAATAAGCAACCTCAGTTTTTGATTAATCTCTTCAACGTTATCCAATGTAACCTTAAATGTATTTTTAGCCCCACCGCTAACACAAGGTTTTACAATAAGTTTATCAGTATTAAATTTTTCAAAAAAAGCATTAAGATTTATTTCCTCACCATCAGTAATGAAAATACTTGGTGTAATATTTAATCCAGCCGCCTCAATATCTTTTAAGTAATGTTTATCGGCATTCCATCTAATAACATCAATAGGATTTAGAAGTCTGATGTTTTTTTCTTCTAGAAGATTTAACCATATTTTAAAATCTTCATATAAATCAAAATAATCCCAGGGTGATTTTAATATTGCAAGCTGATAATTTTCCCAATTAATTTTTTCATCATTCCAAATTACCATTTCAATATTTAAGCCTTTTTCTTTTAAGAAAAGTAGAAGTTTATCATCTTCACTTTCAACTGTCGGACTATCATAAGCACCTTTATCTTCGTAAGTTATTAAAGCAATATTCATTTTTAAAACTAAGTTTTAATCAATTAATTGACAAGTAAAAACTAGAATAATGATATTTGCGAACCAGGCACTCTAAATAAACTGTGGTCTAGTTTGATTTCTTTCACATTCAGTCCGTTTAATCTGCAATGTAGCCTGAAATTATCTCTTATCATTTGTGCAATATTGCCATCACCACGCATTCTTTCACCAAAACGGCTATCATTAACATTTCCGCCGTGGCAACTTTGAATCATGTGCCAAACTTTATCGAACCTATCTGGAAAATTTTTGCGTAACCAATCTTCAAAAATTTGTGCGATGGCACCATTTAACCTAACAATTGTGTAACCTGCTTTTATGGCTCCGGCATTTGCAACGGTTTTCAAAACGGCTGGAATCTCATGGTCGCTTAAACCTGGCACCAAAGGTGCAACCATTACACCAACCGGAATGCCTGCCTTGCTCAATTCTTCAACAACCTTTAACCTTTGTTTTGCTGTTGCGGTTCTGGGTTCCATTGCGAGGCGAAGCTTATCATTTAAACTATTTATAGAGGAATAAACCATGCAAAGATTAAGCTTTGCCATTTCTTGCAAAATATCAAGGTCGCGGAGAATAAGCGAGTTTTTAGTAATCATCCCGATAGGTTGTTTGTATTCCAAAGCAATTTCCAGTAATTGCCTTGTTAGTTTAAATTTTCTCTCTGCCGGTTGATAACAATCTGTATTACCAGAAAGCGAAATTGTAGTTGCATCCCAGCCTTTTCGTTCCAGAAACTTTTTAAAAAGGGCAGGAGCGTCTTTCTTTACAATAATTTTTCTTTCGAAATCTAAGCCCGCACTATAACCCCAATATTGATGGGCATTTCGGGCATAGCAGTAAGTACAGCCATGTTCACAGCCTTGGTAAGGATTTAAGGAATATGCCATTCCTACATCCGGACTATCAACCTTGTTTACAATGGTTTTGGAGTTTTCAAAAATGAAGGATGTTTTTCGGTCGCTTTCTTCCCAATCATCAATGCCTTCATCGTGCTCCTTTACATAGCTATCTTTTAAAAATTTATTGTGGGGATTAAATTGTGCTCCGCGACCTTTAAAATACCTATCTTCTTCCTCATTAATCATAGATTAAAAATACTAATATTTTTAGTATTATTTATCTGTGTGAATAAGTTGTTAGTATAATTATCTTCTCGAAATCGGAATGTAATCCATTGGAACCATATCGCCAACTTTTTCGTAAGCCCAGTAACCTTCGTAAAGCATGGAGCGAGAATCGTAGATACTTCCATTAGGATAAAAGCGAACAGGACCTTGGCTTAATTTCACCACAGATAATTCATGTTCAGGAATATCCAGGGGGCGAAAAATCCAAAAGCCAGTTTTAGAATACACCAGTGATTCCTTTTCCTTTGTGTATTGTATGCAAAGTGCATCAGTATAATTTATCCACTTTAAGTTGTCGTTCAGGTCATGAACCAAGGTATCTGGATTTACCTCAGCTCTGCTAAACTTGTCTATAAACCGAGGCATTTCCTTTTGTTTGGTCCAAAATTCTAATAACCCTGCATCAATTTTTCCGGCTTCTTTTCTGATGCCTGTTTTTTCCGGTAGCGTTCTAATTTTTACTAAATTCTCGTTAATATAGTTTTCAGGGTATCGATTTGGATTTGGCGTTTGTACAATTTTATTGATGATGAAACCTTCATCCTTGCTTTTATTTTCATAAAGAGAGCGAAAGAAATGTTGCGATGAGCCGTAATATGCTATTTCACGGGCTTCAACATATTTTTTCTTTTTAGATGCCGATGCTTTGAACTCTTCAAAAAATGGATGACCAGAAAAATAGATGATTCGTGTACGGCTATTATATTCAAAATAATCGAGCATATATTTTAAGCGATAGCCTAGCGCTTTATTTTCTACAATAAGAAATTCTGTTGTTTTAACCGTAAGCAGGCTTTTAGTTACATCAAAATCTACGTTTAAGACCTGCGGATTTAATATTTTGCATTGCTTTGAATTTGGCGTAGTGCCTATAAAATATTCGGTAAACTGCTTAATGTATTTTGCCCGGTTTGGGTCGGCACGAATGGTAACCTCATTTAGTAAAACCGTATTTTCTTTAAGCACTAAATCTACCTTCACTGATTTATCCTCTACAATTACAGATTTTGAAAAAGGAAGATATCCAACCATTTGCACCAAAATACTATAGCTGCCTGGCTTTAAATTTGGAAGCACAAAATTGCCATCATTATCGGCAACAGTGGCTAATTTATACCCACTTAAGTAAACGCCTGCGCCAGGTAAACCGCCTTCATTATCTCTAACTTTCCCACTTATCGAAAAGGTATTCTGACTAAAGGCTTCAACAGAAAAAAGAAATATAAAAAGTAATGCAAAAATGCTTTTATACATGAACGCTAATGTAGCCAAATGGAAGAATATTTATTAAATAAGTTTTCCGTTTTAGCAATTTTAACATTTAGTTTCATTTTGCTATTTGACGGGTTTTTCTGGCTGATAATCAAGCGGAACACTATCCGCAATTTTTTCCCATGCCCAATAGCCTTCGTACATGATGGAGCGTGGGTTTTGTATGCCGCCATTCTCATAAAAATAGACTGGCGAGGCCAGTAAATTTATTAGCGAAACTTGATAATTGAGCATGTTTGAAGGTCGCGGTACAGGAATTGCATCATTCAAATAGGATGGTTCTTCTTTTTCATTAGTATATACAACCGATATAACATCAGAAAAATTAATGCTCTTGATGCTTTCATTGTATGTTTCTACCAATGTTTCGGGCATAACATTTTGCTGATGTAAAACGGCAATTTGTTTAGGACGATATTTTTCATCTGTCCAATGGTTCAAAGAATCATCATCTGCCGGATTTAGTCTATGTTTTCCTACAGAACCCATTCCCGATATTCTGAAATATTTAATTTTTGCATTAATTAAACTGTCCGAAGGTCTTGTCCTATCGACTTGTTTTTTCATTTTATTGATGATAAAACCTTCTTCTTTAGATTTTCCTGAGAATAAACTGCTGAAAAAATGATTGCTTGAACCAAAATATGCTATATCTCTTTTTTTAGTCCAGCGCTTGGTTTGACTATAGCTCCCATTTAAATCTTCATAATATGGATAACCTTCATATCGAGTTACATTCGTTTTACCATTCCATTCAAATAAGTCTAGCTGATATTTTATTCTGTAGCCCAGTGCTTTATTTTCGATGATTAAAAATTGAGTGGTTTTTACAGTCATTTTTGAATCGTCTTGATTGTAATCAACTATCAGAACATTTGGATTGATGATTTTACATTGTGCAGCATTTGGAGTTGTTCCTAAAAAAAGATCGGTAAACAGATTTATATATTTTCCACGATTTGGATCTGGTTTAATGGTAATCTCATTCAGTTGTTTTGTATCTTCCTCCAAAACAACATCAAGAACTATTATTTTATCAGAAACCACAATATTTTTAACTAATGTTTTGTAACCAATCGATTGAAAAAGAATATCATAGCTTCCGGCTTTAAGCGATAAACTGTAAGTGCCATCGTTATTTGTAACTGTGGCAATTTTGTAACCACTTACAAATACCCCAACACCAGACAATACATCTTTGTTATCTTTAACTTTTCCGGTAATCGAGAAAGTATTCTGACTAAAAGTATTAATGCTCGTAAGGATGAAAAAAATAAATATAGTGATGATTTTAATCATGAGAACGGAATGTTAGTGAATTCAGAATATTTATAAAAATAGGTTTTCCGTTTTAACAATCTAAATATAATTTGATATACCTATCTCACTAATTTTTGTGGCTGATAATCAAGCGGAACACTATCCGCAATTTTCTCCCAACCCCAATAACCCTCATATAGCATGGAACGCGGATTGTATGTGCCTCCATTTTGATAAAAGTACACGGGTGCTACTAATAAGTTAATAAGTGAAATCTGGTAATCGGGCATTGTTAACGGGCGAGAAATTGACAGGCCGATTCGATTTGCATATAATGGGTCTTCTTTCTCTTTTGTATATATTACATACAAAACATCATTAAAATTAATACTCTTAATACTTTCGTTAAATGTCTTCACTAAGGTGTCGGGTAAAACTTCTTGTTGATTTAGAATAGCTATTTGTTTTGGCTTATTCTTTTGTTTTGCCCAATAAGATAAAGAATCATTTCCACCAATAGTTATTTTTAAATTTCCAGATGAACTTATTGCTGCGGTTCTAAAATGCTTAATTTTTGCATTAATCAAACTATCTGATGGTCGCGTTTTATCAGCCTGTCTGATGAGTTTATTAATGATGAAACCTTCTTCCTTAGATTTTCCGTTGTATAAACTAGTCAAAAAATGGCTGCTTGAACCATGATAGGCGATATCTCTTTTGGTAGCCCAACGCCTCATTTGTGCTTTGCCACCTTTTAAATCTTCATAGTATGGGAAGCCTTCGTAATAAATAATGTTGGTCTTATTATCCCATTCAAATAAATTAATCTGGTATTTTATGCGGTAGCCCAGCGCTTTATTTTCAACGATTAAAAACTGATTGGTTTTTACAGTCAGTTTTGAATCATCCTTGCTGTAATCGATGATTAAAACATTAGGGTTAATGATTTTGCATTGGGCAGCGTTTGGTGTAGTACCAATAAAAAAATCGGTAAACATTCTGATGTATCCTGCCCGGTTAGGATCAGGTTTTATGGTTACCTCATCAAGTTGCATGGCATCTTCTTCTAAAACTACATCAAGTTTTATCGGTTTGTCTTCTACTAGAATATTTTTAGCTACTGTTTTATAACCAATAATCTGGAAAAGAATATCATAATTGCCCGGTTTTAATCCTAATGTATAAGCACCATTGTTATTTGCAACAGTGGCTATTTTGTAGCCGCTAACAAAAACTCCAGCACCGGGTAAAACTTCACCTCGTTTATCTTTTATTACACCAGATAGAATAACATTCTGTGCAAAAGCAGCAATACAAATCAGATTGAAAATAGAAAATAGGAATAATCTTTTCATTAAAACAAATATAAACTAATTTATTAGTTTAGAAAGTAATAATGATGATTTAGACAAATTAACCCAATAATTCCTTAGCATTTTCAATTGCTGAAGCACCAGGATTTTTACCGCTTAACATTTCTGCAATCACATTTACCCTCTCTTCCTGTTTCAGTTTTCTAATTCCGGTTGTAGTTTTTCCGCCTTCATCAGCTTTATAAACAAAATAATGCGACTTACCCTTCGCTGCAATTTGAGGCAAGTGCGTGATTGAAATGACCTGCATATTTTCACCTAAAATTGATATCACCTCGCCCACCTTCAATGCCGTCTCTCCTGAAATTCCGGTGTCAATTTCATCGAATATGATGGTTGGCAAAGCAGTATGTTTGGCCAGTAAAGCCTTAATAGAAAGCATTAATCTCGAAAGCTCACCGCCGGAAGCGACCTTATTTACCGGAGCAGGTGCTTGTCCGGCATTTGCCGAAAATAACAAAGCAATTTCGTCTAAACCATCTTTGGATAATTCTGTAATCGGTGATTGCGCCAAAACCATTTTTGCATTAGGCATACCAACTTGCTTTAATGTTTCTTCCGTTTCAGTTTGAACAAGTTTAATAGCTTTCGTACGGTTTTTGCTTAATTCCGCTGCTTGTTTTTTAAGTTTTATCTTGAGTAATTCAATTTGTTTTGATAGTTTTTCTATTTGTTCATCAGAAGATAAAAGTTGATTTAAATTACTTTCAAGCTGCGTCTGAATTGCAAGTAATCCGGTATTATCGTCAACACGATGTTTTTGTTGTAAGGAGTATAGTAAGTCTAAACGCTGGTTAATCGTGTCTAACCGTTCAGCGCTATGCATCGTATTATTTTCGATAACCGAAATTTCGTCAGCAACATCTTTAATTTCAATTATACACGATTTTAACCTTTCATAAAGTGCATTAATTGCAGGGTCGAACTTTTCTACAGCTTGCAATTGCAGTTGTGCCTCCTTTAAAAGTAAAATTGCAGATGGCTCTCCATCATTTAATAAGGTATTTCCGTTCAATAAAGCACGCTTAATGGTTTCGGCATGTGTAAGCTTTTCTAATTCTGCCTCCAACTCATCTTGCTCATTAACCTGTAGATTGGCTTGTTCTAATTCATTAAATAAAAACTGCTCGTAATCTTGCTTGTTTCTTGCTTCACTTGCTTCTTCTATCAATTTTTTTAGTGAGGCAGAATCTTTTTTAAAGGCTTTAAAACCAGCTCTATATTCTGATAACAGTTCCTGATGGTTAGATAATGAATCAACCATGAGCAATTGAAATTCTGCATTGTTAATTTCCTGCGTAGCATGTTGCGAATGAATATCTATCAGTTTTTCGCCGATTTGTTTTAGCGTTGATAAATTTACAGGCGTATCATTTATAAAAGAACGCGATTTCCCATCAATTGAAATCTCACGTCTCAAAGTTGTTTCGTTAAAAAAATCTATGTCATTTTCTTCAAAACTTTCTTTCAATTGCTCATCAGCCAAAAGAAATGTGCCTTCTATTACACATTTTTTATCCTGATTAAAGAAATATTTGCTCTCGGCCCGCTGACCTAAAATTAAAGATAAAGCCCCCAGAATGATGGATTTACCAGCGCCAGTTTCACCAGTAATAATGTTTAAGCCTTTATCAAACTCAATGTCGAGGCTGTCGATTAACGCGTAATTACGAATAGAAAGTTTTTGTAGCATAGCTAATGCGAAAATACTAAAAAGTTATTTTACCAATAGCCTAAAATAAAAACAGCGAAGATATTTCTTCGCTGTTTACAGATATTATGATTTGGTTTTTAGTTCTCGTCTCGCTCAATTCGCTCACGCTTTTCAGGTTTCTCTTTTCGCTCTTCTTTTTCAATTTTTTCTCTCAGCTCTTTAACTTCTTTATCAAATTTTTGCTTTAGTTTTTTGTATTCCTCGCTTTGTCTGAGTTTGCTTGATGAATTATCAAGTACGTATACGCCATCCCTACTTTTCAGCGCACGGAAATTATCATTGTGTAATACAAATGCTGTATCGGCATTTAAACGGCTCAATGCTGAAATTCTCAATTTTTCGCCATTTTTTAATGCTTTGGTCCGTAGTTCTAAAACTTGAGCTCTGAATTCAGGTGTATTAAATTGGGCTGCCATATCTGCTCCCATTTTTTGCCATTTAGCTTGTGCCTCTGGAGAACCGTATTCTTTTGCAATGTCTTCACCAAATTTTTTCCATTTTGCTTGTGCTTCAGGTGATGAATATTCCTTGGCCATATCTTCACCTATTTTTTTCCATTTTGCCTGTGCTTCGGGAGATGAATATTCCTTATTCATATCTTCGCTAAGTTTTTTCCATTTGGCCTGCGCTTCCGGCGAAGAAAATTCTCTTGCAATATCTTCTCCGTATTTTTTCCATTTTAATTGTGCCGCCGGTGATGAAAACTCACGATGGATTTTAGCACTAAATAATGAATCCTTAAACTTGAAGGCAGAATCACTTCTGTAAATAAATGCACGTCTTCCTCCAAAAAGTTCATCATTGTAAAAGTCTTTTTTCAAACTATCTGGCATGTCTTTCACAGAATTGTATTCAGTTCTTTTGCCATTAGCATCTACCGTTACAATTCTGATTTTACGTTTTTTAGTGGTATCCATAAAAACAACTGCATTAGTATTGATATGGCCAGCGGTTAAAACTTCTATCTTTTTTGATGTTTTTTTGATTTCTTTCTTAGCAGGATTAATCCATGCGATAGAGAATAAGCAAGCAACGCCCAATGTTAAGGCAGCCATTTGCTGTTTTGCGTTTAAATAATTGGTTTTCATATTTGTGATTCTTTTAATACGTTGATATAAATTTTGAGTGTTGCCAGTCGCTGCCAAAGCATAAGCCGGACTGTTTTTATCCTTCAATAATTCTAATTTTAGCAGGGCATGAGCATAATTTAATGGCTTTCCGGTTAGTTTTAAAACCAGGTCGTCGCAAGCGTGCTCACGCTCTATGTGTATAAATCTGCCCGCCATCCAAACAAATGGGTTAAAGAATAGAAAGGTTTCAATAGCTGTTTTGATTAAGTTTAATAGAAAATCATTCCTGCGGATGTGTGAAAGCTCGTGTATTAAAATAGCTTCAACCTGGTCGTTATCTAATTCGTTCACTAATGCTACGGGAAACAAAACGATAGGTTTTAGATAGCCAATTACCAAGGGCACATTAACAATAGATGATAAATGAAATTTTATGGATTTTCTAATTTTAAGATTTGCAGTAACCCTTTGAAAGATATCATTCCAGCCTGCTGGCACTAGGCTTAAGTTTTCCTTTTTAAAACGAGCCAATTTATTGTAGCCTTTCACGATAACAAACAGCTGCAATAAAATGCCGATTACATAAAATGCGACTACAATCGGAAAGTACTGCTCTATTTTGGTGTTTAGATTATCAGGTATATTATTTAAATATTGAATTGCATTCAGGTCTTCAATATGTCCAACCGATTTAGGAGCTGAAATGCTTTTTAGCAATATATTGGTTAAATTATAAACAAAGCAACCAAACATTAATAGGATAGAGCCAAATGCCAGATTATGTTTATGCTTTGCGGCAAGCTTAGGTAGGCTTAATAAAACAATAAATAAAATGCCATAAATAAGTGCACTTTGCCAAAGAGAATTTAAAATGCTCCATCCAAAAGCTTTGATAAATTGTGGTAATAAAGTTTCCATTTTACTTGGTCTAATTTTATATAATCAGTTTATTTTTTGTTTGATACTATTCTTTGCGATAACCTGTTTTCACTAATGACTAATGACTAATGACTAATGACTAATGAACTACTTAAGACTATCCAGGTATTTTTTAATCTCGTCCAGTTCTTCACTTGTTGCAGAATGATTACCCAAAGCTTGCATCACTAATCTGGCTGCCGAACCATTGAATACATTATCAATCATTTTGTTTACCAATTGCTTTTCGGTTTTATCTTGATTTACAATTGCTTTGTATATATGCGTTTTCTGATTAGTATCTCGCTCTACCATTCCTTTCTCGTGCATAATTTGCATAAGCTTTAGGGTAGTTGTGTAACCAGAATCTTTTTTATTTAAAGCTTCATGTACTTCTCTTACTGTGCAAAGGCCTTTTTGCCAAAGCACTTGTAAGATTTCCATTTCACCTTCTGTTGGTTTGATATTATTATTACTCATATGTTACAGTTGTACGAATTATTTCGTAATCAAATGTACGAAGTTATTCGTATTATAAAAATTATTTAACAGATTTTTAACAAAAACTGTTTTAACTACATGACGCAGACTTAGCGTAAACGTTGCACAATGATTTTAAATTTGAGCAGGAGGGAGCGGAATTTTTGTTTGCTGAAGTATGTTTTTTAAACCTGATTGCAGCGAACATGGAGCGCAGCGGAATAAAGCGTAAAGCAGGACTTACGATAAAATGAATTAGGGAAATTGCTTTACAAGAAATTATAAAACTAATTACTTTTTAAACCTTCGTACTTCCCGATATTTGCCGGGTCAATTTCTGACAGAAGATTGTAAGCCTTTAAACGCTCCTGAGTATTTAGTTTAGTCAGAACGTTTGTAATTTCTTCGGCCTTTGAGGCGAAATAAACATTAGGAAAGATGGAACCTAACTTTTGCTTATCCATTTTTTGAAGCTCGGTTAAGGCCGCAACAATTGGCATTAAACCTTTATCATCGTTGGTAAGCTGGTCTAAGCCTTTGAAGTGGTAATTGTAAATAAAATTTCGCAATTCGCCGAAAATAGGGTTGAGGGTATTTTCGTTAAACCAGAAACGATTACGCAAACCATCGGCCGCACGCCAGCCGGTATTGCCCGAAACCTGCGCCAGATTTATGATGTTTTGTGCCTTTTTGAAATAAGCACTACCGCCCATTTTGCCAAAACTATCTTTATCCAAACCGATTATTGTATAGGCATAGTAGGTTAATAGCGCACTAATATTTGAGATGTAATTCTGATCCGAAAAATCGATTGTTGAGCCATCATTATAACTGAAATCGAAATTCTTATCGCTTATGTTTAGCAGTGTGCTATTGTATGTCGAATTGAAAACCGGTCTGCTGCTCTGAATTTGAGCTTCTGCAGCATAACCCGAACCACCATCCCAAGAGGTTAGGGTTATAACGAAATTACAGTCAATTCTTTCCTGTGCTTTGTAGGTTTCTGTTGTAAACTTATTGTTGTTTAAAAAATCCCTCAGTGTTTTTTGCAAAACATCGAGCTGTTGCTTACTTATGTTCGATACCTGTGGCGCCAAAAGTTGCACACGAGCATTTAACTCTTGCGCATGTAATTTTCCGAAACCAAGGATGATTAGTAAACAAACAAGTCTTTTTATCATTTAATAAGTTTTAAAATTTCATTGCATATATCTACCGCTACTCCAGCTTTTGATTTTACCTCGAATGCTGTTTTTTGAAGTGCTTTGTTAAAAATAGTAATTTTATTTGTATCCGATTTAAAGCCAGCGCCCTTATCATTTAAAGAATTCAGCACAACTAAATCCAGATTTTTTTTCTCTAGCTTTCCCTTAGCGTAGTTTTCTTCATCATTGGTTTCCAAAGCAAAACCAACTAGAATTTGGTTTGGCGCTTTGGTTGCACCAAGTGAGGCTAAAATATCAGCTGTTTTCTCCAACTCGAGGTTAAATTCGCTATTGGATTTTTTAATCTTTTGTGTAGAAACGGTTTTAGGTTTGTAATCGGCAACAGCGGCACACATCACCGTTACATCAGTTTCTTTAAAAATAGATGTACAGGCATCAAGCATATCTTTGGCACTAACTACATCGATTCTCTTTAGAGCTTGTGTTGATTTCTGTGCGGTTGGTCCGGCAATTAAAGTAACATCTGCACCAAGCTTGCTCAGCTCATCTGCGATGGCAAAGCCCATCTTACCTGATGAATGGTTACCTATAAAACGAACCGGGTCTATCGCCTCATAGGTTGGTCCGGCAGTAACCATAACTTTTTTACCGTAAAACGGTAATCCGCTTTTTATCGAATTTTCCAAAAAAGAAACGATTTCTTCAGGCTCTGCCATTCTGCCCGCACCATACAATCCACTAGCCAATTCACCGCTTTCTGGGTTGATAACAATATTTCCAAAGCTTTTAATCTTCGCGATATTGCCTTGCGTAGTTTCATGTTTCCACATGTCTAAATCCATTGCAGGTGCAACATAAACCGGGCATTTAGCCGATAGATAAACCGCAGTTAGCAGGTTATCGCAAATTCCGGTAGCCAATTTAGCGAGTGTATTTGCACTGGTAGGGGCAATGATGATTAAATCAGCCCAAAGGCCTAATTCAACGTGGTTGCTCCAAACACCTGTTTCTTCCTCAAAATATTGAGTGTAAACGGGGTTTTTAGAAAGTGTAGCAAGTGTAAGTGGTGTTATGAAATTAGCACCATCGGGAGTTAAAATAACCTTAACGTTTGCACCAGCCTTAACTAAAAGCCTAACCAAAAAGGCCGACTTATAAGCTGCAATACTGCCGCAAACGCCAAGTATTATGTTTTTATTTTTAAGCATCAAGCGAAGAGTTAAAACAGAGTGCATTAGCGCACACGCAAAACGTTTAGCTCCAAACTCTGTGCGCTAGGCTAATTTTATTTTTGTTCTTTAGCCGGATTTCTATGGTAAACTTTCTCATTCAAAAATTCATCCATAGCTACTAAAACTGGTTTCGGCATACGCTCGTAATGTTTGCTGATTTCGATTTGCTCACGATTTTCAAAAATCTCTTCAAGGTTATCATTGCTCGAAGCAAATTCTGCTAATTTACCATGCAATTCTTCTTTCATATTATTAGAAATCTGATTTGCTCTTTTAGCAATCACAACTAATGATTCATAAAGATTATCAGTAGTTCTGTCTAAATCGTGTACATTTCTGGTAACCGTAGTGTTCGGTATAGCAGGTTTGTTAGTATTCATGTATTAATTGTTTTTAATATTCGTATTATCTGCGTTAGTTGGTTTTTGAGAAACAGTATCTTTTACCTTACTGGTTTTCTTAATCATTTCCATGTATTTAGCTTGGTCTGCGGCATACATCGCCAATTCAGCTTTATTTTGTTTAATACCAGATTCAATATCCGATTTTAATTGCTTGGCATCGTTTGTGAATTTACTTGTAGCATATTTCTCTGTAAATTCTTCATACAATGATGTAGCCTCATTATACCTATCTTCCTGACGAATTGGAATACTGGTTTTAGCGTACATATATTGAGCCTTAATCATCAGGAAATCCATTTCTTCCGCATATTTAATATCCGGGTAATCTCTTTGTGCATTTTTCAAGGCAATAACTGCAGCTCTGTAATTTTCTACGTTACTAGGGCCAGTAGTTAAATAAAGCTTTGCATTTTCGAAAACCTTGTCCTCTAGTTTAGTTCTTAATACACCGATATACTTCGCAGCAGCTGCAGCACGCTCACTTGTAGGGTATAAGTTTATAAATAATTGCAAAGCATCAATAGCTTTGTAAGTATTTTCCTGGTCTAATGAAAAAACAGGCGATTCTAAGTAATAGCAATATGCCGCCATGTAACGTGCCTCTTCAGCATCCTTACTCGCCGGGTAGGTATCTGCAAAACTCTTAAACTGATACCTCGCAGTAGTGTAATCTTGTAATTTGTATAAGGTATAAGCATAGTAAAAGTTCAAACCTTCAGCCTGCTCACGTCCACGATATTTCTGCGATAAATCTTCAAAAAGCACCAATGCCTTACTGAAATCACGCTTATTATATAATCTAATGGCTTCCTGGTATTTTTTTGCAACATCGTTACTCGCTCTCAATTTCTCGAAACGACTCTTACAACCCGCCATACCTAAAGCGGCAATAAATACTAAAATAAATAAGTGTTTAATTTTAAACATTCTGCAAAGATAATTAATAATACGATAACATCAATATAAAACAATTGGCCGCTAAGCTACTTATTGCAATTCACTACATATATATAGTTAACAATTTTTAACATGTTTTATTACGAACAAGTGTTTCCAGCTCAAATTATCAATTATCAATAAACAAATTCCAATTAACAATGCACAATAAACAATTATCAAAAGCAGGGCGTGTACCTTAAATGACCTTATACCTTATATGGTAAAAACATTAATTACCAATCTTCAAATTTCAGTTTTCAAAAGAACTTAACGAAATTTTCTAGGTGTCTTAGGGGGTAAAAATTAATATTAGTAAATCAGGGTTCGGTTTTTCAATTAAAGTCCGTCCCGCCCTCCATTCCAAATCCTGTTGTCGCCGCACCAACCCGATGGTTAATTATTAATGGTTTTTAGACTGGAGTCTCAAAACGGAGTGCTTTTTCAATGTTTTTAGACATATCATGTGGTAAATATTATCGGCAATGTGCAGTTAAATCCCTAAAATCTGCGGTATTTATCTGCGAAAATCAGCGGGAAAGCCTTTAGGACGGTTAAACTTGTCAACTAACCACTGTCAACTTACCTTTGTTTTATCTGCGGAAATCAGCGGGAAAGCCTTTACGGCGGTAAAAACGGATATCTTAAACAAACCAACATCAAAAAAGTTTCAACTTTTTCTCCCTGATGTCCATGCAGTTAACGAAAAACCATCAAATAAAAGCCTTTAACG